>CAWIHQ010000001.1:0-306213 GCA_963835965.1 uncultured Actinomycetes bacterium
CCCGCGCATCGGCTTCGGGAACGACGGCGTAATAGACGCGCCGGCCCTGGCGCCGGGAGGCAACATATCCGGACTCGCGCAGGTCGCGAAGGATCAGCGCCACACCGCGCTCCTCATCTCGAGCCGGTCGGCCGTTCACGTACTCGCATTCCGGGCTCGTTTTGATCGCCAGCACGATCCGACCTGGTTCTTCAGCAGCGACCAATCGGCCAAGAACAACAGTCCCTTCGGCTAGTCGGACCCGGCGGCGCCCTAAAGGACGATACGGAGGTTCTACCGAAACCGATCTGGGGCCGCTTTGGTGCGGCTTCCAGAGGCAAGTTCTTGCGGCTAACTGACCACTTCGAGCTTGACCCGACCGCCGGGCACACCTGCCCGGTCTCGGCGTGCCGGGTGAGGCTCGCGAGGTCGTAAACGAGAGAGGTGGCGAGGGGCATGGCACGCATGAAGCGCAAGGCACAGAAGTGGCACATCAGGGGGAGCCTGGGGTTGCCGTGCTGTTCGCGGCAGGTCTGTTCGTGTCGGGCGCGTTCGGCGGCATCTCGCCGCTTGGCCTGACATCGACCGGCGACACAGGGACAGGTACCTCCGCAGTCAGCTCCACTAACACAGGCACTTCGACGACAGCCTCGACGGACACGAGCTGGGCCCCGACAACGACTGATACAGGCTCAACCGCCTCTGGCACGACCAGCACGGCCAGCTCCACAACCACGACCACCTCGCAAACCGCCTCGCCCGTCCCCTACATCGTCACCTTCAACAGCGGCGTCTCAGACGCGCAGCAGCGAGCCGACATCGCGGCCGCGAACGGCACCCCGGGCGACGCGATCGCGCCCCTACACATGTACTCGCTCACTTTCCCCGCCGGCGAGGACTCGACGGACGCCCGACGCTCGCAGCAAATCCCGATGTCGCCTCGGTGACAGCGGATCTCTCGCGCAGACCGCAACGGCACCGAACGACCCGCAGTACCCGAACCAGTGGTCGCTGCCGCAGATCGGCTGGGACAACGTCTTCGGCACGATCGGCCCGGGCTCGACCGCAACCGTCGCCGTCCTCGATACCGGCGTCGACGCCTCGCAGCCGGACCTAACAGGGTGTGGTCGTCCCCGGAACCGACATCGTCGACGGATCGGTGACGGCACGAGCGACCGGAACGGGCACGGCACCGAGATGGCGGGGATCGTCGCCGCCGCGACCGACAACAACACCGGGATTGCCGGGATCGGCTACAGCGGCGTGAAGGTCATGCCGGTCACGGTGCTCGGCGCCGACGGCACCGGCCTCGACTCGAACGTGATCGACGGCGTCGTCTACGCGGTGAGCACGGGGCGAACGTGATCCTGATGTCGTTCTCGAACCCCGGCTATTCGCCGGCGCTGCAGGACGCGATCAACTGGGCCTGGAGCCAAGGCGTCGTGCTCGTGGCGGCGGTAGGCAACGACGGCTCGAGCACGGTCAACTACCCGGCAGGCGACCAGGGAGTCGTCGGCGTCGGCAGCACAGGCATCGGCGACCTCCCGTCGATGTTCTCCAACACCGGCCCGGACGTCTTTATGGCGGCGCCGGGCGAGAACATCCTCACGACCGACACGTCGGGCGACTACACGTCGGTCAGCGGCACGTCGGCCTCCGCGGCCGAGGTTGCGGGCGCGGCTGCGCTGATGGACCAACTCGCCGATGGCGAGCAACGGCGTGATCGTGAACCGCCTCGCCGAGTCAGCCGATGCAGCCGGCACTGCGACCAGACCGGCAACGGCCGCCTCAACCTCGACCGTGCGATCAACGACACCGACGCCGCCTCGATCAGCCCGCCGGCGCACCGCCGGTGGGCGACGGCGGCCCTTCGTCGGGCCATATCAGTCGCCGCGCGGAATTTGAACCTCACGTTCGCTGGAACCGGCGGCGGGTCGGTGACGATTACGCCCAGCACGGGCACCGTCAATGCGCCCGTCAGTTGCGGCGAACCGGCACCGACGCCGCCTCGCAGACGGTCACGAGCACGTGCTCCCCGAACATCACGACCTCCGCCAACGGCGCGACAGTCACCTTCCAGGCGACCCCGAACGGCACGTCGGCGTTCGCCGGCTGGAGCGCACCCCTCAACCTCTCCTCGAGCACGTGCTCAGGTACGACGAACCCCTGCAGCGCCGTCTTGGGAGGCAACCCCGCGCTCACGGTTACGTTCAACACAAAGCACTCGACGACCACAGGCGTCGCCTGCTCACCGAACCCGGTCACCGTCGGCGGCAATACGACCTGTACGGCCACGGTCACGGACACGTCGACCGGCGCCACCGCGCCGACCGGGACCGTCACCTTCGGCGACGGCGGCGCGGGAGGCAGCTTTGGGAGCACGACCTGCACGCTCAGCGGTAGCTCCTCGCCCACGACCTGCTCAGTCAGCTACACGGCAGGTGCAGCGGGCTCGGCGACGATTACCGGCACCTACGGCGGCGACGGAAGCCACAGCGGGAGCAACGGCCACACGAGCCTCACGGTGTCGAAGGCGACGCCGACGGTCTCGACGGTGGCCCAGGACTCGGGCGGCAACACGATCGATAACGGCTCCCATCCGGCCGCGCTGGGTGTGCTGGCCCATGACACGACGACGCTGGGCGGCAAGGTGGACAGCTTCAGCCTGGACGGCACGGGCGCGGTCACCTACGTCCTGTACAGCAACGACAGCTGCGCGCCGGGAGCGAGCAACCAGTACGTGCTCTCGAGCGAGAACGTGAAGCCTCCTCCGACGCGGCCGCCAACTCGTCCGCGACCTCGGCGCTCGCCGCCGGCAGCTACAGCTACCAGGCGACCTACAACGGCACCGCCGACTACACCTCGAAGACCGGCGGCTGCGAACCGTTCACCGTCCAGCAGGCGACGCCGACGGTCTCGACGGTGGCCCAGGACTCGGGCGGCAACACGATCGATAACGGCTCCCATCCGGCCGCGCTGGGTGTGCTGGCCCATGACACGACAACGCTGGGCGGCAAGGTGGACAGCTTCAGCCTGGACGGCACGGGCGCGGTCACCTACGTCCTGTACAGCAACGACAGCTGCGCGCCGGGAGCGAGCAACCAGTACGTGCTCTCGAGCGAGAACGTGAACGTCTCCTCCGACGCGGCCGCCAATCGTCCGCGACCTCGGCGCTCGCCGCCGGCAGCTACAGCTACCAGGCGACCTCAACGGCACCGCCAACTACACCTCGAAGACCGGCGGCTGCGAACCGTTCACCGTCCAGCAGGCGACGCCGACGGTCTCGACGGTGGCCCAGGACTCGGGCGGCAACACGATCGATAACGGCTCCCATCCGGCCGCGCTGGGTGTGCTGGCCCATGACACGACGACGCTGGGCGGCAAGGTGGACAGCTTCAGCCTGGACGGCACGGGCGCGGTCACCTACGTCCTGTACAGCAACGACAGCTGCGCGCCGGGAGCGAGCAACCAGTACGTGCTCTCGAGCGAGAACGTGAACGTCTCCTCCGACGCGGCCGCCAACTCGTCCGCGACCTCGGCGCTCGCCGCCGGCAGCTACAGCTACCAGGCGACCTACAACGGCACCGCCAACTACACCTCGAAGACCGGCGGCTGCGAACCGTTCACCGTCCAGCAGGCGACGCCGACGGTCTCGACGGTGGCCCAGGACTCGGGCGGCAACACGATCGATAACGGCTCCCATCCGGCCGCGCTGGGTGTGCTGGCCCATGACACGACGACGCTGGGCGGCAAGGTGGACAGCTTCAGCCTGGACGGCACGGGCGCGGTCACCTACGTCCTGTACAGCAACGACAGCTGCGCGCCGGGAGCGAGCAACCAGTACGTGCTCTCGAGCGAGAACGTGAACGTCTCCTCCGACGCGGCCGCCAACTCGTCCGCGACCTCGGCGCTCGCCGCCGGCAGCTACAGCTACCAGGCGACCTACAACGGCACCGCCAACTACACCTCGAAGACCGGCGGCTGCGAACCGTTCACCGTCCAGCAGGCGACGCCGACGGTCTCGACGGTGGCCCAGGACTCGGGCGGCAACACGATCGATAACGGCTCCCATCCGGCCGCGCTGGGTGTGCTGGCCCATGACACGACGACGCTGGGCGGCAAGGTGGACAGCTTCAGCCTGGACGGCACGGGCGCGGTCACCTACGTCCTGTACAGCAACGACAGCTGCGCGCCGGGAGCGAGCAACCAGTACGTGCTCTCGAGCGAGAACGTGAACGTCTCCTCCGACGCGGCCGCCAACTCGTCCGCGACCTCGGCGCTCGCCGCCGGCAGCTACAGCTACCAGGCGACCTACAACGGCACCGCCAACTACACCTCGAAGACCGGCGGCTGCGAACCGTTCACCGTCCAGCAGGCGACGCCGACGGTCTCGACGGTGGCCCAGGACTCGGGCGGCAACACGATCGATAACGGCTCCCATCCGGCCGCGCTGGGTGTGCTGGCCCATGACACGACGACGCTGGGCGGCAAGGTGGACAGCTTCAGCCTGGACGGCACGGGCGCGGTCACCTACGTCCTGTACAGCAACGACAGCTGCGCGCCGGGAGCGAGCAACCAGTACGTGCTCTCGAGCGAGAACGTGAACGTCTCCTCCGACGCGGCCGCCAACTCGTCCGCGACCTCGGCGCTCGCCGCCGGCAGCTACAGCTACCAGGCGACCTACAACGGCACCGCCAACTACACCTCGAAGACCGGCGGCTGCGAACCGTTCACCGTCCAGCAGGCGACGCCGACGGTCTCGACGGTGGCCCAGGACTCGGGCGGCAACACGATCGATAACGGCTCCCATCCGGCCGCGCTGGGTGTGCTGGCCCATGACACGACGACGCTGGGCGGCAAGGTGGACAGCTTCAGCCTGGACGGCACGGGCGCGGTCACCTACGTCCTGTACAGCAACGACAGCTGCGCGCCGGGAGCGAGCAACCAGTACGTGCTCTCGAGCGAGAACGTGAACGTCTCCTCCGACGCGGCCGCCAACTCGTCCGCGACCTCGGCGCTCGCCGCCGGCAGCTACAGCTACCAGGCGACCTACAACGGCACCGCCAACTACACCTCGAAGACCGGCGGCTGCGAACCGTTCACCGTCCAGCAGGCGACGCCGACGGTCTCGACGGTGGCCCAGGACTCGGGCGGCAACACGATCGATAACGGCTCCCATCCGGCCGCGCTGGGTGTGCTGGCCCATGACACGACGACGCTGGGCGGCAAGGTGGACAGCTTCAGCCTGGACGGCACGGGCGCGGTCACCTACGTCCTGTACAGCAACGACAGCTGCGCGCCGGGAGCGAGCAACCAGTACGTGCTCTCGAGCGAGAACGTGAACGTCTCCTCCGACGCGGCCGCCAACTCGTCCGCGACCTCGGCGCTCGCCGCCGGCAGCTACAGCTACCAGGCGACCTACAACGGCACCGCCAACTACACCTCGAAGACCGGCGGCTGCGAACCGTTCACCGTCCAGCAGGCGACGCCGACGGTCTCGACGGTGGCCCAGGACTCGGGCGGCAACACGATCGATAACGGCTCCCATCCGGCCGCGCTGGGTGTGCTGGCCCATGACACGACGACGCTGGGCGGCAAGGTGGACAGCTTCAGCCTGGACGGCACGGGCGCGGTCACCTACGTCCTGTACAGCAACGACAGCTGCGCGCCGGGAGCGAGCAACCAGTACGTGCTCTCGAGCGAGAACGTGAACGTCTCCTCCGACGCGGCCGCCAACTCGTCCGCGACCTCGGCGCTCGCCGCCGGCAGCTACAGCTACCAGGCGACCTACAACGGCACCGCCAACTACACCTCGAAGACCGGCGGCTGCGAACCGTTCACCGTCCAGCAGGCGACGCCGACGGTCTCGACGGTGGCCCAGGACTCGGGCGGCAACACGATCGATAACGGCTCCCATCCGGCCGCGCTGGGTGTGCTGGCCCATGACACGACGACGCTGGGCGGCAAGGTGGACAGCTTCAGCCTGGACGGCACGGGCGCGGTCACCTACGTCCTGTACAGCAACGACAGCTGCGCGCCGGGAGCGAGCAACCAGTACGTGCTCTCGAGCGAGAACGTGAACGTCTCCTCCGACGCGGCCGCCAACTCGTCCGCGACCTCGGCGCTCGCCGCCGGCAGCTACAGCTACCAGGCGACCTACAACGGCACCGCCAACTACACCTCGAAGACCGGCGGCTGCGAACCGTTCACCGTCCAGCAGGCGACGCCGACGGTGACGACCGTGGTCAAGGACGGCGCCAGCCCGGCCAACCCGGTCACGGACGGCAGCCCGGCTACTTACGGGACGCCCACCCATGACACGGCCAGCCTCTCCAGCCTGGTCAGCGGCTTCTCGGCCGACTCGACGGCCACGCTCACCTACAGCTTCTACACCACGCACGACTGCTCCGGCAGCGCCGCCTCGACCCAGTCGGTGACGGTCGCTTCGGACAACTCGGTGCCCGACTCGACCGCGCAGACGCTGGGCGCCGGCACCTACAGCTACCAAGCCACCTACAACGGCAACGCCAACTACACCACGGCCACCGCCACCTGCGAAAAGTTCACGGTTCAGAAGGCCGTGCTCACGGTAACAGGGCCTAGCCCGACGGTGACCTACGGGGATCTGGTGCCGTCGTTGGCGCTGTCGCTCTCGAACTACAGCGGCTTCAAGGGGACGGACTCGCCCCTGAGCCTGACGACGCAGCCGACCTGCTCGACCACCTACGTGCAGGGCTCGCCTGTGAACGGGGCAACCGGCTATCCGGTCACCTGCTCGGGGGGCGCGGCGACCAACTACACCTTCAGCTATGTGCCCGGCAAGGTCACGGTCAACCAGAAGCAGCTGACGGTGACCGCGCCGAGCCCGACCGTGACCTACGGCCAGCCGGTTCCGTCCTTGGCGCTTACGGCCTCGAACTACAGCGGCTTCTACGGGAGCGATTCTCCCTCGAGCCTGACCACACAGCCGACCTGCTCGACCACTTATGTGCAGGGCTCGACGGTCGCCGGCAGCCCGTACCCAGTCACCTGCTCGGGAGGGGTGGCGACAAACTACATCTTCAAGTACGTCGCGGGGACGATCACCGTGGTCCCGCAGCAGGCCCCCGTCGCCTACATCGGCCAGACGACGTTCGTGACCTCGGGAAGCAGCAGCACGACGGCGCAGGTGGCCTTGTCGGCGAGCCTTCAGGACACGACCGGCGGCGGCAACGTCGGAACCGCGACCCTAACTTTCACCGATCTACTTAGCGGCAAGGTGCTGGCGAGCGGCGTCAAGGTCACGCCTGTCTCGAACACGAATGTGGCCCAGGGGACCGCGAACAAGATCGTGACCCTGAGCACGGGCCAGTACGGGGCCGCGCAGTACCTGATCCAGGTCTCGGTGGACAACGGCAACTACCAGAACTGCCAGCAGACGGGGCAATTCACGCCGCCCGGTGGGACGCAACAGTGTGCTGGTTGGACGGTCAGTCCGAGCTCGACGCAGTACGCAGCGGCACACCCGACAGTGACGGTGATGATCCCGCCGACGCAGTACTCGATCCAGGGCGCGGCGACGATCCCGATCCTCAGCCCAAGCACCGCTGCTGGTACGTATGGGGACGCGACCGCAGCCAGCTACACAGTCGGCATGCAGTACAACAAGTCGGGCACGAACCCCAAGGGGCAGATCCAGCTGGTCCTTGAGCGCAGCGACGGGACCTACTACATCACTTCGAACTCGATCACCTCGGTCGCGTTCGCCAAGGCGTCCGGGACTCAGCCGAGCAAGGACGTGACCATCTACACGAAGGCGAGCATCTACAAGATCAGCACTTCGGGCGTGGAGACGGGCATCGACGGCGGCGTGACGCTGCGCGTCGACGCCCACGAAGGCTGCACGACCAGCCCGACCTGTTCGAGCAGCAGCGGCGACACGATCGGTTTCACCGTGCTGTCGAGCAAGGATGGCTCGCTCTACTACTCGAACAATTGGGTCTACAGCGCCGCTGTCGGAGGCTGGGCGACGGTCGAGGAGGCCGTTAGCCCGTACACGGCTGTCGTGATCAACTAGACATAGGCACGGTGGCTGGGAGGTCCCAGTGGTTCCGGGAACCGCTGCGCCAAGAAGCGGCCCTCGTAGAGCGGTAGTAGTTCCCGGCGATCGGAAGCTTCTAGTCGGGCGGTGGCGTGAAGTCGGAAGGAGGGTCACCGGACTCGACCCGCAGTCGTGCGGCGTGGCGCTCAGCCTCCAGCGCCGCAATCTTCTCCAGCACGAGCCGGTCAGCCGGGCTTGAAGGGCGGCACGCTCAACCTCAGCTGACCGCTCCTGCGCTGACCACCGGACGCGCCCCGGCCGCGTGCGCTTCGACTCAACTGCCGGACGGGCAAGAGCCCGCCGTTCGGCGGACGCGGAGCCACTCGCCGCGAAAGGGTTGAGAACATGGCGATCCGGATCGTTCCGCCGTCTGCCCGAGAGCCAGTTCCTGCGCGTCTGCACAGAGCGTGACGCCGTCCTCTTGACTCGTCACAAGCGGCTAAAGAGTCACGTTTCTGCACGGGCACGGCAGGGACGTGCAATACGGTCACGGTTTCCCCCGAAAGCGTGACCGCGGGCAGTGCCTGCGCCTCTGGCACTCGATGGGACAGTTGGATCATCGGGCAGAATTCTCTCCGCTACGGTGCAACTCCGCGGCCATCAGCCGGCCCGGCAGACGGCCACAACCTTGATGTCCACCTTTCGCGACCGCTGGAGTCTTCCCTCGTGGGCCTCGACGGTATTGAGCCGGACGAGTCCTTCGAGGCCCTCGGGCTAGCTGGCTACATATTGAGCAAGTGTGGGGGGGGCCGAGACGGCTCCCCGTTCGCTGCGATTGTCGTGTTTGATACGACGCCGAACGCGCCCGTGGGACACCGTCGCCGCCACATGCAAGGATCCTGCGCGCATGGGAGCTGTGTCACCTGTGCCGGGCCCGGGGCGTACCAGCGCCGCCGGGCCATTGCTTGTCTACAGCCCAGTCTATGACGATGATCCAGCGCCGGCGGTAGGTGAGCCGTATCAGAGGCCGAGAACAAGCATCAGCGCCTCGTCGACCGCTCGGAGCTCATGCGCATCGAGTCGGCCCGCCGACCGACCGAGCCGTTCGGGATCGACGACGGTCGTCTGTTCAACTAGAACTCGCGTCCCTTCGCCCTTGAGCTTGATTGCGGGCCGAAAGGTTGCCTCCCGGGCGCTCACGGAGGTGGGTGAGATGAGAACTGTGCTGAGACCAAGGAACTCGTCGGCTTGGACGACGACCCCGTAGCGGGCGCCACGCTGTTCGCGACCGCGTGCTCCGCGCGGTGCTGGCAGTCGGAAGATTTCTCCGCGGACCATCTAGTCGGTTGCGGGCGGAGCAAGCGCCGCTAGCTGCTCGCGGATGCTCCGCATCTCCTCGCGGTCGCGCATGTCCGCGGCGAGCGCGCGCACCTCGTTCCGGACCGCCGATCGCAGCCGCCGCCGGGCAGCCGCCTCGCGAAGCGCCGTACGCACCGCTTCGGAGTCGCTGAGTTCCCCTGCACGCACAATCTCGAGGGCTGCCGCAGAAGCGTCGTCAAGACGAACATGCAGCGAGCGCGCCACCTGGATAACTGTAGCACAGAACGCGCTACGGTTGCAGGTCGATGAAAGTTCGGGCGTGCGATCGCGGCGATCTACCCGCAGGCGGCGTGCAGACCTGCGTCGTCCACGTGATCCGGCCAGTTCCTCAAGTCGTGCCCCGCCGCGAGCGCGAGCAGGTCGCCCGCGACCTGAAGCCGATCGAACCGCGCCGAGCCGGCAGCGGCGCAGGCCGCGATCGAGACCTCGACGACAAGGACACTTCCCCAACGAGGAGGCCGCCCGCAAACTCATCTACCTCGCCATCGTCAACGCAGTGCCGGCCTGGACGCGTCAACCTCAACCTCACCCGGGCTGTTTCGCGAGTTGGGTGGGTTGCCTACGATCTTCGTTGTGGAAGGGGCAGCGGACTTCGATCTGGTCGCGGCTTCTCTTCGTGCGGACGCCGACGATCTTCGTGTCTACGTCGAAGCGTTGACGACCAAGCTCGAGCAGTCGTTTCCCGGGCGCTGCCGCGTGCGGCGAACCGGGCTCCGGGGGAAGGGGAGCGTGCGACAGGTATGCGTGGAGATAGGCGACAGCCGATACGAGTTGACGCAGGCCGATGCCGCGGTCTCGACGCATCGTTCGTCGGTGGTGCGGGGCATCACGTTGAAGAGCGAGGAGCTGGGCCTGGACGAGTGGATCGACTCGCTGGCCGCAAAGGTCGTCGCCGAGGGGAACCGCAGCGAGCGCGGCCGCCTGGCTCTCGAAAGACTGCTGAGTGGTTGATCCGACCCTAGTGAGAGGAGTGTCATGAGCTACGACCCGCAATCGACCGAAGGGCTCACGCAGCACGGGCAAGAGCGCATCGCCGAGCTGCGCAGCGACCACCTGTTCACGAGCGACCTCTCGGTAAACGAGTTCCTGCTGGTCAAGGAGGCCGGCTTCGAGCCGCTCGGATTCGTGGTCGGCTCCTGCATCTACCACATCGGCTTCCAGCAGTCGCGGTTCAACCAGAGCCAGGAGATGGAGGTGCTCTCGCAGGCGATGTACAACGCGCGCGAGCTGGCCATGACGCGGATGGAGGAGGAGGCCGATCAGCTCGGAGCTGACGGCGTCGTCGGCGTGCGGCTCGACATCGGCCGCTACGAGTGGGGCCCGGACATGGCCGAGTTCATCGCGATCGGGACGGCGATCAAGCACAGCGGAGGCGTCCTCCACCGCGCGCCCAACGGTCGGCCGTTCACGAGCGACCTGTCCGGACAGGACTTCTGGACACTTATGAAGAGCGGCCATCGCCCACTCGGGATGGTCATGGGCTCGTGCGTCTACCACGTCGCGCACCAGTCGATGTGGAAGGCGATGAAGAACGTCGGCCAGAACGTCGAGCTCCAGAATTTCACGCAGGCGCTCTACGACGCGCGCGAGTTGGCGATGGAACGCATGCAAGCAGAGGCAAAGCAGGTCCAGGCGGAGGGCATCGTCGGCGTTCAGCTGGTCGAAAAGAGCCACGGCTGGGGCGCACATGTGATCGAGTTCTTCGCGGTAGGCACAGCCGTTGCGCCCGTCGGCGACCAGCAACCACTTCCGAGCCCAGGAGTCGTGCTCGGCCTCAACGACTAAGCAGGTGCAATCACACTCGCCTGGACTGGCCCAGTGAGTTCCGGAATGCCCCCTTGACGCGTCTACCGGTCGAAAGTTCGTTCCGTGAGCGGAAGCAGACCGAGATCAGCGGCCGGTGGAGGTCTTTGCAGTCTTCTCGTGGGCTAGTGTGCCGAGGAACGCGAGTACGCGCTCGGTGAGCAACGCCGCAGCGGCGGGGTCGTAGGCTGGGAGTGAGGAGTCGGCGAAGAGGTGTTCCTCTCCCGGGTAGAGGAACAGCTCGGCCCGGTCGGTCGAGTCGACGAGGGCCTGCGCGGCCTCGAGGTCTTCGGCGAAGAACGGGTCGGCGTCCTTGCCGTGCACCTGCACTGGAACGCCCTCGGGCCACGCGTCTCCGAACTCCGAGACTGGGAGGCACGAGTACATGAGCAAGGCGCCGAGGGCGCCGGGCCGGGTCTGCGCGAGTTGCTGGGCGACCATGACCCCGAAGGAGAAGCCGGCGTAGACCGCTTCGGGCTCGATCGCCTGGGCGGCGGCGACGCCGCGCTCCGCCAGCACGCCGAATCCCGTTTCGCGCGCAAAGCCCATCCCCTCCTCGATGGTGTCGAACGTGCGCCCGTCGAACATGTCGGGTGCATGCACGGTGTGCCCCGCCTGCCGCAATTCGTCCGCGAACGAGCGCACTCCGTCGGTGAGCCCCTGGACGTGGTGGTACAGCACTATCTCGGTCATCGCAGAACCTCCTGACAATTGATCCATTAGATTGGAACATTCGGCGATGTTAGTTTATTGAGCCGTGGCCAGCAACCCGTCTCCTCCTGACTACGAACTCGCCGACCGAATCGCGCTCAGCGAGCCCTCCCAGGTGAAGGCGATTAGCCATCCCCTCCGCACCACGATCCTGGGGCTGCTCCATGAGCGGGCCGCCACGGTGAGCGAACTCGCGGTCGCGCTCGAGCGGCCGAAGAGCACGGTTGCCCACCATGTCAAGGTCCTCGTTGAGGCTGGGCTGGTGCACGTCGTGAGGACCCGGCGGGTGCGAGCGATCGAGGAGCGCTTCTACGGCCGCACGGCACGAATGTTCTACGTCGGGGTCGAGCGGAGCCCGGGCGGCGACGAGCTGCCCCGGGACTTCAACGACTTCGAGGTCGCCGCCGGGGAGTCGGCCACGGCCTACCGGGACGGGAAGCTCTGGGGCTTCATCCGGCACGGTCGCATCTCGGAGGCTCAGGCGTCGGAGTTCTGGGAGCGGATGGCGGAGCTGGTGGCGGAGTTCGACAAGATGCCGCGGTCGGGCGAGACGGTGTACGGGTTCGCGGTCGGCGTCTATCCCACCGACCAGCCGAGGCTACCGAGTGTCGGCGAGTAGGGCCGCCCGTGCAGCATCGGGAGACCGTGCCGTCGCCTGCGCGAGAGTTCCGGAATGACCCTGGGCGGGGTCGGGCGTTGGCGAGTCGTTAGCCGCTCGCCGTACGATCCCTCACCATGAGACTCGTCCTCTTGTCTGTCGCCGTTCTCGTCCTTGCGGGGTGCGGTTCCGCGGCACCGGTCTCGGTGGAGGGTCGAGCGCCTGGCGTCACGTCGGTCGAGGCTCCGCTGCCACCGGGCGCGAAGGGGTCTTACAACCTCGAGTTGACCGATGTGGCCTGCGCCGCGCCCGGGAACTGCGCCGCGACCGGGGAACTGGACACGAACACCGTCTCGCGGGCTCTGCTCTACCTGGAGAAGGACGGCAGGTGGAGCGTGAGCGAGCCGCCGCTGCCGGGGACCCTCCAGCCCGGGAACAAGAGCGAGACCGTGTCCTCCGTCTCCTGCCCGGCCGTCGGCCACTGCGTCGCAGTGGGCTCCGCGGCTTCGGGCCCTCAGCTCGAGCCGCTCGTCTTCACCCAGGGGACGGGCGGATGGCAGGAGACAGCGTTGCCCGCCGGAGCGAAGGGAGGCACCCTCGATTTCGTCTCGTGCCCGTCGATCGGCAACTGCACGGCCGCGGGGGGTCAAGGACTGCTCCTCGACGAGCGCAACGCCGAGTGGGCGCCCAGCACGGCCGGCCTGCCGCCGAACGGCAGTGCGACCACACCCGGTGAGTCGCCTGCGATCGAAGGCCTTTCGTGCTCGGCGCCTGGCGACTGCTCGGCCGTCGGCGTCTACGGAGATACGCATGGGAGCCCCCAAGGTTGGCTCCTCACGGAGACGAATCGGGTGTGGGCGCAAGGCGTTCAGGCCAGGCTTCCTGCCAACGCCTCCACCCAAGAAGGCTCCTACCTCTATCCGGTGATCGCCCTCGAGCCGGTGTCCTGCGCCCCGAACGACGACTGCACGGCGGTCGGCGGCTACGGCGACAGCCGATCGAACCAGTTCGGCATGATCCTGTCCGAGCACGCCGGCAGCTGGGGACCGGCGAAGAGGACCCCGCTGCCCGCGAACGCCGGGCCTAACCCACAGCAGGGCAATGCCCCCGACTCGCCGATGGGCTCGATCGCATGCCCCGCAGCCGGCCAGTGCAGCGCAGCCGGGTGGTACCTGGACAACCAGGGGAAGTATCACGGCCTCCTGCTCGACGAGCGAGCGGGCGGGTGGAGGCAGAGCGAGCTCGTGTTCCCTTCGGGAGCCCATGCGGCCCTGGGGATCAACCTCGACTCGCTGGCGTGCAGCTCGACCGGGAACTGCCTTGCCGTCGGCTCCTACAACCCGACAGCAGCAAGGCTCGGGCCGCTGCTCGTCCCCGAACGGAACGGCCGCTGGATCAAGGGCACGGAGGCGCCGCCGCCCGCAGGCGCCGGCAAGAACTACACCGGGAGCCTCGCCTCGGTCTCCTGCCCCTCGGCGGGAACCTGCGTCGCGGTCGGTAACACGCAGACCGCGGGAGTCCACCTGCGCGGCCTGATCGTGACGGTCCGCCGCGGCTGAGCCCGCCCGCCGAGCCTAGTTGGTCGGAGGCTGTGGTTGCTCGCCGCTCAGGTGTGTCCAGAGGTTCCCGACGAGCGTCGAGATCCCGGGCCAGTCGGCGCTGGCGCCAAAGTTCATGACGCCCGCATCGAAGACGGTGGCACGGCCGCGCCGGTAGACCGTCATCTGGGCGGCCTTACCGGGGCCGAACTCGCCCCGGATTGCCGCGATTACGCGCGTGTCGGCCGGTGACGCTGGCGTCCGCTGGTCTATCTCGATGCCATAGCGTCCGAAGCGGCTGCCGTGACGAAGATGGCTGCCTGGGAACAGCCAAGGCGCAGCCGCCATGTCGACCACCCGGTAGGGCCGATTCGGAAACCGCGCCTCGTTCCAACCGACGTACTCGGCTCCAATCAGCGAGGCTTCGGGTCGGCCGAGATCGCGCCACCGCGTTCGTCCCACCATGGTGTCACCCGAAACCGAGACGCGGTAGAAGAGATTGTCGGCAGAGAGGAAGGCGAGGTTGCCACCCAGGTTGCGATAGCTCTCGATCAGGTCATAGACGTGGCTGGTCACGTATTCCTCGTGGCTGGCGAACACGATCAGCCGGTAATGGTGGAGGCGGCGCGCGCCCGGCCCGTGCTCGAGATCGTCGTCCGAGACGAAGTCGGCACGGAAGCCGCTGCGCCAGTACCAGCGCAGGAAGCCGAGCCCGAAATCGACGAACTGCGACGGCAGCCCGCTCCCCGGATACGGGCGGGCGAGTTCGATGATGTGGACGCCGGAATCGAGGTACCAGCTGTCTCTGTCCTCGAAGTTGTACGCCTGCCAGGTGTTGGTCGGCTCGACAACAAGCACCCGAGCAGAACCAAGCCGGTGGGGTCGGAGGACAAACGGGGCATACCGAGTCGCTCCGGCGATGCGCAGGCGCGCGACATAGACGCCGCTCGGCCAATTCGAGGGGAGGCCGATGCGCAGGTGCCACAGGCGACTGCCGTCGTTGCGAGACAGCGACCGCAGCGGCGTCATCGCCTCCCCGCTCGTCCGCCGATCCCACGGAACCTCTGCCGCGCCCGGCGCCTCGTGACCGCCCACCAGGAACAGCTGCAGGCCCACACGGGTTGGCCCAGCATCGATCCGCAGCACGGCGACGCCACCGGCCCTGTAGCTGCGCGCCTCGAACGTCGCCGCCGGCGAACGCTGGACGGACCCCCTGACCGGCGACCCGGCGAACAGAAGCGCAGCGGACGCGAGTCCGGCGACGACTAAGGAGACAGCCCCTCGCATCGTCTTTCCCCTCGCGCCGGCGAAGGCGTTAGGCGGCCGCTGGCCCGGCTGCCCCGATCGTCGGGCCGGCGCTTCTTGGTGCGGCTACCGATGTCACGCGGTCACGACCTGAGTGTAGACGCGGTAGGCGGCACGACCCCCACGTGGACCAGCGATGCGGCCGACCCCTGACCCGCCGCATGGAGCCGGCGCCGTAGTCCGAAGGCGGATTACCGTGCGACCATCGACGACCGCTGGCAAAGCTTCATCGCCTTCTGGCTCGTAGCCCGTCTTGCCTTGCTCGGACCCGGGATCGCGGTGTTCGTCGCCGTCCATAACGGGCACCGGCTCGCAGGTGTCATCGTCCTCGCGGGGATCGTGTGCCTCGCACTCGGGCTAGGCGTCCGCCGCGCAAGTTGCCGAGCAGACTGAACGACGGGCGAGTGAAAGCGATCTCCGCACTGGTCTTGGTCGTCGTCGTCGGCTTCACCGTGGCTGGTTGCGGTTCGCGTAAGACAGCCGCCTCGGGCCGCATCACAGTCATGGGGACGACGACGATCTCGAACGTGAGGGTCGGCACACTGATCAGGTGCAAGGGTGGGCCAGCCGCAAGGGTTCCGCACTGGTTCGGGGCCTCGGCCTTAACCCTGCCGGGAGTACCAGGCCAAATCGCTCTAACACACCGGCACAACGGATCGGTCACGGTTTCCTGCAGCCGATAACTCCTCGGCGGTTAGCTGCAGGACGCGCCGCGCGATCGAGCCCGGGGCGAGAAACACCCGAAGTCATGACAGCACAACGCCATCCGCCGCAGCTCCAGTGCTCACATCCGCTTTGGCCTTAGTGCCGGGGCGAATAGGCTGTTTCACAGATGCCCGCCTGCGCGAACTGTGGTGCCGAGAACCCGCCTGGCAAGAAGTTTTGTACCGAGTGCGGGACGCCGCTAGCGCTCGCCTGCCCATCCTGCGGCGCGGAGATCGCGGGCACGGAGCGATTCTGCGGTGAGTGTGGTGCTGCGCTCGGTGACGGTGCAACTGGGGCAGCTGCGAATGCGGCCGCGCCCTCGCAGTCTGCTCCGCCCGTGACGGCTGAGCCAGTGGCGGAGACGGAGCGGCGATTGGTGTCGGTGTTGTTCGCCGACCTTGTGGGCTTCACGACGCTGTCGGAGACGCGCGATCCGGAGGAGGTGCGGGAGCTTCTCTCGCGCTACTTCGACTCCTGCCGGCGGTTGATCGAGCTGTACGGCGGGACGGTGGAGAAGTTCATCGGGGATGCGGTGATGGCGGTGTGGGGGACGCCGACGGCGACCGAGGACGACGCCGAGCGCGCGGCGCGGGCGGCGCTCGATCTCGTCGCGGCGGTGTCGGCGCTGGGGGATGAAGTGGGCGCGCCCGAGCTGCGGGCGCGGGCCGGTGTCCTTACGGGCGAGGCGGCTGTGAACCTGGCGGCGGTCGGTGAGGGGATGGTGGCCGGCGACCTGGTGAACACGGCTTCGCGGGTGCAGTCGGTGGCGGAGCCCGGATCGGTGTTCGTCGGCGAGTCGACGCGGCGGGCTTCCGAGCGGGCGATCGTCTACGAAGACGCGGGCTCGCACGAGCTGAAGGGCAAGGAGGGAGAGACGCAGCTGTGGCGGGCGTTGCGCGTGGTCTCGGGGGTTGGAGGGTCGCTGAAGTCGGAGGGACTGGAGGCGCCCTTCGTCGGCCGTGATCGCGAGTTGCGCCAGATCAAGGACCTGTTCCACATCTGCGCTGACGAGGGTCGGGCGCAGCTGGTGTCGGTGACCGGGATCGCCGGGATCGGCAAGTCCAGGCTGGCCTGGGAGTTCTACAAGTACTTCGACGGGCTGAGCCAGATCGTCTACTGGCACCGCGGCCGGTGCCTCGCCTACGGCGAGGGCGTGACCTACTGGGCGCTGGCGGACATGGTGCGGATGCGCTGCCGGATCGCCGAGGACGACCCCGAGCCCGAGGCGCTGTCGAAGCTCGACGCAGCGCTGGACGAGCATCTGCTCGACCCGGAGGAGCGCCGCTTCGTCGAACCACGGCTGACGCAGCTGCTCGCGCTCGGAGAGGGCACTTCGCACGACCGGCAGGATCTGTTCGCAGCCTGGCGGCTGTTCTTCGAGCGACTCGCGGACACGTATCCGACCGTGCTGGCCTTTGAGGACATGCAGTGGGCGGACGCGTCGCTGCTCGATTTCGTCGAGTACCTGCTGGAGTGGTCTCGCGACAAGCCGCTGTTCGTGGTCACCCTCGCCCGGCCGGAGCTGCTGGAGCGGCGACCCAACTGGGGGGCCGGGCACCGCAACTTCACCTCGCTCTACCTCGAGCCGCTCTCGCAGCAGGCGATGGAGGAGCTGCTGATCGGCCTCGTGCCGGGGCTGCCGCCCTCGCTGCGCAAGCAGATTCTCGCGCGGGCGGAGGGCGTGCCGCTGTATGCGGTCGAGACAGTGCGCATGCTGCTCGATCGCGGCCTGCTCGTGCAGAAAGGCTCGATCTACCAGCTGGTCGGCGAGGTGGAGACGCTCGAGGTACCGGAGACGCTGCATGCCCTGATCGCGGCCCGCCTCGATGGGCTGGAACCGGAAGAGCGGCGGCTGCTCGGCGACGCGGCAGTGCTGGGCAAGACGTTCACACCGCGGGCGCTGGCGGCCTTGAGCGGCATCGAGGGCGAGCGGCTGGAGGAACTACTCACCAGCTTGGTGCGGCGCGAGGTGCTGGGGCTGCAGTCCGATCCGCGGTCACCCGAGCAGGGTCAGTACACCTTCCTCCAGGACCTGCTCCGCCACGTCGCCTACGAGACGCTACCCAGGCGAGAGCGGCGTGAGAAGCACCTCGCAGCCGCCGAGCACCTCTCCGCGACCATCGGCGAGGACGAGGTCGCGGAGGTGGTCGCGTCACACCTTCTCGAGGCGTATCGGCTCGAGCCCGACGCCGCCGATGCCGAAACACTGCGCAGGCGCGCGCACGAGGCGTTGCTGCGTGCGGGCGAACGCGCCGCCTCACTCGGCGCTGCCGCAGAGGGGCGACGCTACTTCGAGCAGGCCGCCGAGCTCGCTTCCGAGCCAACCCAAGAGGCGGGAGCCCTGATCCGGGCAGGCGAGATGGCGTACGCCGCGGCCGACGCCGAACACGCAAGGACGCTCTTCGAGCAGGCGATAGAGCTGTACGAAGCCGCCGGCGACACTCATGCTGCCGCCCGCGCCTCGGTCTGGCTTGCGATCACCGAACAGGCGCTCGGCCAAATCGAGCAGGCGATCGCGCGGATGGAGCAGGCGTACGCCGTCATCGGCATGGACGAACCCGACGCCGACCTGGCTTTCCTCCTTCTGCGGCTCGGGAGAAGCCACTTCTTCGCTGGGAATCCCGACAGGGCAGCTGAGTGGACCGATCGAGGGCTCGATATCGCAGAAGCTCTGCAACTCCCCGAGCGGCTGGTGCTCGGCTGGGACACAAAAGCCTTGCTCGCCTCGCCGCGTCGGCCGGCCGAAGCACGCGCGCTCTTCCAGGTCGCGCTCGACACCGCGCTTGGGAGCGAGCTGTCTGAACCGGCCAGCCGTACTTGCGGCAACCTCTCGGATCTCGCGCTCCAATATGACCGCTACAGCGAGTCCCTCGCCCACCTAGAGCAGGCGCGCCAGCTCGCGCGCCGGATCGGAAACCGCGTCCTCGAATGGTTCGCGTTGAGCGAGATGACCTACGCCCTGACGATGCTCGGCCGCTGGGGAGAGGCCCTCGCCCGCCTCGCCGAGATCCCCGACGATCTGATCGGCAAGGACTCGAACCTCCTCAGCCCGCTCAGCGGCGTGCTCGAGCTGCAGCTCCACCGTGGACAGGTCGACGAGGCCAGACAGTTCCTCGCCCGCTACGACGAGCACGCCCGCTCGGGAGATGTCCAAGCCCAAGGCGGCTACCAGGCAGCCCTCGCCGCGGTCCGCCTCGCCGAGGGCAACCACAAGGCCGCCCTCGCCGCCGCCGAGCAGGCGTTCGCCACGCAGGAGGTGCTCGGCATGGCCACCCAGAACGTCAAGCTCGGTTTCCTGCATGCCCTTGAGGCGGCCCTCGCTCTCGGCGACCATACGAAGGCGAAGGAGCTGCTGGAGACCGTCGAGGCGCTACCACCCGGCTTGCGTCCGCCGCTGCTCGAGGTCATCACTCACCGCTTCCGCGCGCATCTTGCAGGCGACGACCCCGGCGCGGATGGCCACTTCACGGCGGCGGCTGCTCAGCTTCGCGCTCTCGAACTCCCCTTCCACCTCGCCGTCGTCCAGCTCGAGCACGGCGAGTGGCTCGCGCAGCAGGGACGCGGCGGCGACGCGGAACCGTTTCTCGCGGAAGCACGCGAGACGTTCGAGTACCTGCAGGCGCAGCCCTGGCTCGAACGACTTGACGCTACACAGACCGGCACGCCGGCCGAGACCGTCGCATAAGCCCACAGTCGCCTGGGCACATTCGGCGCTCACCGCAATCCGGCAGGACTCGACAAGGCCCTGTCCGCGACCTCCCGTGCGAACCTCGAGCGCTGGTACGCGGAAGACGAAGTCTTTCTCGAGCTCTGCCGGCGATTGCCGATTTTCGTGACACCCGACACGCCTGCCCAAGCCGGAGAGTGGTGCGGGTTAGCATCGCCGTGTGGATGGCGCTCTCTACGTCGCCGTTGGGGAGCGCTCGTTGGACGCGGCCACGCTCTCGGCGCGTTCACTCCGCGCCGCCATGCCCACGATGAAGCTTGCGGTCGCCTCGGACCTTCCGGCGCCGCCGCTGTTCGACGTGGCGCTGTCGGTCGCGGATCGCGATGGGCATCGAGCCAAGCCGCTGGCGATGCTGCGGACACCCTTTTCCCGCACGCTTTTCCTCGACGCCGACACCTACGTGGCCGCCGATGTGGCGGATGTCTTCCGTCTCCTCGATCGCTTCGACCTCGCTGCGGCGCACGCACCAAATCGGATCTCGCTGCCGCTCGGCGACATCCCGGAGGCGTTTCCCGAGTTCAATACCGGCGTCATCGCGTTCCGCCGCAACCGCCGCGTTCGCGCCCTGCTGCGGCGGTGGCTGAGTGAATACGACCGCTTGCCGCCGGATCGCCTCGTGAAGGATCAGCCTGCCTTTCGGCGCGCCGTGTATCACGCCGGCCGCGTCCGAACGGCGACGCTTCCAGCGGAGTTGAACCTGAGGTTCCTCATGGCCGGCTACCACAACCAGCGAGTGCGGATCTTGCACGCGTGGTCCGACCAGGAGACCTACCAACACGTCGCCCAGCTGCTGAATGGTCGGATCACCGCCTGGCACCACTCCGCTGTCTTCATCGGCGGCAAGGTCTTCGGGCCCCCGGGCAAGGAAGTCGGCGATTTCCGGGTGGCAGATGCCGGTGCCGCCACCACGGGACAGCCCCGGTAGCGCTCGGGGACTGTTTTCATTCAACTCTGGGAAGAAAGAGATCTCGTGCCGGACGTATCCCGTTGAGCATGCACGTGCTCTGGCAGTGAGATCGGGCGCTCTCCGTCGGGCGGCGCCGGTCGCGTTTGCGGCTCTGACGCTGGCAGTGGTTGCCGCGGTCTCTTACTCAGTCTCGAACGCAACGGCGCACGACCGACCACGGCTGCGCGGGATTCACAAGATCCGCCACGTCATCATCATCATGCAGGAGAACAGGAGCTTCGACTCCTACTTCGGGACGTATCCCCACGCTGACGGGATTCCTGGGCTCGCCGGCAATCGTGGCACGGTGCCGTGCGTCTACGACCCGAAGCACGGCGGTTGCGTTCGCCCGTATCACGACACGAGTCTCGTGAACGGCGGCGGTCCCCATACCACGGCGGACTCGGTCGCCGATGTGAACGGCGGCCGGATGAACGGATTCATTCGCCACTGCCGAGAAGGCGAGCAGCAGTGCAAGAGCATCGACGATCCGAACTGCTCTCCGGACGGCGCGCGTCGACGTCATGGGTTATCACACGGCCGCCGAGATCCCGAACTACTGGTCGTACGCGCAGCACTTCGTCCTGCAGGACCACATGTTCGCTTCCGTGGCTTCATGGAGCCTCCCGTCGCACCTCTACATGGTCTCCGCCTGGTCGGCGCGCTGCTCGAAGCCCTACGACGCCATGAGCTGCGTCAACAGCACCCAGAACGCTCGCCTTGCCGCCCGACTCCGTGCTCCCGTCGGGCAAGCATCCGCCGCCTCCGCACTATGCCTGGACGGACCTCACATACCTGCTGCACAAGTACCACGTCAGTTGGCGGTATTACGTCTTTCCCGGGACGCAGCCGGACTGCGCGGACGACGAGATGACCTGCCAGGCGCTGTTCCGCAGAACGCGAAGACGCCCGGGATCTGGAATCCGCTCCCGTACTTCGACACGGTGAGACAGGACAAGCAGCGACGCGACATCAAGCCAATCAGCCGGTTCTACGCCGCCGCCCGCTCCGGAAATCTCCCCGCCGTCTCGTGGGTCACGCCGTCAGGCGCCGTCAGCGAGCACCCGCCCTGCGAGCATCGGGGTCGGCGAGAACTACGTCACAGGCCTGATCAACACGCTCATGAAAGGACCCGACTGGAAGTCGAGCGCGATCTTCCTCGCCTGGGACGACTGGGGAGGGTTCTACGACCATGTCGTCCCGCCCATGGTCGACGCGAACGGCTATGGGATGCGCGTACCTGGTCTCGTGATCAGCCCGTATGCCAAGCGAGGGTTACATCGACCACCAGGTTCTCAGTTTCGACGCCTACCTCAAATTCATCGAGGACGACTTCCTCCACGGGCATCGCCTGAATCCGCGCACGGACGGTCGTCCGGACCCGCGGCCGGACGTCCGCGAGAGCGCCAAGATCCTCGGCAACCTCCGCAAGGACTTCGACTTCAAGCGGAACCGCGCCAGCGGTTCCTCCTTCGCCAACAGCGCGGTCGCGCCGATCCCCGGCAAGGCGGCTCGGTTCGGCAATGCCGCGGCGAGCGGTCACGCAGCCTCGGCAACGGGATCGCCGACGTACAGATCACGTCGACAGGGCACTAAGGACAGCAGCTTGCTCGGGAAAGTGATCCGGCTCGATCTCGCCAAGTCGGCGCGACCGTACTTCCTCGGGCGGGTGTCGCTGACGAAGAACATCCATCTGGGTGACGGACTCATTCTCATAGTCGAGCACTCATCCCACCCCCGCCGGGACCTATATCGCCACCGAGATCGACGACCTCGAGCCAGTGAGGCGCGCGCCGCGCCCGCTGCTTCGGGAAAGCATCGGGGACCAGGCTAAAGTGGTGGGGTGAGGGTGGAGGATCCGAACGATCTCCTCGAGACGCTGCGCGAGGAGAACGAGACACTGCTGGTTCGGGTCGCTCATCTGGAGGCGACCAGAGACGAGTACCGCCGTCAGATGGAAGGGCTGCTGAACTCGTCGTCGTGGCGCGCGACCGCGCCGTTTCGAGGCGTTGCGGGACAGGGCCGCCTGCTCCGCCGGCGCATCCGTGGGCTCCCCGAGCGGTTGAGGCGGAGGCCGATCTCTGCGGACGCGTTCTCCACGGCCGGACTCTTTCCGCCTGACGCTCCGCCGCCCGGTGGCCTCGTCACGCCTGCGAGCCCGCTGCTTGCGCATCCGGGGCCTGCTTCGAGTCATGACCACCGTAGGCTCGAGTGGTACCGCTCCGGAGCCCGAATCCTCGTGGTCGCGCATGTCTACTACCCCGAGGTCTGGTTCGACATCGAGGACCGGCTCGTCCGGCTCCCGGAGCCGTACGATCTCGCGATCTCGCTCGTCGAGGGTCGCTCGGAGGTTCTCGATCAGGAGATCGCCGAGCGGCTGCCCGACGCGGTCGTCCACCGAGTTCCGAACGTCGGGCGCGATCTTCGCCCGCTCGTCGAGCTCGCCCGCGCAGGGGTTTTCGACGGCTACGACGCGGTCCTCAAGGTGCACACCAAGCGAAGCCCGCACCGACACGACGGCGACGCCTGGCGGGTCGGGCTGCTAGACGGCGTGATGCCCTCCCCCGAAGGCATCCGTAGGGTCGTCGAGCTACTGCGCAGCGACGATTCCGTCGGCCTCGTCGTCCCAAGCGGAAGCCTTCACGGGCCCGAGACGTGGGGCTCCAACCAGACCCTGGTCGAGGCGCTCGCTGCCCGTATCCCCTTCGCCTTCGATCCTGATCAGCTGCGTTACCCCGCCGGCTCGATGTACTGGGCGCGGCCGTGGGTGCTCCGCCGGCTCGCGGAGCTCGATCTCGGACCGGAGCACTTCGAGTCCGAAGGAGGCCATCTCGACGGCTCGACCGCACACGCGCTCGAGCGCTTCGTCGGTGTGGCGGCGCAGGCGTCCGGGCTCGACCTCGTCGACGTGAACGACGTGTCGTCCCGGCTGCACCGTGCGCGACGCAGGTCGAACCGCCGGCCGAAAGTATTCGCTTTCTACCTTCCCCAGTTTCACCGAATCCCCGAGAACGACGCCTGGTGGGGGACGGGCTTCACCGACTGGGTCAACGTCGACCGCGCCGGCCCGCTCTACGACGGCCACCCGCAGCCGATCGACCGGGGTGAGCTCGGACGCTACGACCTGTCGGATCCGGGCGTCATGCGCCGCCAGGCGGCGTTGGCCGCGGATTACGGCGTCGACGGATTCGTGATGTACCACTACTGGTTCGACGGCCGGCGGCTCCTCGACCGGCCGCTCCGCAATCTGCTGGACGACCCGACGATCGACTTCCCCTTCGCGCTCTGCTGGGCGAACGAGAACTGGACGCGGCGATGGGACGGACTTGACTCCGACGTTCTGGTCGCGCAGAGCTATAGCGAGGGCTGGGCGGATCGGTACTACGAGGACATCCTTCCGGCGCTGCGCGACCCCCGCTACCTGACGGTCGACGGGCGGCCTCTGCTCGTCCTCTATCGCATCGGGCACATCGCGAACGCCCGCAGCGCGATCGAGCGCTGGAAAGAACGCGCGCGGGACGACGGCCTTGGCGGACTGCATGTCCTCGCGGTCGCGCATTCCCGGCAGTTCGAGGGGTTGCCGCGCGGCATCGAGCAGGTCATCGACGGCCTCGTCCAGTTCCCGCCGCTCGCCGGCGTCGGGCTCCGGTCTGTCAAAAGCCTCGCACCGGGGGTGTCTGCGTCCCTCAAGGGTGACGTCTACTCCTATGACGCCGCGGTCAACAGCGCCGAGCTCGAGACGAACGGTCCGCACGGACTCCGCGTCCATCCGGGAGTCATGCCGGGTTGGGACAACACGGCGCGGCGCGGTGAGTCCGCGTACGTCTTTCACGGCGCGAACCCGGTCTCGTTCAGGCGGTGGCTGGCGCGGGCCGGCGCTGCAGCAGTCGCCGGCGGAGACCCGATGTTGCTGTTTGTGAATGCTTGGAACGAATGGGCCGAGGGAGCACATCTGGAGCCGGACGCCCGGTTCGGGAGGGCATACCTCGACGCGATCCGCGATGTGTTCGGAGTCGCCGAGCGGCCGAAGGTGGCGCCCGAGGTCGTGCCGCAGGCCGAGGTTCCGGCGGAGACTGTGATGGGATGAGCGAGAGCGTGGCCAATCTCGAAGCAATCTCGTCGAGCGACTCCCCGCTGTTGGAGACCGGCGCCGCCGAGTTCCAGGAAGCAGCCGGCCGGATCGCGACGGCGGTCAACGGCTTCATCCAGGGCAAGGCCGAGGTGGTCGACCTCGCGCTCGTCTGCCTGCTCGCCGAGGGCCACCTCCTGCTGGAGGACGTGCCGGGCGTCGGCAAGACATCGCTGGCGCGCAGCCTCGCCGGCGCGCTCGGCACGCCGTGGCAGCGGATTCAGTTCACGCCCGACCTGCTTCCGGGTGACGTCACGGGGGTCTCGGTCTTCCACCAGGACGCGAGCGAGTTCGTCTTCCATCCCGGCCCGGTGTTCGCCAACGTCGTGCTGGCCGACGAGGTCAACCGAGCGTCGCCGCGCACGCAGTCGGCGCTGCTCGAGGTGATGGAGGAACGGCAGGTCACCGTCGACGGCCGCCCCTACCGGGTGCCTCGGCCGTTCCTGGTCATGGCGACGCAGAACCCGATCGAGATGGACGGCACGTATCCGCTGCCGGAAGCACAGCTCGACCGGTTCCTGGTCAAGACCCGAGTCGGCTATCCGGACCACGAGGCGGAGGTGCGCGTCCTCGTCGGCGAGCACTCCGGGGCGGGAGTCGACGACGTCGGGCAGGTGAGCACTCCCGACGAGATCGAGGCCCTGGTGCGCGCTGCCCGCCGCGTCCATGTCGCCCAGGCGGTCTTCGACTACATGGTCCGGCTGGTCGGCCACACGCGAGAGATGTCGCAGCTGCGACTGGGCGCGAGCCCGCGCGGGGCACTGGGACTTCTGCGCACGAGCCGCGTCTACGCGGCGCTCCGCGGACGTCCCTACGTCGTTCCGGGCGACGTCCAGACGCTCGCGGAGCCGGTGCTCGCCCACCGTATCCTGTTGTCGCCGTCGTTCGAGGCATCGGGCGGGACCGTGGCGGAAGCGGTGGCGGACGCGATCGCGTCCGTCCCGGCGCCGCCGACCGAGCAGCACCGGTGACCTCGCGCGCTGCAGGCCTCCTCGTCGGTGGAGCCGGTCTGGTGGCGGCCGGGTGGTTCAAGGGCTGGCCCGAGCTCACGGCATTGGGTGCCGCGGCGATCGCTCTCGTCTGCCTCGTCGTCATCGTCGCCGGCCCGGCACCGCGGGTACAGATGGCCCTGGACAAGGCTGCGATCCGCGTCGTCCGCGGCCAGGAGGCGAGCGTGCGGATGACACTGCACGCTCCGCGGCGCCGACACTGGCTTCGGATCGTGGAGGGGCCGCCGTCTGCTCCGGTCGCGACGTCGCCGCTCGGCGGGCCCGGTCCCGGCGATGCCTTGACGCTTCGGCTCCCTGTCGACACGTCCGTACGCGGCGAGCGGCCGATCGGCCCGTACGCGGTTGTGCACGGCGATCCGTGGTCGATCGTGCGGCGGGTGGCCGGCCGGACGGAGGGCGGTCTGCTCACGGTGCACCCCCGGACAGTTGCGATTCGCCGGTCGGCGCTGCCGTCTCTCGAACAGCACGACTCCGAGTTCGCAAGCCGCAAGAGGGGCGACCAGCACTTCTTCGCGCTGCGCGACTACGTGTTCGGCGACGAACCGCGGACGGTGCATTGGCGGTCGTCGGCCCGAGCGGGGAAGCTCGTGGTGAAGCAGCAGGTGTCAGGGGCGCCGAACCACACGGTCATCGTGCTCGACACCGACGCGTCGGCGTACTCCTCCGACCAGCAGTTCGGCAGCGGCTGGGTCGCCGAACGGTTCGAGGCCGCGGTCGAGGTGGCCGCGTCCTATGCGGTCGCGCACGCTGACCGCGCCGACGAGCTGTACGTCGTCACGACGACACGCGGTGCGCCGGGCGCGACAGCGAGGGGCGGCGCGACGGACGTCTTCCTCGATGCGTTCGCCGCCGTGAGCGCGGTGCCGCCTGTCGACACCGCCCCCGAGGAGATCGCACCGCTCGTCCGGCGCACTCACTGTCGCCTGCTGATACTGGTCACGGGGACTCCGGGGCCGCAGCTTCTCGGTGCGATGCGCGCCCTGGCACCGTTCACGTCCTCGCTGACGGTCGTCCGTGTGGCTTCCGGACGCCGGCAGCCGATTCAGGGTCTGCGCGTGTTCGACGTCGAGGGGGCCGAGGATCTGGTGGCAGTGCCGTGAGCCGCGGGCAGCAGCTGGCCGTGGCGGTCACGTGCCTCGTCGCAGCCGTGACCTATGCCGGCGCGGTCACGACCTGGGCGCTCGCGTTGTTCGTGCTGCCCGGTGTGGTCGGTGCGGCTCTCTTGGCGTCGCCCTTGGTCGCACGCGGCTTCCCGGGGACGGCGATCGTCATCGTCGGGCTCCTCGTGCTCGGCTGGGCTGAGCTGGCGAACATCTGGACAGGCCTGCTCAACGGCCCCGCGGCTCGCTCGACGCTCTTCGCGGGCGGCTGGACGGTGATTGCCGTCGTGCTCGCCCACTCGCGGTGGCCTGCCCTCTTTCTCGCTGCGGTCGCCGGTGTGGTGGCCGGTGCGCTGGTGCTCGGCGCGGCCGGCGAGGTGGAGGCCGTGGTGGTCGCGACGGCAGTGTGCGCCGGCCTCACGCTCGGCTGGATCGAACGATCGCACCGGAACTGGACGTCGCGGCCACGGCGCAGCGCAGCGCTTGTCGTGTTGTCGGTGCTCGCGGCGGCGGTGGCGGCTGGAGTCGTGCTGCTGCAGGCGCAGCAGGACCCGAGACATCCCTATTTGTTCGCGCAGGGCAGGGAATATCCGGGGATCAAGCCAGCCTTTGCCGATCCGCTCTCCAGGGAGTCGAGGTCGTTGAGCCGATCCGCGCGGGAGCGGTCCTCGCGGACGTCATCCGGCAGCTCGAATCCGCATGCGAACCCCTCGCACCGGCCGCACACGCACCGGCCGCACGCGCAACAGCCGCACTCGCAACAGATACCGCACAGCAAACGGCCGCACGCACAGCAGCAGCACCATGCGAATCGGCCGCATCCTCGCTCCCGGAAGCGCAGCTCGCCGTCGAAGACCTGGCTCTACGTGCTCGCGGGGATTCTGCTGTTCTTGCTCGTCATCGCGGCACTGATCGGAGCACGCCTACTCGCCATGCGCCTGAAGTGGCGTCGGCTGCGGAGTCGGCTGGCGGCCGGCACGGCCGCCGATCAGGTCGCCGGCGCGTGGGCCTGGACGCGTGTGCGGCTCGACGCGTGCTGCTTGCCGTTGGCCGCAGATGTCTCGCCCGACTCGGTCGCCGCCGGCCGAGCGATGAAAGACCTGCCCCCGGACGTGTTCCTGCCGCTCCAGACGCTTGCCGTAGCAACGACGACCGCGGCGTTCTCGCACGACCAGGCGCTGGGAGATGCCGAGGTAATCGCGGCGTGGTCTGCTGCCGGCGAGGCCGGGGATTCGGCCCGCGAGCTCCTGACGAGACGTGGCCGCATGCGCCTGGCTTTTCGCGGTCCGACGCATGCGCCTATCGTGCGGTCAGACCGATGACCGCGATAACGCCCGAGAGTTGGACAGGCTATGCGCCGCTCGACGCGGGCGTCGGGGCGCAGTTCCAGGCGGCGACCAGCGACATCCGAGAGGGCCTGCGACGCTGGCGAAGCTGGACATTCCTCTCGGTCGAGAACGTGAAGAACCGCTACCGGCGCACCGTGCTCGGCCCGTGGTGGCTGACCCTGCAGATGGCTGTCTTCGTCACAGGCATCGCCATCGTCTTCGGGCAGATCTACCACGAGCCACTGAGGGAATTCCTGCCGTATGTGGGGGTCGGTTACATCGTGTTCGCCCTCCTCGTAGGCTTGACGAACGCGGCAACCGGGGTGTTCGTGCTCGGGTCGAGCACAATGAAAAGCACCCGTCAGCCCCTCAGCAACCTGGTGCTGCGCGACGTCGGCATCGAGTTCATCTCCTTCGCCCACAACATGGTGCTCTACCTAGCGTTCCTCGCCGCGGGCTTCGTGCCCCTCACTCCGAAGATGCTCCTCGCCTTGCCGGTCGCCGGAGTGATCGCTGTAAACGGGCTATTCGTGGGCCTGTGGCTCGGAATCGCGGTAGCGCGTTTTCGAGACGTGCAGCCCTTCATCGGCTCGATCCTTGGGGTGATCATCTTCTTCAGTCCGGTCTTCCTCAAGTTCAACCAGCTGAGCTCGGGGGTCAGGTACGCCGTGCTCGCGTGGAACCCGTTTACCTACCTGATCGAAGCGTTCAGGGCGCCGCTGATCGGCGCGCCGCTGCAGCCGTCCTACTACATCGGCACCGCTGCAGTGACGGTGATCAACATCGCCCTCGGGCTTGCAGTGTTCACTCGCGCCCGTTCTCGTCTTCCCTACTGGGTGGCCTGATGGCGCAGATCAGCCTCGGCAACGTGTACGCCCAGTACGAGCTGTTATCGGTGCTCGACTACAACCTGAAGCGTCGCGTCGTCGAAACCATCCGCCGGAAGGCCGTCCCTCCGGTGACGATCGACGCTCTCGGCGGCATCGACCTCGAAGTGCCGGACGGCTCACGCCTCGGGCTCTGGTCGGGGCGAACGGGGCGGGCAAGTCGACGCTGCTCTCGATCATGGCCGGCGTGCTGCCGCCGACGAGCGGGAGCGTCGAGGTGCACGGTCGCGTCCTCGCGCTGCTCGGCGGCGCGGCGGAGGGCCTCGACCAGGAGGCGACGGGTCGCGACAACGTCATCAGCCTCGGCGTGCAGCTCGGCGAGACGCCGGCGGCGATGCGGGAGCGGGTCGACGACGTGACGGAGTTCAGCGGGCTCGCCGCCCGGATCGACCATCCGGTCTACTCGTACTCGACTGGCATGCAGACCCGTCTTCGCTTCTCGATCCTGACGTCGCTGCGGCCAGACATCCTGCTGCTGGACGAGGGACTCGGGACCGCGGACGCGGAGTTCGCGCACAAGGCGGACGAGCGTCTCCGCGAGTTCATGTCGTCGGCCGGCATCGTCGTCCTCGCGAGCCACGGCGACGAGCTCCTTCGCAGCCAGTGCGACACCGCTGTCTGGCTCGACCAGGGGCGCGTACGCGAGCAGGGAGAACTCGACAGGGTTCTGGCGAATTACCACGCCTCGTACAGCGAGAACTCGGCACATGCATTCGCTGAGCCGACAGGGATCTGAATCGATCACCGTGCCACCATTCCCGCCATGGACGCTGAGCGGCTCCGAGGCAATCTCTGGGACGACCGGGCCTTTTCGGTTACACCGGTCGTCGAGCGCGTGCCTTCGATGTTGACGCACGGTGAGAAGCGGATGCTCTACTGGGCGACCGTGTAGACGACAAGTCGTGCGTCGGCGAGATTCCACCCACGAAGTCCCCCGAATCCCGACTAACTCTTGGCCGGAGGATATCCGGGAGCATCGGAGTCCGCAATTGTGGCCTTCGCCCTTGCGGTGGACCCGCGAGGCGCCGCTCGGCAGATGGGCTCAGCGCCTACGCGGGCGCTGTCGTACTGCCGCTCTCCTGCCGGTCGTAGGCCGAGAAGAGCGACTCGTCGCGTGCGGCGAGGATCTCGATCCGGCCGAGTCGAAGCTCGACAGGCGGCACGACCTCTTGCCAGAAGGACACGCGAATCGCCGGGAAGCCGAGGTGGCGCAGGATCGCCTCGATCACCTCAGGCCCGGTCGGGAACCAGTTCAGGCCGTACACGCCCGACAACAGTGGCTGCGTTCCCTCCTGCGCAACCGCCAGCACGCCGTCGGGCAGGTCGGCCTTCGTCGCCGTGTTGACGATCAAGAGCTCGCGCGTGAGGTCGGCTGCGGCTCGTAGGCCGTGAATCGGGTCGGGCAGGTGGTAGAAGATCCCGTTGAAGACCGTGACGTCGAATGGGCCGACGCCCAGCCGAGGCAGGTTGTAGAGGTCGGCGACCTCGAAGCGCATGCCGTCGGTCGGCGCCTCACGGTTCGCCGCGAGGAATCGCGCCTGCTTGATCCAGTGCTCCCGGATGTCGAAGCCGAAGCAATTGCCGGCGCCCGCCTCCTTGAGCCAGAACAGATAGGCACCGCAGTTGCAGGCACAGTCCAGGACCGAGCGACCGGCCACGCCGTCGGGATAGATGCGCTCGATCAGCCGGAGGAAGTTCTCGCGCCGCACGTACAGGCGCTCTAGGTGCTCCTCGCCGACATCGCGCGTGGACAGCTCCGGCGTCACCTCGACCTCGATATGCCAGGGAGCGAGGCCGCGCATCTCCACGAGAAGCTCATCGCGAACGGTGGTCGGAGGGTCGTGGACGGTGCTCACGCGTAACCGAACTCGCTGAGAATGTCGCCCAGCGTCTCGTCCGCAATTCGCTGCAGATCCTCGTCGAGGTCACGCCGCCAGCGGCCGATCGAGGCTGCGGGGCTCTCGGTGGTGCGGTGAATCTCCTGACCGCGCATCTCGGCGCTCCTGGCATCGGCCTCGACGGCCATGATGGTCGCCTCGTCCGCGTCCAAACCGAGCCCGGCGAAGATCCGCGCGAGTTCGCTCTCCGGGCTCTGGATGAGATCCTCGTACCGCAGGAGAATCGCGCCCTCCCCCCGCGTACGCCACCCATCGCGAAACGCCAGCGCGTACGTGCGCAGAACCTGCAGGTACTCGGCATCGGAGGACGCGAGCTCACGTCCGAACGACGGCGCATTCCGACGCGCGCTGGCGCTGAGCGCAGAGCACGCCACGTCCCTCAGGTCGCGGATCAGGAAGATCTCTGCCGCATCCGGGTACAGCTCGGCGGCGAAAAGGTCGTTCACCGCGACCGGGAAGCGCTTCTCTGCGAAGAACCTGGCGCGTTGCCGGCCCAGGGACGCCGCGACCTCCGAGTAGAAGCCGTCGATCTGTCCCTGGGCGAAGCGGGCGACGGCCGCCACGTTCGAGGTGCCGAGCCACTCGGACATCCTGCGCTCTCCCTGCACGGCTGCGCCTACGGACGGCCGTGCGTCGCCGAGCCACCAGTGGCCGGCGCTGAGCTCGGGGACGATGGACTGCAGGTAGCTCCGTGGCTGAGAGAGCGCTCGCGCGACGGCGAGCCAATAGCTCGCGACCCGTGGCTCGAACTTGAACGGGAAATAGGCGACGACGGCCGGATGCTGTGCGAGTAGCAGCATCAGCCAGCTGGATCCCGTTCGGCCCACGGTCGTGACGAAGAGCGGCTGAAGTGCGGGAGTCAGGCCCGTGTGCAGGAGTCGCCGGCCGCCGCGGATCGTGCCCACCCGAAGCCGCTCGCCCGATTCGGTCTCGGCGCCGATCGTGAGCTCGAACTGCTCCGGCTGGCCGAGCAGGCTCACCTGCGCGAGGAAGCCGCACGATTTCGCGTCCGGTAGCTCGGGATGCGCTTCGGCCATCTTCGGAGTGGCCCGCCCGAGGCTCGCGCGAGCGAGCTCGATACCGCCGGCGCTCACGATGACCGCCTGAAGCTGCGTGTCCGCGGCGAGCGCATGGCCGGTGACCGTCAGGCCGTGGCCGCCGACCGCCTCGGCATCCGAGGGAGGCCGCAAACCCGCAGAGAGAAGCCCGGTGTTCGGCTCGAGGATGGTCTCCTCGACCCAGGCGCTCTCCGAGTCGCGCTCGGCGAGGAGCTTCGCCAACACGAGCGAGTCGTAGCGCTCGACTGCTTCAGCCGGGCGGAGCGACGGCGAGCCGATACCGGCATCGTAGAACTCTGCAGCCGGCGCACAGAACACTCCTCCTCCGGCCGCCCTCAGTCGGAGGCAGAGCATGAGGAGCTCGGAGCGGGAGTCGAGGCACAAACCGTCGAGACCGCGAGCCTCGGCCAGCGCATCCGCGGACACGAGCACGCAGCCGTCGGCGGCGTCGACCGAATACGGAGCCGGAAACAGCGTGCGGCGCGCGATGCCGTTGTCGTGCAGACTGCGGGCGGCTGCCCCGGCGACCGCGCTGATGTCGATCCCGGAGTGGATCACGATCCCTTCGGTCGTCAACACCGTGCCGCCGACGGCGGCGACTTTCGGGTAGATCTCGTACGTCTCGACGAGCCTCCGTAGCCAGCCGGGGGATGCCGGAACGACTCCGCCCCGGTTGAGAGCGACGAGTCTTCCATGCGTGACGCGGATGGCTGCGTTGACGGCCGCCGCAAGACCCGGCCCGGTCCCGGCGTCGAGGACGAGGATCCGGAACGGCAGCCCGTAGAGATCCAGGAGCGCCGGAGCGCCGGCGAGGAGCTGTTCGCAGCCGACGGCAGTCACGACAAAGACGAGCTCCACGCCACTGAGGTCGGGATCGTCCGCGTATGCGGCCAGGTGATGCTCGACGAGCGTCGCGTCCCCGGTTGCCTCGACCACGAGCGACACGCTGCAAGTCTCGGGTCCGCGACCGAAAGCGTGTGTGCTCTCGACGACTGGCTCTCTGACCTGCTCCTGGATGCGCTCGAGCGCCTTCACGGCCGTCGCGATCACCGCGGCCGGCGCCCGGTCGCCGACCAGATTGCGCAGGACGAGCTCGCGGGCCGCCGGGACGTCCTCGGTTGCGGGCAACGGCAGCGATTCGACGGCGCCGGCGGGGCTGCTCATCTCGACGAGCCACTCGCCGCGCGACGGCATGCCCAGAATCTCGACGACGCACGAGAAGCCGCGCGCCGCGGCCGTCGTCGAGCCGTCGATGCCGAAGTACGCATCGACAAGCGGCCGACTCTCCCATTCGCCGAGGGCGCAGAGGTCGATCATTCGCCCGTGCGGCGTGACTGCCGTGACGGCGGTGGCGGCTGCGACCGAGTCGCGTACCCAACCTCTGAGATAGAAGGCTCCGCCGCCGCAGGCCACCACGGCATCGAGCGCGACCGAGCGAGCCTCGTCGCGGAGACCGTGCGACACGTCGAGCGGCTCACGCAGCACGGCCCTTGCTGCCGCCATGGTCGTGTCGAACGTCGCGTCGCGCTTCCCGGGAGCGGCACCGGCGAGAAAGTGCAGAGCCTCGCGGCGAAGGTCCGGCGAGAGCTCGGCCAAGGCCTGGATCAAGAAGGCCGGGTCGGCCGTCCCGTCTTGCATGGAGAACGGCGACTCGAGCGGCTCGGCACGGGGCCCGAGGGCCACCGTCGCAAGGAGGAAGGAGTCGCCGAGCTTCTGCCGGCGCCAGTTCTCGTCGGGGCTGACGGAGCGGATCTCCGGTCCGGGGAGGTCGTCGGTGAGCGTGAAGAGGAACGCGGAAACGTCTTTCGTCAGTGCCGCTGCCGCGACCGCGGTGACCTCCGCGTCCCGAACAACGGCGTCGCTCATGTCGGAACCGGCGACCGTCGTTCCACGAGCTCGCGGTAGAGCTCGGAGAGGCGCGCGACGTGGTCGTCCATCGAGTGCGCAGGGGTGACGTGCGAGCGGAGCGTCGACCACAGCGACGGGTCGGCGACAGCGCGTTCGATGGCCGTGGCGAGCGACTCCACGTCCCGCGCACGGAAGTGGAGCCCGTTCACGCCGTCATCGACCTTCTCCGCCATCCCGCCGATGTCGCTGCAGATCACGGGGCGGCCGAAGGCAAATGCCTCCTGGATCACGAGCGGAGAGTTCTCCCACCAGATCGAGGGGACGACGACCCAGTCGACGGCCGCCATCAGCGCCGGCAGCTTGTCGTGGCCGTAGCGGCCGGCCCACGTGACGTTTGCCCTAGTTGCCTCGAGGAGCGAGTGGATCCGTGCCTGGAAGTCGCTGCGCTGCATCTCGAGGTTGGCACCGTGCACCCGGAGCTGCGCGCTGCTCCCGCGCTCGCCGAGCCGAACCATCGCCTCGAGCAGCACGTCGACACCCTTGAAGCGCGTGATCTGGCCGAAGAACCCGAGCCGGTTGCGGAGCTGCGAGCCTGGACGCTCGGGCAGGGGCTGCACAGGAAGGCGTCCGTATTCCTCGACGACAACCTTCTCGGGCGGCAACCCCCACGCGACGTACCGGTCGCGCAGGAGCTTGCTCGGGGTGATGAAGAGATCGACGTTGGCCAGGTGCGACTGGATCAGGCGTTTCCGAAGCAGGAACTGCTGGGGTGCTATGTGCGGGAAGCACTCGTGGCAGCGCTGCGGTGACTCGTGGTCGCAGAGCTCGAACTCCGCGGCGTTTCGCACCATCTGCCCGCTGTTGTGACAGATCGGGAGGAACTCCTGGAGCGTGTAGACGATCGCCGCGGCCGGCAGGGTTCTCCGCGCAACGCGCACCAGGTCGTACCCGAGGAAGTGCGTGTGCTGGAAGTGGACGACGTCCGGACGTTCGTCCCGCAGCATCTCCGCGAACCGGTCGGCCGTGAGCTCTCGTCGGCTCGCCTGGCCGAGAAAATGGTCGAAGCTGGCGGGCAGGGTGGGGAAGAGGAGCTCGGTGGGATCGGGCGGGTCGGTTGCGTGGCGGTGGTGCGGGGAGACGAAGGTCGCATCGACGGCGGAGCGAGCGACGAACAGCGACTCGTAGTCGCTCGAGCGGAGGAAGGCCTTGTGGAGCTCGAGCGCGTAGGTCTCGGAGCCACCCGGGTGAATCGCCGGGTGGTTGTGGCAGACGATGAGGACGCGGGTCGGATCCACGGAGCCTTCAGCCGAGGGGCGTCGGAGTAGGGCCTGTCGGCTCGACAGCTTCGTAGAGCGCGCCGCGGTCCTCCTGGCGGAGCAACATCCTGTAGCGGTCCTTGACGTGTCGACTGAGCTCGTCGTGTTCCTCGAAGACGCTCAGCTCCTCGGGGCCGATGAAGAGATAGCGGGCGCCCTTGGCGCGGAGAGCCTCGAGCTCGCCGATCGCCTGACCGTCCTCCGGCACGGTCGGAAGGCGCCAGACTCGACCTGACTCCTCGCCGAGATCCACCGAGCCGATCACGACGAGCGACTCCGCGGACGGCACGATCGTCGACACGAGTTCCGCCAAGCGGCGCTTCCGGGCCCCGGGCTCGGGAGCAGCGGAGAACGAGAACAAAGCGCAGTCCTCGTCGCGGCGCATGATCTGGTTCGCGTGCCGGTGCAGGTAGTCGGCGATCTCCCGCCGGCCGTCGAGCACCCGCAGCGCGTCGGCGGTGACGACCATGTGTGTCGCTCCGTGGGCGCGGGCCTCTTCGAGCTCCGCAACGAGACGCTGTGTGTCCATGCTCACGCGGAACCGCCGGTCGATTCGAGGGCCCAGCTCGAGGTCGTCCTCCGCGGCCGAGTGGATGAGGCAAGCCGCGGCGGTCTTGGGCAGGTTCCTTTCGAGGGCGCCTGCCACCGCACTGCTCCAACGCTCGTGGGCGGGGCTTGCAGGCGCAGATGCGTTCGCCTCGCCCGGGGCAGGCAGCGGACGGAGCAGACGGTGCTCGGCTGCGCCGTGCTCGACGTAGTGGACGAGCGGATCGACCCCTGCGGCCGCTACGTCCGGATTCGCCTGCAGATACGCCTGGCCGTCGAAATCGCCGTGGCGCCGCACGTGGGCGTAAGCGCGGACGAGATCGACGCGGCCGCGTACGAGCCATGATGCGAGCGCCGCGCGGCTCCGCCCGGTCGGGCCGCCCGGCTCAACGGACGAACCATTGCTTCCGATCGGACTCGCGTCGCGGCCTTCACGGCGGCCGTGCTCGACGTAGTGCATCAGCGGGTTGAGACCCGCTCGCGTGACGTCCTCGTACCGCAGGAGGTACGCGACTCCGTCGACGTCCGGCGACCTGCGGATGCGGAGGTATTCGCGAACGAGCCCGAACCGCCCTCTGATCAGCCAGGACAGGAGCTGCGACGCCGAGCGCGTGCGCGACGTGCCGACCCGGCCGCTCGCGACGATCGCCTCGAGCGAGAGCGCTTCGCGGCGGAGCGACTCCAGCACCGGCCGCGCGGAGTCCTGAGCTGCCCTCAACAGCTCGAGCTCCTCGCCCTTCCGGCCAAGCTCCTGTTCCTTGAGTGCTAGCCGCTCGGCGACGCGCTGGTTGCTGGCCTGCAACTGCTCGACTCTCGCCTGGGTTCGCTCGAGCTCCGCTTCTGTCTCGGTCAGGCTCACCGACTGCTGGTTGAGCGCGAGGTTGAGCTGGCTCAGGGACGTCTCTCGAGCGGCGATTGCCGTCTTGAGATCGGCAAGCTGCTCCGCCTGCCGTCGCGACCGATCTTGCGCCTCATCGAGAGACCCCTGTCGAGCCGCGAGATCTGCCTCGAGCCTGGCTTCCTGGGCGCGCAGCTGCTCGATCGCAGCGGTCTGCTCGGCGACGAGGGCGTTGCGCTCGACGAGACGCTCATGCGACTCGGCAATCGCGGCGTCACGCGTCTCCACCTCCCCGGTGAGCCGAGCGAGCTCGTCCGCGCGCGTCTCGAGTTCCGAGACGAGTTGCTCGAGCTCGGTCGCCTGAGCCGCGAAACGCTCGGCGTCGTGGGCCAGCATCTCGTCGCGCTGTCGAAGCTCCGCCTCGTGTGCTGCCAGCAGCTGGTCGGCCTCGGCTCGCTGGAGAGCGGCCGACTCCCGCAGCCGAGCCGTTTCGGCTGCGGACTCCTCGAGCTTCTCGTCCCGCTCCGTAACGTCTCGCGCAAGCCGTGCGGCCGCCTCCCGTGCGCCTCGGAGGCTGCGGACAGAGTCGACCACGATGCTTCCCCAGGCGGTCTCGGACTCGTCGAGCTGCTCGCGCACGGCATCGAGCTCGCGCAGATCCTGCGCGGTCTCTTCGCGGGTGAGCCGGTGGAAGACCCGGTACGCCTCCCGCACCCAGGGGCTGACGTCCTCTCGGCGGACCAATTCCTCGTCGTCGACGACGTGGTGGCGTGCGTCCCGGCGCAGGAAGTCGTCGATCTCGAGCTCGGCTACGCGGGACGCCCGGGTCCAGCTCACGCCTAGGTCGGTGCCGAGCCGCGCAGCGAGCGGACGCCAATCCGCGAGCAGGTCCGAGTACGAGACCACGGCACGCGGGTGGCCGCGCGTGTGGTGCTCGGCATCGAGCATGTGGCGGAGCCAGAGCAGGAGCGAAAGAGGCCTGCGGAAGCGATCACGCTCGTCGTGCGAGGCCGCGACCTCGAGCGGGTTCCGCAGTGCGATCACGAAGAGCGGCTCGACCTCCAGTCGCTTGAACACGTCGAGCCAGAGTGGAACGAGCCGCGAGATACGCGGGTCCTTGACGACGATGAGCGGAGCAGCCGGGTAGTCCTCGCGCACGACATCGGCGAGGCGACTCGCATACGACTGTGCGGCTTCGGAGCTGAACCACTCTGCGGGGAAGGGCTCGAGGTCGAACCACGTGCGCGCGGCCTCGTCCAACAGCTCGTCGTGCAGCTGAACGACGCGCGCCGGCTCCCAAAAGCCCAGCGGGTTTCCCGGAGTGTCCTCCGGCTCGAGGAGGTTGTCGGGAAGTGCGGCGCCCAGGAGGTTGAGAAGACGGGCGAACGCTGACGTGCCCGAGCGGTGCATGCCGACGACCACGAGCGCCTGCTTGATCTTGTGCTGCGACCGGGTTGCCCTGCGCGAGCTACTCGAAGCGCTCTTGCCTGCACCGACCCTCGGCGCCGACGCGCGCGTCCGTGCCGGCTCGGCGGGCTTGGGCTTACGCTTGCGCGTAGACCTGCCGTTGCCCCCCGCCACCCCCGGCACGCCTCTATCCCGTTGTGACGTCTGACGGAGCGAGATCGGGCTGAGTTCGCTGCGACTCGCGATAGTTCCGCCGGTTCCGGGTCAAGAGCGCCGGCCGCGCGATCGCCGAGAACCCGAGGACGGTCGCCGCACGCGCCCAAATGCAGCCGTAGACGAGCCAGTTCAGCGCACGGCCGTGTCGCGGCGCGTAGTGCGTCCGGTAGAAGCGAAACATCCCGTAGTGGAACGCCCACACGAGCCGCGGCGAGCGCACGCCGCCGGTCGTGCCGCGCTTGACGTGGAGTGCGAGGGCCGTCGGCTCGTACCAGGTCAGCCACCCAGCCTCCTTGAGCCGGTAGAGGAGGTCGAGGTCCTCCATGTACATCCAGTAGCCCTTGTCGAGGAGGCCGATCGACTCGAGCGCGCTCCTCCGCGCGAGCATGAAGGCGCCGTTGATCGCCTCCACCGGCCCATCCTCCACGTGCGGGGCCCGATATTGCGCGAGCGGCCCGCGGTCGACGAGACGCCCGATCCCCGTCAGGTGACCGATCGCGCCGAGGAGCGTCGGGAACGATCGGCGTGCCGCGTGGTCGAACGAGCCGTCCGGGCGGACGAGCCTCGGACCCGCGACGGCGACGTCCGGCCTCGCGTCGAGCACAGCTGTCAGCCGGTCGAGCGTTCCCGCGTAGACCTCGGTGTCCGGGTTGAGGATCAGCACGTACTCGGAGCGGCCGCGCCGGATCCCGACGTTGGCCGCACGCGTGAAGCCGAGGTTGGCGTGGGGCGTGATCACCGTGGCGCTCGGCAGGATCATCTTCACCACAGCCTCGGTGTGCGGGTCGCGCGCGTTGTCGATCACCATCACACGATGTGGGCGAGACGGCGGGTACGCGCGCAGCGACGCCAAACACTGCAGGAGCCGCTCCTGCATTCCGTAGGCCACGATGACGACGTCCATTCGAGACGAGACTACGCCCCTGTGACCGGCTCTACAAGCGCGATCGGCGTCGGATTCGAGCGCGGCGCCGAAGTCTGCGTTCGAGCGACCTCCACGAGCCCGACCGATTGCCGAGAGCGCCCTCCGGATACGGTTGCCGCGACGCCTTCGCGGCCGCCGAGAAGCCGTCCAGCCTCCCGCGTACGCCCGCGGACGTCCGGTCGAAGACGGCTTGGCCCGCACAGATCACCCCGTCCTCGAGGAGCACGCGCGCGAGCCTCGTGGGGGACTCCAACACACTCCATTTGCACAGAACGTATCCGCGGCCGAACCCCGTCAGGTAGTTCTTCGCCCGCGATCCCGAGCCGAGCGTCGCCGAGTGCTCGTGCGTTCCTCGTGCGCCGGCGGCGAGCGCGCAGCGGCCGCCGTCCCGGATGAGCCTGAGCACGAGGTCGACGTCCTCCCAGTAGGCGAACAGGTTCTCGTCGAAGCCGCCGGCATCGATGAAGGCGGCGTGGTCGAACGCCGCCGCGGCGGCGCTCGGCCCGATCGGCGCGGGCACCCCGGTGCCGAGCGAGGAGACCGGGGTTCCGTTCAGGTAGTCGAACACGAGGAGTGTCTCGTCGAGCTCCATCCCGGCCGTGTCGACGGTCTCGGGATCGTGCGCCTCGACGAGGACGCCGGCAGCCATGACGAGCCCGTTCGTCGAATCGAGCGCCGCCGCGAGCTCCTCGACGAAGCGCGGCTCGGCGACGCAGTCGTCGTTCACGAGCACGAGGGCGTCGTCGCCGGTCCGCGCGGCCGCGAGGTTGACCGCGCGAGAGAAACCGGCGTTCTCCTCGAGCCGCAGGTGCTCGGCGAACTCGTGACGTCCGACCAGCTCCGCGACTCCCTCCGGCGCGGCGTTGTCGACCACGATCGTCCGCGAGACGAGGGTCTGGCCCGCGAGCGAGTCGAGGAGGCGCTCAAGTCGCGGGCCGCCGAGCCGCGTCGGGATGACGACTGTCGCGCTCGTCACGGCGCCCGTCCGAGTACGGCGAGCGCTCCGCCTCGTCCCACCGCGGTCGCGCCGAGCTCGAGCAGCACGGCCGGCGGAAGGAGCGGCAACGCGAGCACGCCGGTCAGGGCGACGTCGCGCGATGCAACCGGCTCGCGGCGCACGAAGGCGCGCAACGCTTCCGGCCGCCGCGTGATCCGGTTGAGGAGCGTCATCCACATGCCGGCCGGGGCCTGGTCCACGAGCACCACTCGTCGTCGCAGGTCCGTGAATCCGGCGCGCGCGAGCAGGGCGAGCAGTCCGCCCGGTGTGAAGTGGACGAGGTGACGCTGTGGGTCGAGGTGGAACCAGCTTCCGCCGCCGATCCTTGCCTGCAGGCTCGCAAGGTTCGGGACGCCGACGAGCAGGCGGCCGCCGGGAACGAGCCAGCGCCGTGCGTGCTCCAGCGTGGCCAGCGGCTCCGGCAGATGCTCGAGCACGTGCCAGAGGACGGCGGCATCGAACGAGTGCTCCGGCAGGTCGAGGTCGTCCACGTCCTCCCTCAGGACCGTGAGACGAGGACTCTCCCGGACTCCGCGAAAGGGCTCGACCGCGGTCACGTGGTGGCCGGCGTCCGCGAGCGCCTTGGCAAGGCGTCCGTCTCCGGCTCCCAGGTCCAGCACGCGGCTGCCTGAGGGAAGGCGGCCGAGGAGCCGCAGCTGCTCCTGCGTTCCGAGGGCGAGGGCGGCGGCGAGCGGTCGCACGAGGCGGCGCTGCGCCGGCTGCGCGTAGAGCTCGGCCGAGGCGACGGGAGAAGCAGCGGTCACCGCCGAGCCGCACGACGTGCAGCGGGCGAGCTCATCAGCTCCCGCAACGAGGCACCCGCCGCAGGCGGGGCAGGAATCCGACCGATCCCGGAACGACGGATCTACGGGCGGTGTCGGCTGCGCCAGAACACCGCCTCCGCGTCGAGCTCGCTTCCCGCCTCGCCGTCGAGCAGCTCTATCTCGAAGCCCGCGCAGGTCCATGAGACGGAGAGGCGCTTGCCAGCGGGGACCTTGCCGTGTCGTTGAACGGCGTAAGCGCGCTGCCGCCAGTTCACTCCTCCATTTGACGTCTCATCATCACCAACTCACGGCTCCGGAGGGCGGAGGCAGAGATCCGGTGCGCGTAACTCTCCATCACTCCCGGCGCCGAACCTGATGCGATCCAGCGCAGCACTTCCAGCTGCGCCTCGTTCAGAGATACGACGGGGACAGCCACGCCAGATTGATACCGCGCTCCAGCGACCGCTGTCTAGCGACAACACCGTCTGCCCGAACCAGGATGTCGTTGATTACCAGCCGGTGCTCCCGCCGCGGTTTGCCGAGGTAAGGGTCGCTTGGTGGTGCTAGTGCCCGAACGACATCGGCCCCTTCAACGCAACCGTCCAGGCTCAGCAGCAAGCTCTCGAGCGAAGCTGGGGCGACCCGAAGTGCCGCACCTAGCACGACGGCCGTGGACGAGTGCCCCGGCATGAATCGAACATGCGCACGCGGTTTAGGAACCCCGCCGTGATCGTCCCCGTTAGTGCGCCTGCGTCCGCTCAGTCCGTCCCGAACGGGATCGCGTGTCCGCTGTGTCCGCCGTGTGCGGCTCAGTACCCCGGCGTCCGCCCTGTCCTGGTAGACGGCCGGTAGACAGAGAACCCCGTCAGGCGTAAGGACGCTCGCACAACTCAGTGTGGCTACCGCCCGACGTTGCTTTCGGCGCTATGAGGCGATGATCCGGTGTTCGCGTGCGCACCGGACGGCTGCGGTTCGGGTGGTGACGCCGAGCTTTGCGTATGCGTTCTCGAGGTGTTTTCGGACTGTGGCGGGTGAGATCCAAAGTGCGCTTGCGACTTCGCCGTTGGTGCGGCCTTCGGCAACGAGCGCAAGAATCTCGCGCTCACGGGTGGTCAGGCCGAAAGGTCGTTGCTCAGAAAGCAGGAGCACTCCCGGTCTTACGGCGTGCGCGAGAAGCGGTTCAACGTGGGGAATCTCATCGAGCGTCAGCCCGTTGGACGCGAGCAGCCGTAGCGCGCGCGGTGTCGCGAACTCGGCCTTGCCGGCGTTGTTGAGCAGCACGAGTGGCTCGTCCGATGTTCCCAGGGCAGTCGTTGCCACATGTGCGCGTCTCAGCGCCTCGATCTGTCGGTAGCGAAGCGTGAGTGTTGGCCGTAACAGGTCGAGGAGCGTGCGTTCGCGCTCGCCGAAGTCTCCGCCGCGCTTGCCATTTGCGAACATGAAGACCTTGGTATGGGTCAGCGGCGCCGAAATGCCGACGCCGATCTCGTACTCAATTCCCGCAGGTCGGAAGTAGTCGGCGTAGATCTCACGGTGGTGCAGTTCCCGGGTGGTGATGAAGTCGGAGAGCTTGCGCGAGGAGAAGTCGCCCGTCTCGTCCTCGTAGACGCAGGTGGGGTACTCGTGACGCAGCCGCCAGAAGTTGTTGGCCTCCGTGGCGACGGCCTCGTCGTCATCCATTTCGGGGACCGCCACCAGGGCGAGTTCTCGACGGTCGATGCGGTCGAGTTCGCAGTAACCCGCGAGCTCGCTGCCGACCAGCAGTCGGAACGACTCCAGTAGTCGGGAGGGAAAGGGCTCCAGCTCTTCGGCGTCGGCGAGTTCGGCGCTGAAGCGGGCCACCCTGTCCGTATCGGACACCCGGAGGCGCTCCATGTTCGACGAAAGATACGACTTTCGTCGTATTCCCACAATTGCGTCGGCGACTCACGCTTACCGCACGAACCGATAGTCGGTTCCGAAAAGGAGGTCGCGAAGATGAACCTTTTGCGCTCCATGGTCGCTGGCGTGCTCGCCTCGGGCTTCGTGCTCCTCGCTCTTGGGTTCAGCTCAACTGCGAGAGCCGAGAGCAGTTCCTGCGCCGAGTCCGTGACCAGTGTCCCGACCGGGCCTGCGACGGTCTCGGCCGAAACGAAGGCGCCTTTCGGCAAGGTGCTGGTCGTCGGCTCGGGCGTATACGACGGGTGCTCGCTGTACCTGCTCACCTCGGACCAGCTCCACGCCCTGTCGGGCGGGGCGACTCCCTACGGGTGCAGCGACAACCTGAACGATCTCGGAGCGCCCTGTGACACCGTCCTCTGGCCCGCCCTGCTTACCGACGGTGCCCCGATCGCAGGGCCAGGAGTCAACCCGACCCTGTTAGGAACCGTGACCCGCACGGACATCAAAGGCCTGCCGGCAGTCCAGCAGGTGACCTACGCAGGCCAGCCCCTGTACCGCTTCCGCTTCGACGAGTCATCGGATGAGATCGAAGGCGCCAACCTGTTCGACCCAATCACGAGCCCTCCCGGCACCTGGGAGCTGGTCGACCCGAGCCGCGGCCTCCCCGCAACCGGTACCGCCCAGCTGCAACTCGAGAACGCACCCCTCAACGGCACCGGACCAGACCAGACCGTCCTCGCCGCCACTATGAGCAACGAGTTCACCACCCGGTTCCCGAACGGGGCACCAACCTTCCCGGTCTACACCTCCAGCGCCGACAGCGGCCATCAGAGCGCCTGTCAGGCAGAGTGCGCGGCCGCCTACTGGCAGCCCGTCCTCACCGACGGGCGTCCCCAGGCAGGAGCCGGCGTCGACCAGCACGCCCTCGGGATCATCGTCAGACCCGACGGCAGCCACCAAGTGACCTACAACGACTACCCCCTCTACCTGTACTACGGCGACGCCTACATCATGGGCATCCCCTTCTACAACAACGGAATGCCCACCATCAACGGAGCCGGCGCCGTCACCCCCTGGGGCGTCTTCAACACCATCCCACCCTCCTAGCACGCCCACGCCTCAAGACGCGCACCGAAGCCCCGGCCCGCAACGGCCGGGGCTCTCTCGTGACCAAGTTCCCGACGCTGATCTCTAAAGCCAGAGGGACCCAACCGCGCATCCGCGCAAGCGATGGCTCGAAGGCCAAACGTCACAGCGTGTTCCTGGACGCCTATCGGTTTACAATGACCCCCAGCTACCGCGGCCGGAGTCTTCCCGCGTAGGCCTCGGCCGTACTAGGCGACACAAGCTCTTCGAGTCCGTCGAGCCAGCTGGCTGCATATTGGGTGAATGGCGGCACGGCCGCTAACAAGTCGACCCGAAGTCCGTGGACGACGGCGACCGATCGTGTGAGTCGACACGCCGGAGTTACGAGCCGGCCGCCTGATCGGCGCAGGCGCACCGGCTCAGCCCGAGTACTACTTAGGTGCTGGCGACGATCACCTTGGCTCCGATTGGGAGCCAGTGGAAGAGGAAGGCCATGGCCGCGTGGGGGACGTGCACGCAGCCGTGGCTCGCATATTGTCCGTCCTCGGAGCCCCTTCCGAACGCGCTGGTGGGTTCGCCGGGGTCGTCGTGGAGGAAGTCGCCGTTGTAGAACGGCATGGCCCAGGTGACCGGTGTCGGCGGGTACCAGTACGGGCTCCCCGGCGGCCATGGCGAGTGGAAGGTGAACGGGCTGTAGGCGCCCTCGATCCGGTAGCTGCCTACCGGGGTGGGAAGCGCGGGCCGGCCGGTCGTTACGGGCGTGTGCAGGACGGGCTTTCCGTTTAGGTACGCCGTGAGTGTCTGAGCGTGGAGGCGGATCACGACGGCCTTCGCGCTCGGGCCGCTCGTCTTCGGCGGCGCCGTGCTACGCGCCGGTAGCCGGAGCCACGTGGAGCTGAGAGCGTCCAGGTAGAGCACGGCGAGGCTCGCGGCGCGCCGAATGTTGATCGCGATGCCGGGACGCGCAGGCCGGACGACGGCTCGGCCGCGGACGAGCCGGACAACCACCGAGCGCTCGAGTCCGTAGCGGCGGTTGGCGAAGGCGAGGTAGCGGTCGAGGCGCGCACGGTTGACGTTGATCGGGGCGGCCATCGTCTGCCCGGGTGGAGACTGGAGTGCGGCGGCCACAGCGCTAGCGACGTCGAGTTGTGCGCCAAGCTTGGAGCGGGACGCTGACCAGCGGCGGTGGCCGAGCTGTAGGCGCGCCGGCGCGGTGAGCAGCCGACGCAGCGCCTGTGTAGCCGATGATCCGTGGAGTCCGCCGAGGGCGACGCCGTCCACCGTCACTCCCTGCGCAATCTCGCCCGTCGGCAAGGTCGTGAAAGTTGTGTCCACGCCCGCGACGCCCGAGGTCCCGTTCGCGGCGAGCGAGACGAGCCGGAAGTGGTACGTCGTCGATGCGGCAAGGCCGTTCAGGGTCGCGGTTACCGGTCCCGCGGTGGCTCCAGCGGCCAGCGAGACCGGGCCTGTGCAGGCGCCGTAGGCGCTAGTAGGGCCGTACTCGAAGAACCACTCGAGCTGCTTCCCGCCCGGGGCAAGGATGCCCTGCAGCCGCGCCGCCGTCGAGCCGACCAGAGCCGGCGGCGTCGCGTAGCCAACCGTCACGCCGGCCAGCGCGTTCGCCGGCACAGCGGGACACCCAGGGGCGCTCGCCCGCGCCCGGGTCGTGACGACCCCTGTCGCGGCCAGGAGGCAGAGGAGGAGGAGCGACCGCCGCGCGACCACCCAGCGACCATACCGTCCGCGGCCCGAAAGTCCTCCTCGTCATGCCGAGGAAATAGGAGCGGTCTTGCGCGTTGTCCGCGGTGTGCAGATGTTCTCTGATCCGTGCCGAGTCGGGGATTGCGGCTGCCGGCTCAAGCCCGTTGGCTCGGTTGGCAGCGCACGCTCCTGGGTTCTAGGCTCTGGATATGGCCATCTGCGCGAATTGTGGCGCTGAGAACTCGGCGGGAGTGAAGTTCTGCGGCGAGTGCGGAGTTGCTCTAGCCGCGATCTGTCCGTCGTGTAACACGCCAAATGACGTTGGTCGTAAGTTCTGTGGCGAGTGCGGCACCGCCCTCGGCGGTGCCGCCCCATCCCCGATAGCTGCTGACCCATCCCCGTCGGTCCATGTCGCTCCCGTTCCGGCCGCGGAAGCCGCGTCGGAGCGGCGCTTGGTGTCCGTGCTGTTCGCCGACCTGGTCGGTTTCACGACCTTGTCCGAATCGCGCGACCCGGAGGAGGTACGCGAACTCCTCTCGCGCTACTTCGACCGGTGCCGCCGGCTGATCGAGCTTTATGGCGGTGTGGTGGAGAAGTTCATCGGGGACGCGGTGATGGCGGTATGGGGGGCGCCGACTGCGACCGAGGACGATGCCGAGCGAGCTGTGCGGGCTGCGCTCGATCTGGTCGCAGCTGTGTCGGCGCTGGGAGACGAAGTCAGCGCGCCGGAGCTGCGGGCTCGCGCCGGAGTTCTCACAGGCGAGGCCGCTGTGAACCTGGCAGCTGTAGGTCAGGGAATGGTGGCCGGCGACCTCGTGAACACAGCGTCGCGGGTGCAGTCGGTGGCGGAGCCTGGATCGGTGTTTGTGGGCGAGTCGACGCGACGCGCCTCTGAGCAGGCGCTTGTCTACGAGGCTGCCGGCTCGTTCGCGCTCAAAGGCAAGGAAGGAGAGACGCCGTTGTGGCGTGCGTTGCGCGTCGTCTCTGGCGTGGGCGGCTCGCTGAAGTCGGAGGGGTTGGAGGCACCGTTCGTTGGGCGTGATCGCGAGCTGCGCCAGATCAAGGATCTGTTCCATGTCTGCGCGGAGGAGCGGCGGACGCAGCTGGTGTCGGTGACAGGAATCGCAGGGATTGGTAAATCCCGGCTCGCGTGGGAGTTCTATAAGTACTTCGACGGGTTGAGCCAGATCGTCTACTGGCATCGGGGCCGTTGTCTCGCTTACGGGGAAGGCGTCACCTACTGGGCGCTGGCCGACATGGTGCGGATGCGCTGCCGGATCGCCGAGGACGACCCGCAGGAGGAGGGACTGCGGAAGCTGGAGGCTGCGCTTGACGAGCACCTGCTCGATCCGGAGGAGCGGCGCTTCGTGGAGCCGCGCCTGGCCCAGTTGCTCGGCCTTCGCGACGTTGCTTCATATGAGCGACAGGACCTGTTCGCGGCATGGCGGCTCTTCTTCGAACGCCTGGCCGACACGTATCCAACGGTGCTGGCCTTCGAGGACATGCAGTGGGCGGACGCGAGTCTCCTCGACTTCGTCGAGTATCTGCTGGAGTGGTCTCGCGACAAGCCGCTGTTCGTAATCACCCTGGCTCGGCCGGAACTGCTGGAGAAACGGCCGACCTGGGGGGCGGGACATCGCAACTTCACCTCCATGTATCTGGAACCGCTGCCCGAGCTGGCGATGCAGGAGCTGCTCCTCGGTCTGGTTCCGGGCTTGCCGGGATCGCTGCGCAATCAGATTCTCGAGCGGGCCGAGGGCGTGCCCTTGTACGCGGTGGAGACGGTGCGGATGCTTCTCGACCGAGGCCTCCTAGTGGAGGACGGGTCCGCTTACAAGGTGGTCGGCGAGGTCGACACGCTCGAGGTTCCGGAGACCCTGCATGCGTTGATCGCGGCCCGCCTCGACGGGCTTTCCCAGGATGAGCGGCGGCTGCTGGGCGACGCGGCTGTGCTCGGGAAGACATTCACACCACAGGCTTTGGCAGCCATGAGCGCCGTTGGCGGTGAGAAGCTGGACGAACTGCTCACCACCATGGTCCGGCGAGAGGTGCTCGGCCTGCAGTCCGACCCGCGCTCCCCCGAGCAGGGCCAGTACACGTTCCTCCAGGACTTGCTGCGCCACGTCGCCTACGAGACGCTGCCGAAGCGTGAGCGGCGGGAGAAACACCTCACTGCCGCTGAACACCTCGCCGCGACTCTCGGCGAAGACGAGGTCTCCGAGGTAATCGCCTCTCACCTCCTCGATGCCTACCGGCTCGACCCTGGCGCTCCGGACGCCGAACTCATCCGAGAGCGCGCGCGGGTGGCACTCCTTGGCGCGGGTGAGCGGGCCAACTCACTCGGGGCACCGGCCGAAGCCCTTCGCTACTTCGAACAAGCTGCCGAGCTCGCATTCGAGCCGCAAGATCAAGCTGCTGCGTTAACGAGAGCCGGCGAGATGGCGCTTCGCACATCGGACTATGACCACGCGGCGCGTGTCTTCGAAAAGGCGCTCTCCCTCTACGGGGAAGGCGGCGACACCCATGCTGCCGCGCGCGTCTCCGGGTTGCGCGCCGTAGTCGATTCGAGTCAGGGCCGCATAGACGAGGCGATCGACCGGATGGAGGCCGCCTACGCGGTGATCGCCGACGACGAACCGGACGTGGATCTCGCTTTGCTGCTCACGAGGCTCGGGCAGGTGTATTTCTTCCACGGGAACCTTGAGGTGGCAGCCGAGCGCACCGAGCTCGCCCTCGATCTGGCTGAGGCGCTTGAGGCCCCGGAAGTCCTCGTCCGCGGCTGGAACATACGCGGCACGATCCTCAGTGGGCGGCGCCCCGCCGAGGCGCGCGGACTATTCCAGCTCAGCTACGACACGGCCATTGCTAACGAGCTCTATCAGCAGGCCGACAACGCCTCCGCCCAGCTGTCCGACCTGGCGATCCGGCGGGACCGCTACGTCGACTCGATCGCGCATCTCGAGCAGATGATGGCGCTCTCACGCAAGGTCGGCGATCGGGCATACGAGTGGTTCGGGCTGAGCGAGATGAGCCACGCGTTGACGATGCTCGGCCGCTGGGACGAGGCTCTTGCGCGGCTCCAGGAGATCCCCGAGGAGCAGCTCGGAACCGACGCCCAGCTGATCAGCCCACTGTCTGGGCCGCTCGACATCTACCTACGCCGCGGGGAGGTCGATGATGCGCGCCGGTTGCTCGCGCGCTACGCGTCACTCGAAGGAGTCAGCGACGTACAGGCTTCCGGTGCGCACGAGGCGGCGAGTGCAGCCGTGCGGTTCGCAGAAGGCGACGCCATTGGCGCCCTCGCCCTGGCGGAGCTCGGACTCGAAACACGAGCGTCGCTCGGGATCAGCGCACAGAACGTCAAGCACGCCTTCCAGCAGGCACTCGACGCCGCGCTGGCTGTTGGAGATCGCGCGAAAGCGGAGGAACTGCTGGCGATCGTCGAGGAGCAGCCGGCCGGTCTCCGCCCGCCGCTGCTGGACGCGACAGCCCACCGCTTCCGCGCCCGCCTCGCCGGAGACGATCCGGGAGCCGACCGCCAATTCACCTCTTCCGCGGCCCAATTCCGCGCGCTGGAGCTCCCGTTCCATCTCGCAGTCGTGCAACTCGAACATGGGGAATGGCTAATGGCTCGCGGGCGGCCCGACGACGCCCGGCGGCTTGTGGCCGAGGCCCGCGAGACGTTCGAACGCCTCCGTGCAACACCCTGGCTGAAACGGCTCGACGCTTTCCAAGTGAGCGCGCACGCCGAGATCACTGCCTGATCGAACTCACACGCTAGAGCACCTCCTGCTGCGGCGGCAGGAGGCCGCTTCGCCGACGCCGCTACACGGACGCGCGCTGCGCGCTGGGTGCAGATGTGCTCGGTTCAGACCAGGATACGAAAGCAGGCGAGGTCAGCCGACCGCGATGAAGGGGCTCAGCCGGCGCGTCAGCGCGCCGGGGTTCACGCTGCCGACGAGCCGCACATCGAGCCGGTACCGGCCGGCGGAGAGCTTCCGCTTCGGCAGCAGGATCGTCTGCGGCGAAGCACCGCCGGTGAGCGATCCGCGACTCGCGACGACGGGACGCCGGTCCGAACGGTCGAGCGTGACGAGGTAGAGACAGTCGCGACTGCAGCCGAGGACTACCGAGGGCGGCGACGAGCTCGAGAGCTGCCGTGGGAAGGTCAGCGTCGTCGGCGTGACGTGGGCGCTCGTCCCCGGACAGACGACAGCCCCGCGGGCGGCGGCGACGATCGCGCCCTTGACCGCGGCCGCCGAGGGTTTCGGATCGCCGCTCGCGTAGTAGAGCCCGGTCGCGGGTTGCGGCGCGGCGCCGTTGTCCACGAGCCGGTCGAGCAGCACGCCGGTCACATCCGGCGAGCAGGATGCGGCGCCGACTGCGTCGGCGTAGAGCGAGGCCTGCATCGCCGGCGGCACGGCGCCGTCTGCGGGCGGCGGGCCGCCGGTGTACGCGCTCAGCTCGGACGGCGGCACCGTGGTGGGCGTCGCGGGCGCCTCGAGGAGGACGGGCGGCGCAGCGCCAAGCCACTTCGCGAGCGCCGACTCGAGCCGGCCGACGTCGCCGGCGACCCACCTCCCCGTTGCGGGCGCGGCTGCGGGCAGGAACGCGACCACGTCCGCCTTGCCGCCGTCGTGCGCCAGCTCCTTCGCGAGAACGAGCGCGGTCTGCTGGGGCTTCGCAGTCGAGCCGTCAATGGCCGGCCCCACGCCGACGTCGGGACGGGCCACCACGACGGCCGCGCGGACCGCCGCCAGCGCATCAGCGTACGCCGACGCCGTGCCGAGCGAAGGAGCCGGTGCGAGGACGAGGTCGCGGAGTGAGGGAACCTGGGCGGCGAGCGAAGCCGCATAATTGCCGAGAGCCGCCCGGCCGGCAGTGTCGGCAGGAAGCTGACTCAGGGTGAGCTCGACGACGAGGCCGAGTTCCGGCGGGATGCTCTGCAGCGACGAAACGAGGCCGGGATCCGGCGACGTCTCGCCGGGTTGCCACGGGATCGCCATGCTGACGAGCCGAAGCCCGAGGGGCTCCGCCTGCGCCGCCTGCGCAGCGGCCTCGATTCCCGCGCCGACGATGAGCGGGGGAGTCGTCGCGGTCGCCGAGCGCGCGGCCGTCGTCCGGGCGGAGGTCGACCGTTGCCGAGCTCCGACGACGCGCACGAGCGGCAACGCAGCGAACGAGGCGCGGTTGCCGGCCGGGCCGACCGCCGTCACCTTGATCCCATAAGCCCCTGCGTGCTTCGGCTCGCGCCAGCGAAGGGTGTGCCAGCCGGCGCCGAGGGTCAGCCGCGTCGCCGATCCCGCCGCCGTCGTGACGCTCACCGAGGCGGGCTTCGAAAGCCAGAAGCGCAGCCCGCCGCGCGGCGCGTTCCCGAGCTTGAACGCGGGTGGCTCTTTCAGGTAGGCGGAGAAGCGATTGGCTTCCACGCCGAAAATCGGATCTTCGGGTGCCAGCTTCCGCAAGAGCTGAACGACGAACCGGTGGTAGGACAGCGGAGACGGGACGCCCCCCAGCGAGTAGTCCGACCAGTATCCGGTGTCGAACCGCGGGAGGGTCGCCGCGGCCGCCTGCCTCATCTGAGAGGCGAGTGCCGCAGCCGCCGAATCGCCTGCGTCCTTGGCATACGACTCGAGCGAGATCACGGACTGGAGCTGAGCGTTCAGAATCGGCACGGTCCGGAAGGAATAGAGCCGGATCCACGGGCCCGCCGCGACCTTCGTCGTCAGCCGGCCGGGAATCGCCCCGTACGCTGCCTTGGCCTCGCCGAGGAGCGCGGCCGACTCGTTCGGCACGAGCGACGCCGCCCGGGCGAACGCTTGCGCGGCGACAGCCTGGGCCATTCCGGACACCCATGGCGCCCGGCCGCCTTCGAACCGGAAGTAGTACTCCCAGCCGATTCCGCCTCCGCTCCGGGAGACGCCCCGTGCAACGAGCGCGTCGGCCAGCTGCTGCGTGGCGGCAGCGTTCTTCGCTGCGACGTGCGCGTTCAGGGCGGAGAAGTTGGCGAGCGGGTGGAACTCGAAGCAGAGGCCCGCGAAGTAGCGGTAGACGATCCCGTCGGGACCTGTGATGTCGGTGTGGTTCGGCGGCGCCACCTGCCTGGAGAAGTAGTCGTCGTTCACGGCCAGCTGGCCGAAGACCGCGAGCGCCCGCGGCTTCGTCAGGCGCCCGGCCAGCGCGGCGGCCTGTTCGAGCGCGACCTCCACCTGCACGCGCCGCCCGCGCGGAAGGACGCGCACGAGATGCACGGCGCGGGCGATCTGGCCACGAGCCGCAGCAGCGGTTGCCTGGTCGAGCCGGCCGGACCTGACCGCCTGTCTTACCGCGGCCAGCGCGCCCCTCTCTCCCGGGACAGGCGGCGGCGCGCCTGTCGCGCCGGTCGCGACCAGCAGACCGCCGACGACGGCCAACAGCCCGATGAAACCCCTGACGCTCACTACGCGCGACCGATTCTGCCGCAGGTCCGCGGCCGTTGCCGGCTGCGGCGCGCGCCGGTATGCGCGCCGGTCCCGCGGCCTGGGTCAGCTCAGCTCGCGACCGCCGCACCGACTGAGTCCGGTGGGCCGGCCCGCGATGAGCAGCGCCGGGGCGTTCGGCCCGCCGACCGGCTCCACCTGCGTCATTTCTCGCTCGAGGCTGCCCAGATGTTGATGCCGCTGTCGGTTGCGTACCGGTCGATCTCTTCCAGTTCGGCCACGGTGAAGTCCGACTTCTGGAGCGCGCCGAGGTTCTGCTCGAGCTGCTCGATGCTGCTTGCCCCGACCAGTGTGGAGGTCATTCGCGGGTCGCGGAGCGTCCAGGCAAGCGCGAGTTGGGCAAGTGTCTGGCCGCGACGCTGGGAGATCTCGTTCAAGGCGCGTACCTTGGCCATCGTCTCCTCGCTGAGCTGGTCCGGCGACATCGAGCCGGGCCGGCTCGCGCGCGACCCCTCGGGGATTCCGGCTAGGTAGCGATCGGTGAGCACTCCCTGGGCGAGCGGCGAGAAACAGATGCAGCCGACGCCGAGGTCTCCGAGCGTGCCCAGAAGCTCGGCCTCGATCCAACGGTTGAGGAGCGAGTACGACGGCTGGTGAATGAGGAGGTGCACGCCGAGATCACGGAGGATCGCCTCCGCCTCGCGAGTCTTCTCAGCCGAATACGACGAGATGCCGACGTACAGCGCCTTCCCCTGGCCGATCGCCGTCGCGAGCGCCCCCATCGTCTCCTCGAGCGGAGTCTCGGGATCGAAGCGATGCGAGTAGAAGATGTCGACGTACTCGAGCCCCATCCGGTTGAGGCTCTGATCGAGGCTTGCCAGCAGGTACTTGCGCGAACCCCATTCGCCGTATGGGCCCGGCCACATGTCGTAACCCGCCTTCGTCGAGACGACGAGCTCGTCGCGGTATGGCGCGAAATCACGACGGAGCACCTCGCCGAACACCTGCTCCGCCGAACCGTACGGCGGCCCATAGTTGTTCGCCAGATCGAAGTGGGTGATCCCAGAATCGAACGCGCGACGGAGAATCGCGCGCGACGTCTCGAACGGGCGCTCGTGACCGAAGTTCTGCCAGAGGCCGAGACTGACCGCGGGCAGCTTCAGACCCCTCGCCCCGCAGCGGCGGTACGTCATCTCGTCGTAACGGCCGGAAGCCGCGGCAAAGCCCACGTCCGGAGTCATACACGCAGCAGCCAAGTCGCCCGCCGCGGCCATCTCTCCCACACACCTGTGCCTTCGGAGGAGTCCCGCTGGGCCGTGAATACTCGCCGCGCACACGCCGAAGTACCCAACGCCGCCCGCCTACAGCGAGCGGTAGGAGATCGTCTCGCGCCGTCCAGTCTTGCCCGAGCGGACGATCGTGTCGCAGACCTCGGAGGCGCGATAGCCGTCCTCGAAGTCGGCGCCGTATGGAGTGACCTCGTGCTCTCCGGCGACCGCCGCGAGGAGGTGGTGGAGCTCGTGGACGAACGTGTCGCCCCAGCCGACGATGTGGCCCGGCGGCCACCAGTGCTGCCAGAACGGGTGGTCCGCCTCGGAAACGAGCACCGTCTTGAAGCCGCGCGCACGGTCGCCGTCGGCGCGGAAGACCTGGAGCTCGTTCAGCCGCTCCATGTCGAAGGCGAGTGAGCCCTTCGTGCCGTTGATCTCCCACTGGAACGCATTGCGGCGGCCGTGCGCGAACCGGGTCGCCTCGAGCGTGCCGACCGATCCGTTCGCGAACCCGACCGCAGCCTCGACCGCGTCGTCGACCGCGCGCCCCGGCAAGAACGTGTGCGCGAAACCGGAGACGGTCTCGATCTCGCCGTTGAGGAAGCGCGCGAGGTCGACGACGTGCGTCATCAGGTCACCGAGGGCACCGGAGCCGGCGGCGTCCGCGTCGAAGCGCCACGTGTCGAGCGAGGTGTCGTCGCCCCAGTCCTGCAGGTAGCGGCCGCGGAAGTGGCGCACCTCACCCAGTTCACCCGCCTCTACCATCTCCCGCGCGAGTCGCACCGCCGGAACGAACCGGTAATTGAAGGCGCACATGTGCCGGACGCCGGTCGCAGCCACCGCTTTCCAGATCTCGTAGCTCTCGCCCGCGTCGCGACCGAGCGGCTTCTCGCATACGACGTGCTTGCCCGCCTGCGCCGCCTCGATCGTCGGTTCGGCGTGGAGCGAGTTCGGACCGCCGTTGTCGAACAACCCGATCCGTTCGTCCGCGACGAGATCGCGCCAGTCGGTGGTGGCGTACTCCCAACCGAACCGGCGCGCCGCTTCGCCGACGGCCTGCTCGTTGCGGCCCGCGATCCCGATCAGCTCGGGCTCGAGCGGCGGCGGCCAGGTGATGTACGAGATCTTGCGGAACGCGTTCGAGTGGGCCTTACCCATGAACGCGTAGCCGAGCATCCCCACGCCGATCCTCGCCACGTGCGAGATAGTACGCATGTGACTTGCCTAGTGAAGTGGGGCATTCTCTCGACCGCCGACATCAATCGGAAGGTGATCCCCGGCGCGCATGCGTCCGACAAGGTCGGACTCGTCGCGGTCGCCAGCCGCGACCAAGCCCGGGCGGAGGCCTACGCGCGTGAATGGGAGATCCCGCGCGCCTACGGCTCGTACGAAGACCTGCTCGCCGACCCGGAGATCGAGGCGGTCTATATCTCGTTGCCGAACACGATGCATGCCGAGTGGTCGATCAAGGCGCTCGAGGCAGGCAAGCACGTGCTCTGCGAGAAGCCGTTCACGCGCCACCCGGAAGAGGTGGATGCAGCCTTCGACGCCGCCGAGCGGAGCGGCCGACTGCTGAGCGAAGCGTTCATGTACCGCCACAACCCGCAGACGGCGAAGCTCGTGGAGCTCGTCCGCGGCGGCGCGATCGGCGAGCTCCGGCTGATCCGGTCGGCCTTCTCGTACGGCCTCTACGACCAGGAGAACATCCGCCTCCGCACCGACGTGGAGGGCGGCGCTCTGATGGATGTCGGCTGTTACAACGTCTCGGGCTCGCGGCTGCTCGGGGGCGAGCCCGAGCGGGTCTGGGGCGAGGCGTGGTACGGGTCTTCGGGAACGGACTGGATCTTCACCGGGACGCTGCGCTTTCCCGGCGACGTGATCGCCGTCTTCGACTGCGGCACCGCGCTCGTCGAGCGCGACGAGCTCGAGGTGATCGGCAGCGAGGGCGCGCTCTTCCTCGACGATCCGTGGCACTCCCTGCACCCAGTGATCGAGCTGCGCCGGGACGGGGACGTCGAGCGGATCGAGCTCGAGCACGAGGACTCGTACCGGCTGGAGCTCGAGAACCTCACGGACGCGATCCGCGGCGAGGGCGAGCTGCTGCTCGGGCGGGAGGACGCCGCCGGACAGGCAAGGACGCTGGAGGCGCTGCACCGCTCGGCGACGACCGGCGCGCCGGTCTCGCTCTAGCCGTTTTAAATATTTCCCTAGGGCACTAGCATGGAGCGGGCGAATGAGCGCGCACGCCGCACCTGCGCCTTCGGGCCCCACCTTCACGATTCGCGGCAGGCCGTACCCGGTGTTGCTGCCGAAGCTCGGAGATCCGCGGCTGCATCTCGCGGCGGTGATCATTTCGCTCCAGGTCATCGGGCAGGTCGGCTTCGACTTCGAGCTCTCGATCGCGCAGATCCTCCTCGCGATCGGAACCGCTGCCGTGCTCGAGGTGGCGATCGCGATGCGCCAGCAGCACGTGATCATGTGGCCGGCGAGTGCCATGTTGACCGGCAACGGCGTCGCCTTCGTCCTGCGTGTGCCGGGCACCGCGCACGGCGACTGGTGGAGCCTCCGCGGCTGGTGGATCTTCGTGGGCACCAGCGCGGTCGCGCTCCTCTCGAAGCACATCATCCGCTGGCGCGGCGAGCACATCTTCAATCCGTCGAACATCGGGCTCGTCCTCTGTTTCCTCGTGCTCGGCCGGACTCGCGCCGCTCCGCTCGACTTTTGGTGGGGCCCGATGTCGGCCTGGCTCGTGGTCGCGCTCGCTGTCATCGTCGCGGGCGGCTTCCTCATCCTCCGGCGGCTGAGGCTGCTGCGGGTGGCGATCGGCTTCTGGATCTCGTTTGCGGTGGCGATCGCCGTGCTCGCGCTCGCGGGCCACACGATGACCGCGCGCTGGCACCTCGGCCCGATCTCGGGCTTCCACTTGTGGTGGGTGCTCGTCACCTCGCCCGAGGTGCTCGTGTTCCTCTTCTTCATGATCACCGACCCGAAGACGGCTCCGCGCTCTCCGACGGGCCGGCTCGTGTACGCGGTCTCGCTCGGCCTGCTCGCGGGGGTGATGATCGCGCCGACGATTACCGAGTACGCGGCCAAGGTCGCGCTGCTGGGGTCGCTCGCCGTCGTGTGCCTGGCGCTGCCGTTGCTGCGGCTGGTCCCGTGGCCACTGGACCGGCGGCTTGTCGTCGGCCTCGCGACGCTGGCGTTCGCCGTGTCGGTGGGGGCGATCGTCGTCGGGAACGCGCCTGCGGTCGCGGACGCCTCGAGCGCGGTACCGCCCGGTCCGCTGCCGCCGATCACGATCCTCCCCGCGCAGGGCGTTCAGACGAAGCTCGACCTTCACACGGCGCAGCTGATCGCCCACGACCTGCTCGGGGCGAAGCCGTCCGCAAGCGCCGGCCCGCTTCGGATCTGGCTTGTCGAGGGCCTCGAGCAGGGCCCCCCGACGGCGACGGTGCAGCGCGCCGGCCTCACCTACCACCTGCACCAGACCGCGGACGGCCGCTGGGCGCTTCCGTCGGCTGTGCCGTCGGGCCCGGTCGAGACCGCACCCGTGCCCGTGAGTTCGGCGCTGCGCGGCATTCGACTGACGAACGTCGCGCCGACGGTCGGTCTCGACTTCCGCCAGGACTCGTTCCGCTACGGGGTCTCGAACGACTACGCGGCGATGATGGGCGGCGGCGTCTGCTGGCTCGACTACAACGGCGACGGCTGGCAGGACCTGTTCGCAGTCAACTCGTACGCGAGCTCCGACGCCTCGCGGCTGGAGGCGCACGGGGGCCTGTCGCGCACGCAGCTGTTCGAGAACGTTCACGGACACTTCCATGACGTCACCGCGAGAGCGCACGCGGGCCTCCGGGTGCAGGGCGACGGCTGCGTGGCCGCGGATCTGAACGGCGACGGCCGACCCGACCTGATCGTGACGACGACGAGCGGGATCAAGCTGCTGTGGAACAACGGCAACGGCACCTTCAGCGAGGGCGCCCGAGCCGCGGGGATGACCGCGAACGGCTGGTACACGGGCGTCGCCGTGGCGGACGTCAACGGTGACGGCCGTCCGGACGTCTTCGTCGCGGGCTACGCGCGCCCGTACGACTCGGTGCCGAACTCGCTGGCCGGCTTCCCGACGAACCTCGTCGGCGTCCGCGACCTCCTCTACCTGAACGAGGGGAACGGCCCGAACGGTCGCGCCCGCTTCCGCGAGGTCGGGGTCCAGGCGGGTCTCGAAGCGTCCGGCTTCTCGCATGGTCTTGGCGCCACCTTCCTCGACGTCAACAGGGACGGGCGTCCCGACCTCTACGTCGCGAACGACGAGGATCCGAATCAGCTCTACGTCAACGTCCCGTGGCCGGGCGGAGCGAAGGCCGACCCCGCCGGGCTCGGCTTCCGCTTCGAGAACCGCGCCGCGGCCTCGGGAGTTGCGGACCCGTACGCCGGCATGGGCATCGCCGTCGACGGCGCTGCGAGCGGTCCGCTCGACCTGTTCGTCACGAACTCGCGCCACGAGCCGTCGGCCGCGTTCGCCAGGGCGAGGGCGTCTTCGTTCGCGAACGTCCGCCCCGACTTCGACCCGGCGCTCGGTGCCGACTTCGCCGGCTGGGGGGACTCGTTCGTCGACCTGGCGAACTCGGGCACGTCCGACCTCGTGCTCGCGACCGGCGGCATCCCGGTCACGAGCCTGGCGAAGGACGCCGGCCGGCTGAAGGTGATCGCTCCGGTCTCCGGGCCGGAGAGCGCGCGCTACGGGGTGACGCCGAACGTCGTTCCCGCCGGGCTGCGTGTGAACGGACGCGGACTCGCGGCAGCCGACGTCGACAACGACGGCCGCATGGAGATCGCGGTCAACTCGATCGGCGGCAAGCTCCTCCTCCTCAAGCCGACCGGGCCGATCGGCCATTGGCTCGATGTGAAGCTCTCGCGGTTCAGCCCCGGTGCGATGGTGACGATCACGCTCGCCGACGGCCGGACGATCTCGCAGGAGGTTCGCGCCGGGTCCAGCTACCTGTCGTCCGAGGACCAGCGCGTCCACTTCGGGCTCGGCGCGGCGACGAACGTGGCGGGCCTGAGCGTGCGCTACCCCTGGGGCGGCGAGACCGTGCTGCACGACGTTCACGCCGACCGCATCGTCGAGGTCGCCGTCCCGCCGCGTCGACCTCCACAGGCTCCGGCGCCTCTGTCGTACCGGCTTGCGGCGTGCACGCCGGCGAGCGGCGGCCGCTCGATCGCGACGATCTGGGACGAGACGGCGGTCGAGGCGCTCCACTCCGGCGCCGCGAGCGAGCCGGTGCAGGCGCGCGACCTCTTCGACGTCTCCTCCGCGATGTGGGACGCCTGGAAGGCGAGCGCGCGGGACACCCCCTCCGCCCGCGACGCTGCGATCAGCTATGCGGCCTACCGGGTGCTCCTCTGGGATGCCTCCTTCGACTCGAACCTGAGCCGGAGCTTCGCCCTGCTGGCAAAGGAGCTGCGCTCGCTCTGCTACTCGCCGGACTTCACCGCCACGAGCGGACGATCGTCTGCCGCACTGGGGAACCGGATCGCCGCGGCAGCGATCGCCGCCGGCCGGCACGACGGGGCGAACGAGTCGCTGCACTACGCCGACCCGACGTTCACGTCGTCGAACCAGCCCTTGATCGTCCACGTAGCCGGCTCCACCGTGGAGAACGCGGCCTTCTGGCAGCCGCTGGCGCTCGGGGCGATCCAGCCGCACAGCCTGGCGGCGGTGCCGGCGAACGTCCAGAGCTTCGTCGGCGCGGAGTGGGGCCACGTTCGCAGCTTCGCGCTCCCCCATTCGCGCCGCGGGCTCCCCATCGATCCGGGCGCGTCGCCGCTGCAGGATCCCTCGAGCGCCCAGTACAAGCGGGCTGCGCTGGCCGTCCTGCGGGCGACCTCGGCGAGCGGAGCGGCGCCGCGGGCGTGGTCGCCGCTGACCTGGAACTCGCTCGCCGCCCACCATGCGACCGGAGATCTCGCCAAGGATGTCCGGCTCTACCTCGGCGTCGACGGCGCACTCAACGACGCCGCCGTCGCCGCCTGGGGAGCGAAGCGCGCCTACCAGCCGCCGCGACCGATCTCGATGATCCGCTATCTCGCGTTCCAGGGCCAGTCGAGCGACCGCAAGCAGGCGGACTACAGCGCGAACGGCCTGCCGCTCGTCCCGAGCCTCGTCGAGCTCCGCGGCGGCAAGGTCGAGGTGCTCTCGCAGGGGCGGTGGATCGACGGAGCAGCCTGGTCGCCTCCCATCGCGACGCCGCCGTCACCCGGAGGCGTCGCCGAGGGGAGCGCCTTCGCCTACGCGGCGGGCAGAGTCCTGGCCGCGCTCACCGGACGTTCGTACGCCGACCGGATTCGGGAGGCGAGCTCGGCTCCGGTCGCCGACGGAATCGACGTCCCGTCGGACGTGAGGGCGGGCCGTACGGTCGGCGAGCGCGTCGCGGCGCTGGTCCTCCGCAGGCTCCGCCACTACCACGGCTGAGGCGCTAGCGGCCGGAGCGAGCCTGCAGCCTGACCGCGACCGTGTCGAGCGTCACCGCTCCGAGCAGCACGGCGCCGGTCACAATGTAGATCCAGCCGTTCGAGATGCTCAGCGTGTTGAGGCCGTTCTGCAAGGTTCCGATCAGGATGGCTCCGAGCAGGGCACCGCGAACCTCGCCGCGGCCGCCGAAAAGGCTGACCCCTCCGATCACCGCAGCGGCGATCGCGTTCAGAAGCAGGTTGCCCGGCGGAAACGTGAGCGCGACCGAGTTGACCTGGGCGGCGAAGACGATCCCGCCGATCGCCGCCATCGCACCCGAGAGCGCGAACACGATCACCCGGACCCGCGGCACGTTGATTCCTGCGCGCCGCGCGGCCTCCGCGTTGCCGCCGACCGCGTACACGTGCCGCCCGAACGTGGTCCACTTGGCGAGGAACGTCAGCACCACGAAGAAGAAGACCATGAGCACGCCGGCGAGCGGCAGGCCCTCGGGCGTTTCGATGATCTTGGCGTGGTTCGCGATCGCGACCGTCCCGAAAGCCGCGATCCCGATGCCGACCGTCTTCAGGATGGCCGACGTCCAGCTCTGCTGGGCGATCTGCGTGCCGCGGGCGACGATCTTCTTGTAGAGGACGCTGAGCGGGTAGAGCGCGGTGAAGATCGCGGCGATCACCCAACCGGCCGCCGGCGAGAAGATGTAGAGGTCGGTGTAGTTGATCCAGCGGTCCTGGATGATGATCGTCCCGCGCTGCTGGAGCTTGTTCAGAATCACGCCCTGCCAGATCAGGAAGCCGGCGAGCGTGACGACAAACGAGGGAACGCCCACGAACGCGACGATCGAGCCCTGGAAGCCGCCGATCAGGGCGCAGACCGCGACGGCGACAAGCATCGCCAGGATGCCGCTCATCTGGTACTTGCTGCCCGGGAGCTGGAGCTCGGCCACGACCAGCGCTCCGATGCCCGCGAGGTAGCCGATCGAGAGGTCGATCTCGCCGAGCAGGAGCACGAACACGACGCCGTACGCGAGCATCGTGGTACCCGCGGTTTGCTCGATCAGGTTGACGAAGTTGGCGGCCGTGAAGAAGTTCGTCGCCGTGAAAGCGAAGATGGCGACGACCATGATCTCGCCGACGATGATTGGAATGGCGCCCAGGTTGCCGGTCCGCAGATTGAGCCACGCGCGCTCCCGGACGCCGCGGATTCCGCCCGAAAGCTGCTCCTCCTCGAGCGGCGGCGGCGGCGCCTGATCCGCGCCGACGACGTCGGCCGAGCTCACGCCTCGGCTCCTGCGCCGGCGGCGGACGGGACCCCGGAGACCTTCGTGGGAACGCCGGCGGTGATCGCCTCGACGACGGCCTGCTGTGTCGTGTTGCGGCGCTCGAACACGCCGACGTTCCGTCCGAGCCGGAGCACAGTGATCCGGTCGGCGGTCTCGAAGACGTCGTGGAGGTTGTGGGAGATGAGCATCACTCCGAGGCCCTGGCTGCCGAGACGGCGCACGAGCTCGAGCACCTGCTCGGTCTGCGCGACGCCGAGAGCCGCGGTCGGTTCGTCGAGGACGACGAGCTTCGAGTTCCACATGACGGCGCGCGCGACGGCGACCGACTGGCGCTGGCCGCCCGAGAGCGTCGCCACCGTCTGGCGCACCGACTTGATCGTCGTGACCGCAAGAGACTTCAGTGTCTCGGCCGTGTGCTGCTCCATCGGCGCCTCGGAGAGAATCTGGGCCCGGTTGACCTCGCGGCCCAGGTACATGTTCTGGACGACGTCGAGGTTGTCGCAGAGCGCGAGATCCTGATAGACGACCTCGATCCCCAGCCGAGCGGCGCTCTTCGGCCCATGGATGTGCACTTCGTTCCCCTCGAACAGGATCCGGCCGCTGTCGGCGGAGTGGGTGCCGGCGACGCACTTGACGAGCGTCGACTTGCCCGCGCCGTTGTCGCCGACGAGCGCCATCACCTCGCCGGCGTTGACCTCGAAGTCGACGTCGTCGAGCGCCTGTACCGACCCGAACGTCTTCGTGATGCTCTGGAGCTGGAGAAGTGGCGTGTCGCTCATCGATTAGCTGCTCCTGGGCGAGGAGAGCACGGTGGAGGCGCCCGGCGTGGACACCTCCACCATCTCACAGTGAACGAGCTACTTGCAGTACTTCTTGTACTGACCGATGCACACTTCGCTCCTCGTCAGCCAGTGCTGCTTGAAGAGCTGCTTGTAGTTCTTCTTCGTGATCCACGTAACGGGTAGGACCAGTGTCGGCTCCTTTTTCCCGTTGTTCATCCGGAACGAGTTGGTCTTCGGCTTGTTCCCGTGGAGAAGCGCGATCGCCGCAGCGGCTGCGGCATTCGCCTCCAACGACACCTTCTTGTAGACGGTGCCCGACTGCCAGCCCGCGAGGATGTACTGGACACCCTGCGCCGTGGTGTCCTGCCCGGACAGCGGGGTCTTCGGGAGGTGCTTGGCCTTCTCGTCGGCGACGACGGCGCCGGCGATGTTGTCGTTCGCCGCGATGATGCCCTTGATCTTGTTGTTGGTTCTGACGAGCATCTGGTCGTAGATGGTCGCGGCGTTGGTCGCGCTCCAGTCGGGCACGAACTTCTGCGGGCCCTTCGTCAGCTTGTGCTTCTTGAAGAGCGGGTTGAGCACGGCGTCGTTGCCGCTCTTGAACCAGAACGCGTTCTGGTCGGTCTGGCCGCCCCAGAGCTCGGCGACCTTACTGCTCTTTTTGTAGGTGTGCTTCGCCTTCATCGCGGCGATGACTCCCTTGGCCTGCGCCTCGCCGACGGCCTTGCCGTCGAACGTGTCGTAGACCGAGGCCGAGCCGCCGACGACTTGGCGGTCGTAGTCGATCGCGTAGCCGCCCCTCGACGTGAAGAGCTTCTCGATCGCCGTCGCCGAGCCGGCATCGAGCGACGTCTCGATCACGACCTTGGCGCCGGCGGCGAGGCATGCCTGCGCCTGTGCGGTCTGCTTCGTCGGGTCGTTGAGCGCGTTGTTGATCGACGCCGTGACTCCCGCCTTGGCAAACGCCTTCGAGAGGAGCGGCGCGTCGAACTGCACCCAGCGGACGGACGATGCGGTGTCCGGCAGCAGGACGCAGACCTGAACGCTGGCCGACTTCTTCTTGGTGCTCGCAACCGCGCCTGCGGAGACTGCCAGGGCTGCGACCCCGACGCCGAGCACGAGGATCAAACCCTTTCTTCCGAAGCTCTTCACCCTCCTAGCCCTCCTTCGTGCCATTTGCCTGCACTTCGAGAGCGCCGTCCGGCGCCTCCTTTGATGTGCCGCCCCCTCGCCTAGCTCGGGGTCGATCGGCACCGGAATACTACTCCCCTATGGGAATAGTTCAAGAGCGGTGACGGACCGCTATCGGACCGGATACCGGTCGCGGCTCGAGCTTCCCTCGAAGCGGCTGAGTGTCGTCAGGTAGCGGCCCACGGTCGCACGGGTGACGAAGTTCAGGCCCGTGTTCGTGTCCGCCGGTGCGACGAGGTGCCCGCTGTAGCGGTAGAGGAACATCTGCAGCACCGGAAGGAACCCCTGCAGATACGGCTGCTGGTCGATCGTGAAGTCGAGATCCCGCTCGTGGATCGCCCGGAGCGTGATAGGCAGCAGGTCGTAACCGCCCGCGCGAACGCCGCGCTTGTGCAGCCGGTACTTACGCATCACGTTGGCGACGCCTGCCGTCGACCCTGCGTCGACGGCGAACAGGCCGCGGAGATTCCTGTTGGCCAGGTAGGTCGCCTCGACCTTGCTGCGTTCATGGTCGACGTTGACGCCGGACGAGACGACGTGGACTCGGATCGGCTTGCCCGAGTCGCGGATCGCGTCGAGGGCGCCGTCGATTCGCGGCTGGATGTTCTCCTGGCCCGGCGTTGCGATGAAGAGGTACACGTCGCCGCGCGAGCAGAGTCGGACCAGCCGGGCGCCGAGCTCGAGCCCGGACTGGTAGTTGTCCTGGCCGATGTAGGCGAGCCGCTTGTTCTGCTTGCCGCCGTCCGCGTTGTATGAGAGAACCGGGATCCCGCGCGAGAGCGCGAGCCGGGTTGCGCTGTTGAACGCGGTCGGGTCGATGATCGAGACGGCGATCCCGTCGACCTCTGCGGCGATCGCGTGCCGCATCGCCTTGACCATCTGGCCGACGTCGCTCTTCGTGGAGCCGGTCCAATTCACGTCCACGCCGACGAGCGACGCCGCGTCGTGACTTCCGTTCTTCGCGGGCACGAAGAACGGATTGGTCAGCGCGTGGTTCACGAACGCGAACCGCCAGCGCGGGTGCGACTGCGGAAAGCCGCCCTGTGAGAACATCTCGCGGGCGGTCCTCGGAACCGCACCGACTACCGCGGCACCGGCGGCAAGGCGAAGCAGGTCGCCGCGGTCGAGGCGCTCCATCACGCCGGCGTCCGTCGGACGAGCCAGAGCGCGACGAGAACGAGTGCGACGGCGAGCCCCACATAGAGACCCGCCTCGAGGACCTGGAACGTCCAGAACCGGCCGGCAGGTTGGTACGAGATGATCCGCCTCCACCCGAGCGTGACGATGTAGGTGTGCGGGTCGATCCCGGCCTTCTGCGCGTGGAGGACCGCGAGGTCTTCGCGGGCGGTGGTGATCCGGCGGCCGCCTCCGTCGACGAGCGTGTTGCTCAGTACCCAGTCACCCGGCGTGCCGCTCGCGCCTGTCGTGGCGATCACCCGGTGGAGCGGCGCCATGAAGTGTGGTCTGACGAAATCGGAGACGAGAAAACGAGTCGCACCAAAGACAACGAGGGTCGCAGTCATCGCGGCCACCGTCCGCCGGAAGACGAGACCGGCGAGCACGCCGAGCGCGAGCGCGAAGATCGCGTACGCCGGAACGACGATCCCCTCGATGTCGAAGCCGCTCGGGCCTATCCGCCCCTCGAGCGTGTCGAAGGGCGAGCGCCACCACATGACCACGAAGCTCGCGGCTCCGGCGGCGACGACGATCCCGGCGGCGAGCAGCATCGTTTTCGAGAGCAGCCAGCGCCGGCGACTGACGCCCTGCGTCCAGGCGAAGCGGTAGGTGCCGAACTCGAGCTCGCGGGCGATCAGCGGTGCGCCGACGAAGACGCCTGCGAGCAGGGGCAGCACCGCCAGGAAGCGAGTGGCCGTGACGAGCCCGCCGAACTCGCCCTCGAAGTGAGGCACGATGATGTCGCAACCGGTTCGCGTCGCCGGCGGGAGGCACGCCGACAGCGAGTCGCGGTCGAATGCCGACCCGATCCGCAAATGCGTCAGGACGGCAGCGACGGCAAACGCGACGACCAGGCCGAGTGCGCCGAGCGCCTGCGACCGGTGCTGCCGCCACGTCACCCATGCCATCGCAACGGCACCCCTTCCGGCGTCCGGGGCGTCGGCAGCCGCTCGGGCGCCATGTAGGCGAGCAGAAGCTCCTCGAGGCTGACCGGACTGACGGTCCACGACGGATCGACGATCGGCCCGTCGGTGATTGCGAGCAGTGTCAGCTGGCGGCCGCTGTGCCGCTCGCGGACCACCTCGCGCACGCCGCGGATCGAGCCGAGCGGACGCCGCGGGCCGGTCAGAAGCCGGTGAGACTCGAGCAGCTCCTCGACGTCTCCCTCCAGGCGGACGCAACCGCTGCTCAAGAGCACGATGTGGTCGCAGACGCGCTGGATGTCCGCGACGACGTGCGACGCCACGACGACGGTGGCCCCGAGCTCCGCCACGCCGTCCATCAACAGCTGCAGCAGCTCGCGGCCGGCGAGGGGGTCGAGGCTGGCGAACGGCTCGTCGAGCAGGACGAGCCGCGGCCGCTTGCCCAGCGCCAGCGCGAGCGCGAGTCGGGCGCGCTCTCCGGCCGAGAGCGTGCCGACCTTTGCGCGCGAGTCGATGCGCGTCAGCAGCTCGAGCGCGATCTCGCGGTCCCAGCGGGAGTTCGTGCGGCGCGCGTACTCGATCGTGTCGGCGACCCGGAAGGAGCGATAGAGAGGCGCACCCTGCGCGACGTAGCCGACCTCGCCGAGGATCTCCGGGCTTCGGAGCGGTTCGTGCCCGAGCACGGCGATCGAGCCTTCGCTCGGCGCGAGCATGCCCGCCGCGAGGGAGAGGAGCGTCGACTTTCCCGCCGCATTCGGCCCGGCCAGCCCGACGACCGCTCCCTTCGGGATCGACAGCGTCAGGTCACGCAGCGCCCACTCACGGCGAAAGCGCTTGCCCAGGCCCTCTGCGACGAGCGGCGCGGCGCTCATGCCACGCGACGGGCCAGAGACTCCCGGAGCGTGGTGGAGATGAGCGCGCGAATGCTCTCTTCGTCGAGCCCGGCGCGCAAAGCCGATGCGAGCCAGCGCTCGAGCTCCTGCCGCAGCTCGGCGTGGTGCTGCAGCGAGGCAGGAGCCAAGGTGGTGGCGATGAAGGTGCCTCGCCCCTGCCTCGCGACGACCAGACCCTCGCGCTCCAGGTCGCGATACGCCTTCGCGACGGTGTTCGGGTTGACGGCGAGATCCGCGACGACCTCCCGCACGGTCGGGAGCTGGTCGCCGACGTCGAGCGTGCCGAGTCGGAGCGCGTCCTTGACCTGCCGGACGATCTGTAGGTAGGTGGCGACGCCGGACTGAGGGTCGAGGTGGAACTCGATCATCGGACCATCGTAACGCCTCGATTTGCGGGCGAGAAGAGCGAAAGCATCCGTTCCCTAGGACAAGGACGAGATAGGGTCGCCTGATGAAGACGAGTCTGGGAATCTGGGCGTTCGGCGGGATGGCGACGCGGTTCAATCCGGGTGGGTACAAGCCGGAGCTCTCCGGCGTCTCGACGGCCGAGAAGGTGCGCACCGCGGTCGAGGGACTCGGCGAGCTGATCGACGACTACGAGTTCCACTACCCACAGGAACTCTCGCCCGAGAACCTCGAGGCGGTCCGCGGTGCTCTCGACGGGCACGGCATCTACTGCATCGCAAGCGGCCTCCATCTCGATCCCCGCTTCGGCAGGGGAGGCTTCTGCTCGCCCGACGACGAGACGCGTGCGGAGGCGCTGCGGCTGACACGCGAGGCGATCGACCTCGCAGCCGACGTCGGCGCGCAGATGATCATCTGGCCTGGGATCGAGGGCTACAACTACCCGTTCCAGACGCCGTACGCCGAGTCGTGGGCGCGCTTCCTGGACGGGATCGCAGAGGCGGCCGCCCACGCCGGCGAGCGCGGCGTCACGGTGTTCCTCGAGCACAAGAACTCCGAGCCGGCGATGAAGATCCTGATGCGCAACGTTGGCATGACGCTGCACGTGATCCACACCCTTCGAACCCGCGGAATCTCGAACGTCAAGGTCAACATGGACTGGCAGCACCTGATCATGAACGGTGAAAACCTCGCCGAGTACGCGGCCCTCCTGGCTGCCGAGGGCCTGCTCGGCCATCAGCACGCGAACTCCGGTTGGGGCACGTTCGACGACGACAACATGGTCGGCGCGACCGCCTTCATGGAGACCATCGAGCTCGCGCTCGAACTACGGCGTGCCCGCTACGGCGAGCACGGCGAGCGGCTCGGCTTCGACCTCTACCCCTACACCGAGGACGCGGTCGGCGCGGTGAAGCGCTCGGTGCTCCAATGGCGGTTCATCGACGGAATCGCCGCGAAGATCGACGAGACCGAGCTGCGGCAGGCCCAGCAGGCCAAGGACGCCGTCCGCGCCTACGAGCTCGTATACGCCGCGCTCGGCGCCTAGAGTGGCCCTCGTCGGCCTCGACGTCGGCACCACCGCCGTCAAGGGCGTCGCGATCGACGAGGAGGGTCACGTGCTCGCGACGGCGAGCGCGGAGTACCCGCTCTCGCGGCCATATCCCGGCTGGTCGGAGCAGGAGCCGGAGGACTGGTGGCGCGCGGCCGGGGACGTCCTGGGCCGGTTGCCCGAAGGCCCGGTCGGGCTGTCCGGGCAGATGCACGGGCTGGTCGTCCTCGACGCCGAGCAGCGCGTGCTGCGCCCCGCGATCCTGTGGAACGACCAGCGCACCGCCGCCGAGTGCGCAGAGATCGAGGAGCGCGTCGGCTTCCTGCGGCTCGTCGAGCTGACCGGCAACCGCGCGCTGACCGGGTTCACCGCGCCGAAGCTGCTCTGGCTGCGCCGGCACGAGCCGGAGCTGTACGGCCGGGTCCGGCACGTGCTCCTTCCGAAGGACTACGTCCGTTTTCGCCTGACCGGTGAGCTCGCCGTCGATGTCGCGGACGCCTCGGGCACGCTCCTGTTCGACGTCCGCCGCCGCGTTTGGTCGCGGGAGGTCTGCGCGGCGCTCCAGATTCCGCTCGACTGGCTCCCGCCGGCTCACGAGTCGACCGAGATCGCCGGCGCGGGCGATCAGGCGGCCGCTGCGCTCGGCGTCGGAATCGCGCGTCCAGGACCTGTCTCAGTCGTCCTCGGGACCTCCGGCGTTGTCTTCGCCGCGCTGAGCGCTTACGAGCACGACCGTGAAGGACGGCTGCATGCCTTCTGCCACGCCGTCCCCGGCATGTGGCATGCGATGGGTGTGATGCTGAGCGCCGCCGGGTCGGCCTCCTGGCTACGCGCTGCGCTCGCCGCCGACCTCGCGAATCTCGAGCAGGAGGCCGAGCGCTGGCCGGCAGGAAGCGAAGGACTGCTCTTCGCGCCGTATCTCGCCGGTGAGCGGACGCCCCATCCGGATCCCGACGCGCGTGGCGCGTTCGTCGGTCTCTCGGTCCGTCACGACCGCGGTGCGCTCTGGCGCGCGATGCTGGAAGGCGTCGCGTACGGGCTGCGCGATTCGCTCGAGCTGCTCCGCGAGCTCGGCGCCCAGCCGGAGACCGCCCGCGTCTCGGGCGGCGGCGCGCGGAGCCAGCTCTGGCTCCGGATTCTCGCCTCGGTGCTCGGCCTGCCGCTCGAGACGACAGAGTCGGAGGAGGGATCCGCGTTCGGCGCCGCGCTCCTTGCCGGCGTGCGCGCAGGCGTCTTCTGCGACGCTGACGACGCGGTTTCCCGCTGCGTCCGGCCGCGGCGTCGAATCGAGCCGGAGTGGGACTACGACGACGGCTACCGGCGCTTCCGCCACGTCTACCCGACGCTCAAACCTTTGGAGGACCAGTGACCTGAACGGGAAGACGGCCATGATCACTGCACCCTCTACGCGATCCGGGCGGCACTGCCACCACGCTCGGCGAGGACGACGTCTTCACGCTGGCCTCGGAGGCCGAGCGGCGTGGCCCTCCGTAGACATTCCACCCCGGCGGCGTCGCGACTTCGCGCTCCAGGAGGGACGCGGTGGGATGGCGGACGTGCTCGATGGGCCTTGATGAGCGCCGAGGACGCGCCGAGTAGTCGTGTTCGGGCTTGAGCGTCCGCGGTGTCTCCGGATCCTCGAAGTGGTACTGCGACCGGCGAGCGAAGCCTCCTGGGGCAACGAGTCAGCGCTGCCGCATCGCGGCGAACGAGTAGCCGCCCTCGAGCATCGCGGGCGCGCGCGCCCTCAGCCGCTCCGCGCTCGGCACGTCCCAGCCGAGGGAGTCGGCGAGCCGCGTGATCATGTTGAAGAGGGCGCAGACGGTCGCTGCGTCGCGGAGCGCCCCTCGCGAGACCCCCGCAGAATAGGCGGCCTCGGCGTCGGCCTCCGTCAACTCGTCGGGCCGGAGGGTGAGCACTTCGATGAATGCCAGGGCCGCGTGCAGCTCGGGCCGCAGCGAAGCCGTGCGCCAGTCGGCGACGACGGCACTCCAGACCTCCTCCCCGAGCGCGTACGACGCGACCGCGCCGTGTGAGCCCGCTCAGAACGGGCACTGCCGGAGCAGCGACGTGAAGCCGGCGAACAGCTCGCGCTCGCCGGGGCTCCACTCGGAGGGCCCGCGCATCGCGACTTCCAGCGCCTCCGAGAACGGCTCGCCGAAGAGCTCCGGCCGGTAGAGCAGCGTCTTGACGACGCCGAGCGGTTCGGCCCTCGTGCGCTCCCGGATCATCGCGAGCATCGCGGCCTCTGCCGGCGCATGAGCTTCGTCCACCCGCGCGAGCCTCATCCGATCGCCTCGTTCGCGAGGTCGAGCCTCCGCAGCCCCTCGGCTATCGCGACCGCGACCGTCTGCTCGAAGATCTCGTCCTCCGAGAATCCCGCCGCCCTGAGCGTCTCGATGTCCCCGTCAGTCACCGCATACGCGCGGTCGCGGACCTTCTCCAGGTAGGCGGCCATCTCACTCGGAGCGGGCGATCTCCCACTGAGGAGGTTCCGTAGCTCTGCGATCGGATCGGCCACGCCATGATGCTACGGCTTCCGGCATCCAGCGTCTTCCGGTCGGCGCGAGCCGCTTCATGGACGTACCCCCTGCGTCTGGGACCCGAAGCGTGCGGGATCCGTGGGAGCTACGGGCGCGGGAGCGTGAGCACGAACTCGGCGCCACTGCCGGAAACCGAGCGGAGGTCGAGTGTCCCACCCATCCGTTCTGCCAACGCGCGCGCGATGTACAGTCCGAGGCCGGTCCCGCTCGGCGCGCGGGCCAGCTCCGGATCGCTGCGGTAGAACTTCTCGAAGATCCGCTCCTGCTGCTCGCGTGGGATGCCCGTACCCGAATCACGCACGGACAGCTCTAGTACGTCACCGGCCGACGCGACGACGAGCCTCACCGGCGGCCGACCGTACTTCGAGGCGTTGTCGAGGAGGTTGACGACGATCTGTTGGATCCGGTCGCGGTCGCCGAGCACATACGACAGGTCGGGAGCCTCGATTTCGACGTCAGGCCCCTCGAGCAGCTCGACCGTCTGCCGCACGAGCTCACCGACCTCGACTGGCTCGTGGGAGATCTGAATCCGATCGTGGTCAATGTTCGTGGCAAGCAGGAGATCGTCGACGATCTGACTGAGCCGCTCCGCCTGGCTGGCAATGAGTTGAAGAAGATCGAGGCGCTGCGAAGCACTCCACTCGATGTCCGTACGAAGCAGAGTCTGGGCTGCCCCATACACCCCTGTCATCGGCGTCCGCAGCTCATGGGAGATGGTCGCGACGAAGTCGCGCTTCTCCTCGTCGAGCTGCCGCTCGGCCGTAAGGTCGCGAAACGCATAGACAACACCCTCCGCGCTCTCGACTGCGACGAACGACAGCCACAACTCGCGGTCACCCACGGAGACCGGAAGCGTCATCGAACTCGACGCTCCGACCTCCCGCGCAATAGGTACGGCGGCTTCGACGGACTTCCAGGCGCCGAACACGTCGGCAGCCCGACGCCCGCAGAGCTCCACGCCGGTTACTGCGTCGGCCGCACGGTTGGAGAACACGATTACTCCGTCACGGTCGGCGAGAATGATCCCGTCACCGACTAGCTCGAGCACCCGAGCCGCCTGCTCCCGCTCATCGGCACGCGCGCGCTCAACGGCCGCGACCGCCTCGAGTTGCGCGCGCTCGGCCTGAAGCCGCGCATTGCGGACCGCGGCGTGCATCAGCCCGACCAGCGCACTGAAGAGCTCGAGGTCACGCTGCGTGTACAGGCCGCGATCGCGCATCAGCTGCACCACGCCGACGACTGCTCCCCCGTACTTGACCGGAACCATCATCGCCGCGGTCGTGCGAGCGGGCCCGGTGTCCGGGATCTTCGCGATCCGGCCCTCGCGGTCGACGTTGTAGTAGGTCCCTCCGGGCTCCTGTACACGTTCCGCAACGTCGTTCACGAGTAGCGCCTCGCCTGTAACGATGACGCGGCTTTGCATCCCGCCGCCCTCCCGATTCAGCGGCAGCTGCGGCAGGGTCGACTCATCGACACGGGCACCGTCGACCCACGCGTACTCGCAGCGGATGAGCCCCTCGTCGGCGGCGAACGACGACACAACGACGCCGTCATGGGGAACGACCTCCTCGAGCAACTCATGGAAGCTGTCGTAGACGTGCTCTGGATCGATCGACTCAGCAAGCCTTTGCGCAGCCGCGAGCAGAACCTGGGTCAACTCGCTTCGCGCAGCCACTCCGGTGTCGGCCACAGCACGACGGTAACTCAGCCTTCCGCCGGCTGCATCGACCGCCCCGGAGTCGACGGTTCGAGTCGGTCAAGAATGGCCGAAAGGTTCGGAAAGAGCGGCTTCTTTGGTTCGACAGGCTGAGGTGCCGTTCGCAAGTTTTGGATGGCTGAAAGGTCCGAAAAGCGCGGGAAGCTTGGTTTGACGGGCTGGGGGTGAGGTTGGCAAGTTGGGGGTGTACCGGTTTCCCCAAACACCCAAGGGGGGTTGCTTTATGGCAGGAACGGTGCATGGCTCCTTGGTCCAGCAGTTCGCTTCGATGAAGCCGACTGAGTTTGGGCCAGCCATCGAGCCGAAGTGGCAGCTCGGCGGGCGCCTGATCAAGCAGGTGCAGACCGCGGTCGAGAAGCAGGAGCTGCCGCCACTTGATGGGGCGCGTGTGATCTCCTCGATCACGGCGACGCTGTTCGGCTACGACGAGTTCATCCTGCGCGAGGTTTCGGCCGAGTCGCTGCTTGCGACCACGCCGCTACGCCGCTAAGAGAGCGCTGGATGAACGAGAGGGAGGAGCCGATAGCTCCTCCCTCTCGTTCTCGCTCGCGGAGAGTCGCAGCTCGCGCTCGCGGCACCGGCGAGTCTCTCCGCCGGTGAAACGGGAAGCGGTCGAGGTGTTGTGCCGACTGCTTTGACGGGTTCGGCCGACCCTGTTGCCGCAGGTTGGGCGAGAGATTCTGCGCATGCCCTCTGGGCTGGCCCAGGCGGGAGGACGCTGTCCACGCAGGACCGTCCCCTCGTCACTGCGGCGGGTCGCGGAGGATAGGGTCTGGCGCAACCGCAGAGGCGCCCGTCGGTCGGCCGGGTACGAGATGCACACGATGCCCGTGCCGGCCGCAACAAAGCCACTCGCAGCGTTAGTGACCGTCGTGGCCGGGGGGCAGCTTCCAGTTGCCTAGTGCGAGCGGCGGTGGATTCGCGACCGCAGGCTCGGCCGGGGAGGGAGTAGCCAGTCGAGGGCAGGTACGGCTAGCGTGATCTCGCGACGCTCAGGCGCGATCTCCGCGACCTCAGAGACGGCTATCTCGCACTCGCGCCGCGGCCATCGCTTGTTCAGAACAACCAGCGTGTCCGGTTCTTCTAGTTCGCGCAAGAACCGTACGGACTCGACGTGCCCGAGTACGCCCGAGGAGTCGCTGACGCGAAAGCCCTCGCAGCGCCGGAGCCAGTACGCTCGCTCGTCGGCCTCGTCCCAGCGCCACGAGTCGATGGTCGAGCGGGCCGTCTTGCCGACTGGCTCCCCCCGATCTGGCGATTGCTGAACGGGTTCGGCTGGAGCGGAGGGAGCGAGCTGCTGCTCGAGGCGGTTGACCCGATCCTCGAGACGCCCCGCACGTTCGCGCTCCTCGACCAGTTCCGCCTCGAGCACAGTGATCAACTCGACGAGCGCCGCGTGAGAGTCGCCACCGACGCTTCGCGAGCGAGAGGGCGCTTTCTCCGACTCCAACTGGCCGGCCTCCCTTCCAGACATCGAGCATCCCCGCGCGGGCGCCTAAGGCAAACGCCGGGGCGCCAAGCGGAAAGCTATGGCCGCACGGACCGGGTTCGCTATCGCCTGTCACGATAGCGAGACGCTTGCGAGCGATGCCGGATCCAACACGAAGCCGAATCCTTCAACCAACCGTTTTCTAAATACGGCTCGCTGAAAGCCCGCTAATCGCGCAGGTCCCTTCGGCTCAGGTGAGAGCATCGCTGGCCCAGGCGAGCGTCCTACGCCGCTGTCCTCTGCTAGTCGGTCCGTCGCCTCAGGGTCGCGCCGCCGAGCACGATCGCGAGCACGACACAGCCGAAGACGACGGCCACATTGAGCACGAAGCGCGCGTCGAAGTTGTCGGCCGCGGTGCGCGCGAGCGCGTCATAGGCGTACGTCATCGGCATGACATATGAGACCGCGCGGAGCCAGGTTGCCATCTCGTTCTGGGCGACGAAGAGTCCGCAGAGAAGGATCTGCGGGAGCACGAAGGCGGGCATGAACTGCACCGCCTGGAACTCGGTCTGCGCGAACGCGCTGACGAAGAGGCCGAGCGTGCTTCCAAGGACCGCGTTCGCCACCGCCAGCGCGACCACGACCCACTTCGGGCCGGCAACGTCCAGCCCGAGCAGACCGAACGCGACGGCGGAGATGAGCGTCGCCTGGACGAGGGCGAGGAGCGCGAAAGCTGCCGCGTAGCCGGCAAGGATGTCGACCTTGTGCAGCGGCATCGTCATCAGCCGCTCGAGCGTTCCGGAGGTGCGCTCGCGGAGCATGGTGATCGACGTAACCAGGAACATCGTGATGAATGGGAACATGCCGAGCAGCGGCGTGCCGATCTGCTGGAAGACAGGGGAGTGGCGGCCGAACAACTGCTGGAGCAGGAATTCGAGCAGGCACGGCACGAGCAGGATCAACGCGATCGTCCGCGGGTCGTGCCGCAACTGCCGCAGCACTCGCTGCGCCACTGCGCCGGTGATGCGAAAGCTCACGTTTGCTCCTCGACGAGCCGCAGGAACGCGGCGTCCAGCTCCCGCTCGCCGGTTCGTGCGCGGAGCTCGGCCGGCGTCGCACGCGCGAGCAGCTGTCCGTCGCGAAGCAGGAGCAGCGTGTCGCAGCGGTCTGCCTCGTCCATCACGTGGCTCGACACGATCAGCGTCGTCCCGCCTTCGGCGAGCTCGTGGAAGAGGCGCCACAGGTCGCGACGCAGCACCGGGTCGAGCCCGACGGTCGGCTCGTCCAGCACGAGCAGCTCCGGCTCGCCGAGGAGTGTCGTCGCGAGCGAGACCCGTGCGCGTTCGCCGCCGGAGAGTGTGCCGACCCGGCGATGGGCGAACGCATCGAGCGAGACCTGGGCGAGCACGCGCTCGATCGATTCGTCGGGCCGCCCGAGCACGCGTGCGAAGAAGCGGAGGTTCTCGGCAACTCCGAGATCGCCGTACACCGACGGCGCCTGCGTCATGTAGCCGACGCGATCGCGCAAGTTCGGCGAGCCGGCTGGCAAGCCGAGCACCTCGACGAGTCCGCCGGCGACCTTCTGCACGCCGACGACTGCTCGCATCAACGTCGTCTTGCCGCTGCCACTCGGACCGAGCAAGCCTGTCACCGAGCCTGCGGCGACGTCGAAGCCGAGTCGGTCGAGAACGAGGGTGCCGCCTCGCACCACGCGGAGACCGTCGACGCGGATGGCCGACATGCCGAAAGCGATAACGACTGAGGCGGACGGCGCCGCCCCTATATGCCGGGTTACGCACTCACCCCGGGGCCGAGGCGGGCGACCTCTAGTTCGCGTGACCCGTGACGAGCTTCGCGATCGCGAAGGCGAGCGTGATCTCGACGGCGACGAGGAGGGCGAGCCCGGCCGCGATCAGCACCACGGCGTGCCAAGGCACTCCCTCTGCAGGCTCGCCCTCCGGTGCGAGCCCGGTCTCCTCGACCCACTCTTCGGCCCAGTGGAGCAGGCCGTGCGAAGGCTCTGGACGGGAGCGCTCGTAGTCGCGCAGCGGCGTACGCGTGGCCATGCACACCTGTTTCCCGCTCCGGGCGCACCTATAACACGGGCTAGCTCAGGGGTGGGGTCATTCCGGAACAGACCCAGGCGAGTGCGGTCTCCTGAGGTCGTCTGAGCAGGCAGTTCAGTCGAGGGACGACTCGGGGCGCCGGATGAGTCTGACGGCGAGGGCGAGGGCGAGGGCGAGGAAGCCGAGGAGGCCGAGCTCGAGCAGAAAGTTGGTCAGTACGCGTCCGGTCGAGGGGAGTCGTTCGAACTGAGCGGTGACGATGAGGATTCGCCGCACCACGGCGATCAGACCGATGAAGAGGAACGGTTCGACCGCGATCTTGTGCGTGCGCAAGACGAAGCGGAGCGTGTAGGCGAGCTCGGCAATGATGAGCAGGAGCAGGATACGGTCGAGCAATGCGACCCCGGTGTCGACCGCGCCTGCGCTCGTTGAGACCGCGTGTGCGAGCTCGTGCACGGTTCCGACGAGGACGAGTACCGCAGCAGTAGCCAGCAGGAGGGCGACTGCGGCGTAGAGGAACGCTTCAAACCCGACGAGGCCCCTGAGGAGACTGCGGTCGAGGGAGCGTGACTCCTCTGGCGCTGGCGCATCATCTTCAGAGGACATAGCCCAGCGTACCGCGACCACCCCCGCCCAGCACTCGTTTGCCGTCTCCCTGCTGTTCGGTCGGGGGTCGGTCCCGAACGCCGACCCGGCCGACGGTCCGTTACCTCGGCCACATGGCGACCCTATGCAGACCGGCGCGGGCGTCCGTAGTCATCAAAGGGTTGGGGTTGCCCACACCTTCCGGGGTGCCGTCTTCGAGAAACTGCGTCACACTCTCGTGATGAGGCGTGTGGCTTGGCTAGTGCTCCTGGCCGTTGTCGGCGCGGTTGTCGGAGTCGCGTCAGCGCGTGCAGGCGGCACCGGCACGACGACCACGAGTACCACGACCACGGGTACGACTGCCTCCACCACCGCGACGACGCCGTCGTTCGCGCCGCTTTCGCTGTCCTCGTTGCCTGCGGGCTGCGTGGGGGCGGGCGCGGCCGCCCTGGTCTTACCTTCGCGGCGGGTAATCGCGCTCGGGACGCCGGCCTCTAACCTCGGACCGTCCGCGTACCCGTCGTCCGGGTCGGTTCTGGCCTTCGACTCCTCGGCCTCGAGCGGTTCGACGTGCAGGTCGGCGGGAGTCTCGCTCGGTTCGGTTTCGTTGTTTGACGGCGTCGTCACCGCGGGCAGCGTCCAGGCGACGGATGGCAAGGGGACGACGGCGGGCCTCACGATCAATGGGTCGGCTGTCACCGTTGCGGCCGGGGGGACGGTGCCTGTCGATGGCTGGGGGCAGCTCACGCTCGGCGCGACGGTCGGGCGGGTGACGGCGCCTCTGGTTCTGCGTCTGCTCCAGGCCCACGGGTCGCTGCCCGCTGGCACCGCGGTGGTGGTGGCATTTGCCGCGTCGGCGCAATCCACCGCGAAGCCGCGGCCGGTCGACCACCGGCAGGCGCGCGCACAGCACAGGCATGCGACCGGCCCGTCCCGCTCGCGGAAGCAGCGGCTGCAGCCCACGAAGCCACCGCCCGACTACCCCGCGTCGTCCTTCCCATTCCGGCTCAGCGGCGGCTTGGCGGACACCGCGCAGGACAACCCCGTCGTCTCGACCGCCATGCGGTACCTCGGCGTGCCGTACAGGTGGGGCGGCGCGAGCCCGACCACGGGCTTCGACTGTTCGGGCCTAGTCATGTATGTGTTCGCGCAGCTCGGCGTCCCACTGCCGCACTACGCCGCGGCTCAGTGGCACACCCCGGATGGGGTCTGGGTTGCGCCGAACCGGCTCCAACCAGGAGACCTCGTCTTCTTCACCGGCTCCGACGGCACCCGCAAGGCGCCCGGGCACGTCGGGATCTACGTCGGCGACGGCTACCTCATCGACGCACCGCACACAGGCTCGTTCGTCCGCATCGACAGCCTTAACGAGCCGAAGTTCGCAAATCAATACGTCGGAGCCAGGCAAATTGTCAGCCACCTACGCGTCACCCGGCACCTGCTCGGCGTGACCCAGGCTAGGGCGTCCCTCGCCGAGGTCGATCGTCTCTTCCCGCTCCAGATCAAACTGGGCGCCATAGGGGGGCTGTCAACAATCGCCACCGCCGGCACGGCCGCGTCGCGACATGCCTCGCGCGACTATGCCGTATGGGTGTCCGCCGCTCTCGGCGGTCTACTCCTAATGCTTGGCGTCGGAGCCCTCGCTTTCCGCCGCCGTCACGCGTCGGAAGCCGTCCCGAGCAGCGACCTCTCGAACTAACTCTGCACGTTCCGCGGACTAGGAGGGCGTGGTCCGCGACCGCCCCCTCTTCCAGCCTTCGCCAAGAACGGGCACGCAGTGCGATACTGCTGGCGGCGTGTCCGTGCACCCGTCGCCCGCACCCGTCGTCGATCCGTTTCGCCGTCTGCGCTGGTTTCTCTTGGCAGGGGCTCTACTCGTGGGGGTCGGTGTCGGAGCTGTGATCGCCGTTCTGCGGTCGTCGAGTACCAGCCCGGCAGTGGCGAGCTCGGCTGTTTCCGGTCCGCCGGTGACCTGGCCGGTCGGGAAGAAGGTCGCACCCGGGTTCACTTTGCGGAGTGAGAGTGGTGCTCCGATCTCCCTGAAGCAGTTCCGCGGTCGGCCGGTGATCCTGACGTTCATCGACCCGGTTTGCCGCAACCTCTGTCCGCTCGAGGCGAAGACTCTCGGCCGTGTGGTCGCCCAAATGCCTGCCTCGCAGAGGCCCGCGATCGTTGCAGTTAGCGTCAATCAGTGGGCGGACGCGCGGAAGAACCTGCTGCTCGACGAGAGTAAGTGGAGCCTGCCGAGCGACTGGCAGTGGGCTGTGGGAGCACCGGCCGCCCTGGCGCGAGTGTGGAAGGACTACGCGATCGGGGTCAGCGCTGCGACGAGGACGATTGCCGGCATCAGGGTGCGCCGTATCACCCACACCGAGGCTGCGTACATCATCGATCCGAGGGGCTACGAGCGGGCGCTCTACCTGTATCCGTTCCTGGCGCAGGACGTGGAGAACACCCTTCGCTCGCTCGGGCGTGCGTAGGGCCGCCCTCGCGCTGGCGACGGCGGTCTTCGCGGCTGTCCTGCTCCCGGCGACGGCTTACGCCCATGTCGGGCGCACGCCGCCGGCGGCTACGGACTACCTGGCTCGCATCTCCTCCCTGCCGTCGGGATTGGAGGCGCGAATCGTGGACGGCGACCAGGCGATCTGGATGCGCGCGAAGTCGTCTCTGACGGTCATCGTGACCGGGCTGCGCGGCGAGCCGTACCTTCGCTTTTCCTCGGCGGGGGTCGCTGTCAACACTCGTTCGGCGACCTGGTTCCTCAATCGTGTCTACCCCCAGGTCGTGCCACGGGGCGTCGCCTCGACGACGCCGCCGGAGTGGAAGACGCTGACGTCGCGCCATTGGTGGACGTGGCACGATGGCCGGCTCCACACGCCGGCCTTGTCGGCACACCCGTCCGGCAACGTCTATCTCGGCCGCTGGGTCGTGCCGCTCGTGGTCGACGGCCGCGGCACGGCGATCCGGGGCGGCTTGTGGCAGTCGGCGCCTGCCTCGCTGCTCTGGTTCTGGCCTCTTCTCGTGGTTGCGGCCTGCATCCCTGCGCTGCTGAAGCTACGCGAGGCGCGGCTCGAAGCCCAGGTGGGAGCGGCGCTCGCGGGGGTTGCGCTGGTGGCGGCCACGGTCGCGCGGCTCGGTCGCGAGCTCTACGGTCGGCCGACCGTCTCGGCTTGGCAGCTCGTACTCGTGGGTGTGACCTGCATCGTCGCGGTCGCGCTGGTGGCCCTCTACAGCCATCCTGTCTGGCGGCCGATCGGCGGGATCGTGATCGGTATCGCCGCTGCTGCGCAGGGGCTGGAGCTCGTTTCGGCGCTTCGTGACGGCTGGGTTCTCGCGGCGATCCCGGTGTGGCTGGAGCGGAGCGCCACGGGCGTGTCGCTCGCGGCCGGAGTCGCGCTCGTCGTTGTCTCGCTGAGTCCGGGGCTTCCCCGCGATCCCGAGCCCGAGCAGGAACCGCTAGCGCAACGCTGAGCGAGCTGCCCGGCGCCGGATCAGAAATCGTGCCGCTGCTCCGAGGAGGAGCGCCGCGACGACGGCCACGATGATGTCGATCCGGCTGGTGCTGCCGCCGCTCGACTGTCCTGCCGGAGCGGAGCCGCCGCTCGTCGATACCTTCACGCCTGCCGCGGCGGCGAGCGTGACGGCGGCGCTTGTGGCCGCCGTGGCCAGGCCGGCGGGTGTTCGCGTCACCTTGATCCCGGCGAGGGTTCGATAGCCGTCGGCGGGGCTGTGCTTCCATTGGGCGAAGCCGAGCCCGTTCGGCATCACTACGAGCAGCCGGGTGGTGGTCTTGAACCGGCCGGATCCACACGACCCGCCCCACCAGCATTTGGAGTCTTCGGCGTCGAGGAAGCGGGCGTACGTCTTCGGCTTGCCGAACAGCTCAGGCACCGAGCCGAGGTCGTAGCTGGTCCAGATCAAGGCAACCTTGAGCGGGAAGCCATTCTTGTTCGCGGATGCGACCGCGGCGACGAGCTTGCTCTGGAGCGCGGCCGGGATCTTGGCGTCGTAGGAGAGAAACACCTGCTGGGCGACGAGATAGTCGCTCGCGGGATCGCCGTCCGCTCGGGCGAACGGAGCGGCGACGCCTGCGGCGAGGGCGCAGGCGAGAGCGCAGAGGGCGATGCGCGTAGCCTGACGACGATGTCCTTGCGCGCCTTCTCTCTGGGCGTGGCGGCGAGTCTGTTTGGGCTCGTGCCGACGCCGGTCGGAACAGGCCCGGGGTACCACCCGCCCCCGCGGTCTCCGGCCGCGCGCTTCGTCTGCCACAAGGCGCCCCTTCAGAAGGGGTCGCGCGTTCACCTCGAGCTGTTCGCCCGACGGCGCGTCGTGATCGTGCCGGCGGCTATCGGAGTCGAGGGGGCGCGTCGCCGGCTCGGCCGCGTCCTGCACGCGGGCTGTCGCGCCCGCGCGTGGACGCTCGATCCGAGCGGAATCGTCGAGTACCAAGGCCGCGCGACGCTCGGCCGCCTCTTCCGCATCTGGGGCCAGCCGCTGGGACCGGGGCGGTTCCTGTCCTTCCGCGGCTCGGTTTCCATCTACGTCGACGGCGCCCGGCGGCGAGGCGATCCGCGCACGCTTCGGTTCAGGCCTCGCGCCGAGATCGTGCTCGAGGTCGGCGGCTACGTCCGGCCGCACCGCAGCTTCCTCTTCCCTCCGCGCTGACCCGAACTGCCTCCTCATCCTGCGAGCACCGCCCGCAGGAGGTTGATCGCGACCACTGCCGCGGCAACGCCGCAGGCGAGCGCGGCGAGCGCGGCGAAGAGGACGAGCTGAGACCGCGTGCGGTTCACGTCGCGTGGAGCGTGAAGGGGACAGTGAGAACACGCCCGCCGAGGTACGTGAGGAGAAACAGCCGCCAGGTCCCGGACTCGGGGAGGAGCACGCCGGCCTTGAGTATGCCCGGTGCCGTGGAGCGGCCGGTCACGCGCACCGAGCCGAGCGCGGAGAAACAGTAGATCGCCCCCGGTTTGCAGATGTGGGTGTGCGAGTAGGCTAGGGATCCCTGGTGGAAGAAGATGGCGTGAGCGAGGGCGCCACGCCAGGTGGTGAAGTGGGCCTTGTGTCCGCTCGGGTCGGTGACGTGCAGGACGAGGAAGCCGGGCTCGATCGCCTTTAAGTGGGGGTTGCCCTGCATCTGGAAGCGGTAGCCGTCGACAACCTGGGTCGACCGGTATGGCGGAAGGGGTTGCTGCCGGTAGTTGCCGCGGACGGTCACCCATTTGAAGAGCTGGAAGTTGAACGGCGTCGTGGGTCCGGTGACCTGGGGGTAGGCGTCGACAACGATCCGGTAGCGGCCCGGCGTGGGGAAGACGACGGGCACGCTGACGCGTCCGTCGGGCTCCGCGTCAGCGTCGATGTACTGGACGTGGCTGTCGTCGCTGCGGACGACGAGCAGGTCGACGCCGGCGTGCGGTTCGCAGCATCTCTTGTACCGGGTGAGCGGCTTTCCCGAGGGGGTCCGGATCGTGAAGGAGACGAGCGTCCGCTTTCCCGGCTGGATCGACCCGGTGGGCTGGAACCCGGCGAGGGCGAAGGTGCGCGCGGGCAGGATGGTCAGACCGGTGCTCGAGCCGCCGGAGCCGCAGCCGACGAGTAGGGCGGAGGCTGCGAGCGCCACGAGGGGGATGAGTGGGCGATGGTGCGGCATTCGTCGAGGTCTCCTTTCTATCTGGATGCGTTCAGCTGCCGGCGCGGTCGACGACGAGGGCGCTGAACGGCAGGCCGCCTTTCGGTGTGATCATGAAGTTGAGAGCCCAGTGGCCGACCATGACGAGCGCGGGGGCCTTGCGCGTGTAGGTACCCGGGGCGGTTTCGGCGAGCTGGTACTCCTGGGTCGGCATCTGCATGTCGAGCATCGCGAAGGTCAGGGTCACGTCCGCCCCCTGGACGGGCTTTCCGCCGCGCGTCAGCCGCAGCCCGAACGTGTCCGGCGCCGCCGCCTGGTTTGGATCGACCAAGACCTCGAGCTTGTACGGCCCGCGAACGACCGTCGAGACGACCTTGCCGGGGCCGACGCGGGCAAGAGCCGAACCTTCCTCGGCAAACGCCGGCGGCGGCGGAGCGAGGCTCGAGAGGACTGCTGCGGCGAGAATCGCGCCGGCTACCAGGAGCGCCTCGCCGGAGACAAGCCGACGCAGGAGTCTGGCTGACGCCTCACCCACCTCGACTCGTGAAAGGCCGGGCTTAGCTCGCAACAGGTTGATGGAGGCGAGCAGCATGGCTGCGAGGAGGATCCCGGCCTTGATCAGAATCACCTCGCCGTAGGAAGTGAGCCAGAGGGCGTCGAGTACGGGCAGGTGCAGGACGGCGGCGCCGACGCCGGTCCCGAGCAGCACGAGGACCGAGACGAAGGCGACGTTCGAGAAGCGCGGCACACAGACGACGAGCCCGGCCACCCGCTTTGCAACGGGAAGGCTGCGCCAGACGACGAGCAGCCCGACCAGGCCACCGATCCAGACCGAGCCGGAGAGCAGATGGAGCCAGTCGAGCAGCACGGCGACCCCTCGCGGCGAGGTCTGCCCGGCATGGCCGACGGCCCCTGGCAGGACGAGGACCGCCGCGGCAGCCGAGAGCGTGCCGCTGAGCGCGAGCAGCGCCGCGACCGGACGTCGCTCGCGCTCCGGCCGGTCGGTCCAGATCGCGACCGCGGCGGCCAACACGAAGAGCGCGAAGCAGAGCTCAATATCGACGTAGCCCCGACCGAAGGCCGTGAGCCGCCAGTCAGGCACGACCGCCGTGACGTCCCAGAACGAGCGCAGGGAGTCGATTGCGACAGCCTCCTCCAGGTACGCCGGAACAGCTACCAGCCCCAGGACCGCGACGACCCCGAAGGCGATCGAGAGCGGGCGCAGGCTCGTTCCGGAGACACTGCGGACGAGGGGCTGGGCAATCACGATCCGCAGGACGAACAGTCCGATCGCGACCATCATCGTCAGGAAGGCGAGCCACTTTGCGATCACCAGGGGTGTCGACGTGGCCGTCCCCGCTATGTGCGGGACCGCGAACTGCGGCGCAGGCCCGGCGTTCGGGCCGACCGCGAAGGTGAACGCACCCTGCACCGGGTGGCCATCGACCGAGATGGCGCGCCAGTAGACGAGATACCAGCCCTCGCCGACGTGCTTGATCGGCACGACGAGCGTGTCCGGGTCGGAGGGCGAACGCGTGACCTGACCCGTCGCTTCCTGATGCGCGTGGACGTCTGTGACCGAGATGATCGCGAATCGCGGCTCGACCGCCTCGTCGTAGGTGAGCTGCACGCTCCGCGGAGCACTGCTCAAGATCACGCTCGCGGCCGGCACGGTCTTGACCAGGTAGGCGTGGGCGGACGCCGCCGCCGGCACCAGCAACGCCAGCGCAACGACGGCGACCGCCACTGCTCCACGCTTGCGAAGTCTCACGTGAGCGAGCGGCCCCCACGCGAGAACAGCGCAATTCCGCCAACCAGGAGGCCGAGCGCACCCAGGACGAGCGCGACGATCGTCAGGGTCGACGTGCCGCCGCCGGAGACGGAGCTCACGACATCGATCGTCGGCGCCGGCGCGGCCGACGACTCCGGGCCGGACCAGTCGACGATCGATCCGTCGGAGTAGGTCTGCTGCACCTGGAACGTGTACGTTCCCGCCCCGGCCGGCTGGGCGAGGAACTGGAACAGCGAGTCTTCCTCGGTCGGCACATGACCGCCCGACCAGGTGACCTGTGTGACGACTGCGTTGTCCCCGGATCCGGTCGACTTCTCGACCCGCTGCCAGCCGGGGCTCGGCACGAACGAGTCGATCGAGAACCCCTTCGGCAGGGTCAGAACGATCTTCGTCGTGAATGCGTTCGCCTTCTCGGTCGGAATCGCGAGGCTATAGAGCTGTAGCTGGTTGGCCAGGGAGACCGACGGGCTCATCCGGGCATGCGCGGACGCGCTTGCGACGGCCACCAGTCCGACAATGGCCGCACCCGCGAGCAGCAGCAAACGGCTCGTGCGTTTCAATCCTCTCTCCTTCGTTCGACAGGGAATCCGTCGCCTAAGCGGCGACGGCCCAGCTCAGCCGACGAGGAGCGGAGGTCCGCGCCGTCCCAGCCGGCGCGAGAGGAGTGACGAGAGCGGAGGCAGCGGCTGCGCGGCTGGCATGAGCAGCGGCTGAAGGACGACGCGGGGTCGCGGCGGTGCGACTGGAGCGAGGCGTTGCCCTAGCCGCTTTGCGGTGCGAAGCAGGACCCGGGCCGCGACATAGGCGAGCGCGCCGAAGGGAAGCTGAAGTGCAATCCCGATCAGAAATGTCGGCTGCTCAGCGGCGTACCAAGGGAAGAATCCCCAGTCCAGCCAGCGCTCGAGGTACTCCTGGAGAGCGAAGCCGGCCACTGGCAGCAACGCGAAGGCCCAGGGCGGCAGCGACCGGACCTCACGTCCCCGCGCAGCATCGACCACACTCGCAACCAGCGAAAGCGCCACTATCGAGCCCGCGACACCGAGGACGAGCGGCAGCATGCTCAGGTAGCCGTGCCCAGTCTCGACAAGCGCCTGCAACCGGACGCTCGCCTGCGGGTAGACGATCCGATACGCCAGCATGTGCGCGACCTGCGACCCCGCGAGCATCAGCGGGACCGCTACGAGCCACGCAAGCCTCCGGCGCATCGTTCCACATCCTGCCACGCCGGAGACGAAGCGGTCGGGCTATCAGTGGTTTTCCGAAGCACTGCTCCCGTGCTCGGCGTAGCCCGAAGCGGATGATGAGACTGAACCCACGACCCGCGTGCGGGTTGGCGTGCCGGGGCAATTCTGAGGAGCCTCTCCGTTCTCTGCGATAGTCGGGGCGGATGGCGTCCAGAACGGGCTCACGGAGTCTCGCGTGTCGTACGAACCGGCTCTTCTGCACCGCCGTGCTCGGCGCGTTCGTGACCGCCGTCTCCCTGACCTACCTCTTGTCGCCGCTGCAAGCGGAGGCCGGCCGAAGAGATACTGCCGCCCCGACTTCGAGGTTCACCCGTCAGCCGTGCGGGTGGCTGCGTAAGCCACCCAAGACCTATCAGCACGTGGTCTGGGTCGTGATGGAGAACAAGGATTACTCGGAGATCATCGGCTCGAGCAACGCGCCCTACCTGAACGGTGTCGCGAATGCGTGCGGACTCGCGACCAACTTCTCCGCCGAATCCCATCCGAGCGTTCCGAACTACCTCGCGATGACCTCCGGATCGACCCAGGGGATCTCGGGCGACCCGTATCCCACCGATGCACCGCTCCGAGTGGCGAGCATCTTCTCGCAGCTCGGCAGGCAATGGCGCGCCCTGGAGGAGTCGATGCCGTCGAACTGCGATCGAACGAACGAGGGCCTCTACGACGTGAACCACAATCCGGCGCCCTACTACACGAACCTCGCGAAAAGGTGCTCGCGCCGGGACGTCCCTCTGACCCGGCGACCTGATCTGTCGGCGCGGTTCACGTTCGTCACCCCGAACCTCTGCCACGACATGCACTCCTGCCCGACGACCGGCGAGGACGTTGGCGCGCAGACACGCGCCGGTGACACCTGGCTCTCGACGTGGCTCCCCAAGCTCCTGAACAGCGCCCAATACAGATCGGGCTCGACCGCCATCTTCATCACGTGGGACGAGAACGATGTCGGCGAGGGCGAGCAGGTCGCGACGATCGTCATCTCGCCCTACACCCGACGCGGGACGAGATCCGCACGACCCTTCAACCACTACTCGTTACTGCGGACCACCGAGGACATGCTCGGAATCCACACCCATCTCGGCGGCGCAGCCGCCGCATCGAGCATGCGCAGCGCCTTCCACCTTGGGAGGCGCGGCAGACGATGAGCTTCGTCGATCCTGACTAGAACCTGGTTGTCAGGCCCGGTATCGGATCACGCCGCTGAGGGAGACCTGCACGCTCCCGGTCGTTCTGTCGAAGGTGCCTCTGAAGGTCAGGCGACCGCGGGCGCCGGCGAAGGTGGCTGTCCCGCCGGTAACGGTCGCTGTTCCGGAGAAGGAGACGCTGTTGCCGCCGCTCGCCGCGCATGCGTGGGCACGACGCGCCGTTAGCCGCAGCGAGCCCGTCCTGCCCCTGAGCACCGCCCTGCCGCTGAACGTCACGCAGGTTTGACTCGTGAAGCTTCCGTGCGCTGAGCCACTCATCGTCCCTCGCCCGATCAGCCTGGCGCGGCCCCGGAGCGTGGCGCTGCCGGACGCACTCGTGCCGCCGGTCTCGCCTTGTCCGTGTCCGGCGTAGGTCGCGTTGAAGCGATGGTCTCGTCCGCCGGAGGTGCGGGAAGTCGCGGATGCGATCGCGGTAGCGCCGAGGAATGCAGCGAGTGCACAGAGTGTCGCGAGTGTGCGGCGGAGCGTGTTCCTCACCATGGGCATCGCCGGTCGAGCGGGTTGCGCCGGGTCGAGAAACGAGCTCTGACTGGAGGCACCAATCGGAGAGGAATCCCTCGGGCGCAACCCGCTCTGGACAAGGTAGCCCGGCCAGGGTGGTTGGGGGCGTTCGAGATTCGCAGCACTTCGGCGACTTGCGTTGCGCCACGCACGAGCGCTCCATCTTCGTGTAGGACGAACCGCCCGATCGGAGGGGAGACGACGAAGGAATCGTCTTCCATTCTGCGAACAAGACGACGTCGCGGAAGGAGCTCACGGTGGACATCAACGGCGCGAAGGCATTGAAAGTCAGACTCGGCCCCAATGCAGCCGACGTGCCGCGTCCTGCCTCCGCCGACGTTCCCGAGGGCGCGCCGCCCGTGTACCGCTGGCTTGGTGTCAGCTGGTCGGAACCGGAGCCTCCGCTCGCCGTCGCCGACGACGACGCGCCGGCGGCCGCTGCGTAGCTGCTTCGCCGGGTCGGCCTGAGCTTCCGCTAGCCGGCCCGCGCTCGTCCGCGAAGCTCTTGTAAAGAGCGCGAAAAGTCGGGTTCACCTTTACCGCGGATCGGTTTAGATCCGCGTAGCGCGGTGGGGCTCGCGTCGAGATTCTCAGCTGATCAGAACTGCGGATGATGGAGGAAGGGGAATTGATGACAGCTCGTAGGAGCTATCTCCGTCGCGGCCTCGTGTCTCTGGCCGTGGTGCTCGTCGCAGGTTTCGCGACGAGCGCCGCGCTCGCCGACCACGGCAATCACGGCCCCGGCAACAACGGAAACCACGGCCATCACGGCCACGGCCGGAAGGGAGCGTTGTACGTCTCTCCCACAGGCACGGGCGGGGCGAAGGATCGCAATTGCCACTCGGCCGCGTACTCGAGCGTTCAGTCGGCGGTCGGCGCCGCGCCGTCGGGCGGCACCGTCGTCGTGTGCCGCGGCACCTACACCGAAGACGTGATCATCTCGGCGCCGCTGAAGCTGCTCGGCAACCACGGAGCGGTCATCCAGGGCTCGTCCACCGCCAACGGTATGTGCGACCAGATCATTCAGGGCGTTCCCGGCAGCGCGGACTGCCTGGCGGGGATCACGATCGAGTCGAGCCACGTCGCCGTAATGGGCCTGAAGGTGACCGGCGCGATCGGCGAGGGCATCCTCGCCACCGGCTCGCTCAGCGGAGGCTCGATCGATCACGTGCTTATCCAGGGCAACCGCGTCGTCGGCAACGACACCGGCGGGATTCCGCCCACGCTGAGCTCGCCGTATCCGCAGTGCGTCGAACTCGGCCCGGTGCCGGGCGACTGCGGTGAGGGCATCCACCTGATGGGCGTCTTCGACTCGATCGTGAGCCACAACTTCGTCAGCGGCAACAGCGGCGGGGTTCTACTCACCGACGAGTTCGGGCCGACGCACAACAACCTGATCGCGCACAACATCATCACGAAGAACCTCTTCGACTGCGGGGTCACGGCGCCCGGGCACAACCCGTCCGCGCTCGACTCGAACGGGAACCCCCAGCCCAACGTGGCCGGCGTCTACGACAACGTGATCAGCCACAACCGGATCACGGGCAACGGCACGAGCGGCGAAGGGGCCGGCGTGTTGTTCGCCAATGCGCTTGCAGGCACGGCCTCCTACGACAACCTCGTCACGCACAACTACATCGCCGGCAACGAACTGTCGGGCGTGACGCTGCACGCGCATCCGATCGCCTCGGGCCAGTTCGAGGACCTCTCGGGCAACCGGATCGAGCACAACACGATCGGCCAGAACAACACCGGCGGCGACCCCGACGCCGGCGATACGTCCACCACCGGCGTCCTCGTCTACGGAGCGGTGCCCGTTCAGGTGACGATCTCGCACAACCGGATCCGCGACAACCAGTACGGCGTCTGGCTCGGAGTCGGCGGCAACGTGACCGCGACCATGGCGCACAACGTGTTCCACAACGTCGTCACTGACGTTTTCACCAGCCCGTAAGCCGGACCAGCCTCCGCAGGTGACGAGAGAGCCCATGCGCGGCTCTCTCGTCATCGCGGCTGCGGCCGCCACGCGGGCGATGCGACGTCGCACGACGCGCGGAGAGCTTGATTCAGGTCGAAGGTCCTGGGCAATCCCCTGCGGTGTAGTCGCGCTCCGGCAAGCGCCATACGTAGCCTTTCGTGAATGACCGCGTGGCTGCGGCGAGAGGATGAGCCCGCCAAGCCTCTGACCGAGGACCGGAGACGGCTGGTCCAGAGCTACATGGACGCCGAGGAGGAGCAGGCCCGGCGCGAGGCGATCGAGCAGCGCGAGCGGCAGTCGCAGCTTCGCGAGCAAGCCCGGCAACCGGCGGCGGAGCTGCGCGCCGTGGCCGATCCGGAGGCACCAGAGCCGGCCGCCGAGGACACGGGGCCGCAGTCGATCGGGCCTGCGGGGGCAGTGCCGGGCGAGACCGCCGAGGAGGCCGCACGGCTGGTCGCTGCCGCTGAAGAGCGGGCGCGGCAGGAAGCGGGCGAGGTGGCAGCACGCCAGATCGAAGCAGCCCAAGAGCGAGCGCGGCGCTGGGCGGATCAGGAGGTTCGCCGTCGAGTTGCCGTTGCGGTCGAGGAGGCCCGCGAGGAGGTTCGACTGGAGCTGTCCGAACAGGCGGCTCTGCAGGCGCCGATCGCCGAAGAGCAGGCGCGGACGGACGCAGCCGAGAAAGTCGCGCAGCAGGTCGCAGCAGCTGAAGAGCGGGCGCGGCGCGAGGCGGCCGACGAGGCCGCGCGGCAGGTTGTGGTCGCTGAGGGGCAGGCGCGAAGGGAGGCAGCCGAGGAGGCGGCCCGTCAGATCGCAGAAGCCGAGGATCAGACGCGGCGGTGGGCGGATGAGGAGGTCGAGCGGCGGGTTGGTATGGCTGTTGAGGAGGTCGCCCGGGAGGCCCTCGCTGTTGAAGAGCAGGCGTGGAGGGAGGCGGCCGAGGAGGCCGCACGCAAAGTCGCAGCGGCTGAGGAACAGATTCGACGCGAGGTGTGGGAGGAGGCGGCCCAGCAGGCTGCAATCGCCGAGGAGCAGGCGCGGAGGGAAGCGGCCGAGGGCGTCGCGCAGCAGATCGCAGCGGCTGAGGAAGAGGCTCGACGCGAGGTGTGGGAGGAGGCGGCCCGGCAGGCTGCAATCGCCGAGGAGCAGGCGAGGAGGGAAGCGGCCGAGGGCGTAGCCCAGCGGATCGCGGCGGCTGAGGAAGAGGCCCGACGTGAGGTGTGGGAGGAGGCGGCCCGGCAGGCTGCAATCGCCGAGGAGCAGGTGCGGAGGGAAGCGGCCGAGGGCGTCGCGCAGCAGATCGCAGCGGCTGAGGAACAGGCTCGACGTGAGGTGTGGGAGGAGGCGGCCCGGCAGACTGCTACCGCTGAGGAGCAGGCGCGGAGGGAAGCAGCCGAGGATGCAGCGCAGGAGATCGCAGCGGCTCAAGAGCGAGCCGTCCGCGATGCGGCCGATGAGGCTGCGCAACGGATCGCCGACGGTGAGGAACAGATTCGACGTGAGGTGTCCGAGGAGGCGGCCCCGCAGGCTGCTGCCGCCGAAGAGCAGGAACGGAAGAAAGCAGTCGAGGGGGCCGCGCTTACGATCGCAGCGGCCGCCCAGCAGGAGCGCCCCCACCCAGCCGCTCCGGTGGCCGATGCCCCCGCGTCCTCAGAACCGATCGGAGTCGAGCCGCAGAGACAGGCGCGGCCGAAGGCCGTCGACGAGGTGAACAAAGACCCCGACGCCGACGAGCAGGCCCTGCCGGCGGAGACCGAGAAGGGGCCGCAACCAGTCGCGGCCGATGCGGAGGAGCAGCCGGTGGACACCCCGGCTGAAGGTCTGCCGCTACACAAGTGGGTTCACGCCGCAGCGCAGCCCGACAATCCAGGTTCCGTGGCCGACTGGGCGCACGAGCTGCTGCGCAAACGGGGCAACCCGGACTCCGAAAAGTTCGAGTCGGACACTGGGGAGCCGGGCAAGAGCGACCGGCTCGAGTAGCCCGGCTCCCCGTGGAGCGTTCGTCAGCTGCGGATCGTGTTGCTACGACCCGCGGCGTAGCAGAGGCCGACCTGCTTCGAGCCGAGGCTGGCGCGGACTCGCAGCCTCGCCCTGATCCTCGAGCGGAACTTCGCCGAGGTGATCACGGTCGGCGCGGTACCGGTCGTGTTCGCCTTCAGCAGGACGCGCTTGACCTTCACCCAGCGCTTGGTCGTGCTGCGGTAGCGCTGGAAGGTGGCGAGCTTGCCGGCGAAGCTCTCGGCGGCGAAGACGGTCACGGTGTAGCGGTGCTTCGCGACCTTCTTGAGCTGTAGACGCGGCTGCACGTCGGCCGTCGCTGCCGGGCTGGTCGAGCTCTTGACCTTCGCCGTGTAGGCCGTCTTCTTCAACGGCGCTGCCGGGTAGCTGAACTTGCCGCCAGTCGTCGTCGTCACGGTCGCGAGCAGCTTCGACGTCGTCGTGCCGCACTCCGTGCCCTGGATCTGCACCGACTGTCCGGACTGCGCACTCGCGAGCGTCCCCGTCAGGGTCGACTTGTGCCCGTAGACGACAGACGTGGGAGCGAGCGTCAGCGGGCCGGACGTCGGGGATGTCGCGACGGTGACCGTCCCGCGCCACTTGTTTCCCTTGTGCGCTGGATCGGAGAAGGTGTACTTGCCGGCCGTCAAGAACGTGCAGCTCCCGCTCTGTCCCGCCGCGATCACAAACGGAAACGCAGCGCTGCAGTGAAATCCGGCCGTCTGCTTGAACTGGACGGTGTGAGCGACCGTGTCCTTGTTGGCAAAGACGACGGTGTCTCCGACCATGAGCGACACGGCTGTCGGCTGGTAGCCGGTCGCGCTGATCGTCACCGTCTGCGAAGCCGCCGCAGCAGGTCGCGCGGGCTTGGCCGCGGCGCCCGCCGCTGCAAGCACGAAGATCGCGAGAAGGAATAGCAGGGGCTTGCGCATCGGACTCCCTCCGTGTCGGGCGGGTCGCTCCACCGTATGTCCATCCGGGAAGCTTGGAAAGGCAGCTCACGATTCTGCTTCAGCGATGTCAGGGTGCCGCCGGTCCAACGTAAGCGCTGGGTAAAGACCACCCGCCGGGACACGGGGAGCCATCCTCTCGGAGACCCTTACAGCGGATCGAGCGGCCGGGCAACGTGGTCGTGCTAGCCCGGCACTTGGTTCCTCTGGACCATTGCCCGGCGGGAAGGCGAGCAACTAAAGTCGCTACGGGTTCGGTGGGCGCATGAGGCGGAGAGCAACACCCGTGACGCCGACGCATGGCAGGTCGAGGTGGGGGCGGCGTGCAGGCGTTCTACTCGTCGTGATCGGGGTAATGCTCGGTGCTTCGGCGTCTGCCGGCTTGGGCGCACCGGGGCCGTCGATCACGAGCTTCAGCCCCTCGACTGGCCCGGTAGGGACACCGGTGACGATCAACGGCAGCGGATTCACGGGCGCGACCGCAGTCATGTTCAACGGCACCGCGGCGACGTTCACCGTGAGTTCGGATACGCAGATCACGGCGACGGTGCCGGCAGGGGCGACGAGCGGCTCGATCAGCGTGACGACCCCGTCCGGGAGCGTGAGCAGCGGGTCGGGCTCACCGATGGCGTTCGTGGGGTCGGCCGTCGCGAGCCGAACGTCGGGTGCGACCTCCCTTCCGCTCGCACTCCCGTCCGGCTACCAGTCGGGTGATCTGCTGGTGGCGTGGATGTCGTTCCCGGACAACACCTCGGGCCTTTCGGGGATGAGCGGGTGGACGGAGTTCCCGTGGTCACCGTTGGTCGACGGGACGACCTGGAACGTGCATTGCTTCTACAAGATCGCGGCCGCGAGCGAAACCGCGCCGACGATCAGCTGGACGACGAAGTCGAAACCGGTGGTGGAGATCTCGGACTGGCGCGGTGTGAATCAGTCGAGCCCCTTCGTCGCCTCCGCCGGTGCGGTCGATTCGTCGAGCAGCGTCGACGTGGTGGGGCCGACGCTGGCGAACGCCACCCCAGGCGCCTGGGCAGTGGCGATGTTCAGCATCCGCACCTCCTATAGCGCCGACAAGAGCACGAGCTACGCGAACCTCGTGCCCGGCGGCCTGAGCAAACGAGTGGATGCGAACACGGGCGCCGCATCTTCTGCTCCTTGGGCGGCTGCCGCCATGGCCGACTCGAACGGGCCTGCAAGCACGGGGACGCTTCAGTACACAGGGGACACGACCGCATCGAAGGCGACCTCACACAAGACAGCCGCGCTGCTCTATCTCGCACCGGGCGGCGGCAGCTTCACGGTGACCTCCTCGCCCCGTCGATTAGTGGTTTCAGTCCGGCGAGTGGTCCGGTGGGGACGGCGGTGACGATCAGTGGGAGTGGGTTCGGCGGGGCGACGGGGGTTGCGTTCAACGGGATTAGCGCTGCGTTCGCGGTGAACTCGGCGAGTCAGATCACGGCGACTGTTCCTAGCGGCGCCGGTAGCGGGGCGATCAGCGTCACCACTCCGAACGGGAGCGGCGACGAGCAGCGGCAGTTTCACGGTGACCTCCTCGGCCCCGTCAATTAGTGGTTTCAGTCCGGCGAGTGGTCCGGTGGGAACGGAGGTGACGATCAGTGGGAGCGGGTCTCAGTGGGGCGACGGGGGTTGCGTTCAACGGGACCGGTGCCGTCTACGCGGTGAACTCGGCGAGTCAGATCACGGCGACCGTCCCCAGTGGCGCCGGTAGCGGGGCGGTCAGCGTCACCACTCCGAACGGGACGGCGACCAGCAGCGGCAGTTTCACGGTGACCTCCTCGGCCCCGTCGATCAGTGGCTTCAGTCCGGCGAGTGGTCCGGTGGGAACGGCGGTGACGATCAGCGGTAGCGGCTTCAGCGGGGCGGCCGCAGTCGCTTTCAACGGGACCGGTGCCGTCTACACGGTGAACTCGGCGAGTCAGATCACCGCGACCGTCCCCAGTGGCGCCGGTAGTGGGCCGATCAGCGTCACCACTCCGAACGGCAGCGCGACGAGCAGCGGCAACTTCTCTGTCACGGTGGCTGCTCCCTCGATCGGTGGTTTCAGTCCGGCGAGTGGTCCGGTGGGGACGGCGGTGACGATCAGTGGGAGTGGCTTCAGCGGGGCGACGGGGGTTGCGTTCAACGGGACCGGTGCCGTCTACGCGGTGAATTCGGCGAGTCAGATCACGGCGACCGTCCCCGGTGGCGCCGGTAGCGGGGCGGTCAGCGTCACCACTCCGAACGGGACGGCGACCAGCAGCGGCAGTTTCACGGTGACCTCCTCGGCCCCGTCGATCAGTGGCTTCAGTCCGGCGAGTGGTCCGGTGGGAACGGCGGTGACGATCAGCGGTAGCGGCTTCAGCGGGGCGGCCGCAGTCGCTTTCAACGGGACCGGTGCCGTCTACACGGTGAACTCGGCGAGTCAGATCACCGCGACCGTCCCCAGTGGCGCCGGTAGTGGGCCGATCAGCGTCACCACTCCGAACGGCAGCGCGACGAGCAGCGCCAACTACACCGTCACTACCTCGGGCGCGTCCTACCAGGTGTACGTCGGCTACTACGACACCCACCACCCGAACAACCCGCAGCCCAAGCCCAGCCCCTGGATGTTCTCGCCGAACGTCGACTTCATCGGCACGAACGACCAAGGAAACAACACGATCCTCGGCAACTGGGATACGTCCGCGGTGCGGGTGGACAACCTCACGGGCGGGCCGCTGACCGTCCACGTGACCGTCGATATCCCGGTGGTCTACCCGGGCAGCAGTACCAGCAACCACCACTTCGATCTCTGGGGGACCCCGACGATCCCCGCCGGGGCGAGCCTGATCCTCGCCCAAACCGCCTACGAGAACTTCGACGGCTCCGACTACAACCCGCGGGCCGGCCAGTACGGACAGGATCCCTCGCTGTGCACGAACCCGGCCGACATCTCTCTCGGCATTCCCGTCGTACACGTGACCGTCGGCACGACCACCACCGGCTACTTCGACATGGGTCAGATCCTCAACACCAAGGGCGTCGACGGCGCCGGCTGCCACCCGCCGGTCGCCAGCCCCATCCGCGACGACGAGTCGACGAGCTGGGCGCCGCTCGGGTAGGTGTAGAGCACACGGGGGCAGTCAAGCGGGCTTAGGGTCGCGACCCGCTCGGTCTGGCGTTCGGCGGGTCGGAGCGCTTGCGGTGCCCGCGAGCCCTCAGGTGGGCGTAAGGGCGTTCATCCTTCCAGTCGTCGGTGCTCGGTTACCCGGCGTGGATGACGAAGAAGGCAATCGCGACGTACTGGCAACTGACCGCAATCAGGGTGAGAACGTGGAAGAGCTCGTGGTAACCGAACACCGTCGGAGCCGGGTCGGGCCGACGGCGAGCGTAGACCAGTGCCCCGGCGGTGTAGATGAGCCCACCGACACCCAGGAGAGCGACGGCTGCCGGGTTGAGGCGGGTCGCCAGCTGCGGCAAGGCGGCAACCCCGGCCCAGCCGAGCGTGATCCCAAACGCCACGGCCAGCCACTTGGGAGCGCCCACCCAGACGAACTTGAAGATCGTTGCCGCAGCGGCGCAAGCCCAGACGGTCGGCAGCAAGATCAGGCGCCAATCGCCGCCCAGGACGAGCAAACACACCGGCGTGTAGGTGCCGGCGATCAGCAGATACACGCCCGCATGGTCGACTCGCCGCATCCACGGTCGCAACCTCGGTGTCCAGGTGACCCGGTGGTAGAGCGCGCTCGCTCCGAAGCAGGCGGCGACCGCACCCGCGAATATCGCGGCGGCAACGTGCCGACGAGCGCCGTCCGCGCCGACGATCAACAACGTTCCCACCACTAACGAGATTGCGAAGCCAACCTGGTGGAACACTCCACGAAGCAACGGCCGCTGGAGCACCTGTTCCGACCCCGTGTCGATGGCCACTGCAGGATCGCCCACCGTGTCAGTCTCTGGCAAAACGCACCCGGCCGCAAGGGCCGACGGGCTGTCTGGAGGCCGTGCGGACCGGTGACCACGAGCGCGCCTCCGATGATCGCGATGCCCGGGGGGTCGGGGCCGCAGGCCCTGCGGACAGAGCTCCGCACGCATTACCGACCTGGCATGCTCGGGTCGATGGCCCGTGCATCGCTCGCGCGCGTCCTCCGCACGGCTGACGGTGCCGTCGTCTGCGAGCGCTGTGAGGTGCCGGAGAGTGCATTCGGGCGGATGCGAGGCCTGCTCGGCCGCGACGGGCTCGAACCCGGCAGCGGGATGCTGATCGACCGTGCTCCGTCGGTACACATGTTCTTCATGCGGTTCCCAATCGACGTCGTCTTCGTCGACCGCGACTGGCGGGTCGTCGGCGTCAGGAGCGGGCTGCGCCCCTGGCGGGTGGCGGGCGCGCGCCGCGCGGTAGCAGCGCTCGAGCTGCCCGCCGGAGCCGCCGCAGCAGCCGGGATCGAGGAGGGAGATCTGCTGGCTCTCGAAGACCGTGAGGAGTGAGGCAAACCGCGCCGGATCGCCCGCCGGCGTTCAATTTCTGAACTAGCGGCGCGTCGCGAGAGCTGTGGATGAACCGCCTCGCCGCGTCCCTGGCGCGTTCAACGTGCCTGGGCAGTAAACGGGCGGGAGTGTGCCGAGACCGCGCAAGCGGCTTCGTTAAGCGCTGGGAAAAGGCAGCGCTTTTCCGCGAAACCCTCGCAGTAGCGCGCGAATCGGTCCTTCCAGCGGCGTTCAGGGCGATGATCGACGGTTGGGCCTAGGGGCCTATTGTTCAACACGTTCATTGAACGCAGAATGGAACTGTGGAAACTGTGGACGCTGCGGCGGACCGGGGGGGCGCCCGGGTTGGGGCCACTCTGGCCGCCGAACTGATCGCCCGTGCGGCGGCGATCGGCGCCGGAAGACCACGGTCAGCAGACACTGCGCTTCTTCCACGCGACCTGCGTGCCGCGCTTCGTGCCTGCGAGGTGCGGGCGCGGCGCCTGGCCGACGGCTGGGGCCAGGGAGCCGCTCTCGACTTCCTCGGAGACGCGATTGTCGCGATCGCCGTCGAACACCGGCTCGAGCCGGGCGAAGCGCGTGCGACCGTCACGGCAGCGGCCGACGAGCTCGGCCTGCCGCCCGAGGCTGCAGCCTTCGCGGTCTTCCGTCGCGCGCTCGCAAGCAAGGAATTCGCCCAGCTTCCGCCGGCGGTCGCCGCCGAGCTCGCGCTCGCCCTACTGGTAGAGCTCGCGCCCGCTGCTGCCGGCTCTCTCTGGATCCTCGACGCTGCCGGCACTACGACCTGTCTCGTCTCGCACGGCAAGGCGCCGCGCAGCCGCAGGCTGCGGGAGGTGGCGCGCGCCGCTCTCGACGGAGTCGTCGTCGGCTCGGCCCAGGTGCACGTTCGGGTCGTCGAGCGGTGGGACCGTCCGTACGCCGCGCTCGTCGCGCGTGGACGTGCTGCCGAGTCGGAGCATCTCGAGGAGTACCTCGAGGAAGCTGCGAACGCCCTCGCGCCGCTGCTCGAGCGCGCATCGCTCTTCGACCGGAGAGTGCAGCGCGAGCACGACCTCGTGGCTGCCGGCGAGCGGCGTCTTCTGCGTCTCGGCTTCGACCTGCACGACGGGCCCCTGCAGGAGATCGTGGCGCTGGCCGAGGAGCTGCGTATGGCATCGACCCAGATCGCGGCGGTCGTTCCCGACGACTTCAGGCAGCGCGTACGCGGGCGCTTCAACGACGTCCACGCCCGGCTCGGTGCCCTCGACGAGAGCCTGCGCCAGATCGCGCACTCCATCCGCTCGACGACAGCCGTTGCCCGCCCCGTCGCGGATGCAGTGGAGGGCGAGCTGCGCGCGCTCGAGAGCGCGACAGGCATCGAGGCGGATCTCCAGGCCGAGGGCGACCTCTCCAGTCTCAGCGACTCGCAGAAGATCGTGCTCTTCCGCGTCGTTCAGGAGGCCCTGTCGAACGTGCGCAAGCACAGCGGGGCCGGGCAGGTCTCGGTCGTCCTGCGCAGCAGGCGCACCTTCGTCGACCTCACCGTGACCGACGACGGGTGCGGGTTCTCCCCGGGGCAGCTCGACACCGACCGCCTCGGACTCGCAGGCATCTCGGAACGGGTGCGGCTCCTCGGTGGAGCGGTCGAGATCGAGACGAGTCCGGGAGCGGGGACGACCGTCCGCGCGACCCTGCCTCAGTGGCGGCCGTCGACACCCGCGGCCGCTACGATCTACGCCGCCAGTTCGTGAGTCGCCCAGTCATGAAGCGCCCAGTCATCATCGCCTCAGTTCTGCTCGCTGTGGCCGGATTTGCCGCAGCGGTAATGCTCCCGACGCGGGCGCTGGCCGGCGGGACCGAGACGACTACGACCACCGGTGCTACCAGCACCACGGATCCCGCCACGACCACCACCAAGACGCCTCCGCCGGGGCCGAAGGTCGTCTCGGCCTTCCCGGCGGCAGGCGAGATGCTCGTCAACTCGGTGCCGGTGCGCAAGACACCGAACCCGCACGCGCGGGTGATCAGGGTGCTGAAGTCCTTCCGGCCCGACTTCCGCCCACAGGAGATGTTCGCGGTTAGCAAGGCCACCGGCTCGGACGGCAACGTCTGGTACCGGGTGAGCATCCCGATGCGCCCGAACGGCACCTACGGCTGGATCCCGGCGAGCACCGTTTCGCTCGAGCCGACCCACAGCCAGATCGTGGTCAACCTGCGCAGCCGGACGATCAACATCTACCGGTTCGGCAAGCGCAAGTGGCATGGAAGGGTCGCGATCGGCGCGCCCGGCAGGGAGACGCCGATCGGCCACTACTTCGTCGCGGCGCGCTTCGTTCCGTACCACGATTCGTTCCTAGGCGTCTTCGCCGAGGAGACGAGCGCCTACTCGAAGCTCACCGAGTGGCCGGGAGGCGGCGTCGTCGGCATCCACGGCACGAGCCTGCCGCAGCTGCTCGGCCAGGCCGTCTCGCACGGGTGCGTGCGCGTCTCGAACCTGACGGCGACGAAGCTGAGGGCCTACGCGCCGCTCGGCACGCCGATCTGGATCAAGAAGTAGCGCCGAGCAGCTGGAAGGCCGGCCGGCCCTCCGCCGCGAGGAAGCCTGCGGGGCCGCCGGTGTGCCGGATGCGGGTCACCGCGCTCTGGATCGGGTAGCCGTTCGTAAGCTGGTGCCAGCCGCCGCCCGGGCCGTGGGCGATCATGACGTGGCGGAAGCGATAGAGGAAGGTGTTGCACGTGCCGCCGGTGCCGCCGTCCCAGCTCTCGGCCGTTGCGATCGGGCTCCAGCGGCCGTGGCTGTCGGGTAGGCGGATCGGCTGCGACACCGGCTTGTGGTTGAGCCACACGCGCCACCAGTTGGGGCGTTTGTACATCTCGAGCACGGTGACCTTGGACAACGTTCCGACTGGAAGGCCCGCCGAGACCTGGTGGTACGTCGGGAAGCGGCCGGGCAGGGCGACCTCGTAGTAGATGTCGCTGCCGGTAATGGTGGGAAAGCCGCTGTAGCCGATCTGGATCCACTCGTTCGTGCCGTTCGGACCTTCGCCCGGGCCGCCCACGCCGACCCAGCCGGCCACGTGGCCGTTGAGCACGTCGAAGGCGTCGAGAGGCGTGATGAGCGCCGAGATTCCGAACGCACGAGTCGGTGCTCCCATGCCGGCGTACGAATAGCCGCTGTTGTTGCCACAGGCGAGGGCGCCCGTCGCGCCGACGAGCGCTACGGCCGCGATCATTGCGGTGGCGAGAAGGAGGCGGAGGGTCTTGGTCATGTCGAGGGAAAGCCGCTTGCAGGCCAAGAAATCGGCCGCGAGGGACGGGGACGACAGTCCCCCGTTCGAGGGACGACGGGCTAATCCAGGCCCGCCCAAGCCATAAGGACGGCTCCGACTAGCCCATCGGTCGGGACACGGGAGTTCGGCGGGGGATAGAGAAACTCCCTCGATTTGGGAGTGATGGGCTAGGAACGGGGGCCGGCCCGTAGACAACAGGGGAGGCGGGACGGAATGAGCACACCGCAGAACGGCCTTCGTGCCCGAGGTCGCCGGCGTTGGTCGGTGTGGGCAGCAGCCATCCTTGTGGCCGGGGTCTTCGGCAGCTTGTTCGTGGCGGCTACGGGGGCGACCCTCACGCCGAGCACGTTCGAGGGGAACGACGGCAACATGACGATCGACACGCCGGGCAACACCGACTGGGCGAGCCTGGCGGGCGACGCACAGCTGCGGACGACGGTCGACCTTCCAAGCGGCCAGGACGACAACGCGTTCGGGCAGGGAACGAAGGAGGACGACACGTCCGTCACGGTGGTGACGGGGTCGATCCCGCCGGATAAGAACGACCTGACCCGAGCCTACGTCCTCAACGACCGGATCGGCGGGAGCAGCTTCATCTATCTCGCCTGGGAGCGGGCGGCCGCGATCGGCGACGCGCACATCGACTTCGAGTTGAACCAGAACGCGACGTCGGGATTCGACGGCTCCACCACCGGCAACGTGACGCTCGACCGCACGAAGGGGGACATCCTCCTGGCCTACGACTTCGGCGGTAGCGGCACGCCCGACATCACACTCTTCACCTGGGACGGCTCGGCGTGGGCGAACCAGCAAGACCTCTCCGCCCTCGGATTCGCGGAGGCGGCCGTGAACACGGCCGACGTCTCCGACGTGCTCAACGGCAGCGCGACCGTCGGCGCAGGCGAGTTCGGCGAGGCGTCGGTAAACCTTTCGGACGCGCTGGTGGCGGCGGGCTTCGACCAGACCACGTGCCAGTCGTTCGGCTCGCTCATGGTCAAGGCGCGTGCCTCGGGTTCGTCGACCGACGCCGAATTGAAGGACTTCATCGCGCCGGTCCCGTTCCACGCCTCCACCTGCGCGAGCCCGAGCATTACGACGGCGCTATCGAGCTCGGCCGGAAATGACGGCGCGACGGTGCACGACTCGGCGACGCTGAGTGGTGCAACGGCGGATGCAGGAGGCACGGTCACCTACAGCGTGTATAGCGACAGCTCTTGCACCAGCAAGGTGGCCGACGCCGGAACGGTGACTGTTGAGAATGGCGCAGTGCCGAATTCGAACGAGGTTACGTTCAACAACCCGGGGACCTACTATTGGCAGGCTGGATACTCTGGTGATTCAAATAACAATGCGACGACTAGCACGTGTAGCGACGAGCAGCTCGTAATTGCGCCGCTCATCGATCTCGGGGTGACAAAAGTCGGCTCGCCGACATCGCAACAGCTAGGCGCCGGGAACATCACTTGGACGATGGTCGTCACGAATAACGGACCGGACACGGCGACGGGCGTCACGATCGCCGATCCGATGCCCGCGGGCAATACGTTCGTGTCTGCATCGACTACACAGGGTTCGTGCACGGGTGGCTCAGTTCTGCATTGCATTCTCGGCACGATTCCGGCTGGAGGCTCGGTGACGATCACGCTCGTGACGACGCCGACTGCGCCCGGAACGGTCACGAACACGGTGACGGTCGCCGGCAACGAGACCGAGACGAACTACGCGAACAACAGCGCGACGGCGTCTGTGGTCGTCAACCAGCTCACGCCGCCGCCCCCGGTGTACTGCGTTGCGGTCAGCAAGGTCAGTCCGAAGCAGCTCTTCGTGGGACGGAAGACCACGCTGAGGATCCACGTCACCCAGCACGGCAAGGCGGTCAAGGGGATCCACGTGCGGATCAATGGCCCCAAGATCAACGTCCGCACCAAGGCGTCGAACAGCAAGGGCCTGATCAAGCACACCCTGAAGATGAAGAAGGCGGGGATCCTGATCTTCACCCCGATCGCCAGCAAGGCCTGCAACACCAAGCGGGTGGGTGTGACCAACGTCTTCACCCCGCCGGTGACCGGCTGACGACCTAGCGCTTGGGAGGGGGTGCCGGAGATCGCTTCCGCATCCCCTCTCCGGGCGCGTGGTTCAGCCGTTTTGAACGGGGTCTAGGCCTACGGACAGGCTCGACTAGCCCATCGAAGGGCTCTTCGGAATCTGGCTGGTTCTACGACTTCGTTTGGTGGTCCAACAGGCTGGGGTAGGAGCGCGCTCCTGCCCGTGAGCAACTGGGAGGAGCAAGCAAGAGATGAGCGTACTGAGGAGTTTCCGCGGCGGTCGTGGTGGCCGCCGGCTATGGCTGGTAGGGGCGACACTCGTCGTCGCCGCCGCGTTCGGGGTCGTCTTCGTCGCTGCCTCGGGCGCGGCACCGCCGTCGCCATGTCCGATCCCGGGCAATTTCGAGATCGACGGCGACATGACGCAGCAGACCTGTAGCCCGGGTGCGGACGACTGGAACACGCCGAACATCGGCGTGCAGTCGACCACCCAGGGCGGCACCTACAGCACGTCCGGCAAGGACAGTGGAAACCCCAGCACCTGGAGCTCCTCCGGCAGCACGCCGGACAAGACGAACTTCGCGCAGGCGTATGCGACCAGCCGGGTTTACAACGGAGACTTCTACGTCTTCGTTGCGTGGGAGCGGACGTCCACGACCGGTACGCAGGGCTACGCGATCGAGATCACCAACTCTGGCAGCAACGTCGGCGCCGACGGCACGCCGCAGCCGAACCGCGGCAGCGGCGGCTCGGTCTTCTATATCTCCTCCCAGGGATCGTCAGCGCCGGGTTTCGACAGCGCCTGCTCGTACACCACCCAGTCGAACTACGGGCAGACCTGCACCACCAACAGCGGGCTCGCGGGCGTCACGATGGCGATCAACACGGCCTCGATCAGCGACCCGCTGAACAACACGACCCAGCCTGCGGGCGGCTTCTTCGAGGTCGCTCTGGACATCACCACCCTGACCGGCATCAAGCCGAGCTGCCCTGGTCCCTCCGCGGCCAGCGTGTATCTGCGCTCGATCACCGGACAGACGAGCAACGGCAACCTCAAGGGCTATATGGCGCCGCTGAGCGTCGCGCCCGATTCCACGTGTGTTCCGCCGCCGATCACCACGACGGCGACGCCGGGCGGATCGTCGGCCGCGATCGGATCGACGCAGCACGACGAGGCGACCGTCGGCACGACGGGGGCGTTCGGCAGCGGTTCGGTCAAGTTCTTCCTCTGCTCACCGGCCGAAGTCACCGCCAACGGCGGCGACTGCAAGGCGAACGGCACGCAGGTCGGTACTCCCGTGACCTTGGACTCGAACGGCTTCGCCAAATCGATCGACATCAACGGCGGGACTACACCGAACGACAACACGCCGGGGACGTACTGCTGGCGAGCGGAATTCACTCCCGACTCCAACGACCACCACTATCTGGCCGGCTCGCACACAAACAGCACTACCGAGTGCTTCACGATCGTCAAGAATTCACCGGCGATCATGACCACGCCGTCGCCGAAGTCGGTGACGCTGGGCACCTCGTCGGTGACGTTGAACGACTCGGCCGTGTTGTCGGGTGGTCATTCCCCGACAGGAACGATCACGTTCACGCTCGTCTACAACAATGCAACGGTGGACACCGAGACGGTATCGGTGTCGGGTAACGACACCTACACGACGCCGACCGGGTACACACTTCCGACTTCCGGCGCGGTCACCGGCACCTACCAGTGGAACGCCACGTATTCCGGCGACTCGAACAATTTTTCAGTCTCCGAGAACAACGACGCGTCGGAGCAGGTGACCGTCAACCCGGCGTCGCCGCAGTTGGTGACGACGGCGGATCCGAATGGTTCGGTGACGCTGGGTACCTCGTCGGCGACGTTGAACGATTCGGCGGTGTTGTCGGGTGGTTATCACCCGACGGGGACGATCACCTTCACGCTCTCCTATCTTGGTTCGCCGGTCTACACCGACAACGTGTCGGTGGGTAGCGGGAACGACACCTACACGACGGCGGCCGGTGACAACGCGGGCGGCTACACGCTGCCGAGCTCGGGCACGGTGACCGGCTCCTACGTGTGGACGGCCACCTACAACGGTGACGGCAACAACAGCACCGCTTCTGATCCGGGCACCAGCGACCAGGAGCAGGTGATGGTGAAGAAGGCGAATCCGTCTTTGGTGACGACGGCGGATCCGAATGGTTCGGTGACGCTGGGTACCTCGTCGGTGACGTTGAACGATTCGGCGGTGTTGTCGGGTGGTTATCACCCGACGGGGACGATCACCTTCACGCTCTCCTATCTTGGTTCGCCGGTCTACTCCGACAACGTGTCGGTGGGTAGCGGGAACGACACCTACACGACGGCGGCCGGTGACAACGCGGGCGGCTACACGCTGCCGAGCTCGGGCACGGTGACCGGCTCCTACGTGTGGACGGCCACCTACAACGGTGACGGCAACAACAGCACCGCTTCTGATCCGGGCACCAGCGACCAGGAGCAGGTGATGGTGAAGAAGGCGAATCCGTCTTTGGTGACGACGGCGGATCCGAATGGTTCGGTGACGCTGGGTACCTCGTCGGTGACGTTGAACGATTCGGCGGTGTTGTCGGGTGGTTATCACCCGACGGGGACGATCACCTTCACGCTCTCCTATCTTGGTTCGCCGGTCTACTCCGACAACGTGTCGGTGGGTAGCGGGAACGACACCTACACGACGGCGGCCGGTGACAACGCGGGCGGCTACACGCTGCCGAGCTCGGGCACGGTGACCGGCTCCTATGTGTGGACGGCCACCTACAACGGTGACGGCAACAACAGCACCGCTTCTGATCCGGGCACCAGCGACCAGGAGCAGGTGACGGTCAACTCCGCGTCACCGACGGTTGTCACAACTGCGACGCCGGCGTCGGTGACCTTGCCGGGGTCTGTCACGTTCAGCGACTCGGCGGTCGTCTCGGGTGGCTACCACCCGACCGGGACGCTGACGTTCACGTTGACCGGCCCGAACGGGTTCTCCTACACCCAGAACGACACGGTGTCGGCGAACGGGACCTACACGGCGAGCGATGGCCCGATCTCGAACCCGGATGCCGGCACCTACACCTGGTCGGTCTCCTATTCGGGTGACGGCAACAACAATGGGGCCGTCGATCAGGGTGGCCGGAACGAGCAGACGATCGTCTCGCCCGCCGGCCCCTCAATCGTGACGACGCCTGATCCGTCCTCGGTGACGCTGGGGACCGGCACGGTGACGTTGAAGGATTCGGCGCTGTTGTCCGGTGCTTCGAACCCGACGGGCTCGATCACGTTCACCTTGGTCTACAAGGGAGTGACGGTCGACACGGAGACGGTGACGGTGTCCGGGAACGGCTCCTATACGACGCCGACCGGGTACACGCTGCCCACGTCGGGGACGGTCACGGGTACCTACCAGTGGAACGCCACCTACTCGGGTGACGCGAACAACAACACGGTCTCCGAGAACAACGACGAGTCCGAGCAGGTGACGGTCAGCCCGGCCTCGCCGTCGATCGCGACGACGCCTGATCCCACATCGGTGACGTTGGGCGCCGGCTCGGTGACGTTGACCGATTCGGCGGTGCTGTCGGGCGGCTATCACCCGACTGGGACGATCACGTTCACGTTGGTCTACAACAGCAACGTTGTGGACACGGAGACGGTGACGGTGACCGGCAACGGCACCTACACGACGCCGACCGGGTACACGCTGCCGGGCTCGGGCACCGTGACCGGCACCTACCAGTGGAACGCCTCCTACAACGGCGACGGGAACAACAACTCGGTCTCGGAGAACAACGACGAGTCGGAGCGGGTGACCGTCAATCCGGCGAATCCGGCGATCGTGACGACGCCGAGCGAGACGGCGGGCTCGGTCAACGACCTGCTGAACGACACGGCCACCCTGTCGGATGGCACTCACTTCGACGGGGACGGGACGATCACGTTCAACCTGTACGGTCCGAGTGATCCGACCTGCGATGGGACGCCCGCCTACACCGAGACGGTGACGGGCGTCGACCACAACGGCGACTACACGACCTCGAACACGACGGTCCTGGCCGACTCGGCCGGCATCTGGAACTGGACGGCCACCTTCAACGGCGACAGCAACAACAGCAAGGCTGTGAGTGCCTGTGGCGCTGAGCAGGTGGCGATCGGTGCGCCGCTGATTCACATCCAGAAGACGGCGGACGCCACGCAGGTGAACGCAGGTGACGACATCGGCTTCACGATGACCGTCTGGAACTCCGGCAGCGGCGACGCGAAGGGCGTGGTCCTGACCGATGTGCTGCCGACGAATCCGGGTCTGTCCTGGTCGGTCGACACGGCCGGTGCCGGCTTCGGCTCGGGCGCCGACTGTTCGATCGACCTTGGAATCCTGACCTGTGGGCCGGAGACGGTGCCCGCGGGCGGGACGAGCGGGTCCAAGGACACCAGCACCTTCTGGGTGCACATCACCTCGCACACGGACAAGACGACCGGTGGTGCTTGCGATGAGACCGGTGGTCTGGTCGACAACACCGGTCATGTGTCGACGACGAACGACGGTACCGACGACTCGTCGGCCTCGGTCTGTGTGGCGGCGCCGGCGATTCACATCCTGAAGACGGCGGACAAGTCGCAGGTGAATGCGGGTGATCCGATCGGGTTCACGATCACGGTCTGGAACTCGGGTAACGGTGATGCCTACGGCACGACCTTGACGGACACGTTGCCGACGAATCCGGGCTTGTCCTGGAATGTCGATGCGGGTTCGGGTTGGGGCTCGAGCTGTTCGGTCACGGCGGGTGTCTTGACTTGTGGGCCGGTGACGGTGCCGGCCGGGACGGCGAAGGACGATCCGGCGTATGTGGTGCATCTCACCTCGAACACGGACAAGACGACGGGTGGCGATTGTCAGGAGACGGGTCTGGTCGACAACACGGGCTCGGTGAGCACCAGCAACGACGGCTCCGATCAGTCCTCGGCCGAGGTCTGTGTGGCGGCGCCGGCGATTCACATCCTGAAGACGGCGGACAAGTCGCAGGTGAATGCGGGTGATCCGATCGGGTTCACGATCACGGTCTGGAACTCGGGTAACGGTGATGCCTACGGCACGACCTTGACGGACACGTTGCCGACGAATCCGGGCTTGTCCTGGAATGTCGATGCGGGTTCGGGTTGGGGCTCGAGCTGTTCGGTCACGGCGGGTGTCTTGACTTGTGGGCCGGTGACGGTGCCGGCCGGGACGGCGAAGGACGATCCGGCGTATGTGGTGCATCTCACCTCGAACACGGACAAGACGACGGGTGGCGATTGTCAGGAGACGGGTCTGGTCGACAACACGGGCTCGGTGAGCACCAGCAACGACGGCTCCGATCAGTCCTCGGCCGAGGTCTGTGTGGCGGCGCCGGCGATTCACATCCTGAAGACGGCGGACAAGTCGCAGGTGAATGCGGGTGATCCGATCGGGTTCACGATCAAGGTCTGGAACTCGGGTAACGGTGATGCGTACGGCACGACCTTGACCGATCAGCTGCCGACGAATCCGGGTCTGCACTGGCTGGTTGCCGGTCAGGGCGCAGGTTGGAGTTCGGCCTGTTCGATCAGTCAGCAGGGTGTCCTGACCTGCGGCCCGGACACGGTGCCGGCAGGCACGACGCAGGAGAACACGACCTTCACCGTGCATATCACCTCGACCACCGACAAGACGACCGGTGGCGACTGCCAGGAGACCGGTCTGGTCGACAACACCGGTCAGGTGTCGACGACGAACGACGGTACGGATCAGTCGGAGGCCACGGTTTGTGTGGCGGGACCGGCGATCCATATCCTGAAGACGGCGGACGCTGTAAAGGTGAACGTGGGTGACCCGATCGGCTTCACGATGACGGTCTGGAACTCCGGCGACGGGGACGCCCACGGCGTGATGCTGAGCGACGTTCTGCCGAGCAATCCGGGTCTGTCCTGGTCGATCGACAAGACCGGTGCCGGGTTCGGTTCGAGTTGCTCGATCGCGGCGGGTGTCTTGTCCTGCGGGCCGGTGACGGTGCCGGCGGGGACGACGCAGACCGGGTCGACGTTCACGGTGCACGTCACGTCCGCGACGACGGGTGCGACGGGTGGTGACTGTCCCGAGACTGGTGTGGTCGATAACACGGGCCAGGTGACGACGAGCAACGACGGCTCGGACCAGTCCAGCGCCTCGACCTGCGTCCAGGCCATGGTCGACCTGTCGGTCACGAAGTCGGGCTCGCCGGCGACGCAGGTGCTGGGTTCCGGGAACATCACGTGGACGATGGTGGTGACCAACAACGGGCCGAGTGCGGACACGGGTGTTGTGGTGTCCGATCCGATGCCGGCCGGGAACACCTATGTCTCGTCCTCGACGACGAAGGGCACGTGCACCGGCGGCGCGATCCTGCAGTGCACGATCGGCGACATGGCCGCCGGAGAGTCGGTGACGATCACCCTGATCACGACGCCGACCACGACGGGGACGCAGACGAACACGGTCACGGTTGGTGGTAACAGGCCGGAGACGAACACGGGCAACAACAGCGCGACCGCGACCGTGCAGGTGACGCCGCAGACGATCACGCCGCCCCCGGTGTACTGCGTTGCGGTCAGCAAGGTGACGCCGAAGCAGCTGTTCGTCGGCCGCAAGACCAAGGTGACGATCCACCTGACCCAGCACGGCAAGGTGGTCAAGGGGATCCACGTGCGGATCAAGGGCCCCAAGATCAACGTCCGCACCAAGGCCTCGAACGGCAAGGGCCTGATCAAGCACACCCTGAAGATGAAGAAGGCCGGGATCCTGATCTTCACCCCGATCGCCAGCAAGGCCTGCAACACCAAGCGGGTGGGCGTGACCAACGTCTTCACCCCACCGGTGACCGGCTGAGCCAGTAGCGCCTCCGAGGGTGCGGGAACCAGCTCCCGCACCCTTCGGGGTCCGCTGTTCACACTCCGTGAACGGGTCCGGGCCTAAGGACAGGCTCGACTAGCCCATCGAAGGGCTCGCTCGAATCCGGCTGGTTCTACGACTACCCACGGAGAGTCAAAGGCTGGGGTAGGAGCGCGCTCCTGCCCGTGAGCGATTGGGAGGAGCGGTTTCGATGAGTGCACTGAGGAGTTTCCGCCGCGGCCATGGCCGCGGGTTTTGGCTGGTAGGGGCGACACTCGTCGCCGCCGCCGCGTTTGGAGCCGTCTTCGTCGCCTCCTCGGGGGCGGTGCCGTCGCCTTGTCCGATCCCGGGCAACTTCGAGATCGACGGCGACATGACCCAGCAGACCTGTAGCCCGGGTGCGGACGACTGGAACACGCCGAACATCGGTGTGCAGTCGACCACGCAGGGTGGCACGTACAGCACGTCCGACAAGGACGATTCCGACCCCAGCGGCTGGACCTCCTCCGGCGCGACGCCGAACAAGACGGACTTCGCGCAGGCGTATGCGACTAGCCGGGTCGTGAACGGGCACTTCTTTGTCTTCGTGGCGTGGGAGCGGACCGATACGACCGGTACGCAGGGCTACGCGATCGAGATCACGAACGCCGGCAGCAACACCGGCTCCGACGGCACGCCGCAACCGAACCGCAGCAACGGCGGCGACGTCTTCTACATCTCCTCCCAGGGAGCGTCCGCACCGTCATTCGATAGCGCCTGCTCGTACACCTCCCAGTCGGACTACGGGACGACCTGCACCAGCTCGAACGCGAGCGTCACGATGGCGATCAACACGGCCTCGATGAACGACCCGCTGAACAACACGACCCAGCCTGCGGGTGCCTTCTTCGAGGTGGCTCTCGACGTCACCGGACTGACCGGCATCACGCCGAGCTGCCCCGGTGCCGCGGCGAACAGCGTGTACCTGCGCTCCATCACCGGCCAGACGAGCAACGGCAACCTCAAGGGCTACATGGCCCCGTTGGAGGTCGCGCCCGACTCCACCTGCGTTCCGCCGCCGATCACCACGACGGCGACGCCGGGCGGCTCGACGAACCTGCCCGGAACGGCGCAGCACGACACCGTGACCGTCGGCACCGGCCAGGCGCTGGGCATCGGCTCGGTCAAGTTCTTCCTTTGCTCGCCGGCCGAGGTCACCGCCAACGGCGGCGACTGCTCGGCGAACGGCACCCAGGTCGGTTCGGCCGTGACCTTGGTCAGCGGCGCCGGGACGTCAGACACCGTCAACGGAACGACGACACCGAACGACGTCGCTCCAGGGAAGTACTGCTGGCGCGCGGAGTTCACGCCGAGCGCCGACGACCACAACTACCTCGCCGGCTCGCACACCAACAGCGACACCGAGTGCTTCACGGTCATCAAGGCGTCTCCGTCGATTGTGACGGACGCGTCGAGGACGGGTGGCGGCGTTGTTGGTACGGGCACGACGTGTGATTCGGCGACGCTGTCGGGGAGCTACCAGGGGACGGGGACGATCACGTTCTCGCTGACGGCTCCGGACAGCACGACCACGCAGATCGGCTCGCCGGTGGCGGTGTCGGGTGACGGCAGCTATGACTCGCCGTCCTGCCCGTTGCTGACCGAGGTTGGCACCTACACCTGGAGTGCCTCCTACTCGGGCGACTCGTTGAACAACGGTGCGGTCGACAACGGCGCGAACGAGTCGGTCGACTCGATCAAGGCGTCTCCGTCGATTGTGACGGACGCGTCGAGGACGGGTGGCGGCGTTGTTGGTACGGGCACGACGTGTGATTCGGCGACGCTGTCGGGGAGCTACCAGGGGACGGGGACGATCACGTTCTCGCTGACGGCTCCGGACAGCACGACCACGCAGATCGGCTCGCCGGTGGCGGTGTCGGGTGACGGCAGCTATGACTCGCCGTCCTGCCCGTTGCTGACCGAGGTTGGCACCTACACCTGGAGTGCCTCCTACTCGGGCGACTCGTTGAACAACGGTGCGGTCGACAACGGCGCGAACGAGTCGGTCGACTCGATCAAGGCGTCTCCGTCGATTGTGACGGACGCGTCGAGGACGGGTGGCGGCGTTGTTGGTACGGGCACGACGTGTGATTCGGCGACGCTGTCGGGGAGCTACCAGGGGACGGGGACGATCACGTTCTCGCTGACGGCTCCGGACAGCACGACCACGCAGATCGGCTCGCCGGTGGCGGTGTCGGGTGACGGCAGCTATGACTCGCCGTCCTGCCCGTTGCTGACCGAGGTTGGCACCTACACCTGGAGTGCCTCCTACTCGGGCGACTCGTTGAACAACGGTGCGGTCGACAACGGCGCGAACGAGTCGGTCGACTCGATCAAGGCGTCTCCGTCGATTGTGACGGACGCGTCGAGGACGGGTGGCGGCGTTGTTGGTACGGGCACGACGTGTGATTCGGCGACGCTGTCGGGGAGCTACCAGGGGACGGGGACGATCACGTTCTCGCTGACGGCTCCGGACAGCACGACCACGCAGATCGGCTCGCCGGTGGCGGTGTCGGGTGACGGCAGCTATGACTCGCCGTCCTGCCCGTTGCTGACCGAGGTTGGCACCTACACCTGGAGTGCCTCCTACTCGGGCGACTCGTTGAACAACGGTGCGGTCGACAACGGCGCGAACGAGTCGGTCGACTCGATCAAGACCACGCCCTCGATCACCACGCTGACGGATCCCGCGTCGGGCTCCGTCGGTGACACGTACAAGGACAAGGCGACCCTGTCCGGGACGTACCAGCAGGACGGCTCTGGTTCGATCACCTGGACGCTGTATCCGAACTCTGATTGCTCGGGGACGCCGCTCGGCACGGACTCGACGTCGGTCGACGACAACGGGACGTTCGAGACGCCCAACGGCGTGACCGTGAATAAGGCGGGCACCTATTACTGGGTCGCCCAGTTCAGCGGTGATTCGAACAACGGATCCGCTGCCTCGGGTTGCGCGGATGAGCCGGTGGTCGTGCACGGGGCCGCGATTCACATCCTGAAGACGGCGGACGCTGCAAAGGTGAACGTGGGTGACCCGATCGGCTTCACGATGACGGTCTGGAACTCCGGCGACGGGGACGCCCACGGTGTGATGCTGAGCGACGTTCTGCCGAGCAATCCGGGTCTGTCCTGGTCGATCGACAAGACCGGTGCCGGGTTCGGTTCGAGTTGCTCGATCGCGGCGGGTGTCTTGTCCTGCGGGCCGGTGTCGGTGCCGGCGGGGACGACGCAGACCGGGTCGACGTTCACGGTGCACGTCACGTCCGCGACGACGGGTGCGACGGGCGGTGACTGCCCGGGTAGCGGTGCGGTCGACAACACGGGCCAGGTGACGACGAGCAACGACGGCTCGGACCAGTCCAGCGCCTCGACCTGCGTCCAGGCCATGGTCGACCTCTCGGTCACGAAGTCGGGCTCGCCGGCGACGCAGGTGCTGGGTTCCGGGAACATCACGTGGACGATGGTGGTGACGAACCATGGGCCGAGTGTGGACACGGGTGTTGTGGTGTCGGATCCGATGCCGGCCGGGAACACCTATGTCTCGTCCTCGACGACGAAGGGCACGTGCACCGGCGGCGCGATCCTGCAGTGCACGATTGGCGACATGGCGGCCGGCGAGTCGGTGACGATCACGCTGGTCACGACGCCGACCACGACGGGGACGCAGACGAACACGGTCACGGTTGGTGGTAACAGGCCGGAGACGAACACGGGCAACAACAGCGCGACCGCGACCGTGCAGGTGACGCCGCAGACGATCACGCCGCCCCCGGTGTACTGCGTTGCGGTCAGCAAGGTGACGCCGAAGCAGCTGTTCGTCGGCCGCAAGACCAAGGTGACGATCCACCTGACCCAGCACGGCAAGGTGGTCAAGGGGATCCACGTGCGGATCAAGGGCCCCAAGATCAACGTCCGCACCAAGGCCTCGAACGGCAAGGGCCTGATCAAGCACACCCTGAAGATGAAGAAGGCCGGGATCCTGATCTTCACCCCGATCGCCAGCAAGGCCTGCAACACCAAGCGGGTGGGCGTGACCAACGTCTTCACCCCACCGGTGACCGGGTGACCAACGCGCCGGAGGGGGTGCGGGCTCAGCCCCGCACCCCCTCCGAGGTCAAAGGGGACGCGGTCGTATGAGCGCTAGCTCAGCGGTCGTCGATCGGGCTCTCGACGAGGCCGTTCTGGTACGCGAGGCGGGCAGCCTCGGTGCGGTTCGACACGCCGAGCTTGCGATAGATGTTCGTGAGGTGGAACTTGACCGTCTGTTCCGCCACCCACAGCTCCTTGCCGATGGCCTCGTTCGAGAGGCCGCGCGCGAGGGCCGCGAGGATCGCGGTCTCGCGCTCGGTGAGTCCGGCGGCGCGCGCGGCGCTCTCGCCGGGATCGGGCAGGCCGATAGCGCTGTAGACGGTTCCGTCGACCGCCTGGCGGAGCGCCGAGGGGAGGTCGATCGGATTGATGCTCTTGACGATGAAGGCGCTCGCACCGCGCTTGAGCACGGTCTGGATCACGTTCTCGTCGGTGGAAACCGAGAGCACGACGACCTTCACCTCGGGATGCTGTTTGCGAATGCGGCTCAGGCACGCGAGTCCGTCGGCTCCCGGCATGCGCAGATCGAGCAGGACGATGTCGGGATTCGTGCGGCCCACCATCGGCAGCACCTGCGAGCCGGAGTTGCACTCGCCGACGACCTCGAAGTCCGGCGCCTCCTCGAGCGCACGCTTGACTCCCTCGACGATCAGTCTATGGTCGTCTGCGATGAGTACGCGCACGCACGGATCGTAGACGGTGGGTCGGCGGGTTCCGAGGGAGCTGCGTCATGAACGATAGGGATGACTCTCGGCAGGCACACGTGCTGATCGCGGCGGAGCGGCTGCCCACGCGTGTCGGCCTTCGCCTGGCGCTCGAGCCGGAGGCACGCTGCACCGAGGCGGCCGACGCTCAGTCGGCCGTGAACGCGGCTGTGCGTGACCGTCCTGACGTTTGTCTGCTCAGTCTGGACCCGGCGGGCCAGGGTCTCCGTGTGGTGAATGAGATCGTCTCGCGAGTCCCGTCGGCCGCCGTGATTCTCCTGACGAGCCGGCTCGACGAGGAGGAGTTCATGGCAGCCGTGCGCGCAGGCGCGAGCGGCTACTTGACGCAGAACCTCGACCCGGCGCGCCTGCCGTACGTCGTCCGGGGCGCTCTCCGTGGCGAGCCGGCGGTGCCGCGCAGATTCGTGTCGAGGCTGCTCGAGGAGTTGAGGACGCGTGAGCGGAGGCGCTCGGTCGTCCTGGCCGATAGGGGCCGCGTATCGCTCACGACGCGCGAGTGGGAGGTCGTGGAGTTGCTGCTGCGCGCGGCGAGCACGTCGGAGATCGCAACTCAGCTCGGCGTCGCGCCGGTCACGGTCCGACGCCATGTCGGCTCCGTCGAGCGCAAGCTCGGGGTCTCGACGCGCGCCGAGGTCGTCACACTCTTGTCGGCCGAAGAGCTGCGCTCTTCGGCCGAGGGCTAAGGAACTCCGCCCACGGGAGACGCGGTCTCCCGTGGGCTCCGTGCTGAGGGCGCATTGGGCTGGTGGGGTTCCGGCGCCTGGTTCCGTCGCGGGCGAGCAGGCTGCGCGTGCTCGCCCGCTGGTCCGCGGCGTCGTAACGTGCCGTTACGCCGCCGCCTCGGCGCCACGGAGGTTCGAGACGCTCAAATCAAGAGAGCGTCAAAGGCCGGAGGCTAAGACTCGGCGGAGCCGGACTTAGCCGGAGGCCGGACTGCGCTCGCGCCGGCCTCCGCCGCGCGCGAGCGCACCACAGCGGCATCCGCCCAGGGATCGACCAAACCAGAACAGCGCGGAGCGGGCCGGAAACCACGCTTTCCGGCCCGCGCAGTTCCTTCTCCCCTGCCGTTCATCCCGGCGGGCTGAACGGCAGCGTGAACGAGACGCAGGCGCCGCCCTGCGGACGGTTCTCGGCCCAGATCCGGCCACCGTGTGCTTCGACGAGACCGCGGGCGATCGCCAGCCCGAGACCGGCTCCGCTGCCGCTCCGCGCGCGGTCTGCCCTCCAGAAGCGCTCGAACATCCGGGTGGGCGCCTCCTCCGACAGGCCTTCGCCACTGTCCTCGACGCGCAGGAGCAGGTCGGAGGCGCGCCGCTCGACGCGGACCGCGACGGAGCCGTCTGTCGGCGTGTGGCGGAGCGCGTTCGTCACGAGGTTGAAGAGGACGCGCTCGAACTTGTCGGGTGCGAGCCGCGCCTCGACCTGCTCGTCCACGTCGGCGCTCAGTGCGACACCGCGGGCCTCGGCCTCGGGCTGGAGGAGGCGTAACGCGGAGGCGACGAGCGGCGCGACGGGCATGCGTTGCAGCTCGAGCGTGAGCGCGCCGGCGTCGATCCGCGCCAGCTCGAACAGGTCGTCGACGAGCATCGAGAGTGTCCGCACCTGTTCCCGCAGCGTCGGCAGGTAGTCCTCTGCGGACACCAGCCCGTCTTCGATCGCCTCGAGCAGCGCCTGCAGCGACGCGATCGGTGCGCGCAGGTCGTGGCTGGCCCAGGCGACGAGCTCCCGCCGCGCGTCGAACAGCTGCTCGAGGGCCGCGGCCATCGCATTGAAGGAGGCGGCGAGCTCCGCGATCTCGCCGGCGCCCTCGACCGGGGCACGCGCCGACAGGTCGCCGGCCGCGAGCGATCGCGAGGCTGAGCCGACGCGCCGCAGCGAGGCCGTGATCGAGCGGGCGAGCACGAGCGCTGCGAACACGGCTGCGGTCGCCGATCCGGCTGCGACGGCGAGGATCTTCACGTCGGTGCCCATGTGGAACATGACCCAGCCCGACAGCAGCACCGCGGCGAGCGGCACGCAGACCGCGATGAGGGCGAGTCCGCCGAGCTGAAGCGAGACCGTCGGCGCGCGGCGCAGGAGCAGGGCGAGGACGAGCCCCGAGGCGAGGCTGCCGGCGGCGACGACGAGGGCGAGCGCGATCATGGGTCGAGGCGGTAGCCGACGCCCCAGACGGTGCGGAGGTGCTCGGGCCGGCCGGGATCGGCCTCGATCTTCTCCCGCAGCCGCCGCACGTGGACGGTCACCGTGCCGGTGTCGACGGCTGCCTCGTAGCCCCAGACGCGGTCCATCAGCTGGTCTCGGGAGAAGACGTGGCGGGGATGCGAGGCGAGGAACCAGAGCAGCTCGAACTCCTTCGCCGTGAGCTGAACCAGGCCGCCCCCCCGGCGCGCCTCGCGACTGACGCTGTCGAGTTCGATCTCGCCGAAGGCGATCGTCTCGCGTGGTGGCGCGGCCCCGTTGCTGCGGCGGAGAACCGTGCGCACGCGCGCCGCGAGCTCACGCGGAGAGAACGGCTTCGTCACGTAGTCGTCGGCTCCGAGCTCGAGCCCCACGATTCGGTCGGCCTCCTCGCCGCGGGCCGTGAGCAGGATCACGGGCAGGCTCGAACGGCCTCGGATCCAGCGGCAGAGGGAGAGGCCGTCCGTTCCCGGCAGCATCACGTCGAGCACGACGAGGCTCGGCTCGCGCTGCTCGATGAGGGACTTCGCCGCGTCCCCGTCCGACGCCGTCAGCGTTCGGAAGCCGTCGCGTTCGAGATAGCGCACGACGACGTCCCGCACGATCGGCTCGTCGTCGACGACGAGAACGGTCTGCATCGGCTTATTGTGGCGCCGCTTCTGCGGAGGGCGGCGTCCCGCGGTCGATGTGGACACCCTCCGGGTCCCACTTCTCGTGGTGTCTCATCGCCCACTCGACCCGAACGTCGCCGAGCGTCATTCCGCGGAGCGAATGCCGCGTTGCAGGATGGATCAACGCGAGATACAGGTGCCCGACGAGAAGCGCGAGCGAGACGTACATCAGGCCGTCGTGCAGGATCACCGTGCTGGCGAAGCGGTAGCGCGTGTCCTGTTCGCCGAACCAGAGCAGCAGGCCGGAGACGCCGAACAGGATCGCGAAGGCGGCAGTGAGCGCGGCGTTGATCTTCTGGCCGGCGTTGAACCTGCCCTGCGGGGCCCCGCGCCTGCGCAGCCAGCGCAGGTCGTCCCGGTCGAAGCTGTCGAGCTCGCGTGCCGTCGCGAGCATCCGGCGCCCGCCGAGGACGATGACAGCGGCAAGCACGCCCAGCCACGCCACGCCTCCCCAGAAGTGGATGTACTGGATCGTCTGCCGCCGCGAGACGAGGACCGAGAGCCGTGGGAGGTAGAGGATCAGCCCCGTTGCGAGGAGGAAGAAGAAGCCGAGCGCGTTGACCCAGTGGAGCAGGCGCTCGACCGGGGAGAAGCGAGGGACGTACCCGGCCTTCACGTTCCGTACCCGTTCGAGCGTCCGACCCAGGCGTTCTGGTCGTAGCCGAGCTGCTCCCAGTAGCCGAGCTGCTCCTGGGGGACGAGGTTGATCCCCTCCAGCCACTTGACGTTCTTGTAGCCGTACATCTGCGGGATGATCAGCCGCACCGGCGCGCCGTGCTCGCGCGGCAGCGGCTTCCCGTCCATCTCGTAGGCGAGCATCACGTCGTGCAGCGAGGCCTGGTTGAGAGTCAGGTAGTCGATGTAGGGCACCTCCATCGACACGAACTCGAGGGCGTGCGCCGAGACGCTCGGCTTGGCGGCGGCGAGAACGTCGTGCATCCGGACCCCGCCCCAGCGGACGTTGTTCACCGTCCAGCCGGTGACGCAGTGGAAGTTCGAGACCTGCTCGACGCGCGGCAGGGCCCGTAGCTCGTCGTACGTCAGCGAGACAGGCTGCTCGACGAGGCCGCCGATCTTCAGCCGCCAGGTCACGGGATCGAAGGCCGGCATGTGGCCCGAGATCGTGTAGATCCGCCAACCGCCGGTGGGGAGGATCGGGGCGATGGCCGAGGCGACAGGGGAGATCACGCCGGTGACGTGATCCCAGGCGGCCTTGCCCCAGTAGAGCGACGAGATGCCGCCCGCCACGGTGACGAGGAACACCCTTCGCCCGTAGCGGCGCGGCTGTTCGGGGTCAGGCTCGGTGACGGGCGACGAGTTCATTACATGTGCGCCATGCCGGCGAAGAGCTTGCCGCGCAGCTCACCCGGATGGCCTTTGGTTGCGACCCAGACCCAGTAGTGGCCGGGCTTCGTCTCGATCAGCTGGAGAGACTTCTTCGGCACCATCGCGCAGCCCTTTGCACGGTACATGTGGCCGAGGTGGGCGACGGTCATTCCGCTCTTGTCGCGGATCGTCGCGCCGAGGACATGCATGACGCTCAGTTCGAACTTCCAGCAGAGCTGGTTTTTCGTCGCGTGCGACTGGAGGTTGACGATCCCGTGCTCGCCCATGCCCGACAGGTGTGCTCCGAGCGTGGCGTGCATGCCGGCCGCCGCGACCGGAACGGCGGCGAGCCCCACCGCGGCGACCAATGCTGCCGCCCATCTCTTCGAGCGCATCCGTGCTCCTTTCGACGCGAGGACTCCGATGCTTGAAGGATCGGCGGCGCAAGTTGCCGCTAGATGAGCGAGCCCTTACGCGTTCCTTAAATGTTGAACTACTCGGGCGTCACGTAGGCGGCGCTGAGGCCGCCGTCGACGACGAACGTCGCGGCGTTCACGTAGCTCGACTCGTCGCTCGCGAGGAAGAGGGCGGCGTTGACGATCTCGCGGGGCTGGGCCAGCCGCCCCATCGGCACGTGGACGAGTCGCCGCTCGGCGGCACCGGGCGTCTCGCCCCAGATCCGAAGCAGCAGCGGGGTCTCGACCGGTCCCGGGCAGAGCGCGTTGACCCGGATTCCGCGGCGCGCGAACTGGACGCCGAGCTCCTTGCTCAGCGAGAGGACGGCGCCCTTCGAGGCCGTGTACGAGATCTGCGAGGTGGCCGCGCCGACGAGCGCGACGAACGAGGCGACGTTGATCACCGAGCCGCCGCCGCGCTCGAGCAGGTGTGGGATGCCGTGCTTGCAGCAGAGGTAGACGCCGCGTGTGTTCACGGCCTGCACGCGCTCCCACGCCTCCAGGTCGGTCTCGAGGATCGAGCCGTCGTCGGCGGGGGAGATGCCCGCGTTGTTGTAGAGGACGTCGATGCCGCCGTAGCGCTGGGCGGTCGCCTCGTACATCGTCTGAACGGACGCCTCGTCCGAGACGTCCGCCTGCACGGCGAGGCCGCCGATCTCGCGTGCGACCTTCTCCGCCGACTCGCCGTCGACGTCGGCGACGGCGACCTGTGCGCCTTCCTCGGCGAAGCGGACGGCCGCCTCGGCGCCCATCCCGCCGCCGGCACCTGTGATCACGCAGACCTTGCCCTCGAGCCGTCCCGCCATCAGTCCTCCGTGGAGTAGTAGACGTTCTTGACCTCGCTGTAGCCGGCGAGGCCGTGCATGCCGAGCTCGCGGCCGAAGCCGCTCCGCTTGAAGCCGCCGAACGGCGTCGAGGGGCGCACCGACGAGTTCGAGTTGATCGAGAGCACCCCCGTCTCGATCGCTCGGGCGACGCGCAGCGCGCGGCCGCCGTTCTCGGTCCAGATCGAGCCTGAGAGCCCGTAGTCGGAGTCGTTCGCGATCCGGATCGCCTCGGCCTCGTCGGCGAACGGGATCAGGGCGGCGACCGGGCCGAACACCTCCTCGCGCGCGATCCGGTCCTCCGGTCGCGCCTCGACGAGCGTTGCCGGGAACCAGAAGCCGCGGCCGTTCGGCACCTCCCCGCGGAAGAGCGGCTCGCCGTCGAGGAAGCTCGCAACCGTCTCGCGGTGGGCCGCGGAGACGAGCGGCCCCATCTCGGTGGCGTCGTCCTCGGGATCGCCGACCTGCACGCTGCGCGTCGCCTCGACGAGTAGGTCCGCGAAGCGGTCGTAGACGCTCTTCTCGACGAGGATCCGCGAGCGCGCGCAGCAGTCCTGGCCGGCGTTGTCGAAGACGGCGTACGGCGCCGCCGCGGCAGCGCGCTCGAGGTCGGCGTCGGCGAAGACGACGTTCGCGGACTTGCCGCCGAGCTCGAGCGTGACGCGCTTGATCGTCCCCGCGGCGCCGCGCATGACCTCCTGCCCGACCTCGGTCGAGCCCGTGAACCCGATCTTCGCGACGTCGGGATGCGCGACGAGCCGCGTCCCTACGACGGAGCCCTTGCCGGGCAGGATGTTGACGACGCCCTCGGGGATGCCCGCCTCGAGCATGAGCTCACCGAGCCGCAGCGCCGAGAGCGGCGTCAGCTCCGCGGGCTTGAGGACGACGGTGTTGCCGCAGGCAAGCGCCGGTCCGAGCTTCCACGAAGCGATGTTGAGCGGGAAGTTCCACGGCACGATCAGGCCGACGACGCCGAGCGGTTCGCGGAAGGTGAGGTCGACGCCGCCTGCGACGGGGATCGTCTCGCCGAAGTGCTTGTCCACCGTCCCCGCGTAGTAGTGAAAGACCTGCGCGACCATGCCGATCTCGCCGCGCGCGCCCTGGATCGGCTTGCCGACGTTGCGTGACTCGAGGCGCGCGAGCTCCTCGCCGTGTTCCTCGACGAGCGTTGCAAGCCGTCGCAGCAGCCGAGCCCGGTCGGCGGGCGCGACCTCGCGCCAGGCCGGGAACGCTGCCTTCGCGCGGGCGACGGCAGCGTCCGTCTCGTCGACGCCGGCCCCCTCGACCTCGGCGATCGTCTCCTCGGTCGCGGGATTGAGGATCGCCGTCACTTGCGCGCCGCCTCCACGAGCTGCTCGAACAGGCGCTGATCCTCGCCGGCCTCGGGATGCCACAGGACTCCGACGACGAAGGGCTTGTCGGGATCCTCGAGACCCTCGACGGTTCCGTCCTCGGCCCAGGCGACCTCGCGGAGGCCTTTGCCGATTCGACCGATGCCCTGGTGGTGATGCGACATGACCGGGCCGCGAACGTCGCCGATGCGCGACGAGGGATCGACGCGGACCGCGTGCTCCGAGAACTCCCCGAGAACCTCGCGGTGGTCCTCGTGCCCCACGATCTCGGGTAGGTGCTGGACGATGTCGCCGCCCCGCGCGACGTTGAGCACCTCGAAGCCACGGCAGATCGCAAGCACCGGCAGGTCGCGTGAAAGCGCGGCCTCGAGCAGCGCGAGCTCGCCGCGATCGCGCTCGGGGTTCGTGCCCGTGGTCTCGGGATGCGCCTCCGCGCCGTATTCGTCGGGCTCCAGGTCGTTGCCGCCGGAGAAGATGAGACCGTCGAGCGCGTCGAGCACCTCCTCTGTCCCGCCCTCGTCGGGCGGCACGAGTACGGCCCGGCCTCCCGCCCGTTCGACGGCGCGGACGTAGTCGTACGGGATGAGCGCGGCCTCGACCTGCCAGTGGCCCCACGACGCGGGCTCGACGTACGTCGTGATCCCGATCAGCGGCTTAGCCACGCTCGAACATGCGCTCGCGCTCGTAGCCGGTCACGGTCTTGTCGAACAGCTCCTGCTCGGTGCGCGCGTAGTTGAGGTAATGGTCGACCACCTCGTCGCCGAGCAGCCGGCGGGCGACGCTGCTCGACTCGAGCCGGGTGATCGCCTCGCGCAACGCGTGCGGGAACCGCTCCACATCAGACTCGTACGCGTTCCCCTCGAATGCCGGTTTGAGCTCGAGCTTCTCCTCGATCCCGTACAGCCCCGCGGCCAGAAGCGCTGCGAACGCGAGGTACGGGTTCGCGTCTGCGCCGGGAATCCGCGTCTCCGGGCGCACCGACGAGCCGTGGCCGACCACGCGAAAGCCGCACGTGCGATTGTCGTGTCCCCACGCGAGCGTCGTGGGAGCCCAGCTGCCGGCTGCGAAGCGTTTGTACGAGTTCACGACCGGCGCGACGAAGATCGCGAGGTCGCCCAGGCACGCGATCTGCCCGGCCAGGTAGTGCCGGAACAGGTCCGACTCGCCGGCGAACGCGTTCTCTTCCTCACGCCAGAGCGAGGAGTGGATGTGACACGACGAGCCGACCCAGTCGTGGTGCGGCTTCGCCATGAAGGTGACCGAGCAGCCGCGCTGGAACGCGATCTCCTTGATCCCGGTCTTGTAGACGACGTGGTCGTCGGCGGTGTGCAGCGCGTCGCGGAACTTGAAGTTGATCTCGTGCTGGCCGGCCCAGGCCTCGCCCTTCGAGGACTCGACGACCATCCCGGCCGCCTTCATCGACGTCCGCACCGCGCGGAGTAAGGGCTCGTCGAAGCTCGCCGCGAGGATGTGGTAGTCGAGGATGTACGGCACCGAGGGCGTGAGGTCGTGGTAGTGCTTCGCGTGCGCCTCGAGGTAGCTCTCGCGGAAGAGGAAGAACTCGAGCTCCGAGCCGAACATCGGCTCGAGACCGAGCTCGTGCGCCTTCTCGACCTGCGCCTTCAGCACCTGGCGCGGCGACGGGGCGACCGGCGTCCCGTCGTGCCATTCGACGTCGCACTGCACCATCACCGTGGCCTCGTGCCACGGGATCCGACGCAGCGTGGAGAGGTCCGCACGGAGCCCGAAGTCGCCGTAGCCCCGCTCCCAGCTCGCGATCGCGTACCCGGGGACGGGATCCATCTCCATCTCGAGCGCGAGCAGGTAGTTGCAGCCCTCGCCGCTGTGGCCGGCTTCGTTCTCGGCCAGGAAGAACTCGGCGTCGAGCCGCTTGCCCATCAGGCGGCCCTGCATGTCGGTGAAGCAGGCGATGACGGTGTCGACCACCCCCGACTCGACATCCGCCCGCAGCTCGTCCAGGCTCAGCATCGGCTCAATCCTCTACCAAAAGGGTTGACAGCGGTAGCCCGACGGGCGGTTAATAGGCGATCCCCGAGAACTGGAGGGTTCGATGAGCGACACACCTGCCGAGCCGCGCGCGCCGCTCGACGACCAAACGCAGCTTCACCGGCTCGGCTACGCACAGGAGCTGTTCCGTTCGATGGGCGGCTTCCAGAACTTCGCGATCTCGTTCACGATCATCTCGATCCTTGCGGGCTGCCTGACGTCGTACGCGATCGCGTTCAACCAGGGCGGTCCGGTCGCGATCACCTGGGGTTGGCTGCTCGTCGGCCTCATGTGCACGTTCGTCGCGCTCGCCCTGGGCGAGATCGCCTCCACATACCCGACAGCGGGAGGGCTCTACTTCTGGTCGTCCAAGCTCGGCAGCCCCGGCTGGGGTTGGTTCACGGGCTGGTTCAACCTGGTCGGCCAGATCGCGGTGACCGCGGCGATCGGGTTCGGCTGCGCGATCTTCATGACCTCGCTTCTGAACTTGCTCTGGAACTACCCGGACTCCTACGGCTGGATCTACTTCCTGTACGGGATGATCATGCTCGGCGCCGGGATCATCAACATGTTCAAGGTGTCGATCACGGCCGCGCTGAACGCGTTCTCGGCCTGGTGGCACATGGTCGGCGTGCTCGTGATCGTCGCGGTGCTGATCTTTGTCCCCGACCACCATCGCTCGGTCTCGTACGTCTTCGGCCAGACGATCAACAACACCGGCTTCAGCGGTGGCACGACCCACGGGATCGTCTTCTTCTACGTCTTCCTCACCGGCCTCCTGATGGCCCAGTACACGATCACGGGCTACGACGCTTCGGCCCACATGAGCGAGGAGACCCGCAGTGCATCGATCGGCGCCGCCTGGGGGATGGTGATGTCGGTCGTCGTCTCGGTGGTCTTCGGGTTCCTCCTGCTCGTCGCGGTCACGTTCGTCGTCCCGAACGACACCGCTGCGGCGGCTGCCGGGACGTTCATCATCCAGTACGTGTGGTCGACTGCGACCAGCACGCATTGGGCCGAGTTCATGCTCTTCATCGCCGTCCTCGCGCAGGTGTTCTGCACGATCGCGTCGACCACCTCGGCCTCGCGGATGATGTTCGCCTTCTCCCGCGATGGAGCGGTGCCCGGCCATCAACTCTGGCGGCGCGTATCGAAGCGCGACCGGATTCCGGTCTACACGGTCTGGGCGATCGTGGTGTTGTCTTTCCTCACCCCGCTGCCGGCTCTCTGGTGGGGTTACGTGGGCTACGCCGCCTCGACGGCAGTCGCGGTGATCGGGCTCTACATCGCGTTCATCCTTCCGATCATCCTGCGCCTGCGCGCAGGTGAGAGCTTCGAGCGAGGCGCGTGGCACCTCGGGAAGCACTACAAGTGGATCGACTGGATCGCGATCCTCTGGATCATCTTCATCTGCGTCATCTTCATCCTGCCGACCTACCAGGGCGGGATCCCGTTCAAGACCGGCTTCAGCTGGCTGATCTTCAACTACACGCCGTTGATGGTCGGCGGCGCGTTCCTGCTCTTCGGCGGCTGGTACGTCCTGTCGGCCCACAAGTGGTTCAAGGGGCCGATCCGGCAGGGCACCGACGAGGAACTCGCGCAGATCGAGGCTGGTTTCGAGACGCCGGCAGCTCCGGCGACCTCGCCCGCGGGCCAGGCGTAGTCACTCGGTCGCACGGCGGGCGGGCTCAACGCCCGCCCGCCGTCTGCTTGACTCAGACCGCCGCGAGGCGGTCGTCCTTTGCAGCCGCCTGCACGCTTTCCCGCACCGGCGGGATGACGAGCAGCGGCCTCCGCGCCGTGTGGCAGAGAGCGCGTGCGACGCTGCCCATGAGCGCCGCGGTCAAGCCGCCGGCGCCGTGCGTTGCGACCACGATCAGGTCCGCATCGACCTCGTCCGCCGCCTCCGCGATGAGCGTGGCGACACCCTTGTTGCCGGTACGGATGAGGAGCGTCGCGTCGATTCCGACGCTACGTAGTTCTTCGATCTGCTTCCCGATCTTCTCCTCCAGCTCGGGCTCATCCGCGAGAGCCGGATAGCCGCTGGGGCGGCCGCGCAGCAACTCGTTCGCGTGCACGGCGACGATCTTCGCGCCGTCCTCCCGGGCCAGCTCGCGCACCTGGTCGAGGGCGACGTCGGCGAGCTCGGAGCCGTCAGTTGCCCAGACAATCGTCTTGAACATGGGGTTCCGTCCTTTCCTTCGCTACACCAAGGATGGGCCGAAGCCCTCGCCGGTGCATCGGGTGCGAGGCGCAAGCCGGGTGCGGATTCCCCGCAGATAGCCTCTTGCCGGTGCATCGGCTGACGAAGAAGCAGGCGCGCCGGATCGCCGTGCGCGCCCAACTGCTCGACGCGCCGCGCCCGAGGGACTTGCTCGAGGTAGTGGAGCGGCTGACGTTGCTGCAGGTCGACCCCACGGCGGCGATCGCGCCGAACGTCGATCTCGTCGCCTGGAGCCGCCTCGGCTCGTCGTACCGGCCCGAGCAGCTCACGCACGCGCTCGAGCGGGATCGGACCTTGTTCGAGTTCAACGCGCTCATCCGGCCGATGAACGACCTCGGCTTCTACCTCGCCGGAGCCGGCGGCCGGCGCGGCCACGACAGGGTGCGAGCGTGGCTGCGCGACAACGACAGCTTCCGGCGGGACATCCTCAAGCTCCTCAACCGTTCAGGGCCGCTCGCCTCCCGAGAGATCCCGGACACCTGTGTTGTGTCGTGGACGTCGACCGGCTGGACGAACGATCGCAACGTCACCCAGATGCTCGAGTTCCTGCAGGTACGCGGCAAGGTCGCGATCGCCGGCCGGGTCGGACGGGAGCGCCTGTGGGATCTACCCGAGCGGGTCTATCCGGCCGGCGTCGAGACCCCGCCCGTCGAGGAGGCGGAGCGGATCAAGAGCGAGCGCCGGCTCGCGGCCCTCGGTATCGCGCGGGCGCAGGCACGGGCGATGCCCATGGAGCCGATCCACGTCGGCGAGGCGGGCGAGGCCGCCGCGGTCGAAGGCGTGAAGGGGGAGTGGCGCGTCGACCCCGCGTACCTCGGCGACGGCTTCGAAGGAAGGACGGCACTGTTGTCGCCCTTCGATCGGCTCATTCACGATCGAGTGCGAACAGAGGAGCTGTTCGATTTCGAGTACACGCTCGAGATGTACAAGCCGGCTGCGAAGCGCCGCTGGGGCTACTTCGCGCTGCCGATCCTCCACGGCGACCGGCTCATCGGGAAGCTCGACGCGACCGCGGACCGCAAGGCGTCGCTCCTCCGCGTGAACGCGATCCACGAGGACGTGAGCTTCAGCCGGGCGATGACGACCGCGGTCCGCAAGGAGATCGACGACCTCGCGGCCTGGCTGGGCCTCGACGTCGCATAGGATCCCGTTCGTGGCTACTGCCCAGTTGGTCGCCTCCGAGCTCGAGCAGTACCGCGGCGAGCTGACCGGCTACTGCTACCGCATGCTCGGCTCGGCCTTCGATGCCGAGGATGCGGTGCAGGAGACGATGCTGCGCGCCTGGAGGTCGCTCGAGCGGTTCGAAGGACGCTCGGCGCTCAAGTCGTGGCTGTACCGGATCGCGACGAACGTCTGCTTCGACACGCTCGCGGGCCGCGAGCGCCGAGCGCGGCCCATCGACCTCGGCCCCGCGCAGGAGCCCCTCTTCGAAAACCTCGCGGAGTTGCCGGAGGTGACCTGGATCACGCCGCTGCCGACGCCTGACGAGCTCGCCGAGCAGCGGGAGTCGCTGCGGCTCGCATTCGTCGCCGCGCTGCAGCATCTGCCGCCGAAGCAGCGGGCCGCGCTCATCCTCTGCGAGGTCCTGCGCTGGCAGGCCTCAGAAGCGGCGGAGCTCCTCGACACGAGCGTCGCGTCGGTCAACAGCGCGCTGCAGCGGGCGCGTGCGACGCTGGAGAAGGCCGATGTCCGTGCGCCGTCCGCGCTCGACGACGACACGCGGGCGCTGCTCGAGCGCTACGTCTCCGCCTTCGAGGAGTACGACATCGACCGGCTCACCGAGCTTCTGCACGAGGATGCCGTCCAGTCCATGCCGCCGTACAGCCTCTGGCTGCAGGGGCGCGACAACCTCTTCACCTGGTGGCTCGGGCCGGGCATCGGCTGCAAGGGATCGAAGCTCGTGCCGGTCGGCCTCGCGAACGGGATGCCGGCCTGGGGCCAGTACAAGCCCGACCCGGAGGGCGGGCGCGAGCCTTGGGCGCTCATCGTCCCCGAGGTATCAGACGGCCGGATCGTCGAGCTGACGTTCTTTCTCGACACGCCGCGCCTCTTTCCATTGTTCAGGCTGCCCTCTGCCCTTCCGGCCGGGTGACGGCGGCTTAGCCGCTGTCACTTCCAGCCCGCCGACCACCTCGACTAACCCGCAGAGGTCGAGTAGCTCCCAGACCTCGCACGGCGCGCGGACGAGGCGCGCCCCCGTGCGAAGCCGGAGGCGCGCCAGGAAGTCGACCGTCCGCAGGTCGAACGTGGTCAGCTCGAGGGCTGGACGATGATGAGCGAGTTGCCGTCCGGATCGCGCAACCAGAACATGGGCGGCACCGGCCCGCCGTAGCGGGTCACCGCGTCGTCGACGTCCACGCCGGCCTCCTTCAGCGCGGCGTGAGCGGCGTCCACGTCGTTCGTGTCGAGGATGATCCCGGTCTGGCCGCCTCCCGCCTCCTGCCCCTGCGGCGGTGGGGCGAGCGCGATCGTGGTCTCCGCCCCGGAGACGGCGACCTCGACCCAGCGCATGTCCGGGCCCATGGGCTCGTCGACGACCTTCTCGAAGCCGAGCTTGCCGGTGTAGAAGTCAATCGCCCGGTCGGTGTCGGCGACCGTCACGCAGACGCGGCCGATCTTGCTGATGTTGAGCTTCGACGTCACGGTGGACATCTCGAGCCTCCTCGTGAGTGGGTGTCGCAGCTACGACCGACCCGCCGCCGGAAACTCATCGGAGGTCTTGACGCTTCAGACCGCCGGCTCGAAGTCGTACGCGATCTCGCCGTGCATCGCCTCGTCGAGCCCCCGCTCCGCCTCCTCGCCGACGCGGACCGGCGTGACCCGGTCGATCACGCGCAGCATCACGTAGGTGAACGCGAAGGCGTAGAGCGAGCAGGCGAGGCCGGCTGCGACCTGCTTGCCGAAGAAGGCGGCCGTACCGTGAATGAGCCCCTGTCCTCCGGCCGGATTCGTCGCCGTTCCGGCGAAGACGCCGAGCAGGACGATGCCGAGCAAGCCGCCGACGCCGTGCACGCCCCAGACGTCGAGCGCGTCGTCCCATTTGAGCCTGTTCTTGAGCTGGATCGCGTAGTAGCAGACGAGGCCGGCCGCGATCCCGATCACGACCGACGCGTAGATCGGCACGTATCCGGCCGCCGGCGTGATGCACGCGAGGCCGGCAACCGCGCCGGTGAGCAGCCCGACGAAGTGCGGCTTGCGCGCGGCGCGCCACTCGACGAACAGCCAGGTCACCGCTGCGAACGAGGCGGCGAGGTCGGTGTTGAGGAACGCGAGCGACGTGATGTCGTCGACCTTCAGCTCGCTCCCTGCGTTGAAGCCGTACCAGCCGAACCAGAGCAGGCCGGTGCCGAGCGCGATGAACGGGATGTTGTGCGGCGAATCGACGAACTTCCGCTTCCCGACATAGAGGACCGACGCGAGCGCCGCAAAGCCCGCGCTGGCATGCACGACGATGCCGCCGGCGAAGTCGCGCGCGCCCCAGTGCGCGAGCAGGCCGCCGCCCCAGAGCATGTGCACGAACGGGTAGTAGACCGCGAGCTGCCAGACGACGAGGAAGAGCAGGTAGGCCTTGAAGGTGACGCGGTTCGTGAAAGCGCCGGTGATCAGTGCCGGCGTGATGATCGCGAACATCATCTGGTAGGCGATCAGCACGACGAGCGGGATGTGCGACGGCTCGTACACCGAGTGGACGGTGACCCCTCGCAGGAACGCGTGGTCAAAGTTCCCGTAGATCCCGTTCGTGCCGCCGCTGAAGCAGAGCGAGTAGCCGACGAACCACCACAGGACGGTCGTGATCCCCATCGAGGCGAAGCTCTGGATCATGATCGTCAGCGTGTTCGAGCGGCCGACGAGCCCGCCGTAGAAGAAGGCGAGCCCCGGCGTCATCAACATGACCAGGCTCGCCGCTATCAGCATGAACCCCGTATTCGCGCCGTTGATCACGGCGCGAATGTTCAACCTGGGGCGCTCGTATCCTGCCGGCGCGACGTTCCCACTTGACGAGCGTGGACTCGATGTGAGAAGTTACGCGGCGTCAAAGCCCGGGAACTGCGCAAGCGGTTCGCGGGCTTTGGCGTTTCTGGCGCGGTTCTGGTCAGGCGCGCGCGGCGAGCTTCTGCAACACCGCGTCGACCCGTGCGAAGCCGCCCTTCGCGCCCTCCTCGACGCCGTACTGCATCGTCGTATCGCGCTCCTCGGTCGTGGCGAAGCTCATCGTCTGGGTCAGCCTCGTCCGGTCGTCGCCGAGGTCTTCGAACTCCAGCGTCTGGAGGTGGTTCTGGAACGTCTGGACGAGTCGCGCCGGCGGCTCGACCTCGCGGAACTCGCCCTCGACGGCGCCGTAGCCGGTGTTGAAACGCCACCGTCCGCCGGGCCGGACGTCCATCTCCTCGACGATCGTCTGCTCGCCCCACCACTCCGGAATCAACTCTGGATCCGTCCAGACGGAGAAGACGTGCGCGCGCGGCGCGTCGAAGACCCGCTCGACGCGGATCTCGAGCTCGCTCGGCGTGGTGACCGTGGTCTCGTTCATCAGCTCACCGCCTGCTCGACGAGCTTCGCGATCTTGGCCTCGTCGGCCTTGCTCAGCTTCGTGAGTGCGTAGACGATCGGCCACATCGCACCGTCGTCGAGGTTCGCGGCGTCGTTGAAACCGAGCTCCGAATAGCGCGCCTTGAACTTCCCCGCATTCTTGAAGTAGCAGACGACCTTGCCTTCCTTGTTCGCGTAGGCCGGCATGCCGTACCACGTCTTCGGCGTCAGATCGGGGGCGGTCTCCTTGACGAGCGCATGGACGCGTTCGCCGAGCGCGCGATCTGCGGGCGACATCTTCTTGAGGGCGGCCGCGATCGCCCCTTCCCCCTCAGCGGCCTCCTTCAGCTCCTTGGCGCGCGCCCGCATGGCGGCCTTCTCCTCGGCGGTGAAGCCGTCCTTCTTCTTTGCGGTGGTGCTCATCGTTCTCCTTTCGTGCGTTCGACGACCTGGGCGAATCGGTCGAGTCGTTGTAGCCACATGCTGATGCCCTCGAACGCGTAGGGCGCGAGCATGCACCTGCGGACGCGGCCGACCTTCTCCGTCGTGACGAGCTCTGCTTCCTCGAGCAGCCGGATGTGCTTCTTCATCCCGGTCAGCGACATGCCGAAGGGCTCGGCGAGCTCGCTGATCGTCGCGCTGCCGCCCCCGAGCCGTTCGAGCACTGCTCGGCGGGTCGGGTCGGCGAGGGCTGAGAAGCTGCGGTCGACGGGTTGGTGAAACTGAACCATTGAGTTCACTATAGCGACTCGAGTCCAGCCGGGTAGTCCATAGTTGCTTCATGCCAGAGGTGCGGCTCGCGGAGCTCGTTGCGGCGCTCTCGCTCGGCGTCGACCTCGGCTTCGGGCAGCCGATGGAGCACGTGCTACGCGAGTGCATGATCGCGCTTCGGCTGGCCGACCGCATCAGCCTCGACGAGGCCGAGCGCTCGACCGTCTACTACACCGCGCTGCTCGTCAACGTCGGCTGTCACGCCGACGCGCACGAGCAGGCGAAGTGGTTCGGCGACGACATCACTCTCAAGTCGGGCAAGTACGACCGCGATTTCCGGAGCCTGCGCGCAGCCGCCGCGACGATGAGCCTCGTCGGGAGCGGCAACCCGCCCTTGCACCGTTTCCGTGTCGGGCTCGAGTTCGCGATCTCCGGCCGCCACGATTTCGACGGGATGATCGCCCGTCACTCGGCCGTGGCGCGCGCGCTGGCCGGACGGCTCGGCCTGCCCGGCGAGGTGCAGGAGGCGGTCGGCGCATCGTACGAGCAGTGGGACGGCAAGGGTTGGCCCGAAGGTCTGGCAGGCGATGCGATTCCGGTCGCGGCTCGGCTCTCGCAGTTCGCGGAGTTCGTCGAGGTCGCACATAGGCTGGGCGGCAACGACGCAGCGGTGGCGCTGGCCGAACGGCGCTCCGGCTTGCAGTTCGACCCCGCGTTGTCCGCAGTCCTGTGTGCGGATCCGGAAGGGACGCTCGGCGGGCTCGATTCCGCCCACACCTGGAGCGCCGTGATCGACGCCGAGCCGGCACTTCGGGTCACGCTCTCGGGCGACGACTTCGACCGGGCACTGTGTGCGATCGCCGACTTCGTCGACCTCAAGTCGCCGTACACGCTGGGCCACGCGCGGGCGGTGGCGGACCTCGCCGCCGCGACCGCGGCGCAACTCGGCCTGCCAGAGGACGAGTCGCGCCTGCTGCGGCGCGCCGGGCTCGTGCACGACCTCGGGCGCCTGGGCGTATCGAACGCGATCTGGGACAAACCCGGGCTTCTCGGCGCAGGCGAGTGGGAGCGGGTCCGACTGCACCCGTATCTGACCGAGCGGATGCTCCGGCAGTCCTCGGCGCTTGCGCCGCTGGCCGAGATCGCCGTCCAGCACCGCGAGCGGCTGGACGGCTCGGGCTACCCGAAAGGCCTCTCCGGCGGGGCGATCGGCCGCCCGGCGCGGATCCTCGGAGCCGTGGACGCGTACCGGTCGATGCGCGAGCCGCGTCCTCACCGTCCGCCGTTGAGCGCGGAGCACGCTGCTGTCGAGCTCCGAGCCGACGTGAGCGCGGGAAAGCTCGACGCAGAAGCGGTCGCGGCCGTCCTCGCTGCGGCCGGACATTCGGTCGGCCGTCGACGTGAGTGGCCGGCCGGACTGACGACCCGCGAGGTCGACGTCCTCCGCCTGGTCGCACGGGGACTGTCGAGCAAGCAGATCGCCGCCGAGCTCGTGATCACACCGAAGACGGCGCGGAACCACATCGAGCACATCTACACGAAGATCGACGCGTCCTCCCGTGTGGCCGCGAGCCTGTTCGCAACCGAACACGGCTTGCTCTGAAGGATGAGGCAATCGCCTCAGGCGGCCACGGCGGCTCGGGCGTAACCTCGCTGCATGAGCCTACGAAAGAAATTCTTCGCAGCGACGTACGACTCGTTCTCCCGCAGGGCCGAAGAAGCAGGACTGCGCGAGATGCGCCACGGCCTGCTTGCCGAGGCCGGCGGCTCGGTCCTCGAGATCGGCGCCGGCACCGGCGCGAACCTGGCGCACTACAACGGGAATCTCGAGTCGCTGGTGTTCACCGAGCCGGAGCCCGCGATGCTCCGGCGCCTGCAGGCGAAGGCCCGCGACCAGGCGCCCCTGGCCAAGATCCTGCGAGCGCCTGCCGAGGACCTGCCGTTCGAGGACGCCAGCTTCGACACCGTCGTCTCGACGCTCGTGCTGTGCGGGGTCGACGACCAGGCGCGGTCGGTCCGCGAGATCCGCCGAGTCCTCAAGCCAGGTGGCCGCCTGCTGTTCCTCGAGCACGTGCGGTCGGACGATCCAGTTCTCGCACGCTTCCAGGACCGGATGAACTGGCTGAACCGCCTCGTCGTCCAGTGCGATTGCAACCGGCCGACCCTCTCCACGATCGAGGCCTCGAGCTTCACCGTCTCCCGGCTCGAGGAGACGGCCATGCCCAAGGCGCCAAAGTTCGTCAAGCCGCTGATCTTCGGCACCGCGGTTGCGAGCTAGGTGGAGGCGCCGCCGGCAACGAGCGTGTAGAAGCCCCACACGGCGAGGCCGGAGGAGACCGCGACGAGCGGCAGCCAGCGGACACCGCGCCGGAAGAGCGGGAACACTCCGGAGACGATGAGCTCGGAGATGAACAGCGCTCCGAGCGAGGGCTTGAGCAGCTTGTCGTAGGAGGGTGGCGACTGCGATCCCGAGCGTGACATCGCGCCCCGGTGCGGTTTGGCCTAGGCTGCCAAGGTCTTATGGCGCGCTACGTCTCCGACGAAATCGAGGCCTACGCCGAGCGGTACACGACCACCGGTTGGCAGGGCTTCGACCGCCTGGCCGACGAGACCAAGGCGACGCAGAGCGCTCCGCAGATGATGGTGGGCGGCGTCGAGGGTGCCTTCCTCTCCTTCCTCGTCGCGATGACGAACGCGAAGCGCGTCATCGAGGTCGGCACCTTCACCGGCTGGTCGTCCATCGCGATGGCGCGCGCGCTGCCTCCCGACGGAAGCATCGTCACCTGCGACGTCAACGAGGAGACAACAGCCGTCGCCCGCCGATACGCCGAAGAGGCAGGTGTCGCCGACCGGATCGAATACCGCCTCGGTCCGGCGGTGGAGACGCTCGCCACGCTCGAGGGGCCGTTCGACCTCGCGTTCATCGACGCCGACAAGGGTGGCTACGTCGACTACTACGAGGCGATCCTGCCGAAGCTCGCACCTCGTGGCGTGATCGCCGCCGACAACACGCTCTTCGGCCTGGGCTCCGACGGCGACAACGCGGCTGCGATCGCGCGCTTCAACGAGCACGTGCTGCACGACGATCGGGTCGAAACCGTCCTCCTGCCCTTCCGCGAGGGCGTGACGCTGATCCGCCGAAGATGAAGCTCAAGCTGGGAGTCGCCGTCCTCGCCGCCACTTTCGTCGTCTCGCCGCTCGCGGCGTCGGCAGCCACGTACACGCCGCTGCCGGCTCATGTATACGCGCCGTACTACGAGACGTACCTCGGCTCGGCCACGCCGAGCATCTCGAGCACCGCCGGCTCGTCCGGCACGAAGTACTTCACCCTCGCGTTCATCCAGTCGGCGGGCAAGGGCTCGTGCACACCGACCTGGAACGGCGACAAGTCGCAGCCGATCGGCAGCTCCGCCTACGGATCCGACATCGCATCGCTGCGGGCGATGGGCGGGGACGTGATCCCGTCGTTCGGCGGCTACAGCGCCGACCAGGGCGGGACCGAGATCGCCGACTCCTGCAAGGACGTCAGCAAGATCGCCGCCGCGTACGAGTCAGTGATCACGACGTACGGCGTCACGCGTCTCGACATGGACGTCGAGGCCAAATCGCTCAACAACACCGCCGGCATCGACCGCCGCAACAAGGCGATCGCCCTCACCGAGCAGTGGGCCGCGACGCAGGGGATACCGCTGCAGATTCAGTACACGCTGCCGGTCGAGCCCCAGGGCCTCGACCCGAACGGCGAGGCGGTGCTGCAGAACGCCGTCGCAAACGGCGTCACCGTCACCTCGGTCAACATCATGGTGTTCGACTATTACCAGCGGAAGGCGGGCACCGTGCCCATGGGCGCAGCCGCTGTCAGTGCGGCGCAGAGCACGCACATGCAGCTCGAGTCCATCTTCAAGAACGACAGTCCGGATCAGCTCTGGACGATGCTGGGGATGACGCTGTTACCCGGCATCGACGACTTCCCGAAGAAGACCGAGGTCACGTCGCTCGCCGACGCCGGGACGATGCTGAGCTTCGCGCAGCAGCAGGGGATGAACTTCCTCTCCATCTGGGCGATCCAGCGCGACAACGGCGGTTGCCCCGGGACGACGGACAGCAACACCTGCTCGGGCATCACACAGAACGACTGGGACTTCAGCCACTTGCTCAACCCCTTCAGCGGCCCGTAGGCTCCAGCCGGATGAAGGTGCTCGTGGTGGGGACGGGGGCGGTCGGCGCAGCGGTCGCGGCAGTCGCCCGCCGGCGCGACTTCTTCGAGCGGATGACGTTCGCGGATCTCGACCCCGGGAGGCCGGCTGCGGTGCTCGAGCGCGACGGCGACGACCGCTTCGCCGCGGCCCAGGTCGACGCGAGCGACAAGGACTCGCTGGTCGGCCTCCTGCGCGAAACCGAGGCTGACGCCGTTCTCAACGCGGCCGACCCGCGCTTCAACCCGCCGATCCTGGAAGCCGCTTTCGAGTACGGCTGCACGTATCTCGACATGGCGATGACGCTCTCCGGTCCCGGTGTCCTGCTCGGCCAGGACGAGCTCGACGCGCACGAGCGCTGGCAAGAGCGCGGCCTGCTCGCGCTGGCGGGGATCGGGGTCGAGCCTGGGCTCGCCGACGTCTTCGCCCGCTACGCCGCCGACCACCTCTTCGACGAGATCGACGAGGTTGGAGTGCGCGACGGCGCCGACCTCGTCGTCGAGGGCTACGACTTCGCGCCGACCTTCTCGATCTGGACGACGATCGAGGAGTGCCTCAACCCGCCGCTGATCTGGGAGAAGGGCCGCGGCTTCTACAGCACCGAGCCGTTCTCCGAGCCGGAGCTGTTCGAGTTCCCGGAGGGGATCGGCGTGATCGAGTGCGTCAACGTCGAGCACGAGGAGGTCGTGCTGGTGCCGCGCGAGATCGACTGCCGCCGCGTGACCTTCAAGTACGGCCTCGGCGCGGAGTTCATCGACGTCCTCCAGACGCTCCACAAGCTGGGGCTCGACTCGACCGAGCCTGTGAGCGTGCGCGGGCTAGACGTCGCGCCGCGGGATCTCGTCGCGGCGGCGCTCCCGGATCCGGCGACCCTTGGCGACCGGATGCGCGGCAAGACGTGCGCCGGGACGCTCGTCACGGGGAAGCGCAAGGACGGCGGCGACGGCGCCGTCTACCTCTACCACGTCGCCGACAACGAGCAGACGATGCGTGAGTACGGGCACCAGGCCGTCGTTCTCCAGACCGCTCTCAACCCCGTGGTCGCCCTCGAGCTGCTCGCGGCCGGCACGTGGCAAGGAGCAGGCGTCCTCGGCCCGGAGGCGTTTCCGCCGGACCCGTTCCTCGAGCTCCTCGCCGACTACGGTGAGCCGCACGGCGTCGTCGAGGGCGATCCTCGGCGGACGTAAGCCCGGCCAGATGGGCAAAACTGCGCACGTGCCCGTCGAAGCGCTGAAGGCAATGGGAGCCGACCTCGAGGGGGCGCTCGATCACGTCAACGTGCCGAGCTACGTGATCGACCGCGCCGGCGTCGTCCGCTGGATGAATCAGGCGGCCCGAGCCGTGGTCGGCGATCAGGTCGGGCGCCAGTTCACCTCGGTCGGCAGGTGACGGACGCTCCTGTGGCCGTCGTCGACGCCGGCGGCGGGCGTTTCGCCGTGGAGATCAGCTCGGTGCCGCTGCGGCAGGGCGAGCATGTGGTCGGGGTGTTCGGGCAGGTGTCCAACGTGCTCGAGGAGCCGCACGCGCATCCCGAGTTGCATTTGACGCCACGACAGGAAGAGGTCCTGAAGCTGCTCGAGCGCGGTCGCTCGACCGTCCAGATCGCCGACGAGCTGCAGGTGAGCCGAGAGACGGTACGGAACCACGTGCGGCACCTGCTCCACGCGCTCGGAGCCTCGTCGAGGCTCGAGGCCGTTGCGTTCGCCCGAGGCGACTTCGTGGGCGCTGTCGAGCGCTGACTAGGTCCGGCGGCGGCCCACGAAGCGCGCGCCGACGGCGCGCAGGTGGCCGCGGGCAATCGCCTCCTCCTCGACGGCACGCAACGAGTCACCGAGATTCCAACGATGAAGCCAGGCTCCGCGGAGCGGCGCGCCGAACTCGAAGTGCGGCTCGAGTGCCGCAAGAACCTGCTCGAGGGGATGCAGGTGCGCGCGGTGATCGGCGACGAGCTCCTCGGCAGTCTGCGTCTGCGGCTCGCCGATCGCGGCCCTTTGCTCGAGCCACCAGGCGGCGGCCCCGAGGTCGAAGGCGCCGACGTCGAACTCGTCGACCACGAGCGTCCCTCCCGGCTCGACCAGCTCGCCGAGCCGGCGGCAGGACTCCTCGAGCGGGTCGACGTGGTGGAGGGAGACGACCGCGACCGCGGCTGTGAACGAGCGTGCGGGCTCGTCGAGATCGACGAGGGCGACGGCGCGGACGTCCTCGCTCTCAGATCTCGGGTCGATCGCCAGCACGTCGTAGCCGGCCGAGCCAAGCGCGCGCGCGAGGCGGCCGGCTCCCGCACCGATCTCGAGCACGCGCGCCGGCGGCTCGGGCAGGTTTGCGCGGACGAATGCCCTCAGGTCGACGCCGGCCATCCGGCCATTGTCACTGTCCAGTGGAGAGCGCCGTCAGAATAGCCGACGGATCCGATCCAGCCAGAGGAGGCTCTCGTGGAAGACCCACAGATTCACGGCACGATCGACCGGATGGTCGAAGAGGAGCACCAGCTCTGGGAGCGCGAGGCGGCAGGTGACGCAACGGACGCCGATCGGCAGCGGCTCGCGGCGCTCCGCGTATCGCTCGACCAGTGCTGGGATCTCCTGCGGCAACGGCGCGCACGCCGCGAAGCCGGCCTGAGCCCCGAGAGTGCCGAGCTCCGAGGGCCCGAGGTCGTCGAGCGGTACGAGCAGTAGGCGGTATCAGACGTCGGCTGCACCTTCGCGGTAGATCTTCACCGCGGTGATGAGGCCGGCCTCGACGCGATAGAAGGCAGCGATGTGGTCGGTGTGCCGCGCGCCGTCGGCGGTGTAGTCCTCACGCAGCTCACAGACGACGCGTTGGCCCTCAACGAGGAGGCTCTCTACGTGAAGCCGCGGCGAGAGTTCCGTGAAAGCTGCCGTGAAGAGCTGCCCGAGGGCAGCGGCACCACGGAAACGGTCCGTCCCCGTGGCCCAGCTCGCGTCCTCACCGAGGCCGGCGATGAGTGCGTCGAGTTCACGTGCGTTGAACGCTTCGATGTGCCGTCTCACGATCGCGGCCGGATCTCTGCTCATCGCACGTCCCTGATCCGGCGCAGAGCGGGACCGAGTGCCTGGCCGCCCCGCAGGACCGGCTCGAACAGATCGCCTTGCCGCTCCACCCGCTGCAGCGCCTCGCGCATGCCGAAGTCGCGCGGGCGTACCTTCTCGGTGAGCTCTTCCCAGCGCAACGGGGTGGATACCGGAGCGCCAGGTTTGGGCCGCACGGAGTAGGCGGAAGCGATCGTCTTTCCGTGCCCGTTCTGGCGGTGGTCGACGAGCACGCCCCTGCGCTTCTTCTTCAGCCACTCGGTGGTCACGAGGCCCGGATTGTCTGCCTCGAGCCCACGAGACACGGACTCTGCGAAGTCATAGGTGTCGCGGTACGACGAGCGCCGCGTGATCGGCACCAGCACGTGGATGCCATCCGCGCCGCTCGTCTTCGGGTACGAGCGCAGCTCGAGCCCCTCGAGCGCCTCGCGAATCAGGTGCGCGACCCGGACCGCCTGGGCGAAGCCGTTCCGCGACTCCGGCGGGTCGAGGTCGAAGACGACGTAGTCCGGCCGCTCCGGCTTCTCCACCCGCGAGTACCACACGTTCATGTCGATGCAGTTCATCTGCACCATCCACACGAGTGCGGCCGTCTCGTTGACGAGCGTGAAGTCGACGAGCCGTGACTCGCCCTGTCGCGGCCAGGTCCGAAACTGCCGGGTCGGGATCCACGCGGGCTTGCCCTTCGGCGCCTGCTTGTGGAAATACGCCTGGCCGTCTATGCCGTGCGGATACCGCTTGAGGGTGAAGGGGCGCTCGCGCAGGTGCGGCACGATCACATCTCCGATCTCGCCGTAGTAGTGCGCAAGATCCCCCTTCGTCACCCCGTCGCGGGGGAACAGAACACGCTCGGGGTGCGTCAGCCGGACGGTACGGCGCCCTGTCTGCACAAGTGTTGGATCAGAATCGGCAGCGATGAGTGAAGAGTTTGTCCTCGACACCGCAATCGTGCGAGCGTTCGTCGCAGACGTCCGGGCCACGATCGCCGTCGCCTCGTTGCCGGAGGAGGCGTGCGAGGCCCTCAGGCCGCGGTTCGCGGAACTGCTCGCCGACCCGGATTGGCTCCCGGCCGAGTACCAGGCCGCGGCTCCGGAGAGCGGGATGGGAGGCGGCATCGGCCAGTGGCTCCTCTACCGCGCCGAGGATCACTCGCTGTCGCTGTTCTCCCTCGTCGTCCCGCCCGGCTCCGAGACCCCGATTCACGACCACCTTGCCTGGGGGCTCGTCGGTCTCTACCGCGGAGACCAGGACGAGGAGATCTACACGTGGCGGGACGGTGCGCTCGAGCTCGTGGAGCAGCGCTCTCTCGTCCCGGGCGACTTCTACGTCCTGCTCCCGCCGCGCGACGACATCCACCGCGTGCGCACGACCTCCGCAGACACCTCGGTCTCGATCCACGTGCTGACCAACGACACGGGCTGCATCTGGCGTCACTCGTTCGACCCTGCGTCCGGCGAGGCGATGCCGTTCCGTTCCGGCTACGTCAACGTCCCTTGTGAGGACGAGTAAGGCTCTGCCAGACTGCGCTCATGGACCTTGACGACGGGTATGTCTGGATCACGACGCGGAAGCTGAAGCACGGTTCCCGCGAGGAGTTCAGCCGGTCGTGGAAGCCGAGCGAGTTCCCGGCGGGGATGTTGCGGGCGTACGAGCTGTACTCGCCCGACGGGAACGAGGTGGTCGGGATCTCCGTCTGGGACTCGGTCGAGTCGCGCGACGCCTTCCGGAAGTCCGACGTGGAATCGGAGCGACGGCGGGCGATGGCTCCGTATGTGCTGGAGGAGGTCTCCGGCTTCTACGTCGGGCGCGAGCTCAAGATCCCGCGCGATTGAGCTCGGCGAGGCTTCGGGCGACGCCGGCTGCGGCGCGCCCTAGCTCGGCGGCCGCCCGCGCGTCCCCGGCGACTGCCGTGCTCACCCGGTCGGCCGCGCGCTCCGCGAGCTCGACGGCCTCGTCGGCGAGGCGTGCGATCTCCTCCGGGACACGCACGATCTCGGCGCGCGCCTCCTCGTTCCGGTCGGCCATGAAGGCTGCGTACGCCGCCGCGTCCGCGTCGCCGAGCTCCACGAGCTCGGCCGCGAGCGCTTGCGCGCGCCGGGCGTCGTCCTCGTCGCCCGCGTAGCGCGCGGCGAGCTCGGCGAGAGCAGCCGCGAGCGCAGCGGTCAGCGCGGCGGCAGCGCCGCTGGCGGGAGCCGGCGTTTTCGCGCCGAACGCGGCGAGGAGCTCATCGACTCGGAGCTGGTTGAGCATGGCGGTAGAAGTCGAGGCGGATCGGTTCGAGCGGCGTGACCCCGCGGATGAGGTCGGCCGCCTTCTCGGCGACCATCATCACAGGCGCGTAGATGTTCCCGTTCGGGACGGTAGGGAACACCGAGGCGTCGACGACGCGGATGCCCTCGACGCCGTGGACGCGCATCGTCGCCGGGTCGACGACGGTTCCCATCGCGCACGTGCACGAAGGATGCAATGCCGTCTCGGCGTCTCGGGCGACCCAGTCGAGGATCTCGTCGTCGCTCTGCACCGCTGGTCCCGGCGATGTCTCGCCGCCGTCGTAGGGAGCGAAGGCTGCCTGACCGAGGATCGAGCGGGCGACGCGGATGCCCTCGATCCACTCGCGCCGGTCGTTCGAAGTGGACAGGTAGTTGAAGCGCAGGGCCGGATGAGTCCGCGGATCGGCGCTCGTGATCTTCAGCGAGCCCCGTACGTCGGAGTACATCGGCCCGACGTGCACCTGGTAGCCGTGCTTCGCGGCGGGCTGCGATCCGTCGTAGCGGATCGCCAGCGGGAGGAAGTGAAACATGAGATTCGGGTAGGCGACCTCGTCGTTCGAGCGCACGAAGCCTCCCGCCTCGAAATGGTTCGTCGCGCCGGGTCCGCTGCGCAGGAAGAGCCAGCGCGCGCCGATCTCCGGCCGCCGCCACTTCTTCAGCGCAGGCTGCACCGACACCGGCTGCGTCGCCGCGTGCTGGACGTAGACCTCGAGGTGATCCTGGAGGTTCTCCCCGACGGCGGGCAAGTCGTGGACGACGTCGATGCCGAGCGGCTCGAGCTCGCCCGCGTTGCCGACGCCGGAGAGCTGCAGCAGCTGCGGCGAGTTGATCGCGCCGCCGCAGAGGATCACCTCGTCGGCCGGCACGATCTCTCCGCTCCGGAGCTCGACACCGATTGCGCGGGAGCCTTCGAACACGATGCGGTCGACGAAGGCGCGTGTCTGGACCGCGAGGTTCGGTCGCGACATCGCAGGGTGGAGGTAGGCGCGCGCGGCGCTGATCCGCCGCCCGCGATGGATCGTGCGGTCGAACGCCGCGAAACCCTCCTGCCGGTAGCCGTTGACGTCCTCGGTCAGCTCATAGCCCGCCTGCTGAACGGCCTCGAAGAACGCACCGAAGAGTGGGGAGGAAGCCGACCCGCGTTCGAGGACGATCGGCCCGTCGCCTCCGCGCCATTCGTCGGCGCCGGCGAGGCAGGTCTCCATCCTCTTGAAGTAGGGGAGGCAGTGCGCGTAGTCCCAGGTCTCGAGGCCGGCCTCGCTCGCCCAGCGCTCGTAGTCGAGCGGGTTGCCGCGCTGGAAGATCATTCCGTTGATCGAGCTCGAGCCGCCGAGCACCTTGCCCCGCGCGTGGGAGACGCGGCGGCCGTGCATGAACGGCTCCGGCTCGGAGCGGTACATCCAGTCGTAGCGCGAGTTGCCGATCGGGAACGAGAACGCCGCGGGCATGTGGATGAACGGATCCCAGATGTAATCCGGACGTCCCGCCTCGAGCACGAGCACGTTCGTCGCCGCGTCCTCGGTCAGTCGCGCAGCGAGAGCGCTCCCGGCGGAGCCGCCGCCGACGATCACGTAGTCCCAAGTCATGCGATCACCACCGTCTGCAGCTCGGTGAAGGCTTCCATCGGGGCTGAGCCGCCGACGCGGCCGATGCCGCTCGCGCTCCCGGAGCGGCCGCCGAAAGGAAGGTGCGTCTCCCAGTAGTTGGACGACTCGTTGACGTTGACCCAGCCGGTGCGTACCGAGTCTGCGTAGCACAGCCCCTTGGCGAGGTCGCGGGTGAAGATCGCCGACAGGAGCCCGTACGGCGATGCGTTCGCGAGCTCGATGGCGTGCTCGAGCGAGTCGATCGCGACCACGGGTGCCACGGGCCCGAACGTCTCCTCTGTGGCGACGAGGGAGTCTGGTGGAACGCCGTCGAGGATCGTCGGCTGCCAGTAGAGATCGGTGGGGAAGCCGGTTGCGCGCGCGCCGCCGTGTACGGCCTGCGCGCCGCGTTCGAGGGCGTCGGCGACGTGCTCGTCCATCTTCGCGGCCACGCCCTCGTTGTTGAGCGGTCCCATCGTGGTCGTCTCCGCGAACGGGTCGCCGAGGAGGACGCGCTCGACGACCAGGCGGGCGAGCTTGGCAACGAACTCCTCTTGCACGTCCCGCTGGACGAGCAGCCGCTCGCCGGCGGTGCAGCTCTGACCGGCGCAGAGGAAACACGCAGCGACGGTCGCGTCGGCCGCGAGATCGAGATCCGCGTCCTCGAGGACGACCACCGGTCCGTTGCCGCCGAGCTCGAGCACCGCCGCCTTGCCGGCGGCAGCCTCGGCGACGCGCCGCCCGGTTTCGGTCGAGCCGATGAAGCCGATGCCGTGCGTCCCCGGGTTGCGCGCGATCTCGTCCCCGACGACAGAGCCCGGCCCCGTCACGAGGTTGAAGACACCGGGCGGGAGGTCGGCCTCGGCGACGCACTCGGCTAGCGCGATTCCGGCGATCGCGGTGGTCGAGGCCGGCGTCCAGACGACCGTGTTGCCGCATGCGAGCGCGGGCGCGATGAGCTCGGCGGGCATCGTGTACGGCCAGTTCCAGGGCGTGATCACGCCGACGACTCCGCGGGGCCGCCGCAGGAGGAGGACGCGCTTCTCCGCGGAGATCGAATTGGGAACGCGCCCCTCGAGCCGCTTCGTGTCCTCGGCGGCGCTGCGCCAGTACTGCACGAGTTCCTCCACCTCGTCCCGCGACTCCGAGAGTGGCTTGCCCTGGTCGAGCGTCAGCGTGTGCTCCAGCGTGGTTCGGCGGCGCTCCACCTCGTCGGCCACACGGTGCATCGCGGCCGCGCGCTCGAACGCGCCCGCGTCCGCCCAGCCGCCGGCGGCCCGGTTCGCGGCGGCGATCGCGCGTTGCGCGTCCTCGCGCCCGCCCTCGGGCACTTCGGCGATGGCTTCTCCCGTCGCCGGAGACTCGGCTGTGAACGTGGCGCCGGAGCCGGCGTCCGCCCACGCGCCGTCGACGAACATGCGAGCTGCCTCAGCCACCCTTCGGCGCCTCGTCGTCGATCACGAGTCGCATCAGGTCGCGGATCGAGATGATCCCGACGGGTTTGTCGCCCTCGACCACCGGCAGGTGCCGGAAGCCGCCGTGCAGCATGATTGCCGCAGCGTGCCCCGGGCGCTCGTCCGGCCCGACGGTGTCCGGGTCGTGCGTCATCCAGGCGCCGACCTTCGTCCCCTCGACTCCACCGGTCGCGACGGCGCGCAGCACGTCGCGCTCGGTGAGGATCCCCGAGAGGTGCTCGCCGTTCATCACGAGCGCCGCTCCGACTCCGCGCGCGTCCATCTGTGAGGCCGCGTCGGTCAGCGTCTCGGTTGCGTCGACGGTCAGCAAGGTCGTCGACATCACGTCGCCTACGGTCTGCATCTCAATCCCCCAGTTCAGTCCTGCGCCGGTCGACGAACGCCTTCAGCTGCGCCTCGAGGTCGGAGTCGATCGGCGGCTTCTCGTATTCCTCGAGGGTCTTCTTCCAGATCTCGCTCGCCCGCGCGGCCGTGTCGTGGGCGCCGTTGCGGTTCCAGCGCTCGAAGTTCTCGGTGGAGGAGACGAGCGGCCGGTAGAAGCACTCACGGAAGCGCTCCAGCGTGTGCGCGGCGCCGAGGAAGTGCCCGCCCTGGCCGACTTCCTGGTGCGCGGAGTACGCAAGCGTCTCCTCGTCGATCCTCAGCGGCTCGAACGCCGCGTGCAACATCCGCAGCTGCTCGACGTCGACGACGAACTTCTCGTAGCAGGAGACGAGTGCCGACTCGAGCCAGCCGGCGCTGTGCATGACGAAGTTCGTGCCGGCGAGGAACGTGGGCCAGAGCGACATCATCGACTCGTAGCCGGCCTGGGCGTCCACGACCTGTGAGGACGTGAGCGCGCCGCCGCCGCGGAACGGGAGGTTGTAGTGCCGCGCGATCTGGCCGGTGCAGAGCAGGCCGACGGCCGACTCGGGCGTCCCGAAGCTCGGCGATCCAGATTGCATGTCGGTGTTCGACAGGAACGAGCCGAAGACGACGGGGCAGCCGGGACGGATCGTCTGCACGAGCGCGATTCCCGCCAGCGCCTCGCCGACCTGCTGCGCAAGCGTCGCGGCAATCGAGACAGGCGACATCGCGCCCATGAGCAGGAACGGCGTGATCACGGTCGCCTGTCCCGCCTTCGCATACTCCACGAGCGCCGACAGCATCCGGTCGTCGTAGCGGAGCGGCGAGTTGACGTTGATCAGCGAGATGATCGCCGGGGTCTGCTCGAGCGACTCGTGGCCGAAGACCATCTCGGCCATCGCGATCGTGTCGACGGCGTTCGGTCCGGACGTGACGGAGCCCATGAACGGCTTGTCCGACAGCGTCAGCAGCGCGAAGACCATGTCGAGGTGCCGCGAGTCGAGCGGGGTGTCGTTCGGCTCGCAGATCGTCCCGCCGGGGGAGTCGAGCTGCGGGAACGACTGCGCGAGCTTGACGAGGTTCTGGAAGTCGTCGTAGGTCGCGTCGCGGCGCTCATCCCCCTCGCGCACGAACGGGCAGCCGTAGACCGCGGAGAAGACCATGTGGTTTCCTCCGATGTGGACGCTCCGGTCGGGGTTCCGCGCCTGGAGGTCGAACTCCGGCGGCGCCTTTGCGACCTGCTCGAGGATCCAGTCGGGATCAAGGCGGACGAGCTCGCCCTCCACAGATTGTCCCGCTCCTTTGAAGACCTCCAGAGCCTCCGGATGCAGGAACTCAATCCCGAGCTCGCTGACGATGCGTCGCCAGCCGCGCTCGAGCTCCGCGAGCGCGGCCTCGTCGAGGATCTCGTAGCGGGGCAGGTCGTTGATCAGCACAGCAGCCTCTCCAACTCTCGCTCCAATCCTTCCACGCCGGCGGTGCGGACTTCCAGCGGGAGGCGCAGTCGCTTCGCCGCCTGCTCGGCGCCGGCGCGCAGCTCGGCGGTCGGCTCCTGCGCGAGCCAGACGACCTTTTCGTAGTGGCGGAAGTACTCGTCGCGCAGCTCCGGATACCGGTCGAGCCCGAGCCCACGCCAGACGAGGCGGTCGAAGCTGCGGACGAGGAAGTCGGTCAGGAAGTAGGTGCCCGGCTCGTGTTCGGCGCCGAAGACCTCATAGCAGTGGGCGCCGGCCAGGCGGGGATGACCGCCGAGGTCGGCGCCGCAGTGCGCATACGCGACGACGACGTCGTCTCCGGCGGCCGCCTCGTCGACGGCGGCACGGATGCGCTCGGGCCGGTTGTGGAGCTCCGGCGGCACGGGGCGGACCTCGACGTCCCACCCTCGACGGGCTGCGATCTGCCTCACGTGGAGCGCGAGCGCGCCGCAGCTGACGACCACCTGTGTCATGCCGGGAAGGCGAGCTGGTCGACGAACAGGTCGTTGAAGTCGACGCGACCGGACAGCTCGACGTACTCGACCTCTTCGAGCACGGCGTTCGCGGCCGCGCGCTCGGTCACCGAGAGGGCGGCGATCTTCGCACCCTCGCCGGCGACGTTCCCAGCCGAGACGATGCGTGTCAACGGCAGCTTCGGCACGAGCCCGATCTTCACCGCGCTCGCTGCGCTGAGGTACGAGCCGAACGAGCCGCCGAGTAGCACCTGCGCGATCTCCTCTGGTTCGATGTCGAGGTCGCGGCAGAGGAGGTTCCAGCCGGTGGCGATGGACGCCTTCGCGAACTGGAGCTCGCGCACGTCGCGCTGCGAGAGGTAGACGTCGTCGCTGAGATAGAAGACGTTTTCCTCGCCGACCTTGCCGAAGTGCTCTGACGTGTCGAGGATGAAACGCCCAGAGTGGTCGAGCATCTCGGCGCCGACGAGCTCCGCGACCGCGTCGACGAGCCCCGAGCCGCACAGGCCGAGGGGCGCGACGTCGCCGATGATCGTCAGCTCGACCTCTCCGTCGACGATCTTGACGCCTTCGATCGCGCCGTCGGCGGCACGCATGCCGCAGCGGATCTGCGCCGCTTCGAACGCAGGACCGGCGGGAGCGGCGGTCGCGAGCGTCTTCGCGGAGGAGCCGAGCACGATCTCCGAGTTCGTGCCGACGTCGATGAAGAGGCGCACCCGGCGGTCGAGCGTGATGCCCGTCGCGAGGATTCCGGCGACGATGTCGGGGCCGACGTACGCGCCGAGCGCGGGGAACGTAACGGCCGGCGCGCGCCGGTGGACGGCGACGCCGAAGTCGGTCGCCATCGCGTCCGGCATGCGCCGCGTAACGACGGTGAAAGGCGCCATCGACAGCGGTTCCGGGTCGATGCCGAGCGCGATCTGAATCATCGTCTGGTTGCCGGTGACGACGATTTCGTAAACCTCGGCAGGATCGACGTCCGCCTCCGCGCACACCTCGCCGGTGAGCTGCTCGAGCGTCTCGTGCGCGTGCTGCTGCAGCCGCTGGAGCGCGTCGTCGTCCATCATGATCGCCGAGATCCGGGAGATCACGTCCGCGCCGAACGGCTGCTGCGCGTTCAGGATCGAGCGCACCGCCTTCGGCAATCCCGTCTCGAGGTCGAGCAGCGTCGCGACGACCGTCGTGGTGCCGAGGTCGAAGGCGATCGCGAAGCGGCTGCCGCCCGTGTCGCCCTCTTCCACGTCGATGAGCACGTCGTCCGCGAGGACCGCGGTCACCTTCCAGTCGGACGCGCGAAGCACGTGACCGAGCGTGCGCACGACGTCGAGCGGGACGCGCGGCTCGACGTCGTCCATCGCGTCAAGCAGGCGCTCGAGGTCCGAGCGCTGGTCGTCGAGCGTTGGCTCCTCGAGCTCGACGTAGCGCTTCTGCACGGCGGGCCGCAGGATCACGTGCCGGCCGACCCCGGCGAGCGCGGCCCTCGGCCTTGTCTGCAGGGGCGGCACCTCGATGGTGAGGTCCTCCTGCGTGTTCGCGCGGCATGCGAGGCGCCAGCCGTTCTTCAGCTCCTCGACCGTGAAAGCGCGCGGATCGACCGGGCTGATCGGCGCGTTCCCGGAGACGACCTTGACCTTGCACTTCTTGCATGTGCCGTGGCCACCGCAGGTCGAGTCGATCGCAACGCCGTTCCAGCTCGCCGCGTCGAAGATGGTCGTGCCGGCGAGCACGCGGGCCTCCTTGACGGCGCGGTCTTCGCCCGACTGGAGGAAGCGCAGGCGGACGCGGTCGGGGTGCTGCACCTCTGGAAGGTCCGCGACCGCGCTCATGCCGTCGCCGCAGCCTGCCTCTCGCGGTACATGCGGATCCAGACTGCGCCCCACTCATCGCGGCCGAGCAGGAAGTCGGTCGCGCGGACCGCTTCCACCATCTCCGGTCGCCGCGAGTCCATGATCGCGCTCGTCAGGCCATGGCTCTGCGCGACGGCGAGGAACGCGGCTCCGAGCGTGTGGCGCCCAGGGAGGCCGAACGACGTGTTGCCGGCGCCGCAGGTCGTGTTCACGCCGAGCTCCTCGCGCACCAGGTGCAGCGTCTCGACGAAGAGGTTCACCGCGCGCGGCTCCGCGCCGATTGGCATCGCGAGCGGGTCGATGATCACGTCCTCGGGCGGGATGCCATGGTCGCCGGCGGCGGAGACGATCTTCTTCGCGATCTCGACACGCCGCTCCGGCTCCATCGGGATCTCGTCGTCGTTCGCGAGCCCGATCACCGCCGCCCCGTGCTTCGCCACGAGCGGAAGGATCGCTTCGAGCCGCTCGTCCTCGCCCGTCACGGAGTTGACGAGCGCCTTGCCCTGGTACGCGGCGAGGCCCGCCTCGAGCGCCTCGATCACGGAAGAGTCGATACAGAGCGGAAGCTCGCAGAGACCCTGCACCATCGGGATCGCCTTCCCCATCAGGTCGACCTCGTCGGCGAGCGGATCGCCGACGTTCACATCGAGCAGGTCCGCGCCACCCGCGACCTGCTGCGCGACGTCCGCCTCGAGCTGCGACAGGTCGCCCGCCTGGAGCTGCGCCTGGAACGCCTTCCGGCCGGTCGGGTTGATCCGCTCGCCGATCACGCAGAACGGTTGCGCGGGCCCGATGACGACCGTCCTAGACGGCGACTGGACGACGGTATCCACTCGTCTCCCTTTCCGCTCGTGGTGGGATGCCGAGCCGCTGGCACAGCCGGGCGATGCCGGCCTCGCGGCGGAAACTGATCAGGTGGAGTCCGGCGACTCCCGGCAGCGACCGCGCGTGCTCGGCGAGCTCGGCCGCGACCTCGAAGCACTCCGCCTCCGGGTCTGCCGCGTGCTCGCAGCGCTCGATCAGCGCCGCCGGCACCTCGATCCCCGGCACGTGCTCGTCCATGTAGCGCAGGGCCGCGGGCGAGCGGGTGAGGCAGATGGACGGCAGGAGCGCGCACTGCTCGGCCAGCCCCTTCTCGACCGCCTCGGCGAAGAACGCGTCGAGCTGGTCCGGGCGGAAGGACACCTGCAGCTGCAGAAAGCGTGCACCAGCCCTGACCTTCTTCAACGCGCGATCGACCCGGTAGTCGAACGGCGGGGCGCCGGGGTTCTCGACCGCGCCGAGGAAGAGCTTCGGCGGAGGATCGATCTTCCGGCCCGAGAGATACGTCCCTTGCGCCATCACGCCGCCGAGCGCGAGCAGCTGGATCGAGTCGAGATCGAAGACCCGTCGCGCCTCGGGTTCGTCCCCGGCCGTCACGTCGTCCCCGGTGAGACAGAGGATGTTCTCGATCCCGTGCAGCGCTGCACCTGCGATCTCGGCCTCGAGTCCGAGGCGATTCCTGTCGCGACAGGTCAGCTGCAACACCGGTTCCATTCCCAGCTGCTCGAGCGCGATCGCGACGGCGAGCGGCGAGGCGTGCGCGTGCGCGGACGTGTTGTCGGTGGCGTTCGTGGCATCGACGTACTCCGCGAACGGCTCGAACCGCTCGCGCACAGCGTCGAAGCCGCCTGAGTCGACCGTATGGAGCTCCGACGTCACGGCGAATCGGCCGGCGGCGAGCGCTGCCTCAAGCCGCGACATGCCAGCCCTTCGGCGTCTGCTTGTCGCGGCCCGTCGCGAGGTTGACCCAGGAGGACGTGCCGGCGAGGCGGTTGTCGACCGGAGGCCGCACGTCATGGATCTCGTCCGCCCACGGCAGCCGCCGGGAGCGCTCGACCGCCTTGAGCCAGACGCAGCGCAGCTCGGGCTTCACCTCGCAATACCCGTCCGGACGCACCCCGCCGCAGGGGCCGTTGCGCAGCGTCTTCGGGCACTCCATCGGACAGGTCAGGCCGGTCGAGTGGAGCACGCACTGGCCGCACATGTGGCAGCCGAAGATCGGCTTCTTCACCGCCGCCTCGACGAGGGCCACGGGTCCCATCAGGCCGGAACCGCGCTCCGCTTGCGCTGGATCAGGTCCTTCGCGAGCCGGACGGCCGCCGAGGCGTCGGATGCGTACCCGTCGGCGCCGACCTTGTCGGCGTACTCCTGCGTGACGGGCGCGCCGCCGACCATGACGATGACCTCGTCCCGGATCCCCGCCTTCTCGAGCGCGTTGATGTTCGCCTTGAACATCGGCATCGTCGTCGTGAGGAAGGCCGAGAAGCCGACGATGTCGGGCCGGTGCTCCTGCACCTGCTCGACGAACGTCTCCGGTGCGACGTTGACGCCGAGATCGTGGACCGTGAAGCCGGCTCCCTCGAGCATGATGTTGACGAGGTTCTTGCCGATGTCGTGGACGTCGCCCTTGACGGTTCCCATGACGTACGTGCCGACCTCTGCCGCACCGGTCTCGGCCAGCAGAGGACGGAGAATGTCGAGCGCGCCCTGCATGGCGCGAGCGGCGATCAGCATCTCCGGGACGAAGAAGTCACCGCGCTCGAACCGCGCGCCTACTTCCTCGAGGGACGGGATCAGGGCGTCGTAGAGCATCTTCTCGGGCCCGAGCTCGTCCTCGAGACCGCGGTTGACGAGGTCCTTCACCTCGGGCGCGTTGCCGACGAGGGTGTTGTCGTAGAGGCCCTGCAGGATCTCTTCGTGCGTCACGTGGCACCTCGCAATCGTTGGGAAAGGCTCGCCGCCTCGCGGCTCAGCAGCGGGGCGAGCTGTTCGATGCGCTCCGCTGTCAGCCGGCTCGTCGGGCCAGAGATGGACAGGGCCGCGACCACGACGCCGTCTGCCCCGAGGACCGGGGCGGCGAGGGCCGAGAGCCCGACCTCGAGCTCGTCGATCGACGTCGCATAGCCCCGGCGGCGGATCAGCTCGCCCTCCTCGAGCTCGCCGCCACCGAAGGCGAGGAAGCACTTGCCGTTCGCGGCGCGTGCAAAGGGGACACTCCGGCCGACCCAGTCGGTCACGCCGACGAGGTGGGACGTGTCCTCCTGGGCGAGGTGCTCGACGCCCTCCGGGCCGGGCACCGCGAGGTTGATCGTCTCTCCGCTCGCGTCGGCGAGTCGTTTCAGACTCGGCTGTGCGAGCTCCCCGAGCGCCTGTGATGCGTCGCGGCTCGCGTAGCGGAGGAGGACCGGCCCCGGCCGCAGCCGGCCGCGCTCTCCGAGCCGCTGGACGAGGCCCTGCCGCTCGAGGGCGCCGACGAGCCGCGACGTCGTGCTCTTCGGCAGGCCTGCGTCGGCCGACAGCTCGCCGATCGACGGCGGTTGGGGCGACTCGACGACGCGCACGAGCAGCTGCGCCGCACGGTCGATCGCCTGGGTGCCGGAAGCTTCGGTCGCCATCTCACGATGTGGAACGCATGTTCCAAAAGAATTCTGACGCCATCGCCTTCCGGCGTCAACTCCGCGCAGGAGATCGTGCACGGAATCGTCGGAGCCGTGTTCGTAGTCGCCGCCCCGGCTTGATCTAGCCGTCGTCGAGCCGGGCGTCCCGCGCGGCCGCCACCTCGATCCGGAATCCGTCCGGGTCGAGGAAGAACGTCGCGTAATAGGCCGGGTGGTACTCCGGCCAGCGCCTCGGCGGGTGTAGTACCTCGCAGCCGGCCGCGAGAGCACGCGCGTGCGCTCCATCGACGTCGTCTTCGGACTCGACCGCGAAGGCAAGGTGGTGCAATCCCGGCGCGTAGAGCAGGAAGTCCTGCTCCACGAGCGCCTGCCGCAGTCCGAGCGAGCCCGAGCCCGGCCCCGGGAAGCGGAGATAGTGGATTTGCTCTCCGCGCTCTCCTTCGACGAGGAACGGTTCGGTCAATCCGAGCGGGCCGAAGACGCACGCGTAGAACTCGAGCGACCGAGTGAGGTCGCGGCACACGAGGTCGACATGGCCCAGGCCGACGAGCATCAGGCCTCGAGCGACTCGGCGAGCAGCGTCGACACGTCGGCTACGCGGAGTGGCGTACCCGCTTCGCGTACGCCGTCGTCGAGCATCACGGTGCAGAAGGGACAGGCGACCGCGAGCGTCTCGGCTCCGGTCTCGGCCGCTTCGCGGACGCGCTCGGCGTTGATCGGCCGGCCGCGTTCCTCCATCCACATGTGCGCGCCGCCGGCGCCGCAACAGAACGTCTGCCTGCCGCTTCGCTTCATCTCGATCGGCCGGCCGACCGCGGCGACGAGCTCGCGCGGCTCGATCTGCACGTCGTTGTGGCGCGCGAGGTAGCAGGAGTCGTGGTACGTGATCGGCTTCGTGCCGGCAGTCGGAGTGAGCCGGCCGTCCCGCACCAGCCGGGCGAGGAGCTCGCTGTGGTGGACGACCTCGTAGGCGCCGCCGAAGTCCGTGTACTCGTTGGCGAGGGTGTTGAAGCAGTGCGGGCAGCTGGCGACGATCTTCGTCACTCCCTGGTCGTTCAGCGTCGCCACGTTCTGTTCGGCGTAGGCCTGGAAGACGTACTCGTTGCCCATGCGCCGAGCCGGATCTCCGGTGCACGCCTCGCGCGGGCCGAGGATCGCGAAGTCGACTCCCGCCTTCTGCAGCAGCCTGGCGGTCGCCTCGGCCGATGCCTTCGCGCGCTCGTCGAAGGACGCGGCGCAACCGACCCAGTAGAGGTACTCCGGTGCCGGGTCGCCCGGCTCGAGCACGCGCACGCCCAGGTCCGCGGCCCAGGCCGCGCGCTCGCTCTGCGGCTTGCCCCATGGGTTCCCGGCCCGCTCCACGTCTCGCAGCATCGGCTCGGCCTCCCCCGGGAACTGCGCGTCGACCATGACGCGGCTTCGGCGGAGGTCGACGATGTGGTCGATGTGCTCGATCGACACGGGGCAGGCCTCGACGCACGCCCCGCAGGTGACGCAGTCCCAGATCATCTCCTCGGGAACGCCGTTGCCGACGATCTGCTCGCCGCTCTGGGCGAACAGCTGGTCGCGGACGCCCATGATCAGGAGCTTCGGGGAGAGGAGCTTTCCGGTCGCGTACGCAGGGCAGGCGTCCTGGCAGCGCCCGCACTCGGTGCACGAGAAGGCGTCGACGACCTCCTTGCGCGTGAGGTCGGCGATCGTCGCGACACCGAAGCGGAGCTCGTCGTCGGGCAGGTCGAACCGCAGCGGCTCGAGCCGCCCGCGGGTGCGGGTGCGGGCGAGCCAGACGTTCACGGCAGCGGTCGCGATGTGCAGGTGCTTGGAGTACGGCAGGTAGGCGAGGAAGGCGCCGATCACCACGAGATGCGCCCACGCAAAGCCACGCCCTCCGACGAGGTGCCACAGCAGGAGCGTGATCACGACCGCGGCGATCAGCCCGAGAATCAAATCCGCCTCGCCGAGGTGCGACCCGCGGAATCGCTCCGGCCGGACGATCTTGCGGATCACGAGGGCGGCGACGACACCAGCGAGGACGAGCCCGGCGAAGACGTCGCTCAGCACGCTGTACCACGCCGGCGTGTGGTCGCCGCCACCGGCGACGTCGATCGCGGCGAGGATGATCGTCGGGAAGAGGACGATGAAGCCCCAGAAGATGAAGGCGTGCATCAGCCCGGGCGCGAGCCGCTGCAGCAGCTTCTTCTGGCCGAGAACGATCTCGACCTCGTTGCGGGCGCGCTCGAAGTCGGAGCCAGGGCGGTCCGAGGGCCTCGCCCCTCGGACGAGTCCGGTCAGGAACCACGCGCGAAGGGCGAAGATCCCTCCGCAGACGAGCACGAGCGCGGCGAGGCCGATCGCGCCGGCTATCGCTGCACCTTTCGCAGCTCGGAGCTGATCGCGGGCACGACCTCGTGCAGGTCCCCGATCACCGCGTAGTCGGCGACGGCGAGGATCGGCGCCTCGGGGTCGTTGTTGATGGCGAGGATCCGCTTCGCGCCCTTCGCGCCGGCGACGTGCTGCGTCGCGCCGCTGATCCCGCAGGCGACGTAGAGATCTGCCGAGATCTTCGTCCCTGTCTGCCCGACCTGGTCGGTGTGAGGCCGCCAGCCGGCGCTCGTGACGACGCGCGAGCAGCCGACGGCGGCGCCGAGGAGGCCTGCGAGCTCCTCGATGATCGCGAAGCCCTCCGCCGAGCCGACGCCCCGGCCGCCGCCGATCACGACCTTCGCCTCGCGCAGGGAGACGCCGGTGCTCGACTCCTCGACGCGCTCGAGCACCTTCGGCGAGCCGTCGTCCTCGGCCCGCAGCGTCTCGACGTCCCCGATCTCGGCTGCCGGGTGCGTGTGTGGTGCGACGGTCATGAGCTGCGGGGAACCGTGCAGCCGCGCCTGCTCGAGCAGGCTGCCGCCCCAGCGCTGTCTCGTGAACACGTCGCCGTCGACCGCGGTCACGTTGGCGGCGACAGGACGATCAAGGATGGCGCCGACGTGGGCGAGCAACTCGTTGCCGCGGTCGGACCCGGCGGCGACGATCGCATCCGCCTCCTGCGCGGCGAGCGACCTCGCCCAGGCCGCCGGCTGGTAGGCACCCGCGAACGTGACGGTTCGAACCGAGCCGAGCGAGCGAGCGACGCCGACCGCCTGCGCCGAGAGCTCGTCGCCGGGCTCTGCGAAGCACACGACGTTCACGCGACGCCGAGCACCTGCAGTACCTCGACGACACGCGGCGCTGCGCCGGGCCCTTCACCGAGGAGCTCCGCTTCCTTGCCTTGTCCCTCCGGCACGAGGAGCCGAAGCATCTCGAGCTGCGGCGCGGGCGGAGTGACGGCCGTCCGGGCGAGTGGCTTCTGCTTCGCGCGCAGGCGGCCGGGAACCGACGGATAGCGCGGCAGGTTCAGTCCCTCGAGCACGGTCAGCACGGCCGGCAGCGGAGCCTCGTACACGTCGCGCGCGCCGCCGACGTCCCGCTCGCACCGCGCCGTTCCCTCGCCGAGCTCGATCTTCTTCAGTCCGGTGACGACTGGAACGCCGAGCGCGTGCGCGACGCGAACGCCGACTTGGTAGCCGGCTGCGTCCGCCGATTCGTTGCCGAAGAGGAGGAGGTCGAACGGTTGGGGTTCGCCGCGAATCGCGTCGACGATCGCCGCCGCTGTCGCCTGCGCGTCCCACTCCTCACCTTGCGTCTCGAGCAGGATTCCGCGGTCCGCGCCGATCGCCATGCCGTCGCGGAGCTGTTCCTCCGCTTCGGCCGGGCCGAGCGTCAGCACGACGACCTCGCCGCTGGAGGCCTCGACCATGCGCACCGCCTCCTCGACCGCACACTCCTCGTGGGGCGAAATCGTGAAGCCCAGGTGCTTCGTCTCGAGCGCCCGAGCGTCCTCGGTGAGGACCATCTTCCCGCCCGTGATCGGGACGCGCTTGACGCAGACGAGGATCCTCATCGGTCGGTTCCCGACCGATGAGCGTGGAGGGTGCGTGGGGGAACCGGGAGGTTCCCCCACGCAAGGCGAGAAGAAGGGGGCAACGTGGGGGAAACATGGTTTCCCCCACGGGAGCGAGCCGATGGCGAGCGACTCACGAGCGAATCCTCTCGTTGTCGGGGTCGAACGGCGGCCGCGAGCCGACCACCTCGACCGTGACGGGATAGAGCTCGTCCATGTACTGGACGTAGAGCTGCCCGTGCTCGCCGGGCGGGAGGTACGACATGAGGATGTACTTGCCGAGCGAGGGCCCCATGCCCGCAGAGGTGACGTACGAGCGTCGGCCCTTGGCATCGGCGAGCGGCGAGCCGTCCTCGCGCACGATCGGCTCCCGGCCCAGCGGGAAGCGTCTGTTGCCGGTGAGCGAGAGCGTGCAGCAAACCGCTGCCGGCTCCCGCTCGCGGGCGGCGACGTGCGCCTCCTTGCCGACGAAGTCCTCGCCCTTCACCTTCCACCACGCCATGTCGGCTTCGACGACGTCGTAGTCCTGGTCGAGCTCGAACCCGAATGCGCGGTACGCCTTCTCGAGCCGCCCGGTCGTCCCGTAGACGCCGATGCCGGCCGGGACGACGCCGTGCGGCCGGCCGGCCTCCCAGACGACATCCCACAACTTCGCTCCGTGCTCGAACGGCACGTAGAGCTCCCAGCCGAGGTCGCCGACGTACGAGATCCGTGAGGCGACCACATCCATGCCGTCGACCGCGACCGTCTTCCAGGTCGCGAAGGGAAAGCCCTCGTTCGACACGTCGTCGCTGGTGACCGAAGAGAGGATGTCCCGCGCTCGCGGGCCCCAGAGGCCGAGGGTGCAGAGCGTCGAGGTGTGGTCCTCGATCCGTGCCTCCGACCCGCAGTGGTCGGCGAACCACTTCAGGTCGGCCATGCCGTGCGCGCCGCCGGTGACGACGCGGAACCGGTCGTCGGCCATCTTCATGATCGTCAGGTCGGATTTGAAGCCGCCGCCGGGCGCGAGCACGGGCGTGTAGACGACCCGGCCGTCGGGCACATTCATCTGTCGTGCCGCGACCGTCTGCACGCAATCGAGCGCGCCCGGGCCGACCACGTCGAAGACGCAGAAGGCGGTCAGGTCGAACATCGCGGCGCGCTCGCGCATCGCGAGGTGCTCGGCGTTGATGATGGGCGACCACCAGCGGGCGTCCCACTCGTGCCCGCGCGGCAGCACGCCGAACTCCTCGACGAGCGGCGTGTTCGACTCGTACCAGTGCGGCCTCTCCCAGGCGGCTGCCTCGAAGAAAACGGCGCCGAGCTTCTGCTCCTGCTCGTAGAAGGGCGAGACACGGACACCGCGGTTCGACTCCCACTGCTCGCCCGGATGGACGATCCCGTAGGTCTTGTTGAAGCCTTCGGAGGCGCGGCCGTTGATGTGCTGTGGCGTGCGCTGCTCGGGATAGAAGCGCGCGATGTCCGACGACTGGAGGTCGATCTCCGCCTCGCCGAGCACCATCCACTCGGCCACCGACTTGCCGACTCCGGGGCCTTCCTTGACCCACACCGCCGCCGCCGACCACAGCCCTTTGACCTCCGGCGTCTCGCCGAGCAGGGGCAGGCCGTCCGGCGTGAGCGAGAGCAGGCCGTTGATCGCATATTTGATCCCGACCGACTCGTCGCCGAGGATCTCCGGGACGAGCTGGAGCCCGTGTTCGAGCTGCAGCTCGAAGTCCTCCTGGGTGAACGGCAGCTCGGTCGGCGTCAGCGCGGCCTCTTCGATCGAGGGGATCTCGTCGACGTCGTGGAGGATCGGCCGATGCGCATACGAGCCCACTTCGAGTCCCTGGCCATCCTGCCGCTCGTACATGTTCGTGTCCATGTCGCGCACGATCGGGAAATCGACCGCCGTCTTCGAATCGAGGAAGCGCGGGACCGGGCCGACGTCGATCATCTGGTGCACCGCCGGCGTGAGCGGGATCGAGGCGCCGGCCAGGCGGGCGACCCGCGGAGACCACACGCCGCACGCGATCACCACGATGTCGGCCTCGAAGTCGCCTCGCGTGGTGCGGACGAGGCGCACGCGGCCGTCCTCGACGTCGAGCCCTTCCACCTCGGTGTTGGCAAGGACCTCCGCACCCCGCTCCTGGGCGCGCTCGCGCATGATCGTCCCGAAGCGGAGCGAGTCGACGACGGCCACCGACGGCGTGTAGAAGCCGCCGAGCAGGATCGACGCGTCGACGAACGGGACGAGCGCCTCGATCTCCGCGGGAGTTACGAGTCGGCAGCCGTCGACGCCCCAGGACTTCGCCGACGCCATCCGGCGCCGCAGCTCCTCCATCCGCTCCTCGGTGCGGGCAACCTCGATGCCGCCGCACTCGTGCAGGGTCCCCGTGTCGCGGTACTGTCGCATCGACTCGAGCGTGAGCTGCGTCATCTCCTTCGAATGGTCGACCGGGAAGATGAAGTTCGAGGCATGGCCGGTCGAGCCGCCCGGGTTCGGGAACGGGCCCTTGTCGATCTGGACGATGTTGGTCCACCCCAGCTCCGCAAGCCAGCCGGTGAGGCTGTTCCCCACGATGCCGCCGCCGATCACGACCACCTTCACGCGCTCACCAGCGCCTTCCGCATCGTCTGCTCGAAGTTCTCGACGTGGGCTCGCATGACGTCGGCTGCACGGTCGCCGTTGCCGACGACGATCTCGTGGACGAGGACGCGATGCGCCTCGACCGCATCCTCGAGGTCCTCGGCGCGGTCGAGCGCGATCATCCAGATCCGCAACGCGAGCACGTAGTACTCGCCGAGCGTCTTCTCCAGGAGGTGGTTGTGCGCTGCCGCGTAGACCGCGCGGTGGATGCGCTCGTCCAGCCCCATGAGGTCGGCGCCGCTCTTGATCTCGTCGCTGACGGAGGCGAGCTCGTCTCGCTCGTCGTCCGTCGCGCGCTCGGCGGCGAGTCGAGCTGCTTCCGGTTCGAGCGTCGTGCGGACTTCCGAGATGCGCGCGAGGTCGCGCACGTCGACGCCGGTCACGAACATGCCCCGACGGGGGAAGACCTCGACCAGCTGCTCCTGCGCGAGACGGCGTAGCGCCTCTCGCACCGGTGTGCGCCCGATGCGGAGTGTCTCGACCAGTTGCCGCTCGTCGATCAGTGCGCCCGGTGCCAGCTCGAGGGAGACGATCAAGTCGCGGATCGAGAGGTAGGCGCGGTCCGCGAGCGACGAGGCCTGCACAGCAGTCTCCACACAGATATATTACTCATATCCTGAGTGAGTACGCCCCGACGGTGTAGAAAGGCAAGAAGACAGGCGTGGCGACGACGACACCTTCCTCTCTCGAGATTGCGCAAGAGGCCGAGCTCCGGCCGATCACAGAGATTGCAGCTGCGGCCGGGCTGGAGCCCGCGGAGCTCGACCTCTACGGGACCTACAAGGCCAAGGTCTCGCTGTCAGTGCTCGAGCGGCTCGCCGACCGGCCCGACGCAAAGCTCGTCTGCGTCACGGCGATCACGCCGACGAAATTCGGCGAGGGCAAGACGACGACGTCGGTCTCGCTGACCCAGGGCCTGGGCGCGATCGGCCGCAGGCCGTTCCTCTGCCTGCGCGAGGCCTCGCTCGGGCCGGTGTTCGGGATCAAGGGCGGAGCCGCAGGTGCCGGCTACGCCCAGGTCGTGCCGATGGAGGACATGAACCTCCACTTCACCGGCGACATCCACGCGATCGGCGCGGCGAACAACCTGCTCGCCGCGATGCTCGAGGCCCACCTGCTGCACGGCAACAAGCTCGGCATCGACCCACTCTCTATCTCCTGGCGCCGCTGCGTCGACATCAACGACCGCGCGCTGCGCGACACGGTCATCGGCCTCGGCGGTCGGGCGAACGGCTATCCGCGCCAGACCGGATGGGACATCACTGCCGCCTCGGAGGTGATGGCGATCGTCGCAGTCGCGCGCGATCTCTTCGACCTGCGCGCGCGACTCGGTGCGATCACCGTCGGCTCGACGTACGACGGCGAACCGGTGACGGCCGAGCAGCTGCAAGCGGCCGGTGCGATGACCGTCCTGCTCAAGGAGACGATCAAGCCGAACCTCGTGCAGACGCTCGAGGGCCAGCCCGCCTTCGTGCACTGTGGGCCGTTCGCGAACATCGCCCATGGCAACAACTCGCTCGTGGCCGACCGCATTGCGCTGAAGCTCGGCGACGTCGTGATCACAGAGTCGGGCTTCGGCGCGGACATGGGCATGGAGAAGTTCATGGACATCGTCTGCCGCGTCGGTGGCCTCACGCCGAGCGCGGTCGTCCTCGTCGCAACGGTGAAGGCGCTGAAACACCACGGCGGCAATCCCGAGGGTGGCGCGGAGGCGATCGCCGCTGGATCGGCGAATCTGATCCGCCACCTCGGCACGATCCGCGAGTTCGGGCTCACTGCAGTCGTCGCGGTCAACCGCTTCCCCGACGACACCGACGAGGAGATCCAGCAGATTCGCGAGATCGCGCTCGCGAATGGCGCGTTCGCGGCAGAGGCGAACGAGGCGGTGGTGAAGGGCGGCGAGGGTGCGGCGGCGCTCGCCGAAGCTGTCGTCAACGCGACCGAGCAGCCGTCGAGCTTCGCGCCCGTCTATCCACTAGAAGATTCGATCGAACGCAAGATCGAGGCGATCGTGACCCGTGTCTACGGCGGCGACGGGATCCTGCTCCAGCCCGCCGCGCGGAAGAGGATCGAGGAGTTCGATCGGGTCGGCTTCGACAAGCTTCCGATCTGCATGGCGAAGACGCACCTCTCGCTCTCGCACGATCCGACGCTCGCCAACGCGCCGACCGGCTTCACGGTCACCGTGCGCGACATCCGCGCCTACACCGGCGCCGGCTGGCTCGTCGCGCTCTGCGGCGACATGCAGACGATGCCCGGCTACGGGCGGACGCCCGCAGCGCACAACGTCGACATCGACGACGAGGGGAGGACAGTCGGCCTCTTCTGAACCGCATGCGGATGTCGTCACCGAGGGCCGGCGCGTCCTGGCCGCTGCGCGGGACGCGGGCCTGACCGTCCGCCTCCTCGGAGGCGTGGCCGTCCACGTGCGCTCGCGCGGGCTGCCTCCCGCGCTCGCGCGCGAGTACAAGGACCTCGACTTCGCGAGTGCGAAGAAGTCGTCCGGCGACCTCCAAAAGCTCCTGCGCGACCTCGGCTACGAGCCACACGTCGGATTCAACGCGATGAACGGCCGTGAGCGGCTCCTCTTCTATGACAACCCGAACGAACGGCAAGTCGACGTGTTCGTCAGCTCGTTCCGAATGTGCCACGAGATTCCGCTCGAGAAGCGCCTGGGTGTCGACGAGGAGACCGTCCCGCTGGCTGAGCTGCTGCTGACGAAGCTCCAGATCATCGAGCTGAACGAGAAGGATGTGCGCGATACCGTTGCGATCCTGCTCGAGCACGAGGTGACCGACGACGACGCGGGGGTCAACGCAACCCAGTTTGCCTCGCTCTGCTGCGAGGACTGGGGGCTCTGCCGCACGATCACGCAAAACCTCGTGAGCGTCCGCGAGCATCTCGGGGCCTACGAGGTCAACCGGGACGTGGTTGCGACGCGGCTCGACATCCTGCTCGAGCGGATCGAGACGACGCCGAAGTCCCGTTCCTGGCGGGTGCGGTCCAAGGTCGGCGACCGTAAGCGCTGGTACGAGCTGCCCGAAGAGGTTTAGATACCCCATGCGCATCTTCTTCGCCACGGACGTCCACGGCTCGGAGACCTGCTGGCGCAAGTTTCTCAATGCCGGTGCGCACTACCAGGCGGACGCGCTCGTCCTCGGCGGCGACATGACCGGGAAGGCGCTCGTGCCCGTGATCCACGACGGCGGCGACAACTGGCACGCGACGCTGCTCGAGAACCGCCAGAACCTCGTCGGCGAAGACCAGGTGAGCGAGTTCGAGGAGGCGGTGATCCGGCGCGGCTACTACCCGTTCCGCACAAACCCGGAGGCCGTGCAGCGGTTGCACGACAACGAGTCGCACTGGCACAGCCTCTTCGAGCAGAAGATGCTCGAGACGGTCAAGAAGTGGATGGATCTCGCCGACGAGCGCCTGCGGGGAACCGGAATGGCTTGTGTCGTCTGCCCCGGAAACGATGATCAGCTCGAAGTGGATGACGTCGTCCGTCAGGCGAAGTGCGTCAGCCTCGGTGAAGGCCGGATCGTGGAGCTCGACGGCTTCCAGCTTGCATCCACGGGGTGGGCGAACCGGACGCCGTGGGATACGTACCGCGAAGAGGACGAGCCGGACCTCGCGAAGAGAATCGCTGCCGTGGTCGAGCAGGTGACCACGCCCCCCGAGCAGACGATCTTCAGCTTCCACTGTCCGCCGTACGGCACCGGGCTGGACGACGCTCCACAGCTCACTGACGACATGCGCCTCAAGGACGCCGGGCGCTCGACGGTGCCCGTCGGGTCGACGGCCGTCCGCGAGGCGATCGAGAGCTTCCAACCTGCGCTCTCGCTGCACGGGCACATCCACGAAGCGCGAGGCTCGGCGCGCCTCGGCCGAACGCTCTGCGTCAATCCGGGCAGCTCGTACGAGCAGGGTCAGCTGCTCGGCGCCGTCGTCGAGCTCGACGGCAAGAAGAAGGTCAAGAAGTTCGTTCTCACGAGCGGTTAGGAGGGAGGGTTTAGATGACGACAATGTCCGGCGACGCCTACGAGGAGCGCTCGCTCTTCGTGCGCAAGGCGACCGGGCTCGTGCGCGGCTGGTCGGTGTGGGACGCCTTCATCTACTCGGCGATCTCGATCAACTTCGTCACGCTCGGCCTGTACGCGTTCTCGTACGCGAACTTCATCCCGAAGGGCAGCCTCCTCTGGGCTGTGATCCTCTCGGGGGCGTACCTCATCTTCCAGGCGATCACTTACGCGTCGTTGATCGCGGCGATGCCGCGCGCAGGTGGCGACTACGTCTGGATCAGCCGCACCCTCGGCGGCGGCATCGGCTTTGTTCTCGCCGCCTGCGGCTGGTGGTTCATCCTCTGGCACTGGGTCCCGATCTACGCGAACATCCTCAACATCATGGTGTTCGAGCCGCTCTCGGCCATCATCGGCTGGGACCGCGGCATGACCTTCTGGGCGAGCAGCAACGGCCTGTTCACTTCGTCGATGATCGTCGCGCTCCTGGCGTCGCTGCTCGTTGCGACCGGCGTGCGCCTCTACGCGAAGTTCCAGAAGGCGTGCTTCTACGGTGGCTGCATCGGATTGCTGATCATGTTCATCCTGCTCATTGCGCACTCGAAGGCCGACTTCATCAAGGCCTTCAACACCCAGACGCACAGCCTGTACGGAACGCACGGCAACGCCTACGCGCAGGTCTTGAAGGCCGGCGGAGGAGGCTCCTACGCGTCGCTCCACTCGTTCGACTTCCACGCGATCGTGCTGTTGATCCCGTTCCTGTTCTTCTTCAACCTGTGGTCGAACTGGGGCGCGACCTTGTACGGCGAGGTGCGCGGAGCATCGGACTTCCGGAAGAACATCTACGCGATGGGCGGAGCGCTGCTCGCGACGACCGCGGTGGCCGCGATCTTCATCGCACTCTTCGCCCACACGTTCGGGTGGCAGTGGTTCCAGTCCTCGCAGGCGGCCTACTGGGGGGGGAAGGGCCCGCTCGGCGTCTTCCCGTACGCCGGAACGTTCGCGTCCTTCTTCACGTCCAGCCCGGCGCTCCAGTTCATCATCGTCGGGATCCTGAGCCTCTGGTTCTTCGGCTGGGTCGGGACGGTCTTCCTCTCCTCGACGCGCGTCGTATTCGCGACTGCGTTCGACCGCGTCTTGCCCGAGTGGACGGCGAAGGTGTCGAGCAACGGCGTTCCGTATCCCGCGCTCGCGCTCATGCTCCTGCCGTCGATCCCGATCGCCTACTTCTACGCGTACAACTCGAACTTCGCCCAGTGGACGTTCGACGCGACGCTCGTGATCGCCATCACGTTCCTCGGGTCGGCGGTCTCGGCCGCGATCCTGCCGTGGCGGAAGCCGCAGATCTACAACGCGTCGCCTATTGCGCGCTACAAGGTGCTCGGGCTGCCGCTGATCACTGCGGCCGCGATCATGTTCATCGTCATCCTCGGATTCGCGATCTACAAGTGGTTCAGCGACTCGATCTACGGCGTGAACTTCAGGAGCTCGGAGTGGTACATGCTCGGGATGTACGGCCTCGCGCTCGGGATCTATCTCGCGTCGTGGCTGTATCGCCGCTCGCAGGGGATGAACCTGAAGATGGTCTACGACGAGATCCCGGCGGAGTAAGCGGAAACGCACACGAGGGGCGGCGAGAGCCGCCCCTCGTCATTTCAGGAGGTCGGTCCGGGCCACGACGGCGGGCACGGGCTCGCCCATCACGTCGACCTCGACCTCGCTTCCTTCTCCCAGCTCCGACGGGAGCTTGGCGAGCGCGACGTTCCGCTTCACGGTGAACCCGTACGCGGCGCTGCGGACGCCGCCGACGACCTCGCCGCCGCGCTGCACGGCCTCGCCGCCGTAGACGGTCAGGTACTCCTCGCCGCCGACCAGGAGCGTTCGCAGCATGGTCGGCGGCTCGCGGTCCAGCGACAGCCACTTGTCCCTGGCCACCGCGAACCCGACTCCGGAGTCGAACGGCGTGTCGGAGGCGGTGAGGTCGGTGCCGAAGTAGCGGTAACCCTTCTCGATCCGGAGAGAGTCGAGCGCCTGGTAGCCGACCGGCTCCGGCCGCAGCGTGTCCATGAGGAAGTCCCACACACGCGCCGCGTCGTCGGGGCGGACGTAGAGCTCGTAGCCGTACTCGCCGACGTACGTCATTCGTTGGGCGAGCACCGGCACGCCGCCGACCTCGGTCTCTTTCGCCGTCCGGAACGGGAAGTCTTCGAGCGCGCCGCGCACGGCCGGCCCCCAGAGCCCGATCACCGCCCAGTCGTCCGTCACATCGGTCACCTGCGCTCCGTGCAGCTCGAGGAAGCCGCGATCCGAATCGACCGCGCCGGCCCCCGTGACGACCCGGAAGCGATCCTCGGCCAGCCGCGTCACCGTCACGTCGCCGACGATGTGCCCGCGCTCGTCGAGAAGCTGCGTGTATGCGATCGACCCGACCGGCCGGTCGATGCGCGCGCCGCACACGCGCTCGAGCACCTCGAGCTCCGAGAGCTCGAGCTTCCCGAAGGAAGTCATGTCGATGATCCCCGCGCGCTCGCGAATCGCAGTGTGCTCCACCGCGAGCCGGTCGTGCCACGGCGGCCGCACCCAGCCTCCCGCCCGACGCTGCTCCTCACCTGCGTACCGGGCCGGTCTTCCGGGCTCGTACCAGTCGACTCGCTCCCAGCCGTTCTTCGTCCCGAAGACGCCGCCGAGCGCCTCGTTCCGGGAGTGGAGCGCGGAGAGCCGCTTGCGCCTGCCGGCCTCGGACACGTCCAGCGGGTACCTCAGCCGGTAGTAGTACTTGTAGACCTCCCGCCCGGCAGCGGCCGCGAAGGGCATGTCCCGGTACGGGCCGCCGCAGCGCCATGGCCGGTAGGGCTGGACGTCCACTTCCGCTTCGCCGGAGGTGACGAGCTCGGCCAGGGCTTTCCCGAGCCCGCCTGCCCCGCCGAAACCGTTCAGCGACAGGCCCGCGGCGGTCCAGAAGCCGCGCACGCCGGGCATTGGGCCGAGCAGCGGATTGCCGTCCGGGGTCATCGCGTCGGGGTGGCAGACGAGCGCCGTCACTCCCGCCTCGTCGAGGAAAGGAAACCGCCGCACGGCACCCGCCATCAGCTGCTCGAAGCGCTCGTGGTCGGGCGGCACCACGCGGGCGCCGTGATCCCATGGGACGCCGTCTTCCCACCGCGACACCGGGTTCGGCTCGTAGCCGCCGAAGAGCACTCCGCCGCTCTCGGCCTTCCCGTACACGAGGTTGTCGGTGTCGCGGAAGCACGGCGAGTCGCGCGGTAGCTCGTGGCCCTCGACGGCGTGGAGAGCGATGTGCTGGTGGTCGACGGGGATCGAGCAGGCGAACGCGCCGACCATCGCCGCGACGCGGGGCGCCCACATGCCGGCCGCGTTCACGATTAGTTCGCACTCGATCTCGCCGTGCTCGGTCTCGACGACGCGCACGGCGCCGTCGCGCACGTCGATGCCGGTCACGAGCGTGCGCGTGCGGATCTCCACGCCCAGGTCGCGTGCAGCCGAGGCCACGGCATAGGTCGCGATGTGCGGGTCGACGGCGCCGTCGCCCGGCATCCACACGGCGCCGTACAGCTCGCGTTCGGTGATCGCCGGGAAGAGCGCACGCGCTTCCTCGGGGCCGACGAGCTCCGCGTCGAGGCCGATCGCGTGCGCCCGCGAGACGCCGCGGCGCAGCTCGAGCAGGCTGTCGTGGCTCGACGCGATGCGGAGCGACCCCACCCGCTCGAACACGCCCAGCTCCTCGTACAGCTGGACGCTGTAGCGGCGGAACCACATCATCGTGGGCGATGGGTTGAACTGCGTGACGAGCCCGGCAGCGTGGTGCGTGGAACCGCTCGTCAGCTCGCCCTTCTCCACGAGAACGACATCGCTGACGCCGGCCTTGGCAAGGTGGTACGCACAGCTGACGCCGGCGATCCCGCCGCCGATCACGACCGTCTGCGTCACGCCCGGATGCGCTCCCCTTTCGGGTCGTACAGTGGATCCGCGCGCACTTCTCCCTCGACCCAGTCGCCGAAGATGTCGATCGCCACGGCCGTGCCCGGTTCCGCGAGATCGACCGGCACGTACGCGTAGGCGATGCTCGCGCCGACCGCGTAGCCGTAGCCGCCGCTCGTCACGCGGCCGACGATCTCGTCGCCGTGCCGCACCGGCTCGGAGCCGAGCGCGACCGCGCGCGGGTCGTCGAGGACGATGCACACGAGCTTCTGTCGCGGCTCGGTGCGGTCGAGCGCCTCGCGGCCGATGAAGTCGCCCTGGTCCATCTTCACGGCGAAGCCGAGTCCGGCCTCGAACGGCATCGTCTCGGCCGTGAGGTCGGTCGCCCAGGCGCGGTAGCCCTTCTCCAGCCGTAGCGACTCGATTGCTCGGTAGCCGCCGGGCGTGACGCCCTCGACGCAGAGCGCGTCCCACAGCGTCGTGCCGTACTCGGCCGGGCAGTACAGCTCCCAGCCGAGCTCGCCGACGTACGTCACCCGCGACGCGATACACGGGACGTCGCCGACCGTGACCTCGCGAGCCTTCATGTACGGGTGGTCGAAGCTGACGACGTCGCGCGCCTTCGGCCCCCAGAGGCAGAGACAGGCGTATTGGGATGTGACGTCGTTCACGTAGACAGAGCCGTCTCGCGGCATGTTCCGCTCGAGCCACGCGCGGTCGTGCGTCCCGAAAGCCGTTCCCGTCACGAGCATGAACCGGTCCTGGTCACGCCGCAGCACCGACAGGTCGGCCTCGATCCCGCCGCGGTGGTTCAGGAGCTGCGTGTAGACGATCGATCCGACGGGGCGGTCGACCTTGTTCGCGCACAGCCGCTCGAGAAAGGCGAGCGCGCCCGGCCCCAGCACCTCGAGCTTCGAGAACGAGGACTGGTCGAAGAGCGCGACCGCTTCGCGCGCCGCGCGCGCCTCCACCTCGATCGCGGGAGACCAGTTCTCGCCGGCCCACCCTCGGGGCCGCAGACCTTCGTCACCGTGAGCTGCGTTCGACTCGTACCAGTTGACGCGCTCCCAGCCGCCCTTCTCTCCAAAGGACGCGTCCAGCGCGATATGCCGTTGATATGCCGGTGATACGCGCAGCGGCCGGCCGGCTTTTCTCTCCTCGCCTGGGTACTTGATGTCGTAGTACTGGGAGAGGGCCTCGTACGTGCGCGCCAGGGTGTAGCCGCGGCTGCGGTACTGGCGGCCGAAGCGGCGCCAGTCGAGCGGCCAAACGTCCCACTCGGGACGGCCGTCGACGATCCACTCGCTCATGATCTTTCCGACGCCGCCCGCGCCGGCGAGGCCGTGGGCGCAGCCTCCGGCGGCAATCCAGAAGCCGGGCACATCCGTCTCCCCGAGCAGGAAGTCGGCGTCGGGGGTGAACGCCTCCGGCCCGTTGAAGAACGCCTTCACCTCGGCGTTCTCCATCGCCGGCACTCGGCCGATCGCGTTCGTGAACAGCTCTTCCATCCGCTCCCACTCCTGGGGCAGGAGCTTCGCTTCGAAGCCGTCGGGGATGCCGTCGATCGCCCACGGCTCCGGCTTGCGCTCGTAGCCGCCCATGACGAGCCCGCCGACTTCGGTACGGAAGTAGACGAGGTTGTCGGGATCGCGCAGGGTGGGCAGTGGCTCGAGCGGTGGGTCCAACGGCTCGGTGATGAGGTACTGGTGGCCGAAGGGCACCATCGGGACGTCGACGCCGACGAGATCCGCCACCTGCCGCGCGTACATGCCGGCGGCGTCGACGACGACCTCGCACTCGATCCGACCCCGGTCCGTCTCTACCGCGGACACCCGACCGTCGCGCGTCTCGATGCCGGTGACGCGCGTGCGGACCTCGATCTGCGCACCGAGGCGGCGTGCGCCGTCGGCGAGCGCGAACGTCAGCTGCGACGGGTCGAGGTAGCCGTCATCCGGAATGAACGCCGCACCGAGCACGCCGTCGGTCGACATCGGCGGGAACAGCACGCTGGCCTCCTCCGCGGAGACGATCTCCATCGGCAGGCCGAACGTCTTCGCCCACGAGGCCTGGCGGCGGACCTCCTCGAGCCGCGGCTGTGAGGATGCGAGCCGGAGGCCCCCGAGCTGATGCCACCCCGGGTCGTTCCCCGTCAGCTCCTTCAGCTCGGCGTAGAGCCCGACGGAGTACTGCATCATCCGCGTGAGCGAGATCGAGGAGCGCAGCTGGCCGACCAGCCCGGCCGAGTGCCACGTCGAGCCGTGGGTGAGCTGGAACTGCTCGACGAGAACCGAGTCGGCCCACCCCTGCTTCGCGAGGTGGTAGAGGCAGGAGCAGCCGATGACGCCGCCGCCGATCACGACGGCGCGAGCACGTTCGGGGGGCATGGTGCGAGCCTAATTAGGATCGCCGGATGCCAATCGATGATGTGCTCGCCGCGGTTCCAGAGCTGCACGACGCACAGTCGGTGGAGTCGCTCACCGGCGGCCTCACGAATACGAACTACAAGGTCACGAGCACGTCGGGGTGCTATGTCGTGCGGATCTCGGGCAAGGACACGAGCCTGCTGGCGATCGACCGGGAGAATGAGGTCCACAACACCATCGCTGCGGCCGAGACCGGCATCGGCGCCCCGTTCGTCGCGGCCCTCCCAGAGCACGACGCCCTCGTCCTCGGCTTCCTCGACGGCGAGGTGATGGACGCGGGGAAGCTTCGCCGCGGCGACCGCACCGGAGCGATCGCGAGCTCGTGCCGCCGTCTCCACGCCGGCCGGCCCTTCCTCCACGACTTCGACATGTTCGAGATCCAGCCGCGCTATCTCGCGATCGTGCGGGAGCGTGGCTTCCGGCTTCCCGACGGCTACGAGGGATTCGAGCCGCAGATCCGCGAGCTCGAGCGCGCGATGCGCGCACAGGCGGAGCAGACGGTGCCGTGCAACAACGACCTCCTCGCGGAGAACTTCATCGACGTCGGCGGCGAGATGCGGCTCATCGACTACGAGTACTCGGGGAACAACGAAGCGTCGTTCGAGCTCGGCAACGTCTGGAGCGAGTCCAACCTGTCGCTCGAGCAGCTCGAAGAGCTCGTCGCCGCCTACTGGGGAAAGCCGCTGCGCAGCAAGGTCGCCCGCGCGCGGCTCTGGGGCCTGATGTCGAAGTACGGCTGGACGCTCTGGGGCTCGATCCAGGACGGGATCTCCGACCTCGACTTCGACTTCTGGGGCTGGGCGATGGAGAAGTACGAGCGGGCTGTCGAGGAGCTCGACGGCCCGCACTTCGAGCAGCTGCTGTCAGACGTCCAACGCGAGGAGTAGTCCGTGTCGGTTGCCGCAGTCGTGTTCGACTTCAACGGGACGCTCTCCGACGACGAGCCTGTCCTGTGCGAGATCTTCATGCACCTGTTCGCAGAGTACGGGCGGCCGATGTCGGCCCAGGAGTACTTCGACCGGCTCGCCGGCCTGTCCGACCCGGAGATCGTGACGACCTGGCTCGGGGAAGAGCACCCCGAGGTGCAGGCGGTCATCGACGAACGGGGACGGCGCTACCGGGCGGCGGCCGCGGACGGATCGACGATCCGTGAGCATGTGCGGGAGGCCGTGCGCTTTGCCGCCGGGTACGTGCCCCTCGCCGTCTGCTCCGGAGCCGCCCGAGCCGAGATCGAGCCCGTCGTGGAGGCCGCGGGCATCGCCGGCTGCTTCCGCGCCGTCGTGAGCTCGGACGACGTCGTCCACGGCAAGCCCCATCCCGAGGGGTACGTCAAGACGCTCGACCTCCTCGAGGCAGACCCAGCGCGCGCGGTCGTGTTCGAAGACACGGAGGCCGGCATCGCGTCCGCCCGCGGAGCCGGCGTCGGGCGCGTGCTCGCGATGCGCACGACGCTCGAGCCGCATCGCCTCGCCGAGGCCGACGAGCTGATCGACCGGCTCGACATCGCGGTGATACAGAGACTGTTGCTCTAGATTTCAGGCATGGCGACCAAGCATGAACGGCTGACGACGCCGCTCGTCCGAGACGACGGACAGCTGCGTCCTGCGAGCTGGGACGAGGCGCTCGACCGCGCCGCGGCCGGTTTTCGCGGGGCGCTCGACGAGGGCGCGCTGACCGGCGTCTTCAGCTGCTCCAAGGCGACCAACGAGCTGAACTTCGCCACGCAGAAGTTCGCTCGCGTCGCGCTCGGCACGAACAACGTCGACAGCTGCAACCGAACCTGACACGCTCCTAGCGTCGTCGGTCTGGCGACGGTGTTCGGTGCGGGCGGCGGGACGAGCTCCTACGAGGAGACTCGAGCCGCGGACCTCGTCATCCTCTGGGGCTCGAACGCGCGCGAGGCGCACCCGATCTTCTTCCATCACGTCCTCAAGGCCGTGAACAACGGCGCGCAGCTCATGGTCGTCGACCCGCGGCGCACGCCGTCGGCGCAGTGGGCCGACCTCTGGCTCGGGCTCGACGTCGGCACCGACATCCCGCTCGCGAACGCCGTCGGGCGCGAGATCATCGAGGCGGGCCTCGTCGACGCGGAGTTCGTCGAGCGGGCGACGACCGGGTTCGAGGCCTACCGCGACTCGGTCGAGCCATGGACGCTCGAGGAGGCCGAGCGGGTCACCGGCGTCCCCGCCGAGGCGATCCGCGAGCTCGCGCATGCGTACGGCGGCGCGGAGAACGCGCAGCTCTGCTGGACGCTCGGCATCACGGAGCACCACAACGCCGTCGACAACGTCTTCGCGCTCATCAACCTCGCGCTCCTGACCGGCAAGGTCGGGAAATGGGGCTCGGGGCTCCAACCGCTGCGTGGGCAGAACAACGTCCAGGGTGGGGGAGACATGGGGGCGATCCCCAACAGGCTGCCTGGCTTCCAGGAGATCCTGGACGATGGCGTCCGCGCGAAGTTCGACACTGCCTGGGGCTCGTCGATGCCTGCGCAGCACGGGCTCCACCTGACCGGGATGTTCGAGGCCATGGAGCAGGGAGAGCTGCGCGCGCTCTACGTCGTCGGCGAGAACCCGGCCCAGGGAGAGGCCGACCAGCAGCGTGCCGAGCAACTGCTGGAGGGACTCGACCATCTCGTCGTCCAGGATCTCTTCCGCACGGCGACCGCCGAGCTCGCCGACGTCGTCCTGCCCGCGGCTGCGACGCTCGGCGAGGTCGAGGGAACCGTCACGTCGAGCGAACGGCGTGTGCAGCGGGTGCGCAAGGCGTACGACCCGCCCGGCGAGGCGCGCGACGACGTCGAGATCGTCTACGAGCTCGCCCGCCGCCTCGGCCATGACCTCGGCTCACCGAGGGCCGAGGACGTGTGGAACGAGCTCCGCTCGCTCTCGCCGATGCACGCGGGCATGAGCTACCGGCGGCTCGACGAGCTCGGAGGCATCCAGTGGCCGTGCCGGGACGAGCAGGATCCGGGATCGCTCTATATCCACGACCGGCTCTGGGCGGACGTCGTGGAGGAGCGTGCGCCGTTCCAGCCGGTCGAGCACGATCCACCGGTCGACAGGCTCGACGACGATTTCCCGCTGCGCCTCACCACCGGCCGCCGGCTCGAGTCCTTCAACACGGGCGTCCAAACGAACCGCTACGGGTCACCGCTCCACGTCGGCGGGGAGGCGATCCTGCTGGCGCCGGAGGACGGCGAGCGCTACGGCGTCGCCGACGGCTCCCGGGTGCGGATCGTCTCCCGGCGCGGCTCGGTCGAGGCGCCTGCCAGGTACGACGCGACGCTGCGTCCGGGGCTCGCATTCATGAACCTCCACTTTCCGGACGAGGTGGCGACGAACGTGCTCACGATCGACGCGACCGATCCGAAGTCGGGCACGGCGGAGTTCAAGGCGACCGCGATCCGGCTCGAAGCGGTTTAGTTTCGTCCGATGGACCTGAAGCTGCTGGAGGCCGAGCCGACCGACGCCGAGCGGGAGGCGATCGACGCCGTCGTCGGCGCCGAGGCGGCAAACGGCCACCGCGTTGCGCGTCGCGACCGGCACCGCCGCCACTTGCTGCTCCCGGCCCTCCGCGCGGCGCAGCGGCGCGTCGGCTGGGTGACGCCCGGTGCGCTCGGCTACACGTCGCGCCGGCTCGACGTGCCGCCCGCCGACGCGTACGGCGTCGCAACCTTCTATGCGCTGCTCGCACTCGAGGAACGTCCGGCCGAGGTGTTGCACGTCTGCACCGACCTCTCGTGCCGGCTCGCGGGCGTCGAGGTGCCCGAGGGTGCGGTGCCGTCGCCGTGTCTCGGTCTGTGCGAGCGCGCGCCCGCCGCACTGCGGACGATTGCGGGAGCGGAGCCGCGCGAAGAGCAGATTCCCGCTGCCACGCCGCCGCTGCCACAGACGTCGGGTCTCAAGCTGTTGCGCCGCATCGCAGCGGGGATCGATCCGACCTCGCGCGAGGCGTACGGCAGCCTCCGCGCGCTGGAGCGCGCCCGCGAGCTCGGATCGGAGCGCGTGATCGAGCTCGTGAAGGCTTCGCCCTTGCTCGGCCGCGGCGGCGCCGCCTTCCCGACCGGCGTCAAGTGGGAGGCGGTCGCGCGCCAGCCGGCGAAGCCGCACTACCTCGTCTGCAACGCCGACGAGTCCGAGCCCGGCACGTTCAAGGATCGCGTGCTCATGGAGCAGGACCCGTTCGCGCTCGTCGAGGCGATCGCGATCGCTGCGTACGCGACCGGCTGCGAGCAGGCGTTCGTCTACGTGCGGGCGGAGTACCCGCTCGCGCACGAGCGGCTTCAGAACGCGATCGACGCCTCGGCCGTCGACGTCGAGATCGAGCTCCGCGTGGGCGCCGGGGCGTACGTCTGCGGGGAGGAGACCGCGCTCTTCCAGTCGATCGAGGGCTACCGAGGGGAGCCGCGCAACAAGCCGCCCTTCCCGGTCGAGGTCGGGCTGTACGGCAAGCCGACCGTGGTCAACAACGTCGAGACCCTCCTCAACGTCCCGGAGATCGTTCTCGGCGGGGACGACCGCGACACGCGGCTCTTCTGTGTCTCGGGCCACGTCGAGCGGCCCGGGCTGTACGAGCTCGAGCTCGGGGTGCCGCTCGCCCAGCTGCTGGGGCTCGCGGGCGCCGAGCCGCCGAAGGCAGTCCTGCTCGGAGGCGCCGCCGGCTCGTTCCTGCGGCCCGACCAACTCGATCTGCCGCTCTCGTTCGAAGGCGCCCGCGAGGCCGGCGCCACGCTCGGCTCGGGAGTCGTGATCGTCTACGGCGAGCAGGCCGACCTCGTCGACGCGATCCTCCGCATCGCCGAGTTCTTCCGGGACGAATCGTGCGGCCAGTGCGTTCCCTGCCGCATCGGCACCGTGCGCCAGGAGGAGGCGCTGCACCGGCTCGCCTCGGGCAAGTCGCAGGGGGACGAGATTCGTGTGCTGGCCGACCTGACGCAGGTGATGCGAGACGCGTCGATCTGCGGCCTCGGCCAGACGGCCGCGAACGCCGTCGACTCGGCGATCCACAATCTCGGAGTGCTTGCCCAGTGACCGCCGTCTCGCTCTCGGCCCCGAAGCGCGTCGTCGAGCTGACCGTCGACGGGCAGAGCGTGCGCGTGACCGAGGGCTCGACGATTCTCGATGCGTGCCGGAGGCTCGGCATCGACACGCCGACGCTCTGCTACGGCGACACGCTGACCCCGGTCAACGTCTGCCGCGTCTGCGTCGTGGAGCTCGAGAACGCGCGGGCGCTCGTGCCGGCCTGCTCGCGCAAGGTCGAGGACGGGATGGTCGTGCACACCGACTCGGAGCGCGTGCGAACCAGCCGGCGGCTCGTGCTCGAGCTGCTCGGCTCGGCCGCCGATCTCTCCACCGCGCCGGAGGCGCTCGAGTACATCGAGCGCTACGAGGCGCGTCCCGACCGGTTCGGGCCCGACTCGCTCACGGTCGAGCAGGCCGTGAAGGTCGACAACGAGCTCTACGTCCGCGACTACTCGAAGTGCATCCTCTGTTACAAGTGCGTCGAGGCCTGCGGCGTCGACCACCAGAACACCTTCGCGATCACCGTGGCCGGGCGCGGCTTCGGCGCCCACATCTCCACCGAGCTCGACGTGCCGCTGCCCGAGTCGGCGTGCGTCTACTGCGGCAACTGCGTCGCCGTTTGTCCGACCGGTGCGCTGATGGCGAAGAGCGAGTTCGACCTCCGAGAGGCGGGCGACTGGCGCGAGGAGGAGCAGACCCAGGTCGACACGGTCTGCCCCTACTGCGGCGTCGGCTGCAACCTGACGCTGCACGTCCAGGACGACCAGATCGTCAAGGTGAGCTCGCCGGACGACCACGACGTCACCCGCGGCAATCTCTGCATCAAAGGCCGCTTCGGCTACGACTACGTGAAGAGCCCCCGGCGGGCGTGACCGTCGAGCTCGCCTCGCTCGAGGAGCTCGAACCGGCACTCGCGCGGGAGGAATTCGACGTCGCTCGGGTCTTCGTCGGCTACGGCGCGAGCGCGCCGTCGGCGCCGGAGCCGTGCCGGCTGCCGCCGGTCGCGTACTCGCTCGACCGGCCCGCTGCGGCAACCGGCATCGTTCACGACCGGCGAGTGGCGTCAGACCTGGACTCCGGCTGCGTACGCCGCCGCGATCGAGAGGGTGCGCGAGGCGATTCGCGAGGGCGACGTCTACCAGGTCAACCTCGTCCAGCATCTCTGCGCCGACTTCGCGGGAGATCCGCTCGCGCTCGCGACGGCGCTCGCTCCGTTGCGGCCGCTCGAGTCGGCTCCTCTGCAAGGCGACGGCTGGACGATCGTCTCCGCCTCGCCCGAGCTCCTGCTGCAGAAGCGGGGCCGCGTCGTCCGCACCTCGCCGATCAAGGGGACGCGACCGGCGGGTGTTCCCATCGAGTCGGAGAAGGACACGGCCGAGCACGTGATGATCGTCGACCTCGAGCGGAACGACCTCTCGCGGGTATGCGTGCCGGGCACCGTGCGCTGGCCGGAGCTGCTCGCCGAACGCCAGCTCGCCGGCGTCACGCATCTCGTCGCCACGGTCGAGGGCGAGCTGCGACCCGACGTGACGCTCACCGAGCTGCTCGACGCGGTGCTGCCCGGCGGCTCGGTCACCGGCTGCCCGAAGAGCAGCGCGCTCGAGCTGATCGCGGCCCTGGAGCCGGTCGGGCGCGGTGCCTCGATGGGGGCGCTCGGCCGGATCTACGCGAACGGAGACCTCGATCTCGCTCTCACGATCCGCACCTTCGCGGTCGTCGACGGCGCGATCCATCTCTGGGTCGGCGGAGGCATCGTCTGGGACTCCGAGGCCGAGGCGGAGATCGAAGAGTCGTGGGTGAAGGCGCGGCCGTTGCTCGCGCGGGTTCCGGCCTGATGGACGTCAGCGCCGTCGCCGTGGCAGGTCGGGGGCTGGTGGATCCCGATGAGCCGGTGTTCGCGGCCGACGACGAGGCTCTGCTGCGGGGGCGCTCCGTGTTCGAGACGGTCCGCGTCTACGACGGGCGGCCGTTTCGACTCGACGAGCATCTCGCGCGGTTCGCCGCCTCGGCCGAGCGTCTGCGCCTGCGGGCACCCGACACGGACGAGTGCAGGGGTCTCGCCGAGCTCGTGCTCGGCGCCGGCGAGCAGACCGACCTCGCGCTCCGGCTCTACTGGACAGGCCGCACGCTCGTCGCCACGGCGGGCCCGATCGACCCTGAGCTCGAAGCGCTGCGTGAGCGTGGCCTGCGGCTGGCCGTGGTGGACTGGTCGACCGGCGCGCTGGCGAGCGCGAAGTCGATGAGCTACGCCGAGAACATGGGCGCGCAGGACGCCGCGATCGCCGCCGGGGCCGACGACGCGCTCCTCGTCGCCCACGACGGGACCGTGCTCGAAGCCCCGACCGCGAACGTGGTCTGGCGCGAGGGCGACCGCTTGCTGACACCGGCGCTCGAGCTGCCGATCCTCTCCGGTGTGACGCGGGCCGCGGTGCTCGAGCTTGCCGAGCGCGAGACCGAGGAGGGAGTCTTCCAACTTGCTCGGCTGCTCGAGGCCGACGAGGTGTTCCTCTGTTCGTCGATCCGGGAGGTGATGCCGGTCTCCTCCGTCGACGGCACGGCGTTCGAGCTCGGTCCCGCGGCGCACGAGCTGCAACAGGCGCTCCGGCGATCAGCCGCGGGTGAGCGCCGGTGAGGATCCGCGACCTGAACTGGATGCAGCTCGAGGCGTACCTGGAGACGGATGACCGGATCGTCCTGCCCGTCGGCTCGACCGAGCAGCACGCCTACCTCTCACTCGAGACCGACAACATCCTCGCCGAACGCGCTTCGGTGGAGGCCGCCGAGCCGCTCGGTATCCCGGTTCTGCCTGCGATTGCCTACGGCGTGACCGGCTTCACGGCGTATCCCGGCAGCCCGACGCTGCGCGAGTCCACTCTCGTCGCCGTTCTTGCGGACGTGGTCGCTTCGTTGCTCGGACAGGGATTCGGCCGCGTCCTGGTCGTGAACGGCCACGGCGGAAACACCGACCCGGGCAAGGAGTGGGCCGCGGGCCTGCCGGGGTCCGTCCTGTGGCACGAGCTCTGGGACGGGCGGCCCGACGAGATCGCGGCCGAGATCGATCCCGACTACGACCATGCCTCTTGGTCGGAGAACTTCCCTTGGACACGATTGCCGGACGTCGAGATGCCGATGGACCGGAAGCCGCCGGTCGTCTGGCCCGAGAACGAGAGAGGTCCGCAGGCGGCTCGGAAAGCGCTCGGCGACGGCTCGTTCGGCGGGCTCTACCAGCGATCCCCGGAGGACGAAGATCGGCTCTGGGACGCTGCGGTGCAACTGATCCGCGAGCGTCTCGAGAGGTGGGCGTAGACCGGCGCTACGCCTGCACGGCCGAGCGCTCGAACGCGGCGCGCTCGTCGTCGGAGATGACGCGCGACCGCCCGGTCTCCGCCTCGCGCGCGACGAGCACGGCCTTCGCCTCGGCGGAGATCTCGCCGCCGCGGGTGACGATCGACTCGCTCGTGACCACGCTCTTCGTCCCGAGCCGCTCGAGCGAGCAGCGCGCGACGATCACGTCGTCCTCGAGCGTCAGCTCCCGCCGGTAGTCGATCTCGACCCGCGCGATCACGTAGCCCCAGACGAGCGCCGAGTCGGCGAGCACGCGCCCCAGCCACTCGTCGCGCACCTCCTCGAGGTAGGTCAGGAAGACGATGTGGTTGACGTGCCCGAACGCGTCGAGGTCGCGCCAGCGGATCTCGATCTCCTTCTCGTGGGTCATCGGTGGTCGCGTCCGTAGGTTCATTCGAGTCCCGGCGCGCGAAAACCAAGCAGGCCAAGGACGCAGAGAGCGTCGATAGTAGAACTATCGACGCGATCGAGGACGCCGGGATGCGCAGGTTTGCAGCCGCCGGGGCGCACGACTGAATCTGCGGACGCGACCACTAGCTGCCAAAGCCGGCGGCCGCGTCGCGCGCCGCCTGCGTCTGCGCGAGCGCGGCGTACGCGAGCCGCTCGATCAGGAGCGCTGCCTCGCGCGGCGCCGCGCCGGCCGCGTCGATCGCCTGCTTCGTAACCGCGACCGCGTCGCGAGGGAGAGCCGCGAGCCGGGCCGCCACCTCGAGCGCCCGCTCGAGCGCTGTCCCCTCCGCCACGACTTCCGTGACGACGCCCGCTCGCAGCGCCTCGTCTGCGCCGAACCGCTCGGCGAGCAGGAACAGCTCCTTCGCCCGCGCCGGCCCGAGCAGCCGCGTGACCCGGTGGAGGCCGCCGGAGCTGGCGAGGATTCCGAGAGAGACCTCGGGAAAGCCGAAGACGGCGGTCTCGTCCGCGATCCGGAAGTCGAGCGCGAGGGCGAGCTCGAGCGCGCCGCCGAGGCAGTAGCCGTGGATGGCTGCGATGGCCGGCTGCGGCAACGCGGCGAGCTCCTCGTAGACGCCGCCCGTCTCGTGGTAATAGCGGAGCACGCCCTCGGGCGAACGGCCCTCGAACTCGGAGATGTCAGCGCCGGCCGAGAAAGCCCGCCCCGTCCCCGCGACGATGACCGCACCGCTCGAGCGGACCGCGTCCGAGGCGAGCGCCTCGTGCAGAACACGCTCGACCTCGCTCGAGATCGCATTCAGCTTCTCGGGCCGGTTCAGGCGCAGGACGGCAACCTCGCCCTCGCGAGCGACTTCGACAGTGCTCAATATCCCCGCTCCCTGCGCCGGCAAAGCCGGCGCGTCCGCTCCTTGGTGAGCTCCGTCAAGCCTACGCTCATCGCAGCAACTCTTTCAGCTCGACGGCGGCCTCGACGGTACGGCGGCCCACCTCCGGTAGGCGCTCGCGGGGCAGGCGGTGTTCGGTGCCCCAGACACTGACGATCGCGACCGGTCGACCCTGCTCGGAGAGGACCGGCGCCGACGCCCCGAACAGGGACTCCTCGAGCTCGCCGACGCACATGGCGTATCCGTCCCGGCGGACGGCTGCCAGCTGTTCCCCGAGCGTGCGGCGATCCGTGACCGTGGTCGCGGTGTACCGCTCGAGACGCCGGGGGAGCACGGCCTCCTGCTCGTCGGCGGCCAGGTAGGCGAGGTACGCCTTGCCCGTGGAGGTGGCGTGGAGTGGGACGGTCCGGCCGTACCAGTTCGGCGCCATCACCTGCGGAGGATCGACCTGGTCGACGTAGACGAGGCTGAAGCGCCGCGCGACGGCGAGGTTCGCCGCCTCGCCGGTCTCGTCTGCCAGCTGTTCGAGAACCGGCCTGCCGCGGCGGACGAGCGGGTCGACGTCGGCGCCGGCGGCGATGCGAAGGAACGCGTAGCCGAGGCTGTAGCGCTGGCTGATCGGGTCGCGTTCGATCAGGCCGTGGCTGTCGAGCGTCGCGAGCAGCCGCCAGGTCGTGCTCCGGTTGAGACCGCAGGCTGTGGCGAGCTCGTTCACGGTCGGGCTGTGCGGGCTGTCGGCGATCGCCTTGATCAGCGACGCGGCGCGGTCGACCGACTGGATCGTCTTCGCGCGCGGCTCGGTGGTCGTCATGCCGACACCTCGCTGCCGAGCGGCGCGAGCTCGACCACCTCGCGGCGGAACGGGACAGCGTCGCCGTGCGACGGGCCGTCCAGCTCCTCGGCGTAGCGGCGTCCGTCCCAGACGGCGGTCGCGATCGTCCCCGGCGCGTACGCGTCGCCGATCGCCGTCGTGCCGAGCTCCAAGGCGAGCGCGTCGTTCGGCAGTCGCGCCGTCACGAGGACGAGGCCGTCGAGTGCCAGCTCGTGCTCCCGGCCGGTGTAGACGTCGACGACGCGCGCGACGCCGCCGTCGACCGCTGCGAGGGCCTGAGCGGTTGCGAGCTCGACGCCGACCTCGACGAGCCGCCGGTGGATCCGCTCGTGCTCCATCGTGTTCACGCTCCACTCCGAGACGCGCGGCGCGGGTGTGACGAGTGTGACGCGCTTCCCCTCCGTCGCGAGCAACTCGGCGAGCACGCCGCCGAGGTAGTAGTGGTCGTCGTCGAAGAGGAGGATCCGCTCGCCGGCGGGTCGGCGTCCAGCCATCAGGTCGTCGGGTGTGAGCGTCTCGACAGCCGGGTCGAAAGCGGGCGGCCGCGTGTGCCAACGCCCGACGCCGTCGGCGCGCCAGCGCGCGCCGGTCGCGACCGCGACGTGGTCGAAGCCGTACCCGCGCACCTCGTCGGCGCCGACCTCGCTCTCGAGCGCCGGCTCGACGTTCGGGAGCTTCGCAAGCTGGCCGCGGCGATAGTCGACGACCCGGATCCAGGCGGCGAGGCCGGGAAGCCGCGCCTCCCGCAGCACCCGTCCGCCGAGCTCGCGTCCGGCGTCCGCCAGCACGACCTCGTAGCCGCGCTTACCGAGCGCCATCGCGGCCTCGAGCCCCGCCGGGCCTCCGCCGACGACGAGCACCTTGGCGTCGGATCCCGCCGGCCGGAAGCGCTCGGGGTGCCAGCCACGCCGCCACTCCTCGCCCATCGACGGGTTCTGCGTGCAGCGAATCGGGGTGGACGTCCAGTCGCCCGTGACGCAGATGTTGCAGCCGATGCACTCACGAATGTCCTCGAGGCGGCCCTCCTCGACCTTCACCGGCAGGAACGGGTCGGCGATCGAGGGCCGCGCCGCGCCGATCAGATCCAGCACACCGTCGCGGATCAGCCGCACCATCGTGTCCGGGGAGGTCAGCCAGCCGATGCCGACGAGCGGCTTCGACGTGAGCTGCTTGATCCCGCGGAAATGCTCCTCCGTCCACGCCTCGTGCGTGAATCGCGAGGTGCGCGAGTCGTCGGGCCAGAAGCCGACCATGACGTCCCAGACGTCGGGCAGCTCGCCCACGAGCGCGAACAGCTGCTCGATCTCGGACCGCTCGATCCCCTGCTCGCCGAGCAGCTCGTCGACGACCAGGCGGCACGCGACCGCCGCACGCCCTTCGCATTCCTCGAGCGTGTCCTCGAGCACCTCGCGGAGGAGGCGGGCGCGGTTCTCGAGCGTCCCGCCGTACTCGTCGTCGCGCAGGTTGTAACGCCGGGAGAGGAAGTGCTGGAGCGTCGTCAGCCCGTGCGCCGCGTAGACGTAGACGAGGTCGTAGCCCGCGCGCAGCGACCGCTGCACCGCCTGCCGGTGACGCCGTCGGAGGTCGCCGATGTCCTCACGGCTCATCGCCCGCGCCTGCATCGGCTCGTGGGTGGTGACCGGCAGGTGCGACGGGCCGAGCGGCGGGATCCGTCCGTAGAAATTGCCTTCGGCCATGCCGTTGTGCACGAGCTCGATCCCGGCGAGCGAGGCATGTGCATGCACCTGTTCGACGAGCCGCTCGTGTGCGGCGATGTCCGCGTCGTCCCACAGGCGGCCCTCGATGTAGCCGCCGACATCGGAGCTGGGATGGATCTCGACCTCCTCCGTGCAGACCACGGCCCAGCCTCCCTCTGCCTTGACGCCGCGCATGACGGCGTGCGCGGTCGGGTCGCGGTGGCCCATGCCGTTGCAGTGCGGGACCTGAAAGAAGCGGTTGCGGGCAGTCACGGGCCCGAGCTGCACGGGCTCGAAGAGGACGTCGTAGCGAGGATCCCGCGCCACTATGCGAACAGGCTCCGCGCGATCAGGAGCCGCATGATGTCGCTCGTCCCGTCCCAGATCTCGTCGAGCTTCGCGTCGCGGTACCACTTCTGGGCGAGCGAGTCGCGGATGTAGCCGGCGCCGCCGAGCGTCATCACGGCGGCGGACGTCGCGAAGACCGACGCCTCCGACGCCGCGAGCTTTGCCATCGCAGCCTCCGTCGAGAACGGCTGTCCTGTATCGGCGAGCTCGGCGGCCCGGTGCGTCATCAGGCGCGCCTGGTCGAGCTTCAGCTTCGCGTCGGCGAGGCGGAACGAGACGGCCTGGAACTCGTGGATCGCTCGCCCGAACGACTCCCGCGTCTTCGCGTAGTCGACGGCGAGCTCGAGCGCAGCCCGCCCGAGCCCGACCGCGCCCGCAGCCAGCTGGACACGGGCCACGTCGAACACCCACATGAGGCCGTGGAAGCCTGCGCCCTCCTCGCCGAGCCGCCGGTCCTCGGAGACGAAGCAGTCCTCGAAGGCGACCTCGGCGGCGGGGAAGCAGCGGCTTCCCATCTTCGGGAGGCGCGGCCCGCGGACGAAGCCGTTGTCGCCCTTCTCGACGACGAACGCCGTGATCCCATGCGAACGGCTGCCGGGCTCGACCGTGGCGAAGACGATGCAGACGTCGGCGATGTGGCCGTTGCCGATGAACTTCTTGCGCCCGTTCAGGACGTAGCCGGCGTCGCGATGCACGGCGGTCGCCTCGATCGCCGCAGCGTCGGACCCGTGCTCGGGTTCGGTGATCGCGACCGCGCAGGCAGGCGGCTCCGCACTGCAGAGCGGCGGGAGCCACCGCTGCTTCTGCTCGTCGGAGCCCAGCGCGAGCAACGGCCCCGCGAAGAAGCCGCCCTGTGCTACCACCCAGAAGATCGGCGAGTCGCCCCAGGCGAGCTCCTCGACCACCTCGCAGCGGTCGCGAAGGCTCCCGACTCCTCCTCCGCCGTACTCGGCGGGCAGGTCGTAGCACGTTAGGCCGAGCGCGGCCGCGCTGCGCAGCACGGCGACGGGGTACTCCTCCGTCTCGTCGTACTCGAGGGCGACCGGCCGCATCTCGTCCCGCGCGAACGCCTGCGCGGCGGCGCGGAGAGCGTCGAGGTCGAGCGAGCGCGTGGGGGCACTTTGCACCATCGGATGCCGCTGAATTATGGTACGTCCATCGCAGGATGTGCAACGTCAGTTCGCATATCGAACGGAGGGCGGCGTGAACTGGGAGGTTTTCATCACCTGCGCGGTCACCGGAGCCGGGGACACGGTCGGCCGCAGCGAGCTCGTCCCGGTGACACCGGAGCAGATCGCTGACGCGGCGATCGAGGCCGCCCGTGCGGGCGCCGCGGTCGCCCACATCCACGTCCGCGATCCCGACACGGGCCGCGGCGCGCGCGACCCGGCGCTCTACCGCGCGGCGGTCGAGCGCATCCGGGCCTCGGACGTCGACGTCGTCCTCAACCTCACCGCCGGGATGGGCGGCGATCTCGTCCTCGGCGGCGAGGAGGCGCCCCTGCCGCCCGACGAGGCCGGGACGGACATGGCGGGCGCGGCGGAGCGGCTCGCTCACGTCGAGGCGCTGCGCCCCGAGATCTGCACGCTCGACTGCGGGACGATGAACTTCGCTGCGGGCGGGGACTACGTCATGGTCAACACACCCGGGATGCTCCGCGCGATGGCGGCCCGGGTCCAGGAGCTCGGAGTCCGGCCGGAGCTCGAGGTGTTCGACACCGGTCACCTCGTGTTCGTCCACGAGCTGATCCGCGACGGCCTGATCGACGACCCGCCGCTGATCCAGCTCTGCACCGGCATCCCGTACGGCGCGCCCGACGACCCCGGCACCCTGCTCGCGATGGTCAACCAGCTGCCGGCGAACGCGGTCTACTCCGCGTTCTCGATCGGGCGGATGGAGCTCCCGTTCGTGGCCCTCGCGCCGCTGGTCGGCGCGAACGTACGCGTCGGGCTCGAGGACAACCTCTACCTCTCGCGCGGACGTCTCGCGACGAACGGCGAGCTCGTCGCACGCGCGGTCGAGATCCTCGAGCGCATGAACGTGCGCGTGCTCGGGCCGGAGGAGGTGCGGGAGAAGCTCGCCCTGCAGGTCGGTGTCCGCTAAGCCCGAGTCGGTCGCCCTGCTCGGCGGCGGCGTCATCGGCGCCGGCTGGGCGGCCCGCTTCGTGCTCAACGGTTGCGACGTTCGTCTCTACGACCCGGCCCCCGAGGCACGGGCCGGCGCTCTGGACGTGCTTGCAAACGCGCGCACAGCCTACGAGCAGCTGACGCTCGCGCCGTTGCCGCCGGAGGGTGAGCTGCGGCTCGTCGACTCGGTCGAGGAGGCCGTCGCGGGCGCGGCCCTCGTTCAGGAGTCGGCGCCGGAGCGGGTCGAGTTGAAGCGCGAGCTGCTCGCCGAGGCCGACCGCGCCGCACCGCCCGACGCGCTCGTCTGCTCCTCGACATCCGGGCTGCGGCCGACGGAGCTGCAGGCGGGGATGGGGCGACCGGAACGATTCTGCGTCGCGCATCCCTTCAACCCGGTCTATCTGCTCCCGCTCGTCGAGCTCTGCGGCGGCGAGCGAACGGCAGCGGAGACCGTCGAGCGCGCGGACGCGTTGTTCCGATCGGTCGGGATGCACCCGCTCGCCGTGCACAGCGAGATCGACGGCTTCGTCGCGGACAGGCTGCTCGAGGCGCTCTGGCGGGAGGCGTTGTGGCTCGTGAACGACGGCGTCGCGACGGTGGAGGAGGTCGACGACGCGATTCGCTACGGCGCCGGCCTGCGCTGGGCGTTCATGGGCACCTTCCTCACGTACCGGATCGCCGGCGGCGCGGAGGGCATGCGCCACTTCCTGCGCCAGTTCGGACCGGCCCTGCAGTGGCCGTGGACGCATCTGACGGAGGTCCCGGAGCTGACCGACGAGCTCGTGGAGACGATCGCCGCCCAGTCCGACGCGCAGGCGGGAGGCCGGTCGGCACGCGAGCTCGAGCAGACGCGCGACCGGGTGCTCGTCCGCCTGCTCCAGGCCCTGCGCGCCGAGGAGGCCGGTGCAGGGGCGACGCTCGCCGCCTGGGAGCGCGAGCTGCTCGGCGCAGCGCCGACGGTCCAGACGGACGGCGACTGCGGCCCGCTCCGGCTTCCCGTGAGACGCGTTCCGCCGGATTGGGTCGACTACAACGGTCACGTCCACGAGAGCCGTTACCTCGAGCTTTTCGCCGACGCAACGGACGGCCTGCTGGGCACCGTGGGGGTCGACTCGGGCTACCTCGCGGACAGCGGCAGCTTCTTCACCGTCGAGACGCACCTCTCGCACCTCCGCCAGCTCGAGGCGGGCGACCGCGTCTACGTGACCACGCAGGTTCTCGACTCCGACGACAAGCGCCTGCACGTCTTCCACGTCCTGCTTCGCGAAGGGGAAGCCGACCCGCTCGCAACTGCCGAGCAGATGCTGCTCCACGTCGACACGGGGAATGGACGCGCGGCTGCTTCGCGCGAGCCGGTTCGCGCGCGCGTCGCCGGGCTGACCGAACAGCACGCGACGCTGCCGCGACCCGAGCGCGCCGGACGATCGATCGGCGTCCAGTGACGCGGGATCTGACGTCGCTCTTCGAGCCGCAGACGCTGGCGATCGTCGGCGTGTCGGCCGACCCGGGGAAGTGGGGTTACTGGTTCGCGCGCGACGCGGCGAGCGGCGCGCACCGCAGGCGCGTGTACCTCGTCGGGCGGAACGGGGGCGAGGTGCACGGCATGCCGGTGCACCGTTCACTCGCCGAGCTGCCGGAGGCGCCGGAGCTCGTGATTCTCAGCGTTCCCGCCGACGGGCTCGAGCAGGCGGTCGACGACTCGCTGGCGGCAGGCGCACGCGCCCTCGTGGCGATCGCGGCCGGGTTCGCCGAGCTCGGAGAGGAGGGAGCGGCGCGCGAACGGGCTCTCGTCGACCGTGTTCGCGCCGCCGGCGCGGCTCTGTTAGGCCCGAACTGCCTGGGCCTGTTCGACGGCGCCGCCGAGTTGCAGCTCGCGTCGACTCCGCTGCCGGCCGGGCCGATCGGCTTCGTCTCGCAGAGCGGCAACGTCCTCCTCGAGGTGGGTCTCCTGCTCGAGGACGTCGACCTCGGCTTCTCGCGCGCAGTCTCGATCGGGAACCAGGCGGACCTCGGCGCGACCGAGCTCGTCGCCGCGCTCGGCGAGCACGAGGGGACTCGAGTGATCGGGGTCTACTGCGAGGACTTTCTCGACGGCCGAGCCTTGGTCGAGGCGGCGCGAACGGTGGGAAAGCCGGTCGTCCTGCTGACCGTCGGCCGCACCGAGGCCGGCCGTCGCGCCGCGCGCTCGCACACGGGAGCGCTGACGAGCGGCCGCGCAGCGGTGGAGGCGGCGTGTCGCGCCGGGGGGATCCATCTCGTGGACACGCCTCGCGCGCTCGTCGATGCGGCGCAGGCGCTGCTCGCGCCCTTCCGGCCGCGCGGGCCGCGGATCGCCGTGATCGGCGACGGCGGCGGCTACGGCGCGATCGCGAGCGACCTGCTCGGCGAACGGGGGATCGAGCTGCCTGTCCTCTCGGAACCCACTCAGGCGACGCTCCGCGACCTGCTGCCGCCGACCGCTCCGACGGCGAACCCCGTAGACCTCACCGGAGCGGGCGAGCAGGATGTCTTCAGCTTTGCGCGGACGACACGGGCGCTCCTCGAGGCAGACGATGCCGACGCCGTCCTTTTTACCGCGTACTTCGGGGGCTACAGCACGCTCTCGGACGAGATGCAAGACCGCGAGGTCGCCGTCGCCGAGCTGCTAGCGGACGCGGCGGCGGCGAGCGGCAAGCCGCTCGTGGTCCACACGATGTACGCGAGCTCGCCGGCCGCTCATGCACTCCGTGCAGCCGCGGTGCCGGTGTACCGCGTGATCGAGTCGGCGGTCGACGCGGTCGCGGCGCTCATAGCGGGGGGCGCGCCGGTCCCGCCCGCGCTGCCGGCTCTTCCCGTTGCGGCGCCGCCGCTGACGGACGCAAGCTATCCCTCGGTCCGAGCGGCGCTCGCCGAAGCGAACGTCCCTTTCGGCCTGGCGCAGACGGTCAGCGGCACGGAGGATGCGCTCGCGGCGGCTCAGGAGCTCGGCTATCCGGTCGTCCTCAAGGCGCTCGGTCTCCTGCACAAGTCGGACGCGGGCGGGGTCGTGATCGGCTTGCGAAGCGAGCGAGAGCTCGAGGCCGCGATCGCCGACCTCTCCGCGCGGCTCGCGCCTGAGTCGTTCTCCGTCGAAGCGTTCGAGGATGTCGGGACGGGATTCGAGCTTCTCGTCGGCGCGCGCCGCGATCCACGCATGGGACCGCTGGTGGTGGTCGGGGCGGGCGGACTTCACGCCGAGACGCTGCACGACGTCGCGGTTGCGCTCGCACCCGTCCACGAGGCGGGGGCAGCGGAGCTCATCCGCTCGCTCAGGTCGGCGGCGCTGCTGAACGGCGCCCGCGGTCGCCCACGGCTCGACGTCTCCGCGGCCGCGCGTGCGGTGTCAGCGCTGTCGCACTTCGCCGCGGCGCACCCGGAGATGGCCGAGGTCGAGGTCAACCCGCTGCTCGTCCGGCCCGAGGGCGCCGTCGGGCTCGACGCGCGCATCGTCTTCGTCTCGGAAGCCGAGGGTATCGGAGCGTGACGCACGACGTGATCGTCATCGGCGGCGGTTTCGCAGGGGTTACGGCAGCCCGCGAATGCGCGCTTCGCGGCCGCTCGGTCCTCCTGCTCGAGGCGCGAGACCGGCTCGGCGGACGCACGTGGAGCGCCGACTGGGACGGGATTCCGATCGAGTACGGCGGCGCGTGGGTGCACTGGCACCAACCGCACACGTGGTCGGAGATCACCCGCGGCGGTCTGCGGACGGAACTGAGCGAGGATGCGCAGCGGGCGCACTGGTGGGTGGGCGGCGAGCGGCGGGACGGGACGATCGCCGAGCGAGACGCGATCGCCGAGCGGGGCTGGAACCGCTTCGTCGACGGCGTCCATGAGGCGCTGCCGAATCCGCACGATCCGCTGCTCGCGCTGGACGAGCTCACTCGGTTCGACCGGCTGACGATCGCGGAGCGGATCGACGAGCTCGATCTGGACGAGGAGGAGCGTGCCGTCCTCGAAGCAGAGCTCGAGTCTCTGGCGAGCGGGCCGCTCGAAGACGTCGGGGCCGTCTCGGTACTACGCACGCACGCGCTCTCGGGCTACAGCCTCGCCCTCGCCCAGTTCACGGGCGGCCGGGTCACGCTCGCAGAGGGCACAGGGGCGCTGCTCGAGGCGATAGCGTCGGCGGCGCCGGTCGAGACGCGGCTCGAGACCCCGGTGGCGGCCGTTCGCGCCCGCGGCACCCGGGTCGAGGTCGAGACCCGCGTGGGAGCCGTGCACGACGCGGCGGTTGCGGTCGTGGCCGTCCCGCTCAACGTGTTGGGCACCATCGAGTTCGAGCCCGCACTGTCGGAGGGCAAGCAGGAGGCGATCGCGCTCGGGCAGGGGTCGCGCGGGGTCAAGATCTTCCTCCGCGCCCGCGGCGCGGGCGTGCGCGAGAACGCAATCCGGCACGGCCATCCGTTCGGCTACCTCGACACGGAGGCGCTGTTCGACGACGGCACGCAGCTCCAGATCGGGTTCGGTCCCGATGCCGAGCAGTGCGACGCGAGCGACGTCGCCGGGGTGCAGCGCGCGCTCGACGAGATCCTGCCCGGTTACGAGCTCGTCGCCGCGACCGCCCACGACTGGCTCGCGGACGAGTATGCGCGCGGTACCTGGGCGACTCATCGGCCGGGTTGGTACACGCGCCACCATGCGGAGATGCGCCGCCCCGAGGGGCGCGTCCTCCTCGCCGGCTCCGACGTCGCAAACGGCTGGTCCGGCTTCATCGACGGCGCCATCGAGTCGGGCCTCGAGACGGGCGCCCGGGCAGCCGCCCTCGTCTGAGGGTCCAGGTCAGTCGAGGTAGGGGCCGACGCCGCGCTTGATGAGGCCGCGCGCGACGATCACGCGCTGGATCTCGCTCGTGCCCTCCCAGATGCGGTCGACACGCAGCTCGCGGAAGTGCCGCTCGACGGGGTGCTCGGTCATGTAGCCACGGCCGCCGAAGACCTGCAGCGCTCGGTCTGCGATCCGGTTCGCCGTCTCCGACGCGTAGAGCTTCGCCATCGCAGCCTTCCCGTGCGCGACGCTCGGCGACGGGTTCGTGTCGAGCTCGTGGGCCGCGTGGTACGTGAGAAGCCGGGCCGCAAGCAGCTCGGTGAGGGAGTCCGCGAGCGGGAAGGAGACGCCCTGATAGTCGGCGATCGGTCGGCCGAACGCCTCGCGTCCGGACGCCCAGTCCGAGGCCAGCTCGAGGAGCCGCGACGCGGCACCGCAGCAGCGCGCGGCGATCATCAGCCGCTCGATCGTGAACCAGCGGCGCACGCCGTCGTCACCGCTCGGCAGTCGGTCTCGGTCGGGGACGCGGCAGCCGCTGAGCCGCAGCTCGACGTGGCCGTCGATGTAGGGGTCGTGCATGAAGTGCGGTCGTCGGACGATCTCGAGCCCGGGCGTGTCGCGCGAGACCAGGAAGAGCGCCTGCTCCTCTCCCGAGCGGGCGAGGATGACGAATAAGCCCGCGACGTCGCCGCCGGTCACGAACCACTTTTCGCCGTCGAGCACCCAGTCGTTGCCGTCGCGGGTCGCAGTGGCGGCGATTCCTGCGACGTCGGAGCCCGCTCCCGGCTCGGTCACCGCCCACGCCTCGACGGTTTCGCGCCGCAGCACCGGTCGGAGCCAGCGTTCGAGCTGGTCGTCCGTCGCCAGCTCGACGAGCTCGCGCGGCCCGCGGTCGGCGACGATGAAGCCGAGCCCGTTCGTCGCGCGTCCGGCCTGTTCCTCGATCGCGACCTGCGTCAGGAGCGGCAGATCGGCGCAGCCCAGCTCGCGGGGCAGGTTGTAGTGCGAGAAGCCGCCGTCGCGCGCCCGGACGCGCAGCTCGCGCACCTCGTCGGCGTCGATCGCTCCCCGTTCGACGATCCGCTGCTCGGCGGGATAGAGCGCCTCCTCGACGAAGCGCCTCGCCCGCGCTTGCCACTCCGCGGCCTCGGCGTCGAGCGCGGGAACAACCGGCACGGCCGTCAGCTCGTGCTGACTTCGACGGCCGCGGCGCCGTCCTCGGGCACGACCTCTTGCGCGAGCGCCACCGCGGTCTCGGCGGCGCTGCTCGGCGGGAGCACGCGCAGTGCATCCGCGGGGAGGTGAACCTGCACCGCTGTCCCCTGCGACCACTCGTGTTCACTGCCGTCCCGCACGAAGAGGGCCTGAACGACGTCGCCGGTCGCAAGCCGAATCACGAGCTGTTCCGACGCGCCGTGGTAGACGACGCGGTCGATCATTCCGGGGACGCGGTTCTCGCCCGTCGCTTCGTACGGCTCGATCGAGACGCGCTCGGGCCGAATCACCACGTGCGTCTCGCCGCGCCGGTCGATCTCCCCGCGGCTCGCGCGGAGGGAGAAGTCTCCGTGCTTCACCCGGCATGCACCGTTGTCCGCGCCTTCCGCCGTGACCGGCATGAGGTTGGAGACGCCGAGGAAGTCGGCGACGAACACCGTCTCGGGTTCCTCGTACATGCGCTCGGGAGTTGCGATCTGCTCGACGCGGCCCCCGGACATGACCGCGATTCGGTCGGACATCGTCAACGCCTCTTCCTGGTCGTGCGTGACGTAGACGAACGTGATCCCGAACTTCTCCTGGATCGACTTCAGCTCGATCTGAAGCGCCTTGCGCAGCTTTGCGTCGAGTGCGCCGAGCGGTTCGTCGAGCAGCAGCACCGACGGCTCGAGAACGAGAGCGCGCGCGAGCGCGACCCGCTGCTGCTGGCCGCCGGACAGCTGGCCGGGCTTCCGCTTCTCGTAGCCGCCGAGCTGCACGGCCTCGAGCACCCGCGTGACCCGCTCCCGAATCTCCCCCTTCTTCACGTGCGCGCGCCGCAACCCGAACGCGACGTTGTCGAAGACGTCGAGGTGAGGGAAGAGCGCGTAGCTCTGGAAGACGGTGTTGACCTTCCGGCGGTGCGGCGGCGTCGCGGCCATGTCGGAGCCGTCGAGCAGGATCTTCCCGGCAGTGGGGCGCTCGAAGCCGGCGATCAGCCGCAGCGACGTCGTCTTGCCGCAGCCCGAGGGGCCGAGCAGCGAAAAGAACTCGCCCGCCTCGATCGAGACGTCGATCCCGTCGACCGCGGTGACATCGCCGAATTCCTTCCGCAGCTGGACGAGCTCGACGGAGCCGGTTTTCACCTCATACCTCCAGCGCTGCGATCTCGTTGAGGGCATTGCTCGACATCGCGGCCTGCGACCGCGCAGACCAGCGGTAGACGAGGTACGCGAGCGTAACCGAGAGCAATGTGATGATCACCATCACCGTCGCGACGGCGTTGAGCGCCGGGGTCGCTGTGCCACGCACACTGGAATAGATGAGGATCGGAACGGTCTGCGTCGACTGACCGGCGGAAAGGTAGTCGGTCACGACGAAATCATCGATCGAGAGTGCGAAGACGACGATGAAGCTTGCGAACACCGCCGGCCAGAGCAGCGGGAGCAGGACGAGCCTGAAGGCGCCGACCTGCGACGCCCCGAGATCGCGCGCCGCCTCCTCGTACTCCGGGCCGATCGAGAGCAACCGTCCGCGGACGATGATCACGACGTACGAGATCGAGAACGTGACCTGGCCGAGCGTCTGCGCCTCCGTGCCGAACGGAATCGCGTAGAGAAGACTGAACACGAGCAGGAGCGACACCGCCATCACGATCTCGGGCGTCACGAGCGGGAAGAGCATCAGGTAGTTCACCGGCCGCGCGCCGTACCCCCTCCAGCGGGTCAGGCCGATCGCGAGCCCAACGCCAATCGGAACCGCGATCAGCATGTCCAGGGAGGCTAGGCGGAGGCTCTGCTCGATGGCGCCCCGCAGCGAGGGGTCGTGGAGCACCGAGTTGTACGGGTCGCCCCACCACCAACGCGTGGAGAACCCCTGCCAGACACTTCGCGATCTCCCGTTGTTGAACGAGAAGAGGATCGCGATCCCGACGGGCACGATTGACCAGACCATGTAGGCCCAGGTGAGCGCGCCGAGCAAACGGGGCTGGCCCCACGGGTTCGCGAACCAGTCGCGCACACGGCCCGCACCGCTCACAGCAGCGACTCCTTCGTCTCCGCCGAAGCGCGCACCGTGACCCAGAGGTAGTACGACATCAGCACGGCGAGCAGCAGCGAGAGCACGATCACGAGCGACGCGCCGACATCCGCCTGCGCCCCTCCCTGGAAGAAGAGGTTGATCTGGTTGCCGATCATCGACGTCTTTGGCGAGTTGGAGATGATGTCGTTCGTGTAGTAGTCGCCGAACATCGGCAGTGTGATCAACACGCTCGCGGCGAGGATCCCGTTCTTGCTGAGCGGCAGGGTCACGTGGATGAAGGTCGAGATCGGGCTTCCGCCGAGGTCGCGGCCGGCCTCGAGCACGCTCCGATCGATCCGGTCGAGCACCGCGTAGAGCGGCAGGATCATGTAAGGGACGTAGCCGTAGATGAGGGCGAACATGACCGACGACGGCTGGCCGCCCAGCCAGTCGTGCGGGTGCGAGAGGATCCCGAGGTCCAGCAGGACCCGGTTCACGAGCCCGTCCGGGAGCAGGAGCCCGACCCAGGCGAGCATCCGCATCAGGTAGCTGACCCAGAACGGGACGACGAGCAGGACGAGCAGGATCCCCCTGGTCCGTCGCGCGTAGCGCGCGAGGTAGTACGCGACCGGGTAGCCGATCAGGAGGCAGCCCGCCAGCGAGATCGCGACGTATTCGAACGTTCGCACGAACACGATCCAGAAGGTGTGACCCGGCTTGAGCTCGGCGAGCACCGACTGCATCGTCGAGAACTGCCAGTCGAGCGGGTTCCAGGCCGGAACGGGGTTCTGGGAGAGCGGGTCGACCGTCCCGAAGGCAACGGCAACGACCGCGTAGGTCGGGACGAGGAAGAGCAGTACCAGCCAGGCCACGCCCGGGCCGGCGAAGGAGGGCCAGAACCAGCGCCTCACCGGGCGGTCGACCTCGTGCCGGCGCCCGTCAGCCGGCCTTGAAGCTCGACCATGCGTCCTGCCAGAGCGCCTGTCCGTTCGCCGTCAGGGCGTCGATTGTCACGCCCTTCTTGAAGTCCGACTCGCGGACGACGGTCGACGCGAGGTTCTTGGGGATATAGCCCTGCGCGACGACCGTGTTCGGGTCCACTGCCGTGAGCGGCGGCATGTAGCCGTTCCAGGAGAGGTTCTCGAAGCCGATCTTGTTGTCGAGCATGAAGTTGAGGAATGCGTGCGCGAGCACCGGGTTCTTCGCGCCGCGGAGGATCGTGATCATGTCGTTCTGCGTCTCGGCGTGGTTCTCCGGTCGCCAGTAGCCGAGCACCGAGGCAGGGACGCCCTTCGGCAGGTACTCCGGCGCGCCCGCCATATCGCCCGACCATGCCTGCGAGATATACGTCGCGCCGGAGGGGATGTCGGTGTAGTCGTTCACGTTCACCTTCACGTTCACGAGCGATGTGAGCTGCGAGAGATCCTTCTCTGCCCGATTGATCTCCTTCGGGTCCTCGGTGTTGATGTCGTAGAACTGGCGGCGGAGGAGCGTCATCCCGAGCGCCTCCCGCTGATCGTCGAGGATCGCGACCTTCCCCGCGTACTTCTTGGAGTCCCAGAAGATGTCGTACGGGTTGGCGTAGTCGGCCGGTGCCTTCTGCAGCTTGTCCGCCCGGTAGCCGATACCGGTCGTGTAGGTGGTGTACGGCACCGTGTAGCGCGAGTGCTGGTCGTAATACGGGTTCTGCAACGATGGCCAGACGTTCTTCACATTGGCGAGATACGAGTGGTTGATCGGTTGGATCAGCTTCAGAGCGACCGCGCGCGAGACGTAGTCGACCGTCGGCCACCAGACGTCGAAGCCCGTCTGCCCGACCGAGCGCGTGAGCTTCTGCCACGCCTCTTCCTCGTTCTCGAAGGTCGTGATCGAGACCTTGACGCCGAACTCCTGCTCGAATTTCCTCACGACCGCGGGGTTGATGTAGGCGGCCCAGTTGTAGAGGTTGAGCGGTCCCTTCTCGAGATTCATGCCCGAGGCGATCGGCTCGTTGTCGCTGTAGATCGGAAGGGTGACGGGATGGTCGCGGCGGGCGAGCGGGATGCCGCCCGGCCCCATCAGGACCCCGTTCGTGCTGCCGGTCGTCACCGCAGAGTTCGCGGCTCCGCCGCAGGCGCTCAGGAGTGCGTCGGCGCCCGAAAGCGCTCCGACGGTCACCCCCGCCCGGATCAGGAATTGACGCCTAGTGGTCGGCCGTTCACGCGGGTGCATGAGACCTCCTGGGTCGCGCGGGATGATCGCACAATGCAAACCGAGACTGCACGATGTGTCAAGCTTCGGACGCCGATGAAAGGGTGACTATGGTTACATATTGGCCATGACGAGCGCAGGTCGCCCCACGCTTCCCGGCCGGGACTACCACGCTCCCGAGGTCTTCGAGCGGGAGCGCGAGAAGGTCTTCTTCCGCGAGTGGTTCTACGCTGGACGCGCCGACGAGGCGCCCGAAGCAGGAGATTTCTTCACGGTCGACGTCGTCGGCGAAAGCGTCCTCGTCGTCCGCGGCAAGGACGGTGAGCTGCACGGCTTCTACAACGTGTGTCGCCACCGCGGCAGTCGCATCTGCGACCCCGAGACCCACGGGCACGCGAAGGGCGCGATCAAGTGTCCGTACCACGCCTGGAGCTATTCCTACGACGGGCAGCTGATCGGCACGCCGCTCATCGGCGTGGACGAGCTCGACCGCTCGTCCCTCTCGCTCTGGCCGGTGAGCGTCGACGTGTGGCAGGGGTTCGTATTCGTCCATCTCGGCGAGCCGGAGGAGGGTGTCCGCGACTCGTTCGAGCAGCAGAGCGACAAGCCCCTGATGTACGAGCCCTGGCGGATGGACGAGCTGCGCACCGCACAGCGAACCGTGACGGAGTTGAAGGCCAACTGGAAGATCCTCGTCGAGAACTACAACGAGTGCCTCCACTGTCCCACCGTGCACCCTGAGCTAGTCGCCGTCGCGCCGACCTTCCGCAAGGGCCTCGTCTTCGAGGAGGGCCGCGACGACTGGGGCGTCTCGATGGAGGGCGCCGGCTATACGGCCAGCGGGACGACGACGCTCCCCGTCATGCCGGGCCTGACCGAGCAGCAGGCGAACGCGATGCACGGGGCGAGCATCTTCCCGAACATGTTCATCGACCTGACCGGGACGGTCGTGATCGCGACGCGCATGCTGCCGCGCGGACCTGACCACACCACGATCATCACCGACTACCTGTTCCGGCCGGAGGTCGTCGAGGAGCCCGGGTTCGACCCGAGCGAGGTGGTCGAGTTCTCGGAGCTCGTCGCACACCAGGACTACGTCGTCTGCGAGCGCGTGCAGCAGGGCGTGCGCTCTCGTGCGTTTACTCACGGGGTCTACGCCGAGAAGGACGAGCTTCCCTACCTGTTCAACGAGCGCTACCGCGCTGCGCTTGCCCGCCCGTGAAGTAGTGCATCGTCCAGTGACAGGCAGAGCGTCCCTGGCGGCTGCAAAGCGGCGGCATGCGGCGTCCTCAGTCGCCCCGATAGCTTCGGCTATCGGGGCTCCCTGCGTCCTTGCCTGGCTTGCTTTTCACTCGCCAGGAACGCGTGCCTGTCACTGGACGAAGCACTAGGGTCGTCGTCGTAGGCGCCGGGTTCGCCGGCCTCGCAGCGGCGGAGGCGCTGGCGGGCCGTGGCGTCCAGGTGACGGTTTTCGAGGCTCGCGACCGCGTCGGCGGGCGCGTCCACTCGCGGCGGCTCGACAACGGCGCCGTCGTAGAGCTCGGCGCGGAGTTCGTTCTTCCCGGCTACGACGTGCTGCGCGAGACGGCGGCGCGGCTGGGCCTCGACCTCTTCGAGAAGGGCACGCTGTACGGCGACCGGGAGCCTCGCGACGGCCCGCCGGTGACCCGCGAAGAGCTGGTCGCAGCTCACGAGGCGCTTCGCGATCCCGGCGAAGGCTCGGTCGCCGAGGCACTCGAGCGGCTCGTCCCGTCGGCCGGCGCTCGCGCGGCGGTCGCCGCGCGCCTCGCCGTCTCGTCCGGCTACGAGCTCGAGGACCAGTCCGCCTCCGCGCTCGCAGAGGGCGCGGCCGGTTTCGGCGACTTCCCGAGCCACGGCGTCGTGGGGGGAAACGATCAGGTGGCACTGGAGCTTGCGCAGCGCCTCGGGGCCGCTGTGCGGACGTCGACCCCGGTTTCCCGCGTCGCCTGGTCGGCGGACGGAGTCGTCGTCCGGGCCGGCGCCGAGGAGGTGGCCGCCGATGCCTGCGTGATCGCGACACCGGCGCCGCACGCGCTCGAGCTCGACTGGGATCCGCCGCTCCCGGTCTGGAAGCGCGAGGCGCTCGCGTCCGTGCGGTACGGCCAGGCGGCGAAGCTCTTCCTGCCGCTCGCCTCGCCGGCGCTGCCGAGCCAGACGCTCTCGGTGCCGCTGCGGTTCTGGACGTGGACGCAGCACGGGACTCCCGTCGCCTCGTCGTTCGCCGGGTCGCCGTCGGCGCTCGAGCTCCTCGAGCTCGACCGCAGTCCCGAAAAGTGGACGGAGGCGGTGCGTGCGCTCCGCCCCGACCTCGACTACGCGAGCGCCTCGCCGCTCCTCTCGACGTGGCACGACGACCCGTGGGCTCGCGGCGCCTACTCGGCGCGGACGCTCTCCTCTCCGCTCGACGACGAGGCGCTCGCCCGCCCTGTGGGCGTGGTCGCCTTCGCCGGCGAGCACACCGCCGGACGCTGGCACGGGTTGATGGAGGGTGCGCTGCGCAGCGGCGTGCGCGCCGCGGCTGAGGTCGAGGAGCAGCTTCGTTACTTCCAGACGACCGGCAGCGGGGCTACCTGAGCCGCGGCGCCGAGGTAGGGGCCGAGCCGGAAACCGTCCTGAATCGTACGGAGCACGCTGTACGAGTAGGTCGTCGCGGAGTAATCGCCCGGCTGAACGAGCGGGCTGATCAGCGCACCGACGGTGTGGCCGCCCGATCCCAGGCCGCTCTTGGCCGCGAGTCCGCCCATTCGCTGATCCTCGTCGTACGTGACGACGATGACGCCGTTCGCGCCGAATGCGGGCGATGCTTCGATGAGCGGTACCTCCCGTGCGAGAAAGGCGTCGAACTGCGTGTAGCGGCTGTTCAGCGGCTTGCAGGCAGCCTCGCCGTCGTCGCATCCGTTCGGGACGACGAAGTTGAAGTCCGGGACGCTCCCGGCGGCGAGGTCGGCGTTGAACGTCGACATGCCGTCTTGCGGCGTCCCTGCGGGAATGTCGTCGGTGAGGCACTCGTCGTACGAGATGTCCGTGAAGTCGATCGGCGGGTTGCCGGTCGTGTAGAAGCCGGTCAGAGGGCACGGGTCGTTGCTCGTGCAGGACCCGCCTGAGCCGGTGTCGCACTTCGCAGTTCCCGACTCGAGCCACACCTTCCAGCTCATGCGGGTCTCGTCCAGCTGGTGGAACAGGTTGTCGACGTCGTCGCGGCAGGCGTAGCCGAGGTCCTTCTGCTCACATGCGGTGAACTGCCCGCTCGTCAGCGCGACGTAGTTCGCCTGCGACCAGTGCGTCGCCGCGTAGTAGTTGTCGAACCACGCCGAGGACGGGCGGATCGCCGTCATCAGGTACGGCGCGTTCGTCGTCGTGAGGTGCTGGTAGTCGGTGTTCTCGCCGATGATCACGAACACGTGACCGAAGCGGGGGACGCTGTCTGCACCTCCCCCGGCGGCGGACGCCTGCGCGAGCGCGGCGAGCCCGACGGCAGCGACAAGCGCAGTGCAGGTGACCCGCAGACGCATTGCCCTCGGATCGTGCCACGGATGGGCGGTTCGTGCCACGCCCGACGCCACACTTGACCTCCTTGCTGCGGCCGGCGGGCTCCGCGTTCCCGTGCAACTACTCGCGGCACCACCGAACATCGGCAAGTGACGAATAGGTTTCACGCCTCCGATGGACGGATCGACAGAAGGAGAGGAGGATGACTTCGCCATCTGACGCGTCGGCGGCGGCTGTCCACGCGTGATTCGCGATCCGTAGTAAGTACCGTCGAGAGGGCGCTGGTAGCGACGATGAGCCTAGCGTGGCCTGCTCAGAGCTTGGTCTGCGGCGCGAGGGACTGCGGTGAACGAGATCGCGGTTGGCCGGCCCCTGCCAGGAGCGCGCCGGCTGACAGAGCGCTGGCTTGCATTCGGGCGGGCGGCGACCAGGGTCCCCGGTGGCTTGCCTACAGCGGTGGTGGCCCTCTTCGGTCTGCTGGCCGTGTACGCGTCCTGGCAGCTGCTCGGCTGGGGCCCGGCCGGCGACAAGAGTCTGATCGGGGACCTGTTCTTCTATCCGGTCAGCGGCGCGGCGGCCCTGCTGGCCTGGCGGGCATCGGTGCGCTGCGCCGGCTGGCCGCGGTTGCGGCGCTCATGGCGGCTGCTCGCGCTCGGCGCGGCCGCCTACCTCTTCGGCGACGTCGCTCAGACCGTGTACGAGGTGGCAGGGCACAAGCCGTATCCGTCGGTCGCCGACGGCTTCTACCTCGTCTTCTATCCGCTCATGCTGGTTGGGCTCCTGAGCTTCCCCACGATCCAGCGCGACCGGAGCGAGCGGCTGCGGATTGGACTCGACCTGGCGGTGGTGGCGCTCGCCGGCTCGGGCGCGGTCGTCTACGTCGTGCTCGGCCCGACCGCGGTCGCGGGTGGCCAGAGCCCGCTCCAAGCCGCATTCTCGATCGCTTACCCGGTCGGCGACATGATGCTGCTCGTCGGCCTGGCCTCCGTGATGTTGCGCGGCTCGGCGTCCTCCGCCTCCCGGGCGCTGCAGTTGCTGGCGGCCGGCCTCGTGTTCTACGTCGCAGCAGATCTCGTTTACGGCTATATGACGCTTCACTCCGGCTACCAGGGCGGCGACCCGGTGGACACGCTCTGGATGATCGCGATCGCGCTCACCGCCGCCGCAGCCGCCGCCCAGCTCCCCGCGGCCAAGCCCGAGCCCGTGCGACCGGTGCACGAACAGGTCGCCTGGCTGCCCTATCCCGTGGCTGCAGTCGGCCTCACCTCGCTTGTTTACTACGACCGGCACGACACCTTCTTCGCCGGCACCGCGATGATCGTCCTCGCCGGGGGATTCGTGGCCCTGCGCCAGTACCTCGCCCAGCGCGACCTGGTCGGCGCCCAGAAGCAACTTCGCCATGAAGCCCTCCACGACGCCCTCACCGGGCTACCCAACCGTGTGCTCATGCTCGACCGGGCCGAGCAGATGCTCGCCCGCTCGCGCCGGCACCAGGGGCAGGCGGCCCTGCTCTTCCTCGACCTCGACGGCTTCAAGGACATCAACGACACCTACGGCCACTCCGCCGGCGACCGGTTTCTGCAGACCGTCGCGAAGCGTCTGACCGGAGCCGTCCGAGGTGCAGACACCGTCGCGCGCCTCGGCGGCGACGAATTCGTAATCCTGCTCGACTCGCCCGGTGCCTGGGTGAAACCCCAAGACGTGGCGGAGAGGCTGCTCGCCGTGCTTCGCGCACCGGTCGACCTCGGCGACGGCGGCAACGCACGCACGCTCACGCTCACGGCCAGTATCGGCATCGCGACCGGCCCGCGCGACTCCTCAGAAGGCCTGCTCCGCGACGCCGACATCGCCCTCTACGCGGCCAAGGAAGCCGGCCGCAACCGCTCGCTCGGGTTCGAGTCGAGCATGCACACGCTCGCCGAGGATCACCTCAACCTCGTGATGGACCTGCGCGCAGCGGTCGAGGAAGAAGCTTTCACGCTTGCCTACCAGCCCATCTTCGACCTCGGGAGTCGAACAATTACCGGCGTCGAGGCCCTGATCCGCTGGGACCACGCTGAGCGAGGCCCAATCCCGCCTGACGTCTTCATCCCACTCGCCGAGGAGACCGGCCTGATCGTGCCGATCGGCCGCTGGGTCCTCGCAGAGGCCTGCACCCAGGCGGCCGAATGGGGACGGAAGGGGCACGAGGTCGGGATCTCCGTCAACGTCTCCGGCCGCCAGCTCGACCACCCGCACTTCCTCGAGCACGTCCAGGCCGCCCTCGCCGACAGCGGCCTCCAGTCCCACACGCTTACCCTCGAGATCACCGAGACGACGCTCATGCACGACGCCATCGCCGCGAGACAAGTGCTCACGGCGATCAAGGCGCTCGGCGTCCGCATCGCGATCGACGACTTCGGCACCGGTTACAGCTCCCTCGCCTACCTCCGCCAGTTCCCTGTCGACGCGCTCAAGATCGACCGCTCATTCATCTCCGGCATCGCTGCCTCCAGCGAGTCAGCCGCCCTCATCCACACCCTCGTCCAGCTCGGCAAGACACTCGGCCTGGAGACGCTCGGCGAAGGGATCGAAGACGAGGCGCAGTTCCGACGCCTCCAGCGCGAGCAGTGCGAGCAAGGGCAGGGCTTCCTCCTCGCCCGCCCGCTCGACCTCGAGCAGCTGTACCAGTTCTTCCAGAACTGAAGCGCCGAGGACCATGTGCAGCCACAGCCCGACCGGATCGGGCGGCGACGGTCTGCGTCACGCTGCAAATCTCCAGGTTTCCACGGAGGCGCACCGCTTGGGGTGCATTTATTCGATCTTGCCCTGCAAATTGGACGGATTCGGTCACACGGACGAGTTTCTGCACCCCACCGGGTCAGATCCTCCTCGTAGCAGCGGATCAGCCGCGGTGTCTGGTGGGTGGAGAGCCGCAGCCGCTGCCGCTCGTAGAAGAGCGGGTTGTGGAGCGAAGCCAGGTGCTTGAGCTCAGTCAGCAGCGACGGCGGCAGGTCGGCTCTGGCGACCGCGAGGTCGGCGCCGATCCTGCACGTGATCTCCGCCGGAAGCCGCTCGTCCCGCAGTAGCGTCCTTTGCGGCGAGAGCGCTGTAGCGCCGACGGCGACGTCGCCGTGCTCGCCGAGCACGTGCTCGAGCTGCTCCGGTGTGAGTCGCTCGAGCGAGCTCAGGAATGCCCACTGGTCGGGCCACGGCTGCAGCGTGGCCGGGTCGAGGAAGACGCTCGTTCCGGCCGCGCGGCAGCGCCCCTGCAGGGGAAGCGCGATCAGGTTTCCGAACCCTTTCGCCGGCAGGAAGTCCTGGTTAGGGAAGAGCCGGTCGTAGCTCGCGAGGTCGAGTTCGCCGCGCCGCCCCATCGCGGCGCGGAGCAGCAGCCCGCCGAGCCGGCGCGCGGCCGACGCCGGCACCGGAGCGGCGAAGAAAACCCAGACATGGGAACCGCTGCCGGAGCGGCTCCGCTCCAGCGCCGCCGGCACCCCGCACTGGTCGCAGGCCTCGAGCAGCGCGAGCGCGTCGAGCTGCCACGTCCTTCCGTCGAGGTCGCAGGCAAGGAACCAGCAGCTGTCGTCTGTGAGCAGCGGGTAGACGCCGATCGACTCCCGGCCGCGCAGATGCCGCTCGATCGCCTCGTCGCCCAACGGCAGGTAGGTCTTCGGGCCGTGACGGCTCCAGCCGCCGACGACTGCGGGCGCGTAGCCGCTCTTGCCGGTGCGGGTACTCTCCCAATGAGCGGCGTAGATGTCGTCTCGGCCGCGGAACAGGCTGCGCATGAGCGCGATCTTCTCGCCTGGCGAAGCCGGCGAGTTCGCGCCTGCGGGCGGCGGCTCCGGCTTGCTCCGATCGAGGATCGTCTGTGTCTGCTGGCTGAGCGAGAGCAGCGTGCGCAGCTGCCCGTTCTCGGCGCGAAGCCGGTCGACCTCGCGCAGCGCTCGATCGAGCCGGTGTTGAAGGTCGCTTCCGGACATGGTCGTGCTGGCCCGTGGACAGTAACGACCCGGTCCGCCGTCACTCGGGCGGAGGCCGTCCGCTCCCACTCCTACGGTTTGGGTGGTGGCGAAGACGGCTCGAAACGCTCCCTGCCCCTGCGGCAGTGGGCGCAAGTACAAGCACTGCTGCCAGCTCGAAGAGGAGCGGTTGGCGCGGCAGGCGCGCGACGAGGACCAGGTGGGCCGGTCGATCTCGGACTGGTCGGTCGAGCAGTTCGGCGACGAGCTCGCGCAAGCATTCGAGGAGTTCCTCCCCGAAAACCCACCAATCGGAGAGCGCGATTTTGCGCTCCTGCTCACCTGGTTCATCTCCGACCGAGAGCTGTCGGCCGGGCGCGGCACGCCGATCGAGCGCTACCTCGCTCGCGCTGATCTCGACCAGGGCGAGCGCGAGGTCGCGCGGCGGATCGCCGCCGCCCATCTCGGTCTATACCGTGTCCGCGTCGTCGAGCCGGGCCGCTCGCTCAAGCTCGAGTCCGTTCTCGCCGGCGGCGTGATCTCGGTTGCCAGTCAGACCGTGTCGCGTGCAGTCGTGCGGTGGGACGTCGTGCTCTGTCGCGTGATGCCGGGCGAGCCGGCCGCGACGCTGTGGGGGCCGGTGCTCGTCTACGCACCCGACGAGGAGCCTGAGCTTCACGCAGAGCTCGAGCGACTCGCGGACTTGCACGGCCGTCCCCGCCCCCCAACCGGACTCTCGGAGGTATTCCGGCTCGCAAGCGGGGAGCTGCTTCGTTTCGTGCCGCCGAGTAGGCTCGCCGAGCGGAGCTACTTCACCGCCGAGGGCGATCCTGTCGTCGCGGCGCGCTCAAGGTGGTCGCTCGTCGATCCCGACGATGCCTTCCGGGTCCTGGATGCGCCGCCTGAGCTGCTCTGGGTCGGCGAGAGCGAGGACGGAACGGGCGAGTGCTTCCAGCTCACCGGCAACCGGGCGGAGCTGCTCGCCCGCCGGCCGCCGCCGCCGCCAAACGCGCTCTTCTTCGAGAGCTCGTACGAGGGATTCCCCGACCGGATCGGGATTGGCACGTTCGTCCTCGCCGGCAGCGAGCTCCGCTTCGACGCGATCTCGGAGCCAAGGCTCGAGAACGCGATCGAGCTCGTCTCGGACCGTCTCGTCGGCAACGCGCAGCTCGTCGAGCGCGAGGTCGCCCCACTCGACCTCGACCGAACCGAACGGGCAGAAGCGCTCGCTCCCGCCGAGACCGACGTTCTCGCGTCCGACTACCTGGAGCAGTACCTGCGTCGCTGGCTGGACGAGCCGCTCGCACGACTCGAAGGGCTGAGCCGCGGGCCGCGACTGCCGTCCCGCAGCTGCATGGCGAGCTCGAGCTTCTGGTGCGTGCGATCGAGAACCGAGCCGGGCACGCCCGCCGCGCGGGCGCGGCCTGGCCGGACGTCAGTTGGCTTTGGGACGAGCTCGGCCTTACCTCACCACTCGCCGCGTAGCGCGAATCTGGGACACCGGTGCCCGTGGGTCGTTTCCGCTGATAGCGGGCAGCACCTCGCGGAGGGGGTCGACTCGAAAGGAGTGACCCTGATGGTGCAACAAGGACAGGTATCCCCGCTCACATCCCATGGCGAGACGCGTTGGGCGTACCGCTACCGGACCGGTGGTCGTGGTGCCCGGCGTGTGCAGCGCGGTGGCTTCGCGACCGAGCAGGCCGCGGTGGAGGCGCTCGAGCGGCTGCGGCGTGAACGAGGTCTGATTGAGACGCCGACGCTGGCGGAGTTCGTCGACGCGTGGGGTGCAAGAACTCGATCGTCATGCTGCGAGGGGCTCGTATTCGTGGATGACGCCGCCGAGCAGGCGGCGTCGGACGACTTGAGGCGGGCACATGGTGCGGGCGGTCGGAGATCCAGCGAGCGATGGGGCCGCTGGCCGTTGGAGTGGCTGTGCCAGCGCAGCAGAGTCTCCGGCCGGACGAGGAACGCGTTCCAGCTGCGTTGCGGCATCACCCGACTCAGCGCCGCCAGCAACAGCCGGTCGTGTGGCTCGTACCGCGGCTGACCCGCCTGTCGACGAAGGATCGAGAGCTCGTGACGGAGCACGATTACCTCAAGGTCTTTCGCTCGATCACCGCGGCCGCGGAGCGCAATCAACTCGAGCAGGCGACAGACTACGACGCACAACGCGGAAACAAGCAAAGGCGACCTCCAACAGACGCGACGCCGACGCTACCTCCGCCAGATCAGAATCCCGTGACTCACCCGATCGAGTTTCTGCACCGCGAGGTAAGAGTGTCGCGGTATCAGCCGGTCCGGCTCGCTTTCCTAAGGTCTGCATCGGGGGTGTCGCCCGATTCGCTGTCGGCTGAGAGCCGGCGGCGGGAGGAGCCGACTCGGAGGTCGAGAACAACACGGCCACGGTGTCGACCGCGAACCGAGCCGAAGCGACCGCCGAACTGGAGCATCGGCGATTGCAACTCCACGGCGCCTTCGGCAACGACGCCTTCGGGCAGATCGCCGAAAAGGCCGCACGCTTCTTCGGCACACCCCAGTACATCGTCGGGCAGACCATCGCCGTCATCGTCTGGGTGGTGCTCAACTCGACCCAACTGCATCTCGGCTTCGCCTGGGACGTCTACCCGTTCATCGCCCTCAACCTGCTCTTCTCACTCCAGGCCGCCTACGCCGCTCCACTGATCCTGCTCGCCCAGACCCGCCAGGCAGACCGCGACAAGCTCCACTCCGAGCGCGTCGAGAAGTCCCACACCCGGCTCCAACACGCGGCGAAGACCGAGACCGACAAACTTCTCGAACTCCTCCAGTCGAACACCGACATCACCACCCAAGACAAACAGCTCACCGAACAGGTCGCCGACCTCACAAGGCAGATCCACGCCCTCCTGACGACGCAGCCTCGGCCCTAGTCGAGCCAACATCCGCGCCGCGTTCCGGTGTGACGACCACCTCTCGAAGGAGCAGTTGGCGCGCAGACCTGAGAAACGTCGCCCCTCCCGAGCTAGTCAGGCGATCAGGCGAGAGGACGCCGGCCCGGGCAAGTGTCGCTTCCGTTGGGTCGCCCGGCCGGGCCGGAGGTGTTGTCGCTGTCTCTACGGGACAGCGTCGGCGTTGCCTCTTTCCGCCGCTCCGCCATCCTCGAGGTCGGCGATCGCCGGCACGGTCTCTCATGCCGCGAGCTCGTGCGGAACGACCACTACGTCGAGCACATGCTCGTGTCGCGCGACGGTGAAGGTGACGGACGCACCGATGCGCTCGCCGACGAGCAGGCGCTGTAGCTCTGCCATCGTCTCGACCGGCTCGCCGTCAACGGCGACGATCAGGTCGCCGGGGCGAACGCCCGCGAGTCCTGCCGGCGCGTCGTCGACGATCTCGCCCACCTCGATGCAGCCCGTGCGGCCGAGCTCGCGGGCGAGTCGAGGCGGAAGCGGCCGCTGCTGTCCGCCAAGGCCGAGATAGGCGCGGCGGAAGCGGCCCTCCGTCATCAGGGCGCCGAAGATCTGCCGCGTTGCGGCGTTAATCGGCACTGCGAGGCCGAGGCCGATGCCGGCGACGGCAGTGTTGATGCCGACGACGCGGCCGCGGCCGTCGGCGAGAGCGCCGCCCGAGTTGCCGGGATTGAGCGCGGCGTCGGTCTGGATCACGTTGTCGACAACGCGCACGTTCACGCCAGAGCGCGTCGGCAGCGACCGTCCGAGCGCCGAGACGACGCCCGCCGTTACCGAGCCGGAGAACCCGTTCGGGTTTCCGATCGCCACGACGAGCTGCCCGACCTGGAGCCGCTCCGCGTCGCCGAGCTCCGCGGCGATGAACCCTCCGCCGGCAAGACGGAGTACCGCGAGGTCCGAGAGCGGGTCGGCTCCGATGACGGAAAACTCGACGTCTCGCCCATCGGAGAACGACGCGCGGCCCGCGCCGGCGGAGCCGGAGACTACGTGCGCCGAGGTGATGAGGAAGCCGTCGGGCGTTGTCACGACCCCACTGCCACCGCCTTCGAGAATGCTGCCTCCGCGCACGCGGCGCGCGACGCGAAGGTTGGCCACCGACGGCGTCACACGCTCGGCCACCGCGACGACGACCTGGGAGTACGCGTCGAGCGCCTCCTCATCGTCCGGGGCCTTACGACCAATGAACGTCACCTGAGCGATGGCAGCCACGGTACCCCTCGACCGGCTCCCGACAGAGCCGCGCCGGGGCGACTCAAGCAGTCCGGACCGAGGCCGGTGCGAGTGCGACCAGCGCGGGAAGCGCGGCGCCCTCGAGCCGCATCGATGTCCAGCTGTCGCCGCGGTCGCGACTCTCCCAGAGGTGCCCGTTGGCGAGGCCGGCGAGGAGACGAGCGTCGGTGGCGTGGAGTACGTAGGGCATAGCCGGCAACGGCTCCGGCAGCCCGCCGGCTAGTGGACGCCACGGTTCGCCGTCGCGTCGTCGGAAGATGTGTGCCTGTGGGTCGCCGCGACCGTGGGCCGCGAAGGGGCCGGTGCTCGCCGACACATACCACCAGTCGGGATCGTCGGGGTCGACGGCGACCGACCACGTGTAGTGGCGATCGCGGCCCTCGTCGGCCGGCTGCCAGGTCTCGCCGGCATCGATGCTGAAGGAGGCGCCGCCGCCGCCGGCTTCATACGCACGTCCTTCCGCATGCGGATGCCAGGCGAGCGAGTGGACGTCCGGTTGAGCGCCGGGACGGTGATCCTGCCAGCTCTTTCCGGCGTCACGAGAGCGCATCAGGCCGCCGAGCTCGATCCCGACAAGCAGGAGGTCAGCGTCGTGGGGGCTCGGCGCGATCCAGCGGACGTGCGACGTCCACGGTCTCGGCGGGAAGCTCCAGTTGGGCTGTGAGGGCAAGTCGAGGAGCGCCTCCAGCTCGCTCCAGCTCTCCCCCTTGTCGCCGCTACGGAGCAGCCGGCTCGGCTCGGTGCCCGCGTACACCGCGCCGTCGGCGGCGCTGACGGCGAGCGAGAACACGCACCGCTCAGGGAGCTTGCAGTCGACCCAGCTTCGGCCGCCGTCGACGCTGCGGTGCACGCCGCCCTCGCGGAGACCGACGAAGAGGATGTCGGGGTCTGCGGGGTCCACGGCGAGGCATTGCGCTCCGCTTCCGGGCAAGGAGAGCTCGACCGTCCACTCGTCGCCCGCTTCGTCGAGTCGGGCGAAGCCATCGCCGGTTGCGGCGTAGAGGCGCGCCACCTGAGTCAGCTCATCCTCCGATAGCGCCAGACCGAGAGCGGGATGAAGACCGCGAGAATCCCCGCGATCCAGGCGAGAGACTCTCCGAGCGAGCTGGGGATGCCCCCGCTGTGCGCGAGCGTGCGGGCCGCGTCCGCGGTCAGCGTCACCGGGGAGGCTTTGGCGAACGGCTGCAGCCAGCTCGGCATGCTCGAAACCGGAACGAAGACCGAGCTCGCGAAGACGAGCGGGAACAGCAGCACGAACCCGGCGGTCTGAGCACTCTCGGCACCACGGACGACCAACGAAACGAAGGCGAAGATCCAACTCAGGGCAAACCCGAAGGCGGCGACGAGGGCGACGCATCCGAGCGCCGGCAGGACGCCCGCCTGGAAGCGGAAGCCGACGAGATACCCGACGACGATCATCAGGCCGATGATCAGGACGTTCCGCACGAGGTCCGCGGTGGTGCGCCCGAGCAGGACGGCAGAGCGGGCCATCGGCATCGAGCGAAAGCGGTCGATCACGCCGCGGCGGAGATCCTCGGAGAGGCCGACGGCCGTCTGGCTGGCGCGGAACGTCACCGACTGGACGAAGATGCCTGGCAGGAGGTAGTCGACGTACGCGTATCCCGGTGGAAGTGCCTTGGCGACGGCACCGCCGAAGACGTAGACGAACAGGACGACGAACATGATCGGCTGGATCGTCGAGAACAAGAGAAGGTCGGGCTGGCGCCAGAAGTGCCGGAGATTCCGCACGGTCACGACGGCGATGTCATTGAGACTCGACTTGACGTCGTGGAGTGAGACTGACGTCGGTCGCCAGAGACGACGAGGACGCTCGACGGGGATCGCCGCCAAGGCAGGGGTGCTCTGCGACCCTCCGTTGTCAGTTGGGGGTTGGCCGGTCAGCTGAAGGAATACGTCGTCGAGCGTCGGCCCACGCAGCCCCATCTCGCTGACGCCGATCCCGGCGCGCCGTAGCTCGGCGGCGGCCTCCTCGACGAGGACCAGGCTCTCCCGCGGCGCCGGCAACGTGAGCCGGTCAGGCCGCCCATCCTGCTCCGGCTGGCCGCAGCCGATGCGAAGAAGCGCCGCCCTGGCCTCGTCCCGCTGCTGGGCGTCGGTCAGCTCGACCTCGAGGATGTGACCGCCGACGCGATCTTTTAGCTCGTTGCCGGTCCCTTTCGCGATCACGCGGCCGTGGTCGATGACAGCGATCTGGTCCGCAAGCTGATCCGCTTCCTCGAGGTACTGCGTCGTCAACAGGATCGTCGTCCCCTCGCGGCGCAGGTCGCGGACGATGTCCCAGATCTCGTTGCGGCTCCGAGGATCGAGACCTGTGGTCGGCTCGTCGAGGAAGAGCACAGGCGGCTGGGTGAGCATGCTCGACGCGAGGTCGAGCCGCCGCCGCATACCGCCCGAGTATGTCTTCGCGGTTCTGTCGGCGGCATCCATGAGCTCGAAGCGCTCGAGCAGCTCCGACGCGCGGCTGCTCGCCTCCGTGCGGGTGAGCCGGAACAGGCGTCCGAACATCTCGAGGTTCTCGCGGCCTGTCAGCAGCTCGTCGACCGCTGCGAACTGACCCGTCAGGGCCAGCCGTTCACGAACCTTCGACGGGTCTGCGGCAACGTCGAGGCCGAGCAGCTCTGCCTTTCCGGCGTCCGGCCGAAGCAAGGTGGTGAGGATGCGAACGAGGGTGGTCTTGCCGGCGCCGTTCGGGCCGAGGAGGCCGAAGACCATGCCTTCCGGCACTTCCAGGTCGACGCCGGCAAGAGCAGTCGTCGATCCGAACCGCTTGACCACTTGCTCGACGCGAACCGCGGGCTGCATCCCGTCGAGCGACCCACCGGTCGCAGGCTTCGACAAGACACTCACGAGCGTGTCGCTGGCGAGACCGCTGCAGCAGCCACGCGCTCAGCCGACTCTTCGCATTCCCTGGCGCGCTGCGGCGTTGCGTGGTCGGCGAAGCGAGTGGCGACGCGCACGACCTCCGCTCCCAACGTCCGGAGTTGCAACTCGATGCTTTCATCAGTAACCCGCCCCTCGAAGTCGAAGACACGGAACGCGGAGGCGACGGGGATCACGTACGGAACGGCCCATCCGCGCAGCGCCCGCACCGCGAACTCCATCGTGTTGATGGCCTGCAGTCCCTGGGTTCCGCCGGCGGCACTGATCAGGCCGATCACCTCGTCGTGCAGGAACGGCGGCTCACGCGAGCCCAATGCGTGCAGCCAGTCGAGCGCGTTCTTGAACGCGCCCGAGATGGTCCCCTGATACATCGGGCTGCTCCACAGCATCCCGTCCGCGCCGTAGCAGGCTTCGATCAAGGTCGACGCGGCGGGCGGCGGCTCCCGTTCGCCGTCCGGGTCGTACATGGGCAGATCCAGCTCGCGCAGATCCAGGAGCTGCGTGGACGCTCCCGCCTCGGCTGCGCCATCCAGAGCAACCCGCAACGCGGCGAGGCTCCGCGAAGCCCGCGCGAGCGAGCCTCCGAGCCCCACGATCGTGAGCGGTTCCGTCACAAGGAGATCACCCGTCGTACTCTGCCGCGAAGAGGTAGCTCACCGCGAGGCTCCGATAGGGCCGCCAACGGTCGGAAAGCTCGCTGAGCTCGGCCTCGGTCGGCACGTGGTCGAATCCGTAGACGCGCTGAATCGCGCGCCGCAGTGCGATGTCGCCCGTGAGGAAGACGTCGGGACGGTCGAGTGCCACGAGCAAAAACCCACGCGCCGACCAAGGCCCGATTCCCGGCACCTCCGTCAGCGCCGCCTCGACCTCGTCGTCGTCCATACGAGCGAGTGCCTTGTCGCTCAACCGCCCATCGACGAAACGCTCGGCGAGCGCCCGCAACGTCTGCCCCTTGCGAGTCGAGAAGCCGCTGTCGCGCAGTACCTGCGGATCGGCGGCGAGCAGCTCCGCCGGCGAGGGCATCTGCCCTCCAAATCGCTCCTGCAGATGCGCGATGATCGCGCGGGTCGAGGCGACCGAGAGTTGCTGGCCGGCAACCTGGAAGACGAGCGTCCCGAAGGCGTCGAACGGCGGGAGCTCGTCGGCCCAGGCCCGCGGACGGAAATCCGGCCGCGCGTCGATCACGCGCCCGAGCACCGGATCGACCTCGCGCAAGAACTCCCGAGCCTTTCGATCTGCGAGCGGAGCGCGCGGACGGGCTCGCGGGGCGACGCTCACGTCCTGAGCAGGCGTTCGGTGAGCACGATTTCGATCACGTCCGCCACCGTCTCCTCACGAGCCCAGTCTCGCTGTAGCTCGACGGCCAAGGCAACCCACGTGACCGGTTGTGCGCCGGCCTGGACGACCCGCTCGAGGCCCGTGCGGTGGGCTTCCGCGCTCGTGCCACCGATCGCGTCTACGACCGGATAGACCTCGTAGCCCTCTCTCATCGCGTCGAGCGCCGGGAAGGCCATGCAGATCTCGGTCCAGAGCGCGCAGAGGATCAGCTTCCGTCGTCCGGTCGCTCTGACGGCGGCCAGGAAGTCGGCGTCCTCCCAGGCGTTGGTCGATGTTCGGTCGATCGGCGGGTAGTCCTCGAGCAGCTCGGCGAGCTCCGGCACAGTCGGCTGTCCGCGGCCCGTGGCCACGTTGATCGTCGAATGGACGATCGGCATGTCGAAGGCCCTGGCGGTCTTGACCGTCGAGACGACGTTCTCGAGCAGCAAGTCTCGGTCGATGGAGTTGACTGCCGAGAACTGCGAGGGCTGATAGTCGATCACCGCAAGGGCGGCGTTCTGCGGCGTCAGCAGGTGATCGCCGACCGGGTCGCGTATCGGCAGGCTGGTCATCAGGGGTGCACCCAGGAGCCGTAGCCGAGGTCGAGACGGATCGACTCCATCACCCAGAACGCCGTGCTCTCGGTGAAGATGTCGGCGCCGGCGAGCACGCCCTTGTACTTCTCGATAACGGGTGCCGCCGCGATGCGGGTGGTTTCATCGAGATGCCCCTTCACGGCGGCCCACTTGTTCTCTGGGTACGCGGCGTAGTAGGCCGCCGCGTCGACTGTGTCGATGGCCTTCCGCGAGCTCTCGGAGATGTCGGCCATGTACTGCTGGTGAAGCGTCACGTCGTCGCGAGTGCCGAGCCGGCCGACGTGGCCGCCGATGAAGTGCTTCCACGAGTAGGCGAGCGCGTTCGCGGGCGCTTCGAGGTAGCCGGGAATGTCCTCCGTCAGATTGGAGACGTACACAGGCACCCAGCCTGGATTGACGATGTCGATCAGCATCAGCGTGTCGTGATCGGGCAGATGGATGATGATGTTGTCGGGCGAGTGGTTGGCCCCGTGCCAGGCAAGGTCGATCCGCTCGCCGCCGATCTCGAGCGTGCGGCGATCCTGGAAGGTCTCCTCGTTCGCGGGCCTGGCAGGGTCGTCGTCGCGGAGCAGCAGCCGCCGCGTCTCCTCGTGGCCGATGCGGGCGACGTTCTTGTGGAAGATCGACGATGCCCCGACGTGGTCGGCGTGGTGGTGGGAGTAGATGAGGTAGTTGATCTTGTTGCTGACGCCGTTAACCGAGGCGATCTCGTCCACCGCTCGCTGGATGTTGCGGCCGATCGTGGGCGGCGCGTCGAGCAGTACGACGCCGTCCGAGGTGGTCAGGAAGGCCGACTGGTACGTGCCGTCCGTGATCCAGTAGAGGTTCCGCTCCACCCTGCCGACGTAGTAGCCCTGCTCGTTCAAGGCAGGGCCGATCGCCGAGGGCGGGACCGGCGCGTAGTCCGGAAGGTCGGACGTGTCGATTGTCGTTTCGGCCGTGCTCATGCCGTCACCTCCGTGGTCGCGAGGACTTCGCGAGCCCCATCGAGATCGAGGAGTTCGCCGTTCAGGCCCATCTGGTGGAGATCGCCGCCGGGCATCTCGATCCGAAGGGCAGCGTCGACGCCGCCCGCCTTGATCGGGTCGAAGCCGGCAGCGTGGATCAGCCGCTCGACCGTACCCGCAGCGATGTCGTCGTCGGTCGCGTAGAACAGCGCGACTGGGTGGGGCTCGCGGTTGGCGCTGCTCGCGAGCGAGTCGGCGCCGAGGGTGCCGAAGGCCTTCACATAGTGCGCGCTCGCAGGGAGTAGGGCAGCCACGATCGAGCCCGCCGACTGATCATCGGGGAGCGTCCGCTGCATCTTCCCGTTCTCGTCGAATCCGAGCGGATTGGAGGGGTCGACGACGACCTTGTCCTCGAGCAGGTGCGCCTGCTCTTGGACAAGCTCTTTGATCTGATCGAGCCAGACCGCGAGGACGACTACGTCCGCAGCCGCGATCGCGTCTTCGACCAAAGCAGGTTCGACGCGCGGCCCGAGCTCGTGCGCGAGTCCCACAGCGTGCGCCTCGTCGCGGGCGGCCAGAACGACGAGCTCGTCGCCGGCCACAAGGTGACGGGCGACCGCGCTGCCGAGATTGCCCACTCCGATGATTGCGGTTATCAAGGTCACTCCTTTCCGAACTCTGCTTCCGGCTTGGATCGTCCCCTGCGTCGGCGGTCGCTCGAATCCCGGAAACCCGTAGTTCGTGACCACAGTGGTGGCATGCTCTCGGAATGGTCGTGAGGGCTCCGGGAGGGCAGCTGCTCGGCCGTCAGCGCGAGTGCGAGGTACTCGACCGCGTGCTCGCGGCGGCACGAGAAGGCCACAGCGGTGCGTTGGCGGTTTACGGCGAGCCGGGTGTCGGCAAGACGGCTCTGCTCGAGTACGCAGTCGAGGCAGCGTCCGACTTTCACATCGCTCGCACGGTCGGAGCCGAGGGAGAGATGGAGCTCGCGTTTGCCGCACTGCAGCAGCTGTGCTCACCGAGCCTTGACCTGATGGAGCGCCTTCCCGATCCCCAGCGAGACGCCTTGGAAGTCGCGCTCGGCCTGAGCACGGGACCTGCTCCGAATCTCTTCTTCGTCGGGCTTGCGGTGCTCAACCTGTTGTCGGAGGCGGCGCAAGACCGGCCCCTTCTCTGCGTCGTCGACGACGCGCAGTGGCTCGACCCAGCTTCGGCGTTCGTGCTGGCCTTCGTCGCCCGGCGACTTCTCGCCGAGAGGATCGCGATGGTGTTTGCCGCGCGCGAGCCGATCGCCTCGCTCGGAGGCTCCGCGGAGCTTCACGTCGAGCCTCTTGGCCATCGCGAGGCGCGAGCTCTGCTGGAGTCGGCCCTGCCGGGGCGGCTCGACGACCGCGTCCTCGAGCGGATCGTCGAAGAGACGCGCGGTAACCCGCTCGCGCTCCTCGAGCTCCCGCGCGGCCTGACGCCGGGTCAGCTCGCCGGTGGATTCGGGTTGGCGGCTGCACTGCCTCTGTCCGCCGGGATCGAGCAGAGCTTCACGCGACGCCTCGCGCAGCTCCCGCGCGACGCGCGGCGGTTGCTGTTATTGGCTGCCGCCGAGCCGCTCGGCGACCCGGCACTCCTCTGGCGTGCGGCGGAACGTCTCGGAGTCCCGAAGACGGCCGCCGATGCCGCCGAGTCGGAGGACCTCCTGAGGCTCGACGGGGCGGTGACGTTCCGACATCCGCTCGTCCGGTCTGCCGTGTACCGAGCGGCCGAGCCGAATGAGCGCCGCGACGTGCACGGAGCGCTGGCGGATGCAACCGATCCGGAGATCGATCCTGATCGCCGCGCCTGGCACCGCGCCCAGGCGACTGCGATCCCCGATGAGGAAGTCGCCGCCGAGCTCGAGCGTTCCGCCACCCGAGCGCAGGGACGTGGAGGCTTCGCAGCGGCGGCCGCCTTTCTAGAACGAGCCGCAGAGTTGACGCCTGAGGAGTCGCGCCGGTCCGGGCGCGCGCTTGCCGCAGCGCACGCGAAATTGCAGGCCGGCGCGCTGGATGACGCCCAACGCCTAGTCGCGACCGCCGAGTCGGGCGTGCTGGACGAGCTCGAGCAGGCGAAGGCCGCCCTGCTGCGCGCGCAGATCTCATTCCTCGCGACGCGCGGCAGCGACGCAACTCGGCAGCTGCTGCAAACGGCCGACCGGCTCCGAGAGCTCGATCCCGAACTCGCCCGCGAGACGTACCTCGAGGCCTTGACGGCGGCCATTTTCGCGGGGCCGCTAGCCGGACCGGGTGCGAGCTCTTTCGAGGTGGCACGAGCTGCAAGGGAGGCACCGCCGGCGCGGGAGAAGCCCCGCGGACTGGACCTATTACTCGAGGGGCTAGTGGCGCTGTTGACCGACACGTATGCAGCCGCCGTACCGATTCTGCGCCAGACGCAGCGCGCCCTCGGGGATGGGATGTCGCCGACCGAACAGCTGCGCTGGATGTGGGGTGGAACCATCTCCGCAATGCTCCTGTGGGACGACGGAGCATGGGAGCGGCTCGCGGATCAACACCTTCAACTCGTCCGCAAGACTGGAGCGCTCGGAGAATCCGAAATCGCCCTCAGCCATCGAGGCCAGATGCACGTCTTCGCGGGCGAGTTGCCGTTGGCAGCGTCTCTCCACGAGGCAATCGAAGAGGTCAGCGAGCTCACCGGCAGCCCCCTCGCTCCGTACCACGGGTTGGGAATGGTGGCGATGCTCGGCCGCGAGTCGGACGCGAAATCCTTCATCGAGCAAGCCCGCTCGGATGTGATCCAGCGCGGCGAGGGAGCAGGTGTGGAGTTCGCGGATTGGGCACAGGCCGTGCTCTACAACGGACTCGGACGGTACGACGAAGCGCTGGCGGCTTCGCGCCGAGTCATCGACGAAGGGGAGCTCGTGCCCGTGAACTGGTCGATGCCCGAACTGATCGAGGCGGCGACACGAACCGGAGCCCGCGAGCTCGCGGCAGAGACCGATCGAACTCTGACCGAGAGGACGAGGTCGAGCGGAACCGAATGGGCCCTGGGAGTCGCCGCTCGGTCGCATGCGCTTCTACTGGATGGGGACGCCGCCGATGAGCTCTACCGCGAGGCGATAGAGCGACTGGAACGCACGCGGGTCGCAGTCGATCTGGCGCGCGCGCACCTGCTCTACGGAGAGTGGCTTCGACGCGAGCCTCGCCGGATCGACGCCCGAAAAGAGCTTCGAACCGCCTACGAGATGTTCAGGGACTTCGGAATGGAAGGGTTCGCCGAGCGAGCGCGCATCGAGCTCGAGGCGACCGGTGAGCACGCTCGCAAGCGGACGGTGGACACCCTCTCCGACCTGACGCCGCAGGAAGCCCAGATTTCTCGTCTCGTGGCCGAGGGGCACACGAACCGGGAAATCGCCTCGCAGCTCTTCATCAGCCCGAGCACCGTCGAATACCACCTGCGCAAGGTGTTCCGCAAGCTGGGCGTGAAGTCTCGGACGCAACTCGCAAGCCGGATGACCTAGACAACGCGGCAACTCGATGAGCTCGCCGGCCGATCGCGACTAGCCTCCGTCCGCCGACTCCTACGGGCGCAAGCTGGACGATGCCGGACAACCCGTCCGCGGCAGCCCGAACTGAGCTGACTACGGCGCGGACTAGTGAATTCGGGGATTCGAGCAACTCGCGTCAGCCGCCACGATCCCGTCACGGGTTGAACAAGGAGGGGACGATGTCCGCTGAAGTCGTGACACATCCGGCAGTCGGGGCCGAGGACCAGCGCCGCTGGCTCGCACTCGCCGTGATCGTGACGGCGCAGTTCATGGTCGTGCTCGACATCGCGATCGTGAACGTGGCATTGCCGTCGATCAAGACCGATCTGCACTTCTCGCAGGAGAGCCTGCAGTGGGTGATCACCGCCTACTCGATCTTCTTCGGCGGGTTCCTCCTCCTCGGTGGAAGGCTCGCGGATCTGCTCGGACGCCGCCGCCTGTTCATGGGGGGACTGCTGCTGTTCACCGTCAGCTCGCTGCTCAACGGACTCGCCTGGTCGGAAGGCTCCCTGATCGCGTTCCGGTGCTTGCAGGGTCTCGGCGCCGCCATGATGTCCCCTGCTGCGCTATCGATCCTGACCACGACGTTCCCGGAAGGTCGAGAACGCAACCGCGCACTCGGGATCTGGGGCGCCGTGGCGGGCAGCGGCAGCGCTGCGGGCGTGCTGCTCGGCGGCATCTTGACCAGCGCATTCAGCTGGCCGTGGATCTTCTACGTCAACGTGCCCGTCGGTGCTGCCGTCCTCGTAGTCAGCCCCTTGCTTCTCCGCGAGAGCCGCGCCGATCTGCCCTCTCGTTACTTCGACCTCCCCGGCGCGGCGACGATCACCGCCGGGCTGATGCTGCTCGTCTACGGGATGACTCACGCCACACAACACGGCTGGGGCACAGGCGAGACCATCGGTCTCCTGACGGCCTCCGCGGTTCTGATCGCCTCGTTCTTCCTGATCGAGGCGCGCACCAAGGCGCCGCTCCTGCCGCTTCGCATCTTGCGGCTACGGACGCTCGCCGGATCGAACCTGAGCGCCCTGGTCGCGACCGGCGCCGTCTTCTCACAGTTCTTCCTACTCACGCTGTACATGCAGCAGGTCCTTCACTACTCGGCGCTCAAGACCGGAGTCGCCTACCTCGCGCTGACGCTGACCACCGTCACCTTCTCGGCTGTCTCACAAGGACTGGTGACGAGGCTCGGAGTCAGGACCGTCCTGCCCATCGGGTTGGCGTTCTCGACGGCGGCGCTCGTGCTCTACGCACAACTGCCGGTCGACGGCCACTACTTCCGCAACCTGTTCCCCGGCTTCATCGTCAGCGGGCTTGGGCTGGCCCTCGCCTTCATACCGATGGCGATCGGGGCGCTTACGGGCGTCCGACCGGCCGACGCAGGAATCGCCTCAGGGTTGATCAGCACGAGCCAGCAGATCGGCGGGGCGGTCGGCGTCGCGGCTGCCACGACCATCGCGACGACGTTCACCGCCCACTATGTCCACTCCCACTCCGGGACTACCGCGTTTAGCGGCGCGGCGCTCACGCACGGCTTCCAGGTCGCGTTCTACGTCCTCGCTGCTACGGCGGCGGTCGGTGCGGTGCTCGCGGCACTACTGATCGAGTCGCAACCAGCGCAGGCCGAACCCGACCAGCTAGCCGCCGAGCAGCCCTGCGCGTCGAGCTGGACGCCGGAAGTCGGCAACGCTGCGCTCAAACCCCAGTCCGCGGCATGACATCGCCGCTGCTCGAACCGCTCGACGAAACGGTGGACCATGTGCGCGGGGAACCTGGCGCGTCGGTCGTCCTCGAGTACGGCGACTACGAGTGCCCGTACTCGCGCCAGGCCTTCCGGTCGATCGAGCGCGTCGAGCGGGAGCTCGCGGGCCGCCTCCGCTTCGCCTTCCGCCATTTCCCGCTGACCCAGATCCACCAGCACGCTCTCGCAGCCTCGGCGACAGCCGAAGCGGCGGCGCTGCAAGGTCGCTTCTGGGAGATGCACGAGCTCCTCTTCCATCGCCAGAAGGCCCTCGAAGACGATGACCTGCGGACCTACGCCGGGGAGATCGGGCTCGACCTCATCCGTTTCGAGCAGGATCGCAGTGGCGAGGACGTCTCCGCCCATATCGCCCGCGACGTCGCAAGCGGCGAGTCCACCGGGATGGTTCGCGGCACACCGACGTTGTTCATCGACGGCGTCCTCCACTCGGGCGGCTACGACACCACGGCGCTCCTCGAGGCGCTTGCGCGATGACGCAGAGCAGACCCGTCCGGCCCGGAAGCCGGAGCTAAAATCTTCTGCCATGCCCAGTTACGCAACCGACATCAAGCCGCTCTTCCGGGAGCGCGACCGTGGCTCGATGCTCAGTCATTTCGACCTCTGGTCATACGAGGACGTGGTGCAGAACAAGGACGCCATCCTTGGCTCGCTCACCGCGGGAGACATGCCTTGTGACGGTCCTTGGCCGGCCGAGCAGGTCGAGCTCTTCCAGGACTGGGTTACCGCCGGAACCCCCGCGTAGCTCGGAACGGCTGGTGGCCGCGACCGATAACTGCACCGACCTTCGATCCCGTGCGGGCCTGAGTCTCGGCGGCGGCCGCTGGCTCGTACCGCCCTGGACTGCGCCGGCGTTGCTCGGCTGCGCCCTGGTGCTGCTTCCGTGGACGGCCTTGCTGTTCGCGACCCTGCCGCGGCACTACGTCGCCAACCACTGGGCGGTCGCTTGGGGCGGATTCGACATCGGGCTCGGCATCGCGCTCGCCTCGACAGCGGTAATGGTGGCTCGCCGCTCGCCGTTCGCGGAGGTAACCGCGACGATCACCGGCACTCTGCTCGTCTGCGACGCGTGGTTTGATGTCTTGACCTCGCGCGGCGCTTCCGACATCGCCCAGGCCACGGCCTCGGCGCTCTTCATCGAGCTGCCGCTCGCGGCTCTCTGCTTCTGGATGGCCCACAACGTCGCTCACGCGGTCGAAGTCGCCCGACCCTTCCTGCAGCGAGCCGGATTCACGATCGCCGACAACAAGCTCGTTCCACCCGTCGAGCCGGGCGAACAGCATCCCGCACGCTCCAGGTTCTGACCTGAGGTGCCTCGGCATGCGAAGATCGGTCTGACGCCGCTGCTCCTGAACGGATCTCTCTCCGAAGGAGGACAGATGACCACCGTCACCCACGAAGCTCACCTGCCGGCGCTCGACGAACATCACCGCGGTGAGGCGGCCCACGAGTTGCAGGCGACGCTCGTCGAGCTCGTCGACCTGTCGCTGATCGGTAAGCAGCTGCACTGGAACATCTACGGGCGTCCGTTCAAGCCGCTTCACGAGCATCTGGACGAGCTCGTCGAGTCCTGGCGCGACCTCTCGGACACCGTCGCCGAACGGGTAGTCGCCTTGGGCGTCGCCCCCGACGGCCGGGCGGGAACCATCGACGCCGGCTCCGGCATCGACCCAGTCGACGCGGGTGCGCTCGACACCGACACCGCCACGCGGGAACTCGTCGAACGCCTCGCAGACGTGACCGAGCGAATCCGTGCGCGCATGGACGGCCTCGGAGAGATCGACCTCGCGTCGCAAGACGTCCTCGTCGAGGTTGTCCGCGAGCTCGAGAAGCAGCTCTGGATGCTCCGGGTCTCGCTCCCGGCCTGAGCGCGCGCGACATGGGCGCGGCACGCACCAGCATCGGCTTCGTCGGCCTCGGGAACATGGGCGGGAACATGGCGGCGCGGCTCCTCGCCTCCAAATATCCCGTCTCGGGCTGGCAGCGAAGCCGCGAAGGCGCGGAGCACCTGATCGAGCAGGGGCTCCAGTGGCGCGAAACACCCCGTACGGTCGTGGAGGGAGCCGAGGTCGTCGTCACCTCCCTTCCCGACGACGCCGTGCTCGAGGAGGTCGCAACGGGCGCAGACGGGATCCTGGCCGGGCTCGGGGAGGACAGGATCTGGATCGACATGAGCACCGTCAGTCCGCAGAAGAGCAGGGAGCTCGCCGCGCGGGTGCGCGCAGAGGGGGCGTGGCTGCTCGACGCACCCGTGTCGGGGAGCGTTCCGCAGGTGCGGGCCGGGACGCTGACGATCATGGTCGGCGGCGACGAGGATGCCTACCGGCGAGTCGAGCCGCTGCTGCGCGAGCTCGGGACGCCCAACTACATCGGCGACAACGGCCAGGGCCTCGTACTCAAGCTCGCGATCAACATCAGCCTCGCCGTGCAGATGCTCGCGTTCGCCGAGGGGCTGCTTCTGGCCGAACGGTCGGGCATCGACCGCCAACGTGCGCTCGACGTCATGGAGGAGAGCCCGATCGGCTCCCCGATGTTGCGAGCGCGCGCCTCCGTCATCCTCGAACCGCCGGAGGAGGCGTGGTTCGACCTGCGCTTCATGCACAAGGACATCGAGCTCGCGCTCGACGCGGCGCGAAGCCTCGAGATCCCGCTTCCGACCGCCGAGCGGGCCGACGAGGTGCTCGAGCAGGCGGTCGCGCTCGGCTACGAGCGGCGCGACCTCGCTGCCCTGTTCCAGGCCCTCGAAGACATCGCGGCCGGCGACCACTAGTGATGTAACCGGCAACGTTCGCCGGCTCCCTGGCCCGCGATCACACGGCGCGCTGCAGCGTCCTCGGGCGCGTCCATAGCGCTGCTATGAACGCGCCCTGCGTCCTTGCATCGCTTGGTACTCGCGACCCAGGAAGCGGGCAACGTTACCGGCCACATCACTAGATCCGAATGGCAACACGCGCGATCGAGGAGTCCACCTGGCGAGATATCACCGAGACGCTTTGGCCACCCGCGGCGGCGAAGGAGAATGGACTGCCGCCCCTCCTGATCGTGCTGACGATAGTCACCGGCGTCGTCGACGCGCTCGCCTACCTGAGGCTCGGGCACGTCTTCGTCGCCAACATGACCGGCAACGTCGTCTTCCTCGGCTTTGCCGCTGCCGGGGCCGGCGGTCTCTCGGTGCCGGGATCGCTCCTTGCGCTCGCCTTCTTCCTCTGCGGCGGCATTGCGGCCGGGCGCCTCGCGGGCCGTCTCGGCGATGACCGGCGTCGCGGGCTCCGCGTCGCGGTCTCGGTCGAGCTCGTCCTGTGCGCGGTGGCGATAGCGGTCGCAGCGTTCGCCGACGAGCACCTCGGAACCGGCAGCCGCTATGCCCTGATCGCGGTCTTGGCGCTGGCTATGGGCGTGCAGAACGCAACCGCCCGCCGCCTGGCGGTCGCCGACCTGACGACCACCGTCCTCACTCTGACCTTGACCGGGATCGCCGCCGACTCCTGGCTCGGCGGCGCCAGCGGTGCGCGGACTGCCCGGCGCGTCCTCGCAGTCAGCGCGTTGCTGCTCGGCGCGCTCCTCGGTGCGCTACTCCTGCTCCATCTCGCCCCGGTTGCGCCGCTCGTGCTCGCCGTCGCGCTGCTCGCAGTCGTCGCCGTCGCCGCTCGGCCGGCCCGCACTGCGGTCAGGTGATGGGCGGCGGGTCGCCTCCCATGCTGGCTGCGAGTCCGGGGTTCCAGCTGCAGACCCGGCAGCCATGTTCAACGGCCGAGCGCGCGAAGCCCAGCGCGGCCTCGTAGGGGTCGGGGCAGGCCCGGACGTCCTCCCAATCGAGAATGAACTCGCCGAGCGTCTCGTCCCAGCGTGCGCTCGAGGGTGAGAGCTTCCCCTCGGCAAAGCCCTGCTGCGGCGGATATGCATAGGCGTAGAAGGCGGCGCTGGGGTAGCGGTGATCTCCGGGCCACCAGCCGACTTCGATCTGCTGCGCGTCACCCGAGTTGCGCACGATGAAGTCCTGGGACGGCGGCTCGGCTGGTTCGCCGGAAAAGAGGCTGACCGCGAGATCGAACGACCCCCACCAGGCATTGACCGGTGTCGAGCGGCCGCGATACGGAGCCCGCAGGGCTGCGAGCACGAGCCCAGCCTGGGTAGCCGCGGCGAAGTAGTCGGCGACATGGTCTGGGTTGTAGGTCGCGTGCTCGCTGTCCTCGTCGAGCAGGGTCGTCCACGGCGTCTCCTGCGGGGTGGTGTTGATCTCGACGGGACCGACGAGGGCTCGCACCGCCGCGAGCACCTCACGCGTGACCTCGCCGACCGGGCGATCCGGCGCGAGCGCGACCCGCCGGACGCGCCCGTCGCTGTGCTCGACGACCGCTTCGTGGCTGCGCAGGTCGAGCGCGACCACGAACGCGCCCGAGCCGTCGGGAGCCGGCAGCGGCAGCGTCTCCCAGCCGCGCGCGCTCAACCGCAGAGCCGCATGTTGAAGCTGCGGCTCCGGCGGCGCGAGCGCCACCGCAAGCTTGCCCAGCACCTGCGTGTGCGCGTGCAGCGTGTCGCACGTCGCGCGCCAGGCATCGAAAGGAAGCGCCGGCCAGCTCATCGCACAACCGCGACAGCCATCGGCTCACCGTACCCGTCTCGGGTGCGGTGACAGTGAGACTCGGCCGTCGACTACGCTCCAGCGAGGATGGACGATCCGCAGATCCATGGGACGATCGAGCAGCTTGTCGCGGAGGAGCACGAGCTGTGGCAGCGGGAGTCGGCCGGCACCACGAGCGACGCCGACCGCCGGCGTCTGGAGCAGCTCAAGGTTTCGCTCGACCAGTGCTGGGACCTGCTCCGCCAGCGACGCGCCCTGCGCGACACGGGCCGCGACCCGGACACCGCCGAGGTCAGGCGACCCGAGGTCGTCGAGCGCTACCAGCAGTAGCGAGCGACCGTTCTCGCGCTCGTCGCTGAGCCGACTAGCGCCTGTACGGCTAGAGCCACTCCCGAAAGGGAATACTTGTGCGCGCAATCTTCGTTTTGAGTCTTCGATGGACCTCGGACTAGTCACCTTCGCCGACCTCCACTCCGGCCTCAGCCCCGCCGAACGCATGCGCGACCTCCTGGAGGAAGCCCGGCTCGCGGACGAACTCGGCCTGAAGGTCTTCGCAGTCGGAGAACATCACCGTCCCGACTACCTCGTTTCGTCACCGACGACGGCACTGGCCGCGATCGCCGCCGTCACCAAGCAGATCCGGCTCTCGAGCGCCGTCAGCGTGCTCTCCTCCGACGACCCGGTCCGGGTCTTCGAGCAGTTCGCCCACGTCGACCTGATCTCCGGCGGTCGCGCAGAGATCATGGTGGGACGCGGCTCCTTCATCGAGTCGTTCCCGCTGTTCGGCTACGACCTGCGCGACTACGACGAGCTGTTCACCGAGAAGCTCGATCTCCTGCTCGCGATCCGGGACAGCGAGCGGGTCACCTGGCAGGGAAAGCATCGCGCGCCTCTCGAAGACGCGGTCGTCTGGCCCCGGCCCGTCCAGGATCAACTTCCGATCTGGGTCGCCGTCGGCGGCAGCCCCGAGTCCGTGGTGCGGGCAGCGAGCCTCGGTCTACCACTGGCACTCGCGATCATCGGCGGCCAAACGGCCCGCTTCAGACCGTTCGTCGATCTCTACCGGCGCGCCTGGACGGAAACAGGCCAAGTCGGCGAGCCGCGCATCGCCATCAACACCCACGCGTTCATCGCAGACTCCCACCAACAGGCCGACTCAGCCTTCGCCGCGCCATACCTTGACGTGATGAACCGGATAGGCCGGGAGCGCGGCTGGCCTCCCTCAGGACGTACCGAGCTCGAGGCACTCGCAGCTCCGTCTGGCCCGCTCGCACTCGGCTCACCCCAGGAAGTAGCCGAGAAGATCATCTCGTTCCACGAGACCTTCAAGCCCGAGCGCTACCTCGCCCACATCGGCATCGGCGCCGTCTCACACGCCGACGTCATGCGCGCAATCGAACTCTTCGGAACCCAGGTGGCGCCGATCGTCGAGTCCGAGACGCGACTTACTGCCGAGGTTCCGTAGACCCCCGACCCGAGGCGAGGAGGCTAAATCGATGCCTACGCGGTAAGCGTTCCGCCTCTCCGGTTCGCCGCGAGCCAGAGAATGCACCCGGCCCGTTGAGATCGCAGATCGCCTGGCGGCCTCCGCTTCCGCTCTTCGTCCACGGGTCATTAGGCGCCCTCGAGGATGTCGCCGAAGATCGCGCGGCCCGCGGCGGCGGCTTCCGCGATCGTGATCGGGACGCCGCCAACCTCGCCGTGGTCGCGCAGGTATCGCTGCGCCGTCTCGGTCGAGTCGAAGAAGTTGAGGATGTCGCAGCATCCGCAGTAGCTGGGGCCGTCGCAGCGGCTGCTGCCGGCGAGAACGACCGCCGTCCCGGGTTCCCAGGCCGCGCCGCCGTCCGGGTGGAGGCGCACACGGATCTCGGTGGCGGTGAGCGGGTCGTGCGAGCTGACCTCGATCGGTTTGTCCAGCATGGCGGCGATGCCGAGCGCGTCGATCGCGCACATCGCCTCCACCGTCGGCCCGCCCTCGATCGCGACCCGGTGTCCGCGCGGTCGCGCGGAGAAGGGGTAGGCGACCAAGGGCGCGCCCTTGTTGTCGGTGTGCACGAGGTCCTCACGCGCCAGCGCCGCCAGGGCTTGGGTCGTCTCGAGGTCGAGTGCGGCTGTCTGTTCGGCGAGCTGTGCGGCAGTCGGCTTGGCAGCCTGCGCGAAGCGCTCGAGGATCCAGCGGTAGAGCTTGCGTTCGGCGGAGCCGAGCCTCGCCGTCCTTTCGCTCCCGCAGCGGCTGCGTGGTATCGCGGCCGCGTCGAGCACCTGCTCGGCGCCCTCTCGCTCCGACCTGCCGGCGCGTGTGAGGGCGTCGCGGATCCAGCGTTCGTCCGGCTGTCCGGCGGGGCCATGCTCAGTCGCGAAGACGCGGCAGGAGAGCGCGTACTCGGTCCTCGACTGAGGATTCGGATCGACGTCGACACCGTCGACGCGGATGGTGGGCGAGCCGAGGAAGCGCAGCCGCGCAGCCGTCTCCTGATCGGCGACGTTCACCAGTCTGATCTCTGCGGCGGTCTCGAGCTCGCGGTCGACGCGTTCGACGAGCGCGCGTGCCGGCTCGTGGTTGGGGCAGCCGTCGAAGTAGAAGATCTCGACCAGCGGCCGGCGCGGTTCGCTCATTCGTCGATCCGGCAGCAGGCGGCGACGTGTTCGGCGTTGTCGTCGAGCAGCGTGCTGGCGAGCGTGAGCATCTTCACGACGCGCCTGTCGGCGATCCGGTTGTAGACGGTGCGGTGCTCGCGCCGCCCCGCCACGAAGCCGCACCAACGCAGGCAGGCGAGATGGTTCGAGACCTTCGGCTGCGGCAGCTCGAGCCGCTCCACCAGCTCCCCAACCGTCAGCTCGCCCTCGTCGCGCAGCAGCTCGAGGATCCGCACCCGCGTCTGGTCGCCCAACCCGCGGAAGTACTTCGCCACCAGATCGCTGCGACCGGGCGAGGCGGGAAGGCGAAAGGGCGCCTCGGCCACGCTGGCACGCATCCTTGTCATATCGAAAAGAAGTGATATCAGAAACTCGGCTCCGTGGTTTCCACCGCCCTGGGCTCATGGAGCGCCCGGATGCCACCATGGCGTGGGGGCCGCCGCGTCGCCGAGGGCAAGAGCAGCCGCGACGCCGTCCGTCTCCTCAAGCGCTACCTCGCACGCCTGTGGGTGCCGAATACTCGATCTCCCTGCAAATCCACGATGACCGAATAGATGCACCGGCCCGGCTTGCGATGCGGATTCGTCCAGCGGCGGGCGACGAGCCGGAGATGCCAGCGCAGCAGAGTCTCCGGCCGGACGAGGAACGCGTTCCAGCTGCGTCGCGGCATCACCCGACTCAGCGCCGCCAGCAACAGCCGGTCGTGCGGCTCGTACCGCGGCTGACCCGCCCGTCGACGAAGGATCGAGAGCTCGTGACGGAGCACCTCAAGGTCTTTCGCTCGATCACCGCGGCCGCGGAGCGCAATCAACTCGAGCAGGCGACAGACTACGACGCACAACGCGGAAACAAGCAAAGGCGACCTCCAACAGACGCGACGCCGACGCTACCTCCGCCAGATCAGAATCCCGTGACTCACCCGATCGAGTTTCTGCACCCCACGCGTGCCGGAGAAAGAGGATCCGCTGGTAAACGTGCGCTGCGAAATCAGTCCGGGTGGGCCGAGCCAGGCCAGCACCGCTCCCACGCTCACCGCCAGTGCCGTGCAGAGCAGAACCTCGCGCCACGTCTTCACCAGCCCGTAGCAAGAGAGTTCGCGCGAGCGGCGAGAGAGCCAAGAGCCGGCTCTCTCGTCGCCGTCCCGGCTCACGCCGGCCGCCGCCTCTGCCAGAGCGCGTTGAGGACAGCGAGCACGATCCCGCCGAGGAAGACGAGCGTCCCCATTGCGAACACCTGCGGAGGGATGCCGATCTTCACCGCGCCGTAGACCCAGAGCGGGAACGTCAGCGTCTGCCCTGCGACGAAGCTCGTGATGATGAAGTCGTCGATCGAGAGCACGAAGGCGAGCAGGGCGCCTGCCACGATCCCCGGCCAGATCAGGGGCAGCGTGACCCGGCGGAAGGTCGTCCAGGGGCCGGCGCCGAGGTCGTAGGCGGCCTTCTCGATCGAGCGGTCGAGCTCCGCGACGCGAGCGCGGACGACGACGGTGACGAACGCAACGTCGAAGGCGATGTGGGCGATGATGATCGTTGGCAGACCGCGCGGCCAGTTGAGCGAGATGAAGAGCGACAGGAGCGAAGCGCCGACGACTATCGAGGGCGCGGCGATGTCGACGAAGATGACGAGATCGGAGAGGCTGCGGCCCCAGAAGCGGTGCCGGGCGAGCGCGAGAGCAAGCGGCACCCCGAGCAGCGTGGCGCCCAGCGTCGCGATTGCGGCGACCTCGAGCGAGTGGACGAGCGCCTGTGTCAGGTCGGGGATGTCGAAGACGTGCCGGTACCAGTCGCTGGTGAAGCCGAGCCATGAGAACGTGAGCCGGCCCGAGGGCGCCTTGTTGAAGCTGTACGCGACCATGACCGCGATCGGCGCGATCGAGTAGAGGATCACGAGCCACGTGTAGATGCCGAGAGCGGCGACGCCCCAGCGCCGGCGCGGCTTCACGGCCGGCGCGGGCGCCCTCGCGGCCCCCGTCGTCTCCGCCGTCGCGCTCATGCGTACTCCTGGAAACTTCGAGTGCCGAAGACGCGGGCATAGATCGCGATGGCCACGAGCAGGGAGAGCAGGAGCCAGGCAGAGAGAGCGGACGCCGTCGGGTAGTCGAGGTTGTCGAGGTAGGAGGTCTGGATGATGTTTCCGATCATCGTCGTGCCCGGCCCGCCGAGGATGCTCGCGTTGACGTAGTCGCCGACGTTGGTGACGAAGACCAGCAGGAAACCGGCGAAGATGCCGCCCGCCGAGAGCGGGACGATGACCCGCATGAAGACCACGAGGTGGTTCGCGTAGAGATCGTGAGCCGCGCGGACGACGCGACGGTCGATCTGCTCGAGCGCCACGTAGAGCGGCAGGATCATGAACGGCAGCGCGTTGTACGTGAGCCCGGCGATCACGGCCGTCGGGGTCGAGAGCACGTGGTAGCCCTGCGGCAACAGATGCCAACGCTCGAGTGTCCGAAGCACGAAACCGCTGTCGGCGAGGATGAAGTCCCACGTCAACGTGCGGATGACGAAGGAGACGAAGAAAGGCAGCAGGACGAGGAAGAGCAGCGTCGACTTGTGCCGTCCGCCGTGGAAGGCGATCCAGTAAGAGACCGGGTAGGAGACGACGAGCGCCACGCCGGTCGAGATCGCGCCGTACTCGAAGGAGCGGATGAGCTGGACGTGGTATTGGGAGACCGTCGAGGTGAGCTCCGACCAGTGCCACGTGAGGATGTAGCCCTGGTCCGGGTTGCCCGTCTCGAGCGCGACGGCGAGCACGGCGACGAGCGGAACGACGAAGAAGACACCGAGGTACGCCCACGCCGGCAGCCCGAGCAGGTAGGGCGCGAGCCGCCGGCGGAGATCGAACCTCCGTAGCTCTAGCTCTGGATGATGGGGTTGAACGTGTTGTTCCACGCGTTGAACTCGGAGTAGTCCTTGAACGTGTAGTAGTCGTGGGCCTTGGCATCCATCGACTTGGTGGGGAAGACGAGCGGGCTCTTGCCGACAGCCGGGTCACTCTTGACGAGGATCGGCTTCGCCGCAGGCACTGGGGTGATGTAGTTGACCCAGTCGGCGACCTCGGCCGCGATCTTCGGCTGGTAGTAGAAGTTCATCCACTCGAGCGCGTCGACCGGGTGCTTGGCGTGCAGTGGGATCATCATGTTGTCGTGCCAGACCATCACGCCCTCCTGGGGCACGACGAACTCGAGGTGGGGGTAGCCGGACGCGTTCGCCTGGTAGATGTCACCCGACCAGGCCTGTGAGATCCATGTGTCGCCGGTCTCGAGCGCGTGGATGTAGCTCTGGTCGTAGTACTGCCGCACGAGCGCCCGCTGCTGCGTGAGCAGCTTCGCGGCCTTGTTCCAGTCGGCCTGGGAGGCGGTCGCAGGCTCGATGCCGAGCGCGAGCAGGCCGACGCTGCCCAGTTCGGTGTTGTCGCTCATCATCCCGACATGACCCTTGAACTTGGGGTCGAACAGGTCGTGCACGCTGGTGATCTCCCGCCCCGTCTTGCGCGGGTCGTAGGCGATCCCCGTGAAGCCGGACTGCCACGTGACTGTGTATTTGTTGCCGGGGTCGTAGTTCGGGCTCTTGACGAGCGGGCTCGCGTACTTCGCGAAGTTCGGGATCTGCTTGAAGTCGAGCGGGATCAGCCACTTGTGGTTGATCAGCTCCGTCAGGTACCAGCCGTTCGTCATCACGATGATGTCGTAGCCGATCCCCTGGCCGCCCTGGAGCGTCGGCTCGATCTTCGCGTAGAAGCTGTCGTTGTTCTGGATGACTTCGAAGTAGTTGACCTTGATCCCGGTTGTCTTCGTGAATTGCATCAGCGACGGGTGCTTGCCGTGCTCGACGTCGATGTAGAGCGGCCAGTTCGCGAAGTCGAGTACTCCCTTCTTCTTCTGCATCGCCCACCAGTCGGCCGAGCCGACCGCGGCGGAACCCGTGGCGGTCGTCCCGTTGCCCGCGTTGGTACCGGCGGCGCCGCAGGCGGCGAGGAAACCCGAGAGGCTCACACCAAGCGCGCCCGCCCCAGCCGCCTTGAGCAGCTGTCGCCGCGAATAGCGGCCCTCGGTGAGGCCCCGCAGAAGCGCGGGATCGATGGTGGGTTGCTCGTGGCCGAACTCGGTCGTGTCGCTCACGACGCCCTCCTTTCAACAATGAACGTGTGCTCCGGCTCCCAGAGGACACGGACCGCGTCGCCCGCCTGTGGCAGGGCGACCCCCCCGGCGTTCTGGGCGTACACGATCAGCTCGTCCCCTCCTGGGAGCTCGACCGAGTACTGGTGACTGACCCCGATGTATGTGACGAGCATCACTCTCCCGTCGAGCATGTTGCTGCGCGGCGGCACCTCGCCACCTAAGGCTGCCAGGCGCAACTTCTCGGGCCTGACGCCGACCTGCACCTGCCTCGCGTTCGCGGGCGCTGCAGGAGCGGGGGCGAGGACCGAGCCGCCGCGGTCGAGCTCCACGCGCACAAAGCCCTCGCAGAGCTCCCCGAGCATGCCCGGCAGGAGGTTGGAGGCGCCCAGGAAGCCGGCGACGAACTCGGTCGCAGGATGATCATACGCCTCTTCGGGTGTGGCGACCTGCTCGATCTGTCCTCCGTCCATCACGGCGAGCCGGTTTGACATCGCCATCGCCTCCTCCTGGTCGTGCGTGACGTACAGGAAGGTGATGCCGACCTCCTCCTGGATCCGCTTGAGCTCGATCTGCATCTGCTTGCGCAGCTTGAGGTCGAGCGCGCCGAGCGGCTCGTCGAGCAGCAGCACGCGCGGCTGGTTGACGAGTGCTCGCGCGAGCGCAACCCGCTGCTGCTGGCCGCCCGAGAGCTGGCCCGGCTTACGCGACTCCATCCCCGGAAGCGCGACGAGCTCGAGCATCTCCCCCACCCGCCGCCGGATCTCGACGTTTCGAAGGCGCTTCCTTCGCAGTCCGAAGGCGACGTTCTCGAAGACGCTGAGGTGTGGGAAGAGCGCGTAGCTCTGGAAGACCGTGTTGACGCTGCGCCTGAAGGGCGGCACCCGCGTGACGTCCTCGCCGTGGAGGAGGATCCGTCCGAACGTCGGATCCTCGAAGCCGCCGATCAAGGACAGCGTCGTCGTCTTGCCGCAGCCGGACGGGCCGAGAAGGCTGAAGAACTCCCCGGTGGCGATGTCGAGATCGATGGCGTCGACGGCGATCGTCTCGCCGAACGTCTTCGTCACCTGGTCGAGCCGGATGTCCGGCGCCGCCCCGCCGACGGCCGCGTCCGTTGCTCCAGCGTGTGGCCTCGCCTCGTCGAGGGTCGCCATCAGCTCCCCCTGCCGGCGTACCGCAGCGGGTCGGGCTCCCAAGAGATGTTCACGCGGTCAGCTCGTGCGTAACGCGGCCTGTGACCACCGTCAGCCGGACGGGAAGCTCGGACAGCTCGTCCGCGGATGTCTCGACCGGGTCGGCGGCGAAACCTGTCAGGTCGGCGCGGTAGCCGGGAGGCGATCCTGCCCGAAACAGCCGCCTCTCCCGCCACGCGTGCCGCCGCGAGCGTGTAGCCCGCAAGCGCCTCGAGGCCGCTCAGCGCTTGCTCGGGCTCGAAGACGTGCGCGCCGCGGTCGCCCGGCGTCCGTCGCAGCTGCGCCCAGGCGAGGCCGATCCGCGGGTGGTGGCCGGCGACGGGCCAGTCAGACCCGAACGGCACGAGTGCGCCAGTGCGGAGAAGGTCGCCGGCACGCCAGGCACGGGCGCAACGCTCAGGACCGAGCCAAAGCGTCCACGCGGTGTGCGAGCTCCCGTCCATCACGTGCAGGCCGGTGAGGCCGACGGCCGCGAACTTCCGCTGCAGTTCCGCGATGCGAGCGTACGTCTCCCGCCCCGTCAGCTCGGGGAGCAGCCGGCGCACGAGGTCGATCGCCGCCCCTTCACGCAACTCGCCGGTCGGGCGCTCGTCGCGGATGACGACTTCGGCTCCCTCCGAGAACGCGCGCGGACCGCTGACGCCCGCGAGCTCGAGCCCGTGGCGGCTCGCGAGCGCGGTGTGTAGGTCGAAGAACGTGACGAGTGCGGGCGCGCCGCCGACCGCGTCCTCGATCGCCTCCGCCGCGATGGCGCGGTCGCCGAAGACGTTGTACGCGAGTCTCCAGCCCAGCACCCAGCCGTTGCCGCCGATCTCGCGGCGCTCGCGTGCGAGCTTGAACTGCACCTCGGCGAGGGTCGTGGAGCGAGTCAGGTCAGCGCCCCGCGTCTGTTGCGCGTGGAATGGGTGGATGTGTGCGTCGACGAGCCCGGGGACGACCGCGGTTTCGTGTCCGTGGAGGATCTCCGTCCGGGCGGAACAGTGCTCGTGCGCCTCCGGGTCGGAGCCGCCGGCGACGACCTGACCTCGGCGCACCGCGACGGCCTCCGCCTGTGGCCGCTGAGGGTCGAATGTCCGGATCGACGCGCCGAAAATCGCCAGGTCCGCACTACCACCAGCCTCGTGCGAATCACGAACCGCGAAGACTGCGTCTCTGCGCAACGCGGCCGAGAACCTAGCAGAAAGCTGCGCATTGCGATGTTGAAGCCGGCGGAGCCCGCGCGTCGCGTCGGTGACATGGGCCAGTGCAACTCGACTTCAAGTGCGCGCTCGTGTCGGTCGGCGGGCTCATATGCGAGAGCCACACCCTCACCCACGGTCGTCGACCCATAACGGTAACCTCAACCCCAGTGCGGCGTGTAGGGCTGGTGTGTTTGCCAGCGGTTGCCGTCGGTTGAGTCCGCTCTGCTCCTATAAATGCTCCACGATCACACGTTCGATCGGCGGTCTCATCCACGAATACGAACTCGCGGCAGCAAGACGATCGAGTTTTTGCACCCCACGGGCGCTTTCGGGCTGGAAGAAGGTCGCCTGGGCGAGTGGGGGAATGTCTCTGGTCGGAAAGGTGGTAGTGGATTACCGGGTTTCGAGCCGCCTGTGCGGGAGTCGTTTGGCTGCTCGATGTGGTGGGTTCGAGTGCGACGCCGGGGTTAGGAGTCTGCGGGTTCGCGGGTGATGCGGTCGACGAGGTCGTCGGCGGCTGCGGCCGGGATGAGGACGGTGAGCTGGTCGCCCTCTTCGAGGCGCTCGTCGCCTGTGGGTTCGAATGTTTCGTCGCCGCGGCGGATCGCGAGTACGGTCGAGCGGGGCGGCCAGTTGAGGGTGTTGAGGTGCCTGCCGACGGGTGGATCGGGGGTGGAGAGCTTCAGCTCGACGATGCGGTAGCCGCGTAGCTGCGCGCTTATATCGCTGATCCTTCCCGGCTGGTTGGTGGCCTGCCGTGCGGGTTCGGGTTGGGCTGTGCGGATGCCGTGTTCGAGGCGTGTGTTGTAGGCGCGCAGGACGTCGGTGTGAGTGATCCAGCCGATCGGCGTCTGCGCGTCCGCGGCGATCACCGGTAACCCGGAGCGAGCCCGTAACAGGGCGGCGAGCGCGTCCTCGAGCGTCTGGTTCTCGCGCAGCGGGGACAGCTGCTGGGCTAGAGCGCCGGCGGTTGCGTCGAGTGCGTTCTCGCGCATCGCCTGTTCGATCTGCTGGGAGGCGATCGTGCCGAGGTAGGAGCCGTCGGTGTCGACGACCGGGAGGCTGTCGGATGCTCCGTCGGCGAGTCGTGCGATTACGTCGTTGAGCGGCATGTCGGCCTGGATCGCGGCGGGGAGCGGCTGCATCGCCTGGGAGACGTTGAGCAGCTGCATGAAGTTGGCGCCGCGTCCGCGCATGATGTCGATGCCGCGCCGGCGCAGCTTCAGGGTGTAGATCGTGTCCGGGCTGAGCAGACTGGAGAGGCCGGTGGCGAGCGCGATCGCGAGTCCCAGCGGCAGGATGATGTGGTAGTCGCCGGTCAGCTCGAAGATGATCAGCACGGCGGTAATCGGTGCGCGGGCGGCGGCGGCGAAGACGGCGCCCATCGCGACGAGGCCGTAGGCTCCGGCCGGCGCCGTCAGATGGGGGAACAGGTGCTCGACGCCCGACCCGTAGGCGCTGCCCAGCATCGCGCCAATGAACAGGGAGGGCGCGAACACGCCGCCGGAGCCGCCGATCCCGATTGTCAGGCTCGTGGCGGCGATCTTGCCGGCCAGCAGGAGGAGCATGAACCAGACGGCGTAGTCGCCGTGGATCGCCTTCTCCAGCGGCGGATAGCCGACCCCGTACAGCTGCGGCAGCGCCAGCAGCATCAGCCCGAGCAGCACACCACCGGCGGCAGGACGCAGCCACTCGGGCTTTCCCTTCCACAGCCGGTCGGCGACGTCCTCGGTGCCGTAAAGGACCCGGATGAAGACCACCCCGACCAGCGCAGCCAGCAGTCCGAGCACGATGTAGAGCGGGTATTCCGCCGGGGAGCGAAGCTGGAAGGCGGGGAGGTTGAGGAAAGGGTGGGATCCGAACGCTGCCCGGCCGATGATGTCGGCCACAAACGACGCCACCACGACCACGCCGAACGACTCGGCCTCGAAGTCGCGCAGGATCAACTCCAGCGCGAAGAACACGCCGGCAAGCGGCGCGTTGAACGTCGCTGAGATGCCGCCCGCTGCACCGCAGGCCACCAGGATCCGCAGCCGCGACTCCGGAACCCTGGTCACCTGCCCCAGCGTGGAACCGAGCGCGGAGCCGATCTGCACGATCGGCCCCTCACGCCCCACCGAACCACCCGAACCGATACAGAGCGCCGAGGCCAGCGACTTCACGACCGCGACCTGCGGTCGGATGCGGCCGCCGCGCTCGGCCACCGCCAACATCACCTCGGGAACCCCATGGCCGCGCGCCTCACGCGCGAAGAACTGAACAAGAGGGCCGTAAATCAGGCCGCCCACCACGGGGATCGCGACGATGAACCAGAAGCCGAGCCCGTGAATCGGCGCGCGGCCGACCGCGCTGTAGTCCCCGTATCCGGTGAAGACCTTCGTGAACCAGAGGATCAGGTAGCGGAAGACGATCGCGCCGGCGCCCGCCCCGATTCCGACCACCACCGAGAGTGCAACCATGCCGCCGGGACTGCTGCGCACCCAACCTGAGCCTTCCCGCAGCCACCGCCTGGCCAGCGACCTGACGTCGCCGCCCACACCAGGCTCGATATCGGTGCCCTCCGCCAAGGCCCGATACAGCTAATCGACACTCAGCGCGAGCCGCAAGTTTGGAGCGCCTTCCGGCTCCAGCGCGGCACAGCGCATCCCCGCGGGCCGCGCGAAACCAAGGCCATCACGGCTCCGTGAGCGTTCGGCACGACCCTGAGCCGCTACCGGCCGCGCGGTGGGCGCACTGACCGGCGACTTTTCGCGAGTGCTCCCCGAGCGACTCTTAGAGCTGCGGGCCGGGCGTCGGCGCTCAAGGGTCCGCTCAGTGGGACCATGACGGCGGTCCGTGGGCCGCAAGCGGTGAGCAGGATTAGGTGGAGGGTGTGGTTGAACTTTCGGTCACCGCTGCGGTCGAGGCGGTAGCGGATCGGAGACGCGGGGAGCGGTCGAGGCTCTCTCCGAGGCGGAGGCGGCCGACCTCCTCATCATCGGCAGCCGCGATTCCGCGGCCTCCGCGCACTCGGCAGTGTCAGCGAACGCGTCGCAGCAATAAGCGTGCGTCCGTACTGGTGATTCGACACGGCTGCGACCTTGCGCGTTGCTAGGTGCCGTCGCCTCGCTGGTGGTTGCGGTATCGCGTAATCCCATTTCGGGATTCCTCGTACTCACCCGGGTGGGGATGTGAGCGTCAGCTCGATTCGCTCGGCTCGCGATGTTGCGACGCGCTGGCTCAGTCATCGGCTCGTTTCGGCAATGGACTCCGGAGGGCTATCCGAGTTGTCGTGGTTCGCTTTCAGCAGTTGTGCCCCGGTTGCGTAGACGAGCGTGTGGTAGACGAGCGAGAGCGCAGCGAGGGCGATCGCGGGCGCGTGGTAGCCGGCTGCGTACCAGGCGAGGGCGGCGAGGCCGGAGACGACGAGTTCCTGGGTGAGCCGCAGGGGTTCGGCGAGGCGGCCGGCCTGGTGGAAGTCGACGGCGCCCCTGGTGCTGCTCCCGGTGTGGTAGCGCCAGAAGCCGAAGGCGACGACGATGGCGGTCTCCATCGTGACGCGGAGGAAGAGGTTGATCTCCCAGCCCCGGCCTACGAAGGCGCGACACCAGTTTTGGCACCCTTCAGGGGTGCAGCGGGGGGACGAGAGCGTTCGCGTAAGCGGGCCACGCCGCGAGGTTAGCTCTCTCGTCCACCGGCGAGTCGCGACCACCCCCGTAGCTAAGGGGGTCATCCGGCTTCGCGACCATGGACGCAGGCGAGGGCACGCAGCCAGTTGACGCAGGTGTACGTCGAGAAGTCCACGAGGACGACCTTCCCGCGCAGCTCGTCCAGCGTCAGCGGCGGCGAGTTGAGCCAGCAGGGCTCGAAGCGGGAGGCGATCTCGCTCGGCAGCGGGGTCGCCCCAGTATGTCGCGCGCGCCGAAGAAGCTCATGCCGGTTCCGCGGTGACGGTTTCGTCCAGGTCCGCCAAGCGCATCGGGACGTCGGCGGCGGCGTATGCGGCAGGGGCGTCGAGCGTCTCTGCCTGGAGGAGCGCATGGGCGAGGTTGTCGAGCTGCTCGCGGTGCTCGGTGAGCAGCTGCGTGACCTCCGCGTGCGCGTCCTCGACGATCCTGTGCACCTCCTCATCGATCAGCGCCTGAGTGTGAGGCGAGGTCTCGCTCGAACCGGGAAACGTCGGCACCTGTCCGTCGCCGGACAGGATGGTGATGGGGCCGACTTTCTCGCTCATTCCCCAGCGGCCGACCATCTGGCGCGCGATCTGGGTGAGCTGCTCGAGGTCCGATTCGGCGCCGGTCGTGATCTTCCCGTACACCACCTCCTCGGCCACCCGGCCGCCGAGGGAGACGGCGATCTTGGCCTCGAGCTCCTCGCGGGAGTAGGAGACTCGGTCGGAGTCGGGAGTGGAGAGCGTCACGCCGAGCGCCATGCCTCGCGGGATGATCGAAACCTTGCGCACCGGGTCGGCTTCCGGCGTGAGCATCCCTACGAGTGCGTGCCCCGACTCGTGGTAGGCGGTCCTCTCGCGGTCCTCCGGGCCAAGGACGATGCCGCGGGGAGCGCCGAGCAGGATCTTCTCGAGCGAATCCGTGAAGTCGGCCATCTGGACCTTGGCGTGGTTGCGCCGGGCCGCGAGCAGCGCCGCCTCGTTCGCGAGGTTGGCGAGGTCGGCGCCCACCATCCCCGGCGTCGTCGCCGCGAGCGCCTCGAGGTCGACGTCGTCCGCGAGCGGCAGCGACCTCGTGTGGACCTCGAGAATTTTCAGCCGGCCGTCCCGGTCGGGGGGCTGTACGGCTACGCGGCGGTCGAACCGCCCGGGCCGCAGGAGGGCGGGGTCGAGTATCTCGGGCCGGTTGGTGGCGCCGATGACGACCACCGCCTGGGCCGACTCGAAGCCGTCCATCTCCGTGAGAATCTGGTCGAGCGTCTGCTCACGCTCGTCGTTGGCACCGGTGATGCCGGCGGATCCCTGACGGGAGCGGCCGATTGCGTCGAGCTCGTCGATGAAGATGATCGATGGGGCGGCCTCCTTCGCCTTGGCGAACAGGTCACGCACGCGCGCGGCGCCGACGCCGACGATCGCCTCGATGAACTCGGAGGCGGCGATCGAGAAGAACGCCGCGTGTGCCTCGCCGGCGACCGCCCTCGCGGCGAGCGTCTTGCCCGTGCCGGGCGCCCCGAACAGCAGGACGCCGTGCGGGATCCGGGCGCCCAGACGGACATACCGGTCCGGCGTCTTGAGGAAGTCGACGATCTCGGTCAGCTCGGCCTTCGCCTCGTCGATGCCGGCGACGTCGTTGAAAGTGACCTGGATCGACGCCGGATCGACGCGGCGCGCCTGGGAGCGCCCGAATCCGCTCAGCCCTCCGAGGCCGCCGGCACCGGCTTGTGCGCGCCGGGCGAGAAACAGGAGCAGGCCGACGAAGAGCAGGGTAGGCCCGAACCCGAGCAGAATCTCGGACAGGAGCGACGAGCCGGGATTCGGGTTCTGGGCGTTGACCTGCACGTCCTTCGACTGGAGCAGCTTCGTCAGCGCGGTGTTGTCCCAGAAGGTCGGCACCTCGGTCGAGAAGAGCGTCGTGTGAGTGGTCTTGCCGTTCCCTGACGAGTAGGCGACCTTCTGCGTGAACGTCCCGTTGATCGTGTCGCCCTTCGAGGAGATCGACTTCACCTGTCCGGCGTCGACCTGCCGTACGAAGTACGGGCTGAACGGCACCTTCACCCGCGGCTCCCCGCCCCTCTGGGACATCGCCACCGACAACACGTTGATCAGCAGCAGCGCCGCGACGAAGATCCAGAACCCGCGCAGCCGGTGGGGCGGACGCGGCTTGTGCTCGTCGGGCATGCCTCGCCCGTCCGGCGCCGGCGCCACCCGCCAGCGACCCTTGTCCTGCGGCATCGGAGCCGGGGGCATTGCCTTATCGGCTTCGTTCGAGCTCACTCGGCGACCACCATGAACGGCTTCTGCTTCTGGGCGACGTACGTTGCCAGCTCTGCCGCGTTGTCGCTGCCGAATTGGTGCGACCTGACGATCGCGGTACGAGGAGCCGTCTCGACCGCCTCGACGTTCACAGCCCGCAGAAGCCGCCGGTTGGTCGTGTCTGGATCCTCAGGGTGCGGAGGCCGCCGAGAGCGATCCGGATGTCCGAGTCGCTTTCCACGAGCGTCGCGAGAACGTTGTTGCAATGCGGACAGCGGAGGACGAATCCGGCAGCGCGGTAGACGTGCACGGCGCCGAGCGGCTCGGTGGCGCCGCAGCCGGCGCAGGTGCCGAGCGCCGTCGTCATCTCGACCGCGAAGACGTCCCGCAGGCGCCCGGCGATCGCGTTTCCGTCCAGCATCAGTGGGTCCATCTCAGCCTCCCGTCGGCCCGAAGCGCTCGGTCTTGATCCGGCCTGGCTCGTGCCCGAGCTCGACCAGCGCCGCCGCAACGGCTTCAACCAGCGGCGTCGGCCCACAGACGAAGATCTGCGGCCGCTCGTCCGGCGCCGGCCCGACCTCGGCGAGCATCTCCGCGTCGACCCGCCGGGCGTAGCCGCTCCAGCCGGGCGGCTGCGAGCGGGTCAGCGTGTGGACGACGGTCAGGCCGTCACCTGCGAGGCGCTCGAGCTCGTCGCGGTAGATGACGTCGTCCCAGCCGCGCGAGGAGAAGAGGAGCCGCATCTCCGCCTTACTGCCGACCGCGGCGCGGTGGCGGATCATCGCCATCAGTGGCACGACGCCCGATCCACCGCCGACTAGTAGCACCGGCCCGCCCTGTGGCGGCTCCCAGACGAAGTAGCCGCCGATCGGTCCGCGCAGCTCGATCCGGTCGCCGCTTTTCAGCTCGTCGGTCAGGTAGGGCGAGACCTCGCCGTCCTCGAGCCGCTCCACCGTGAGCTCGAGCCTGGTCCCGTCCGCGGCGGAGGCGATCGAGTAGCTGCGCTCGGCCTGGTAGCCGTCTTCGGCGGTCAGCCGGACGTCGACGTGCTGCCCGGCGCGGTGGCCGGGCCACTCCGGGACGTCGAAGGCGATCGTCTTCACGCGCGCCGTCTCGACGAGGACGTCGACGACCTCGGCCGGCTGCCAGGTCAGTCGCCCCAGTAGCGCTGCTCCTGCCAAGGGTCGCCGTAGTTGTGGTAGCCGTTCGTCTCCCAGAAGCCCGGCTTGTCGGCAGCCGACAGCTTCAGCCCTCGGACCCATTTGGCGCTCTTCCAGAAGTAGAGGTGCGGAACGAGCATGCGCGCCGGGCCGCCGTGCTCGGGCGCGAGCGGCTCGCCGTCGTACTCGAACACGACCCACGCCTTGCCGCCGGTGACGTCCGCGAGCGGCAGGTTCGTCGTGTAGCCGCCGTCCGAGTACTGGACGACGTACTCGGCCGAGGTCTCGACCCCCTCGAGGAGCGTGTCGACGGAGACGCCGCGCCAGACGGTGTCGAGCTTAGACCACTTCGTCACGCAGTGGATGTCTCGGGTGACCTCCTCGGTCGGCAGTGCCCGGAGCTCGTCCCACGTCCAGCCGTGCGGCTCGTCCACCTCGCCGACGATCGAGAAGTCCCACAGCTCGAGTGCCGTGTGCGGTGTCGGCCCGGCGGAGAGCACCGGGAAGTCCGGCGTCACGTACTGGCCCGGCGGCACCCGCGCGGAGTCCGCCTCCTCACGGCGACGGCCCCGGAACCCGCGCGAGACGAACGACATCACGCCCCTCCTGCCGCCAGCGAGGAGCGGAGCATCCAGAGCTGCTTCTCGAGCTCGCGAATGATCTCCACGAGGACGTCCTGCGACGCGAGGTCGATCTCGCCGAGCCGGTCCATGCGGCTTCGGATTCGCTCGGTCACGTCGGCCAGGCGCGTAACGAGCTCGTGCAGGGCCGTGTCCGTGTCGAGTGCGCCCGCGTCTACGGGGTCGATGCCGGAGCCCTCTTCGACCGTGCCGGCGCGACCATCGGGGGCGACACCGAGCGCAACAGCGCGCTCCGCCACGGTGTCCGAGAGCTCGCGCCACGAGTCGACGAGCTCGTCCAGGTGCTCGTGCAACGGCCTGAAAGGGCGGCCGTAGATGTTCCAGTGCAGCTGCTTGCCGATCAGGGAAAGGTCGACGAGCTCAACGAGTGTCCCCTGCAGCTCGCGGCCGGCCTCCCCTCGGTGGTGCTCGTCGAGTGCGGGCAAATGCGCCTCGCGCGGGACCGCTGCCATCTGTCCTCCTTCGGGACCGTTCAGGAACCGCGACGTCGGGTTCGATCTTCGCACGCCTCGTCACGCAGTGGCGGGCCGGCGTCTTCACAACCCGCCACCGCATGAAGGGGAATGCCTCAGGCGACGCCGGCCTTGACGGAGGACTGCTCGATTGTCTTGGCAGCCTGGCGGATCACGTCGACCACGAAGTCAGGCTGCGACAGCATCGCAACGTGGCTGCTGTCGACCGGGCAGACCTTCGCGCCCATCCGCTCGGAGGCGAACTTCTGGAGTTCCGGGTTCACCGTCTGGTCTTGCGTGCCGAGGACCCACCAGCTGGGCTTGTCCCGCCACGCAACGCCGGGGGCGTTGTGGTTGAACAAGTCCGTGTCCGGCGCGAAGTGCGTCGCCCAGACCAGGCCTTGCTCTTCCGGGCTGAGGTCACCGGCGAAGTACTTGGTGCCCTCCGGGAGCAGCCAGTTCCGCCCGTCGGCGACTTCGACCTGGTCGAAGACGGGGGTCAGCGGGAAGCTGTCGATCTGGCTCTGCGAAGTCTCCGTCTCGTCCGGTGCGAGCGCGCAGATGTAGACAAGACCTGCGACCCGATCGTCGGTTCCGGCGGCGGTGATCACGGTACCGCCGTAGGAGTGACCGACGAGCAGGGCCGGGCCGCCGACCCGGCTGATCGTACGGCGGACGATTTCGACGTCGCCGACGTTGGTGTCGAGGCCGTACTGCGCTGCGATGACCTTGTAGCCGTCGGCCTGGAGCGGCGGGATCACCTTGCTGAAGCACGAGCCGTCGGCCCAGATCCCGTGGCAGAAGACGATGCTGGGTTTGCCTTGCGCTGACATGGTCAGCTCCTTTCCGTGGAACGTGCGAGCGCGGCTCGGGCGGCGGCGGCGATGTCCGCGTTTGTGTTCGCGTGGCCGCCGATACCCCAGCCGCCTTCGGGCGATTCCGTTATGAGAACCCACGTCCGTTCCGCGTAGCTCGGCTCGTCGGCGGCGGCAGTGACGATCTCGGTCAGCTCCTTGACGACCCCGAGCTGCTTGTCGCGGTCGAGGACGCCGGCGGGTGTGAGGACCTGGACACGAACGTAATCGGACGCGCCGGTGGCGTTCGCTATTGCTTCGGAGGGGAGGTCGTGGATGAAGGCGGCGGTGTTGTCGGAGAAGAGCGGGATCTCCGGCACTTGCTCCCAGCGCATCACGGCTTGCGCGAGGTTCTGGGCAAGCGTGTGCTTGTCGGCGAAGGTTCCCTCCGCGGCGTATACGTCGATCATCGGCATGACGCGCTGAGGCTGGCACGCCGCGGCGCCGCCGGCATCGCACGATCACGCCATCTGGAAATCCTGCGCGATTCGTGCCAGCTCGACGCGCGAGTTGATGCCGAGCTTCGTGAACACGTGTCGGAGATGGCTGTTCACAGTGTGCGGCGAGACGAACAGCTGGTCGGCGACCTCGCGGTTGGTGAGTCCGTCGGCAACAAGCCGCGCGACGGCAAGCTCGGAGGTCGTCAGTGCCGCCCAACCATGGGTTTCAGGTTCTGCCGGGACGAGACGCCGTCGAACACCGAGCTTGCGTAGGCGGCTGCGAGCGCGGCGGGCGTCCCAGCTCGCGCCCAGCTCGGTGTAGAGGCGCAAGCTACGACTGAGAACCTCGATCGAGGCGTCGCGGTCGGCGGTGATCTTTGTATCGCCCAAGTCTTCGAGTGCCCCCGCGAGCTCGAGCTGTCGAGGTGTGCTCTCGAATAGCTCGATCGCCTCGCGGAGAGTCGTTTCGTTTCGGTCAAGAAGGCCGCGGACGTGAGCTGCGGTTGCCGCGATCGAGGCGACGCCGGGGTTCAGCTCGACTCTACGTTGGCTGTTGAAGAGCGCAAGCTGCGCGAGCTCGTCATCCTCTGTCGCGCGGGCGACGCGCGCGAGCAACACCTCGTCGGCGATGTCGAGGGGGAACCGCGGCAAGACCGGTTCGCCTCCGGGATCGGCCGCGGCGCGAAGCCAGCTTCGTGCTCCTTCGGCGTCGCCTTCGGCCATCGCGAAGAGCGCGAGCAGCCAGCGCGCGTGGCGTCGCACCGCCGGCGTGCCCTGCTCGAGCATGATGTTCGCGATGCCGCCGATCCGGCGAACCTGACGCGCGTCGCCGGTGTGGATCGCGAGCCGACCGAGCGCGACGATTCCCGCAGCGTCGAGCACCGCCGCCGCGTGCGTTCCGTCTTCGAGTACGAATCGTCCCTCGAGGACTGCAAGCGCCTCCGGGAGCCGTCCCATCTTGAGGAGCAATCGACCATGCCAGGTCTCGAACATCTCGTAGGCCCAGGTGTGCCGATCGCGCTGCGCAGCGGCGAGACCGTCGGCAGCGATCGCGAAGGCCTCGTCGTAGCGGTCGTGGATGCTCAGCTGCTCGCCGTGCCACATGTGTGCGAGCCGGAAGCGCTGGTCGTCGCCCGCGAAGATCCCATCCCGGTAGGCCTGCGTGCTCAACTCGAGGGAAGCGTCGAAGTGGTCGTGGGCGTACTCGAACCCGGTCTCGGCAACTCGCAGCGTGAACGACGAGCGGGCATCGTCGACGGCCTCGACCGCTGCCCGTGTCTCGCCGAGGACAGCACCCGCCTCTTCGATCCGTCCGGCGGTGACGAAGTTGTGGAAGAGGCAGGCGAGATGGCGGGCGCGCAGGAGCTCCGGAAGGTCCGGCAGATTCAAGGCGCGGCGTCCGGCGCTGATCCGGACCTCGGGAGAGATCGCGAACATGCCGGCGATGCTGAGGCGGACTTCTGCTTCCTGGACGGCCGGCAGAGTCTCGCGGAGTGCATCGTCGGCGAAGGCGATGGCTTGGTCGCTGTCGCCGGCGATGTGCAACGCAATCGCCGTCGTCCCCACGATCTCGCCGCGCTGCGGATGGTGAGTTGGCGCGATCTCGAGTGCGCGACGCCCGAAAGCCGCTGCGGTCTCGGGGTCGGTCGTGACCAAGGTCTTCGAGGCGTCGAGCAGCGTCTCGATCGCCACCTCGTCCCCCCGCTCGGCACTCTCGGCCAGCTGTGTGGCGACCTCGACCGGCAAGGCGCCGGCTTCGAGCAGGACTCCCGCGGCCTGGCGGTCGAGCGCGCGGCGGGCGGTGACGGGGACGCTCGCCCGTACGGCTTCGCGTGTGATGTCGTGCCAGAAGGCGAGCTTGTCGTCGCGCTCGACGAGCAGGTTCGCCTCGAGAAGCTCGCCCACCGGGGCGAGAAGATCCGAGGCCGGCTGGCCAAGGGTGCGTGCGAGCTCTTCGAAGGTGAAGATTCGGCCGAGCGAGGCAGCCACCGTGACGGCGTCACTCGCTTCGTCGGAGAGCCGGCCGAGGCGCTCGCGCATCTTTTCGTGCACGCGACGCGGTAGATCGCCGGGGGTCAGCGAAGCGTGGCCATCGACGACCTGTATCCGCTCCTCTTCCTGGAGGCCGAGCAGCGTCTCGACGACGAGGAACGGGCTGCCCTCTGCTGCCGCGAGTTGCTCGAGGATGGCCTGGTCGGGCTGCGCGTGGAGCATTTCGGTCGCCACAAGTGCGACGGCCTCGTCGTCGAGTGGCCCGAGGGTGACTGTGGGTGCACCCCCCTCCTGCTTCATCTGCTCGAGCATCGCGACGAGCGGCGTGGTCTCGCGCGGAGGGCGGAGCGCGATCACCCAAGCGATCGGCACTCCCATGAGGCGCATCGCCAGTGAGCGAATCGCAGCGATTGTTCCGCTGTCGGCCCAGTGGGCGTCGTCGATCGCGATCAGGAGCGGCGACTCGAGCGCGGCCTGCTCGAGGAGCTGCTGTAGGTCGCGCAGGAGCCAGAAACGCTGTTCGGGTTGGGCGTGCAGGCTGCCCAGCTCCTCGGGATCGAGCAACGGGTCGACTCCGAGGAACAGCGCATCTAGCAAGGCAGCGAGCTCGACCATCGTCTCGCTCGGGTCGGCGGCGCTGCGACCGACACGAACACCGAGGCTGCGAGCGCCCCCCGTCACCTCGTCGAGGAGCCGGCTCTTGCCCATTCCGGCGGCGCCCTCGATGACGACCGCCACCTCGCTCCCTTCCGAGAGCCGCCCGAGCTCGTTGTAGATCAGCGCGAGGTCCGGCTCACGTCCGTGGAGCTCGCGCGCGGGGGTCATCGACATCGGCTCCTCGCGTCGAGCATATCCGAGCGGTTTGAAATCGCAGGAACGTGCGATGCGCTCGGGTGCATGCCCCGTCGACACTTACGTCTTCGCTGAGCGACCTGAGGAGGCGTGCAAGTGAACGGGCGGCCGAATATCGTGCTCGTCCACGGAGCCTGGGCCGACGGCTCCTGCTGGAGCGGTGTCATCGAGCGCTTGCAGGCGGACGGGTTCCAGGTACGGGCACCGCAGTTCCCGTTGACATCGCTCGCGGGCGACGTTGCTCGGCTGCGTCAGGTGCTGGACTTCCAGGATGGCCCGGCGATCATCGTCGGCCACTCCTACGGCGGCCAGATCATCACAGCGCTCGGGCCGGACGCGCGGAATGTCGTCGGGCTCGTCTACATCGCCGCGTTCGGCCTCGACGAGGGCGAGTCGCTGGGTGCGCTTCTCTCGCAGGGGCCGGTGACGCCCGCACTCGCGCATCTGTTCACCGACTCGCGTGGCTTCGGCTGGCTCTCCGAAGACGACTTCGTCAACCACTTCGCCGCGGACGTCGAGCCGATCCGGGCACGAGTCCTGTACGCGGTGCAGCAGGCGCTCGCATCCTCCGCGTTCACCGACGTGATGGGCGCGCCTGCGTGGAAGTCGCTGCCATCCTGGTATCTCGTCGCCCAGAACGACGAGGCGATCCCGCCGGACGCCGAGCGGATGTTCGCCTCTCGAATGGGAGCGACGACCGTCGAGGCGCCATCAGGCCACGTGGCGATGGTCTCGCATCCGCAAGAGGTCACGGATCTCATCGAGAAGGCTGCTGAGGCAGCCCGCAAAGCCGCGGTCAGATGAGCGCCGAGGCCGTCTCACCGATCACCACCTACTTCCGAGTCTGCGACGGGGTGCGAGTGAGGTTCGCAGACACCAGGTCAGACTCAGACGTCATCGTGCTGCTGCTGGCCCCATGGCCCGAAAGCGTCTGGGCGTTTCGTCGCATCTGGGACAGCGTTTCGGCAGTCGCGCGTCTGGTCGCCATCGACCTGCCCGGATTCGGCCACTCGGACGGTCGCCCGGAACTGATTGCCCCGGACACCTCGGGAGCATTCCTAGCCCATCTGATCGAGGAGTGGAGCCTGGGATCTCCCCACGTGGTCGGTCCGGACGTGGGCACGGCCGCGGCGCTCTTCCTTGCTGCGAGGGATCCGGACCGGGTTACGAGCCTGATCGTCGGCGGCGGCGCGGTCCGCTTCCCAATCGAAGCCGGCGGCGCGCTCAAGGAGATCATCGAGGCGCCGAGTCTTGACGACCTGCGCGCGCTGGACGCCAGAACCAACGTCGGCTACGCGGTCGAGTCCGGCGCCGCGAGCGACCGCGAGCCCGACGTGCACGAGGACTATGTCAGCGCGTATGACCTCGGGCGGTTCGTGCAGTCGGCCCGGTTCGTGCGGCATTACCCCGAGTTGAACCCGGTGTTGCGCGATCTGCTCCCGACCATCACCACGCCGACCCAGATCGTGGCCGGCCGTGACGATGACCTCGTGCCGTGGTCGAACAACCAGTACCTCGACGATCTCCTCCCCAACAGCGAGATCCATCCTCTCGACGCGGGGCACTTCGCATGGGAGCAAGCAGCGGAGGAATACGGCCGCCTCGTCGTCGACTGGGTCAGCGGCGGGTATCGGCGCGTCGCAGCGGGCTAATCGACCGCCTGGCCAGATGAGCAGCGACGTGATCATCGGGCACGACGGGAGGCCACGCTGCGCCTGGGCCGGCGCTGGCGATACAGCGTTCGGCCGGTACCACGACGAGGTCTGGGGCACCCGCACCTACGACGAGTCCGCGATGTTCGAGGCGCTCACCCTCGGCGTGTTCCAAGTCGGGCTGAGCTGGTCGATCGTGTTCGGGAGGCGGGACGCGTTCCGCAAGGCATTCCGGGGCTTCGACGTCGCCAAGGTCGCGGCGATGACCGCGCGGGACGTCGACCGGCTGGTACAGGACGCGTCGATCATCCGCAACCGTGCCAAGATCGAGGCGACTGTCGACAACGCCCGCGCGATGTCCGGGTCGCTGGGCCTGGTGGCGCTCGCGAAGGCCTACGAGATCACCCGCGAGCGGGCACCGCGGTCGCTCGCCGCCCTACCCAAGTCGACTCCGCAGGCGGAGGCGTTCGCGAAGCAGTTGAAGTCCCAGGGATACCGGTTCGTGGGGCCAACGAGCGTGTACGCCTTCATGCAGAACGTCGGCGCGGTCAACGACCACATCCGAGGCTGCTTCCGCGCGACCGACTACCGCGCCACCGGCGACGTGCGGCGCTGAAAGAGCCCGCTCGCGAACGCCCGCCGCGTTCGACGTGCGGGGCGCCCAGAGATCACAATCACTTCTCTTGCGCGAAAGGGGCACAGAGCAGCGTCTCCTTCTCATCGGGGGCGGAGCGGTTGTCGGGCACCTCCCGTTCAAGGATGTGCTCGATGAAGTCAGACGCCTCTGCTCAAGCCAAAACTCCAGGGCTCCTGAGAACCCGGGGAGAGATCTTGGGGACAGGTTGAGGGACGATCGAGAGGTGTACGTCCGCCGTCAAGGCAACAAAAGAGGCAATTTGCTGGCTCTTTTAAGAGCCCTCTGACGGACTCGAACCGTCGACCCCCTCTTTACCATCCGAGTGTCCCCTGACTCGGTGCGCCTACTCTTGAGGGGTGAAGACTCGACGCCCGAAACGTCGGCGCCGCCTGTTGGTGCTTGCCGGCGTGCTTGGTGAAGCGCTTGCAATGCGAGCACGCGGTCTGCCCATCGGCGGCAACTTAATCGTCCGCTGTCGACGCGGCCATCTCTTCACCACGCTGTGGATTCCAGGCGCGTCGGTCAAGGCGCTCCGCCTGGGCTGGGTGAGGTTCCAACGGTGCCCGGTAGGCCACCACTGGAGTCTGGTCACGCCGGTGAAAGATTCGGAACTCACAGCCAAGGAGAAGCGTCTCGGGCACGCTCAGCACGACCTTCGCCTGCCCTAGCCGTCACCGCCTACTCAGGGATTCCCGAACTCACTTGACAGTCCACACGCGGTGCCCGACGTGGGGCCGCCCGGCGCACTCAGGCGTCCGAAGCACCCGCTTCAGGCTTCGTCGAGCGCCGGCTGGAGCTCGATCGTGTCGGCCTGGTCGCTGCGGCTGATGGTCAGGTATGCGACGCCTGCCACGATCAGCACTGCGAGGACGGCGGCGACTGGGCCATCGCCCCAGCCGAGGCCTCCCGCACTTCGATCCTTTCCTGTCCAATCGGCAAACGAGGCGCCGAGCGGCCTGGTCAAGACGTACGCAGCCCAGAAGGCGAGGATCGCGTTGATCCGGAACGCATAGAAGGAGAGGCCGGGAAGCGCGAACAAGACGGCGAAGAGGATTCCGGCGGATAGGAACCCGAGGTTGAACGTGTAGGCGGCGAGGTCGCCGAGGGCGGTCCCCATCGCGAAGGTGACGAGAACGGCGGCCCAATAGAAGAGCTCGCGCCGAGCGGTCGTGATGCTGTGGATTGAAAGCGTTCCCTCGACGCGTGACCAACTCCAGAAGACAGCCACGAGCAGCACGGCGAAGAGCACCGACGAGACCAGGTACGGCACCCGGAACTCGATGTGGACGACATCGGCGGCCATCGTCCCGAAGACCGCGACCATCGCTACCGCAAGCCAATAGACCCACGGCACATAGCGGTCGACACGCAACTGCAGCACCATCGCCACCACGAACACCGCAAAGCCCCCGACCACCGCAAGATACGGGTTGACGTGATGCACGAGGTAATCCGAGGTCGACTCGCCGAAGGCTGTCGTCAACAACTTGATCACCCAGAAGATCGCCGCGATGCGAGCCGGCACCTTGAGCGAGACGGGCATACGGATAAAGGACATGGCGAAAGTCGCTTCCCACGCGCAGACCCAAGCAGGCACTGCAGCGTGCCCCCGTCGTCAGTCTCCAGTGAATGCTACGGCGGGCCCCTGAGAGCGAGGTAAGGATCAGGTTGCGTGCGAACTACAAGCGACCTCGGAACTTCCTCTTTGGGGCAACCTCATAGCGGCTCTACCGCCGGGCCAACCCCGACGGCAACCCGCGCCAACTCACGAGCGAGGCGCCGGGCACTCCATACGGTCTGGCCCACCCGAGCTTCCTACGCTCAGGGCAGGGGCTTTCGCTGAAAGGTGAGTGCCGTGACTGGTGCCGGGCGAAGTCCGTGCTGGGCGATCGCGGCCAGGAGACGTTCGAGCGAGCCGCCCTTCCAGAGGATGATTGCCCCGCGCTGGATCCGGCCCGCCGGCGCGATTAGGTGTGCGCCTGAGAGGCGGGCGAGCACGTATTGCGCCGTGCTGATCCCGCCGTGGGGTGCAAGCACGAACCCTTTGTCTCGAATGTCCCGGACAGCGTCCATCGTGCCGAGCCAGTCGTCGATTCCGGGGCGGCTCAGCTTCGAGATTGGCTGGTCGTGATGGGTTGCGAGGAGACGCTCGAATGACGGACGGGAGCTCGACGTGGCGAAACTCGCGTTCGCGTGATGACGAGCGAGGAGCCGCACGATCGGTGGTGCGCCTCGAGTGGGCACGTCGATGACGAGTCCCACCTCGTTCGCGCGGGTCGGAAGGACGGTTGCCGGTGAAAGTTCGAACGGTGAGGCAATGATCGCGAACGCTGTCCGGCTGGCTGCAAGCAGCAGGGCGCAGGTCACCAGCGCAGCGGCGGCGAAGGCAGCGCCTGTGGGCGACCGTCGCGAGGCGGGCTGGAGGCGCGGCCGCGCGGCGAGCAGGCGGTCGGTCGCCGTCTCCGCCTCCTCGAGCGCCGGAGTGGGAAGCGGTGAAAGGAGGGCCTGACGCAGTTTTGAGCGGCTCGTAGGATGAAGGGCGATCCTGTGCTTGGCCATCGCCCGCGCGAGCGAAGGTGCATGTCCGGCTGGGGCGCCGTAGGCGATGAGCGGGCAACCGGCTGTGAGCGCCTCTAAACAGGTCACTCCACCCGTTGTGTGCACGAGCACGTCGGCCGCCGCGAGCAAACGCGGCATCGCGTCGGTGAAGCCGAGCACGCGCACCCGGCCGCTGCCCTGATGGGTCGACCGAAGCTTTGCCTCGAGGACACTGTTGCGGCCGGTCACTGCGACCACCGTCGTCGCCGGTAGCCCGGCTGCCTCCGCCACCGCGCCGGCGATGTCCCCGACGCCCCAGCCGCCGCCCGACACCACCACCACGCGGCCGGATGCAGGCAGCCCAAGGCTCTGGCGCGCACTGTCACGCTGCAGCCTGGCTTCCCGGAACGCCCGAGCAGCGAGTGGCGCAACCACGCAAGCGCTTCCCGGGCCGGCCTCGCGCTCAACGAGGGGGACGAGCGACGGATGCATGACGAGGTGCAGGTCGATGCCGGGGTGCGACCAGAACGGCACGCCGGCGAAGTCGGTGATCGTCGCCAGGGCGGGAACCGTGATGCGGCCGCGGCGGCGTAGCGTTCCGAGCACGCTCGTCGCTGCCGGGTAGGTGGACACGATGACGTCGGGTGCGAGCGCCTCGAGCCGAGAGTCGAGGCGACGACCTCCCAGCGTCACGAGTGATGCACGGCCAAGCGCGCGTAGCGGCCGCACGTGCTGGAAGAGCCAGAAGAGTCCGTGGAAGACCCGTGGGATGTGCCGGAGCTGGAAGCGATACGCATCGAGGAGCAGCAGGCGGAGGAGCGGTCCGAGCGCCTCGAGCGCGTCGACGAGAACGACCCGGGTGCCCGGTGAAGCCTCCCGCACCTCTTCGGCGAGCACGCGGGCCGCGGCGAGATGCCCTTCCCCTACGTCCGCCGTAAGAATGGCGATGGAGCGAGGCCGCGAGTCCACGACGGCACCGTATAGGGCCGCTCGGGGAGCCTCATTTCAGGGCTCGAAATGTCAGGCCCGCGTGGGCGACGGCCGCGGCGATTTCGGGCAGGGCAGCGACCGTCGTGCGCCAGGAGCCGGGCGCTGCGTAGCGGTCTGAGTCGTGGAGGAGGAGGATCTCGCCCCCGCGAAGGTCGCGGGTGACCGCTGCCGCAACCGAAGCGGCGCTCGCTCGCCGCTCCCAGTCGCGACCCCAGCGGGCCCATAGCACTGGACGCAGTCCCGCCCGGTGCGCCGCCAACAGCACGGGCGGGTTCGCCGCGCCGTACGACGGCCGATACAGCTGCGGTTCGACCGCGGTGGCCTGCTCGATCACGGCGCACGACAACCGCAGGTCAGCTACGGACGCGCGCGGCGTGCGAAACGGCAGAAGGAGGTGACGCTGGCCGTGCACGCCAACTGTATGACCCTGCTCGTAGATCTCGCGCGCCAGCGCGGGATAGCGATCGACCTGTTCGCCTGTCAGGAAGAACGCAGCAGGAGCGCCGAGCTGCGCGAGCACTTCCAGCACCGCAATCGTGCCCTCGGGATGCGGGCCGTCATCGAACGTGAGCGCGACGCCTCTCCGATCATGCAGATGCGTCTGCATGCCGAGCAGGCGTGCGACCGGACCCGCTGCGATCGCGGCGCTCGGCAGCGTCCACGCCCCGACCACTCCGATTGCGGCTCCGAGAGTCTTCTTCACTGCTTGCGCGGGGTAGGGTCAGGTGGTCGCACTTGCATTCGGCGCTGCATTCGGCGGTCGTTGCCTACGGCGGCTCGGCGATGCAAGTCGTTGAACCCTGCAGTGACTGACGCGCTGGAATTGGCGACGTGGCCGTTCCAGTTCGACCACTGCGACAGGTCGGCGAGGTTGACGTCAACGCCATCGTGCCGGCACCAGACAGCTGGTACGAAACCGGGTTCGACCACCAGAAGTTCGTGTTGGCGAACCCTGGCGAGGAGAAGAACAGGCTCACGGTCTGATTGTCGGGTGTGCGTCCGTCGCCGTTCTGGTCGACGAACCTCCCGATTGATCCTACGCTCGCCGCATACCGGACTTGGCTCTACGTTGCCACTCCCGAGCGCCCAGTGCGGTCGGCGTGAGGACGGTGCGTGGCGGTCGGACGCGACTATTGCACTTCGAGGAAGACGGTGAACCGCTCGACACCGTCGCTCGCGCCGGAGCCGAACGCGGTCAGCGTGTGGAGTGCGCTCAGGTCGGGGACGGCAGTCGACCCCATCGCGCCCGACAGGGCTGCCAGCCCTTGCACCAGCGGTAGCGCGTCCTTGAGGTCGACGTATGCGAACCCTGTGGTCTCGTCGGGCATGCCTGACGCTTGTCGGGCATCCTGGAATGTCTGGTCAGCGGAGAGCTTCGGCCCGGACCCGGTGAAGGCGTTGACCGCCTGTTGCGAGGTGGAAACGACGAGCGCGCCGCCGACCTGCGTGTGGGAGAGCTGGAGCCCGCTGAGGATCGAGCCGAGGCTGAAGCTGCCGGTACCCGAACCACCGGCCGCGTTGCCGGCCGCCGAGAGGGCGTCGTTCAGAGCGCCAAGCAGGGCCTGCGGGTCGGAGGGATGCGTAACGAGTGTGAGCGACGGTAGGGGCGAGCCGGGGCTGACATACACGGCCGTCTCGCCGCCGAGCGTGCTGGCGATGTTCCTGAGCGCGGCGCCGAGCGGCGAGGCCGGTGCCTGCGTGCGGGAGTCGGCGCTGGTGTCCGCCTGAAAGTCGACCACGGCGAGTGCGCCCGCGGGGATCCGATTGAGGAGCGACGAGCTGTACGTCTGCGGCGCGGCGCCGTCGCGATGGAGGAAGCCGTCCAGCTTGAGCCCGCCCGAGGCCGCGACAGCGTCGCCGGCCGCCCAGACGAGCTTCCCGCTGCCCGTGTCCGCGTGCCCGAGAGCCGACAGGAGCTGCCGCGCCTGCGCACCGTTGGCGTACGCGTCGACGAGAGCGTCCTGCTCAAGCCGGCCGGTCGCGTCTTGGTAGGCGGCATCGGCGGCGAGATGTGACGTCGCGCCGGTCACTGCGTCGACCGCCGCCTGGCTGTCGCCGAGCACCGTCCACCCGCCGACCTGCGCCGACACCGGAGCCGGGCCGCCAGAGGTCGGGAGTTTCTGCAAAGTCGCGGCGAGCTTCGCGGGATCGGACGGCTGCGTCAGCAACACCGCATCAGGCTTGCCGCCCGAGGCGGTCGGCAGCAAGGCTACGTCCACCTCGGGGCCTAGGGTCGGCTTGACGGCGTTCGTCCAGCTCAAGCCGGTCTTCTGCTCCAAGCCCTGCTGCAGATTGCCGACGAGCGTGTCGTAGCCGGGGAACTTCGCCAGCAGGCCGTCCAGTGCCTGCCACTGGGCCGAGCTCATGTTCGTGTCGAGCGCGACGAAAGCCACCGTGCTCGCAGGCACGACCTTGGCCCCGCCTCCCAGAGCGGTCACAGCGCTGGTGCCGCTGCCGAAGCCGACAGCCGCGAACACCGCGGCTGCGGCCACGACCGCGACACCTGCCGCGAGCATCCTGCCTCTACGCAACGTCACTCCTCTGTCAGCTCTCGACCCATTCAGCCCCGAGAGAGGCCCCCGGAGGCTCTCAGCCAGAGAGTAGCGCGCAGACACCCTCCGCAATCGGTAATTCCACGCACCAAGCTTCGTGGGCGGAGTCGACCTCGGCCGCGCGACTTCCGGATTCGCTATCGAACCTCTCGGGTCACGTCCTCGAGCACTGTCGTGCGGCCCGACGAAGGCCGCTCCGTGTACTCACGTCGACGCAATACGCGGCGAGCCGAAAAGATAGGGCGGCTCTCATGCCGCAAGCGTAGGTTTGCGCCGTGTCGTGGCGCCCAGCCGTGTCCCGCGAAGCCCTCCTCTGCGCAGGAGTGGCCGCGATGTTGGGTGCCCTGATGGCATGGGTCGGTCCACCGGGTACCGACTTCGCGGCTCATGTCTACCAGCGGACGCTCTTCCTGCGACACGGCTTCACTCTCTGGGACAACTTTTGGTACGCCGGCCGCTACAGCTTCGTTGACTACAGCCTCCTCTACTACCCCCTCGCGATGGTGCTGGGGCTCCGTGTGCTTGCTGTCGCGACCGTTTCGGTCGCGGCGCTCGCCTTCGCGGCTATCGCAGCTCGAGAGTGGGGTCCCCGCTCGCGCTGGTCGACGCGCAGCTTCGCGGTCGTCTGGGCTGGCTTCCTGATCTCCGCCGCGTTTCCCTTCGCACTCGGAGTAGCGCTCGCCCTGCTTGCGCTGTGGGCGCTGCAGGCGGGTCACCGCTGGCGCTTCGCCGCGCTCACATTGTCTACGCTGGCGGCAAGCCCGGTCGCGCTCGTCCTCCTCGTCATTGTCCTGCTCGGGGTTGCTCTGGCCCGCCGCGACTCGCCGCGGGATGTGGCGGGGCCAGGGTTCGCCCTTGTCGTCGCCGTCGCGGTCGAGCTCGTCCTGCTGCGGCTCTTTCCTGGCACCGGCCGCTATCCGTTCTCCGCCGCGGAGGCGGTGGTGTCGCTTGGCTTCTGTGTCGTCGGTTTCGCGTGTACTTGGCGGGTGGAGAGCGCCCGGGTCCTCCGGTACGTGTTCGCCGCGTACGCCGTCGCGATCGTGGCCGCCTACCTGGTGCCATCGGGCCTCGGGGGCAACGTCGCCAGGTTGCGCTACATCGCTGTGCCGCTTGCACTGCTCGTCGTCGGGCTTCGCCATTGGCGGCCGTTGCCGCCGATGCTCGCCGTCGTGGGCCTTGCGCTGGCGTGGAACGTCACGCCGCTCGCGGCTGGCTTGGTGAATTACGAGTCCGACGTCACCGCCAAGGCCACTGTCTGGCGAGCGCCAGTCGCCTACCTCCATGCACATCTCCGGCCCGGGTACCGCGTCGAGGCCGTTGACACGATCGAGCACTGGCCCGCCTTCTACCTCGCCGAATCGGGCATCCCGCTTGCGCGCGGCTGGTTCAGGCAGGACGACTTTCCGTTCAACGCTTTTCTCTACCGGAAGCTCAGACCGACGCTCTACCAACACTGGTTGCGGGAACTCGGCGTCGCCTACGTCGTCCTCACTCGCACACCACCGGATTACAGCTCGCGCCAAGAGGCGGCACTGGTGCGCAGTGGACGGGCCGGGCTCCAACGCGTATGGGCATCGGAAGAGATCACAATCTACGCCGTACCGCGGCCGCGACCTATCGTCACAGGGCCTGATCGGCCCAGGTTGCTTGCCCTCCACGAGTCCCGCCTTGTCGTTCGCATCAGACATGGCGGAACGTACCGCGTCGCCGTCCGGTGGTCACCGTACTGGCAAGCGTCCGCAGGGTGCCTCACACGCACGAACGACGGAATGCTTCGGCTGCGCATACGAACAGCTGCGGAGGTACGGATCGGGTTCGACGTCGACGCGAGTAGTTTGCTGAACGCCTTCGCCGGCGCCGCGCCGACATGTTCTGGCCGTTGACGTTGAGCCGCGCCAAGAGCTGGTCTTCAGCGTTCCCGGGAGTCGCGCCCCCCGCTTTCCTTCGCTGCCTGTGTCCTGGACAGCGGCGCCGTCGGCGTCTTCCCCGCCGACACGGGCAAGCCGTGCGCGAAGCTCGGCCTGGGCACGCCGAGTCAGCAAGCGGCATCTCACGAGCGCGGCCGAAAAGCGGGCGAGGTCTCCTGCCCCAAATGGCTGCCGGGTCAGGCTGAAAGGCACGGCGCTCAAGGGACACTTGGGGTTGACGACGACGATGCGTGAGGTCACCGCCACAACCCAACGCGCACGAACGAGCACCAACCACCAGCGTCATCGAGCGCCGCGACCGACTCGGTGGACTCCTACACGAGTACTACCGCAGCGCAGCGTAAGGCCGAACCCGGTTTTGACACCCTTCAGGCAGCACGCCGCGCTCGAGCGAACGTCACGCGCAAAGAGGAGACGCGGGCGTGGGACGAGCAGCACGGCAAGCTCGTCGACCTCTCGGCCTCTCAGCGCGACATCCTCCCGCTCATTCAGGGCGTCCCGCTCAGCCAGCTCCAGCGGCCGACCGGGCTCTCGCTTCGCTACGTGTCGTTGATCCGGCGGGGCGAGCGCACGCCGCACCCGCGGCACTGGAAGGCGTTTGTCGCGTCAGCCACGGTCTGATAACTCGTTCGGCCCCCGCGGTCAGGTGAGCGTCTTATGCCCCTGCGACTGCTGCGCGGCCGGATCCTCACCTGCCCGGCTGGCTCGGCAGGGATTCGGCTGCGGTGCGCGCGGCGGTACGGACGCGCGAGAGCTCCAGCCAGCGGATCGGTACGCCGCTGGGCGTGAAGCGTGCGGCCGCGGAGGCGCAGCCGATGCCGGCGGCGAGCATGAATCCGGTGGCGTCGTTCACGAGCAGTGAAGCAACCAGTCCAGCCGCCAGCGCAAGTAGGAGATCACGTGCAGCGCGGGCACGCGTGACCCGGAAGGCGAGCACTCCGCTGACGAGCAACAGGAGGGCGAGCGGGAGCGTTAACGGCCAGTCGTGTAGTGCAGGCGTGTAGACGAGTGGCACCCGGTTCGCCGCGACTCTGAGAAGGCCCCCGACTCCGTGGCCGAACGCGCTCCGCAGATGGTTCGGGCCCGGTGAGGCCAAGCCGTGCTGGACGATCGCGAGCACCGTCGCTGCGGTCGCGGCCGAGGCGCCGACGATCGCGAGCAGGCCGCGCCGCGAGAGGCGAGCCCCGAGCAGGGCAAGAGCGAGGCCTAGTCCGATCGCGCCGCCGCCGTTGGCGCCGAGCCTGTTGTCGGTCATGACCAAGAGCCCGAACAGTGAGAAGGCGGCGAAGCCGAGCCAGCCGAGTCGTTGCCGGGCGATTACCGCGCCCATCAGAACAGGGGTGAGCAGGAGGGTCGCGATCTGATCGCCGATGCCCCAGAAGCGCAGGTTCTGGTCTGGTCCGAGCGGCGTTATCGCAGCCCACCCTGGCCGTGTCGCGAACAAGAGCATGTACACGAGTAGGACGGCCACGATCAGGCCCAGAAGGGCAAGGCTGTCGCGGCAGACGCGGGCGAGCCAGAGAGCTCCCACGACGGTCGCCGTCGTGAAGATCGCACAGATGGCCACCTCGTTCGTGACCTGCAGTGCTCCAAGGACAAGATTCGCGAGCAGTGCCGCTGGGATTGCGGTCCGCGCTGCACTCCAGCCGAGCAACGCGAACAGGATGACGATTCCGGCGACGATGAAGACCCCGGCGTACTTCAGACGATCCTCACCATGGATCTGCGCATCGAGGTGTGACAGATCGGCAACCGAGTTCCTGGCCGGAACGAATGACAGGCCGCTATGGAGATAGTTCAGCGCCGTCGGCGCGACGTCGACGATCGAGACGAGACCGGCGATACGGGTTGTCGGCGAGGTGAGCAAGCCGTGGAAGCCGCGCCCGATCACCGCGATCCGATAGAGCCGATCGTTGGCCCTCGGGGCGCCGCGAGGCGGCAACTGGACGACGATGCACATGTCGCAATTCGGATAGACGCTGGCCTTGCCGGCGTCGAGTAGCGGGTCGCTCCGCGGCACGCCACCGAGCCGCGCGTTCACCTCCGCCCCGCGCACCAACTCCGCAAGGGCACGGCGACGATTCGTCGTCGGGCCGTAGCCCGGTCGAACAAGCCCAACCGCCCCCCGTTCGGCGAGCAACGCGAACGTCCGATCGCTGATCCGGTTGAGGACGATGACCCGGAACGGCGCGCCGGCCGGCGAGAGGCGTGCAGCCGCGACGCCGGGCGCGGCAAGAACGACGGCGGCCACGGCAATGATGGCGAGCACGGGAAGAACGCGGAGGGGCCGGTCCATCAGCTGGAACTCTTACCGAATCGGGCCTTCAACTCACGTCTCCCCACACGTCGTGCGCCCCTGCCCCCACAACACTCAACCCTCCAGAGATGAGAACGACCTTAAGCTGGCTCGCCGTTACCGCGGAACCATCTTCGGGGCCTGGCGTTACTCAGGCTGCGTAGTCGCGTGGGGCGAGCCCGAGACGCCGGCCTCAGCCCTGCTGTCAGCGCACGAGTGGTCGGAGGCTTTTGGCGATGGCGAGCATTGTCGAGTTTGAGAGTTCGTTGAGGATCGTGTTCGCGACCCAGTAGCTCGCTTTCGGCGTTTGGAGGACGACCATCTGGATGGCCCCGCCGGTCGTGTAGAGCAGGAACTTCTGGTGGTGGTAGGAGAACTGGCCGGTCGGGTTCTGCAGGATCGGCGCCGAGTTCCAGGTTGTCTCCTCGATCTGCCAGTAGGCGATACCGTTTGGCATGAGGAACGTCAGGACCGCCTCCCGCTGGTTGTTGAGCGGCTTGAAGAGACGGGCGCCTTCGAGTTGCGAGAGCTGGGAGCCCTGGGCGATCTCGTGCGGAACCATGAGCGGGAAGTGCGCCCGTCCGGCGATCCGGTGGAGCGCAGGCGCGGTTACTGCGACTCCAGGGCTGACTTGTGGCGGCACGCGCGGCGGCGGCTTCACCAGCCGGGGGAGGTTGAGCTTCCCGGTGAAGCTCGTGCCGATGGCGACGACGGTCAGCGGGTTGCCGGCCTGCTTCGCGAGAGCCGCGATGGCCGTGGTCATTTGCGCCACCTGGCTGTGCGAGCCGAACAGGGGCCGCAGCTCCTGCGCCGCCTCCTTCGCGTTCGGCTGGACGGGGTCGTAGTAGACGGTCGTCCCGTGCTGCATCCTGGGCACGTCGGCCGGCACGTTCGAGGGCAGCGTCCTGGTCGCGTAGCCACGCTTTGTGAGGAGGTAGGTCGTGTTCGCGGCCTCACCGGTAAGCCGTGCCGGCGTTGAGGACGAGGACGGAGACGTCCTTGCGCGGGAGTGTCTTTGTCTTCTTCGCGTGGTGCGCTTTCTTGACGCCGGGGATCCCGATCTGCAGTGGTGGCTTGACCTCCGGGTGGAGGAAGGCATGCACGACAGCGGCGACCGTGGACGCTGGCGCCGTCAGCACGTCCGCACCCGCCGGCGTCGTGTAGTTCTGCAGATCCTGGATCGGGATCGCGTTCCGCAGCAGATGCCCGGCGGGCAGGTGATAGGCCAGGCCGAGGTAGGACTCGAGCTCGGAGAGCGAGACCGTCCCGCCGCCGCCGCGGGCGACCTGGATGTTGTTCTTGAGCGCTCCGACCAGCCCTGGGAGCGCGAGGATCGAGAAGGTCTGTTTGAGCCGACTCTTGAGCGCCTCGATAAACAGCTGCTGCCGGCCGGTGCGGTAGATGTCGCTGTCGAAGTGGCGGAAGCGGACGTACTCGAGCGCCTGGCCGCCGTCGAGCTTCTGGTAGCCCGGCTGCAGGTTGATCGCCGACACCCCTGTGTGCAACGGGATGTAGTAGCGGCGGTCGACGTTCATGTACACACCGTGCAAGCGGTTCACGATCTGCTTGAAGGCGTGGAAGTCGAGCGTGATCAAATAGTTGATCCTGAGGTGGGTGAGGTGCTGCATCGTGTCCACCACTCCGAGCGGGCCGTCGTTGCCGCAGTGGGCCCAGGCCGAGTTGATGCGATCAGTCGTGTCGACCGTGTTGCCGTGGCAGTAGATCGGGATGTACAGATCTCGCGGCAGCGAGAGCAGTGAGAGCGTGTGGTTCGTCGGGTCGGCCCGCAGCAGCATCAACGTGTCCGAGTTCGAACCGGCGAACGAGGTTGAACCCGTGCCGGAACGGTGGTCATAGCCCGCGACCAACGCGATCGCTGGCTGCGAGGCGTCCGGGACTGCCAGCTCGGGCACCGCCCGCTTCACCGGCCCCTTCGCCGCTACCGCATTCAGGCTCTCGCGCGCATAGAGATAAAGGCCACCAGCAACCCCGGAAACGAGAACGAGGAGCACGAGCACGAACCAACCCAGCCCGCGCAGAAGCGCCGCGCCGATCGAACGCTTCGGCGGCTCCGTCCGCCGGTAACGAGTTACGGGACTTAAGGCCGGCGGCAGCGAGGAGTGGCCGTTGCCGTCGAGGCCGAGAGACCGCCCGATACCGCGCTTCAGCGTCGTCCGCATCCAACACCGGCGCAAATTGCGCCGAAGACGACGATAGCCGCACACGCGGCGAGCTTCGCCGTCGCGCGACCCGACTTGTCCACGTCCTCCGCGAGTCCTGGCGACCAACAGACCAAGCCGGAGCTACGCGTACCCTTCCCCTCGGCAAAGACGCTGCCCCGCCCCCATGACACCCCTCCGCCAATCCGCACGGCCAGCAAGATCCCGCCAAACCAGTAGTCCCGACGAGCACTGGCAGGTCTTCATCGGCTTCTGGCTCCTAGCCGGCCTAACCCTGTTCATCATCGGGATCGCGATGTTCGCCGCGGTCGCCCACTCACACCGCCTCGGCGCCATCCTGATGCTCTTAGGGATCGTCTGCATCGTGATCGGCCTCACTGTCCTGCGGGCAGCACGGCGAGCAGACTGAGACCCGTTTTCGCATCGGCGAGCCGTCAACTGGTCGCCATCCCCTTCCCTGACCGCCCACGCGCGAGCCGACACGCTGGCAACTTGGCACGCCGGGATTAGCCGGAAGTGAGGACGCTGCGCTGCACGCGCTGCGTAACGATCTCGTCGGCACCGCCGATCGTCTCCGATGTCCCGACGAGCCGGCCTAACGTGGCTACCGTGGTGTCGTGGCGAAGCTGCATCTCGCCTTCATCTCGGTTGTGTCAGCCGCGCTCGTCGGCGCAACAGCAGCCGCTGCTTTTACGCCACCCGACCCGTACTACCCGGAGCAGTGGTATCTCGTGCAGGATCGCGCCTTCGACGCGTGGCCGACGCCACCGGTGGGGCTCACACCGGTCAAGGTCGCGATCGTGGACTCCGGCGTCGACTGCTCGCTGCCGGACTTCCAGGGCCGGATCCTTCTTCGACGCAGTTTCGTCGGCGGCAGCGCCTGCAACGACGCTCAGGGGCACGGCACGATCGTCGCGGGAGAGATCGGCGGCGATCTCGGCTCGAACGGCGTCGTCGGCATCGCCTACTCAGCGAACCTGCTCGTGGCGAAGGTGGTCAAGCCCGATGGCACGATCCCGATAGGCGCGGAGGCGGCTGCGATCCGCTGGGCTGCAAACAGGGGAGCGCGTGTCATCAACCTCAGCTTCGCCGCCGTGCGCGACCCGCTCGACCCTGCTCTCGACTCGTACTCGAAGCGTGAGGCGCAGGCCGTCGCATACGCCTATGGCAAGGGTGCGGTCATTGTCGCCGCGGCTGGGAACTCGGATCAGGCGTACGCGACGCCCTGGCCGTATGCGAGCTGGCCGGCGGCGCTTCCACACGTGATCGGCGTGGCGGCGCTAACCCGCTCCGGAGACGTGCCCACGTTCTCCGACCGCGACCCGATCTACGTCGACCTCGCAGCTCCCGGCGTCGACATCTTCTCAACCTTCCCCAGGGCACTGACAGCCGCGCAAAGCGGCTGCGCCGCGCAGGGTTACACGGCCTGCGCGAGCGGCGACTATCACCGCCCAGCAGGCACTTCTTTCGCCGCGCCGCAGGTATCGGCCGCAGCGGCAATGCTTTTCGCGAACGACCCAGCGCTAACGAACAGCCAGGTAGCGGCAATCCTCGAAGAGACGGCGCAGGACGTCAACGCCGCGACCGGCTGCGCCCTCTGCTCCGCTGGCCGCGACCAGTACAGCGGCTGGGGCCGCCTCGACATCGCCAAAGCGATCGCCCTAGTCGACTCGGGCGCACTACCTCCGCCCGACCACTACGAACCCAACGACGACCTCTCCCAGGCCTACCCGCTCTGGGGCAAGAAGCGCACACTCAGCGCGACCGTCGACCGATACGAGAACCCCCTAGATGTGTACCGAACCGAACTCGCAAAGGGCGAGCGTCTCGTCGTCCGCACCGTCACCAGCGCACCTCACCGCGGCGTCGACCTGATCCTCCGACCACCAGACACAAGCACCTCATTCTCCACTGGACCGAGCCGTCCAGCGGCAGAATCCGTCGGCGCCGGCAGAGTTCACCGGCTCCGTTACCGGGCCAAAACATCAGGCTGGTACTACATCCAGATACGAGCCAATGCACCCAGTGACGGCGCCTTCTCGCTAACCCGCTACTCCCTAACCCTCCGCAAAACCCCGGTGCCAGGACAGCCACCGTGATCGACCATTTGACGAGCTACAGGGGCGTCGGAAATCGGGGATCCGCTTCAGAAGCCCCTCCGACGATCGGCGATGATCCCGAGCAAGCCAGGCCGTAGCGTCGCGCCCCTGAGCCCCCTTTTGCGTTGTGCGCTAGCTGTATGGAGGGTGGAGGGGAAGGAGGAGTGCGGGGCGGGGTTTCTGGTTGAAGTTGAAGTCGTTGGCAAGGTTGCCGAGTATGGGTTCGTTTTCGCGAACGTCGGGGCGGGGGTCTGGGCGTCCGTCGGTGCTGGGGTTGATGCGCTGCCCGTGCAGGAAGTCGTCTTCAATGAATTTGAGGTAGGCGTCCTGGCTAAGGATTTGGTGGTCGATGAAGCCGTTCTTGGCGTAGGGGCTGATCACGAGTGCTGGCACGCGGAGTCCGTAGCCTTGGGTGTCGACGACCGGTGGTTTGACGTGGTCGTAGAAGCCGCTCCAGTCGTCCCAGCAGAGGAAGATCGCCGTCGAGTCCCAGGCGCGTGAACGCATGATCGAGTTGATCAGGCCGGTGACGTAGGCTTGGCCGTTGGTGATCAGGCTGGGCGGGTGGTCGCTGTCTTTGTCTCCAGGCACGATCCAGGAGATCGATGGCAGCTTGTTATTCGCGAGTGCAGTGAACAAGTCGGGCAGCGGCTCGACGTTGCCAACCTGGTGGTCCTGCTGCACGGTGGTGAACCAGGGCAGCGGGTTCCAAATACCCGGTGTATGCGAGTTCTGCGGGACCGGCGCGCAGAACATGGCGTTGTCAGAGCAGTCGGGTTGTGTGCCCCCCTGGACGTAGTAGCTCCAACTCACTCCGTACCTGTGGAGAAGATAGGTGAGGTCGGTCCAGGCGTAGTTCGGCGGCTTGCCCGTCTTGTTGCCAGGCCCGCCGGGCGGCGAACCGGGGTCCTGCACAGCCGAGTGGCAGCTCATCGGGTCGTCCTTGGTCGTGCATTTGGCCGACCAGCCCGAGACGAGATACAGGTGTTCGGGCAGGCTCCAGGACGCGTCCGACTGGAACATGTGATCCTGCAGGACGAAATGGCTGGCGTAGTCCCAGTAGTTCGGGATCTCGCGCCAGTCGTGGTAACCCATCACGTCCGGCTTTCTCGGCAGAAGCGAGCAGCGCGGATCGTTGATGTGGACCTTGCAGTAGTGGTTTCGGCCTCGTTCTGCTTGCCGGATGAAGCCGTTCATCTTGCCGCCGGCGATGTCTGCGACTGCGTTGCCGTGCCCGTGCGGTCCACCTGCGTTGCGGTCGGAGGTGTCGTGGTACGGGCGCTGGCAGTTGTGCCGCAATGGATCCGGAATGCAAGGAACCTTGCCCGGGTTGCCAGCGAGGCCAGGAATACCGTCGGCACCTGGATAGGTACCGAAGTAGGAGTCGAACGAGCGGTTCTCCTGCATGATGACCACGACGTGACGGATCTTGTGCACCGCGGCCGGAGTCCCGTCCGGCAGCCGCTTCACTTGGAAGGTGTACGCCTTGTGGCGATGTCCTTTCCCCTCTCGCAGTCGCTTCGCGACCGACGCGGGCGCCTCATGGCGATGTCCGGGCATCTCGGCCGACACCAAGAGCAGCACTGTTAAAAGGGCTATCGCAAGCCCCACAGACAGGAACCGCTTCAAGACGGCTGCAGCCTATGCGGCAGGTTTCAGAGCGAGATGAGGATCAAAGCCAAGTTGTCGTGAGCCGCGGTATCTGAGCTGCTGAAGGAACAACCCTTTTTGGAGATCACGCTCGCCGGTACGCGTGGGGTGCATTAACTCGGTCACGTCTTGAAATGGTGCGATTTGCAGCAGGATCGTGTTTATGCACCCAACGAGACAAACGACCGGAGCAACCGACCCTCCCTCAACGGACTCCAGCAAGAGAGCCGAACTTACCGACCTCGCGCCTCAGGTCTCCATGAACGGGTTTCTGAACTCTACGCGGTCGTCCGGGTTTGTGGTAAAGTGACCACCACAGAGACTACCTAGGAGCGCGGAGCGAAGTGGCGGAGATCGGGATCAAGGAGCTGAAGAGCGGCGCGTCACGCGTCGTCGACGAGGTCGCCGCCGGGCGCAGCTACGTGATCACCAAGCGAGGGCAGCCGACCGCGGTTCTGATGCCGGTCGAGGAAGCCGAAGACCTCGTGCTCGCGAACGCGGAGGAGTTCATCAGCATGCGCCGTCGCGCCCGCGAGGCCTACCGCCGCGGCCGCTCCAAACCGCTCCAGGACATCGCCTGAGCGGCCCGTACGAAGTCCAGCTCGCCCCAGCCGCCGAACGCACCTTCAAGAAGCTGCCGGCGCCAGTGCGGGAGCGAATCCGCACGAGCCTTGAGCAACTCGCCGACGCCGCCGCCCAAGCTGGCCGCATCCGCGGCAAGAAGGTCAAGACGATCCGCGGCCAGGCCGACACCTTCCACCGGCTGCGCGTCGGCGACTACCGGGTCATGTACGACCTCATCCCCGACGACCACGTCCTGTTCGTGCTCGGCATCGTCCACCGTAGCGACCTCGAACGCTGGCTCCGAACCCGCTAGCCCGAGAACGACGATTTTTGAACTCGTGGGGTGCAGAAATTCGATCGTCATGCTGCGGCGAGTTCGTATTCGTGGATGAGGCCGCCGAGTAGATCGCGGCGATTCACCTGAAGCGCTCGCGGCGGTGAGTCCGTTGCGGTAGGCGCGAGGGCTTTCGGGTCGGGCGGTTTCAGATCGAGCGCACGGTGGGGTCGACCGCGGTTGTAATGCTGGATGAGACACGGAGTACGCGGGCGAGTTGGCGGCGGCCGACGCGTGGGGTGCATTAACTCGGTCACGTCTTGGAATGGTGTGATTTGCAGCAGGATCGTGTTTATGCAACCAACGGGCGTCATCCACGAATACGAACTCGCCGCAGCATGACGATCGAGTTCTTGCACCCCACGCGATCGAGTTTTTGCACCCCACGGGGCGCGAGCCTGACGATGATCGACCGCCACTACGGCCACCTCGCCCGCGACGGACGCAAGCACGCAATCACGCTCCTCGACGCCCAACTCCCCGAAGCGTGCCCAACGTCCACGCCGTGGACGCCGGGTGGACGTCGACGAAGCACTCCGCCGCCGAGCACGACAACAGAAACAGCCTCTACACAGGAACTAACCGGAAGCCCTCTGACGGACTCGAACCGTCGACCCCCTCCTTACCATATACTTGTGCACGCAACTAACGGCAACCGGTGGCAACGGTTTTGGCTTGTTTGAGCCGTTTTCGGGCCTGGTCGGTTTGCCACCGGTTGCCACTGGTTGCCCCCGCTCTGCTCCATTAATGCTCCATCCTCGGCGCCGGATCGCTGATGGGAAGCGGGGTTGCGAGGTCCCGCGGGTGCGGCATCGAGTCTCGGGTCCGTTTCCGTAGGGAGGGGGTCGATCGGCGGCGGGGCAGCTGAGCCAACATTCCAACGTTATGCCGGCTATATCGGGCAAAAAGTCGGATAAAGACGGACATGACTGGCACTAAGCCTCGAACGAGGCCGCTCTATGTCCCTAGTGCCTTAGCGTGTAAAGCCGGATATCTCCGTCGATAACTGCTATAGTGACGGCGATATGCAGCACTATGACAAAGATACAAGCCGCAAGGCCCCAAGGAAGAAGCGGCCCTCGCCGCTTCAGGTCAAGCGCGCCCTGGGGACGGTCGGCTCATCGCTGGAGGCATGGCGGAAGCTGCGTGGCCTGACCCAGGCTCAGCTTGCTTCGCGCGCCGGGCTCAACAGGGACACGATCGTGCGACTCGAGAAGGGGGAGGGTGGCGTCAGCCTCGAGAACCTCCTCCTCGTGCTGCGAGCGCTTGGTCTGCAAGACGTTCTGCCGCGGGCCCTCGACCCGTATGAATCCGACATCGGGAGACTGCGCGCCGACGAACAGCTTCCCCAACGCGTCCGGCCGCGGAGCCTCAAGAGCTAGCGATGCCTAACCCGGTTGATGTCATCGTCGAGCTTGGCGGCGAAACCGTCGAAGCCGGCCGGCTCTGGGCGCACCGCCGCGGTCAAAGCGAGTCAGCGACCTTCGGCTACTTCTCGGATTACCTCGCCCGACGCGATGCGTATGCGCTTGATCCGCTTCTTCCCCTCGAGCAGGGGCAGTTCCACACCCCCGTCGGCCGGTCAATGTTCGGTGCCTTCACCGACTGCGCCCCTGACCGTTGGGGTCGGAGACTGATCAACCGCGACGAGCGCAACCGCGCCGAGGCAGAAGGGACGCGCCAGCGCAGCTTCGCCGAGATCGACTACCTGCTCGGCGTGCGCGACGACCTTCGCCAAGGCGCGCTTCGCTTCCGAGATCCCGACACCGGCGCCTACCTCGCAGCCAGCGACGACGGCATTCCGTATCTGATCGGCCTCGGCCCGCTCCTTGCCGCCTCTGAGCACCTCGAGCGCAACGAGGCAACGACCGACGAAGTGCGCGACCTCCTCCGCGCCGGCAGTTCGCTCGGTGGCGCGCGGCCCAAGGCGCACGTCCTTCTCCCCGACGGCCGGACCGCGATCGCCAAGTTCCCGAGCGCCGACAAGCGACGACTGGGACGTGATGCGCTGGGAGGCCGTCGCGCTCGATCTGGCCGCAAGGAGCGGGATCACCGCGCCGGACTGGCAGATCCACGAGATCGACGGGAAGGGCGTGCTGATCGTCACCCGCTTCGACCGAACCGGAGATCGCCGCGTCGGCTACGTCAGCGCGATGACGATGCTCGAAGCAGTCGACGGCGACGAGCGGTCCTACATCGATATCGCCGAGGCGATCGAGCGCGAGTCCGCCGACGCCCCCGCCGATCTGCGCGAACTCTGGCGGAGGATCGCCCTCTCGCTCCTCATCTCCAACACCGACGACCACCTCCGAAACCACGGCTTCCTGCGCGAAAGCACGGCAGGCTGGCGCCTCTCGCCCGTCTTCGACCTCAACCCGAACCCAGGCCCAATCGCGCGGCGGCTCGCGACCACGATCGCCTTCGGCTCCCCCGATTCGATCGAGACGCTCCTCGAGGTCGCCGAACTCTTCCGGCTAACTCCCGGACGAGGCCCGTCGCGTGCTCGCCGAGGTCGCGGAGGCCACGAGCCAGTGGCGCGAAGTCGCCGCTGCGAACGCGCTCACGCCCGCGGCGATCGACGAAATGGAACCCGCGTTCGTGCACGAGCTCGCCGACGCCGCCCACGAACTCGCGGTCGCGTAAAGGCTGCTCAGGCTTCGTCGCTGCTGGTGCCTCCGGCGGGCGGAAGCGCGAGCGGCTCCCGTTCCGGAGGTGTGAGCTGCTGGCGGGTTTCGAAGAGGTCGCCGAGTTGGCGTCCGACCTGGCTGCGGCGTGCCGCGCTGTACTTCCACTCGTGCGCGTAGATGCGCAGGGTCGTGTCGGGCTTGCGATGGCCGAGCCGCCGCTGGATCTCGACGATCGAGACGTCGAGCGCGATCAGCATGCTCGCGTGGCTGTGGCGCAGGTCATGCAGGGTCGGCGCGGGCGCAGTGATGCCGGCCTTCGCAACGGCGCGCTTGAGCGCTTCGCGGGCGACCTTCCGCTCGATGCCGCTGCCGTTGCGACTCGCGAACACGAACGCCTCGGGGTCGGCGTGGGTTCCGCGCTCGCGGGTCAGGGCGACGAGTCGCCGCATCAGCTGCGGCGGGATGTCGATCGCCCGGCGTGACTCTTCGGTCTTGAGCGGGCTGCGGGTTCCGTCGCGGCCGAGCTGACACTCGACGCGGATCACGGAGTTCTTGATGTCGAGATCGCCGACGGCGAGTCCGAGCGCCTCACCGATCCGCAGCCCCGTCGTGAACAGCAGCTCGAGCAGGCAGCGGTACAGCGTGCACTCGCTGTTCGCCAGGACGGCCTGCATCTCGTCGAGGCTGAGGATGCGGTGCGGCCGTTTGTCGTTCAGCTTCGGCCGCTCGCCGCGCTCGAGCTGACTGCACGGATTGATCGGGATCGCGCCCCGCCGCGCGGCGTGCGAGAGGATCCGCGACAACGAGCGCAGCGCCGTGTTCGCAGTCGAGCCGCGCAGCCCCTTCTCTTGCAGCACGACGATGAAGTCGGCGACGTCGTCGACGGTGATCTGATCGACCCGGCGACTGCCGAAGTACGGGATCAGATGCTGGCGAAGCGCCCAACTGTGCACCTCGCGGGTGCGGTCGCGCGTCGACTGCCGCTCGAGCCAGGCAAGTGCGTACTCGGCGAAGCGCTGCGTCGTCGGTTCGATCCGCTCACCGCGACGGCGGCGCAGCCGCAACTCGGCGCGTTTGGCTTCGGCGTCGGCGAGCGAGCCGTGCACGACCGCCCAGCGCCGCCGGCCGGTCGAGTCCGATGTAGCTGATCTCGTACGGCGGCCCGACACGGCCACCGGGCTGGGGTCGGTAGTAGATGCCGGGGTGGCGGGCGACCGGCCGCCGCCGCGGGCGCGGGTTAGCCTTCGATTGCATCGGAGCTAAGCACCTCCGTTGCCGGCCCCGGGGCGCTTCGTCGCCGCCGGGGCATTTGTTCTAGCGGGTCGACGACCTTAGCTCGACCCCGGAGGCACATCCAGTCCGCGGCGATAGCCGCCGCCGCGGCATCTTCGGCACATCAACGCTTTCCACCACCTTGTCGCGAGCTCAGCCCGAGCGCCGAAACGGCCGGTGTGCAGGAGCTTCGACCGTGTACGGGTGGGCCGGTCCGGACCGGCCCACAGAACGGCCCCCAGAACGGCCGACAGAACGGCCCCCAGAGCGGCGCCGACGGAGATAGCCGCGGCGCCCTCGCGCCTGACTTGCGCCGAGGTTACGAACTCCCACCACCTTGTCGCGGAAATAAGCAGACGCGAAAGCCGCGAACGTGCAGCCCTTTTGCCGCAGCTGGGGGATCGCGTCCTAATGCGATCCCAGAAACGATCCCAGATGCGATGGCAGAAACGATGACAGACGGGCCCTCGAGCTCGGCGAGCCGGTGGTAGCTGTCATGCATAGGTCAAGCAGAGCTTTACCTTCGCGGACCGCCGAGGCGGACTTTTAGCCGAATCCGATAAAGCCGGGTAACCCTGTAAAAGGCTCGCCCGCTGACGAGCGTGGCGAACATCGACCTGCTGAATACCTGCTGATCGCGGATCGGTGTACGTCGTTTCGGCTAGAAAGGTCGCGCACTCGTCGGGGTCGCGGTCTTGGCTGCGACGGATCGCACCTCCTAAAGTGCTGAAAGTGTCCACCGGAAACACGTCTCCGACCGCCGAGGACTACCTCGCGCGCGAAGCCCGCGCGCGGATGGCGATCGACCGAATGCTCGCGCCGCCGGCTGGGTCGTGCAGGACGCGGACGCCGTGAATCTCTCCGCGGGCCGTGGCGTCGCGGTGCGCGAGTTCGTGCTCGCGCCCGGCACGGCCGCGCCGACTACCTGCTCTTCGTCGACCGCAGGCCGGTCGGCGTCCTCGAGGCGAAAGCGAGGGCACGATCCTCTCGGGCGTCGAGCCACAGCGGGACGAGTACGCCGACGGCCTGCCCGACGACCTCGCGGTACCGATCGAGCCGCTGCCGTTCGCCTACCAGTCGACCGGCGTCGAGACGCGGTTCACGAACACGCTCGACCCCGACCCGCGGAGCCGCGAGTGTTCTGGTTCCACCGGCCCGAGACGCTCGCCGCGCTGGATCGCCGAGGTACGTCGACGACCCGACGACGCCGACGCTGCGCCACCGGCTCCGCACGCTGCCGCGAGCTCGACACGACCGGTCTCTGGCCGGCGCAGGTCGACGCGATCACGAACCTGGAGGAGTCGCTCGCCGCAGGACCGCCCGCGCGCGCTGATCCAGATGGCGACCGGGTCCGGGCAAGACCTACACGGCCGCGAACGTCGCCTACCGGCTGATCAAGTACGCCGACGCGCGACGCGTGCTGTTCCTCGTCGACCGCGCGAACCTCGGCCGCCAGACGCTGAAGGAGTTCCAGGGCTTCACGATGCCCGGACGATGGGCGCAAGTTCACCGAGCTCTACAACGTCCAGCACCTGCGCTCGAACACGATCGACCCGGTCGCGCGTGTCACGATCTCGACGATCCAGCGGCTCTACTCGATGCTGCGCGGCGAGCCGAGCTCGACCCCGAGCTCGACGAGCAGTCCGCCTACGACGTTGCGCCGACCGAGCCGGTCGCCGGTCGAGTACAACCCGGCGCGTCCCGCCCGAGACGTTCGACGTCGTGATCGTCGACGAGTGCCACCGCTCGATCTTCGGCGTCTGGCGGCAGGTGCTCGACTACTTCGACGCGTTCATCGATCGGCCTGACCGCGACGCCGAACAAGCAGGCGTTCGGGTTCTTCAACCAGAACCTCGTGATGGAGTACACGCCACGAGCAGGCGGTCGCCGACGCGGTCAACGTCGACTTCGACGTCTACCGGATCCGCACCGAGATCACCGAGCGGGGCAGCACCGTCGACGCCGGGCTCGTCACCGAGTTCCGCGACCGCCAGACGCGCGAGCGCGCGCTGGGAGAAGCTCGACGAGGACGTCAGCTACGGCGCCGAGGCGCTCGACCGCGCGGTCGTCGCCGAGGACCAGATCCGCACCGTGCATCGAGACGTTCCGCGACCGGCTCTTCACCGAGATCTTCCCCGGCCGCAGCGAGGTCCCGAAGACGCTGATCTTCGCCAAGGACGACGCGCACGCCGACGACATCGTCCAGATCGTCCGCGAGGAGTTCGGCAAGGGCAACGAGTTCGCCGCCAAGATCACCTACAAGGCGACCGGCCGCAAGCCCGAGGAGCTGATCGCCGTCGTTCCGCAACTCCTACAACCCGCGGATCGCGGTGACCGTCGACATGATCGCGACCGGCACCGACGTGCGCCCGCTCGAGTGCGTGTTCTTCATGCGCTCGGTCAAGAGCCGCACCTACTTCGAGCAGATGAAGGGCCGCGGCGTCCGCGTCATCGACGCCGGCCGACTTCCAGGCGGTCACGCCCGACGCGCCGGCGAAGGACCGGTTCGTGATCGTCGACGCCGTCGGCGTCACCGAGACCGACCTCGTCGACACGCCAGCCGCTCGACCGCGAGCCGACGGTCCCGCTCGAACAAGCTGCTGCAAGCGGTCTCGTTCGGCATCCGCGACCCGGACGTCGTCTCCACGATCGCCGGCCGGCTCGCCCGGCTCGACCGGCGGCTGACGAGCGACGACCGCGACGGAGCTCGAAGCAGCTCGCCGGCGATGAGCCTGCAGCGACCTCACGCGCGGGATCGTCGAGGCGCTCGACCCCGACCGCCAGCTCGAGGCCGCCCGAGCGCCACCGGCAAGGAGGAGCCCGACGCCGATGAGATCGCCGCCGCGACGAAGCAGCTCCTCGACGCGGCGGTCGCGCCGCTCGCGACGAACCCGGAGCTGCGCGAGCGGCTCGTCGAGATCCGCCGCTCCTACGAGCAGGTGATCGACGAGGTCTCGGCCGACGAGCTGATCGAGGCCGGCTACTCGCAAGGACGCGACCGACCGGGCGCGCGAGACCGTCGAGTCGTTCGAGCAGTTCATCGAGGAGAACCAGCGACGAGATCACCGCCCTCCAGATCCTCTACAGCCGCCCGTACGCGCAGCGGCTCACGTTCAAGGAGATCAAGGAGCTCGCGAACGCGATCGGCGAGCCGCCGCGCCAGTGGACGCCCGAGCGGCTCTGGCAGGCCTACGAGGCGCTCGACCGCTCGAAGGTCCGCGGCTCCGGCCGGCGCGTCCTCACCGACCTCGTCTCGCTCGTCCGCTTCGCCCTCGACGCAGGACGACGAGCTCGTCCCGTTCCCCGAGCGCGTCGCGCGAGCGCTACCACGCCTGGCTGCTCCAGCAGGAGAACGCCGGCCGCGACGTTCACGCGCCGAGCAGCTCGCCTGGCTCGAGCGGATCCGCGACACGATCGCCGCTTCGCTCGGCATCAGCCGCCGACGACTGATCGGCTACCCGCCGTTCGCCGAGCGCGGCGGCCTCGGCAAGGCGCGTCGAGATCTTCGGCGACGAGCTCGACCCGCTGCTCGACGAGCTCAACGAGGTGCTCGCGGCGTGAGCGAGCTGCCGCCCGGATGGGCTGCGGCGACGCTCGGCGAAGTCGTCAGCGACGCTCGAGCTCGGGCGATTCCTCAGCGGACGCCACAACGCGAGCTGGCGCCGGCGTCCCGCACGTCCGACGTCGAGAACGTCGCCGACGACGGTCGCGATCGACACGTCGGAGCTCAACTTCGTCGAGCGACACGACGGTCAGCGGATCGAATCGCGGCGACATTCGTGCTCGACAACGACTGGCGACAGTCCGCGAGCTCGTCGGCGAGACCGCGTGCGTCGATCTGGCGACGGTGACTGGGCGTACTCCAGATCACATGACTCGCGTTCGACCCGTCTGCGGCGATCGACTGGAGTTCCTGCGCTACTCAGCTCCACTGCGCTCTGGATCGCAGCGCGACTTCAGCACGCTCGGCGTGGACAACCACGTGCACCAGCGAGCGTCTGCACGCAGGCACGCTCGCGCAGGTTCGGTTGCCGCTGCCGCCGCTCGCCGAGCAGCGGCGGATCGTGGCGGCGATCGAGGAGCAGCTCTCCCGCCTCGACGCCGCCGACGCGTCACCTTGCGCGCGGCGAGGCACGCGCTGCGCTCGGCGCGGCGAGCTCGTCCTCGCGGCCGCTGATTCGGCAGATCGGTCAGTGCCTCTGGAGACGTCGGCGATCCGACGCGCCCGATCTGCTACGGGACTCCTGAAGTGTCCGACGACCGCGTGACGGCGTCGTTCCGTACGTCGAGGTCACGAACATGTCGCGACGGACGGATCGACATCGATCGACTCCGAGCGCACGACGCTGATCTCGCAGCGAGAGTTCGCACGCTCCGCTCTGAGAGCGGGCGACGTCGTGATCGTCGTCCGCGAGCTCGATCGGCGATCGTGCAGCGGTCGTGCCGCGCGAGCTCGACGGCGCGAACGTCAGTCGCGACGTGGCCTGCGATCGCGCCGCGCCACGAGTCGACTGCTCAGTTCCTCGCGTACTTCCTGCGTCGCCGGTCAGCGAGCGCTACGTTCGCTCGCGTCGCTCGCGAGGCGCGATGTCCGCAGGACGTGAACATCGCGCGATCTACGCCGATCGCCGGTGCCCGTTGCCGCCACTCGACGAGCAGCGCCGGATCGTCGCCGAAGTCGAGCAGCAGCTCTCGGCGCATCGACGCGCTGCGCGCCGCGATCGAGCGCGCGCACGCGCCGTGCCGCGGCGCTTCGCCGCTCGATCCTCGACGCGTGCCTTCCGCGGCGAGCTCGTCCCGCAGGATCCGTCCGACGAACCGGCGTCGCGTCCTGCTCGAGCGCATCGCGCGCCGAGCGCGCGGCAGCCTCGAAGCCGCCGCGACGCGGCGTGAGGGTGCACCGCATGAGTGCCACAGAACGGCCTCGTCCAGCGGCTCTGGAACTACTGCAACGTCCTCCGCGACGACGGTCTCTCGTACGGCGACTACCTGGAGCAGCTCACCTACCTGCTGTTCCTGAAGATGGCGGACGAGCAGACGAAGCCGCCGTTCAACCGGCCGGCGTTCATCCCGGAGGGGCTCGACTGGCCGAGCCTGCTCGCGCGCGACGGCGACGAGCTCGAGGTGCACTACCGGCACGTGCTCGACGAGCTCGGCCGCGAGCCGGGGATGCTCGGCGTCGTCTTCCGCAAGGCGCAGAACCGGATCCAGGATCCGGCGAAGCTGCGGCGGCTGATCGTCGACCTGATCGACCGGGAGAGCTGGATGACGCTCGACGCCGACGTGAAGGGCGACGCCTACGAGGGGCTGCTGGAGAAGAACGCCGAGGACCTGAAGTCGGGCGCGGGCCAGTACTTCACGCCGCGGCCGCTGATCCGGGCGATCGTCGAGGTGATGCGGCCCGAGCCGGGGATGACGATCTGCGACCCGGCCTGCGGCACGGGCGGCTTCCTGCTCGCCGCGCACGAGTGGATCTCGCGGAACTACCCGTACCTCGACCCGGACGAGAAGCGAGCACCTGCGCTTCGACGCGCTGCAAGGGCTGGGAGATCGTCGACAACACCGCGCGTCTGTGCGTGATGAACCTGCTCCTGCACGGGATCGGCGCCGAGGACGCGCCGAGCCCGATCGTGGTCGACGACGCGCTCAAGGCCGATCCGGGCGAGCGCTTCGACATGGTGCTGACGAACCCGCCGTTCGGCCGGAAGTCGTCGATGACGTTCGTGAACGCGGAGGGCGAGGCCGAGCGCGAGGACCTCGTCGATCGTCCGCGACGACTTCTGGGCCTCGACCTCGAACAAGCAGCTCAACTTCGTCCAGCACGTGAAGACGCTGCTCGCAATCCGGGCGGCCGGGCCGCGATCGTCGTTCCGGACAACGTCCTGTTCGAGGGCGGCGCCGGCGAGACGGTGCGGCGCAAGCTCCTGCACGAGTGCGACGTCCACACGCTGCTGCGGCTGCCGACCGGGGTCTTCTACGCGCAGGGCGTGAAGGCGAACGTCCTCTTCTTCGACCGCAAGCCGGCGTCGGAGACGCCGTGGACGCGGGAGCTGTGGATCTACGACCTGCGCACGAACCAGCACTTCACGCTGAAGCAGAACCCGCTCCGGCGCGAGCACCTCGAGGAGTTCGTCGACGCTCTACAAGCCCGAGGCGCGCGCGCGAGCGCGAGGAGAGCGAGCGGTTCAAGCGGTTCACCTACGACGAGCTGATCGCAGCGCGACAAGGTCAGCCTCGACATCACCTGGCTGCGCGACGAGTCGCTCGAGGACATGGACAACCTGCCGCCGCCCGAGGTGATCGCCCAGGAGATCGTCGAGGATCTCGAGGCGGCGCTCGCGGAGTTCGCCGCGATCGCCGAGAGCCTGGGAGCTCGAGAGGGCGGCGTCGCAAGCGACCCGCCGACTCAGGCGTAGCGCGCGCGGCTTAGAACGGTCACGCGCGGGTCGCCCGATTCCGCAAGCTGATCAGGCGTGGGGAGGACGCCGGCCCAGTCGTTATGCGGAGCGACCGTCAGCTCGGCCAGCTTCGCCCGAATACCTGGTCGTGCGTTTGGGGGTCGTCGTACGGCGCGACGGCTGGGCTTCGCCCCCGGGATGCACTTACGTTTCGAGCGCCGTCCGACCGCTTCTGTTCAATCGGGACATGGCGATCTTCACTATTTCTCCGCTGCGTCCCGAGGCGGCCGAGCGCCTGCGCGAACACCTGCCCGAGAGAGTAATCGAGATCGTCGCGCTCGCGATCGGCATTCTCGTCGACGTCTACGACCGCAACCGCAGCCAGCACGAAACCGACTCCGGCGACGACGCGATGTCGCTTGGGGTGCGCAATTGGCGTAACTGGTGGAACCTGCTCGACGATCGACTCAGCGATATCGAGGACATCGAGGTGTCCAGGCCGCGGGGATCGCTGCAGGCGGTCGTCGACGGGTTCGTGCTCCACTTCTGGTCCGGCGAGGACTCGACGGCGGTGCGCTTCGACGACGGGCACACCAAGCCGCAGATCGTCGCCGAGAACGCCGCGCAGATGACCCTATGGACCGAAGAGCGGCAGGGCGAGTTGCCGCACGTCGTTCTGATCCACGAGGGGGATGCCAACGGGCTGCGCGCAGTGGCCGTCGGTGCGCCGCGCGACCTTGGCTTGGTCGGCGAGCCCTGGCAGTGGCACGAGATCGCCTACCGCGGCGAGATCAGCGAGAGCGGAGAGTTCGTCCGCCCCGACGTCGAGGTCCCGAGCTACGAAGAGCAGCCGCTGCCGACGCCGCTCCTAACACTCCGGCCCACGGTGAAGGACGAGGAAGCCGAGGATCTGAGAGTGAGCGCCGGCGGGGCCCGCTCCGCCGCCGCCCTCTTCCATGCGGAGCGCCTCGAGCTGGCGCGCCAGGCGGCAGGGCTGCGCAAGAACGAGCTAGCTGAGCGCATCGGGGTCACTCCCGCGGCGATCAGCCAATTCGAACACGGGCGCGCGAACCCGAGCGCGATGACGTTGCAAAGCTCGCCCTTGCGCTCGGGATGCCGGTGGAGTACTTCGCCCGCGATGGTCGGCCACTGCGGCAGGCGAACGCCGCCGCCGCCTTCTTCCGCAGCCTGCGCTCGACACGCCAGCGCCACCGCACCCTTGCCGCCGCGCGGGCGATGTTCGTCTGGGAGGTCGTGCGCATGCTCGAACAGCACATCGAGCTACCCGAGCCCGCCATCCCGGAGATCTCGCTGCTGGCGGACGCTGACCGCGAAGCGATCGAGGAGACCGCGTCGGCGGTGCGCGCTGCCTGGCAGCTTCCGCCGGGGCCGGTCGCGCACATGGTGCGTCTGCTCGAGGCGCACGGCGCCGTCGTCGTCCGCCTGCGCGGACTCGGCAGCGAGGTCGATGCCTTCTCCTGCCTACAGGGCCGGCCGATCGTCGTCCTTTGGGGGGATAATGAGGACAAGGCGCGCGCCCGCTTCGACGCCGCGCACGAACTCGCGCACCTCGTCATGCACCCCGAAGCGGAGCCGGGGAACAAGATCCTCGAGGCGCAGGCCGATGCGTTCGCGGCCGCCTTCCTAATGCCTCGCGAGTACATATACGCCCAGCTGCCACGCCGAGTCGACTTCCGGCGCCTGCTTGAACTAAAGCTGCAGTGGGGCGTCTCGCTCGGCGCCCTCCTCTACCGCGCGCGCACACTCGGCGTTATCGGCGAATCCTCGTACCGCCGAGCGATGGTACGCATGTCGAGCGAGGGCTGGCGCCGTGACGAGCCGGGCGACCTAGGGCCCCCTGAAGTTCCTGTGATGTTGCCGCAGGCGCTTGAGCTACTGCGGCAGCGCGGCGTCACCCTTGAGACGTTGGCAGCCGAGGCGAAACTTCCGGTAACCATCGTCGCGGAAATCGTCGGCGGTGGAGCAACAAGGCCGAGGTTGCATGTCGCTCAGGAAGAGGCTGAGGTGTCGGTGGGGTGACCTGAGCTGGTCTCGCGATCCGAATCTCAGGTACTGCGGGACATCGCTGCCCGTCGTGCGGGTGGTGTCCTTAACCTTGGCGCAGATTTGAGGCAGCGCATCGACGAGCTTGGCAGCCTTGTCCTCGACACGGTCGATCGTCAGCACGCATTCGCTGAAGTGTTCGATGCTTGCCGGCCACCGAACTTCGATCTCTTCCCGCAGCCCGACGAGTGCGCGATCGCCACCGCCGGACACGTAATCCGTGTCTCCGGTGTCATCGTCGACACCGCGAACCGTCAGGTTGTTGGCCCGGTTGTTCGCACGATTGCTCTCGACGCAGGCATCGCCGAGCACAACTTCCTCGAACTGCAGCGGCCCTACCGCGACAACGCGTTGACGCCGGTGCTGATCTGGCAATCGTTCGGCTTCTACGATCGCATCGGGCTCGTCGGGACTCTCGTCCACGCGGCGCTCCAGACTGGCCGCTGGTACTGGGCGCGTCTCGGCTTCGAGTTTGCCACGCCGCAGTTTCGCAACAACGTCCGCCGGTGGGGGCATGCCGTTAACGCCGCCCTAGGCAGTCCGTTGGATGTGTCGACGTTCACCGAGGCGCGGCAGTGGGCGCTCGCTGGATCGACACCACCTGTCGCTGACATCACCTTCGAGGAGATGGCCCAGGCGATGCCGCGGGCGCGGTGGGCGCACTTTGGAGGCCAGTCGTTCGGCAGTTACCTCGGGATCGTCGCTGACACCAACGGGCTGCGGTTTGACCAGCGGATCTCGCTTGGACGGGCGATCATGCTGTCTGGTCCCGACTGGTGGGGCTTCTTCCCGCTCGGCGACGCCGCACGCCGGCACCAGCTCGAGCAGTACATGCTCTCCCGCCTCCGGCGACTCGCCACCTCGACGGGTTCTCCCGGCCCGTAGAGCCATCGCGGCGTGCACGTCCGCCAATGGCGTTAGTGTCAGCCAAGTCGCAGGCTGCGATATGACCAGGGAGGCTCATGAGCCGCAGGTATCTGGATACGACGGCGCTCCTCGGAGCTCTCGAGGCGAAGAAGGAGGAAGAGGATCGAAGCTGGCGCGACGTCGCGCGCGAGCTCGGCATCGACCACTCGACCTTCACTCGACTCGGTCGTGGCCAGCGTCCCGATGTCGATACGCTCGTGACGCTTAGCGACTGGCTCGGTGTCCCGCTCGACACATTCGTGGTCGGTGAAGCACCCCACGACGAGCGACAAGAAACGCTCGCCGCGATCGCAACCTACCTCCGTGCCGACAAGGCGCTGAAACCGCGCAGTGCGCAGGCCATCGAGTCGGTGCTGCGGGCGGCGTACGACCAGCTTGCCGAGCCGGACGGAGAGCCGGCCGCCGCTCGGTAAGGGCGGTGCCTGCCCGTGCGATACGGGTTCAAGGCACAAGCTGAACGTCTCGCGCTCGAGGAGCGGACGGCGCTCGGATTAGCTGCCGTTGATCGACTCGATCCGCAAACGTTGGCGGCCCGTCACAGCGTCGCCATCTGGCCGCTCGAGCGTCTGCGCGCTGTCATCCCCGAAGATGTCGACCATCTGCTCGTCGTCGACGGGGCGTGCTTTTCCGCCGCGACGGTTATCCGCGACGGGAAGATCGCCGTCGTCTACAACGAGTCCCACGCGAGCAGCCGGTGCGCGAACTCGATCACGCACGAGCTCTCGCACATCATTCTCAAGCACCCACCGACGAACGCGTTCGATGCGTTCGGGAACCGCAACTTCCCGAAGGATCTCGAGGATGAAGCGACCTGGTTCGCGGGCTGCCTGCTCGTGCCGAAGGACGCCGTTCGGGTCGTCATGGGTAGATGCGGAAACGACGTGACGCGCGCAGCCGACCACTTCGGCATCAGCGCACAGTTGATGCAATGGCGCATTAACGCGACAAGCTGGCGTCGCAGACGTTGATCCAGCCGCGGTCGTTCACGTGAGCGCAACGACCTCGCGGCACTCACAGCGGCCGGCGCGCGGCTCGACGAGCCGACCGCGGAGCGACGTGAAGCTGAACTGATAGCGCAGACCGCCGGTTGGCTCGGTCATCTGTTTTACGAGTTCAGCCGCGGCGAGGATGCCGGCGAAAGCCACGACGAATGGAACCGCGGCAACGAAATCGCCTCCCGAGTGCTCGTGGTCGAGAGCTCGAGTGCGAATAAATCCGCAACGGAGTTGTCTTCGCTGCCGCGCCTCTTCCATCGACTTGCGTAGCTCATCGGGAGCGCGCGCGACATCCTCGTTGCTGATTAGCCCGTCCATCTCGTCGCGGATCTTCTCCGGGTCAAAGCCGCTTTCTTCCGAGAGCCGATCGAGTTCATCAACTTCCCCTGCGGGCCGGTCGAGAAGTTCGAGTAGACAGGCGTTGTCGAATCCGCGCCGCTTGACGATCAGTTGCGCAGTCTCACTGCCGGCGCCCATGTCGATCAGCACTTCGGGCCACAGTCGCTGGACGATATGCCTGGGGGTGACGCGGTCGAGTCCGGTGACGACGATGTGCGGCAGGGAGAAGTGCCCGCGATCGAGTCGAGTCGTGAATAGCGGATAGAGGTCCTCGTCGTACGGGACGACGGCGATTGCGGGACTGAGGTAGTCGCGGACGAGTTTGGCCTTTTCGAGTTTGATGTCTTGGATTCTCGATGCCACATACGGACCAGGTTCTCCTCACGCAAGCGTTGGCGGTCGACGGCTCTCGCATCGCCCTTGATCGCGAGGCGCTTCAACGCGTAGATAAATCCGTGCATCACGCCGCCGCAGCCGACCAGCAGAGCGTCGAGATCAAGATCTGTAGGCAGCGCCGGGCCGGCGTGCGAGGGTGCCGATCTCGCCTTGCGCGAGCGTGTGCAGCGATAGCGCAAGGGGCATTTCGGCGAGTCCGACTCCGGCGAGGAAGTAAAGATCTGGCTGGCACCGAGGCAGGCCGCAGCCAGGGCACCGAGGACATTTTCTCGGCCATCTCTGGGAAGTGCGTCGATGCTGCTGTTTGAGGTAGCCATATGCGCGAGCCAACCGTCAGAGCGGACGGAGACCGAGGGCGAGTCATGTGAGACGTCGCTACCAACGAGGAGGATGACGTCGGCCTGAGCAGTTGAGAGCGGTGCAGCAGTGATCTCGTTGGCGAGGCGCTCGGCGGCGAGCGCGATCTCCGGGTCGGCGCAGTCGACGCTCACGTCGGCGAAACGCAAGCAGAGGTTCACCGCGAACAAGAAGGCCTCACGGGCGTTGGTGTCGGACGCGCAGTCGGTAGCGAGCCGGACGAGAACGCACTTGCCGGTGAAGCGGCGCTGAGTCTCAGCCTCGTCAACCCCGGCGAGTTGGGCTGCGCCGCGGAGCGGCCGACTACGTCTGATCTCGTTCACTCGTTCTCTCGCCCTGACCAGCGGATCGCACCATCGACGCTCGCCCGCCACAGGTCGATCTCGTCGTTTGTCGGCGACCACGCGCTCGTGAAACTCTTCGATGCCGAACTCGCGGAAGTCGCGCCGCTCGAAGACGTTGAAGCTCCAGTCATCGAGGTCGTCGTCGGCGCCGCCGTTGCCGATGACGATCGCAAGAAAGTCGGGGACGCGAACACCGTCGCGGCGGTCGGTGAGAGACAGGCCGACGGGGAGCCGCGGCCGTGGGTGTGTGCGGTTCCGAGCAGCGTTAGTTCGTGTTCGCGGGCGAGCCGCGAGACGACCCCGTAGACCGCACTCGACACTTGCCAGCGTCCAGGCGACTCGAGAACGCCGCGTCCTCGCAGGGACACGACCGCGCGCACGCGCGAGACCTTCGAGCGTTCGCCGAGCCAGAAGACTCCGGCCTCGTCGCCGCGGCGGCCGGCGCCGACGACGCTCGAAAGCGTCGCGGCGACGGCCGACGACGGGAGGCGCCAGTGCTCGATCGGCGGGTAGGGGTTAGACCCCACCGGCCGTGACCTGCTCGACGAGGTCGAAGTGGACGCCCTTGCGGTGCTCGCCGAGGAACTGGGCGAGCGTCAGGTTGTAGTCGACGCGGTTGCCCTCGAACTCCAGGTGGAACTCGTGGCGATCGCGGTCGGTGTAGTCGGCGACGTTGAAGAACGCCATCGCCTCCGTGCGGACGACCCCGAGAGTCGTCTCCTGTGGGCAAGCCCTTGTGAAACGGCTTCGTCCGCCGGGCAGGTAGGTGACCGTCGTCTCGACGATCGTCTGGGGTGTGGCAGTTTGGCTCAGGCTGGCCTCCTTGGGTCTCGGCCCGCTCTTCGGCGGGGTTGCTAACCAATATTAGCATCAGCTAAGACCTGGTTAGCAACAAGTGCGTAAAATGTTTAGCAAGGTCTTGCTAAGCGGCTTAGCAGAGCGCTATATTGGAGCGACCAGTGACCGACCAAGGAGGTGGAGAGACGTGGGGACGCCACTTGGCGACCTGTTGCAAAGAGAACGTCAGAAGCGGCACCTGACACTGCGCGACGTCGAGCGCCAGACAGGCATTCACAACGCCCATCTCGAGCCAGATCGAGAAGGGCGCGATCGCCCGCCCTGCGCCGAACATCCTGTTCACGTTGGCTTCCGCTCTACGACCTTCGCTACGAGCAACTAATGAAGCTCGCTGGCACTTCGGCGCCAGTGGGAGCTCGAGCCGGCGAGCGGTGCAGGGGGCGGCGTTGCACGCTCTCGAGGAGCTTTCCCCCAAGGAGCAGCGCGAAGTTCTCGACTACATGAAGAAGCTCGTCCGCGAGAGGCAGAGTGGCTGACGAAATCAACGAACTCGCGCGACGGCAGATCCTCGCGGCGACCGAGCAGGCGCTCAGGCGCGCGATGCTTACGGCGTGGTGCCCACGCCACTCAAGGCCGTTGGGGAGGCGGCGGGCGTTGAAGATGTCATCGACATCAGCCAAGCGCCGGCTGAGGGTCGCGCCGAAGCGCTCGCTGCTCCGAAAGTGGCTGGGGGCGTACCTTCTTCGGGCCGAGACGGTATTCGTTGATCTGTCCGCAGCCGCGGGGGCGGGCGCGCTTCATCGAGGCGCACGAGCTTGGTCATTGCGTCGTGCCATGGCACAGGGATGCCTACATCGACGATGAGCGGACACTCTTCAGCGACACGGAGCTGATGCTCGAGCTCGAGGCGAACCTAGCCGCGGCGCATCTGATCTTCCAGGGCGGCCGTTCTTCGAACGAGCGCTCGACTTCCCGCTCTCGCTACGTACGCCGCTGCTCCTTGCCGATCAGTTCGACGCGTCGCTTCACGCGACGATTCGCTACTACGTCGAGCACCACGTCGAGCCGCTCGCAATCCTCATCCTCGGGAGATATCGTCGATTCGACGGCACGCGTGCCGATCTTCGTCGCCGTCGAGTCGACGGCCTTCCGGAAGCGCTTCGGGCCGATCGCGACTCGCTTCCCCTCGGGATCGTTCCCGCTGGACGACAGCAACCCGCTCGGCCTGCTTGTCAGGTCTTCGCATCTCGCGGTCGAACCGCCGCAGCTTGAGGTCCCGCTTGGCGAGCTCTCAGGGACGTCTAGGCGTTTCATGGCCGAGGCGTTTTTCAACAACCGCTGCTATTTCCTGACGTTCGCACCAGTGACCCGCCTCCGGCGCGGGCGCCGCATTAAGGTCGCTACAGCCTCCGGATCACGGCACGGGAGCGGTGCAGCCTACGGGCGCGTCTAATCGGAAACCGGTCGGAGCAAGATCGTGGTCGAAGTGATCGGGTGGAACGCAGGTATCACGGCAGTCATAAGGCCGTCTTCAAGCCGGTTGTCCGCAGCAGATGGGAATAGGCCGTCGGGGAGAGGGTGCAACGCATTGGGGTTGTGGAAGACGTCGACTCCTTCGCCCCAGGTCTCCATTCGTTCGCCCACCTCGTAGTTGAAGCCGAGCGGCACCGCGGCGTTTGGATCGTGGTCGTAGCGAAAACCGACACGGCGCATGATGAGATCTGCTCTGCCGATGCCCTCCTGGTAGCCCATCCGGTTGAACTTCGGAACCGTGCCGCCGTTTGCGAACAGGACCGCTGACACATTCTCGCAATCCGGAAGGCGGAAGAAGTTCGCGGGGCGCTCGATGTCGCCTGCGACGAAACCATCCACCTCGACGTAACGAACGTGTAGCCGTCCGGCAACGTCATGGAACCATTGCGGTCGAAGTCCGTACAGGTAGTAGGCGAGGGGATTGGCGCTGAAGCCAAGTGAACCCTCGAACGCGTAGGACTGGATCGCGAAGACAAGTGGCCGATCTCGGACCTCGTCCGTCTCCCAATAGCGTTCGCGGAGCTTCGAGTAGAGAGTCGAGCCGTACTTGATCGGCAGGTACTGGTTCATAAGCCAGTTGATCCCCTCTTCGCTCTGAAGATCGAGATCGGGGCTGCTCCGGACCCTGTGTTGGGTTCGAGGACGTCGCCTCGACCGTGACCTCTGTTCCCTCTCGTTCGATTAGGAAATCGGGACGAGTGAGACGACGTATCGCAAAGCCTGCACTGCGGAAGTACTGATCCAGGTAGAGCTCCCAGACGCGAGGATCGAAGCCAGTCGTCTGGAACTGCTCGCGGAAGTTGCCGTCGGTGTCGGTCAAACTGGCAAAAGCCCGTTGCATGAGCTCGCGTGCCGGCATGTGGACAGGGTCGTCTCGCAACGAGCGAAAGCTTCGGTGAAGCGGTGCTCGGGCACGACTTCGTCGAACAGGTTCGGCATCAGTTCCGCCGCGAAGCTCTAACGGAGGTTGCCCGACCGAGGTTCTCGACGCGAAAGCTCCATAAACGGCTCCATACCCACCGCACGTGCGACGAAGAGCAAGTCGTTCTGAACGAAAAATCGTAAGCGTTCAGTCGGCAGGGACCCGGTTCGGGGCGGCGAATGAGCCGATGTGGAGCGCTCGGAAGCCGAGGCGATCTACGAGCAGGGGCGCGAGCCCGTCATCGAGGTACTGCTGGCGTTGTCGGCGCGGCTGGAGGCGCAGGACGCGCAGCTGGCGGCGCTGGCGGAGCGCGTCGAGGAGCTCGAGCAACGGCTGAAGCGCGACTCGTCCAATTCGTCGTTGCCGCCGAGCCACGATCCGCCGTGGTTGGGCAAGCGGGGACGGTCGCGCGGGACGGGGCGGAAGGCGGGCGCACAGCCGGGCCACGTCGGTCACGGCCGGTCGCTATTTCCGATGGAGCGGGTGACGGAGGTGGTCGACCACTGGCCGGCGCGTTGCGCGTGCGGCCATGTCTTCGACGTTGAGGAGCGCGAGCCGGCTGGTGTGCCGGCGCGACATCAGGTGGCGGAGTTGCCGCCGCTTGCGGTCGAGATCAGCGAGCACCGCCTGCAGCGCGTCTGCTGTCCCGACTGCGGTCGCACGGTGCGCGCCGAGTTGCCGGCAGGCGTTCCGCGCGGCTGCTTCGGGCCGAAGTTGGAGGCGGCGATCGCCTCGTTGACGGTGCGGAACCGTCTCTCTCGTCGGCAGCTGGTCGAGCTGATGGAGGAGCTGTTCGGCTGCCCGATCGCGATCGGGACGATCGACGCGATCCTCACTCGTACCGCCGAGACGCTCGAGCCGGTCTACGACGAGCTGCTCGAGCAGACGCGGACTGCCGGCGCGCTCAACATCGACGAGACCGGCTGGTACCTGAGCGGGGAGCCGCGCACGCTCTGGGGCGCCTTCAGCAAACAGACGGCGGTGCTGCGGATCGCGCCCGACCGCGGCAAGCAGCACCTGCACGGTCTGATCGGCGACGGGTTCGCCGGCGTCGTCGGCTCCGACCGCTTCAGCGCCTACAACAGCCTCGAGCCGGAGCGGCGGCAGGTGTGCTGGTCGCATCTGCGCCGCGACTTCACCTTCCACGCCGACCTCGGCTCCGGACCGCAAGAGGCGTTCGGCCTCGACGGGCTCGAGGTGACCTGGAACGTCTTCCACGCCTGGAAGCAGTTCCAGCAGGACGGCGACCGCGCCGCACTGCAACGGCGCGTCGCGACGATCAAGCGCAGATGCTGCCGCTGCTCGAGTGGGGCTCGACCGGCAAGCGGCAGCGGCACGTACGCGCGCTCGCGAAGAACCTCTTGAAGCTCTGGCCCGCGCTGTGGACGTTCGCCGACGTGCCCGATGTCGAGCCGACCAACAACGCCGCCGAGCGCGGCCTGCGCGCCGCCGTCATCTATCGCAAGCTCTCATTCGGCAGCCGCTCCCAAGGCGGCGAACGCACGATCGAACGGCTGCTCTCCGTCGACCAAACCTGCCGGCTGCAGCGCCGCTCGCTCTAGCGCTACCTCAGCAACGTCCTCGCCGCGAAGGCACGCGGCGATCCGGTTCCCCTGCTCGCCTGAGGGACCCGGATCTTTAGCACCGCCTACTGCGGCGGCGCCCAGCGTCTTCCGAGCGGTTGTCAGAGAGCGGGAAGTGGCCGGCGCCGCTTCGTCGCCGGAGAGGACACCGATGCTGGCTCCGCGCAGACCTCGGCGGCCCCACTCACCTGCGGCTCGCCGTTCACTGAGTCGGAACTCCTCGATCGCTGGTCCGGCGGAGCGGTTTGCAGTCTCCGGAAGTTCCAGCGGCCGGCGGCGCGTGCAGCCCGACCCCAAACAAGGATGAAGACGACCCCGGCGCCAGCCCAGAAATAGAAGAAAGACAGCACCGCGAGACCGTGACCGCCGTAGGCAACTCCCACGACGATGGCGAGAGCGACATACACCCCGGCGACTACCGATCGCCCAATCATCGCGTTCGTAGTTTACGTGCGGCGCGAGGTGAGCTGGGCCAGAGCTTGGCGCCTAATCTAATGAATCCGATACGCCCCACGCCGCGTTCTCGACGCGAAAGCTCCATAAACGGCTCCATCCAGGCCCCCAGAAGCCCCCGCGACGACTGAACACATACGAAAAATCCCCGCGAGCGGCGCTTTTGCAGAGCCCTCTGACGGACTCGAACCGTCGACCCCCTCCTTACCATGGAGGTTCTGAGGCGGTATCGGGGCACACGGCTGGACATCTGCGGTCACGTTTGTCCTGCATAGGGAGGCTTGCTCGCGTGTCTGCAGTGCCCGCTTGTTCCCGCTCGTGCTCAGTCTGATGTACCCGTCTCGTACCTGCGGAGTGTTGCCTGTTCTCAGAACAGACGAATGCGATGGGCGGATGCGACTGTCAGAGCCAGGCACCCCTATTGTCACTAGGAATCATCCGGCCTTGCGCATAGCTTGACGCGGCATGGCCAGCACTGAGATCCAGACTCAGGCCCTCCCTGAATTCGCGCGGATGTTCGCTGTCGCTGGCGGCCACATCGGCTGGCTCTTTGGTGCGGGGACATCGGCCTCTGCGGGCATTCCGACCGCAACGCAGCTCCTCGATGAGTTCAAAGCGATCCTCTACGCGTCGGAGTGCAGCCTTGAGCGGGCGGAGGTGCGGATGAGTGACCCTCTCGTCGCCGATCGAGTGCGGCGCTTCTTCGACAACGCCCACGGAGTCCCACCGCTCGGCGACCCCGAGGAGTACGCGGTCGTTTTCGAATTGGCCTATCCCGATCCGGCTGTTCGGCGCCAGCGGCTCGACCAGTGGATCGCGCTCGGGCGCCCGTCGTACGGTCATCGCGTGATCGCCGCTCTCATGGCCGCGGGACTGATGCGGTGGATCGCGACGACGAACTTCGATGATCTCGTTGAGCGCGGCTATGAACAGCTGCGAGCAAGAGATGAGAGCCTCGGTCGCATGACGATCGCCGCGCTCGACAGCGTCGAGCGCGGCTCGCGCGCCCTGCGCGAGGAGGACTGGCCACTGGTTGATCAAGCTGCACGGCGATATCGCCTCCGAGCGACTGAAGAACACGAGTGATGAACTCCGGGAGCAGGACGCGACACTTCGCCGAGCCGTGCTCGACGCATCGAGAACGAACGGCCTCGCGGTGATCGGCTACAGCGGACGCGACATCTCAATGATGGGAACGCTGCGAGCGGCGATCGCCGAACAGGGAGCGTTCGCTCGTGGTTTCTTCTGGTTGACGAGCGATCCCGCCGACGTCTTACCAACTGTGCGCGAGCTGATGAGGGATGCGGTCTCGGCCGGCATTGACGCGCGCTTCATCGAGTCGGCGAACTTCGATGAAACGTTCGGTGTCCTTGCTCGCCATGCGGCTCTGTCTGATGTGCTCACCGGTTACCTCTGCGAGAGGCAACCCCCTCCGCGCCTCCGCGGCGTCATTCTCGACTCGACGGAGGGCGGCCGCTTCCCGGCGCTCCGGCTCAATGGACTCGGAGTCATCGACCTTCCGAAGACGGCAATCCATGTGCGGTGCCAGCGGCAGATCGAGGAACGTCCTGGAGTCCTCTTGAAGGAGATCGGCATTCCGGGATTCGGAGTCGCTTCGGGCCGTGACTTCTATGGCTACGGCCTGGCCAACATCTGGCAGCGCGCACTTGCTCGCTACGGCCCTGAGTCGATCGGAGAGGTGTCGATTACCGTCGATCCGGAGTCCCCCAATCTGACGATCGTCGGCCTACTGAACGAAGCCGTCGCACGGGCGCTTGCCTGGGACCGCCCGCTTCGGCCTGTCTTCCGCCGCAGAGGACACCATCTCGTCGTCTGGCCCGACTTGTCGGATGAGACGGGTCGGCTCTTCGCACCCTTGGTCAGTGCCTACGGAGGTGCGCCACTCACCGGCACCTTCGAGGGCGAGCGGACTTGGCGAGAAGGCGTCCGCATTCGTCTCGACTGGCGGCTCGATCGAGTCTGGCTGCTGTTCGAACCGTGGACGTTCGTCGACCCGCCTCGGCGAGTGGAAGGAGAGGAGCGGAAGTCCCGATCCCGATTCGCACCGCCCGACGCTGCAGCTGCGTGGGTCAAAGAGCGATGGGCGACGCGCAGAAACGAGGTATGGGCAGCGGCTCTGGGTGCGTGGGCTGACCTTCTTGTCGGCGATGAGACGGCGACCTTCTCAGCCCCATTCATCGAGAATTCGAGCCTCGTCGGAGCCAGCTTCACGATCGGACGGCAGACCGCTTACAGCCTGCCCGCAGCCAAGACCACCGGATCCGGACGATGACGGTCACGACGAAGATCCCTCCTTACCGCGTCCTCGCAGAACCGATGCTCGCCTTCGGCGACGGACGCCCTCAGGCTCGTCATCTGCACCCTCTCCGCGGGCTCCTCGAGTTCGGGCCGTACAGCAAGAGCGCCTTCTCGGTCTTCCGCACCCAGGTGCGTGTGGCCACGATCACGCCCGAAGACACCCAAACGCAGCTGTTCGACTTCCTGAAGTCGCTGCAGCAGAACCACGAGCCGAAGGAGCGAAGAAACTATCTCACGTCCTTTCCGGGCTTCGAAACGGTCTTCGGCGTGCCCGTACACGGCGCGCACCGCGATGCGCACATGACACTGCCGGCCAGCACGATCACGGCCAATGAGGGAGACATGGAGATCCTCGGTGCCGAGCTGCGAAATCGTCTCGATCGGCTGCAGCTCGTCCGTGACCAGTTCGACGTTGTTGCCATCCACCTACCGGATCGCTGGCAACGAGGGTTCGAGGACCTCGAGAACGGACTCGACCTCCACCATGAGATCAAGAGCATCTCAGCCGTGGCCGGTATCCCAACGCAGTTCTTGAACGACAGGGCTCTCGACCTACCCCGACCGCTGCAGCGTCGCATGGCGACTCAGCATCGCCCTCTACGTCAAAGCGGGCGGAACGCCATGGCGCCTAATCCCGATGGCCTCCGACACTGCCTACATCGGACTCTCCTATGCAATCCGCGGCGGCACGCGCGACCGCTTCGTCACCTGCTGCAGCCAGGTCTTCGACGCCGACGGGGGCGGCATGGAGTTCATCGCCTACGACGTGGGGGATGGCGTCGACTTCGAGAACCCATTCCTAACCCGCGCGGACATGCGAGCGGTCATGGCTCGAAGCCTCGCTGTCTACCAGGAGCGAAACGCCGGCGGCCTCCCCCGCCGCGTCGTCATTCATAAGACACAACCGTTCCGCGACGAAGAGATCGACGGCTGCTTCGATGCCTGGGGCCGCACAGATGAGATCGAGTGCGTTCAAGTTGTCGCCTCAAACGATTGGCGGGCCGTACGGCTTCTTGCTCCCAAGGAGTCGGAGGCGAAGAATACGCCCGACTCATGGCCGGTCGAGCGGGGGACGCTGATCCCATTCTCCGACCGGAGCGTGCTCCTCTTCATCAACGGAGACGCACCCTCGGTCGCAGTACGCGGCCATTTCGTTCAAGGAGGCAAAGGGATCCCTCGACCGATCACGCTGGTCCGGCATGCCGGGTCCGGACAGCTTGAGCTTCTTGGCGAGGACGCTCTCGCTCTCTCGAAGATGAACTGGAATAACGATGCGCTATTCGACTCGTTGCCCGTGACCATCGAGTACTCCAAGCGCCTGTCCCAGACGATCGCGCATGCAACGTCACTTCCGAGCGGGACGTATCCCTATCGGCTGTTTATGTGACGACGCCTCGTCGGGATCGAATCGCAGCATCGCGTAGGCCAGCGAAGCCAACTGCGTCCTGCGCGTACTGCGGCCTCGGTGTGGGGCGACCTTGTCGGCTGGCAACTCCGGGTGCTCGAGCTGTGGTCGCATTACCCTGGCTCCATGTCGACATCACTTCCCGACCGGCGTTACTGGTCCGAGCGGCAGGGCCGTGGGCCGCGCGCCAGCCCGCTCGGGCTCGAGCAGGTGCGGCGCCTGGTGTTCAGTGTCCTCGACGAACTCATCGAGCGCTACTACTTCCAGGAGGCGTTTGGCTACGAGTGCGTCGACGCAGGCGGGGTCCCCGGGCTCGTCGGCCGCGATCCCGACGCTTGGTTCCAACGGAGGCTGCACCGCGACGACATCTGGCCGTACAGAGAAAAGGGCGAGCGCTGACGACGCCGACACTCTGTTCGATGTTCTTGAGGCGCTCCACGACCTCGTCGCCGAGCCGGTTCACGGCCGCTATCACGACTTCGCCGGTTGCGGGTGGCACTACAGCATCTTCGACAAGGCGAAGGGCCAGCAGGAGTTCAGGAAGCTCATCAATCCAGCGCTCGAGCGCTACGAGCAGCCCCTTCAGATGACGCCCGCGGGTGAGATCATCGTCCTCGGGCCGGAGGAGTTCCGCCCGCTCCTCGATGCATCGCTGCCGGCCGGCGCGGACGCCGATTTGGTGATCTCCCGCGTCGACGAGGCAATCCGTATCTTCCGAAGCTGGGGTTCGACGAAGGCAGAGCGCCGCCAGGCAGTACGGGAGCTCGCCGACGTACTTGAGGCTGTGCGCTCGGACATCAAGGAAGAGATGCTTCCGAAGGATGAGGGGGAGCTCTTCCGCCTCGCCAACGGATTTGCCATCCGCCACAACAACCGCGAGCAGCGCCGTGACTACGACGACGCGATCTGGCTTAGCTGGGCCTTCTGGGTATACCTCGCGACCATCCACGCCGTCCTGCGGCTGCGCGAGAAGCAGCGCAACACCACGGCGTAGTCAGGCACTGCGGACGAGCAGGAGCGGCTTACTGCGCAGAGGCGAGTTGGGGCCGCGCACGCTGAGCGCTGGCGGAGTGGTCGGTTTGGCGACGCTTCCGATGGATGCGCTGTCGGGCCGCCGGTCGCCCGGCCTTGGTCTTCGGTTGTCACGGCGCGGCACCTCGGCCCGTTTGCGGGGGCGCAGCGTGCGGTGAACAGCGCTTGGTACGCGTTGATCCTTAGTCACCACGCGGGAAGGATAAGGCGAGTCGGAAGTGGCACCACATCGTCTCTCCTCCTTACGCGGCCCGGCGGCGGCTGGGGCGGGCGACGCTCGTGCGCGGCCGCTCCTCGTCGGCGCTGAAGACGCAGAGCTGGACGAGCTCGTCGTCGAGCGTGAGGCCGGAGCCGACGAGCCCGGCGCCGGCGAGGCGGAGGTCGTCGCCGAGCCCGGCCGAGGGCTGGCGCTTCGAGGGAGCCGCGTCCGCGGCCGCGAGGAAGCCGGCGAGCCGCTCCTCGCTCGCACTCGTGCCGTCGAGGTGTTCGACGGCGTCGAGCAGGTAGCCGTCGAGCAGCTTCGGGTAGAGGCGCGCGAACGTCTCGGGCCGGGAGACGTAGTCGAGGCAGAGCCGGTCGCCGAGCGCAAGCAGCGCGCCGGTCTGGCCGGCTGCGAGCGGGAAGGCCTTGCGCAGGCCGGCGAGGTCGTTCTCGCGAGCGGCGAAGATGTCGCGCTGGGCGCCGGTGGGCGAGTGGACGCCGAGCCGGGCGGCCTTGCCGCGCACCTCGTCCCAGACTGCGCCCTGGGCGGCGCCGCGGGCGAGCGGCTCGGCGGAGAGCCGCTGCGCCTTCACGCGGCGCAGCTCCGGGTAGGCGTGGCTGGGCGAGGAGGCGAAGGCGGCGCTACGGGAGCTCCAGCGTCCCTCCTCGACGCAGGAGACGGGGATGCGAGTCTCCGCGCGCGCCGCGGCGAGCACGGTCACGTTCAGGATGCGGTTCTGCTTCGCGCCGAGAAGCTCCTCGCCGTCGTAGAGGAGGACGTTCGCGTCGAGCGGGTTGCGCGCGAGCAGCTCCGGCACCGAGCCGGCCTCGTCGACCTCGCCGACGTGGAAGCCGAGCGGGATCGCCTCCTCGAGCGTCACGTAGGACGCGACGGGCTGCCGGCGCGGGAAGAGCGGCGCGATCACGACGCCGCGGTGCTCGACCGGCTCGCCGAGCTGGATGGACTGTTCGATCATGTGGGACTCCTTTCGTCGAGAGGGAGTCCCGTGGACCGCGCGTGTGGTCTTACGGCCGAGTTCGCCGCGGAGCTTGAGCCGAGCTCGCTCGTCGTCCGATGATGGCGATGTGAGCCTGGTCGAGCGTTACTACCGCGGCGCTGGCACTTCGACGATGCGTCGTTACAAGTCGCTCTCGCGCGACTGGCGGCGGCGGATGTTCGGCAAGCGCACCCCGTTCTACGTCTGGACGCTCTGGGTCTCTGTCGTTGGCCGCGGTTCTCGTCTGGACGTCCGGGCACTGGCGTCTGCTCGAGGGCTTCTTCTTCGGGATGCTCGCGATGGCGTTCTTGATGCTTCCCGGAGGCGGTGATGCCGGACCACATCGCGCGCTGGCAGCGGGGAGCCTGGGGCGAGCAGAGCACAGCCAAGGCGCTGCGGCCGCTGGCGTAAGAAGGGCTGGCTGATCCGGCACGACCTGGCCACGGGCTACGGCAAGGCGAACCGCGACCACGTCGCCGCAGGCCCGGCTGTCTACCTGCTCGACTCGAAGCTGCTGAAGGACGAGGTCTGGCTCGATGAAGCGGGTCTGCACGTTCGACGGATGGATGAGTCCGGCGACGAGTACGTCATTCCCGACCTCACGAGGCGGATGACCGGGGCGGCGAAGGGGCTGAAGCGCGACCTCGACGCAGCGGTCGGCTTCCCTGTCGCGGTCTACCCGGTGGTCGTCGTCTGGGGACACTTCGCCGCCGGCGCGCAGTGGGACGGGAACGTCGCCTATGTAGACGGCGACCGGATCGCGACGTGGCTTGCCGAACGCCCCGCCGATCTGCTCGACCAGAGCAAGCGGCAGGCGGTCCAGTCGTGGCTGCGCGCACTGCCGCGCGCTGATTCGGCTGGGCTGGCCATCTCCCACTCGTAAGATCAGGCGGTGGCCGGGCGGACTCTGTCCTCGATGCACGATGCTCGGGACGCCGAGGACAAGCGGTTGCTGGAGGCGGGGGAGTACGAGCGGCTGCTCGAGAACTACGTCTACCTCGTCCGCGAGTGGACGCTCGTGCGGCTGCGCGACCGCGAGGCCGCGGACGAGGTCTCGCAGCGCGTCTTCCTGCGGCTGCTGCGGGAGCTGCGCGCGGGCAAGCGGTACGTGGTTCCCTTTCGCGTGGTCGTGTGGAAGGTGGTCGACTTCATGTGCCGCGGCTACGAGTGGGGGACACGACGCGACGGGGCGCTGCCGGAGGAGTGGGATCCCGAGGCGCCGGATGCGTTCGCGGCCTGGGAGGACGAGTTCGACGTGGCGAAGATGCTGGCCGACCTGCCGCAGCGGCAGCGGGAGGTGCTCGAGCTCGTCTATCTGGAGGGGCTGGGGCCGGAGCAGGTCGCGGCGCGGTTGGGCGTGAAGCGGAACGCGGTCGACCAGGCGCTCCACAACGGGCATCGCAAGCTGGCGGAGCGGCTCGGTGGCTGAGCTCGCGCGGGAGCTGTTCGCGGAGTTCGCCGACGCGTACGCGCGCGGCGAGCGGCCGGACGCGCAGGCGTTCCTCGAGCGCGCGGGCGGGGAGGGTGACGAGCTGGCGCGGCTGATCGAGCGCTTCCTGCAGGGCGTGCCGGCTCCGGCCGCCGGACCGCAGGACGCGGCGCTGCTGGCGGCCTGGCTGGGCACGGAGCCGCCGCTGCTCGAGCTGCGTCGCCGCCAGGGGCTGCGGGTGGACGAGGTCGTGGATCGGCTCGGCGCGGCGCTCGGGATCGACGCGAAGCGGCAGCCGCGGCTCAAGTGGCAGTACCAGCGGCTCGAGGGCGGGACGCTCGACCCGGCGGGCGTGGCGGCGCGCGTCTGGCAGGCGCTGGCAGAGATCTTCGCCGCGCCGGCGCGCGACCTCGCAGGAGCGTGGCGCCCGCCGCCGGCACCAAGAGCAGCCTTCCTACGTGCGCCGCTCGCGACGAGTGCAGCGATTCCGCCGACGCCGGGCCCCGACCCGGACGAGGAGATCGATTCCCTCTTTGCGGGCAACGCTGACAGTTGACACACTCAGGACGTGGCTGGACCGGTCACAGATCCGAGGGCGCACGAGCTACGGGGGCGGTATGGGGAGCTGTTCGGCGGCAGCCTGGTCCCGGTGCCGGTGGAGGCCATCGCCGAGGACTACCTCGGCCTCACCGTCACCGAGGCGGAGCTGGACGGCGTCTCGGGCCTGCTCTACCCGGCGGAGCGGGCCGTGTTCCTGAACGCGGCGGAGGTGCCGGCGCGGCGCCGCTTCACGCTCGCGCACGAGCTCGGCCACTGGGTCTGCCAGTGCCTCGAAGGCACGGAGGCGCCGGTCTTCTGCCGCGCGGAGGAAGTCGGCCTCGACCCGGCGGTGAAGGCGCTCGAGCGCGAGGCGAACGTCTTCGCCGCGGAGCTGCTCATGCCGGAGGACGAGGTGCGCGCGGCGTGGGAGGGCGACCCGGACGCGAGCGCCGCCCGCTTCGGCGTCAGCGGCGAGGCGATGCGCTGGCGGCTCTACAGCTTCGGGCTTGGCTCAAGACCCGCCCCGACCTCCTGAGTCGACATGGCCGTAGACGTCGATCGCCTTGTCATCGGTGCGATCGTCCGGCTTCCGGGCTCGACGGACGCGGTCGAGCTCATCTCGATTGCTCCGGGTGAGTTCTGGACGTTCGTCTATCGCGGCAGTACAGGTCTCGCCGAGATCACGTTGGCGGAAGAGGAACTCGGTCAAGTTGTAATCGTCGAGCGCCCCGAGCGGCCAACCTTCGACGCCGATCCGGACCAGTTCCGTCTCGGCCTCGAGGCGCGCAGGATCAAGACCACGTTCACATACGAGATGGCCGCGGTTGCGGTCTCGAACATCCGGCCGCTTCCTCACCAGCTCGAGGCGGTCTACGACGAGTTCCTCACGCAGCCCCGACTGCGCTTCCTGCTCGCTGATGACCCGGGCGCCGGCAAGACGATCATGGCCGGCCTCTACGCAAAGGAGCTCGTCCTGCGCCGCTCAGGCGATCGCATCCTGCTCGTCGTGCCGGCGAACCTGCGACCCCAGTGGGTCCGCGAGCTCGACGAACGCTTCCAGCTCAGCTTCGTGGACATGGCCGCCGTGTTCGACGCGTCGCCGAACGAGAACCCATGGGACAAGCATCCGCATGTGATCGTCAGCCGCGACTTCCTCAGCCAGGAGCACGTGCTGGAGGCATTCCGGGAGGCTGAGCTCGAGTGGGACCTCGCGATCCTGGATGAGGCCCACGGCTATTCGGCCTACGTCGACGGCAGGGGGCGGATCAACAAGAAGAGCCAGCGTTACGTCGCCGCGGAGGCAGTGAGCGAGCAGGCGCACCGGCTGATCCTGATGACGGCGACTCCGCATCGAGGGAGCGACAAGGGGTTCTGGGCGCTTCTGCGCCTGCTCGACCCGCCCGTCTTCGGCGATCGATGCCCGAAGGTCGTGCGCGTTCCGAAGCAGCTCTTCCGGCGAGTCTCCAAGGAGGCGATGCGCGACATGAAGGGCGAGCCGCTCTTCAAGCCGCGGCACGCGCACACGCTCGACTTTCAGCTATCGCCGGGAGAGCGCGAGCTCTACGACGCCGTCACCGACTTCGTCTCGACGAAGCTCGCCGAGATCCGCTTCCAGTCGGCGAACCGCAGCTGGCGCAGGGTTTGCCCTGACGACGATGCAGCGTCGGCTCGCCTCGAGCACGCGTGCGATCCGGCGAACACTCGAGCGGCGACTCGAACGGATCGAGCGCGCGCTTGAAGACCCCGAGCGCTACATCCGGGAGAAGAAGGCGTTCCAGAGCGAGGTTCTTGGCGAGGACGAACTCGAGGATCTCGACGAGTCCGAGCGCTGGGAGCGCGAGGAGAAAGCGCTTTCCGAGTGGCTGCCGGCAACCGTTGCCGAGCTCGAGGCCGAGCGCGAGGCGCTGGAGCCGCTGCTTCCGCTGGCGCAGCAAGTCGAAGACGTCGAAGACCGAGCGGAAGCTCGTCGAGCTGCTCGATGTCGTCAAGACGCAGGGCCTCCGCGAGGATCGCCGCAAGCAGCTCGTGATCTTCACCGAGCACAAGGACACGCTCGACTACCTCGTCGAGCAGCTCCGACCCGAGTTCGACGTGGCCGTCATCCACGGCGGCTTGAAGCTGGCCGAACGGATCGAGCAGGAGCGGTTCTTCCGCGAGCGCGCGCAGATCCTCGTCGCCACCGAGGCGGCTGGCGAAGGGCATCAACCTCCAGTTCTGCCATCTGATGGTCAACTACGACATCCCCTGGTCACCACATCGGCTCGAACAGCGCATGGGCCGGATTCACCGCATCGGCCAGGAGCGAGAGGTGCACGTCTTCAACCTGGTCGCCGGCGAGACGCGCGAGGGATACGTGCTGAAAGCGCTGCTCGACAAGCTCGAGCGGATCGAGGAGACGCTCGGCGATCGAGTCTTCGATGTGATCGGCGGGATGTACGCCGAGTACAACCTGCGCGAGCTGCTCGAGAGCGTTCTCGCCGGCGAGGTGAGCAAGGAACAGGCGGCGCAGACGATCGCTGCGAAGGAGGACGATCCGAAGGCGATCGCAGCGTGCGAACGAGCTTCTGGAATCCGCGCTGGCGAGCGACAACATCGACTGGCAGGAGCAGTCCGATCGGGCGGCGCGGATGCGCGAGCGGCGACTTGCCGCCGAGCTACTTCGAGCGCTTCTTCATCGATGCGATCGAGTTCGCCGGCGGTCAGGCGAGCAAGCGCCTCGACGGAGCGATCCGCGTCGATCGGAGCCCCGACGTTCTCGTCGCGCGAAGTCGGGCCTCAAGCCAGACGCGGCGGATCGCGCCCTCCTACGAGCGGCTGACCTTCGACCGGGAGGTGGCGATGCGTCCGCTTCGCGAAGATGAGGCGGCGCTTCCGCAGGCAGAGCTTGCGGGCCTGGCCACCCGCTGTTCGACGCACTCGTCGCGTACGTGATCCAGCGAACTGAACAGGTGCTCGAGCGGGGCGCTGTATTCGAGGACCCCGACGCGAGAGAGCGACAGTCCTCGTTCACCATCTGACCGCGAGAAGTCGTGGATGGCAACCGCGAGCTTGTCCGCGAGACGCTCGCGGCCGCTTCGCAGCGCGGCGAGGTGTTCACGCGTCGCACCGCCGCGCACGCTCTATGACGTCATCCCATCGAGCGCTACACCCGGCCAAGTCGCCTGAGCGTCCCGCTCGGCCTCGACGACTGGGCGCGCAGCCATCTCTTCGAGGCGCCTTTCCAGGAGGCCAAGGCCGAACGCGAGCGAGAGGCGGAGATCACCGAACGCTTCCTCGAGGAGAGCTTCACGGCCCAACTCGCGGAAGTCGACCGTCAGATCCTCGATGCCGAGGAGGAGGTCGACGCCGGCGTTGCCGGCGCTCAGGGCCGGCTTCGACAGGCCGAGCTCGCGAAGGAGGCGCATCGCCATCGCCGCGACGAGCGTCTCGCGATGACACAGCGGAGCGGCAGGGTGTTCCGCGGGTCTGTGCGGCATCTAGGTACGGCGCTCGTGGTCCCGGCTGTTGCCGAGTACCGCAAGGCGCGTTAAGCCCACGGACGGCGCACGATTTCCGACCAGCGACATCGAAGCGATCGCCGTCGCTGAGGCGACGCGCTACGAGGTTGAAGAGCGCGGCGCTCACGTCGAGAGCACAGAAAAGGACGGGTGTGGGTTCGACCTGCGCTCGACGAAAGGCGACGGCGACCGACGATGCATCGAGGTGAAGGGTCGCGCTGCCGTCGGCCTCGTCGAGCTCACGTGGCTCGAGTACCAGAAGTCGCTCGAACTCAAAGACGAGTACTGGCTCTATGTCGTCCTCGAGTGCGCGAGCGACCGGCCGCGGCTCTACCGCGTCCAGAACCCGGCCGAGAAGCTCGCGGGCGCGATTACGCCGGCCCTCGACGTGCGTTATCGCATCCAGCCCGATCCGGTGATCAATGCCGCGGAGACGGCCCCGTGACGCGGCTGCTGATCGAGGAGGGGCTGCCGTTTCGAGGCGATCAACCGAGGCTTCGCATCGTGAGAAGAGCGGAGGACTCGCCCGACCACCCGCGCCGCATCCACCTCTGGTGGGCGCGGCGACCGCTCGCCATGAGTCGCGCGATCGTGCTCGGTTCGCTTGTCCCTGATCCGGAGGACGAGCTGGCCGGGCGCGAGGTCTTCAAGCGATCGAGCGCGCACCGCTGTTCAAGGATGCGGCAAGTCCCTGCTCGCATCGACCCGCTGCGGGAGCTCGTCCGCGCCGCGTATCCCAGACGAACCACCGAAGGTGCTCGATCTGCTTCGCCGGCGGCGGTGCGATCCCGCTGGAGGCACTCCGACTCGGCTGCGACGTCACCGCGATCGATCTGAACCCCGTTGCACACCTGATCGAGCGATGCCATGCTCGAATATCCACAGCGGTTCTCGGAGCGTGTCCCTGACGGGAGCACTTCAGCTCGGACACGAGATACGCCATTGGGGCGAGTGGGTCGCCGAGCGTGCGACAGAACGAGTTAGCTACCTCTACCCGAAGGACTCGCACTGGCGACAGCCGCTTGTTTGGTTTTGGGCGCGCACGATGCCGTGTCAGCAACCCTGCCTGCGGCATCGAGACTCCCACTTGTCACTACTTGGTGGCTTGCGAAGACCGGCGCCAAATGTATGGCTTGACCCAACTATCGCCGACAACCGGATCGAGCTCGAGCTCCGAGAGGATGACGACGAGCGCTCCGGGAGCGGCAGTTATGCGGGCGAGCTCCGCGACCTGTCCAGCCTGCGGAACAACGGCGAGCGCGAAAGAAGTGCGTGCCTGGGCGAAGGATCAGCCTTTCGGTTTGCGGCTGCTTGCAGTTCTTGAGGAACGACAAGGGTCGGCGTCGCTTTCGGCTCGCCGAGCTAGCCGACTACGACGCTCATCAGGCCGCAGTCGCTCATGTCGACTCGCTGACCCGATCTGGACGACGGCACAACCGCAATCCCCGACGAACTGCTCGACGCGGCGCAATACCGCAAGTTCGGAATGCTTCCCTACGGGATCAGGACTATCGCGAACTCTTCACGCCACGCCAACTCGCGGCTGCCGAAGCCCTGTGCTGCTGGACTGCGTGAAGCTCACTCGCAGATGCTCGCCGAGGGCATGGATCCTGAGCGCGCGAAGGCAGTTGCGACATATCTCGGGTTGCTAATCGAGCCGGATCCTCGACTGCAACTCGATGCATTCTGCTCTTGGAATGTCGCCCGTGACAAGCCAGCGCATACCTTTGCGCGGCAGTCAATACCGATGGTCTGGGACTTCGTTGAGATGAACCCATTCGAGAAGGTGCGCGGGACAATTGGGCTGGAGGGCTCGACTCTACGATCGGCGCGATCGAATCGTGCGCGCGAACGGGCGAGACACCGGCTACTTGTTACCCGAGGGAATGCGCAGTCGCTCGAAGCGATCCCTGACGCAGTCTTCGACGCAGTCGTCGTTGACCCGCCGTACTACGACGCCGTCCAATACGCCGACCTCTCCGACTATTTCTACGTCTGGCTGAAGCGCTCGATCGGCGACCTGTACCCCGAGCTTGTTCGCCGCGCCGCTCACGCCGAAGGCGCAGGAGGTGATCGAGAACCGCGCCGACAAGAAATCGGACGCCTACATCTCCTCGGACGAGTTCGAACTCCGACTGGCGCGCTCGATCGCCGAGATGCGGCGAGTCGTGAAGCCGGACGGTGTCGTCACCATCGTGTTTGCTCACACCGAGTCGGACGCATGGGAGCGGCTTCTGCGCGCACTGCTGCAGGCCGGGCTTGTCGTGTCGACGTCGTGGCCGATGCAGTCCGAGATGGGCAGTCGCAGCACGGCGAATCATCAGCGCCGTTCTTGGATCTTCGGTTGTGCTCGTCTGCCGCCCGCGCACGGTCGAGCGGCTCGGTTACTACGACGAGGTCGTGCGAGAGCTCGATCAGCGGATCGCGGAGCGGCTCGTCGAGTTCGAGCAGCTTGGGCTGTCCGGGGCGGACTACTTGATCAGCGCGATCGGTCCGGCGTTCGAGGTCTTCGGGCGCTACTCGTCGGTTCGCCGGCTGAACGACGAGGAGGTGTCGGTCGCGGAGCTTCTGGCTCTCGCCCGGCGCACTGTTGCGCGCCACGCGATGCGGCGCCTTCTCGGCTCGGAGGCGCTCGCCGCGGTCGACGACATCACCCTCCTCTACCTCACGTGGCGCTGGGCGTACGGCGCCGCGCAGATCCCGGTCGACGAGGCGCAGAAGCTCGGCAAGGCTTTCCACATCGAGGTCGACGAGCTCGGCGGGGTGGACGGTCTCGCGCAGACATCGCGCGAGAGCTATGGGCTTGCGCGGCCCGGACGAGCGCAAGCGGATTCCCCTCGGGCCCGTTCCCTCGATGGTGGATGTTCTTCAACTCGCCTGCCAGCTGCACGAATCAGGCCGGCGGCGTGAGCTCGCCGAGCTGCTTGGCTTCGAGCGGCTTCGCTGAGGAGACGGCGTTCTGGGCTGCCGCACGGGCGATCGCTGAGTCGCTGCCCGACGGGAACCGAGAGCGGACGATGCTCGTGAACCTTCTCGGCGGGCGCGAGCAGGTTGTCGCAGCCGCGCGCGAGGCACAGCCGAGCGAAGCCATGCGACTCTTCGATGAGGCGGGCCGATGACCGAACTTTCGGCCTGGCGCGACGTTGCGATCTCCGCGCGCGGACATCGCGGACGGCTCGTTCGACGAATCGAGCTTCGCGGCTGATCTCGGGCTCGCGGCGGAGGGCCACGGGCGTCCCGAGTATCGAGACCCGACGCTCTTCTATCGAGCAGACGTTTCTGACGCAGAACCTCGCGGCGGTGCTCGACGAGCTGCTCCGTCGTCTCGACGGCGACCCGGCCGCGGCGGGCGTGTATCGGATGCAGACGGAGTTCGGCGGTGGCAAGACGCATACGCTGCTCGCCGCCTACCACCTGTTCAGCGATCCGGACGCCGTGCTCGCCACGGCGTGCGGCCGTGACCTTGCTGAGCGCACGGGCCGCGACGACGTTTCCGTCGGCGCGCGTCGTTGTCCTCGACGGGTCGGCGCTGCTTGCGGGACGACCGACGGAGGTCGAGCCGGGCGTTCAGGTGCAGACGCTCCTCGGCCACCTCGCCTACCGACTCGGCGGCGCGGCGGCCTTCGCCGATGTCGCGGCGCAGGACGCGAATCTTGAGGGCTCGAGCACGACGCAGCTCGCGAAGCTTCTCGCGGCGAGCGCGCCGTGCCTGATTCTGCTCGACGAGGTGCTCGAGTACCTCGTCAAGGCGCTCCCCGTCAAGACCGGCGACGGCGATCTCGCCGGCGACGACGCTGACGCTGATCAAGGAGCTCTCGACGGCGGTCTCGGGCGTCGACCGGGTGGCGATGATCGCGACTCTCACCTCCTCGCGTCCCGAGAGCTACTCGATGGAGGGTGAGCAGCTTCTCGAGACGCTGGAGAAGGTCGTCGGGCGGCAGGAGAACGTCGTCACGCCCGTCGAGGGGGACGACATCTTCCCGATCCTGGCCCGGCGCCTGTTCACGGCGCAGGGCGCGGAGGAGGAACGGCGGCAGCGTCGCCGAAGCGTACGCCGACTACTACGTGCGCGACCTTGGCGACGCGATTCCAGCGACCTACCGCGAGACGGCTTTCCGCGACCGGATCGTCGCCGCGTACCCGTTCCACCCGGATCTCGTCGACCTCCTCCAGAACCGCTGGGGGTCGCTGTCGGGTTTCCAGCGAACGCGCGGTGCGCTCAGGCTGCTCGGCCACACGGTCAAGGCCCTCTCGCCTTCGGAACTCGCATGCGCCCGCTGATCCATGTCGGCGACGTTGACCTTGCCGATGACGGTGTTCGCGGCGAGGTGCTCAAGGTCGCCGGGGAGTCGTACAAGTCGGCTCTGAACGCCGACATCATCCGGCCGGACTCGAAGGCGCCGGAGGAGGATCGTCGGCGTGGCGGCCAGGCGGAAGAACTCCGGGTCGCGACCGGGCTCGCCACGAGCGCCTTCCTCTATTCGTTCGGGCCTGACCGAGTGCTCGGCGGGAGCGCCGCTCAGATGCTCGCGGGCGTCGCCCGACCGGGACTCGGCCGGGGACTGGTCGACGACATTCGCGACGGTCTCCGCGAGTTGCTCTGGTACGCGCGGGTCGAAGGTGGTCGCTTCCGCTTCACGACCGAGCCGAACCTGAACAAGGTGATTCTCGAGCGCGAGGGCGCGATCGACGACGAGCAGGGTCGTGGCGCTTCTCTACGAGACGCTCGCGAAGGTTGCGCCCGGGACGCCGGAGCTTCGCGTCGTCCATCGCGTTGTCGAGTCGACCGACTTGCCCGACGAGTCGCGGCTCGCTCTGGGCATCCTCGACTTCGACCATCGCATCGGCCCGCACGAGACCGACGACACGCTTCGTCACGCCGAGAGCGTCCTGCTCTTCCGTGGCTCAGCCGGACGGGCAAACAAGAACTCGTCGATGCTCGTCGCCGCGGACAGCTGCAGCGTTGTCGCGCGCTCGCAGCACGGCTCGAACACTCGCCGCTATCGATGACGTGATCGCCGATCGGCCACGCTACGGCAGGCTGAACCAGGAGCAGCAGGAGGAGCTTGTCCGCCGCCGGCAGGCGACAGTCGACCGCTTTCCCGACCACGTCGTCATGGCCGTTCGGCATCTCCTCTTGCTCGCGCCAGGTGGCCAGTCGGGGCTGCAGCTCGAAGACATCGACTTGGGCCCAGCCTCGGTCAACGCTCGGATCGACGAGCGCGTTGTCTCGCATCTGCGGGAGGCGGACAGGCTCCTCGTCGGAACACTCGCTCCTGCTGCTCTGCTCACGGACCGGTTCGGCGTCTTTCCTGCAGATGCAGAGGCAGTGGCGCTCGAGGATCTGCGCGCCTACTTCGCGCGACATCCGCACCTGCCGAAGCTCGGCTCGCAGGATGTCTTGCGGAACTGCGTCGTTCGCGGCGTGAGGGAAGGTGTCTTTGGGATCGCGTTCGGAGCCAGCTGGAATGCGCCCGACTCGGTCCTTCGGATCGACGCCGACGTCATGCCCGACGAAGTGCAGTTCCAGCCCGGGCGTGTACCTCGTGAAGGCGGGGCCGGCGCGCGAAGAGCTCCTCCGTCGTAACGGTGCGACCCCCGGCTCCTCCTCCAACACCAACTGTGGGGGATGACGGCGAGCCTGTTGGGGATGGGATCGACACGCCTCGTTCAGCGACCAAGGCCGAGAAAGCCAAGCAGGGGATCGCACGAGTTCGCCTGAAGCATTCGCAACGTACCGGCGGACAAGATGCGCGACGTGATCAAAGTGGCGATCCTTCCCTTCGCGGCTTCCGGGGCGCAGGCGGAGACCACTCTCGAAGTGGCAGTAGAGGGCAGCGAACTCGGAATCCCGCGCGAGACACTTGATCTCACGGTCCTCGAAGGGTTGCGCCAGCTAGGTCTTGAAGTCGATGTTGAGATCGACGGCGAGTAGATCTTGTCGAGACGCTGCGCCCAGGACGTCTACCACTACCTATGAGCCGGCGGAGACTCCTTCCTCGTGGATGAGTGCCTGGTCCGACGACTTATGTAGGCGCTGATGTTCGGACAACGCTGACGAGAGAGCGAGATCGGAGCGAACGATGGCGAGGTACACGGAGGGCAGCAGGAAGAAGATCGATGAGGTCGTCACTCGATGGCGCGAGGAGTGTCTCGTCGAGGATGGCTCCCTCTTCTTCGAGGAGCATCTGTGGACCGAGGAGAACATCGGCCGGGTCTACAAGAACGTGGTCGAATCGCCCCTCTTGGACGAGCGATCGTTCATGGACAAGTACAAGCTGCAACTCGAGGACGATCGGCCGCTGGTGTTGCTTGGCGCCGAGGCGCTCGCTGTCTACTACTTGTTCGTCTGGTCAGGTGCTGTGGGGACGAGCACGAAGCGCGGCCGGGTGAACGAGGTGCTTGGCTGGGCGAGTGAGCAGCTCGACGAGAACGGCGATGTGTCGAAGGCGTTCGCGGAGGGGATCGGTCACCCAGGCCAGTACTTCCTCTACCGCCCAGACGCGCAGGTCGGATTTGTTCTCGACTTTGCTCGCAAGATCAAGCAGCTGCCGGTCGAGGAGCGCCGCGCTGTGCTGGGCGATCCGTGGCGACTGCGTGACCTGATCGATCAGGACACGGACGGGAGACCGTCCATGCGCCACATCCTCGTGCACCTGCTGGCGCCCGACCATTTTGAGCGGATCGCGAGCGATGGACACAAGAGGAACATTGCAGCCGCGTTCGAAGGTCTTCTGCCCCCGGACGCGCCGGAGGACCTCGACGAGCGCCTGCTCCTTATCCGCGGACGCTTGAACGATCTGCTCGCGGGCGACCCGCCGCCCGAGAAGCTGGACTACTACCAGCCGCCACTCCAGGGCGTATGGGGTGCGAACGCCGACAGTAGCGACGGCGTGCTCGAGCTGGAAGCGTTGGAGATCAAGAAGCAGATCGTCCTCTATGGCCCGCCGGGAACAAGCAAGACCCACCAAGCGAAGGACCTGGCCGAGCGGCTGATCCGAAACCACGCTCTACGCCAGTGGAAGCCTGCAGGCTATTTCGAGCGGCGCGACGAGCTGCCGCCCCTGGTTGAGCAGCGAGTTCGCCGTCTCCAGCTCCACCCTGCCTACTCGTACGAGGAGTTCATCCGCGGTTTGCGCCTTCGAGGCGGCGAGACCAAACACGAGCCGGGCTTCCTCTTGCAGCTGATCGACGAGATTGAGACGGAGCCGGCTGACGCGGCAGGCTTTGGGCTGCCATGGGTGTTGATCCTCGATGAGCTCAACCGCGCCGACTTGAGTCGCGTGTTCGGCGAGGCGTTCTCAGTGCTTGAGGACCGCGACACACCCGTTGAGCTCATCGGGATGGAAGCGAACGAACCTCCAGCAAGGATCCGGCTTCCGAGCAGCCTCTACGTGATCGGCACGATGAACCTGATCGATCAGTCCCTGGAGCAGGTCGACTTCGCCCTGCGACGCAGGTTCCTCTGGGTCCGCTGCAGCTTCGAACGACAGCTCGTCGTGGACGTGGTCCGCGAACGCTGGGCAGACCAGCCACTCGCCGCGAAGTACGGCTGGGACTTGATCTCTGACCACATCAACAAGCTCGCCGACCACGCACATCGGCTCAACGAGGAGATCGCCAAGTCGAGCGTACTCGGCGGAGACTACGAGATTGGCCATACCTACTTTTTCGAGATCACGGAGTTCATGGCCCGGGCTCCGCACCTGGCCGTGCAGAAGAACCGGACGAGCGACATCCTCTGGACGAAGAAGGGTGAGGCACGGTCCCCACTCGTCGATCTGTGGCGCTTGTCGATCGGACCGCTGCTCGAGCAGTACCTGCAAGGCGTTCAGGAGCCGACACGCACGACCGAACTGAACGAGCTATGGCAGGTGCTCGCGACCGGATCGCGGACATGAGAACACTCGAGCTCCTCGACCTCAGCCCTTACGACGGGGAGCTGACCGCCGAGGACGAGTTGTGGCTCGAGCGCGTCAGAACCAAGGTGAATCCTGGCGATCTCACGGTCTCGCTCGGCGCAGCGGACGCAGCGGAACCCGACTTCCTCGTCACTCGGGCAGGTGACGGAACCTGGTTTGCGGGCCGCTACGTCGGCGCGATGACCTTTGAGGGGAGACGTCTGGTCGTCAAGCCCCGCCTTGGGATCCACGTGATCGAGGCATGGCTCGACCAGGTCCTCGGCATCTTCCTACCGCCAACCAGCTCTGCTCCAGAGGAATCAGAGGCGTTCATCGTTCAACTTCTCGCACGCGTTTGGTGTCGAGCCCTTGGCGGAGCGCTTCGCCACGGTCCACCGTTCCTCCGCGTCGCGGAAAGCCACGAGGGGCTGTACGTGCGCGGTCGACTCGATCTCCGGCGGACACTAGAGCTGCGGCGAAGCGGCCGCCAAGCGGTCGCGTCGACGTCCACCCTGCGCTCCCTGAACCACACGATGACACGCGTGATCGTCTGTGCCGACCGCGTTCTTGCCGGCAGGCTTCCTGCCAAGGGCCAATGGCGCACCGAGCAGGTGCGCGCAGCCATGCCGCACATGCGAGCGGCCGTCGGCAACCGGCCGAGCCTCCCCTCGCCGAACGACCTGGAACGCGTGCGCTACACGCCGATCACGCTCCCGTTCAAGAGCAGCGTCCAGCTCTCGTACCGCATCGCACGGCGGATCGGGTACACCGCGTCGCATGAAGCAGGTGCGGCTGAGGGCCTGCTCCTTGACGTTGCAGAGCTTTGGGAGCTGTTCGTCTTGAACTGCACGCGGATCGCGGTGAGGGCGCAGGCAACCGTCGGGCACGGCACCATCGCAGGCCGACGCGACCATCTCCTGTCCAGCGAATCCACGGGCAAAGGGCTGGGCCTTCTGAAGCCGGACATCCTCGTGGAGCACCCGCGCGAGACGGTCGCTGTGATCGACGCGAAGTACAAGCGGCTCGTTCCTTCCCTGGAGCGACCGAACGGGGTAGACCGCGCGGATCTCTATCAGCTCGCGTCCTATCTCTCGCGGTACTCCACGGGGTCGGAGACGCTCGGCGTGCTCGCGTATCCCCACTTCGGCGCGCTTACGCCCAGTGAGTTGTCACTTGCTGAAGCAGCCGGCCCATGGCAGACGGAGGCCGGCAATCATGTCGTGTTCACCCGCCTTCCAACCGAGGTAGAGGGGTGCGTTCTAAGACTCGCTGAACTTCTCGAATTGCCACGCTCCAGTGAGCGCGTGGCTGTGTGAATGCAGGGAACCGGGACCCATCTCCTGTTCCCCAAGGTGGCGAGCACGAGGACGCATCCCTCGTTCCTTGAAAGAGCACGGATGAGCCTCGCGAACACGATCTGCCGCTTCGTCATGCCCATCGAAAGCAAATAGAGGCCCCCGGAGGGAGTTCTAGTGGGGGTTCTCTAGTAGCGCAGCTTCAAGTGGCCCGACCTGGTTCCGTAAGAGTCGGCGCTTCGCAGGCCGATACTCCAGTACGCAATGCATCGTTCCGCGGATGGGTCGCTTCGCCTCTCGCCGTCCGATCTGACGGCGTACCTCGCCTGCCCGCACCTGACGACGCTCTCGCTCGAGGTCGCGCTCGGGGAGCGGAAGCGGCCGTACACGCGCGAGGCGCTCGCGGAGCTCGTCGCGCAGAAGGGCGACCTGCACGAGGCGCGCTACCTCGAGTTCCTGCGCGAGCAGGGGCGGGAGGTCGTCGAGATCGAGCTGGCCGCACGAGTCCGGCGCGTTCGAGGCGGCACACGACGCGACCGTCGCCGCGATGCGCGACGGCGCGGAGGTCGATCTACCAGGCGACGTTCTCGCGCGACGGCTGGCGCGGCCGGGCCGACTTCCTCGTTCGCGTCGACGAGCCGTCCGACCTCGGCGCGTGGAGCTACGAGCCGCACGACACGAAGCTCGCGCGCAGCGGCGAAGCCGGCGGCCGTGCTCCAGCTCGCGTGGTACGCGGACGAGATCGCGGCGATCCAGGGACGGCTGCCCGAGCGCCTGCACGTCGTGCTCGGGACGAGCGAGGTCGAGACGTACCGGCCGGCCGACGTCGACGCCTACCTGCGCGACGGCGCAGCGGCGCCTGCGGCGCGCACGTCGAGGAGCGGCCGGAGACGTATCCGTGGCCGTGCGACCACTGCTCGCGCTGCGACTTCATCTCGGTCTGCCGCGCAGCGCTGGGAGGACGACGACCACCTGACGCGGGTGGCGTCGATCCGGCGCGACCAGATCGGCAAGCTCGAGACGGTCGACGTGACGACGCTCACCGGCCTCGCGGAGTCGCCTGCGGATCTGCGCGTGCGGCGGCTGGCGCCGGCGATGCTGGAGCGGCTGCGCGACCAGGCGGCGCTGCAGCTTCACCGCTACCGCACCGGCGAGCTCACCTACCACCTGCTCGCCGCCGCAGGAGCGGCGCGGGCTCGGGCTGCTGCCGGCGCCCTCGCCGGGCGACGTGTTCTTCGACATGGAGGGCGACCCGTTCTTCGACCCGGCCTGCGCGGCTCGAGTTCCTGTTCGGCGTGCTCTGGCGCGAGCCGGACGGGTCGGCGACCTATCGAGCCGTTCTGGGCGTACGACCGCGACGGCGAGCAGGCGCGCGTTCGAGCAGTTCGTCGACTTCGTCACCGAGCGCCGGCGCGCGTTCCCGGACATGCACGTCTACCACTACGCCGCCTACGAGCCCTCGACGCTGGCGCGGCTGATGGGCGCGCACGCGACGCGCGAGGAGGAGATCGACGAGCTGCTGCGCGGCGAGGTGCTCGTCGACCTGCTGCAGGTCGTGCGGCAGGGCCTGCGCGCCGGGGTCGAGTCGTACTGGCTGAAGGACATCGAGAAGCTGTTCTTCACGCGCAAGGCCGAGGTCAGCTCGGGCAACGAGGCGGTGATCGAGTTCGAGCGCTGGCTCGACGACCGCGACCCGGCGCGCCTCGACGGCATCGCCGCCTACAACGAGGAGGACTGCCTCGCGACGCTCGAGCTGCGCGACTGGCTGCTCGAGCGCCGGCCCGAGGCCGAGCGCGAGCACGGCGTCGCGATCCCGTTCCTGCCGCCGCCCGAGCGCGACGCGTGCCGGTGGAGACGGACGACGCGCCGGACGAGACGGCGCGCCTCCGCGACGCGCTGCTCGCCTCGGCCGACGAGGGCGACGGCCGCGCTGCTGCGCGGCGCGGCTGCTCGAGTACCACAAGCGCGAGGCGCGCCCGGCCTGGTGGTGGTACTTCCGCCGGCGCAAGATGACCGACGAGGAGCTCGTCGACGACGGCGAGGCGCTCGGCTGCCTCGAGCACGACGGCAGCGAGCCGGTCGACCTCTCGATCGCGAACCGCGGACGAAGTCGCTCGAGTGGACGTTCACCTTCCCGGCCGCAGCAGCACCACTTCGACGAGGGCGAGGGCGGCGAAGACCCGCAGCGAAGGCGGCACCGGCTGGACGGTGTCGGCGCTCGACAACGCGACCGGCACGGTCACGCTCAGCCGCGGCAAGGCCAAGCGCGACGAGCCGCTGCCGACCTCGCTCGTTCCCGGGCGGGCCGTTCCCGACGAAGGCACAGCAGGCGGCGCTGCGCCGGTTCGCCGCCTCGCTGCTCGCCGGCGACGGCGCTATCCGCACCTCGAGCGGCTGCTGCGGCGCGAGCCGCCGCTCGGCGGCGCACCCTTGCAGTGCCTCGAGCTCGCCGAGCAGCGCGCGCTGCTCGACCGGCTCGAGGGCTCGTACCTCGTCGTCCAGGGGCCGCCCGGGTCGGGCAAGACCTACCGTGGCGCGCGCCTGATCACGCATCTGCTCGCGGCAGGGGCGGAAGGTCGGCGTCACGGCGCAGAGCCACAAGGTGATCCACAACCTGCTCGACGCGGTGGAGGAGGCGGCGGCCGAGGAGGGGCTCGACTTCCGCGGCGTCAAGTACGGCGACCACTGTACGAGAGCGAGCACGTGAAGCCGGGAGACCTCGACGACGTGCTCGATCCCGAGGTGAAGCTCGTCGCGGGAACGGCGTGGCTGTTCGCGCGCGAGGAGCTCGACGGCGAGCTCGACACGCTCGTCGTCGACGAGGCCGGCCAGTACAGCCTCGCCGACACGATCGCCTGCGGCACCTCGGCGCGAGCGGCTCGTCCTGCTCGGCGACCCGCTCCAGCTCGCCCAGGTCACGCAGGGCGTCCATCCCGACGGCTCCGGCGCGAGCGTGCTCGAGCACGTGCTCGGCGAGCACGAGACGATCCCGGCGGAGCTCGGCGTCTTCCTCGAGCAGACGCGGCGGATGCACCCGGACGTGTGCCGCTTCGTCTCGGAGGCGTTCTACGAGGGCCGGCTCCGCTCGATCGACGGAGTGCTCGCGAGCGGACGACCTCGGACGGCGTCGGCGTCCGCTGGCTCGCCGTCGAGCACGAGGGAAACCGCGTCGACTCGGAGGAGGAGGCGGACGCGATCGCCGCCGAGATCGAGCGGCTCCTCGGCCACACGTTCACGCGACGCGGACGGCGAGCGGCCGCTCGCGCCACAGCGACGTGATGGTCGTCGCGCCCTACAACGCCCAGGTGCGGCTCCTGCGCGAGCGGCTCCCGGACGGCGTCGAGGTCGGCACGGTCGACAAGTTCCAGGGCCGCGAGGCCGCGGTCGTCTTCTACTCGATGGCGTCGTCGAGCGGCGAGGACGTCCCGCGCGGGCTCGACTTCCTGCTGTCGCGCAACCGGCTCAACGTCGCCGTCTCGCGCGCGCAGTGCCTCGCCTACGTCGCCTGCTCGCCGCGGCTGCTCGAGGTCGACTGCCGCACCGTCGAGCACCTGAAGCTCGCGAACGCGCTCTGCCGCTTCGTCGAGATGGCCGGATCAGTCGGCGGCGGCGACGCTGCCGATCCGTCGACAACGCTGTAGACGTCGAGCCGTAGGAGATCGCGCAACCGACGCGGCGGCGGTTGGCGTCACGAGCCAGGCTGACCGACGAGGCTGACTTCCAGAGAGCCCTCCAGAAGCCTGAGCGGGCGAGCGCCCGCCCGACGAGGATGTTCTTGCCGCGGCGGCGGATTCGGCGCGGGTTGCCGCTCTCGATCGCCTCGGCGGTGCGGGCGAGGCGGGCGGCACGGTAGAGGTTCCGGGACAGGCTCATCGGCTCTCCTTCGGAAGGCAGCTGCGTCGACCCTTCATCGTGCCGCCGCGCCCGGGCGCGCGTCAAGCCGACTCGCGATCTTCCCGCCGGCGGGACGATCGCCTCGTGCAAGCTGCGCTAGTGTCAGTGTGCGATGGACGATCACGGCCAAGAGCTCGAGAACGTGCTCGCGGACGTCGCGGCCAAGAGCGGCGGAGAGCTGATCGTCGAGCCGTCCGGGCGGACGCTTGGCCCGATCCCGCTCCCGCACGCCGGGTTCGTCAACGGGCGCTGTCCGCGCTCGGCGGCGAGCAGTTCTGGTACTCGTTCGGCGACGAGTTGTCCGATGCGACGGCTGCGGCGCCGAGCTCGACGTCGATCGCGCCCTCGCCGGGACGGGGACTCGGAACTCCGTCGTTTCGCTTCGCCCAAGAGGCCACGGGGAGTGACGGCGCAATGCCGAAGATGCCATCGACGCCGGCAGACGGTCGCTCTCGGAAGTTGCGGTGCTGCGCTTCCGTGCGGTCACGCTCGCGTACGCGCCGCGGTGCACCGTCGAGCCAGTGCCGCGTAAGATCGCCGTCCGGCGCGGGCGACATGGTTGGTACATGTCCGTTTCGGCCGATATCGGTGGCGCTCCCGGGAGCGTGCGCAGGCGGCGAGACGTGCCCGCGCCGGCCGCCTACGCGGTGTTCGACTGCGAGACGACCGGGACGACGCCCGGCCGGGACGAGATCGTCTCGCTCGCCGTCGTGCGGCTCGACGCCGACGGCGTCGAGACGGCCAGGCTCGCGCGGCTCGTTCGCCCCTCGCGCCCGATCCCGGCCGAGGCGACGGCGGTTCACGGGATCAGCGACGAGGACGTTGCCTCGCGCCGCGCTTCGCCGAGATCGCCGTCGAGCTGCTCGGGCTGCTCGACGGCGCCGTGTTCGTCGCGCACAACGCCGCCTTCGACCTGGCGATGCTCCAGCACGCCTTCGCGCGCGCCGGGATCGACTACCGGCCCGCCGGGGTCGCGTGCACGCTCGACGCGTTCCGGCTGCTCGAGCCGCTCGCGGCGACCATCGGCTGCGAGTCGATCTGCGAGCGGCGCGGCATCGTGCTCGAGGACGCCCACGACGCGCTCGAGCGACGTGCTCGCGACCGCCGCGCTCCTGCGCGTGCTCCTCGACGAGGGGATCGCGCCGGAGACGGTGGAGCTCGACCACGAGGCGTTCATGCGGCTCCGCTCGCGCGGCGACACGCGGCCTGCCTCGGAGCGGCAGATCCGCCGGGTCTTCGGCCTGGCACGCTCGGCAGGCTGCTCGTTCCCGACGGCGGCGTCGATCGCGACCAGGTCGTCGCGCTCGTCGAGCGCGTCGCCGGCACGGCCGACGTCGACTCGCTGACCCGCGAGCAGGTGCAGGACGTCTACGACGCGCTCGAGCGGCTGATCGCGGCGCTGCCGACCACGACGGCCGCGTGAGGCGGCTCTGCCTCTGCTTGCGCTGGCCGCGGCACTCGGTCGTGCTGCTCGCCGCGGCGGCCGCGAGGCGGCGAAGCTGCCGCCCGGCGGGCAGCTCGCCCGCATCGACCACGTCGCCGACGGCGACACCGTCGACCTCACGAACGGGCAGCGCGTCCGCCTCGTCCAGATCGACACGCCGGAGGTCTACTACTCACCCGAGTGCTACGGGAAGCAGGCGTCGCGGATCACGAAGCGTCTTCTTCTAC
>CAWIHQ010000002.1:0-923470 GCA_963835965.1 uncultured Actinomycetes bacterium
CCGTCGACACCATCTTCGACTCGCTCGGGAAGATGTCGGTCCTCGAGCTGGTCGAGCTGAAGAACAAGATCGAAGAGGAGTGGGACATCACGGCCGCCGCTCCGGTCGCGGTCGCCCCGGCGGGCGGCGGCGGAGGCGGCGGTGACGGCGCCGCGGCGGAGGAGAAGACGTCCTTCGACGTCGTCCTCGCCGGGGCGGGCGGCCAGAAGATCCAGGTGATCAAGGTCGTGCGTGCGGTCACCGGTCTCGGCCTCAAGGAGGCAAAGGACCTCGTGGACTCGGCTCCGAAGCCGGTCAAGGAGGGCATCGCCCAGGAGGAGGCCGACCAGATCAAGGCGCAGCTCGAAGAAGCAGGCGCAACGGTCGAGCTGAAGTAGCTCGCGGGCGCTGCGCGCCCGCTCGCTGGACAAACGAACTCCGCGCGCCCGAGATTGCGATCTCGGGCGCGCTTCGTGCGGAGGGCACATCGGGCTTGTGGGGTTCCGACGCCTGGTTCCGTCGCGAGCGCGCAGGCTTCGCGTGCGCGCTCGCTGGTTCGCGGCGTCGTAGCGTGCCGTTACGCTGCCGCCTCGACGCCGGTCTAGCTCGAAACGCCTCAAATCACGACAGCGCCCCAAGGCCGGAGGCCAAGACAGCCGCGAAGCGGCGACTTAGCCGCACGCCGCACCGCGCTCGCGCCGGCCTCCGCCGCGCGCGAGCGCACGACACAAGCCTCACACCCTCCAGAGCAGCCAAGACAAACTGCACGAAGCGGGCCGGAAACCGCGCTTTCCGGCTCGCGAAGTTCCGTGTCTTCTGTAGCGAATGGCACCGCCATTCGCTACAGTTCGGCTCGATACCGGCGACCGCCGCGGCTTCGGCTTGCGGTGAGGGGGGTCGTTCCGTTATCCTGGCGGGTTGCGCCGACGTTCGGCCGCTCGCAGCTCCGACGCCGATTTCTTGCCCGTTTTCGCACGCTTCAAGGGAGGCTGTTCTACTTGACCACCACGGTCGCTTCGCCCCGCGCCCGGACGACTTTCAGCCGTCTCGAGCACGTTCTCGACCTACCGAATCTCATCGACATCCAGAAGGCCTCGTTCGAATGGTTCAAGAACGAGGGTCTACGAGAGACGATCGACGACATCTCGCCGATCGAGGATTACACCGGCACGCTCGCCGTCGAGTTCGGCGAGTTCGAGTTCGGCGATCCGCAGTTCTCGATCAAGGAGTGCCGCGAAAAGGATCTGACCTACCAGGCCTCGCTCAACATGAAGGTCCGCTTCGTGAACAAGGACACGGGCGAGATCCGGGAGCAGGGCGTCTTCATGGGCGACTTCCCGATGATGACCGAGTTCGGCACGTTCATCATCAACGGGACGGAGCGCGTCATCGTGACGCAGCTCGTCCGCTCGCCGGGCGCCTACCTGATGGAGCCGAAGGACCCGACGAAGCAGGTCTTCACGGCGAACCTCATGCCGAGCCGCGGCTCGTGGCTCGAGCTCGAGATCGACAAGAAGGGCATCGTCTACGCGCGCATCGACCGGAAGCGGAAGCTGCCGATCACGACGCTGCTCCGCGCGCTACCGGCCGAGGATCCCACGACCGGCTTCGCGCTCGACACCTCGTCGAACGAGGCGATCCTCGCCCTCTTCGACAACTCGCACTACATCGTCAACACCCTCGACAAGGACCCCTCGACGCGCGAGGAGGAGGCGTTGATCGAGGTGTTCAAGAAGCAGCGGCCGGGCGAGCCGCCGACGCTCGACAACGCGCGGAACCTCCTGCGCGCGCTGTTCTTCGACCCGAAGCGCTACGACCTGACGAAGGTCGGCCGCTACAAGCTCAACCAGAGGCTCGGCGTCGAGGTTCCGGAGGACGTCCGCGTCCTCACGACCGAGGACATCGTCTCGCTCGTCCGCAAGCTCCTCGAGCTGCCGGTCAAGATCGGCATCCCGGAGGACTCGAAGGACTTCGCCGCGGAAGGGATGGCGCTCTCGCGTGCCCCGATCGTCAACGACCTCGACGAGTACGAGCACTTCGGCAACCGGCGCCTGCGCACGGTGGGCGAGCTCATCCAGGAAGCGTTCCGCGTCGGCCTGTACCGGATGGAGCGCGTCGTCCGCGAGCGGATGACGACGGAGGACGTCGACACCATCACGCCGCAGACGATCATCAACATCCGGCCCGTCGTCGCCGCGCTGAAGGAGTTCTTCGGCTCCTCGCAGCTCTCGCAGTTCATGGACCAGACGAACTCGCTTGCGGGACTCACGCACCGGCGCCGCCTGTCGGCGCTCGGCGCGGGCGGCCTCACGCGCGAGCGCGCGCCGATCGAGGTGCGCGACGTCCATCCGACCCACTACGGGCGCATGTGCCCGATCGAGACGCCGGAGGGCCCGAACATCGGCCTGATCGGCTACCTCGCCTCGTACGCGACGGTCTCCGAGTTCGGTTTCGTCCAGACGCCGTATCGGAAGGTCGTGAGCGGCAAGGTGACGGACGAGATCGTCTATCTCGACGCCGTCGAGGAGTCGCGCTACGTGATCGCCCAGGCGAGCGCGCAGCTCGACAAGAACGGCAAGTTCGCCACCGACGCCGTTCTCTGCCGCTCCTCGGAGGGCGAGGCCGTCATGTCGGCCGCGAAGGTCGTCGACCTGATGGACGTCTCGCCGGCGCAGATCGTCTCGGTCTCGACGGCGCTCATCCCGTTCCTCGAGCACAACGACGCGAATCGCGCGCTCATGGGCGCGAACATGCAGCGCCAGGCGGTGCCACTGCTCGTGCGCCAGTCGCCGCTCGTCGGCACCGGCCTCGAGTACCGCGCCGCGGTCGACTCCGGCGACGTCGTCGTCACGTCGCGGCCGGGCACGGTCGTGGACGTCGACGCGGAGCGGGTCGTCGTCGAGACGAAGGACGGCAAGGACGACTACACGCTCACGAAGTTCATGCGTTCGAACCAGGGCACGCTCATCCACCACAAGCCGATCGTGCGCCTGGGCGACAAGCTCAAGGCGGGCGACGTGCTCGCCGACGGCAGCTCGACCGACAACGGCGAGCTCGCGCTCGGCGCGAACCTGCTGGTGGCGTTCATGCCGTTCGAGGGCTTCAACTTCGAGGACGCGATCGTCATCTCCGAACGCGTCGTCAAGGACGACATCCTCACGTCCATCCACATTCACGAGTACGAGATCGACGCGCGCTCGACGAAGCTCGGCGACGAGGAGATCACGCGCGACATCCCGAACCGCTCGGAGGAGTCGCTGTCGCAGCTCGACGAGCGCGGCGTCGTGCGGATCGGGGCCGAGGTCGGGGCGGGCGATCTGCTCGTGGGCAAGGTCACGCCGAAGGGCGAGACCGAGCTGACGGCCGAGGAGAAGCTGATCCGCGCGATCTTCAAGGAGAAGGCGCGCGAGGTCCGCGACACGAGCCTCAAGGTGCCGCACGGCGAGGGTGGCGTCGTGATCGACGTGAAGACGTTCTCGCGCGACGCCGGCGACGACCTGTCGCCGGGCGTGAACGAGCTCGTCCGCGTTTACGTCGCGACCAAGCGCAAGATCGCGGAGGGCGACAAGCTCGCGGGCCGTCACGGCAACAAGGGCGTGATCTCGAAGATCGTTCCCGAGGAGGACATGCCGTTCCTGCCCGACGGCCGCCCGGTCGACATCGTGCTCAACCCACTCGGCGTGCCGAGCCGGATGAACATCGGCCAGGTGCTCGAGACTCACCTAGGCTGGGCTGCCGCGCACGGCGTCTTCGCGAATGCTGGAAGCGCCGACGGCAAAGCCGCCGGCGCCCGGCAGGAAAATCGTGGGGACGGCGCGGGTGACGGACAGAAGAACGGCGAGGTCGACTGGCGGCACCGGCGCCAGGTCATCAACGGCGGGAACCCGAGTGCGGTCGCGTCGCCGGTCTTCGACGGCGCCACGCCTCTCGACGTCGACGAGGCGCTGATCGAGTGGACGAAGCAGAACCCCGACTCGCCGATCCAGTTCCTCGTCGATCCCAAGCGGCCCGCCGGTCGCCGGTGCTCGGGGAAGGCGCAGCTCTACAACGGCCGCAGCGGCGAGCCGTTCGAGCAGAAGGTCACGATCGGCTACATGTACATCCTCAAGCTGCTCCACCTCGTGGACGACAAGATCCACGCCCGGAGCACCGGCCCGTACTCGCTCGTCACGCAGCAGCCGCTTGGCGGCAAGGCCCAGTTCGGCGGCCAGCGCTTCGGCGAGATGGAGGTGTGGGCGCTCGAGGCGTACGGAGCCGCGTACACGCTGCAGGAGATGCTGACCATCAAGTCCGACGACACCGTCGGGCGCGTGAAGGCCTACGAGGCGATCGTCAAGGGCGAGAACATCGCCGAGCCGTCGATCCCCGAGTCCTTCAAGGTCCTCCTGAAGGAGATGCAGTCACTCGCCCTCGACGTCCATGTCCTCTCGGACGAGGGCCGCGAGGTCGAGGTGCGGGAGGAGGAGGACGAGCTGCTCCGCGCCGCGGAGGAGCTCGGCATCGACCTCTCGCCCGGCTCGCTCCGCGCCGTCGGCCGCGAGCCGACCGCCGAGGAGCAGGAGGAGGGACAGGAACGCGTCGACCAGGACGGCGAGCTGACCCTGCCGGCCGACGAAGCGCTGGGTGATCTCGAGGACGTCGAGGTCTCCGGCGAGAAGGAAGCCAAGGAGGAGGCCGACGCGGAAGTCGGGCCACTCGGCGAGAAGGACCTGGTGGATCTGGAAATCGAAGACTGATTAGGGGCTGTACCGACTTGAGGGACGAAGGAGAACTTTGATCGACATCAATGATTTCGACGCAATTCGGATCGGCCTCGCTTCGTCGAAGCAGATTCGCGACTGGTCCTCCGGCGAGGTCACCAAGCCGGAGACGATCAACTACCGCACGCTCAAGCCCGAGCGCGACGGCCTGTTCTGCGAGCGCATCTTCGGGCCGACGCGCGACTGGGAGTGCTACTGCGGCAAGTACAAGCGCGTCCGCTACAAGGGCATCATCTGCGAGCGCTGCGGCGTCGAGGTGACGCGGCAGAAGGTGCGGCGCGAGCGGATGGGCCACATCGACCTCGCGGCGCCCGTCTCGCACATCTGGTTCTTCAAGGGCGTCCCGAGCCGCATCGGCTACCTCCTCGACATCGCGCCACGCGAGCTCGAGAAGGTGCTCTACTTCGCGGCCTCGATCGTCACGGCTGTCGACACCGAGAAGCGGGCCTCCGACCTCAACGGGCTCGAGGATCAGGTGCGGGCCGAGGCAGAGCGGATCGATGTCGACCGCGACGAGGCACTCGCCGCGCTCGAGGACCGGCTCTCCCGCCGTCGCGACTACTTCGCCAAGGGTAAGGAGCGGAACTTCGACGAGGACGACGACTTCTGGGCCCGCGGGCTCTCGACCTGGGCCGAGGAGCAGGCGCTGCCTCCGCTCGAGGATTCCCGCTCGCTCGTCGGTGGGCTCTTCGTCGAGCTCGTCCCCAAGATCACCACGGAAGACTCGAAGAAGATCCGCGAGCTCGTCCGCAACTCCGCGATCCGCGACGACCGGCGCCTGACGCCGCGCGAGCTCGAAGCAGTCGCCGCCTCGGCCGAGCAGATCAAGGCGGCCATCGCGCCGCTCGAGAAGGAGGCCGAGAAGGCGACCGGCTCGAAGAAGGGCGCGGTCACGAAGCACATCCACCGCATCACCGAGGGACTGCTCACGGGCCGCGAGCTGAACGAGGACGACACGGCGCTCGTCGAGGGCGTCGACCAGAAGAACCTCGAGAAGGCGCGGGATCTCGGCAACGGGCTGCTCGTCGAAGTACTCGAGGGCGCCGATGCAGAGACCGACCTGCGCGAGCTGACGAACGACCTCTGCCTGAAGACGGACGGCCGGATCCAGAAGGAGGATCTCGACGCGATCGTCCAGTGGGCGCTCAAGGTGCGCGAGATGTACCTCGACATCGAGTCGCGCCGCGAGGATTCGCGCGAGGCCGCTGTCGATGCCGTGAATCGGCTCGAGGAGACGTGGCGGCTGTTCCGCGAGCTCGAGCCGAAGCTGATCGTCAACGACGAGCAGATCTTCCGCGAGCTCAAGGACCGTTTCGGCTCGCCGTACGGGTTCGGCGTCTACTTCAACGGCGGCATGGGCGCCGAGGCGATCCGCGAGCTGCTCAAGGACCTCGACCTCGTTGCCGAGGCCGCGATGCTCCGCGAGACGATCCGCACCTCGAAGGGCCAGAAGCAGCAGCGCGCGATCAAGCGGCTCAAGGTCGTGAGTGCCTTCACCACGAGCGAGAACCGGCCCGAGTGGATGATTCTCGAGGCCGTCCCGGTGATCCCGCCGGAGCTGCGCCCGATGGTCCAGCTCGACGGTGGCCGCTTCGCCACCTCGGATCTCAACGACCTCTACCGCCGCGTCATCAACCGGAACAACCGCCTCAAGCGGCTGCTCGACCTCGGCGCGCCGGAGATCATCGTCAACAACGAGAAGCGGATGCTGCAAGAGGCCGTCGACGCCCTGTTCGACAACGGGCGCCGTGGCCGCGCCGTGACCGGCCCGGGCAACCGGCCGCTCAAGTCGCTCTCCGACATGCTGAAGGGCAAGCAGGGCCGCTTCCGCCAGAACCTGCTGGGGAAGCGCGTCGACTACTCCGGCCGCTCCGTCATCGTGTCAGGCCCGCACCTGCGCCTGTACCAGTGCGGCCTGCCGAAGCTGATGGCGCTCGAGCTCTTCAAGCCGTTCATCATGAGCCGGCTCGTCGAGCGGAAGATCGTCCAGAACATCAAGGCGGCGAAGCGGCACGTCGACCAGATGAACGCCGAGGTGTGGGACATCCTCGAGGAGGTCATCCAGGAGCACCCGGTGCTGCTGAACCGCGCGCCGACGCTGCATCGCCTGGGCATCCAGGCGTTCGAGCCGACGCTCGTCGAGGGCAAGGCGATTCAGGTGCACCCGCTCGTCTGCCACGCCTTCAACGCGGACTTCGACGGCGACCAAATGGCGGTGCACGTGCCGCTGTCGGCGGAGGCGCAGGCCGAGGCGCGGATCCTGATGCTGTCGGCGAACAACATCCTCTCGCCTGCGCATGGGCAAGCCCTGGCGACGCCGACGCAGGACATGGTGCTCGGCGCCTACTACCTCACCTACTCCGACAAGGACCTCGACGGCGTCGCCGTGGAGAAGCTCACCCCGCGGCCGTCCCGCTTCCGCACGGAAGAGGAGGTCGAGTTCGCAGTCGAGGCGAAGCAGCTCGGGCTCCAGCAGCCGATCGAGTACCTCTGGAAGGACGAGCTCGTCCTCACCACGCCCGGCCGCGTGATCTTCAACGCGGAGATCGACCGCTCGCTGCACGAAGCGACGTCGCACAACGGCGACCACGGCCCGTACCACGAGTACATCAACCGGACGCTCTCGAAGAAGGAGCTCGGCACCTTCATCTCGGAGCTCGTCGACGGGCACGGTGCCCACGCGGTCGCCCACGTCCTCGACACGATCAAGGACCTCGGCTTCCGCTACGGCACGCTCGCCGGCGTGACGATCTCGAAGAACGACATCGTCATTCCGCCGGACAAGGAGCAGATCCTGGCCGGGTTCGAGGAGCGCGTCTCGCGCGTCGAGGATGCGTACGACCAGGGGCTCATCACCGAGTCGGAACGGCACGAGCAGATCACGTCGATCTGGACGGAGGCGACAGACAGGGTCGCCGAGGCGATGGTCAAGAACCTCAACGAGCTGAACCCGATCTACATGATGGCCAACTCCGGTGCCCGCGGCTCGTTCGCGCAGCTCCGCCAGCTCGCCGGGATGCGCGGCCTGATGGCGAATCCGAAGGGCGAGATCATCGAGCGGCCGATCAAGGCGAACTTCATGGAGGGCCTGTCGGTGCTCGAGTACTTCATCTCGACCCACGGCGCCCGTAAGGGCCTCGCCGACACGGCTCTCCGCACCGCCGACTCGGGCTACTTGACGCGGCGTCTCGTCGACGTCTCCCAGGACGTGATCATTCGCGAGGAGAACTGCAAGACCAAGGAGTTCGTCGAGCTGCCGCTCTACCTGCCCGACGGGCTGAACAAGTCCGTCGCCGGCCGGATCGTCGCGGAGGACGTCCACAAGCCGCTCGCGTCCGGCAGGCCGGGCAAGAAGGTCGTCGCATCGAAGGGCGAGGAGATCACGATGCCCCGGCTGCGGGAGATCGTCGAGGAGCTCGGCGACGACATTGCCGAGGATTTCTCGGTCCCGATTCGCTCGGTGCTGAAGTGCAAGGCCGAGACCGGCGTGTGCCGCCAGTGTTACGGCACGTTCCTCGCCACGGGCGAGCTGTCCGAGATCGGCGACGCGGTCGGGATCATCGCCGCGCAGTCGATCGGCGAGCCGGGCACGCAGCTGACGATGCGGACGTTCCACACGGGCGGTATCGCCGGCGCCGACATCACGCACGGCCTGCCACGCGTCGTGGAGATCTTCGAGGCGCGCAACCCGAAGGGCGCCGCGGCACTCGCCGAGGTGGCGGGCACCGTCGCACTCGAGGAGACCGAGCGCCAGCTGCGGATCACGGTCGTCGCCGACAGCGGCAACGAGGAGGACGACTTCTCGATCCTCGTCCCGCGCCGGACACGACTCAGCGTCGCGCAGGGCGAGCACGTCGAGGCGGGCGACGCCCTCCACGAGGGCTCGATCAGCCCGTCCGACCTGCTGCGTCTGAAGGGCTACACCGAGACCGAGCTGTACCTCGTCGGCGAGGTGCAGAAGGTCTACAAGTCCCAGGGCGTCGAGATCCACGACAAGCACATCGAGCTCATCGTCCGGCAGATGCTGAAGAAGGTGCGCGTCGAGAACAACGGCGACACTGGGCTCCTGCCGGGCCAGCTCGTGGACAAGGTCGTGCTCGAGCGCGAGAACGCGCGCGTCAAGAAGGAGAAGAAGGAGCAGGCATCCTCGGAGCCGCTGATCCTCGGGATCACGAAGGCGTCGCTCGCGACGGAGTCCTTCCTCTCGGCGGCGTCCTTCCAGGAGACGACGAAGGTGCTGACCGACGCCGCGATCGAGGGCAAGATCGATCGGCTGCTCGGGCTGAAGGAGAACGTCATCATCGGGAAGCTGATCCCGGCGGCGACAGGCCTGAAGCGGTACCGGACGATCGAGATCGGGCCCTCGGACAAGGTGCCGGCGAGCGCGCTCGCGCGCCCTCAGACCGAGGAGCAGCTCCTCGCGGCGCTCGAGGAGATCGGCAGCGACGGGTCGGACGCTCTCGCCGGGCTCGGACTCGACTTCGGAGGCGAGGTCGAGACGAACGGCGACGCCGAGCCGGCCAGCGACCTCGAGGCCGAAGAGGTCCCGGAGGTCGAGTCGCCGCTCGACGAGTAGGGGCGGTCGCGTGAGCAGTTCGCAAGGAGGGCGGCGAAGAGCCGCCCTCTTTGGTACACAGAGGGCGGTCGTGGGGAAGCTAGCTCTCGTTGTCGTGGCCGCCGTGGCGGTCTGCCTGTTCGCGGCCGGCCGCGCTGCGTCCGACCCGGTGTTCGCCGGACACTGCGGCATCAGGGCGCAGCAGACCGTGTGGGGCGAGTACGGCTGGCCCTCGCTCCTTCCGATCCTGGCCAGACCGGGGACGCTGCTCGCCGTGACCGTGCAGTCCGGCACCGACTACGCGGCGGCAGCGCGGGCCAGAGGCGCGGCGACCTATGCGTTCGACCTGAAGCTGACCGCAAAGGTGGGCACACCGAGAGCGCCGGCCGATCCCTCCACGATCGAGGCTGCTGCAGCGACGCAGTACAACAAGGCCGTCGTGCGCACAGGTGGCTGCGCGACGCCGCTCATCGTCGAGAACGAGCTCTTCGGCGCGGGGATCCCGACTCCGTGGATCGCCTCAACCGCGCAGTACCGCGCGAACGTGCTCGCGTTTCTGCAGGACCTTGCTGCCAAGGGCGCGCACCCGGTCCTCCTGATCAGCAAGCCCCCATACGCCGGCTCGAGCGATGCGGTTGCCTGGTGGCGCTCGGTGTCGGAGGTGGCCGACATCGTCCGCGAGGTCTACCTTCCGGCAACGAACATCTGGCCACTCGGGCCGGTCCTCGGCAACCGGCTCCTGCGGCAGAGCTACCGAAACGCGATCGCCGATCTCACGTCGCTCGGGATTCCGGCGAACCGGCTCGGCATCATGCTCAGCTTCCTGAGCCATAAAGGAGTGGGCGGTCGCAACGGCCTCGAGCCCGCCTCGGCCTGGTACCAGGTCGTGAAGTGGGAGGCGCTGTCGGCGAAGCACGTCGCGAAAGAGGTCGGGCTGGGCTCGATCTTCTCGTGGGGCTGGCAGGAGTGGAACCGCAAGGAGATGGATCCCGACAAGCCGAAGGCGGCCTGCGTTTGGCTGTGGACGCGGACGCGGAGCCTCTGCAACGCGCCGAGAATGCTCGGGAAGTCGTTCGACCGCTCCCTGAGCGCCGGGCAGATCCTGCTTCCGAACGGCGCCGTCTGCCGCACCGAGGGCATCGGTGCCATCGGCGGGCGTGCGGTGGGGTCGCTCGAGGCGCTGACCGGAGACCGCGATGCTGCCCTCAGCGCCCTGTTCGAGCGGATCGTCGAGACGTCCGAGCGCCCGGTGTCCCGACATGCGGTGCTCGCGGCACAGCGGGAGGTGATCCGGGATTCCTTCCACGGCAAACGGAGCGCCTACATCGCAGCGCTGCGGCAGGCGCATGCGACCGTCGGGATAGCGCTCTCGGTGCTGGGTGACGAGCTTCGGCGCGCGCGACTCGAGCAGCCGCGCTACGCGCCGAAGCCGACGGCGAGCGAGGTGGCGGCGTTCTACGCGGCCTACCCGGACCTGCTCGTCCGGCGCGTCCACGTCTCGCCGGCGCCGCCGTGGCTGGCGGCGCGCACGGGGTTCGCGGTCGCAGAGGCGGCACCGCAGCGCCTGTTCTCGCTGCCCACGGGACGAAAGTCCCGCCTCTCGACCCTGCTCGGCACCTTTGCCGTCCGCCCGCTGGGCCCGGCGCAGCCTCTCGGCGCTCTGCCGCTCCCCACGGTGCGGCGTGCGATCGTGGCCGCCCTCCGCGGCTTCGAGCGCGCGCAGTCCTTCGAGCGCTGGACGATCGCGGAGCAGAACCACGCCCTGAACCGCACGATCTGCCTCCGCGACCAGCTGCCGCAGCCGGCGGCAATCGACCTCACGGAGTACCTCCCCTTCCTCCGGATCCAGTAGGTACAGCGCCTGCAGGGCATAGCCTTGCAGGGTGCTCGAGAAGCTGTGGGGGAACATCCCCGTCGGCCCGGAGACGCAGGGAATGCGTGTCGTCGGGGCCGTGGGCAAACGCTGGCTGCACGTCGCCGCGCGCTACGCGCCGCTGCCGCCCGCTGCGCGTGCGTCCCTTCACCGGCGGCGCGGCGTCCACGTCGGGCAGCGCGTCTTCATCGGCACCGAGGTGTTCATCGACGACGCCGTGCCCTCCTCGGTCACGCTCGAGGACGACGTGACCGTGATCGCGCAGACGACGATCCTCGGCCACACGTACTACCCCCTTCACTTTCATCGGCTGCTCGGCGACGAGGAGACGCGCGCCGGGCTACGCACGACGATCCGCCGCGGCGCCTATCTCGGCTTGCGCAGCACGATCCTCGCCGGAGTCACGGTGGGGGAGTTCGCGATCGTCGGTGCGGGCAGCGTCGTCACCGCGGATGTGCCGCCGTACACGATGGTTGCAGGTATCCCGGCCCGCGTCGTGCGCGAGTTCGGCCCCGACGACGTGGCGCAGTCCCCAGACGCCTAGGAAGTCGCCCGCTAGTCCGCGGCGGCGAGACCGTTCTTGCCCGCGTGCTTCGCCGCGTAGAGCGACTCGTCTCCGCGTTCGAACAGGCTCGTGGGGCTGTCGTTCGGCTGGATGTCCGCCACCCCGGCCGAGACGCGCACGCGGCCGGCGCGGGCGATCGGCTGCGCCGACACCGCTCGCTGGATCCGCCCGACGAGCTGGCGGGCCTGGCCCACCTCGACCTCGGGGACGATCACCGCGAATTCGTCGCCACCGACCCGGCAAGGGATGTCGGCGGAGCGCACGACCTGCTGGATGCGGTCGGCGATCTCGGCGAGGACCGCGTCGCCGGCGAGGTGGCCGATCCGGTCGTTGATCTCCTTGAAGCCGTCGACGTCCACGATCACGAGCGAGAGCCTGCGCTGGTACCGCTGTGCGCGGTCGACCTCGCGGGCCAGGGTCTCGTAGAAGTAGCGGCGGTTGTGAAGGCCCGTAAGGGAGTCGAGATCGGCGAGCAGACGCGCCTCCCGGAACCGGCGGGCGTTCTCGATCGCCGGCGCGACGCGCTCTGCGAGCTCCTCGAGCCGGCGTACGTCGTCGTCGCCGAACCGGACGTCGGGGTCGCGCGAGAAGATGCCGAGCCAGCCGATCTTGCCGCTGCGGCCGACCAGCGGGACGCCGAGCGCCTCGTGCACGGCGCCGGCCGTCTCCTCCCCCGGGTAGAGGTACGAGAGCTCGATCGCCCGCGCCTCCCGCTGCTCGGGCGACCCGGTGAAGATCCGGACGCCTTCCTCTTCGCCTTCCCCGCGGTCGAGGCCGATCGAGCCGAGCAGGCGCTCGTCGCCGTCGCCGTCGGGATCCAGCTCGACGACCGCCCCGTCGACCTTGGGGAGCCCGGCGGCGGCCTGAAGTGTGGAGCCGATAGCGTCGTCGAGGTCGATCGTGGTGGCGATCTGGCCGAGGAACCGGCTGCGCTGCGCCTCGTCCTCGGCACGGGTGACGGCGTTGCTCAGCTCGCGCGCGAGCTCGTCGAGCCGCGCCTCGAGGGTCTCCACGGTCGCGGTCACCTGAGCCTCGACGTTGCGAGAGTTCCGGCGGCGCAGCCGACGGAACAGCTCGAACGCCAGCAGGACGCAGGCGCCGAGAGCCACAGCGAGACCTATGGTTAGCCAGTGCATCGGAGTATCAGCCGCAAATTCCGGGATTTTGGTGCGCGTACTCTAGGTTCGGCCAGGCGCAGCAGCTACTAGCCGATTTGGCGGGATTCCGGCCCATTGGCGGGGTTCACGCGTCTTCGCTACCATGCCGCGGGCCGGTTGGCCGGGGCGTCTCTTGGCCCCAGCCGACCGTCTCTTCACGAAAGGACTCATTTGCCGACTGTCAATCAACTCGTGCGCAAGGGCCGCAAGGCCGCGAAGGCGAAGACGAAGACGCCCGCACTCGCCGGCGCGCCGCAGAAGCGCGGCGTGTGCACGCGCGTCATGACGCAGACGCCGAGAAAGCCAAACTCGGCGCTGCGAAAGGTCGCACGCGTTCGCTTGACGAACGGGGCGGAGGTCGGCGCATACATCCCGGGCGAGGGTCACAACCTGCAGGAGCACTCCGTCGTCCTCGTGCGTGGGGGCTCGACGAAGGACCTGCCTGGTTACCGCTACAAGATCATTCGCGCAGCGCTCGACACCGGTGGCGTCTCCGACCGGAAGCAGGGCCGCTCGAAGTACGGCGCCAAGCGAGGCTCGTGATGCCGCGTCGCGCCGAGGTCCAGGTCCGCCCGATCGAGCCCGATGCCGTGTACAGCTCGCCGCTCGTCACGCAGGTGATCAACAAGGTCATGCTCGACGGCAAGAAGTCGATCGCCGAGCAGATCGTCTACGGTGCGCTCGAGACCGTCGGGACGAAGACCGGCCGCCCGCCGGTCGAGGTCCTCGAGGCGGCGGTGAAGACGGTCACACCGGTGCTGGAAGTGCGCAGCCGCCGGGTCGGTGGCGCGAACTACCAGGTGCCGGTCGAGGTGCCGCAGCGCCGCGCCCGCACCCTCGCGGTGCGCTGGCTCGTGACCTTTGCCCGCGAGCGCCGCGAAAAGGGCATGCCGGACAAGCTCGCCAACGAGATTCTCGACGCGCTGAACCAGCAGGGTGGCGCGTTCAAGCGAAAGGACGACGTCTACCGCATGGCGCAGGCGAACAAGGCCTTCGCGCACTATCGCTGGTAGTCGGAACGAGGAAGGAAGACTTGAGCACGAAGATGACAGAACAGGTGGTCGCGCTCGACCGCGTCCGCAACATCGGGATCATGGCCCACATCGACGCGGGCAAGACGACGACGACCGAGCGGATCCTCTATTACACCGGCATCACCCACAAGCTCGGGGAGGTGCACGAGGGCGCCGCGACGATGGACTGGATGGCCCAGGAGCAGGAGCGCGGGATCACGATCACGTCGGCTGCGACGACGGCGTTCTGGCGGGACCATCGGATCAACATTATCGATACGCCCGGCCACGTGGACTTTACGGTCGAGGTCGAGCGCAGCCTGCGCGTCCTCGACGGCGCGGTCGCCGTCTTCGACTCCGTCGCGGGCGTGCAGCCGCAGTCCGAGACGGTCTGGCGGCAGGCGGACAAGTACAAGGTGCCGCGCATCGCCTTCATCAACAAGATGGACCGTACGGGCGCGAACTTCTTCGCCGCCGTACAGTCGATGCGCGACCGCCTCGGCGCGAACCCCGTGCCGCTCCAGATCCCGGTCGGCTCCGAGGACAACTTCACCGGCGTCGTCGACCTCGTCGAGATGCAGGCCGTGCTCTACAAGGACGATCTCGGCAAGGAGTTCGAGACGGTCGAGATCCCCGCAGAGCTGCTCGAGCAGGCGCAGGAGTATCACCACCAGCTGATCGACGCGATCTCGCACTTCGACGACGAGGTACTCGCGGCGTACATCGAGGACGAGTCCTCGGTGACGGCCGAGATGATCCGCCGCGCCGTGCGCGTCGGCACGCTCGCCGACGAGGTCACACCGGTCCTGCTCGGCTCCGCCTTCAAGAACAAGGGCGTCCAGCTCCTGCTCGACGCCGTCGTCGACTACCTGCCGAGCCCGCTCGACGTGCCGCCGGTGCAGGGGACCGATCCGAAGAGCGGCGGCGAGGAGGAGCGGCCCGCAGACCCCAAGGCGCCGTTCTCGGCTCTTGCCTTCAAGGTCATGTCCGACCCGTACGTGGGCAAGCTGACCTACTTCCGCGTCTACTCCGGCACGCTGAGGGCGGGCGACCGCGTCCTCAACACGATCACCGGCCGCACCGAGCGGGTCGGCCGCATCCTCCAGATGCACGCCAACCACCGCGAGGAGCGGGAGGAGATCATGGCCGGCGAGATCGCGGCGGGCGTCGGCCTCAAGTCGACGACCACCGGCGACACGCTCGCCGCCGACAGCGCTCCCATCGTGCTCGAGTCGATGACCTTCCCGGATCCGGTCATCGCGGTCGCGGTCGAACCGAAGTCGAAGGCAGACCAGGACAAGCTCTCGACCGGGCTCACGCGGCTGGCGGAGGAGGATCCGACCTTCCGCGTCGAGACCGACGAGGAGACCGGACAGACGCTCATCTCCGGGATGGGCGAGCTACACCTCGAGATCATCGTCGACCGGCTCAAGCGGGAGTTCAACGTCGACGCCAACGTCGGGCGCCCGCAGGTCGCGTACCGCGAGACCGTGGGGAAGGAGGCGCTCGGCGTCCAGGGCAGGTTCGTCCGGCAGACGGGCGGCTCCGGCCAGTACGGCGACGCCGTGATCAACCTGTACCCGCAGGAGCCGGGCGCGGGCTACGAGTTCGTCGACAAGATCGTCGGCGGCAAGATCCCGAAGGAATACATCCCGGCCGTCGACGCCGGGATCCAGGAGGCAATGGGCTCGGGCATCCTCGCGGGCTACCCCGTCGTGGACATCAAGATCGAGCTCGTCGAGGGGTCGTACCACGACGTCGACTCGAGCGAGCGGGCGTTCAAGATCGCCGGCTCCATGGCCTTCAAGGAGGCGATGAAGCGGGCGAAGCCGCGGCTGCTCGAGCCCACGATGGCGGTCGAGGTCACGACGCCCGAGGAGTACCTCGGTGACGTCATCGGGAACCTCAGCAGCCGCCGCGGCAAGATCGAGTCGATGAACCCTCTCGGCAAGGCCCAGGTCGTGAAGGCAAGCGTCCCGCTGTCGGAGATGTTCGGGTACGCGACGGACCTGCGCTCGATGACGCAGGGAAGGGCTGATTTCACCATGCAGTTCGATCGCTACGAGGAAGTGCCTCAGTCGATCGCGAGCGAGATCATGGACGCTCAGGGCTGAGCGACGCGAGAAAGGGATAGGGAGAGCCACCAATGGCAAAGCAGAAGTTCGAGCGGACGAAGCCGCACGTCAACGTCGGCACCATCGGTCACATCGACCACGGCAAGACGACCCTGACCGCGGCGATCACGAAGGTGCTGTCCGAGAAGGGCACCAACACCGCGGTGCGCGACTTCGCGTCGATCGACGCAGCGCCCGAGGAGCGTCAGCGCGGCATCACCATCAACACCGCGCACGTCGAGTACGAGACCGACAACCGCCACTACGCGCACGTCGACTGTCCGGGGCACGCCGACTACATCAAGAACATGATCACGGGCGCCGCCCAGATGGACGGCGCGATCCTCGTGGTCTCGGCGGCCGACGGCCCGATGCCGCAGACCCGCGAGCACATCCTGCTCGCCCGCCAGGTCGAGGTGCCGGCGATCGTCGTCGCCCTCAACAAGGCGGACATGGTCGACGACCCGGAGCTGATCGAGCTCGTCGAGATGGAGGTGCGCGAGCTGCTTTCCCGCTACGAGTTCCCGGGCGACGACATTCCGATCATCCAGGTCTCCGCGCTGAAGGCGCTCGAAGGCGACGCGGAGTGGACTCCGAAGATCCTCGAGCTCATGGAGGCCGTCGACAGCTACATCCCCGAGCCGACGCGTGCGCTCGACAGGCCGTTCCTGATGCCGATCGAGGACGTGTTCACGATCACGGGCCGCGGCACCGTCGTCACCGGCCGCGTCGAGCAGGGGGAGGTCAAGGTCGGCGAGGAGGTCGAGATCGTCGGCATCCATCCCGAGGTGGCGAAGACGGTCGTCACGGGCGTCGAGATGTTCAACAAGACCCTCGACTCCGCGCAGGCGGGCGACAACGCGGGCGCGCTGCTTCGCGGCACCAAGCGCGAGGAGGTCGAGCGTGGGCAGGTCCTCGCGAAGCCGGGCTCGATCACCCCGCACACGCACTACAAGGCCGAGGTGTACGTCCTCTCGAAGGACGAGGGCGGGCGCCATACGCCGTTCTTCAACGGCTACCGGCCTCAGTTCTACTTCCGCACGACGGACGTCACCGGATCGATCAAGCTGCCGGACGGCCAGGAGATGGTCATGCCGGGCGACAACACGAACATGGAGATCGAGATGATCCAGCCGATCGCCATGGACCAGGGCCTCCGCTTCGCGATCCGCGAGGGCGGCCGCACGGTCGGTGCTGGCGTCGTGACGGAGATCATCAAGTAGGAAGGTCGAGGAGGCGCCGGTGCCGCAACAGAAGATCCGTATCCGTCTGAAGGGCTACGACCACCAGCAGGTGGACAAGTCTGCGCGCGACATCGTGGACACGGCCCAGCGCACCGGCGCCACCATCACCGGCCCCGTGCCCCTGCCCACCGAGAAGAACGTCTACTGCGTGATCCGCTCGCCGTTCAAGGACAAGGACTCGCGGGAGCACTTCGAGGTGCGCACGCACAAGCGCCTGATCGACATCCACTCGCCGACCCCGAAGACGGTCGACTCGCTCATGCGGCTCGACCTCCCGGCCGGCGTCGACATCGAGATCAAGCTTTGATGACGCTCAGATGAAAGGCCTCGTGGGCAAGAAGCTCGGCATGACGCAGCTCTTCGACGAGGAGAGCGGCGGCGTGACCCCGGTCACCGTGATCGAGGCAGGCCCGTGTCCCGTCGTGGCCGTCCGCACACCGGACGCCGACGGGTACGAGGCCGTCCAGCTCGCGTGGGAGCCGGTCGCCGAGCGCAAGATCTCGAAGGCCGAGCGCGGCCACCTGGCCAGGGCCGGCATCGACGGCGCATACCGCCACCTGGTCGAGTTCCGCGGCCACTTCGCCGACGCCGTCCAGGGTGAGCGCGTCACGGTCGAGATCTTCCAGCCGGGCGACAAGGTGAAGGTGTCCGGCACCGGCATCGGCAAGGGCTTCCAGGGAACGATCAAGCGGCACAACTTCCATCGCGGCCCGGTCACCCACGGCTCGCACAACGTCCGCAAGCCGGGCTCGATCGGCGCCTCGGCGACGCCGTCGCGCGTCTTCAAAGGCATGAAGATGGCCGGCCGGATGGGTGGCAAGCGCGCCACCCAGGTCGGGCTCACCGTCCACTCCGTCGACGCGGAGCGGAATCTCCTGCTCATCAAAGGTGCGGTGCCCGGCCCGCAGAACGGGCTGGTCGAGATCCGGGAGGACGTGCGCTGATGGCGGCTCCGAAGGCACCGGTGCTCTCTGCTGCGGGTAAGGGGGGCGCGAAGAAGGAGGTCTCGCTCGACGAGGCCGTCTTCGCGGCCGAGATCAGGCCGCATCTCGTGCACGAGGCCGTGCGTGCGGAGCTGAACGCCCGCCGCCAGGGCACCCGCGCGGCCAAGAGCCGTGGCCTCGTCGCCGGCGGCCGCTCCAAGCCGTGGCGCCAGAAGGGGACGGGACGTGCCCGCCAGGGCACGATCCGCGCGCCGCAGTTCACCGGCGGCGGAGTCGCGTTCCCGCCCGTCCCGCGCGACTTCTCGCTCAAGGTGAACAAGAAGGCTGCGCGGGCAGCACTGCGCGCCGCGCTCAGCGACCACGCGCAGGCGGGAACGATCGGCCTCGTCGCCGGCGACTCGTTCGAGGCGCCTTCGACGAAGCAGGCTGTCGAGCTGCTGCAGGCCTGGGGCCAGGCCGAGCCGACGGTTGTCGTCGCGAGCGAAGACGAGGAAACCCTGATCAAGTCGTTCCGCAATTTGCCGCGGGTGCTCGTCACGGTGCCCGCCGAGCTCGAGGTCGCACACGTGGTGTGGGCGCGTTCGCTCGTCGTGAGCGAGGCTGCCCTGCCGCTCGTGCAGGGGAAGGCGCAATGAGCCTCCATCCCGCCGAGATCCTGATCAAGCCGGTGGTGAGCGAGAAGAGCTACCACCAGATCACGGAGAACCGCTACACGTTCAAGGTGCACAAGGACGCGCACAAGACGCAGGTCCGCCACGCTGTCGAGGAGCTCTTCGACGTCAAGGTCACCCGTGTGAACATGATCAAGATGCCGCCCAAGCCGAAGCGGCGCGGGATGATCAAGGGCACGCGCCCCGGCTGGAAGAAGGCCATCGTCGAGCTCAAGCCCGGCGACAAGATCGAGATCTTCGAGGGGGCACAGTTGTAATGCCGATCCGCCGTTACAAGCCGACGAGCGCCGGCCGCCGCTTCATGTCCGTCTCCACCTTCGAGGAGGTCACGAAGTCGGAGCCGGAGAAGAGCCTGCTCGCCCCGCTCTCGAAGAAGGGCGGCCGTAACGTGAACGGCCGGATCACGACGCGCCACCAGGGAGGCGGCCACAAGCGCCGCTATCGCGTCATCGACTTCAAGCGCCGGAAGGACGGCGTGCCGGCGAAGGTTGCCGCGATCGAGTACGACCCGAATCGGTCGGCACGGATCGCGCTGCTCCACTACGCCGACGGTGCGAAGAGCTACATTCTCGCGCCCGCGCAGCTGCGGGTCGGTGCGGCGGTCGAATCGGGGCCTGCCGCGGACATCCGCGTCGGCAACGCGCTGCCGCTCGAGAACATCCCGACCGGCACGCTCGTCCATGCGGTCGAGCTCAGGCCGGGTCAGGGCGCGAAGATGGCTCGCTCGGCCGGGTCGGGCATCCAGCTGGTCGCGAAAGACGGCGCCTTCGCCGTCCTGCGCCTGCCGTCCGGCGAGATGCGGCGCGTGCCGGTCTCCTGCCGGGCGACGATCGGCCAGGTCGGGAACGTCGACCACCAGAACATCACCGGCGGCAAGGCCGGCCGCAGCCGCTGGCGCGGAAAGCGCCCGTCGGTGCGCGGCTCCGCGATGAACCCCGTGGATCACCCGCATGGCGGCGGCGAGGGCAAGTCGAAAGGCGGCCGCCACCCGGTGACGCCGTGGGGCGTGCCGACGCTCGGCAAGCGCACGCGCCGCAAGCACAAGGAATCGAACAAGTTGATCGTCCGCGGCCGTCGCCGCGGCAAGGAGGGCCGCCGCTGATGCCCCTTCCGGCAACGGTTTGGGTACCTCTGGCGGCTGCAAAGCGTCGCGCTGCGGCGTCCTCAGTCGCGCCCATAGCTACGGCGATGTGCGCTCCCTGCGTCCTTGCATCGCTCGCTTTTCGCGCGCCAGAGGCACGAAACCGTGACCAGAAGGGGCATCAGTGAGCAGATCGTCGAAGAAGGGGCCGTTCGTGGAGGAGCGGCTGATGAGCCGGATCGAGGCGATGAACGAGTCGGGGCAGAAGAACATGGTCCGCACCTGGTCGCGCTCTTCGACCATCTTCCCCGAGATGGTGGGACACACGATCGCCGTCCACGACGGGCGCAAGCACGTACCGGTCTTCATCTCCGAGCAGATGGTCGGGCACAAGCTCGGCGAGTTCGCGCCGACGCGGACCTTCCGCGGCCACGCCGGCGATCGAACGGCGAAGGTGAAGCGCTGATGGCAGTCGCCGAGCAAGAGCGGGAGATGGTGCGTGCACAGGCGCGCTGGGTGCACTCGAGCGCGCGGAAGGCGCGGCTCGTCACCGACCTCATCCGCGGTCGCTCGGTGCCGGAGGCGCGGACGATCCTCGCCTTCTCGAGTCGGGCTGTCGCCAAGGACGTGGAGAAGGTGCTGCGCTCGGCCGTGGCCAACGCCGAGTCGCGCCCCGGCCTCCACTGGCAGGGCGACGACCTCGTTGTCGTGGCCGCATACGCGGACGAGGGGCCGACGCTGAAGCGCTGGCGGGCCCGCGCTCGCGGCCGCGTCGCGCGGATCCGCAAGCGCACCTGCCACATCACAATCGAGCTCGCGCAGGGCGTTGCACTGTCCAGCGCACCGGCCGTGCCCGCGATGGCGGCGCCTGAGCCGGTCGAGCAGCCGGAGGCCGTAGACGAGGCGGAGACGGTAGACGAGGCGGAAGAGACGGTCGAGGAGCCTGAAGCACTGGAGGCGGAGACTCCCGAGACGGAGAGCCCGTCGGCCGAGGCGGAAGCCGAGGCTTCGACAGAAGAGGAGACCGAGGACTAGTGGGCCAGAAAATTCATCCGGGCGGGCTCCGTGTGGGCGTCATCCACGACTGGAAGTCCAACTGGTACACCGGCAAGAAGGAGTTCGCGGACTACATCCTCGAGGACGTCCGTATCCGCGAGCACATCTACAACAAGCTCGCGCACGCGGGCCTGTCCGACATCCTGATCCGCAAGGACAAGCAGCGGATCACGGTCGACATCTACACGGCGCGGCCGGGGATCGTGATCGGCAAGTCCGGTGTCGAGGTAGACGCGCTGCGGCGCGATCTGCATGCGCTGACCCAGAAGAACGTCCACATCAACATCAACGAGATCAAGCGGCCGGAGCTCGACGCGAAGCTTGTCGCGCAGTCGATCGCCGAGCAGCTATCGAACCGCGTTGCCTTCCGGCGCGCGATGAAGCGCGCGCTCGCCTCCGCGATCCGCTCCGGCGCGGCCGGCGTGAAGATCCAGTGCTCGGGCCGCCTCGGCGGCGGCGAGATGAGCCGGCGCGAGATGTACAGCGAGGGACGCGTCCCGTTGCACACGATCCGCGCGGACATCGACTACGGCTTCGTCGAGGCGAAGACGACCGCCGGCCGGATCGGCGTCAAGGTCTGGATCAACAAGGGCGAGATCATGCCCGAGGGTTTCGACAGCGGCGACACGCGCCTGGGCGACCAGGACACGCGGCGGCGCCGCGGCGGGGCGCTCGAAGGACTCGGGGCCTCCCGCGAGAGCGGGCGGGGACGCGGCCCCGATCGCGAAGGCCTCGGCCCGGTGCGGCAGCGGCGGCGCGGCCCCGGTGGCGGGCAAGGACGTCCAGGGCAGCGGCGCGGCCCCGGTCCCGGCCGCCCCCGTCGCGACCGGCAGGAGCAGCCGCGCACCGAGGAGCCGCAGGTCGAGACGCCGACTCCTGAGCAGACCGTCGACACCCCGCAAGTGCCGACGCCTGAACAGGCCGTCGAGACGCCGGCGCCCGAGACTGCGGCGCCGCCCGCCGAGCCGGCCGCGGAAGAGAAGCCTAAGCCCAAGCGCTCTCGCAAGCCGAAGGCCCAGCCGCAGGAGGGTGACGCCTGATGCTGATGCCGAAGAAGACCAAGTTCCGCAAGGTGCATCGCGGCCGCCGCGCCGGCTACGCAAGCGGCCAGACGGCCGTCCAGTTCGGCGACTATGGGCTCAAGGCGCTCGACGCCGGCTGGATCACGAACCGCCAGATCGAGGCGGCCCGGATCGCGATGACGCGCAAGATCAAGCGCGGCGGCAAGGTCTGGATCAACGTCTTCCCCGACAAGAGCGTCACGAAGAAGCCGGCCGAGACGCGGATGGGCTCCGGTAAGGGCTCGCCCGAGGGTTGGGTCTGCGTGATCAAGCCGGGTCGCGTGATGTTCGAGCTCGCCGGCGTTCCGGAGCCGCTCGCCAAGGAGGCGCTCCGGCTGGCCGGCCAGAAGCTCTCCGTGAAGACCAAGGTCGTGAAGAGAGAGGAAGAGCTCTTTTGACCAGGGCATCGGAGCTAAGGGATCTGAGCGACGACGAGTTGGAGCATCGGCTCGCGGAGCGGCGGCGGGAGCTCTTCAACCTGCGCTTCCAGTCGGTCACCGGTGCGCTCGAGAACTCCGCGCGCCTCAAGCTCGCCAAGCGCGAGATCGCACGGATCCTGACGGTTGTGAATGAACGCGAGGCAGAGAAGGCAAGGGCAACGACTTGAGCGAGAACGAGAAGAACGAAGAACAGATCGAGGAGACTCCGGCTGCGCAGGAGTCAGTGGAGGAAACCCCGGTAGAGGCCGAGGCTGTCGCGGAGGAGCCCGAGGCTGCCGCCGAGGGGGAGCCTTCCGCCGAGGCGGAAGCACCTGCCGAAGAGCCGGTCGCGGAAGCGCCTGAGGCTGCTGCGGAGGAGGCTCCCGCCGAGGAGCCTGCCGCAGAGCCGGAAGCCGCCGCGGAAGAGCCTGCGGCCGACGAGCCTGCATCTGCCGGCGCCGCTTCCAGCCCAGAGCCGACGAAGAAGCGGAAGCGACTGCCACGCCGGTTGCGCCCGCAGAAGACGCGCCCGCGTCGTGAAGCGCCGAGCGGCACACGCAAGCCGCTCGTCCGGGAACCCAAGCCCGAGCACGAGCGCGGCCGGCGCCAGGAGCGCCGTGGGGTCGTCGTCTCGAGCGCGATGGACAAGACCATCGTCGTCAAGGTCGATCTGATCAGCTCACACCAGCGGTACAAGAAGGTCATCCGGAGGAGTGTCAAGTTTCACGCGCACGACGAGCAGAACGCCGCGAAGGTCGGCGACGTCGTTCGCATCGTCGAGACGCGCCCGCTGTCGGCGACGAAGCGCTGGCGTCTCGCGGAAGTCGTGGAGGCAGCTAAGTGAGCGCCCAGTGATCCAGCAGGAATCCCGCCTGAGAGTCGCCGACAACACCGGCGCCCGCGAGATCCTCTGCATCCGCGTCCTCGGCGGCCACCATCGCCGCTACGCGCGGGTCGGCGACATCATCGTCGGCACCGTCAAGACCGCGACGCCGCAGGGCGCCGTCAAGAAGGGCGAGGTCGTGCGCGCGGTCGTCGTGCGGACGAAGAAGCCGTTCGGCCGCGACGACGGCACCACGATCGCCTTCGACGAGAACGCCGCCGTGATCATCGACCAGCAGCGCAACCCGCGTGGCACCCGCATCTTCGGGCCCGTCGCGCGCGAGCTGCGCGAGAAGAACTTCATGAAGATCGTCAGCCTTGCTCCGGAGGTGCTCTGAAAGTGGCTCAGACCATGAAAGTGAAAAAGGGCGACGTCGTGCACATCCTCCGCGGGAAGGACGCGGGCAAGGAGGGACGGGTGGTCGAGGCGCTGCCCAAGCAAGGGCGCGTCGTCGTCGAGAACATCAACGTCGTCAAGCGCCACCGCCGCCCGCGCCCGATCCAGAACACGACGGGCATGGGATCGTCGATGGTCCCGGGCGGGATCATCGAGCTGCCGGCCCCGCTGCCGGTCTCGAACGTGATGGTCGTCTGCCCCACGTGCGGCAAGCCGACCCGGGTCGGGACGATCGAGAGGACGGTCAAGGACAAGAGGGTTCGCGTCCGGGTCTGCAAGCAGGCCGGTTGCGGTCAGGAGATCGACCGGACATGAGCGCCGTGGCGGACACGTACACACCGCGCCTGAAGGAGCAGTACGAGCGCGAGATCCGGCCTCGCCTCAAGGAGGAGCTCGGGCTCGACTCGGTCATGCAGGCGCCGCGCATCGAGAAGATCACGCTCAACATGGGCGTCGGCGAGGCGAAGACCGAGTCGAAGCTGCTCGACTCCGCGATCGAGGAGCTCACGACGATCGCCGGCCAGCGCGCGCAGGTGCGGCGCGCCCGCAAGTCGATCGCGCAGTTCAAGGTGCGCGAGGGGATGGCCGTGGGCGCGCGCGTGACGTTGCGCGGCGCGCGGATGTACGAGTTCCTCGACCGGCTGGTCTCGATCGCGCTACCGCGGATCCGCGACTTCCGCGGCCTCAACCCGCGCTCGCTCGACGGCCGCGGCAGCTTCTCGCTCGGCATCCGCGAGCAACTCATCTTTCCGGAGATCAACTACGACGACATCCAGCAGGTCCGCGGGCTCGACGTGACGATCACGACGAGCGCCGAGAACGACGAGCAGGCGCTCGCGCTGCTGCGGGCGCTCGGCCTGCCCTTCGCGGACGGCGACAGGAGGAACGAGTAATGGCGAAGACGTCGCTCGTCGTGAAGCAGCGGCGACCACAGAAGTTCAAGGTGCGCAACTACACGCGCTGCAACCGGTGCGGCCGCCCGCGCGCGGTCTTCCGCAAGTTCGGCCTCTGCCGGATCTGCCTCCGCGAGCTGGCGCACCAGGGCGCGATTCCCGGCATGACGAAGTCGAGCTGGTAGGAGAGAGCGGTGCTGACCGATCCGATCGCAGACATGCTCACCCGCATCCGCAACGCCAACAAGGCGCTGCACGAGCACGCGGCCATGCCGAGCTCGCGGATGAAAGTGAACATCGCCAAGCTCCTCAAGGAGGAGGGCTACATCCGCGACTACCACGTGGAGAAGGGAGAGAGCTTCGATACCCTGGTCATCGACCTCAAGTTCGGCCGCAACCGCGAGCGGGTCATCTCCGGCCTGAAGCGCGTGTCGAAGCCGGGCCGCAGGGTCTACGCCCGGAAGGACCGCCTTCCGCGCGTGCTCGGAGGGATGGGTGTCGCGATCCTCTCGACCTCGTCCGGTCTCGTCACGAGCCGCACCGCGCAGGAACGCGGCATCGGCGGCGAAGTGGTGGCCTTCATCTGGTGACGCAATGAGCAGAATCGGCAACACACCCATCCCGGTCCCGGACGGCGTCACCGTCACGATCGAGCCTGCCCGCGTTGCGGTCTCCGGCCCGCTCGGGACGCTGCAGCAACAGGTTCCGACGCGGATGAAGATCGAGCAGCACGACGGCGAGGTCGTCGTCTCGCGACCGACCGAGCGCGGGGAGGACCGGGCGCTGCACGGCCTGACGCGGACGCTGGTCGCGAACATGGTCCAGGGCGTCACGCAGGGCTTCGAGAAGAAGCTCGAGATCCAGGGCGTCGGCTACCGCGCTGCGCTCAAGGGCACCGACCTCGAGCTCAGCGTCGGCTACTCGCATGCCGTCACGATCAAGCCTCGCACCGGCATCACGTTCGAGGTGCCGACGCCGACGGAAATCTTCGTCAAGGGAACGGACAAGCAGATGGTGGGCCAGACGGCCGCCGAGATCCGCAAGGTGCGCCCGCCCGAGCCGTACAAGGGCAAGGGCATCCGCTACGAGGGCGAGTACGTCCGCAGGAAGGTGGGCAAGCGTGCCTGAGACTCCTGGCCGCGCACCGCTCTCGGGCGGCGAAGCCGCCCTCCGCGGCGCGCTCTCGCCGCTGGCTGCGCGTGCCCGCGCTCGCTCGCCGCGGCCGTACGGCGTGTACTGTCCGCGCCTCGCTCGCTTGTCCCGCTTGCCAGCGACGAGCCAGGAGCCTCAGGATGCCTAGCCTCACCGTCAGGGACGCGCGCCTGCGGCGTCACCGACGCGTGCGCGCGAAGGTGCGCGGCACCGCCGAGCGCCCCCGCCTCGTCGTCTTCCGCTCCAACCGCGGCATCGAGGCGCAGCTCGTCGACGACGAGACGGGCCGGACGCTCGCTTCGGCGTCCCATCTGGCGCTCGCGAAGTCGTTCAAGGGCGACAAGACGGCGCAGGCGGAGGCGGTCGGAAAGGCGCTCGCCGCGGCGGCGAAGACGGCGGGGGTCGGCACGTGTGTGTTCGACCGCGGCGGCTACCTCTACCACGGACGCGTCAAGGCGCTCGCCGACGGCGCGCGCGAGGGAGGACTCGAGTTTTGAGCACGATCGAATACACCGAGACGCGCGAGCTCAAGGAGCGGGTGGTCGAGATCAACCGCGTCGCGAAGGTCGTCAAGGGCGGCCGGCGCTTCTCGTTCACGGCGCTCGTCGTCGTGGGCGACGAGGTCGACCGCGTCGGCGTCGGCTACGGCAAGGCCCGCGAGGTGCCGCTCGCGATCACGAAGGCCGTCGAGGATGCGAAGAAGAACCTCTTCACCATTCCGAAGCACGGCTCGACGATCACACACGAGGTGCTCGGCAGGTTCGACGCGGCGAGGGTGCTGCTGCGCCCGGCCTCCGAGGGAACCGGCGTCATCGCCGGGGGCGGCGTCCGCGCGGTGCTCGAGCTCGGCGGCGTCCGCGACGTGCTCGCGAAGAGCCTCGGCACGACGAATCCGATCAACATGGCCAAGGCGACCGTCGCGGCGCTCCAGGACCTGCGCCGGCCCGAGGACGTGGCCAGGATCCGCGGCAAGCGCATCCACGAGGTGCTGCCGCTCCCGGCCAGGCCTGCGGCGGTCGAGGAAGAGGCGGCTCCGCTCGAGGAAGCCGCGCTCGCGGCTGCAGTCGTCGAGTCCGATTCCGCCGTGGTCGAGGAAGCGCCGGCCGAGGAGAAGGAGGCGCCGGCCGAAGAGCCCACAGCTGAGGCTGAGGAGCCTGCTGCAGAGCCGGAGCCGTCCGCCGAGGCGCCCGCCGAACCGGAGCAGGCCCCCGAGAAGCCCAAGCGCCGTGGCTTGCGCAGGAAGAAGGACGAGTCGTAAGTGGCCAAGCTCCGCATCACACAGGTCCGGTCCCAGATCGGGCAGTCCCAACGACATCGCGGTACCCTGCGCGCACTCGGGCTCGGCCGCATCGGCCGTAGCGCCGAGCATGAGGAGTCCCCGACACTCGCCGGGATGCTCCGCAAGGTCCGCCACCTCGTAAAGATCGAGAGCACCTGAGCCGAATGCCCCAGAAGCAGCTCAATCTGTCCAACCTTTCGCCGGCGCAACCGCGCGAGGACCGGAAGCGCGTCGGGCGCGGCCTCGGCTCCGGCAAGGGCCGTTACTCCGGCCGCGGCATCAAGGGCCAGAAGTCGCGCTCGGGTTCGCACAAGATGCGTGCGGGCTTCGAGGGAGGCCAGACGAACATCTACATGCGGCTCGGCAAGCTGCGCGGCGCGACCTCGAAGGACGCGATGCCGATCGGGCCGTTCCGCACGTACACCCAGCCCGTCAACATCCGCGACCTCGACCGGTTCGACGCCGGCGACGAGGTGACCCCCGAGACGCTCGTCGAGAAGCGCGTGATCAAGAACACGCGCATCGACGTGAAGCTGCTCGGCGTCGGCGAGGTGACGAAGAAGCTCACCGTGCGTGTCCACGCGATCTCGGCGTCCGCGCGCCAAAAGATCGAGGGGGCCGGCGGCACCGTCGAGCTCCTGCGCGAGCCCAAGGAACAGAAGAAGCGGCGCCACAAGGCGAAGCCCGTCGCCGCCGAAGAGCTCGCGGAGACCGGGGAAGCGGGAGAAGAGGTTTTGAGCGAGCCCGGCCGCGCGTCGTCGGCTTCGCCGGCGACGCTTCCAGCCCCCGAAGAGCCGGAAGGTACGGAGGGCTAGATGTTCGCCTGGCTCGCCAACGTGTGGCGCGTCCCTGAGCTACGCCGGCGCCTTCTGTTCACCGCCGGCGTGCTCGCCGTCTACCGGCTCGGGTCGTGGATCCCCGCGCCGGGGGTCAACCAGGCCGCGCTGAAGACCTTCTTCGGCACAGGAGGAGGTGGCAGCGGCGTCCTGAGCCTCCTGAACCTCTTCTCGGGCTCGGCGCTCTCGCGCTTTTCGCTCTTCGCGCTCGGGATCATGCCGTACGTCACGGCGTCGATCATCTTCCAGGTCATGGCGGTTGTCGTTCCCTCGCTCGAGCGCCTGCAAAAGGAGGGCGAAGCCGGCTACGCCAAGATCACGCAGTACACCCGGTACCTCACGGTCGCGCTCGCTGCCGCGCAGGCGACGGGCTACGCGTTCCTCTTCAAGAGCACCACGAACGCACTGCCGAACTCGAACTCCGGCCGGCTGATCATCATCATCGTCACCCTCACGGCCGGCACGACGCTCCTGATGTGGATGGGCGAGCAGATCACGAAGCGCGGCATCGGCAACGGGATCTCGATCATCATCTTCGCCTCGATCCTCGCGTACGCCCCGACGGGCATCAGCGGCTGGCTCAACGGTGGCACGTCGGGGCGGCTCTTCTTCCCGCTGGTCGCGCTCGGGATCGTCGTGGCGGTCGTGTTCGTGATGGAGGGCCAGCGGCGGATTCCGATTCAGTACGCGCGGCGCCAGCTCGGCAACCGGCAGACGACCGGCGGCTCGACCTACATGCCGCTCAGCGTCGTCATGGCGGGCGTCATCCCGATCATCTTCGCCGCCGCCATCCTCGCCGTCCCGCAGACGATCGGCAGTTTCCGGCCCGCGTGGAACAACTGGCTGATTGCGAACTTCAGTCCCACGGGCTGGAAGTACCTGCTGCTCGAGGCAATCCTGATCGTCATGATGACCTACTTCTATACGTCGGTCGTCTTCAATCCGGTCGACCAGGCCGACAACCTGCGCAAGTACAACGGCTACATCCCCGGCATCCGGCCGGGGCCGCCCACGGCGGCCTACTTCGATCGTGTCCTCAACCGGCTCACGTTCCCGGGCGCGCTCTTCCTCGCGTCCGTCGCCGTCGCGCCGTCGATCTTCATCGCGCAATTCCACTTCTCGCAGGCGACCGCCCGCGCTCTCGGCGGCACCTCCGTGCTCATCGTCGTCGGCGTCGCGCTCCAGACGATGCGGCAGATGGAATCGCAGATGGTCATGCGCCATTACGAAGGGTTCTTACGCTGAACATCCTGGTCCTCGGCCCGCAGGGCTCGGGGAAAGGCACGCAGGCGCAGCGGATCAAGGCGATGTACGGGATTCCGCACATCGCGACCGGCGACATGATCCGCGAGATGAAGGAGCTGCCGACCGGGCTCGGGCGGGAGCTGAACGTCGTCTACGACCGCGGCGACCTCGTGTCGGACGACCTGATGATCCGCCTGATCCGCGACCGGCTCTCGCGGGGCGACACGCTCGGCGGCTTCGTCCTCGACGGTTTCCCGCGCACGATGCCCCAGGCGGAGGCGCTGGGCGACCTCCTGCGGGAGCTCAGGCGCGATCTGGATGTCGTCTTCGACTTCCAGGTGCCCGACCGCGAGGTGCTCCTGCAGCGGATGCTTGCGCGGGCCGCGGCGGAGGGCCGCTCCGACGACACGCCGGAGGCCATCGGGCGGCGGCTCGAGCTCTACGACCAGGAGACGGCACCGCTCGTCGAGTACTACCGCTCGCACCAGGCGAACGTCGTGGGCGTCCATGCCGACCGCACCGTCGAGGAGGTCTTCCGGGAGATCGAGGACGCGCTCGCCGAAGCTCAGCGACACCGTAAGGTCGAAGCCTAGTGTCGGCCGCCTCGCTCGCATCTCGCACCCATCGGACGCCTGCAAACCGGCGCGCTGCGGCGTCCTCAGTCGCGTCCGTAGCCTCCGGCTACGAACGCTCCCTGCGTCCTTGCATCGCTTGGTTTTCGGCGCCCGTCGGGCACGATCTGCTCGGAGCCGGCCGATGATCGTGCGGAAGTCCGGGGCCGAAATCGAGGGGATGGCGCGCGCGGGCGCACTCCTCGCGGAAACGCTCGCCCTCGTTGCCGAGCATCTCGAGCCTGGGGTCGAGATGCGTGAGCTCGACCGCATCGCCGACGAGCACATCGAGTCGAAGGGCGGCTACCCGACCTCGAAGGGCTACAAGGGGTTTCCGGCCGCCCTCTGCATCTCGCCGAATTCGATGGTCGTGCACGGGATCCCGGATGCGTACCGCGCGCGGGAGGGCGACCTGATCTCGCTCGATCTCGGCGTCACGCTCGACGGCCTCGTCGCCGACAGCGCCGTGACGTTGCCGGTCGGCGCGATCTCGCCCGAGGCCCAGCGACTCCTCGACGTCTGTCGCGAGGCGCTCGGCGCCGGCATCGAGCAAGCCCGCGTCGGCAACCGCCTTTCCGACATCTCCCATGCGATCCAGACCGTCGTCGAGGCGGGCGGCTTCTCGGTCGTGCGCAGCCTCGTCGGTCACGGTGTCGGGCGCTCGTACCACGAGGACCCGCAGATCCCGAATTACGGGCCGCCGGGCCGCGGGCCGTTGCTGCAGGAAGGGATGACGCTCGCAATCGAGCCGATGATCACCGCCGGCGAGCCGGACGTCTACGTCCACGCCGACGAGTGGTCGATCTCCTCCGTCGACGAGTCCCTTGCCGCCCATTTCGAGCACACCGTCGCCGTCACCGCGGAAGGACCCAGAGTGCTCACGACGGCAAAAGCCGCTTTGCTACGATGATCGCCTTCGCGCGCGGCTCTGCGGCCGCGCGCGTGTGCGCGTCTGAGACTCCTATTCGCTGAAGGGGATTTGCCTACCAAGGAAGAGAAGATCGAGGTTGAAGGCGAGGTCGTCGAAGCGCTCCCGAGCACGATGTTCCGGGTGCAGCTCGACGAGGGTGGCCACACCGTGCTCGCGACCATCTCCGGGAAGATGCGGAAGCACTACATCCGAATCCTCCCGGGCGACAAGGTCAAGGTCGAGCTCAGCCCCTACGACCTCAACCGCGGTCGGATTACCTACAGGCATCGCTGAACAAGATGAAAGTCCGTCCATCCGTCAAGCCCATGTGCGAGCGCTGCCGCGTGATCAAGCGGCACGGTACGACCATGGTCATCTGCAGCAATCCTCGACACAAGCAGAGGCAGGGTTAAGGAGTGCACAGCTAAGTGGCACGCATCGCCGGCGTAAACCTTCCGAATCAGAAGCGGCTCGAGATCGGGCTGACGTACATCTACGGGATCGGCCAGCCGACCGCACGCAAGGTCGCCACGGAGCTCGGGCTCAACCCGGACACGAAGGTCAAGGACCTCACAGACGAAGAGGTCACGAAGCTCCGCAACTACATCGACTCCAACCTCGAGGTCGAAGGTGACCTGCGCCGCGACCGGCAGCAGGCGATCAAGCGGCTCTCCGAGATCGGCGCGTACCGGGGCATCCGCCACCGGCGCGGCCTGCCGGTGAACGGACAGCGGACGAAGACGAACGCGCGCAGCCGCAAGGGCCCGAAGAAGACCGTCGGTCGCGGAAAGAAGGCCAAGTAGCGTGCCGGGCACCCGCAGGCAGGCGGCCACACGCGGCCGCACGCGTCGCCGCGTCCGGAAGAACATCGCGATCGGCCAGGCGCACATCAAAACGAGCTTCAACAACACGATCGTCGCCCTCACCGACCGCGAGGGGAACGTCATCGCCTGGGAGTCCGCCGGCTCCGCCGGCTTCAAGGGCTCCCGCAAGTCGACGCCGTTCGCGGCGCAGGTGACGGCCGACGCCGCGGCGCGGAAGGGGATGGAGCACGGCCTGCAGAAGGTCGAGGTCTTCGTCAAGGGTCCGGGCTCCGGGCGCGAGACGGCGATCCGCTCGCTCCAGGCGGCCGGTCTCGAGATCCTGTCCGTCAAGGACGTGACGCCGCAGGCGCACAACGGCGTCCGGCCCAGGAAGCGGAGAAGGGTCTAATGGCCCGCGAGCTGTATGGCTAGAGACCTGGGACCGAAGTGCCGCATCTGCCGCCGCGAGGGGATGAAGCTCTTCCTCAAGGGTGAGCGGTGCCTGACGGAGAAGTGCGCGATCGAGCGTCGCTCGTATCCGCCGGGCGAGCACGGCCGCGGCCGCATCAAGCAGAGCGAGTACCTGCTGCAGCTGCGCGAGAAGCAGAAGGCGCGCCGCTACTACGGCCTGCTCGAAAAGCAGTTCCGCACCTACTACGAGAAGGCGTCCAAGCGCTCAGGCGTGACCGGCGAGGAGCTGCTGCGGATGCTCGAGACTCGGCTCGACAACGTCGTCTACCGGCTCGGCTTCGCCGCCTCGCGCGCCCAGGCCCGGCAGCTCGTCCGCCACGGCCACTTCCAGGTCAACGGGCGGCGGGTCAACATCCCGAGCTACCAGGTGCGGCCGAACGACATCGTCACCGTTGCTCCGAGCTCCTCGGCGCAGCAAGTGATCCGCGACGCGACCGACCTGGTCTCGACCGTCGCTCCCTGGCTCCAGGCCGACCACGACGGGCTCACCGGCAAGGTGCTGAAGCAGCCCGAGCGTGACGAGATCGATACGCCGGTGCAGGAGAGTCTGATCGTAGAGCTCTACTCGAAGTAACGGAAAGAGGGAATTCTCTTGGCGACACGTGAAATGGACTTCCAGATCCCGAAGATCGTCCACGAGGACGTGGACGACCACCGCGGGGTCTTCGGGATCGAGCCGCTCGATCGCGGCTTCGGTCACACCTTCGGAAACTCGCTGCGGCGCGTGCTGCTCTCCTCGCTGGAGGGCGCCGCCGTCACCTCGGTCAAGGTCGAGGGGACCGCGCACGAGTTCACAACCCTGCCGGGTGTCCGGGAGGACGTCACGGACATCATCCTCAACCTCAAGAACCTTGTCGCACGTCTGCACGGCGAGTCGCCCGAGATCGAGGTGCACATCGCGAAAAAGGGGCCAGGCTCGGTCACGGCCGCCGACATCGAGGCGCCCGCCGACCTCGAGATCCTCAACCCGGAGCTCGAAATCGCCAACCTGTCCGACAAGGGCCGGCTCGAGATCACGCTGACGATCGGCCGCGGGCGCGGCTACTCGCCGGCGGAGCTCAACCGTGGGCTTCAGCACACGATCGGGGTCATCCCGATGGACTCGATCTTCTCGCCCGTGCGCCGCGTGGCGTACCAGGTCGAGGCTGCTCGCGTCGGCCAGCGGACGGATTACGACAAGCTCACGCTCGACATCACGACCGACGGCTCGGTCGAGCCGAAGGACGCGCTCGCGGAGGCCGCCGAGATCTTGATCAGGCAGCTCGCGATCTTCACCGACCTCGACCGGATCGAAGGCTTCGGCGAGGCTGCGCCGGTCGACGGCGGCGTCACGCCCGAGGCGGCGCTGGCACACGGGATGGAGAACTTCCCGATCGAGGAGCTCGAGCTCGGCGTCCGCTCGTACAACTGCCTCAAACGGGTCGGGATCGAGACGATCGGCGACCTCGTGATGAAGACCGAGCAGGAGCTGGCCGCGATCCCGAACTTCGGCAAGAAGTCGATCGAGGAGGTGCGCGAGACTCTCGCGCAGCACAGCCTCCACCTCCGCGGCGAGAACGGCTCAGGCGGCTTCGAGTAGGACGCCACGATGCGCCACGCTCGCACAGGAAAGAAGCTCGGCCGCGATTCGGCGCACCGCAAGGCGCTGTACTCGAACCTGACCTGCTCGCTCATCGAGCACGGCCGGATCCGGACGACCGAGGCCAAGGCGAAGGCCGTCAGGCCCTTCGCCGAGCAGATGATCACGCTGGGCCGGCGCGGCGATCTCCACGCGCGCCGGCAGGCGCTCTCCGTGCTCCGCTCGCAGGAGGCGGTGCACAAGCTGTTCGCCGACGTCGGGCCGCGGATGGCGGACCGTCCGGGGGGCTACTCGCGGATCGTCAAGCTCGGCCACCGGGCCGGCGACGCTGCCGAGATGGTCTACCTCGAGCTCGTCGATTTCGAGCCGTAATGGCCCGAAATCGGGAGAACCGAACTCCGCACGCCCGAGATTGCGATCTCGGACGCGCTCCGTGCAGAGGGCTCGCTTGCTTCTCGCGCACGGGGCCGCGCGCCGCGTCGGCCCTGAGCGGAAGGCGCCTGCGGCTGCCTTCCGCTCCGGCCTTGCTTCGCTAGCTGCCGACAGGGGCGCCGAGCAGGCTCCCGAGCCCGGCGCTGATGGCGGCGATGAGGACGCCGGCGAAGGTGACGATCCCGAGGGCTCGGACGAACGTGTCCTGGAAGAAGCGGTAGCGGAGGTACGCGAGCATCAGGAGTTCGAACGCCACCACGGCCACCGCAAGGAGCAGCGCAACGCTGTAGTGGGGGATGAGGAACGGCAGCGAGTGGGCAACGCCGCCGAGGAACGTGCCGCCTCCCGTGATCAGCCCGCGGCTCCAGGGGCTGCCGCGCCCTGTGAGCTCTCCGGTGTCCGAGAGGGCCTCGGAGAAGCCCATGCTGATGGCCGCCCCGATCGAGGTGGCGAGCCCCGCGATGAAGGCGTAGCGCGTGTCGTGCGAAGCGAGGACGACTGCGAAGATCGGCGCCAGAGTCGAGAGCGAGCCGTCGATGAGACCGACCATCGCCGGCTGGACCTTCTGCAGGAGAAACGTATGCTCGTCGCTCACAAGGTAGAGTATATCAAACTGTGTGCAAAGACATAGAGCATAAGGCACGCCTGACAAGAGAAGTGAGGATGCCCTGACGTGCGCCTCATCCTGACGCTCGAGTACGACGGCACGCCGTTCCGCGGCTGGGCGGTACAGCCCGGGCTGCCGACGGTGGAGGCCGCCCTACGGCAGGCGCTCGCCGGGACCTTCGCGTCGGCGGGGAGCCTCGCCGTGGCCGGTCGCACCGATACCGGCGTCCACGCGCTGGGCCAGGTCGTCTCGGTCGACGTCGAGGGCGGGCCCCCGCCGGAGCGTGCCGCGGCAGCGCTCAATCCGCGCCTCCCGGATCAGATCACCGTGCTCTCGTCGGCTGAGGCGCCTGCGGACTTCCACGCCCGCCACTCGGCGCGCTCGCGCACCTATCGCTACCGGCTCTTCACGCGCTCGACTGGGTCGCCGTTCGAGCTGCGCCGAAGCTGGTGGCTCCCGCAAGCGCTCGACGAGGACGCCCTCGTCGCCGCGGCGGGCGCCCTCGCCGGAGAACACGACTTCCGGGCGTTCACGCCCGCGCAGACGCAGCACGAGGTCTTCGTCCGCGTCATCGAGCAAGCGGGGTGGCTCCGGCGCGGCGACCACCTCGACTTCGAGATCACGGCGAACAGCTACTTGCGCCACATGGTGCGCAGCCTGGTCGGAACGATGGTCGAGGCCCCGGATACGATTCCCGCCCTGCTCGGCGGCCGCGCGCGCTCGGAGGCGGGAGTCACCGCGCCGTCGTGGGGCCTGTACCTCGTCTCAGTCGCTTACTAGGAAGGTCGCGATCTCGCCCGGTGCGAGCTCGAGGCCGCCCCCAACGCTCTCCTCCTCGTCGAGGCGGATGCGTCGCGCAGGCAGGCTCAGGCTCAGCGCCTCGGGCTGGGGGTTCGGGTTGAAGACGCGCAAGACGAATCCGCTGCCGTCCTCCGCCTGCTTGAGGCACGAGAGGACGACGTCGCCGCCGAGCTCGAACGGCGGCTCGAACGGGTCGCCCAGGAGGAAGTCGGTGCGGTAGTCCTGGCTCGCCCGGACGAGCGCCGCGTTCGACAGCCCGTCGCCGTCGAAGCGGAGCGCGTACTCGAGGACGTGGCGCCCACGGCACTGGCCGTCCGGCGTCGCGATGTCCGGCCCGGCCGCGGCAGGCCGCGTCGGCAGGCCGGTCGGCCGCGAAATCGTGCCGACGCAGCGCAACAGCGTCAGCCGCAGCCCGTCCTCCGAGGCCTCGTACTCCGGCAGTCCTTTCGTGAGTAGGACGAGGGAGCCGCGCGCGACGGCACCGAGTGTGTGCGCTGTTGGCACCGGCGGCTCGACCCAGTCGGCGCGCGAAGGCGGCAGTACGAGCGGACGCCGCACGACGGCGAACTGGCTCTCGGCCCGCACCTCGTCGACGGCGGCGGCGGAGCGGACGAGGACGCGCAGCCGATGGTCAGCGGCCTCGTTCTCGACGACGCTCGTCAGCTCGACGCGGTCGAACCCAGGGACCCCGCGAATTGTCGTCTCGATCCTGATCCCCGGCAGCTCGTGCTCGAGCACGAGCTCATCGGCCTCGTGTCGGGTGGCGATCAACTGCGCTGGCGTCGTTTCGCCCGAGGGACAGAAGGTGTAGAGGTCGCCGACGTCGGGCTCGTCCTCGAACGTGAGCAGCTCTGCGATTGCCTCCAGGTCGACCGGCTCTCTTGGGTCGTCGAACGGATCCGGACGCGACCCGGAGAAGCCGTCGAGCTCGAGGAGGCCTCCGTCGATCACGCGGCGGCGGCGGAACGGCAGGGTGTTCACGAGCGCACCGCCGACGCCGAGCGCCTCCCGCTCGACGAAGTCGAGCGTCCGGTCGAGCTGCTCATAGCGGACGAGCATGTCTCGGTGCACCTCGTCGCACGAGCAGCCGCAGATCGAGTCGTGCGGGTGGTTGCGCAGCAGGTCGCGCCACGCGAGGCGCACGTCGGCCGCGGGATAGGGCGCGTCCCCACGCAGTGTTCGCAGCGCGGCTGCCGTCTCGATCGAGAACAGGCGTCGCTCGGCCCGCTCGTTCGCCTGCTTGAGGTAGACCCGGGCCGAGTTCACCCCGCGCAGGATGTTCTGGAGCCTGCTGCCGACGAGCTCACCCTCGTGCACCGGCAACCCGTCGGGCCTGGGCGTGTGCTCGTCGTAGCGGCCGATGCGGAGGTCCGCACCGAACGTCCGCTCGAGCTCAGTGAGGATCTCCGGCAATTCGGGCTCGATCGGCAAGTGGTCGGAACCGTTCGCGAGCACGATCTCGTCCTGGCCCGCGTCGCGCACCAGTTCGCCGAAGTACTCGACGATCGCCCGTATGCGCTCCACGGCGTCGTGGTGCCAGGTGAGGCGCGCGAAGTTGTCGTAGTGCGGGAGCATCTGGCAAGCGACCACCTCCGCCGGGCCGGCGCGCCAGCAGAAGACGACGCCGACGTCGTCGATCTCGTCGCCCATGCCTCGGGAGAAGAGCAAGGTGCGGATACCGAAACCGGCCAGGATCTGCGGCAGCTGCGCAGGGTGACCGAAGCTGTCGGGGAGGTAGCCGGCGCCGCTCGGCTCGACCCCGAAGCGCCGGCAGACGCGGCGGCCGAGCAGGAGGTTGCGGACGAGAGCTTCGCCGCCGACGAGGATCTCGTCCGGGAGGACGTACGAGGGGCCGACCTCGAGTCGGCCGGCAGCGAGCAGCGCCTCCAGGCGGCTTGCGTTCTCGGGCCGCACCTCGACGTAGTCCTCGAGCACGATCGCCTGCCCGTCGAGCGTGAACGATGTGAAGGAGCGGTCGCGTTCGAGCGTGTCCAGGACTCCGTCGACGACCGAGCCGAGACGCAGCCTGAAGAACTCGAAGGGCAGGTACCACTCGCGGTCCCAGTGCGTGTGTGGGACGACGAGATAACGAAAGTCGGACACCTCGGCCACGGGCCCGGAGCGTAATCACAGCGCCGATACGATCGGCGCATGCGGTTCGAAACAGTCCTCTTCGACCTCGACGGAACCGTTGTCGACTCGGGCGCGATCATTCTCGCCTCGATGCGGCACGCAACGCGCGAGGTGCTCGGCCGCGACTACTCCGACGAGGAGCTGTTGCAGACGGTGGGCGGCCCGGGACTAGAGGCACAGATGCGGGCGCTCGCCCCCGACCAGGTCGACCGGCTCGTCGACGTCTACCGCGCCCACAACGAGCCGCTCCACGACGAGCTCGAGGCCTGCGCGGGGATGGAGGCCGTGCTCGTACGGCTGCACGAGCAGGGCAGGCGCCTCGGGGTCGTCACGGCGAAGCGCCGCGCGACCGTCGAGCTCGCCTTCGCCAATGTCCCGCTCGGCCACCTCTTCGAGACCATCGTCGGCGGTGACGAGACCGAGCGGCACAAGCCGGATCCGGAGCCGCTTCTCCTCGGCGCGGAGCGGCTCGGAGCCGACTCCGCCGCGACCGCCTACGTCGGCGACTCTCCCTTCGACGTTCGCGCGGCGAAGGCGGCGGGGATGTTCGCCGTCGCAGTGACATGGGGTCGGATCCACGAGCGCGCTCGGCTCGAGGCGGAGCGGCCCGACGCGATCGTCGACGGCGCCGAGGAGCTCCTTGCCGTCCTCTAAGGCCACGACCGCCGACGCACGTGCTGCGGAGCTGCGCGACGTCCTCAACCGCGCTCTCATCGCCTACCACGTCGAGGACGAGCCGATTATGGAGGACGCGGGCTACGACGCACTCTTCGACGAGCTCGTCGCGCTCGAGGAGGAGCATCCCGAGCTCGTCACGTCCGACTCGCCGACGCAGCGCGTCGGCGCGCCAAGCTCCGAGCGCTTCCGCAAGACACGGCATCTGTTGCCGATGGGTTCGCTCGACAAGGTGACGACGGACGAGGCGGTGGCCAAGTGGGCAGAGGACGTTCGCAAGCGGCTCGGCCGAGAAGGCGAGGCCGTCGCGTACGTCCTCGAGCCGAAGATCGACGGGCTCGCGATCAACCTGACCTACCGCGACGGTGTGCTCGAGCATGGAGCGACGCGCGGCGACGGCGTCGAAGGCGAGGATGTGAGCGCCAACCTCCGCACGATCGGCGCAATTCCACTCGCGATGGCCGGCGAGAAGGTCGCCGGCGTCGTGGAGGTGCGGGGCGAGGTCTACATGCCGCTCTCGGGCTTCAACGCGCTGAACGAGCGGCTCGTCTCCGAGGGCAAGAAGCCGACGCCGAACCCGCGCAACGCCGCGGCAGGATCCCTCCGACAGAAGGACTCCACGATCACGGCGGGTCGCCCGCTCTCCTTCTGGGCGTACGCGATCGGCGTCCACGACGGAGTCGAGCTGGCGAGCCAGTGGGAGACGCTGGCCTGGCTGCGTGAGCATGGATTCCCCACGAACCCGTTCGCGGAGCGGGTTGAGTCGTTCGAGGAAGTCGCCGAGCGCTGCCGTGTCTGGGAGACGCGCCGCGCCGAGCTCGACTACGAGATCGACGGGATCGTGATCAAGGTCGACTCCTACACGCAGCAGGCGCGGCTCGGGGCACTGCACGGCCGGCCGCGCTGGGCGCGTGCCTTCAAATGGGCGCCGCTGACCGCGGTGACGCGGCTGAAGAAGATCATGATCCGCGTCGGCCGTACGGGCGCGCTCAACCCGTGGGCGTCGCTCGAGCCCGTCGAGGTCGGGGGCGTTACCGTCTCGCGCGCGACACTGCACAACGAGGAGGACATCAACCGCAAGGGCATCCGCGAGGGCGACGACGTCATCGTCCAGCGCGCGGGCGACGTCATCCCGCAGGTCGTGGGGCCGGCCGGGCCCCACCGGAGGGGAACGAGGGAGTTCCGGATGCCGACCCACTGCCCGCTCTGCGGCACGGAGATCGTGAAGCCGGAGGGCGAAGCGATGCACCGCTGCCCCAACCGCGCCTGCCCCTCGCGCGGCCTCGAGACGTTGATCACCTGGGTCGAGGGGCCGGCCGACATCGACGGCGTCGGCGAGCAGACCGTGAGGACGCTCTGGGAAAAGGAACTCGTCCGCTCCCTCCCCGACCTCTACCGTCTGCGGAAGGAGCAGTTGCTCGAGCTCGACGGCTTCGGCGAGATCTCGGCAGGCAACGCGATCGAGCAGATCGAGGCATCGCGGCAGCGGGTGCCGTTCTCGCGCGTGCTGCTCGGGCTCAACATCTCCGGCATCGGCTGGGTGCTCGCGCAGAATCTCGCCCGCCATTTCCTGAAGGTCGACGCACTGATGACTGCGGCTCCGGAGGAGATCGCGGAGGTCGAGGGCTTCGGCTCCGACCGCGCGGAAGCCGTGGCCGAATGGTTCGCGGACGACGACAACCGCACACTCGTCGACGAGCTGCGCGGCCTCGGCCTGCGCTTCGAGGCAGGGGAGGAGGAGCGGCCGCGCGAGGGCCCGCTGACAGGAAGCACGTACGTGATCACGGGAACGCTCGAGCGGTTCTCCCGCGAGGACGCGAAAGCGCGCCTCGAGGCGCTTGGAGCGAAGGTGACCGACTCGGTCTCTGCGAAGACGACCGGCCTCGTCGTCGGGGAAGAGCCGGGAGCGTCGAAACTGACGAAAGCGCAAAAGGCCGAGGTGCCGGTCCTTTCCGAGAGCGATCTCCTCGCCCTCCTCGATGAGAGCTGAGCAGCCTCCTGACGGGAGCTAGGGGCCGCTCGACCGCACGACAGCAGAGAGCACCTGCGCGAAGCGGTCCTGCGACTCCTCCGCGTTCAGCGTGCGGACCGGGCTGCCGTTCTCGAGGATCGAGAAGACGTAGCGATCGCCGACGAAGCCCGACAGAGACGAGGCGTTGTCGGTTGTGCCCGTCTTCGCGCGCACGAGGCCTCGGGCCGGCGCCATGCGCATGCGGTGCTCGAGCGTGCCGGTCTCGCCGGCGATCGGCAGCGCCGAGACGAGATAGGGCCGCAGGCCGCTGTCCTGCCACATCGTGTGGAGGAGCGTGGCGAGGCCGAATGGCGTCCAACGGTCGAGGAGCGAGAGGCCGGAGCCGTCGACAATCCGCACACCGGTGAGCGGCACGCCCGCCGCGCTCAGCAGTCCCCGCTCGACTACCACTCCGGCTGCTGCGGAGCCACCGGTGCCCTGCACCGCGCCGACCTCCTTGAGCAGCATCTCGGCGTAGAAGTTGTCGCTGTAGACGTCCATGTGGCGCACGAGCGCGGCGAGCGGCGCCGACTGCACCTCGGCGAGTGGAGCCGCCTGAGCGGAGGCGACGCCGGTTGCGGCCTCACCGTGCACGCTGATGCCGGCGCGCCGCAGGTCGCGGCGGAAGAGCTGGGCCGCCATCAGCGCAGGTCGCGCCGTTTCGTAGCGTCCGGTCCAGCCGCGGTTGACGATGAGAGCCGAGAGGGCCGGCGACTCGTGGAGGTAGAACTGAGGCTTCCAGCCGAGCCCGGTGCGGCGCGTGTCGAACCAGCTCTCGTCGCCGAGGATCCGGCCGCTCACATGCCTGATCCCGTCCGCAGCGACCTGGCGCGCGAGCTTGGTGACCTGGGCAGCCGAGAGCGCCGGGTCTCCGTAGCCCTTGAGCACGAGGTTCCCGTCCCAGGTCGTTCCGCTCTGCTGCCCCTCGCCGAGCACGTCGGTCTCGATGCGGAAGGACGGACCGAGCGCGGTCAGGGCCGCGTAGGTCGTGGCGAGCTTTTCGTTCGACGCCGGCCTCAGCGGCAGCCGCGGATTCCGGGCGAAGAGGGCGCTGCCGGTCTGCAGGTCGAGGACGATCGCCCCCGTCCGGGCCGGGCTCACGCGCCGCGCGTGCAGCGCCCGCGCGAGCTGCGCCTGGAAGGCACTGCGAGAGCCTGCCTGCGCGGCCGGAACGAGGAAGAACGCGACGATTGCCACTGCCGCTGCGGCTAGACGGAGAGGCACGATCTTTCCATTTTTCAAGCAGGATGGAAAACGTCAAGTCCGATGGGTCGGGCGACTTTGGAAGATGGGCCGGGCGGCCCATTCCGGTTGCCGCCTGCCCGCCGGATAATCGAGGATCCATGTCGCTGCCGGACGAGATTGAGGAACTGCTCAGGATGCCCGAGAACGGGGCGGGAGCGCCGAGCCTCGACGCCATCGAGTCGACGCTGACGGACGGCTATGCGGCCAAGCTCGCGCTCGAGGCCGAGCGCTCGCGAATCGAACGCCGCCTCGGCGAGGTCGTGCGAGACCCGGGGGAAGTGTCGGCGCACACCGTCGTCGCGGAGCTCGCCGAGCTTTCCGAACTTCTGGACACGGCAGAGGAAGAGCTCGCTGGACTGCGCCTGCTCCTCGGCAACCTTCAAGGCGTGAGGCGCAGGCGAAGAGCGGCCGTGTCTCTCCGCTAGACGATCCCGCTTCTCACCGCGTACACCGCGGCCTGGATGCGGTTGTCGATCTGGAGCTTCATGAGGATGTTCGAGATGTGGTTCTTGACCGTCTTCGGACTGATGTGGAGCTCGGCGGCGATCACGGCGTTGTCCTTGCCGTTCGCGATCAGCTTCAGCACCTCGATCTCGCGCTCCGAGAGCTCGGTGCGGATCAGTTCCTCGATCTCGGGCTGCGCGCTCGTGGCCCGGATCCGCTGCAACACCTTCGCGGCGATGTGGGGTGAGATCAGCGCTTCCCCGCGCGCCGCCGCCCGGATGCCCGCGACCAGCTCCTGAATCGACGCGTCCTTGAGGAGGTAGCCGCAGGCACCCGCGAGGATCGCGTCGGTGACGTCGCTGTCCTCGTCCGAGATCGTGAGCACCACGACCCGTGTCAGCGGCGAGACCTCCGCGATGTGTCGGGTCGCCTCGACGCCGCCCATTGCCGGCATGTTGAGGTCCATGACGACGACGTCCGGCGTGAGCTCGCCGACGTGCGCGACCGCTTCTGCGCCCGTCGCTGCCTCGCCGACGATTGAGAGGCCCTGCTCCTCGAGCAGGTTCCTCAGGCCTGTTCGGAACAGATCGTGATCGTCGACTAGCAGCACGCGAAGCGGCTCCGTATGCCGTTCCCCGGCCGTTTCCACCAGCTCCGTCACCGCGAATTCCCCCCTTCGCGGCGCTCAGTCTAGTCAGTAAATGGTGATGGTGACTGTTCGCCGGCCCCAGGCCGCGCACTGGGACGGTGTCATCCAGAGGTCTATGGTGTCGCCCTCGATCCCGCCGCCGACGTCTGCCGCGACGCCGCTGCCGTAGCCGGGCACGTTCATTCGAGTGCCGAGCGGGATCACGGAGGGGTCGACCGCCACGACTCCCGGGCCGACGGGCATGCCGGTCGCGGTGCGGCCGGGCAGGTCGTAGCACGTGGCGCTCACCACCAGCTGCCGCTTGCCGACGGGCGGTGAGGCGACGGGCGCCAGCTGCTGCGACGTCTGCTGGGCGGACTGTGCCTGGGCCTCGACGCTTCGTACCTGCTCCGCGCGCAGCTCCTCCTGCGCCCGGAGGGAGGAGACGTATGCAGCCCGGGAAGCCGCTGCTGTCGCGAGCCTCTCCTCAGCCTGTCGGGCTGCGGCCAGGGAGTGCTCCAGTCGGCGCTCCTCCACCGCGAGCCTGCGTTGCGACTGGAGCAGGCGGAGATGTGCAGCGGACGTCGCCGCGACGATCTGGCTGCTCTGGCTCGCGACGCGCGACATGTCGTCTAGCTGCTTGAGGCCGGTGCCGATCGACTTTGCTCCGAGCACGACGGCGACCGGATCGACGTTGCCCCGCTCGTACAGCGCGCGGAGCTCGAGGGCCAGGCGGTGCTGGCCGGTCTCCAGTGATGCCTGGTCGGCGCTGAGCTCGTTTCTGAGGGACGCTCGCCGCCCACGTAGGGCGGTCGCAGCGTTCTGGAGCGAGGCGAGCCGCCCTCGCCATGCCTGGAGCTGCGAATCGAGCGCGTAAAGGCTCAGGAGCGCCTGGTGGACTCGTGTGCCGAGTTGTTGCGAAGTCGCGTCGACGCTGCTCGTCGGTCGGCGACTGCCGGCCCCCGGAGCGGCGAGCGCCGCGGACGCGGCCGTGAGCGCGAGCACGGCCGCCAGAGCGCCGAACCGCACGGCGCGAAATCTTCTCCCCCGGAGCATGACGGCGGACCGTACTCGACACGGCGACCTCTTTGCGGCGGCTGCGGTAGCTCACGCTGGGAGCGTTGTGCCAAATTGCAGCAATTTTGAGACGGTTCTCCGTTGCGAGCATCCGGCAGGCTTGTTACCGTGCACCGCTTGTGACGGGCGGGAGGACGTCATTGCGCGTGCCGTGGCGGCTAGGTGCGCTCTCGGCACTTCTGATCGGCCTGCTTTTGGCGGGCCTATTGGGGGTCTCGGTACCAGGCGCCAACGCCGGCTCGATCGGCGCGAAGCGCGCACAAGCGCAGGGCGTGCTCGCGAAGCTGCAGCAACTCGACGCCGCCGCGCAGCGGGCGAACAGCCGCTTCGAGGCGGCCAGCCGAACGCTGCGGCACGTCGAGCGACAGCTCCGGATCAACCACGAGGCACTCGGCGTCACCCGCGGCAACCTCAGCCGTGCGCAGCACACGCTCGCGAAACGGCTCGTCGCGATCTACACGACCGAGAATCAGCAGTCCTCGCTTGCCGTCATCCTCGGCGCTCGCAGCCTCAACGACCTCATTTCGCGTATCGAGACCGCCAACTCGATGTCGAAACAGGACTCGGCGCTGATTCACGAGGTGGTTTCGTTCAAGCAGCAGATCGTGCAGCGGCGGACGCTGCTGCGCACCGAACGCGTTCGGCAGCATCGGCTCGTGGCGGCGCGCGCCGCGGAGCGCAACCAGATCGAGGGGAGGCTTGCCTCGGAGCGGCATCTCTACGACTCGGTCCGCTCCCAGATCGCGCAGATGCTCTCTGCGCAGCAAGCGGCCCAGCTGGCGGCCGCCCGTTCCGCGAGGGCCGCGGCGACGCAGGTCGCGGCTCCAAGGCCGAGCTACGGCCCAGGACCCGTCAGCAGCTCGGTCCCGGGTGACCGCTATGCCAGCGTAGTGGGCATCGCGATGCAATACCTCGGCACCCCATACGCCTGGGGCGGCGCGAGCCCCAGTGGCTTCGACTGCTCAGGGCTCGTGATGTATGTGTACGCCCAGGTCGGGGTGTCGCTGCCGCACTACACCGTCGCCCAGTACGACTACGCGGATTCCGTCTCGGTCTCGCGGAGTCAGCTCGAGCCCGGCGATCTCGTCTTCTTCGCCGGTCTCGGCCACGTCGGGATCTACGTCGGCAACGGTCAATTCATCCACGCGCCGCATACCGGCAGCGTCGTACGGATCGACAGCCTGAGTGAGGGTTGGTACGCGTCCGAGTACGACGGCGCGAAGCGGATTCTGGGCTAGCTCGTCTCGCCGGCGTAGAGCCGCTCGATCTCGTCCGCGAAGTGCTCGTGGATGACCCGGCGGCGTAGCTTCAGCGTGGGCGTCACCTCGCCCTCCTCCTGGGAGAAGTCGCGCGGGAGGATCACGAACCGCTTGATCTGCTCGACGCGCGTCCGGTCGCGATTCACGTCGTCCACGAGCTCCTGCACGAGCTCCTGCGGGTCGCGACCACTCGAGGCGAGCTCGGCCTCGTCCAGGGTCACGAGCGCTGTCACGTAGGGCCGCCGGTCGCCGACGACGAGCGCCTGCGAGACGAAGCGCGATGCCTTGAGCGCATTCTCGAGGTTTTGCGGCGCGATGTTCTTGCCGCCCGCGGTGATGATGAGGTCCTTCTTCCGGTCGGAGATGCGAAGGAAGCCCTCGTCGTCGATCTCGCCGACGTCGCCTGTACGGAGCCAGTTGTCGTCGGTCAGAGCCGCGGTGGTGGCCTCTGGCTCCTTGTAGTAGCCGGCGAAGACGGAGTCGCTGCGGATCAGGATCTCGCCGTCGTCTGCGAGCCTGAGCTCGGCGCCCTCGACCGCCCGGCCGACCGTGCCGATCCGAAAGTCTGCGGGCTCGTTGATGGTGGCCGAGCTAGCCGTCTCGGTCAGGCCGTAGCCCTCGATCACCGGCATCCCCAGCGCGTGGAAGAACTCCATCACGTCGGGAGAGAGTGGAGCGGCTCCGGAGACACCGACCCGGAGGCGGCCACCCAGCCGCTCACGCACCTTGACGAACACGAGCCGATTGGCCAGCCGTTGCTCGAGGGCGAGGAAACCGGTCACGCTGGCCCCTTCTCGGCGGGCACGGCTCGTGCGGGCGCCGATCGCGAGCCCCCAGAGGCCGATCCGCCTGCGCAGACCGCCGGCGCGCTCGATCTCACCGAGGGTGTTGGCGTGGATCTTCTCGTAGACGCGCGGAACGGCAGGCAGGATCGTCGGCCGAACAGCCGCCAGAGCCTCGGGTACTCGCGCAACGTCGGCGACGAGCGCGACCGTAGCCCCGCGATGCGTTGCGGCCTGGTGGGCGAGCCGGCCGTAGCTGTGGGCGAGTGGCAGGAACAGGAGAATGATGTCCCCGGGCCGGTTCATCCCCTCCACGACGCACATCGCGGCAGTGACGAGGTTGCGGTGCGTGAGCATGCAGCCTTTCGGCGGCCCGGTCGTGCCGGAGGTGTAGATCAGCGTCGCGAGATCGTCCTCCTCGACCGGTTCCGGCCGCAGATGCCTCGCGAGGCGCCCATCCGACTCGAGCTTCTCGAGCCAGTCGAACGGGATGATCTCGCGCAGCGTCGGCAGGGAGCCGCGGACGGAGACGAGCTTCCGGGTCTGCTCGTCGTCCTCGGTGAACGCGAGCACTGCCTCGCAATGGCCGAGGATGTACGCGCATTCCTTTGCGGAGCTCGTGGGATAGAGACCGACGACGACCGCGCCGATCGACATCACGGCCCAGTCGAGCAGGATCCACTCGAGCCGGGTGCGCGAGAGAACGGCCACACGGTCGCCGTGGCGCACGCCCCGCGCGAGTAGTCCCTGCGCAAGCGCCTCGACTCGCTCTGCCGCTTCGTCCCACGAGACCGGCCGCCAGCCGTCCGCCGTCTCCTCGAGATACGCGGGCTCGGCCGGCGCGCCGCCGACGGCGTCGCGCCAGAGCTCGGGCGTCGTACGACTCTCCACCCGAAGAATCGTATGCAGGGAAGGCGATGAAAAACGAGAACTCGGGCAGTCCCTAACTAAACTGGGACTTCTCATGCGGACCATCTGGAACGGATCGATCAGCTTCGGCCTCGTCAACATCCCCGTGGGGCTTGCGCTCGCGACCCAGCGGCAGGATGTCTCGTTCCGAACGCTCCATCGCGAGTGCGGCACGCCGATCAAGCAGAAGCGCTGGTGCCCGGTGCACGAGCGCGACGTCGAGCCCGACGAGCTCGTCAAGGGCTGGGAATTCGCCAAGGGCCAGTACGTTCTCGTCGAGGAGGCAGACCTCGAGGCCGTCGCGCTGACGCGCTCGCAGTCGATCGCGATTCTCCGCTTCGTCCGGCTCGAGGACGTCGACCCCGTCTTCTACGACCGCACGTACTACCTCGCGCCGGCCGGAGGCGAGGCCCAGCGGAAGCCGTACGTCCTGCTGCTGCGCGCGATGGAGGACTCGGGGATGGCCGCGGTCGGCAAGTTCGTGCTCTGGGGCAAGGAGAACCTCTGCCTCATCCGCGCCAAGGGCGGCGCCCTGCTGCTCGAGACGCTCTTCTTCGCCGAGGACGTCCGCGCGCGGGACGAGATCGAGGAGGCTGTCGCCGAGACCGACGTGCAGGACGCGGAGCTGAAGCTCGCCGAGCAGGTCATCTCGAGCCTCGCCGGCGAATGGACGCCGGAGGACTTCGAGAACGACTACCGCCGTGACCTCGCGCAGATGCTCGAGGCGAAGCTCGCCGGCCAGGAGATCGTCGCGCCGGAGCCCGTCACCGAGGCGCCCGTCATCGATCTGATGGAAGCGCTGCGCCAGAGCGTCGCGGACGCGCAGACCCGCCGCTCGGCGCAGGGCTCCAAGGACGGGAAAGCCGCCTCCCGGCCGCCGAAGGCGGGAAGTTCCGCGCCGGTCGCCGCCGGCTCGGCCGACGGCGGTTCCAGCGCTAAGGGCGGCTCCGGCTCCCGGTCTCGCAAGGCGCCGGCGAAGAAGTCCGCCTGACGCCCGAAGGGCTCCTGCAGCCTGCCTAGGCCGCGGACTGCTGAGCAGCCAGATGCCGCTGCGTCATCACGAAGAGGTACTTGTCGATCTTGCCCTGGTAGATCGGCACCCCCTCTTCGACGCACACCCGGATCACCTCCTGCCTGTCGAGACCGAGTTCCTTCGACAGTTGTTCGGGCGTGAGGTGATTCGCCATCGGTTGGGCTCCTTTTCTTCTGGGTTCCGGCCGGGCGTCGCCGGTATCCGGCGACGCTTCCAGCCATCGAACGAAAAAACCCGCCGCGCGCAACGCGCTGGCGGGCTAGATCGCACCCTGGCTTGTCGTGTTTGCGGACATCACTCTGCCCGCCCTGCGGAAGCATCCATTACCCGAACAATATGCCTCTGAGGTGACGGACGGCAAACACCGGTTGGAGGGATTCGACGAGCGCGAGCTCGAATGGCGCGGAACACGGCTTCGCTATGCGGTCGGCGGGGAGGGGACGCCGCTCGTCCTCGTGCACGGTCTCGGCGGCACGATCGAGAACTGGTGCGCGCTCGCGCCGCCGCTCGCCGCCCGACATCGCGTCGTCGTCCCCGACCTCCCGGGCCACGGAGGGTCGGCGCCGCTGTCCGAAGCACGGGACGTCGATGCGCTCGCCGAGGCCGTACTCGGAGTCGTGGCTGCGGAGGACGTCCGTGACGCCGTCTGGATCGGCCACTCGCTCGGAGGCGTGGTCGGGCTCCGCGCCGCGGCGCTGTGTACCGAGGGAGTGCGCGGCCTCGTCCTCGCCGCCGCAGCCGGCATCGGTTCCGCATCGCGCGCAGCTGAGTTGACGCTCGCCGTGCTCGGCGTCGCGCGGCCGGGACGCCTGATCGCGCCGTACCGGCACGCCTGGGCGCACTCTCGGCTCGGCCGCCGGGCCGCGTTCGGCTGGTGGGGCGTTGCGGATCCTGACGCTCTCGCTCCCGAGCTCGCCGAGGCCTTCCTCGTCGGACCTGCTCATCACACCGACACGCGCCAGGCGGGCCGGGCTCTGCTCGTCTCAGACCCTCGCACCGAGCTCGACCGCGTTGCCTGCCCCTGTCTCTGTCTCTGGGGAGCGAGCGACAACTGGGTCCGCGTCGAGGACGGGATCGAGTACGCGCGCCGCTTGCGGGCGCCGCTACGGACGATCGCCGGTTGCGGCCATCTCCTCATCGGCGAGCGGCCCGACGCCTGCCTCGCGGCGATCCAGGACTTCGTCGACTCGCTCAGCTAACCGCTGCAGGCGACTCGAACGGGATCACCTCCCCGCCTTCTTCGTCATGGTGCCGAGGGCCGCCGCCGAGGAACTCGACCCGGCGTGCGACCACCTCGAGTGCGCTCCGCCGCTTCCCGTCGTCCTCCCATGAGCGGGACTTGAGCCGCCCGTCGACGGCGATCCGCCGTCCCTTGCCGAGGTACTCGGCGCACAGCTCCGCCTGCCGGTCCCACGCCGACACGCGCACGAAGTCCGCGCCGCCGTCCCGGCTCGCACGGTCGACCGCGAGCACGAAGCTCGCCACCTTCTGCTCAGGCCCGACCTCGCGCAGCTCGACCTCGGTCGCGAGGTTGCCGATCAGCGTCACCACGTTCACGTTCGCCTCCATCGTCGCTGTCCCGAGGCTAGGCCGGAAACCGTGACGCGGGGGTCACGGCTCCGTGGGAACTTCCCGACCTTTGCGGCTATGCTCGGCGGGTCTATGGGCCTCTTCTCGGGACTGACAGGCTTCGGCGGCCGCGATATGGCGGTGGACCTCGGCACCGCGAACACGCTCGTCTACGTGCGCGGGCGGGGCATCGTCCTGTCGGAGCCGTCGGTCGTCGCGATCGACCAGCGGTCGGGTGAAGTGCACGCGGTCGGCGTGGAGGCCAAGCGGATGCTGGGGCGGACGCCGGGGACGATCCAGGCGATCCGTCCCCTGAAGGACGGCGTGATCGCCGACTTCGACGTCACCGAGCAGATGCTCCGCCACTTCATTCAGAAGGTGCATCAGCACCGCTTCGCCCACCCGCGCGTCGTCGTCTGCGTCCCGTCCGGCGTGACGGGCGTCGAGAAGCGCGCGGTCGAGGAGGCGACGCTGTCGGCCGGGGCGCGCCAGGCATACCTCATCGAGGAGCCGATGGCGGCCGCGATCGGCGCGGGGCTTCCTGTCGCCGAGCCGACCGGAAACATGATCGTGGACATCGGGGGCGGCACGACCGAGGTCGCGGTCATCTCGCTCGGCGGGATCGTCGTCTCGCAGTCGCTGCGCGTCGGGGGCGACGAGATGGACGAGGCGATCATCAACCACATCAAGCGCGACTACAAGCTCCTGATCGGTCAGCAGACGGCCGAGGAGATCAAGCTCGAGATCGGCTCCGCCTGGGATTTGCGCGAGGAGCTGCAGGCCGAGGTGCGTGGTCGTGACATGCTCACCGGCTTGCCGAAGACGGTCGTCCTCACGTCTGACGAGGTCCGGCGCGCGCTCGACGAGCCCGTCACCCAGATCATCGAGGCCATCAAGTCGACGCTCGACAAGACGCCGCCGGAGCTCGCCGCGGACATCATGGACCGCGGCATCGTCCTCGCAGGCGGCGGCTCGCTCCTGACGGGGCTCGACGAGCGGCTTCGCCACGAGACGCAGATGCCTGTCCACCTCGCCGAGAGCCCGCTCACGTGCGTGGCGGTCGGTTCGGGTCGGAGTCTCGAGGAGTTCGAGGCCATCCACCGCAGCAACAAGGCCCGCAGCCGTAACGGCCGCCGCTACTAGGCGCCAACGGATCAGTCGGTCCGCTGGCAGCCGCGGTAACCTGTGGCGGTGGCTCCACCCAGTCGCAGCGCGCGCGCGGCGGTGCTCGCCTCGTCGGTCCAGCGCTCGAAGCCTACGCCGTACCCCTCGAAGGCTCGCAGCGCGCATATCCGCCGGGCGGTAGTCGTCCTTCTCGTTCTCGTCGCTTTGGCGCTCATCACGATCTCGTTCCGCTCGCCGACCGCGGGTGCGCTCCACGACATGCAGGGAGCAGGCTCGACCGCGCTGCGCCCCTTCCAGGTCGCCGCGACCCGGGTCGCGCAGCCGTTCCGCGACGCGTACGACTACTTCTCCAGCATCTCGAGCACGAAGGCCGAGAACGCACGGTTGAAGCAGGAGGTCCGCACGCTTCGGAAGGAGGCGATCGACAACCGAGCGGCGGGCATCAAGGCGCTGCAGGTCGAGAGGCTCCTCCACTTTGAACAGGGCCGGGCCTTCCCGGCGGACTACCAAGCCGTCAACGCTGCGGTCACGTCCTTCCCGAGCGGCCCCTTCGTGCACAGCATCGAGATCGCCGCCGGCTCTTCGTCCGGGGTGCGGCTCAACTCTCCGGTCGTCAGCGGCGACGGCCTCGTCGGCATCGTGTCGAACGTCGAGCCCCGGACGGCGGTCGTGACGCTCCTCACCGACCCGTCGACCTTCGTCGCCACCCGCGACGTGCAGACGCAGGTGCGCGGGATGTTGCACACAGGGCCGGGCGGGACGCTGATTCTCGACCAGGTCCCGAAGCAGCGCAGGGTGAAGAAGGGTGACGCGCTCGTCACGGATGGGACGCACAGCGCGCGCTATCCGGATCTCTACCCATACGGCATTCCGATCGGCCGCGTCTCGTCGGTCGGCGCCACGGACACGGCGACGTTCCTCCAGGTCCAGGTGACGCCCTTCGCGAACCTCGGCTCGCTCGATGCGGTTGCGGTGCTCGTCCCCAAGAAGCCGCACCGATGACCTTCGGCGACGGCGTCAAGGCCGCCGCCCTGCTCTTCGTCGCGGCGGTCGCCCAGGTCTCGATCTTCTCGCAGCTTCACGTCTTCGGAGCCGTTCCCGATGTCCTGCTCGTCTCGCTCGTCGCGCTGGCCCTGCTCCGCGGCAGCGTCGCCGGTGCCGTGGGCGGCTTCTTCGCAGGGCTCCTCGTCGACACGGCCACCCTCGGCACGCTCGGTCTCACGTCGCTCGTGCTGACGCTGGCGGGCTACTGGATCGGACGTTACGGGGAGACGACCGGGCGCGACCGTGCGCACGCGCCGTTCCTCTCGGTCGCCATCGTGACCGTCCTCTACCAGCTCGGACTGCTCGTGGTGCATTTCGTGCTGGGGGAGAGCGCGCCGGCCGGAGCAGTCGTCCGCAGCCTGATCCCGGCAATCGTCCTCAACCTGATCCTCACCGCTCCGATCTACGGGCTCGTGCGGCGGCTGCTGCGGCCTGCGGCTCGGGACGAGCTCACGACAGAGGTACAGCTTCTTGGCTAGCACCACGACCCGGCCTCCGGCGCCGCTCCCGTCCCGGCCCTCGCCGTCGGAGAACGCCGACGCCGAGCAGACCTCGGTCGAGTCCTACCGGCTGACGCCGAAGCTCGCGCGGCGCGTCGCGCTGCTCAGCGGGCTCGTCGTGATCGGCTTCGCGGCGCTCTTCATGCGGCTGTGGGCGTTGCAGGTACTCGCCGGATCGCACTATGCGGCCCAGGCGGAGGCCAACCAGATCCGGACGGTGCGGGTCCAGGCACCCCGCGGGCCGGTGCTCGACTCACACGGGAACGTGCTCGTGACGAACAAGCCGGTCACGTCGGTCGAGCTCCTGCCGGCGGGCATGCCGAAGAGCTACGCGCGCCGAGTCGCCGAGGTCCGCGCGATCGCGCACGTCGCGCGTGTGTCGATTCGGCGGGTGACGAACCTGATCCTCCAACGAGAGCGCGCAGGCGACCTGCTCGATCCGGTAGTCGTGCGCACCGAGGCGACGGGCTCGATGCTCACGTACCTCGAGGAGAGAGCTGCGGCTTTTCCCGGACTGACGCTGGGGCGAAGCTACGTCCGCCGCTACCCGCACGGATCGTTGGCTGCGCAGCTGCTCGGCTCCGACGGCCAGATCACCAAGTCGGAGCTGCAAACGCTCGGTAAGCAGGGCTACCAGCCCGGCGACGTGATCGGCCAGAGCGGAGTCGAATATGCCTTCAACGCGTACCTGCGCGGCACGCCCGGTCTGGCCCGTATGCGCGTCGACTCCCTCGGGCGGCCGCGCAGCCCGCGGCTGCTGGCAACGGTGCCGCAGCAGGGGCAGTCGGTGCAATTGACGCTAGACACCGGACTCCAGGTCGCGGCCCAGAACGCGCTCCAGTACGGCATCCAGACTGCGCGGATCAACGGCCAGTGGGCAGCGGACGGCGGGGCCATCGTCGCGCTCAACCCACAGGACGGTTCGATCCTCGCGCTCGCATCCTCGCCGACGTACGACCCCTCGGTCTACTCGAGGCCGCTCACGACGAAGGCGCTGAACGCAGAGGGCCTCGGCTCCGCACAATCTGCCCTCAACATGAACTATCCGACCCTCGACCGTGCCCTCGACGCCACGTATCCGCCGGGTTCGGCTTTCAAGCCGCTTACCGCGATCGCGGGGCTCGAGGAGCACCTGATCAAGCCGTACGCGTTCTATCCGTGTACGGGCACGTACACCGCTCCCGAGGACAGCTCACACCACGTCTTCCACAACTGGGACCCGAACGTGAACGAGGGGATGGACCTGCCGACCGCGCTTGCCCAATCGTGCGACACGTACTTCTACCCCATCGGCAACAACTTCTACTTGCTTCCGCCGGACCGCGGCCAGCCGCTCCAGCGCTGGGCGCGCAAGTTCGGCTTCGGCGGCTCCACGGGAATCGACGTCGGCCCCGAATCGACCGGCCTCGTGCCGACGATCGGCTGGAGGCACCGCATGTTCACGAGGCATTCCGACCCGACCAACTGGCGGATCGACCGTCTCTGGAAGCCCGGCGACTCGATCACACTCGCCATCGGGCAAGGCGACTTGCTCGTCACGCCGATCCAGATGGCGCGCCTGTACGCAGCGATCGCGAACGGCGGCAAGCTCGTGACGCCGCACGTTCTCATGGATGTCCAGAACGCGAACGGGCAGATCGTGCCGACGGCGGCACCGTCGGCGCCACGGCCGATCCCGGGGCTCAATCCGGCCTATCTCAAGCCGGTCCAGCAGGGCCTTCTCCAGGGCACGCAGAATCCCCTCGGAACCTCGTACGGCGTCTTCGGCAACTTCCCCTATCCGATCGCCGGTAAGACGGGCACCGCCCAGAAGGTCGTACACCCGCCGGGCACGCCGCCGAACTTCACTCACGACGAGAGCCAGTCGTGGTGGTGCGGCTATGGTCCGGCGAACGACGCGAAGCTCGTCGTCTGCGCCGTGATCGAGAACGGAGGCGAGGGCGGTGCGGCCGCCGCGCCCGCAGCCGAACGGGTCTTCGCAAAGTTCTTCCACATCCAACCGACGCAAGTGGGATACATCCACTCCGACTGATGCTCGAGTACGCAGGATCGCAACGAGCAGGGCTGCGCGCCGAACGCGAGTCGCCGCACCCGCTCGCCGTCCTCCGCTCCTTCGACTGGATCCTGCTCGGCGGAGTCGCGGCGCTCGTCGTCGTGGGACTCTGGGGCGTCGCGGGCATCACGAAGTTCGCGATCGCCGGCGACCCGAGCTACTACCTCAACCGCCAGATCCTCTACGCGGGCGTGGGGGCGGTCGTGCTCGTGGCCGCGGCGCTGATCGATCCGGATCTCTACCGGCGCTACTGGCGCGCGATCTTCGTCGGAACAGCCGTGGTCATTGCCTTCGTATTGCTCATCGGGCACGCGGCGCACGGCTCCACGCGTTGGATCAGCCTCGGCTTCTTCACCTTCCAGCCGTCGGAGTTCGGGAAGCTCTTGTTCGTCGTCGCCCTCGCGGGGATGCTGTCCGAGCGCCAACGGGACCTGAACCGGTGGGGGACGACGCTGAAGGTCGTCGGGCTCGGACTCGTGCCGGTGCTGCTGGTCTTCGCCCAGCCCGACCTCGGCACGGCGCTCGTCTACCTTGCGGCGCTCGCCGCCATGCTTTTCATCGCCGGAGTGCCGTGGCGGCACCTCGCCGTGCTCGGCGCAGTCGTCGTGGTTCTCGTGGTCGGCGTCCTCTGGGCGGCCCCGGCGGCCGGCGTCACCCTGCTCAAGGGCTACCAGCAGCAGCGCCTGACCTGCTTCACCCATCCGTCCACGTGTTCGGCTGCCAACGGCTACAACCTCAAACAGTCGCAGACGACCGTCGGCTCGGGCGGGTTGCTGGGGCGCGGCGTGAAGAACGCGACCCAGGTCAACCTCGGCTTCCTGCCGGAGAGCCAGACCGACTTCGCCTTCGCCGGCTACGCCGAGCAACGAGGCTTCGTCGGAGCCGTGATCCTGCTCGGGCTCTACCTCCTGGTGCTCTGGCGCGGCCTGCGGGTGGTGACCGTCGCGCGCGATCTGTTCTCGGCGATCGTCGCCGGCGGCATCGTGGTCGCGCTCCTGTTCCAGATCTTCGTCAACGTCGGGATGACGATGGGAATCGCGCCGATCACCGGCATCCCCTTGCCGTTCGTCAGCGTCGGCGGTTCCTCGCTGATTGCGAACCTCGCGGCGATGGGCGTGCTGCTCGCGATCCATGCGCGCGGTCGCGTGTCGCGCTACTCGCGGCGCCGCTGATGGCGCTACCGGTCTCGGCCGGGGCAATCCGGAAGCTGCTCACGGAGGTTGCGGCCTCGGGGCGGCCCGAGGACGTCCTCGCGGTCGGCGGGGCGAGCGAGCTCGCGCCCGTACTCCGGCAGCAGCTTCTTCGCGGCCGCGCGGAGCCCGGCGCGGTCCGGCTGGGCGCTCCGGAGGACGCCGACGCGTACGTGCACGTCCTCGCGGGCGCGCCGCGCGACGAGGACGTCGCTCTCTTGCGTCGCGCGCGGCGCGCTCGGGTCCCCGTGATCGCCGTGGCCGTGGGCTTCACGGACGAGCCCGCGGTTCCCTACGTTCTCGCGACGGACGCGGTCTGCGTGGGCGCAGGCCAGGCGTTTCCGCTCGAGGCGATCGCGCATGCGATCGCGGCGCGGCTGGGGGAGCACGGCGCGCCACTCGCTGCGCGCGTGCCGCTGCTCCGCGAAGCCGTGAGCGAACAACTCGTCGCGTCCTTCGCGCGGAAGAACGGACTCGTTGCGGCCGCGGTCTGGATTCCGGGCGCCGACCTTCCGGTGCTCGCGCTGAACGAGCTCCGGTTGGTGCTCCGACTCTGGCAGGCCCACGGCGCAGCCGGCGACGTTCGCGATCGGCTCCCGGAGCTTGCGGCGACGCTCTGTGCGGGGCTCGGTCTACGCGCGCTTGCACGCGAGCTTCTCGATCTGATTCCCCCGGCGGACGCCGAAGGCGGACGCGGTGTTCACGCTGGGCGCCGGCGGCTTGGCCGGCGGCGCTTCCAGCACATGGCCGGGTGGGCCGTCAAGGGCGCGATCGCGTACGGCGGGACGCGTGCGCTCGGCGAGGCCGCACGGATGCGCTTCGCGCTCGCTTCTACGCAGCAGCCGGCCGGAGTCGCGCGCGCCTGGCCCTGATCGCGCGCAGGCGCTGCGTCAGACGGGCCCAGGCCCATGGCTCGATCTCGTGGTAGCGGCTCTCCGATTGGCTCCGGGTCGCCTCGAGGTACTCGAACCACGCATCTGCCTCTTCGATCAGTAGGAGCTCTTGGGCCTCGCGTATCGCCACCACCGTTCACCTCCCGGTCGTGAGTTGGCCGGATCGTAGGTCCGGGCTCGGACGGACCCCGGGGAGGACGGTTGCTACCCTGGGCTCATAGGCCATGCCAAGCCTTTTCACTGACAACGAGCGCGCGCGCGTCCCCAGGCCCCGCCGGAGGCGGGGCGGTGTTCTGCCGCGCGCCGACGGCTTTGCCGTCGGCGCTCGCAGCAATGCCGAGGTCGCCGGCGCGCGCTCCCACGAAGGAGTTACTAGTTGCCCTGGTTCCGTATCCGGAAGAAAAAGTCTTCCGACGACCCACGTTCTGACGTACCCGAGCTCGAGGCGAAGCTCGAGCCTCAGCTGACCGACCCGGCCGCCGAGGCGGCCGGCTCCGAATCGACCGACCCCACGAAGCCGAAGCGCCGCCGCGGCAGCCGTGGCGGCCGCGGCCGCAAGAAGTCCGGTTCCACCGTCGGCGCGACCGCTGCCGCGCCTGAACGGAAGGAGAAGGCCGAGCCGAAGCAGCCGCAGCGCCGCGAGCTCTCCCAGCGGCAGGAGCGCCGCCGCGATCAGTCGTCCCGCCGGCGCCGCGAGCCGCCGCGCCGCGCGCCGCTTCCCGCGGCCAAGCGCGAGCTGATCGTCTCCGTCGACGTGGGCGAGCGCCGCGTCGCCATCCTCGAAGACGGGCAGGTGGCCGAGGTCTACCTCGAGCGGCCCGAGCGCCGCTTGATCGCCGGCAACATCTACCTCGGCCGCGTCGACAACGTCTTGCCCGGGATGGAGGCTGCGTTCGTCGAGATCGGCCTCGAGAAGAACGGCTTCCTCTACGTCGACGAGATCGTCAGCCCCGAGCTCGAGAAAGGTCACGGCCGCAAGATCCAGGACCTGATCTCGCGCGGCCAGACGATCCTCGTCCAGGCCGTGAAGGATCCGATGAAGACGAAGGGCGCGCGGCTGACGACGCAGATCTCGCTGCCCGGCCGGTTCGTCGTCTTCGTCCCGCAGGGGGAGGGCCTCGGCGTGTCTCGCCGGCTCGACGACGACGAGCGAAACCGGCTGAAGGACATCCTCAAGCGCCTCGACGTGAAGGAGGGCGGCGTCATCGTCCGCACCGCCGCCGAGGGCGCGTCAGAGGCGGACATCGAGCTCGACCTGGTCTTTCTGCAGCGGATCTGGCGCTCGATCCAGGCGAAGGCGAAGACCGCGAAGGCGCCCGAACTCGTCTACCAGGAAGCCGAGCTTCCCCTGCGCGTCGTCCGCGACCTCTTCACCGGAGACTTCGAGAAGGCGTTCATCGACGACGAGCTCACGTACAGGCGCATCGTCGGCTACCTGAAGAAGACGTCGCCGCACATGGTCGAGCGGGTCGTGCGGTACAAGGACAAGACGCCGCTGATGGAAGCGTTCGGTGTCGAGCAGGAGATCAAGTCGACGATCGGCCGTCGTGTCGATCTCCCGTCCGGCGGCTATCTCATCTTCGACTACGCCGAGGCCTTCACGGTCATCGACGTCAACACCGGCCGCTTCGTCGGCGGTCGTGGGAAGAACTCGGGCGGCCGGCTCGAGGACACGATCACGAAGAACAACCTCGAGGCCGTGAAGGAGGTGGTCCGCCAGCTGCGGCTGCGCGACATCGGCGGGATCATCGTCATCGACTTCATCGACATGGCCAACCCGAAGAACCGCGCCACCGTAGAGGAGGCGCTGCGCACCGAGCTCGAGCGCGACCGGACGAAGACATACGTCGTCGAGATCTCTCCGCTCGGGCTCGTGGAGATGACGCGTCAGAACGTGACGGACGGGCCCCGCGAGGTGATGACGCGCAAGTGCCCGACCTGCGGCGGCGACGGGATCGTCTACTCCGAGGCCTCCGCTGCGATCGACGTCGAGCGGCGGCTGCGCGCGCTCGCCGCGGGCTCGCGGTCGCAGGCGTTCAGGGTCGAGCTAGCCGAATCGATCGCGAGCGCGCTCGTCGGTCCCGGAGCACGGCGTCTGGTCGAGCTCGAGGCGCTCACGAAGAAGCGCTTCTTCCTCGACGGCAGGCCCGAGACGCATCTCGACCACTTCGTCGTCGTCAGCGAAGGCAAGCTCGCCGATCTGGCGCCGCCGGCGCCGGTCGCGGAGGAGGCGGAGGTCATCCTGCAGCTCGTCGAGGTCGATCGCTACGACGGCGCTGCCGCCGTCGGCAAGCTCGACGGGCTCGACGTCGTGGTCGCCGACGCCGCCTCGCTCGTGGGCAAGCGCGTCAAGGTGCGCGTCGAGCGTGTGCTCGACGGACGCGCCTACGCCGTCGCGATCCGAAAGACGAAGGCGGCGCCGGAGCCGCTGACGGCCGAGGGCGAAGCCGAGAAGCCGACGCGCAAGCCGCCGGCGCGGAAGGGCGTAGCGGTCACGAAGGAATCCGAGCCCGAGGTCGAAGTGCCCGTCGTCGCCGAGGCGGAGGAGCCGACTGCAGAGGCTCAGGAGGCTGCGGACGAGGCTCCAGAGGTCTTGGATGAGCCCGGCCGCGCGTCGGCGGCTTCGCCGCCGACGCTTGCAGCCAAGAAGAGGACGCGTCGCGGCTCCCGTGGCGGGCGCAAGCGGAAGAAAACGCCTTCAACGGTGGAAGCCGCCGAAACGGAGGTCGAGGCGGGCGGCCCCTCGGAGGAGTCGGCCGTGCCGTCCCATGCTGTGACGATTCACATTCCAGGCGAGGATCTGGGCCGTGAAGGCACGGCCGAACCCGCCGAAGCGCCGGCTGCGGAGCCCGAGCCCGAGACCGCCGAGGAGCCGACGGCCGAGGCTGCGCCGACGGCGCCTGCAGCCAAGAAGAAGACGCGGCGCGGCTCGCGCGGCGGTAAGAACCGGAAGAAGAAGCCGGTGACCGCGACGCAGAACGGCGCCGAGGCCGCCGGCGGCGAGGCTGCTCAAACGGTCGAGTCCGCTTCGGAGAACGGCGACTTCGAGTACGTCCCGATGTCCGAGTGGGCCGACGAGCTGGACACGAATCGTTAGCTACACTGCCGACTCGCGGGCGCCACGCCCGCGTTTTCACGCCATGAGCTCCTACGCGATCATCAGTCTCGGCGGCAAGCAGTACCGCGTCTCGGAAGGGGAGCGGTTGCTCGTCGACCGCCTGCGCGCGGACGAGGGCGCGACCCTCGAGCCGCGCGTCCTGCTCGTCGGCGGCAATGGCGCGCCGGATCTCTCACCGTCCACGACGGTGACGGCCCGCGTGGTCGGGCACGAGCTCGGCGAGAAGATCCGCATCGGCAAGTACCGCCGCCGCACCGGCTACAAGAAGCACACCGGCCACCGAAGCAAGCTCACGCGGATCGAGATCGAGTCGATCGGAGCCGGCAAGCGCCCTGCAAAGTCCGTGGCGAAGCCGAAGGCCGAGCAGGCGGAGGAGAAGCCGGCGGCGAAGACAAAGCAGCAGCCGGCTGCACAGCTGCCGGAGGGTTACGCATCGATGACGATCGCGCAGCTCTCGGAGGCGGCGGGCGGCTGGAGCCGCGAGCAGGTCGAGGCGGCGCTCGAACACGAGCGCTCCGGCAAGGCTCGCAAGGGCGCGCTCGCGGCGCTGGAATCGGCACTCGAGGAGAAGCAGTAGTGGCGCACAAGAAGGGACTCGGCTCGTCGCGGAACGGCCGCGACTCGAACCCGAAGATGCTCGGCGTGAAGCTCTTCGCCGGCCAGGACGTGACGGCCGGGATGATCCTCGTCCGCCAGCGCGGCACGCGCTTTCGCCCAGGCCGGGGCGCCGGGATCGGCACGGACCACACGATCTTCGCGATGCGCGACGGCAAGGTCGCGTTCCGGACGAGCGGCGACCGCCGCTTCGTCTCGGTCGAGCAGGTCTAGGCATTCGCCAGGAGCTCGCGCGCGCGGCCGGCGTCCGCTGTACGGACGACGATCTCGCGCGGTGATCCCAGCGAGACCAGGCCGTCTCCCGCGCCGGCTGCGAAGCTCGTCGAGCGGTGATAGCAGGCGATGTTCTCGGTGCGGAGCAGCTGACAGGCGAGTTCCGCCTCCGGCTCGCTGCCGACGACGGTGACGCCGACTTCGTCGTCCATCCGGCCACTCTACGCTTCCCCCGATGTTCCACGATCGCGCACGACTGACAGTTGCCGCCGGCCGTGGCGGCGACGGCTCGATCCACTTTCGCCGCGAGAAGTACGTGCCGCGCGGTGGCCCTGACGGCGGTGACGGCGGTGACGGCGGCGATGTCGTCCTCGTCGCCGATCCTCGGCGGCGCGACCTCTCGGGCTTCAGGCCGAACCAGGAGCTACGCGCGGGTCGCGGCGGCGCCGGCGGCGGCCGCGGCTCGAACGGAGCGCGCGGAGACGATGCCGAGCTTCCCGTCCCCGTCGGGACACAGGTCTTCGAGCGGGACGAACTCGCCGCCGACCTCGCGCAGGCGGGGGCGCGCGTCGTCGTCGCGAAGGGCGGCACCGGCGGCCGAGGCAACAAGCACTTCGCCGGCCCCAGCCGGCAGACGCCGCGCTTCGCCGAGGTCGGCCTGCCCGGCGAGGAGCGCGAGATGGAGCTCCGCCTGAAGCTCCTTGCCGACGCCGCGCTCGTCGGTCTCCCCAACGCCGGCAAGTCGTCGCTCCTGACGCGGATCTCGAACGCGCGGCCGAAGGTCGCCGAGTATCCGTTCACGACGCTCTCGCCAGTGCTCGGGACCGTGGAGGCCGCCGACGGGCGGCAGCTCGTCGTCGCCGACGTTCCCGGGCTGATCGAAGGCGCGAGCGAGGGCGTCGGGCTCGGCCACGAGTTCCTCGCGCATCTCGAGCGCGCCCGGCTGCTCGTGCACGTGATCGACTCGGCCGAGGACGATGCGGACGAGCGCTGGCGCACGATCGACTCCGAGCTCGCCGCCTACGGCGCCGGCCTGGACGAGCGGCCGCAGGTCGTCGTCCTCAACAAGATCGATCTCCGTCCCGACCCGCCGGGGTTCGGGGTTGAGGACGAGCGCATCTTCCGCGTCCTCCGCCTCTCGGCCGCGACGGGCGCCGGCCTCGACGAGCTGCGTCGCGCGCTGTTCGAGCTCGTCCCGCCGGAGGCCGAGGAGGAGCCAGCCGAGGCGGCCGATGAAATCGTGGACTTCCTCGTCTATCGGCCGCAGCCGGCGCGGCGGGCGTTCCGCATCTACCGCACCGAGCGCGGTTTCCGCGTCACCGGCACACCGCCGGCGGAGGACGAGCTCGAGGCGATCCTGCGTGCCGCCGGCGCCCGCGTGGGCGACGAGGTGGAGGTGGGGGAGGAGCTGCTCGAGTGGGAGTAGTGCTCTACGGAGGTGCGTTCGACCCGCCGCATCTCGGCCACGTCGCGGTTGCCGACGCTGCGAGAGAGCGCTTCGGCGTCGAGCGGCTCGTCGTCCTCGTGAGCGAGCGCCCAGGGCATCGCGCGGTCCACGCCTCCGCCGAGGATCGTCTGGCGCTGGCGGTCGCGGCTTTCCCGGCCGACGACGTCCGCCTCGACGCCTACCCGCGCACCGTCGAGCTCCTCCGCGCCGAGCGCCTCGCCAACCCGGTGTTCGTGATCGGCGCCGATCAGTTCAGATCCTTTCTCGACTGGAGCGAGCCCGCAGAAGTGCTCGAGCGCGCCCGGTTGGCGGTGGCCACGCGGCCCGGCTTCCCGCGCGGCGAGCTGGAGGCCGTGCTCGAACAGCTCGACCGGCCGGAGCGCGTTCTCTTCTTCGAGATCGAGCCGAATCCGGCTGCCTCGACGGACCTCCGGGCACGCATCGCCGCGGGAGAGCCGCTCGACGGGCTCGTTCCGGCGGCCGTCGCGCAGCTGGTCGCGGAGCGCGGCCTCTACGGTCCGTGAACCGGGGATACACTGCAGAGAAAGAAGCGAACCAAGGACGCAGCAGACTCTGACCTCCCTCGAACACGCCCGCCGCATCGCCGCTCTCGCCCTCGAGAAGCTGGCGGAGGACGTTGTGATCCTCGACATGCGGCCCGAGTGCTCCTTCACGGACTACTTCGTGATCGCGACCGGCCGCAACCCGCGGCAAACCGCATCGATCTGGGACGAGGTACACACCCGGTTGAAGCAGGACGAGCGGATCCTCCCGCAGAGCGTCGACGGGGCGCGCGAGGGAGCCTGGATCGTCGCGGACTACCTCGACGTCGTCCTGCACGTCTTCACGCCCGACGCACGCCGGTTCTACCGGCTCGAGGAGCTGTGGAGCGACGTGCCGGCGGTCGAGTTGGACGTCGCTGCCGTCTAGGCGGGTGTGATCCCGCGACGGGTGAGGAGCACGTTGCCCGCCTGGTTCGGGAGGCCGGAAGCGAGTCTTCCACCCAGCCGCACATCGAGGGCGGACGGGTTGCCGACGTCGATCCAGACTGGACCATTCTTCAAATTGACCGGCAATGTCTTGCCCTGCAGGAGCGTGGCTTCGTAGACGGTCGGCCCGTTGGCGCTGCCCGAGCGGATCCAGAGCCAACAGTTTGCGCGCGAGGCGACGAGGACGGCACGGCTCGGGAGCGCGACGGACACGTGCTTTTTCCTATGCGTCTTCTTCGTTGTCGTTTGGGCCGAAGTGGTCGTCGTGGAAACGGACGTGGTCGGCGGTGTCGATCGTTTCGGGCTGGAAGAGCCGCTGAGCTGCCAGGCCGCCACTGCCGCGACGATCGCGACGATGACTCCGACCGCGACGAGCGGGCGCAGGAAGCCGACGCCACCGAAGTGCGTGCCGGTGCGCGCGAAGCGCTCCGGTACGAGGTGCGGCTGCTCGTCGGGGCGTGCGAAGCGATTGTTGTACTCGTCGACGTAGAGGTTTCCATCGAGGCCGAGGTAGTCGGCGTACGTGCGCAGGAATCCCTTCACGTACGCATCGCCGGGGAGGAGCTGCCAGCGCTCCTCCTCGAGCGCCTGGAGGTAGCGGTCGCGGATCCGGATCGCCTTCTGGACGTCGGCAGGCGTGAGGTTGCGCTTCAGGCGGGCCTCGCGCAAGCTGCCCCCGATCTCGAACATGCCGCATTGTCACGGACCACGGCCGGGCTCGCCAATGCCGCTCAGGTGGGCGCCGGACGCCTCCTCGCGCCGCGCGCGAGATCGGTGAGCTCGGCGAGCGCTCGCGCGGCCTCGGCGGCGTCGCGATCGCGCAGCGTCGCGTGAACAGCCTTCCCGGCGGTATCCACGTGGACGCTCGCGAGTCGTAGCCGCCGCTGGAGCGGGCCCTGCACATGGCGCAGGCTCTGCACCTTCTCCAAAGGGACCCAGCTGGCGACGCGGCGCAGCCGGCCGCTCGTGGTCGCGACGCAGGTCTCGCTCCGACCCCAGCTCAGCGCTCGATAGCGGAGCGGGCTCTTCCAGAACACCCGGGGTGGCGGCGGCGACAGCTCTCGCGGCCGGTCTGGCATCAGCCGGTCGATGAGCTCGAGCGCGAGCCGGCGGCTCGCGACGGGCACCAGCGTCCGCAGCTGGCCTCGCTGCGCCTCGCCCTCGCCCTTTCTTCGCTGCCGGCCGGCGACGTCGACCTCCACGCGGCACCAGCCGAGCGGCCGCCACAGGAACGGCTCGACGAGCCGCACGGCCTGCACGCGGCCCGGCCGGATCAGCTCGGCCGTCAATGCCACCAGCCCGCCGCGCAGGTGCAGGCCGTCCGGCCCTTCCGCGACGGTCAGCCGATATTGCTGGTTGAACCGGCGCCAGATGAAGGTCGCCATGCTGATCGCCCAGATGAAGCCGCTTCCCCCGAGAGCTCGCGCCACGGTATCCGGCGCGACGGCATAGCCGGCAACAAGGCCTGCGAGGATCGCGACGAGCCACCAGCTCTCGAGCACGATCGACGCGGCGAGAGGGCCGGTCCCGACCGTCGCCAAGATGTCCTCCTCCGGGACGGGGCGTCCCGGTTCTGCAGCCGGCTCCGGAGCGGCCTCGTCATGACGCGCGCCTCGCGCCAGCGCAAGCAGCAGGTCGCGCAGCGGCTCGACCTCGTGCTCGCCGACGTAGGCGAGTCGCGCGGTCCCACCGCTCGCCCCCGCCATCCGCAATCGCAGCTCGGCGACGCGAAACACGCGCGCGAGCCCGGGGCGGACGACGTCGATCGCCTGTACCTGCGCCAGCGGGAACCGCAGCGACTGTCGCCGCAGCAGGCCGGTCTCGATCCGCAGGTCGTCGTCCTCGATCCGCCAACGTGTCACGAGCCAGGAGACGAGTCCGCCCAGCACGAGGACCGCGGTGACGACGAGCTGGGGAGTCGCGTTGCTCAGCCTGTCGCCGCCGAGTGCGATCAGGATCAGGAGGATGAAGATGGCGGTCGTCGCGCGACCGCCGCGCACCACGGGTGAGAGCGGATGCAGGCGCTGCCAGCCCTCCGGCGGTCCGGTGTTCACAGTCCGGCCGCCTGCGCCTCACCGAGCTCGGCCAGGCTGTCGCGGAGGCGCGCGGCCTCCTCGCGCTCCAGTCCCGGGATGCGCGCGTCCGTGGCGGCTGCTGCGGTATGCAGGCGCACGGTCGCGAGGCCGAAAGCGCGCTCGAGGGGGCCGGCCGCCACGTCGATGAACTGCATCCGGCCGTAGGGCACGACGGAGAGGCGCGCGAACATCACACCCCGCCGGACGAGCAGGTCGTCCTTCCGCTCCGCGTACCCCCACGAGCCATACCGCCGACCGACGAGCCGCCAGGAGATCGCCCCGAGCACGAGGGCAGCGGCCGCGAGGCCGTATGCAACGCTCGATCCCCAGACCGCGCCGGCAACCGCGAGTCCGACGGCGGCCAGCACGGCCGGCACTCCGACCTCGAACCGGCGCAACCTCAACAGCTGCCGCGAGGGCGTCCGCCACTCTTCCGGTTCAACACCCACCGCGAGTGGACCCAGCCGGGCTCGAACCGGCGACCTTCGCGCTGCCAGCGCGACGCTCTCCCAGCTGAGCTATGGGCCCCTGGGACGACCCAGTTTAGCGGTACGGCCAGCCGCCTAGACTCGGCGGTAATGAGCCACGAGAGCGCCGAGCTCCTGCTGCGCGGCTACCACGCGTTCGTCGACGGGGACATCGACGCGATCGCGACGATGCTCGACCCCGACGTGGAGTGGGTGGCGGCAGGCGAGTCGGACGCGATCGTCGTCAGCCGGGAGCGCGTTCTCGAGGTGGTCGCCGACCGCGCGGCGGAGAACTACCACGTCGTCGTCGATCGCGCGATCGGGCTCGCCGACCGGGTCGTCGTCAGCATGCGTTTCTCGCGGATCGCGCTCGACCCCTCAGACGAGCGGCCGCTGCAGAGCCGCCGCTCGTACCTCCTCGGCCGGTGGGCCGCCGTCGTCTACATGCGCGACGGCCGGGTCGTGCGCGTCGAGGAGCACCCGCATCTCGAGGCGGCTCTCGAGGCTGCGGAACTCGAAGCTGAGTAGCTACAATTTCGATACCTACTACAGCTTGGAGTGTGAGTCTGCCTTGACCGATCTGCTGCTCGTTCCGCTCGAGGACACCGTCGTCTTTCCGGGGATGAACGTCACCCTCACCGTCGACGTGGGCGACGAGGACCGCGTCGTGCTCGTGCCGCGTCACGAGAGCGAGTACGCCGCCGTCGGCACCGTCGCCGAGGTTGCCGACCGCGTCCGCATCCCTGGCGGCGGTCGCGCCGTCAGCCTCGAGGGCCTGCACCGCGGCGTCATCGGCGCCGCCCACAGCGACGCGCTCGGCCGGCTCCGCGCCGAGGTCGAGGAGCGGCTCGACGAGAACCCGCCGCCCGTGCAGACGCGCGAGCTCGAGCGCGAGTACCGCGCCGTCGTGGAGGAGATCCTCGACCTGCGCGGCGCCGACGACCGAGTTCGCGAGTTCCTGCGCGCGATCACCGAGGCGGGGGCGCTCGCAGACACCTGCGCCTACGCGCCCGACATCAGCTTCGCACAGCGCGTCGAGCTGCTCGAGACGGTCGACGTCGTCGAGCGGTTGAAGCTTGCTCTGGAGCTGCAGCGTGAGCGCCTCGCCGAGCTGCAGGTGCGGCGCCGCATCCGCGACGACGTCGAGGAGGGTGCGCAGAAGCAGCAGCGCGAGTGGTTCCTCCGCCAGCAGATGAACTCGATCCGCAAGGAGCTCGGCGAAGACGAAGGCACCGTCGTCGACGAGTACCGCGTGAAGATCGAGGAAGCCAGGATGCCCGAGGACGTTCGCGCGCAGGCCGAGCGCGAGCTGCGGCGTCTCGAGACGATGGGCGACGCGAGCGGCGAGGCCTCGATGATCCGCACCTACCTCGACTGGCTCATCTCCGTGCCGTGGTCGCAGCGGAGCGACGAAACGCTCGACCCGCAAGGCGCGCGGGAGGTGCTCGACGCGGACCACGCGGGCCTGGAGGATGTCAAGGACCGGATCGTCGAGTACCTCGCGGTGCGCAAGCTGCGCCAGGATCGCGGGATCCCGAATGACAAGCGGTCGGCTGGGAGCGCCGACGGCGAAGCCGCCGGCGCCCGGCCGGGAAGACCCGCCTACGGCGGAGGCGCGATTCTCACCCTCATCGGGCCGCCCGGCACCGGCAAGACCTCTATCGGCGAGTCGGTCGCACGGGCGCTCAACCGCGAGTTCGTGCGCATGTCACTCGGCGGCGTCCGCGACGAGGCGGAGATCCGCGGCCACCGGCGCACCTACATCGGCTCGCTGCCCGGCCGCCTCGTCCGCGCGCTGCGCGACGCCGGCACGATGAACCCGGTCATCCTCCTCGACGAGGTGGACAAGGTCGGCGCCGACTGGCGCGGCGACCCGTCCGCAGCGCTCCTCGAGGTGCTCGACCCCGCGCAGAACCACTCGTTCCGCGACCACTACCTCGACGTCGAGCTCGATCTCTCCGAGGTCTTCTTCATCGCGACTGCGAACGTCGCCGACACGATCCCCGGCCCGCTGCTCGACCGGATGGAGGTCATCCGCTTCGACGGCTACACAGTCGACGAGAAGACGGCGATCGCGCGCGGCTACCTCTGGCCGCGGCAGGTCGAGCGGAACGGGTTACGCGAGGACGAGGTCTCGATCTCGGACGAGACGTTCCAGCTCGTCGTCTCCGAGTACACCCGCGAGGCGGGCGTGCGGCAGCTCGAGCGCGAGCTCGGCACCGTGCTGCGCAAGACCGCGACGCGCATCGCCGCAGGCCAGGTCGAGGCGCCCGTCGAGGTCGACGTGGAGGTCGTGCGGGACGCGCTCGGCCGCCAGAAGTTCTTCCAGGAGGCGGCGGAGCGGACGGCGGTTCCCGGGGTGGCGACCGGCCTCGCCGTGACCGGCACCGGGGGCGACGTCCTCTTCGTCGAGGCAACGTCGATGGACGGCGCGAACGGCGAGCTCGTCCTCACCGGCCAGCTGGGAGACGTGATGAAGGAGTCGGCGCGCATTGCCCTCTCGTACATCCAGTCGCACGCAGACGAGCTCGGCATCGAGCCGGACGCGTTCAAGGACCGCTCGTTCCACGTGCACGTCCCGGCGGGCGCGATCCCGAAGGACGGACCGAGCGCGGGGATCACGATGACGACCGCGCTTTCGTCGCTCCTCTCCGACCGGCCGGTGAAGCACACGGTGGGGATGACCGGCGAGGTGACCCTGCAGGGCCGCGTGCTGCCGATCGGCGGCCTGAAGCAGAAGGTGCTCGCCGCACACGCCGCCGGGCTCACCGACGTGATCATTCCCGAGCGGAACCGCGCCGATCTCGACGACGTGCCAGCGGATGTGCGCGAGGCGATGCGCTTCCATCCGGTGATGACGCTCGGCGAGGTGCTCGAGCTGGCCCTCGAGCCGAAGGCGAAGCCGAGTCTCCATGCGGTGTAACCAGTGCCGCCCGCTGCCCGAGGAGGTTGCCCGCGCAGCAGATCTCCTCGGGCGGCGCTGGGCGCTGGCGATCCTCTGGGCCGCTGCCGAGGCGGGCGCCGTCCGCTTCAACGAGTTCAAGCAGACGCTCGAGGGCATTCCGCCGCGAACGCTCGCGGCGCGCCTCACCGAGCTCGAGGAGGCAGGCGTGCTCGAGCGCCGCGTCTTCGACTCGCGCCCGCCGCACGTCGAGTACCGACTGACAGTGGCGGGACGGAGGCTCCGCTACGTCGTCGAGGCGCTCAATGCCTTCGCCGCGTCCGCCTAGCTATGCCGGCGCCAGAGCAGCGATCTCGCGCTCACGGGCGAGCCGCTCGAGGGCCTGGGTCTCGATCTGGCGCACGCGCTCGCGCGTCAGGCCCATCTCGCGGCCGATCATCTCCAGGGACTGCGGATCCTGGTCGGCCTCCAACCCGTAGCGGAGCTTGATCACCTGCTGCTCGCGGTCCGGCAGCTTCGAGACCGCGCCGCGCAACAGGTGCTCGCTGAGCCCGACGACGACCTCCTCCTCGATGTCGCTCTTGTCCGTGGCGACGATGTCGCCGAAGGCCGTGTCTCCCTCGTCGCCGAGTGACTTGTCGAGGCTCGCCACCGCCCGCGCGGCCGCGCGCGTCTCGCGCACGTGCTTGAGGGATAGCTTGGCGGTCTTGGCCACTTCCTCGTCCGTCGGCGGCCGCTCGAGCTCGAGCGTCAGCTCCCGCTCGGCCCGCGCGATCTTCTGCTCGCGCTCGACGATGTGGACGGGGATCCGGATCGTGCGGGACTTGTTCGCCACCCCCCGTTGCACCGCCTGGCGGATCCACCAGGTCGCATAGGTCGAGAACTTGTAGCCGCGGCGCCAGTCGAACTTCTCGACGGCCCGGATGAGACCGATGATGCCTTCCTGGATCAGGTCGAGCAGCGAGAGCCCGTGGCCCTGGTACTTCTTCGCAATCGAGACGACGAGGCGGAGGTTCGAGTTGATCATCCTGTCCTTCGCCCGCTGGTCGCCGCGCTCGATCCGCTTGGCGAGCTCGACCTCCTCGGCGGCAGTCAGCAGCGGGTAGCGCCCGGCTTCGTTGAGGAACAGCTGGAGCGAGTCCGTCGTCATCGCAGCGACCGTTTCGTTCGAGAAGTGCGTCTCGGTGATGTCCGGCAGGCTGCAGTCGTCAGTGAGCTCGACCCCGCGCTCCTCGAACTGCTCATAGAGCGTCGACACCTCCTCGTCGTCGAGTTCGAGCTCGGTCACCGCCTGGGTGAATGCCGAGAGGTTGATGCAGCCCGCCTCCTCGGCGTGCTCTATCAGCGCGCGAAGCTGGTCGTGGCTCATGGCGTTGGTATTGCCTGCCCTCGCGGTTCGATAACGCGTTCGGGTTCGGAGCCGCATCGCTGGGTAGACTCAAGAGCAGTGAAGGCGCCGGACACGCTCTGGGAGCTCGTCTTCCTCATGGTGATCCTCAAGATCCCCATCGTGTATCTCTGCTACGTGGTTTGGTATGCGATCAAGGCTGAGCCCAGGGGGCGCGGGGGGCCGGCGGGAGTTCGCGTGATCCCGGATTCGCCGCCGCCGAGTTTCGACCGCCGTCGCCGGCACTCGCGCCGCCGCCCGCCGCGGCCGCACGGAGGTCCGACCCGCGTCTACGCGCGCACCGCGCGCGCGGCCGCTGCGCGCGCCGGTAGGATCGCCGACCGTTGAACGCCGAGGGCGAGTTCCTGCGCGAGAGTATGGCTGCAATCGCCGGCGGCGAAGCCGCCGGCGAGCGGCCGAAGAGCAGAGGGGGTCGGACGACGTCGGAGACCGTCGCCGGCTTCCTTTCTGCGATCGCGATCTTCGTCAGTCTCGTCGGACTCGCGTGGCACCCGCTCCGCCTGATCCTGCCGTCGCTGGCGCTCGCGCTCGTCGCGTCGGGCATGGGTCGCGGGAAGGGGCGCCTTCAGTTCGCCGCCGTGCTCATCTGCGGCCTCTGCCTCTTCTTCGGATTGACGATTGCAGTGGCCCTCAGCAAGCCGCTCTGGTAGCGACTCGCTGCTACAACGAACCAGGACATGGGACGTCCCGACGTTGACGGGCTGAACACGGGGTACGCTGCGCTGCTCCTCGAGCAGTACCTCGACAACCCCGGCGCCGTGCCGGAGGAGTGGCGCGACCTCTTCGAGAGCGAGCCGGAGGTGCTTCTCCAGCGCCAGCCCGGACTCGCGCGCCTGCTCGAGCGCGCCGCCGCCGACGGGGACGGCCACGCGGTGCCGGTCGCCCCGGCCTCGGCACCGCCACCTGCCCCGGCCGCCGCGGTCGCGGACGGCGAGCTCCTCGGCGGGGTCGCCGCGGCGATGGCGCTCGTCAAGGCGATCCGGATGCACGGGCATCTTGCAGCGCGACTAGACCCGCTCGGCTCCGACCCGCCCGGCGACCCGGCTCTCGAGCCCGAGCGCCTGATCCCGAAGCTGACACCGGAGTTGCAGGCGCGAATCCCCGCCTCGCTCCTCCGCCTCCACGTCGAGGGCGAGACGCTCGCCGACGCGCTGCCGCGGCTGCTCGAGACGTACACCGGCCCGATCGCGTACGAGATCGAGCACATCTCGGACCACGAGGAGCGCGTCTGGCTGCGGCAGGCGATCGAGTCGGGCCGCTACCGGCGTGCGTTCTCCCGCGACGAGCGGGTGCGGCTGCTCAGGCGGCTCAGCCAGGTGGAGGGGATGGAGCGCTACCTGCGGCGCGCCTTCCTCGGGCAGAAGCAGTTTTCCGTCGAGGGGCTCGATGTGATGATCCCGATGCTCGACGAGGCGATCGAGCTCGCCGCGGAGGACGGTGCCCACGAGGTCGTCCTGGGGATGGCGCATCGCGGCCGGCTCAACGTCCTCGCGCACGTCGTCGGGCGGCCGTACGAGACGATCCTGCGTGAGTTCGAGGGCGAGCGGACGATCGAGGCCGTCGTCTCGAGCGAGGAGGGAGGCAGCGGCGACGTCAAGTACCACCTCGGCGCACAGGGAACCCGCTCGACGCCGACGGGCGACATCACGATCACGCTCGTGTCCAATCCGAGCCACCTCGAGGCGGTCGATCCGGTCGTCGAGGGACGGGCGCGCGCCGAGCAGACAGACCGCTCCTCGCGCCAGGGGTACCACGACCCGAGCGTTGCCCTTCCCGTGCTCATTCACGGCGACGCCTCGTTCGCCGGTCAGGGAAGCGTCGCCGAGACGCTCAACCTCGAGGCGCTCGCCGGCTACTCGACCGGCGGGACGCTCCACCTGATCGCGAACAACCAGGTCGGCTTCACCACCGACCCCGAGAGTGGACGCTCGACGCGCTACTCGAGCGACCTCGCCAAGGGCTTCGACATCCCGATCGTCCACGTCAACGCCGACGACCCCGAGGCGGCGCTCGCCTCGATGCGGCTCGCGCTCGCGTACCGGCGCCGCTTCGGCCACGACTTCGTCGTCGACCTCGTCGGCTACCGGCGGCACGGCCACAACGAGCAGGACGAGGCGGCGTACACACAGCCCCTCCTCGCGGCCGCAATCGCGGATCACCCCACCGCCCGCGAGCAGTTCGCCGCGCGCCTCGTTGCCGAGGGCGACCTCACTCAGGAGCAGGCGGACGAGCTCGAGCAGGACGTCGTGTCCGCGCTGCGCCAGGCGCACGAGGCGCTCAAGGAGACCTTCGGGCAGGCCGAGCCGGCGCCGCGCACCGACACGCACATCCCGGCCGCGACGGGCGACGAGGTCGTCACGGCCGTCGCCGCCGGCCGGCTGCGAGCACTCAACGAGCAGCTCCTGCGCGTGCCCGCGGATTTCACACCGAACCCGAAGCTCATGCGCCAGCTCGAGCGGCGTCGCGAAGCCCTGGAGGAGGGCGGGATCGATTGGGGGCAGGCCGAGGCGCTCGCGTTCGCATCGCTCCTCGTCGAGGGGATCCCGATCAGGCTCACCGGACAGGACACCGAGCGCGGGACGTTCTCCCACCGGCACGACGTCTTCCACGACCCGCGCACGGGGGCGACGTACACGCCGCTCCAGCATCTCGACGACGCCGGCGCGGCCTTCGAGATCTACAACTCGCCGCTCTCGGAGTACGCTTGCCTCGGCTTCGAGTATGGCTACGCGGCGGCGGCGCCCGAGGCGCTCGTCCTCTGGGAAGCGCAGTTCGGCGACTTCGTCAACGGCGCGCAGATCATCATCGACCAGTTCATCGCTGCGGGGCTGTCGAAATGGCGTGAGTCGACCCGCCTGACGCTTCTCCTGCCGCACGGCTACGAGGGCAACGGGCCTGAGCACTCGAGCGCCCGGCTCGAGCGCTTCCTCCAGCTCGCGGCGCAGGAGAACCTGCGAATCGCGAACTGCACGACGTCGGCCCAGTACTTCCACCTCTTGCGGCGGCAGGCGCTGGACGCGACGGCACGTCCTCTCGTCGTCATGACCCCGAAGGGGCTGCTTCGGCTGAAGCAGGCGGGCTCGACGCTCGATGATCTGGCCCGGGGCGAGTTCCGTCCCGTGCTGGACGACCCGAGCCATGCCGCTGAGGGAGATCGCGAGCGCATCGAGCGGCTCGTGCTCTGCCAGGGGAAGATCTACTACGACATCGCCGGCCACGAGCAGCGAGCAAACGCGCCCGGCGTGGCGGTCGCACGGCTCGAGCAGCTCTATCCGTTCCCCACCGAACGCGCGCAGGCCATGTTCGCGGGCTATCCGAACCTCCGCGAGGTCATCTGGGCGCAGGAGGAGCCGCAGAACATGGGCGCCTGGCGTGCGCTCCGGCACCGGCTGGAAGAAACTAAGCCGGAGGGTATTCCGCTGCTCTACATCGGTCGGCCGTGGCGCGCGAGCCCGAGCGAGGGCTATCCGACCGCGCACCTGCGCGAGCAGGACCGCATCGTCCGCGCCGCGCTCGGCGTCTAGTTGTCCCGCCCCTTCCCGTCTCCGTTGTGACCGTGGCCGTGCGCTACCGGCGGCGACGGACCGTCGCCGCCTTTGCCGCGCGGGCCGCGAGCCTGGGGCCGTGTCTGCGAGCGGCCATTACGAGTTGCCGGCGCTGGGCGGGAGGGAGGCGGCGCCAGATGTCCCACGCCGCGATGGTGAGGGCCCACGGGGTGGGGCGGAGCCTGCGGAACCGGCCGGCCATGCCCTGATCCTGGCAGATCGTGGCGGGCGTTGCGCGATCCCGCCGTGGTGCCGTGCTTGGCCGGCGCGGGCGGTCCGGGCGCCGGCTGCGTCTTTGCGTATCCCGGTGGAGTCTTCGCCTGGCCGGGCGGCGTCACGTCGTGCCCGGGGAGCTTCTTCGCTTGTCCGGGTGGCGTCTTCGCCTGGCCGGGCGGCGTGATCGAAGCGGGCAAGTCGCGGTCGGCCGCGGCCGGAGACTGCGTCGGCGGCGGCGATGGCGACGGGCTCAGCGGTACCGTCGCGGCGGGCGGCGGCGTCGACGGGGCCGAGGTCTGCTTCGGGCGGTCCGCGCTCGCGGCCGGCGTCGGCTGCAAGTCGACCGGGGTCACCGGGACGACCGGCGTGGCAGCCGCTCCAGACGGCAGCGAAACCGCGTGCCCGGAAGTGCGGTGGCCCACATTCGGGATGGGGGGCGCTTGAACGACGCTCGGGCTGGGGTCCGGTCCGAGCGCGATGCCGAGGGGCGTCGCCGTAGTCGCGAGCAGCCGAGGGATCAACGCGCCGCCCCCAACAGCGACTGCGAGCAGGAGCCCGGCGATTACGCGTTCCTTGCGGCTCATGCTGCTCCCCCCGTCCGCCGACAACTCCTCTGAAGGCACTATCGGCAGGAGGGATGTTTCGCTTGAGATCGAGGGGGTCTAGCTGAGCAGCTTCAAGCTCAAGCTCGTGGCGTACTTCGTGCTGCTCTCCCTCGTCCCGCTGGCGGCGACGTACTGGGGGTTCAGCACCGTCGCTGGCTCCGGCGAGTCGCGCCAGGTCACGCTTCGGCAGGAGGCGGGACTGCGCGCGGCACTCGCGCTGTACGCGGAGCGCGCCGATCGCGCGCAGGCGCAGGCGGAGCAGCTCGCGCGCTCCGGCCCGCTGCAACGCGCGCTCGGGCGTCGTGACCGCCGCAGGCTGCGGCGGATCGTCGCCGGGGAGCCGTCGCTCTACGTCGTCGGCCCCGGCGGTCTGCGCGTGGGTTCTTCGCCGCCGCTCGCCGCTCGACTCCCGGTCGACGTCGTCGCCGGAACGCACCGCTTGGGCGAAGTCGTCGCAACGATCCCGCTCGACCGCGAACTCGTCGAAAGTCTCCGGAATGGGGCGGCGTTTGCCTCCGGCGACGTTCTCGTTCTGCTCGAGGGATCGCGGATCGTGGCGTCGTCACCGTCGCTCAGCGGGCACGTCCCCGTCGTCGCCGGGCAGAGCGCGACCGTCCGCGTAGGGGGCACGCGCTATCGCGTGTTCGTCGCGCCCGCGCTGCAGAGAGCGCCGGCGGCTCGGCTCGGCGTCCTGAGCCGGGAGGCCCTGATCGACGCGGCCGACGCGCGAACCCGCGAACGGCTCCTCGTCGGGCTGCTCGCATGCCTGGCGCTCGTCGGCGTTGTCGCGTACCTGCAAGGACGCGCGATCGTCCGCAATCTCGGGCGCTTCGCGACGGCTGCCCGCGGAATCGCGCACGGAAGCCTCCACGAGCGCGTCCCCGTCCGAGGACGGGACGAGTTCGCAGCGCTCGGCACTGCGCTCAACGAGATGGCCGCCCAGCTCGAGGCGCGGCTCGCCGAGCTCGAGGCCGAACGCGGGCGTGGGCGCGAGGCGCTCGCTCGCTTCGGGGAGGCGCTCGTGGCGACGCACGATGAGAAGCAGCTGCTCCGCATCGTCGCGGCGACCGCCGTCGAGGCGACCTCGGCGCGCGGGAGCCGTATCGTTTCGGCCGACGGCTTCGTCGTCTCCAGCGGCGATGCGGACGGCGAGGGAGAACGGCTGATCGTTCCGCTGGCCGCCTCCAGCGAGCGGTTCGGGACACTCGAGCTCGTGAGCGACTCGTTCAGCAAAGAGCAGCGGATGAACGCCGCGTCGCTCGCGGCGCACGCGGTGGTCGCTCTCGAGAATGCTCGCCTCCACGGCATGGTCGAGCGGCAGGCGCTCGTCGACGGGCTCACCGGGCTGGCGAACCGGCGCGCCGCCTCGGACGCGCTCCACGCGGAGGCAGCCCGCGCCAAGCGCCTCGAGACGCCGCTCTCGGTCGTCCTCGCCGATCTCGACGGGTTCAAAGACGTGAACGACGTGCACGGCCACGCGGTCGGAGACGCGGTGCTGCGGGTCTTCGCCGAGGTGCTGCGCGAAACCCTCCGTGAGTCGGACGTTGCGGGCCGCTGGGGCGGGGAGGAGTTCCTACTTCTGCTGCCGGGCGCTGACGAGGAGGGGGCAGCTCAGCTCGCCGATCGCGTGCGCAGTGGGCTCGCGGCCCGCAGCATCCCTGATGCTCCGGGCCTCCGCGTGACCGCGAGCTTCGGTGTGGCCGAGTACGCGGGGGAGACGAAGACAGAACAGTTGATCGCGGCGGCGGACAGCGCGCTCTACCGCGCCAAACGCGCCGGGAGAGATCGGGTCGAACCGGCCGCGCGAGCCTCGTTTTGACACTTTCGAAACGAAGAACCTCGGCGGAGCCCGTTATCATGCGCGCGGACGACGAGCGTGACCCCACGGGAGGAAACTTTATGCGGGTAGAGACACCGTCTATTTTCGCGCAGGTCATCAAGGAACACCTCGATCTGAAGGAGCGGAACGCGCGGCTCGGTGGCGCAATGCCGATCGAGCACTACAAGGACGGGGATCCGTTCGAGAACCATCCGCTGTTCAAGAGCGAGGAACAGGCGCGAATCGAGGAGACGATGGACGGCGTCGAGCCGGACTTCAGTGACGCGAGCCTAGAGAACGTCGGCGTCTGGCCGGGCGAGGAGACACTCGAGGAGGTCACGGCCGAGACCCGTGAGGCGACCGTGCCCGCCATCGAGGAGTCTGCGTTCTGGGGCAACGGCGGCGCTCGCGACTTCGACTGGGGCGACTGACTCGCTCGCGAGAGCTTCGCTCTCGCTCCCGGGAGGAACGGAACTCCGCGTTCGCGAGAGCGCGGTCTCGCGAACGCTCCGTGCTGAACCTCTTGCCCGCCGGGGCGGCGCTTGCAGCGCGCGCCCGGGAGCGGGAAAGCCTGCGGCTAAGCCCGGCTCCGCCGAGGCATAGCCTCCGGCCAATGCCTGTATTTCAGCGGCACTCACGCTCTTAGCGAGACGAAGCATCGCCATAAGTGTTCACCCGCACGAGGGATTCGCGTGGGGGGTCTTGCACCGATGCTTCGTCCGTCCGCTGCGGTCCACTTCCGGGAGCCTCGAGCGTGCATAAGAACTGCGATCGATCGGGGGATCGGTGGTAGTCCGGCCGAGTCATCTCCGGCTGCTCGACGACGACGGGCAGGGGGGCGATCCCACGCTCGTCGAGTCGTACCGGCGGCTCGCAGACGTCTTTCACGAAGTTCTCGCGGAACAGAGCCTCGACGCCCTCCTCGTGCGCATCGCCGACACCGTCGGCGATTTGATCCCGTCGCTCGACACGCTGACGATCTACGAGGCCGACGAGACGAAGCGCGTGCTCAAACCGGTGCTCGTCCGCGACGTGTACGCCGACGAGATCATGAGCACGACGATCAGCTTCTCGGAGGGCATCACCGGCTGGGCGACGCGGCATCGCGAAGCGGTGCTCTGCAACCAGGCGCACCTCGACCCGCGCGTGCGCACCGTGCCCGGCACGCCTATGGAGCCCGAAGCCCTGATCTGCGTCCCGCTCATCGCGCGCGGCCAGATCAAAGGCGCGCTCAACATCTACCGCGAGGGTGACGCCGTCGCCTTCAGCGAGACGGAGTTCGAGATCACGAAGCGCTTCGGCGATGCCGCCGCGCTCGCGCTCGACAACGCCGAGATCCGAGCACGCCTCGAGCATCAGGCGCGCACCGACTCGCTCACGGCGCTCTTCAACCACAGCGTCTTCTACGAGCGGTTGCTGCAGTCTCTGCAGGAGTCGAGCCGCACGCACTTGCCGCTCGCGGTGCTCATGCTCGACATCGACGACTTCAAGCACGTCAACGACGTCCACGGCCACGCAGTGGGTGACGAGCTCCTCCGCTTCCTCGCCGAGGCTCTGCGCGCGATCGTCCGGCCGGAGGACATCATCTGCCGGCTCGGCGGCGAGGAGTTTGCCGTCGTGATGGACGCTTGCGGAGGTGAGGACGCTGTCCGCGTGGCCGAGCGGGTGCAGAGCCGGCTGGCGGAGGTCGACTTCCCCGGCATCGGCCGGATGACCGTCTCGGTCGGGCTCTCGCTGGGGCCGGAGCACGCGATGAACCCGCGTGAGCTCGCAGCCTGCGCGGAGGCGGCGATGATGACCGCGAAGGCGCAGGGCAAGAACCAGGTCGTCCTCTACGACGAGGGGGGAGCGAGACGGCCAGATGCGCCGGGCATCGAGCGGGACGTGCGCTCGATCGCGCACCTGAAGATGCTGCAGAGCCTGACCGGCAGGCTGAACCGGCTGAACGACGTGCGGGAGATCGGCGACGCGATCGCCGCGGAGCTCCGGTCGCTCGTCGACTACCACAACTGCCGGGTGTTCGTCTCCGACGGCGACGAGCTCATCCCGGTCGCCTTTCTCGGCGAGCTGACCTCGACGGCGGAGTCCCTCTCGCTGGACCTCCTCCGGACCCGCGTCGGCGTAGGAATCACGGGCCGCTGCGCGGAGCTCGGCGAGTCGATCGTCGTGGGCGACGCCGCGAACTGCGAGTTCGGCAAATTGATCGAAGGCACCGACCCGATCGAGGAGTCGTTGCTCGCGGTGCCGCTCCGCTACGGGAGTCGCGTCGTCGGCGTGATCGTCGTCTCGAAGCTCGGACTGAACCAGTTCGACGAGGACGACGTGAGGCTGCTGGCTGTACTCGCCGGCCATGCGGCAGTCGCGGTCGAGAACGCGAGCCTCTACGAGTCGGCGCGGCGCGAGGCCGAGAGCGCGACCTCGCTGCTCGAGTTCGGTCGCGAGCTCGCGACTCTCGTCGCCCTCGACGACATCGCTGGTCGGGTCACCGAGCTCTCCGCGGAGATCATCGGCAGCAGCAACACCTCCTTCTATCTCGAGACCGAGGGCGAGCTGTGCCTGTACGCGGAGCATGGGCATTCACCGGAGACGGCCGCCGCGCTCGTCTCGCGGCCTTTGCCGCTCGCCGCCGTCGACATCGCCCGCGACCCTTACATCGCCGAACCCCAGGAGTACGAACCGGCGATCGGACGAGAGGCGTCCGTTCCGGGCGGTCGGTACGCGGTGGCGCCGTTCGATGTCGACGGTCGCGCGGGCTGCCTCGTCGCGCTCGTCGAGCGGGACGACTTCGGGGAGCGCGAGCTCGCCCTGCTCGGCGGCCTCGCGCAGCAGGCGAAGCTCGCGATCGCCAATGCTTCGAGCTACGAGGGCCTCGAGCGGACGTTCGTCTCCACCGTCGAGGCGCTCGCCAACGCGCTCGAGGCGAATGACGAGTACACGTCCACCCATGCCCGCTGGATCACGGATCTCTCCCTGCGGGTCGGTCGGGAGCTCGGTCTCGATGACCGCACGCTGAAGCACCTCGAGCTCGGCGCGCTGCTCCACGACATCGGCAAGATCGGCATCCCGAGCGACGTGCTCGCGAAGCCGGGGCGCCTGACTGCCGCCCAGCGGAAGATCGTCCAGACGCACCCGGAGCTCGGCGAGCGGATCATCGCTCCGATCGACCGGCTCCAGACCGTGCGTCCGATCGTTCGCCACTGTCACGAGCGCTGGGACGGCAAGGGCTACCCCGACGGCGTGGCCGGCGAGGACATCCCGCTCGAGTCGCGCATCATCTTCGTCTGCGACGCGTACCACGCGATGACAACCGACCGGCCGTATCGGCACCGCCTCAGCCATCGCGAAGCCGTGCGCAGGCTCTCGGACGGCGCAGGCAGCCAGTTCGACCCGCACGTGGTCGAGGTCGCCCTGCGCGTTCTCGAGCAGCGGTGCGAAGACAGCTAGCCGGCGACCGCGAGCTCCGGCTCGCCGCCCTCGAGCGCGTGGGCGAGGCGCCGGAACGGGCCGTCGACCGCGAGCAGCTCACGCTCGCTGCCCCGCTGGATGACCTGCCCGTTCTCCACCACCAGGATCTCGTCCGCACGCCGAACCGTCGACAGGCGGTGGGCGATGATGATCGAGGTGCGACCCTTGAGGAGCCGGTCGAGCGCCTGCTCGATCAGAACCTCGGTCGGGCGGTCGATGTTCGAGGTGGCCTCGTCAAGGACGAGGATCCGCGGGTCGGCGAGCAGCGCCCGCGCGATCGAGATCAGCTGTCGTTCGCCGGCCGACAGGCCCGCACCGCCCTCCCGCACCTCGTGGTCGAGGCCTCCCGAAAGCCGAGCCGCCACGCGGTCGACGCCGACTGCTGCGGCCGCCGCCTCGACCTCGGCGTCGGTCGCGTCGGGCTTCGCGAAGCGGATGTTCGACGCGATCGTGCCGCTGAAGAGGAAGGGATCCTGCAGCACGACGCCGAGCTGGCGCCGGTACGACCGGAGCTGGACGTCACGCAGGTCGTGCCCGTCGACGCGCACCGCTCCCTCGTCGGGGTCGTAGTGGCGGCCGATCAGCCGTGCGAGCGTGGACTTGCCGTGACCCGACTCGCCCACCAGCGCGAAGCAGTCTCCCGGCTCGAGATGGAACGAGACCCCGTGCAGGACCGGATCCTTGCCGTAGGCGAAGACGACCGAGTCGATCTCGAGATCGCCTTCAAGACGCGGCAGCGGCGTCGCGCCGGGGCTGTCGCCGATGTCCGTCTCCTCGTCGAGGATGCTGGCGATCTTCACCATCGCCGCGCTGGCCGACTGCAGCTGGCCGTAGACGTCCGACAGTTCCTGCAACGGCTGGAAGACCAGCTGCAGGAGGGCGATCGCCGTGATCAGCGTCCCGATCGTGAGCGTGCCGCGGTCGTAGAGGCGCGATCCGAAGTAGAGGACGCTGACCATCGCGAGCACGCCGAGAAACTCGATCGACGGGAAGAAGACCGAGAAGATCCGCTGGACGTAGGTCGCCTGTGCCCGATTCGCCTCGTTCAGCCCGTCGAACTCGGCCTGGAAGCGGCGCTCACGGTTGAACGCCTGCACCACCGCCATTCCCGCCACCGACTCTGCGATCTGCGCCGTCACCGCAGCGATCGTGTTGCGCTGCTCGACGTTCGCGGCATGCGAGACACGCTGGAACCAGCGCGACAGGATGAGCGCCGGCGGGAGAACCAGGAACGCGATGAGCCCGAGGCGCCAGTCGGCGATGAGCAACGCGGCAACCGCCGCCGGCAGAAGGATCACGTTGGCGAGGAGCGTGGGCATGCCCTGCGAAAGGGTGTCCGAGACGGCGTCGACGTCGCTCGTGATCCGCGCGATGATCCAGCCCGCCTTCTGCTGCGAGAAGTAGCGCAGCGAGAGGCTGGTGAGATGGTCGAAGAGGCCGCGTCGCAGCCCGATCACGACGGCCTGGCCGATCGTGGCCAGCCCGCGGATGAGGTGCGCCTGTAGCCACCAGCCCGCGGCGGCGACGCCGAGATAGATGATCACGACGATCGTCAGGTGGCGCTCGTTGCCGGGGGTGATGCCCTGGTCGATCGCATTCCGGACGAGCAGCCAGCCGCCGGTCTGCGCCGCGGCGTTCCCCGCGCCGACCAGCACCATCAGCGCGGCGAACCTCTTGCGTCCCTCCATGTACCTCCAGAGGCGTCTCATGCCGCGATCACCTCGTCTCCGAAGAGCGTCGCGAACGCGCCGCCGGCGCGCAGCAGCTCGGCAGGCGTCCCGGATTCGACGATCCGCCCGTCGACCAGGACGACCGCGCGGTCGGCGATCTCGACGGTGGAGAGGCGCTGCGTCGCGACGAGCACCGTGCGGCCGGAAAGCGCGGGCCGGAGGCGCTTGACGAGCCGCCGCTCGGTGAGCGTGTCGACCGCCGAGAGCGGGTCGTCGAGGACGACGACGCGCGCGCGCGTGACCAGTGCGCGCGCCAGCGCTACCCGCTGCCGTTGGCCGCCCGAGAGGTTGACGCCGCGCTCGCCGATCAGGGTGTCGTAGCCGTCCGGGAGGTTCGGCCCGAAGGCGTCGACACCGGCCGCCTCGCACGCCGCGAGAACCTCGTCCCAGTCCGCGTCCTCGCGACCGGCGGTGAGGTTCTCGCGCAGCCGCACCGAGAAGAGCACCGGCCGTTGCGTCACCAGGGCGACGTCTGCGTGCAGCTCCGCGATCGACATGTCGCGTGTCTCGACGCCTCCGACGAGAACCCGGCCGGCCGTCGGGTCGTAGAAGCGGGGGAGGAGATTGAGTAGCGACGTCTTCCCGGATCCCGTCGACCCGCAGACCGCGACGATCTCGCCCGGCTCGACAACGAGATTGAGGTCGTGCAGCACGTCCACTTCGCCGCCGTACGCGAAGTTCACGTTCTCGAAGCGGACGTCGAGCTGTCCGGCTGGAAGGTGGCGCGGGCTCCTCGGCGCGGGCAGCGGCTCGACGCCCTCGAGCCAGCCGAAACTGCGGCCGGCAGAGGCGAGCGCCCGCTGCGCCAGGTCGAGAATCCAGCCGATGGCTTCGAGCGGCCAGACGAGCTGCAGCAGGAGCGTCTCGAAGAGGACGAACTGGCCGATCGTGATCTGGCCGTCGATGACGGCGCGGCCGCCGAAGAAGACGACGGCGGCGACCGACAGTGCGGGCAGGTAGTAGAGCCCCGGTACGTGCGTCGCCTCGACGCCCGCTTGATCGAGCGCGGCGGAGCGGACTCCCTCGGCCCTGTCGCCGAAGCGCTCGCGGACGTCGTTCTCGCGGCCGAACGCCTGCACCATCTCGATGCCGACGACGGCCTCGTCGGCGGCCTCCGTCACGTCGCCCTTTCGCGCCTGCACCCGGCGTGAGATCGGCGAGACTCGACGCCCGAAGCGGTAAGCGACGAACCCGATCGGCGGTAGCGACACCGCTGCATAGAGCGTCAGCTGTGGGTCGACGAGGAAGAGCACGATCCCGGCTGCGATGATCATCATCACGCTCTGCATCCCCTGCACGAGCCCCCAGCCGATGAAGTACCTGATCGGATACAGGTCGTTCGTCGCCCGTGACAGCACCTGCCCGGTCGCGTGCCGGTCGTAGAAGGCGCGGGGGTAGCGGAGGTAGGCCTGGTAGAGGAGCTCTCGCATCCGCGCCTCGATGCGCACGCCGATTCTCGCGGTGGCATAGCGGCGGTTGAAGGCCACGACGGCGCGGACAGCGGCAAGCCCGACGATGATCGCGAGGTACGGCCAGAGGGGCTGTGCGTGCTGGTGGTGGCTCGTGTCGATCGAGTTGTCGATCGCCCGCTGGATCAGGATCGGGATCGTGACGGAGATCAGCGTGTAGAAAAGAGAGCACCCGAGGCTGAAGATGCCGAGCTTCCACTGCTCCATCCAGAGCCGGAGCAGGCGTCGGAACGTCGGCAGCATGCCGAGGTCCGGAGGGTCGACTGAGCTCACATAACTAGACATGCGGAGACGCCCGCCGCAGCAAGGCCCCCCGGCCTAGGCGCGACAAGCTAACGCCGAAGATAGCAGCGCCGGAGGCGGGCGCTAGCGCGGCTTTTTCGGCTGCGGATCCGCGAGGATGCTGCTGCGGTGGTGCTTCGCTGTTGCGGCGGGTTCGAGATCCGGGTCGGTCGGCGGTTGCGGCAGCGGCGTCGGAGGCGGTGGTTCGCCCTCGGGCTCGGGGTCGCGGGCGGGCTCGGGGTCGCTCGGCGACGAGCCGGTCAGCCGCGCCTTCTCTTCCTGGAGGTGCAGGCGCAGCCCGGCGAGCTCACGTTCGACCTTGCGAATCGCCTGCTCGCGCTCGTCGAGCCGCTCCCGCTCGGCCTTCGCCAGGGCCAGCTCCTGCACGGCCTGGCGCTCGCGCTTCTCGGCCTCCGCGATCGCGCGGGCGAGCTCGTCGGAGCGGTCGGGTCGGGCAGGCGCCGCGGGTGCGACTGGTGTCGCCGAGCGCCGGCGGCCCTGTCGGCCGGCGACGTCGAGGCGCAGCTGCTCGAGCTCTCGCTCGCGTGCGGCGACGCGCTGCGCATGTTCGCGCAGCGTTCGCTTCATCTCCTCGACCTCGGCGAGCGCCTGCTCGTAGCGGCCCCGCATGTCCAGCCCTTCGCTCACACTGGAAGTGTGGCTTCCATTTCGGCTGGTGGCAACCGGCTTGTGTCCGGAGCTGCAGGACCTGACCGACCGACATGGAGCGTACCGGGATCGAACCGGTGACCTCCGGCTTGCAAAGCCGGCGCTCTCCCAGCTGAGCTAACGCCCCGAGAGAGCTCCAGTGTAGAGGCCGATTCCGCCCGGAGCGCCTAGGCGGCGCGCTCGAGCCGCTCCTCGACCCGCGCGCGAGCGACGATCGAGTCGCGGTCGCCGAAGCGCAGACGGGCGCGGACGGCACGATGCTCGTCCCAGAGACGGTCGAGCCTCGCGTCGATCGCATGGATCTCGGCTCGCACCTCGGGGTCGTGCTGGTCGGAGAGGCGGTGCCAGAGCTCGGTTCGTTCCTCGCTCAGGACCTCGATCTCCGCATGGATCTCTTTGAGGGTTCGCATGACTGGTTCAACGGACGACATGCCCGCGACATTCCGGGCGAATCCTCAGCGTTAGCGGAGGAAGCCCGGCTCGGATCTCAGGCCGCGGCCAGCGCTTCGCGCACCCGGTCGCCGACCGCGGCCAGCTCGAGCTTCTCGCCCGTCACCTCGCGGAGCAGCTCGTCGGCCGTCGGCTTCTGGCCCTCTGCCCACAGCTCCCGCAGCAGGGAGCCGGCCTCGCGGCGCGAGAACCAGGCATTGCCGAAGCGCTCCCGCAGATAGGCGCGCAGCTGCGCCTCGAAGGCCCATGCGCGGAGGTACTCCGAGGCGTAGAAGCCGTCGTCGATGTCGCCGAGGTAGTCGGTGGCGGCCGGCTCGACCTTCGTCGCATCTGCCAGCAGCTCCACGTACCGCGGCTGCAGTGCGGTCACGTCCTCGGCCGTGTGAAACTCGAGCTCGTAGAGGAGCTTCGCGCTGTAGCGCCGGACGATCCACAGGAGCGACACCGCTCCTTCGGCGGCGAACTCGTACGGGCGTGGGAAGTCGAGGCGCCGCTCCAGCCACACCGGATCGGTGGTGAGGTATTCGAACAGCATCGCCCAGCCCTCGGTGACGGCGTTGTCGCCGAGTCGCCTCTCCTCCGGGGAAAGGGAAGCGTCGGTGTGGGCGAAATGCTCGGTGTGGCCCGCCTCGTGGAAGAGGGCCCGCCAGTCGTCCGGGCCGCCCTGCGGCTTCATCACGAGTACGACACGGCCCGGCACTTCGATCGGCGAGCAGAACGCCCGTGGGTCCTTGTTGGGGCGCTCCTCGAGATCGAGCTCGACGTTCTCCTGCGCGCGCAAGTCGATGCCGAGGTCAGCGAGGGTGCCTTCGAGGGCCGGCAGCATCCGGTCGCTCGGGAACGCCTTGTCCCACTGGGCGCCTCGCCAGGCGCGACCGACATCCCAGCGCCTGAGCTGGCCGAGCCCGATGCCGACGCGCGAGCGGAAGAAGCGGTCGCCGGCTTCCTCCCAGAGAGCTTCCGTATCCGCGAGTAGGCGCCGGCACTGCTCTGCGAGGTCGTCGAGCGGGAAGCCGAAGCTCCGGTAGAGGTCCGCGTAGCTGTCGGCGCCGAGCCGGCGCGTCTCGCGCTGGACGATCTGCGCCGCCTGCAGCTCGAGCGCGTTCAGGTGCTCGTCGGTGAGGTCGTTCCTCGCCGCCTCGACCCGCTCGCGGACGACGCGGTCTTCCTCGTTCATCAGCCGCGGCCGGAGCATCCGGAAGGGGATCTCCTCGTCGTCAACGGTCGCGGTCAGGGTCGCCTCCAGCTCGGCGACGCGCTCCGCCTCCTCGCTCACGAAGTTGCCGAGGTAGCCGCCGCACGCGAACTTCCACAGCTCGCGCCGGCGGCGGTCGCCGTCGACCGAGGCTCCGAGCGCGAGCGCTGTGTCGAGCTGCGTCAGGCGTTCGTGCCGCTCGTAGATCGGCGCGATGTCGAGCGTCTCCTTGAGGCCCGAGAAGTGGCGGTAGGACTCCTCGTCGAGCTCGGCGACGAAGCGGTCGGCGTCCGCGCTGAGCGCGTCGATCTCCCCTTGTTGGAGCGGCTCCGCCATGCGGGTTCGTAGGATAGACGCGTGCACGAGATCTCCCTGAAGACCGACCGCAAGACGCAGCTGATCGAGATCACGGATCTCGTTCGTGATGCGCTCGGCGGAACGAACGGCGCTTCGGCGGCACTCGTCTACGTTCCGCACACGACCGCAGGCGTCGCGATCAACGAACGCATCGATCCCGAGCTGGTGACCGATCTCGAGAACGCGTTCAGTCGCGTCGTCGGTGACGACTGGGAATGGCGCCATGACGACGCCGACGGGCCGAATGCGCCGTCCCATGCCCGCGCCTCGCTCGCCTCGAGCCCACAGGTGCTGATCCCGCTGCGTGACGGAAGCCTCGCCCTCGGGACGTATCAGGGCGTCTTCTTCTGTGAGTTCGATGGGCCGCGAGAGCGCAAGATCTACGTGACGACCCTGAGTTAGCGATGGCGGCGCCCGTTGCCAGGGGCGACGAGCTAGAGCTCGACGTCGACTCGCTCGCGTTCGGCGGGAACGGAGTCGCGCGGCTCGACGGTTTCGTCGTCTTCGTGCGGCGGGGGCTTCCCGGCGACCGCGTCCGGGCGCGCGTCACGAAGGTCAAGCGCAGTCATGCCGAGGCGCTTGCGACCGAGGTGCTCAGGCCCGGGCCCGAGCGGGTCGACGCGCCCTGCGCGCACTTTCCCGCCTGCGGCGGCTGCCGCTTCCAGGATCTCGCGTACGAGGCGCAGCTCGAGCAGAAGCACCTCCAGGTGCGCGACGCGCTGCAGCGGCTCGCCGGCATCGCCGAGCCGCCGCTCGAGCCGATCGTCCCGTGCGAGCCGGAGATCTTCCACTACCGCAACAAGCTCGAGTACTCGTTCACTGCGACGCCGGAGGGCACGGCGCTGGGCTTTCACCGGGCGGGTCGCTGGGACGAGGTGCTCGAGATCGAGCGTTGCTGGCTCACCGACGAGCTCGGCAACAGGATCCGCGAGGCCGTCCGCGCCTGGGCGCGCGAGGAGGGGCTCGAGGCGTACTCGCAGGCTGACGGCAGCGGTTACCTCCGCCATCTCGTCGTCCGGCAGGGCCGCAACACGAGCCAGGCGCTCGTCCAGCTCGTGACCGCGTCCGGCGAGCGGTTCGAGGCCGGCTACTTCGTCGACGTCCTGCGCCGCTTCCCCGAGGTGCGCTCGATCCACTGGTCCGAGAACGACAGGCCCGCCGAGGTGACGAACCTGCCCACGCGGCTGCTGTGGGGAGACGAGTGGATCGAGGAGGAGCTCTGCGGGTTGCGCTTCCGCGTCCGCCCGAACGCCTTCCTCCAGACGAACACGGCGATGGCCGAGCGGCTCTACGCGCTCGCGCGCGAGGCCGCGGGCCTCACCGGAGGCGAGACTGTCTGGGATCTCTACTGCGGCATCGGCGCGATCGGACTGTCGCTCGCACGCGAGGCGCTGACGGTGTGGGGAATCGAGGTCTCGGAGGAGTCGGTCGCCTGCGCGCTCGAGAACGCCGAACTGAACGCGATTACGAATGCGGCCTTCTTCGCCGGCAACGTCGGTGAGGTCGTCGAGGAGCTGCTCGAGCGTTCCGGCCCGCCGGACGTCGTTGTCGTCGACCCGCCGCGGGCCGGCCTCGCGGGGAAGGCGCTGCGGAGGCTCGGCCGCATCCGCGCGCCGCGGCTCGTCTACGTCTCCTGCAACCCGACGACGCTCGCGGGCGACGTGAAGGCTCTTCGCGACGAGTACGGCTACGAGCTCCAGCGCGCGACGCCGGTCGACATGTTCCCGCACACACCCCACGTCGAGTGCGTCGCGCTGCTCGAGCGCGCGCGGCAGGGTCCGGGCCCCGAGGAGACCAACGACTAGGCGCGACGCCGTCTGAACCGGCGCCAGAGCAGGTCGCCGTTCGCTGCCAGGAAGCCGAAGGAGAGGAAGGGCAGCGCCGGCAGGCCGTTGACGTTCGTGGCGTTCGCGATCACGAGCGTGAGCGAGTACATTCCGGTCATCGCCAGCCACGTCCAACCGGGCCGGAGCTGCCAGCGCACCGTCGCTGCGAGGAAGAGGGCGAAGAAGAGGATGTCCGGAGGACCGAGGCCGGCCGCGACCCCGCCCGGCGCAACGAACGCGACGGCGACGGCCGAGTACACCTCGAAGTGATGGTTGACGATCGTGTGCGTCGGCCCGGCGGCGACCGAGACCGCGTCGACGAAGGGGATGATCAGCGCGATGAGAAGCACCCAGCCGAGCTCCTCGAACAGCCAGAGAAAGGCCCAGCCGGCGCAGGTGTAGGCGGCGAGCTTCAGGAAGTTCGCAGCGAGGTGCGCGTCTGCGCGCCAGGTCACGATCGCGGCGACGAGGAACACGACGAGCCCCACCGCCACCAGCCGGCGCTGCGACCAGAGCGGCAGTGCGAGGTAGATGAGCGAGAGCGTCGCCGGCAGGACGCCGACCGCGATGATGACGACCTCCGGCCAGCCTGGAACCCTGTCCAGGTGCGGCGCGACGGCGTCCCACGTGACGACCGCGGCGAGGACGAGGACGAACGCCGCGACACGGAGGCGCGGCAACCGGCCCGTGCTCAGTACGGGGGAGTCTGGCTCCACCACTCGCCGAGCACCTTGAAGGCGTTCCAGAACGCGGTCTTCGCCGGCTGCTCGTCGAGCGACTCGTCGATGTCGGGCGTGACGAGCCCCTGGATCGTCGGCGTGAGCTCCTGGAGCTCCCCCTCGACCAGCCCGAGCTTGCGCGCGAGTGGAAAGCGGGCGGCGTTGAGGAAGGTGACCGCGGGCTCGCCCATCGCGACCACGAGCTTGGGCTGGACGATGTGCAGCTCGCGCAGGAGGAAGGGCCGCGACTCCTCCTCGTCACCGCCGGCGAACTTGAGGCAGTTCGTCCCGTAGATCGCCATCGGATCGACGTGCAGGCGCTGCAGCGACTTGAGGAGCGCATTGCCGGCGCGGCCGTAGAACGCGACGCCTTCCTGCAGCTCCGAGGCCTTGGGCGAGTACTTGAGGAGGAACACGTCGGCGAGGGGATGGCCGGATCCGAGCACCGGGACGCGCGCTCCTCCGGCTGTCTGCGCGAGCTCGTCACCGAGCGCATTGCTCTCGGTGATCGCCTTTTGCAGGTACTTCTCGTAAATCTCGTCGCTCGCCACGGTCACGGAAGGGTCAGCGGATCGTCTCGAAAGGCGGCTCGGCCATGCCGGACGTTCCTTCGACGCGGTCAGACGGGTGCCTGCCTCGCGGGCAGGCTAGCGACCGGAAGATCCGCCGCGGTCGCGCCGTCGGGTGGGTATGCACACGCGCGTCGTCAAACCGAAGTGCGGACCGGAGCTCGTCGTGCGTCCTCTCAAGCACGGCGACACCGCGACCGTCCAGGCTGTGTTCGAACGGCTCGGCGAGGGGTCGCGGCGGGCGCGTTTCAACGGTCTCAAGCACCGGCTGGGACAGCAGGAGCTGTTCTGGCTCGCGACCGTAGGGCCGAACCACCACGTGCTCGTGGGCTACGTCGACGGCGACCCGGTGCCGGTGGCGATGGCCCGGCTCGTGCGCTTCGGCGGCACCGCTGAGGTCGCGTTCGAGGTCGCCGACGAGTATCAGGGCCGTGGAATCGGCTCGGCGCTCACGCAGGAGCTCGTCGCCGACGCGTGCGCGGCCGGCATCGTCGAGGTGACTGCGCTCGTCCGGAGTGACAATCCCGCGGCGCTCGCCGTCCTGCAGCGGACGCTCGGCCAGCTCGAGGTCCGCTTCGAAGGTCCGGAGATCCTCGTCCGGGCGCCTCTGCCCGCGGTCTGTTAGCGCACCCGCTCCTTGGCCTGCGCCACCCACTTCAGCCCCTGCAGGTAGACGAGCGACTTCGGGCGGCGCAACACCTCCGCGTCGTGGAGCGAGACGAGGAACTCCTCCGGGCCGCTGAAGCGCCGCATCCGGACGACGCCGGTGCCGACCCCGGCGAGGACGTGCGCGTCGGATCCGGCGCCGGGCGTGAGGTTGTACTTGCGCGCGAAACGGAGCGCCTCGTCGTTGTAGGTCTCGAACAGGAGCCGCGCGTTGTAGACCTCGAACACGTCGATCTCCGCGAGGTGCCGGTGCAGGGTTGCGGGTTCCGGGATCGCGTGCATCCGGTCGAACGGGTGTGGCAGGTAGACGAGTCCACCTTGCGCCCGGATCGCGGCGACGGTCTCGCCGAAGGACATGCCCCGCGGAATCTCCTCCCGCAGGAAGAGCCCGATCACCTCGCCCTGGTCGGCCGTCTTCACCTCTTCGCCGGGGATTACGACGAGACCGCGCCCGCGGGCGCGCTCGACCGCCTCCTGTGCGCCCCCGAACACGTTGTGGTCGGTGACCGCGATTGCGCCGAGACCCTGAGCTTCGGCGTGGTCGAGCAACTCGCCGACGTCGATCGAGCAGTCGTGCGACCAGCTCGTATGCAGGTGGAGGTCGGCGACGATCCAGTCACGTTCCCGACGGCTGGAAACGCCGGCGGCTGAGCCGCCGGCGTCCGGCCCAGAGGTCGGGCCGCCTTCGGCAGCCCCGGGCGTCGGGCGAGTCGTGTGGCTGCGCCGGCGTGAGGCGACCTGCTCGTAGACCTCCTCGACCCGGTCGGCGAGGGCCTCGGCCGTCTGGGACTGCGCCCCGGCCAGGCTCTCCGTCGCCCGGCGGGCGCGAAAAGCTTCGTCCTCGATCATCCGCGCGGTCTCGGCGGCGGCGAGCTCGGGCTGCTCCGCGCGGCCCGGCGGCGCCGCGATCGCAACTCCTGCCGCCCGGGCCTCGGCCACCAGGCGCGGCAAACCTTCGGCGGCAGGGACGAAGATCGACGCGCCTCGGAACAGCTCGGCACGCGCGACTCCGGTGCGCGCGGTGCGCACCCGCATCCTCCCGCGCAGCCGCGGCGAGACCCCCGGCCGCGAGGCGGGGATGCGGGTTCGCAGGAGCACGAGCTCCCAGTCGGGCTGCTGCGCGAGCTCGCGGATGAGCGCGCGCAGGAGCGGCCGCTCGGTCTGCCGCCACTCCATCACCACGAGCTGCTTCTTCTCGAGGCGGGAAGCGCCGGCGGCCGAGCCGCCCCCGCCCGGCCGGAAGACCCCGCCTTCGGCGGCAGGCGGGGCGAACAGCTCGGGGTCGATGCCGTGCGGCACGAGCTCATAGCGGCCGGGAAAGCGGACATTCGCGGCGTCCGCGACCTCTTCACTCGTCGCGAGAAGTGCGTCGACGCGCGCGAGCAGCCGCTCCCGCTGCGCGCGGCCGGGTGGGTAACCGAGGCGCTCGGCCGAGAAGAAGGTCGCGACCGTGAGCGCGGCCGAGTCCCGGAGGGCGAGGTACGAGAGGCTCGGCAATCCCGGCTCGAACCCGTGCACGACGTCGAAACGACCGCGCGCGAGCGCGAGCGAGAGGCTTGCGCGCACGCCGACCGGCACTCCCATGCGGCTCCGTCGAGAGATCGGGACGGCCGGGCCGATGGCAATCAGTTCCGGCGGTTGCTCGAAGGATTCGAGCAGCGCACGCCGTCCGGCGGCGAGGTCGCGGGCGCGGTTCGAGGGAGCCAGGATGGTGACGAAGTGACCACGATGCCGCAGCTCGCGCGCCAGGCCGTCCACGTGCTCGTTCACGTCGTGCGGCTGCGACCAGGCGAACGGCGTTACGAGCGCGATCCGCACGTCGATCGAGTCTAGTGCTCGCTAGAGCTCGAGGAGCATCTCGTGCTGGCGAACGACGACCGAGCCGCCGAGCTCACCATGGACCGGCGCTGCCTGATCGTCCTCAGGGAGGTTGAGCACGTAGACATCCCCGAATGTGCGGAGCGCCTCGAGCAGAGGCTCGGGTCGCCGGCGTACTGCTGCAGCTGCGCCGTCGTGCGGACACAGAAGAGCATCGCGCCGCCGTCGGTGACCAGCCCGCGAAGGTCGTCGTAGCGGGAGAGAGTGCCGTCGGCGCGCTGCCACGGTTCGTGCCGCTGCGGCAACCGGGCCCTCACCTCGGGGACGGGAACCTCGTGCCCTGCGGGCTCGCCGTCAGCGGCGGGCAGCGTCCAGACCTCTACGTCCTGCGTCAGCTCGTAGCCGAGCTTGTCGTAGAGGGCTCTGGCGCCGGCGTTCGAGTCGATGACCTCGAGCCAGACGCGCTCGACCGCTCGCGACCGTGCCTCGTCGTGGAGGGCGCGCATCAGCGTCTCGCCGACACCGGCGCGCCGAGCCGAGGCGATGACGCCGATGCCGCCGATCCAGGCGTCCTGCCCGCGGACCGCCAGGTTCGCGAGCCCGACCGGCTCGCCGTCCGGATAAGCGATCCGGAACGCATCGAGGTCGAAGTCGAGCGCCTCCTGCAATCGATGCGAGCGCTGCCTCGTCGATGTGCATGGGCACGACATAGCCCTCGTACGCGGCAGTGAAGAGCTCCGCGCGCTCACCCAGCGAGAGCGAGCGCGCGGAGCGAAGCTCCAGGGTCACTCGGCGGTGACGGAAGCTTCGGTCGACACGTGCCGGCGGTTCTGCTCGATGAACTCCTCGGTCAGCTCGTACGCCTCGTCGTCGACGATCTGCTGCGGCGGCGACTTCATGAGATACGAGCTCGGGCCGACGAGCGCACCGGCGACGTTGTTGTTGAGCCCGAGCTTCGCCAGCCGGACGGCGTCGATCACGATTCCGGCGGAGTTGGGCGAGTCCCAGACCTCGAGCTTGAGCTCGACGTTGAGCGGCACGTCGCCGAACGAGGAGCCCTCCATCCGGATGTATGCCCACTTGCGGTCGGTCAGCCACGGCACGTAGTCGGACGGGCCGACATGGACGTTCCCCGCGCCGAGGTCGTAGTCGAGCATCGACGTGACCGCGTTCGTCTTCGAGATCTTCTTCGACTCGAGGCGCTCACGTTCGAGCATGTTGAGGAAGTCGGAGTTGCCGCCGACGTTGAGCTGCATCGTCTTGTCGAGGTGGACGCCGCGCTCGCGGAAGAGCGACGTGAGCACGCGGTGCGTGATCGTCGCGCCGACCTGCGACTTGATGTCGTCGCCGATGATCGGCAGGCCCTTCTCCTCGAAGCGCTTGCCCCAATAGTCCTCGCGGGCGATGAAGACGGGCATGCAGTTCACCATCGCGCAACCGGCCTCGAGGATCTGCTCGGCGTACCACTTCGTCGCGGCCTCCGAGCCGACCGGGAGGTAGTTGACGACCACGTCGGTCTTCGTCTCCTTGAGGATTCCGACGACGTCGTCGGTCTTGCCGTGAGCCTTCTCGACGACCTGCGACAGGTACTTGCCGAGGCCGTCGTGCGTCATCCCGCGCGAGACCTTGATGCCGGTTTGCGGGACGTCCGCGAACTTGATCGTGTCGTTCGGGTGCGCCCACATCGCGTCGGCGAGATCTTCACCGACCTTGCCCTTGACGACGTCGAAAGCGGCGGTGAACTCCACGTCCCGGACGTGGTAGCCGCCAAGGTTGACGTGCATGAGGCCGGGCACGAACTGGTCGTCCGGCGCTTCCTTGTAGTACTCGACGCCTTGGAGCAGCGAGTTCGCGCAGTTCCCCACGCCGATGATCGCGACGCGGACCTTGCCGTCGTCGAGCCGTGCCCTACCGTTGGTCGTTGCCACTGGTTCCTCCGAAAAGTTGCTTGCGAACGTGCAGGACGCGCTGGACGACCGTGAGCCAGGCCGTCACCGCGAGCACGAGAATCGCCCACGGAAGGCCGCCCCACGGCGCGAAGACGAGTCCGGCCGTGATGAGTGCGACACGCTCGGCACGCGAGCCCAGTCCGACGTCGCCCTTCAGTCCGAGCGCCTCGGCGCGAGCACGCGTGTACGAGACGAGGAACGAGCCGACCACCGCCGCAACGGCGACCACGACGGCCCAGTCCTCCCCGTCACGCGAGAAGACGAGCGCGATCGCTGCGAGCATCGCGCCCTCGCCCACCCGGTCGGTCGTGGAGTCGATGAACGCGCCGAACGGGGTCGCCTTGCCGCCCACGCGAGCGAGTGCGCCGTCGAGGATGTCGAGCAGGGAGCCCACGACGAAGATTGCGGCTGCAAGCCAGTAGACGAGCAGTGTGTCGGCTCGATTCTCGAACGGGACGAGGATCGCGGCCACGAGACAGAGCGAGACGCCGGTCGTCGTGAGGACATTCGGCGTGATACCGGTGCGGGCCAAGCGCGTGACCGAGCGGCCGGCGAGTGAGCGGGCTCCACTCGTGTAGCCATGCTTGACGCGGCGGAGTACGGGAGTCGAATTCATCTCCAACATCGCAATCCTGCTATGTCTGACTATAGCAGGTTTGCGATGACCAGGCCGGCCGCGCGAAGCCGGCCGAAGAGTCGCGGCGTCCAGGCTGTGGCGAGCAGCGCGGCAACCGCGACCCCGATTCCGGCGAGCACGTCGAGCACGAAGTGGTTCGCTGTCGCGACGACCGAGAACCAGACCCAGAGTGGCCAGAGCATCCAGAGCGCCTTCGCCCAGATCGTCCGGGAGGTGGAGACGAGGAAGAAGGCGATGATCAACGCGTCCGCCGCATGCAGGCTCGGCATCGCCGCATACGAGTTCCCGAATGTCTGCAGGAGCGCGCTCGAATGGTTGACTCCGGCGACGAATCCCTGGTGCGGGAACATCCACGGCGGAGCGGTCGGCATCAGCCAGAAGCCGAGGAGACCGACCACGTTCGCGAGCAGGATCGTGTTGCGGAAGCGACTGAAAGCCTCGTGCCGGCGGAGGTAGACCCAGAGGAGCGCCAGCCCGATCACGGTGAACTCCGAGTTCCAGTAGGTCCAGGCCGTAGCGGTCAGGAGCGTCGAGGAGGAATCGGCGACCCGCTCGACGGTCAGTTCGAAGAGGTGATGGGTCAGGTGCCGCTCGAACGAGATCACGCGCAGCCCGTTGGCCCACGCCTTGGCCGGGTCCCGGTCGGTCAGATGCCGGACGGCGAGGTACGTGAAGTAGAAGCCGAACCAGATGCCAAGCTGGAGGCCGAAGTGGCGCCAACCGCGCGGAAGCACCCTCTGTCCAAGAGCGACGACACGCGCCATGCGAGCAACTCTAAAGGCTCGGTGGGATGCTGGGCTAGCCGCCGATGTAGGACATCTCGACCTTCGGCAACGAGGCCGTCTCCGCGGTCCGCAGTTCCGAGTAGCGGTCGGTTCGGCGCGTCCAGATTCCGCGCAGGCCCTCGCTGAGCTCCTCGTCCGAGGCGCCGAGGCGCAGCGGCGCGCGGAGGTCGTGGCCCTGCGCCGCGAACAGACACGTGTAGAGCCGTCCCTCGGCCGAGAGGCGAGCGCGGGAGCAGCCGCCGCAGAAGGGCTGTGTGACGGACGCGATCACGCCGATCTCGCCGGCGCCGTCGACGTAGCGCCAGCGGCGCGCCGTGGCGTCCGGCCGCGCCATCGACACCGGTTCGAGCGGCCAGCGCTCCGTGATTCGCCGCACGATCTCCTCGGCGCTGACGACGTCCTCGAGCCGCCAGCCGTTCGTCGAGCCGACGTCCATGTACTCGATGAAGCGAAGGACGTGGCCGCTGTCGCGGAAGTGCTCGGCGAGCGCGAGGATGTCGCCGTCGTTCGCGCCCCGCTTGACGACCGCGTTGACCTTCACGGGAAGCCCGGCGGCCGTGGCCGCGTCGATCCCCTCCAGCACCCGCTGCACGGGGAAGTCGACGTCGTTCATGGCGCGGAACGCGTCGTCGTCGAGCGAGTCGAGGCTGACGGTGACCCGGCTCAGACCCGCGGCGGCGAGGGCCTCGGCCTTCTGCGCGAGCACGGAGCCGTTCGTCGTCAGCGCGAGCTCGAGCCGCCCGCCGTCCGGCCTCTCGATGGCCGCGAGCAGCTCCACGAGGTGCTCGACGTTGCGGCGGACGAGAGGTTCGCCGCCCGTGATGCGCACGGTGCGGACGCCGAGGCGGGCGAAGATGCCGGCGATGCGGGCCAGCTCCTCCAGCGTGAGCAGCTCGCGGCGCTCGAGGAACGCGTAGTCGCGGCCGAAGACCTCCTTGGGCATGCAGTAGACGCAGCGGAAGTTGCAGCGGTCGGTGATCGAGATGCGCAGGGTTTCGAGCGGACGCCCGAGCCGGTCGAGGAGCGGTTCCATCTCTTCAGTATGCGCGTTGCTACTCAGCCCACACGCGGGCGAGCTCCACGAGCGTCGCCGCCGCGAGGCCCATGTCCTCGACGCAGATCCACTCGCGCTCGCTATGCGCGTCGTGGCCGCCCGTGAAGATGTTCGCCGACGGCAGGCCCATCTCGGTGAGCGCCGATCCGTCGGTGCCGCCGCGGATCGCCGTCTGCTTCGGCTCGAGGCCGACTCGGCGGATCGCTTCTTCGAGGTGGGCGAGGATCTCGGGATGCCGCTCGAGCGCGACGCGCGGGTTGCGGTACTGGATGCGGTGCTCGACCTCGACGGTGCAGCGCGGTTCGGCCGCACAGACCTCGGACGCGAGGCCGGACAGGAAGGCGACGTGCTCGGCGAGGCGGTCGTCGTCGAAGTCGCGGACGATGAAGCGCAGCTCGACCTCGAAGGAGTCTCCCTCCACGAGCACGGGGTGGACGTATCCGTCGCGTCCCTCGGTCGTCTCGGGCGAGAGGCGGTCCTGCGGAAGGCGAGAGAGGATCTCGCCGGCGATCTTGATCGCGTTCACGAGCTCGTCCTTGGCCCAGCCGGGATGGATCGCGCGGCCGTGGATCCGCATGCGCACCTGCGCGCCCGAGAACGTCTCGGTTTGCAGCTCCCCGGCGGTCGAGCCGTCGACGGTGTACGCCGCTACGGCGGCGAAGCTCTCGACCGGGAAGTGGACGACGCCACGGCCGATCTCCTCGTCGGGGTTGAAGGCGACCTCCACCGTCCCGTGCGGGACGTCCGGCTGCGCGACGAGATAGGCGACGGCGGCCATGATCTCGGCGACGCCGGCCTTGTCGTCGGCCCCGAGTAGGGTCGTTCCGTCGGTCGTGATCAGCTCGTGGCCGACGTGGTTCTCGAGCTCCGGGGACTGCTCCGGGTGGATCGACTGACCCGAGTCGCCGAGTACGATCTCGCCACCCTCGTAGCGCACGCGCTGCGGCGAGACGTCGGCGCCGCTCACCTCGCGCGCGGTGTCGACGTGGGCGAACAACGCGATGGTCGGAACCTCGTGCTCCACGGTCGCCGGGACGGTTCCGGTGACGTAGCCGTGCTCGTCCATCTTCACGTCGGCGAGCCCGACCTGCTCGAGCTCGTCGCGGAGCAGTCGCAGCAGCTCGAGCTGGCCGTCCGTGCTCGGGTACGAGTCCGACCCCTCGTCGGAACGGGTGTCGATGCGTACGTAGCGGAGTAAGCGCTCGGCCGCGTCCTCTGCGAGCCGGGCGGCAACGGCGGTCTCCGCGGACATCGCGCGAGTGTACGTTCGCGGAATGCGCCTGCGTCTCGCTCAGCTGTACGGCGGCCTCGTCCTCTACGGCGTCAGCTCCTCGCTGCTCGTTCTCGCAGGCCTCGGGCTCGACCCGTGGGACGTCTTCCACCAGGGGCTCTCCCGGACGTTCGGTCTCGCGATCGGGACCTGGGCGATCCTCGTCGGCGTCGTCGTGCTCCTGCTCTGGATCCCGCTCCGCCAGCGGCCGGGGATCGGCACCCTGAGCAATGTCATCCTCGTCGGCCTGACGATGAACGTCGTCCTCGGGCACGTGCACCCACCGCACGCGATGGTGGCGCGTGTCGCGTGCCTCGTCTGCGGCGTCTTCCTGAACGGCGTTGCGACCGGTGCATACATCGGCGCCGGGCTCGGGCCCGGTCCGCGGGACGGCTTGATGACCGGACTCGCCGCGCGTGGCCACTCGATCCGTGTCGTCCGCACCGGGATGGAGGCGACGGTACTCGTGACCGGTTGGCTCCTCGGCGGTACGGTCGGCGTCGGCACCGTTCTCTACGCGCTGTCGATCGGGCCGCTCGCTCACGTGTTCATCCCGCTCTTCTCGCACGGCAGGCCGACTCCCGAGGGCGCGCTGGAGGCTTTATAGCCGCCGTCGGGCTCGCGCTCCTCTCGGCGGTCCTCTTCGGCGCGATGAGCGTGGCGCTGCGGATGGCGCTCGACCGCGACCCCGACGTCGCGCTGGGGACGATTGCGACCGCCGGCACTGCGCTCGTCGTTGCGCTCGTCGCCGCGGCAGCCGAGACCCCTTCGCGCGGTCTCCATCTCTCGTCGGCGTGGCCGTTCCTGCTCGTGGGCCTGCTCTCCCCCGGCGCAGCGCAGATCTTCGTGACGGTCGCGATCCGCGACTCGGGCGCCTCGCGCGTCTCGATGGTCTTCGGCACGGCGCCGCTCGTCTCGGTGACGATCGCGCTCGTCTTCCTCAATGAGCCTGCCAGTGCGCCGCTGATCGCCGGAGCGATCCTGATCGTGGCCGGTGGGGTGGAGCTCGCCCGAGAGCGCGAGCGCCCGGCGCATCTCAACCGGCTCGGGCTCGCGTACGCGTTCGCCGGCGCGACCCTCTTCGCGATCCGGGACAACCTCGTGCGCCATCTTGCGGTCGGCACGACTGCCGTGCCGCCCGCGGTGGCCGCAGCCGCTGCGCTGCTCGGCGGGACTGCATTGGTCGCGGTCTGGGCGCGAGAGGGGATCGGTCGGCGCTGGCTTCGCTTTCTGCCGGCAGGTGTGCTCTTCGGGGCCTCGTACATCTCGCTCTTCGAGGCGTACTACCGCGGCCGGGTGACGGTGGTGGCACCGCTCGTCGCGGTCGAGTCGCTGGTCGGCGTTGCGCTCTCGGCGCTCTTCCTCCGCGAGTCGGAGCACGTGGGGAAGCGGCTGCTCCTGGGCGCCGCCCTAATCGTCGCCGGCGGCGCGCTCATCGGTGTCTACCGCTGACATGCCATATCTGCTATAAACAGGCTTAGATTTTCTCACCAGAGGAGGCAGAACACCACATGGCGAAGACCATAGGGATCGACCTGGGTACGACGAACTCGTGCATGGCCGTGCTCGAGGGCGGCGAGCCGAGCGTCATTCCCAACGCCGAGGGCGGCCGCACGACGCCGTCCGTCGTCGCGTTCACGAAGGACGGCCAGCGGCTCGTCGGCGCTCCGGCCCGGCGACAGCAGGTCACGAACCCCCAGAACACGATCTTCTCGATCAAGCGCTTCATGGGGCGCAAGTTCGACGAGGTGACGGAGGAGATGACCATCGTCCCGTACGAGGTCGTCAAAGGCCCGAACGACGACGTGCGCGTGGAGGCGGAGGGCAAGGAGTACGCGCCGCCGGAGATCAGCGCGATGATCCTGCAGAAGCTGAAGCAGGATGCGGAGGCGTACCTCGGCGAGACCGTCACCGACGCTGTCATCACCGTCCCCGCGTACTTCAACAACGCGCAGCGCGAGGCGACGAAGGACGCCGGCAAGATCGCCGGCCTCAACGTCCTCCGCATCATCAACGAGCCGACCGCGGCCGCACTCGCGTACGGGCTCGACAAGGAGGGCTCCGACCAGACGATCCTCGTCTTCGACCTCGGCGGCGGCACGTTCGACGTGTCGGTGCTCGAGCTCGGTGACGGCGTGTTCGAGGTCAAGTCGACCGCCGGCGACAACCATCTCGGCGGTGACAACTTCGACAAGGCGGTCGTCGACTGGATGGCCGGGGAGTTCAAAAAGGACCAGGGCATCGACCTGACGCAGGACAAGATGGCCCTGCAGCGTCTTTACGAGGCGGCGGAGAAGGCGAAGATCGAGCTCTCGTCGACGATGACCACGCAGATCAACCTGCCGTTCATCACGGCGACCGCCGAGGGTCCGAAGCATCTCGACCTGCAGCTCACGCGGGCGAAGCTCGAGGAGATCACGGCCGACCTGCTCGGCCGGACGGTGGAGCCGACCAAGCAGGCGCTGTCGGATGCCGGTCTCGATTCCTCGAAGATCGACCACGTCGTCCTCGTCGGCGGCATGACCCGCATGCCGGCGGTGCAGGAGAAGGTCAAGGCCCTGATCGGCAAGGAGCCGCACAAGGGGGTCAACCCGGACGAGGTCGTCGCCGTCGGCGCCGCGCTCCAGGCCGGCGTGCTCAAGGGCGAGGTCAAGGACATCCTCCTACTCGACGTCACCCCGCTCTCGCTCGGCATCGAGACGAGGGGCGGCGTGATGACGAAGCTGATCGAGCGCAACACGACCATCCCGACGAAGAAGTCCGAGGTCTTCACGACCGCGGAGGACAACCAGCCCTCGGTCGAGGTGCACGTCCTCCAGGGCGAGTCGGAGATGGCGACCTACAACAAGACGCTCGGCAAGTTCCAGCTCGTCGGGATCCCGCCGGCGCCGCGCGGCATGCCGCAGATCGAGGTCACCTTCGACATCGACGCGAACGGGATCATCAACGTGTCCGCAAAGGACATGGGCACCGGAAACGTCCAGCAGATCCAGATTCAGGGCGGATCGGGCCTCAACGAGGACGAGGTGCAAGAGATGATCCGCAATGCGGAGTCGCACGCCGACGAGGCGCATCGGCTACGCGAGGCGGCGGACACGAAGAACCTCGCCGAGACGCTCGCGTACCAGACGGAGCGCTCGCTCTCCGAGCACCGCGACAAGCTCGACGAGTCCGAGGCTTCAACGATCGAGGGCCGCGTGATGGAGCTGCGCCAGGCGCTCGAGGGCGACGACCTCGCTGAGATCCGCGCCAAGATGGACGCGCTGCAGGAGTCCTCGCACAAGCTCGCCGAGGTCCTGTACGCAGAGGCCGCCCAGCAGGCGCAGGCGTCCGCGGGCGGTGGCAACGGCGAGTCGACCTCCGACTCCGGCGACGAGGTCGTCGAGGAAGGCGAGTACGAGGTCGTCGACGAGGAGGCGCCGACCTCGTGAGCGAGGAGCAGGTCGAGCAGCAGGAGGCCGAGCAGGTCGAGCCGGCGCAGGTCGAGGAGCAGGAGAGGGAGCCGCAAGACGACCGGCTGCTGCGCCTCGCCGCCGACTTCGAGAACTACAAGAAGCGGGCGGCGCGCGAGCGGCAGGAGTACGTCCAGCTCGCGAACGAGCGGCTGATCTCCGAGCTCATCCCGATCCTCGACGACCTCGACCGCGCCCTGAGCGCCGCCGAGCAGCATGAGGAGGCGCAGCTCGAGGAGGGCGTCCGCCTCGTCTACCGCTCGCTAGCGGGACTCCTCGAGCGCCACGGCGTGACGCCGATCTCCACGGAAGGGAAGTTCGACCCGCACGTGCACGAGGCGCTGCTCTCCCAGCCGTCCGAAGCGGATGAGGGCTCGGTCATCGACGTCGTCCAGAAGGGCTACAAGCTCGGCGAGCGTGTCGTCCGGCCCGCCCGGGTCGTCGTCGCTGCGCCGCCGGCGCAGGAGGAACCCGAGGCCCATGCCTGAGTCGCTCTACGACACGCTCGGCGTGAAGAAGGGCGCGTCGGCCGACGAGATCAAGAAGGCGTACCGGAAGCTCGCGCGCCAGCACCACCCGGACGCGAACCAGGGCGACAAGGCCGCGGAAGAGCGCTTCAAGCAGGTGCAGACGGCGTACGACGTCCTCTCGGATGCGGAGAAGCGGAAGGCGTACGACCGCTTCGGCTCGACCAACGGGCGCGGCGCGCCCGGCCCCGGCGGGGCCAACGTCGACTTCGGCGACTTCGACTGGAGCGGCGACCTCGGTGACATCCTCGGCGGCATCTTCGGGAACGTCCGTGGCGGCGGTCGCCGTGCGCGCCCGCAGCCGGTGCGCGGCGCGGACGTCGAGACCGACGTGCGTCTCTCGTTCGAGGACTCGCTGCGCGGCGCCGAGGCGAAGGTGCCGGTCGAGCTAACCGTGGCCTGCTCGCAGTGCGGCGGCACCGGCGCGGAGCCCGGCACGGCTCCGGTCATCTGCCCGGAGTGCAACGGGCGCGGTGTCGTCTCCGAGTCGCAGGGCCTGTTCGCGCTGTCGCAGCCGTGCCCGCGCTGTCGCGGCAACGGCACCGTGATCGAGAAGCCGTGCTCGAAGTGCCACGGCTCCGGTCGCGAGCGCCGGCGGCGCACGTTCACGGTGAAGATCAAGCCGGGTGTCAAGGATGGCACGAAGATCCGGCTCAAGGGGAAGGGCGAGGCCGGCCAGCACGGCGGCCCGAGCGGCGACCTGATCGTCGTCACGCGGGTCGAGTCCTCGCCGACGTACGAGCGCCGAGGCGACGACCTCATCGTGCAGGTGCCCGTCTCCTTCCCGACGGCCACGCTCGGCGGCAAGGTCGAGGTTCCGACGCCCGAAGGCGTCGTCTCGCTCAAGATTCCCGCCGGCTCCGAGGACGGCAAGCTCTTGCGGATCAAGGGTCGCGGCGCACCGAAGCTCAGCGGCTCCGGCAAGGGAGACGTGCTCGCGCGCGTCCGGATCCAGGTGCCGAAGCGCGTGAACAAGAAGGAGCGCGAGCTCCTCGAGGAGCTCGAGAAGGCCGTCGGCTGATGGAGACGTCCGACCGGCCGATCTACATGATCTCGGTCGCGGCCGAGCTCGTCGGCATGCACCCGCAGACGCTGCGCATGTACGAGACGAAGGGTCTCGTGCGGCCGCAGCGTACGCCCGGCGGTACGAGGCTCTACTCCGAGGCGGACATCGAGCGGCTCCGGATCGTGCAGCGGCTCACCTCCGAGCTCGGCCTCAATCTCGCCGGCGTCGAGCTCGTGCTCCGGCTGGAGGACGAGCTCCGCAGGGCACACGCCCAGGTCGAGCGCCTCCAGCGCGAGCTGCGCCGGGAGGTACAGAACGTGCACAAGCAGTACCGCCGCGACCTCGTGCTCGTCCGCGACGAGCGGCTACCCGACGTAAAAGCCAACAGAGCAAGGCAGTAACGCGTGGACTTCAACCGACTCACGATCAAGGCTCAGGAGGCGGTCGCGGCGGCGCAGGAGCTCGCGCGCCGGGACGGCAATCCGGAGCTCTATCCCGAGCATCTGCTGCTCGCGCTCCTCGACCAGGAGCTGCCGCGCGAGCTCGTGACCGACGCGGAGGCGCTGCGCGCGCAGGCGGAGTCGACGCTCGCTCAGAAGCCGCGGATCGAGGGCTCGCAGCAGCAGCCGCAGGTCGGCGCGCAGTTCTCGAAGGTGCTCGACCGCGCCTTCGACGAGGCGAAGAAGCTGGAGGACGAGTACGTCGCCAGCCAGCACCTCCTGCTCGCGCTCGATCCATTCGCCGAAAAGGGGGTGCCGCGCGACCAGCTGCTCGCGAAGATCGCCGAGGTCACTGCGGGCCGCCGCGTCACGTCGTCCGATCCCGAGGGCACCTACCAGGCGCTTTCGAAGTTCGGGCGCGACCTGACCGAAGCCGCCGAGAGCGGAAAGCTCGACCCGGTCATCGGCCGCGACGAAGAGATCCGCCGCGTCATTCAGGTGCTATCGCGCCGCACCAAGAACAATCCCGTGCTGATCGGCGAGCCCGGCGTCGGAAAGACCGCGATCGTCGAGGGGCTCGCGCAGCGGATCGTCGCCGGCGACGTCCCCGAGTCGCTGAAGGGGAAGCGCGTGTGGGCGCTCGACATCGGCGGGCTGCTCGCCGGCTCGAAGTACCGCGGCGAATTCGAGGAACGGCTCAAGGCCGTGCTCGAGGAGATCGCGAACGCGGCGGGCGAGATCATCGTCTTCATCGACGAGCTGCACACGATCGTCGGCGCGGGCGCGGCGGAAGGTGCGGTCGACGCCGCGAACATGCTCAAGCCGATGCTCGCGCGCGGCGAGCTGCGCTGTGTCGGCGCTACGACGCTCGACGAGTACCGCAAGCACATCGAGAAGGACGCGGCGCTCGAGCGGCGGTTCCAGCCGGTCTTCGTCGGCGAACCGTCCGTCGCCGACACGATCGCGATCCTGCGCGGCCTGAAGGAGCGCTACGAGGCGCACCACAAGGTGCGGATCCGCGACGCGGCGCTCGTCGCCGCAGCCGTCCTCTCCGAGCGCTACATCGCAGACCGGCAGCTCCCGGACAAGGCGATCGACCTCGTCGACGAGGCCGCCTCGCGGCTGAAGATGGAGATCGAGTCCTCGCCCGTCGAGCTCGACGAGGCGAATCGACGCGTGACGCAGCTCGAGATCGAGCTCGCCGCGATGGGCGGCGAGTCGGACGAGGTACGCGCGCCGCTCGAGGCCGAGCTCGCCGCAGCGAAGGAGCGCCGCGACGGGCTCGCCGCGCGCTGGGCGCGCGAAAAGGAAGCGCTCGACCGCATCGGCGAGATCACGCAGCAGATCGACGCGCTGCGGATGGAGGCCGAGCGGGCGGAGCGCGAGGGGAACCTCCAGCGCGTTGCCGAGATCCGCTACGGCGAGCTGCCCGCGCTCGAGAAGGAGCTCGAAGAGCGCGACTCGCAGCAGGCAACCGACTCGATGGTGAAGGAAGAGGTCGACGAGGACGACGTCGCGGCCGTCGTGGGGCGCTGGACCGGAATCCCGGTCGACCGCCTGCTCGAGGGTGAGACCGAAAAGCTCGTCCAGATGGAGAACCGGCTGCACAAGCGAGTCGTGGGCCAGGAAGAGGCGGTCGAGGCCGTGGCCAACGCGCTCCGGCGCGCCCGAACCGGCCTGCAGGACCCGAACCGGCCGATCGGCAGCTTCGTGTTCCTGGGTCCGACGGGCGTGGGGAAGACCGAGCTCGCGCGCGCACTCGCCGAGTTCATGTTCGACGACGAGCACGCGATGGTTCGGCTCGACATGAGCGAGTACCAGGAGCGGCATACGGTCGCGCGGCTGATCGGCGCGCCGCCGGGTTACGTCGGCTACGACGAGGGCGGCCAGCTCACGGAGGCTGTGCGCCGCCGGCCGTACAGCGTGATCCTCCTCGACGAGATCGAGAAGGCACACGCCGAGGTCTTCGACGTCCTCCTGCAGGTGCTCGACGACGGCCGCCTCACCGACGGGCAGGGCCGCACGGTCGACTTCCGCAACACCGTGCTGATCATGACCTCGAACGTCCGCTCGGTCGATGCGCTACGCGACGTCTTCCGGCCGGAGTTCCTGAACCGGATCGACGAGGTGATCGAATTCGAGCTGCTGTCGAAGGAGCAGATCGCGGAGATCGTCGAGTTGCAACTCGGCCGGCTGCGCGAGAGGCTCGCCGAGCGGCGGATCCGGCTCGAGCTGACCGACGCGGCGAAGGAGACACTCGCGGAGGCGGGCTGGGATCCGGCCTACGGCGCGCGCCCGCTGAAGCGCGCGATCCAGCGGCTCGTCGAGAACCCGCTCGCGCTGCGCCTGCTCGAGGGCGACTTCGCCGACGGCGACACGATCCACGTGGACGCCGAGGAGGGCGAGATCCGCTTCGGGAAGGGTGCGGCCGCGACGGTCGCGGCCTAATAGGCGACGGGCTCGAGCAGGCGATCGGCAGCGTCCGCCACGGCCGGCGCGCCGTAGGCGAGGAACGTGACCTCGGCGTCGCTCTCGTTGCGGACGCGGATCGCTGTCCCGGGCTTGACCGCGGCGACGCTTCCGGCAGGCAACGTCTCGTGTGTGGGCGGGTCGCCGAGCGCGAGCGTCAACGTTCCGAGGAGAACGACGAAGACTTCCTCCTGCTCGCGCTCGACGTGCGGGACGCCCGACGCTCCGACCGGGTATCGCCAGAGCCTCGCCCGCGATCGCTCGAGCCCCAGTGCCGCCGTGAGGTCGACGATCGCGCGTCCCTGGTCGGCGCGCGTCCGGGTCAGTATCCAGTCGCGCTCGTCAGGACGGCTGATCGCGTACTCCGCCATCTGCCCGAGTCTTCCAGATCGGATGGGCCAAGATGGCCATCTTGCGCGTACGGCGTTCCCGGACGACGATGCTCGGGTGCCCGCTGACGACGTTTTCTTCGATGACGATCTCGTCCGGGACCTGATTCGGATGCTCGTGCAGATCGACGCTAAGCTCGATGAGCTCCGCGAGCTCCTCCTGGAGGACGACGATGGCGAAGAAGCTGACGAGTGAGCAGCGCAGGCGGATCGCCGCCCTGCTCGGCGAGATCCAGAACGAGCTCGCGGCAATGCGCGCTCTGCTCGAGAAGCGGCTCGAACAGCGGCGCGCCTAGCCTCTCGGCATGCTCGTCGTCGTCGCCACCGAGCGCGAACTTGCGCTCCTCGACGGGCTCGAGACCTTCCGCTGCGGGATCGGGCCTGTCGAGGCGGCGCTGCGGACCGCTCGGGCGCTCGAGGAGCGCAGGCCGACCGCCGTCGTCCACGCGGGGATCGCGGGCTCGCGGACGCTCGAGCCGCTCGCGCTCGTCCTCGGCAGCGAAGCGGTCTACTGCGACGTGATCGATCCCGGTTCGACGTTCCCGCGGGTCGAGCGGACGAGGCCGGATGGGGCGCTACTCGAGCGAGCGCGCACCGCACTGCCCGACGCGCAGGTCCTCCCGATCGCCACGTGCGGCAAGGTCGGCGCCGGAACCGGCTTCGAGGTCGAGGCGATGGAGGGCTTCGGCGTGCTGCGCGCCTGCGAGCTCGCCGGTGTGCCGGCTGTCGAGCTCCGCGCGATCTCGAACTCGCCCGACGAGGCCGACCGTACGAACTGGCGCTTCGACGACGCCTTCGCCGCGCTGGCCAACGCGTTACAGCGTCTCGACGTCCGGTAGGAACTCGGCGTTGCCGTGACGCGTCGGCGCGCCGTACGCAAGGAAGAGGACCTCCTCGCCGGTCTCGTTGCGCGGCTGGAGCGGCGTGCCGGAATGCACGACGACGACTCCACCCGGCTCGACGTCCACCCGCTCCCACGGCTCGCCGAGCAGCATCGTCAGCGTGCCACGCAGCGGGACGAAGACCTCCTCCTGATCCGGGTCGAGGTGGCGGCGCCCGCGCGTGCGCGCCGGATAGCGCCACATCCGCGCCCGCGACTCGTTCATGTGGGCCGTTTCGGTCAGCGTCGCGGCGAGCCGAGGCTCCTGACCCTCGTGACCCGGCCGCTCCTCCCACTCGAGGTCGTGCCCGTGGACGACGTCCCAGCTCACGGCCCGACGATACCCTCCGCGCCGATGGCCGAGCCGCGTCCAGCCGCACTGCCGCCCGCCGAGCGGACGATCGGTCAGCTCGTGGCGGAGTCCATCCAGTTCTACGGGGCGCACTTCTGGGCTTGTCTCGTGCTGGGCGTACCGCCTGCCGCCATCGCCGTCGTCTTCACGCAAGTCTCGCGCCGCACGGCCTTGCTGCTGGCGCCGACGCTCTCGGCCGCGGTAATCAGCGCGACGTTCGTCTGGGCATCCGTACTCGTGCTCGAGGCATCGCCACCGCGTCGGAGCCTCGTCGCCGCCTGGCTGATCGGGTGGCTGGTATTCGCACCGGTGCCGTTTCTCGTGATCGCTTTCATCGTTCCGGGGCTCCTGTGGCTCGCGGCCTTCGGGCTCGTCGTGCCCGTGCTGGTAACGGAGGACGTCCAGCCGCGTGCCGCCCTCTTGCGCGCCTGGCGGCTTGCTCGAGCGGACTTCGTGCACGCGCTTGGCTCCCTGTTCACGCTCGCGGTCGTCGTCCTTCTCTCGCAGTCCGTGCTCGTCTTCATCCTGCGTGGCTTCGGGGGCGCCGCGGCCTCCGTCGCGCTCTTCCTCGCGAGCGTTGTCCTTTCACCGCTCCTCTTCGTCGGCGCCGCGCTGCTCTATGTGGACCAGGGGGCGCGCGTCGAGTAGGTTCCCGACATGCCGATCTACATCCTGCTCTCGCGGCTCTCCCAGCAGGGCGTGCAGACACTCCAGAGCAACCCCGCCCGCCTGCAGGAGGTCAACCGCGACGTCGAGGAGCTCGGGGCGAAGGTGCTCCACCAGTGGGCGACGCTCGGGGAGTTCGACTTCGTCAACGTCGTCGAGGCGCCCGACACCGCGACGATCGCCAAGGTCTCGGTCGCCCTCGGCGCTCGCGGGTCGACGCGGATCCAGACGCTGCCCGCGCTCTCCATCGACGAGTTCGTCTCGACGATCGAATAGCTACTCGGCGACGGCGACGCGGCGGACCGTGACGCCCCAGGCCGTGCCGGTCTCGAACAGCTCGTCGGGATCGACCTGGCCCGCCCAGCCGAGGAAGTGCGGCTCGGGATCGTCTGCCGTGCAGCCGTAGACCGCAGCCTGTACGTCCGGCGCGGGCGGCTCGTCCTTCGCGCGGGCCGCCTCCTCTGCCCGCCGCTCGGCCTCCTCTGCGGCGGGACCTTCCACATAGCCGCGGGGCATGGCCGGAGCGTAGTGCGTACCCTCGGCGCGTGCCGCCTGCCCTCGCCGTCCATGCGCTGGAGAAGCGCTACGGGTCTGTCCAGGCGCTCAGGGGGGTCGACCTCGCCGTGGAGGAGGGCGAGCTCGTGGGACTGCTCGGCCCGAACGGCGCCGGCAAGTCGACGCTCGTGAAGATCGCAGTGGGGCTCGTGCGCGCAACGCGCGGCCGCGCCGAGGTCGCCGGCTCACGCGCCGGCAGCCGCGCCGCGCGTGCCGAGCTCGGCTACCTCGCCGAGCTCTTTCGCTTTCCGGGCTGGTACACGGCGGACGAGGTTCTCTCCCTCCACCAGCGGCTCACGCATTCTGACGGCGGTGCCGCCGAGCGCGGCCGGCTGCTCGAGCTCGTGGCTCTGGACGATGCCCGCGGCCGCCGGGTGGACGGCATGTCGAAAGGGATGCAGCAGCGTCTCGGCATCGCGCAGGCGCTCGTCGGCTCGCCGCGCGTCCTCGTCCTCGACGAGCCGACCTCGGCGCTCGATCCCGCCGGCCGCAGGATCGTCCGCGTCCTGCTCGAGGAGCAGCGTGACCGTGGCGTGTCGGTCCTGCTCAACTCGCACCTGCTCTCCGAGATCGAGCTTGTGTGCGACCGGGTCACGATCCTCCGCGCGGGCGAGGTCGTCGCAGCCGGCTCGCCTGCCGAGCTCTCGCGGCCGCGCGGGGTCGAGCTCGAGACCGACGAGGGAACGCGCACGATCGAGGGAGCCACGCGGGAGGACGCGCCGCGGCTGGTCGCCGAAGCGGTCGCAGCGGGCCGGGAGGTCTTCGGCGTCCGCGTCCTGACCTCGACCCTCGAGGACACGTACCTCGAGGCCGTGGGGGACGAGGTCTCGTGAGCGTCGTGCTGACGATCATGGGCTACGGCTTCCGGGAGGCCGTGCGGCGAAAGGTGTTCGCCGTCGTCGTGCTGCTCACCGCGGTCTTCCTCGTCCTCTTCTGGCTCGCGACGCACTACGTCTTCACACGTCTCTCGACGATCACGCCGCCCGCGGGCGTCCAGGTCGACACGCGAACGTTTGCGGGTGCCTTCCTCCTCGGGCTCGCGATGTTCGCAACGCTCTTCCTGGGCGTCGTCCTCGCAGTCTTTCTGACGCTCGGTGTCGTTTCGGGGGACGCGGAACGCGGCCTGCTGCAGCCGTTGGTCGTCCGCCCGGTCGGCCGCGCAACCCTGCTGCTCTCGCGGTTCCTCGGCGCCGCCGTGGTGTGCATCGTCTATGTGCTCGGCGTCTACGGGACCGCCGTGGCGATCATCGATGCGGCCGGTAGCTGGACGCCGCCGTCCGTGATCGCGCCCGGGCTCGAGCTCGCCGGCGGCGTCGTGATCGTGATCGCGCTCTCGATCCTCGGCTCCGTGGTCCTCTCCTCGACGGCGAACGGGATCGCCGTCTTCATGCTCTTCGGGGCCGGCCTCACAGCCGGTCTGCTCGGGACGATCGGGCACGCGCTGAACTCCCCCACGATCGAGCACGCGTCGAAGGTCGCCGCGTGGGCGTTGCCGTTCGAGGCGCTCTACCAGGACGGACTGCGGCTCATCTCGAGCAACGCGAGCGGGCTCACCGGCTTCCTCCTCCAGCTCGGGCCGTTCGGCGGTGCGTACGTGCACGGCTGGGGAATCCGTGTCTGGGCGGTCGGCTACCTGTGCGCCGCGCTCGCCCTAGCGGTGTTCGCGTTCCGCCGGCGCGATCTCTAGCGCGATCTCGCCGGCGAGGCGTGCGTTCTGTGCGACGAGCGCGCGGTTTGCGGCCTCGGTGCGGCCGCCGCTCTCCCGGTGGAGGTGCGCGAGGACGAACGGCGTCACCGCCTGGCCGCTCACGCCTGCCGCGGCGGCGGCCGCGAGCGCTTCCTCGACGAGCGGCTCGACGTCCTCGAGCGGCTCGTCCGGCGGCCGTCCGAGCAGGAGCCCGGTGCCGCCGAGCCGCCAGTGTGCCTCGGCCACGCGGGCTGCCTCCTGCGCCGACTCGACCCGCGCCGAGACGGGTGGGCCGCCCGCGGCGGCGTAGAAGAGCGGCAGCGTGTCGACGCCGAATCCGAGCACCGGGACGCCGAGGGACTCGAGCAGCTCCGCCGTGGCGGGGACGTCGAGGAGCGACTTCACTCCCGCGGAGACGACGAGCGCAGGCGTACGCGCGAGCTGCGCGAGGTCTGCCGAGACGTCCGGCGGATCCGGAAAGCCCCGATGGACGCCGCCGATGCCACCGCTTGCAAGGACGCGAATCCCCACGGCACGCATGACGGCCAGCGTGCCGCCCACCGTGGTCGCGCCGATCGTGCCCTGAACGGCGGCGGGCGCGAGGTCGCGCGGCCCGACCTTGCGTGCGAACGGCCCGAACCGTCCGAGCTCATCCTCGGCCAGCCCGACGTGCACCTCACCGTCGAGGACTCCGACGGTCGCCGGGACCGCGCCTGCCGCACGCAACTGGCGCTCCGACTCCAGGCCGACCTCGACTCCCTCGCCGGGCGGGAAGCCATGCGCGACGAGCGTCGTCTCGAGCGCCACGACGGCGCCGCCGGTGTCCAGCGCCTCCTGCACCTCGCCGGCGACGCGGATCACGCCGAGCGCTCCATCTCCACGAAGCGGCTCTCCTCGCCACGTCGAACCTCGTGGAAGCCGGCGCTCCTGTACGCCCGCAAGGCCCGCTCGTTCCAGCGGGCGACCCAGAGACGGAACGTGCGCGGCCGCCACTCGCGGCGCGCGTACTCGAGCCCGGCGGCGATGAACGGCTGGGCCAGGCCGCGGCTGGTCAGGTCGGGACGCATGCCCAGTCCGAGCCGCACCTCGTGTCCCTCGGGAACGAAGTTGAAGAAGCCGACGAGCTCGCCGCCGTCGTCGACGACCGCTCGCAGGTGCGTCCGCCGGGCCGGGTTGGCGAACAGCTCGACGCGCCTCGGGTCGGCTGACGTGTCGTACCACTCGTAGGGAAACTCGTACCGCCATCCCGCGATCGCAGCCGCCTGCTCGTCTGTGATGGGCTGCACCCTCACGCCGAACGCTCCATCCGCAGGAACTCGTGGTCTCCGACGAGCTCGAAGCGACGTGTCTCGCGACCGACTTCGCGGAAGCCGCGCCGCTCGTAGAGCCGGACCGCACGCTCGTTCCAGTCGGCGACGAACAGGCGAAAGGTCGCCGGCTGCCAGGCCTGTGCGGCATAGGCGAGCTGAGCGGACAGAAACGCCTCGCCGTGACCGAGGCCGGTCAGGTCGGGCCTCAGCCCGATCCCGACCTCGACGGCGTCGTCGGGCCAGTCGAAGTACCAGAAGGCGTCGAGCTGCCCCTCACCGTCGGCGAGCACGGCGCGGTAGTGCGCCGCGCGGGCGGGGTCGTGCATCGCCGCCTTGTCGTCCGGGTCCGATGCGAGGTCGTAGAAGTCGTACGGGGGGTCGTAGTGCCACGTGGCGACCTCGCGCCCGTAGCCCTCGTTCCACTCCACCACTTTCACGGAAGCGACCCTACTTTCGCGACGCAGCGGGCAGCCGCGTCGAGGCCACGTCGCGCCGCTTCCTCGAGCGAGCCACCCACAAGGAAGCCCGCGGCGAGCGCGTCGCCGGCTCCCGTGGGATCGACGACCTCGGCCTCCACGGCGGCGAAGTCGAGCTTCGCGTCCGGCGTGAACACCGTGCAGCCGCGCGCGCCCCTCTTGAGCACGCCGACGGGCGCCGTCAGATAGGCGCCGCCCAGCAGCTCCCACTCTGCCTCCGTTGCGAAGAGGACGTCGGGCGCGAGCTCGTCGAGGAGCTCGCGGAACTGCACCGGGCCGTAGCTGCGGATCTCGGTCCACGCCGCGACGTCGACCGAGACGCGGGCGCCCTGCTGTCGAGCGAGGCGGGCCGCGAGGAGCGCCGTCGCCGCGATCGGCTCCTGCAGGAGCGCGTAGCCGGAGAGGTGGAGGACGTCGCACACGAGCCAGGCGGCGTCGAGCTCCTCCGGGGCCAGCGTGGGCGCGACGCCCCGGTCGGACGCGAGCGAGCGGTCTCCGCCGTGGACGACCGAGACGACGACGCCCGCGGGACCCGCGGTCACCGGGCCGACGAGCTCGACACCGCGCGCGGCAAGCTCCCGCGCGGCCAGCTCGCCGGCGGGGCCGTCGCTCCGCTTCGCTATGCACCTCGCGTCGCCTCCGAGCTCGGCCGCCCAGGCCGCGACGTTGGCCGCCTGGCCTCCGGCTCCGACCCGGTTCGAGGCGCGGACGTCGCCGCCCGGCACGAGCGGTTCCGCGAGCAGCACGACCACGTCGAGCAATAAGTCACCGAGCGTTGCGATGCGCAAGGCACAATCGTCCCATGCAGTCGGGGAGGAGTAGCGCGAGAGCGCGAGATTTTCTGCTGGGCGGACTCGTCGGCGGCGCGGCTGCGGTCGCGGCTGCTCGCCGTCGCCGGATGGTGCGGAGGCGCCGCGAGCAGCGGCTGGAGCGTCCGGCAGGCCTCGCTGCCTTCGAGAGCGCACCTTGTTTCGAGGAGCTGCTCGAGGAGCAGGCGGCGGCCCGCGAGCGATGAGTCCGGATGAACCCTCCGTTCGACACCGCACATCGGTGAGAATGCTGACCTGATGGTCCGGCCCGTCCGTCTCTTTGCCCTGCTCGGGGTTCTCGTGTCTGTGTGCGTCGCACTTGCTGCGCCCGGTACCGCGTCTGCGCGCGTGACTCCGCGGGGCGAGGGGCCCGGCGTGGTCGTCGTCGACCGGATGAGTGACGCGACCTTCGCCGAGCTCGCCCGGCGCGGCGCCGTTGGGCTCCTGCGAGCGGGATACGGTCCCACGACGAACCGCCGTCGTGCCCTTGCCGAGCTCGTGCGCGGTACCGAGGTGAACGCCCGGCTCGGCGGCGTCCCGAAGGGTAGGCCGCTGCTCAACACGAACAAGGCCAGCGCCTATACGAACTGCCACTCCTGCATCGTCGTCCAACTGCCGCCGCGCGGCGCACCGACGGCTAACGACCGCCTCTACCGGATCGCCGTGATCGGGGGCGGCTTCCAGGGCTTGCTCACGTCCCCGACGACGCACATCCCCGGCCTCGTCTCGATCGTCGACATCGCACCGACTGCGCTGCCGGGCCACCCCTCGACGGCGCTCTCCTGGACACCCTCGAAGCCCGAGAACGCACTCGGCCAGCTGTCCCGTCTCGACCACGCGATCGGGTCGAACAACCGGCTCAAGTTCGCTGTCCTCTTCATCCTCGCGGGAGTCCTGCTCGCCTTCGCGCTCCTCGGCCTCCGCGCGGCGGTGACGGCAGTCCCGGCCGCCCTCCTCGTCAATCTCGCCCTCGGGATGGGACAGGTCTCGAACGAGGTACTCCTGTGTGCCGCGATCTTGGTTGGGACAGCGCTCGTCGCGCTCGCGCTGGCGCGCATCTGCCGGAGCGAGTCGGCGCTGCTCGCGCTCTACGGCGGCGTGGTCGCGCTCTACGCCTACGTCATGGTCACGCGACCTGAGTGGCAGGCCGTGAACCCGTTCGGCCCGACGCAGAACTCACGCTTCTGGGGAATCGGCAACCAGGTCGAGACGCTGCTACTTGCGCCGCTTCTCGCGGGCGCGTTCCTCGCGCGGCGCCGCTTCGGGATCCTCGGCTTCGGTGTGTTCGGCGTCTTCGGCCTCGTCGTGATGACGGACAACCGGTTGGGTGCCGACGGGGGCGGCGCGATCGCGCTCGGCGTCGCGCTCGCGGTGCTGGGGACGCGCCTGTTCAAGCTCGGCGCGCGCGGCTTCGTGGGCCTGCTCGCGTCTGCGGCGTTGGCCGTGCTCTGGATCGTCTCGCGCGGCCTCGCCGAGCCGGGCCCGAATCACCTGCGCAGCGCATTCTCCGGCCACGGCGCTGGACTGTTCTCTTCGCTCGGAAGCAGGGTGCCCCTGTCGTACCTGCCCGCGCTGCACGCATGGCAGATGGTCGTTCCTCTCCTGTTCGTGCTGGCGGCGGCCTTCGCGCTTGCGTGGCGCTTCGCGCGTGAACGATCCACACGAGACGTTCTTTTGGCCTTCGGCGTCGCGATCGTGACATCGCTGCTCGTCAACGACTCCGCCGCATACGAGCTCACCGCCGGAATCGCGGTGGTCGGTGCGCTCGCCCGGTTCGCGCCGGCTCCCGCCCCCGCTCGTGCGAGCGCTCTCTCGCCGGCGATCGCTCGTCTCCTCGTGCGCGTAAGGCTCAGGCCGGAGCCTGAGCCGGTGCCTGTGCCGGTGTCGAGCGAGCCGCCGCCGGGCTGAGCCCGACGGCTGCGTCAGGCCGCCTGCTGTAGCGGCATGACGTCGATGCGAGTGAGGAACGCCGGCCGTCTCGAGCGGAGGTAGTCGACCACTGCCTCCTCGCTCTTCGAACAGGGTAGGAGCGTCTTCCAGCCGTGCAGGTGCTCGGGCCGGTGGAAGTCGCCGTTCGCAACGGCCGGAAGGCCACGTTCGGCGACCCAGCCGAACAGCTCGTTGCGGTTGAACAGCTCCCAGCGGTCGACGTGCGGCATGAGCTCGCGCCAGTCATGAGAGAAGCGCGTCGTGGCTCGGGCGGCCGAGTTGCCGCCGTCCTCCTGCAGGTACGGATGCGCCGCGATGAGTGCGGCGCCTGTTTCGCGCGCCCGTACGAGCGCGACGTCGAGTCCCTCGTCGACTCCGACGAAGGTCCGACAGCCGACCGCGACTGCATGGGCCGCGACCGAGGGGTCGGGATCGTTGTAGGTCAGCTCGAGCCCCGGTAGGAGCAGGAGTCCGTAGTCGCGGCGGGCGCGGTCGGCCTGGGCGAGGATCTCGGCGAGGTAGTCGGCGTGGTTCCCGGCGTGGACGTTGCCGGCGGGGCCCTCATGCGGCAGCCACGGGTCGTCCCGGCGAACGACGTGGTCGGTCACTGTGAGAACGTCGAAGCCGTTCAGGCCGTAGAGGTCGACGAGTTCCGGGAGAGCGAGAGCGCCGTCGCTCCAACGCGTGTGCGCATGGAGTTCGCAGAGCAGCGGCTCGACTTTCTTGCGCATCCGCCTTCAGAGTGAGCAAAGACGCGCCGAACGGGGGCTACATCTGGTTACGCGGCGGCGGACAGCCGGTTAAGCCCGGTCTGATGCGCGCTCGGAAACGGGATTGTCACGAGACCCCAACGTGCTGTGTTCCCATCCGCACCGGATCCAGGCGGAGTGGCCGCGACGACGCGCAACGCGGCGCAGAACGCGACGGCCGACAGTGCCGAGGGACAGACCGCCGACGGCGACGCCGGCAGCTGCAACAGCTGGCGACCGAACCCGGCTAGCCGGTGAGTCCGGCGATGCCGTTGCGGAGCAGGGACATGGCGAGCAGCAGGATGATCACGGACGCGATCAGGCGGAGGTGCCCCTCGAGCCAGGTGCGCGAGCCCCGGAGGAGTCGTTCGGCCCGCCCGGGCGAGACGAGCAGGAGCAGGATCGCAAGGCTGAGCGGAAGCAGTGAGACGACGGTGAACACGAGCCACTGTGCGGCAAAGCCGCCTTTCGACGGGTCGGTTTCGGAGATGGCCTTCAGTGCAAGCGGGATGAAGCCGCCGGGGTTTGCGAGGGTTGCGCCGGCTGCGAAGACGGCGATCCAGGGAGACGAGGCAACAGAACTCATCTTCTCGACCATGCCCTTCGTCGTCTTCTCGGCGATGGGTCGTCGCCAGGTTCGGGCGACGTAGACGAGCAGGGCGGCGCCTGCGACGAGATCGAAGATCGAGACCCACGTCTTGCGTCCGCCACTAGAGGTCGGCGCCGCGATGTCGCCCACGATGAAGATGGCAGCAGCGCCGATTGCGATCGTGACGCCGAACGCGCCGAGATAGAACCAGATGCCGGTGCGGAGCGGACGGTCGGCCAGCACGAGCGCGAGGACCGAGAAGGTCAGCGTCGTCGGCGACAGCATCGCCGCGAGCGAGATGAGCACCAGTTCGAGATCTACCCAGCCCACGGCTCCGCCTCAGGGCCGGTCAGCTGGGTCCGGGACTCGAGCATCGGCATCGCATCCTCCGAGTGAACGAGCCGGAAGCGCATCGTCCCCATCGGACGACGAAAGCGGTCAGGCGATGAGATCGTGTGCGCCCTTCGCGATCAGAATGGCGCCGATCACGACGAGCGCGATCAGGCCTATCGTGCGTGAGTTTCCGAGTAGCCATCCGCGCCAGGTCGCCAACCGCTCGTCGGCGCGATCCGGTGTCGCGAGAGCGACCACGATCGGCGCCACGATGGTGAGGATCGACGCGACGGCGAAAGCCAGAAACGCAAAGGCGTCGTCTTCCGCCGAGACGTTCGCCTTGAGGATCTCGGCCGCTGCCGCGATCGTGAGCGAGTAGGTGAGCATGAACGCGCCCACGACGAGGGCGAGGACCCAGTTCGTCCGGTCGAGCCGGTCGAGCCACTTCGGGCCGCCGGTGTCTGAAGCAGCCTGGGGCCGCCGCCGCAACGCACGGCAAGCGGCGAGAACGGCGATCAGGCCGACTGCGATCTCGACCCACGACGCGGCGCGAGACGGGGTCGTCTTGTGCGAGCTGAAGTCCTGGCCGTGAGCGAAGCCGACGACGACGGCGGCGATCACGCCGATCGCCACGAGCCAGCCGAGCACGAATGCGACTCCACGGCGTCGCCCGGAAGGCATCGTCAGGAGGACGATCACCGTGACCACGGACACTGGGCTGCAGACTGCAATCGCCAGCCCGAGCCCGATGACCGTCGGGATCAGGGACTGCACCGCTGCACCTTACGGCTCGGCAGTCGGCTCGCCAACGTCTGAAGAGGGCGATCCACAGTGTCGAACCGGTGTCGGTCCCGAGTCCGGGACGCCCGTAATCATCCCCTTCGGATGACCCGCGGAGCCGCGGCGGAACCGTAGCCTCTGGTTTTTACCGATGTCGTTAGGAGGTGGAGGCGATGGCGTCGACCGCAACAGCCAACGCACCCGGGCGGACGACCGCTGCTGAGCAGGCGAAGGGCGACGTGCTCGTCGTCTTCGGGATCACGGGCGATCTCGCGAAAGTGATGACCTTTCGCTCGCTCTACCGGCTCGAGGCGCGCGGGCTGCTCGATTGTCCGATCGTCGGCGTAGCGGTCGACGACTGGTCCGTCGCCGACCTCCAGGAGCGAGCTCGCACCTCGATCGAGGGGACGGGAGAGCAGATCGACCAGGCGGTGTTCGACCGCTTCGTGGAGCGTCTCTCGTACGTGTCGGGCGACTTCACGGACCCGGCGACGTACGAGCGGGTCGGTGCGGCGATCGAGGGCACGACCACGCCGGTCTTCTACCTCGAGATCCCGCCCTTCCTGTTCGGGCAGGTCGTGAAGCAGCTCAGCGACGCCGGCCTCACGCACGGCGCGCGGATCGTCGTCGAGAAGCCGTTCGGACACGACCTCGAGTCGGCCGACGCGCTGGCGGCGGAGCTGCACCAGTACATCGACGAGTCGCAGCTGTACCGCATCGACCACTACCTCGGGAAGATGGGGGTCGACGAGATCACGCACCTCCGCTTCCAGAACGCGATCCTCGAGCCGATCTGGAACCGGAACCACGTCGAGGCGGTCGAGATCACGATGGCCGAGTCGTTCGGGGTCGAGGATCGCGGGCACTTCTACGACCCGGTCGGCGCGCTGCGCGACGTCGTCGTCAACCATCTGATGCAGGTCGTGGCGGCGGCCGCGATGGAGGTGCCGTCGCGCCCCGACGCCGACACGCTCAAGAACTCGGTAGCCGGGCTCTTCCACTCGGTCGAGCCGGCGAAGCCCGAGCACTACGTGCGCGGACAGTACGACGGCTACCGCTCGATCGACGGCGTCGACCCCAACTCGACCACCGAGACGTACGCGGCGCTCCGGCTCGACATCGAGAACTGGCGCTGGTCGGGGGTGCCGTTCTTCATCCGGACCGGCAAGCGGCTCCCGGTCACGCAGACCGAGCTGCGGCTCGTCTTCAAGCGCCCGCCACGGCTCGGCATCGCGCACGGACGGGTCGCGGAGGCGAACCAGCTCGTCGTCAGGATGGATCCCACGACGGGAATTCGCCTGATCGTCGACGCTCACCGCGCCGACCAGGGAGGCCCGGCGCCGATCACGCTCGACATGGAGTTCGCCGAGGAGGGCGGCGAAGGCCCGACGCCGTACGAAGTGCTCTTGCACGCGGCTCTCGTGGGCGACGCCAAACGCTTCACACGGCAGGACGCGGTAGAAGAGGCGTGGCGCGTGATGCAGCCGCTCCTCGACGCGCCCCCGGCCGTCCATCCCTACGCCCCCGGGTCGTGGGGACCGAAGGAGGGCGACGACCTCGTCGCCGGCTTCGGCCGCTGGCACGGACCCTGGGTCGAGAGCTGACCCCTTACCCCGAGAGGAGCGGCTGATGAGCACGGCCACCGAGAAGCAACCCCAGGCGCCGCAGAGCGCGGCCGCACCGTCGCCCTTCCCGCCGATCGCCGACTACGCGTTTCTCTCCGACTGCCACACGGGAGCGCTCGTCGCCCCCGACGGCGCGATCGACTGGCTCTGCATTCCGTCGTTCGACTCCCCGAGCGTCTTCGGCAGCCTCCTCGACCGCGAGGCCGGTTTCTTCCGCTTCGCGCCGTTCGGGATCTCCCACCCGACCGCTCGGGCGTACCAGCCGGGCACGAACGTCGTCGAGACGACCTGGCGGACCCCGGCGGGCTGGGTCGTCGTACGCGATGCGCTGACGCTCGGCCCGCGAGATCACGAGGACACCGTCACGCCGCACACGCGACCCCCGGCCGACGACGACGCGGACCACATGCTCGTGCGGACGGTCGAATGCCTCGACGGACGGGTCGAGATGGATCTCGTCTGCGAGCCGGTCTTCGACTACGGCCGGACGCCGGCGACGTGGACGAAGGTCGACGGAGACGGCCATGCCGCCGACGCGTCCGGAGCGGGGGTGACGTTCAGGCTGGTGTCGGACATCGCGATCGACGTCGAGGGCGAGTCGGTTCGCGGACGCCACGTTCTTCAGGCCGGTGAGAAGGCGTACTGCGCGCTCTCGTGGGCCGAGGAACTCGCCGCTCCGCAGAGCCACGACGAGGCGGCCGCCCGGATCGACGCGACCACCCGCTTCTGGCGGCGGTGGCTCACCACCGCGCGGATCCCGGATCACCGCTTGCGCGATCCGGTGCAGCGGTCTGCGCTCACGATCAAGGGACTGACGTACATGCCGACCGGCGCGACCGTGGCAGCGCTCACGACCTCCCTTCCCGAGACGCCGGGCGGAGAGCGCAACTGGGACTACCGCTACACCTGGATCCGCGACACGACGTTCACGCTTCAGGCGCTCCATTTCTTGAACCTCGACTGGGAAGCCGGCGAGTTCATGGAGTTCGTTGCGGACCTCGAGCCGACCGAGGACGGCTCGCTGCAGATCATGTACGGGATCGACGGCCGGCGCGACCTGCGCGAGTCGACCCGCGACGACCTGACCGGCTACGCCGGTGCGCGCCCCGTGCGGATCGGGAACGGCGCCTTCGACCAGCGCCAGAACGACGTCTTCGGCGCCGTGCTCGACTCGATCCACCTCCACACGCGCCACAGCGAACGGCTGCCCCGGCGCCTCTGGCCGATCGTGCAGACGCAGGTGGAGTGCGCGACGCAGGTCTGGAAGACCCCGGACCAGGGGATCTGGGAGGCGCGCGGCAAGCCGCAGCACTACGTTTCCTCGAAGCTCATGTGCTGGGTCGCGCTCGACCGCGCCGCCAAGCTCGCGGAGATCCGTGGCGACCCCGGCTTGCGGGAGACGTGGAGTGCGACTGCCGACGAGATCCGCGCGGACATCCTCGAGCATGGCGTCCGCGACGGGGTCCTGCGGCAGCACTACGAGACGGATGCACTCGACGCGTCGACGCTGCTCGCGGCGATCTTCGGCTTCCTTCCGGGAGGCGACGAGACGCTCCACAAGTCGGTTCTGGCGATCGCCAACGACCTGACCGAGGACGGCTTCGTGTTGCGCTACAAGACCGACGAGACCGACGACGGCCTCTCGGGCAAGGAGGGCACGTTCCTGATTTGCTCGTTCTGGCTCGTCTCCGCGCTCGCGGTGATCGGCGAGCAGCAGGCAGCGCGCGACCTGATGGAGCGCCTGTTGCGGGTCTCGTCGCCGCTCGGTCTCTACGCCGAGGAGTTCGACGCACCGACGGGCCGCCATCTCGGGAACTTCCCGCAGGCGTTCTCGCACCTCGCGCTGATTGAAGCGGCGGCGCGAATCATTCTCCCGGAGATGCTCGAGGAATTCTGAGCTCGGAAGACCTCACGAACCCGCTCACGTCCACCACCAGCCCAGCCTGAGGAGGAATCGATGGACGCCTACGACGTGATCATCATCGGGAGCGGCGCGGGGGGAGGGACGCTTGCCCGGCACCTCGCCCCGTCCGGCAAGAAGATCCTTCTCCTCGAGCGCGGCGACTGGCTCCCGCGCGAGCCTGCGAACTGGCTCGCCGAGGAGGTGTTCGTGAACAACCGCTACGTGTCGGAGGACACGTGGTACGACGAGAAGGGGCAACCGTTCCAGCCGCAGGTGCATTACTTCGTCGGCGGCGCGACGAAGCTCTATGGCGCGGCCCTGTACCGTCTGCGGCCGCAGGACTTCGACGAGCTTCGCCATCACGACGGGATCTCGCCCGCCTGGCCGATTAGCTACGACGACCTCGAGCCCTACTACACGCGGGCCGAGCAGGCGTACGAGGTGCACGGGGCTCGCGGCGAGGATCCGACCGAGGGGCCGGCGAGCGCCCCGTATCCGTTCCCGGCCGTCTCGCACGAGCCCCGGATCCAGCAGCTCGCCGACGATCTCGAGGCCGCCGGCTACCGCCCGTTCCACGCGCCGTGCGGAATCCGGCTCAACGAGCCGAACATGCCGTACAGCGCCTGCGTCCGCTGCCAGAACTGCGACGGCTTCCCCTGCGCGGTGCACGGGAAGTCGGACGCCGAGGTGCTTGGCGTCCGGCCGGCGCTCGAGCACCCGAACGTCACGCTGCTGACGAACGCGAAGGCGGTCCGCCTGGAGACGAACGACGCCGGAACCACAGTCACCGGTGTCACCGTCGAGCGAGAGGGCGAAACCGAGCAGTTCGCGGGCGACATCGTCGTGCTCGCGTGCGGCGCGGCGAACACCGCTGCCCTGCTCCTTTCGTCTGCAAACGACAAGCATCCGAACGGCCTCGCGAACGGCTCCGACCAGGTCGGACGCAACTACATGTTCCACGCGAGCGAGGCAGTGCTGGCACTTTCGCGGGACGAGAACCCGACCGTCTTTCAGAAGACGCTGGGGCTCAACGACTTCTACTTCGGCAGCGACTCGCACGACTATCCGCTCGGGAACATCCAGATGGTCGGGAAGTCGCAGGCGCCGATGTTCCGCGGCGAGAAGCCCACCGAGACGAAGCTCGCTCCCGGTTGGACGCTCGAGAAGGTCGCGAAGCATGCGATCGACTTCTGGCTCTCGACCGAAGACCTGCCGCTGCCCGAGAACCGCGTGACAGTCGACGGCGAAGGCCGGCTCACCCTCGCCTACACAGCGTCGAACGACGTCCCCAAGCAGGAGCTGTACAAGAAGCTGAAGTCGATCCTCGGAGAGCTGCGCATGGAGGGCGATCATCTGTTCGGCCGCTTCGCGTACATGAAGAACGACATCCCGGTCGCCGGCTGCGCGCACCAGGCCGGCACATGCCGCTTCGGGACGGATCCGTCCACGTCGGTCCTCGACGTGGAATGCAAGGCGCACGAGCTCGACAACCTCTATGTCGTCGACACGAGCGTCTTTCCGAGCATCGGGGCCGTCAACCCGGCTCTGACGGCGATGGCCAACTCGCTCCGCGTCGGAGACCATCTGCTCGAGCGGCTGGGAGCGGACGCCACGGTCGCAGCGAAGGTCGGCGCGTGAGCGAGCTCGACACGGCGGTCGCCGGTCAGCTCGAGATCGTCTGCGGAGAGCAACGGGTCGGCGTGGTGGCGCTCGGCGGCGGTCTCCGCTCGTACGCCGTCGCCGGCCATGACCTTCTCGACGGCTTTCCGGCCGGGGAGCGCCCGACGTCGGGTCGTGGCCAGGTGCTCGCCCCGTGGCCGAACCGGATCGAGAACGGAAGCTACGAGTTCGACGGCAAGCGCATGCAGCTGCCGCTCACCGAGCCGGAGAACGGGAACGCGATTCACGGGCTCGTGCGCCTGGCGACCTGGAACCTCGTCGAGCAGGAGCAGGACCGCGTCGTGCTCGAGTATGTGCTCGAGCCGCGGCCGGGCTATCCGTTCACGATCGCCTTCGGCATCGAGTACGCCCTGTCGGCTGTCGGTCTCGCTGTGACGACCACGGCCCGGAACCTCGGCATCGAGCCGTGTCCCTACGGGCTCGGACAGCACCCGTACCTCACTCTCGGGACGCCGTCCGTCGACACGCTACGGCTGGAGGTGGCGGCTGACACCGTCCTTCTTTCCGATCATCGCGGCCTGCCTGTGCGGTCGGAATCGGTCGCCGGCACCGAGTTCGACTTCCGCGCCGGCCGGATGATCGGCCCGACCGTCCTCGACAACGCCTACACCGGCCTCGAGCGCGCTCCCGACGGCCGCGCGCGCGTCCTGCTCGACGACCAGGACGGCGGCTCGGGCCTCACGCTCTGGGTCGACGAGAGCTACCCGTATCTCATGGTCTTCACCGGGGACCCGCTCCCGGACGTCGCCCGGCGCAGCATCGCCGTCGAGCCGATGACCTGCCCGCCGAACGCCTTCCGCACGGGCGAGTCGCTGATCCAGCTCGGCCCCGGCGAGTCGACAGCGAGCACCTGGGGTATCGAGCCCCGGCTCGCAGGAGGAGGTCTGGATGGCCGCTAGCGGACGTCCCCGTGTATTGATCCTCGGCGGCGGCTTCGGAGGTGTCGGCGCTGCCCAGAAACTGAAGAAGGCGGACGCCGACGTCGTGCTCGTCGACCGGCACGACTACCACACGTTCCAACCGCTGCTCTACCAGCTCGCGACCGGCCTGCTCGAGACGACGGCGGTCGGACATTCCCTGCGCGACCTCCTCTCGCGCCACGACAACACGACGATCCACAAGGCGAGCGTCAGCTCGATCGACCTCGAACAGCGCCGGGTCGAGTTCGAGGAGATCGAGCCGATTGCGTACGACTACCTCGTCTTCGGGCTCGGCGCCGCGGTGAACTTCTTCGGTACAGCCGGCGCTCCGGATCACGCGTTCCCGATGTACACGCTGCCGCACGCGGTCGAGCTCAAGGATCATCTCCTCGAGCGTTGGGAGGCGACCGACCGCGATCCCGGCCTGATGGAGGATGGGGCTCTCAACGTCGTCGTCGTCGGCGGCGGCCCTACCGGCGTCGAGACCGCCGGCGCGATGGCCGAGCTCTATCGGGGCGATTTCGCCAAGGACTATCCCGGTGTGGGGTCGGAGGACGCGAAGGTGATCCTGGTCGAGGCGGGGCCGGAGTTGTTCGGGATGTTCAAGCCGAAGCTGCGCGAGTACGCCGCGAAGGCGCTCACCGATCGGGGTGTGGAGGTGAAGACGGGCGAGGCCGTCGCCGCCGTGTCGCCGACTCGCGTCAAGCTGAAGTCGGGTGAGGAGATCAAGGCTCACACCCTGGTCTGGGGCGCCGGTCTGCAGGGGAACCCGCTCGTCCAATCGCTCGGGCTCGAGCTGCAGCGCGGCAATCGGATCGGCGTGGGGCCGGACCTCACCCTGCCGGACCACCCGGAGGTCTACGTCGTCGGCGACGTCGGGGCGATCACCGACGCGAAGACCGAGCAGGTGCTGCCGCAACTCGGCTCGGTGGCGCTCCAGTCCGGGGAGCACGCGGGCGAGTCGATCGCAGACCGGATCGCGGGTAAGGAGGCGAAGCCGTTCGCGTACAAGGACAAGGGGACGATGGCGGCGATCGGCCGCGGCGCCGCCGTAGTGCAGTTTTTGGGTGGGCGGACGCTAACCGGCTACAAGGCGCAGGCTGCCTGGGGAACCGTGCACCTCGCGCTGCTGCCGACGAACGAGGATCGCGCCAAGGCTGTCGTCGACTGGGCCGGGGCCGCGTTTACCCACCAGCGCGCCGGTCGCATCACCGTGGAGGCTGAGTAGCGCCGGTGATCGTGCTCGCCTCCACGACGGTCGACCTGGCGCGGGCGCAGTTCGCGACGACCTCGCTCTACCACTTCTTGTTCGTGCCGCTGACGCTCGGGCTGGGGCCGATCCTGATCGTCTTCCAGACGGCTTGGCACCGCACGGGGAACGAGCCGTGGCTGAAGCTGACGCACTTCTTCGGCACGCTGTTCCTGATCAACTTCGCGATCGGCGTCGCGACCGGGCTGGTGCAGGAGTTTCAGTTCGGGATGAACTGGTCGGTGTACTCGAAGTTCGTCGGCAACGTGTTCGGCGCGCCGCTTGCGATCGAGGGACTCGCCGCGTTCTTCCTCGAGTCGACGTTCCTCGGCCTCTGGATCTTCGGGTGGAACCGGCTGTCGCCGCGCCTGCATCTGGCCACGCTCTGGATCGCCGTGCTCGGCACCTGGCTGTCCGCGTACTTCATCCTCGTCGCCAATTCGTTCATGCAGGACCCGGTCGGCTACAAGCTCGAGCACGGGCAGGCAGTGCTGACGAGCATCTGGTCGTTGCTCGGCAGTCACTGGGCCTACTACGCGTTCATCCACACGATCCTGGCAGGCCTCGAGTGCGGCGCCGCGGTGGTGTTCGGCGTCTGCTGCTGGCACTTCGCCCGCAACCGCAATGTGGAGCTGTTCAGACCGGCGGCAAAGGTCGCGTTGATCGTGCTCGTGCCGGTCTCGTGCTTCAACCTCTGGTTCGGAAGCCACTTCGGGATCCTGGTCACGAGCCTCCAGCCGATGAAGATCTCGGCCGCTGAGGCGCAGTGGGGCGACTGCCAGAAGTGCGCGTTCTCGCTGTTCCAGATCGGCGGCTTCACCCAGAGCGACCAGAAACCGAGCTTCAGCATCGAGATCCCGGGGCTGCTCTCGTACCTCTCGACGGGATCGCTCAACGGCAAGGTGACCGGGCTGACCGAGCTGAACCGGCAGGAGCAGCAGAAGTACGGGAAGGGGAACTACCTGCCGCCGATCGAGACGATCTACTGGAGCATGCGCGGGATGGCGTACGCCGGCTCGCTCGTCGCGCTCGTGGCGATCATCGGAGCGTTCCTGTTCTGGAAGCGGCGCCTGGAGCGGCTCAGGTGGTTCCTCTGGGCCGGTGTGGTCAGCACCTTCTTCCCGTTCGTTGCCTGCGTCTTCGGGTGGTGCCTGACTGAGATTGGGCGTCAGCCGTGGATCGTGCAGGGGCTGCTGAAGACGGCAGACGCCAACTCGCCCGCGGTGAGTACGACCTGGCTCGCGACCAGCCTCGCGGTGTTCGTCTTGCTCTACGTCGTCCTGCTCGTGCTCGACATCTGGCTGATGCGGCGCTACGCGGGCCGTGACCCCTCGGGCCAGGACCAGCCCGGACCTGCGACGCCGGCGATCGGCTACTGATGAACCTGCAGAACCTCTGGTTCGTGCTCATCGTCGTCCTCTGGTCGGGCTACTTCCTGCTCGAGGGATTCGACTTCGGCGTCGGCATGCTGCTGCCGTTTCTGCCGCGCGACGAAGACGAGCGCGGCGTGATGTTCCGCTCGATCGGGCCGGTGTGGGACGGGAACGAGGTCTGGCTCGTCGTCGCCGGTGGAGCGACGTTCGCCGCGTTCCCGGCCTGGTACGCGACGATGTTCTCCGGTTTCTACATCGCGCTCCTGGTGGTGCTCGCGTGCCTGATCGTCCGCGTGATCTCGTTCGAGTGGCGGACGAAGAGCGAGAGCCCACGCTGGCGGAAGGTGTGGTTGTGGGCGAACGCGGGGGGCAGCTTCGGCGCCTCGCTGATCTGGGGTATCGGCTTCGCCAACCTCCTCTACGGCACGCCGATCAACTCGAGCAACGACTTCGACGGGACATTCTGGGACCTGTTCAGCTGGTACACGGTGCTCGGAGGGCTCGCCGTCGTGGCGATCTTCGCCTACCACGGGGCGACCTATCTCACGCTTCGGACGCGGGGCGAGCTGCTCGCCCGGGCCGGCCGTGCCGCCGGGCGGTTCTCGCTCGTCGCGGCCGCCTTCGGCGCCGCGTTTCTGATCTCGACCGTGGTCGTCGCGGTCGACCGGAACGACAAGAACGTCTTCCCGCCCGTGCTGCCCGCCGCGATCGGCATCGCCGCCCTCGTCCTCGCCGTCGTCTTCATCCGCGTGCGACGCCAGGCCTGGGCGTTCACGATGACCGGCCTCGGCGCGATCTCGGTGATCGCCACGCTGTTCACCAGCCTCTTCCCTCGGGTGATGGTGTCGAGCACCGACTTCGCGAACAGCCTCACCGTAAGCAACTCCGCGTCCCAGCACTACACGCTCGAGGTGATGAGCGTGGTCGCGCTCATCTTCGTCCCGCTCGTTCTCCTCTACCAGGGCTGGACGTACCACGTCTTCCGCGCGCGCGTCGGCGGCGAGGAGCTGACCGGCGGCACCGGTGCGCGCGCCGCCGCTCCCGGCGACTCACCCGCCGCCTAGGGACATGGCGGCGTTCGACCGGCGCCTCCTGCAGCGCGCACGGGAAGCCCGGACGGCACTTGCAGCGGATGCCGCGCTCGGGACGGTTGCAGCACTGCTCGTCCTCGCTCAGGCGGTGCTCCTCGCTCACGTGGCTGCACGCTCGTTCGACGGCGCCTCGTTGCACGAGGTGCTTCGTCCGCTCGCGCTGCTCTGCGCGGTCGTCTGTGCACGAGCAGCAGCCGCCTGGGGCTTCGAGGTGGTCGGACGTCGAGCCGCCGGACGCATTCTCTCGAGGCTCCGGCTGGACCTGGTCGAGCGGAGGCTGCGCGGAGAGCCCGCAGCGCGAGACGGCGTGGAGAGCTCCGAGCTCGCGACCCTCGCCGTGACCGGGGTCGATGCCCTCGAGACGACCTTCGCCCGTTACCTCCCTCAGGTCGTGCTCGCGGCGCTCGTTCCCGTTGCAGTTCTCGTGCTCGTGGCTTCGGTCGACCTCGTGTCGGCCGGGATCATGTTGCTGACGTTGCCGCTCGTCCCGGTGTTCATGTGGCTCATCGGGCGCTACACGGAGCACCAGGCCCGGGAGCGCTGGGACGCCCTCGAGATCCTCGCGCACCACTTCGCCGACGTCGTGCGCGGGCTCCCGACTCTCCGCGCCTTCAACCGGGCGCACGCGCAGGCCGAGCAGATCGACCTGGTCAGCGACCGGTACCGGACGGCGACGATGGGCACGTTGCGCATCGCCTTTCTCTCCGGCACCGTGCTCGAGCTGGCGGCGACCATCGCCGTCGCGCTCGTTGCGGTGACAGTCGGCGTGCGACTGGTCGACGGGGGATTGGGCTTCCAGGCCGGCCTGACCGTGCTCGTGCTCGCGCCGGAGCTCTACCTTCCGCTCCGCAACCTCGCGGCGCAGTTCCATGCGAGCGCCGACGGAGCTGCGGTTGCCGGACGTCTGCTCGATCTCACCGCGGCGCTGCCGGCACCCGCGGTCCCGCGGTTTCGTCGCGGAGCTCCGGATCTGCGGACCGCGACAATCAGGCTGGAGCAGGTCACGCTCCGCTATCCCGGTCGCCCGAGTCCGGCGCTCGAAGACGTCGACCTCGAGCTGGCCGCGGGGGAGACTGTGGCCCTGGTCGGTCCGAGCGGTGCCGGGAAGAGCACGATCGCCTCGCTGCTGCTTCGTCTCGTCGAGCCGAGCGAGGGCCGCGTTCTCGTCGACGGGCTGGACGTCACGGAGCTCGAGGAAGAGACGTGGCGGCGGCAGCTCGCGTGGCTGCCGCAGCGGCCGACGCTGCTGCGTGGGACAGTGGCCGAGAACATTCTCCTTGCCGATCCCGGCGCGAGCTTCGATCGCGTGCGGGCCGCCGCTGCGCTGGCAGACGCGGATGGATTCGTCAACGCCTTGCCGGAGGGATACGAGACGGTCGTCGGCGACGGGGGACGGCCGCTCTCGGCGGGACAGGCCCGCAGGCTCGCGCTGGCGCGCACATTCCTTCGCGACGCCGCTCTGCTGATTCTCGACGAGCCGACTGCCCATCTCGACCATGGGAGTGCGGCTCACGTGGCCGCCGCGATCGACGACTACCGCGGTCGGTGCACCATGCTGCTCATCTCCCACAGCTCCGAGCTCGTCGCCCACTGCGACCGGGTCGTTCGGATCGAGGACGGCAATGCGGCTCGAACGCTCATGGGGGCAGTCGCGTGAAGACAGGCCTGGGCCGGCTGCTTGCCCTCTCCGGGATTCGGGTCTCACGGGTCGCGGTCTCCGTCGCGCTCGGAGCCCTGACGGTGCTGTGCGGAGTCGGCCTGATGGCGACCGCCGGCTATCTCATCTCACGTGCCGCCGAGCGCCCGGCCGTCCTCTCGCTGACCGCGGCGATCGTCGCGGTTCGGTTCTTCGGGCTTGCACGGCCGCTCACACGCTACGTCGAGCGGCTCTGGTCGCACGACCTCGCCTTCCGCGCCCTGGGCCACATCCGTGCTCGCTTCTACGCACGCATCGAGCCGCTCGCACCGGCGGGACTGGAGGCATTTCGGAGCGGCGACCTGACGACCCGGATGATCGGCGACGTCGACGCCTTGCAGGGCCTCTACCTCCGCGGGCTCGGCCCGCCGCTCGTCGCGCTGGCGGCCGGAGCTGTGTGCGTCGGGACGGCCGCAGCCTTCCTGCCGGCGGCAGGCGCGGTGCTCGCCGCGGGGCTCGTCCTCGGAGGAGTCGTCGCCCCTCTCGTGGCCGGCCGCTTCGCGAGCGCCGCCGGGAGGCGTCAAGCAGCGGCGAGAGGCGAGCTCACGTCGGAGATCGTCGATCTCCTGCGTGCGGCGCCCGAGCTGGTCGTCTACGGAGCCGAGGCGCGCACACTCGAGCGGATCAGGTCGGCCGATCGCGAGCTGGACCGTCTTGCGAGGCGCGACGCCGCGGCGGGTGGACTCGGCGACGCGCTCTCGATCCTCGTCGCGGGGCTGACGGTTGTCGGAGTCCTCGCAGTGTCCGTCCAGGCCCACGCGGCGGGCTCGCTCGATCGCGTGCTTGTCGCGATGCTCGCACTGCTCGCTCTTGCTTCGTTCGAGGCCGTTGCGGGACTGCCGGCCGCGGCGCGTGAGCTATCCGGCACGCTCGCCTCGGGCCGGCGCGTGCTCGAGCTCGTCGACCGGGAGCCGACGGTCCGCGATCCCGCGACGCCGCTCGACCCCCCGACCGGATCGTCCGTTGCGCTCGACGACGTGACCGCAGGCTACGAGTCCGCGGAGACGCCGGCCGTCTCGCATTTCGACCTGCGTCTCGAGCCGGGCCGCCGCGTCGCGCTGGTCGGGCCGAGCGGCGCCGGCAAGACGACCGTGACGAACCTTCTGCTCCGCTTCCTCGACCCGAGCGACGGGCGGGTGGCCTTGGACAGCCGCGATCTCCGTGAGTACCGGCAGGACGACGTACGCGCAAGCTTCGCGCTCGCGGGCCAGGAAGCGCACGTCTTCGACTCGACGATCCGCGCTAATCTGCTGCTCGCCCGGCCGGACGCGGCCGAAGCCGACCTCCGCCTTGCTCTCCGTCGCGCGCGTCTCGACGGATGGGTCGAGTCTCTACCCGAGGGGCTCGACACGCTCGTCGGCGAGGACGGAAGCAAGCTCTCCGGTGGCCAGCGACAACGCCTGACCATCGCGCGGGCGCTGCTCTCGGATGCCCCCGTGCTGATCCTCGACGAGCCGACCGCTCACCTCGATCCGAAGACGGCGGCGGCGCTCATCGGCGAGGCCTTCGCTGCCGCCGCGGGCCGGAGCGTCCTCCTGATCACGCACCGAGAGGAAGGTCTCGACCTGGTCGACGAGGTCGTCACGCTCGACGCCGCGTAGAACCCCCCGGGGTCAGGTGAACGCATTCACGGCCCGTGCCACCACGAGCCCGAAGAGCGCGAGGGCGACGGTCGCCTGAAGAAGCATCACGTACTTCGCCCTGAGGCTGAGCGGCATCACGTCCGTCGGGCTGAACGCCGTGGCATTCGTGAAGCCGAGGTGGAGGTAGTCGAGGAAGACCGGCCGCCAACCGGGAGGAGCGAGCTCCGGGCTCATGTGCTGGACGAAGGCGAAGTCGACGGGCGCGGGGTTGCGCGCACGCGCGATCGGTCCGCCGCCGTCCATGAACCAGTAGAGCATCCCGAAGGCGAGGTTGTTCCCGACCCAGACGAGGGCGCCGGCGGCGAGAAGCTGCGTGGCCGACCGGCTGACGCCGTGCCCCTTGATCAGGTCGTAGACGAGGAGGGCGGTCGCCCACAGCGCGGCCGCGACAAGCGTGAGCACGATGGCGACCGCGATTCGGTGCGCCCAGCGGGTGCGCCGAGCAAGGCGGGCAGGGTCGCTCGCGACGAGCGCCACGAGCAACGCCGCCTCGAGCGACGGAATCAGCCAGGGCACGCGCGCCGCCGAGACGCCGGGCAGCCACAGGCGCACGGCGACGGTGAAGGCCATGAAGACGACGAGCGCAGCCGCGGGCGGCCAGCGCGACTCGCCGAGCGGCTCCTGCGACACGATCTCGGCAGGGATCTGAGAGGCAGCGCCCGTTTCCGAGGTCACACACATACCGTCGCAGGTGGTGACGCTGCAAAACTCATCCGCACGGGATGAAGCGCAGAAACGGCCTGTTCAAGCCGCGTCGGCACTCCCTGCTACCGTCTGCCACCCCCGTGCCGATCTACGAGTACCGCTGCCCGAACGGACATCACTTCGAGCGCTTCCAGGCCATGACCGCCCCGGCGCCGGAGGAGTGTGACGAGTGCGGCGCGTCGCCCGTCGAGCTCGTCCTCTACCCGGTCGCGATCCACTACAAGGGCTCGGGCTTTTACACGACCGACTACGGCAAGGGCAAGGCAGGGAAGAAGGAAGGCGACGGCGGCTCGTCCGGGGGCGAGAGTGGCAAGACGGACTCCAAGCCGGCCGAGAAGAAGGCCGCCGCCGGCGGCGACTAGCCTCGCGGAATCGGCACCAGGCGCATGTGGAGCAGGTGCCCGGCCCGCAGGAGGAAGCGGCCGGCGACTTGCCCGCGTCTCACTTGCCGTAGCCGGCGTTGCCGACGACGCAACCCGGCGCGTACGGCTCGCCCTTCGGCGGGGGTTGCGGTGCCGATTGGCCGAGCACCGTGTCGATTACCTGGATGTTCTCCGAGCTGCCGATGATCACGTCGCCGAGCGAGTTTGTGAGGCTCGTCCCGCCGAGCCGGCAGTGGATCGACGTGCCCACCCTGAACTTCACCCAGGCGAGCTGCATGAGCTGCCAGGTCGAGAGGTCGGTCCCGATCGGCTTGAGCAGCGAACTGCCGCTGAAGGGCAGGGAAAAGAATCGCGTCGGACTCGACAGCTTGCTCAGCGTCGCCTGTTCCACGAGCTGCTGATTGTGCTGGCGATTGAAGTCGGTCCACGACGGATCGAGCTGGTTCTCGCGGATCCGGGAGAAGATCAGCGCCTGGTGCCCGGTGAGGTGGGTCGGACCTTTGTGGAAACGCCAACCCTTCCACTGGAGGCACTGCTGCTGTGTCTTGTACGGGCAGTCGAACCGGTTGGAGAGGATGTTCTCCGGGACGTCGACCGTGATCCCGCCGACCGCGTCGATGAGCTTCTCGAACTGGTTGAAGTCGACGATCACGACGTGGTTGATGGGCAGCGACTTGCCGAGAAGGTTGTCGAGCGTCTGCACCGCGAGTTTCGGCCCGCCGAACTGCATCGCCGCATTGATCTTCTGTTCGCCGTAGCCGGGCACCTCTGTCTGGAGGTCGCGCGGGATCGAGAGGTAGTAGAGGCGGTGGTGGCCCGGATCGGTGTGGAGGAGGGTCATCGAGTCTCCATGCTCGTCCGCGCTTCGGCCGGCCCCTCCCTTCCCGGTCGCGTGATCGCTACCGAGCAAGAGGATCGTCGTCGGGCTGGAGAGGAGGAGGCCGCTGTCTGGTGTGAGGGCAGGCCGCACGTTCTGCGGCAGGCGCTTGTTCGCGTCGCTGACGCCGCTCGAGACCGAGAGATAGCCCAGGGCTCCCCAGATCACGAACAGGACGATCAGGCCGAGAATCGTGACGAGCGTCCAGCGGCGCCACGTCCAGCCGAGCCAGAGACGGCGGCGGCGCGGGGGCCGCTCGACGATCCGGCCGGGGCCGCTGCCGTCGCTGCGGACGGCCCGCCGTGCCTCCCGGTCGCGCCGCTGCAGCGGCACATTGCCCTTCGTCCGGCCGCCGCGGTAGACGCGGTACGGCTTCTCCCCGGGGGCGGCCATGCGGAGGATTACGGTACCCACTGTGCAGGCGGGCCATGCGATCGGAGTGGATCTCGGGGGCACCAAGATCCTCGCCGGGGTCGTCGCCCGCGATGGGAGCGTCGTTCGCCGGCACGAGCGGCCGACCCCGCAGGACTCGCAGGAACACGTGCTGGCCGAGCTCGAGGCCGCCGTCACCGAGCTGCTCGACGACTCCATCGCGGCGGTCGGTTTCGGCGCGCCGTCTCCCATCGACCAGGCGCGCGGCGTTGTCGTCCGCTGCGTCAACCTGCCGCTCGAGAACGCGCCCCTGCGCGACCGGATGCACGAGCGGTTCGGCCGGCCGGTCGGGATCGACAACGACGCGAACGCGGCTGCGATCGGCGAGTGGCGGGCCGGCGCCGGGCGCGGCGAGGACGACCTGGTCATGCTCACGCTCGGGACCGGCGTGGGCGGCGGCGTCATCTCCGGCGGCAGGCCGTTCCGCGGTTGGAACGGCGGCGGCGCAGAGTTCGGGCACGTCGTCATCGTCCACGCCGGCCGGCCCTGTCAGGGCGCGTGCACCGGTCACGGCCACCTGGAGGCGTACGTCAGCGGCAGCGCGGCGAGCGCGGCTGCGCGCGAGAGGTTCGGTCCGTCGGCTGACGCACACCGGCTCGTGCGGCTTGCGAACGAGGGCGACGTGACGGCAAAGGAGCTGCTCGATGAGGTCGCCGGCTACCTCGGCTCGGGCATCGGCTCCTTCGTCAACGTCTTCGCGCCGCAGGTCGTGGTGCTCGGCGGCGGCTTCGGCGTCGCGGCCTTCGACTACCTGCGCGGGCCGGCCGAGGAGGTCGCGCGGCAGGAGGCGCTTCAGCCGATGCGGAGCGCGGTGCGGCTGGCAAAGGCGGAGCTCGGCACGGCCGCCGGCCTTATCGGCTCCGCGTTCGTCGGCTTCGAGGCGCTGGACGCGGCGTAATGACGCTCGCTGTCTGCGCGACTCCGATCGGAAACCTCGAGGACGTGACGCTGCGCGTCCTCGCCGAGTTGGCGGCCGCCGCCGTCGTGCTGTGCGAGGACACGCGCCACACGCGCGTCCTGCTCGAGCGGCACGGGATCAAGGCGAAGCTCCTCTCGTACCACGAGCACAACGAAGCGCAGCGGACAGCCGAGCTCCTGCCGCGGCTCGAGGCGGGGGAGCGCGTCGCGCTCGTTTCCGACGCCGGCCTGCCGGGCGTATCGGATCCCGGCGGGCGACTCGTGCGGGCGGCGCTCGACGCGGGCGTCGACGTCACGGTATTGCCCGGGGCTTCGGCGGTCGAGACGGCACTCGTCGCCTCGGGCCTCGTTGCGGAGCAGTACCGCTTCGTCGGCTTCCTGCCACGCGGCGAGAAGAAGCTCGCGGAGCTGTGGGACGAGCTGCGCGGCTGGCCGTGGCCGGCGGTCGCCTTCGAGTCGCCGCAGCGGCTTCCCGCGACGTTGCGCTCGCTCGCGGCCGCCGATCCGGGGCGAGAGGCCGCCGTCTGCCGCGAGCTCACGAAGCGGTTCGAGGAGGTCGCGCGCGGGACGGCTGCCGAGCTCGCGGAGCGGTTCGATGCGCCGCCGAAAGGGGAGATCACGCTCGTCCTTGGGCCAGGAGTGGCGCGGGATGGCGGCGCCGAGGATCGTGCTCTGACGGCAGTCGCCGAGCTCGTGGCGGCCGGTGTGCCGCGACGGCGGGCAGCCGGGATCGTCTCGAGCCTCGTGGGCATCCCGCGAAACAGGCTTTACAGACAGTCTCTGTAAGCAGATTTGACAACGCACGACCGCCGCGCTACCGTGCACTTCGTGTTGCTGATATTGACAACGCCACGGCGGTTGGCTCTGATGCTCTTCGTCTTCCTGGCCTGGACGCCGGCCGCATACGCGTGGAGCTGGCCGGTGCAGGGGCCGGTGCTCCGGCCCTTCGCCTACGACGAAACGCACCCGTACGCGCCGGGGCAGCACCGCGGCGTCGACATCGGTGCCGACTCTGCCGGCGAGACCGTGGTCGCGCCGGCAGCGGGCACCGTCAGCTTCGCCGGGACTGTGCCGACGAACGGCAGGTCGGTGACCATCGAAACCGCGGACGGCTACTCCGTCACGCTCACGCACCTGGGCTCGATCGGCGTCGTCAAGGGCGCCACGGTCGCCGAGGAAGACGCGATCGGGACGGTCGGCCCGAGCGGCACGCCTGAGGTGGAAGGGCCGTACGTGCACCTCGGGATTCGCGTGACGGCCGATCCGAACGGATACCTCGACCCGCTCGGTCTCCTCCCGCCGGCTTCCGGAGACGGCGCTGACGACACTGGCTCGACCACGACGCAGCCGGCCTCGAGCGGCGCATCCTCGGCCCCGCCGGCGAGCAAGCCGGCATCCTCGGCGCCGAGAAGCCCGCGAGTACCGCACGCCCGCGGATCGACCGCCAAGCCGCGCGGACGTGCGCAGGCGACCAGGACGGACGCTCAGCCACGCGGCGTCTCCGAGCGGCCCGCAGCGCGCGATACCCGCACGCCGCTGGAGCGCGCGACGCCTCACTCTCGAGTGAGGCGACCGGACGAGGTCGTCCCGGCGGCCGGTCGTCGAGCCGGCGGCTCCCAGGCCGATCGGACTCGACACCGGCCACGAGATCCGGCCGAGCGCGACCGCTTCGTCGGTCGATCCGACCCGCCGTCCGGGGCCGACCGTCCTGGTACCGGCTCTCTGCAACGGGTTGCCGACGCTGCTCGCCTTGGCGGCAGCGCTCACAGCCGCCCGCACTCGGCGCCGACGCCGCGCGGGGGCGACAGCGGTCGCGGTCGCGCAGGTACTTCACCTGCCGCCGCCCGCCGTCGAGCGTGGGCGTGCGCCGCGCGCCGCCTGATCCGGCAACGGAGAGCACGGCCTGCCGCACCGGCCTTCGTATCATGGTCGCGTGCGCTTCTACCTGACCACACCGATCTACTACGTCAACTCGAGCCCGCACATCGGGCACGCGTACACGACTGCGATCGGCGACATGCTCGTCCGCTACCACCGGCAGCGCGGGGCCGACACGTTCTTCCTCACGGGCGTCGACGAGCACGCGACGAAGGTGTGGCGCGTCGCCGAGGAACAGGGCCTGGAGCCCCAGGAGTACGCGGATCGCATCGCAGTGCCCTGGCGCGACCTGCCACGCCGCATGAACGCGGAGATCGACTTCTTCATCCGCACGAGCGACGAAGGGCACAAGCGCTTCGTCCGTGACTTCCTGCAGCGGATGTACGACAACGGCGACATCTACCAGGACGTCTATGCCGGCCTCTACTGCGTCGGCTGCGAGGCCTTCAAGACGGAGGACGAGTTGACTCCGGACGGGCTGTGCCCGGACCACCTCGTTCCGCCGGAGTGGATCGAGGAGAAGAACTACTTCTTCCGGCTCTCCGCCTACCAGGATCGGCTGCTCGCGCTCTACGACGAGCGGCCTGACTTCGTCCGGCCGGACTTCCGCTACAACGAGGCGCGCTCGTTCATCGCCGGCGGTCTCCGTGACTTCAGCATCTCCCGCGCCGGCCAACCTTGGGGTATCCCGCTCCCGTGGGATGAGAGCCAGGTCGCATACGTCTGGGCCGACGCGCTCGTCAACTATCTGAGCGCGCTCACGTACGCGCGCCCGGGCGAAGACCTCCGCGACGAGTTCTGGCCGGTGGTCCATCACCTGCTCGGGAAGGACATCCTGCGCTTCCATTGCGTCTACTGGCCGGCGATGCTCCTCTCGGCCGGCTACGAGCCGCCGCAGCAGCTCTTCGTGCACGGCTACCTGCTACTCGACGAACGCAAGATCTCGAAGTCGCTCGGCAACGTCGTCGAACCGCTCGAGCTCATCGACGTCTACGGCGTCGACGCCGTCCGCTACTGGATGGCTCGCGCGATCTCGTTCGGTCAGGACGGCAGCGGTTCGATCGAGGGGATCCGCGAGCGGTACGAGAACGAGCTCGCCAACGACCTCGGCAATCTCCTCTCGCGCACGACAGCGATGCTCGCGCAGTACCGCGAAGGAAGCCTGCGGCGCGGCGACGCCGAGCCGCCGCTCGACCTGAATGCACTCGGCGCCGACGTCGCGGCGCGCCTCGATCGCTTCGACGTCACCGGAGCGCTCGACCGGATCTGGGAGGGTGTCCGTGCGCTCAACCAGTACGTCACCGCCGAAGCTCCATGGCAGCTGGCCAAAGACGAGGCGAACGCTTCGCGGCTCGACGCCGTTCTCTACAACCTCGTCGACGGGCTGACAGCCCTCGCCGTCGCGCTCGCTCCGTTTCTGCCGGAGACCGCACCTCGCATCCTTGCCGCCCTGCGTCAGCCGGACGACCTCGGCTGGGATCGCATCCGAAACGGCGTCGCGGAGGAGGTGGACGGCATCGAGGCCGCCAAGCCGCTCTTCCCGCGGATCGAGCTTCCCCAAGCCGCTGCGTGATCGACACGCATGCTCACCTCACCTCGCTCGAGGACGCGGACGAGGCGATCCGGCGTGCCGCCGAGGCGGGTGTCACCCGCATCCTCACGGTCGGCACGAACGTCGACGACTGCCACGGGGCGCTCGCGCTCGCCGAGCGGCACGACGGGGTCTTCGCGATCCTCGGTATTCACCCGCACGAGGCGGGCCAGGTCGGTGAAGGCGCGGTGCGCGAGGTCTGCCGGTTGCAGAATCATCCGAAGGCGGTAGCCGTAGGGGAAATCGGCCTTGACTGGTTCCGCGAGTACGCGCCGCGCGACGACCAGCTGAGGCTCTTCGACGCGCAGCTCTCGATGGCGGCGGACATCGGCAAGCCCGTGGTGATCCACACCCGAGCCGCCGACGAGGACACGCTGGCCGTGCTCGCCGAGTTCCCGGGTACGGTCGTCCTCCACTGCTTCTCGTCTCCCCACATGCTCCCGACCGCGCTCGCACGCGGCTGGTACGTCTCGTTCGCCGGCAACGCCACCTTCCCGAAGGCCGTCGACCTCCGCCTCGCGGCGACCCAGGTTCCGGTGGAGCGCCTCCTCGCCGAGACCGACTCGCCCTACCTGGCGCCGCAGCCCATGCGCGGGAAGCGGAACGAGCCGGCGAACGTCGTCCACACGCTCGCCGCTCTCGCGCAGGCGCGCGGAGAGGAGCCGGCCGACCTCGGACGGCAGATCGAGCGGAACGCCGCCGAGTGCTTCTCGCTGCCGTGAGCACGCGGCCGAAGAAGGAGTACGGCCAGCACTTCCTTCGCGATCCGAACATCCTCGAGGTGATCGGCCGTCTCGCGGAGCTGGGGCCGGCCGATGTCGTGCTCGAGATCGGCCCCGGGCAGGGCGTTCTGACGCGCTACCTCGCCGAACGCGTCGGCCGCGTGCACGCCGTCGAGATCGATCGTGGGTTCGAACCGGCGCTCGGCGGCCTCGGCGAGAACGTCGACGTCGTCTTCGGCGACGCACTCGAGATCGAGCTCCCACGGGCTGCCACGAAGTTGGTGGCGAACCTCCCCTACAACATCGCGACGCCGCTCGTGGTGGAGAGCCTCGACGGGCTGCCGAACGTCCGGCTCTGGTGCGTGATGGTGCAGCGGGAGGTCGCCGACCGGTTCTTCGCGCCGCCTGGAACGAAGGAGTACGGCGCCGTCTCGGTTCTCGTCCAGCTCGCCGCCGAGCGAACCGGGTTCCACGCAGTCTCCCGCACCGTCTTCCGGCCTCAGCCGAACGTGGACTCGGCGCTCGTCGCATTCCGGCGTACGGAGCTCCCTGCGGACTACGGCCGCGTCAAGAAGGTCGTCACGGCAGCGTTCGCTCACCGGCGCAAGACACTCCCGAACTCTGTCGCGCTGGCCGGGCTCGTGTCGCGCGAGGACGCAGCCGAAGCGCTCGTCGCAATCGGCCACCGAGCGGAGACTCGGGCGGAGGCGCTGGCCCCGACCGAGTTCGTCGCCCTCGAGGACGCCTTGCGATGAGCCGCGCTCCCGCACCGGCCAAGGTCAACCTCGCGCTCGTCGTCGGCCCGCTGCGCGACGACGGCAAGCACGAGGTCCTGACCGTCCTGCAGCGCATCGACCTCGTCGACAGGATCGAGCTCGAGGAGTCGGCCGAGCTTCGGATCGAGGGCTTCGCCGACGACACGCTCGTGCGCGCCGCGCTCAACGAGCTGGCCCGCGTGTCCGGAGCCGACCCGCGCTGGCGGGTTCGGATCGAGAAGAAGATCCCCGTCGCGTCCGGTCTCGGCGGCGGCAGCTCCGATGCCGCGACGGCGCTTCGGCTCGCAAACGAGAAGCTCCCCGAACCGCTGCCGGCCGATGAGTTACGCAGCGTGGCCGACGCGGATCGGCGCCGACGTGCCGTTCTTCCTCGCCGACGGCCCACAGCTCGGCTCGGGCGACGGAAGCGAGCTCGAGCCACTCGACCTCCCGCAGGACTTCTGGGTCGTCGTCCTCCTCCCGCACGGCGCGGAGAAGACCTCGACGGCCGACGTCTACGCCGCTTTTGACACGCGCCACGACGTGGCCGGCTTCGCGGAACGGCGACAGGCGCTGCTCGACGGGCTCGCCCGGGTGGAGCGCCCCCGCGATCTCGCCGCGCTGCCGCCGAACGACCTCGTGAGCTCACCGCTCGCCGCGGAGCTTCGCGAGGCGGGTGCTTTCCGCGCAGACGTCTCGGGCGCGGGGCCTGCACTGTACGGGCTCTTCCATCACCGGCGCGACGCCGACGCCGCGAGACGTGCTCTCCGGCGCCTCGGCCGGACCTGGCTGACGGCACCAGCGTGGTACGGTTGACGCCGTGGTGAGCGACGGCTCGCACGCGATCGAGGGGTCGCCTGAACAGCCCGAACAGCGCGGGTGGTACCACCGCCATCGGTTCCGGATCGTCATCTGGATCGCGGTGCTCGAGGGAATCTTCATCTGGCTGAGCCACGGTCTCCACATCACGACGATCTTCGTCGTTGGCGTGATCGCGCTCGCCTTCTTCATGCTGTATCGATTCACGCGCGAGAGGACCCAGTCGTCGCTCCTGAACGAGGTCACCTGGTTCCTTGCTGCCTCGCAGCTCGGCGCCACGATCCTGGTCCTCGCGGGCAAGGTCCTGATCGGCGCTTTCTACATCCTGCTCGTGATCTTCGCGCTCGTCGCCCTGGGCCTGCTCCTGCTCGACCGCAAGTAGACTTCCGTGCCCCTGGGGCGTAGCCAAGTGGTAAGGCAACGGGTTTTGGTCCCGTGATCCCAGGTTCGAATCCTGGCGCCCCAGCCACCTCTCCCTGACATGGCAGACGAGCTCGCAGCAGTCGTGATGGCCGCCGGAATCGGCACGCGCATGAAGAGCGCGACGCCGAAGCACCTGCACCCGATCCTCGGCCGGAGGATGGTCGACTGGGTCGTCGCTGCCGCGCGCGGCGCCGGCGTCGAACGGCTCGTCGTCGTCGCCTCGCCGCAGACGACCGACCTGCTCGAGGAGGTCGAGGTCGCCGTCCAGAAGGAGCCGCTCGGCACCGGGGACGCCGTCCGCTGCGCGAGCGCTGCTCTCGAGGGCTTCGGGGGCGACGTGCTCGTCCTCAACGGCGATGTCCCCGCGCTGAGGCCCGAGACGATCCGCGCGCTCATCGACACACACCGCGCAGCCGGCGCAGCCGCAACGGTCCTCTCCTTCGAGCCTGCGGACGCAGGCGCGTACGGGCGGATCGTCCGCGAGCGACGACGGCAAGCTCGCCCGGATCGTGGAGGCCGCCGACGCCTCGCCCGAGGAACTCGCGCTAGGCGAGGTCAACTCCGGCATCTACGTCTTCCGCGCGGAGAAGCTCTGGCCGGCGCTCGAGCGCCTCGACGCGCACAACGCCCAGGGCGAGCTGTACGTGACCGACACGCTCGGCCTCCTCGTGGCCGACGGCGAGCCGTGCGCAGTCCAGCTCGCGGACGATCCGCTCGAGGCCGAGGGTGTGAACACCCGCGTCGAGCTCGCCCTCGCCGCGGCCGCCCTCCGCGACCGGATCAACGAGGCGCACATGCTCGCCGGCGTCACGATCGTCGACCCGGCCACGACCTGGATCGAGGCCGGCGTCGAGATCGAGCCGGACGTCGTCGTGCATCCGTACACGGTGATCCGCGGCGGTGTCCGGATCGAGGGCGGAGCCGAGATCGGGCCGTTCGCCTATGTCCGGGCCGTGAGCGTGATCGGCGAGGACGCGAAGATCGGCACCTTCGTCGAGGTCAAGAACGCAGCGGTCGGCGCCGGTGCGAAGATCCCGCACCTCTCGTACGTCGGCGACGCCGAGGTGGGGGAGGGGACGAACGTCGCGGCCGGCAACATCACCGCCAACTTCCCGCACGAGCCGGGCGAGCCGAAGGGCCGAACCAGGATCGGCCGCAACGTCAGGACCGGTGTGGACACTGTCTTCGATGCTCCGGTCGAGATTGGCGACGACGCTTGGATTGCAGCGGGGACCGTCATCACGGATGATGTCCCTCCCGGTTCGCTGGCCGGGTTTGCCCCGCGGCAGACTACGAAGGAAGGGTGGGTCTACGACAAGCATGGAAAGCCCGACAGCGACTGAACTGCCTCTGCCAGGGCTCGAGGCTCGCGTGGTGATGGACCCGTCCCCGCAGCACTTCATCGAGCGCGGTCCGCTGAAGCGGTTGATGGTCTTCGCCGGCCGCTCGCACCCCGATCTTGCGCAGAACATCGCCGAGAAGCTCGGCGTCGAGCTCGGCGACGTGGAGCTCGAGACGTTCGCGAACGGCGAGACGTACTGCCGCTACCAGGAGTCGATCCGCGGCGCCGACGTCTTCATCGTCCAGACGGGTGTCGGAGACGTCGACAGCTACCTCATGGAGCTCGTCTTCATGATCCAGGCCGCAAAGCTCGCGTCGGCGAAGCGGATCACGGCCGTCGTGCCGCTGTTCCCGTACGCGCGCCAGGATCGCAAGGCGAAGCCGCGCGAACCGATCTCGGCGCGGCTGGTGGCGGACATGATCCAGCTCGCCGGCGCCGACCGCGTCCTCACGATGGACCTCCACGCCGGCCAGATCCAGGGCTTCTTCACGATTCCGGTCGACCACATGACGGCGCAGCCGCTCTTCGCGCGCCACTTCCGCGACCTCGGCCTGACCGGTCCCGGCGTCGTCTCCGTCGCGCCCGACGAGGGCCGCGCGAAGGTCGCCGTCCGCTTCGCGAACATGATCGAGGGCGACTTCGCGATCATGCACAAGACGCGGCCGGCCCGGGACCAGGCGGAGATCACGGAGGTGACGGGCAAGGTTCGCGACAAGATCGCGATCGTCGGCGACGACGTGATCATGACCGGCGGCACCCTGATCGCGAACGTGCACGCGCTGTTGGCGCAGGGCGCGAAGCAGGTGTACGTCTACGCGACGCACGGCGTCTTTTGCGGCGGCGCGCTCGCGAAGTTCCACGACGCGCCGATCGAGGGGATGGTCGTCACCGACACGGTGCCGATCAACCGGGTCGAGGCCCCGCCGAACCTCACCGTCCTCCCGGTCGCAGGCCTGCTCGCGGAGACGATCATGAACGTCTTCGCCGACGACTCCGTCTCGGCGATCTTCGGCGGCGAGAACCAGCTCTTCTAAGACGGGCCAAGACCCTAGGCGGTTACGTGGTTCCGTTCGACGACGAGGACGAGTCCCCGCTCGTTGGGCTGCTACAGGTCGAAGCTGCTCAGTCGAGTTGCTCGCCGTCCCGCGCATCCGCGGCGCGAGTTAGGTCCTCCACGGCCGCCTTCGCTCCGACGGCGATCCCGCCGAAGACCGCAGTCCCGGTGAGGGTGAGCACAGGCGAATCCGGGTCTTCCTGTGCCGGCGTGCGGGTGTCGACCCCACCCGCGAGAGCCTTCATCTCGGATTCGATGCGCCAGCCGGCGGCGTCTTGATCGCGATCCCGCCGAAGAGGGTGTGCAGAGACAGCCGTGCGTCCGATGCGAGCTCGACCTCGCGCAGGTCGACTGCGATGCCGCCGAACCACGCCAGCATCGAGCCTCCGCTGAACGCCCTGGCTCGGCTCTTGAGCTCGATGCCGTTGAAGACAGCGACCAGGCCGAGCTCGTCGCTCTCTTCGTCTCCGTGCGAGGGCACGGCCCGCCGCACAAACGCGGCGGCGGCCATCATGCCCGCCCAGGCACCGAGCTCGAAGAGGAGCACCCCACGCAGCGGACGCATCGAGCTCAAGCGTACAAGGCTGCGATCTCTCTCGAGCCCACCTCATGTGGCCCTTCAGGAGGCCGCTTCGGCCAGCCGCCGGCGCACGAGCCGGTCGGCAGCCTCGGCGGGCGTGATGCCCTCCGAGGCGGCTTCGGCGAAAAGTCGTCCGCAGCGTCTCGCCGATCCCGGCGAGCCGTTCCTCGAGCTGCGGCTCGTCCCAGCCCTCGTCCTCGAGGCCGATGAGCTGGATGATGCCGCCCGCGTTCGCGGCGTGCGCCGGCGTCCGCGAGCTCGCGCGCGAGGACAGCGCCGACGGCGCCGGCACCCTGCACGAGGACGGTGCGGCCGGCGAGCTCCGGCGAGCCAAAGGCGCGCTCGACCGTCGCGCGGATCGCGTGCAGTGCGCCGCGGGCGGTGCCGCGACCGCTGTCTCCCCCGCGACCGGTCGTTCGTAGACCCAGGGACACGTCTCGGCGACGACGTCGAGATCCTCCGGCGAGATGCTCATGTCACCCGCGGTGCGGTAGCTGCCGCCGAGCGAGGCGACGAGCTCGCCGTAGCGCCGGAGGAGGCGCTTGCGCGGCTCGCCGGTGGGAAGCTCCGGCACTGCGAGCACGGCCTTGCCGCCGCCACGCGGCATCCCGGCGCCGGCCATCTTCCACGTCATCGCGCCCGACAGGCGCATCGCGTCGGCGAGCCCGTCGGCCGGAGCGGGGTAGACGCGCAAGCGCGTGCCGCCGCCGGCCGGGCCGAGCACGGTGGAGTGGACGCAGACGAACATCCACGCGCCGGTCTCGGCGTCGTGGCGGACAACTGCGTGCTCGCCGTCCCAGCCGGCGAGGAGGTGCTCGAGGTCCATGCAGCGGACGCTATCGAAGCGCCTCTCGGCTACACTCCCCCGCCGGAATGGCCGGAGAACGCACCAAACTCGTCGTCACCCAGCGCGAGAATCGCGGCTCGGCCGAGTCGCGCCGGCTGCGCAAGGAGGGCCTCGTGCCGGGCGTCCTCTACGGCAACGGCGAGCCGGTTGCGATCTCCATCGCCGAGCGCGAGCTCCGGCGCGCGCTCACCGGCGCGGCCGGCCTCCACTCGATCCTCGACGTCGAGATCGACGGCAAGGGGCAGACGCACGCCTCGATCCTCAAGGAGTACCAGGTCGATCCTGTGCGGGGCGGTGTGACGCACGTCGACCTGCAGGAAGTGCGGCTCGACAGGACGATCCAGGCTGCGGTCTCCGTCCAGCTCCTCGGCGGCGACGACGCGCCGGGCGTGCGCGAGGGCGGCGTGCTCTCGCAGCCGCTGCGCGAGGTGACGGTCGAGGCGCTGCCGCTCGAGGTGCCCGAGCATCTCGAGCTCGATGTGTCGGGCATGGAGATCGGCGGCACGCTGCGCATCTCCGACCTCACCGCGCCGGAAGGCGCCACGCTCCTCGACGATCCCGAGATGGTCGTTGCCACGGTCACTGCGCCGACGAAGGTCGTCGAGCCCGAGCCCACCGAGGAGGAGCTCGCCGCGATGGAGGCCGAGGCGGCCGAGGGCGAGGAGGGGGCCGAGGGCGAGGCTGCAGAAGGTGCAGCCGAGCCGGAGGCAGAGACCTCCGGCGGCGAAGACACCGCCGAGGGCTAGTCCTTGTACCTCGTCGCCGGCCTGGGGAACCCGGGCCGGGAGCACGCCCGCAACCGGCACAACGCCGGCTGGATGGTCATGGACGAGCTCGCGCGGCGGCACGACGGGTCGTGGCGCGGCAAGTTCTCGGGTCAGATGGCGGAGGTACGAGTCGGCGCCGAGCGTCTCGCGCTGCTCAAGCCGGAGACGTACATGAACGACTCAGGGCGCGCTGTCGGTCCCGCCGCGGCGTTCTTCAAGCTGGAGCCGAGCGAGGTGCTCGTCGTTCACGACGAGGGCGACTTCGATCTCGGCCGACTCGAGCTGAAGGTCGGCGGCGGCCTCGCGGGCCACAACGGCCTGCGCTCGATCGCCCGCGAGCTCGGCACGCAGGACTTCCTTCGTCTGCGCATCGGCGTGGGCCGCCCGGAGCGCGGCGATCCGCGGCCGCTCGCCGACTGGCTGCTCGCGAACTTCGAGCCGCACGACGATTCCGACGAGCTCGTCGCGCGAGCGGCGGACGCAGTCGAACTGCTCGTCGCCGAGGGCGTCGAGAGGACACAGCTTCAGGTCAACCGGCGCTAGCCTCGGAGCGCGGCGTGCGCTCCGGGCTCGAGCTCGAGCCCGGCGGCGACCCGGTCGAGTAGGTCGAGGAGCCGGCGCAGTTCCGTCTCGCTGAGCGGGCCTGTCACCTGCCGGTCGAACTGCTGCGCCTGCTGCTCCGCCCGTCTGAGGAGCTTCTTTCCCCCGGGGGTGAGGTGGAGGTTGCGGATCCGCCGGTCACGCGCATGAGGCTTCCGCTCGAGCAGCTCACGCTGCTCGAGCTCGTCAACGATTGCGACCATCCAGCTGGGGGAGATGTGCAGCCGCTCGGCGAGCGCGTGCTGCGATTCACCGTCGCTGGCCGCAACCGCGCGGAGCAGCGCGAACTCGCCCGGCTCGAGCCCGAGGGGCTCGAGTGCCTGGTGGAAACGCCGGGAGACGGCGAAACCCAGGCTCGAGAGCATGAAGGCGACACTCCGAAACGGGGGTGTCACCTCATCGACCGATTGAGGCTTGCGCACGGCCACGCGGATATGATACAGCTACCGGACGATTCAGCAACTGAACGATTAGAGAAAACGAAGGGGTGGAAAGCCATGCTGGTTCGTCTCGCGCATGCCGTCTCACGGCACCGGCGGAAGGTCATCGCCGCCTGGGTCGCCCTCACGCTCTTCGGCGCGTTCGCCGCAGGGCAGGTCTCGAAGCGCTGGTACCAGAGCTTCTCGATCCCGGGCAAGTCGGCGTACGAGGCGAACCAGCGCACGCTGAAGACGTTCGGCACCGGCGTCCGCCCGCCTGACGTCGTCGTCTTCCATACGGCGGGCGACGCGACGAAGAGCGCCGCGATCGCGGCCGCGATGAAGCGGGCCGCAACGGCGGTGCCGGGAGCCAGGACGAGCTCCTACTTCTCGACGCACGACCTCATGTACGTCTCCGAGGACCGGCACACGACGTTCGAGGAGGTCTATCCGCCGGGGCCGTCGACGTTCTCGACGACGAGCGGCGCGGCTGCCGTTCGAGCCGCGGCCGCCCGCGGGCTGCCCTCCGGGATCCAGGTCGAGGTGACCGGGCACGACCCGCTGGAGGAGGCGAGTTCGCACGGTGGCGGCAGCAGCAGCGTCCTGCTCGAGGCCGTGATCGGCGGCCTCGGCGCAATCGTGATCCTCGTCTTCGTCTTCGGCACGCTGCCGGCGATCCTGATGCCGATCGCCGTCGCAGTCGCGGCGATCCTCAACACGTTCACGCTCGTCTGGGCGCTCACGTACATCACGAACGTCTCGATCATCGTCCAGTACCTGATCGCGCTCGTCGGTCTCGGCGTCGCGATCGACTACGCGCTGCTGATGATCTTCCGCTTCCGCGACGAGCTGCGCGAGGGGGAGGACGTCGAGACGGCGCTCGTCGAGACGATGACCCACGCCGGCCGCTCGGTGATCGTCTCGGGGTCGACGGTCGCCGTAGGCCTCCTTTCGATGGTCATCCTGCCGCTGCCGTTCATCCGCTCGATCGGGATCGGGGGGATGCTCATCCCCGCCGTCTCCGTGCTCGCGGCGATCACGCTCATGCCCGCGCTGCTCGCGGTGCTCGGCGACCGGATCAACAGCGGTCGCGTGCTGCCGAAGCGTTTTGTCGACAGCGGTCATCCCGAGGACGGCGCCTGGGGCCGCTGGGCGCGCTTCGTTCTGCGGCATCCGTGGGCGGTTGCCGCGGTCGGGACGGCGATCGTCACCGTGCTCGTGGTGCTCGGCATCCAGCTGAACCCGAACGAGTCCCAGCTGAAGAGCTTCCCCGGCACCGGCACGGCGATAGCGGGCCGGACGCTGCTCGCCGACGCGGGCATCTCACCCGGCGTGATGAAGCCGTTCGTGACGCTCGTCGAGGACGGCGGCAACGCCCAGAGGATCGCGGCCAGGGAGCGTGCCGTACCCGGCATCGTGGGCGCGACGGTGCCCCCTGGCGACGGCTGGCATCGCGGGCAGGACACGCTCGTCGAGGCCTTCCCTGCCATCGACGGCGCGGCGCCCGGGATCCAGGGCGTCATCAACCGGACCAACGACACCCTGCGTGGAACGAGCGCAACGCTCGGCGGCGTGCCCGCGGTCGACCGCGACTTCGTGCACGCGGTCTACGGGAACTTCCCCTACCTGCTCGCGTTCGTGCTCGTCTTGACCCTCGTCCTCTTGACGCGAGCCTTCCGGTCGATCGTCCTGCCGATCAAGGCTGTGATCCTCAACCTGGTCTCGCTCGGCGCGGCGTTCGGGATCATCGTCTTCATCTTCCAGGAGGGCCACGGCTCGTCGATCTGGAACATCACGGCGACGCAGGCGATCACTGCCTGGATCCCGTTGATGATCTTCGCCTTCCTCTTCGGCCTCTCGATGGACTACGAGGTCTTCATGATCACGCGGATGCGCGAGGCATACGACGAGACCCACTCGACGGATCGCGCGATCGAGCTGGGCTTGGCGCGGACCGGCAAGCTCGTGACGAGCGCGGCGCTGATCCTCATGTTCGCGTTCCTCGTTCTCTCGTCGAGTCCGGGCTTCGAGATCAAGGTGTTCGCGATCGGGCTCGCGGCCGGGATCATCTTCGACGCCACGGTCATCCGGGCCTTGCTCGTGCCGTCGCTGATGAAGCTGCTCGGGAACGCAAACTGGTGGCTGCCGCACTGGACGCGGCGCGCCCTGTTCATCCGTGACGAGCGGCGGTCGGAGCCGGCGCTAGAGGCGTAAGAGCCTCGCCCCGAGGCGGCTCGTTACCATCGAAGTCCGCGGAACCCGCCGGTTCCGCCCTTCGTATGGACCGTCCGGTACTGCACACATTCGTCCGGGAGCTCGTCGAGCACGAACGCCTCGCCGAGCTCGCGAAAGCGTTGCCGACACGCGCCCGCGTTTCGGAATCGGCTCTGCCGCTGCTGCTCGCTTCACTGCACGAGCGTCTCGAGCGCGGCCTCGTCGTCCTCCTGCCGGAGGACGCGGACGCACGCGACGCCGCCGAGAGCGCGGCCTGGTTCCTGGGCGACGAGTCGGTCGGCCTGCTGCCGAGCCGAGGCGTCACGTGGGAGTCGGGGCTTGCGCCTCCGCCGCACCTGGTGGGCGAGCGGTCGCGCGCGCTCCATGTGCTCGCGCGCGGCGGCCTCGTCTGCGCGTCGGCGCGAGCGCTCGCGGAAGGACTGCCGCCGGCGGACGCGCGTCCCGAGCCTATCGAGCTCCGGGCGGGGCCCGAGCCCGGCGTCGACGGGTTGTCGGAGTCACTGGCTCTGGCCGGCTACGAGCGGGTGGAGCGAGCGGACCACCGCGGCCAGTTCGCGGTGCGAGGCGGCATCGTCGACGTCTTCCCGACGACCGGTCGGGAACCGCTGCGCATCGAGTTCTTCGGCGACGAGATCGAGTCGGTGCGCGCCTTCTCGCCCTTCACACAGCGCGCACTCCACCCGGTCGTCGAGGCGATGCTGTACCCGGCGGCCGAGCGCCGGGCCGACGTCGTCGAGCCGGAACTGGGTGACGACGCTGACGAGGGGGCCGCCGTCGACGTGCCCGACGATCTCGCGCCGCCGCTCGACCGGCCGCCCGACCTCGTCTTCCAACCCGACGATGTGCGCCGGGTCTGGGAGGAGGACGGCGTCCTCGATCCGCCCTCGCTCGCCGGCTCGACGGAGCTCGACCCGTTCCCGCAATCCCAGCCCTTCGCGTTCGAGGCGCAACGGCCCGCGATCGCCGCCCGCGGCCTCGCCGAGGCCGAGAGCGAACTCTCGGCGCTCCTTCGCTCGGGCCAGCGCATCGTCGTCGCCTTCCCGCATCGCGGCGAGGCGCTGCGGACGCAGAACCTCCTCCGCCGCGTCGAGGCGCGGGTGCTCGAGCCGGGAGACGAGCTGCCGGACGAGCCGGAGCTCCTCTTTGCCGTCGCTCCGGCGCGCCGCGGTTTCGTCTGGCGCGAGCTCGGCCTCGTCCTCCTGCCCGACCACCAGGTCTTCCGCCGCCGCGCGCCGCGCGAGCGTCGCCTCGGCGGCCGGGCGCTGCAATCCTTCGCCGACCTCCGCACCGGCGACTACGTCGTGCACGAGGATCACGGGGTCGGCCGGCTGCTCGGGTTCGAGACGAACACCGTCGCCGGCATCACACGCGACTACCTCCTGCTCGCCTTCCGCGGCGAGGATCGGCTCTACGTCCCGCACGAGCAGCTCGGCAAGGTCTCGCGCTACGTCGGCGCCGACGCCTCCGCACCGGCGCTCTCGAAGCTCGGCGGCAAGGCGTGGCAGACGCTCAAGTCGCGCGCGCGCGAGTCGGTTCGCGAACTCGCCGGCGACCTGATCCAGCTGTACGCGCAGCGTCAGACGCGTGAGGGAGTCGCATACGACCTCTCGAGCGAGTGGCTGCCGCAGCTCGAGGCGAGCTTCCCCTACCGCGAGACGCCGGACCAGGAGGGAGCGATCGAGGCGGTGAAGGAGGATCTCGAGGCTCCGCGGCCGATGGACCGGCTGGTCTGCGGCGACGTCGGCTTCGGCAAGACCGAGGTTGCTGTTCGGGCCGCGTTCGCGGTCGCCGTGAACGGCCGGCAGGTGCTGCTGCTCGCGCCGACGACGATCCTCACCGAGCAGCACTACAACACGTTCCGCGAGCGCTTTCGCGACTTCCCGGTGCGCGTCGACATGGTCTCCCGCTTCGTGCCGCCGAAGGAGACGAAGCGGATCCTCGCCGACTTCACGGCGGGCAAGGTCGACGTCCTGGTGGGAACGCACCGGATCCTCAGTCGTGACGTGATCCCGAAGGAGCTCGGGCTCGTGATCCTCGACGAGGAGCAGCGGTTCGGCGTCGCGCAGAAGGAGCTGCTCAAGTCGCTGCGGCTCGAGGTCGACGTGCTCACGCTGAGCGCGACGCCGATCCCGCGGACGCTCCACCTCTCGCTCGCGGGCATGCGTGACATCTCGATCATCGAGACGCCGCCCGAAGGCCGCCGGCCGATTCGCACCACCGTCGGCGAGTACGACGAGGAGCTCGTGAAGCTCGCGCTCGAGCGCGAGACGGAACGGGAGGGCCAGGCGTTCTTCCTCCACAACAGAGTCGAGACGATCGAGGAGCGGGCGGCCCAGCTGCAGCAGCTCTGCCCTGGGCTCCGCTTCCTCGTCGCTCACGGCCAGATGCGCGAGAAAGAGCTCGAGGAGCGGATGCACTCCTTCCTGCGCGGGGACGCCGACGTGCTCGTCTCCACCACGATCATCGAGTCGGGGATCGACATCCCGCAGGCGAACACGCTGATCGTCGAGCGCGCCGACACCCTCGGCCTCGCCCAGCTCTATCAGATCCGCGGCCGGGTCGGCCGCTCCGACGCCACCTCGTTCGCCTACCTCTTCTATCCCGACGCGCGCGAGCTGACCCCCGAGGCGCGGGCGCGGCTCGCCACGCTCGCCGACCACACCGAGCTCGGTGCCGGGTTCGCGATTGCGATGCGAGATCTCGAGATCCGCGGAGCGGGGGAGCTCCTCGGCGCGGAGCAGTCCGGCCACGTCGCCGCCGTCGGGTTCGAGCTCTACGTCGAGCTCCTGAACGAGGCGGTCGCCGAGCTGCAGGGGCAGAAGCGCATCGCGGTGCGGCCGGTGCGGGTGGATGCGCGCGTCGACGCCTACGTTCCCGCCGCGTATGTCGACTCCGAGGCGCTCCGCATCGACGTCCACCGCCGCCTTGCGCTCGCGGAGACGGAGGACGAGCTGCGCGAGCTGCAGGCTGCGCTCGAAGACCGCTATGGACCGCTTCCGGAGCCGGTCGAGAACCTCTTCCGTATCCAGGAGGCGAAGATCAAGGTCGCCCTTCTGGGCGCCGACTATCTCGTGTTCCAGAGCGGCAAGGCGACGGTCGGGCGGCTGGTGCTCGGCTCAGGCGAGTTGCGCGAGCTCCGCGACCGCGCGAAAACGGCCGTGTATGTCTCGTCTAAGCAGGAGGTAAGCATGCGTGGGCAGGAGCAAATTGCCCAGGCGGTCGACCTTGTCGATGCTATCTTGGACGCGCGCCGAGCGGCCTAGAGACCGCCTATCCGCAGCGGCGCTTCCCGCGACATCGACCTCACTGGATGGAAATGAAGACTCGCCTGCCCTTCCTGCTCCTGTCTCTTGCTCTCGTCGCCATGCTCGCCGCGTGCGGCGGAGGCGGCCAGCAACAAGTGCCCGCCGACGCGATCGCACAAGTCGGCTCCACCCCGATCACGAAGACGAGCTTCAACTCCCTGCTGAGCCTCGCCTGTTCGCGCTACAAGGCCCAGGGACAGCCCTGCCCGAAGGTCGGCACCCCGACCTATTCGTCCCTCCGCGACTCCGCCGTCACCTTCCTCGTGCAGCAGGAGGAGGAGACGCAGGCGGCCGAGAAGCTCGGCGTGACGGTGACGCAGAAGGACCTCGACAAGCAGGTCGAGCAGATCAAGAAGACGTACTACCAGGGCAGCGAGAAGAAGTTCGATGCCGCGCTGAAACAGCAAGGCATCGCGCTCTCCGCGTTCGAGCAGTACGAGCTCCGGCCGAACCTGCTCGGGCAGAAGGTGAAGGCCAAGGTGACCTCGAACGTGCACGTGTCCAACGCTGCGGCGCTCAAGTACTACAACGAGAACAAGGCAACGTTCACGACGCCGAAGACGCGTGAGGTGCGACACATCCTGGTCAACAACAAGAGCCTCGCCGAGAAGATCGAGCAGAAAGTGAAGAACGGCGCGAACTTCGCCCAGCTGGCGAAGAAGTACTCCAAGGACACGGGCTCCGCGGCTCAGGGCGGCAAGCTCTGCGTTGCCCACGGCACCGCGAGCGGTGGATGCAATCCCACGGTCGCGCCCTTCGACAAAGCCGCATTCTCGCTCAAGACGAACGACATCTCGCTGGTGCACAGCGTCTACGGCTGGCACGTCATCCAGCCGATCAGCGCGGTCAAGCCCGCTCACATGGAGACGTTCGCGCAGGTCAAGTCGCAGATCGTGACGAACCTCAGCTCCCAGCAGCAGCAGACGGCCCTCAACGCGTGGCTCGCGAAGATGACGAACGACTTCAAGGGCAAGGTCGCGTACCAGACGGGCTACGCGCCGGCGACGACCACGACGGCGACGACGTCTGCACCGACGACGACCGGTTGACGTGACGCACCCCGCCGACGCAGGCGGGAAGTTTCCGCCTGGCGTCGGCGGTTCTGCCGCCGACGCTTCCAGCACCGAGCGTGCGGCGGCTCTTCTCGAGCTGCAACGCCTGACGGAGCGCCTGCGCCGCGAGTGCCCGTGGGATCGGGAGCAGACGGCCGCGACCATCGTCCCGCACACGGTCGAGGAGTCGTACGAGGTCGCGGACGCCGCGCTCGCCGGCGACGACGAGAAGCTGCTCGACGAGCTCGGCGACCTCCTCTTCCAGGTCTACTTCCTCGCGCTCCTGCTCGAGGAACGAGGAGCGGGTGACCTGGCGCAGGTGGCCCGCGGCGTGCACGAGAAGCTCGTACGCCGGCATCCGCATGTCTTTGGCGACGTCGAGGCGCGGACAGCCGAGCGGGTGCGCTCGAACTGGGAGCGCATCAAGCGCGAGCAGGAGGGACGCGAAGGCATCTTCCACGACGTCGCAGAGGGGCTGCCGGGACTCCTCTACGCGCGCAAGATCCAGCAGCGCGCGAGGGCCGTCGGCTTCGAATACCCGAATCTCGCCGGGGCGCTGGCCGACCTCGACGACGAGCTTCGCGAGCTGCAGGACGAGCCCTCGGGCGACGAGCTCGGCGACGTCCTGTTTGCTGCCGTAAACGTCGCCCGCCGGCTGGAGGTCGATCCGGAGCTCGAGCTGCGGCGGGCAGCCCAGCGTTTCCGCCGCCGGGTCGAGGTGGCCGAGGAGCTTGCGGCCAGGACCGGCGAGAATTGGAGCGAGCTGCCGCTCGAGCGCCAGGACGAGTGGTTCGACCGAGCCAAGGAGGCTGTCGAGTGAGCAAGATCTCTCACGCCCACGCGCGCCAAATCCTGGACTCCCGGGGCAACCCCACGGTCGAGGTCGAGGTGCGACTCGAGTCCGGCGCGTCCGGACGCGCCGCGGTGCCTTCGGGCGCGTCGACCGGCGTGCACGAAGCGGTCGAGCTGCGTGACGGCGGCACCGCCTACGGCGGCAAGGGCGTGACGCAGGCCGTCTCGAGCGTGACCGGGGAGATCGCGGCCGCGGTCGCCGGCCTGGATGCGTCGGCCCAGGAAACGATCGACCGGCGCCTGATCGAGCTCGACGGAACGCCGAACAAGAGCCGCCTCGGCGCGAACGCTGTCCTCGGTGTCTCGCTTGCCGCCGCGAAGGCGGCTGCGGCCGACGCGGGCGTCTCGCTCTTCCGCCACCTCGGCGGTGAGGGCGCGACGACGTTGCCGGTGCCGATGCTCAACGTGATCAACGGCGGCGTCCATGCCGACAATTCGCTCGATCTGCAGGAGTTCATGGTCGTCCCGGCGGGAGCGGACAGCTTCTCCGATGCGCTGCGGATCGGGGCGGAGACGTACCACGAGCTGAAGAAGCTGCTCGGGGAGCGTGAGCTCTCGACCGCAGTCGGTGACGAGGGAGGTTTCGCGCCCGACCTCGAGTCCAGCGAGATCGCGATCGAGGCGATCCTCGACGCCGCCGAGCGGGCCGGTCATCGCGACCGCGTGGTCATTGCCCTCGACCCGGCCTCGAGCGAGTTCTTCTCCGACGGCCGCTACCGCTTCGAGGGGCGCGAGCTTGCGCCGGAGGAGATGGCCGACTTCTACGGCGACCTAGCCGAGCGCTTCCCGCTCGTCTCGCTCGAGGACGGCAACGCCGAGGACGACTGGGACGGCTGGCGCGCAACGACCGAGCGGCTCGGCGACCGACTCCAGCTGGTGGGCGACGACATCTTCGTCACGAATCCGGAGCGGTTGCGGCTCGGCATCGAGCGCGGAGTTGCCAACTCCATCCTGGTGAAGGTGAACCAGATCGGGACGCTGACTGAGACGATCGAGGCCGTGCGGCTCGCGCACGAGAACGGCTACACGGCGGTGATATCCCATCGGTCGGGCGAGACCGAGGATGCGACGATCGCCGACCTCGCGGTCGCACTCGGCACGGGCCAGATCAAGACCGGCGCACCGGCGAGGAGCGACCGAGTCGCGAAATACAACCAGCTGCTCCGGATCGAGGAGGAGCTGGGAGCTAGGGCTGCGTATCCCCAGTGGGACGCGTTCCCGCGCGCGCGACGGTAGCGCGCTCCCGCCACTCCCGCTCGGCGTCGACGAACATTCGGCGCTCCGTCGGCTCGACCTCCGCAGCGATCGCGTGGTAACTCTCGGCCTGGTGCAGGCACGAGTACCCGGCGATCTGCTCGAGGCCCGACCGGACCATCGCCGGCGGCACGTCCCAGCCCTCGGCATAGGCGTCCAGGCAGGCGTCGTGCGCATCTTCGTCAACGCCCTCGGCGAGAAACGTGTGGAGGTCGATCAACGGGTGGGCGACGCACGCGTCCGACCAGTCGAAGATCGTCGCTCGCCCCTTGTCGACGACCACGTTCGCGGCGTGGAAATCGCCGTGGGCCAGGGGTGACCGGCAGCCCGGTGTCGGGCCACTCCTGCGCGCGGTCCTGCGCTCCGAGCGCGAGTAGCTCCCCGGTGCGAAGGCGCCACGAGCGCTGGATGCGTGCATGCTCCCGCAGCGCGGGCGCAAGCGAGACCGACACGGACTCTGCGATCTCGCCGTGCAGCTCGCGCATCAGCATCCAGCCGCGCTCGTGGTCGACCCGAAGCACGTTGGGGAGGACGCCCGGATGCTCGCGGGCGAGGACCTCGGTGATCGCGGGCTCGTGGTGGAAGAGCGGGAAGACCGCCTTCACGAACACCGTCTCGCCGTCGAGAACACCGCTCAGAACGGCCGAGAGCGCCCACATCCGGTAGGGCCTGAGGTCACAACCCGCCCACGCCTCCGCTTCGGCGAGCCAGCCGGGCCTCGCCCACGCGGCCGCAGCCGGGGCACGGAAGCACCGCGTTGCTCGGCGAGCCAGCATTCGACCGCGGGCCCCAGCGGGGTCGGCACCTCGGCGTCGTGCGCGACCGTGTCGCCGACGTCGAACAGGTGCAGCCGGAGGATGCGATCGTCATCGACGATCCGTTCCGCCAGCCGCAGGTACGGCGGCCTGCCGATCAACTGCTCGAAGGCATCGAGGACGTCCGGCAGCCGCCACGACGTCTCGACCGACGGTAGAGATCCGTCGACGAGGGCGAGCGTGCGGCCTGCGGCTGCGATCGCGTAGTGCGTGTGGACCGTCACCGGCGCATCATCTCGCTCGCGGGCGACTAGCTACGCTGGAAGAGATGGCGGCTGACCGCCGGACGAAGATCGTCGCCACGCTAGGGCCTGCTTCCGACTCGCGTGAGCGCCTGCGCGCGCTGATCGAGGCGGGCGTCGACGCCGTCCGCTTCAACCTCTCGCACGGCACGCACGAGGGGCACTCCGAGCGGGCCTGGCTCGTGCGCGAGATCGCGTCCGAGGTCGGCCGCCCGGTTGCGCTCATCGCCGACCTGCAGGGCCCGAAGCTGCGCATCGGCGAGCTGGCCGAGCCGGTCGTCCTCCACACCGGCGACCAGGTCAGGGTCTGCGCGGAGGAGGCCGCGAGCGACGGTGAGCTGCCGATTGCGCCGGCGGTGATCGGGGACGTGCTCGAGCCCGGCCACGAAGTGCTGATCGACGACGGGCTCGTTCGGCTGCGAGTCGACGACGTCGAGGGTGGCCGCGCGACCTGCGCCGTGGTCGTCGGCGGGCTCGTGAGCTCGCACAAGGGCGTGAACCTGCCGGGCGTGCCGGTGCCGATTCCCTCGCTCACGCGCAAGGACGTCGCCGACCTGGACTGGGCTCTCGAAACCGGCGTGGACTTCGTCGCGCTCTCTTTCATCCGCTCGCCTGCGGACGTCCGCGACCTGCGTGCGCTGATCGAGCAGGCCGGCTCGCACGCGCACGTGATCGCGAAGATCGAAAAGTCCGAGGCGGTCGACGTCCTCGACGACGTGCTGGTCGAGACCGACGCGGTGATGGTCGCGCGTGGCGACCTCGGCGTCGAGATCGGGCCCGCGCTCGTGCCGCTCGTCCAGAAGCGGATCATCCACAAGGCGCTGGAGCGCGGGAAGCCCGTGATCACGGCGACCCAGATGCTCGAGACGATGGTGCACTCGCCCGAGCCGACGAGGGCCGAGGCGAGCGACGTTGCGAACGCCATCCTCGACGGCACCTCCGCGGTGATGCTCTCGGGCGAGACCGCCGTGGGGGAGTACCCGGTCGAGGCAGTCGCTTACATGGACCGGATCGCGCGGGCGGTCGAGCCGAGCCTCGACTACCGGCACGAGCTGCCCGAGGCGCACGAGAATCCGACGATCGGCCAGGCGATGTCGAACGCCGCGTGCGACATCGCCGAGGCGCTGCAGGCGAAGGCGATCCTCGTCCCGACCTTCACCGGCCGGACGGCGAACGCTGTCGCGCGGCTGCGGCCGCGCCGGCCGGTCGTCGCTCTCACGCACGTCGACTGGGCGATGCGCCAACTCGCGCTCGAGTGGGGCGTGACGCCGCTCCTGATCTCCGAGACCTCGGACGTCGAGGAGCTCTGGCGGCTCGCCGTCGAGGCGGCGCGCGTCGCCGGCATCGTCGAGAGCGGTGACAGCGTCGTGATCACGGCCGGAACTGCCGTCAACATCCCCGGCACGACGAACGTCATCAAGGTCGACCTCGTCCACTAGTCGCAGGACCGCGCGCCCGGCCGCAGAACTCGGGCTGGATGGCTGCGAGGAAGAAGCGCCGCCGGCGCCTCGGTGGACCGCCGCCGCCTTCGGCGGCTCGCTCTTCTGCCGGGCATCGGCCGCTCGGCGGCCGACGCTTCCAGCACGCCCGTCGCTGGTTCGCGCTGGGCGCGCTCGTGCTCGTCGGGCTCCTCTATTACCGCCCGCTGCACGACTACTTCGAGGCCCGCTCGCAGCGCGCGGTCCAGCTGGCGGCGGTGCGAAAGCTGCAGAAGGAACGGACCGCGCTCGAGCAGCGGCTCAGGCACGCCTCGACGGATGCCGCCCTCGCGGCCGCGGCGAGGACGCTCGGCTACATCCGCCCCGGCGAGCATCTCTTCATCGTCAAGGACATCCCGCAGTGGCGGCGCAGGCAGCATACGTCTCGTCATGCTGCCTCCGGTGGCCACCGACGCTGACCGAGCGGTCGTAGCGCGCCAGCTCGGACGCGAGCCGCGCACGCTTCGCCGCGTCGCGGTCCGGTGTCCCTTCGGTGCTCCGGCCGTCACCGAGCAGAGCCCCTACGCGGCGAACGGCGAGCCCTTCCCGACCACCTACTACCTCACGTGCCGGCATCTGGTATCGGCCGTGTCGCGTCTCGAGGCCATGGGGGGCGTCGAGCGATGGAGCGCCGCGACGCGCACCGAGCCTGCACTCGCCTCGAGCCTCGCGGCCGGCGACGAGGAGCAGCGGATGCTGCGGAGAGAGCTCGCCGCCGACGCGACCGGCAACGACGGCGGCGCCTCGCTCGAGTACGGGATCGGCGGCTCGCGGAGGGGCGGGAGCCTCAAGTGCCTCCATGCGCATGTCGCCTTCGCGCTCGCCCGTCCCGGCTACGAGCTCGGCGAGCGCATCCTCGCCGAGCTCGAGCCACGCTGGCCCGATCGGTGCTGCTCGCAGTGAGCCAGGTCGAGGTCGTCCGGCAGGAGTGGGAGGAGGGGAGCCGCCGGCTCGAGGCCGCCCGCGAGGACCGGCGCCGGTACCGGCAGCTGCTGGAGCTCCTCGAGCTCGTGCTCGACGAGCTGCGCAAGCGAATCGGGCAGACGTACACGCTCGCAGAGCTCGTCGCCGCCTATGGCGAGGCCGAGCGCTGGGCTCGCGAGGTGCTCGAGGAACGCGCCGCGGCGCCGGGCTGGCCGCGCGATCTCACCGTCGTTCTCGCCGCCGCGTTCGACGCGTATCAGCGCGGCGCCATCGATTACGAACCATGAGGATGTGCGTCTAGACTCACATCCAGGTGTAATAAGACTGAGTTTTGGTCACATTCCACGCCGATGGCCTACAGAGAGGACAGCGCACGCCGCGAACCCGAGTGGATGACCCTCGGGCAGGCCGCGCGCTTCCTCGGCGTCGCCCAGAGCACGATCCGCAAGTGGTCGGATCAGGGCCGTGTTCCGGCCTTCTACACGCCGGGCCGTCACCGGCGCTTCCGGCGCGGCGACCTCGAGTCGTTCCTCGCTCGCTCGGGTCCAGGTCCTCAGCAGGCAGGCCCGACCGTCCTGCTCGTCGACGACGACGAGCGGATGCGCGAGCTCGTTCGGGTCGAGCTCGAGCGGGAGGGTTACGACGTGCAGGAGGCCGCGAGCGCCGACGAGGGGCTCGCCTCGATCGAGACCCGCAAGCCCGAGCTCGTCCTTCTCGACGTGATGATGCCCCATGTGGACGGGTGGGAGATGCTGCGCCGGATCCAGGAACGCCACGGTGCCGGAGCGATTCCCGTCCTCATGTTCAGCGGCCAGGTGGACGAGGCGGCGCGGCGCCAGGCGGCGTCGAGCGGTGCGAGCGGCTTCGTCGGGAAGCCGTTCGACCTCGGCGAGCTCGTCGAGCAGGCCAAGTCAATTGCTCCGGTGTAGCGAGCTTCGCTCGCTACACCGGAGAAGGAACTGCGCCGCCGGGAGAGCGCGGTCTCCCGGCGGCTCGTGCTGTTTGGTTTGGTCGATCCCTGGGCGGGAGGCTGCTGTGGTGCGCTCGCGCGCGGCGGAGGCCGGCGCGAGCGCGGTTCGGCCTGCGGCCAAGGCGCCGCTTCGCGGCTGTCTTGGCCTTCGGCCTTTGGTGCTTCGGTGGTTTGAGCTTTTCGAACCCCCTTGGCGTCGAGGCGGCGGCGTAACGTCGCGTTACGCCGCCGCGGGGTAGCGAGCGCGCACGCGAAGCCTGCGCGCTCGCGACAGAACTGAGGTCTGAACCTCCGCCTCCCCAAGTGTGCTCTCAGCACGGAGCGAACGGGAGATCGCGCTCTCCCGTTTGCGGAGTTCCTTCACTCCGGGCGAAGAGCGCAGCTCTTCGCCCGGCCCGCTAGGGCAAATCTTCTGCGGTACGCAGAAGACCTGCCCCGAGCAGGCCGAGCGCGCCGAGCAGGCTGACGTAGAGCCCGACCCCGCGTGCGGTCGCGAGGAAGTACGTGTCCGGGACGGAGATCAGCCGGATGAGAACGAAGATCACGGCGAGCGCTCCCAGCGCGATCAGGACGAGCCGGTCCGGTACCGCCGCCGGCAGGAGGATCCCGGCCGCTCGGGACGCCTCGAGGATGAGGGTGGCGAGCCCGACGAAGAAGACGAGCTTGCCGAGTGCTCCGGTATGCCAGCCGGTGACCGCGAAAGTCAATCCGTTCGGGAGCGTCCCCACGTACCAGTCGGTGAAGGCGGAGATCGTCAGCACGAGCCCGGACACCCACGCGAGCCGCACGCCCCAGCTTCCGGCGGCCGGGGCCGCACGCTCAGGCCGCGGCCGGCGCTCGGGTGGCGCGCGGAACGGACGAGCTGGCTCCGGGGTTTGCACAGGCCCAGTATGGGCACAAAACCGCACCGGCGCACATTGGGTCGCGCCCTCTCGGAGGACGAAGACGGCGGCACGGTCTGGGAGAGGTGCGCTCCGCGCTCCTTGGACTGATGCGGGCCGGGTCGCCGGGGCGCTCCGGCCGGAATACTTCCGTTGTGACCGGTCTGCTCGACCTGGACTCGCGCGACGCTCGCCTACGAGCTCCGTCGCTCGCCGCGCTCGTTCGCGCGGTCACAGCCGCAGCCGGGTCGGCGAGCGTGTCCGACGCACTGCGGGCGCTGGCGGAGGCGGCGCAGGCGGTTTCGGGCGCCGAGATCGCGCTCGTCCGGGCGCTCGACGACGGCGGCGAGAGGCTCGAGGTGGTTGCCGTGGCCGCACCGCGGGCGCTCGCGGCCGAGCTCTACGGAACCGCGCTGCCGAGAGCCGAGCTCCCGGAAACGCCGCTCGACGACCTCGCTCTGGCGCCTGCCGCGGTGCGCCGTATCGCCGAGCACACCGGCGCCACGCAGCTGCTGCTCGTGCCGGCCCAGGCGCGCGGATGCCCCGTCTCGGTCGAGCTGCTCCGTTCCGGTGAGCCGTTCGATGCGGAGCAGCGGCTCGCCGCCGAGCTCTGTGCCGTGCAGGCCGCGCTCGTCCTTTGCGCCTTCGCGGCGGGCAGCGACGTCTCCTCGCTCGCGCGACCGGCGCTCGAGCTGGCAGGCGAGGCGCTGGCGGTCGCGTTGGAGGAGGAGGACGCCGCCGCCGAGGTCGTTCGTCTCGCCGCCGGAGTTGCCGGGGCGTCGGCCGCTGTCCTTTGGGAGAGCCGCGAAAGCGGCCTCGTCTCCGCCGCGTCCTGGGGCATCGACTCAGCCGCCGATCTCGGCGCGGCGCGCGGTGTTGCGAAGTGCGCGCTCGCCGAGCCGGGGCCGGTCAGCGCACATGCCGCCGGACTGCCTCAGGGTTGCGCCGTCTCGACCACGTTGCCTTTGGGACGGCCGGCGCTCGGTGTCCTGCAGCTGTTCCATCCCCCCGGCTACGAGCCGGAGGCGGAGCAGCTCACGCGGCTTGCGACATTCGGCGTCCGCGCCGCTCACGCACTGCGCGCCGGCGAGAGGGCGCGTCAGCTCGCGCTCGAGCTCGAGCGCACGCGGGCTCTCCTCGGGGTGATCGTGCAAGCGACGGCGGAGCTCTCCGTCTCGCACACGCTGGAGACGGTCGTGGAGCGCGTCGCCGAGTTGCTGAGCGTCGGCCGGGTCGCCGTCTACCTGCGCGGCGCAGCGGAGGGCGAGCTAGAAGAGGCAGCGAGCCGCGCCCTGACCGGCCCGCACGCACGCGTGGCCGACGGGCTCCTCGACGTCGCGCTCGGGCCCTCGCGTGAGCGGGCCGTGCTCGAGGTGACCGACGTCGTGCAAGACGCACGGCTCGCGGTGGTCGCGGCCGCCGCGCGGGAGACCGGGATCAGCTCGGCGCTCGCCGTTCCGCTCGTGGCGCGCGGCGAGGTGGTCGGGCTGCTCGCGGCGTACCCGGACGGCAGGCCGGCGGCGGGCGAGCACGAGACGGCGCTGCTGGCCGCGCTTGCAGGCCAGCTCGCTGTCGCCGTCCAGAACGCACAGCTGCACGAGCAGGCGACTCGTCTCGGCGAGGAGCGGGAAGCGGCGCTTGCCGCCGAACGCGCGGCGGCGCGGCGGATTCGCGCGCTCTACGAGGTCTCGCGCTCGTTCGCGCAGAGCCTCCGCCTCGACGAGACCCTGGCTGCGCTCGCACGCACCGTCGTCGAGGTGCTCGATATCGATGCCGCCGTCGTGCGGATGCCGGACGAGCGGCACGAACAGCTCGTGCCCGGTGCTGTCCACGTTCGAGACGCACCGTTCGCGGAGCCGGTGCGCACCATCCTCGCGCAGCCCGTCCCGTTCGGCCGGCGGCACATCCAGCGGCTCTTCCGGGAGCGGCGCGCCTTCCGGCTCGGCCCCGGCCGCTCCCGCGGCGAGCAGTACTTGCCGGCACTCGTCCCGTTCCTCGACAAAGGCTGGACGGCGGCCATAGTCCCCGTCGCCCTGCCCACCGAAGTCGTCGCGTCGCTCGGCGTCTTCTCGTTCCGCCCCGGAAACCCGCTCTCTCAGGAGACGGTCGACGCGGCGACGGCCCTTGCGGGCCAGGCAGCCCTCGCAATCGACAACGCCCGCCTCTACCAGCAGCAAAAGCAGTTCGCCGACACCATGCAGCGCTCGCTGCTGCCACGCTCTCGCCCCGTGACCGAGGGGCTTGAGGTCGGCGAGGTGTACGAGCCCTCCGCCCGTGTGGATGTCGGCGGCGACGTCTACGACTTCCTCCCTCTGGAGGACGGGCGGCTGGCGGTCGTGCTCGGGGACGTGACGGGACACGGCGTCGACGCCACGGCCGACATGGCAATGGCGAAGTTCGTCTTTCGTTCGCTCGCGCGCGAGCATCCGGAGCCGGCGGACTTCCTCGCCTCCGCGAACGACGTGATCTGCAGCGAGATCGGCCCCGGCAAGTTCATCAGCATGAGCTACGTCGTCGTCGACGGCGGGAGCGGCCGGATCGCCTGCGCGAGCGCGGGCCATCCGGCGCCGCGCATCGTCCTTCCGGGCGGATCGACGCAGCACCTCGAGGTGCACGGCCTCGTGCTCGGGATCGACGGCGGCCAGGACTACGCGGAGTGCCACGCGAACCTGCCGTTCGGCGCCTCGCTCGTGCTGTATACCGACGGCGTCGTCGAAGCGCGCCGGGACGGGGAGCTGTACGGGGACGACCGTCTCGACGCGCTGCTCTCGGAGCGGCACGAGCTGCCGGCGCGCCTGCTTGCTGCAGCGGTCGCCGAGGACGCCCGCGAGTTCGCCGGCGGTGACCTCTCCGACGACCTCGCCGTCGTGGTGATTCGGAAGACGTGAGCCCTCCGCCGGCCAGGCTGCAGTGGCTGGTGCTCGCAGCCGGCGCCGGAGCAACGTCGACCGAGATCTGCGCCTCCCGACTGCTTGCGCCGTACTTCGGAGCATCGACGGTCGTATGGGCGAATGTGATCGGACTCATCCTCGCGGCTCTCTCGATCGGCTACTGGCTCGGCGGCCGCATCGCCGACCGGCACCCGCATCCGCACGTGCTCGGCGGGCTCGTCGTGGCGGCCGGAGCGCTGATCGCGGTCATTCCCTTCGTCGCCCAGCCGCTGCTCGACCTGACCGTCAGCGGCCTGAACAATGTCTCGGCAGGAGCCGTGGTGGGCTCTTTCATCGGCTCGCTCGTGCTCTTCTTTCCGGCCGTCGTCCTCCTCGGGATGGCGGCGCCGTTCGCGATCCGGCTCGCGGTCACGGACATCGCCGTCGCGGGCGCGGTGGCGGGACGTCTGTACGCGCTTTCGACGGTCGGGAGCATCGTCGGCGTGTTCGTACCGGCCATCGTCACGATCGAGCTCTTCGGGACGCAGCGTACGCTCGTTGCGACGGCAGTCGTCGTCGCACTCGGCGGCTCCCTGCTGCTGCGGCGGCGCTGGGTCGTCGCGCCGGTCGCGCTCGCGGCTGTGCTCGCCGTGCCGGTGGGGATCGTGAAGCCGGTGGCCGGGTTGCTGTACGAGAAGGACTCGCAGTATCAGTTCGTCCAGGTGGTGCAGAAGGGCTCGGTGCGCGACCTCTACCTGAACGAGGGGATCGCCGTGCACTCGGAGTGGCGGCCGCGCACGGTCCTCACCGGCGACGAGTGGGACATGTTCCTCACGGTGCCACCGCTGCTCGGCCGCCCGGTGCGCAGCGTCGCGATCCTCGGCAACGCCGGCGGTACGACCGCGCGCGCGTACGGCGTGTTCTATCCCTCGGCGCGGATCGACGGCATCGAGCTCGATCCGACCGTCACGGCGGCGGCACGGCGGTACATGGGGCTCGGCCGCATTCACCGGCTGCACGTGATCACGGCCGACGCCCGCCCGTTCCTCGAACGCACGCACGACCGGTTCGACCTGATCCTCGTGGACGCGTACCGCCAGCCGTACGTCCCGTTCTATCTCGCGACGCAGCAGTTCTTCCGGCTCGTGCGCTCGCGTCTGCGTCCTGGCGGCATCGTCGCGCTGAACGTCGCGACGGTTCCCGGCGACCATCGGCTGGCCGAGGGCATCGCGGGAACGCTTCGCACAGAGTTCCCGCAGGTGCTCACGTGGCAGGCGCTCGAGCTGAACCAGCTCGTGCTCGGCTTCGACCGCCCGATCTCGGATGTGGGCCTGCGAACGGCGGTTTCGCGGACGCCGGGACGGATCCGAGTGCTCACCCGGCTCCTTGCCGAGCACGCGCGGGCGGCGGCGCCGAGCGCCGAGCCGTGGACCGACGACCGCGCGCCGGTCGAGTGGGTCACCGACCGCATGATCCTCGAGTACGCGGCGCGCGGCGCCCATCTCCACGAGCGGCTCCTGCCGACGGCCCCCTGACCGGCGGAGGCATGCCGGCAGAAAGCTAGAATTCTCCCGTCCGTGGCCAAGCGCGCCGGCTTCATCGTTTGCCTTGTCGTCTGCGCCGTCGGCGTCGGGGCGAGTCACGCCCGCGCCGACAGCCCGCCGCCGCCTCCTGTGGTGATCGCGGACGGCGTCCAGATCGGCTCCGTCGACGTAAGCGGGCTGACCGCCGACCAGGCGACCACCGCGGTGCAGACGGCGTACTTCGCGCGCGTCGTGGTCCACGTGGGACATCGCGGCGTCTCGGTCTCGCCGCGTCACTTCCACACGGCGCTCGGCGGTCTCGACGCGGCGGTCCAGACGGCGCTGATGGCTCCTGCGGATACGGCGGTCGCGCTCACTCCGACGCTCGACACGAAGCTTGCGGCCAAGTGGGTCGAGACCCTTGCCAAGAAGACGTATCGCGCGCCGGTCGCCGGCCAGGTGGTCCTCCGGCGCAGCCGTCCGTTCTTCACGCATGCGCACCCGGGCCGCGCGCTGCGGCCGTTCCCGACGCGGGTGCTGATCCAGGACGTGATCGTCGGCGGTACGCGCACCGTGATCGTCGCGCCGCTGCGGAAGCTCCAGGCCGCCTCGGTCTCCTCCGAGCCGGTGATCGTGATCCACCGCGGAATCAATCGTCTCTATCTCTACAACGGCACCCGGCTCGTCCGCGTCTTCCCGGTCGCCACCGGGCAGGCTGCGTGGCCGACGCCGCTGGGTCACTTCCAGATCGTCGTCAAGCAGAAGAATCCGTGGTGGTTCCCACCGACCCAGGACTCGTGGGCGGCCGGAGCCCAGCCGGTTCCGCCCGGTCCCGGCAATCCGCTCGGCACGCGCTGGATGGGTCTGAGCGCGCCCGGCGTGGGCATCCACGGCACCGACGACCCGTGGTCGATCGGCCACTCGGAGTCGCACGGCTGCATCCGGATGCAGGTGCCCTCCGCGGAGTGGTTGTACAACCGCGTACGAGTCGGGACGCCGGTGTTCATCATTCCGGCCTAGCCCGGTCGTGGAAGGCCCTCTCAAGCTCGCGGCACAGGCGCTCGCCGTGATGGGAGTCGGGATCCTCGCGTCCCTGCTCGTATGGCATCTGACGCACCAGACGCCGCCGCCGAAGGTCGGCGCGCCCGCACCTCCCTTCTCGCTCCCTCGCCTGACGGGGAACGGTGACCTCTCGCTCCGGTCGTTCCGCGGCAAGACCGTCGTGCTGAATTTCTTCGCCTCCTGGTGCGCGCCGTGCAAGCGGGAAGCGCCCGATCTCGAGGCAATGTGGCAGCGGTACCGCTCCGACGGTGTCGTCGTCCTCGGTGTCGACAGCGGTGACACGAGAGGCGCCGCGCGGAGCTTCCTGAGCGCACACGGGGTCACCTACCCGATCGTCTTCGACCCCGGGCAGACGCTCGCGCTGGGGGCCTACGCCGTGCCAGGCCTGCCGGTCACGTACGTGCTCAACCCTCAGGGCCGCATCGTCGGCAACCCGGTACTCGGACCGGTCAGCGACAACGGCTACAGCCAGGAGTTCGAGCGCGAGCTGAAGGTGGCGCTGAAGGCGTGACGGGCCGGCTCAAGGCATCCGCGCAGGTAGTCGCGTTCGCTTGCGTCGCGGGCCTGCTCGCGCTGCTCGTCTGGTCGGTGGTTCACCAGCAGCACGCTCCCGGCGTGGGCGCTATGGCGCCCGCGTTCACGCTGCGGCGGCTCGACGGGCCCGGCAAGGTCTCGCTCGCCTCCTACCGCGGAAAGCCGGTCGTGCTGAACTTCTGGGCGTCGTGGTGCGAACCGTGCAAGAGCGAGGCTGCCGTGCTCGAGCGTGACTGGACGAGCTACCGCAACCATGGCGTCGTCTTCCTCGGCGTCGACTACCACGATCTCAACTCCGACGCGCGGCGCTTCGTCAGCGCTCACGCGCTGACGTTCCCGATGCTCCAGGACGGCTCCGGCAACGTGACCAGCCGCTACGGGATCTCCCAGGTTCCGGAGACATACGTCCTCAACCGGCAAGGTCGAGTGGTCGCGCACCTCCGCGGCCCGATCACCGATCCCGGCTTCGCGAGCCAGTTCCAGAGCGCGATCACGAAGGCTGGGGCGTGATGCTGCGGTTCGCCGCCGTGCTGGTGGCGGGGCTCGTCTTCGCGGCGCCTGCGTCGGCTTGCGCGCATCCGCGCACGTCGTTGAACTACCTACAGGGCCAGGTGATGTGCCCGACCTGCCACACGACGCTCGCAATGTCCGACTCGCCGGCGGCGCAGCAGATCAAGGGGTTCATCGCGAAGAGGATCGCGGCCTGCCGGACGGCGCAGCAGATCGAGTCGGCGCTCGTCGCCAACTACGGGCAGGCGATCCTCGCGGCTCCCTCCCACAAGGGTTTCGACCTGCTCGCCTGGTGGCTGCCGATCGTTGGTGTGCTGGCGGGAGCGCTCGCTCTCGCCTTCGGCGTCTGGCGGTGGAGCAGGCGGAGGGAGCCCGAAGAGCCGGACGGGCCGACGGGCTCCGGGCTCGACGAGGAGACCGAGCGTCGCCTCGACGACCTGCTGGCACGCTTCGACTGATGGGCGGAAGGCTCGGCGTGTCGTTCGCGGCCGGCTTCGTCTCGATCGTCCTGCCGTGCGTGCTCCCACTCGTCCCGGGCTACCTCGCCGCACTCTCGAGCGTCGAGGCAGGCCGGCTCGGCCGGCGCGGCACGGCCCGGCGCGTCGTCGCCGCGAGCCTCCCGTTCATCTTCGGCTTCACCGTCGTCTTCGTCGTTCTCGGGGCGGGAGCCGCGGCGATCGGCACGGTCCTCTCGGCAACCGCCCGCACCCAGGTCGCGGGCTTCATCCTCGTCGTGCTCGGGCTCGCGTTCGTCGGCCTGTTGCCCGTACCGGAGCGCGTGCTCGCTCCCGGCCTGCTCACCGGCGCGCGGAGGCGCGGATCGGGTGCGCTCCTCGGCGGAGCGTTCGCCGTCTGCGCCGCGCCGTGCATCGGCAGCGTGCTCGGCGCGGTGCTCGTGCTCGCGAGCACGAGCGGGACAGTGCTGAAGGGCACCGTTCTGCTCGCCGCGTACGCGCTCGGCCTCGGCGCCGCGTTCCTGGTGGCCGGCCTGGCCTTCGCCCGCGCCATGGGGGCGTTCCGCTGGCTGCGTGACCGCTACACGCTGATCCAGGTCGCGAGCGGGATCGTGCTGATCGTGCTCGGCCTGCTCCTCTTCTTCCACCGCGAGTGGTGGCTCCAGGTCGCGGTCAACCGCGCCCTGATCGACCTCGGGCTCGCGAAGCCCTAGACCCGCGGCCGATCGAGGTCGAGCGAGCCCTCGGCGACTCGCTCCTGCGCCGTCTCCACCTGCGCGAGCACGCCTTCGACGTCGACGCCGCGGTGCGCCGGAGCGAACGGCGCGAGCCGTCGCGCCGCCTTCTCGAGCTGCCGCCCTGTGGCGACGGGACGGCCGCGGCCCGCCTGGTACCACGCGACCGCGACATGGACGAGCCCCTGGAAGAAATCGCGCTCCTCCGCAGGCGCGGCACGCCATGCTTCCTCGAGCTCCTCGTGCGCCTCGAAGTAGTGTCCGGCGCGTATCGCCTCGAGCCCGCGCTTGAACGCAGCCTCCATCGCTTCTAACCTTCCGCCGTGGCGACGATCCTGCTCTGTGGGGTCGAACTCTTCATGCGGGGGAAGCTCGACGCGCTCCTGCCCGACCATCGTCTCATCACGGTCGACCACACGGAGGACCCCGAGCTCGTGCTCGCGGACGTCTCGCGCGTCGATCCGGATGAGGTCGCGGACACGTATCCGGACATCCCGATCGTCGGCTTCACGAACCACACCGACACCTCCGGGCTTCGCGCCGCGCACGCCGCCGGCTTCGACCGGGTGCTAGCGAAGTCGGCCCTCAGCGACCAGCTCGGGGCTGTCGTGGCGGAGCTCGCGGGCTCCGCGGAGCCCTGACGGTTGGCTGTGCACCCCCTCACGACGGCTATCTACAGTAGGGCGCAATGACGTACATCATCGCCGAGCCCTGCATCGACATCAAAGACCTGTCCTGCGTGGACGTCTGCCCCGTCGACTGCATCCACGAGTTCGATCGGATTCTCGTCATCGACCCGGAGGAGTGCATCGACTGCGGGGCGTGCGAGCCGGAGTGCCCGGTCGAGGCGATCTTCCCGGAGGATGCGCTGCCGGACAAGTGGAACGCGTTCGTCGAGATCAACTACGCGTACGACAAGGGGGCGGCGGTCGTGAACGAGCTCACGCAGAAGTACGCGGACGAGAACAACGTCCAGAACGAGCCCATCGAGTAAGCACCGGTGCGCCGGGGAAGAGCGCCTGACGTGAACCCGAAGACCCTCGACCACGTCGCCTACTGGCTCGCCGACCGTGACGCCGTCGCGGACTTCGTCGTCCGGCATCTCGGGATGCACGTGATCGACCGGACGGATGCGTTCACGCTCGTCGGCGCCGACGCGCGGCGCGGGAAGCTGACGCTCTTCGCCGCCGATGGGCCGCGGGAGCGCGGGGCGCTCGAGCACGTCGCGCTGCGCGTGCGCGACCTCGACACGGCGCTGGCCGAGCTACCGGACGGCCTCGAGGTCGAGCCGCGGCGCGAGGGTGAGGCGTACTTCGAGCTAGGAGAAGGTGTTGCGCTCGGTCTCGTCCAGGCTGCAACCGACCTCGACTACGACCTCGACCACGTCGCGCTGCGCTCGGCTGATCCCCAGGCGACGGCCTCGGAGTACGGCTCCCTCGGCTTCCACGCGTCGGCGCCCGGCGCGTCCGGCTGCCCGAGAGTCGAGGTGGGCGGCGCATGGATCGAGTTCCAGCCCGGCAGGCCCGGAGCGCCGGAACACCCGCTCCTCAACCACCTCGCAGTCCTCGTCGATTCCGCGGATGAGCACGAGGCGGCCGCGCGCGACCTCGGCGTCGAGATCGACAACGTCGTCGACGCTCCGAACACGCTCGCGGTCTTCGTCTGGGGCCCGGAGCGTGTCCGGATCGAGTACGTAGAGCACAAGCCGACGTTCTCGCTCACCTGAATTGCGGGTCACCGTCGCCGGGGCTGGGATGGCGGGGCTCGTCGCCGCGGCACGCCTCCGGCAGCTCGGGCACGAGCCGCGCCTCCTGGAGAAGGGCTCGCGTGCAGGCGGCTCGATGCTCCTCTCCTCCTGCGTCGTGTGGCGGCATCTCGATTGGGAGCGGTTTCGCGCGGAGTGCCCCGGCGGCGACGAGCGGCTGCAGCGGCTGATCTGGGAGAAGCTCGGCGACTCGCTCGGCTGGCTCGAGTCGCTCGGCGCGGAGCCGGTCTGGCTCGACACCGAGAACTCGCTCACGACCGGCCGCCGCTACGACCCTCGCGCTCTGACGCGACTTCTTCTCGAAGCGGTCGGCGAGGTCGAGCTCGAGACGCGGTTACCCCACGATGCGGAAGTGCCGCTGCTGCTCACAACGGGCGGCTTTCCGGGGCGCCTCGCCCGCGAGCGGGGGCTGCTTCTGCGGGCGAACCCGTGGAGCGAGGGAGACGGGTTGGACTTCGCGCTTGCTCGGGGCGCTGCGACTACGCCGAGCATGGACGAGTTCTACGGCCGCGTCATGCCGGCTCCTCCGGCGCGGATCCGGGAGGAGGATTTCGTCCCGCTCGCCCAGCTCTACGGTCGCGAGGCGCGTGTCTTCACCGACGACGGGAACGAGATCACGCCGCCGCGAGTGGCGTGGCACGAGAACGATCTGGCGCAGCTCATCGGCTCTCGCGCGTGGTACGTCGTCGCCGAGACGAACGACCAAATCGAGGCCGCACGCGCGGCGGGAGCCACCGTCGAGGAGCGGGAAGAGGGGCTCGCCGTCCACGTCGCCGCGGCGGTGACACATACGATCGGCGGCTTGCAGGTCGACACGCAGGCGCGCGTAACCGGTGCCGACGGCCTGTGGGCGGCGGGCGTCGACGCGGGCGGCGTGGCGACCGGCGGCTACGCGAGCGGCCTCGCGCAGGCACTGGTGCTCGGCCTCGCGGCGGCCGAGTCGATTGCCGCCGGCAGCTAGCCGGCGAGGTAGGCGCAGACGCGGCGGTCGCCGGGGAGCGGCGAAGGTGCGAGCTTCGTCACGCGCAGCTGCTTGCCCTCGACCTCCACACTGGAGCCGACGGACGGGGCCTCGCCGTCCTGCTCGACCAGCTCGTAGCCAGAGGGTTTCCAGACGAAGAGAAGGTGCTGCTGCGCGCCGGTGCCGTCCACCGCGCGGAAGACTAATCGTCGACTGTCGGCTGGCCGCGCAGTTCGAGGCACATCGTCGTGCCGCCGACCTCGTGGTCGAGCGTGAGATTCGCGCCGAGGGTGCGCGCCCGCTCGCCCATGACCTCGAGCGCGCGACGGCGCCGCTCGGTCGGCGCGTCGTCCCTGATCACGAGGCGCAGCGTGCCCGGCACGTCCGTGGTGGCAGCGACCGCGAAGCGGGAGGGAGGCCCGCGTCGGATCGCCTCCTCGAGCGCCTCGCGCACGATCTGGTACAGCGCGGCCTGCGTCCGCTCACCGAGCCCGTCGATCAGCGCCACGTCGAGCGTGACCTCGATCCGATGCTCGCGGCCGCGGGTCTGCGCGAGCGCGTCGACCGCCGCTGCGAACCCATGGTCGCGCAACGCCACCGGCTCGAGATTGAATGAGAGGTCGCGGAGCTCGCCGACCGTTGTCCTCGTCCGCCCGAGCGCCCGGTCGAGAATCTCACGCGCCTGCTCGTGCTCACCGCGGCGGATCAGGTCGAGGGATGCGTCGAGCATGAGTGCGACTCCCGACAGCGACTGCACCGGTCCGTCGTGGAGGAAGAGCGCGATGCGCCGACGCTCGTCCTGTTCCGCGGCGAGGACTTGATCGGCCGGCTCGCCGTCGGCTGCGACGATCGTCTCGGTCTCGCTGGGGCTGGTCGAGGATCGCTTCACTAGTCGATGATCGCTTCGCGCAGTGCGATGGCGACCGCGTGTGTGCGCGTGTCGGCCTCGAGCTTGGCGAGGATGTGCCGGACGTGGCTCTTCACCGTCTCCTGGCTGATGAAGAGCTGCGTGGCGACGTCGGCGTTCGACATTCCGTCGGCGAGGAGCTGGAGGATCTCGCGCTCCCGCCCCGTGAGCATGTCGTCCTTGTCGCGGCCGATCAGGAACGCGGGCATGAGCGCCGGGTCGACGTAGCCCTCGCCGCTTGCGACCTTCTCGATCGCGCGCAGCAGGGTTTCGTGCGGTGCCTCCTTCAGGACGTAGCCCTTTGCGCCCGACTCGAGGCCGCGGCTGAGCAGGCTGCGCTCGCTGTAGGCGGTGAAGATGAGGACGGAGCTGTCGGGCACCTTTTCCATCAGCTCCTTCGTCGCCTCGAGCCCGTCCATGCCGGGCATGCGGACGTCCATGATCACGACGTTCGGGCGGCGCCGCTTGGCGAGCGCGACGGCGGCCTCACCGTCCGCAGCCTCCCCGATCACTCGAATGTGCGGCGCCCGGCTCAGAGAGAGGCGCAGCCCCTCGCGTACGACCTCGTGATCGTCGACGATGAGGCAGGTGATCTCCTGGGCGGCCACGGCCGGCAGATCATAGTTCGGCAGTCCGCTGTCACATAGCGGCGATCTGGAGCTGCTCCGCCTGGGCGGCAGGCTCGAGACGCACCCGACGGCGGTCGCGGACACCGTGGGTGCGGGCCAGGGCGCGCACGCCTTGCCGCACCGGGTCGGTCTCCCGACGCGGCAGATAGGCGCCACCGCGGTACAGCCGTTCGTACTCTGGGAGCAGCTCGGGCCAGTCGCGCTGGAGGGCGCCAAGGAAGTGCTCACGCGTTCCCGGGCGCAGGTAGAGGAGGTTTGCCCAGATCCCGGTCGCTCCCGCCGCGCGCGCCTCGCGCACGACCTCGGCGAGCAGCTCTCGCCGGTCGCTCAGGCCCGGCAGGATCGGGGCCATCCCGACTCGCGCGTCGATCCCCGCCTCCACGAGCCGCGAGAGCGCGCGCAGCCGCTGCCGCGGTGGTGCGGTGCCCGGCTCGGTTCCGCGCCAGATCTCGTGGTCGAGCGTGGGGACCGAGAACGTGACCGTGACGTCCGCTCGGCGGGCCGCCTCGGCGAGCACGTCGACGTCGCGCACGATGAGCGGCCCGCGCGTGATGATCGAGAACGGGGTCGCCGCGTCTGCGAACGCCTCGATGCAGGCGCGCGTGAGGCGGTAGCGGCCCTCCGCAGGCTGGTACGGATCGGTCGCGGCGCCGACCGCGACCGGCTCGCGCTCCCAGGAGGCGCGCGCGAGCTCCCGCCGGAGGACGTCCGCGACGTTCGTCTTGACGCGGATGCTCGAGCCGTAGCGGTCGTCCCACGGCCGGTCCGCGCGCGCCTCGAAGGCGCGGACGTAACAGAACGTGCACTGGTGCGCGCAGCCCATGTACGGGTTCAGCGACCAGGCGAAGGGCATGCCGCGGACGCGGTTCAGGGCGCTGCGACAGGGCTCCTCGCGGTACTCGACGCGCACCCGGTGGAGGATACCGAACGTATGTTCGTATGGCGAGGCGCCGCCGACCTCATCCCTATACTCCGGCCGGAGAGTTGGACGAGAACCCTCCTAGTACCTACGCCCTCGAGGTGGTGAGGGCGTGACACTCCTCTTCGAGCTGATCGGGGTCGCAGTCCTGATCCTGCTCAACGCGTTCTTCGTGGCTGCGGAATACGGCCTCGTGACGGCGCGGCGGACGCGGATCATCGAGCTGCAGCACCAGGGGAACCGCCGCGCTCGAGACGTCCTACGGATCACCGGCGATCCCGGCCGCTTCATCGCGGCGATGCAGCTCGGCGTCACGCTCACGTCCCTGGGTATCGGCGCCCTCGGCGAGGCGACGCTGTCCCGCGAGTTCGACAAGTGGATGTCGACTGCGCTCGCGATCCTCATCGCCTACGCGCTCCTCAGCTTCTTCCACGTCGTCTTCGGCGAGCTGGTGCCGAAGGGCGCCGCGCTCGGCCACGCGGAGGGGACGGCGCTCTGGGTCTCGATTCCCGTGCGCGGGTTCCTGGCCGTCTTCCGCCCGGCCATCTGGGGGCTGCAGGCGGCCAGCGACGCGATCCTGCATTCCTTCGGGCTCGAGCCGCCCGGCGCGGAGCGGGAGGTGCACTCAGAGGCGGAGCTGCGGATGCTCGTCTCCCGCTCCACCCAGCAGGGACAGATCGAGGAGGGCGAGCGGGAGATGATCGACAAGGTCTTCGTCTTCGGGGACAAGGACGTCGCCGACGTGATGGTCGCGAAGCCGGACGTGGCGGCGGTCTCGGTCGACATGCCGCCCGAGGAGGTACTCGCCGTCGTCCTCGACTCGCCGTACACGCGTTACCCCGTCTTCCGCGAGTCGCTCGACGACATCGTCGGCGTTCTTCACGTGCGCGACCTGTTCAGTGCGATCCACGACCGCGGGCTCGCACAGGTCGAGCTCGAAGGGCTGCTGCGACAGGCGTACGTCGTGCCTGAGACGAAGGACCTCGCCTCGCTCCTGCAGGAGTTCCGGCTCACGAACAACCACTTCGCCGTGGTGGTAGACGAGTACGGCGCAATGGTCGGGATCGCGACGCTCGAGGATCTGCTCGAGGAGATCGTCGGCGAGATCGAGGACGAGTTCGACGTGCCCGAGGAGCCGGTCGAGCAGATCGGGGACGACTCGTACCGCGTCGACGGGATGTTCGCAATCGACGAGTTCAACGAGCGCTTCGGTACCGAGCTCCCGGACGAGGACTTCCACACCGTCGGCGGGTTCGTCTTCGGCCAGCTCGGGCGCGCACCGGAGCCGGGCGACGACGTCTCGTACGACGGCATGCGCTTCGACGTGCTCGAGGTGGAGGGGAACCGGATCGAGCGAATCGCGGTCACGTTCGAGGAGCGGCCGCAACAACGCCGCGACCCGGCCGACCTCGAGGTCGTCGACGAGGACGAGCCGAAATAACGTTCAGCCGCCGGGCTGGATCGGTCACCTCATCGGATGCATCGGCTGGCGCTCGACGAGGTTGCCCTGAGCGTCGTAGGCGTCGACCTCGGTCAGGTGATCGGCCGCGGATTGCTCATCGTTCGGGACGTCGTAGGCGAAGAACCCCGCATTGATCGGAGCTGAGATCCAGGTGATCTGCGGATGGACGGAGCTCCCGTCACTGAAGCGGATGACGACGTCGCTGACATCGGACGACAGCGCGTTGCCCACCAACCAGTACGTGACGCCAGTCCGTATGAGGTCGCGCATCTCGCTCTCGGGGATCATCACCGTCTGCGCCGGCTGGCTCGCGTCGTGAGGCGGCACAATCATCGCGCTCACGCCAAGCGGGAAGTCGTTTCCTGTCGTGTGGCAGCCGCCGGCCGACTTGGTCCACTCGAAGCAGTAGCCGCCGTTCTTCGCAGGCGAGACATAGAGCGTGTGGGTCTTGCCTCCAAAGCTCGCCCGCATGATTTCGCGCGTTTCTCCCGCCGCGGCTTCTGGGCTCATGCCGGCGGGTGCGCCGACGTTCAGCGACTGATCAAAGTCAAGCTTGACCGATTGCGGAGCGGCCGGCTGGTTCCAGAACGGCAGGACGTCGCGGACGAGCGCCCATGCCGGTGTCGTCACCAGAACCGCTGCGACGACGGCGACGGCAGCGGCGCTCCCAAGGACGAGGCGCCGCCGGTTGCGCCGCCTGGACGCGTGCCAGCGCTCGGTGGCGGTGACCAGGTCGTTGCGGTAAGTGGTGAGAGCGTCGTCGAAGTTCATGACTTGCCTCCTTCGAGGAAGGTTTGCATCGCGCGCAGCCCGCGGGAGACGCGCTGGCGGACGGTCTGCTCGCTCGTGTCGGCGGCCGCGGCGATCTCCGAGTAGTCGAGCTCGTCGACGACGCGAGCCGCCACCGCCCGGCGCTGCTCCTCTGGGAGGTTTACGAGTGCGAGGCGCAGCTTGCCCCGCAGTCGAGCCGCCTCCAGCCGGTCCACAACGTTGCCCGACTCGTCGACGGGTGTCGGCAGCCCGAGCCGGCGGCGTGCTCGCACGTCCACGGCGCCGCGGCGCTGCCAGTCGCGGACGAGATTCCGGCCCGTCGTAGCGAGCCACGGCCAGAGGGATCCGTCGTCGGCGGTTCGCACGCGCTTCGCGCGGAGGATCAGCCGTGCGAATGTCTCCTGCGCTGCGTCGAGAGCCGTCTGCTCGCTAGCTCCCGCCTGCTGCAGATAGCTGACGAGCCTTCGCGCGTAGCGGTCGTAGATCACGCCGACGAGCTGCGGCTCGCGCCGCAGCGCCTGCAGCAGAGCCTCGTCGGTCGGCTCGGGTCCGCTCACGTCCTACAAACGAATACGCCGTCAGAGCTGTGACCGCCAGCTTCAGCCGAGCTCGAGCGGCGCGATCGTGCCGTTCTCGATCGTCCAGGCTGCGAGCTCGTCGCGCGCGACGGAGTAGATGAGGTACGGGCGGCCCCGCCAGAGGCCGACGTTCTCGACGTCGGTGCGGGAGGGACGCGGCGGCGCCGAGACGTGCGAGTGGACGACCGCGAGCTCGTAGCCCTCGTCCTCGAGGAACCAGAGATCGGGGTCGACCTCCAGCTCGAAGCGGTACGGCGACTCGGCGGCGTTGCGGCCCGGCTCGTACCGGTCGGCGACGCGGTCGCGCAGCACGAGCAGGCCGCAGCTCTCGTTCGGCAGCTCCCGTCGCGCGTGCTCCGCCAGCGCCTCGCGCACGGGCAGCGGCACTACCACCACAGCTTGCTCTCGTCGATCTCCTCGCCCTCGCCAGAAGCCGGCGGAGAGGTACTTCCAGCCGCCGTCGGCGAGGACGCACACGACGACGCCTTCCTCGAGCTCGCCTGCGAGCCGGCGGGCCACGTGGAGCACGGCGCCGCTCGAGACGCCCGCGAAGATGCCCTCCCGCTCGAGCAGCGCGTGCACGCCGGCGACTGCCTCCTCGTTCGAGACGAGGAGCTTTCGGTCGAGCTTCGCGACGTCGAGGATCGGCGGCACGTAGCCGTCGTCGAGCGACCGCAGGCCCAGCACGGGATCGCCCGGCAGCGGCTCGGCGGCCGCGACGACGACGTCGGGGAAGCTCTCGCGCAGCCGCCTGCCGCCACCCATCAGCGTCCCCCCGGTGCCGAGGCCGGCGACCAGCACGTCGACGCGGTCGAGCGCGTCCGCGATCTCCGCGCCGGTCCCCTCGTAGTGGGCGCGGGGATTGGCCTCGTTCGCGTACTGGAACGGCATGAAGTAGCCCGGCTCTTGTTCCGCGAGCTCGAGAGCAAGGCGAACCGCCCCGTTCGACCCTTGCTCCCCTGGGGACTCGACGATCGTCGCGCCGTAGAGCCGCAGAAGCCGCCGTCGCTCCTCGGTGGCGTTCTCCGGGAGCACGCACGTCAGCGAGTAGCCCTTGAGCTTGGCGACGAGCGCGAGCGCGATGCCGGTGTTGCCGGAGGTCGGCTCGAGGAGCTCGCGGCCCGGCTCGAGCTCTCCCGCGGTCTCGGCCGCCTGGATCATGGACAGCGCGACGCGGTCCTTGATCGACCCCGTCGGGTTCTGTCCCTCGAGCTTCGCGTAAAGACGCACCGACGGCTTGGGCGAGAGCCGTCTCAGCTCGACGAGCGGAGTGTTGCCTACGAGCTCGAGGAGGGAGCCGGCGACGGTTGAGCTACGCACGCCGCTCCCAGACGTAGACGGTCGGCGCGAGCTTGCCCAGCATCTGGTAGACGCCCCACAGGAACCCGTTCCGAGCGACGTCGACAGTCTGCGCTCCGAAGCGCTCGACGAGCGCGGGACGTTGGCGATCGATGCGACCGATGCAGAGGAGGCCGGTCGCGGTGTCCGCGTCGCCGTCTTCGATCATCCGCTCGCGCCACTCGGAGCCGATCCGCTCGACTCGATGTGTCACGAGGCCGGCCTCTGCTGCCGCCGCCTCGATCCCGGTGGCTGTGAAGCTGTCCGGCACGATGGCTGCCAGCTCCGCTACCTCGGCCGCCTCGCGCGGCTCGAGCCGCTCGGTCGCGAGCGTGACGTAGGCGACCATCGCCCCGCCTGGGCGGAGGACGCGTGCGCACTCCACGAGTCCCCGCCGGGCGTCGACGTGGACGAGGACGTCGCGGCACCAGATCCAGTCCACCGACGCATCGTCGAGCGGCAGGCTCTCGATCGCGCCCTCGACGACCTCGATCGCGTCGGCAAGCTCGGCGTCGGCGACCGCCTGTCGGGAACGCTCACAGTGGAGTGGCACCGGGTCGAGCGCCACCCCCCGCAACGCGTGCTCGCGCGCGAGCGTGATCGCACCTATCGCGTCGCGGGCGCCGATGTCGAGGACGAGCTGGCCCGGCTTCGGCCCAAGCTCGGCGAACAGCTCTAGAAGCCAGCCGGCGCCGCGAGGCCCAAGGCTCCGCGAGAGTGTCTCCTTGAGCTCCGCGTAGGCATCGGTGGCCCAGAGCTCATAGAGCTCCTGGACCGAGACCATCAGCCACCGGCCATGGCGGGGAGGAGGATGACGGTCGAGCCGTGGTCCACCGAGGTGTCGAGCCCGTCGAGCGTTCGCACGTCCTCCCCCTCGACGTAGACGTTCACGAAGGGCGCGATCTCGTCGTGCTCGACCAGCTGCGGCCGCAGGCTCGGGAAGCGGCTCATCAGGTCGTCGAGCAGCTCGCGTACGGTGCCGCCCTCGGCCGGCACCTCGCGCGCGCCGCCGACCTCGCCGCGCAGCATGGGTGGGAATGCGGATCCGGCTCATGCGTGCGTCGGCCTTCCCGAGCAGAACTGGACATAGTCGACGTACTCGGTGATGGTGGGGCTGTCGCCGCAGACTGGGCAGTTCGGGTCCCGGCGAAGCGTGACCTCGCTGAACTCGGTGGCGAGCGCGTCGAAGAGGAACAGCCGCCCGACGAGCGGCTCGCCGATGCCGAGGCAGAGCTTGAGCGTCTCGCTCGCCTGCAGCGAGCCGACGATGCCGGGCAGGACACCGAGCACTCCGCCCTCCGCGCAGCTCGGCGCGAGCTCGGGCGGCGGCGGCTGCGGGAAGAGGCAGCGGTAGCAGGGACCGTCGCCGGGCTTGAAGACCGTCGCCTGGCCTTCGAAGCGGTAGATCGAGCCGTGCACGAGCGGGATGTCGTGCCAGACGGCGGCGTCGTTGATCAGGTAGCGCGTCGGGAAGTTGTCGGCGCCGTCGACGATCACATCCCAGCCGTCGGCGAGGATGCGCTCGACGTTCTCCGACGTGAGCCGTTCGATGTACGGCACCACCTCGACGTCGGGGTTGAGCTCCTCGAGCGTGCGCTTCGCCGACTCTGCCTTCCAGTCGCCGAGCCGTGCCGTCGAGTGGAGCACCTGGCGCTGCAGGTTCGAGGCATCGACGCGGTCGTCGTCGACGATCCCGAGCCGCCCGACTCCGGCCGCGGCCAGGTAGAGCGCCGACGGCGAGCCGAGCCCACCCGCGCCGAGCAGGAGCACCCGCGAGTCGAGCAGCTTGAGCTGTCCCTCCTCGCCGACCTCGGGGATCAGGACGTGCCGGCTGTAGCGCTGGCGCTTCTCGCCGTCGAGCGTGCGCGGCAGCTCGGTGGGAAGGCCGCTGCGCTTCCAGTCGGTGTAGCCGCCGGCCAGCGAGACGACGTTCTCGTAGCCGAGCTCCTCGAGCGACTTCGCGGCGAAGGCCGAGCGATTGCCCGCGGCGCAGTAGAGAAAGATCGGTTGGGCGCGGTCGGGGGCCGCCTGCTCGATGCGCGACTCGAGGTTGCCGCGCGGGATGTGGATCGCGCCCGGAATCCGTCCCTCAGTCCATTCGTCCAGCTCGCGCACGTCGACGACGAGCGGACGCTCGTCGCGGGCGAGCAGCTCGCGCGCCTGTGTGACGTCGACCTCGTCGATCTCCGACTTGACCTGCTGTAGCAGTTCCCGGTAGCTCGGCATCGCTTTCGGAAATGTAGCGACCCCGTTCGTGGCTACGCTCGGAGCGTGGCGGCGGAAGCTCGCCCTCTCGTGGCAGCACGGAACCGGCGCGTCGTCGTCATCGTCGCGCTGGCCGCGCTGATCGCCGCGGCCGCAGTCATCGGTGTGACCCTCCTGCAGACGCGTGGGGAGAGCACGACGGTCCCCAACTCCGTGATCAAGCCGCAGCCCGGGCGGCCCCCACTCGACCTCAATTTCGGCGTCGACGCAAGCGCCGAGACGCAGGCCCTCGCCGGTGCGCAGACGCTCTACAACGCCAACCACCTTGCGCAAGCTGCCGCGATCTTCAGCCGCTACCACTCTTTGGAGGCACAGATCGGCTCGGCCTTCGCCGCGTGGGACCAGAACGGGCTCGCCAGGATGCAGGGCCTCGCAGCGGCGCACCCGGCGAGCGGGCTCGCGCAACTCCATCTCGGCATCGCCGACTACTGGGCCGGCCGGAACGCCGACGCCGCTGCCGCCTGGGAGAAGACTGCCAAGATCGCTGCCGACTCACCGTATGGGGTCAAGGCGGAGGATCTCCTGCACCCGAAGCTGAACTTCCCAGGCCTGCCGTCCCTGCCGTACCTCGTGCTCGATTTCGGCCCAGCGCCCGGGATCGCGAATCTGCCGGCGGCGCAGGAGCTAACTGCGCTTTCCCGCGCCGCAGCGAAGCCGGACGCTCGGGCCAAGCTCCTGTACGGCTCCGCGCTCTGGGGCCTCGAGCGGCCGCTCTCGGCCGAGCGGCAGTTCGAGGCTGCTGCGAAGCTCGCGCCGCAGGACCCGCTCGCGCGCACTGCCGCGGCAGTCGGCCTGTTCACGAAGGCGGACCCGGTGAAGGCGTTCGCCCGCCTCGGGCCCCTCACCGGCCTCTTCCCGCACGCCGCGGTCGTCCGCTTCCATCTCGGCCTCCTCCTGCTCTGGAGCGGAGAGCGGAAGAGGGCGATCACGCAGCTTCGGCTGGCGGCGGCCGACGCGCCGCACTCGTCGTACGCGCAAGACGCGAGAAGACTCCTTTCGCGTCTGCCTAGTACTGGGTCTAAGTAGAGGAAATATGAGCCGAACGGCCTATGGCGCCGGTCTCTCCGCGCGTGGCATCCTCCAGCATCGCGAGGGAGGGGGAGATGGCCGAAACAGTCGTGGGGGGGACGCCGACCAGCGACGTCCTCGAGACGGAGGAGGCACGAAATCTGCTCGAGGCGGCGCAGGCCGCCGGGCGGGTCAGCGCTGAGGAGATCGCGCTCTCCCTGGACGAGCTCGAGCTCGAGCCCGCTCAGATCGAGGACGTTTACCGGGCGCTGGAGGAGTTACAGGTCGAGATCGTCGAGGCGCACGCTGCGGCGGCGCCGGATCCGAAGGAGGCAGCGCGGCTCGCCGAGAGCGTCCGCGAGGTCTCGACCGACGCACTCCAGCTCTTCCTCAAGGACATCGGCAAGGTCGAGTTGCTGACTGCGGCTGAGGAGGTGGAGTTGGCGAAGCGGATCGAGGGGGGTGACCATCGGGCGAAGCAGGAGATGGTGGAGGCGAATCTGCGCTTGGTGGTCTCGATCGCGAAGCGCTATCGCAATCAGGGGCTGCCGTTTCTCGACTTGATCCAGGAGGGGACGATCGGTCTGGTGCGGGCTGCCGAGAAGTTCGACTGGCGCAAGGGGTACAAGTTCTCGACCTATGCGACCTGGTGGATCCGTCAGGCGGTTGCCCGTGCGCTGGCGGATAAGGGGCGCACGATCCGGATGCCTGTCCACGTGGTCGAGAAGTTGAACAAGATCGTCCGCTCCGAGCGTAAGCTGCGCGGCGAGTTGTGCCGTGAGCCGTTGGCGCTGGAGATCGCGAGCGACGTCGAACTCCCGCTCGACGAGGTGGAGCAGATCCTGCGCACCTCGCAGGCGCCGATCTCGCTCGAGAAGCCGGTGGGCGACGAGGAGGAGTCGGAGTTCGGCCACTTCCTCACCGACGAGAACTCCCCGCTGCCCGACGAGGCGGCCGACACGACGCTGCGTCAGGAGCTGCTGGGCGACATCCTCGGCACCCTCTCGCATCGAGAGCGGCGGGTGCTCGAGCTTCGCTACGGCTTGGGCGGCGAGCAGCCGCGCACGCTGGACGAGGTCGGTCGTGCGTTCAACGTGACGCGTGAGCGGATCCGCCAGATCGAGAACCAGAGCCTGAAGAAGCTGCGGGCGCTCGCGGTTACGAACTCGCTTCGCGACGTCGCCTAGTCGGCGAAACGTGCGCAAGCACCTCGGCCCGGACGATCTCGGCGATCTGCTCGAGCTGCCGCTCGTGGCCGTCCTGGCCACATACCGCGTGAACGGCAGTGTTCTCCTTTCGCCGGTCTGGCATCGCTGGCGAGACGGCGGGTTCGACATCGTCGTCGGCCCGAACGACATCAAGCTGCAGCATCTGCGTCGCGACCCGTGGGCGAGCGTCCTCGTCTACGAGCATCAACCTCCGTACCGCGGCTTGGAGGCCCGGGGTCAGGTGCGGATCGGTCCGGAAGGCGGAGCAGACGCCCTCGGCTCGATGGCTGTCCGGTATCTCGGCCCGGAGGACGGTCCGGCGTACGCCGCCGCAGCCGGGGATAACGTGCTCGTCCGCCTCGAGCCGTCTGAGCTCCGCGGCTGGGATTTCGCCGACGACCTGGGTTGAGCGAAAAGCCGCGGTTACCGGGTGTCTCCGAGGAAGCCCTCGAGCGAGCGGGCGATCCCCTCGGCGTCGAGCCCGTGGGCAGCTCGGTGCTCCGCCCCTGTGCCGTAGTGGCGGAACTCCGCGTTCGGGACGCCAAGGGCTAGCAGCCGATGCGGGCGGTCGCGAAGCGCCAAGGCGATCTCGGACGCCGAGGTACCGGCGAGGTACGGCTCCACGAGGACCACGTCGGTGCCGTGGGCAAGCGCGTCGCGGAGGTCGTCGTGCGGGAACGGGCGCACCGTCGCTAGGTACGCGACACTGACGTCACGGGCGGTGGTCGCCTCGAGCACCGGCGTCAGCGTCGGGCCGACCGATACGACGAGCGGTGCGCCGGGAGACCCGTGTCTGAGCACCGTGAGCCAGCCACCGTCGACTCGAGCGTGGTTCGTCTCCTCGCTCAACCGGAGGTAGGTGCGACCGTCGCCTCCCAACGCCTGCCGAAACAGCCTGCCGGCCTCGTCGACATGCCCGGGCACGTGGATCGTCCAGCCGGGGAGCGCAGCGACGAGGGCGACGTCCTCGGGCGCCTGGTGCGTGCGGCCCTCGTGCGCGGCGTCGTATGACCCGGCGATACTGACGAGGACCGCCCCGAAGTCGTTGTGGCCAAGGTCGAGCTTGAGCATCTCGTACGGCCGCTCGACGAGGAAGGGCGTATACGAGTGGGCGACCGGCCGGTAGCCCTCGAGCGCGAGGCCGGCGGCTACGCCGACCATCAGCTGCTCGCGAATGCCGACGTCGAAGTGGCGCGGATGCTCACCGATCGCCTCGGTCCCGATCTGGGCCGTGACGACGGCGACGCGCTCATCGGCGTCGAGCGCCTCGCGGGCGAGCTCGTAGAAACGCTCGCGCATCGTCGTCATCTCGCCTCCACCTCCGCGACAACGACCCGCGGGCGCGTGGCCGCGAGATCCGGCATGAGCGCCGCCTCGAGCTGCTCATGGTGGCGCCCGTCGACCCGCAGCCCGGTCCAACCTTCGAGCATGAAGCGGCGCTCGAGTCCCCCAGGGGCGCCGTAGGCGCCCCGGTCTTCTCGCCGGGCGTCGCCGGCTTTGCCGGCGACGCTTCCAGCTACAGGCCAGCCGTGGGAGGAGGAGGCGTTGTCGATCACGATCGCCGTCAGCGACGCGAGTCCGACTCTCCCCGCGTACTGCACCGCCTCCCAGTTCGAGCCCTCCTCGAGCTCGGCGTCGCCGAGGAGACAGAAGATCCGGCGTCCCATGAGGGCGGCACCGACCGCGACTGCGAGTCCGTGGCCGAGCGAGCCGCTAGAGAACTCGGCCCCGGCCACGAGCTTGCGGTCGGGATGGTGGCCGAGCGGCGAGTCGAACTCGCCGAAGCTGTCGAGGAGCTCGGCCGGCAGCAGTCCCTTCGCTGCGAGCACGGCGTAGTACGCAGTGGGGCCGTGGCCCTTCGAGAGGATGAACCGGTCGCTCTTGCCGAGGACGCGGTCGTACAGGACCCAGAGGACGTCGAGGGTCGAGAACGAGCTCCGGTCGTGCTTCTCGTCGCCGGTCAGCCGTGTGAGCAGCCCGGGCAGGTCGTCGTAGCCGAACGTCGGTGTGGTGGTGGTTGCCATCCACACACCGTAAAACCTCAACTATGGTTTAAGTCAAATGGCAAGAGAATTGACCATCGGGGAGCTTTCCGAGCGGAGCGGCGTCTCCCAGTCGGCCCTCCGCTTCTACGAGCGCGAGAGGCTCATCTCGGCACGTCGCACCGACGGCAACCAGCGGCGCTACCCGTCCGTCACCCTGAGGCGCGTGGCGCTCGTCCAGGCTGGAAAGGCGGCAGGCATCCCACTCGAACGGATTCGGGCCGCACTCGATGAGCTGCCCGCCGGCAAGACGCCGACGAAGCGCGACTGGGAGCGGCTCTCACGCAGCTGGCGGCGCGAACTCGACGAGCGCATCGCCACACTCGAGGCGATCCGCGGCAGGCTGACCACGTGCATCGGCTGTGGATGCCTCTCGCTCCGCACCTGTGCGCTGCTCAATCCCGAAGACGAAGCGGGTTCGCTCGGCGGAGGCGCGCACTATCTCCGTAGAGTCTCTCCCCGTGGATGAGGCCTGGCGCGCCGAGCTGGCGGAGCTGATCGCGATCCCGAGCGTGAGCGCCGACCCGGCCCACCGGGAGGACGTGAAGCGCGCCGGGGAATGGGTCTGCGAGCTCATCCGCCGCATCGGCGGCACCGCCGAGCTGACGCCGTTCGGGCAGCGCGAGCTCGCGCTCGGCGAGATCCCCGCGTCGAACGGCGCCGGTAACGCCCCGACCGTCCTCGTCTACAACCACTTCGACGTCCAGCCGCCCGCGCCGCTCGAGCTCTGGGAGTCCGACCCGTTCGAGCTCGACATCCGCGGCGAGTGGGCGTACGGACGGGGCATCGCGGACGACAAGGGCCAGCTGTGGCTCGTCCTCAAGGCGGCGCAGCGGCTCGTCGAGGCGGGCGCGCTGCCCGTCAACCTCCGCATCGCGTACGACGGCGAGGAGGAGATCGGCGGCCACACGATCGCCGACTGGGTCATGCAGGACGAGCCCGGAGCAGACGCCTGCGTGATCTTCGACGGTGGGATGCTCCGGCGCGACGTGCCGACCATCGAGCTCGCGACCCGCGGCCTCGTCGGCGTCGACGTCAAGGTACGGACGGGCGAGCGCGACCTGCACTCCGGGATGTACGGGGGGGCGGCGCTCAACGCGATCCACGTCCTCACGCGCTGCCTCGACGCGGTGCTGGCCGGTCCGGACGGCCGGCTGCCCGAGCCGTTGCGCGCCGGAGATCGCCGCGCCGACCGCGGAGGAGCTGGAGGCGTGGTCGCAGCTGCCGCCGGGAGCCGAAGCGCTCTCGGATGCGGGCGCGCAGCCGCTCGACGCGAAAGCGGCGGAGGAGTTCTACGTCCGCACCTGGGCTGAGCCTTCGACCGACGTGAACGGGATCATCGGCGGCAAGCCCGGCGTCCGCAACACGACGCTCAGCGTCGAGGCTTCCGCCGAGTTCTCGATCCGCCTCGCCCCGGGGCAGGACGTCGAGACGATCGGCGCCGCCGCCGAGCGGCTCCTGCGAGGAGCCGCAACGGCCGGCGCGGAGCTCGAGATCTCGTGGCAAGGCGCGAACCCGGGCGTCGTCCGCGCGGACGCGCCGGCCGTCCAGCTCGCGCTCGGCGCGTTCGAGCAAGCGCTCGGGACGCGGCCGCTGCTCACGCGCGTCGGCGGTTCCATCCCGCTCATGCCCGCGCTGACCGAGAAGGGCATCGACACGATCCTCAGCGGCTTCGCGCTGCCGGAGTCGAACGTGCACTCGCCCAACGAGCGCTTCCTCGTCCCGTACTTCGCAGCCGGGATCGACACGGTCGCCGCGCTGTTTACGGCGCTGGGCCGGCTGAACTAGCTAGACAGCTAGAGCGCGTGCGGGTGCGTGCGTCCGCAGGGGAGCCACTCGTGGCCGAACTCGCGCATCGCATCGATGATCGGCAAGAGCGACTCTCCTTTCGCCGTCAGTGAGTACTCGACCCGCGGGGGCGTCTCGGGGTAGCTCTCCCGCGCGAGGATCCCCTCGGCTTCGAGGGCGCGCAGCCGCTCGGCGAGCGTGCGGGGGCTGATGCCCCGGCACGAGCGCTCGAGTTCCGAGAAGCGGCGTGCGCCTTCGGAGAGGTCGTGGACGAGAAGCGCCGTCCACTTCGCACCGATGATCTCGGCCGTCGCCGCGACCGCGCAGGTGCCGGCCACGTGGACAGGGTTCATCGTGCGAACGGCCATCTCGCTCGATTGTACGCCGCCCTTGCTCAGACGCTGAACGGTGCCGGGCAGGCGTCGATCTTCGGGATCGCGAAGCGCGCGATCGTGCCGAAGCCCTCCGCCGGCTTGCACGCCTGCGCGACGCCCGCATCGCAGGCGACGGAGAGGAAGATGAACGCATCCTCCATCGTGAAGCCGTGCTCGTCGACGAGCAGGCGCGCTGCTTCCTCGGAGACGAGTCCGAGCGCCTCGGCGTACTCGAGCGCCGTCGCATGCGGCAGCCACCGATCGGCAAGCTCCGTCACCGGCCAGGTGGCCTGCTTCCCCTTGAGAACGTCGAAACGAATGTCCACCTCGCCGGCGATCTCGATACCGGTGAAGCAGATCTCACCGTCGCCCATGGCGGCGTGCATGTCGCCGACCGCGAACATACCGCCGGGCTGCCGGACGGGGAAGAAGATCCGCGCGCCGGCGCCGTGCCAGTGGTCGTCGAGGTTCCCGCCGTGACGACCGGCGAGGCCGTTCGAGAGCTCCTCGCCCCCGGTCGCGACGCCGACGACGCCGACCATCGGCATTGCGGGGAACGAGACGCGGTCGTTCATCTTCACGACGCCGTCCCGCACCTCGAAGAGCCGGGTGAGCGGCGACTGGACCTGGTCGATGAGCTGGCCGAAGCCGGGGATGAGCGTCGCGACGCCCCACTCGACCGGCCGCACGTCGAGGATCTCCGCCACGAGCGAGTCGCCGGGCTCGGCGCCTCTGACCGCGACGGGCCCCGTCGCACTGTTGATCCGCGAGAGGTCGATCTCGGTGACGAGGTCGTCCTCGCTCCGGATCTGGCCCGTGAAGCAGTCGTTCGTCTCGAAGGTGACGACGTCGCCGGGCTCGACCTCCAGCACCGGCTGGAGGCCGGGCCCGAAGGACCAGATCACTTCGTCGCGTGAGATTCGGTGCTCTGTCATCTCAATCCCAGGGCGGAGGATTGTGCGTCCAGCGGCCGCCGAGCATTGTCGCCACGACCTGCAGCTCGCGGAGCTCCTCCGGCTCGCAGACGAACGGATCGCGATCGAGCACGACGAGATCGGCGTAGCGGCCCGGGAGAAGCGTCCCGCGGATGTGCTCGTCGTGGGACAGCCAGGCGGGCGCGACGCACACCGCGTGGAGCGCCTGCTCGAGGGTGAGGCGCTGGTCGGCGCGCCAGTGGTCGAGAACGGCTGCGACGACGCCCGCCCAGGGCTCGAGCTCCTCCACGGGCGCGTCGGAGCCGTTCGCGAGCAGCGCGCCGGAGTCGAGGAGCGACCGGAACGAGTACGTCCCGTCGAGGCGGTCGGCCCAGAAGCGCTTCGCGAGCCGTTCGTCCGACGGCGCGTGCGTGAACTGAAGGGAGACCGCGATCCCGAGCTCGGCGAACCGCGAGACATCCTCGTCCGCAACGCACTGCGCGTGCTCGATCCGCTGTCGAAGCCCGAGCGGCTGCCAGACGTCCCGCGAGCGCTCGAACGCGTCGAGGGCGGCCTTGTTCGCGGCATCGCCGATCGCGTGGACGCCGACCGGCCAGCCCGCATCGGCTCCATCGCGGACGATCGTCTCGAGCTCCTCGCTCGTCGTGATCACGACGCCGCTGCCGTCGGCCGACCGCGCGCCTGAGGCGCGCGGGGTCTGCTGCCGTGCGGCGCCGGCTTTGCCGGGGCCGCTTCCAGCAGTGAGCCAGGCAGTCTGCGAGCCGAGCGTCCCGTCCATGAACGTCTTCAGGTAGCCGAGGCGAAGGAGGGGAGAGCCGGCCCCGCTGCGCAGCCCGACCTCGCGAAGCTGCGGCAGTCGCTCGGCCGGCGTCGACTGCCAGACGCGGAGAGGCAGCGAGCCCTGTTGCTCGAGACGCTGCCAGAGGCCGATCGCGCCGAGCCAGCCGTCCTTGTCGTGGAGTGCCGTGACCCCGCGCGCGGCGGCGACCTTGACTCCATCGCGCATGGCCGCGACGTACTCCTCGGAAGGGACGTGCACGAACCGCCCCTTGAACTGCCAGGCAGCCTCCTCGTAGAGGACTCCCGTCGGCTCGCCCTTCTCGTCCCGGACCACGACCCCGCCCTCGACCTCGAGGTCGCCGCCGGCGAGCGAGAGGGCCGCGGAGTTGAGCCAGAGCGCGTGGTAGTCCTTCGAGATCAGCATCGCGGGCCGCTCGGGCTCGATCTCGTCGAGCGCCTGGCGGGTCGGCGGACCGTCGGGCCAGTCGGCGTCCCTCCAACCCTGGCCGCGGAGCCAGCTCCCGGTCCTTGGAGCGGCCTTCACGCGGTCGAGCGCCTCGGCGCGCGACGCGCAGTCGTGAAGCCCGACGTCGTGCCGCGCCAGCGCCCAGGTGGGGAAGTGGACGTGCGAGTCGGTGAAGCCCGGCAGGACGCAGCGGCCGCCGAGGTCGACCGTCTCCCGGGTCGGGAGCGACGTCTCGTGTACGCCTACGCCGCCGACGATTCGGTCGTCCGCGATCCAGAGCGAGGAGACGGTCGGCAGCGACGGGTCGAGGGTGCGGATCGTCCCGTTGCGCAGGATCATGTGCTGAGGCTACTGCGAGCAGGAGGGTGACGATGTTCGATCATGTCGGTGTCAACGTCCGGGATTTCGAGAAGAGCCGGACCTTCTATCGGCAGGCGCTCGAGCCCCTGGGACTGCGGGAGACGGCCGCATTCGAGGAGTGGAAGGCCGCGGCCTTCGGCCCGGAGGGGAGGTACGGGTTCTGGGTCGCGCAGCGCGACCCGTACGGCACTGGAACGCACGTCGCCTTCACGTGCGACGACCGCGAAATCGTCGACGCGTTCCACGTGGCCGCACTTGCGGCCGGCGGCACCGACAACGGCTCTCCCGGTCTCCGGGAGCACTACCACGCAACGTACTACGGCGCCTTCGTCCTCGACCCCGACGGTAACAACGTCGAAGCGGTTTGCCATAAGGGCTGAGTGCGGATGGCCGTAGAGTGGCCGGTGGAGCGGGGTCGTGTCGGAGGCCGCCACGGCGAGCGTCGAGGTTCCGTTGTGTCAGGTGGCTTCGAGCCGGGCCTCGGCTCGCCGCCGCCAGATCTCGGCTGCGATGATCACGACGAGTGTCACGCAGAGAACGACGACGGCCACGGCGATGACCTGCGGGAGCTGGGTCGGGAAGCGGAGCGCCGAGTAGAGGAAGATCGGGAACGTCTGCTGTGTCCCGATGAGGAACGAGGTGAGCGCGTACTCGTCGAACGAGGTCGTGAACCCGATCAGGAAGGCCGAGAGGATCGCCGGCAGGATCAGTGGAAACGTGATCCAGCGGAAGGTGCGTAGCGGGCCAGCGCCGAGGTCGTAGGCGGCCTCGGCGAGCGATCGATCGATCTGCTCCAACCGCGGCATGATCACGAGGATCGTGTACGGGAGAACTATCACGACGTGTCCGATCGTCACCGTCTCCAGCGATGGAGAGAAGCCGAGCACGTGGAAGAGCAGCAGCATGGCGATCCCGAGCACCACGAAGGGGATGACCAACGGACTGAGGAGGAGTGCGGTGACGACCCCCTTGCCGCGGAAGCCGCGTCGCGCCAGAGCGACCGAGGCCAGGATGCCGAGCGTCACCGCGATGACGCTGGACACCGCTGCCACCATCGCGCTCGTCTCCAGTGCGCCCCGCATGGCGCCGTTGTGGAGGAAATCGTGGTACCAGCGGAGAGTGAACCCGCTGAGCGGGAACGAAGGCACCGACGCCTTGTTGAACGAGAAGACCAGAAGAATCGCGATCGGCGCGTACAGGAAGACGACCACGAGCGCGAAGAAGACGCGCATGAGGCGCCGGCCGTTGCGGGAGAGCGCTACGTCCATCAGGCGGGGCGTGCCTCGCCCACCCGGAGGAACCGTACGAACACGAGGGTCAGCAAAGAGATGACGCCGAGCAGGAAGAGCGCGAGCACCGAGCCCGTCTCCCAGTCCGGGAAGCCCTGCCCGAACAGGTCGACGATCTGGTTCCCGTACATGTAGCCGCTCGTTCCACCGACCAGTGAGGGCGTGACGAACTCGCCGACCGTCGGGATGAAGACAAAGAGGAACGCCGCCACGACTCCCGGCGCGCTGAGCGGCAGGGTCACGCGCAGAAACGCCTGCCGCCGGCTCGCATAGAGGTCGCTCGCCGCCTCGAGCAGCCCCCGATCGATTGTCTCGAGGGTGACGAAGATCGGCAGGGAGACGAACGGCAGCCAGACGTAGCCGAGCACGAGCATCACCGCAAAGCGGCTGTAGAGGAGGAACGAGAGTGGGTGGTCGGGTGACCGCAGCCCCGTCCAGAAGAGGAACGTGTTGACGACACCCTGGTCGCCGAGGATCACGCTCCAGGCGAGCACGCGCAGCAGGTAGCTCGTCAAGAACGGGGCGATCAGCAGGAGGAGAAGCACGTACTTGCGCTGCGTCCCTGACAGGGCGAGGTAGTAGGCCAGTGGGTAGGCCACGACGACGACGATCGCGGACACCGTCAGCGACATCTCCACCGACTTGACGAACAGGTGCAGGTATGGCCCGCCTGAGAGGAACATGCGCCACGCGGCGAGGGTGAAGCCGTGCGGCCCCGGGAAGAGGACGAGTACATCGAAGCTGTAGAGCGCGACGATCGCGATCGGGACGACGAAGAAGAGCAAGAGCCACGAAACCGGCAGTCCGAGCAAGCTCGGGGTAACCAGGACCAGGCGACGGCGCCTGCGTGCAGGCGCCGTCGCTCCGGCCATGGGCTCCAGGGTCAGGCTGCCTTCACCTCGTCCCACAGCTGTGCGTAGACCGCTCGGCGCGGGACGTTGCGGTCGAGGTACGCATTGGGGAGGGTGACCGCCCGTGGGTTCGTCAGGTTGAGCGCCTTGAGCAGCGCGCTAGACGACGGCTTTGCGAGCGTGTTCGCGTGACCGTAGCCGTAGTTGTCCTCGAGCCATTTCCCGCTCTTGGCCGAGCTCCAGGCGTCGACGTACGCGTGCGCGAGGTGGAAGCGCGGCGTGTTCTTGAGCAGCATGAACATGCCGACCCACGCGATCGGCCTCTGCTTGCCCACATGCGGGTGCATGTAGACGACGGGATACTTCTTCTTTGCCAGCACCCAGTCGTAGGGCCAGGCTAGGGCGATCCAGATGTCACCCGAGGCGAACGCCTGATCGAGCTGGGTCTCGGACTCCCAGATGAACTTCACGAGGTGCTTCTTCGAGATCAGGAAGTTCTTCGATTTCTGCAGTTGGGCGTCGGTCTGGTTCCACGGATTCTTGAAGCCCAGAATCATGCCGGCGATCGTGAGGTTCTCCACAGGGTCGTCGAACCAGGAGATCTTGCCCTTGTACCGGTCGTCGTAGAGAAGGCTCCATGATCGCGACTTCGGGTGCACCTTGTCCTTGCGGTACAGGATCGCGTCGAACCCCCAGTCGTCCGGGATGCCGTACTGCTTGCCGTTGTACTGGCCCGCCTTGACCATGAACTTGTTCAGGTGGGGGAAGTTCGAGATCAGCTTCGTGTCCCACGGCTGGACGAGGCCGCTCTGGGCGAAGTACTTGACCCAGCCGACGTAGGGCCGGAAGAGGTCGGGATGGGTGCCGGCGTGGATCTTCGCGAGTGCGTTCGCCTCGTTCGTCATGTTGATGAACAGCGGCTTGTTGTTCGGGTACTTGCGGAGGTATGCCTGGAACATCGCGTGGTGCGGCATGGTGTTGTCATAGCCGGCCCAGTCCATCACCTGCAGCCGGCCGGTCTCCGCTGTCAGTTGCCTTACCGCGGCGTTGGCTGCGGCAGCCGGACCGGCTACGACTCCAACTCCGGCCGCGAGCCCCGCGAGGCGGAGCATGTCGGCCCGTGAGAGCCGGCGGTCGAACGGTTCACCCTCCACGTCCATTGACGCCTCCTTTGGGCGTTGGCGTTAGTAGCTGGGCGGACTGATGACGAACAGAACCTCGGCGGCGGCGTCACCCGGGTTGCTCACGCGGTGCGGCGTCGAGCTCCGGTAGTTGACGCTGTCGCCTTTCGAGAGATCGAACAGCTCGCTGCCGAGCTGCACGTGGACGCGGCCCTCGAGGACGAGCAACAGCTCCTCGGAGTCGCCGTGCGTGTACGGCTCGTCCCCTGTCGAGCCACCGGGATCGAACGCGGCGGCTACGACCTCGAGCGAATGAAACGGTTTCGGCGTGAGCAGTGTCTTGCGGCCGAGGTGTCCCCACTCGAGCAACTGCCGCTCCTGGCGGCGGAGGACGCGCGGCCCGGACTGCGACTCGTCCGCGAACAGGTCGGAGATCTCGATCCCGACCGCAGCTGCGAGCCGCTGCAGCGTGGCGACGCTCGCACTCGAGCGGCCGCGCTCGAGCTGGCTGACGAAGCTCTCGCTGACTCCCGCGGCGTCGGCCACCTCCCGCAGCGTCAGTCGCCGCAGCAGCCGGATCGCCCGCAGCCGCTGGCCGACGTCGAGGCCGTTCGTCTCCGGCGTCGCCGCGAGAGTCGGTTCAGTCATCTGAAATCTTGGTTCAGAGACATGAAGCGACTCTACGACTCTCGCACGAGCAGAGTCAAGCCTGGCCTACGATCGCTGCGACAACTACACGGGAAGGGGGCTTCCTTGTCGAAGAGACTGATTGTCGCGGCCGTCGCGGTGGCTGCACTCGTTGCGGCTGGGTCGGCGTTCGCGATCACGAACGGCCAGCGCGACGGCGACGCGCATCCGAACGTCGGCGCGATGATGGCGCTAGACGACCCGTCGCAGCCGGACACGCTCCAGGTTCTGTGCAGCGGAACGCTCGTCGCTCCGCAGGTCTTCCTCACGGCGTCGCACTGCACCGACTACCTCCTGAACGACCTTCACACCACCGACGTGTGGGTCACGTTCAACGCGAACAGCGCCGACGGCCCGTACATCCACGGCAGCATGGTTCAGAACCCGCAGTACAACGGGAAGCCGGCTCAGAACGGGAACGACATCGCGGTGATCCTGCTCGACAGCGCTCCCGAGGGGATTACGCCGGCGACGCTGCCGCCGGTCGGGCTCTTCGACCAGATGAAGGCGGACAAGACCCTCACGCAGTCGTCGGCATTCACCGCCGTCGGGTACGGCGACGGGAGCAAGCTCGTGGGTGGTGGTAAGCCGACGTTCTACTTCGACGGCTTCCGCTGGAACTCGACGTCGTTCTTCAACTCGCTGCAGAACAGCTGGCTCCGCCTGACGCAGAACGCGTCGGTCGGCGCCGGCGGCACGTGCTACGGCGACTCCGGCGGGCCGAACTTCATCGGCACGACCGACACGATCGCGGCGATCACCATTTCGGGCGACACCGCGTGCGCGTCGACGAACGTCGACCTCAGGCTGGACACGCAGGGCGCGCAGGACTTCCTCGCGCAGTTCGGCGTTCCGCCCGGCCACTGACCGAACGCGACGCGGCGCCTGCCGAGGACAGGCGCCGCCTCGGGGATAGACTCACGCAGCCGTGTCCTGGGACGTCCTGAGCGACGAGCAACGGGAGCTGCGTGACCTGGTTCGGCAGCTCGCGCGCGAGCGGATCGCGCCGCGCGCCGCCGAGATCGATTCCTCCCACGAGTTCCCGTGGGACGTCGTCGAGCTGTTCCGCGAAAACGACATCTTCGGCCTCTTCTTCGCGGAGGAGTACGGCGGCCTTGGCACCGGCACGCTGCTGTCGCTGATCGCGATCGAGGAGGTCGGAAAGGTTTGCGCTACCTCGGCCCTGATCCTTGCGGTGCAGGAGCTCGGCTCGCTCGGCCTCAAGCTCGCGGGTACCGACGAGCAGAAGGAGCGCTATCTGCCGAGGTTCGCCTCTGGGCGAGTGGCTGCCGGCGTACGCGCTGACCGAGTCCGGCTCCGGCTCCGACTCGGCCGCTATGCGCACGACGGCGCGGCGCGAGGGCGACGCGTACGTCCTCGACGGCTCGAAGCGCTTCATCACGAACGCCGGCGTCGCGAATCTCTACACCGTCTTCGCGAAGACCGACGCGAACGCGGGGCACGCAGGCATCTCGGCGTTCGTGGTCGAGGCCGACACACCGGGCTTCGCGGTTGCCAGGCTCGAGCCGAAGATGGGCATTAGCGGATCCACGACCGGCGAGCTGACCTTCGACGGCTGCCGCATCCCGGCCGCGAACCTCCTGGGCGAGGAGGGAGAGGGCTTCCGGATCGCGATGCGGATCCTGGATCGCTCCCGTCCCGGGGTGGCCGCCCAGGCGCTCGGCATCGCGCAGGGCGCCACCGATTACGCGCTCGACTACGCAAAGACGCGCGAGACGATGGGGAAACCGATCGGCCAGCACCAGCTGATCCAGGCGAAGCTCGCCGACATGGAGACGGAGTGCGAGGCGGCGCGTGGCCTCCTCTACCGCTTCGGGCGCATGTCCGACGAGGGCGCCGAGGGACCGGAGCTGACGAAGGCGTCGGCGATGGCGAAGCTCAAGTGCGGCGACGTCGCGATGGCCGTCACGACCGACGCGGTGCAGATCCTCGGCGGCTACGGCTACATCAAGGAGTACCCGGTCGAGCGCTTCATGCGCGACGCGAAGATCACGCAGATCTACGAGGGGACGCAGGAGATCCAGCGCCTCGTGATCGCCCGCGAGATGCTGCGAGAGAGCCGGGCGTTCCTCCTCGCCGGCGTTGGCTGAGCTCTTCCGGCCGAGCGAGCACGAGCCTCTCGCAGCGGCGGAGTGGGACGAGTCGCGCGCGGAGGACGCGATCAGGACGGTCGTTGCCGGCGCGGAGGCCGCGTTCGACGGCGAGCGCTGGCCATTCCATCCGGCGGACGAGGTCGACGACTCGCCGAACACGATCTACCTCGGTGTGGCCGGGATGGCCTGGGCGCTGCACGAGCTCGGCTCGACGGGCTGGGGCGATGCGGTGCTCGGCGCGCTCGAGCGGTATCGCCGCGATCCGGACATGGGGGAGGAGTGGGCCTACGCGCCGAGCTACCTCGGCGGCGAGTGCGGGATCGGGCTCGTTGGCTACCTCCTGACCGGTGACGCGGGACTCGCCGACCGCGTGCACGAGCTCGTCCTCGCCAACCTCGAGGACGAGTGGAACGAGATGCTCTGGGGCGCCGCCGGCTCGCTCCTCGCCGCCGAGGCGATGCTCGCGTGGTCGGGCGAGGAGCGGTGGGAGGCAGCCTGGGACGCCTTGGCCGACGAGCTGGAGGCTGCGCGCGATGCCGACGGGCTCTGGACGCAGCACCGGCTCGGCGATATGCGCTACTTCGGCGTCGGGCACGGCTTCGCCGGGAACCAGCTGGCGCTGGCGCACCGGCGAACGGTCGACTTCGACGCGGTGCTAGCGCGCCTCGCGCTCCGCAACGGGCCGCTCGTCAACTGGTCGCCCGGCAAGGGGGCGCCGCCGGAGCAGATCCGGGTGCAGTGGTGTCACGGCGCGCCGGGCATCGTGGCCGCGCTCGGCGACGTGATGGACGAGGAACTCGCGCTCGCCGGCGGCGAGCTCACCTGGCGTGCGGGACCGCTCGCCAAGGGCTCGAACCTCTGTCACGACACCGCCGGCAACGCGTACGCGTTCCTCGTTCTCCACCGCCGGACGGGAGACGCGCTCTGGCTCGACAGGGCGCGCGCCTTCGCGATGCACGCGATCCGCCAGGTCGACAGCGAGCGCGCCAAGCTCGGGCGCGGCCGGTACTCGCTATTCACCGGAGACGTCGGTGTCGCCCTCTTCCTGCGCCACCTGCTCGACGGCCAAGACCGCTTCCCCACCATGGGACCGTTCCGCGCTCAGTAGCCTTCCGGTATGGCAGCCGACGACACAGTTGTCGTGACGACCGTCTCCGGACAGTCCGAGGCCGAAGTGGTGTGCGGGCTGCTCCGGTCAGCGGGAATCAAGTGTGCGTATCGCGACACGGACGCGATCGATTCGTCGCTCGAGGACTTTATGGCGGCGGGGGCCCGCGAGATCCTCGTGCAGGCGTCCGACCTGGAAGCCGCGAAGGAACTGCTCGCGGCCCCGGAGGCCTGAGCGTGCGCCTCGACGGCATCCACCACGTCACCTGCATCACCGCCGACGCGCCCGGAAACGTCGACTTCTATACGCGGGTCCTCGGGCTCCGGATGGTCAAGAAGTCCGTCAACCAGGACGACCCGACCGTCTACCACCTCTTCTACGCCGACGAGGAGGGGCACGCCGGCTCCGACATCACGTTCTTCGAGTACCCGAACGCGAGGTCCGGCCAGGCCGGGGACGGGATGATCCACACCGTCGTCTGGCGGGTCGGCTCGGCCGAGGCCCTCGAGTTCTGGGCGAACCGTCTGAGCGCGGAGGGGCACGAGGTCGAGGCCGACGGCGCGTCGCTCCGCTTCGCGAATCCCGAAGGGCTCCAACACGAGCTCGTGATCTCGCAAGTCGCCGACGAGCCACTCGTGGCGCATCACCCGGAGATCCCGCCGGAGACGGCGCTGCAGGGCTTCGAGGGAGTGCGCGCGTACGGCCGGCCGAACGACGAGTTCCTCACGACGCTCGGGTTCGCGCAGGAGGGCGGTCGCTGGGACACGCGCGCCGAGACGCGCGGCGGCTGGATCGAGTACGCCGAGGCGCCTTACGTCCCGGGCGTCGGCGGCGCCGGCACCGTCCATCACGTGGCGTGGTCCTCGACGATGGAGGACCACCAGGCGTGGCACGACCTGGTCGAAGATGCAGGCGGTCATCCGACGCAGGTCATCGACCGCTTCTGGTTCCGCTCGATCTACTTCCGCGAGCCCGCCGGTGTCCTCTACGAGATCGCGACGCTCGGGCCGGGGTTTGCGGCGGACGAGGATCCGGCGCACCTCGGCGAGAAGCTGATCCTGCCGCCGGCGTTCGAGCACCTCCGCGACCGGGTCGAGCCGGTGCTCACGCCGCTGCCGGATCCGCGGGCCGACTGGGCCGCGCGCTAGCCCAGAAGATCGGCGGGCCTGGACTGCCGATGATGCTCTGCGGCGGCAGCATCTTCGCTCAGTCGTGGGGAGCACCGGACGGCTTGACCGTCCTCTGCTGGCACGGTGCCGGGGGGAGCTCCGCCGACTATGCGCTGATTGCCCCCGAGCTCGCCGACCGTCTCGGTGCACGAGTCGTCGCCATCGACGCACCCGGACACTCGCAATCGTCCGCACGCTCAGCTGGCGAGTTCCGGCCATCGGCGCTGGCGTCGCTGGCGGCCGACATTCTCGATGAGCTGGAAGCCGCGCGGGGTGTCTTCCTCGGCTTCTCATGGGGGGCCACGGTCGGCTGCTGGTTCGCCGCACTCAACCCGGAGCGGACGCTCGCGCTCGTGCTCGTCGAGGGGGGCCACCTCGACTTCGCCGACCTCCCCGGTTTCCGCACTGATCGCGCCCTAGACGAGTTCGTCGCGGAAGCGGAAGCCGTGGCGATGAGCGAAGGCACAGACTTCGGGAGCCACACGCCGGCTATCGCCGGGGCAATGGTCCACGGCCTCTGCAACGAGCCGGCGGCAGCCTGCTACACACGGCTCGCAGCGTCGGGGGCACCGGTCCTGTTCCTCGGCGCCGGCGCGGACGAAGCTTCGGCTGAACCCGAGCGGCTGTCCCGCCTCGTCCCTCAGAGCGAGATCGTCCGACTCGACACATCCAGTCACGAGCTTCTTCGGGACGCGCCGAGCGCGGTCGCGCGCGAGGCTGGTGACTGGCTCGCTGAACTGCCTCTACTTCCCGGGCTCGGGCAGTGAGGACGTGTCGACGACCTCGAAGTCGGCGCCCGTGAGACGGCCGAGCGAGTGGAGCTGGTCGTTCGACCAGTGGCGGTTCGGTGCGCCCGAGATGTACCAGGGCGAGCCGTTGTCGGCGAGGATCATCCCGTAGCGCTGTAGCGCCAGTAGGACGATGCGCGCCTGTCGGGGGAAGGAGGCGATGTCGACGGTCGGCTTCAGCCTGACGCGCAGGCCCATCGGCGGCAGCGACGGGTCGTCCGAGCTGGAGGCGTAGTGGCGCGCGGGATAGACGTAGGCGCGGCGCGTCTGGGGGGCGGTGAAGCGGAGAGCATGGTCGATCACGCCGCGCTTGACCTCGTCCCAGCGCGCGAGGCCGGGGAAGATCGGCAGCCCCGCGGCGTCGGCCGAGGTCCAGCCCGCGGGCCGGAGGTGGTTCGAGCGGAGGCTCCACATCGCGCCCGACCCGGCCGTCCAGCCATGGCTCGTGTGCCGCAGGTCGTACAGCTCGTACAGCCGGCAGTTGCTCTTGTCCACGAGGATCGCGTGCCGGTCACCGGTCGCGCGCAGGCCGCCCTCGATGTGGACGTGGCGCGGGATCGGATAGGCGACACGGTTCGACTCGTCCGCGTACTCGAACGAGACGTGCGAGCGATGGGTCTTCTTCGAGACGACGTCGAACGGGATCCCGATCGGGCCGCCGTCCCACTTGCCCGAGCCGAAGTCCGCATGGACCGGGGCGTCGAGGCCGATCGAGGCGACCAGCTGCGCGGAGTCGGCGGCGACGGGAAGCCTGTCTACCCGCTGGTTCCAGGCGTTGTTCGCCGGGAAGACCGGGCAGTGCCGCGCGGCCGGAAGCCGAAACGCGTGCGCCGCCGATCCGGTGAGGAGCGCGACGCCCAATGCAGCGAGAACCGGTGCCGCGAGCGCCTTCATGGGCCTTTTCATCGGCTGACGGCTCCCCCATACTGAGCCCAATGGCCACGGCACCCCCGCGGCGGGTGCTTGTCGTCGACGACGACGGCGACATCCGCTTGCTGCTCCAGGAGCTCCTGACCGGGGCCGGCTACCGCGTGGAGACGGCTCCGGACGGCCGCGCAGCGCTTCGCGTCTTCCACGAGAACCCCACCGACCTCGTCGTCCTCGATCTCTCGATGCCGGAGCTCGACGGATTCGAGACGCTCGAGCGTTTGCGCGACCTGAGCGACGTGCCCGTGATCCTGCTCACCGCACGGAGCAGCGAGATCGACAAGGTGCGGGGCTTCCGGGCGGGCGCCGACGACTACGTCGTGAAGCCTTTCGGCCGTCAGGAGCTGCTTGCCCGGGTCGGGGCGCTGCTCCGCCGCGCTCCCGAGTCCACGCATCTCGACCACTATGACGACGGCGCGATCTCGATCGACTACGCCACGCGCCTCGTGATGTGCCGCGGCCTGCCGGTCCGACTCACTCCCCTCGAGTTCCGGATCCTCGATGCTTTCGCGCGGCATCCTGGCCAGGTGCTGTCGGCCGAGCAGCTGATCGAGCACTGTTGGGGACACGAGGCGGGCGTCTCGCGAGACCAGGTGAAGCTCTACGTGTCGTACGTCCGGAAGAAGCTGGGCCAGAACAGCGACGGCTGGCGGCCGATCGAGACGGTGCGCGGCTTCGGCTACCGGTACGTCCCCCCAGCGAACTGACGGAGCGGGAGCGTCACCCCGACGCGGGTTCCTTCACCTTCCCGGCTTTCGAGGGAGATCGTGCCGCCGTGGCTCGCGACGATCGCGCGCGCGATGACCAGGCCGAGGCCGGTGCCGGGAATCGCGCGGCGGGTCGCGGTCGAGGCGCGGTAGAAGCGCGAGAACAGCCGGCCGAGCTCGTCGTGCGGGACGCCGATCCCGTTGTCGCAGATCTCGATCCGCCGCTGACCGTCGCTGTCGGATGTGGTGAGCACGACCTCGCCGCCGGTAGGCGTGTACTTGATCGCGTTCGAGAGGAGGTTGTCGATGACCTGTCGGAGGCGGGCAGCGTCCGCTTCGAGCGGGAGCGGGCCGTTGATGTCGAGATTGATCGCGACTCGCTTCTCGGCTGCAGTGGCGCTCGCGTCCTCGACTGCGTCGCTCGCAAGCTCCGCAAGGTCGACCGGCTCTGTATGGAGCTCGAGCAGATCGGCCTCGATCTGCGCGACGAGGAGAAGGTCCTCGACGATGCGCTGCAGCCGTGCGGTGCCCCGCCGGGCTGCGGTCAGGTACGTGCGCCCGGTCAGTGGGAGGCTGTCCTCCTCGTCGCCGAGCAGCTCGAGGAAGCCGGAGACCGACGTGAGCGGCGTTCGCAGCTCGTGGGAGACCGCGGCCACGAAGGCGTCGCGCAACCGCTCGAGGCGGCGGTCGGCGGTCACCTCCCGCAGCGTCCAGATCCTGCCGACGAGGTTTCCGTCGAGTCGGGCCACGGGGATTGTGGAGCCACGGAAGACGCGCCCGGTGTCGCTGAGCTCGAACTCGTCCTCGCTCGCGGTCGGATCCTGGGCGAGCTCGCGCATCCGTTCGCTGAAGCGACCGGCCTCGGTGGTTCGGTCGGCGAGCGCGAGCAGTCGCTCGGTCACGGTGCCGGACGGGGGCAGCCCGAGCTCGTGCGAGATCTCTCGGAGCGGGGCGTTTGCGAAGAGCACCCGTCCGGAAGCGTCAGTGAGGCAGATGCCGTCGAGCGTCGAGTCGAGGAGTGCCCGCTGTACCGCGCTCGTGGCCTGCAGCTCGAGCGAGTCGGACGAGATACGCCGCGAGGAAAGGCCGGCGGCGACTCCGACGCCGACGAGCGCGACGAGCCGCAGCACGAGCGCCACCGGATCGTCCGAGTCTGTGATCACGTCTGCGCCCACGAAGTAGAGCGCAGTCGCCGCCGCACCGGAGAGGGCGCCGCCGGCCGGACCGAGCTGCGCGGCGAGAAGCGCGACCCACGGGACGAACCAGATCGCGCCGATCCGCCCCGGTCCGCCGGTGGCCACCATCGCCCCGAAGGTGATCAGCAGCCCTGCGCAGCCAATCCCGAGGACGAGCGTGCGGTTTCCCGCGAGCCCCGAAAGGGCCGACCGCAGGCGTGCGAGGAGAGGGCGGCGCTCGACGAGATAGAAATCCGTGACCGCGCTCATCTCAACGCTCTCTTTCGGCAGGCACGTCCGGTTCCTCATCGCCGGAAAGCGCGATCAAGAAGAAGACGCCGAAGGCCGCGAACAGCGCCAGCAGGACCGGCATGTGGAAGACCCGGAGAACGAACCAGGCGTCCGGGATCCGCAGCTGCTTCGCGCCGATCACGTCGCGGTTCGTCGGATACCAGAGGTCCGGCGCGGTCCGGTTGTCGCCCTTCATCCTCCAGCCGGTCCCGCCGTTCCCACCGATGATCCGGTGGATGACGACGTGCCCGGCGCCGACCTGACCCTTCGGAACGCGGTAGGCGACGACCTCGCCGACGTGGTAGCTCGACTGGTGCTCGACGAGGACGAGGTCGCCGGTGTGCAGGCGCGGCAGCATGCTCGTGCCGCTCACGAGCACCCAGTCGGCGCGGCCGCCGAAGCTCTGCGGCAGGCAGAACCATAGGAGCGCCGCGACGAACGCGAGCTGGGCCGCTACCAGCGCGACGGCCTTCGCGTGCGGCAGGCGCGGCCGGAGAGCCGTGCGCGGCGGGATGGATACGACGCTACTTCTCATAGCTGAGGGTCATCGAGGGCCGCTTGCCGGCCGCGTTGTTCTCGGACGACCCGACCGCGGCTGTAGCTGTGCCGCTCGTGTCGCGAAGCTCCCAGCCCCAGAGGGTCCCGGCCTTGATCGCGGCGTCGACGTCGAACGTGACCGGTACGGTGACCGCCCCGGGGTTCGACGGCACGAAGGCCGTCGTCGCGGTGGCTCCGATCGTCAGGCTGCCGAGGCCGTTCCAGTTCAGGGTCGACGAGCTCCAGCTGGAATAGACGGGGAAGAATGAGATCGTGTCGTTCGACTTCGTCGTCACGTACACGGTCAAGTCGGCGCTGTCCGCGCCGGCGGTGGTGGGGAGGTTGCAGCCGCTGAGGTCGAAGCGGATGAAGGCGTAGTTCTGCGATCCGGCGGCGCCGCCGACGGTCAGGTTCGTGTCGGTTCTGCCAGACGTACTCGCCGGGGCTGCCTGCTGCACGTACGTGTCGTCGGCAGTCGCCGACGTCTGGTTGCACGTCCCCTTGGTCAGCGTCTGGCTCCAGGCATGCAGCTGGTTCGAGCTGAGTCCGAGGCTTGCCGCGTGGGCCACGCCGACCGTCGTGCCAGTCGCTACGACGATCGCGATGGCGATGCGTGGAGGGATGATCTTGAGGCGGCGCATCGGCTACTGGGTGAGCGAGAGGGCGTAGGCGGTGACGTTCGCCGCGGACACGGTTCCGAAGCCCGTGACGGTGGCGGTGCAGCCGCCGGTGCACGTTCCGACGATCGCGGAGGCGGCGCCGAGGCTCGTGTGCGAGCTGTTCTCCAGCGTGACGGCGAGGATCTGGCCCGCGCACGCCTGTGGGACGCCCGTGACGTTGATCTGAGTGACGTTGCCGCTGTTGTCGACGTTGCGCGTCGCGGTGAGCGACGAGGACGTGCAGCCGCTGACGACCGCGCTGCCCGCCCCGAGCTTGCCCGAGGTGAGGCCGAGGCTTGCAGCGGAGGCGACGCCGACCGTCACCAGCGCTGCGGTCAGCGCGATACCGAGGATTCTGGTCAGCCGCTTCATCCTTCATCACCTCCCGACTGGATGGGAGCGGGGCACCGAACTGGCGCCCCGCTCGCTATCCACCGGTACGGAGACCCTTGCTTACGAGACGACGACCGAGATGCCGGTGACTGCGCTCGCGTCGACGTTGCCGGACGTCGAGATGTTCGCGGTCGTGCCCGAGGCGGGCAGCGTGCCCGTCATCTCGGCGCCGACCGTCACGCCCGCGCTGCCGGTCAGCTGGATCCTGTACGACATGCTCTGGCAGGCCGCGGGGATCGCCGACAGATTCACCGCGCTTACGGAGTAGCCGGGCAGCGACGAGCTGTACGCGGTGGTGTAGGCGGCCTGAATGCCCGTGCCGCAGGAGGCGACGACGGCGTTGCCCGCGCCGAGGCCCGACGAGCCGAGGCCGAGCGAGGCGGCGAAGCCGTACACGCCGGCGAAGACGATGGAGGCCACAACCGCCGCGAGAACGAGCTTTGTCGTCCTCGTGCCGTAACGGATCTTGTACATCTCAATGCTCCTTTGGTCTCGTTTCGTACCGGCCGGACCCGTTTGTCCGGTGACCAGAGCATCGTCGGGCGGGCTATGAATTCAGGTGGCCGGGAGGTATGTGCTTCGTATCAGTCGGAATCCCCCGAAAAGGGGACACCGGATCAGACCGAGGCAGCGGGATAGCGACCGCGCACCTCGTCGACGAACGCGGCCAGCCGGTCGGCGAGCTGCGGATCCACTAGTTCGAGCACGTTCTCGGCGTTCAGCTCGCCCGAGTGGGAGAGGTTGAAGCTGCCGACGAAGACGGTGTCGTCGGCCACGGTCACCTTCGCGTGCATGTAGTCGTGCACCGAGCCGGGCGCGTACGGCGTCGTGATCTTGCCGGAGAAGGGCGCGCGGGTGAGCGTCGTTCGCAGCAGCGGCGCCTTCCACTCCACGTTGCCGTTCTCGTGCCACTGGGCGAGCACCTCGGCGATCTGGGTGGCGTCGACCACTCCGGCGAGGTCGACCTTGCCGTCGGAGGCGACCTGCGCAAGCGTTCCGAGGATCGGCGCCGAGCTAATCACCGGCGAGGCGATCCGGATACGGCGCCGGGCGGAGCCGATCGCCTTGGCGATCCGGTGGGCAGTCTTCTCGCCGCGGCCCGGGCAGAACCAGGCGCGCATGCCGTCCACCGGCGAGGTGTCGACCTTGCCGCTGCGGGCCACCGTGCGTGTCGTCCAGAGCTGCTCGAAGTCCTCGCGATAGCGGGCCGCGACCGCGGGCGAGTCGACGGTCACCGCCACATTCTCCTCGCGTGTCCACGAGTCGGCCGTCCAGTTCGTCGACCCCGTCCAGACGGAGGCCGCGTCGCGAACGACGTACTTGTGGTGCATGAGGTCGGGGACGCCCGGGATCGCAGCGGTCGGGAACGGCTGCGCCTCGAGCGCGTCCGGATCCGTGCTCGGCGGCGGCGGCAACGTCTTTGCGTGGTCGAGGTTGTAGGCGAGACGGACGACCACGCCGCGCTTCTGCGCGGCGATCAGCGCGCCGCAGACGATGTCGTCGAGGTCCGCCGGCAGCCGGAAGTCGTAGATCGCGATCTCGAGCGTCTGCTTCGCGGCGGCGCAGAACTCGGCGAGCGCGTGGGCGGTCCGCTCGGCCGGCTGGCCGCCGTCCGTCAGCGTCCGGACTTCGATGCCAGCCACTGAGCCTTGTGGGCCTTCTTCGCGGCCTGGTAGTCGGCGAGTGCCTGAGCCGAGTCGACGTCCCCGAGGGTGGGATGGCCGGGGACGAGTTCCTGCGCGACCGGCACGTCGAAGCGCTTCGCCAGCACCGAGCCGAGCGCCTTGACCTTCATCTCGCCGAAGCCGGGCAACGCGGAGATGCGGCGGCGGAGGTCGGCGCCGTCTGTCGCCTCCGTCCAGAGGCGGGACGCATCGCCGTCGTACTCCTCCGCGACAGTCCCCGCGAGGTCGCGCACCCGCGTCGCCATCGAGCCGGGGAAGCGGTGGATCGCCGGCTTCTCCCGGAAGAGCGGCTCGAGGTCGGCCTTCGCGACCTTGCGCGGCTCGAGCGTGCCGAGGCGCTCCTTCAGCCGCAGCGGCCCGAGGAAGGCCTGCTGGACGGTGACCTGCTGGTCGAGCGCGAACCCGACGAGCAGCGCGAACGGATCAGCCGCGAGCAGCCGGTTGGCCGCTTCGTCCTCGGTGAAGTACAGCGCCTCGGGCATGGCTCGATCCTACGCGGACGCCTGCAGTAGAGCGCGGCAGCGCTGGACGTACGGTGTCGCCTGCTGCTCCTCGAAATACGCGAGCGCCGCGTCGAGGCGCGACGTGTCGCCGCTCTCGGCCGCTAGCAGCGCCGCCCAGGCCTCGGGCCACTGCGCCCCGATCGAACCGTAGATCTCGGACGCACGCACGAGCTCACCGGACGCGGCGGCGCGACCGGCTTCCAGCCACGCATAGCCTCTCCGTCCTGCCTGCAGCTCGAGGTATTCGTCGCCGCGGCCAAGCTCGACGAGCTCGAGCGGCAGGTCGAACGTGAGGTCGTCCGGCTCCGTCGAGAGCACCTCCGCGAGCAAGAGTCCGGCCTCGGCTTGTCGACCGGCGACTCGAAGGCACCTGGCAGCAGCGGTGAGGATGAACGGGCCGACCTGTGCGTCGCCGCCGCTCTCGCGGAGACCGGCCAGGGCCTCCTCGGCATCTGCGAGCGCTTCGTCCAAGCGGCCTTGAATGAGCAGTGCCCACGCTCGAGTAGCACGCAGCGGCCGCTCCTGATACGCGGCGCTTCCCAAGCCTTCGTCGAGAAACTTGGTGGCGGTGCTGACGACTGTGACCACTTCACCCCTGTGGTACGCGTCGTATACGAGTTCGGCGTTGTTCCAGCGGAGGAGGCCTGTCAGCCCGTATCGCTCGGTGAGCGCGCGGGCCTCGTTGATCCGCGCAGACCCGTCCGCGAGCCTCCCGACTTCCCAGAGCGAGTTTGCGAGGTTGTTCAGGCCCGTCGCGAGGTGAAACAAGGAGCCCGACTCCGCCGAGAGCTCGACACTTCGCTCGAGATCGGCCAGCCCGTCGGCGTCACCCAGTCGAACTCGCGCCAGTCCGATCGTGTTGAGCGAGATTGCCTCTCCTCGTTGATCGCTCGACGCGGCCGCGACCCCGAGCGCTTCACGCGAGAGCTCGAGCGCGCCTTCGGCATCTTGATCGAGGAGATACCGTCCCCTTGCGACGGCCGCCATGGCGCGCCCGGCCCACGAAGAGGTCGGATCCTGCCGCGCGAGCTCCAGCGCTCGGTCGCGTGCCGCCCGGGTCGCGGTGATGTCGCCGCGGTGGAAGTGATCGCTTGCCAGCAGCGCCACGGCGTCAGCTGCGCGGCCCATGTCCCCCTGGGAGAGAAACCCCGCCACCGCCGCTTCACCGAGGGCCAGCACGTCGTCGCCCTCGCTCAGACGGCTCGCGTCTGCCGCCAGGAGAAGCAGTGGAGCCCTCTCGGGATCCTCTTCTGTGGTGAGCGACAGGGCCTCGAGCGCAAGCTCGTGTGCCGTCGCACCGGCACCCAGGGAGAACGCCCTCCGCGCACCGTCGACGAACGCCTGCCGCGCCGGTTCGCGAAGTGCGGCGGTGTCGAGTCCGGCCGCCTCCGAAAGGGAGAGAGCCTCGCGATAGTGGTGGGCGAGCATTTCCGCCAGATCCTCGGTGCGATCGCCGGCCAGGGATGCCAGCCATTCCGCTGCGAGCCGGTGCTTCTCCGCCCGTTCCGCGCGCGGGATCTGGCCGTAGGCGACGTCCCGCACGAGCGCATGGAGAAAGGCGTACTGCGTCTCGCGCGCAATCGATGAGCGGCGGTCGCGGCGGACGAATTCCTTTCGCTCGAGTGCATGCAGGACGCGCTCGTCCGCTCCCGGTAGCACGCCCGGCCAGAAGACCTTGCCGATCACCGAGGCCTCCTGCAGCAGCGACTTCTCCTCGGTCGCGAGTCCGTCGACGCGCGCGGCAATCAGGCCCTGCACCGTCTCGGGCAACGGCAGGTCGCCGCCCTCGTGGTCCGCGAGCATCCGCGCGTACTCCTCCGCGTACAGCGGGTTTCCCTCGGCCCGCTGCAGGACCGCCTGCTGCGCGTCGGCGTCGAGCACGGCGCGATCGAGCAGCCTCTGGAGGAGCACGGCCGTCTCGTCGTCGCTGAGTGCGCCGATCGAGAGCGTGAAGGCGTTGCGCTTGCCGCCGCCCCAACCCGGTCGCCGGTCGAGCAGCTCCGGACGGGCCGTGCCGACGATGAGGAGCGGAACGGTCGTCGCCCAGTCGGCAAGGTGGTCGACGAAATCGAGCAGCCCGTCGTCGGCCCAGTGGAGGTCCTCGAACACGAGGACGAGCGGCCGCTGCTCGGCTGCTGCTTCGAGGAGCCGCCGCCACGCGGCGAACGCCTCCTCGCGCTCCGCCCGTTCCGCGCCTTCGAGGCCGACGAGAGGACGCGTGTGGCGGACGAGCCACTCCCGCTCCGTCTCGTCCTCCGCGAGCGTCTCGACCATCGCTTCGAGCTTCCCCTCCGCCGTCACCGCGTCGTCGGACTCGAGGATCCCGGCATGGGCCTTCACGATCTCGCCGAGCGCCCAGAAGCTCACCCGCTCGCCGTAGGGGAGGGAACGGCCCTGTCGCCAGGAGATGATCTCTTCGTCGGCATCCGTGATCTGGAAGAGCTCGGCCACGAGGCGGCTCTTGCCTATGCCGGGCACGCCGACAAGCGTGACGAGTTGCGCCGACTGCTCCGTGCGCGCCCGCATCAGCGCGTCGGCGAGGAGGTCACGCTCGCGCTCGCGGCCGATGAGCGGCGTCCGCAGCTTCTCCTCCACGTCGCTGCCGAAGCGCGACCGCGCGCTGACGGCCTCCCACACCCTGACCGGCTCGGACTTCCCCTTTGCTTCGACGGCCGGCGCGTCGCGGTAGTCGATCGCGTGCCGGGTGGCGCGGTACGTCCCCTCGCCCACCAGGATCCCGTTGACCGGCGCCGCGCCTTGCAGCCGCGCCGCTGTGTTGACGACGTCGCCCGCCACCATCGCGTCGCCTTCGCCGGGCTTGGCTCCGAGTGCGACGAGTGCCTCGCCGGTGTTGACGGCGGTGCGGATCTGCAGCTCCTCGCCGATCGAGTCGCGGATTGCGAACGCCGCCCGCACCGCGCGCTCGGCGTCGTCCTCGTGCGCGACCGGCGCGCCGAAGACGGCCATCACCGCGTCGCCGATGAACTTCTCGACCGTGCCGCCGTGCCGCTCGAGCTCGGCGCGAAGCTGCGCGTAGTACGCCGAGAGCGTCGCGCTGACGTCTTCCGGATCGAGCCCTTCCGCACGTGCGGTGGAGCCGACGAGGTCGGTGAAGAGGATGGTCACGACCTTCCGCTCCTCGCGCGCTGGCGCAGCGGCCGGTACGAGGGAAGCACCGCACATCCCGCAGAAACGGGAACTGTCGGGGTTCTCCTGGCCGCAGGCGGGACACGTCTGCATGCCGCATACCGTACGGCAGGGACGTCCGCGGGAACAGTCGGGCGCCTGAACCTACGCATGCGCGATCGGGGGTCTCACCGATGCCGCGTGCCCTCGCCGGAGCAACGCTCAGCCCATGAGAAACCCGTTCCGCAGCGAGAATGCCGCCTTTCACTTCCTCCTCCTCACCGTGGCCGCATTCGCCATCGTCGCCGCGGCGTCAGCGGGCGGGACGGTTGCCGCGATCGTCGCCTGGGCCGTCGTCTCGGCAGCCGCGGTAGCCCTGTACGCCCGGGGCGGAGAGCGCGGCGAGCCGGAGACCGTCCGGCACGTCGGACCTCCCGATGAGCGAAGGCTCGTCGTCGTCGCCCCGCTGAAGGTGTCACCGCTCCACCGCCTCGCGAACGATGTCGACGTCGAGCAGTCCCAGGCCAAGAAGCGTGCAGCTACGGTCGTGGGTGCGCTCGACGCCCCGCACGTCCGGGTCTCGACTGCCGTGGGAGAGGATCCGGTCGCGGCGGTCGATGACGCGCTGCACACGTTCGGCGGGGACGAGATCCTCGTCCTGTCGGGCGACGATTCGCTCGTCGAACGGCTTCGCGAGCGCTACGCGCTACCGGTGACGCAGATCGAGTAGAAGGGCTGGGCGCCGCCCCAAGGGGGCGACTGTAGGCTGAAAACCATGCCCGCTTTCGACTCGTTCAGGCCGGAGACGCGCGCCTGGTTCGAGCGGAACTTCGCAGCGCCCACGCCCGCTCAGGAGAGGGGCTGGCCTGCGATCGCCGGCGGCGGGCACGTTCTCATCCAGGCGCCGACCGGCTCGGGGAAGACGCTCGCGGCCTTCCTCTCCGCCATCGACCGGCTGACCGCCATGCCGGGAACCGGTCTCCGCGTCCTCTACGTCTCGCCCCTGAAGGCGCTCAACTACGACGTCGAGCGAAACCTGCGCGGGCCGCTCGCCGGGCTCCAGTCCGCGCTCCGCGTCGCCGTTCGCACGGGGGATACGCCGCAGAAGGAGCGCGCGGCGATGCTCCGCGAGCCGCCGGACATCCTGATCACGACGCCCGAGTCACTCTTCCTCCTGCTCACCTCGCGCGCGCGCGAGCTGCTGCGGAGCGTCGACACGCTGATCGTCGACGAGGTGCACGCGGTCGCCGGGACGAAGCGCGGTGCCCATCTCGCGCTCTCGGTCGAGCGGCTCGAGGAGCTCGCGGCGCAGCCCGTCCAGCGGATCGGCCTCTCGGCGACGCAGCGTCCGCTCGAGGAGATCGGCAAGTTCGTCTCGGGTGGTCGCCCGATCGAGCTCGTCGACGCCGGAGTGGCGAAGGAGCTCGACCTCGAGGTCGTCGTCCCGGTCGAGGACATGCGAGAGCCCAGGCTGGAAGCGTCGGCGGCAAAGCCGCCGACGCCCAGCGGAGAGACCGAGCGCCTGACGGCGCTCCCGGGGGATAGCCGGGAGCCGGGAGCCGCCGAAGGCGGCTCGGTCTACCCGCTGGGCACCGCCGGCTCTGTCGGCGGTGCTTCCAGCACAGCCTACGAGCCACGCTCGATCTGGCCCTCGATCTACCCGGCGCTCGTCGAGCTCGTCCGTGCGCACCGCTCGACGATCGTCTTCGTCAACAACCGCCGTCTCGCCGAGCGGCTCGCGTTGCGGCTCAACGAGCTCGCAGAAGAAGAAATTGCGCGGGCGCACCACGGCTCCTTGGCGCGCGAGCAGCGCACCCAGATCGAGGAGGACCTGAAGGCCGGCCGAATCCCGTGCCTCGTCGCGACTTCGTCGCTCGAGCTCGGGATCGACATGGGCGCCGTCGATCTTGTGATCCAGGTCGAGTCTCCGAAGTCGGTCGCCCGCGGCCTGCAGCGGATCGGCCGGGCCGGACACTCACTCGGCGAGGTCTCGCGCGGGCGGATCTTCCCGAAGTTCCGCGCCGACCTGCTCGAGTCGGCGGTCGTGGCACAGCGGATGCGGGAAGGGCTGATCGAGGAGACGCAGATCCCGCGCAACCCGCTCGACGTCCTCGCACAGCACATCGTCGCGATCTGCGCCGACGAGGAGGTCGAGGTGGCCGAGCTGCATCAGCTCGTCCGCCGCGCGTATCCCTTCGCCGACCTCTCGCGCGCGCAGCTCGAGAACGTCCTCGACATGCTCGCCGGGCGCTACCCGTCGGACGAGTTCGCCGAGCTGCGGCCGCGGATCATCTGGGACCGCACGGCTGGCGTCCTCCGCGGACGGCCGGGCGCGAGGCGGCTCGCCGTCACGAACGCGGGGACGATCCCCGACCGCGGCCTCTTCGGCGTCTTCATCGCGGGCGAGAGCGGCGGGCGCGTAGGGGAGCTCGACGAGGAGATGGTCTACGAGGCGCGCGCCGGCCAGGTGATCGTGCTCGGCGCGTCCTCCTGGCGGATCGAGGAGATCACCCGCGACCGCGTGCTCGTCTCGCCGGCGCCGGGCGTTCCCGGCGCGGTCCCGTTCTGGAAGGGCGAGGGCGTCGGCCGCCCGTATGAGCTCGGTGAGGCGATCGGGAAGTTCGCGCGTGAGCTGCTCGCGTCGCGCGACCCGAAGGTGCCGGACCTCGACGAGCGGGCGGAGCGGAACCTCCTCGCCTTCCTCCGCGAGCAGGAGCGGGCGACGGGCGCGCTCCCGTCCGACCGCACAGTCGTCGTCGAGCGGTTCCGCGACGAGATCGGCGACTGGCGTCTCTGCATCCTCACCCCGTTCGGCGCGCGGGTGCACGCGCCGTGGGCGATGGCCGTCGGCGCCCGGCTCCGCGAGTCGCTCGGCCTCGAGGTTCAGTCGCTCTGGTCGGACGACGGCATCGCCTTCCACCTACCCGACGCCGACTCCCCGCCGGCGACCGACCTGCTGGTGCTCGATCCGGACGAGCTCGAGGAGCTCGTGCTCGCCGAGGTGGGGCAGACGGCGCTCTTCGGCGCCCGCTTCCGCGAGAACGCGGCACGGGCTCTGCTCATCCCGCGCCGTCGGCCGGGCGAGCGGACGCCGCTCTGGCAGCAGCGGCTGAAGGCTCAGGGCCTGCTCCAGGTCGCCCGCAAGTACTCGAGCTTCCCGATCGTGCTCGAGACGTACCGCGAGTGCCTGCAGGACGTCTTCGACCTGCCGGCGCTGAAGCGGTTGCTCGGCCGGCTGCGCGCGCGTGAGCTCGACCTGGTGGACGTCGAGACCGCGACCGCGTCGCCGTTCGCCTCCTCGCTCCTCTTCGACTACATCGCCACCTACATGTACGAGGACGACACGCCGCCGGCGGAGCGACGTGCGCAGGCGCTCTCGCTCGACCGCGACCTGCTGCGCGAGCTGCTCGGCCAGGAGGAGCTGCGCGAGCTCATCGACCCGGCCGCGCTCGCCGAGGTCGAGGCGTCGCTGCGTCCCTTCCCCAAGGATCCGGAGCGGCTCCACGACTTGCTGCGCCTGAGGGGAGACCTCGCAAGCGGCGAGTTCGACGAGGCGCACGCGGCGATCCTCGAGGCGGAACGGCGGGCGATCCGCGTTCGCATCGCCGGCGAGGAGCGGCTCGCGGCGGCGGAGGATGCGGGCCGCTACCGCGACGCACTGGGAATCGTGCCGCCGTCCGGCTTGCCCGGCGTGTTCCTCGAGCCGGCGGCGGACGCGCTTCGCTCGCTCGTCGCACGCTGGGCGCGCGGGCGAGGCCCCTTCACCACGGCCGAGGCATCGACGTGGTTCGGCGTCGGCGTCGAGGACGAGCTGCGGGAGCTCGAACGCGCCGAGAAGCTCGTTCGCGGAGAGCTCCGTCCCGGCGGCAGCGAGCGCGAGTGGTGCGACCCGGACGTCCTGCGCCGGCTGCGCCGGGCGTCGCTCGCGGCGCTCCGCCGCGAAGTCGAACCCGTGGAGCAGGCGACCCTCGGGCGCTTCCTCCCGAGCTGGCACGGCGTCGATCGGCGCGCGTCGCTCCGCGAGGCGCTCGTGCCGCTGCAGGCGCTCGCATTGCCCGTGGCGCTCTGGGAGGCGGAGGTGCTGCCGCGGCGCGTACCCGAGTATCGGCCTGAACAGCTCGACCAGCTCTGTGCCTCCGGCGAGCTCGTGTGGGTCGGAGCCGGACTCGACCGCGTGGCGGCCTTCTTCCGTGACGACGCGCCGCTGCTGGGGCGTCCCGCTGCGGCGCCGGCACCGGAAGGCGAGACGCACCGGGCGATCCGCGCGGCGCTGACCGGTGGCGCGCTCTTCTGGGACGGACTCATCGGCGCCACCGAGCTCGACGCCGAGGCCGCGCTTCTGGCCCTCTGGGATCTCGTCTGGAGCGGCGAGGTGACGAACGACTCCTGGGCGCCGCTCCGCGCCGAGCGGCGGTATCAGCCTCCGCGGCCGGATCGCCGCGCACGGCGCTTCTCCCGGGCGCGCGCGCATCGCCCGACCGCGACCCAGGGACGCTGGTCGTTCGCGGCGGGGCTCTTCGCCGCCGGCGAGGCCGACCGGCGCTCGCTCGCAGAACTGCTGCTGGAACGGCACGGCATCGTCACCCGTGACGCGGTCAAGGCGGAGGGGATCCCCGGTGGCTACGGCGCCATGTATGGCGAGTTGCGTGCGCTCGAGACGCTCGGGTCGTGCCGGCGCGGCTACTTCGTCGAAGGGCTCGGCGGCGCGCAGTTCGCCCAGGGCGGAGCGGTGGAGCGGTTGCGCGAGCTTCGGCCGCGCGACGGCGACGAGCCGGAGCCGCTCGTGCTCGCGGCAGCAGATCCGGCTCAGCCGTACGGCGCCGTCCTGCCATGGCCGAAGCGCGCGGGCGCGCGGGCCGCGCGGGTAGCGGGAGCTCACGTCGTGCTGCTCGGCGGCGAGCCTGCGCTCTTCGTCGAGCGTGGCGGCCGCTCGCTCGTTCCCTTGCGGGAACCGGATCAGGACTGGTTGCGGCCGGCGCTCGCGGCGCTCGTCGGGTTCGTCAAGCGTGGCGGTGCGAAGCGCCTCGCGGTCGAGCGCTTCGACGGCGAGGCCGTGGCGGAGACGCTCGTCATGCCGCTGCTCGTCGAGGCCGGCTTCCTCGCCGGCCCGCGACGCGCCGTGCTGCGCGCGTGAATCCGAGGAAGAGGGCGTCGCATACCGGAGCACTGCCTAAGCTCCTGTCGTGGCGCGCTGGACGGTAAGAGAGATTGCAGCGATTCCGCCCGTCTCAGACGGCGGCCCAGACGATCCCACCTGGTATCCGCTCCAGCACGCGCTCGGGATCGACACCTTCGGAGTCAATGTGTTCGTGGCGGCTCGCGCTGGCCAGACGCTTGTTGACGAGCACCACGAGCGGACGAGTGGACAGCAAGAGCTGTACCTGGTCCTCGAAGGAGAGGTTGTGTTCCACTTGGACGGCGAGGAAGCCCGACTCGGTCGAGGCACAGCGGTCGCGGTCACAGATCCCGCTGTTAGCCGTAGCGCGACAGCCCTGGACCTGGGGGCGACATTGCTGATCGTCGGAGCCGGTAGCCACCCGTTCAGGTCGACCTGGAATCGAGATCACTTCAGCGACATCTCACGTCCAGAGTAGATCGCTCTGAGCTGGGCGACTGGGGACGCCTAAGCTCGCGGCGCGTACTGGACGGCGGTGAATGGCCAGTCTGATTCGAGCCACTCAGTCACGGCGCGCCAGAGCGGGGTGTCTAGGTGCGCGTGGCTCTTCCGCACCCAGGATCGGACGACGGCGGTGTCGTCGCTGTCGCGGAGCAGGTAGATGTAGACGCACCCGATCACGTCGCGATCACCCGGATCGAGCACTGTGTACGTGAATCCTGTCCGGTTGCGAAAGTCGTCGGCGTGTTGCTGCAGGTCCGTGCGATTTTCGTCCGGCGTCATCTCTCGCGGCCACGAGCCCCAGGGAAACCCGGGGGTGCCCGCGATGTGTTCCAGGGACGACGTCCAGGCGTCGTAATCCTGCTCGTTGTGCTCGGGCCCGAGCGGTTCGAGGACGAAGTCGGAAGTCTCGAGTCCGAGCGGGACTTTGAAGTCGGGCGGAACGAACTCGGCCATGCGCCGATTCTAGGCGTGGGCTCAAATCGAGCCGACTAGGCGGGATTCGTCACCTGGGCCGGTGTTCCGGGAGCCCTCAGGGGGGTTCCCGGTCGCGGCATACTCCCGCCCTATGAAGGCGGGACGACTCGCGGGTACGAGCGCTTGACCGGGCCGGTGAACTTCGCCGTGGACGTGCCGGTGCGCGGCGACCTCGACGTCCGCTGGATTCATGGATCGCCGCGTCGCCGGCGCAACGAGGACCCCGCCTTCCAGGTGCACCGCTACGACCCACACACGTACGTTCTGCGCCAGAGCAAAGCTCTCAGCGCCGAAGCTCCCTTCCTCTACGTCCTGTTCGGCAACGACCGGGGCGTGCTGCTGGACACCGGGGCGGCTAAGCAGAGCGTCGACAACCCTCTGCGCGCGACGATCGACGGAGTCGTCGATGCATGGCTGACCGAGCACCCGCGCGAGGACTACCAGCTCGTCGTCGCCCACACGCACGGGCACTCCGATCATGTGGCCGGCGATGGGCAGTTCGCCGATCGACCGGCAACCACAGTCGTCGATCGTGAACTCTCCACGGTGCAGACGTTCTTCGGCTTCACCAGCTGGCCCGACCAGATCGTCCAGTTCGACCTCGGCGGCCGCGTACTCGAGATGATCGGGACCCCCGGCCACCAGCGTGCGGCACTCACGATCTACGACCCCTGGAGCGGATTCCTGCTCACCGGCGACAACGCATTGCCGGGCCGAATCTACGCCTTCGACTTCCCCGCCTACCTCGACAGCATGGAACGGACGCTCGAGTTCGTGAACAGCCGCAAGGTCACCCACGTGATGGGCTGCCACATCGAGATGACCCGTCAGCCCGGACGAGACTATCCCGTCGGCTGCACCTACCAGCCCGGCGAAGCTCCGCTGCAAATGACCGTGCAGCAACTGATCGACCTCCGCGACGCGGCACGATCGGTCAAAGACAAACCCGGCGCACACACCTTCGACGACTTCGTGATTCTGAACGGCCCTCCGCGCCGCTACATCGTCAAGCTCCTCGCCCGAGCCCTCTGGGCCAAGATACGGCCACCCGGAACCGCGTCGGCACTGGCGTGAAGCCGCTGGCCTGGGCCGGTGCTCGGGACCGGCCCCCGAGAGGCAGCGGTACGCGACCGCTTCGTCTAAGCGTGATGCAGAAACCTGAAGTAGAACCCCCCGAACACCAGGACGATCCCAACGTTGACCGCCAGCCGTTCCCAGAAATGGCCTCGGAAGAACAAGACGTCCACGCCGACCACGACAACGACCATCGCGACCACGTACAGCACGCCGACTGCCGAGCTCCCACGCGAGCCACCTTTGCACAGGCTCCAGATCGCTCGCCTGGGCCAGTGAGTACCGGACCGACCCCTGAGCACTTCGGGGAATGAGGTGTGGCGGGCAAGCGCGGAGCGGCGTATAACTGGGTCCGTGCGAGGCTCGCGGCTCTAGCCCCAGGACGCGTACTGAGTCTCAGGAACGCGGTCGAGGGAGGCCAGCATGATCGGAAGGGTCTTGATCGCATCCGCGGTGATTGTCCTCGTAGTCGTCGGCACGGGGGCAATGCCGACGCGTGATGCGTTGGGGTCGGTCAGGGCAGGATGCTCGCCGCCGTCTGTGGCTGTCGCCTGGCAGGGAGACCGGAGCGCGCCGCAGGTGATCGGCACTAGAAAGGTGAAGCTGCGGACTCTCTTTTTCTTGCCTCAGGGGGCGAGTTGGGCTGATGCGAGCAGCGCTGTCTTCGCTGGGCTCGTGGGCCAGGAGGTCAAGATCGCGTGGGGTATGGTCGGCTCTGGTCGCTTCTCGGTGGTCGCAGTCGGGCCAGCGGGTGAGCGCGTGCGGCCCTCATGGGGACCGGAACGACACACAGGTGGCAACTGGTTGCATCCGGGCGGGGAGTGGGGCACCGGATTCGTCTTCCCCGAAAGTGGCTGCTGGAGACTCCACGCAGTGCGCAGACATAGGCACAGGTCGGGCGACATTTGGCTGTCGCTTTCGTAACTCCGCGGCAGGAGATGCGCGAGCAGAATGATCCAGCGGCGGCCGGTCTAACCATCGCGCGGTCGCCGGACCCATCGCGCATCCTCACGCGCCGGAGGTTGCGACGCTCGCCTGGGCCAGACCGTATGGAGTGCCGGCGCCTCGCTCGTAAGTTAGGCGCGGGTTGCCGTCGGGATTGGCCCGGCGGTAGAGCCGCTATTACGGGAGGCGCCGGTTATTGGTGAATGTGGCTGGGTCGGTCTTGATGTGCACGCTCGGTCGGTGGTCGCGGGCTTGGTCGATGGGGGAGTGGTGAGCTGCGGTCGGTGCGGCTGCCGCCGGGAAGGTGAATGTGTCGGGCGAGCATGCCCGGCGACATTTCGCCGAGTCGGTAGACGGTAAGGGTGACCCGGTTTCGGTCGTGTGGGAGATAGCCCGCAGCCAGGAACTCGGATCCGCTGCCCTTTATCACCCGGTCGCTGACCGTGACCCCTCCGCTCCAGGATCGGTGGTGGAACCCTGGCGGCGTCGGTACCGAAAGCTCGCCGATCCTTGAGATCCTTGAGAACTGTGAGAACGCGACGTGTCGGCCGCCCGCACAAGAGGATGCAGCGAGCGCAACCGCTGCAAGTACGACGGCAGTCCTGACAAGCCTCATGCTCCGAAGATACGGCACGGAGATAAGGGTCGTCACGCCCTCGAAGACCCTTCGCTCGCCTGGGCCAGTTCCGTAATGGACCCCTGAGCCGGGCGGCTTGACGACAAGTCTTGGTGCTAGCGATAATGGCGTTAGTGACCACGCACGTCCCGCGGCTGTCTTTCTCCCTCGATCCGCTGATTGCCGAGGCGAAGCGACGGATGCGGCAGAGGCGGCTGCTTGCAGCGGCGCTGGTGCTCGCGGCCGCAGCCACGGGAGGGTTCTTCGCTCTCCGCGGTTCGAACGGTTCGGGTGAGCACGTGACCGCGAGCGGTCGGTCATACCGCGGGACATGGCACGGGACTTCTTGGCAACTTACGGCGAACGACAGCGGGGACGGCCGGTACGGCGTCAAGGTCTTTACGGGCGGCTCGCTACGCGCGACGACGAGCGGCCGCTTCTATACTCCACACTTGTCCGAGAAGCTCGGTTGGGTGACGGATAGCCGAGGTCCTGACCCGCCATTCGTAGCCGGTGCCGTGATCGAACCCTCCCGGCATGTGACCATTCGCTTCTCCAACGGCAGCGTCCGCACCGCCGCCACGATGCCCCCGACGCATCTTCTCGCGCCGGGGATCGCCTTCTTCTTCATGACGAAGGCCCGTGCGGTCTACCCAATCGCGATCACAGCCCGTGACTCTGCGGGACACCTCATCGCTGCCTGGGAGCGTCCAGGCTAGAAGACCCCCGGCTGGGCCAGTGAGTTCCGGCATGACCCTCGAGGACGAAGCGGTCTCATGTGCCCGCGAGCCTGTCGAGGGCCAGCGCGAGGCTCTCATCGAGGTCAAGCCCGGTCGTGTCGATGCGAACGTCCTCGTCCCACGCGGCGCAGCAGGCGTGCTGTGCTCGCGTGTGTTCCTCCCTGACTCGCTTTTTGCGCCGCTGGGATCGAGCCACCGTGGTGTCTAGGGACGGGAGAATGACGACGAGCTTCCATGCGAGTCCGTCGAGCTGAGGAATCCAGTAGCGAGTGAACGCGTCTGGTTCGAGCACGTCGTCAATCGCTACATCGGAACCGCCGTTCCAGAACGCCCGGGCAAGCGCACAGGTCGCGTCAACGCTGACCCGGTACTGCTCTGCTTGGACCTCGCCCGTCTCTTGCGGATCGACGCGTCCACTGATGATCAGGTCCCGGACCTCATCGAGTTCGATGTGTGCGGCTTGCGGACGTGTTGCGCACCAAGCGCGTGCAAGGGTCGTTTTCCCAGCCCCTGCTGGGCCTCCGAAGAGCACAACGGTCCCCGAGCTTCGCTGCACGTTTCGACCGTAGAACACGGGCGTCTTGTACACCGCCCGATACTGAGGACGCTCGGCTGGGCCATATGAGTGTCCCGGAATGACCCTTGAGCCAAGTGGGAGTAGCTTGAGTGAGATGCGGACGCTTGGCGAGGTGATCATGGCCGCCGCCGTGCTGTCGTTTGTCGCGGTCGCCATCGCTGCCGGTTACTCAGGGTTCGATCGGCCGTTGCGTGAGTTCTTTAGGCCCGGTGAGTGGCCGTATCGCCGGTCGCCGTATCTCAAGTTCTTTGAGGAACACTCAGCGTGGACAGTCCTCCTCCCGCTCTTGCTGGTCCTTGGAGTCGGGTGGGTGCTCCGCCACTACGGGTGACCGCGCTCGCCTGGGCCAGCGTCCTCACGCCCGAGTGCGGCGTCAGGCGCGCGTGTCGTCGCTCCGCGCGGGAGAGCTACGTCTCCAGCCGCTCGTCAGGCCGCGACGAGCTTGTAGCCCGAGCCGCGCACGGTCACAAGCCGCTCCGGCTGGGACGGATCGCGCTCGATCTTCCGCCGCAGGTTCGAGATGTGCACCTCACAGGCGTGCTCGTCGCCGACGTGCTCACTGGCCCAGAGGTGCTGCATGAGCTCTCGCCGCGAGACGACCGCTTCCGGCTGCTCGGCGAGGAGGGAGAGCACTTTGAACTCCGACAGCGTCAGGTGGACGCGCTCGCCGTCGACGAGCACCTCGTGGCGGCCGAGGTCGATCTGGAGGCCGCCGAGCTTCCGCACAGTCGCGCCGCCGCTCGCCCGGTCGAGCTCGCGGCGTCGCAGGATCGCGCGTACGCGGCTGAGCAGCTCGGCGCTCGAGAACGGCTTCGTCACGTAGTCGTCCGCGCCGAGCTCGAGCCCGAGCACGCGGTCCGACTCGGCGTCACGCGCGGTCAGCATCAGGATCGGAACGTCGCTCTCGGCGCGCAGGGCGCGGCACACCTCGACGCCCGAGAGCCCAGGGAGCATCACGTCGAGGACGACGAGTGCATACAGGCCCGAGCGGCCCGACTCGAGCGCCGCCGGGCCGTCCCGCTCCTCGTCCACCTCGAAGCCCTCGCGCCGCAGCGTGAAGGCGACGACGTCGCGGACGCCCGCGTCGTCGTCGACGAGCAGGATCCGCTCGCCGTTCCCGTTGGAGGCGTTCACGCGGCGGGCACCTTCTCCCGTACGCGCGCCGGCGCGAGGAGGATCCGGAAGACGGTGCCGTGGCCCGGGGACGAGTCGAGCTCGATGCGGGCTCCGAGCGTCCGCACCGATTCCCGCACGATCGCCAGGCCGAGGCCGAAGCCGTGCGCATCGCGCTCGCCGCGGTAGAAGCGGTCGAAGACGTGGCGCTGCACCTCGGGACTGATTCCCGGGCCCGAATCCTCCACCTCCACCGTGACGCTGTCCCCGTTCCGGTACGCGCGGAGGACGACAGACCCGCGGGCCGTGTGCTTCGCGGCGTTCTCGCCGAGGTTGCGCAGCGCCTGCTCGAGCAGGTCGCGGTTCGCCTGGACCGAAAGCCCGTCGCCGACCTCGACGTCGACCGCGACCCCGGCGTGCGGTTGGAGACCGGCGGCGACCTCCCGCAGGAGCGGAGCGAGCTCGACCGCCTCGATGCGCGGCTGCTCCTGGCCGGAGTGCGCGCGTGCCAATGTCAGCATCGCGCGGGCGAGCCTCGCCAGCCTGCCGGCCTCGCGCTCGATGTGGCCGAGGAAGCGGTCGCGCTCGGCGGGATCCTCCTTCGCGCCGGCCTGCAGCACCTCGACGGCGCCGATGATCGTCGTGAGCGGTGTGCGGAGCTCGTGCGCGGCGTTCGAGACGAACTCGCGCTCGGCGAGCTCCCGGCGCTCCTGCTCGGTCAGGTCGTCGACCACCAGCAGCGCCCAGTCGGTATCGGGCTGAGAGGGGATGCCGACCACCCCGTACGCGTGCTGCTCGTCCGGCGTCACGTGCACCTGCGTGACCGACGCCCGCTCGTCGAACAGGCCCTGGGCGAACTCGCGGAGCCCGAAGCCCTGCCACGGTTCCGGCAACGCGTCTCCCTCGCGCAGACGTCCGCCGAGGATCCGGCGCGCCTCGGTGTTCGCAAAGTGGACGACGAGGTCCTGGTCGATCGTGAGCACTCCCTCGTGCAGCCGCTCGAGCAAGAGCTGCAGCCGGTCGCGCTCGGCCTCGAGGCGGCGGAAAGAGCGGCGCAGCTGGCGGCGCATCCGGTCGAAGCTGTGGGCGAGCAGGCCGAACTCGTCCCGGAAGCGGTAGCGCAGTGGCGACTCGAAGTCACCGTGAGCAATGCCCTCGGCCGCAGCACTCAGCCGGCGCAGGCGCAGAGCGATGAGCTGCGCGAAGAGCAGCCCGACGATGACGCCGATCACACCGGCGATGACACCCGCCCGGAGCGTCTCGCCGTTGACCGTGTCGATTGCCTCGGCCAGAACATGCCGCCTGGCGATCGCCACCAATGCCCTGCCGTGATACGGAACCGCGGCCACGTATGTTCCTCCGTCGGCCGTTCCTCGGACGGAGTCGCCCCCTGCCAACGCAGCCCTGACGGCGTTCCGTTCAAGGCCCGAGGGCGCAGACGTGGTGCCCGCTGCTCCGAAGAGCCGAAGCTGGACGTTCAGCCTGTTTTCGATGTGCCCGAAGCTCGTCGGGGTTACGCGGCTCGCCACCATTGCAGCTCGGAGCGCCTGATTCTCGCCGTTACGGCGGAACGCGTTCTCGGAGTTGTTCGAGAACTGGGACACGACGATCGCTGTCGAGGTCGCCGCCACGACGGCGAACGCAACTCCCAGCCACCAGCGAACTCCGATAAAGGGCTTCGGCACGGCTCAATCGTAGGCTTCCATGAAGGGCAGCGACCGGCACGGCACGTCTACCGCCGCGCCGGGTCTGTCCCCGCTGCGCGGCAGCATCCGCTTGGCCTTGCTGGAAGCGTCGCCGGCAAAGCCGGCGACGCCCGGCAGGAAGATCGCGTCGCCCCCGCGCCGCTGGGGCAGGGCGAGCACACGCGCACCGCTTACTGGTGCGCCGGCTGTCAGGTAGGAGGCAACGCGCCGCCGTCGTAGTCGTCAGTTCGGCATGCGCGCGCCGCACCTCCACGACACGCTCCGCCGCTTCTGCCTCGGCGCCTTCGCCGTCTTCACGCGGGAGCTCGAGGACGGCGTCGACCTCCCGTTCGCCTTCGAGGAGCACGGCACGTACGGCCGGCCGACGCTCTACGAGTACCGCCCGCTGGTGCGCGGCTTCATCGAGGCGCGAGCGGAGCGGCTCTTCGCGCGGGTCGACGTCCAGGACGCCGTCGCCGACCTGCTGCGTGAGCCGGCGGCGCGAATCTTCGCCCACGCGCACGATGCTGGAAGCATCGCCGGCCGAGCCGGCGATTCCCAGCGGGCAGACCGCGGCGCTTACGGCGCCGCCGGGGGCGAGATCAGGGACGAGCGGCGCGCGGTCTACCGCAGCGTTCTCGTGCCGCTCCTGGTGCGCACCGCCGAGAGCTGCGGCGGCTTCGACTGGGACGACACGGCCTTCGCGCGCGCGTACGAGGAGCTCGAGGGATCGCTTTACGGCGACGGCCACTCGTACGGCGCGGTCGCGCCGCTGATTGGTCTCTCCGTCGGCACGCAGATCGAGCTCGGCGACGGGATCCGGGTGCGCGTGGCCGCCGCGGGCGAGCTTGCGGCGATGTGGCCGGAGGCGGCGGGGCTTCTGCCGCGGCACTTCGGCCGCGAGCCCGACCGGATCTGCGTGCTCGAGCTCGAGCGCTCGCTGGCGGGCGGGACGACGGACGCACCCGACGCGCCCGGCGAGCTCGCGGATGCGGTCACGGCGATCCGCCTCGCCACCTCGGCGCCCGTCGCCGCGGGCCCGGTCCTATTCGAGCGGCTCGACTGGCGGCCGTACGGGATCCGTCCGGTGCTGCCGATCGCGGCGACGGCTCCGCCGGGCGAGCCGACGCGGCTCGATCCCTTCCGCGCCTCGGTGGCGAGCGACGTGCGGGTTCGCCTCTGCGCCGCCGACGAAGACGCACATCTCGGTGACGCTCTCGACCGCTGGGAGCTGGCGCTGTTCCAGTCGGAGCCATTCCGCGGGGAGCAGCTCCGCCATGCGCTCGAGTCCGCGCTCGGGGAAGGGGACGGAGCCTGGGCCGCCGCGATGCGTGGTGCGGCCCTGCTCGGCGCGACTCCGGCGGAGCGCGCCGACCTCGCGGAAGCGTTGCGGGCGCCGAGCTGCGAGCTGTTGCGCCGCCTCCTCGTCGCAGTCCTCCTGCACGGCGACCGGCGCGCGTTGGTGCGCGACCTCGACGAAGCGTTGCACGGCGTAACCGGCGCGGTCGCAAGCCTCCAGCAGCGCGCCAGCTAGCCGGCACAGACACGTCACGAGTTGCCCCCTACCCTCGAGGCATGGAGGAAGCGCGAGCGGTCCTGGCTCGGCTGGAGCGAATCGAGGCGCTCGAGCGCGAGGGAGCGGGAGTCCCGTCGATCCTCGCCGAGCTGCGGGAGCTCGTGCGCGAGGCGACCGAGTGGGCCGAGCAGGAGCGCGATCCGCGTGCCCGGGCGGCCGCCGCAGCGCTTGCCGCGGCCGGCCCCGAGGAGGCTTCGCCCGCCCTTACTCGACCCTCACGAAGCGCCGCTACCGTGCCGCGACCATGGCCGACCCGATCGAGTGACTCAGCTGCGTACTCGCTTGGCCGATAGCACCGTTGCAACTGCGGTGATGCGGCTTCTCTCCAACCGGAAGGTTCAGCTCGTCCTGAACGGCGGCTTCGGGCTCGTGCTGCTGGGCGTCGCGTTCGTCAGCGTTCGCCACTTCGTCGGCGGCGGCTGGCCGATCCATCACGCCGACCCGGTGCTCGTCTCGGGAGCGGCCCTTCTCTTTCTGGCGGCCTACGCCTTCAAGGCGTGGGGCTGGCAGCGGCTCTTCCACGCGAGCGAGCGACCGACCGCCGACGCCCTCGCCTTCGCCGGCGGCGCCGCGTGTGTCGGCGGGATCGCCCTGCCCGGCCGCGTCGACGACGCGGTCCGCATCGCGGTCGTGAAGCGCTATCCGGGAACGAAGACAGGCATCGGGACGCTCGGCCTGAGCCTGCTCGTGCTCGGGATGCTCGACAACGCAGCGCTCACGCCGATGGCGTCGGTCGCCGCGGCCGGCTCGAGCCACTGGACGACCCGCGCCGGCTTCGCCGTCGTCGCCGCCGCCGGAGTCGCCGCGGCCGGGGTCGTCGCCTTTCTGCCCAGGATCGCCCGGCTGCCGTTCGTCACCCGCCGGAGGGTGGGCCGCTGGGTTGCCGAGCACACGCATTGCACGAAGGAGGCGTGGGCGGCCTGGCTCCTCATCTCGGTCTCGTGGAGCCTCCGCGGCCTCGCCGTCTTCCTGCTGCTCAACGCCCTCTCGATGCCGGGCTCCTACGTGCTCGCGCTCGCGTTCCTCGTCGCCTCCGCTGCTTCTGCAGCTCTCCCGATCGCCCCGGCGGGTGCGGCGACCCAGGCGGGCGCGGGCGCAGCGATCCTCGTGCTCGGCGGGGTCGGCTCGGCGGACGCGGTCGCGTTCTCGATCGCCGCTCAGGCGCTCGTCATCGTGACGGGCGCCGCGGTGATGCTGCTCATCGCCTCGTGGCAGCTCGCGCTTCGGCTCAAGAGCTCGCGCAGCGCTCGCGCCGCGGCTGCAGCCGTCTAGCCGGCCGCGGCTTCCACTGCAGGCCCGCTCGCGACGAAGTCCTGCTGCCGCACAAGGACGAAGGCGAGGATCGCGCCGGCGAAGAGGACGAATGCGGCGACGAGCAGGATCGTGTTCAGGCCGCTGATGAACGCCGAATGGGAGGCAATAGTGAGGTGCCTCTCGATTGCAGGTGTGATTCTCGGATTGTTACCGATCTCCGGCAGTGTGCCGGAGGCGATCGCCGGGGCGAAGCGCGACGAGATCCCGGATGCAGCGAGACTCGACGCGATCTGGCTCTGGAAGATCGCGCCGAGCGCAGCGATGCCGGTGGCGATCCCGATCTGGCGGAACGTGTTGTTGATGCCCGACGCCATCCCCGCGTGCCGCGGCTCGACCACGCTGACCGATGTCGACGCGAGTGGGGCGTTGACCAGGCCGATGCCGATCCCGCCGACGATGAAGCCGGCCAGGAGGGTCGTCCACTCCGAGTCGAGCTTGATGCCCCACATCAAGAGCAGTGCGACTCCGATCAGCGCCAGCCCGCCGCCGAGCAGGAACCGCACCGGGACGCGTGTCGACAGTCGGCCCGCGATCGGTGCGACGACGAACGCGAGCAGAGAGAGGGGGAGAAATCGGACGCCCGTGGCGACGGCGGAGTAGCCGAGCACGTTCTCCAGGTAGAGCGGCAGGAAGAGGAACTGCGCGAACATCCCCGACGAGATCGCGAAGGCCGTGATCTGCGCGCCGGTGAAGGTCGGAATCCGGAAGAGGTGGAAGTCGAACATTGGCTTCTCCTGCCGGAGCTCGATCGCCGCGAAGCCGACGAGCAGGACCGCCGCGGCCGCGAAGAGGCCGATCACGCGGCCGCTCGACCAGCCCCAGTCGTTGCCGCGGAACAGCCCGATGATGAGAGCGAAGAGCCCGGCCGTCAGCGTGAGCAGCCCGAACAGGTCGAAGCCGCCGTGCTCCTCGTCCCGCGACTCGTGCAGCTCGCGAATCCCGCCGGAGACGCACGCGATCCCGATCGGGACGTTGACGAAGAAGATCCAGCGCCAGCCGACGTACGTCGTCAGCGCGCCGCCGACGAGCGGCCCGATCGCCACTGCGGCCCCGACGGTCGCGCCCCAGATCCCGAACGCGGTTCCGCGCTCCCTGCCGTGGAACTCCTGCGAGATGATCGCGAGCGAGACCGCGAACATCCCTGCGCCGCCGATCCCCTGCGCGCCGCGCGCGACGATCAGCCAGGTCGGCGACTGCGCCGCGCCGCAGAGGGCTGAAGCGGCGGTGAAGAGCGCGATCGCGACGAGAAAGACGCGCTTACGTCCGACCAGGTCGCCGAGCGAGCCGGCGTTGAGCATCATCGCCGCGAGGGTGAGCGCGTAGGCGTCCACGACCCACTGCAGCTCGGTGAAGGAGGTGTCGAGCTCCTTCTGGATGTTCGGCAGCGCGACGTTGACTACCGTGATGTCGAGGAGCAGCATGAAGACCGCCACGCACACCACGGTCAGGACGCGCCATTTCCGCTCCATTGCGGGGAAACTAACCAAGCAGGAGTCGACTACGCCGCTACGAAAGGTCAGCAGGGATGGCGCTCACGCGGTTACTAGGACGTCCGCAAACGCGGACAGCGGATAGCGGTCCGGCAATGGCCCGGGTGATCGCCTTCGCCAACCAGAAGGGGGGCGTCGCGAAGACGACGACGACCCTCAACCTCGGTGTGGCGCTTGCCGAGCAGGGGCGGCGCGTGCTTGCTGTCGACCTCGACCCGCAGGGCAACCTGACGATGTCGCAGGGCTGGAACCCCGACGAGATCGACCGCTCGATGTTCGACGTGCTCTGCCACCGGCTGCCGATCACCGAGATCGTGCGCACGAACGAGCTCGACGTCGCCGTCTCCTCGATCGACCTCGCCGGTGCGGAGCTCGCCCTCGCGTCGATGATCGGCCGCGAGCGTGCGCTCGAGAAGGCGCTCATGCCCGTGCGCGAGAGCTACGACTTCGTCCTCATCGACACGCCGCCGTCGCTCGGCCTGCTCACGATCAACGCGCTCGTCGCCGCCGACGGCGTGATCGTGCCCGTCCAGTGCGAGTACCTGTCGCTGCGCGGGCTCGTCCAGCTCGAGAACACGCTCTCGATGATCCGCGAGAACCTCAACCCGAACGTCGGGATCCAGGGCATCCTGGCGACGATGTTCGACCGCCGTCTCCTTCACTCGCGCGAGGCGGTCGAGATCCTGAAGGAGAACTTCGGCGACCTTGTCCTCAACACGAAGATCCGGAAGACGGTCCGCTATGCCGAGGCGCCGGTGAAGGGGCAGTCGATCTTCAAGTACGACCCGAGCGGCGAGGCCGCCGGTATGTACCGTGACCTGGCGAAGGAGGTGCTCGATGGCGCGTCGGCGCGCCAGCATGCGTGAAGGCCCGCTAGCGGAGCTCTTTCGGGCGACCGAAGCGGCGCAGAAGCAGGCGGAGCAGGGCGGGGAGACCGCTCCGCAGCCGCCTGAGGACGCCGCGTCCGCCGCTCCGGAGGCACCGGCCGAGCCGGACGAGCGGACGGTCGAGCACGTTCCGAGCTGGGAGGAGACCGGCGTCGAAGCACCGGAGCCGCCGATGCCTTCGCCGGATCTGGAGCCTGGACCTGCGCCGCCCGATCCGCAGCCGCCCGCCCCGACCCCCGAGCCCGATCCGCTGCCTTCGGCGGAGCCCGAGCTCCTGCCCGCCGACCTGCCCCCGGCCTCCCGCTACCTCGAGGCGCTCCCGGAGTCGCCCGCGCGGCTGCACCGGACGAGCGCCGACGCAGGCGCTTATCTCGCCGTGATCAAGGTCGTGGGCGTCGGTGGAGCCGGTCTCAACGCCGTCAACCGGATGATCGACGCCGGCATCAGCCAGGTGGAGTTCATCGCCGTCAACACCGACATGCAGGCGCTCCGCACGAGCGATGCCCCGGTCAAGATCCACATCGGCCGCGAGCTGACGCAGGGTCTCGGCTCGGGCGCCGACCCGGATGTCGGACGCCGCGCCGCCGACGAGGCGTACGACGAGCTGAAGCAGGAGCTGCGCGGGGCGGACATGGTCTTCGTTGCCGCGGGCGAAGGCGGAGGCACCGGCTCGGGCGCGGCGCCCATCGTCGCCCGGATCGCGCGCGAGATCGGCGCTCTCACGGTCGGCATCGTCACGACGCCGTTCCGCTTCGAAGGAACCAAGCGGCGCAGCCAGGCGGAGCAGGGCATCGTCGAGCTGCGCGGCGCGTGCGACACAACGATCGTGATCCCGAACGACCGGCTGCTCGAGGTGCTCGAGAAGTCGACCTCCATGCTCGACGCCTTCAAGGTCGCTGACGACGTCCTGCGCCAGGGCGTTCAGGGGATCTGCGACCTGATCACTATGCCCGGTCTGATCAACCTCGACTTCGCCGACGTGCGCACGATCATGTCCGACTCGGACACGGCCCTCATGGGCATCGGCTTCTCATCCTCGACGGGCGAGGGGCGGGCGAGAGAAGCCGCCGAACGCGCGCTGCGGTCACCGCTCATCGACGCCGAGATCACCGGCGCACGCGGCATCCTTCTCTCGATCGCCGGAGGCGACGACCTGACGCTCGTCGAGGTGAACGAGGCCGCGGAGGTGATCCGCGCCGCCGCGACCGACGACACGAACATCATCTTCGGCGCGACCGTCGACGACCGCTTGAACGGGCAGGTCTGGGTGACCGTCGTCGCCACCGGCTTCGGCGGCCGCGGACGGCGTCCGCGCGGCGACGCCTGGTCGCCGCCGGCCGAGCAGCGCCGCCCGCCGCGTGAGGGCGGCGACCTCGACGTGCCGTCCTTCCTCAAGAACTGAGGGGCGGCGCCGGCGATGGACCCGTACCTCGCCATCGTCTCGAAGCGCGACGAGCGCGCATATGCCGGCACGCCGATCCCGGCCGAGGTTCGGCGGCGGATCCTCGACGCCGGCCGGCTCTCGGGCAGCTCGAAGAACCGGCAACGCTGGGAGTTCGTGGTCGTGTCCGGCGGAGAGAAGAACCGCCTGGCGGAGGCGGTCTACGCGCCGGAGAACGTCGGCTCGGCCGCGCTGGTGGTCGCGATCGTCGGCGAGTCCGGAGCCTTCGACACCGGCCGCTGCGCGCAGAACATGATGCTCGGGGCGTGGGGCGACGGCGTCGTCTCGTGTCCGAACGGAATCCGGGACGCCGATGCCGCCGCGGAGATCTGCGGTGGCGAAGTGCGGGCGATCATCTCCTTCGGCTACCCGGCGCGGCCGCGCGATCCCGCGAGCCGGAGCGCGGGCGAATGGTCGGCGCGCGCGAACCGCAAGCCTCTCTCCGAGCTGGTGCGCGAGGTCGGCTAGCCAGCGCCGACGTGGCAGCGCGGCGTGGTGTCGGCGAAGGCGTCGAAGAGGCTGCTCGCATCGATGTCGAACCCGATTCGCACGGTCGCCGCCGCACCGGTGCGCAGCGAGAGCAACCCGCCGGATGTGCGCGTGAGACAGCCCGTGGAGACACGCCAGTAGGGCGACCAGCGGACGGCCACGTGATACGTCCCGCCACGCGAGACGCGGAGGACGAGCCGTGAGTCGCGAAGCGCGAGCACGGCGGGCCGGCCAGGCCCGGTGACGATCGGCTGCGAATGCGGCACGGCGTAGATCGAGACGAGCCGGGTCGCGAAGACCCGTCTCAGGCCGCTCCTTGCGGTTCTGACGAGCTTCGCCTCGCGACGCGAGGTGTAGTCCGGTGGTGCATCTGTGAGCAGGACGTACGCCACGCCGAAGCGACGGAGCCAGGCGATGTATTGCGCGCCCGTGAACCGCCGACGGTAGAGGAGCCGGTCGAACGGGTAGTCGTCCTGCCTGAACCAGCCGCGCACGAGCGGGATCCCTGCTCCGGCGAGGTAGAAGGCGGGCCAGTGCTCACTCGTGTCGACCGCCTCGACGCGGTACCCCGCTCGAAGGTGGGCGTGTAGATACGCGACTGGGGCAGTCCAGACGACCGCACGCGAGGAGGGATCTGCGGCGCTTCGCGTCCAGCCGGCCGCGAGCGGCGCGACATTCCACGCACCGGCGAGCACGACCGCCACGAGCGCCACGGGCAGCGGCCGCCAACGACGGAGGGAAACGATGAGCAGGGCCAGCGGCAGCGCGAGGTAGCGCAGCCGATTGACGTTGTCTCCGAGCCCGGAGGGAACGGCGAAGCTCAGCGCGATCGTGGCGAGGTAGACGCTGAACACCCCGCGGAGGACCCTTGCGTGCTCGATGCGCCAGACCAGTGCCATTCCGATCACGCAGAACGTCCCGGCTGCTGCGGCCTCATACCACGGAAAGGCGAGGTCGCCTCCAATCGGAAAGAGCCGCAGCAAGAGGAGCTCCGCTGCCCCGGCGACGGTCAACGCGAGCGCCGGAACAGCGTAGCGGCCGAGTGGGGCGCGTCGGGCCACGAGAACCCCGGCGAGGACGACGGCGAGCAAGACGAATGCCACGGGGCTCGCCGCAACCACGAGCAACGTCAGGACAGCGCCCGTCCAGCGCCAGCCGGCCCTGAACGCCACCAGCGCAAGCAGCGCGAGTGCGACGCCTAGCGCGAACGGCAACTCACCGGTGATCACTGCGCCGGCCCAGACGACCGCGAACGAGCGGCCGGGCCAGCGTGCCGCGCTGCCCCATTCCCGCTCGAGCAGGACAGCGAATGCCGCGGCGGCGAGGGCGACCGTGAGAACCGCGAGCACCCGGATCCCCAGCAGCGCAGCGAGCGGGTAATACACGATGCTGTACCCGATGAAGGCGTAGCGCCCCGCGTACCAGAAGTTGTTCCAGAGCGTGAAGCCGTGCACGAGGAAGAGCGAGCGCTGGTACTCGTGCGCCGCGAAGTCGCCGCCGGGCGGCGCGAGCCAGACGAGCAACGAAGCAGTTGCCGCCGCGAGCCCTGTGCAGACCGCGGCCTCTCGCACGACCGGTAGCCGCACCCACCACGACGCGCGCGCGTCGGCCGCGAACGAGACGTCCCCCATCGGTCGAAAGCGTACGCTCGGTTCATGAGAGGTGCGTTGGCAGCCGGTCACCCGCTCACGGCCGACGCCGGGGCGGACGCTCTGCGCGCCGGCGGCAATGTCGTGGATGCCTGCATCGCGGCCGCCGCCGTCTCCTGGATCTGCGAGAGCCCGCTCACCGGTCCGGGTGGCGGTGGCTTCCTGCTCGTCCATCGCGTGGGCGAGTCGCACACCCAGCTGCTCGACTTCTTCGTCGCCGTCCCGGCCCGAGCGGCCTCGCCGTCGGAGCTCATCGAGCTCGTCGTCGACTTCGGCGACTCGCAGCAGATCTTCTACACGGGCCCGATGTCGGTGGCCGTGCCCGGCACGGTTCTCGGTCTCTGGGAGGCCAATGCCCGCTGGGGATCGATGCCGTGGGCCGAGCTGCTCGCTCCGGCCGTCAAGCTCGCCCGCCAGGGCGTCGTCCTCAACGAAGCGCAGGCATACCTCCACGAGATCCTCGACCCGCTGCTGCGCTTTTCGCCGGAGGGCGACGCCCTCTACGGGCCGGGCCGCGCGCTGAGCGTCGGCGAGCGCCTCCTCATGCCCGAGCTGGCGGACACGCTCGAGCGACTCGCGTCCGAAGGCCCCGATTTCCTCTATCGCGGCGAGCTCGCGGAGCGAATCGCCGCGCACGTCCCGATCAGCCTCGACGACCTCGCCCGCTACGAGGTGATCGAGCGCGAGCCGCTTGCCGTGTCGTTCCGCGGCGACGAGCTCCGGACGAACCCGCCGCCGTCCGCCGGCGGCCGTCTGCTCGCGGTCGGGCTCGAGGCGCTCGGAGCTGCGGAGGCGACGCCGCTCGCGATCGTCCGGGCGATGGAAGCGCAGGACGCGATGCGACGAGCCGAGGAGGTCGGCGGCACCACCCACATCAGCGCCGTCGACGGCAACGGGGATGCGGCGTCGCTCTCCTGCTCGCTCGGCTCGTCGGGCGGGGTCGTGGTCCCGGGCACGGGCCTCCAGCTCAACAACATGCTGGGGGAGCCCCAACTGGTCGGCGAGGAGCGCCCGGGCGAGCGCGTGACATCGCTCATGACCCCGTCGCTGCTACTGCGTGAGGGGACGCCGCGGCTCGTCGTCGGCTCCGCGGGCAGCACCCGGCTGCACGGTGCCATCCTGCAGGTGGTGGCGAACGTGGCCGCACGCGGACTCGGAGTGGAGGAGGCCGTCGAGGCGCCGCGCATCCACTTCGAGAACGGTGTCGCCCACTGCGAGGACCCCGCTGCGGCGGACGAACTCGAAGCGGCCGGCTACCCCGTCGTCCGCTGGCGCGGGCAGAATCTGTTCTTCGGCGGCGTCTCGGCCGTCGAGTTCCGGCACGACGGCTCGCTCGCGGGGGCGGGAGACCCGCGGCGCGGCGGTGCTGCGGTAGTAGTCGAGGCGTGAGCTTCCAGATCCGCCACGCCGACCCGTCCGACGCGGAGCAGCTCACTCGACTCGCCGACTCGGTGAGCGCCGAGCCGGAGGGCTGGCTGATCAGCGTGGCCGGCGAGTGGCGGAGCGCGGGGGACGAGCGCCGCTTCCTCAAGGCGCTGCGCCGGTATCCGCACGCGGCGGTCTTCGTCGCGGAGCGCGACGACGGGAAGCTCGTCGGCCGCCTCTCGGTCGGGCGCGACCCTCATCCCGCGAGCACCCATGTCGCTGATGTCGGCCTGATGGTCGCGCTCGACGCCCGCCGGCAGGGAGTGGGAAGGGCGCTCCTGCAGGCGGCCGTCGACTGGGCGCGCGAAACGGGCGTGCGCAAGCTCGAGCTGCACGTCTTCCCCTGGAACGAGGCGGCGATTGCGCTCTACGCCGCGTTCGGCTTCGAGCGAGAGGGTTTCCGCAAGCGGCACTACCGTCGCGGCGGCGAGTTCGTCGACGCGATCCTGATGGCCTACGAGCTGGAGTAGCTGAACTCCACCGGGATGCCGGCGGCGAGTGTCTGGCCGACGACGCAGTAGCGCTCGGTGCGCTCGAGCAGCTTGTCGAGCTCCTCGTTCGAAGCGTCGGAAGCGAGTTCGAAGCGGAGCCGGATCGCGGTGAAGCCGACGGGGGCCTCGCGGTCGACGCCGAGCGTGCCCCGGAAATCGAGGTCGCCCTCGGCGTGGACGCTGCCCGTGACGTCGAGCTCCATCGAGGTCGACACCGAGCGGAGGGTCACGCCGGCGCAGGCCACGAGAGCCTCGAGCAGCATGTCGCCGGAGCAGGCCAGGGCGCCGCTGCCGCCTGTCGCGGGGTGGAGGCCCGCCTCGACGAGCGCGCGGCCGGTCTCGACCTTGCAGGCGATGTGCTCCTCGTCGAGCTCCCCGGCGGCGCGAAGCGTGATCAGGGCGGCCGCGGGCTCCTCGCGGTAGCGCTCCTTGAGCGGCTTCTGAGTCGCCTGTAGTTCGGCCCGGTCCACGTCCGCATCCTAGAACCGCGACGAATGGCTGCGGCAAGGTGGGACGAGCCAGAGCCTCGCCGACGGCGACTGCTCGGCACGCGATACTGGGGCGCGATGCCGTCGAGACGCCAGCTGCTGGTCGCGACCTGTTACATCACGGCCTCCGCCGTCTACATCGTGATCGGCGTCTGGTCCACCGACTTCCTGCTCTCCTTCTTCGTCGCCCTCGCGTATCTGCTGCTCGTCGCCTGGATCGTCCCCGCCGGCGTGCGGAGGCTGTTCTGAGCTGGGCCGCGGCTGGGACCTGAAGGCGTCGGATCCGGTCCAGTTCCACCGCGGTTGGCCGGGTATGGGCTCCGCTGGCAGCGCTCCTGGTGCTGTACCGGGCGGCGTTCTTCTACGGCACGAGCCGCTGGATCGCGTGGAGCCTCTGGGCGCACGTCGTCCACCACGACCCCTACGACATCTCCTGGGGCGGCCCTCACTGGGTGCATGCCGCACACTCGCCGAGCCTGACCTTGCCCCAACTGGCAGGGTGGGCGCGATCATCGCCACCGCCCTGGCGATCGCCTTCGCGTCCCGGCTCGAGGTCGGCAAGCGGAGCTGGGCAGCGATCCGGTCGAGAACGTGACGCTTCGCTACAGCTAGGCCGCTCGCGGCGCCGGGCCGTGGGCAGCAATCGGTCGGGAGTGGGAGCAGAAGCTGGCGTCGGCCTGAGGTCGGCCGGGAGACACGTCGCGTGGGCCATATGAGTGTTCGGGCGGCAGGGCCCGCAACTTGAGACGCCCGCTACGACGAACAGCGCAGTCCGGTCACCGTCCGGCGAGGTGTCTCTTCCCGGATGGCGAGATTTCGTTACCGTTGGCAGCCAGCGGCAGCCGCGTGTTGGGCGGCCGAGACGAACGGCGACCAAGCGGGCCGAATGCTGAGTGGAGTAGAGCTTGTCGGGCGAGGCGAGGAGCAGTGGGATTCCGCCCGGACGGCGTGGAACTTGGCGATCGACCAGCGGCCCGCGATGGTGGCATGGCCTGGCGACGCAGACGAGGTTGCTGCAGTCGTGAGTTATGCCCGCGAGAACGGCCTGCGTGTCGCCGTGCAAGCCGAGGGACACGGCGCGGGCCCGCTGGCTGGAGCGGGCGAGGACACGCTGCTGCTGAAGACGGGGCGCATGACGGGGGCCGAGATCGATGCTGAGAATTGCCGTGTGCGCGTTGGTGCCGCTGCCAAGTGGCGGGACGTCAGCGCGCTGGCCTCGCCGCACGGCCTCGCCGGTCTGTCCGGCTCCTCGGCCGAGGTCGGGATCGTCGGCTACACGTTGGGTGGCGGGCACGGCTGGCTCGCGCGCAAGCACGGCCTGGCCTGCAACAGCGTGGTCGGGGCTGAAGTCGTCATCGCGGACGGACAGCTCTTGCTCGCCGATCGCGAGAACGAGCCCGACCTCTTCTGGGCGCTGCGCGGCGGCGGTGGGAACTTCGGGGTGGTGACGGCGCTTGAGTTGGAGCTCTACCCTGCGCGTGAGCTCTACGCCGGCATGTTCGCTTGGCCTTGGGAGCGCACGGCCGATGTGCTGCACGCGTGGGGCGAGTGGGTCTCCGCTCTGCCTAACGAAATGGGCACCTGGGCACGAATTCTTCAGGTCCCGCCGCTGCCGGACGTCCCGGAGCCCGTTCGGGGGCGTCAGCTGGTGGTCGTCGAGGCCGCCTATCTGGGCGCAGAGGAGGCCGGACGCGATCTGCTGCGGCCGCTGCGCGACCTCGCGCCGGAACTGGACACGTTCGCACCCGTTCCGCCCGCGGCGCTGGGACACCTACACATGGATCCCGAGGATCCCGTGCCCTTCACCATGCGCGGCCAGATGCTGAACGAGCTTCCAGCGGCGGCGATCGACAACATCGTCGAGGCAGCCGGCCCTGACTCCGGATCGCCGCTTCTGTCGCTCGAGCTGCGCCTTCTCGGAGGCGCGCTGACCGAGGCGCCGCCGGATGCCGGCGCGCTCGCCAACATCGACCAAGCGTTCCTGACCCTCGGCGTGGGCATGGTCATGGACCCCGGCATCGCGCCAGCGATCAACGCGCATTTGGACCTCGTCTGCAACGCACTCGAGCCGTGGGACTCGGGGGTTGCGTACGCCAACTTCACCGACGTCCCGATCGACACCCGCACGTGTCATCCGCCCAAGACGTTCGACCGGCTCCAAGCGGTAAAGGCCCGCTACGACCCGCACGACCTCTTCCGGGCAAACCACCCGATCCCGTTGCCGGCGGCCGCGGGGTAGCACCAGCAAGCGTCCACACCCGCGAGGGCCCTGCGATTGTTACTCGGGCCCTAGGGGCTGTTCCCAGAGAGCGCGACGCGATAGCCCTCGGCGATCTGAGCTGGCTCGCCGCGGTCGTCCGGGTACTGCACCAGTCTCGCGTCGATGCTCGGAGACTAGACCTGGCAAGGCTCGGGGTGGATCACACTCGACTCGGCCGGTGTTCCCGAATGTCGCCTGAGAGCGGGGATAGAATCCGGTTCGTGCCCGGTTGACGCTAGAAGCCGCTCTGGTCAGCGACAGGGATCGCCGCCCGCCTTCTCAGCCCGGTTTCGGCGTGGTTGGGTGGTGGTGCGCGTGCGCCTCCTGGGAGGTGTTTTCTTTCTGTCGTGTCCTTTCTAGACCGGAGGAGAACGGGTGATGGCGAGCAACGAGATCGAAGCGAACCTGGAGTTGGGGCTCGATTGGGTAAATGCGTTGCGGAATGGCGCGGCGGATTCGATTGCAGAGCGTTTCGATTCCGCGGTCGAGTGGGTCGCGGTCTCGGGCGAGACCGCCTGCACGGGCCGCGCAGAGGGTTTGGACTGGCTGCGTACTTCGGGGGCGAGAGCGCACCGGGTGGTCGCGCTCGAGTTCGTCGCCAGCGACAGCCACCTGGTGCTGGGGATCGCTGATCCGACTCTGGCGGAGCTTGCCGGCGTCAAGCTCGATGGTCGCCTGTACGTGCTATTCGCCATCCGTGACGGCCGGATCACGCAGATACGCGACCACGCCGACCGGGCGGCGGCGTTCGCCGATGCGGGTCTCCCGGACTACAGCTGGCATTAAGACCCGTTCCTTGGGGCGCCGGAAGCGGTGCCCCAAGGACTGTCCGGCCCGTGAGGTGCACAACACTTACCTGGGCCAGTTCCGGAATGCACCCTGACCTGAACCGGAGGCGACGGCCGCACGGCTGTCGGCAGGGAGGCCGTCCTAAGCCAGGTGAAGCTTCAGCGGCCGAACGAAAAGATGATGGTGCTCGATCCCGCCGCCCAGCGCGCGTCGAGGCGATAGCAGCCTGCGTGCGGGAAGAGCACCGTTGAGCCCCACGCGGCGGCGCCGGGGTGTTGCGCGAATGGGTCGGGCTGGCCCGGCCTTGCCGGGTCGAGGATCGGCGCAGTGCTCCGCTCGACGTAGCTGCCCGAAATGATCACCGGCAACAGCTTCTGTGTGGAAAGGTCCGTAAAGGAGATGCGGGCCGGTCCTGCCCTGTCTAGCAGCTCCCAGACGAACTTGACGCCCCAGCCGCTGCGGTCGCGTAGGCCGCGCGCGTAGCGGTAGCGCCAGATCCCTTGCGGAGCCGCGCTTCGCCAGTCGAGATACGGGCCGAGCCACAACGGCGATCCGCCGACCCAGGCGGTCTGCGAACCTGGATGCGCGGAAGAGGGCGTCGGTTTGCTGTCGGCGCAGCTTGCCGGAGCAGCACCTGGCTGTTTGATTCGGAAGAGGGTCGTCGGGGCGGACGTGTACCACGAAGAGCAGAGGAAGCCGTAGCGGCGATAGGAGGGCGTCGTCCTGTTGAAGCGCACGTTGCACCGCATACCCATCCGCAGGCACCGGGCATGCCCGGCGATGCGCGCTCGTTTTGCACCGTGTTTGCAGACGACGTGAGTGGCAAGCCCAGCGTTCGCGGCCCCAATTCGCCCGTGCACCCCTATGCCACCCGCTACCACGAGAAGCACCAACGCAACCGACGCGACCTTCGTCATCGTCGCCAGAAAGTATGTCAGACCCGGGACTGTGGGCTGGGCCATATGAGTGTTACGGAATGACCCCTGGGGACGGGGAGTCCAGAACCCTCGGACTGTTGAAAGTCTTGTCGCAGGGGCGGATAATTCGGGGTATGCGGCAGCGAGATGGCAGCTTGCTGTGGGCGTGGCACACGCTGGCGAAGACACCTTTTGTCCTGGCCCCGGTTGCTGTAGCCCTTGCTTTCGCAGGTGGCTCGTCGGCAGTGACGAGGGTTCACCACCGTAATGGGCGGGCCGTAGTTCCGAGGCTGGGCGCGATCATCCCGCAGCATCTTCCACCGTTCATCGCGTATGACTCCGCGAGCCAGGACGGAACCACCGGGGGAATCTTCCTGATCAAGCCCGACGGTTCCGATTCACACCTCGTCGGACCTCTCCTTCCTTACTTCGCGGAGGAGCCGTCATGGTCGCCCAGTGGCAGCAGGATCCTCTACCAAACGGGTTGCGCCATCTGGGTTATGAACGCGGATGGAAGCAATCAGCGCCTCCTAGTTCCAGCGGACAACTGTGTTAGCGACCAGCTGGATCACCCGCACTGGTCCCCCAACGGAAAGAGAATCGTCTACACCGCTTTCGGTCGCGCAGGCGCGGGGAACCCGGTGATCCACACTGCGAATGCCGATGGTTCGCATGACCATCGTGTTCCACACACGCAAGGTGGCGAAAGCGCTTCCTTCTCGCCCGATGGCCGCTACATCGTCTTCGACAGCAACGCCTCGACGATCATGTCCCATCTCTACTTGATTCGGCCCAACGGGACCGGCCTCCGAGAGATCACCCCCCGCTATGGAGGGGTAGACCCAAGCTGGTCGCCGGACGGCACGCGCATCATCTACTCCTGCTCCATATACGCGAACCCACTCAACCTTCCGCCTCGATCTACCGGTTCGCCAGTTATTCCGCAGCCGGCGCCGCATGCCATCTGCGAAATCTCGCGAACCCGTCCAAAGCCGCGCAGGCTCTACTCGGTTCCTTCCGGCAGCTACATCGACGGTCAGACATGGAGCGCAGACGGAAAGACGATCCTTCTCACGACGGTCGCCCCTAACGGCGTGACGCAAGTTGCATTGCTCCCGGCATCCGGTGGCACACCTGTCGAGATCACCCAGGGCGGCTCGGAGCCCAACTGGTAAACCGGTCTCGCGCAGCCCTGTCCACCTGTGAGGCGAACCCTGGCCTGCGCGAGTGTCCTTACGCCTGAAGCGTCGTCATTGGCGCGCGACCCAGATCCCCGTCCCGGCCGCTCCGACGGCCGCGGCTCCGCCAAGCACCGTCCAGGCCAGCCCGTGGTTCGGCGGCACCGCGGACAGGGCGACGACGAGCGCCGCCACGGCCAAGCCGGCGAGTGCGAGCACCGCGACGGCCGTGCCGCGTCGCCAGGCCAGCTGTGGCTCGGCGCGCATCTCGAGCCGCTCGTCGACCGACCAGGCCGACAATTCGCCGCAGACGAGGAGCAGCCCGGCCACGAGCGGTGCGCTCCCGTCGATCTGGTCTCCAGCGGCGGCAACTGCAGCGACGTATGTCCCGCCGGCGAGGAAGAGTGCGGCACCGAGACCTCGACCACCGAAGACGAGGGCGGCGCCGAGCAGCACCACCCCGAGCGCGGCGCCCGGCATGAACGCGACCACGGGCGAGGGAGCGCGGGTGAGCGCGTCGGCGAGGACGCCGCCGTAGGAAGCCGCCGCTCCGGCGGCGAGTACTACGCGGGCCTGGCGAGGTGCCTGAATGCGTTCACCTCCTCGAGCGGTACGGCGAGCGGCTCGCCCTCGCGCCACGTCACGACCGGGACGCCGACCTGCTCGTAGCGCCAGCGCAGCGCCTCCCGCGAGAGGCGCCACAAACGGTGGGCGAGCTCGAGCGACGAGTCCGGAGCCGGTGCGACCAGCTCCACCGGGGAGACCTCGACCACGATCAGGTCGTAGCCGCGGGCGCGCAGGTCGAGCAGCGCGGCGGCGGTGCGGTCGTCGAGGAGCGGGGTGATCGCCAGCACCAGCGCTTTCGGCGGAAGCGTCCGCGGCGGCAGCACGTCGACGCCACGCAGGGCGAAGCTGCGCACGACCTGGCTCGTCAACAGCGTCTCGACGATGGCGTAGAGCTGGCGCGTGCCCGACGTCGGCACGAGCCACGAGAGGAAGCCGCCGAAGCCGACGAGCCCCACCCGATCCTTGCGCTGCAGGTAGATGTGGGCAAGCGTTGCGGCGGCGCGCACGGCGCGGTCGTTCGTGCTCCGTCCCTCGGCACGCACCTCGGCGAACGTGTCGAGGAACAGGACGACGTCCGTGTTCCGCTCGGGGTTCTGCTCGTTCACCCAGAGCGAGCGGCGGAGCGCGGTTGCGCGCCAGTTGACCCGCCGCAGCCGGTCTCCGGGTTGCCACTCGCGCAGGTCGGCGAACTCGATCCCCTCGCCGCGGGCCCTCGAGACCTGGTTGCCGGCGAAGACCTGCGTCTCGAGCGGCGGGACGAGAGAGCGGACTGTCTCCTCGCTCGGGAAGACCCGCAGCGGCTGCGCCGCGCCCGCAGCACCCTCCCACGAGCGCAGGCCGAGCACGTCGCGTGCGCGGAAGAGCACCTGCCCGACGGTGAACAACCCCCAACGGTCACAAGACACCTTCAGCTCGACCGTCCGCTCCTCACCCGCCCGCAGGCGAACCGCTCGGGCAGCCCCTCCCTTGCCACTGAGCTCTGGCGGCAACGGGACGAGCACCTCGAACCGGTCGACGCCGCGGGTGGAGAGAAGCTCGATCGTCGCGGTGACTTCGTCGCCTTCGATCACCCGGTCGCGGTCGAGTGATGCCCGGGCCGAGACCTGCGGCTCGTGCTCGGCTAGGGCGGCAATCAGTGCGAGCAGGAAGGGAGCTGCGAGCGCGACCGGCTCGACCCGGCCGAGCGCGAGGCCCGCGACGAGGCCAGCCGCGGCGAGCGTCGCATAGGCCGGCAGGCGCCTGGAGATGTAGCCGGTCACGCCTCGGCGCTGCGCAACGCGTCCTCCGCCGGCGGCGTCGGGACCGTCTCGAGCGCGTCTGCCACCACGTCCTCGGCGCGAAGCCGCTGCACCCAGAGCTCCGGGCGCACCGTCAGCCTGTGCGCGAGCGCCGGCACGGCAACCGCCTTCACGTCCTCGGGAGTGACGAAGTCGCGTCCGGCGAGCGCGGCCTTGGCGCGCGACAGCTTGACGAGCGCGATGCTGCCGCGAGGGCTCGCGCCAACCGCGAGCCTCTGCGACTCGCGAGTCGCCGTGACGAGGTCGACGACGTATCCCTGGATCGCGTCGGAGACGTGCACGAGTTCGAGTGCGCGCTGCATCGCCACGAGCGTCGCCGCGTCCACGACGGGCTCGAGCTCGACCTCGTCGACGCCGCGTTCGAGCCGGCGCTCGAGCATCTCGATCTCGTCCTCGCGCGCCGGGTAGCCGATCGAGATGCGCACGAGGAACCGGTCGAGCTGCGCCTCGGGCAGGGGGTACGTCCCCTCGTATTCGATCGGGTTCTGGGTCGCGAGCACCAGGAACGGGGGCTCGAGCCGGTGCGTCGTGTTCTCGATCGTCACCTGGCGTTCCTGCATCGCCTCCAGCAGCGACGCCTGCGTCTTCGGGGGGGCGCGGTTGATCTCGTCGGCCAGCAGGAGGTTGGCGAAGACAGGACCGGGGCGGAACACGAACTCGGTCGTCCGCTGGTCGAAGATCTGCGAGCCCGTGACGTCGCCGGGCATCAGGTCCGGCGTGAACTGGATGCGCGCGAAGTGGAGGGACGTCGCCTGCGCGAACGAGCGCGCGATCAGCGTCTTGGCGAGCCCCGGATAGTCCTCGAGCAGCACGTGGCCGTCGCTCAGCAGGGCGAGCAGGATCAGCTCGAGCGGGCCGCGCTTGCCCACCACGGCCTTCTCGACCTCGTCGAGGATCGAGTTCGCGCACTCCCGGAGCTCGGCAAGCCCGGTCACAACGACTCCACGCGCTCGATCACGGCCACGATGCTCTCGTGCGGCACGCCGGCGGCGTGCCGGTCCTCCGGCGCAGGCCGGTCGGGACGCAGCAGCTCCCACACGTCCTCCCCGAGGAGCGCGCGTGCCGCCTCGGGCCGTCGCTCGAGCTCGAATCCGTGCCGGGCAGCGATGCGCGCGGCCGCCGTGGCGCGCAGGAGCGGCAGGAGCCTCCGCCGGGCGTGATCCGCGTCTACGCTGCCGAGAACGAGCTCGCGGTCCATCCGCAGGAGTTCTTCCGGCTGCGTGACTGCACGTTTCCGCGGGCGCAAGGCTTGCTCGAAGCGGCTCGCAGGCTCCGGTCCGCCGTATTCGCGGGCATGTCGGTTGAGCACGACGAGGGAGATCGTCGCCGCCAGCACCACCCAGATTCCCAGCGCGCGCGAGGTCGGGATCTCCGGCAGCCAGAGCAGGACCACGAGCACGATCGCCGCCGCGACCGCGGGCCAGCCGAACCGCAGAGCCAGCCTCACGCCGGAATCAGCTCCGACGCGCGAAGCTCGTCGCGCACCGCGACCAGCGCGTCGACTGCGTCGTCCCTCATCGACGGCTCGGGCTCATGGTGGCTGAACCTAGCCCATTCGAACAGATCGGTGAGCCTGCGGACGGCGTCGGCGCTCGCGTGGAGGGTGAGCAGTGCTCGCTCGACATACTCGAGCGGCGCCTCGGGGGGACGTCGTGGGATGCCGGCTATGCCGAGAGCGGCCTCCATCCTGGCGTAGGCGGCGATGATCGCCCGGCGCAGGTCGGGGTCGGTTCGCAGATCGTCGAGCGACTCGTCGAGAGCTGCTGCGAGCGCTTCCGGAGCCTCACCCGGAGGTCTGAAGAGTCTCGGGCTGCGGCGGGACCTCGAGACGCCGTAGATCGCTGACACCACGAAGACGAGGCCTAGAACGATCGCGATCTCATCCCAGCGGAGTTGGGGGGAACGCGTCTCGGCGATCGACCGTCCGTTCGAAGCCGCCGTGGTCGGACTGGGCCGGCCTTGCCGCTGAGGCAGATGCAGGTGCGCGAGCAGGTGGTGGCGCGCAAGGATGGTGCCAAGCATCACCACGAGCGTGAAAATGGCAAGCGTGAGGATCATTCGACGCTGAAAGAAGCTTCGCTGCTTCCCGGGGGCCTTGCGAATGAAGAGCGCTGCCACTCCGAGGGCGAGCAGGAGCACCACGCCGACGATGACAATTGTGGTGAAGACGTAGTCCCAGAACGACACCGGCAACCCGCCCTTGCCGCTTCCAGCCGAGTCGAGCGGCCGTCCGCGGGCCGCGACCGCGACGATCGCTAGGAGCAGCGTGACCGCTAGAGCGAGGGGGACGAGGCGGCTCCGGCTCACCACCGGAGTGTCGCACCGGGGCGCGTCCGGGCGCCTTCCGGGGACAGCGCTAAGCTCGACCTCCCGTGCCCGAAGCGCCGTTCGTCCACCTCCACGTCCATTCCGAGTACTCGATCCTCGACGGCGCCTGCCGGATCCCGGACCTTGCGAAGCGCGCCGCCGAGCTCGAGATGCCGGCCGTCTCGCTCACCGACCACGGTTCGCTCGCCGGGGCGGTCGACCTCTACAAGGCGGCTCGGAACGAAGGAGTCAAGCCGGTCCTCGGCTGCGAGGTCTACGTCGCCGACAACCGGCACGCGCAGCAGAAAGGCTACGCCCACCTCACGCTTCTCGCCGAGACGAACGAGGGCTACGGGAACCTGATCAAGCTCTCCTCGCTCGGCTACCTCGAGGGCTACTACTACAAGCCGCGCGTCGACTGGGAACTGCTCGAGCGTCACGGCTCGGGCCTGATCGCGCTCTCGGGCTGCCTCTCCGGACGCGTCAGCAAGGCGCTCGAGGAGCACCGCGGCACCGACGCCGAGGCGGAGCTCGACCGGCTCGAGCAGGTCTTCGGGCGCGACCGCGTCTACGTCGAGCTCCAGAACGCGCACCTCGACGTGCAGCAGCGGATCATGCCGCAGCTGGTCGAGCTCGCCGAGCGGCGCGGCCTGCCCACGGTGGCCACCGGCGACGTCCACTACCTGCGGCACGAGGACGCGAAGTCGCACGAGGCGCTGCTCTGCATCCAGTCCGGCGACTCACTCAAGAACCCGAATCGCTGGCGTTTCGAGACCGATCAGTTCTTCTTCAAGACGCCGGAGGAGATGGCCGCCGACTTCCCGGGTCGCGAGGACGCGTTGCGGCGGTCACTCGAGGTCGCCGAGCGCTGCAACGTCGAGATCGAGCTCGGGCGGATCCTGCTCCCGAAGTTCGACACGCCCGAGGGCCGCGACGCCTTCGAGTACCTCGTGGAGCTCGTCGAGGCGGGTGCCGCGAAGCGCTACGGCAACGTCACGCCCGAGCTACGAGAGCGTCTCAAGTTCGAGCTGAAGACGATCAAGGAGATGGGCTTCTCCGACTACTTCCTCATCGTCGCCGACCTCATCGGCTTCGCCCGGCGCAACGGGGTCAGCGTCGGCCCGGGGCGCGGCTCGTCCGCCGGCAGCCTCGTTGCCTACTGCCTCGAGATCACCGACGTCGACCCGATCGTGTACGGCCTGTTGTTCGAGCGCATGCTCAACCCCGGACGCAAGTCCATGCCGGACATGGACCTCGATTTCGCCGTGGAGGGTCGGGAGCGCGTCATCAACTACGCGCGTGAGAAGTACGGGCGCGACCGCGTCGCGCAAATCATCACCTTCGGCACGATGGCCGCCCGCGCTGCCGTCCGCGACGCAGGCCGCGTCCTCGAGCACCCGTACGGCGTAGTCGACCGCATCGCGAAGCTCATCCCGGAAGGGCCCGGCCAGATGCTCGCTGAGTGCCTGAAGCCGGGCGGAGAGCTGAAACAGGCCTATGACAACGATCCCGTCGCCAAGGAGATCGTCGACCTCGCGCGGCCTCTCGAGGGCCTGACGCGCCAGGACGGCATCCACGCGGCTGCTGTCGTGATCGGCGCCGAACCCCTCACGAACCTCGTCCCGGTGCAGCAGAAAGGCGCCGACCAGGAGGTGGTGACGCAGTTTTCCGGCACCGTGATCGAGTCGATCGGTCTGCTGAAGATCGACTTCCTCGGCCTTCGCAACCTCGACGTGATCGACAAGGCCTGTCAGCTCGCCGGCGTGGCCGACATAGGCTCGATCCCACTCGACGACCGGAAGACCTACGAGATGCTCGCGCGCGGCGAGTCGATCGGCGTGTTCCAGTTCGAGGGCTCCGGTATGCGCGAGGCGCTGCGGCAGATCAAGCCGACGGAGTTCGACGACCTGATCGCGATCGGCGCGCTCTACCGGCCGGGGCCGATGGCTTACATCCCGGTCTACGCTCGCCGCAAGAACGGGCGGGAGCAGGTGACGTATCCCGATCCGCGGCTCGAACCGATCACGCGCAGCACCTACGGGATCTGCATCTACCAGGAGCAGTACATGGAGATCGCGAAGCACATCGCCGGCTTCTCGCCCGTCGAGGCCGACGACCTGCGCAAGGCGATAGGCAAGAAGATCCACTCGCTGATGGCGTCCCTGAAGACCAAGTTCCTCGAGGGGTGCGCCGCGAGCGGCACCGCGTCCGGCGTCGCCCAGCAGCTCTGGGCGGACATGGAGCAGGCGCAGGACTACTCCTTCAACAAGTCACACGCCGCCTGCTACGCGCTCACGTCCTACCGCACCGCCTGGCTGCGGGCGAACCACCCGCGGGAGTACATGGCGGCGCTCATCTCGTCGGTGATGAACACGAAGGACAAGGTGCCGTTCTACGTCACCGCGTGCGACGAGCTCGGGATCGAGGTGCTGCCGCCGGACGTGAACGAGTCGCAGGTCGACTTCGCCGTCGTCGAGGGAAAGATCCGCTTCGGCCTCAACGCCGTGAAGAACGTCGGCGAGAACGCTTGCCGGACGATCGTCGCCGCAAGGGAAGCAGGTGGCCCGTTCGCCTCGATCTGGGACTTCACCGAGCGCGTGGACCCTGCTGTCGTGAACAAGCGAGCACTCGAATCGCTCATCAAGGCGGGCGCGTTGCCCGGGTCACGGAAGGGCATGCTCGCTGTGCTCGAGCAGGCGCTCGGCGCGGCTGTGGAACGAGCGCGTCGCAAAGACCAGGTGTCGATATTCGACTTCGATTCCGAGGTGAAGTCCGAGACCTACTACGAGCCTGTGTCCGACGAAGAGTTCGAAAAGGCCGAGCTCCTGCGGATGGAGAAGGAAAGCCTCGGCCTCTACGTCTCCGAGCATCCGCTCAGCGCCATCCGCGACCAGCTACGACGGCGCACCGACTGCACGCTCGTGGAGCTCGAGCGGCGGCGCGAGGGCGAGACGGTCCTTGCGGGCGGCATCGTCGCCGGCGTGCGGACGACCACGACGAAGAAGGGCGAGCCGATGGCCTTCGTCCAGCTCGAGGACGTGACCGGCTCGATCGAGGTCGTGGTGTTCAACTCGACGTATGCGGCGGCTCGCGGGCTGCTGGTCGAGGACGCGGTGCTCGTCGTCAAGGGACGCATCGACCACAAGCAGCAGGGGGAGACCAAGCTCGTCGCCCTCGAAGTAGCGGCGTTCGAGGCGGTGCCGGAGCGGCGTGAGGTGCGGCTGAAGGTGGACGCGCGCAGCGCCCCGGCCGGCGTGATCCGAGAACTCGCGGGCGTGGTGCGCGACTTCCCCGGCGAGGCGCCGGTGTACGTCGACCTCGTCACGTCGCTCGGATCGAAGCGCCTCGAGCTCGGCCCCGAGTATCGCGTCGACCCGCAGCCGGACTTCTTCGCCTCCGTACAGCACCTGCTGGGCGCGGCAGCGGTCCAGTAGTAGGCGATCTGGGCCATTGGTCCCGCAGAAATCCCCCCGGAGGGGGAGATCCGATCGGCCGAGATTCCCGAAAGTGAGATACGGAAACTGCGGATGGCGGCGACACACGACATCATCGAGATCGAGAGCGAGAGCGAGCGCGTGGAGCGGTGGCGCACTGCCGAGCTCATGCGCGTGGGCTTCGCGGGCGACGACGCGGTCGCCCTCGCGGTCCGCACCGAGGTCGATCTTCACGAGGCGATCGAGCTCGTCCGGCGGGGCTGCCCGCCCGAGCTTGCGGTCCGGATCCTGGGTTGACCTGACGATCGCCCCGCGTCACCGGCACAATGGGTGCTCGTGACCGGCGTCGTCCTCGGCTATATCCCCTCGCCGTCGAACGGCACCTTCGGCGTCGGGCCGCTGACGCTGCACATGTACGGCGTGACGCTGCTGCTCGGCATCGCCGGGTGCGTCTGGCTGACCGGGCGCCGCTGGGTGAGCTGGGGAGGCGACTGGGATCTCGTCTTCCGCGTCGCGCTCTGGGGAGTCATTGCCGGCGTGGTGGGCGCGCGTCTCTACCACGACACCACGAGCTGGAACCAGGATCCGGCGATCCACGCGCATTGGTGGGGTTTCGCCGCCGTCTGGGACGGCGGGCTGGGCATCTGGGGTGCGATTCCGTTCGGCGTCCTCGCCGGCGCGATCGTCGTGCGACGCTCGGGCAACAGCATCCGGCTGATGATGGACGCCGTCGCGCCGGGGCTCCTGCTGGCGCAAGGCATCGGCCGCTGGGGCAACTACTGGAATCAGGAGCTCTACGGCAGGCCGACGAGCCTGCCGTGGGCGTTGCGCATCGATCAGGCGCACCAGGCCGGGATCCAGGACCGCTACCGGTCCACCGGCCAGTTCGGTTACTACCAGCCGACATTCCTCTACGAGTTCATCTGGGACCTGATCGGCGTCGGCGTGCTCCTCTGGGTCGACCGGCGCTTCACCATTCGCCGGCCGGCGCTCTTCGCCCTCTACGTCGTCTGGTACACGACCTTCCGCACGTTCGAGGAAGTCCTGCGGATCGACCCGTCCAACTACTTCCTCCACATGCGGGTCAACTTCTGGGTCTCGCTCGGAGTGTGGATCGTCTCGGTCGCCTTCTTCGTCTGGTGGCAGTTCTTCCACAATCCAGCCGAGAAGCCCGTGCCCAAGCCCCACCCGGTGGCGACCGGGCCGCGCATGGCCGTCCCGAAGGGCCGCGTCCGGTAACGCCTCTAGGGTCCGGACCGTGAGCGGCGTAGGCTCGACGGAGCCGCCTAGGAGCGGAGGTGCCGGCTTTGCCGGCGCCGGAGCGGGCATCTCGGTCCGGGAGCTCGAGCTCGACCTCGACGCGTTCGAAGGGCCCTTCGATTTGCTGCTCGCGCTCGTCCTCAAGGAGGAGCTGGACCTGGGGGACGTCGACCTCGCGGGCATCGTCACCGCGTTCCTCGAGCGGCTGGCCGAACGCCCGTCGCGCCCCTGGCCGCCGGAGGCTCCCGCCGGGCAGAGCCCGGCTCCGCCCCCGGCTGACGACGCTGAGTCCCCCGTGCCTTCCGGGGCCGTGCAGAGCACTGTCCCCTCCGGCCCGGCGGCCTCAGCGCCGCCCCAGGAACGCGAGGCGAGGGAGCTCGACCTCGAGGCGTGCGGCGAGTTCCTCGTCCTCATCGCGGCGCTGCTCGAGCTGAAGGCGCGGGCGCTCTTCCCGGACGAGGCTGCCGAGCTCGCGGAGCTCGAGCCCGAGGAGGCCGCCGAGGAGCTGGCGCGGCGGCTGGCCGAATACCGGCGTGCGAAGGAGGCGGCGGCGTGGCTGCGGGAACGGCTCGCTGCCGCGGGCGACCGGTACTTCCGCCTCGGCCCGGCACCGTGCGCGCCGAAGGTCGAGACGCCCCTTGCGCCGCAGGATCCCGAGTCGCTCGCACAGGTGCTCCGACTGCTGGCGCAGGAACCTCCGGAGGTCTCGCTCTCGCACATGGCGCTCCGCTTCCCGCCGGTCTCGCAGTTTCTCGAGCGCTTCCGCGCGCTCCTGCGCCGGCGCTCGCGCTTCGACTTCGAGACGGAGGTGGGGGAGATGACGCGCCTGGAGCAGGCGTCGGCCTTCCTGGCGCTGCTCGAGCTCCGCCGCGCCTGCGAGCTCTCGATCGAGCAGGCGGCCCCGTTCGCACCGATTCGTGTCAGCCGCCTCGAGCTGGAAGCGTCGCCGGCTGAACCGGCGACGCCCGGCCGGAAGACCGCGGCGACGTTGGCGCCGCTGGCGCAGGAGAACAACGCCGAAGATGAAAGGACCGCTCAATGGAAGGAATGGACCGTCCGCTCCGCCTGATTCCGACTGACCCGCTCGACAAGCTCGCGCGGACGCTCGAGGCGCTGCTCGTCGTCGCCTCGTCGCCGCTCTCGATCGAGGAGCTCGCCGCCGCGGCGAACGACGATCCGGAGCGGATCGAGGATGCGCTGCGACTCGTGGCCGAGCGCTTCGCCGAGGAGCGGAGCGGGATCGTGCTCGAGCACGTCGCGGGCGGCTGGGCGTTCCGTGCCGGGCGTGAGGAGGCCACCGCGTGCGCGCGCCTGTTCGAGCGGCCGGTGCAGAGGAACCTCTCCCAGGCGGCGCTCGAGACGCTCGCGATCGTCGCGTACCTCGGCCCCTGCTCACGGCCCGACATCGCGCGAATCCGCGGCGTTGCGGCCGACCCGGCCGTGGCGAACCTGCTCGAGCGCGGGCTCATTGCGGAGGCAGGTCGCGACAACGGCGGCGGGGCCGTCCGCTACCGCACGTCGCCGCTCTTCGAGCGCGTGTTCGGGCTCGAGAGCCTTTCGGAGCTGCCGCGCCTCGACGACGTCGGAGCCGAGGCGGCCGAGATCCGCGACCGGCTGCAGGCGGTCGCCGAGAAACGCAGCGCCTAGGCTTCGCTCAGAGCCTAGAGCTTCTTGATGATGTCTTCGGCCTCGTCGCGCGTGAACGCGCGCAGCGTCTCTGTCTGCTCGGCGCCGTGGTGGCTGAGCTTCGTCACGATCTCGAGCGCCGTGTCGTCGTCGGGAGCCTCGAAGACCTCGACGACGTCGTAGCGCCCGAAAGTCACCCAGGCGCCGACGAGCCTCCCGCCGGTCTCCTCGATCTCCCGTTCGCCGTCCTCGACCCGGTCGCGCCAGGCCGGCAGGCCCATCCGGCCCTGCGAGGTCCAGCGGATGAGCGAGATGTAGTGGGGCACGCCCCTATCTTTTCAGGATGCGATTGAACGCGTTCCTCGCGAGGGCAGGAGTCGCCTCGCGCAGGCGTGCCGACGAGCTGATCAAGGCAGGCCGCGTCACCGTCAACGGAGAGCCCGGGCAACTCAACACCGTGGTCGCCGCGCGCGACCGAGTCGAGGTGGACGGTCAGCAGGTGGAACGGCAGCGCCTGAGGTACGTCCTCCTCCACAAGCCGGCCGGGGTCGTCACTACCGCCCGCGATCCGCACGGGCGGCCGACCGTCGTCGAGCTCGTCCCCGACGAGCCGCGCGTCGTGCCGGTCGGACGGCTCGATGCGGACACGACAGGCGCGCTCCTGCTCACGAACGACGGGCAGCTCGCTCACCGGCTCGCCCATCCGCGCTACGGCGTCGAGAAGACGTATGTCGCCGAGGTCGAGGGCGACCCGGGCGGGGAGGCAATGGAGCGCCTGCGCGACGGTGTCGAGCTCGAGGACGGGATTACCGCCCCGGCCCGGGCCCGCCGCCTCGGGTGGGGTCGCGTCGAGCTTGTCCTCCACGAGGGGCGGAAGCACCAGGTGAAGCGGATGCTCGCGGAGGTCGGCTACCCGGTGACCCGGCTTCACCGGTCTGCGTACGCGGGGCTGACGCTCGAAGGGCTCGAGCCCGCCGACTGGCGGGAACTCGAGCCCTTCGAGATAGCCGGGCTACGGGGCGCGGGCGCCCCGTAGCGGTCTTCCGGCCACGCCTACGAGCCGGCTAGCGCGTCGGCCCGCTGGAGGAGGCTGTTCACCTGCCGCAGGTAGTGGTGCACCTGGCCGTGATGCAACCCCTGGTTGTGCGGGGCGCCGTTGAGCACCTTCTTGATCTTGGTCACCACCCTGTCCCGCTCGTTCGCCAGTTGCCGGAGCGTCGCCAGGGTCGCGTCGTAGGTGCTGTCGTCAGAGCTCGAACCTGAGGCAAGAGCCTTCGAGTCGGCAATCAACGTGTCCGTTGCGAACTGCCCGACGCTGGACTCGATCTGGTCGTAGCCGGCGGCGAGCTGCTCGGTCGCGGCGATCCCGCGCGGCACCTTCTCGAGCGCCTGCGCGATCACATGGCCGTCGGACTCGTAGTCGTCCTTCAGGCCGAGCAGGTAGAGCAACGTGGGCCGGATGTCCGTCTCCTCGACCCAGGTTCCGACCCGGCTCGCCTGCGGGACCGTGTTGGTCGAGTTCGGGTCCTGCGACTCGTTGCCGCCGGCCGGCGCGGGACCATCGACCCCGTTCTGGGCCACCCCCGGACCGACGAACCCGACCCAGGTCACGTTGACGTTCGGCGAGTAGTAGCCGTGGTCGTAGGCGAAGCCCGGGTTGATCGTCACGTTCGGGCCGGAGGTGCCGAAGAAGTAGTCGGGCACCGGGAAGATCGAGTACGTAGGCGTTCGGAGAGGATCGTTCGTCTGCATGTGCAGGATCCGTTGCTCCACCTGGTCTGCCTGGTACTTCGCGATGTGTTCGTTCGTCGCGCCGCTGTACGGGTTGTTGGCGGTCATTGCGGCCGTATCTCGTTCCATCTGTCTGACCGCCGGGTCGCCGGCGCCGGGCCGGCCGTGGATGTAGATCGAAGCACCCTGCGCGTCGACGTCGTACTGCGTCCCGGCCGTCGCGGTTCCAGTCCCCGCCAGCAGGCCCTTGATGTTGGCGGCGAGCTCTCCGATCTGGCCCGTCGCGTAGTTGCAGGCCACGGTCACGCCGTCGCATCCGGCCGGAGTGGGCTGGATCGCCCGGCCGACGTTCGCGCCGGCGAACTGGTCGTTCTCCTCGGCGCTGATCTCGAACAGCGTGTTCTGCGGCGTGATGCCGTCCGCGGCGAGCCGCTGGAAGAACGTCTCGAACGAGTTGTCGTAGCTCTTCAGTGCCGCGACGGAGCAGGCGTCACCCGGGCCGAGCGCGTTGCCCGGTGAGGTGCATCCGGTCGCCCCGGTCTTCTTGTCGTGCACGTCGGAGATGTAGCCGTACGTCACCGGGATGCCGGCCTCCTGCATGTCGGCGATGTAGGCCAGCGTCTGCGACGCCGTCGGGCTGAAGCCCGGGAAGCCGGGGTGGTCGGTCAGGAAGGCGCCGTTGATCTGGTTGCCGTCCAGGTCGACGAGGTTGCCCGCGCTGTTGGTGACCTCGTAGCCGTTGTGCATGAGGTTGGGCGTCCCAGCGCCGAGCTGAGGTGCGATGTAGCGCGCACCGAACAGGCCCTGGAAGCCCTTGTAGCCGCCCGGTTCGGTCGGCAGCAGGTCGGGTTGGGCGGTCGGCGAGGGCGTGGTCTCGTTGCCCCGGTCCGCCTGCGCGTCCGCGCAGATCGAGGCGGCCTTCGCACAGTGCACCGCGGCCCCGATGTAGTCCGCGACCTCGGCGTCCTTGAAGCTGTCCGGGTCGGCATTCAGCTGCTGGACCTCGGGTGAGGTCGGGCCGAAGACCGTAGTCAGGTCGGGGTTCGTGTTTTCGAGCACCATGTTGGCGGTCGAGAAGTCGCCGACCGAGCACCCGGCCCGGGTGAACGGCACCCACGGGGCCGGCGTGATCTTCCCGCTCGGCTGAGCGGCGGCGGGCACCGTCGGCGAGTAGCTCATCGTCGGAGCTGTGTCGTGGTCGGCGTTCAGCGTCTTCGACGTGTCCGCGACGGGGCTCGTCCAGTACGCGAAGGACGTGGCCGGGTCGGTGGTGCCGTCCGGGTTGTACGTGAAGTAGCTGTTCGTCAACGGCTGGCCGTGACGGTCGCCGTAGAGGCCGGTGTAGATCGACAAGCTGTCATCAGCCGTATGGGCGATCATCGGCGTGTGCGAGTTCGAGAACACGGTGCCGTTCTGCTCGAGGAAGTTGAGCAGGTGCGGCATCTGCTCGAGATCGGACGGGACGTTCGGGTTGTCCCGGAAGAAGTGCACGTTGTCGAACACGATGCTGACCACGTGCTGGATCCCGTTGCCGAGGTGGCACGACGATGAGGTCGGGGTGTTCGTTGTGCTCCGTGCTCGGCCCGCGCCGGCCACCTGCACGGCGACGAGCGCTGCGAGCCCGGTGGCTGCGATAGCCACCACGAGCATGAGCTTCTTCATCCAGCTTCCCCCTCTGGTTGCGGTTTGACCTGAGGCCGCAGTTGGCGGGACGAGCCTCGCCACCGCGCGCCGGCGCATGGGCATCGCCGTGGTGACGCGGTTGAAACGAAGCTGTGACCGCTGCCGGAGGAGACTTACAGACCGCGCGGGCGGGCTGCGCCGAACAACCGACCGGCCTCGGCCTTCACGAAGCCCATGCGCTCGTACATCGCCTCGAGCGTCGGCTCACTCGCGCGCCGCGCCTTCTCCGCGCCGACGGCGAGCAGACGCTGGAGCTCCCGCTCGTCGGCACGTAGCCCGCGGTAGCGCTCCTGGATCGGCGCGAGGAGCGTGACCACGGCCTCGCCGACGGCCTCCTTGAACTCGCCGTAGCCGGAGCCGTCGAAGCGGCGCTCGAGCTCCGCCACCGACTCGCCCGTCGCCACGGACAGAATCTCGAGCAGGTTCGAGATGCCGGGTTTCGCCTCCGGGTCGTGGCGGATCTCCCGTTCCGAGTCGGTAACCGCCGTCTTGAACTTCTTCAGAATCACGTCGCGCTCGTCGACCATGCGGACGACGCCCTGCGGCGCGCCCCGCGTCGTCGACATCAGGCGCTCCGGTTCCTGGAGGTTCTTGATCCGGGCTCCCTCCTCGGGATAGACGCCGCGCGGGATCGTGAACGTCTCGCCGTAGCGCTGGTTGAAGCGCTCCGCGACGTCCCGCGTCAACTCGAGATGCTGGCGCTGGTCGTCGCCGATCGGGACGATCTCCGTCTGGTAGAGGAGGATGTCTCCGGCCATCAGCACCGGGTACGTGAAAAGCCCGGCCGAGACGAAGTCCTGCCCCTCGGACTTCTCCTTGAACTGGGTCATCCGCCGCAACTCGCCGAAGCTCGTGGCGGCGCTCAAGAGCCAGGCCGCCTCGGCATGGGCGACGACGTGGCTCTGCGCGAAGACCGTCGAGCGGTCTGGGTCGAGGCCGGTCGCGAAGAGCATCGCCGCGCCCGCGAGGGTGTACTCGCGCAGCTCTGCAGGCTCGATGGGAGTGGTGATGGAGTGGAGGTCGACGATGCAGAAGAACGCCTCGCCCTCGTCCTGCGTCGCGACGTACTGCCGGTAGCCGCCCGAGTAGTTGCCGAGCGTCTTGTCACCCGTCGCTCGGATGCCGGAGAAGACGCGGGGCCTGGCTGGCTCGTTTGAGGGCTCGGGGTCGGCCATGGGGAGTGATTCTGCCTAAGCTGTCCCGATGGCGATCACGGGCGCACCCGAGCTGCTGATCGTGATGGGCGCGAGCGCCACTCAGGATCAGGTGGACGAGGTGATCGCGCGGCTCGACGAAGCAGGCTGCTCGGCGTTCGTCACGCCGGGCCGCGAGGCGACCGTGATCGGCGCGATCGGCGAGCGCGAGCTGCTCGCGACGCTTCCGCTCGAGGGCTTCGCCGGCGTCGAGCAGGTGCTGCCGATCCTCAAGCCGTACAAGCTCGTCTCGCGCGAGCTCTCGCCGGATCCGACGGTGATCGAGGCGCGCGGCCGGCGGATCGGCGACGGCTACTTCGGCTTCATCGCCGGCCCGTGCACGGTCGAGACGCGGGAACAGACGCTCGAGACGGCGCACGCTGTCGCCGACGAAGGCGTGACGATGCTGCGCGGCGGCGCCTTCAAGCCTCGCACCTCGCCGTACGCCTTCCAGGGGCTCGGGGAAGAGGCGCTCGAGATCCTGAAGGAGGCCCGCGCCGAGACCGGGCTGCCGCTCGTCACCGAGCTCATGGACCCGCGCCACGTCGAGCAGGTCGTCGAGGCCGCGGACGTGATCCAGATCGGCGCGCGCAACATGTCGAACTTCTCGCTCCTGTCGGAGGTCGGCCGGGCGCCGAAGCCTGTCCTGCTCAAGCGTGGACTCTCGTCGACGGTCGAGGACCTGCTGATGGCCGCGGAGTACATCGTCAAGGAGGGCAACTCCGAGGTGATCCTCTGCGAGCGCGGGATCAAGACGTTCGAGACGGCGACCCGCTTCACGCTCGACATCGGCGCGATTCCCGTGCTCAAGCAGGAGACGCACCTGCCCGTGATCGTCGATCCGTCGCATCCGGCCGGTAGGCGCGACCTCGTGCTGCCGCTCGCTCGCGCGGCCGTCGCGGCCGGCGCGGACGGCATCATCGTCGAGGTGCACCCGCGGCCCGAGGAGGCGCTGTGCGACGCGGCGCAGCAGATCCCGACCTCCGAGTTCGGTGACTTCGCCGACGAGATCCGCGCGCTCGCGTCCCTCATGGGGCGCACCATCGGTTGAGAGTCGAGCCGGCGGCGGCGCTCGTCGGTCACGTCGTCGTGCCCGGCGACAAGTCGATCTCGCACCGCGCCGTCCTGATCGGCGCGCTCGGCGAGGGAGAGACTCGCGTGCACGGCTTCGGCCGCTCGGGCGACACACAGGCGACCGTGGACGCGATGCGCGCGCTCGGGGCCGAAGTCGAGGACATCGCCGACGACGAGCTCGTCGTGCGCGGCGCCGGTCTGCGCGGGCTGCGAGCCGGCACGGTCGACTGCCGCAACGCGGGGACGCTCATGCGCCTGCTGACGGGGGTTCTCGCGGGTCAGGAGGGCGAGTTCAGGCTCACCGGCGACGAATCGCTGACCCCGCGGCCGATGGAACGGATCGCGGTACCGCTGCGACGCATGGGGGCGGTGGTGGAAACGACCGACGGGCATGCACCGCTCGTCGTCCAGGGTTCGGGCGGCTTGCGCGGGATCGAGATCGAGCCCGAGGTGGCGAGCGCGCAGGTGAAGTCCGCAATCCTCCTTGCAGGCCTCAACGCCGCTGGGCCGACGACGGTCGTGGAGCGGATCCCGACTCGCGACCACACCGAGCTCATGCTCGCTGCGGCCGGCGTCCGCCTGCGCCGCAGCGCGTCGTCGGTGATCGTCGAGCCTGCGGGCGCGCTGCGGCTGGACGAAGTTGACGTCCCTGGGGACTTCTCGTCTGCCGCGCCGTTGCTCGTCGCTGCGGCACTCGTTCCCGGTAGCGACGTCACGATCCACGACCTCGGTGTCAATCCAAGACGTACGGGCCTGCTCGATGTACTCGAGCGGATGGGCGCGCGCATCTCGGTGTTCGCTCGGCGCCGCGCGGGCGGGGAGCCGGTCGCGTCGGTGCAGGTGCAGCCGGGAGAGCTGGTGGCAACGGAGATCGGAGCCGATGAGGTGCCGGGTCTGGTGGACGAGCTGCCGCTGGTCGCGCTCCTCGCTTCGCACGCACGCGGCGAGACGCGGGTCTCGGGTGCCGGCGAGCTGCGCGTGAAGGAATCCGACCGCATCGAGGCGGTCACCGACGGGCTGCGGCCGCTCGGCGCGCGGATCCATTCTCGGCCCGACGGTTGGACGGTCACGGGCGTTCCCGCACGGTTGCGCGGCGGCCGCGTCGACGCGCGCGGCGACCACCGAATCGCCATGCTCGGCGCCGTCGCCGGCCTCTCCTCTCGCGAGGGCGTCGCGATCGAGGGCGCCGACACGGCAGCTATAAGCTTCCCCGGCTTCTACGAGCTCCTGGAGTCGGTGACGAGGCGGTAACACAATGGTGGTGGCGATCGACGGGCCCGCAGGCGCGGGGAAGAGCACGGTGGCGCGCGCACTCGCCGAGCGCCTCGGCTTCCGCTACCTCGACACCGGCGCGATGTACCGCGCGCTCACCTGGCTGGCGATGAAGCGCGGGCTCGACCTCGGTGACGCTCGAGCGCTGGCGGAGCTTGCGCGTGAGCAGCCGGTCCTCTTCTCCGAGGACGACAGGGTGTGGATCGGCGGCACAGACGTCACGTCCTCGATCCGTGAGACCCGCGTCGACCGGATGGTGCCCGTCGTGGCGCGCCATCACCCGGTTCGTGAAGTGATGCGCGAGCGGCAGCGCGAGCTCGGGCGCGACGGCGACGTGGTGATCGAGGGGCGCGACATCGGCACGGTCGTCGCTCCCGAGGCAGAGGTGAAGGTATTCCTCGTCGCCGACCGTGCGGAGCGCGCAAAACGGCGCGTCGCCGAACGGCCCGGCATCGGTGCCGACGCGCTCGCGACCGATCTCCGCCTCCGCGACGAGAGCGACGCAGCGAGGATGCAGCCGGCGCCGGACGCGACCGAGATCGACACGACGAGCCTCGAGGTCGAGCACGTCGTCGACCGGATCGAGGCGCTCGTGCGCGAACGCTCCGCGGCGTGAACTCCCATGACGTCATGTGGACGTTCGGCCGTCCGGTGCTCGGCGGCTCGGCGGCGGCGGCCACGCGGCTCCGCTCGTACGGCACCGACCGGATCCCGCGTAGTGGCGGCATCGTCTTCGCGTTCAACCACTTCAGCTGGATCGACATCCCCTGCGTGGGCTGGGTCTGCAAGCGCAACCTCTACTTCCTCGCCAAGGTCGAGGCGCACCGGGTGCCGGGGCTCGGGGGACTCATCCGCAGCTTCGGGACGCTGTCGGTGCGGCGCGGCGAGTCGGACCGCGAGGCCGTGCGGCTGATGCGCGAGGTCGTGCGCGATGGCGACGCCCTTGGTGTCTTCGTCGAGGGGACGCGCCAGCGAAGCGGCGTTCCCGGGCACGTCCAGCCGGGAGCGGCGATGGTCGCGCTGCAGGAGGACGTTCCGGTGATCTGCGGCGCGATTCACGGCTCGCAGCGCTGGAAGGTCGGCAACTTCGCGCCCGTCTCGATCGCCTGGGGCGAGCCGATGCGCTTCGAAGGACTGCCGCGCGGCGGTAAGGGATACCGCGAGGCGTCCGAGCAGATCGAAGCGGAGCTGTACCGGCTCTGGGTCTGGCTGCGCGATCTGCACGAGGCGGGCAGGCCGCGCGTCGCCGCCCCGCCGGCGCGGGGGGACGGCGCACCGGTCACGCTTCCCGAGTGAGCGTCGCTCGGCTGCGCCTCGCTCCCGTGGGGGAAACCATCTTTCCCCCACGTGGCCCCCTTCTTCTTGTCGGTGTGGGGGAACCTCCGGGTTCCCCCACACCCCCTCCACACGCTCACCGGGCGCCTAGAGTCGCCCGGTGAGCGAGTTCGAGCCATCCGACGGGGGCGAGCTGCCCGCGCCGCCGCCTCCGCCGCTCCTTGGCGCGGTGGCGATCATCGGCTTCCCGAACGTCGGCAAGTCGACGCTCGTAAACCGGCTGACCGAGACCCGCGCGGCCGTCGTGCACGAGACGTCGGGCGTGACGCGCGACCGGAAGGAGCTCGTCTGCGAGTGGAACGGGAAGCGCTTCGTGCTCGTCGACACCGGCGGCGTCGACATCGCCGACCCGGCGCCGCTCACCCGGGCGATCGCACAGCAGGCGCGCGAGGCCGTAGGGGAGGCGGACCTCGTGCTCTTCGTCGTCGACGCGCGCGCCGGCGTCACTCCCGGCGACGAGGAGGTCGCCCAGATCCTGCGCGAGGCGCACAAGCCGGTGCTGGTACTCGCGAACAAGATCGACGATCCGAGCCAGGAGCCGTTCGCGCTCGAGCTGCACCGGCTCGGGCTCGGCGACCCGATCCCGATTTCGGGCCTGCACGGGACGGGAAGCGGCGACCTGCTCGACCGCGTCGTCGCGGAGCTCGAGCGGCTCGCGCCCGCGGGGCGTCCCGCTCTGTCGGACGACGCGATCCGCGTCGCGATCCTCGGCCGTCCGAACGTCGGCAAGTCGAGCCTCGTCAACGCGCTCCTCGGCCGGGAGCGGCTGATCGTGAGCGAGATCCCCGGCACGACCCGAGACGCAGTGGACACCGTGCTCGAGCGCGGCGAGCGCACGTTCGTCCTGATCGACACCGCCGGCCTGCGGCGCAAGCGGCGGCACCGGCAGGGGATCGAGTACTACTCCGAGCTGCGGGCGCTCGAGGCGGCGGAGCGCGCCGACATCGCGCTCGTCCTCGTCGACTCGGCGGAGGGGATCGTGGAGCAGGACATCGCCGTCGCCGATGTCGCCCGGCACGCCGATTGCTCGACGCTCGTCGTCCTCTCCAAGTGGGACGAGACGACCATCAGCGTCGAGGACGTTCGCGGCGAGCTGCGCCGGCGCCTCCGCCAGCGGCCGCCGTTCGTCGCCGTCTCGTCGCACACGGGGCGCGGTCTCGAGCGGCTGCTCGACGGGATCGCGGAGCTCTTCGACCGGCACATCGCGCGGATCCCGACGCCCGAGCTGAACCGCGCGCTCGCCGAGCTGCGCGCGGCGAGGCAGCCGCCGAGCGGGCCGCGCGGCCGCAGGCTCAACCTCCTCTACGGCGCGCAGATCCGGGTTCGCCCTCCCCGCTTCCGCTTCTTCGTCAGCGACCCCGGCCTCGTCACGCGCGACTACGGCTACTGGGTCGAGAACCGGCTGCGCGAGCGCTTCGGCCTGGACGGCGTGCCGGTCTCGATCGACTTCGTGAAACGATCCTAGGGTGCGTAGGCTCGACGGAGCACCCCAGGGAGCGGAGGCGCCGGCTTAGCCGGCGCCGGGAGCCGGAGAGGTGAAATTCCTCGTCGTCGGCGCGGGATCCTGGGGAACGGCATTCTCGCGCGTCCTCATCGAACGCGGCCACGACGTGGTCCTCGCGTGCCGCTCGCGTGAGCAGGCCGAGACGATCGCGAGCACCGGCTCGAATCCGCGCTACCTGCAGAGCGTCGACCTCGGCGCGGTCGAGCCGGTCGCGCTCGCGGACGCTCCCGGCGACGTCGACGTCGTCGCGGCGGCGGTGCCGAGCCGCGTGTTCGCCGAGGTGATCGACGTGCTGCCGGGAACCGCGCCGGTGCTGAGCCTGGTCAAGGGGCTCGATCCCGGAACCGGCGAGCGGCTCTCGACGCGCGTCGGCCGCCGTTCCGTCGCCGTCCTCTCGGGACCGAACATCGCGGAGGAGATCGCGGCGGGACTGCCGACCGCGGCGGTGATCGCCAGCGAGGACGGCTTTCTCGCGGGCCAGCTCCAGCACGCTCTCAACTCGAGCCTCTTTCGCGCCTACGTCAATCCCGATCTCGTCGGCGTCGAGCTCTGTGGCGCGGCGAAGAACGTGATCGCGCTCGCCGCCGGTGGCGTCGACGGACTCGGCCTCGGCGACAACGCGAAGGCATCGCTCATCGCGCGCGGGCTGGCGGAGATGACGCGGCTCGGCGAGGCGGCGGGGGCGCGCCCGGAGACGTTCGCGGGCCTCGCGGGTATCGGCGACCTCGTCGTCAGTTGCTGCAGCTCGAAGACGCGCAACCGGCACGCCGGTGAATTGATCGCCCAGGGACTCACCCCGGAGCGGGCAGTCGCCGAGATCGGTCAGACGGTCGAAGGCCTGACGACAGCGCCGATTCTGCGCGACCTCTCACACCGGCTCGGTGTCGAGCTGCCGATCACCGAGGGGGTCTGCGCCGTGCTCTCCGGCCAGCGCCTCACCGACCTCGCCGCAGGCCTGATGGGACGGGAACCAACCGAGGAGTAGAGCGGGCGAAGAGCTGCGCTCTTCGCCCGGAGGGACGGAACTCCGCGGGCCGGAAAGCGTGGTTTCCGGCCCGCTTCGTGCTTTTTTTGTTTGGTCGGTCCCTCGGTGGGAGGCTTCTGTGGTGCGCCCGCGCGCGGCGGAGGCCGGCGCGAGCGCGGTTCGGCCTGCGGCTAAGTCGCCGCTTCGCGGCTGTCTTGGCCTTCGGCCTTTGGTGCTTCCGTGGTTTGAGCGTTTCGAGCTAGACCAGCGGCCGAGGCGGCGGCGTAACGGTGCGTTACGCCGCCGCTGAGTAGCGAGCGCGCACGCGGAGCCTGCGCGTTCGCGACGGAACGAGCGCTGGAACCGGTGCCAGCCCAATGTGCTCTCAGCACGGAGGCAACGGGAGACCGTGCTCTCCCGTTGCCGCAGTTCCTTTGTCCTAGCGAGCGAGACCGAAGGTCTCGCGAGCTCCCCGGGCGAAGAGCGCAGCTCTTCACCCGGACAACTAGCTAGCCTGCCCGCCATGACAACTCGCTCCTTTTCCTTCACGTCGGAGTCCGTCACCGAGGGCCATCCGGACAAGATGGCCGACCAGATCTCCGACTCAGTGCTCGACGCAGTCCTCGGCGACGATCCCAACGGACGGGTCGCCTGCGAGACGCTGATCACGACGGGGCTCGTCGTCGTCGCCGGCGAGATCACGACCGAGACGTACGTCGACATCCCCCAACTCGTCCGCCGCAAGATCCGCGAGATCGGCTACACCCGCGCGAAGTTCGGCTTCGACGCCGAGACGTGCGGCGTCGTCGTGGCGATCGACGAGCAGTCGCCGGACATCGCGCAGGGCATCGACCACTCGTACGAGGAGCAGCACGGTGACGGCGACCCGCTGGACCGCGAGGGAGCGGGCGACCAGGGGATGATGTTCGGCTACGCCTCCAACGAGACCGACGAGCTGATGCCGCTGCCGATCATGCTCGCGCACCGGCTCGCGCGGCGGCTCGCCGAGGTGCGGAAGGCGGACGTCCTCCCGTATCTGCGGCCCGACGGGAAGACGCAGGTGACCGTCCGCTACGAGCTCGACGAGGGCGGCCGCCAGCGGCCGGTGGAGATAGAGCGGGTGCTCATCTCGACGCAGCACCGTGACGGACTCGACTGCGACACGCTGCTCAAGCCCGACCTGATCGAGCACGTGATCGAGCCGATCCTGCCGAAGGACCTGTACGACGCGAAGCGCCTCGAGCACCGCGACTTCGTCTACTGCAACCCGACGGGGAAGTTCGTGATCGGCGGGCCGATGGGCGACACCGGGCTCACCGGGCGGAAGATCATCGTCGACACGTACGGCGGCGCGGCTCCGCACGGTGGCGGCGCCTTCTCGGGCAAGGATCCGACGAAGGTCGACCGCTCGGCGGCCTACGCGGCGCGCTGGGTGGCGAAGAACCTCGTCGCGGCGGGCCTCGCCGAGCGTTGCCAGCTCCAGGTTGCGTACGCCATCGGCGTCGCGCACCCGCTTTCGGTCCTCGTCGACACCTTTGGCACCGAGGCGATCCCGGTGCCGAAGATCGAGGAGCTCGTCCGCGAGCACTTCGACCTGCGCCCGGCCGCCATCCTCCGCGACCTCGACCTGCGTCGGCCGATCTACGCCAGGACGGCCGCATACGGCCACTTCGGTCGCGAGGACGGCGATTTCACCTGGGAGCGCACCGACCGCGCCGACGCGCTGCGCACCGCTGCGGGGCTCAATGCTGCAAGCGTCGCCGGCTGAGCCGGCGACGCGCGGCCGAAAGCGTGGCGGCCGAGCCTACGAAGGTCTAGTGACGACCCTCTGGCATCGAGCACGGGCCGCCCGAACGCGCTGCGCGCGCCATCGCGCCCGGTCGGCGCGTGGTCTCAACCAGAGGGTCTGACGAACAGACCGGCGGCGGCCTTTTCCGAGATCGCCCGTTCGCCGACCTTCTCGATCGCGACCGTGAACTGATCCGCCGCCGGCTCGGCGGTGCGTACGAGGATGCTCGTCCCCGGCACGAGGCCCTGATCGTAGAACCAGTGCAGAAGGTCGCCGTCATGCTCGGCGAGCCGGACGATCGTCGCGCGCGTCCCGGCCCCCAGCGTCGCGAGGGGTGCCAGCTCGGAGTTCTCCGCCTGCTCCACGGCCGGGTCTACAGGCCAGCCGTGCGGGCACCGTTGCGGGTGCCCCAGCTTGTCGTCGATCCGCTCGATCATCTCGTCGCTGAACGTGTCGCCGAGCTCGTCCGCGCGTTCGTGGGACTCGTAGCCGGTGTAGCCCATGAAGTCGGTGAGCAGCCGCTCGATGATCCGATGTTTGCGCACGACGCGCTCGGCGCGCTCGCGCCCGCTGTCGGTGAGGAGCGCCTCCTTCTTCTTGCCGCGCTCGATCAGACCCTCGGCCTCGAGCCGCTTCAGCATCTCGCCGGCTGAAGCACGGGAAACGTGGAGCATCTCGGCCACCCGCGAGGCGAGCGGAGGGGAGCCTGCGCCGTGCGGCGTGTACTCGCCGATCGGAAAGGCGAGGAAGTAGATCGTCTCGAGGTATTCGTCCACGGAGTGGCCGGCAGCAGGCATGTGGCTATATTGCCCGGACACCGGCGTGTAAGGGAACCCTTACACGGGCAATCAGGCAACGGATATGTCCACAGCGCAAATCTTCCTCTTGGGTGCGATCGCCGGCGCGACGATCTTCCTCGGCCTGCCCGTCGGGCGCATGCGGAGCCTCGGCCCCAACGCGCGCGCCGGACTCTCCTCGCTCGCGACCGGCATCCTCGTCTTCCTCTTCTGGGACGTCATGTCCAACGCAGTCGACCCGATCGACACGTCGCTGCACGCGCACGATTGGGGCAAGGTCGCCGAGCTGAGTGCGCTCGGCGTCGTCGGCTTCGTCGCCGGACTGATGAGCCTCGTGTATTACGACGCCTGGATGAAGGGCCGGGCGGATCGCCGCTCGTCGCCGCTCATCGGGCCGGGCGCGGCGGCGCTCGACGAGTTCGCCGAGCGGCGGCAGTTCGACCTTACGAATCCGGCAATTCGGCTCTCGTTCCTGATCGCGATCGGCATCGGCGTGCACAACTTCGGGGAGGGCCTCGCGATCGGGCAGGCGGCCGCGGCGAGCGAGATCGGGCTCGCGGTGACGCTGATCATCGGCTTCGGGCTCCACAATGCGACCGAGGGCTTCGGCATCTGCGGGCCGCTGAGTGGCGCGGGGATCGTCCCGAGCTGGCGGCTCATCGCGCTGCTCGGCGTGATCGGAGGCGGCCCGACGTTCCTCGGGACGGTCGTGGGCCAGGCGTGGACGAGCGACGCTCTGTCGGTCGTCTTCTTCACCATTGCAGGCGGCTCGATCCTCTACGTCGTGCAGGAGCTCTTCGCGGTCAACCGCAAGTACGGCAATCCGGTGCTCGTCACCTGGCTCCTCGTCGCCGGAGCCCTGCTCGGCTTCGCGACCGACTTCGTCGTCACCGCCGCCGGGGTCTAGCTCAGCCAGGTTTAGCGTGCACGGCCGCGCCGGCCGCGTTCGCCTTGCGCGCGCGGCCGGAACGGCTCCTGCTTTTCGGCCGGTACTGCTCAGGCGCCGGCGAGGATCTTGGCCTTCTGCGCCTCGAACTCGGCGTCCGTGAGGACGCCCGAGGCCTTCAGCTCACCGAGCTGCTTGAGCTGCTCGAGCGGATCGGCCGCAGGGGCCGCCGCAGGGGCTGGCTCTTGGTACTGCTCTTGCTGGCCCTGGTCCTCCTGGGACCAGCGATTCGCCTGTCGGCGCGAGACGCGGTTCGAGACCGCGGTCGCGGTGCCCGCAATGACGGCGGTGCGTGCGACTCCACGGAGCAATGGCATTCCGACTCCTTTCTACGCGTTCGTTGTCTCGAGTGACTCGGCATGCTCGACGAGGTCGGCCCCGGGGATGCCTCCCCTCGCGACGAGCTGCGCGCCGCTCGCCTGGACCGCGGCAGCGAAGGGCCGAGCCCAACGGTTCTCGTAGAGCAGGATCGCGGCCGAGGCGCCCGCTTCGAGCGCGCTGCCGGCGTCGTCGTAGTCGTCCTGGCCCAGCAGTCCGGACGACGCGCCTTCGAACTCGATGAGGTCGAGCTCCCCATCGGCGTCGATGTCCGCGAGCGCCAGCCCGGCCACCACGCCGTCCTCTCCCTTGGTCACGAACACGAGGTCGAGCACGCGGATGAGGCCGAGTTCCGTCAGGTTGGCGAGCTCCTTGAGCCCCTCGCCGTTGGGCTGCGTACCGGCCGGCCATTCGACGATCAAATAGTCGACGGGGCCGAGCGCGGTCTCCTGGTCGGTCATTCCTTTCCTCCTTGCCTGGCTTTCGCGTCACCATAGTCCCCGTGTCGTGCCCGCGGCGGCATCATCCCGCCGGGGCGATGTGGGGCAAGTGAGCACCGACCAGCGCCGCGGCTACGCTCGCTGCCCGTGTCTCGCCTCGCCTCCGTCTACCCGATCGTCAGCGCGCGCTCGCTCGCGCGGCCGTTCACGTACGAGATCGACGACGAGGTGGGGAAGGGAGCCGTCCTCGCGATCCGCTTCGGCAACGCGCGGCGCCGCGGGGTGGTCGTCGACGCCGACGCCGAGGCACCGCCCGACGTCGAGCCGGTTGCGGCCGAACGTGTGCTCGAGACGCTGCCGCCGGCGCTCGTCGACCTCGCCCTCTGGCTCGCGGACTACTACGGCTCGACGCCGGCTCGCGCGCTTGCCCTGATCGCGCCGCAACAGCCGAAGCGGCGCGGGGAGCGCCGGGAGGTGGCTGGGACTTCGGCGCTCGCGGCCGAGCCGGCGCCCGCCCGTCTCTCCGAGTCGCAGGAACGCGCGCTCCAGCGAATCGAGGCTCTGCTACAGAGCGGCGGCGGGAACGTCCTCCTCGCCGGCGCGACCGGCAGTGGCAAGACCGAGGTCTACATCCGCGCCTGCGAGACGGCTCTCGCCGCAGGTCGTGGGGCGATTGTCCTCGTGCCGGAGATCGCGCTCACGCCGCAGACGCTCGGCCGCTTCCGGGCGCGCTTCGGCAACCGCGTCGCGCTGCTCCACTCGGGCCTCTCCGAGGCCGAACGGCGGGATGAGCGGGAGCGGATCGTCTCCCGTGAGGCCAGCGTCGTCGTCGGCGCGCGCTCGGCTGTGTTCGCGCCGCTGCCGTCGCTCGGCGTGATCTGCGTCGACGAGGAGCACGACGCTTCCTACAAGCAGGAGTCGGATCCGCGCTATGACGCCCGCACCGTCGCCGCCAAGCGCGCTGCCCTCGAGGGAGCGGTTGCGATCTTCGGCTCGGCGACCCCGCGCCCGGAGTCCTGGCATGCGCTCGAGCGGCTCGAGCTCGGCGGTCGGATCGCGGCCCCCATGCCGACGGTGCGCGTAGTCGACCTACGGCACGAGACGGGCTATCCGCTCTCGGCGCCGCTGCTCGCCGAGCTGGGCCGGCTCGCAGAGGGAGGCGGGAAGGCGATCCTGCTGCTCAACCGGCGCGGCGTCGCGCCTGCTCTCCACTGTCGCGCCTGCGGCACGACGCGGCGTTGCCCCAACTGTGACGTCGCGTTCACGCTCCATGGAGACGGATCTCTCCGCTGCCACCACTGCGGCGCCCGCGAACACGCCGGCGAGACGTGTCCCGCCTGCGGCTCGCCCGAGCTCGCGCGGATCGGAGCCGGAACGCAACGCCTCGAGCGAGAGCTCGAGCGTCACGTCCCGGAGCTGGAGCGGATCCGGCTCGACGCCGACGCGGTCGCGAAGCCGGAGGAGCTGAGGCAGGCGCTCGAGCGGTTCGCGCTTGCTGACCGCGCCGTCCTCGTGGGAACGCAGATGGTCGCGAAGGGACACCACTTCGCCGGTGTCGAGCTCGCAGCGGTCGTCGACGCGGACACCGGGCTCGGCCTGCCCGACTTCCGCGCGGAGGAGCGAACGTTCCAGCTCCTCACGCAGCTCGCCGGGCGTAGCGGCCGCGACGCGCCGGGACGCGTCATCGTGCAGACCTTCCAGCCGCAGTCGCGCGCGGTGGAGCACGCCGCGCGCCACGACGTCTCCGGCTTTCTCGCCGGCGAGCTCGAGCGCCGCCGCGCGCTCGGCTACCCGCCGTTCCGCCACCTCCTACGCATCCTCGTGTCCGGCCCGGAGCTTGCCGACGCGACCCGCGCACTCGAGGAGCTGAAGACCGGCCTGCCGGAGTTCGAGCTGCTCGGCCCGGCGCCGCTGCTGAGGCTGCGCGGCCGGCACCGCGCCCAGCTCGTCGGCAAGACGGACCGTCCGCGAGCCCTCGCCTCTCGCGCCGCGTCGCTGCTGGCGGCTGCCGCACCCGCGATGCGTCGCGCCGGCCTCACGGCAGTCGTCGACGTCGATCCCCAGAGCGTCTAGGTTCCACGGCAATGGACGAGAGAGTGCGGAGCGGCGGATGTGTGTGCGGAGCCGTCCGCTACACCGTCCGCGGCGAGCCGTTCCACGTCGGCCGCTGCCACTGCGCCGACTGCCGGAAGAGATCGGGCAGCGCCTACACGATCTACGGGCAGTGGGAGCTGAGCGCGTTCGAGTGCACCGGCGAGTGCGCCACTTATGACGAAGACAGCTTCTGCCCGCGTTGCGGCTCGCGCCTGTTCCTGCTCGGGGAGGACGCGGTCGAGCTCCAGCTCGGCACGCTCGACGACGCGCCGTTCGATCTACGGCCGGAGGCGGAGATCTGGATCAAGCGCCGCGAGCGGTGGATGCAAGCGGTCGACGGCGCTTCGCAGCACCGCGAGAATCGTCACTAGCCGGAAAGCGCGGCGCGGCGGTCGGCCGGGAGGCGGTAGAGGATCCAGCGTGCGTCGAGAGGCTCGCGCAGGTAGGTGCGGCCGTTGATACGGACAAAGTCGCGGGTGCGCGGATCCATCGCCAGTCGCGCCTCGGCGGGGAAGTTCCGGTTGTGCCGCTCGATCAGCTCGTTCACGCGTGCGAAGCTCCAGTTGCTCGCGAGCTCTTGCCAGGCGGCCGCGAACTCCGCCGGGTCATCGAGCTCCTCGGCGAGCGTGCGCCAGTTCTCGCCGAGCTGGCGCTCGTGCTGCTCGACTGCGTCCTCGATCGCGCGCAGCCTGCGCATCCAGGCCGTCGGCCCGCCGAGCGCCCGCACCCCCGATTCGGGGTCGGGACGGAAGTTCCGCAACCGCTGCGGGAGCGGCATCCCGCGCACCGGACTGGACTCGAGATCGGCCTCGAGCTGCTCGCGCTCGCGGCGTTCCCGGGGCGTCTCCGGTCGCGTCGCACCTTGGCTCATGATCTCCCGCAGAGTCCTGGGATCCACGTCAGCGAGGGTACAGTCCCGCGCGATGGCGGAAATCGAGGGGCAGGTCAAGGACGAGGAGCTCGACCCCGAGCAGCAGGCGCGACGACGCCTCGCGCTCGCCCAGATTCGCCAGTACCCGGATGCAGCGTTGAGGATGGCCGCTCGTCCGGTCGAGGAGTTCGACAACGACCTGCGCCACCTCGTCGACCGGATGAAGCAGCTCATGGTCGATGCGAACGGGATCGGACTCGCGGCGACTCAGGTCGGCGTCCTACAGCGGCTGTTCGTCTTCCAGGTCTCCGAGGACGAGACCGTCGCACTTGCGAACCCCGAGATCGTCGAGCGGGGTGAGGTCGCGACGGTCGAGGACGAGGGCTGCCTCTCGATCCAGGGCGTGCTCCTCCCGGTCGAGCGGTCGGCGAGGATTGCGATCGAAGGACGGGACGAGCACGGAGCCGAGGTGCGGTACGAGCTCGAGGAGCCGTACTCCCGAGTAGCCCAGCACGAGGCCGACCATCTCGACGGCGTTCTGATCCTCGACCGAACGACACCCGAGGCGAGGCGCGAGGCGCTCGCGAGCCTGCGTCCGCGCATCGTCATCGGCTGAATATGGCTCGTCGGATCGCGGTCGCCGCGACCGGGGAGTTCGGGGCCGACGTGCTCGAACGGCTCGCGGCGGAACTGGAGGTCGTGCAGCTGTTCACGCGCCCGGACAAGCCCCGAGGCCGCGGCCGCAAGACGGGGGCTCCACCGGCGAAGGAAACGGCCGAGCGGCTCGGCATCCCGTTCGAGCAGCCGGCCAGGCTCGACTCCTCCGTCGAGATCGCGGCGCACACGGTCGTCGTCTGCGCCTACGGCCTCCTGGTGCCGAACGAGCTGCTCGAGCGAGCGCTGTGGCTCAACGTCCATCCCTCGCTGCTGCCGCGCTGGCGCGGCGCCGCCCCGGTCGAGCGCGCGCTCATGGCCGGCGACGCGGAGACCGGCGTCACGATTCACCGCACCGTCGAGGCGCTCGACGCAGGGCCGGTTGCCGCGCAGCGCGCGTTCGCGATCGCTCCTGAGGACGACGCTGGAGCGGTCTATGCCCGCTCGGCCGAGGTCGCGGCGGAGCTCCTGCGGGATGTGCTCGCGCGAGAGGAGCCCCGCTTCGAGCCGCAGCCCGAGGAGGGCATGACCTACGCCGAGAAGATCGGACCGGAGGACCGCGAGCTCGACCCGAAAGCCCCGGCGCAGGAGCTCGTCAACCGCGTCCGGGCGCTCTCGCCGCACATCGGTGCGCGGCTCGGCGAGCTGCTCGTCTGGCGGGCGCGCGTGGGGGACGACGGCTCGTTCGAGCCGCTCGAGGTTCAGCCGGCCGGCGGTCGCCGTATGGCGTACGACGCGTACCTGAGAGGCCGCAGATGACATGGTGGTACGCCGTCGTCGAGGCGCGGCACGAGCTACAAAACCCCACGAGCCCGGAGAAGATCTGCGAGCTCGGGAAGAGGCTGGACCTCCGCCCGGACTCGCACGTGCTCGACATCGCGTCGGGGAAGGGCGGCCCGGCTCTGCTCCTCGCCGAGACCTTCGGCTGCCGGCTGACGTGCGTCGAGCGTGCGCCGGAGTTCGTCGCCGCGGCCCGCGAAAGGACGACGGCCGCGGGTCTCGAAGATCGCATCGAGATCGTCGAGGCCGACGCCGCGACCTACGAGCTCGACCGCTACGACGCGGCGCTCTGTCTCGGCGCGAGCTTTGCCTACGGCGGCCTCGTGCCGACTCTCGAGCGGTTGCGAAGCGCGGCGCCGCTCCTCGCGGTCGGGGAGCCGTACTGGCGCGAGTGGCCACTGCCCGCCGAGCCGAGCTTCGGCGAGGAGGAACGCGTGGACGAGCAGGCGTGGCTGCCGCTCTCCATGACGATCGAGCAAGCGGAGTCGGCCGGCGTCCGAGTCGTCTCTCTGATTGCCTCCTCTCAGGACGACTGGGATCGCTACGAGTCGCTCCACTGGCTGGCGCTCGACGAGTGGCTGGTTGCGAATCCCGATCACCCGCAGGCGGGCGAGTTCCGCGCACGCGGCGCGGCGCAACGTGCCCGGTATCTCGCCTGGGAGCGCGCGGTGCTGGGCTGGGCGATCGTCGTCTGCCGCTCGTGACCAGCCCGGCTCGCCAGACCGCGTACGAGGTGCTGCTGCGCGTCTTCGAGCATGACGCCTATGCCGACCGCGCCTTCCGCAGCGCCGCCGAAGGTCTCGACGAGCGGGAGCGGGCATTTGCGCAGCGGCTCGCGTACGGCTCCGTCCAGCGTGTCCGGGCGCTCGACCATGCGATCGAGGTGCTCGGCCGGCGGCCCGTCCGGAAGCTCGACCCGCCGGTCCGCGCGGCGCTGCGGCTCGGCGCGTATCAGCTCGGCTATACGGACACAGCGGAGCACGCAGCGGTGAACGAGTCCGTCGAGCTCGTGCGCCGCGCCCGGCTCGAGCGGGCGGTGCCTTTCACGAACGCCGTGCTGAGGCGTCTCTCCGGCGGGATCCGGCCGCTGCTCGAGTCGCTGCCCGACGGGCCGCTCAAGGAGTCGTATCCCGACTGGATCTACGAGACCTTCGTGCGCGTCGTCGGGGATGACGGTGCGCGCGCTCTCATGCGTGCGATGAACGAGCCGCTGGAGACGGTCGTCCGGCTCGTGCGTGGGGAACCACCGCCTGGGGCGGAGGAGACCGACGTGCCGGGCGCGTACCGAGTCGAGCGCGTGGACGAGGCGCTCGTCGCGGCAGGGAGGATCTGGCCGCAGAGCCGCGGCTCCCAGCTCGCAGGATTCTGCGTCGGTTCGAGCGACGGCGAGCGCGTGCTCGACCTCTGCGCCGCGCCGGGCGGCAAGACCGGACAGCTGCGCGGCGCGGTCACGGCGGTCGAGATCGACCCGGCTCGCGCGCGCGAGCTGCGCGACAACCTCGCGACGATGGGCCGCTCCGGCGTCACGGTGGTCGAGGCGGACGGCACGGCGCTGCCGCCGGAGCTGGAGGGTTTCGACCGCGCCCTCGTCGACGCGCCGTGCTCGGGCCTCGGCGTCCTTGCCCAGCGACCCGACCTCCGCTGGCGGGCGACGCCGCTCCCGGAGCTCCAGCTCGCGCTCCTTCGCTCCGCTGCCGAGCGGGTACGCGAGGGCGGCACGATCCTCTACTCCGTCTGTACGCCGAACCCGGACGAGTGCGAGGCGGTCGTCGACGCAAGCGGGCTGCGCGTCCTCCCGCTCGGGGAGGAGTGGCCGGCGTTCACGCATCCCTCACGGCCGGAGTTCCTGCTCACGCTGCCACACGTCCACGGCACGACTGGGTTCTTCATCGCTCGTCTCGTACGATCGCCCGGATGAGCTGGCCGGAGTGGGTGCGGAACGCGGAGGTCGAGCCGTCGCTCTACGCGGCCGACTTCGCGCGCCTCGGCGAGCAGATCGACGTGCTTCTGCGCGCCGGGTGCCGCATCTTCCACTTCGACGTCGGAGACGGCCACTTCGTCGAGCCCGTCACGATCGGGCCTGTCGTGCTCGAGTCGATCGCGCCGCTCGTGCACGAGGCCGGCGGGGTGCTCGACTGCCACCTGATGGTCGACAACCCGCTGCGGCACTTCCCGCAAATCGTCCGCGCCGGCGGTGACAGCGCAACCTTTCACTACGAGGTCGTCGACGACGTGCCCGCCACGATCGCCGCCGCGCGCGAGCACGGCCTGCAGGCCGGCGTCGCGTTCAACCCCGAGAGCGAGCCCGAGGACGTGGCCGCCGTCGCGGCGGACGCCGATCTCGTCCTCTGCATGAGCATCCATCCCGGTTACAGCGGCCAGAAGTTCAGGCCGGAGTCGGTCGACCGGATCGGACGGCTTCGCGCCGCGCTGCCCGAGCGCGTCTATGTCCAGGTCGACGGCGGCATCGACCACGAGACGATCGGCCCCGCGCACGCCGCCGGCGCAGCGCTGGTCGTCGCCGGCTCGGCCGTTTTCGGCCGCGAGGACCTGGCGGGCGCCTACCGCGGCCTCGTCCAGGATCTCGGGTGAGGCACTTCGAGCGGGCGCTCGAGCTGGCCGAGCGCGGACGCGGCAAGACCGGCGATCACCCGCTCGTAGGCGCCGTCGTGGCGCGCGACGACGAGGTCGTGGGGGAGGGCTGGTACGAGTACGAGGGAGTCCGCCATGCCGAGGTGATCGCGCTCGAACAGGCCGGCGGCGCCGCACGCGGCGCGACCCTGTACGTCACGCTCGAGCCGTGCTCGCACCACGGGCGCACGCCTCCCTGCGCCGACGCGGTAGTCGCCGCCGGCTTGTTGCGCATCGTCGTAGGTGCTCGCGATCCCAACCCGGTCGTCGACGGTCGCGGCATCGAGCGGATCCGGGCTGCTGGAATCGAGGTCGAGCTGCTCGACGACTTCGCCGCGCGCCGCCAGAACGAGGCGTGGCGCGTCTGGAAGTCCCTCGACCGTCCGTTCGTCACCTACAAAGCAGCGATCACCCTCGACGAACGCGTCTCCGTTCCCGGCCGCCGCTGGGTGTCGGGCGAGGAGTCGCGGCGCCGGGTGCACGAGCTTCGTGCCGCCTCCGACGCGGTCGCAGTCGGCATGGGAACCGTGCGGGTCGACGCGCCGCGGCTCGACGCCCGAGATGTCGACGCCGCGAGGCTGCCCAGGCGGCTCGCGTTCGGGCGCGGCCCGCTGCCGGAAGGGTCGGAGCTCGAGCTGCGCACCGGCTCGCTGGAGGAGGAGCTGCGCGCGCTCGCGGCGGAGGGCGTCCAGTCGCTTCTGCTCGAAGGTGGCCCGACGCTCGCCACGGCGTTTCTCGCCGCCGGTTTCGTCGACAAGCTGCTCCTCTTCGTCGCGCCTGTCCTGGCCGGCGACGGCCCGCGTGCCCTCGGCGATTTCGAGGCACCGCTCGAGCTCCTCCACCTCCACGCGGAGCCCTCGGGCGACGACGTGCTGTTGGAGGCATACCTGCACGAGCCGTAACCTTGGTGGCATGTTCACGGGCATCGTTCGGGAGCTGGGCACGGTGGACGCCTTCGACGGCTCCCGGCTCGTTGTCGCGGCGAAGGAGGCAGCGGCTTCCGCGGTGGTCGGCGATTCCGTCGCCGTGGCGGGCGTTTGCCTCACGGTCGTCGAGGCGGAGGAGGGACGGCTCGCCTTCGACGTCGTCCCCGAGACGCTTGCCCGAACGGCGCTGGCGCGCCTCGAGCCCGGCAGCGAGGTGAACCTCGAGCCCTCGCTTCGCGTGGGCGACCACCTCGGCGGCCATGTCGTCCAGGGCCACGTCGACGCCGTCGGCCGCGTCCGTTCCGTCGTGCTGGAAGGAGGCAGCCACCGAGTCTGGATCGATGCGCCCGAGACGGTTGTCCGCTACTGCATCGAGAAAGGCTCCATGGCTGTCGACGGCGTCTCCGTCACGGTCGCAGCGTTCGACGAGGAAGGCTTCGAGGTCGCGCTGATCCCGCACACGCTCGAGGTCACGACCCTCGGCCGGCTCGAGCCCGGCGACGAGGTCAACCTCGAGGCCGACGTGCTCGGCAAGGTCGTGGAACGCCTCGTCGCGGAGAGGCTGCCGTGAGCTCGGCCGTCGCCCCGTTCGCGACCATCGAGGAGGCCGTCGAGGACATCCGGAACGGGAAGATGGTCGTCGTCGTCGACGATCCCGAGCGCGAGAACGAAGGCGACCTCGTCGTCGCGGCCCAGTTCGCGACGGCCGAGGCCGTCAACTTCATGGCGACGCATGCGCGCGGCCTGATCTGCCTCTGCTTGACCGGCGAACGCTGCGAGCAGCTCGGCCTGCCGCAGATGACCCAGCATAACGAGGCGCGTCTCGGCACCGCCTTCACCGTCTCGGTGGAAGCCCGCGAGGGCGTGACGACCGGCATCTCGGCGGCAGACCGTGCCCACACGATCCACGTCGCGATCGATCCCGCGTCGACGTCGCACGACCTCGTCCAGCCCGGCCACGTCTTCCCGCTGCGGGCGCGCGACGGCGGCGTCCTCGTGCGTGCCGGTCAGACGGAGGCGGCGGTCGATCTCGCCCGGCTCGCGGGGCTCGTTCCGGCCGGAGTCGTCTGCGAGATCATGAACGAGGACGGCACCATGGCCCGCGTACCGGATCTCGTGCCGTACTGCCAGCGGCACGGGCTGCGGATGATCACCGTCGCCGACCTGATCGCGTACCGGCGGCGGACGGAGAAGCTCGTCGAGCGTGTGGTCTCGGTGCAGCTCCCCACGGAGTTCGGCCTCTTCATCGCGACTGCCTTTCGAGAGGCGCTCACAGGCCGCGACCACCTCGCCCTCGTGATGGGCGAGGTCGGCGACGACGTGCTCGTCCGCGTCCACTCCGAGTGCCTCACCGGCGACGTCTTCCACTCGCTCCGCTGCGACTGCGGCGAGCAGCTCGAGGCCGCGCTGGCGGCGATCGCCGCCGAGGGTCGCGGCGTGCTGCTGTACATGGCGCAGGAGGGTCGCGGCATCGGTCTCCTCAACAAGCTACGGGCCTACGAGCTTCAGGAGCAGGGGCTCGACACCGTCGACGCCAACCTCGCGCTCGGCTTCGCCGCCGACGAGCGGGAGTGGGGGATCGGCAACCAGATACTCGCCGACCTGGGAATCACCACCATGCGGCTGCTGACGAACAACCCGAAGAAGGTCTCGGGCGTCGAGGCCTACGGGCTGAAGGTGACCGAACAGGTGCCGATCGAGATGCCGCCGCATCCCGAAAACGTTCGCTATCTGGCCGCCAAGCGGGATAAGCTCGGACACAAGCTGCACCACCAAGATCTCAAGTTCGAGTTGGAGGGCGAATGAGCGCGACTGGGGGCTTTTGGCCGGGCGAGGCACCGGCTGCGCAAGAGGAAGACGTACAGCAGCCGGAGGCGACGGTCGCGGAGCCGCTCGGGTGGCCGGAGCCGCACGAGGAGGAAGCGGACGCAGAGCCTCAGCTCGAGCAGGCGCCCGTCGCGGAGCCTGCGGCAGTCCAGCCCGAGCCGGCCGCGGAGGAAGAAGCTGAGGAAGCGCCGGAGGTCGCCCCCGCAGGGCACGTGCCCGGCGAGCTCGACATCCCGGACGGCGTCGCCGTCCTCGAGGGCTCGCCGTCCGGCGCGGACCGCACGGTCGGCGTCGTCGTCTCGCGCTTCAACGGCGAGATCTCGAACCGGCTGCTCGAGTCGGCGCTCGAGGCGCTCGCGGCCGCGGGAGTGGCGGAGGACCGGATCACCGTGATGCCGGTGCCGGGCGCGTTCGAGCTCCCGATCGGAGCGATGGCGCTCGCGAAGACGCGCCGCTACTCGTGCGTGATCGCCCTCGGCTGTGTGGTGCGCGGGGAGACGGCTCACTTCGAGTACGTCGCCGGCGAGGCGGCGTCCGGCCTTCAGCTCGCCGGGCTCGAGACCGGCGTCCCGGTGGCGTTCGGCGTCCTCACCGTGGACACCGCAGAGCAGGCGGAGGCACGGGTCGACAGGGGCGCCGACGTCGCGCGCGCGGCGCTCGAGATGGCCGACCTCTTCTCGCAGGTGCGAAAGCAAGCTCGCGCCTAGCTCGCGAGTGCTGCGCACTCGCTCGCTGGGGTAAGGAACTGCGCCAACGGGAGAGCGCGGTCTCCCGTTGGCTCCGTGCAGTAGGGCTTTGTTCGGTCTTGCGCGGTTCGAGCGCTTCTTCCGGCGCGGGCGAGCAGGCCGCGCGTGCTCGCCCGCTGGTCCGCGGCGGCGCAACGTGCCGTTACGCCGCCGCCTTCGCGCCAACCTGGTTCGAAACGCTCAAACCAAGAAGACGCACGACAGCGGCCTCCCGTCCACAGCACCCCAAGAAAAGACAGCACGGAGCGGGCCGGAAACCGCGCTTTCCGGCCCGCGGAGTTCGCTACCCTGCGGCCGATGTCCAAGGTCTGCGCAGTCTGCGGGAAGAAGCCCGGCTTCGGCCACCACCGGAGCCACTCGATGGTGGCCACGAAGCGGCGGTTCGAGCCGAACCTCCAGCGCGTCCGCGTCGTGCTCGGCGGCAAGGCCACGCGCGCCTACGTCTGTACGCGCTGCCTCAAGGCCGGCAAGGTCCAGAAGGCTCTCTAGCGCGACGTACCGCTAGCTCCGCTTCGGCACGTCGTAGATGAACCAGAGACGCTCACCGGTCTGCGAGGCGGTGGCTCCCTGTGCGGTGATCTGGCCGAGCTCGGGATACTCCGCCACCTCGGGCGACGGGTGGGTGGAGACCATGAGGTAGCGGCACGTTCCGTCGCCGTCGTTACGGAAGCCGTGCGCGCCCGCCGGCCCGACCGGGAACATCACCACCTCGCCGCGCCGCACGAGCCGCTCGCCGTCCTCCGTCTTCATCGTCATCTCGCCGTCGAGGACGACGAGCATCTCCTCGGCCCCGTGATGGAAGTGGTACACGGCGAAGTTGCCCGGCCCGAGCTCGTAGACCGTGGCACCGAGTTGCTCGGCGCGTGCCAGCCGCTTCGACTTCGAGCCGCCTCCCGACCAGTCTTCGCCGGCGTCCCACTCGTCTGTCGAGATGTTGTAGTCGCTCATGCCGGGATTCTGCTCGCAACCGCGCGCCGACGTCATCGGTCCAACGGAACGATGGAGGCTGGGCACGCGGTTTCCTCGCGCCTCGGGCGGATCACGATCTCGAGCGAGGCAATCGCGCAAATCGTCGCGGAGACGGCGCTCGAGTGCTACGGCGTCGTGGGGATGAAGGGATCGCTGCGCGCGCAGCTCGCCCGGGCCCGCCGGCGGCCGCGTGGAATCGAGATCCGCCGCGACGGCGGCGAGGTTGCGATCGACCTCCACGTGGTGGTGGAGTACGGCCTCAACCTGGCCGAGGTCGCCTCCAGTGTCGGCAACCGCGTCGCATACGAGGTCGAACGGATGACCGGGTTGCCGGTGCGCGCTGTCGAGGTGCACGTCGACGACGTGCGAACCGGCGGGAAGATGAGCGTAGGCTCGACGGAGTTCACCCAGGAGCGGAGGCGGCGGCTTAGCCGGCGCCGGAGCGGAAACTGAGCGTCCAGGCGGACCTCGAGCTGGTGCGCGGACTCGTCGGCGCGGCGCTCGCCTCGCTGGAGACGAGCCGGGAGCGCATCGACGACCTCAACGTCTATCCGGTTCCCGACGGCGACACCGGCACCAACCTGACGCAGACCGTGCGGGCCGTGTCCGACGCGGTCTCGACGGCGGAGGCTGCCGAACGGCCGGCCCTCGCGCACGCTGTCGCCCGGGCGGCGCTGATGGGAGCGAAAGGCAACTCCGGCGTGATCCTCTCCCAGATGGTGCGAGGCGTCGCCGACATCCTCGCCGAAGCGACCAACGGGATCGACCCGCAGCTCACCGCCCGCGCGCTGCGCGGCGCGTCCGACGCGGCATACCGTGCCGTGGGGCGACCGGTCGAGGGCACGATGCTCACCGTCATCCGCGAGCTCGCGGAGGAAGCCGAGAGGCGAGCGGCCGAGCCGGAGCCGCTCGGCGACTTTCTCGTGGGGCTCGTGCGACACGGCGAGGAGGCGGTTGCCCGCACGCCCGAGCAACTCGACATCCTCCGTGAGGCAGGCGTGGTGGACGCGGGCGGCGCAGGCCTCGTCGAACTTCTCCGCGGCCTCGCGGGCGCGGTCAGCGGCCAGGCGGTGCCCGTGGCACCCGAGGCTGCTGCGCCCCGAGGCGTCGATGCGATTCACCTCGAGCCGTCGCGCTACCGCTACTGCACCGTCTTCATCGTCGAAGGGGACGCGCTCGACCGCGAGGAGCTCGAGGCGCAGCTCGAGCCGCTAGGCGACTCGCTCGTCGTCGTCGGCGATGAGACGGCGCTCAAGGTGCACGTCCATACTGACGATCCCGGCGCGGCGCTTTCCCTCGGCACGGCCGCGGGAGCGATCGAGGGAATCGAGATCGCGAACATGCACGAGCAGCAGGAACGGCGGGAGCGGCGTCTTTCGCTCGTCCCTTCCGAGCGAGCGAAAAGCGGTGTCGTCGCGGTCGTCGCCGGCGAGGGGAACCGCGCTCTCTTCGAGTCGCTCGCCGAGGGGGTCGGGACGATCCGGATCGTCGCCGGCGGCCAGACCGCCAACCCGTCGACCGCGGAGATCGTCGCGGCGCTCGACAGGCTCGAGGCAGACGGGGCGATCGTGCTGCCGAACAACCCGAACGTGCGGCTCGCCGCCGAGCATGCTGCGAAGGAGGCGCGGCTGCCCGTCGAGATCGTGCCGACGGAGTCGATCCCCGCCGGTCTCGCCGCGGTCCTCGCCTACGAGGGCACGCGCACCGCCGCCGAGAACGCCGCCGAGATGGCCGCGGCAGCGGCAGCCGTCGCGACGGGCGAGGTCACGCGCGCCTCGCGCGCCGTCGAGCTCGACGGCGTCGCCGTCAGGCAGGGCGACTGGCTCGGCCTCGCGAACGGAGAGCCGGTAGCGGGCGGGAAGGACTTCGCCGAGGTGGTCTTCGCAGTCGTTGGTCGCCTCCTCCTGGAGCCGCGGGCCGTCCTGACTCTCCTCACCGGTGCCGAGCCGCCGCCGCTCGACGGGCTCGTCGAACGGCTCGCGTCGGCTCATCCGGAGCTCGAGGTCGAGGTGCACGAGGGCGGGCAGCCGTACTACCCGCTTTTGCTCGGCGCGGAATAGGGTTTGAACGAATGCCGCCAGTCCGAATCGTGCTCGTGGAGGACAACGAGGTTTTCCGAGACGCTCTCGAGCTCCTGCTCGGGATGCGCGAGGACGTCGAGATCGTCGCGTCGGTCGGAGACGGGGCGGCCGGCGTTGCGGCTGCAAAGGAGTTCCGCCCCGACGTCGTGCTCATGGACTACCGCCTGCCGGCTCTCGACGGCATCCAGGCGACAGCCCAGGTCGTGGAGGGAGCGCCCGGTGTCGCGGTCGTCGCCCTGACCGCGTCCGCGGACGCCGCCGAGCGCGAGGCGCTCGTCGAGGCGGGGGCTGTTGCCTGCCTGAGGAAGGATCAGGAGCTCGAGGAAATCGTCGCCGCGATCCTGCAAGCTGCCGCGGTCGCGGGTTGAGGCTCAGCGCCGAGAACACGGCGATCGTCCTCGACTCGACGGCCGACCTGCCCGACGCGGCCGACCGCTTTCCGAACTGGCGCGTCGTGCCGCTCTACGTCCGCTTCGGCGACGAGAGCCTGCGCGACGGCGTCGACATCGACCCGAATGAGTTCTACGCGAGGTTGCGCGGCGCGTCCGTCTTTCCCACGACGTCGCAGCCGACGCCAGGCGACTTCCTCGCCTGCTACGAGGAGCTCGGTGCGTTCGAGCGGATCCTCTCGCTTCACGTTTCCGCCCGCGTCTCCGGCACCTTCGCGAGCGCGGTGACGGCCGCGGCCGAGTTGGGAGACGGCCGAGTGCGCACGATCGACACCGAGACTGCATCCGCCTCGATCGCGATGCTCGCGCTCGCGATCCAGCGCCGGCTCGAGCGGGAAACGAGCGACGAAGAGGTCGACGCGCTCGTCGAGCGGTACCTGCGCGAACGGGGGCTCCTGTTCACGGTCGACACGCTGGAGTTCCTTCAGCGCGGCGGCCGCATCGGGAAGGCGGCCGCGTTCGCCGGCACCCTGCTCCAGGTCAAGCCGATCCTCTCGATCCGCGACGGCGAGGTCGAGCCGGTGAAGCGCGTGCGCGGAGAGCGGAAGGCGTTCGGCGAGCTCGCGGCCGCGCTCGAGGCGGAGACGGCGGACGAGCCGGCGTACAGGCTGTGCGTCGCGCACGGCGCGGCGCCGGAGCGGGCCGCCGAGCTCGAGGCGCTCGTCCGCGAGCAGCGGCAGCGGGCTGAGCTGGAGCTCGTCGTCACGCTCGGCGCGGTCATCGGCGCGCACGCCGGTCCCGGCACGCTCGCGCTCTTCTGGTTCCGGGATGACGAGTAGCAGGATCTGGATCGGCGGCGGGACCGGCGCCGGAAAGTCGACCACCGCTCGCGTGCTCTCGACGCGGTACGGGCTCCGCCGCTTCGCGATGGACAGCTTCTGGTACGCGTACGACGCCCGCTGGGCGCAGCCTCGCAAGTCGCCCGACGAGCAGTGGCTCGAGACGCCGCCCGATGTGCAGGCCACCGAGTTCGAGGAGACCTCGCGGCGCATGATGCGTTTCGCGCTCGACGATCTCGCCACGCTGCCCGACGTGGCGACGGTCGTCGAGGGACCGCAGATACTGCCCAACCTTGTCCCGCGGAGGGACCAGGCCGTCTTCCTCGATCCGACGCCGGAGTTCCAGCGAACCGTCCTCTCGCCGCGGCCGATGCCCTCGAGCGACCCGGCGCGGGCCCTCGAGGCGCGGCTGGTCAAGGACCGCCTCTACGCCGATCGGGTCGCTGCGCTCGCGCGCGAGCAGGGCTTCCCGGTGCTCGTGATGGACGGCTCCCGCGACCTTGTCTCCGAAGTCGAGTCGGTGCTCGAGATCCCGGACGGCATCACGGATCTGGCGATGCCTCGCCGCTGGGAGAACGAGGCCGCGGCGGCGAACATCCGCGCGTGGCTTGCCTCGCCGGAGGCCCCACGGCACCATCCGGGCTTCCCGTTCGCGTGCGAGTGCGGCCGGCGGGGCTGCGGCGACACCGTGCGGCTGACGATCGAGGAGTTCGACGCGATGCCGGAGGTCATTGCGCATCCCTGACGTCCGGTCCGCGGGGGATACTCAGCGCGCACGGTGCCGCGGACGATGACAGCCACCCGTCGACAGACGGTCTTTGCAGGCCTGGACCCGCCCGGGGCCTGGCCTCCGACACCACGGGCCTCGCGGCCGCAGCGCCTCGACCTCGGTCTCGACTCTCTGCCCGGCGTTGCCGCGACGACGCAGCGGAAGCTCGGCAAGCTCGGCCTCGCGACCGTGCGTGACGTGCTCGAGCACCGTCCGCGACGGTACGAGACCGCTGCCGACGAGGTGTCCATCTCCGCCCTCCGCCAGGGCGACGAGGTCGTGGTCAGCGGCCGCGTGCTCAACGTCGAGAAGCGCCCGATGCGCGGCCGACGGCGGACGCGGATCGTCGCGCGGGTCGACGACGGCACCGCCGTGGTCAGCGTCACGTGGTTCAACCAGCCGTGGCTCGCCGACCGGCTCAAGCCCGGAACGGAGGTCCGGCTGCGCGGGAAGCTCGGCCGCTACGGCTTCGAGCCCCGCTCCTACGACATCGGGGACGAGGCGCACGCCACAGCGGATTTCGCTCCCGTTTACCCGGCCGCGGAGGAGCTCGCGGCCGCGACGGTGCGCCGGGTGGTGGATGCGGCGCTTCCGCTTGCGCTCCACGTTCCGGATCCGCTTCCTGCCGAGCTGCGCGAGCGCGAGGGGCTGGCGCTGAAGCGCGACGCGCTCGCCGCGGTGCACGGTCCCCGCGACCTCCGCGAGGCGGAGGCCGGCCGGCAGCGGCTCGCGTTCGAAGAGCTGCTCGTCCTGCAAGTCGGGATCGCGCGGCGGGCGGCTGAACGCGAGCGGACCCTTGCTCCCGCGCTCGGTGAGCCGGGTGATCTCATCCACCGTTACCGCAAGGCGCTGCCGTTCGCGCTCACCCCGTACCAGGAGCAGGCGATCCGCGAGATCGACGGCGACCTCGCGCGCACCGTGCCGATGCAGCGGCTCCTGCAGGGCGACGTCGGCTCGGGCAAGACGGTCGTCGCGCTCTACGCGCTCCTGCGCGCGGTCGAGAGCGGACGGCAAGGCGCGCTCATGGCTCCCACGGAAACCCTTGCTGAGCAGCACTTCCTCACGATCGCCGACCTCTGCCTCGAGCTCGGCGTCAGCTGCGCGCTGCTTACGAGCTCGTCGGGCAAGCGGGAGCGGGAGGCGGCGCTCGGCGTCGACGTCGTGGTGGGCACGCATGCGCTGATCCAGGAAGGGTTCGAGCTGCGAGACCTCGCGGTCGCGGTCGTCGACGAGCAGCACCGCTTCGGGGTCGAGCAGCGCTCCGCGATAGCCGCCGGGCGTGCGCCACACGTCCTGCACATGACCGCGACGCCGATCCCGCGCACGCTTGCGCTCACGGTCTACGGCGACCTCGCGGTCTCGGAGATCGCCAAGCCGCCCGCCTCCCGCAAGCCGGTGATCACGAGCTGGATCACCGAGGATCGCGCCTCCGAGGCGTACACGCGGCTGACGCGGCTGCTGCGGGAGGGACGGCAGGCGTACGTCGTCTGCCCGCTGATCGAGGCGTCCGAGACCTCACTCGCGCGCGCCGCGGAAGAGGAGGCCGAGCGGCTGCGGCGGGTCGAGCTGCGCGACTTCCGGGTCGGTTGTCTTCACGGCCGGCTCAAGACTGCCGAGCGACGCGAACTCATGGGTCGCTTCACGGCGCGCGAGCTCGACGTGCTCGTCGCGACGACGGTGATCGAGGTGGGCGTCGACGTTGCCAACGCGACGGTGATGATCGTCCAGGAGGCTGACCGCTTCGGGCTCGCCCAGCTCCACCAGCTTCGCGGGCGTGTGGGTCGCGGCGCCGAGCAGTCGTACTGCCTGCTCGTCTCTCGCGCGAAGGAAGAGCTGACCGAGTCCGCGCATGCGCGGCTGCAGGCGCTCTGCGAGTCGAGCGACGGCTTCGAGCTCGCGGAGGTCGACCTCGAGCTGCGCGGCGGCGGTGCCCTGCTCGGCACGCGGCAGTCCGGCCTCTCGGATCTCCGCTTCGCGCACCTCCTCCGCGATCGCGAGCTGCTCGAGCGGGCGCGCGACGCGGCACCGGAGGTGGGGCCTGGGCCTGTGCAGGACGCCGCGTCGGCGCTCTTCGCCGAGGTCGAGCCGGAGGCGCTCGCATGAGGTTCATCCGCCGCCTGCTCGGCCGCCGGCCGCTCATGCCGCGCCCGGCCGATCCCGAGAGGCTGCAACGGATCTACCGCGAGACGCACCGGCACGTCGAACAGCTGCGGCGCGCCGCCTAGCCTAGGCGAGCGCGTCGAGCAGAGCCGCAAGCTCACGTGGGCATTCGAGCATCGGCGAGTGGCCCGCGTCGAGCTCGATCGGCTCCACGCCGAGGACGTCCCGGGCGAGATGGCGCTGCCACTCGGGCCGGATCACCGCGTCCCGGGCGCACACGATGTAGGCCGGGCTCTCGACGGCGACCGCGTCGGCGGCGAGCGGAGCCTGCCGGCGAAGCCTCGACGCCACCTCCGCGTAGTCGGGCGGGTACTGGAGCTCGGCCGCGGCCACTGCGGGGTCGGGGTAGTACGAGCGGCCCAGCTCGTCGCCCATTTGGCCGTCGCCGAAGCCAGGCGCCAAGACGTCGGGCCCGCCCGTGCCGCCCACGCCCGCGGTGAGGAAGACGTGTGTGCGCGCCTCGACGAGGGGGATCGTGAAGCCCCCGAGCGAGTGCCCCACCACGACATCCGCCGCCGGGACGGCAGCCGCATACTCCTCGATCCCGGCAGCGACCTCCTCACAAGGAAGGTCGGGCGTGTTGACGAGGTGCCCGCGTGCCTCGAGCTCGGCCCGAACCCGGTCCCAGCACCAGCCGCCGTGCCAGGCTCCGTGGACGAGAGAGAAGGACGCCATGCGACGATCCTCGCATGCGCGTGATCGCCGGCAGCCGAAAGGGGCACAAACTCGCCGCGCCCCGCGGCCTCGACACGCGGCCGACCTCCGACCGGGTGCGCGAGAACATCTTCAATCTCGTCGGACCGGTGGACGGAGCGCGTGTGCTCGACCTCTTCGCCGGCTCCGGCGCGCTCGGGATCGAGGCACTTTCGCGCGGTGCCGCGAGTGCCGTCTTCGTCGAGAACGACGCGGAGGCCGTGCGAACGGTCGAGCGGAACCTCGACCGCCTGCGGCTGACGGGCGCGCGCGTCGTCCACGGCGACGTGCCAGGGACGATCGCGCGGGAGGCGACCGCGGGAGCGAAGTACGATCTCGTGCTGGTCGACCCTCCCTACGGCATGCTCACCGAGATCCAGCCACGCCTCGCGCGCCACCTCCCGCCGCTGCTCGCAGCGGACGGCGTTCTCGTGGTCGAAACCGATGCGCGCACCGAGCCGGAGCTGCCGCTGCCCGTGCGCACGAGCCGCAAGTACGGCCAGACGCGCGTCACGCTCTTCGAGGCGGCGCAACCGTGATCACGGCGATCGCGCCCGGCAGCTACGACCCGGTCACGAACGGCCACGTCGACGTGATCACGCGCGCGGCAGGGATCTTCGACCGTGTCGTCGTGGGTGTGGTGGGGATGCCGCAGCACAAGGAGCCGATGTTCGCGGTCGAGGAGCGGGTCGAGTTTCTCCGCGATGCCCTGTCCGGTCTCGGCAACGTCGAGATCGACGTCTTCCGCGAGCTGGTCGTCGACTTCGCGCGCAAGTGGGACGCCAAGGCGATCGTGAAGGGGCTCCGCGTGATCTCGGACTTCGAGTGGGAGTTCCAGATGAATCAGCTCAACCGGACGCTCGCGCCCGAGGTGGAGACGGTCTACGTGATGGCGAGCCCGCAGGTGAGCTTCGTCTCCTCGAGCGGCGTGAAGGAGATCGCAGCCTTCGGCGGCGACGTCTCGGCGCTCGTGCCTGCACCGGTGGCGCGCAGGCTCGCCGAGCTCTTCCCGGACGGGCGGCCCGGGACGCCCGAGCGGCCGGGAGAGTGAAAGAGCTCGATTACCGGCCGGTTCTGGTCGCGCCCTCCGCCCAGCGGGCTACACTGCTGGGCCAATGGACGTCCTAGTTCTGATCGACAAGCTCGACGACCTCGTCCACAACGCCAAAGCCGTTCCGCTCACCGACCAGGTGCGGATCGACCGCGAGGAGATCTACGACATCCTCGACCAGATGCGCGCGACGATTCCGGAGGAGATCAAGCAGGCCCGCTGGATCGTCAAGGAGCGGCAGGAAATGCTGGCCGAGGCGAAGCGCGAGGTCGACCGGCTCCTCGCCGAGGCACGGGAACAGGCGGTGCGCGAGGCGTCGCAGACCGAGATCGTGAAGATCGCGGAGCGGCAGGCCGACGAGATCGTCGACGATGCGCGGCGCAGCGCGCGCGAGATGAAGCTCGAGATGGAGGACTGGGCCGACAACCAGCTTGCCTCCCTCGAGGTCAATCTCGAGCGCTTCCTGACCGCGGTTCGGCGTGGTCGCGAGCGGCTGCACGAGCGCTCGCAGGAGACGGTCATCGCCGGGCTCGCCGCCAACGGCGACGTCGCCGACGACGAGCGCTTCTAGCGTCTAGCCTCGCAGGCGGAACGTCACAGTGCCGGCGTGCGTGTGGCGCGGGACGACCTGCCCGGGCACGGGCCGCTGCCCGATGACCACGGCGTCGCAGCGGCGACGTGGGACGGCATGGACCTCGAGGCCCGCATCCAACGCCAGCCGTTTGGCCCGACAGGCCTTCAGTCCGACGAGGTTCGGGACGCGCACGGGAATCGGAGGAGTCCCACGGACTCGTTCGGGGGGTGGGCCGGACGTGCGGACGCTCGGCTTTGCGAAGAATGCGACGTCCGCAATGCCCAGGACGAAGCCAAGAAGGACCAACCCGACACCGAGCAAGACCCAGACCCTCTTTCGGCTCCTCTTCCGGCGAGGTGGCTCGGCGACGATTCCGCGTTCGTTCGCCCACGTCGCCGCGAAGCGGCGCGGGTCGCGCTCGCCGAGCATCTCGGCGGTCGAGATGCCGTCCGCCTCGGCCTCCGCAAGGTCCGCCTCGAGCTCCGTTGCCATGTCCTCGGCGAGGATGTCCGGCACGCCGAGGCGTCTCCACTCCCGCCGGCACTCCTCGACGTACGCAGTCATCTCGCCACCTCGGCTTCGATCGTCGCCAGAACCGAGTCGACCTCGCCGCGGACGTCCCGCCACGCGCGGACTCCCTCGGCCAGTGCGCGCCGGCCGCTCGGCGAGGCGCGGTAGTACTTCCGCGGCGGGCCGCCGTCGCTCGCCGCACGATGCGTCGCGACCAGACCGTCGCGCTCGAGCCGGCCGAGCAGCGGGTAGATCGATCCCTCGCCGACCGTCGAGAGGCCTCGCTCGCGCAGCCGCCGCGTCATCTCGTAGCCGTAGGCGGGCTCGTCGACGACGACGGCGAGGAGGCAGAGGTCGAGGACTCCTCGGAGCATCTGGCTGCGCCGGCTCTCACTTGCCATGCGTCGCATGGTAGTGGACTTTGTCTTGCGGCGCAAGGGTCCGCTACGACTCGGGGTTCGCCACCTCGCGGGCCAGCTCGACGAACGCCTCCGCCGCCTGCGAGCGGTAGCGGTCCCGGTGCCAGGCGAGGACGAGGGACCGGGGCGGGATGCGGGAGCCGAACGGCAGCATCTTCACCGCGCGGTCACGTGGATCGACGACGAGTTGCGGCTCGATTGCGGCACCGAGGTCCTCGGCGACGAGAGCGCCGAGCGTGCCGTTGTCGTCGGTGCGGAAGACGACGTTGAGCTCCGGGACGCGGCCGGCGAGGAACCGCTCGGGCTCGTCGGTCGTGCGGCGCCCGATCAGCGGCAGCTTCGCGACCTCGCGCAGCGGCGGCGCCGCGTCGAGCTTGGCGAGCTCCGAGCGGGCGGAGACGAGCAGGACGTACGGATCCTGCAGCAGCTCTGCGAACTCGAACGGCCCGTCCGGCAATGGCAGGTCGGCGAACGTGAGGTCGAGCTCGCCGTGCTCGAGCAGGCGCAGGAGGTCCTCGGCCGAGCTCTCCTCCCGCACGCGTACGCCGACCTGCGGCCACTGCTCGCGAAAGCGGCGGACGAGGGCGGGGAGGAGGCGGGCGCCGACGCTCTGGTAGATGCCGACGCGGAGCGTTCCCGCGGCGCCCTCGGCGAGCGCGGCCATGTCGGCGCGGGCCGCGTCGAGGCGCGCGACGATCGCATCTGCGTGCCCGAGCAGCAGCAGGCCGGCTTCGGTCGGCTCCACTCGCCGAGGGCCGCCCGGCCGATGGAAGAGCCGCTGCCCGACGATCCGCTCGAGCTGAGCGATCTGCTGGCTGACGGCCGACTGGGTATAGCCCAGCTCGCGGGCGGCGCGGCCGAAGGACCGAGTACGAGCAACGGCTTCCAGAGCCGCGAGGTGGCGCAGATCGATGCCCAGCCATTCATTAGTACTCATGATCGACATGAACGATAACTCAACTTGTTCTGATCGATCAGCACCGGCACGATGGAACCATGAGGGCGAAGATCGCAATTGCGCTCGGGATCGTGTACGTCGTCTGGGGATCGACGTATCTTGCGATCGCCGTCGCCGACCGCACGCTGCCGCCGCTGCTCATGCTCGCGGTCCGCTTCGGGCTCGCCGGTGGGCTCCTCTACGCCTGGTCCGCGTGGCGGGGCGACGTCGCCGCGGCTCGGCTGGGCCGGCGGGAGTGGACGGCCGCGGCCGTCGTCGGAGGGCTGCTCCTGTTCGTCGACACCGGCGGTGTGGCGTGGGCCGAGCAGCGGGTCGCCTCGGGCCTGACCGCGCTTCTCGTGGCGGCTGTGCCGCTCTTCTCCGCGCTCCTCGACCGCAAGTTCTTCGGAGTCAGGCTCTCGTTCGGCGCGCTCGCCGGCATCGCGACGGGGCTGCTCGGCGTTGCGCTGCTCGTCGGGCCGAGCGCGCACGTCGACCCCGTGGGTGCCACCGTCATCCTCGTCGCGGCGCTCTCTTGGGCCGCGGGCTCGGCCTACGGCCGCGTCGCGCCGCTGCCGCGGGCGCCGTTCCTCTCGGCCGCGATGCAGATGCTCTGCGCTGCGGCGCTGCTCGGGGTCGCCGGAGCGGCGATGGGGGAGGTCGGCCGCGTGCATCCGGCGGCGATCTCGGCGGGCTCGGCCGGGGCGTTCGGTTTCCTCGTCGTGTTTGGCTCGATCGTCGCGTTCACCGCCTACGGCTGGCTGCTGCGGAGCGGCGCGCCGAGCGTCCTCGTCTCGACCTACGCGTACGTCAACCCGGCGGTCGCAGTCCTGCTCGGCTGGGCGTTCGCGGGAGAGGCGGTCGGCGGGCGCGAGCTCGCAGCCGGCGCGGTCGTCGTTTCCTCGGTCGGGATGCTCGTCCTCGCGCGCCACGCGCCGCAAGAGGACGCCGAGCCGACGCCGGAGACGGTCGGCCCGTACCTCCGCCGCAAGGAGGCGCAGGAGAACGTGCTGCCTCTCGTGCCGCGCCTCGCCGACCTCCGCCGCCTGGCGCCCTGAAAGCTTCGGTCTGAGCCGGACATAGGTTCAGAGTGAGAGGCGTGCCTCGCTCCGGCCTGGACCACGAGGAGGACTTCCGCCGCCTCTTTGCCGACCACAACCGGCACGTGCGCGCGTACGCGCTACGACGGTGCGAGCAGCGGGCGGACGCGGAGGACGTCGTCGCCGGGACGTTCGCGGTCGCGTGGCGGCGGTTCGCCGACGCGCCGGAGGAGGAGCTCCGGCCCGCGTGGCTGTACGAGATTGCCGCGCGAGTGCTCGCGAACCAGCGGCGCTCCCTGCGGAGGCTCGCCGCGCTGCGGTCGCGGCTGCGGGCAGTTCCGGCTGCGGCGCCCGAGGAAGGGGAGTTCCAGGACGTGTTGGCGGCGCTCAAGCAGTTGCGGCGCGACGACCAGGAAGTCCTGCGCCTCGCCGCGTGGGAGGGACTGACGAACGCGGAGCTCGCGGTCGCGCTCGGCTGCACGGTGAACGCCGCGACGATCCGCCTCCCCCGCGCGCGCAAGGGCCTCGCGGCGCAGCTCGAGAAAGGAACCGAGCCGTCCGGACATTCAGTGGTTGGAGGCACCGAGTGAACGAGCGCGACGCGGTGACACTGTTGGTGAAGGCGAACCCGGTTCGTCTAGAAGACGTCTCGCAAACCGCGGTGCGGGTGGACTCGATCCTCGCCCGACGCCCGCGACTGAGCCGCCGTCTCGTACTTGCCGTGGCAGTGGTGGGAGTGGTGGCAGTCGCTGCTGCGGCTTCCCTGACCGGCGTCTTCGTGCTCGGTGGTCAGGACAAGCGGTCTGGCGTCGGGATGCTACGAGACCTGCCGGGACCTACAGTTCAGCGGCCGCTAATCGGGAAACCGGTATCCCTGGCGAACGGGACGGCAGCTATTGGCCCGGCGCTCGTCTTGCCCGAGACCTCTCTGGTCGGTCCGTCGGATGCAGGGCCTGTCTGGATGAGCAACGTCGATCCCCAGACGGCTGTCACGGTGGCCGTGACTTTTCCGAGGCAGGGCATGTTCATCGACTATTCATGGCCCGCGCCCTACGCAGACCCGGCCGCGGGATACCGGTCCCTGGTGCAGGACAATCGGCCGAACTTCCACCTGATCGATCTCGAGGGACTTCCGGCCCTCGCCATCGACCAGAACTCGGACGACACAGGCCAGAACTTCGGCGTCGTCGCATTCACGGTAGGCAGCACAGAGATCCGGGTTTTCGGTCACAACGACCAGACGACGCTGGCGAGCGTGGCAACGTCGATTCTCGACCAGATGCCGTCTTCGGCACGCGCCGGCTCGGGCAGTCCGGGGTCACCAGACAGCATCTCTCTCCAGGATGTCCCAATTGCCCTCCATGCCCCGCTCGTTCTGCCGGATACGCCACTGGTGCAGCCGTCTGAAGCGGCGCCTATGGCCGCGACCAACTGTCCGACTGTTGCCCACACGTCGAATCCGGCATGCCAGGTGACGGTCGCCTTCCCGTCGCCGGGGCTGACAGTCCGCTATGCCCGGCCCGCGCCGGCTGACCCGGTGGCGTCGTATCAGAAGGTCGTACAGGAGAACAGCAGCGCGCAGATCGTCTCCGTGAACGGCGTCCCTGCCCTGCTCGTCGTCGGCCAGCCGAGTTCGATCGAGCTTGTCGCGGGAAGAACCTACGTCACAGTTCGGGGTAGCTACGACGCTGCGCCGCTGAAAGCCATCGCCGAGTCGATCCTCGATCGGTCGCGCTCCTAGCGGCGCCACCCTGCCGCGCTACGGTGGCGGCATGACCTCGTTCGACCTTCGGAAGCTGCGTGTCCGCTCCGGCGACCAGGCTCGCGAGCGCGTCGAGATCGAGCTCGAGCCGCTTCTGTTCGCGGGGCAGGAGTACCAGCCGCGGCCGAGTCCCGCGCCGGGCGAGCTCGCGGTCACGCGCGCCTCGAGCGGCACCGTCCTCGAGCTCTCGCTCGACGTCTCGCTGCACGGCCCGTGCTTCCGCTGCCTCCAGGATGCCGAGCTCGCGCTGCAGCTCCGTCTGCGCGAGTACGAGGCGACGAAGCCGGAGAGCGACGAGGAGCGGACCGAGTACCTCGAGGACGACCGGGTCGACCTCTCCGCCTGGGCACGCGACGCGATTGCGCTCGCGCTGCCCGACCAGATCCTCTGCCGTTCCGACTGCGCCGGCCTGTGTCCGGTCTGCGGCAAGGATCTCAACCTCGAGCCGCACGAGCACGTGGAAGAGAGAATCGACCCTCGCTGGGAGAAGCTCAGCGAGCTGCAGCAGCAGGAATGACGAACGGCGTCGTCGTGGTGATCGGGACGAAGCCGAGCCGCTCCAGGATCGGCCGGCTCGTCAGTAGCGCGTCGGAGTAGAGCCAGCGGTAGCCGCGCTCGCGCGCGAGCTCCGCACGCTTGGCCACGGTCGCGCGATAGAGCCCTCTCCCGCGGTACTCAGGCAGAGTGACGCCGCCGAACAGGCCGGCGAACTCGACGCCGTCCTCGAAATCGACGCGGCCGCCCGAGACCGGCTGCCCGTCGACCATGGCGACGACGGCGACGGCCTTGGCCGGCAGCGCGTAGCGCCTGCCGAAGACCCGCGCCGCGAGCTCGTCGAAGTCGTCCCGTGCGACGCGAAGCTCGATGTCGTCGGGCGGAGGCGCGATGGAGGCGGCCTCTGCTGCGACGACCGTCTCCTCGTCCTCGGGCTCGAGCCCGGCGGCGAGCAGCCGCTCGCGGAGCTCGGGGCCGTCGTGCGAGTAGTACTTCCACTCGACGTGTCCCGGCAGTTCGCGCATCCGCGCGACGAGCGGCTCCACCTCGCCGTCGTCCGGCCGCCAGAGCACGGCGCTCCAGCCGTGGCCGACGTGGACGTTGTCCGGCGCTGCCCGGCGCCGCATCTGCTCGTCGAAGAGCGCCAGGAGCTCTGTCGTCTCCACCGGCGCAGGCTATAGTGGGCCGCCGGAATGGCCGTCCCGAAGCGGAAAACCTCCAAGTCGCGCCGTGACAAGCGGCGTGCGACGCATGCGATCAGCGCGCCGAAGGTCAACATCTGCCCGACGTGCGGACAGCCGAAGCGCCCCCACCGGGTCTGCCCGACCTGCGGTCACTACAAGGGCCGCGAGGTCGAGCCGCTCCGCGTCGACGCTCCGTAGAGTCCGACTCCATGGCACGTATAGCCGTCGACGCGATGGGCGGCGATCGTGGTCCCGAGGCGGTGGTCGAGGGCGCGCTCGCTGCACGCGCTGACGGCATCGAGCCCGTCATCTTCGGCTCCTCGGCCCTCGACACGCGCGGTCTCGCGCTCGTGCCGACGACGCAGGTCGTCGGCATGGACGAGAAGCCGGCGGACGCGTTCCGCACGAAGGACGACAGCTCCCTCGTCCGCGCCGTCAAGGCCGTCGCGGACGGAGAGGCCGACGCAGTCGTATCCGCCGGCAACACGGGGGCGATGCTCGCCGCGGGCCTCGTCCTCTTGCGGCGCGTTCCCGGCGTGCGCCGCCCGGCGATCGCCGTCCCCATCCCGGCCCGCAAGGGCCCGTCGGTCCTGATCGACGCCGGCGCGAACGCGGACTGCCGCGCCGAGCACCTGCTCCAGTTCGCGACGATGGGAGCGGTCTTCGCCGAGGAGCTCCTCGGCATCGCCCACCCGCAAGTGCGCCTTCTGTCCATCGGCGAGGAGCCGGAGAAGGGGAACCGGCTCACGCTCGACGCGCACGAGCTGCTCGCCGCGTCCGACCTCGATTTCCGCGGCAACGCCGAGGGCCGCGACGTCCTCGAGGGCGCCGCCGACGTCCTCGTCACCGACGGGTTCACCGGCAACGTTGCACTCAAGGCGGTCGAGGGGACGATCCGAACCCTCCTCGACTCGCTTCGGGAAGAGATCAGCGCCAGCACGACGGGAACCCTCGGAGGGCTGCTCATCCGTCCCGCGGCGCGCCGTCTGCGCAAGCGCCTCGATCCCGACACGTACGGCGGCGCGTACCTCCTCGGGCTGCGCGGGCTCGTCGTGATCGCGCACGGGAACTCGTCCGCGACCGCGATCGCGAACGCCATCCGGCTCGCCGCCCGCGGCGTCGACCACGACGTCGTCGGCCGCCTCGCTGCGCGCCTGTCCGGGACGGAGCGGGCGGAGATTGTATGATCGGCGCGCTTTCCGGCTCCCACAACACAACGAGGTGACATGGCAGCGTCGCGCGCGGAAGTCTACGAGCGGGTCAAGGAGGTCCTCACCGAGCAGCTAGGCATCGACGAGGCGGACATCACGGAGGAGGCTTCCTTCCAGGAGGACCTCGACGCCGACTCACTCGACCTCGTCGAGCTGATCATGGAGCTCGAGGACCAGTTCGGGATCAAGATCTCGGACGAGGACGCGCAGAAGATCCAGACCGTCGGCCAGGCCGTCGACTACGTCTCTTCGCACCAGTAGCCGCGGACTCCGACCTCGCGCAGCTGATCGGCGGGCTCCCGCCCGAGTTGGCGGAGCCGGTCTTCACCCACACCTCGTGGGCGAGCGAACGTAGCGCCTCGTACGAGCGGCTCGAGTTCCTCGGCGACAGCGTGCTCGAGCTCGCGGTCGCGCATGCCCTGTACAGGCGCCATCCGGACTTCACCGAGGGCCAGCTCGCCAAGGTGCGCTCGCATGTCGTCTCCCGTGCGACGTGCGCGGAGGTGGCACGCGAGCTCGGCCTCGGGGAGCGCCTCGTCGAGCAGGCGGCTCCGACGCAGACGGAGGAGGAGCTGGAGCGCCTCTCGCGCAACCGCAACGTGCTCGCCGCGGTGATCGAGGCAGCGCTCGGCGCGGTCTTCCTCCACCACGGCTTCGCCGCCATCGAGGACGCGGTCGTCGCGGCCTTCTCCGATCAGATCGAGCACGCGCTCACCTCGCGCGTCGACCAGAAGACGGACCTGCAGGAGCTGCTCGCCCGCACCGGCCGCAAGGTGGCGTACGTCGAGATCTCCGTCGAGGGGCCGCCGCACGAGCGCCGCTTCACGTGCGCCGCCATGATCGACGGCGGGGAGCTCGGTCGCGGCGAGGGGCGGACGAAGAAGGCCGCCGAGCAGGAGGCGGCGCGCGAGGCGCTCGGCAAGCTCGACAACGACGGCATCGACTAGTACGTTCGCGGACTGCCGGACTTCACGCTGCTCAAGCAGGCGCAGTCCGCCGCTTGGTCGGCCGGCGTGTTCGAGGACGTCGCCGAATCGATCCACGACATGCACGTTGCCCTCGCCGAGGCGCTCGATCCGCAGCCTGGCGACAGGAGGGGTACGTCCACGAGAAGCTCGGCGAGGCGTTCAAGCTCTCGATCGAGCGACGGATCTCGCACTTCGAGGACGAGTCGCCCGAGCACGCCTGGGAGTACTTCGCGCCGCGCTTCGGGCCGGTCAAGATGATGCTCGAGAACCTTCCTCCCGACCGTCGAGCCGAGTTCGAAGGCGCGGCGCGCGCATTTCGAGGCGGGGCGGCAGCCGGACGGGAGCTACGTCGACGATCGCGAGTACCTCCTCGTCACGGGCACGCGCCGCTAGTACACGCGTCTGTAAGTTCGGTCGCTTATCCGGCGAGTGGCTCGTCGTTCGTGGCGAGGACGCAGGGAGCCCCGATAGTTGTGACTATCGGGGCGACCGAGGACGCCGCCACGGGCGGCGAGACGCCGCCGGGAAGTGACCATAACTTGCGGACGCGTGTACTAGCTTCGCAGCCCGCTTGGCCGGAGCTGCGGCCGATTTCTGGCATCCTGTCCCACCTCATGGCCGACCGTCGTTTAACGAACTCGGAGCTGCGCTTGCGGCGGCTCACGGCGGAGGAGCTCGATTCCGAGCCTCGCGGGATCCTCGAGATCTTCGCGGAGGGCGAGCCGGCCGACGAGGACGCTCCGCTCGCGCGCGACGACGACGAGCACGAGCGGCAGTAGCGTCCTGCCGCGTCTTTAGGGTCTCGGGCGGTGCATCTACGCGCCGTCAAGCTGCGTGGCTTCAAGTCGTTCCCGGACCCGGTCGAGATCCGTCTCGAGCCGGGCGTCGGCGTGATCGTCGGCCCGAACGGCTCCGGCAAGTCCAACGTCTCCGACGCGATCCGCTGGGCCGCCGGCTCCCTGAGCCCGACCGAGCTGCGGGCCGAGAAGCCCGACGACGTCCTCTTCGCCGGCGGCGGCTCGCGCGGGCCCGCCGACTTCTGCGAGGTCGAGCTCCTCTTCGACAACACCGACGGGGCGCTGCCCGTCGACTACGCGGAGCTCTCGGTGGCGCGGCGGCTGCATCGCGGCGGCGAGGGGCAGTACCTCGTCAACCGGGCCGCGGTGCGGCGGCTCGACCTCGTCGAGCTGCTCGCCGACCTCGGACTCGGCCAGGGGATGCACTCCATCATCAGCCAGGGGAAAGTGGAGGCGATCCTCGCCTCCCGGCCCGCCGAGCGGAGAGCCCTGATCGAGGAGGCGGCCGGGCTGGGCCGCTTCAAGGCCCGCCGCCATCGCGCCGAGCTGAAACTCGCGCGGGTCGCGGTCGAGGTCGAGCGGGCTCGCGACGTCGAGGCCGAGGTTCGCAAGCGCCTGCGGCCGCTCGCGCTGCAGGCCACGGCGGCCGAGCGCGCGCAGAAGCTCGCCGTCGAGATCGCGCGCCTGCGTGCGCGCATTGCGCAGCTCGACCTCGCCGGGCTCGAGGAGCGGCTCGCGGAGCTCGAAACACGGCGCGCTGCAGCCGGCACCGAGCGACGCGGCGTCGAGGAGAGGCTGGAGGCGCTGCTCGCCGAGCGAGCACAGGCCGAGGAGGAGCTCGCGGACGCGGCGGGCGCGCGCGAACAGGCGCTGCAGGTGCTCTACCGGCTCCGCAGCGCCGCGGAGCGTCTCGAGTTGCGGCGCGAATCGGCGACCGGGCTGCTCGCGGAGGCCCGCGCTCGACACGACGCGGCGGCGGCCGAGGCCGGGGATCCGGCAGCCGAGCTCTCGGAGCTCGAGCGCGCATGGGAAGCGGCGGCAGCGACGGCACAAACGGCAGCAGTGGAGCGGGAGGCTTCGGCGGAGCGAGCGCGCCAGGTGCTCGCGCGCCTGGTCGTGGCGGAGGCGGCCGAGCGTACCGGCCGTGAGACGCGGCTCGACGAGCTCCTCGCCGAGCGGCGCGAGGTCGAGAGCGAGCTGACGGGTGCGGCGGGCGAGCGCGAGGCGGCGCTCGCTGTCTCATACGAGCTCAGGTCGCACGGCGCGCGTCTCTCCGTCCAGCGGGAGTCCGCCGAGCGGCTGGCGTCCCGGCTCCGGGCCGAGCTCGCCCAAGCCGAGGCCGACACCGCCCGTGGCGGCTCCTCTCCCCGCGAGCTCGAGCACGAGGCGCTCAACGCGCGAGCGCGAGCGAGGGAGGCGCTGCACGAACGCGACACACTCGCGGAACGGGCACACACCGCGGCCGAGCGGCTCGCGGCGCTCGAGCATTCGCTCGCCGAGCGGGAGGGGATTCCGCCGGCGGCTCGCGCGCTCGCCGAGGAAGGGGAACGGCTCGTGCTCGGCGAGCTCGAGGTCGAGGCCGGCCGCGAGCGTGCAGTCGCAGCCGCACTCGGGCCGCGGGCGGCGGCTCTCCTCGCGGATGACGCACAGGCTGCGCTCGCGCTCCTCGAACGCGCAGCGGCGCTGGGCCTCGGCTCACTCGTCGTCGTGGCCGGCCGCACTCCACGAGAGCTCGTCGACGAGCTTCCGGTCGTGGAGCAGGACGAGCTGCTCGCGTCGGCGATCCCCGCGGTGACCGCCGACGGTTTCGGCTACGACCCGCGCACCGGCGAGCTCTGGTACGTCGGCGAGACGGCCGAGGCCGTCCTCCTCGAGCTCGACGTGCGGCGGCGCTCGCTCGCCGAGGAGGCGAGGACGCTCGCCGAGCAGGCTCGCTTCGCCGAGCGCAAGGCGGCAGAGGCGGATGAGCAGGCCGTTGCCGCCGAGACCGCGTTCGCAGCGGTCGCTCACCAGCTCACGATCCAGCGCGCCGACGCCTCGACACTCACAGCTCTGGCTGCCGGTGCGCGGCGGCTGGAGGAGGCGTTGATCGGCCTCGACGCCCCCGTCGAGCGGATCGAGGCTCCCTTGCGCGTACGCGGGGAGGCGGGCGCGGAACGGACGGGAGAGCTCGGCGAGCGACTCCGGACGATCGGGGAACGCGAAGCGGCGCTGCGCGGGGATCTCGCGGAGATCGCCGAGCGAGTCGGTGCGGCTGAGCGCGACCTCCTACGCCTCGGCGGCCACCGGGACGTCGCAGGCGGCGAGGCAGCCGATGTGGCAGCACTCCGAGCCGAGGCCCAGGCGCTCGTTGCCGACGCGGACGCTGCGGCAGACTGCGCGGACACGACCGCCGAGCAAGCTCGCGAAGCCGAGACGGCGCGGATCGAAGCTGCCGTCAGGGCCGGACGCCGTCGCGCGCGGCCGCACGAGCTCGCACGAGTCGTCACGGCGGCGGAGCGGCTCGACGAAGCGCTGCTCGCGGCGGCCGGAGCCGCGGCCCGCTTCGAGGTACCGCTCCGCTCCGACGTCGATGCAGGAGCGGCACGCAGCGGCGAGCTCGGCACCGAGCTGCGCCGGCTCGGAGCAGCTGAGGTCGAGCTGCGGCAGGAGCTCGCAGCCGCCTCCGAAGGCGTCTCGGCCCTCGAGGTCGAGACGGCGCGGCTCGAGGCCGAAGCCGACGAGGCACGCCGCCGCTTCGAGCATGCGATGCTGGAAGCGAGGCCGGCGGAGCCGCCCTCGCCCGGCGATAAGACCGCGGCGCCTTCGGCGCCGCCCGGTGCCGACGAGCCGGCGGAGGGAGTCGACCGCAACCAGCTCGTGGCCTCCGTCGAGCGGCTCGAGCGCCGTCGGGAGACGCTCGGTCGGGTCAACCCGCTCGCGCACGAGGAGTACGAAACGGAGAAGGTGCGACTGGAGGAGCTCGCTGCCCAGCGGGCCGACCTCGAGGCGAGCCTCGCCGAGCTCGAGAAGCTTCGCAACGAGCTGACGGAGACGGTCGAGCGCCGCTTCGGCGAGACCTTCGACGCCGTTCGTCGCCACTTCGCGGACGTCACGGCGACCGTCTTCCCCGGCGGCGAGGGCCACCTGCGCCTCACCGAGGCCGAGGACGACGAGGAGGAGCCCCCGGCCGCCGTAGGCGACCGTGCCCCTCGGGCAGGCGACGGCGGTTTTGCCGACGGTGCTTCCAGCCAAGGCGTCGAGGTCGAGCTCCGCCCCGCCGGGAAGCGCGTGCAACGGCTCTCGCTCCTCTCCGGCGGCGAGAAAGCGCTCGGCGCGATCGCCTTCCTCTTCGCGCTCTTTCTCGCGCGGCCGTGCCCGTTCTACCTCCTCGACGAGGTCGAGGCCGCACTCGACGACACGAACATCGGGCGCTTCGTCGAGCTGCTCCGCCGCTATTCGGACCGGGCGCAGTTCGTCGTGATCACGCACCAGAAGCGGACGATGGAGGCAGCGGACGTCCTCTACGGGGTGACGATGGGCGGCGAGGGCGTCTCGCAGGTCGTCTCGCGCCGCCTGCCGCGGGAGGAAGCGAAGCTCGCGGGCGCCGCCTAGAGGCTTGATGTGAAATAGCCCGCGGCGCCGGATGTCGTCCCAGGCGCGGCGCGAGGCCGCCCCGTCGACCTTGCCCAGGCCACCGGCCTGCGCTGCGGTCGCCGCGCCACCCTCGCTTGGCCTGGAACGGCCCCTGCGAGCGTCTATTTCACATCAAGCCTCTAGGCTCTCTTCGTGCTCTACGACCCGGGCGCGTTCGAGCCGCTGACGGAGGAGCCGTGGAACGAGGCGCGCGTCCGCGACGGCATCGCCGCGATCGTCGCCGACGCCGACGCTGCCTTCGATCCGGACGCGCTCTGGCCGGCGCACGAGTGGGACGGCTACGACGCGCCGCATCCGCTGAAGAACCTCTACGTCGGCGCGGCGGGTGTGATCTGGGCGCTCGAAGACCTGCGGCGCCGCGGCCTCGCCGAGACGTCGCTCGACCTGTCCGCTGCCGCGATGCGCACCCTCGAGCTGTGGCGTGCCGAGCCGGACTTCATGGCGGGGGAGGTGCTGCCCGAGCCGGCCGAGTCCGCGCTCCTCACGGGCGAGACGGGGATCCTGCTTGCCGCGTGCAGGCTCGGCCACCGACTCGAATACGATCTGCGCCGCCGCATCCGCGCCAACCTTGCCAACGAGGCGGAGGACCTGATGTGGGGGACACCGGGCACGCTGGTCGCCGCCGCCGCGATGGGCTGGGACGACCTGGTTCGCGAGTCGGCCGACGCGCTCGCGTCGCGTCGCGGGGCTGACGGCCTCTGGACGCAGCGGCTGTGGGGTACGAACTTCCGTGGCATCGGCACGGTGCACGGGCTCGCCGGCAACGTGCGCGCACTCCTCCAGGTCGACGATCCGCGCAACGACTCGCTTCGCGCGGAGTCCGCTGCCGCGCTCTCGCGCGGGGCGACGCGGGAGAACGGGTTCGCCAACTGGAGCAGCGAGGGCAAGCTCCAATGGTGCGCAGGTGCGCCGGGGATCGTCTCCGCCGCCCGCGACTACGTCGAAGAGGAGCTTCTGCTCGCCGGTGCAGAGCTCGTCTGGCGAGCAGGCCCGCCCGGCGCCGAGAAGGGGCACGGGATCTGCCACGGCACCTCGGGCAGCGGCTTTGCACTGCTCGCCGCGTTCGAGCGGACGCAGGACGCGCAGTGGCTCGATCGCGCGCGCCGCTTCGCCGTCCACGCGCTCGCACAGGCGGCGCGGATGCCGGGTCGCTACTCGCTCTTCACCGGCGGCGCCGGCACCGCCCTCTTCGCCGCCGCCTGCCTCGACGCCGACGCTCGGTACCCGGTGCTCGAGCGCCGCTAGGCCCTGCGGCACAGCCGCTGTTTCGCAAAGCCCTGCTGGTCAGCTCAGCGCGCGCTCGAGCGCCGCGCGATCCGTAGGGCCGCCGTGCGTCGCCAGGACGAGCTCGACGGGGAGGTCCAGCAGCGGCCGCAGCCCCGCGACGATCTCGTCGCCTCTCGCGTCGTCGCGCAGCCACTCGTTCAGGCCGAGCCCGTTGCCGAAGTCCGCGAGCGTATCGCCCGCGATGACCGCCCGAGGCTCCTCGATCCAGAGGACGAGGTCATTGTTGCCGCGGCCGGCGAACGCCTCTGCGCCGAACGGAAGCTTGTCGCCCGGCCCGAACCACCGCGCGTCGCCGCCGCCGTTGCGAAGCCAGCGCAGATCCGGGCTGCCGTCTCCCGCTTGCTCGGCGGTGAGGCCGTACTTTTCCATCAGGTCCTGCGCAGTCTCGGCCGGAGGCGCGTACACCGGCGCGTCGAGCCGCTCCACGAGCGTCTCGGCGTCGCGCTCGTGCCAGGGAGACGTGAGCACGATCACGGGCTCGCGTTCGGCAGCGAGCGACAACAGCCCGTCGGGCACACCGAGCGGATCGAACAGCAGCAGGTGCGTCCCGTCGTCGATCGCGTAGGAGGACACCTCCTGCTGCCACCCCTCATCCGGATCCCAGTCCGGATGCGGCGCCTGCCAGTGCCAGAGGCCGGGCCGAAGCTCGCGCACGGGGCAAACGTACTGAAGCGGACCGCGTACGATCGCGCGGTGGACGAACGCCTCGAGCACTACGCGGAGCTCGCCGTGCGGGTCGGTGCAAACGTCCAGCCTGGTCAGGAGGTCTTCGTCCACGGACTGGTCGAGCACTCCGAACTTGTCCGGGCACTGACGCGGCAGTCGTACCGGGCGGGCGCGTCTTACGTCAACGTCCTGTACGACGACCAGCACGTTCGGCGGGCGATGATCGAGCTCGGGGCGGACGAGGCGCTCACGTACTCGCCCGAATGGCTGAAGACGCTGACGCAGGCGACGGCGGGCAATGCGCTCCTGGGGACGACGGGAAATCCGGAGCTGGAGCTCTTGGCAGACCTCGACGGCGACCGCGTCGGTCGTGCGATCCCGCTCGAAGTAGCCGAGATCCGCCGACAACAGCATCGAGCCCAGAACGTCAACTGGTGCGGCGTCGGGGCGCCGACGGAGGGCTGGGCGCGGCAGGTGCTGGGCGAGCCCGACGTCGAGCGTCTGTGGGAGCTCGTCGCGTTCTGCTTCCGGCTCGACGAGCCCGATCCCGCTGCCGCCTGGGGCGCGCACCTCGACCGCCTCGACGCACGAGCCGCCGCGCTCACCGAGCGCCGGCCCGACGCGCTCCGATATCGGGGGCCGGGGACCGACTTCACGGTCGGCCTGCTGCCGAGCGCGCGGTGGGGAAGCGCCCGCTTCCACACCGCCGGGGGGATCGAATACGTCGCCAACATGCCGACCGAGGAGATCTTCACCACGCCGGATTCCCGGCGCGCCGAGGGGACGCTCCGCTCGAGCCTGCCCCTGAGCCTCGGCGGGCAGCTGATCCGGGACCTCCAGCTCACGTTCGAGGACGGCCGGATCGTTCGGATCGAGGCCGACAGTGGGGCGGACGTGGTTCGCAGCCATATCGGGACCGTCGAGAACGCAGACCGGCTCGGCGAGCTTGCGCTCGTGACGAACGAGTCCCGGGTGGGTCAGACAGAGACGCTCTTCTACAACACGCTGTTCGACGAGAACGCCACCTGCCACATCGCCTATGGCAACGGTCTTCCGTACGCCTTCGACGGCGAGCCCGACGAAGGGATGAACGTCTCGAATATCCACGTCGATTTCATGGTGGGCGGACCGGAGCTCCAGGTGGACGCCCTCATGCCGGACGGCACCGAGGTGCCTCTCATTCGCGGAGAGGAGTGGCAGCTCGCCACGTAGCTGGGCGGAGCTGCTGGGTGAGCCGGATGCGGCTCCCCAGGTGGAGGAGGAGAGCGGCGGGCGCCTCTTCTCACGTCTCCGCGACTCGCTCTCGAAGTCGCGCCGAGCGCTGACGGGCGAGCTCGCTGCCGCGGCGTCCTTCGATCCCGGCGACGACGCGGACTGGGAACGGCTCGAAGAGGCGCTCATCGCGGGCGACGTGGGCGTTCGCGCCACGGCCGAGCTCGTGCGGCGGCTCGAAGCGCGCGGCGAGCTCGCGGAGCTGAACGCCGCGCTCGCCGAGGAGGTGAGCGAGCTCTTCGGCGAGGCTCCGGTCCTGGACGTTGCTCACGAGCCCGCCGTGATCCTCGTCGTGGGCGTCAACGGCACGGGCAAGACGACGACGATCGGCAAGCTCTCGGCGAGGCTCGCGGAGCACGGCCGCTCGGTCGTCGTGGCCGCGGCCGACACCTACCGGGCGGCGGCGGAGGAGCAGCTCGAGATCTGGGCGCAACGAGCCGGGGCGGATTTCGTCGGCTCCGAGCGCGGCGCGGATCCGGCCGCGGTCGCCTATGACGCGGTGGAGGCCGCCGTCGCGCGCGGCCGCGACGTCGTGGTCGTCGACACGGCCGGCCGCCTCCACACGCAAACCAACCTGATGGAGGAGCTTGCAAAGGTGCGGCGCGTCATCGCGGGCCGCCTGGACGGCGCGCCGCACGAGACGTTGCTCGTCGTGGACGCGACGACGGGCCAGAACGGCGTGCAGCAGGCGAGGCTCTTTGCCGACACGGTCGGCATTACGGGCGTCGTGCTGACGAAGCTCGACGGCTCCGCGAAAGGCGGGGTCGCGATCCCGATCGCCTACGAGGTCGGGCTGCCCGTGAAGCTCGTCGGCGTCGGCGAGGCGCTCGAGGATCTCCAGCCGTTCGACCCGCGCGACTACGCGCGGGCACTCGTCGCCGGTTGAGCTTCTCGGCCTCGGTTAGGGGCCGACGAAGACGATGTAGGTATGGATCGGGTTGTTGCCCACGATCTGGATCTGCTGGATCGTCAACGGGTCGTCCGGCTTCGCACCGTTGTTCTTCGCGTCGTCCCACGCCCGATCGATTGCCTTCTCCAGCCCTTCGTGCCTCTTCGCCTCGCCCCTTCCCTCTTTGTTGCCCGCCATGCCGCACCTCCTCCTCCCCCGCGCGGAGACCCTACTCCAACGTCGGCTCGGTGCCTAGGCGAGCAGCGCCGCTCGTCCCGCGCCGACGATGTTCCCCTTGCGGTCGTAAACCGCCTGCGCCCGGCCCGCGACGCTCGCAGCTTCGGGCGATCCGGCTTCCCGGAGGACGCGCGCGAGCGCGAGCAGGGCCGTCGCCTGCAGGTCGAGGAAATCGGTCGGCGCGGCCAGGTCGACCGCTTCGCGCCCTAGTCGCTCGGCCTCGGCGGTTTCGCCTGTGTGCGCCTGGATCTGCGCGCGGGCGACACGCCACATCACCTCTGTGACGATGTCGTCCTCCCAGGAGTGTGACTCCGCGTAGGACCCAAGCGCATCCGCGTCCCCGAGGTTGCCTTTCTCGACGAGCACCGCTGCCAGATAGGCGGCCAGCATCGGCCGGAGGTGCACGTCGCCGATCTCCACAAGTAGGTCGTATCCGGTCCGGAGCTCGCGCTCGGCAGCCTCGGCGTCTCCGGCCAGCAGCTCGATCGTGGAGGCGTCGATGGCCCGGATCGCCTGTTGGTGCGGCATTCCGAGCTCCTCCCAGAGCGCCTTTGCCCGCGCCCACTGGGCGCGTGCTTCACCGAACTCGCCGCGCATTGCGAGCAGCACGGCGAGCGAGCTGAGGATCGACGCAGTGAGCAGCCGATCTCCTTCGCTCTCGCGTAGGAAGAGATGTGCCCTGTCGATCGCGGGGTCGACGGGCGTCGGCCCGAGCTGAATCGCCTGTATCAGCGCCGCTGCTGCGCGGGCCGCTTCCCGAGTGTCACCTGCACGCCGGGCGTGGTCCAGCGCGTGTTCGAGCGCAGCCGCGCGCCGGCCCCAGAGGCACGCGTTGACCGGCGGCTCGCTCAGGAGGTGCCACGCTCTCGCGACGCCGCGGTCGTCACCGAGCGCCTCGAGCGCCGGAATCGCCTCCTCCGCGATGCGTGTGACCTCCTCCGCCGGCGTGTCCGCATTCGTGAAGATCCGGAAGAACTCGCGCTCGATCAGCGTGCGTAGCTCGAGCCGCCGATCGCCCTCGGCACGGCCGAGATCCAGAGCCTCCTCGAGTGCGCCCTCGGCGGCAGCGAAGGCGCCCGATCTCATGAGTGCGATCGCGAGCTCGAGGAGGGCGTAGCCTCGCGAGCCGTCCGTCCGCGGCAGCAGCGAGACGCCGCGCTCGAGCAGGTTGACGGCGGCCGGCACATCGTCGCGCGCCAACGCGCGCCGGCCGGCGGTCGTGAGCAGCTCGCCTGCGCGCTCGCCGAGCGACCGTGTGTGGTCGTCGAGAGCGTCGAGCTCCTCTCGGTAGCGGTAGGCCTGCTCGAGGTGATAGCCGACGAGCTCGTCCCGGCGCTCGTGGAGCTCGATCCACCCGGCGAAGCGCTCGTGGAGGTCCGCCCGCGCCCTCTTCGGGATCCCGGCGTAGGCGGCATCTCGGATCAGGGCGTGCCGGAAACGGAAGCCGTCCTCTCCGGGGATGCTCGAGACCGCCGGCTCGACGAGTTCACTGCGCGCGAGCCCCAGCAGCGTCGGACCGAGGGTCTCGTTGCCGCCGCCGAGCGCGGCCACAGCGCCGGGCCAGAACTCCTTGCCGACGACGGCGGCACGCTCGAGCACGTGCCGGTCGAAGAGATCGAGGCGGTCGAGTCGAGCGGCGAGAAGCGCCTGAATCGTCGGTGGCAGCTCGACGAGCTCTACCGCCGCCAGCGCCTCCTCGGCGAGCATGGCGACGAGCTGCTCGGTGTACAGCGGATTCCCCTGCGCCACGTCCGCGACGCGCGCGCGGAGCTCCGGCGACAGGATGGCGCGGCTGTCGAGTGCGTCGAGGAGCTGTGTCGCGTCCTCGGTCGAGAGCGGCTCGAGCCGCACGTGCCTGCCCTCCCAGCGCGGCCGCTCCTCGAGCAGCTCCGGCCGCGCCACGCAGAGGAGCAGGATGGGCGCCTCCCGGCTCCAGCGGCTGATGTGCTCGACCATGTCGAGCAGAGTCGGCTCGGCCCAGTGGACGTCTTCGAGCAGAACGAGAAGCGGTCGCTCGCGGGTCAGCACCTCGAACAGGCGCCGAACGGCCCAGAAGAGCTCCTCGGGCGGCGCAGCGCCGTTTCCTGCGAGCACGCCGAGGCGCTCGACGACGAGCGCAGCATCGGCCTCGCCGTCCAACTCGTCCGCCACCGCCTGCTCGCCCCCAAGCCGCCGGATGAGCTCCGTGAGCGGCCAGAAGGTGATGCCGTCGCCGTAGGGGAGGCAGCGTCCGGCGGCGACGGTCGCGTGTCCGGCGACCTCGGCGATGAGCTCGGACACGAGCCGTGTCTTGCCGACGCCGGCCGCGCCGATCACCGTTACGAGCCGGCACTCGCGCGCGTCGGCGCTCGCGCTCAGCTCGTCTCGCAGGAGGGCGAGCTCGTCTGTCCTCCCGACGAGCGGCGTGTCCCAGCGGCGGGCGAAGGAGTCGGCGCCGGCGATCGCTTCGAGCACACGCCATGCCTCGACGGGAGCGCTCTTCCCCTTCGCGTCCACGGGAGCGAGCGGTGCGAGCCGCGAGGCGTGACGTACGAGCCGCTCCGTGACCGCGCCGATCAGGATCTCGCCGCCGGCGGCTGCCTCCTCCAGTCGCTTCGCGGTGTTGACCGCGTCACCGGTGGCGAGCGTCGCCGCCTCGTCGCCTGTGACCACCTCGCCGGTGTTGATCCCGATCCGGATCCGCAGCTCGGGCACCCGGCGCGCGGCGAGTGAGGCATTCATCCGCTCGACGGCCATCTGCATGTCGAGCGCGGCCCGCACCGCCCGGAGCGCGTCGTCCTCGTGCGCCCGCGGGAGGCCGAACACCGCCATTACGGCATCGCCGATGAACTTCTCGACGGTGCCGCCGTGGCGCTCGACGGCGATTCGCATTTCCTCGTACCACCTGCCCAAGAGCTCGCGTAGCGGCTCGGGATCGAGGCGTTCGCCGAGCATGGTCGAGTCGGCCAGGTCGCAGAAAAGGACGCTGACTGTCCTCCGCGCTGCCGCTGCAGAGACCATTTGCGCAGTCTGACCCCCGGACTGGCCGGTTTCCAGCCCGGGCGGCTATGCGCGGGCGCTTGGCGGCTAGCCGCCGCTCGAGTAGCCGAGCTGGTCCAGTGTGGCAAGGGCGCCGGTGACCTCGCGAGAACCCTTTCTGGGTCCTGAGCTTTGCTCGAGGTACTGGATCGCTGCCTGTACGGTCTTCATCTTCGCGATCTTGGCGTTCGCGGCGTTCGTGCCACTGGCGATGTCGTGCAAGCCTTGCGCGAGCTGCGTGTTGGCCGCCTCGGCGTTCTGGGGCGGATTCAGCTTTGCAACCTCGTCGCCGATGCCTTGGGTCTCCGTGGCGAATGCGGCGACCCTTTGACTGAGCTCGCCGACGGTCTTCGCGTGCAGCGCCTGCGCCACGCGGGTTTGCGCGCCGGCGGCCTCCCTCCCGATCTTCGTGATCTGGGCGGCGTATGCCGCGGCGGACAACCGCGTGCTCGTGCTCCCGCCTCCGCCTCCGCTTCCGCTTCCGCAGGCAGTGAGCAGGAGCACAGCAATAGCTGCGATGCAGAGAACCCCTCCGCGCACGGTGGCCAACCTTAGCGGCCGTCCGGCTACCCTGCGGCCGAATGTTCGACGCGCTCAGTGACAAGCTCCAGACCGCCCTCGGCGACCTCCGCGGGCGCGGCGTCCTCGATGAGGAGGCGATCTCCCGCGCCATGCGCGAGGTACGCCTCGCGCTGCTCGAGGCCGATGTCAACTTCGGCGTCGTCAAGGACTTCGTCGCACGAGTGCGCGAGCGCGCGCTGGGCGAGGACGTGCGCAAGAGCCTCACGCCGGGCCAGCAGGTCGTGAAGATCGTCCAGGAGGAGCTGACCGAGTTACTCGGAGCCTCGGACTCCCGCCTCGCCTTCTCGCCGCGGCCGCCGACGACGATTCTGCTCGCGGGCCTGCAGGGCTCGGGCAAGACGACTGCCGCCGGGAAGCTCGCGCTCCTGCTCGAGAAGGAAGGGCGGAAGCCGGCGCTCGTGGCCGCCGACCTGCAGCGCCCGGCCGCGATCGACCAGCTCGTGCAGCTCGGGCAGCAGGTGGGAGTGCCTGTCTACTCCGACGAGCGCTCCGACCCCGTCAAGGCGGTACACGACGGCATCGAGCGCGCAAAGGCCGACGAGCGCGACGTCGTCATCCTCGACACAGCCGGCCGCCTCCACGTCGACGAGGAGCTGATGGAGGAGCTGGCCGCCGTGCGCCGCGAGGCGAAGCCGACGAACGTCCTGCTCGTCCTCGATGCGATGACCGGCCAGGAGGCCGTCAGCGTCGCGGAGGCGTTCCAGGAGCGGATCGACTTCGACGGTGTCGTCCTGACGAAGCTCGACGGCGACGCACGCGGCGGCGCTGCGCTGTCGGTGCGGGCGGTCACCGGCCGGCCGATCAAGCTCGCGTCGCTCGGCGAGAAGCTCGACGCCCTCGACTGGTTCCACCCGGACCGGATGGCCTCGCGGATCCTAGGCATGGGTGACGTCCTGACACTGATCGAACGCGCCGAGTCGGCGATCGAGGACGAGGAAAAGGAGGAGCTCGAGCGCCGCATGATGAAGGGCGAGTTCACCTTCGACGACTTCCTCTCGAGCTACAAGATGCTGCGCCGCATGGGGCCGCTGCAGGGCGTCCTCAAGCTGATCCCCGGGCTCGGCAAGCAGATGGAGGATCTCGACCAGGTCGACGAGCGCCAGCTGAAGCAGGTCGAGGCGATCATCCTCTCGATGACGCCGCATGAGCGGAGCGTTCCGCACGTCATCGACGCCTCGCGCCGCAAGCGGATCGCCGCCGGCTCGGGCACGGCCGTCGAGCAGGTCAACCAGCTGATCGAGGCGCGCAAGCAGATGGCGAAGCTGATGAAAGCTGCCGGATCGGGCAAGATGCCGCAGATTCCCGGCCTGCCGGGCAACGCCCTCGCAGGTCAACAGTCGGCGCAAGGGCCTCCGCGCCCGAGCGCCACCCGCAAGTCGAAGTCCAAACGCAAGAGGAAAGCGAGAAGGTAGGCAGATGGCAGTGAAGCTCAGGCTGACGCGGGTCGGCTCGAAGAAGAACCCGATCTACCGCGTCGTCGCCGCCGATTCGCGCTCACCGCGCGACGGCAAGTTCATCGAGATCGTCGGTCGCTACAACCCGCAGTCGGACCCGTCGCTCATCGACCTCGACGAAGAGAAGGTGCGCGGCTGGCTCGCCAAGGGCGCGCTGCCGACCGAGTCGGTGGCGAAGCTCATCAAGGCTCAGGGCATCGAGTAACGCGGTGGGCGAATTGGTCGCCGAGCTCGCCCGCCGGCTCGTCGACGAGCCCGACGCCGTACGCGTCGAGGAGGTCGAGGACGAGGACGGCACGCTTGTCCTCCGGCTCCATGTGGCCGAAGGGGACATCGGCAAGGTCATCGGCCGCCAGGGCCGGCTCGCGCGGGCGCTGCGCACGATCGTTCGCGCCGGCGGAGTCGACGCGGGACGCCGGCTCCAGCTCGAGATCGTCGACTGATATGAGCGTAGGCTCGACGGAGCTCCACAAGGAGCGGAGGCGCCGACTCGAGCGGCGCCGGAGCGGATAAATGTCGGTCGCGGCGCTGTACGACGTCCACGGCAACCTCGCCGCGCTCGAAGCCGTCCTCGAGGAAGTGCCGGACGACGCGACGATCCTCGTCGGCGGCGATGTCGTCGCCGGCGGTCCCGAGCCCTCGGAGGCGTTGGAACGGCTGCGCACGCTCGGCGACCGCGTCCTCTGGCTGCGCGGTAATGCCGACCGCGAGCTCTTTCCCGGCGAGGAGGGTCTCGCGCCGCCCGGCGCGCTCGACGCGACGCGCGCGGCGCTGACCGAGGAGCAGGTCGAGTTCCTCCACGAGCTGCCCGAGACGCAGCGCATCGACGGCGTCCTCTACTGCCACGCCTCGCCCCGCAACGACGTCGACATCTTCACCGAGCGCACGCCCGAAGAGCGGATCGCCTTCCTCTTCGAGGGCCTCGATGTGCCGACGGTCGTCTGCGGCCACACGCACACGCAGTACGAGCGCAGGGTCGCAGGCGTCCGGGTCGTCAACGCGGGCAGCGTCGGCATGCCGTACGAGGAAGACCCGGGCGCGTACTGGCTGCTCGACCTCGTCCACCGGCGGACGCCGTATGCCGGCGCCGAGCTGAAGGCTTCCCGCGAAGAAGCGGTCGCAGAGTTCACCGAACGTGGGCTCTGACCTCGTGCGGGTCGGGCGGGTGGGGAAGCCGCACGGGCTCGACGGCGGCTTCTTCGTCGAGGGCGCCAGCGAGCGGCGCGACGTCTTTGCAGCGGGGGCGACGCTCTACGCCGGCGGCGAGCCGGCGACCGTCGTTGCTTCGCGGCATGGTTCCGGGGGCCGAAAGGTGATCCTCCTCGACCGCGAAGTGGAGCGCGGAGCCGAGCTCGCGGTCGCGCGTGCGACCCTCCCGGGGCTCAGCGACGAGGACGAGTTCTACGTCTTCCAGCTCGTCGGTCTCAGCGTGGAGGAGGAGAGCGGACGGCTGCTCGGGCGGGTGCGGGAGGTGCTGGAGTACCCTGGGAACGACGTGCTCGAGCTCGACTCCGGTGCGTCACTTCCCCTCGTCGAGGCGTGCGTCCTGCAGGTGGATCTAGCCGGTGGGCGAATCGTTGTCGCCGTGGGGTTCGCAGATCCGGAATAGTCGCCCGTGCGCATCGACGTCTTCACCCTCGTTCCCCACGCCTATGCCTGGCTGACCGAGCAGCGCCCGGTCGCGAACGTCCTCGGCGGGGAGCTCGAGCTGCGGCTCTTCAACTACCGCGACTCGACCCCGCTGCGGGCAGGCCAGGTCGACGACGAGCCGTACGGCGGCGGAGCCGGAATGGTCCTGCGCGTGGACGTCGTCGCCGCGGCGCTCGAGGCCGCCTACGGCGGTGACCCGCCCGGCCCGGTGATTGCGCTCACGCCCAAGGGCCGCCGGCTCACCCAGCCGGTGGTCGAGGAGCTCGCTGCGCTGCCGGCTCTCACGCTCCTCTCCTCGCGGTTCGAGGGCTTCGACGAGCGGATCGTCGAGCACCTCGCGACGGACGCGCTCTCGGTCGGGCCGTACGTGCTCTCCAACGGAGACCTGCCGGCGATGCTCGTCCTCGACGCGGTTGCGCGGCGTCTGCCCGGGGCGCTTGCCGAAGGTTCGGGAGAGCTCGAGAGCTTCTCCGCCGAGCTGGGTGGAGGGCTCGAGTATCCGCACTACACACGGCCTGCCGACTTCAACGGCTGGCCCGTTCCAGACGTGCTCCTCTCGGGCGATCACGCACGCGTAGAGGCGTGGCGGCGGGAGCAGGTGAGATGAGCGACGACTGGGGCGGGTACCGGTCAGACCTCGGCGGCGAGGACGAGAACGACGAGGCTGAGCCCGGCCGCGACGAACCCGGCGGCTGGCCGGAGGACGAGCCGGACGCCGGACACGCGCGCAGCGGCTGGGCCGACGACGAGCCGGAGCCGGCAGGGGAGTCTCCGAGCGGTTGGCCGGATCCTGGATCGACGTGGCAACGGCCGGACTACAGCGAGACGCCGAGCGATTGGCAGCGCTCAGACGATCCGGGCTATGACGAGTACGGGTACCGGCGGAAGGAGGAGCTGCTCTCGGACGGCCAGGCCGAGCCGTACGGCGCGCAGCACACCCGCGATCCCCTGGCCCGCCTCTTTCCCAGCCTGCCGCGCGGCGTCCGGGTCACGCTCGACTGGATCCTCACGATCGCCGGCGCCATCCTGATCGTGCTCGCGCTCAAGCACTGGGTCGTCAACCCGTACCGCATCCCGTCGTCCTCCATGGAACCGACGCTCAACTGCGCGAAAGGCCCCGCGAACCCCGGCTGCCTCGGCGATTCGAGTGATCGCGTGCTTGCGTGCCGCATCTGCCTCGACTTCGGCCACAATCCGTCTCGCGGCGACATCGTCGTGTTCAACACGCCGAGCAAGGCTGCCACTGACTGCGGCGAGGGCGGCACGTTCGTGAAGCGCGTGATCGGCCTCCCCGGCGACACGATTCACGAGACCGACAAGGGCTTCATCCAGATCAAGGCGTCTGGCTCGCCCGCGTTCGTGAAGCTGAAAGAGCCGTATATCTCGGCCAAATATCGACTTGCGGACAGCCAGCACTTCGGCGAAACGTGGAGGGTGCCGGCCAACAGCTACTTCATGATGGGCGACAACCGCGGGGAGTCATGCGACTCCCGCAGTTGGGGTGCGGTGCCCCGCAACAAGCTGATCGGAATCGTCTTCTTCGTCTACTGGCCGCCGGACCGAATCGGATTCCGCTAGCGCGCCGGGCGAAGAGCCCGCCTCTTCGGTACCCTGGGCCGTCGGCCGTCCGGCCCTCTTTTCATGAGCAACGTCATCCAGGACCTCGAGCGCGCCCAGCTGCGCAACGTGCCGCGCTTCAAGGCGGGCGACACGGTGCGCGTGCATTTCCAGGTCATCGAGGGTACGCGCCGGCGGGTGCAGGTCTTCGAGGGAATCGTGCTCAAGCGGCAGGGAGCCGGGGCACGCGAGACGTTCACGGTGCGCAAGCAGTCCTTCGGCATCGGTGTCGAGCGGACGTTCCCGCTCCACTCGCCGAAGATCGAGAAGATCGAGGTCGCCGCGATCGGCGACGTCAACCGCGCGAAGCTCTACTACCTCCGCGGCCGCGTCGGCAAGCGGGCCCGTGTCCGCGAGCGGCGGTATGGAGCCGGGTCGGAGCTGCCGGCGGCGGTCGAAGCCACGCTCACGGAGACCGACGAGGCGCCGACGGCTGCCGAGCCGGAGGACGCCGAGGCGGCGCAGTCCGAGGCGGAGCCCATCGAGGCCGAGGCGGAGGAGCAGGTGGACGAAGAGCCCGCAGAGGCTGAGGAGCCCGTAGCCGATGAGTCACCCGGCGACGAGCCGGCCGAGGATGCCCCGGCCGACGAAGGCTCGAACGCGGCTTAGAGGTCTCGAGCGAGTCCGGCCGCGCGTCGGCGGCTTCGCCGCCGACGCTTGCAGCCCAGCGGTTACAACTTTCCGGAATTTGCGGCGCCGCGATCCTCGTCGCCCGAGGACGCCGATATCCTCGCCGCGAGGTGAAACGGACCGGCCAGAAGCTCCTGCGCTTCGATCGACGCCTCGGCGCGCGCTTCGTTGCCGGAGCGGACGAGGCAGGACGGGGCTCGCTCGCGGGCCCGCTCGTCGTGGCGGGCGTCCTCCTCGACTACGGCTCGCTGCGCGACCACCGCGTCCGGCCGCTCGGCTTCCTCAACGACTCGAAGCAGTGCTCACCGGAACGACGCGAGGATCTCTTCCGCGCGGTCGTCGGCTGCGCGGAGCGCGTCGCGGTGCGCGTGATCCCTTCCGGCGAGATCGATCGCAACGGCCTGCACCGCTCGAACCTCGCCGGCCTGCGCGCGATGCTCGAGGCTCTGACGCCTCCGGCCGAGGCATGCCTCGTCGACGGCTTCCGGCTTGGCCCGGCGGCCCCCGAGCACACGGCCGTCGTCGACGGCGACGAGAAGAGTGCGGCGATCGCCGCGGCGTCGATCGTCGCCAAGGTGACGCGCGACCGCCTGATGCGTCGCCTCGACGCGCTCTATCCCGCGTATGGCTTCGCGCGGCACGTGGGCTACATAACGCCCGGCCACTCCGCGGTCGTGCGCGCGCGCGGTCCGTCGGCGGTGCACCGGCTGAGCTTCCAGGCTCTCTGCTACGAGAGCGAGGAGGCGCCTCCGGACGCCGAAGGCGTCCGGGGATCGTCCGGCCGGGCGTCGTCGGCTCCGCCGACGACGCTTCCAGCAAGTGCCTAGGGCTGGTTCTGGCTGCGTCGCCGAACGGCGAGCGGTGCGGTGGTACCGGCTTCGCGGGTGGCGGATCCTCGGCGAGAACGTCTGGGCCGCCGGCAACGAGCTCGACCTGATCGTCAGGCGCGGGAGCACGCTGCGATTCGTCGAGGTCAAGGAGAAGAAGAGCTCGAGGTTCGGCGATCCGCTCGAGATGATCACGGCCGAGAAGCAGCGCCGCCTGCGCCGCGCAGCTGAGTCGTGGCTCGGCGCCCGTCCCGAGCTCGCGGGGCTGGCCGTCGGCTTCGACGTGATCGCCGTGCGCGACGGCCGCGTGCAACGGCTTCCGCAGGCGTTCTGAAGCCGGCGTCGAATCCCGTCGCGTGGCCGTCACGCAGGACGAGCTGTACGCGACACTGGACCTCGACCTTTCGTGGTCGGAGGCCGAGCTGCCCGAGCGCGAGCGGACGAAACACGTCCACCGGCTGCACCCGTACCACGGCAAGTTCATCCCGCAGCTCGTCGAGGTGCTGCTCGACCGCTACCTCGCGCGGGGCGACCACGTCCTCGACCCGTTTGCGGGCTCGGGGACGACGCTCGTCCAGGCGCTCGAGTCCGGGCTCGATGCGACGGGAGTGGACATCGCCGCGTTCAATTGCCTCCTCATGCGCGTCAAGACGGCGCCCTACGACCTCGCGGCAGCGGGAGAGGAGCTGCGGGAGGTCGCCGGCCGCGTCGACTCCCTGCCACGACGGCGAGCGCGTACGCGCGGGTATCTGGGCAAGTGGTACGCGCCGCAAGCGGCGGCGGAGCTTCTCGCCTTCCGCGAGCTGATTCCGGAGTACCGGCACGCGGAGGTCCTTCGCGTGATCCTCTCCCGCGCGGCGCGATCGGCCCGGCGGGCGGCCCACTTCGATCTCGAGGCGCCGAAGGAGCCGCAGCGCGAGGAGTACTGGTGCCACAAGCACCGCCGTCAGTGCCGTCCGGTCGAGTCCGCAAACGGCTTCCTCCGCCGCTACACGCTCGACACCCTCGCTCGGATCGAGAAGTTCGCGCGGATGCGGGACGTGGAGCGCGAGGCCACGGTGCTGCACGTCGATGCGCGGGAGGCAGAGCTCCTGGGGCCGTTCGACGGAATCCTCACCTCGCCGCCGTACCCGGGTCTGATCGACTACCACGAGCAGCACCGCTACGCGTACGAGCTGCTCGAGCTCGACGACCGGCGCGAGCGGGAGATCGGCGCCGCCGCGTCGGGGACGTCGCTCGGCGCGCTCGAGGCTTACCGCAACGGCATCGCGGGCGTTCTCGCCAGGGCGGCCGTGAAGCTCCGGCCCGGCGCACCGATCCTCGTGGTCGTGAACGACCGCCGAGATCTCTATCCGGACATTCTCGCGCGCGCCGGCCTCGAGCTCGAGGCGCGGCTACGCCGGCATGTCAACCGGCGCACGGGCCGGCGGGCGGGCGAGTACTTCGAAGACGTCCTGGTCGCGCGCGCGGGCTGAGCCGGCAAACCGGCCTCCGCGGGCACGCGTAAGGTCCTCAGGTGATCGTCGTCAGGCGTGTTGTGGGAGCTCTGCTCTGCCTGACGGGGGTCGTCTGGATCGGGCAGGGCACCAACCTCATCCAGGGCTCGTCGATGACGGGGAGCACCTTCTGGGCGGTGATGGGGGCGATCTGCTTCGTCGGCGGTCTCGTGCTGCTTGGCTGGCCGTGGTGGCAGCGGAGCTCTGAGCCCTAGGCTTCGCCGGTGAAGTAGTCGACCGCGTCGGCGAGGCGGAACAGCTTGCCGGGAGGCCACGCGCCGACCTTCTCCGAGTCCGGATAGACCGACGTAGCGACGGCGATCCGGTTCGACCAGATGCAGACGCGCACGGTCTCGTCGGTTCGGTTCGTCACCTTGTGCGCGCCGGCCTCGCCGGTCGGGAAGAAGGCGCAATCCCAGGGCTCGAGCTCGCGCTCGCCGTCCGGCGTGCGCAGCGTGGGCCGGCCGACGAGGACGATCAACCACTCCTCCTCGGCGTTCTCGTAGTGGTAGGGACAGATGCCGAGGCCGGGCGCGAGCTCGTACACCGACAGGCCGAGCTGCTCGCCGCCCACGAGCGGCCCGATGCGGGCGTAGAGTGCGCCGTAGCCGGGCGGCTCGTTCTCGTCCTTCTCGAGCTCGACGTCGAGGAGGTTGGCGATGCTCATTGCTCGCCCTCCCAGTAAGCGGCGGGTTCGCCGAGCCGGCCGCGGTGGTCGAAGCCTGCGGCGGCGACGTGCACCTTGCCGCTATCGGGATAGACGGCCGCGTCCCCGTAGGGCGCGCTCGACGAAGGCATCGCGTAGCGCGCAGTCGCGTCCGTGTGGTTGTGGACGGCATGCGCCCCCGCTGCGCCGGCCGGGAAGCACGCGACGTCGCCGGTGCGCAGTACGGACTCGCCTTCGGGAGTCCGGAGCGTCAGCTCGCCCTCGATCACGATCAGCCACTCCTCCTCGGTCGTCTCGAAGTGGTACGGCCAGGAGGCGTTGCCCGGCGCGAGCTCGTAGACGCCCATGCCGGTCGCGACCGCTCCGAAGCGTTTGCTCAGCGAGGTCGCTGCGAAGCGGTGCCCCGGCGGGTTTCCGGAGGACTCCTCGAGCGCGAGGCCGAGGAGGTTTTCGACACGCCCGCTGCCGGCCACCTTGGCCACCCTACCCAAGCGCCGGGGCGCTCCATCGGAGGTGCACGGTCGCTCGACGCAGATCTGCAACCCGATCTGTTGGGCCGAGCTACAAGGTCAAAGAGGCTCGACGAAGCCGACACATGAGCGTCAGCGGTCGACTCGTAGCCTCGCCGTGTGTTAGCACGCGCGGTTACGCATGCGGTCGTCGGCCTCGAGCCGCGGCGCGTCGACGTCGAGGCGCACGTTCGCGACGGAATCCCCGGTTTCGCGATCGTCGGTCTCGCCGACCGTGCCTGCCAGGAGGCGCGTGAGCGCGTCCGCTCGGGGATCTCCGCCGCTGAGCTGACGTTCCCGCCGGGACGGATCACCGTCAACCTCGCGCCGGCCGAACTGCGCAAGGAAGGGTCGGGCTTCGACCTGCCGATCGCGCTCGCCCTGCTTGCGGCGTCGCAGCAGGTTTCGCGGAGCGCGCTCGAACGCACCGCCGCGGTCGGGGAGCTCGCGCTCGACGGCCGCCTCCGTCGAGTCGGCGGCATCCTCGCCGTCGCCGAGGGAGCGCGGCGGCTCGGCGCAGAGCGCTTGCTGTGTCCGGCCGACGCCGCGCGCGAGGCGGCGCTCGCCGGCGTCCCAGCGATCCCGATCCGGCACCTCGCCGAGGCCGTGGCTTACCTGCGCGGCGAGCTCGAGCTCGAGCCCGAGCCACCGCTCACACCAAACGGCCACAGCTTGGCAGCCGCGCCCGATCTAGCGGACGTCCGCGGGCAGGAACGCGCACGGCGTGCGCTCGAGCTGGCGGCGGCGGGCGGACACAACGTGCTCCTCGGCGGCCCGCCCGGCACGGGCAAGACGATGCTTGCGCGGCGCCTGCCGGGAATCCTGCCGGCGCTGGCCTCCGAAGCCGCCCTCGAGGTGACCAGGATTCACTCTGTCGCCGGTCTCGTGGACGGCGAGCAGCCGCTCGTCTCGCGGGCGCCGTTCCGCGCGCCGCATCACAGCGCCTCGACCGCCGCGATCGTCGGCGGCGGCCCGCACCTCCGCCCGGGAGAGGCGAGCCTCGCGCATTGCGGCGTGCTGCTCCTCGACGAGCTCGCCGAGTTCCAGCGACCCGCGCTCGAAGCCCTACGGCAGCCGCTCGAGGACGGCTTCGTGTCGGTCTCGCGCGCCGCCGGCCGCGTTGTCTTCCCGGCCCGTTTCATGCTCGTCGCAACCATGAATCTGTGTCCCTGCGGCGGGCGCGGAGACCCCGGCGCCCAGTGCAGCTGCTCGGCGCAGCGCCTCGCGCGCTACCGCGACAAGCTCTCTCGCGCCCTGCTCGACCGCTTCGACCTCGTTCTCGCGATGCCGCGCGTCCGCGGCGAGGAGCTCGCCGCCGCGCCGAGCGAGGGCTCCGCCGTCGTAGCGTGTCGCGTCGCGACGGCGCGGGAGCGGCTCGCGACGAGTCCTCCGTCGCGCGACCGGGAGGGCGACGCGCTCCTGCGCCGCGCCGCCGACCGTCTCCACCTCTCCGGGCGCGGCTATTCGCGCGTCGGGCGGGTCGCGCGGACGATCGCCGCACTCGCCGAGTCCGAGTCGGTTCGGGCCGAGCACGTGGCGGAGGCGCTCGCCTATCGCTCGCCGGACGAGTTGTCGAGTGTCTGAGCTCGCGCTCGCGGTCTTTGCGTCCGAGACGGGCACGCATCTGGTCCGCCCACCGCACGGCGATCGCTGGCGCGTTTTCGAGCGGCGCTTCGACGAGCGCGCGTATCTCGGACAGCTGACTGCCGGCGGACATCGCTTCCTCCCGAGGTCGTCGGCGGGCTTCCCGCCGCTCCTGCGCGCGATCCACGATCCGCCGGCCGGCCTCTTCATCCGCGGCCCCGTGGAGAACGAGTTCCTCTCGCGGCCCGCGGTAGCGGTTGTGGGCGCGCGCGCGTGCTCGGGGTACGGCGCCTCCGTCGCTCGCAGCCTGGGGCGCGAGCTCGCATCGGCTGGTCTCGTTGTCGTGAGCGGCCTCGCGCGGGGGATCGACGCCGAAGCGCACCGCGGGGCGCTCGACGCGCACGGAGCGACCGTCGCCGTCCTTGGCTGCGGCATCGACCGCGACTATCCCGCCGCGCACGCCGAGCTCGCGCGTCGCGTCGCGGACGGCGGCCTCATCGTCTCGGAGTACGCGCCCGGCGTCGAGCCCGCGCCGTGGCGGTTCCCAGCGCGCAACCGCATCGTGGCCGGGCTGTGTGTCGCAACCGTCGTCGTCGAGGCCCGCGAGCGCAGCGGCGCGCTCATCACTGCGGATCTCGCGCTCGAGGAGGGCCGGGAGGTATTCGCGGTGCCGGGCGAGATCACCTCGTCACTGAGCGCCGGCACGAACGCGCTGCTCAAGCTCGGCGCCGCGCCGCTGACGAGCGCCGGCGACGTCCTGGCATCGTTCGGCATCGAGCCGCGGCCCGTACAGGAAGAGGGATCGCCTCTCCTCGAGCTCCTGCCCGCCAGCGCAGACGAGCTCGTGCGCAAGACGGGCCTCGGCGCCGACGAGGTCGCGCGTGCGCTCGTCGAGCTCGAGCTGGAGGGGCGCGTCGTCGTGCGCGACGGCCTGTACCGTCGCGCTTCGTGAATCCGTACTGGCGGGAGGAACCGCTCGCTCGCGTGCTCTACGACCGCCCGCACTACGCGGGCCGTGACGGACGCGTCTGGGTCGCAGGCGGCTACTCCGGCCACGGCAACGTCCTCGGCTTCGCCTGCGGGCAGCTCGTCGCGGACGCGATGCTCGGCGACGCGATGTCGCCGCAGCTCGAGCTACTTGCGCCCGAACGCTTCGACGGGTGAGGCGTGGCGCGGCTCGTAGAGGAGCACTTCGACGCCACCCGGGAGGAGCATCGTGATCGTGATGCCGAAGCTCTTCTCCTGCGGCTCGCCGCGGAACTCGATCCCATGCGCCCGTAGCTCGCCGACCGTCAGCTCGAGGTCATCGCACATGAAGCAGATCTGATGCGTCGTCGCGCCGTCCGAGGGATGAACGCCGAGCTCCGCAGGCGGCAGCTTGAAGATCAGCCACCCTGGATGGTCTTCGACGTACTCCCAGCCGAGCACGTCGCGCAGCACGGCTCGGAGCGCGTCCGCCTCGGGCGTGTACAGGAGCATGTGCGCAGCGACGATCGCCATCAGAGCGGCTTGACGTCGGCGATGAGCTGGTCGATCGACGCCTTCGCGTCGCCGAACAGCATCACGGTCTTCGGGTTGTAGAAGAGCGGGTTCTCGATCCCCGCGAAGCCCGGGTTCATCGAGCGCTTGAGGACGACGACGGTCTGCGCGTCGTCGACATTCAGGATCGGCATGCCGTAGATCGGCGACCCCTGGTTGTTGCGCGCGTCGGGATTGACGACGTCGTTCGCACCGACCACGACCGCGACGTCGGTGCGCGAGAACTCGGGGTTCGCCTCGTCCATTTCCTTCAGCTGCGGGTACGGGACGTTCGCCTCGGCGAGGAGGACGTTCATGTGTCCCGGCATGCGGCCCGCGACGGGATGAATCGCGTACGAGACCTCGACACCCTTTGCCTCGAGGAGGTCGGCGAGCTGGCGGACATCGTGCTGCGCCTGCGCGACCGCGAGGCCGTAGCCCGGCACGAAGACGACCTTGTGCGCGTACGCGAGCATGACGGCGACGTCCTCGGCCGTCGCGCTCCTGACGGTGCCGCCGTCGCCCGCCGCCACTGCGGCGGCCGACTCCGAGACCTGGCCGAACGCGCTGAAGAGGACATTCGCGACCGAGCGGTTCATCGCCCGCGCCATCATCAGGGTGAGCAGCGTTCCGGAGGCGCCGACGAGCATCCCCGCGACGATCAGGAGGTTGTTCTCCAGCTCGAAGCCGCCGAGCGCGACGGCGATGCCCGTGAACGCGTTGAGCAGCGAGATGACGACAGGCATGTCCGCGCCGCCGATCGGCAGCACGAAGAGGACGCCGAAGGCGAGCGACGCCCCGATCGTGACCCAGAGCAGCCACTCGTCCTGGACGCCGGCGACGAGGGTGATCGCGCAACCCAGGGCGCCGACGAACAGCGCGCCGTTCACGAACTGCTGGGCCGCATACGTGATCGGCCGACCGCCGATCAGCTCCTGCAGCTTCGCGAAGGCGATCATCGAGCCCGCGAACGAGATCGAGCCGATCAAGGCGGAGAGCACAATCCCGAGCGAGATGTCGACGGTCGGCGCGCCTGGAGGCGGCAGCACCCGGTGCAGCTCGGCGAGCGCGATCAACGCGGCAGCACCGCCGCCGACCCCGTTGAACAGCGCCACCATCTGCGGCATCGCGGTCATCTGCACCTTGCGCGCGGCGACGGCTCCGAAGCTGCCCCCGATCAGCATTGCGATTGCGATCGCCCACCAGCTCGTCGAGCCGACCCTGATCCACGTGACGACGATCGCCAGCACCATCCCCGCCGCTCCGATCTGGTTGCCGCGTCTCGCTTGCGCGGGGTTGGAGAGGAAGCGCAGCGCCAGGACGAACGAGACGATCGTGAGCAGGTAGAGCAGGTTCGAGAGGTTGTAGCTCACGCGTCGTCCGGCTTCTTCGGCCGCTCGCGGCTCTTGAACATCTCGAGCATCCGGTCGGTGACGACGAAGCCGCCCACGACGTTCGCGGAGGCGAGGACGACCGCGGCGAAGCCGACGATCCAGGTGAACGCACTCTTGTCCGGCTGGCCGAGGACGATCATCGCGCCGACGATCACGACGCCGTGGATCGCATTCGTTCCCGACATCAGCGGCGTGTGCAGCAGCGTCGGCACCTTCGAGATCACCTCGACCCCGAGGAAGATCGCGAGCACGAGGATGGTCACCTCGAAGACGAGAAGCGTGTTGTGGCTCATGCGGCGGCTCCTTCCTGCTTCCCGGCGACACACGCGCTGCTCGTGATCTCGTCGCTCCAGTCGAGCGTGAACTCCCCCTCGGGCGCGAGGTGGAGGAGAAGCGCCTGGACGTTTCGCGAGTACAGCGTCGAGGCGTGGTACGGCATCGTGCTCGGGAGGTTGGTCAGCCCTACGAGTGTGACGCCTGCGCGCTCGACGATCTCTCCCGGCTCCGTCAGCTCGCAGTTGCCGCCGGTCTCGGCGGCGAGGTCGACGATCACCGATCCCGGCCGCATCGCCTCGACGGCAGAGGCCGGGATGATCTTCGGCGCGGGCCTGCCGGGGACGGCGGCGGTAGTGACCACGACGTCGAAGTCCGCGATCCGCCCCTCGAGCGCCTGCTGCTGCGCTGCCATCTCCTCCGCGGTCAGTTCGCGCGCGTAGCCGCCCTCGGCTTCGGCGCCGGTGACGCCGAGGTCGAGCCAGTTCGCGCCGAGGCTCTCGATCTGTTCGCGCACGACGGGGCGGACGTCGAAGCCGGTCGTCACGGCGCCGAGTCGGCGGGCCGTGGCGATCGCTTGGAGTCCCGCCACACCGGCGCCGATCACCAGCACCTTCGCGGGGGGGACCGTGCCGGCGGCGGTCATGAGCATCGGGAAGAAGCGCGGCAGGTGCTCGGCAGCGAGGAGCGCTGCCTTGTAGCCGCCGACGGTGGCCTGCGACGAGAGCGCGTCCATCGGCTGCGCGCGCGTGATCCGCGGCACGGACTCGAGCGCAAACGCCGTCACGCCGCGCGCCCCGAGCGCCTCGACGCCGGCCCGGTCCGAAAGCGGCTCCAGGAACGCGATCAGGAGCTGGCCCGAGCGGAGCCGCTCCCGTTCGTCGGGCGACGGCTTGCGTACCTTGACGACCCCGTCCGCGTCCCACGGGTCCCCGAGCGTCGCGCCGGCCTCGCCATAGGCGTCGTCGGGGAACGACGCTGCGGCCCCCGCGCCCGGCTCGACAACCAACTCGAAGCCCGCGGCGGCGAGCTTTCCGACGGTCTCGGGGACCAGCGCGACTCGCCGCTCGCCCTCCGTCGTCTCGCGCGGGATCCCGACCCTCATCCGCCGCGTAGCCTACGCAGCTTGACGCACTTCTTCACGAGCCACGGTCTGCCGCTGCTCTTCGCGGTGATCATGCTCGAGTCGTTCGGGGTTCCGCTGCCGGGAGAAACGGCTCTGATTGCCTTCGGCGTCCTCGCGGCGCAGGGCCACTACTCGATCGTCGTGGTGATCGGGGTGGCCGCCGCGGCGGCGATCATCGGCGACAACCTCGGTTACCTGCTGATCGGACGGCTCGGCGGCAGGCGTCTCTTCGAGCGCTGGGGGCCTCTGCGCCGCCGCGCCGAACGCATCCTGCCTCCAACCGAGGAGCTGATGGCGAAGCACGGCGGCAAGGTGGTCTTCTTCGGCCGCTTCGTCACGATCCTCCGCTACACCGCCGCGTGGGTCGCCGGGATCGCAGGGATGCCGTGGCGGAAGTTCCTCTTCTGGAACGCAGCCGGGGGAATCTGCTGGGCGACGCTGGTCGGGCTCGTCGCGTACTACGCCGGAGGCGCGGCAGCCGACGCGATTCAGCGCTACGGGATCTACGCGGCCGCCGTGATCGCCGGCGCGGTGCTGGTCTTCTACGTCCTCACGCACTTCGGCAAGAAGTGGCTCGAAAAGCGGCTATAGCCCGTCGGCTCGCGCTCGGCCTCGCACTTTCGGTCGTCGTTTCCGGCTGCGGTGGGAGCTCGGCGGGCGCGACCGTGCCGACGGTGGCTCCCCCTTCGGTGCGCGTGCCCGACTTCACGCACGTTGTAGTCGTCGTGTTCGAGAACCACGAGGCGAGCTCGATCGCCGGGAATCCCGACGCGCCCACCTTCAACGCGCTCGCACGCCGCTACGCGACGCTGACCAACTACGACGCCGTGGCCCATCCGAGCCTTCCGAACTACCTCGCGCTCGTGTCGGGCTCGACGCACGGGATCACGAGCGACTGCACCGACTGCGTCGTCGCTGCTCGCAACCTCGCCGACACGCTCGGAGCCGCGCGGAAGAGCTGGAAGACGTACGCCGAGGATCTCCCACACCCGGGCTTCACCGGCGCCTCCGCCGGCCGTTACGCAAAGAAGCACGACCCGTTCCTCTACTTCCGCGACGTTGCCGACTCGCCTGTTCGCCGGCGCCATGTCGTCCCGTTCACCGAGCTCGCCGGCGATCTCCGCCGACATCGTCTGCCGGCTTTCTCCCTCGTGGTGCCGAACCTCTGCAACGACATGCACGACTGCTCCGTGGCAACCGGCGACGCCTGGCTCAAGGCCCACGTCGCCCCGCTGCTGCGCTCGCCCCAGCTGCGCGGCGGTGTCGTCTTCGTCGTCTTCGACGAGGGGACGAGCGATACGGGCGGCGGCGGGAGAATCGAGGCCCTTGCGCTCGGCCCGACGGTGCGCCGCGGCTCGAGCTTCACGCGGGTGACGAACCACTACGGCCTCCTGCGCACGATCGAGGACGCCTGGGGTCTCCCGCGGCTCGGCTTCTCGCGTAGAGGGAGGCCGATCGGCGGCATCTGGAAGAGGTAGGACTCTTGGCCCCCGCGCGGAATCCGTCCGGGCATGCTCGCCTCGATCGCACGCGCACTCGAGGAGCGCGACCAGAGTCTCGGCCACGGCGCCCGTGTCGCCGCACTGGCCGAGCCCGTCGCGCTCGAGCTCGGCTGGGATCGCGACCGCATCCGCGCACTTCGCTGGGCCGCGCCGTTGCACGACGTCGGCAAGGTCAAGATTCGGCCGCAAGTGCTCGGGAAGGCCGGCCCGCTCACGCTCGAGGAGGTCGCCGAGATCCGGAGCCACCCGGAGGCCGGCGCAAGGCTCGTCATAGAGATGCGTCGATTCCACGACGCGCTCCCGTACGTCCTCTTCCACCACGAGCGGTGGGACGGTGACGGCTACCCGGCGGGACTGAGCGGGCGCAGAATCCCCATCGAGGCCCGGCTCCTCGCAATCGCCGATGCCTTCGACGCGATGATCTCGCCGCGGCCGTACCGGCACGCTTTGACGCACGAGCACGCGCTTGCGGAGGTGGCGGCCGGGGCAGGCACGCAGTTCGACCCGGTGGCGGCGGAACTCTTCGTCGGGGCCTGGGCCGAGGGCTGGGACACCTGGCGCGCCGCCGCAGCTTCTTAACAAGCGGGGGCTAGCGTGGCGGTATGAGAAGGCTCCGTTGGGCGGGGCTGTTCCTGGCACCGGCCCTGCTCTTCTTCCCCGCGCAGGCCGGCGCGGCCAAGCCGCACGCGAACAAGGTGAGGCAGACGGGGCAGCCGATCTGGACGCTCGGGTTGGACTGGCCGCGCGTCGCCTATGCGAGCGGCAAGGAGCCCGGTAGCGAGACGATCCACGTCTGGAACGTGGTCACGGGCGCGACGTCCGTCATCGAGAGCAGCCGCGCCGCCACGCGCTACGCCGCCGAGATCGCGATTGCCGGCAAGCGGGTCGCCTGGCTCAACAGCCGACAGCTCGGCAACACGGAGCTGGACCACTGGCTCTACACCGCACCGCTCGAGGGACGTGCGCATCTGCTCAAGCGCACGCTCGGCTACACCGACACCGAGTGTGGGTTGGGAGGTCCCCAGATGGGGGGTCTGATCGGCTCGGGAAGCCTCCTGGCGGTCAGCACCTGGAAGGAAAACGGGGACGGCTCGGTCTTCTCGGACCCGCGGCTGAACCGGATCACGCCGACGGGGCTGCGGACCATCGCCACCGGCCCGGACGCGATCCTCTCGGAGTCGGCAGACGGCGGCCACATCGCCGTCCTTCCGTTTTCAGCTCCGTCCCTCGCAGAGGGCTACTGCGTCGAGGCTCCGCCCGCGAGCGTCGACATCTACTCCAGCGACGGCGCGTTGCTCAACACGATCTCGCTACCGCCTCCAGATCCAAGCACCCTCGGTTATCAGGTCGCGCTCAGCGGCAACCGGCTGGTGGTGCTGACGACCGGGCTCTACGAGCCGTCGGGTCCCGCGACCGTCACTCTCAGCGTCTTCGACTGGACATCAGGCGCATTGCTGCACACCTGGCCCGTTGCGATCCCTCAGTATCCGGGCGAGGTCAGCTTCTCGGTGTGCGGACACCTCGCCGCCGTCGAGGGGCCTTACAGGCTGCACCTCGTCGACCTGGACACCGGGAAGGACGTCACGATCGCGCACACCGTGCGCAACGCGGCGATTGGTGCGCGCGGCCTCGTCTACGCAGTCAATCCCCACAACACGGGGAGGCTCGTCTTCGTCCCGACGGCCAAGCTGCTCGCGATGGTGGGCTCGTAGGCGGTCCATGGATCTGAGCAGATTCAGTCGGGGCGCTCTCCGATGTGGCCTGTCCCGGCGTGTACGGCCGTCTGCCTCGGGGTGAGGCGATGAAGGGTTTCCGTCTGGTTCGGTTGTGCTTGCTCGTCAACTCGGACAGTGGGAACCCGCCGAAGCTCGTCTTCGTGCCGATGGTCAGGCTGCTCGCCGCAGCGAGCTAGAGCGCCGCCCAGACCTCGAGCTTCGCGCGAACCCGCTCGATCACCTCGTCCGTGAACTCGCGCGTTCCGAGGTCGCCCCCGAGATCGGCGGTGCGCGCGCCCTGTGCCACCGCTTCGAGGCAGGCCTCGCGAATCGCCCGCCCCGCGCGTTGCGCCTCCTCGCCGGCATGCGAGAGGAGGGCCGCTCCTGCGAGGATCATCGCCATCGGGTTGGCGACGTTCTTCCCCTGCAGGGACGGCGCGGTCCCGTGCGCGGCCTCCGCCATGATCGCTGCAGGCTCGAAGTCGGACTCGAAAGCGACGAGCAGTGACTCCGAGCCGGCGATCGAGCCGAACAGCGGCAGCACCAGGTCGGACAGGATGTCGCCGTCGCGGTTGAGAGCCGGAATCACGAGCGGGTCGCCGGCGGAGGAGAGGAGGAGGGCGAACGTCGCGTCGATCAGCTGCGGTTCGTACGGCACCTCCGGATGGCGCTCTGCGGCCGCGTCCATCTCCTCCTTCAGCATCCCCTCATAGGTCGGGCTGACGGTGTACTTCGGGCCGCCGAACACCTTGGCGCCCGTGCGCTCGGCCTGGCGGAAGGCGAACTCGGAGACGGCGTGGCAGATCCGGCGCTCGATGCGCTCCGTGCGGAAGGCGACCTCGTCGTCGCCTTCACCTTCGCGCCACTCCTTCGCGCCGTAAGCGTCCCCGACGGCCATCCGCACGATCGAGATCGGCGCGTGCACGCCGCCGAGCGGCGCGACACCCGGGATCCGCCGGCCGGTCCGAACGATCACTCTGCCGCCGATCTCCTCGCGAAGGATGCGGTTCGGCGAGCCGATGTCGCCGCGGCCCTCCGGTGTGACCGTCGCCGCCTTCAGCCCGAGCCCGTGCTCGCGGATGGCGGCCGCAGCCTCGTGCACGACACTGTTGTCGGTCTCCCGGCGCCGTTCGAGCGAGAGATCGAAGCGCGGGAATTCGAGCTCGACCCCGACCACGTCGGGCTCGAACACGCGGAGGCTCTCCTCCAGCAGCTCCTGCCCGGTCTCGTCGCCCTCGAGGACGACGATGGTCCGCTCGTCGCGCATAGGCGGTCGATGGTATCGGCGCTCAGGCCCGTGGACGACAACTCGACGACATGGCGTGGCAAGCCACGGGCCTCGACACCGCCGCCCGGAAGGAGTACCTCTAAAGCGCAGACCATCGAGCCCGGCAAGAGCGGGCCAAGTGCGACAAGCTGATCCGTTTCGGGAACGTCCTTCCGGCGCCACGCGAGGCGATGGCCCTCCATTTCGACCAGCCAGAATTCAATTGTGAGCGCGTCTCCACGATCGCTCTGCGGCTGATCGAGTTGGGCTGGTTCCGGGTCGGTTCGAAGCGATACGGCCGCGACGGAACCTACTGTCGAGAAGTACCTTGACGGCCGAACGGTCGACGATTTTCGTCCGCGGCATTTGCGTGTCGTCAAGGCACCCGAGACGGCGCTCTCGGCGGAGGAACAGGCGATGCTCAGCTTGCTGCGTTCCTGGCGAATTCGACGTGCGCGGGGAGGTGCTTAGTGCGCGACGAGTTTCTGTAGGGTTTCCCCGGAAATTGCCCCGATGAGGGTCCTATGAAGGAGGAGAACGGTGGCGCGTAAAACGGTGCTCGTGTGCGACAGTTGCGGGAACGAGGTCGACGAGGGGAAGGGCGCGGTGATGCGGGTGACGTACACGGACGCGCGCCGCGGGGCTAAGCAGGCCGATCTCTGCGACACGTGCTCGGGCAAGATGCCCGGCCGTGCGACAGCTCGCCGCGGCCGCAAGCCGAAGTCCGCTTCGGTCGCCTAGAGACCGTCTCGCCCTCGCGCTAGCGTAGGCGGGTGCCGCTCCGCCTCATCGCAGGCCCTGCCAACGCGGGCAAGGTCGAGCTTCTGCTCGGCCGTTATCTCGATGCGCTCGAGTCGTCGGACGGGCTCGAGCCGGTGCTCATCGTGCCGAACCGGGCGGACGTCGACCGCGTAGAGCTCGAGCTGCTGGCGCGTCGTCCGGCGCTCCTCGGCGGCTCGATCGGAACGTTCGACGACCTGTTCGACCGTCTCGTGCGCGACTCAGAGGGTCTGCGTCGCCGCCTGGGGCGCCTCGAGCAGACACTCCTCGTTCGCAGGGTCGTGAACGACGCGAAGCTCAACGGTTACACGCGGTCGGCGGCTCATGCAGGCTTCGTCGACTCGCTCGAACGGGCGCTCGGCGAGCTCGACGAAGGGCTCCTCTCGCCTGACGCCGTGGAGGGTGAGCTCGGAGCGCTCTATGCCGGCTACCGCGACGAGCTCGACCGGCTCGAGCGCTGGGACCGTGGCCTGCTGCGCAGCCATGCGGTCGAGCGGCTACGGGCAGACCTCGGCGCCTGGCACGGCGAGCCGGTGTTCGCGTACGGCTTCGAGGATCTGACCGGTGCGGAATGGGCGCTGCTCGAGGCGCTGGCTGCGCGGACCGAGGTCACGGTCTCGCTCCCGTACGAGCCGGGACGGCCGGTCTTCGCCGCATTACGGCGGACGGCCGAGGATCTCGCCGGCCTTGCTTCCGGCGCCGTCGAGGAGCTGCCGCCGCGCTACGGTGCGGTCGCGCCGCCGGCGCTCGCGCACCTCGAGCGTGGGCTCTTTGCCGACGAGCCCGGCGACACGTCCCCGCTCGACGGGGCTGGAAGCGCCGTCGGCGCCCGGCAAACGGCCGGGGTCATCCGCTTCCTCGAGGGAGCCGGAAGCCGTGGCACGCTCGAGCTGGTGGGCGCGGAGGTGCTCGAGCTCGCCCGCGGGGGCATGCCGCCCGAGCGGATCGGGCTCGTCGTGCCCGGGTACGAGCGGATTCGCGGTGCCCTCGAGACGGTGCTCGGCTCGTTCGGCATCCCGTACGCCGTCGACGGCGAGTTGCGCCTCACGCAGACGCCGCTCGTGCACGCGCTCGCGGCGCTGCTGCGCTTCGCGTGGGGGGGAGGGACGCGAGGCGACCTCTTCGGCTTCCTCCGCTCGCCGTTCTCGGGGCTCGAGCGGCGATCCGTGGACTTCGTCGAGGGGCGCCTCCGCGGTCGTGCCGTACAGGCGCCGGACCGCGTGGTCGAGGAGGCCGAACGGCTGCGCGACGGGCCGCTGCCCGCGCTCGCGGAGTTGCGCGACGCCGCCGATCCGGTCGAAGCGGTGCGGGAGCTCGCGGAACGAATGCTCCGGAACGCGTACGGCCTCGAGCGGCCCCCGGCGAGTGTCGCAAGCCGGCTCGACCTCCGGGCCTACGAGGCGCTGAGGCGACTGCTCGCCGAGCTCGAGGGTTGGCGCCGCGGCACCGAAGGCGCCGAGGTCTCTGGGCCGGGCGTCGGCGGCTCTGCCGCCGACGCTTCCAGCCGCGTCAGCGGGGAGTTGGGCCGTGAAGACGTGCTGGCGGCGATCGAGCGTGCCGCGCTTCCTCGCCGCACCGGCGACGACGCCGGTCGGGTCGCGGTCGTCGACCTCTTGCGCGCCCGCACGCGCCGTTTCGATGCCGCTTTCGTCGTCGGGCTGGAGGAGGGGAGCCTGCCTCGCCGCGGCGGCGGCTCGCCGTTCCTCGACGACGACGCGCGGCGCGCACTCGATGGGAGGGGCGCGCGGCTCGCGCGGCCGGATCCGGTCGAGAACGATCGCTACCTGTTCTACACGGCGTGCACACGCGCGTCACAGCGGCTCTACCTCGTGCGCGAGGCGGCAGACGACGACGGCAGCCCCCGCGAGGCGAGCCCGTTCTGGCACGACGTGCAGGCGCTCTTCGACGCGGACGACGTGCGGCGCTGGACGCGTCGGCGTCCGCTCTCGGCGCTCACCTGGCCGCTCGAGGATGCACCGACCGAACGCGAACGGCTGCGCGCGCTCGCGGAGCTCGCCGCCCACGACGCGGAGGCCGCCGAGGCCCTCGCCCGGGCAAACGGCTGGGGGCGGAGGCTCGAGCGCGCTCTGACCGCTTTCCGCCGGCCGACGCGGCTCACGCACCCGCTCGTGCTCGAGCAGTTCGCCTCGCGCACCTCGTTCGCCGTGACCGAGCTCGAGCGCTTCGCCGACTGCTCCTCCGCCTGGTTCTTCGAGCGGTTCCTCTCCCCGAAGACGATCGACGCGGAGCCGGACGCGATGCAGCGCGGCTCGGTGGCGCACACGGCGTTGCACCGCTTCTTCGCACGCGTGCCGGCGGAGCTCGGCGTCGAGAAGCTCGAGGCGGGCCACGTCGACGATGCGAAGCGGCTGATGCGGCAGTGCCTCGACGAGGCCATCGGCGGCGTGCGGATGGAGCTCACGGACATGCAGCTGCGCGAGCTCGACCAGAGTTTGTGGCGCGACCTGCAGGCGGTCGTCGACGAGGAGTGCGAGTCCGGCCTCTCGCTCGTGCCGCGCCGGTTCGAGGTGTCGTTCGGGAACGAGCGGGCGGCGCCGGAGCTCCAGCGCGGCCTCGAGCTCGCGCCAGGGCTGACGCTCTCCGGGAAGATCGACAGGATCGATGTCGACCCGTTCGGCGCGCGCGGGATCGTGCAGGACTACAAGTCCGGCAAGCACGCGCATTCGGCGGCCGAGATCGAGCGGGAGCTGCGCCTCCAGGTACCGCTCTACATGCTCGTCCTCCGCGACCTCGTCGGGCTCGAGCCGCTCGGCGGCCTCTACCGGCCGCTCGCCGGCACTCGCCGCGCGCGCGGCCTCGTGCGCGCCGAGGAGACCGAGACGCTGCCGGGCTACGTCAAGAGCGACTACCTCGACGAGGAGGCGTTCTGGGGCGTCGTCGAGTCGGCGCGGGAGACCGCAACGGCGCTTGCCGGGCGGATCCGGGAGGGAGACGTCCACCACGACCCGCGCGGCGGCGACTGCCCGACGTGGTGCGACCTCTGGACGATGTGCCGGATCGAGCGTCCGTGAGCAGCTACGAGCTGAACGAGCAGCAGCTCGCGGCGGTCGAGGCGCGAGGAGAGGTCTTCGTCTCCGCCGGCGCGGGCACCGGCAAAACGGCGGTGCTCGTCGAGCGGGTCGTCCGCGCGGTCACGGAGCGCGGGCTCGACGTCGACTCGATCCTCGTGATCACATACACGCGCCGCGCCGCCGGTGAGCTGCGGACACGCATCCGGGCGGCGCTCGCCGAGCGCGGCCGGCAGGACCTTGCCCGCGAGCTCGACGGCGCCTGGATCTCGACGATCCACGGTTTCTGCGCCCGCCTCCTCCGGGCTTATCCGCTTGCAGCCGGCCTCGACCCGCGCTTCCGCGAGCTCGACGAGGCGCAGGCGGCGGTGCTGCGGTCGGAAGCGTTCGGGGAGGCGCTCGCGGAGTTCTGCGCCGGAGACGATCCTCAGCGGCTCGAGCTGCTCGCGACGTACGGGAGCGACCGGCTGCGGCGGATGTTGACGAGCGTCTACGAGACGTTGCGTGCGGCGGGGCGTGATCTCGACCTGGCGGTGGCGCCGCGACCGGAGCTCGCCGACCGGGTCGAGGAGCTGCGGGCCGCTGCGACATCGCTCGCGGCCGACCCCGACGCGACCGACGCCCAGCGGCAGGCTGCTTCGGGGCTGCTCGAGGTGCTCGGCTCGCTGGAAGCGACGCCGGTGCAGCCGCCGTCTCCCGGCGAGAACTTTCCGCCTTCGGCGGCAGGACGTAACCGGCGACCCGACCGTCTGATGGGCCTGAACAGCCTCAAAGCCCGGGGCGACCGCGCGGCCGCGTACTGCGAAGCGCTCGCGGCGGTGGAGCAGGCCGCGCTCGACGAAGCCGCCGCGCGGGACCGCGCGCTCCTGCAGGAACTGCTGACGCTCCATGCCGAGCGGTACGCGCAGGCAAAGGCGCGCGAGTCGGCGCTCGACTTCGAGGACCTCCAGCTCGAGGCGCGCGATCTCCTCCGCTCCCAGCCGGAGCTGCGCGAGCGCGAGCAGGCGCGCTTCCGCTCGATCCTCGTGGACGAGTTCCAGGACACGAACCGCCTCCAGACCGAGATCGTGGATCTGCTGCGGACACCGGAAACGGAGCTCTTCTTCGTCGGCGACGAGTTCCAGTCGATTTACGGGTTCCGGCATGCCGACGTGCAGGTTTTCCGCGAGCGGCGCGAGGCCGTCGAGTGGCCGCTTTCGCTCACGCTCAACTACCGCTCGCGACCCGAGGTGCTCGCTGCCGTCAACGAGCTCTTCGGCGCGCACTTCGGCGGGGAGTTCCAGGAGCTCGCGGCCGCGGCCGACTTTCCCGATCCGGTCTTCGGCCACCCGGTCGAGCTGCTCGTTACCGACAAGGAGAGCTACAAGGACAGCGGCGTCCACTGGCGGCGGGGAGAAGCGCGGGCGGTCGCGAGGCGCGTGCGCGAGCTCGTGGACGGTGGGGCTGCGACGCCCGGTGAGATCGTCCTCCTCTTTGCCGCAGGCACCGACGCGGAGTGGTACGAGGACGAGCTTCGGCGCGCGGGCTTACCGACCTACCGCGCGACCGGCAAGGGCTACTTCGGCCAGCAGCAGGTCGTCGACCTGCTCATGTATCTGCGGCTGCTCCACAACCGCTACGACGACACTGCGCTTCTGGCGGTGCTCGCCTCGCCGTTCGTCGGCGTCTCGAACGACGCGCTCGCTCTTCTGCGGCGGGTCGCGTCGAGGCGGCCGCTCTTCACAGGACTCGAGCACTCGTTGCCGCCGGCGCTCGCCGAGCGCGACGAGCGGCTGATGCGTGCCTTCCGCCAGCGCTACGACCGCCTCGTCGAGGCAATGCCGCGGCTCTCCCTCGAGCGGCTCTGCGAGCAGATCATCGCCGAGCACGACTACGACCTCGCCGTGCTTGCGCAGTGGGACGGCCGGCGGCGGTACGCCAACATGCGGAAACTCGCGCGCCTGGCTCGCTCGTACGAGGAGCTGCGCGGGCCGGACGTCGAGGGCTTCGTCCGCTTCGTCGCCGAGCAGGAGGCGGTCGGCGCGCGCGAGCTCGAAGCGGTCGCCGAAGAGGAAGGCGCCGACGCGGTGCGCCTCCTCACGATCCACGCCGCGAAAGGGCTCGAGTTCAAGGTCGTGATCGTCGCGGACGCCGGGCGCGACCGCGTACCGCCGTCGCCGGACGAGATCCTCGCTCTGCCCGACGGCCGCTTCGGCTTCCGGGTCGCCGACCCCGTGACGGCGAAACGCCGCGGCGCCTTCGACTACGAGGCGGTGAAGGAGGCGCGGCAAGAGGCGGAGCGGGCCGAGCGTCTGCGTCTCTACTACGTCGCGATGACGCGGGCGAAGGAGCGGCTGATCGTCTCGGGCTCGGTCGACTTCGGCTCCGAGCGCGAGACGCCCACGCCCATCGCGTGGGTGCTCGACCGGCTCGCCGCCGAGGAGGAGCTCGCCCAGGCCGGCGCTGCGCCCGTCGAGCTCGCGCGTGGCGATGCGCGCCTGCTCGTCCGTCTCGACCGCTACCGGCCCGAGCCCGCGGCGGCAGAGCCCGAGCCGGAGGAGCAAAGTCAGCTTGCGCTATTCGACGCGCTCGATGAGCTCGTCTCGCCCCCTGCGGCGCCGGAACTGCCGCCGCTCGTCGCGCTCCCGGAGCCGCCGCTCCACCGCGTGCGCCGGCTCTCCTTCACGTCGCTATCGCTCTTCGAGCAGTGCGCGTACAAGTACTTCGCCCGTTATGGGCTCGGGATGAGCGAACGGCCGATCGAGGGCGAGGAGACCGGAGAGAGGTCGGGGACGGAGATCGGCAGCGCCGTACACTCGCTCCTCGAAGAGGTCGACCTCACAGCGCCGGTCGTCCCCGAGCTCGAGGACGAGCTGATCCGCGGCTTCGTCGCCGCGTACTGCGAGTCCGATCTCGCCCGGCGTGTCGCGGCCCTCGAAGGCGTCGAGAAGGAGCGCCACTTCACGTTCGAGCACGACGGCGTGCTCGTCCATGGCTTCATCGACGCGTTCCATTTACGCAACCGCCGGGCGCTGGTGGTCGACTACAAGACCAACGCGCTCGGCGAGGCGTCGCCCGACGACATCGTGGAGCAGGACTACCGGCTACAGCGCCTCGTCTACGCGCTCGCGTGCTTCCGTGCGGGCGCCGACGAGGTAGAGGTCGTCTACCACTTCCTCGAGCGGCCGGACGCACCGGTCGAGGCCGTCTTCACACGCGCCGACGTGCCCGAGCTCGAGGCCGAGCTGTCCGCCGCGATCGCGCGGATCCAGGCCGGCGAGTTCCTGCCCACTCCGAGCGACTTCGCCTGTGCCGGCTGCCCGGCGCTCGACCTGGTGTGCGCAGGGCCGCGCCTGCACCCGCGGCTGCCGGAGGCCGTTCAGCCCCATCAAGTGCTGGGCACTTGATGGGGGCCCCAAAACATGCCTCGTAGCTACTTGAAGGAGGCCCGCAGGCGCGTCGGGCCGAAGAAGCAGCGGATAGGGCCGATCATCGAGCGGCTCGCGGTCGAGCACGCTGACGCGGCGATCGCGCTCCGCTTCCGCAGCCCGCTCGAGCTGCTCGTCTCGGTGATGCTCTCGGCGCAAACCACCGACGTGAACGTCAACCGCGTCACGCAGTCGCTGTTCGAGAAGTATCGCAGACCGGAGGACTATCTCGCGGTGCCGCAGGAAGAGCTCGAGCGCGACGTCTTCGCGACCGGGTTCTACCGCCAGAAGGCGAGGGCGCTGCGCGGGACGATGCGGACGCTGCTCGAGGAGTTCGACGGCGAGGTGCCGCGGCGCCTCGAAGAGCTGGTCCGGCTGCCGGGCGTCGCGCGGAAGACGGCCAACGTCGTCGCGGCCGAGCTCGGCGAGCCGCAGGGAATCGTCGTCGACACGCACGTCCGGCGCCTCTCGCAACGGCTTGGGCTCACGCGTCAGGAGGATCCGGTGAAGATCGAGCGCGACCTCGTCCGGCTCGTGCCGCGTGCCGACTGGGGCCGCTTCCCACACCTCCTGATCTGGCACGGCCGCCGTGTCTGCGATGCGCGCCGGCCGCGCTGCGAGGACTGCGTCGTCAACGACCTCTGCCCGGCGAGCCGTGTCTGACCGCGCGGCCCGCTCCCGCAGCTTCGAGTCGGTTGCCGCGGAGTACGAGCGGCACCGGCCGGAGTATCCCGATGAGGCGCTCCGCTGGGCGGTCGAGCAGCTCGGGCTGGAGCCGGGCGCGCACGTCCTCGACGTCGGCGCCGGGACCGGGAAACTGACGCGCGGCCTCGTCGCCTTGGGTTTAGGGGTCGTGGCGGTCGAGCCGGGGGCCTCGATGCTTCACCAGCTCAGGTCGGCGGTGCCGGAAGCGGAGGCGCTCGAAGGACCCGCGGAGTCGATCCCGCTGCCGGACGAGAGCGTCGAAGCAGCCTTCGCGGGGCAGGCATACCACTGGTTCGACCGCGAGCGGGCCTTGCCCGAGCTGCACCGCGTCCTCGATTCTGGGGGCGGCCTGGCTCTGCTCTGGAACTGGTGGGACGAACGCGACCCGCTGCAGCGCGAGCTCGGGGAGCTGATCGGCTACACCGGCCGCGAGCCCTACCGGGAGGAGGAGCTACCCGGCGAGCCGTGGTTCCGGGAGGTAGGCCGCACCGTCGTCGAGACGGTTCGGGAGTCGAGTCCGGACGCGCTCGTCGCGTATCTCGCGACGGCGAGCGCCTTCCTGGTTGCGGGGCCGGCCGAGCAGGAAGAGTCGCTGCGGACCGTCCGCGGGCTCGCGTCTCGCTACGGCGAGCGGTTTCCTCTGCCGCGTCTGACCTACGTCTTCGCGTTCGAGCGACTCAGTTGACGCGGGGATCTTCGGGCATGCGGGCGACGAGCTCGTAGATCCCACCCTTGCGGCGCAGGACGTCCCGCCAGAGCTCTTCCGGGTCATCGGTGAATGCGTCGTCGAGGAGTGCGGGCTCGAGGATCCAGTCCTCGTCGGCGACCTCGGACTCGAGCTGTCCGACGCCCCAACCCGCGTAGCCGGCGAACACCCGCCGTCGGGTCGTGGCCGGCACGATCTCGTCCGGGTCCGCCAGCGACGGGAAGCCGAGCGCGCCGAAGAGCGGCACCGCGGCGTCGTCCGGGTCGAGGAACTCGCCGAGCACGAGCACGGCTTCCGGCTGCACGGGACCGCCGACCCAGACCGGCTCACCGTCGTCGACGACCGGCTCGAGCTGCGGCACCGCTCCGACCACCTCGACCGGCGACGGGCGATTGAGCACGAGCCCCGCCGCGCCGTCCTGGGTGTGTTCCGTCACGAGCACGACGGTGCGGCGAAAGTTCGGGTCGAGCAGTGCCGGGGATGCAACGAGGAGGTGTCCGCGGAGCGACTCCACGGTTCCATTGTTGCCGTCGGACGCTATGCGTCGCTGGAGCGGTACTACGTGAGACCCCGGATCGGCCGCAAGCAGTCATCACTTGAGCCCAACCGGCCGGTTATGAGCTAGAGCTGCTCCCTATCCGACTGTCCCATGCGCTCCGAGAGCCTCCTTCGGCCTGTGCCGGCTAGCCGTGCGAGGGCGTCAGCGCGACGAGCAGGCCGCCGTCGTCGTCGAGCGCCGGGAAGAAGTCGCCGATCACGGGTTTGACCTGACCGCCTCGGGTGCGCAGCTTCAGGTGCTCGTTCAGACGGCGCACGCCCCACTCGAGCGAGAGCTTGACCGGGTTCTTCTCCTCCACGAATCCAGCGAGTCCGAAGGCGGAGACCACGTCGGAGCCGAGCACCTCCTGCTCGCTCCAGCCGCTCAGCTCGAAGACGCCGCGACCGATCGCGAGGATCCGGCCTTCCTGGTCGCAGGTGACGAGGCCGGTCGTCGGCGCCGGGTAGTAGTCGTCCATCAGCTCGAAGAGGAAGCCGAATCCGCAGTGGTGGCAGGCGACGGCTTCGTCGAACATCCCCTCCTTGCGATCGATGTCGATCGACCGCTCCTTGCAGTTCGGGCAGATGAAGTTCGGCACGGCGTCAGGCTAGCTGCGGCTTGCGGGCGCGACTCACACCTTCGTCGGCTCGGCTTCGGGCCGGGGAGCGGTCAGCGCGGTCCCGCCGTGGCCCTCCTCGGCTGCGAGGAACCGCTCGGCATCGAGCGCGGCCATGCAACCACTGCCGGCGGCGGTCACCGCCTGACGGTAGATGTGGTCCTGCACGTCGCCGGCCGCAAAGACGCCGGGGATGTTCGTCTCGGTGGTCCCGGGCCTCGTGAGGAGGTAGCCGTTCGCGTCGTGGTCGAGTTGGTCCACGAAGAGCTTTGTATTCGGGTCGTGGCCGATCGCCACGAAAAGCGCGCCGGCCTCGGCCTCCTCGGTCTCGTCCGTCTCGGTGTTCCGCAGCCGGAGCCCGCTGATCGAGTCCTCGCCGAGCACCTCCTCGACGACGTACGGCGTCTTGAACTCGATCTTCTCGTTGTCCCGGGCGCGTTCGATCATGATCTGCGACGCGCGGAACTCGCTCCGGCGATGAACCAGAGTGACCTTGTAGCCGAAGCGCGTGAGGAACAGGCCCTCCTCGAATGCCGAGTCGCCGCCGCCGACCACGAAGATGTGCTTGTCCCGGAAGAACGCGCCGTCACACGTCGCGCACGCCGACACGCCGCGGCCCTTCAGCCGCTCTTCCGACTCGAGTCCGAGCCAGCGGGCGCTCGCGCCGGTGGCGACGATGACGGAGCGGGCGCGGTACTCCTCGCCCTCGACCCAGACGCGGAATGGACGCTCCGAGAAGTCGACCCGGGTCACGTTGTCGGTGACGAATTCGGTGCCGAAACGTTCAGCCTGGCGCCGAAACTCGGCCATCATCTCGGGCCCCATGATCCCGTCGGGATAGCCGGGATAGTTCTCGACGTCGCTCGTGACCATGAGCTGGCCTCCCCAGCTGAAGCCCTCGATCACGAGCGGGCGCAGGTTCGCGCGCGCGGCGTAAAGGGCCGCCGTGTATCCCGCGGGCCCTCCGCCGATAACGATCAGGTCACGTACGTCGCTCATCGATTCCTCTCTCGCAAAACTTGTCCAATGTATTAAACGATCCGGGCCGGATTGACGTTCCCCACCGGCACGGCATCGAGGCATAAGAGTGCGTAGCGGGGGACACCGGCGGCGTGGCCGGAACGATCACCGGGAACAGCTGCGCTAGCTCGCGGCCTTCCGTGCGGTGCTGGGGTTCTAGGCCGCGTCTGCAGCGGGAGGCAGTACAGAGGGTTCCGTCTGCCGTCCGGCAAGCTCGACCGTCTGAGGTGGTTGGGCGGTGCGCTCCAGCCCCTCCAGCTCAGGCAGCGCTTTCTTCGGGCGGACGCCGTGCTCGGTGAGCTTGCGCGCCTGCGGAAGGACGCGGCGTTCGAATGAGCCGACCGACTGGTTGTAGGCCTGGACAGCGCCGTCGAGGCGCTTCCCGAGCGTGACGAAGTGGTCGGTCATGACAGTCAGACGCTCATACAGCTCGCGACCCAACTTGTTGACGACACGCGCGCTCTCCGCGACCTTCTCCTCGTTCCACACAGCGGCGATCGTTCTGAGCAGCGCGATGAGCATCATCGGGCTCGCGAGGATGACCCGCTCGTTGCCTCCTGCTTCCAACAGTGACGGATCGGCCTCGATCGCTGCCCGGTAGAAGCCCTCCCCCGGCAGGAACATGACAACGAAGTCGGGCGTCTCCTCGAACTGCTGCCAGTAGTTCTTGGCGTTGAGGCTACGAACGTGCTCGCGAACGTGCCGCGCGTAGTCCGCGAGGTGCGCGTCTCGCTGATCGTCGGGCGCGTTCAGAGAGTCGAGGACTGCCTTCAGCGGGGTTTTGGCGTCGACCACGACACGGCGGCCGCCGGGCAGGCGCACCACGAGGTCGGGCCGGAGAGAGCGCCCGTCCGCGACCGTATGCACTTCCTCCTCGAAGTCGCAGTAGGCGAGCATTCCAGCCGTCTCGACGGCGTTCCTCAGCTGCATCTGTCCCCAGGCACCCCGCACCTCTGATGAGCGAAGCGCTGTGGCGAGGTTCGCCGTCTCCGTGCGCACGCGCTCGCCGGTCTCGGCGAGGTCCTGCACGTACCGGGCGAGCGAGCCGTAGTCCTGACGACGCGAACGCTCCAGGGCCTCGCTCTGCTCCGAGACCTTTGCGAGCGACTCCTTCAGCGGCTGTACGAGCTGCGCCACCGCCTGTTCCTTCTGCTCGAGTGTGCCCGAGGCGAGGTCGAGGAACGACTCGTTGTTCCTGTGCAGTGCCTCAGCCGCGAGCGCGCCGAAACGCGCCGAGAGCTCGGCGTTCTTGCTCCGCAGGAGCAGCCAGGCGCCGCCTGCTCCGAGGATCAATCCGATGACGAGTCCGACGACCATTTGGGGCGCAGAACCCTAGAGATCGGGTCGGACGACACCCGCCGGGACCACGAAAACGCCGGCCCCGACGAACCCGTGAGTCCATCGGAACCGGCTCGCAGAGCCTATGTGGGCGTGGCCCGAAAGGTCAAGCGGAAAAAGCGCGCTCTCTGCGCACTTTCGCGCGCAGGGACCGGCTAAGTCCCCGAGAGCGCGGAATTGAGGGCCTGCTCGGTGTCCTGCAGGGTCGGCGCATCGTTTGCCGCGATCTCTCCCGGCGTCTGGACGTTGCGCAGCGGGCCGTTGAAAGGACCGACGAAGATGGTCGGCGTCCCCCCGACTTTCCTCTGGGTGGCGAGCTTGTCGACGGCGTTCGCGGTCGCCTTCGAGCCGGAGCCGTTGGTGTCGTTTCGCCACTGGCTCAGGTTGAGGCCGTTGACGCTGGCCGCGATCATCGCCATCTCACGGCCCGAAAGCCAGCCGCTCTCTTCCAGCCCCTGGTTGTCGTACAGGACCTTGGCGTACTCGAAAGCTTTGTTCTGGTTCGCGGCGGCGATCAAGCCCAGTCGACCGCTGAACGACTGGGAGCCTTGCCCGCCGAGGAATGCCCAGGGCTTCAGGTGCAGTTGCACCTTCCCCGTCCGAACGTACTTGTTGATGATCGTGCGCAGGTTGTCGACCTCGTACGCCTGGCAGATCGGGCACTGAACGTCGATGAACATCTCCATCTCGATGGGCGCATTCGGGTCGCCGAGTGTGAGGCCATGTTGCGGGATGCCTTTGAAGAGGCCGTTTGCTTCCGACGCCCCGGGGAGCGCGCCCGCCGAGTTCTGGCTTCCGGTCGCGGGCAGTCCCTGCATGTCGGCCGACGTGACCACGCCTGACCCGCCGCTCCCGCCGCCGCTACTGAGAACCACGCCGAGCACGACGGCGATCACGATCGCGAGGACGACGCCGCCGGCGATTGCGAGAGCACGTGTTGACGCCTGGCGCGGCCGGGTTCCGCCGGCGCCTTTCGAGCGCACGGGCGGCGGTGCTGTCGCCGCCGCTGCCTGCCTCTGTTGTCTGGCCCTCTTACCGCTCGGCATGGGCGGGAAGGGTAGCCGGTACCTCGGCTTCCCCGGCGGCCGCGAGGACTAAGAATCCGATGATGAGGAGGAAGGCGGTGAGGGCGAGAGTCGGGATCGAGAGATAGCCGAACGAGTGGTTCGCGATCCAGTTGACTCCGCATGCGCCTGGGAAGATCTGGCTGCATGCCGCGGGCTCCTTGATCGCGCCGTACTGGATCAACATGTGGTAGATCGCGGTGCCGGCCCCGACGACCGGGAGCGGGATGAGGTAGCGGGCAGCCCGGTTGTCGCCGCGCGCGGCGATCAGGAGCGTGAGGATCGAGAGTGGGTACATCAGGACCCGCTGGTACCAGCAGAACTCGCAGGGGGTGTAATGCGCGATCTGCGAGTAGAAGAGGCTGCCCCCCGTCGCGATCGCCGCGACGACGAAGGCTCCCCACAGCTCGTAGCCCCAGAGCAGGTTGCGGACTGCGTCGAGCGGCCCTCGGACGCCCGCCAGCGCGAGCACGCCGATCACCAGCGCCAGGACGATGAGCACCTGTCCCACGACGCCGAGGACGGAAAGGACGATGACCGTGTCCTGCGTCATCCGGGCCGCAGGGTATCGGCCGAGGCGGTGGGCGTTACGCTGACCGCGCCGGGGTGGCGGAACTGGTCAGACGCGCCCGACTTAAAATCGGGTGGCCCTCGGGCCGTGCGGGTTCAAGTCCCGCCCCCGGCATCGCTTAACCAAGCCAAACTCGGCCGCCGCGCGGCTCGCGAAGTGACAGCGACGGTTTGCCCTAGCCGCCTGCGCCGAAGCCGTCCACAAGCTCGGGACGGATCTGGATGATGACGCGCTGCTCGCCCGGGCCGAGGTAGGGGTACTTGTCTTCGCCCAAGTACTTCTTCGCGAGCATGTTGATGTGCTCGAGCGCGCCTTCCTCGACGACCTTGGCCGGGCCGCTCACCATCACGTAGCCGCTTTGCTGGTCCTCGGCGGGGAGAACGGTGACGGTCGCCCGCGGATCGCGCTCGATGTTCGTGACCTTCGTCCTGCCGCGGGCGCTGTTGACGAGCACGTTCTCGCCGTCGTAGTCGATCCAGACGGGCGTTGCCTGGGGTGATCCGTCCTTGCGGATGGTGGCGATCACGCCCCAGTTGCGGCCGGTGAAGAGCGCTGCCTGCTTCTCGTTGAGTTCGGCCACTGCTACATCTCCCTCTCGCATCGCTTCATGCTTGCCGGTTGAAGATTAGGAACCTCGCCTGGGGCTATGCGCCGCTGTACGGGAAGCCCTAGACGAGCGCCGTGGGCTCGAGCTCCGCATCGCGGCTGACGAGCGCGGCATAGCGCCCGCCGGCGGCCAGCAGCTCGTCGTGGCGACCGCGCTCGACGACCTGGCCGCGCTCGAGGACGACGATCTGCTCGGCGTCGCGGACGGTGGAGAGCCTGTGCGCGATCGCGATCGTCGTCCGGCCTTCCGAGAGCTGGTCGAGCGCGTCCTGGACGAGGCGCTCGGTCTCGGTGTCGAGGGAGGAGGTCGCCTCGTCGAGGACGAGGATGGGCGGGTTGCGGAGGATCGTGCGCGCGATCGCGATCCGTTGCTTCTCGCCGCCCGAGAAGCGGTAGCCGCGTTCGCCGACGACCGTGTCGTAACCGTCCGGGAGTGCGGCGATGACGTGGTGGATGCGCGCCGCCTCGGCTGCTGCGTAGAGCTCCTCGTCGCTCGCATCGGGCTTTGCGAAGCTGAGGTTCTCGCGCACGGAGGCATGGAAGAGGTAGGTCTCCTGTGAGACGACGCCGACGAAGCTCGCGAGCGCGGCGAATGAGATGTCGCGCACGTCGACGCCGCCGATCGAGACGAAGCCACGGTCGACGTCGTAGAGTCGCGCCGCGAGGTAGCCGAGCGTGGTTTTTCCGGCGCCGGTCTCGCCGACGAGCGCGGTCGTCGTCCCGGCGGGGACGGTGAAGCTCACGTCCTGCAACGTCCAGGCGTCGTCGCCCCGGGCGCCGCTGAAGGCGGCGCCGTCTGCCGGCCGGGCTCCGTTGGCTTCGCCAACGGAGCTTCCAGCCTCATAGCGGAACCAGACTCGGTCGAAGACGACGTCGCCGGCCTTGGCCACCTGGACCGGGTCGTCCCGCTCGGCGATGTCGACCGGCGCGTCGAGGTACTCGAAGATCCGGTCGAAGAGCGCGAGCGACGTCTGGATGTCGAGACCGACGCCGAGTAGCGAGCCGACCGGGAAGAACAGCCGCGCCTGCAGCGTGGTGAAGGCAATGATCGTGGGGATCGAGATCGTGTGGCTGAGGACCGTCCCGCCAAGCCAGTAGACGGCGGCCGGCATGACCGAGAAGCTCGTCTGGATCGAGGCCATCACCCAGCGTCCGGCCATCCGCTGCCGCACCTCGAGGTCGGCGAGGCGAAGCGACTCGCCCTCGAAGCGGTCGGCGAGCTCGTCGCCGCGCCCCATCGTCTTTCCGAGCAGGATCCCACTGACCGACAGCGACTCCTGGACGATGCTCGAGATGTCCGCGAGCGACTCCTGCGTGGTCTTCGCGATCCGCCGGCGCTCGTTTCCGACCCGTCGCGTCAGCACGGCGAAGATCGGGATCAGCGCGAACGCGAAGAGAGCCAGCTGCCAACTCAGGAAGAGCATGGCGATCATCGTCGCGACGACGGTCGTCAGGCTCGACGTGATGTTCGTTGCCGTGTTCGTGACGACGTTCTGGACGCCGCCGATGTCATTGTTGATCCGCGACTGCACCTCGCCGGTGCGCGTCCGCGTGAAAAAAGCGAGCGAGAGCCGCTGCAGGTGGCGGAAGACCCTGGCGCGCAGGTCGTGCATTACGCGCTGGCCGACCTGGTTCGAGAGCAGCGTCTGAACCACGCCGAGGATCCCGGCGACTATGGCGATCACGATCATCCCGGCGGCGTTCAGGGAGACCGCGTGCGTGTCGTGCGCCTCGATCGCCACGAGGAGGCGCCGGAGCAGGAACGCCGGCACGACGCCGAGACCGGCGCTGACGACGATCAGCCCGAGCAGGGCCGAGAGCCGCCGCCGGTACGGCTTGAAGAGCGGCCAGATTCGCCGCAGGTTCGCGCGCCGCACCTCGGGATCGCTCGGCCGTTCGGGCGGCGTCTCTCCCCGATCGTGGAAAAACATCCCCATCAGGGGGCATTGAACGTTATTGAGCGCGCAAGGATTCCTCCCAACCTGCAGAGTCGCGGCTGGAGGAAGCTCGCTTGGCCTAGAAGCCTTCCAGCACGGAGATGCGGCCCTCGTCCGCCGCGTTCCGGAGCGCTGCGTGGTCGCGCTCGTTCTGATCGGCGTATGCGAGCGCGAACTCCGCCAGGGCGCGGTCGAAGGCGTCGCCCTTGCCGAGGTAGGAGGCAATCGCGATCCGGTCGCCCGAGCGCGCATGGGCGCGCGCGAGGAGGAACCCGCAGACCTGGCCGTAGAGCTCGAGGCCTTCGGGCAGGATCGTGTCGAGGTCGACCGACGTCTTCCAGTCCCAGAGCTGGCGGACGAAGAAGTCGCGCTCGGCACCGTCGAGGGTCTCTTTGGAGTGCAGCCAGCCGAGGAAGATGTCGCTCGACGCCTGCATCAGCCGCTGGCCGGCGACGACGCGCTGGCCGTGGTTTTTGTACTGGCTCTTGCCGAGGTACGGCTCGAGTACCGATGCCTGTGCCTCCTTGATCTGCAGGAAGAGCGGGTCATTCGAGTCACGGCCGAGCAGCAGGAGGATCCAGCAGCGCGTGCCGACGCTGCCGACGCCGACGACCTTGCGGGCGAGGTCGACCATCCGGAACTCCTCGAGCAGGTGGCGGCGGTCGTGCTGCAGCGTACGGCGGTACTCGCGGAACAATCCGTGGATGACGCTTTCGAGCCACTCGAACTGGATTCCGGCATCCTTGGCGAGGTCGCGAGCCGGCACGATCAACGGGGGATCCGAAGTGATGCGCGGCTCGCCGTCGACGAGTTGCGTCAGCTTCGAGAACGCCTTCAGGCTGTCCTTCGTGCGCGCCTTCTCGGCTGCCTTCGCGACGACTGCAGCCTGGCGGCTCGCCTGCAGGCCGCGGAGGTTCCGCTCGATGGTCTCGATGTCGAGGCGTGCGTACCAGACGTCGAGGTTGCGCGCTTCGGCGAGCTTGCGCATCCACTCGCGGTACGACCGGACGGCGCTGAGCACGGCCTTGCCTCGCTGGGCGGTCGTGAAGTCCCGGTCGCGGCCTGCGATCTCGAAGCTGGCTACGAGTCGCTTCACGTCCCACTCGAACGGCCCCGGAAGCGTCTCGTCGAAGTCGTTGAGGTCGAAGACGAGTGAGCGCTCAGGGGAGGCGTAGCCGCCGACGTTCGAGAGGTGGGCGTCGCCGCATAGCTGCACCCGCAGTCCTGCGCGCGGCGTCGGCGCGAGGTCGTGGGCCATGACCGCCGCGGCGCCGCGGTAGAAGGTGAACGGGGAGACGAGCATGCGGCCGTAACGGAGCGGAACGAGCTCCGGGACGCGCGTTGACGCCTGTGCTTCGAGGATCCCCACCGGGTCGCGATCGGCCGAGAGCTCGAAACCGGCATGGCTCGAGCGCGGGCACTCCTCCCGGGCGGAGCGGCCCCGCGCGGCGCGCTCGGAGGCGGTGAAGTGCGGCACCGCCGGACCCGGTACGGGCTCATCCACTTCCTGTTTTTCGTCGACGGCGACCACGAGATCTCCTTTCGAGTGCCGTCCCGCTACGAAGTCGGGACGGTGGCCATCCAACGAGCGTAGCCAGTTCGAAGCCGGGAAACGGGGTGATGGTGCGGCGTCGGGCGGGTTACCTGCACCACTGCGCCCGGCTCGGCTCAGGCGGAAAGGCGGCCGCTCGCGGGTTGTATGCACTTCGGTGATTCTCCTCTAAGCTGCTCGAAACGTGCCTTGCCAGGCGCCGGTTTCCGTGAGAACCTGAAACTACTCGCCCCGGGGAGGAAGTTGCTGTCCCCTTGAATCGTTCCGCCGTCAGCCGCGAGTTCGCTTCCGAGCAGCCTGAGCTGGACCTGGAGCTACGCGATTCTGCGTTCGGAACCGCGCTGCAGAGGTCCGATCTCGCCGTCATCGCGGTTGCTTTTGCGGGCGCAGCTGCCGCCGCGGCGATCGTCGCCACCGGCGGTGTCGCAAGCGCTCCGACCGCATTCACGGCCGTCCTCGTCGCGAACATCGTCACCCTTGCCGTTGGCGGCCTGGCCTGGCGACGCGGCCGTCCCTCCAGCCTTTTCGGGAGCCTGCTACTCGCCGAGGGCGTATTGGTCTTCGTCTCGAGCCTGTCCGGCTCGCCCGACTCGGTTCTCCACCTGATCGGGCTGCTGGGCATCTGGGCCTCCGCGTTCGGGGCGACCTGGCTGCTACTGGTCTTCCCGGGCTCGCGTCCTGTCCAAGCGGCCTGGATCGTCATGGGGATCGCCCTCGCCACCTTCCTGGTCGGCGAGCTCCCGTTGATTCTCACGTCCCCCAGGTTGACGGGGCTCACCAGTCTTGCCAGCTGCGGCACGGCATGTCCGGCGAACCCCGCGCTCGCCGTCCACGCGCCGAGTGTCGCGGCGGCCTTCCGCCATGTCGAGGGTGTGCTCCAGGCGGCGTGGGGCGTTGGGTTGCTCTTCTACCTCGCGACTCGTTTCGCCTGGGCGAGCCATGCACGGCGCCGCCTGATTCTTCCCGTCTTCGTTTCCGCCGCCCCCCTCGCAGCGGCCTTCACGCTGAGCGCATTGCTCGTCGGCCTTGCCGGCGTTTCGCCAAGTGCCACGGCTCGCGCGATCTTCGCCGGCGCGCGCATCCTGTACCCGCTGGGGTTCGTCGCAGGATTGCTCTTCGCCCGAGCCTACGCGGGAGAAGCGCTCGTGTTCATGGCTCGGAAGCTCGTCGGCCGGCCGTCGGTTGCGACCGTCGAGCAGCTCGTACGGCGGGTGCTCGACGACCCGCAGGCCCGGCTGGTCTTCTGGCTGCCGCGGAGCGAGCAATTCGCGGACCGGCACGGGAGGCGCGTCGTTCTCGACAAGACGTCCGAGCGCCTCACCTGGCGGGCGTTCGGACACGGCGACGCCAAGGTTCTGGCGGTCGTCCACGACGATGCGCTCAGCGAGGATCCGGAGCTCGTAGAGGCGGTCGGAGCCGCGTCGCTGCTGACGCTCGAAAATCGCCGGCTGGAACATGACCTGCTCGACTCGGTGGACGCGCTGCGCGCATCCCAACGGCGGCTCGTCGGGGCCGCCTCGGCGGAACGTCGGAAAATCGAGCGTGATCTCCATGATGGTGTGCAGCAAAAGCTCGTCGCGCTCCGGATCCAGCTCGAGCTCACTCGCGACCTCGCCCGTGACAGCGGGCTCTGGAACCGACTCGCTGCCCTCGCCGCCGACTTCGACGACGCGCTCGACGAGCTCCGCTCGACCGCGCACGGCATCTATCCGCCGCTCCTTGCCGAAGAAGGGCTCGAGGCGGCCCTCCGCGAGGTCGCGCGGCGATCGAGTGTGGCGCTCACCGTCGATCTCGAGGACGTCGGGCGACTCTCCGAGGACCGTGAGACCGCCATCTACTACTGCTGTCTCGAAGCACTCCAGAACGTCGCCAAGCATGCGGGAGACGACGCCGTTGTCTCCCTGCGGCTCTGGCGGGACCGGAAGGCGGTGCGCTTCTCGGTCAGCGACGACGGCGTCGGCTTCATCCCGCGCCGAGCTACCAACGGCGCAGGACTGACGAACATGACCGACCGCATCGGAGCAGTGGGCGGGACACTCACCGTGAGGTCGACGCTGGGAGAGGGTACGACGGTCCAGGGCGGCGTCGCCGTCGAGGCGACCGATCGGATCGGCGATGTCGTCCGCGTCTGAGTTGTCGAGCCCCGAACCGGTCTACCGCATCGTCGTCGCGGAGGACGCGTACCTGATCCGAGAGGGAATCCGTAGCGCGCTAGAGCGCGAGAAGGAGGAGGTCGAAGTCCTCGAGTACTGCCCCGATCTCGATTCGCTGCTGCGTGCCGTCGAGGAGCACGCGCCGAATGTCGTGATCACGGACATCCGAATGCCCCCGACGAACACCGACGAGGGCATCCAGGCTGCGACCGCGTTGCGGGACAGCCATCCCGAGATCGGCGTCGTCGTGATCAGCCAGTACGTCAGCCCGCACTACGCACTCAAGCTCTTCGAGCACGGATCGGCCGGGCGCGCCTACCTGCTGAAGGAACACGTCGGGCATCGCATCCAGCTGATGGAAGCGATCCGCGAGGTTGCGGACGGCGGGTCAGTGGTCGACCCCAAGGTTGTCGACGTGCTCGTCGAGGCCCGGATGCGCGCGAAGAACTCGCTTCTCTCCCGGCTCTCGACGCGGGAGCGCGAGGTACTCGCGGGTGTTGCCACCGGAGCCTCCAACGCGGCGATCGCCGACTCCCTGTTCCTCACCAAGCGCGCGGTCGAGAAGAACATCAACTCGCTCTTCGCGAAGCTCGACCTCACGGACGACAAGTCGACGAGCAGGCGCGTCCGTGCGGCGCTGCTGTTCATTGCCGACTCGGACCTGGAACAGGGATCTGAGCCCTGAGCGTTGCAGGCGCACCCGCCCCGCAGTGACGTGCTCGCTCCCTGGTAGAGCGTAGGTCTTGCTGGTCAGATCTCCATGTGGTAACCGCATCGTCACATGCACTGGTGGACCTCGACACCGGTCCGATACCGGACTACGCAGAGCCGGTCGAAGCCTGGCGGGTGTGGCGTGTCGCCATGCGCCAGGGCCGGGTCGTCCTGCAGAGCCTCTTTGTCGGAGCCGTCTGGGAGCCGGCCGCTCCGCTCGTCGCTTCCTGCAGCGGCGGCCACCGGTCGCGCTGGGCGCCCTGGCGTAAGAAGCCGAATGACCACGCTGCTCCGGAGCTCGAGTGCCAGTGCGGGATCTACGGGGTCCAGTCGGTCGCCGCTGCCCGCTCGTACCTCGAAAAGCCGGCCTTGCTCTCCCGGGACGACCGAGTGATAGGGCGCGTCGCGCTCTGGGGAAACGTTGTCGAGGGTCCGTTCGGCTGGCGGGCGTCGCACGCGTACCCGATCGAGCTCTTCATCCCAGCGGCGGCTGCCATGCACGGACCTCGCCGGCGCGGATACATGGACGAGATCCTGTTGGCGCTCGAGGAATACAGAGTCCCGGTCGACGTCGTCGCGCCCAGCGCACTGACCGCGTACTGAGTCTGACCCCTCAGTCGAGTTGGCACGACTCCCCGGGCCGCAGGACGCGTACGTCCACGGTGGGGACGATCGTCGCGGCGAGTTCGGCGAAGGCCTTCGCAGGCGTATCGTCGCCGCGCGGTGCCCGCCAGGGTGCGTACGTTCCCCAGTGGATCGGGATCGCAAGGCGCGGCTCGGTGAGGGCGAGGGCCTCCACAGCGCGAACGGGATCGAGATGACCCGCGGGGAGGCGCGATCCCCAGCCCGCGACCGGCAGGAGGGCCGCGTCGAGGCGCCCCAGCTCACCCATTCCTTCGAAGAGGTCGGTGTCGCCCGCGAAGTAGACCCTCCGCGTGCCGTCGATCACGTACCCGACGGGCTGTGTCCTCCCCGTTCCCATGCGGAACCCCGCGGCATGCTCGGCGTGGGTGACGTGCACTCGCAGTGCACCGACCTCCACTTCGTCTTCCGCGACGACCTCCCGGACGGAGCGAAAACCGCGTCGCCGCAGGAGCCCACCTGCTCCCGACGGCACCAGAACCTGGGCTCCCAGGTCGAGCCGGTCGAGGGAGGGAAGGTCGAGATGGTCGTGGTGGATGTGGGAGAGGAGCACCACGTCGACGCCGGCGAGCGCTGCCGGGTCGACCGCAGTCTTCCGGCGAAGGTGGGCGATCCGGTCGCGGAACACAGGGTCCGTGACGATGAGGAGGTCGTCGAGCCGGATCGCGGCGCAGCTGTGTCCGAGCCAGGTCAGCTTTCCGGCCTTCCTCTCCGCGTGTGCCGTGGGGAGCTGCCGGCCGGCTTCAGACGGCGACGACGTCACGACCTGCTGTGGCCGCGGGATGCACGGTCCCAACCGGGTGAAACCGGAGTCGGCTTCTCGAATCGAGATCGCACCAGCCGGAGGACCTCGATGATGAGCCAGACGCAGCCGATGAGCTCGGCGATGTCCCTCCGCGTCCGGTCGAAGAGCACAGGCCCCTCGAAGAGGCGCGTGCCGGGCGGGCGCGCACGCTGAGCGGTGAGGGAGTAGGCGCGGGGCATGTGCCTCAGCCAGGGGCCGGGTCCTTCGGCAAGGCGACACTGATGCGGTCGGTCTCGATCGTGGCCACGGAGTCGATCGGGGTCGTGGCCGCCCCCGTGTGGGACGGCCGGGCGTGTTGCAGCACGATGTGCGTCAGCCGCACCCCCGCGACGAGAAAGCCTTCGACCGTGCCGATCTCCTCCCCGTCGACCGAGACGGCGACGCTGCCGCGGCGGAGCTCGGCGGAGCCGGGCGGAATCCGGTCGTAGGTGACCGTGTAGCCACTCGAGAGATCGGCTCCGAAGTCGCCGAACTCTGCGGCTCCGAAGCTCGGCACGAGCTGCACGTCCTCGACGCCGATGTCGCCCCGGTCATCGCCCTGAGGAAGCGTGTCGAGGCCGACGTAGGAGAACGAACGGATCGTGGGCCGGTTCGAGACGTCCGCGATCGTGCACGAGAGGCCGACGGCACGATCCGGTGCCGGCCCCTGGACGAGGAGCTCCGCCGGCACCAGACGCGCAGCGCCGCTCGGGTCCTCGACCACGATGTGACTGATACGCCGCTCGCCCGGGTCGATCACGACGTCGGAGAGGGTTCCGACCGGCCCGTCGCTGCAGCTGACCGGCCCGCCGAGCTGCAGCTGCGTCGTCTCCTGCGGATCTGCCTCCGAGCTGCTCAGTCTGCGCACCGAAGCCCTTCGTGCGGCACGGCCGCGGCTTCGTCGATCAAGCCGAGTGCCGCCGCCCGCTCGATCGCGGCGCTACGGCTCGTGACGCCGAACTTCCGGTAGACGGCGATCGCCTGCGTCTTGACCGTGTTGCGCGAGACGAAGAGACGCTCGCCGATCTCGCGGAACGAGAGGTGCGTCGCGAGCAGCGGCAGGAGGCGCTGCTCTGCCGGCGTCAGGCTCGACGCCCAGCGTCCCTCGGGCTCGGAGAGCGCGTGGGTCCGCCGTACGAGCTCGGCATGGCGCTGCACGAGCACGCCCAGTCGCGGGCGAACGCGGAAGATGTCGCCGACGCGTCGCAGGAGCGCTCGAGCGCCGTCCGCGTCCGCCAGCGCGATCCGGACGCGCGCGAGCTCGAGGAGGGCGTAGGCGGCAAGCCACGGCACTGCGGGGGTTGCATGAGGCAGGAGCTGGTCCGCGCGCTCGAGTGCAGCAGCCGCCTCGGTGAGATCGCCTCGCCGCACTGCGTTTCTTGCGTCCACCGACTCGAGCAGAAGAGTGACGAGCGATTGGGCCGGCGGCTCTGCCGTCGAGACCGAGGCCGCCTCCTCGGCGAAGGCCTCTGCGTCGGACTGCTCGTTCTCGCCGACCGCGAGCAGCGAGTGGAGACCAAGGCCGAGGGTCGCCAGCTCGCTTGCTCCGACCGCGGTGGCAAGCTCGACCGCCTCGACGAGCTCGCTCTCCGCGCGTGCGGTGTCGCCGGCTAGCACCAGGGCGGAGGCTCGTCCGAGCACGGCGGCCGGCCGCCAGGGATGACCAGGGGGGAGCGTCTCGCACGCGGCGTTGGTGTCGTCGAGCATCTGGTCGGCTCCGTCGCGGCAGCGAAGCCCTCGCAGAAGGCGGAGGCGAGGATCGTCCCCGCTGAGCCCGCGCATCGCAGTGTCCGCCCAGTGCTGTGCATTGCCCGCACGCCCTCGCAAGGCGTGCAGCCAGGACGCAGCGACACAGAGGTCGGGATGGTTCTCCACGTCGTCCTCGGGCACCAGGTCGAGCCAGCGCTCGAGTGCATCCAGCCTTCCGCGCCCGCAAGCGGAGACGGCGAGCCGCTCGGCGAGATCGGCGACGCGGGCGACGTCGCCCGCCGCTGCGGCGTGCTCCAGTGCCTCCTCGACCGCGCCGATCTCGACCGCCCGGCCTGCCGCGGCGCGATGGAGTGCGCGTGCCTCCTCCGGTTCGGAGCGCTCGAGCTCCCTGGACAGGAGGTCGCGGACGATGCGTGGGTAGCGGTAGCGGCGACGGCGGTGGTCGAGGGGCACGGCCACGCCCGCGCTTTCGAGCGACTCGAGCATCTGCGCCGAGTCGGATCGAGTGAGGAGCGAGTCACACGCCTCCGACGTCAGCTCTACGAGGACCGAGGTCTGCATCGCGAACTGCCGCTGTGTGGACGACAGCGCCGCGAGGTGCTCGGTCTCGAGATAATCGGCGAGGAAGCGGTCGTCGCCGCCCAGGGTCGAGGCCTGCGCCCCGCTGTGCAGCGACAATGCGGCGAGGAAGAGCGCTGCCGGCCAGCCCTCCAGCCGCTCCGCAAGGGCGGCAGCCTCTTGGCGAGGGAGCAGGACCCCGGCTCGTCGGAGAACGGTCTCCGCGTCGCGATCCCTGAGCGTGAGCTCGTCCGTTCCGATCTCGAGCAGGCGGCCTTCCGCTCGCAGACGGGCGAGCGGCAGAGTCGGCGGGCGTCGCGCTGCGAACCCGACGCTGACGCCGTGCGCAGTCTGGGCGAGTAGCCGTTCGAACGTGGCGAGCGCTCCGGGGGAGCGGAGAACCTGCACGTCGTCGACGAGCACGAGCTGTTCCGGCTCGTCGGCGATCGCAGCGAGCCGCGACTCGAGGATGTCGGCATCGTCGTCTTCCGGCTCGAGATCGATCCACAGAACAGGACGGCGGTCGCGCTCGGCCCACTGGGCGAGCAGTGTCGTCTTCCCGAATCCCGCCGGTGCGACGAGCGTGACGATCGTGCCGGCCGCGGTACCGCAGAGCCTGTTGAGGAGCGCAGTGCGAACGACGGCCTTCCCGGTCGCCCCCTGTACGACAAGGACTCTCGGCGACGCCGGGTCCACGCGAGTCAGCGGTTCCGAGACGGACACATGAGCACCCTGCAGGTGCGGCTGCCGCCGGCCAAGGGCGCAGGCCCGCCGCGGGGGTAGGCGTGCCATACCTGCCGTGTGACCCAGGCACCCCGGCCGGGGCCCTTCAGGGCGTGGTAGCAGGGAGGGACGCCCCGGTGGCGGGGCGCCCCTCGACTGCTCACGAGGTCGCGATCGTCCTAGCCTTGAGATCCTCGTACTCTGCGTCGCTGATTGCTCCCTGCGTGCGGAGCTCGTTCAGCCGTGCCAGCTCGTCAGCCGTCGAGCTGGATCCGCTCGACGCATAGCCGGTGTCGTAGTAATCGCCGGCCGTGTTCGGCCTCGCGATGGTGTACGAGAAAGCTCCGATGATCGGCAGGAAGATGATGAAGAGGGCCCAGAGGGCCTTCGCCCAACCGGAATGGTCCTTCCGGCGGAAGTTGTCGATCATCAACAGGATCACCCACGTGATGAACATGATCCACGCGAAGAAGATGATCATCGTCCAGATCGCGTCCCAGAACGTGTAAGCGCCCAGCATCTCTAGCTCCTTTCGGTCGACTTGGGGCGAAGCTACGGTCGTCTCGGGCGAGTGAGCCTCCCTCGGCTCGCGGTTCACCCGGTGAAGGGTCATCCTAGATGGGTGGCACGGCCCAACCTGTTCGGCTGCTCACCCGGGAGAGGTGGTGCGAGTCCCTTGGGGTGAGCGACGGGAACGCGTAGCGTCGCTCGATGAGCACGCTCGCCGTCTTCTCGCAGCCGCGGCAGGAGGATGGAGAGCTCTCGTCCAGCAGCAGCGGCCGAAGGAGCGGAAATGACGGAAGTCAGCAAACAGACGGCTGACCACCTCGAGGGCCTGGCGATGCAGAAGGAGGACATCGTCGCTTCGCTCCTCGAGATGCAGCTTCACAATCTCGAGTCCTCGGGCCTCGATCCGCGCACATACTCGCTGGTCAAGATCGCGGCGCTGATCGCCCTCGACGCACCCCCGGCCTCGTACGTCGCCCAGGTCGAGTTCGCGCGCGAGGCCGGGGTGGACCCCGACGACATCCTCCGTGTGCTGGTGGCCGTCGCTCCGCAGGTCGGCTTGCCGCGCGCAGTCGCGGCGGCGCCCGAGTTGATGCTCGCGCTCGGCCTCGACCCCGAGTCGCTGCCCGCGGGTGTGGGAGGGCAGGGAAGTGTTTAGAGCGCGCCGGGTGCGCCGCCGGGCTGCTGCCAGCGCCGCCGTGGTCGGCGGCGCCGTCTACGCTGCGAAGCGTGGTGCCCAGGCGGGCCGGGAGGAGCAAGTGCCCGAGGCCCAGGACGAGTGGCCGCCGCCGGAGCCTGCCCCGGACCCCGTCGAGCAGATCAAGGAGCTGGCCGAGCTCCGAGAGCAGGGGATCCTGACCGAAGAGGAGTTCGCCGCCGAGAAGAAGAAGCTGCTCGGGCTCTAGTCGATCCGGTAGCCGAAGCCCTCCTCAGGCCGGGCGGAGGGGCGGCCGCCCGTGCCGCAGGCGGAACGCGGTCACGATCTGGACGACGCCGTGCGCGAGCGCCGAGGCGCCGACCCACACGACGAGCAGGAATGCTTTGTGTCCGAAGTCGCCGGCAGCCCAGAAGGCGAGCGCGATCAGCACGACGCCCGAGATCAGCCCGGCCCACCAAAGCTCGGCAGGGCGGGCGAAAAGGGCGACGATGATGTCGAAGATCCCGCGCAGGAGAAGGTAGAAGGCGAAGATCGAGGCAAGCGCCTTGAACGTGTTCTCGGGATGAATGTAGGCGGCGGTGCCGATCGCCGCGAACACGATCGCGAGCACGATGTGAATGGTTCGCCACCAGCCGTGGCTGCCGGCCGCCGCCACCGCCTCGAACAGTCCCGCAGCCAGGCAGACCGTTCCCAGAAGGATGGACAGCGCCGAGACGGTGGTGTAGTCGAACTGGAAGACGATGAGAGCGAGGATCACCCACAGCGACCCGGTCACCAGCGGGATCCACCAAAGCGGGTCGCCGCTCTGATCGGGGTCGTCCGGGTATGTACCGACGACAAGTGGCTCCTGCATTTCCAACCTCTACGTGGGCGCGTTCTTCTCCGCGCCCTCGGGCTCATCAGCTGTGGAGGGGGCCGTGCCCGCAGTCGCCGGCTCGAGCTGCGCTTCCGGTGGGAACTCCTGCAGGGTCTGCCGCCGTAGGGCGACGAGACCGATCGCGATCAGGCCTGCGAGGAGCAGGATCCCCCACCAGGTGCGCAGTGCGTGCGTGCCGCCCCACAGAATCGCCAGCAGATAGATGAAGCCCATGCCTCCCCAGACGATCCCCTGCCGTTCGTTCAGGACAGGAGCCAGCCTCTCGCGGAGCCAGACTGCAGGCCCCGAGGGTCCGGCGAACAGGGCTCCCAGCGCCGCGATGAGGCCGTAGAGCAGGACGGCCCCACCGATCTGGCCGAGGATCGACGTTCCGATCAGCCAGAGCCGGTGCGTGGCCGGCTCGTAGCCGGGCTTTGCGAGCGAGCTGGTGATGTAGTTGCCGAGCAGCTGCCGAAGGACGAGAGTGAGCAGACCCACGAGCGCGAGCCCGATGCCCGCGTTGCGCAGGGTGGCCCGCCTGGCGCCGCGCGCGAGCCAGATCGCGAGCCCGTAGAGGAAGAGCACGCCGACGAGCAGCCACACGCTGAGGACTCGCACCGCCCGGATCCCGGTCTGCGCAGCCGAGAGCTGGTCGGACTTCATCAGCGTGAGCGTGCCTGCCGTCGCCGGCAGCTTTGCGAGGGCCGACTGCGGGATGCCGAGCTCGGTGCCCACCTCGACGATCATCTCGTGAATGTCGAGCGTGACGACGCCGTTGCCTGTCGAGATGCCGTAGCCGGTCTTGTCCTCGAGCACGTTGACGAGCTTCTGGTGGGCGATCGTGCTCGCCCGGATGAAGAGCTGTTGGACACGCGGCCGCTGCAGGAGCAGCGCGACGCCCTGCGTCGCAGGCTGCTCGAGCGCGCCGGCGAGGGGCGGGCCGAGTTGCTTGAGGTTCGGCGGTAGCCGGTCCGAGAGCGCCTTGCCGACATTGACGTTCGCGTACAGCTGGTTGACCGTGTAGGTCGCGATCGCCGTCTGCACCTTCGGATCCTGGATGACCTGCGTCGTCGCCTTGTTCCAGGCGGCGTTGTCGAGCATCTGCCGGTTCACCCAGGTCGTCAGGATCGAGACGAGCGCGAGGACGGATGCGAGGACGACGAGCGTCCAGATGACGATCCGACGCCTGCGGCTGAGTGGTGCAGCGGCTTTCGCGGTCGGGGCAGCCACGTTCTCAGTGTCCTGCCGCCGCGTCCCGGGCGGCATCGTCCCATCCGGGTGATACGTCGCGACGCGAAATGACCCAAACGGGTTTGACGAAAGAGAACCAGGTGACGACATCCTCCGTATTCGATGGTCACCACCCTCGCCTATCTCCCGTTCCGCGTGGTCTGCGTCCCGACGGCGTGGGTGGGGCGTGTGGCGGCCTGGCTCGCTGACGGATACCGGACGGCCTCGCGGCTCGAGCGGTTGCTGATCCTTCCGGCGTGGGCCATCTTCCGCGGCGTGTTCATCGTCGGATGGGCGCTCGCGCACCTGCTCCACAGCGCCGCGCGCCGCTCGCTCGAGCGGCCTGTGGACCTCGCCTAGCCCGCTGCCGGCTGCGGCGTATCCGGCAGGCTTGCCGGCGTCTGCGGAGCGCTCGCCTCTCGCCGCCGCAGCATGAGCTTGCGGATCTCGGTCAGCACGACCGCAGCGAGCGCAGCGACGATGCAGATCAGCCACTGGTGCAGCGTGAGCGGCCTGGTCTCGAGGATCCGGTTGAGGAGGTTGAGCTGCGGAGCGAGGATGATCGCGAGCACCGACGCGCCGGAGAACATGAGGAACTTCCGGTCGCGGAGGACGTCGAGGCTGAAGACCGACATCCGCTCGTCGCGCTCGCAGAACGAGTAGAAGAGGTTCGCGATCGCGAACGAGGTCATCCCCATCGTGCGCGCGATCTCCGTGTCGTAGTGGCTGTCGGCCCAGGCGAGGACGCCGATCGTGGCGGCGCCCATGACGGCGCCGACGAGCGCCAGCCAGAGCAGCTTCGAGCGCGGCAGTATCTGCGCCTCGGGGTCGCGCGGCTTGCGCTTCATCAGGCCTTCGGCCGGCTCGCCGTAACCCAGCCCGACCGCCTGGAAGACCTGCGTCGAGAAGTTCACCCACAACGTCTGCAGCGGCACGAAGGCGACGCCGCCGACGACGTTGCCGATCGCGACTCCGAGGAACGTGAAGACGAGACCGAACAGCACGCCCATCTGGAAGCGGATGTACTTCGTCAGGTTGTCGTAGAGCCCGCGTCCGAGCTCGACAGCGCGGACAATCGTGGCGAAGTTGTCGTCGGTGAGGATCATCGCCGCGGCCTCCTTCGAGACCTCGGTGCCGGTGATTCCCATCGCGATGCCGATGTCGGCCCGCTTGAGCGCGGGCGCGTCGTTCACGCCGTCGCCGGTCATCGCGACGATGTGCCCCTCTGTCTTCAGCGTGTCGACGAGCCGCACCTTGTCCTCCGGCGTGACGCGCGCGATGACGCCGATGTCGTCGATCTGCGCGAGCAGCTCGTCGTCGCTCATGGCTGCGAATTCAGCGCCTGTGATGGCCCGGCCGGTGATGCCCAGGTTCTTCGCGATCGCAGCGGCGGTGACCGCGTGGTCACCGGTGATCATGCGCACCTGGATCCCGGCGGAATGTGCGATCGCGATCGCCTCCTTCGCGGTCGGCCGCGGCGGGTCGACGATGCCCACGAGCGCGAGCGCAGTCAGCCCGTCCAGCAGCGGCAGGAGATCGGCGCTCGGGTCGAACGATACGGGGTCGAAGTCCTTGCGTCCGGTTGCGAGGACGCGAAGGCCCTGCTCGCCGAGACGCTCGTTCTCGGCCTCGTAGCGCTCCCTGAACCCGGCGTTGAGGTCGATCACATGGAGGTCGTCGGGCGCGAGCGTCTGCGTCGCGCGGGCGAGCACCTGGTCGGGCGCGCCCTTGACGAAACAGCGGACGACGTCGCTGCCCGACTCGTCCTTCATCCGGTGGAAGGTCGCCATCAGCTTGTAGGCGGTGTCGAACGGCAGCTCCGCGACCCGCGGATACGTCTCTCGCGTCGCGACAGCCGCGAGCCCGCCTTTCTCGCCGAGCACGACCAGGGCGCCCTCGGTCGGGTCTCCGATCAGGTCGCCGTCGTGGACGACGGCGTCGCAGGCGAGCACCAGCGGCTGCATGAATGGCTCGAGGTCGACGTCCGCCTGCCCGGCGACCTTCTTGATCACGCCCTGGGTCGAGTAGCCGTTGCCGTCGATCGAGTAGCGGCGGCCGGGGATCGTCAGCTCCACCGCGGTCATCTGATTGAGAGTCAGCGTCCCGGTCTTGTCGGAGTTGACGGCCGACGTCGAGCCGAGCGTCTCCGTCGAGCGCAGCCGCTTCATGATGGCGTTCGCCTTCGCGAGGGTCTGCGTGCCCATCGAGAGGATCGCGGTCACCACCGCGGGCAGGCCGGTCGGGATCGCTGCGATGGCAAACGCGATTGCCGCGAGGAAGACGGTGTCGAAGGTCTCGCCGCGCGACAGGTTGAGCACGATCGAGATGGCGAGCGCGGTGCCGGAGATGACGAGGATCTGGCTCGTCAGCTTGTTCAGCTGCTTGGTGAGCGGTGAGGCCGCCTCGCTCTCCTGGGAGAGCATGTTCGAGATGTGACCGACCTCGGTCGACATGCCGGTCGTGGTGACGACGAGCTCGCCGGCGCCCCTCGTCACGTTCGTGTTCATGTAGACCATGTCCGTCCGGTCGCCAAGCGGCGCGTCGGTCCGCATGACGGTCTCGGCGCTCTTCGCCACCGGCATGCTCTCGCCGGTCAGCGCCGACTCGTCCACTTCGAGCGTCGCCGCCCTCAGCAGCCGCCCGTCCGCGGGCACGACATCGCCCGCCTCGATCGAGACGATGTCGCCGGGCACGAGCTGCTCCGCCGGTACCTCGGCGAGCTCGCCGCCGCGGCGCACCTTGGCCTTGACGATCATCATCTTCTGCAGCGCGGCGACGGCGGCAGCCGCCTTCCCTTCCTGGTTGAGGCCGAGGACGGCGTTGAAGAGGGTCAGGAAGAGCAGGACGAGGCCGGTGCCGAGCTCGTGCAGAGGCCAGATGCTGCCGACTCCGGCCACCAGGAGGACGATCTGCATCGGGTCGCGGTACTGGCGCACGAACGCACGCCAGCGCGGCTCGGTCTCGGCGGCCACGAAGGCATTCGGGCCGTACTGCTCGATCCTGGTCGTCGCCTCCGCGGGGGAGAGCCCGGTCTTCGTATCGACTCCGAGCTCCCCGGCGACGGCGTCACCTTCGAGCGAGAACCATTTCTTGTCCTCGGTCTGAGCCGGAGATGGTGCTGCCGTCGTCGGCGCCATCGCTGTCTCCTCCTAGGTGGTCGGTGCCGCCGCGAGTGCGACCGTGGTTCCCGCGTCGCCGTGCAGGAGTGTCTCGAGGTCCGTAATCGAGCCGATTGCGGCGGTGCCGCCGGTCTTCTCGACGAAGGTGCAGGCCGCGCGAACCTTCGGTCCCATCGACCCCTCGTCGAACTCGGACGGGGCCAGTTCCGACGGTGTCGCGTGCCGGATCGCATGCTGCTCCGGCGTGCCCCAGTCTGCATAGACCGCGTCGACGTCGGTTGCGATCACGAGTGCGTCCGCCCCGAGGTCGGCGGCCAGCAGCGCGCTGGCCAGGTCCTTGTCGATCACCGCCTCCACGCCTTCGAGTCGCCGCCCCGGTACTGCCGGCTCGTCGGTGTAGCGGGTGGGGATGCCGCCGCCGCCGGAGCAGATCACGATCCAGCCTCCGTCGAGCAGCGCCCGGATCGCCGGGATGCCGAAGATCTGCTTCGGCAGCGGCGAGGGCACGACCCGCCGGAACCCGTCGGCATCGGGCTTGAGCGTCCAGCCCTTGTCAGCCGCGAGGGCATCGGCCTCTTCCTTCGTGTACATCGGCCCGATCGGCTTGGTCGGGTTGGCGAAGGCAGGATCGTTCCGGTCGACCTCGATCATCGTCAGCAGTGTGGCGATGTGCTTCTCGAACGGGAGCGCATTGCCGAGCTCCTGCTCGAGGATGTAGCCGATCAACCCCTCCGTCTGCGCGTCGAGGACGTCGAGCGGGTAGACCTCGACGTCCTTGTAGGCCGATCCCTGGAGTGCGAGCAACCCGACCTGGGGGCCGTTCCCGTGTGAGATCACGAGCTCGTGCTCCAGGGCGATCGGGGCGAGCGCCTGACACGCGGCCCGCGCGTTCGTGCGCTGGTTCTCGGCGGTCAGGGGCTGGCCGCGGCGCAGGAGCGCGTTGCCTCCGAGTGCGACCACCACGCGCATCGTCAGCGGCTCCCGAGGGTCGCGACCATGACGGCCTTGATCGTGTGGAGCCGGTTCTCGGCCTCGTCGAAGACGATCGAGGCCGGCGACTCGAAGACGTCCTCGGTCACCTCGAGCGCCTCGAGACCGTACTTCTCGTACAGCTCCTTGCCGACCTGCGTTTCGGTGTTGTGGAACGCCGGGAGGCAGTGCATGAACTTGGCGTCGGGGTTGCCGGTGAGCTTCATCGTCTCGGCGTTGATCTGGTACGGCGTCAGGAGCTCGATCCGCGCCTTCCACGCCTCCGGCGGCTCGCCCATCGATACCCACACGTCGGTGAGCAGGAAGTCACAGCCCTTCACCGCCGTTGCAACATCCTCGGTGATCGTGATGCTCGCGGCGCTCTCCTCGGCGAACTTGTGGGAGAGCGAGGTGAATTCGTCGGACGGCCACAGCGTCTCGGGCGCCGCGATTCGCACGTCCATGCCGAGCTTGGCGCCGCCGACGAGATAGGAATCGGCCATGTTGAAGCGGGCGTCGCCGAGGTAGCAGAAGACGACCTCCTCGAGCGGCTTCGTGGAGTGCTCCCGCATCGTCAGGAAGTCGGCGAGGATCTGCGTCGGGTGCCACTCGTCGGTGAGGCCGTTGAAGACGGGCACGCCGGCCCACTGTGCGAGCTCGTCGGCGACGCTCTCGCCGAAGCCGCGGTACTCGATCGCGTCGTACATGCGGCCGAGCACGCGGGCGGTGTCCTTGACCGTCTCCTTGTGGCCCATGTGCGAGCCGCTCGGGCCGATGAACGTGACGTGCGCGCCCTGGTCGTAGGCCGCGACCTCGAACGCGCAGCGGGTGCGGGTCGAGTCCTTCTCGAAGATCAGCGCGATCTCCTTGCCCACGAGCCGCCGCTCCTCGCGGCCCTCCTTCTTCGCCGCCTTCAGGTCGGCGGCGAGGTCGAGCAGGTAGCGGAGCTCGTCCGCGGAGTAGTCGGCCAGGGTCAGGAAGTTCCGGCCGTGTAGGTCGATGACGGTGCTCATTGCTTCTCCACTCCTCTCTGGCACCCCGGCGATCCGGTGGCTCCTGCGGTGGGCCGCGGCGGCCGCCGACCGGCCATGGCCGATCGTCCGCGTGCCACCGTTGCCGGGCATCACCCGGAGAGGACGATGCCCGGCCGTCCCTCGCGCGTACGCTTCCGCGGACGATGGCGACGGCCCCATCCGACCGGACTCGCATCTCGCGGAGGGCCGGGCACCTGGTCCTCGGCGTCGACGACAGGATCGCGAGCACCGTCTTCGGGACGATCACCGCGATGGCCACGGTCGCGGTGTACGGCCGGGCCTTCCCGGACAGCCCGTGGAAAGTCGAAGAGCTCGTCGCGTCGACGGCGGTCGTCCTCTGGATCGCCCACCTCTACACCCACGCCCTCTCCGAGAGCATCTCGGAGGGCCGCCGGCTGAACGGCGGCCGGATCTGGTCGCTCGCAGTGCGGGAGCTGGGGATCCTGCTCGCGGCCGTTCCGCCGACCATCGCGCTCACGCTCGGGGCGCTGGGGCTGTTCGACGAGACCGCCTCGATCTGGCTGGCCCTCGGTCTGGGGCTCGTCATCCTCGCCGTGGAGGGGGTGCGCTATGCGCGAATCGAGGGCCTCGGTTCCGGGGGCATCCTCCTGGCGGTGGCCGTGAACGTCGGGATCGGCCTCCTCGTCGTCCTGCTCAAGGCCGAAGTCCTGCACTGAACCGCTCGACCAGAAGACCGTGCCGCAGGCCGCGGTCGCTGACCGTGAGCTCGGCGCAGTGCAGCTTGTCGAGCACCGTCCGGACGATGGAAGCACCGGCGAGGATCACCTCGGCCCGCTGCGGCTGTAGCCCGACGATCGCCCGCCGCTGCTCGGCCGTTCGGCCTCGGTAGAGATCGATCTGGCGGTCGATCTCGGCCCGGGCGAGCACCGTTCCGTGGACGACCTCGGCGTCGTACGTGGCAAGGCCGTGCCGGACTGCGGCGAGGTTCGTGAGAGCGCCGCCCATGCCGACGAGCGCGGCCGGACGCTGCCGCCCGTCGAGTCGCGCGAGGTCGGCCGCGATCGCCCGGAGGGCCTGTGCGACGTCGTCATCCGAGACGACGCCGTCGAGGCCGAACCGCTCGGTGTACTGCGCGGCTCCGACGTCGACGCTGAACCGCTCCTCAACTCGTCCGACCCGGCCGAACGTGAACTCGGTGCTGCCGCCGCCGGTGTCGAATACGACGAGCGACTCCCGGCCGACGTCGAGCTCCGATGTCGCCGCGAGGTACGCGAGCCGGGCTTCCTCCTCGCCGGCGATCACCTCGATGCCGACGCCGCAGCGCTCGCGCACCGCCTCGACGAGCTCCGCGGAATTCTCGGCGAGGCGCATCCCGGCTGTCGCGACTGCCGCGATCTCGGCTGCCCCTTCGCGCCGTGCCTCGTCGACCATGCCGACGACGGCGTCCGCTGTCCGCCGCAGGGGGTCAGGCTGGAGTGAGCCGGTCTCGTGCAGCCCTTCGCCGAGCCTCGTGACCTCGGCGCGGTCGACCACGGTTTGCCAGCTGTCTCCCGCACGGCGCTCGCCGACGTGAAGCTTCACGGAGTTGGTGCCGACGTCGATCACGGCGAAGCGCACGGGATCGAGCCCGAGCAGCGTCTTGAGCCCTCGCGCGAGGCAGACGTTCGGCCGGTCGGCGAGCTGCAGCTCTCGCACCGTGGCGGCGACGAGCTCGGGATCCTCGGCCTCGACGGCGATCGTTCGGGCCGAGCGGTTTCTTGCCGTCACCTCCGACAGCTCGACCATGCAGTCGGCGAGCCGGTAGTGGACACGTCGCTTGTGCACGGGCACTGCGGCGAGGGCCGGCTCTCCCTCGACCACCTCGCCGACCAGCTGCTCGAGCGTATAGGCCCCGCGCGCGAGCTCCCGGACGGAGAAACCGAGCGCGTCCAGCACAGTCTGGACGTCGGCGGCGCCGAGCGGGAAGAGGCCCTTGAGCACGGGACGCCACTGTTCGAGCCCGTTGCCGTCGACGGCTTCGAGCCGCTTCACGTCCATCAGGTCGTCGCGCACCTTCGCGGAGGCGTCGCTCTCCTGCGAGAGCAGGTAGAGCTCGTCGCTCTCCTGCACGCGCTCGGGCTCGTGCAGATCGAGGAGACCCTCGGCGGTACCGAAGCTGTCGCCGAAGGTGCGCCACTCCCAGCGCGGCACGATTCCGGCGACGCCGGCGGCTCCCGGAGCGGTCGGCGCTCCGTTGCTCAGGGCGTCTCCTTTGCCTGTTCTTGCTCCCGCGCGAAGTACTCGAGCGCCTTGCGTGTCTTCGTCTCCTGCTCGCCCGAGAGATCGACGCCGTGCTCGACGAGGAAGGCACGGGTCTCCGCCGCGACCTGGAACGCCTCGTTCGTCCCGGCACGCGTCGACAGCTCGAGGATGCGGGAGCCGTCCGGATAGAGCCACATCTCCGCCACGACCCTGCGTCCGAGGCTCGGCGGCGTGAAGCGCAGCTTGAGCACGAAGATAGGACCGAGGACCGTGAGATCGTCGAGCCCGATTCCCTGGGGCGCGTGCGCTGCGTAGAACTGCCGCTGCTCCTTCGAGAAGAGCTTGTGCAGGGGGAGCGTTCCGCGTGCCGCGCGGAGCACGTCGGCCGGGTCGGGCGAGCCCTTCAGCGCACCGGAGCAGACGAACCCGCCGGGAAGCGCGTCCACCTCGACGCGGAAGGCGCCGGAGCGCCGCAACTCCTCGGGCAGCTCGCTCGGGACGACCGGGCGCAGCTTGACGATCGAGTCGCCGCCTCTGCCCTGGATGCGTCTCGCGCGGACGACGACGCCGTGGGCGTCGAGATCGAGCTCGGGCGTGTCGAAGAAGAAGACCTGGCGGATCTGCGCCTCGAGGGGATCGAGCTCGAGCGCGGCGGTGGTCGATCGCTGCTGCGGCTCCGGGACCGTCAGCTTCAGCTCGACACTGTCGGCTCCCTTGAGCAGGTCGAGCAGCCGCGTGAGTTCCTCGTTCGAGAAGCCGGGCGGCGCAGTCGGGGCAGAAGACATCTGTTCCTCCTCTTTGAGGCGCCAGCATCGCGCGGCGACGGAGGCCGGTCGTCGTCTCAACTGGGTGAAACGGTCTGCGGAGGGGCGTGTACACCCCGTCCCGTCTCGCGCCGGCAGTCTGGGCGTCGTCCGGGGCAGTTGCCAGAGTCTCGCCGACCTGTCTCAAGGAGGAAACCCAGTGGCTACCGTCACCCGTGACGACGCATATGAGTTTGAGGAGAAGGGCTTCGGCTGGCTGCTCTTCGCGGCGACCATGCTCGGGCTCGCCGGCATCCTCAGCATTTTCGACGGCATCGCTGCGCTGTCGAAGGCGAGCTTCTACGTCGCCAACGCCCACTACGTGTTCAGCGACCTGCGCACCTGGGGCTGGATCGTGCTCATCGTCGGCGTGCTGCTCATCGTCGCCGCGATGGGAGTGTTCAGCGGATCGGGGTTTGCCCGCTGGTTCGGGATCTTCGCGGCCAGCCTGAGCTTGATCGCGCACTTCGGGGCCATCCAGTCGTACCCGTTCTGGTCGCTGATCGTCATCACCCTCGACATCCTCGTGATCTATGCACTCGCGGTCTACGGCGGGCAAAAGATGGAGTGAGCCTCCACGCCAGTCGTTCGTCCTGGAGCCCCGACGCGCAGACGCGCCCGGGGCTCCTTGCTGCCTGGGCCGAAGACGCGCGTCGGCACCGGTGACTGCGGGCCTCCATGTGGGCAGCCGTGAGGCCGGCACCTCCGCCGGCGGATGCACGCCTCGTACCTGTCCAGGCGCGTCGGTGGGACTCTCACGGCGTGGCGGATCCCGCTCGGCTCATCGTGGTCTCGTGCGCCTCGCGAGCAGAGGCGGACCGGGGACTGGACGCGCTCCGCGAGCGCGACGCCAAGTTCCTCGACGCCGCCGTCGTCACACGCTTGGAAAGCGGCCGCGTGGAGCTGCACCAGACACATCAGGTCGCAGCCGGGGAAGGCGTCGTGGCCGGCGGGACTGTCGGGTTCGTGGCGGGGATGCTGCTCGGCGGCCCGATCGGAGGTGCGCTCCTCGGCATGCTCGGCGGCGGGATCTGGGGCGCCCGCGACACCGGCGTCCCCGACGAGCGTCTGCGTGAGCTCGGGGAGTCGCTCGCCCCGGGAGGAGCGCTGCTGTGCGTGCTCGTGCAGGCCGACGACGCGGCCGCTGCGCGCGCGGAGCTGGCGTTCTACGGCGAGGTCGCCGACGCCGATGCCCCGCCGGTCCCGTAGCGGCGTCGGTGAAGCAGGAACGCGACGCCGCCGAGTGGTAGCGGCAGCCAGAACGTGAGCAGCCGATACGCGAGCGTCGCGACGACTGCCTGGTGGGCGCTCGCGCCCGCAAGTGTCAGCAGCCCCGTGAGTCCGGCCTCGACGAAGCCGAGTCCGCCAGGGGTGAACGGGATCAGCGCGAGCAGCATCGAGCCGGAGTAGGCGAGCACGACGAGCGACGGATCGGGCCGGGCGCCGACCGCGGCGAGGCAGCACAGGAGGCCGAGATAGTCGAAGGCGGGCTTGGCGACGATCGCGCAGAGCGCGAAGGGCCAGCGGGCGCCGAACGCGTGCCGGAGGCCGTCGCGCTGGTGCAGGAGGCGCTCGCCGGTGCCGTGCGTGTCGCGCTTGCTCGGCAGCAGCCGGAGGACAGCGTCGATTCCGCGGCCGACCACGAGGAGCGGACGGTCCCAGAGGAAGGCCGCGAGGCCGGCGAGGACCACGAGCACGAACGCTCCCCCGCCGATGTAGGCGGTGGTCAACAGGCCGTTCGGCGCCTGCAGCCCACCGAGGATTGCGGGCAGGGCGAGCATCGGAAAGGCGAGGATCGTGGTCGTGTTCGCGATTGAGACGGCGGCCAGCCCGCCGGCCACGTCATCGCCTCGCACACCCGCGCGCACGAGCAGCCGGTAGGCGAACGCCCCGGCGGTCGCCGCTCCGCCGGGGATGACGTTTCCCGCTGCGTTGCCGGCGAGCTGCGAGGTCCCCACGGCGAACCAGCTCGGCGTGCGCAGCGCGATCCGCTGCACCTCCCAAAGCGCCGTAACGCTCGCCGCCTCGAAGACGACGGCCAGCAGGATCCACTGCGGCTCGAGGTCGGCGAGAGAGTGCCACTGCGTGAACAGATCGACGAGGCTCGGGAAGAGGAAGTAGAGGGAGACGGCCGTCGCGAGCAGCAGCAGCACGCGAAAGATCACGCGCCACGGTTTGCCGCGCGCGGCGACCTCCGGCTCGGGCGCCGCGTCCATCCCCGTCACCGTGGGGTCGCGCAGGGTGGCGGCGCGTCGCCTCCGATCCGGTTCACCCGGAGGACGCTAGTCCGCGGCGAGTGCACCTGCCTGCCGTGGGCGTGCGCGCCCCCTGGCACGCGGCCGCGCGTGGTGCTGCGATCCGGTCAGGCGCGATGAGAGGACGGGTGTGATGGAGATTGGCAAGCCGGTGAGGAAGATCGTCGTCGAACCGATCCGCGACCCCGTGCCGGAGAGGATGCCGCAACAGCCTGCGCCCAAGCCCGTGCCGAACCGGCGCGAGCCGGTGCGCCGGATTTGAGCCAGGCTTCGGCTGCCGGCTCGCCGCCGTAACCGTCGCTGCTCGGAGCCGGCGCCGGCGCCGGAAAACGTAGAGTCGCGCAGTGCGCAAGTGGCTGCCCCTGATGATCCTCGCGTCGGCCCAGTTCATCATGGTGCTGGACTCGAGCGTGATGAACGTCTCGATCTCGCAGATCGTGGCCGACCTGAACACGACGGTCACGGGTGTGCAGAGCGCGATCACGATGTACACGCTCGTGATGGCGGCGTTCATGCTCGTCGGCGCGAAACTCGGCGACATCCTGGGGCGTGACCGAGCCTTCGGCCTGGGTCTGGGCGTGTACGGGCTCGGCTCGCTGATCACTGCGCTCAGCCCGAACCTCACGGTGCTCCTGATCGGCTGGTCGGGGACCGAGGGGCTCGGCGCGGTGTTGGTGATCCCGGCGATCGCCGCGCTGACCGCGGCGAACTACGAGGGCAAAGCGCGTGCGTTCGCCTACTCGATGATCGGCGGCGCCGCGGGCGCGGCGATCGCGGCCGGCCCGCTGATCGGCGGCTACGTGACGACGACCTGGAGCTGGCGGTACGTCTTCGTCGGCGAGGTCGTGGTGGTGATCGCGGTGCTCATCGTCCACCGGCGCATGAAGCGCGCGCCCAAGCCCGAGCACCCGCCGAGGCTGGACTACGGCGGTGCAGCGCTCTCGGCGGTCGCGCTCGGGTTGATCGTGTTCGGGATCCTGAAGAGCAGCACCTGGGGCTGGATCAAGCCGATCGCCGCGCCAACGATCAACGGCCACGAGCTCACGCCGCTCGGGTTCTCCCTCGTGCCGTTCCTGATCATCGGCGGCTTCGTCGTGCTCGGATCCTTCTTGGCATATGAAGAGCGCCGCGAGCGTCTCGGCAAGAGCACGCTTCTCAACCGCGCGCTGCTGAAGATCGAGACCCTGCAGGCCGGCCTCTCCTCCCTCGCGGCGCAGCAGTTGATCGTGATGGGCACGTTCTTCGTCCTGCCCGTGTACCTCCAGGTCGTGCTTGGCTTCGACGCGTTCGAGACGGGGAAGCGCCTCTTCCCGATGTCGATCTCGATGCTGGCCGCTGCGCTCACCGGCCCGAAGGTCGCGGTGCGGTTCGGGCCGCGGACCGTCGTCCAAGTCGGCCTCGGCGCGATGGCGATCGCTGCGCTCGTGCTCGTCGCGACGATCGACGTGACCCTGAACGGGACGGCCTTCGCGGTGTCGCTCGTCTTCTTCGGGATCGGCGCCGGGCTCCTCATGTCACAGCTCGGCAACGTGATCATGTCCTCGGTACCGCCGGACGAGACGAACGAGGCCGGTGGGCTTCAAGGTACGGCGCAGAACCTCGGTGCGTCCCTGGGCACGGCATTGATCGGATCGGTGCTGCTGCTGGGACTGCTGAACGGGTTCAACTCGCGGATCCAGCAGAACCCGGCCGTGTCGGCCGACGTGAAGACCCAGATCGCAGCGGCAACCGAGAACGGGATCCCGATCGTCACGACCGAGCAGGCGCACCAGACGCTGCTCGACGCCGGGGTGAGCCCGGCCGAGGCGGACGCCGTCACGGCCGACTACGGCGACGCGCAACTCAACGCGCTCAAGACGGCGATGCTCGCGGTCGCGTTCCTCGCGGTGCTCTCGTTCTGGTTTACGCGACGGTTGCCCGGAAGGCCCGAGGAAGCTCCTCAGACGTCGGTGTAGGGCCAGACGAAGCCGCCGCCGAGCATCCCGCGCTCGAACTGGTCGACGTAGGCCCAGTCGACAGGTGCCTCCGGGTCCTCGTGAGTCGGCGTCGCCTTCACGTCCGCCACCGTGACCCCGAGCGTCACGGCTCGGCGCTCGTGGTCGACGCTCTGCACGGCCCCCGCCGGGACGACGTGGTGCACGTCGTGGTGGCCGTCGTGGTAGCTCACGACCAGGTAGCTCTCGCCGGGCGCGTAGCTCGCCCAGGACACGGAGCCGACCTGTCCGTCCTTTGCATCGACAGCGTAGCCCTTGACACTCTTGTCGTGCCCGACCGAGCCTTCGGGGAAGCTCCAGCCCGCCCGTCCCTCGGTCTCGTTCACACGCGGATAGTTCCACGGACTCACGGTGCGCAGTCATCGTGCGCGCACGCCTGCCCCTGTCGGTGGGCACCCCAGTGCGGCTGCATCCGCGGCGGGAGAATCGCGCCATGTGCCGCTGGCTCGCGTACTACGGCAAGCCCATCCGGATGGACAAGGTCCTGTACCAGGGCCAGTACTCGCTGATCGACCAGAGTCTCAAGTCGCGACTCGGCGCGGAGCCGACGAACGGGGATGGGTTCGGCATCGGCTGGTACTCGGCCGCCGGCGATCCCGGGGTGTTCAAGAGCACCGAGCCCGCCTGGAACGACCGCAACCTGCGCGAGATCTCCGCTCACGTCGAGTCGCATCTCTTTCTCGCGCACATCCGCGCCACGACGGGGACTCCGGTGCAGCAGACGAACTGCCATCCGTTCCACTACGACAAGTGGCTCTGGATGCACAACGGGGTCATCAACGACTGGCTCACGGTCAAGCGCGATCTCGTGCTCGCGGTCGATCCGGCGCTCTACCCGTTGATCGAAGGCACGACCGACTCCGAGGTGCTGTTTTACGTGGCGCTCACGCTCGGCCTCGAGGAGGACCCGCCGGGAGCGGTCGAGCGCGCGATCGGCCTCGTCGAGGAGATCGGGCACCGCCACGACGTCAAGTATCCGTTCCAGGGCACGATCGCCACCACCAACGGCGAGCGGCTCTGGGCGTTCCGCTACTCGAGCGAGGGCCGGTCCCGCTCGCTCTACTTCTCGACGCTCTACGACACGCTGAAGGCGATGTATCCCGACGACCCGAGGCTCGACCTCTTCGACGAGGAGACGCGGATCGTCGTGTCCGAGCCGCTCGGCGACGTGGCGGGCGTCTGGAACCAGGTGCCCGAGGCGATGTGGGGCGTCGTGCAGCCGGGGCAGGACGAGATGAGCACGTTCCGGCCCGCCGCGCCCGCCTCGGTCTGAAGGCCGGCTACGCGTCGTTCTCGTCGTCGACTTGGTCGGCGACGGCCGGGCGCGAGACGAGGTTGGCCATGCAGTCGGGGCAGTAGTGGATCCGGAGCGAGCCCGAAGGGGAGAGCACGGTCACCCAGCCTCGCTGGGCGGCACACTTCTCGCTGCCGCATTCGACGCAACGCATGACCTCCACGGTAGGTCCGCGCTCGAGCCATCCGGGTGACTCGGATGGATCAACGTCGGGTGGCAAACGACAACGCGTCGATTCGTCCCCAGCTCGAGCGGTCATCGCGGGCGGAGAATTCCGTCGCGGTGCGCCACCGCCAGGGCCTCGATCCGTGAGTGCGCATCGAGGGAGGTCAGCATCCGGCGCACGTGGTTGCGGACAGTGTCCCTACTCAGGCTGAGCTCGTCGGCGATCTGCTGGGTGGAGCGACCGTCAGAGAGCAGGTGCAAGACCTGGTGCTGGCGTGGGGTCAGGTGCGGGTGAGGATCCGGCGGAGCCGTGGTCTCTCGGTGCGGCACCAGGCCGAACACTCCCACGATTCGGCCCCCGTCGTAGAGCGGAACCGAGCTGATCTGGACCTGGACGCGCTCGCCGTTGGCGTCGAGCACGACCACCGTTCCGTCGGTCGCCTTTTCGGTCCCCAGCACCTTGCGGGTGAACGACTCCCTCGCTTCGCGTGCGTACTCCGGCGCGACCACCGACGACTGCTGGCGCCCTCGGACGTCCCCTACGAGCTCCTCCGCGGCCGGATTGAGCCAGCGGATGACTCCGAACCGGTCGACGACGTAGCACGGCACGTTCACGTCCGCGAGCGCCCCCTGCACGTCGCCGGGAATCTGGCCGGCGTTCGGCGCCGATCTGCCTTCCGAGATGCGAGCGGTGGATTCCTGCTGCAGGGGCGTCATCGAGGTCTCCTCAACGCGCCTCCACGATTGCGGAGCCGGATGTCGGAGGCATCATCCCGTCGGGATGAGCGTGTCGCCCGTAGCCGTAGAAGGCGGCTCGGCGGGGGCATCTGAGGGCGCGTCGAGCGGCTGGCTCAACTGCTTGGCGATCCGCACCGCGGCCGACACCAGCGGGGCCGCAAGCACGAGCCCGAGCATCCCGAACAGGCAGCCCGCGCCGATCGTGACGACGAGGACGACGAGCGGATTGAGGTGGAGCGCGGAGCCCATCGCGAAGGGCTGCACGATGTTCTGGAGCAGGCCGTTCGCGAGGATGACGACGATGAGCATCGCGACCGCGACGCCGGTTCCCTGTGCCCCGAGCGCGAGCAGGACTGCGAACGCCCCCGCGACGACGGCGCCGATGTACGGCACGTACGCCGTGACGAAGGTGACGACGCCGATCGTCCCGGCCAGGGGCACGTCGAGGACGAGCGCGGCGAGCCCGACGACGACACCGTTGAAGCCGGCGACGAGCGTGACGCCGCGGAAGTAGCCGCGTAGTGACGTGATCACCGAGCCGCTGATCGTGCGCGCGATCGGCTCGGGGAGGCCAACGTGCCGGTCTACCGAGCGGCGGATCTGCGGCCCGTCCTTGAGCAGGAAGAACGTTCCGAGCGCGGCGAACGACATTCCGAACAGGAGCGAGGCGAGCCCGCGGATGCCGTTGAGCACGCCGTGCACAAGCGTAGAGATCATCTGCGGCGCGGCGTGCTTCGCCGTCGTCGTGGCGCCGGACGCGCTCGAGGAGTCGATGCCGGCGCTCTTCAGCCAGCCCTGGATCCGGTCGGCTCCTGCGGTCGCTTCCGCGGAGATCGCCGCGCTCTGGCCGGTGATGCCGGCGACGACGATCACGACGATCAGGACGGCGATCGCGGCGACTGCGAGCAGGACGAGCGCCGCCGCGAGTGCGCGCGGCATGCGCCGGTCGAGCCACTGCACGAGTGGCATCGCCACGACCGCGACGATGAGCGCGCAGACCATCGGTCCGACGATCGTGTACGTCTCGGCGAGCAGCCAGATGAGCCCGACGACGAGCAGCAGCAGGCCCACGAGGAGCCACGAGCTCCGGCCGAGATCGCGCAGCCAGTGCGGCGTGCGGAACGAATCTCGCAGGCTCGGGTGCGGCTCGCTCTCGGTCGCGTTCATCTCGCACCGAGTGTCGTCGGGTGCGTCATCCCGCCAGGGTGAGGCACTTCCGGCCCGGGCGCGTGACGATCGTGCCGTGGCTGGAGCGGCGCGCGGTGTGACGGCATGAGCGTCGAGGCGCCGACGGTGCCGAGCGCTGTATTCGGGCTCTCGCTGTTCGGCAGCATCCGTCCCTATCGTCGCGACTGGCTCTCGCGGGACATCGTCGCGGGGATCACCCTCGCTGCGCTCGCGATTCCGGAGGTCATGGGCTACACGAGGATCGCAGGCACGCCGGTCATCACCGGTCTCTACACGATCCTGATCCCGATCCTCGCCTTTGCCGTCTTCGCCTCGTCGCGGCACCTCGTCGTGGGCGGCGACTCGGCCACGGCCGCGATCATGTTCGCCGGGATCGGGTCGCTCGGCATCGCCGGCCTGCAGCCGGGAACGTCCCAGTGGCTCGCCCTCGCGAGCCTGAGCGCACTGCTCGCAGCGGGCCTGCTCGTCCTCGCCCGCCTGGCGCGGCTCGGCTTCCTCGCCAACTTCATCTCCCGCACGGTCCTCGTCGGCTTCCTGACGGGAGTAGGGATCCAGGTGGCCATGGGGCAGCTGGCAGGGATGCTCGGGGTTCCGGCGCCGAGCGTCTCACCCGGTCGGACGGCCGGGACGCTCATCAAGTTCTGGGACACGCTGACCGAGCTCGGCCAGACGTCGGGCGCGACGCTCGCCGTCTCTCTCTCGGTGCTCGCGATCGTCATCGTCTTCAAGCGCTGGATCAGGGCGATCCCCGGCGGGCTCGTCGCCGTGATCGGGCTGATCGCGGTCTCCTGGATCTTCGATCTGAGCGCGCACGGGGTCGCGACTCTCGGGCCCGTCCCCAGCGGCCTGCCACACTTCGGCTTCCCGCAGGGCGTCAGCTGGGGAGACGCCTCGGGGCTCCTCGCGACGTCGGCCTCGCTGTTCCTCGTCATCCTCGCGCAGAGCGCCGCGACCTCCCGGGCGTACGCGGTCAAGTACGGGGAGCAGTTCGTCGAGAACGACGACTTGCTCGGTCTCAGCGCCGCCAATCTCGCGGCCGGGCTCACCAGCACCTTCGTCGTCAACGGCAGCCCGACGAAGACGGAGATGGTCGACGACGCCCGCAGCCATACACAGGTCGCCCAGCTGACGACTGCAGCAGTCGTTCTGCTCGTGCTGCTCTTCCTGACGAAGCCGCTGCAGTACCTGCCGGAGGCCGTCCTCTCGGCAGTCGTCTTCCTGATCGGCTTGAAGCTCGTCGACATCGCGAGCATGCGCGAGATCTGGCGGCTGCGAAGGGAAGAGTTCGTGGTTGCCGCGGTCACGGCCGTGGTGGTCGTCTGCGTCGGCGTCGAGCAGGGGATCGTGCTCGCAATCGTCCTCTCGCTCATCCTTCACGTGCGCCGCCATTACACGCCGCGGGACGCCGTCATCGTCTGGGACGAGCGCGGACGGGTCACGCTCGTGCCGCCCGAGCCGGGTGCCACGTCGGAGCCCGGGCTCGTCGTCTACCGCTTCGCGGTCGGGCTCTTCTACGCGAACGCAGCGCTCTTCGCCGACGAGGTTCGCGGCCTCGCCGAGGCTGCGGAGCCGCCGCGCTGGCTCGTCCTCGATCTCGGAGCGGTCGACGACATCGACTACACCGGCGGCCAGACGCTCGCGGAGCTCGTCGAGGAGCTGCTGGGACGCAAGATCGTCGTCGCGGTTGCCGAGCCGAGCGCGAACGTGCAGCGGGAGCTCGAGACGTTCGGCGTCACCGAGCGGATCGGCCGTGAGCGCATATACGCGACGGTCGAGGACGCGCGCGACGCATTCCGGGCGGAAGGAGACGCATCGTGAGCGGAGCGACCGCGCCGAACCGCGAGCGGCGCGTCGTGGAGTCCGCACGCCATTGGGGCGGCTACATCTGGTTCATGAGCTTCGGCACCTTCTTGCCGTTGCCGGTCCTGGTCTTCGGCTACGTCGCCCAGCTGACGTTCGTCGGCACGCCGCTGGCCAGGCGTGCCTACCGCTTCGGGATCTTCCTCTCCACCCTCGGCCAGCGTCCCCCCGGAGCCGACAAGCTCGAATCGCGTCACGAGAAAGAGCAGGAGCGTGACAAGAAGCCGTTCGCCGAGCGCGTCCGTGCCCATGCGCCACCGGGCTGGGTCGAGCGTCGCGAGCGGCCCTTCGAGATGCACATCCGGACGTTCTGGTTCGTCTTCGTCGGTTGGTGGCTCGGGGGTCTCTGGACCCTGCTTGCGTGGAGCGTCCTGCTCCTCCCGTATCCGTTCCCCGAGCTCATCCGGAAGCTGCTCGCAGACCTGCCGAGCGTGATGACGCTCGGGCAGCCCGACATTCAGCCCTGAGGCAGCGGTCGCGCCCGCCACCGCTCGGGGTGTGAGCTCCGAACCAGGTCGATCCTCATCCGCCGGTGGCGGGTGCGCTCGGCGTTCCGCCGTCGTGACGCCGGCGGCGAACGAGCCAGACGATGCCGCCCGCAAGGACTGCCAGGGCCAGGATCCCGAAGGCGATCCAGCCCCACGGCGTGCTCTCGGGCTCCTCCTGCTGCGCGGCGGCGGCGGCCGCCGCGCCCGCGACGACCGCGGTGGTGTTCACGACGTTCGTCGTCGTCGCGGTCGTCGTCGATGCGGTGGTGACGACAGTGACGGTCGCCGGCGCCCGCGCGGTCTCAGGCCGGCGCCGCCGCTCGCTCCTGAGGCGGAGGTTCGGGCTCCTCGGGCTCGGCGGCGGCGTCCTCGCTTTGGTAGCGGGAGAGCAGCTCCCGCTCGCGCTCGGCACGGGGGAAGAAGACGAAGACGAGAGCGGCGCCAATCAGGACGGCGACGATCCCGGCCGTATACGCCCACTGATCGCCCTGCAAGAAGGCGGTCTTCGCGGCCGCGACGATGTTGTCCTGAACCGACGTCGGGTACCGGCTGGCGGTGTCGGCGGCGCTGGAGAACGACTTCGTCAGCTCGGTCTGGACCTGGCTATTGATGTTCTTACCGGAGGCGGCGACAGCGGCTCCGGCTGCGGCTGCGTAGCCGGCGGTCAGCAGCGCGCCGAAGATCGATTGCATGATCGCGCCGCCGAGGTCGCGTTGCAGGTCGGCGGTACCCGACGCCATTCCCACGCGCTTGACCGGGACGGAGCCGGTCAGCGAATGCGAGGCCGGAGTTCCGGCGAGGCCGACCCCGATTCCGACGAAGGCATAGCCCAGTCCGACCTTCCAGTAGGAGATGTTCTCCTTCCACAGGAGTAGCATGGTCAGGAAGCCGAGGAGCACGAAGACGTAGCCGAACAACAGCGTGAACCTCGCGCCGCGCGCCTCGACCAGCTTGGCAGACCGCGGAGCCACCACGACCATGCACGCTGCCGCCGGCAGGATCGCCAGCCCCGCGTCGACCGTCGAGTAGCCGAGCACGTTCTGCAGGAACTGCTGGCCGATGAACATCGCTCCCATGAGCGAGCCGAACACGATCAGCCCTGCACAGGCGGCGACCCAGAACGTCGGACGGGCGGCGACGTGCAGGTCGTAGAGCGGATTCTTTGCCCGCCGTTGGCGGATGAAGAATGCGACCAGAGCAGCCGCGGCGACGATGAACAGGCCCAGAATCAGGGTGGTCTCGTTCGGGACGGCGGCAAAGTTGATCCCCAGGATCAGCGCGCCGACGAGGAAGATCGAGAGCACGCCGCTCTTGTGATCGACCGGCTCCGAGCTCTCGTTCACGTGACTCGGCACGAGCTTGACCGCCATGGCGAGCGCGATCAGCGCAAGTGGAAGCGTGATCAGGAATACCGACCCCCACCAGTAGTGTTCGAGCAGGATCCCGGCGCAGAGCGGGCCGAGCGAGCTGATCGCGCCGCCCGTCGCCGCCCAGAGCGCGATCGACTTCGTGCGCCCCGGCCCCGACCACAGGGCGGTGATCAAAGCCAGCGTCGTCGGATACGCCATCCCCGCCGCGAGCCCCCCGATGACTCGGGCCAGGAACAGAACATCGATCGACGGCGCCCAGGCCGCGAGGCAGTCCGCCGGGACCGTCAGCACCATGCCGAGGACGAGCAGGAGCTTCCGCCCGTACCGATCGCCGACGGCGCCGAAGTACAGCACCGACGCCGCCAGGCCGAGCGAGTAGCCGACCGCCACCAGGTTGAGCGCCGTCTGGGACGCGTCGAAATGCTGGCCGATCGACGGCAGAGCGACGTTCGCGACCGCAAGCCCGAGGTTCGCGACCGCGGCGACCGCGATCAGAGCACCGAGAACCAGGCCCGCACGCTGCGGCGCGTCCGAGTGGGGCTGACCCGTCGCGGTCGCCATCGACACCTCCTAGTGCGCGAACGCGGTCGCGCTCGCCGCATCGTGGGCCGGCGCCGGCTGCTGCTCGAGTCGCTGCAGCTGGCGTTTCACGTCTGCGACGAGCATGTCGGCCATGTCGTGCGTGAAGCCGCGGCGCACCACGACCCGCAGCACCGCGAGGTCGGTGCGGTTCTCGGGGAAGGTGTAGGCGGGCACCTGCCAGCCCCGCTCGCGCAGCGCGAGCGAGAGGTCGAACACGCTGTAGTTCTGCACCTCCGGCTTCAGCGTCATCGCGAAGACCGGCAGCTCGTCGCCGCGGGTCAGCAGCTCGAACGGTCCGAGGTCCTCGAGCTGCGCGGCCAGGCCGGTTGCCACGTCCCGCGCGTACTGCTGCACGCGCCGGTAGCCCTCGAAGCCGAGCCGCAGGAAGTTGTAGTACTGCGCCACGACCTGGGCGCCCGGCCGTGAGAAGTTGAGCGCGAAGGTGGGCATCGTGTCGCCGAGGTAGTTGACGCGGAAGATCAGCTCGTCCGGCAGCGCGTCGACGTCACGCCAGACGATCCAGCCGACGCCCGGATAGACGAGCCCGTACTTGTGACCCGAGGTGTTGATCGACGCGACGCGCGGCAGGCGGAAGTCCCAGACGAGATCCGGGTCGACGAACGGCGCGAACATCCCGCCCGAGGCCCCGTCGACGTGCAGAGGCACGTCGATCCCGCGGTCGTTCTCGAACGCGTCGAGCGCCGCGGAGATGTCGGCGACCGGCTCGTACGAGCCGTCGAACGTCGAGCCGAGGACGGCGACGACGCCGATCGTGTTCTCGTCGCACTGCGCGACCGCCCCCTCGGGCGAGAGGTGGTAGCGGTCGCCCTCCATCGGCACGAGCCGCATCTCGACGTCCCAGTAGTTGGCGAACTTCTCCCAGCAGACCTGGACGTTCGCTCCCATCACGATGTTCGGCTTGTCGGCGGGCATCCCGTCGGCCCGCCGGCGCTTCTGCCAGCGCCGCTTCAGCGCGAGCCCGGCGAGCATCGCAGCCTCGCTCGAGCCGGTCGTCGAGCAGCCTGTCGCCTCGTCCTGGTCCGGGGCGTGCCAGAGGTTGGCGAGGATGTTGACGCAGCGCGTCTCGAGGGCCGCGGTCTGCGGGTACTCGTCCTTGTCGATCATGTTCTTGTCGAGGCACTCGGCCATCAGCTTCTCGGCCTGGGGCTCCATCCACGTCGACACGAACGTCGCCACGTTCAGACGTGCGTTGCCGTCGAGCATCAGCTCGTCGTGGACGATCTGGTACGCGACATCCGGGGGCATCTCGTTCTCGGTCAGTGTGTGCCGAGGAATGCGCTCGGCCTCGAGCGAGTAGAGCGGCGCTACCAGGAGGTCCGCCGCCTGTCGCAACTCCTGTACCTCATGTTTGAGGGCCATCGATCTCACTCTCCTTTTCGCTTGCGATTGATCGTCTTCCCGGCCGCCCCAGGCGCGTGACGACGACCGCCACCACCGTGACGAGATAGAGCTGGCCGATCAGCGCCTCGAGCACGGCGAGCGCGCGAGCGAGGTTTCCCGCCGGCGTGTAGTCGCCGTAGCCGAGCGTGGCGAGGGTGACGTAGCTGAAGTAGAGACGTATCGAACGTGTTCCGTCCGTCCCCTGGGCGAAGAACGGCGCTTTTCCGAGCGCGGCAAGGACGCTGTACAGCCACATGAACAGCATTCCGAACAGCATGTAGACGCAGATCGCGCCCGCAACCGAACGCGAGTTCACCTCGTTCTGCGCGACCGCCCCGGCGGCGATGACGACTGCGATCGCGACCGTGAGGACTCCGGCGAGGAGGCCGAGCGTGGCCGTCAGCGCCTTGCCCTGCCAGAAGATGTTGACCACCGCGGCGCCTCCTGCGACCGTGGCGAGCGCGAAGGGGAACATCCGCTCGGTCATGGCCCACCCGGCTGTCCAGATCGCGACCAGCAGCGTGGCGCTCTGGACGAGGGCGATGAGACTCGAGGCCCAGGGTGCATCCGGCAAGAGCGCCGCGAGGAAGAAGCCGACGAAAATCGCCCCGAGCACTGCCCAGTAGCTGTGCTTCGCCCGCATTCGCTCGAGTCGCTGGAGATGTGCCGGGCGGGCCGGGACGAGTTCGGTCATGGCTCCACGTTCGGCTCGGCGGCCCCGCGACGCATCGTCCTGCCCGGGTGAAGTGGTGCGCCGTTTCATCCGCCTCGCATGAAGCGGCAGACGCGGTGTGGGATGAAGCTGGGGGCGGTCGAACGAGAGGAGAAGCAGGATGCGCTGGCGGAAGTCAAGCGAACCGGCCGCGACCGCCGCCGAGATCTCGATCGCGCCCGATTACGCGGAGCCGTTGTGCGCCTGGCGGCTCTGGGAGGTCGAGGACGTCGATGAAGCCCCTCGTCTGCGCAGCCTCTATCGGATCTCCTTCTGGCCCGTCGGAGCTCCGTTCGAGGCTCGCTGCGAAGCGCAGAGGCTTCGGCTGTCCCGCCGGCCGCGACACCCAGCCCCGACGGAGACGTGCACCTGTGGCATCTACGCGGCGCCGTTCGAGGTCATTCGCAGAAAGCTGGCGATCGAGGGCTGCCTGCCTCCGGGGTTCCTCTTCGTGATCGGTACGGTCTCCCTGTGGGGCGACGTGCTCGAGTGTGAACGGGGCTGGCGCGCCGCGCTCGCCTATCCCAGCCGTCTGTTCGTGCCGCTGGGCCTTCCGGGCGCCGCGGAGCGGGCGGTTGGTCTTCGGGACTACGGCGTGCCCGTAGAGCTGCTCGAGACGCGCAACCTCACCGACGCACTGGATCACGTGGCGGAGCTCGCGGCATGACCGTCGTCGCGCAGGACGCACCCACTCCGGCCGGACGGCCGAGGCCCTTGTGGCGCCGGATGGTCATGTGGGCGCTGATCGTCGTGGTGATCGGCGCGGCCGCGAACCTCCTCGGCTGGGACATCAGAGGCTGGTTCCACAGCCTCTGGCAGACGATGACGACGATCTCGGTCGGCTCGCTCATCGCGGCGGTCGCCTGCATGACGGTGCAGACATCCGCGACGGCGTTCGCGTGGTACTCGATCCTCCACTTCGCGTACCCGGAGCGGACGAAATGGCGCGACATCCTGGCCGGCTACGCCGTATCCGTGGCGCTGAACGGGATCCTCCCGGCCAACCTGGGAACGCTCGTCTTCCTGATCATGCTCACCGGCTTCCTCGCCGTGAGCTTCGCGGCAGTTCTCGGTGCCTACGCCGTCGAGAAGATCTTCTTCACTGTCGCGGGCGCCTTCACCTACCTGTACCTCTTCATCTCGGTCGGGGGCTCGTTCGACATCTCGTTCAGTTGGGTGCACGAGCACCCCGCCGCCACGATCGTCGTCTTCGGCGGCGCGGCTCTGCTGATCGTCTTGCTCGTGCGCCGGTACTGGCCGCACGTGGTCGCCTGGTGGCAGAACGCGAAAGAGGGAGGAGCGATCCTCGCGCGCCCGGGCGCCTTCTTCGGACGCGTGTTCCTGCCGTCCTTCGTGAGCTGGTGCGCGGGCCTCGCCGTGATCGCCGTCTTTCTCAACGCGTACGGAATCCCGGTCAGCTTCGACACGCTGATGCACGTCGCCGGCGGTAACTCGCTCGCAAACGTCACTTCGGTCACGCCCGGTGGCGTGGGCGTGACGCAGGCCTGGAACGTCGCCTCGCTCAAGGGAGTCGCGTCCTCGACGGACGCAACGGCATATTCGGTGGCGCAGCAGCTCGTGTCGACGGCGTGGACCATCCTCTTCGCGCTGATCCTCATGGTCTGGGCCTGGGGCTGGGGCGGCGGCAAGAAGCTCGTCTCCGACTCGTACGGCGAGGCGAAGCGCCGCCAGGAGGAGGAGACGGAGAAACGGCGCGCGAAGAAGGCGGCCAAGAAGGCGGCCAAGTCGGCGGACGCCGAACAGGCGACCCCGTGAGCGTGGCGTACGGCGAGGCGCCGGGCTGGAGGCCCGAGCGGCCTCGCTTTCGACCGACACAGCTCGTGCTCGCGTGGCTGCTCGGAGCCGTCTCGCTTGCCGTTGCCACGAAGCTCGTCCCCGGTGCGTCCGACTCGACCCTCCGTGCCTCCATCGTCGTCGCGGCACTCATCGCCCTGCTCAACGGAGTACTGCCGCCGCTCGTCGCCGCACTGAGGCTCCCGTTCACCGCACTGCTCGGCTTCTTCCTGGTGCTCTTCGTCGACGCTGGGATGCTGCTCCTCGCGGGCCGGATCAGCTCAGGCATGTCGATCGACTCCTTCTGGTCGGCGCTGGGGGTTGCGCTCGCCGCGTCCGCGGTCGGCGTCGTGCTCTCGACCGTGTTCGGGACGAACGACGACGACATCTACTCGCTCAGCGTCGTGCAGCGGATCGCGCGGCGCTCGGGCGAACGGGTGGTGACCGATCGCCCGGGGATCGTCTTCCTCGAGATCGACGGCCTGGCGTTGCCGGTGCTGCAACGGGCCATGCGCGACGGGCACGCGCCGACGATGGCGCGCTGGCTCGAGGACGGCACGCACCGGCTCGCCGAGTGGGAGCCGGACCTCTCCTCGCAGACCGGCGCCTCGCAGGCCGGCATCCTGCTCGGCTCGAACGACGACATCGTCGCCTTCCGCTGGGTCGAGAAGGAGCGCCAGGCGCTCGTCGCCTGCTCGTCGCCGGAGGACTGTGCCGAGCTGGAGCGGCGGCACGCGACCGGAGCGGGTCTCCTCGCGGAGGGAGGCGCGAGCCGCGGCAACCTCTTCTCGGGAGGCGCCGACCACATGATCCTCACCGTCAGCCGGATGGAGGCCGAGCGCTCGTCCAATCCGGGTTACCGCGCCTTCCTCGCGAACGGCTTCAACGTCGCGCGGTCGTTCGTCCTCTTCGGCTGGGAGGTGATCATCGAGTGGGTCGCCGCCGCGAAGCAACGCCGGCGCGACGTCCGCCCGCGCGGCCACCGGGGCGGCGTCTATCCGTTTCTGCGCGCGACGATGTGCGTGATCGTCCGCGACCTGATCGTGTACGGCGTCCTCACAGACATGATGAAGGGGCGGCCCGCGATCTATGCGACCTTCTCGAGCTACGACGAGGTCGCGCACCACTCCGGCCTCGAACGCGAGGACACGCTCGAGGCGCTGCGGAAGCTCGACCAGCAGTTCGGGCGCATCGAGCGCGCCCGCCGCTACGCCGCGCGGCCGTACGAGCTCGTCACCCTGTCGGACCATGGCCAGACGCAGGGGGCGACCTTCCGGCAGCGGAACGGCTACGGGCTCGACGATCTCGTGCAGCGGAACCTCGCCCACGGCGACGTCAGCGCGCTCGAGGGCGGCGACGAGCAGGATGCGATGGTCGGTCACGCCACGGCCGAGGCGACGGGACGGAAGGCGAAGCCGGCGAAAAACGACGTCTCGGGCCGAGATGTCGTCGTCCTCGGCTCGGGCAACCTCGGCCTCGTCTACCTGTTGGAGGAGGACGGGCGGCTGACGCGCGAGGAGCTCGAGGCACGTCACCCGCAGCTCCTGCCGGCTCTGTCCTCGCACCCGCACATCGGCTGGGTGCTCGTGAAGTCCGGCGAGCACGGGGCGGTCGTACTCGGGGGCGCCGGCGTCCGCTACCTCGAGGAGGATCGCGTGGAGGGTGAGGACCCGCTCGCGCGCTTCCCCGCCACGGCGGCGCAGCACCTCCTCCGCACGCACGGCTTCGCGCACGCGCCGGACCTGCTCGTCGGCAGCTTCTACGACTCGGCCCTCGACGAGGGCTGCGCCTTCGAGGAGCTGATCTCGTTCCACGGCGGGCTCGGCGGCTCCCAGACGCAGGCGTTCCTGCTCTACCCGGCACAGCTGCCCGCGCCGGCGCAGCCGCTCATCGGCGCCGAGACGCTCCACCGCGTGCTCGCGGAGTGGCGCCAGCGCCTCGAGGGTCTCGGGTCGCCGGGGCCGCCGGCTCCAGCCCGGGAGTCCGTGGCGCAGCGATGATTGGGGCCGGCGTGGCCGGCAACCGGACAGCGATCGTCGTTCCGGGCCACGGGTGGCCCGATCTGGCCGGCAGGCACCGGATCAGCAGCCGCTGCCTGCGGCTCGTGCGCGAAGCCGAGCAGCTCGTGAGAACGGCGGACGCCGACATGGTCGTCTTCAGCGGCTGGTCGCCGACCGGCGGCCCCTCCGAGGCCGAGCAGATGCGCGATGCGTGGCGCGGCCCAGCCGTCGAGCTCGTCGTCGAGCCGACGGCGACGTCCACGGCCGAGAACGCCGCGCGTACCCTGCCGCTTCTCCTCGACCGCGGGGTCGCGCACGCAGTCGTCGTCTGTGCGCCGCCGCACTTTCTCCGGACGCGGCTGCTCTTCCGCCGGCTCTATCGCGGCTCGGGCGTGGAAGTCGGGTTCCGCGTCGCACGGCTGGCGCCGACCGTCCGCGCGGTCGCCTGGGAGCTTCTCGCCCTGCCGTTCCTGCCGCTGCAGCTCCACGCGGCCCGGGCCGAGCTCGCCCGGAGGCGGCCGTGAGCGACACGCTCGTGTTCATCCCGGCCTGGAACGAAGAGGAGAACCTGCCCGCCGTGCTCGACGGGCTGCACGAGCGGGTGCACGACGCGGACGTCCTCGTCGTCGACGACGGCTCGACGGATCGCACGGCCGAGGTCGCGCGCGAGCACGGGGCGGAGGTGCTCTCCCTGGAGACGAACCAGGGCCTGCGCATCGGGATCGCCGCGGGTTACCGCTGGGCCCTCGACCACGAGTACGCGTTCTGCGGGCGAGTCGACGCGGACGGCCAGCACCCCCCAGAAGAGCTCGCGCGGCTGCTCGAGCGAGTGCGCAACGACGAATGCGACGTCGCTGTCGGCTCCCGTTTCGTCTCCGGAGACGGCCACGCGCCCTACCGGTACCGGCCCAGTGCGGCGCGGCGCCTCGGCACGGGTCTGCTGCGGCGCTCGGTCGGCGTCGTCCTCCGCCGGCCGTTCGCGGACGCGACGAGCGGCCTCTACGCCGTGAACGCGGCGGCGCTGCCTCTCCTCGCCCGGCCGTACACGAGCGGGGCGCCCGAGGTCGAGGCGCTGATCCGCGTCGTCGACGCTGGACTGCGCCTCGAGGAGGTGCCGGTCGACATGGCGCCCCGGGCAGGCGGCGAGTCGAAGCTGCGCGGAGGGAAGGCCGTGAAGCTCGTCGTCACGGTGGTGGGGACGCTGGGGCTGGCGCTGCTTGCCCGGCGGCGCGCCGCCCGCTGAGGCTATGCGCGCTCGGAGAGGCGGGCGAGCATTGCCTCGACCCGATCGAGGCGCGCGGCCAGATCGTCGAAGTGCGCGTCGAATCGTGCCTCGGCGGATTCGGCTTCCGCGGCTTCTTCCCGGTCGTGCTCCAACGCGGCGCGCTGGACGAAGGTCGAGGTGATCGCGGCGGTTACGACCGCCAGGAACGCGATCCCTTCGAGCATCACGAAGCTGGCGACGATCCGGCCGATCGCCTTGTGCGGAGTGACGTCGCCGTACCCAACGGTCGTCACGGTCTGGATCGCCCACCACATGCCTATCCAGATCGATCCGTACTCCGTGTGGTCGAGGACTCGCATCAAGATGCCGGCCCCGACGACTGCGAGCGCGGTCGCCGTGACGATGACACCTGCAGCAAGACGGACCGAAGGCGGCTTGCGCAGGAGCTTCGACATCCGCCTCTCGATCGGGCGCGGCCGCGGCGGCTTGCGGATGGTCTTCGCTGCGTTCATAGACGATTCCGCCCCTGATCCTGCACGGTGCGGACCCTTCGCGGGTCATCCCTTCCGGGCGATGATCGTCCGCGGCCGCCGGTTCAGGCTGGGCGCGGGAAGGAGGATCCTGCCGGCCGATCCCTCAATCAGCCAGACGCCTCCCGAGGATGCGGAAGCGACCCGCACCCCGGGCTTTGCGCTGGGAAACCGCGTCCGGAGGCTGCAGTCCTGGCTCGCCGGACGCGCAGACACGTCCCTGGGCCGGTTGGCGTTCGACTGGTTCAAGCGCTACTTCGAGGCGAGCAAGAACTCGGGCTGCGCGATCACGGTGTACGCCTCGCTGTCCGTCCTGCCTGCGGCGCTCGTCATCGTCTCATTCGTCCACTCGAAGGCCGACACCAACGCCTACGCACAGCGTCTCATCACGCATCTGAAGCTGACCGGGGCCACCGCCGGGCTCGTCCAGAGCACGTTCGGCAGCGCCTCCTCGAACAGGCTGGCGGCGACCATCACCGTGGCGGTCAGCGCCCTCATGTGGGGCATCGGCATCGGTCAGCTCTACCAGGACGTCTACGCGCGCGCCTGGCGGCTGAAGGTCGGATCCATGGCCGACCAGGGGTTGTTCGCGATCTTCTTCTTCGTGCTCGCAGGCTCGGTGGCGTTCTTCGTGGTTGCCGCTCAGAGCCTGCGGACTCAAGGCCTGCTGCTTCTGATTCCGGCCTGGCTCGCCGCCTCGACCGTCTTCTGGCTCTGGGTGCCGTGGTTTCTCCTCCACCGAAAGGTCGCGCTCCGCTCGCTCATGCCGGGTGCCCTGCTGGCGACGGTCGTGCTGGGAGGGTTGACGGCGGTCTCGCCCCTCTTCCTGGCTGCCCCGTTGAATGCGAACGGCCGTGCCTTCGGCTCTTTCGGGGTCGTGCTCACGCTCATCGGCTACGTCTTCATCACGATCACGCTGTCGCTCGTCTGCGCGGTGTTCTCGCCCGTCTGGGCGGATTGGCGCCGAGCAGAGGCCGACCGCGCGGCGTGATGGCCACCGCCGCGGACGGGGAAGATGACTCTCGCCGGTCGCGTCGCGAGGTTCTGAGGACGCAGGGTCGCGCGCTCGTCGACGCAATCCAGAGCGGGGACGAGGCGGCGGTCGAGTCGGCCGTGCTCGCGCTGAGCCGGTCGCGTCGGATCTTCGCCCCACTCGTGTTCGCGGTCGGTGCGTTTGTGATGCTCTTCCAGGGCCTGAGACTCGTGTTCGTCAACTGGCGGCTCATGCTCGTCCAGGTTCTGCCGGCGATGTGGATCTGGGCAGCAATGCTCGACCTCAAGGTGCACGCATTCAGGGGGAAGGAATTCCACTCCTGGAGCGGGCCGGCGGCGCTCTCGCTCGTCGCGGTGATCGCGCTCGTGACGGCGGCGAGCTTCTTCCTCAATGCGGTGTTCGCCTTCGCCATCACGCAACCCGGCCGGCCGCACGTCCGACCGGCGTTTGCGCTCGCGCGACGGCATTCCGCGGTCGTCGGCGGAGCCGGGCTGATCGTCGGGCTTGCCTTGGGATTCTCGGCGATCGTCGTTCCCCGTTGGGGACACCCGTGGTTCGGCCTCGCGATGGGCGTGGTGGTCGGCGTGATGATGCTCACCTACGTCACCCTGCCTGCACGCATCGTGGGGGTCAGGCCGGCCGGCTCTCGACGGGACAAGCTTGGCGCCTCGCTCGTCGGCGGGGCACTGGGCGCGCTCATCTGCACCCCGCCGTATCTGCTCGGCCGGCTCGGGGTCCTGCTGCTGGGATCGCACGTGCTGTTCGCGCTCGGGATCGTGCTACTCGCTGTCGGACTGACCCTGCAAGCCGGCGCAACCGGCGCGGTCAAGGCGATCAAGATGAGCGCGAAGCTTGCCGCCGGCGACCTTCCGCCTCAGGCCGCGGAAACGGGGACGGCCGTCGGAGGCGGATCGCCGTAGACGACGACGGTGCCCGCGAGATAGTCGGGGAGCGCGCGGCGCCGGGAGTCGAAGAGCGCAGGCAGGAAGCCGAGGAAGCACGGGATGATCGCGAGGGCGAGCCCGATCGTCCGCAGGATCGCCTGCCACGCGGTCAAGCGGCGGTCGTCCCGTCTCGAGAGGACGCGCACCCCCATCAGCCGCATGCCCGGCGTCTGCCCGGCGGTGTGCCAGAAGAGGCTGAAGTAGCCGACTGCGATCGCCACGGTGGCGAGTGCGAGGAGCGCCTGGGCGAGCCATTCGGGCCGTAGGCCGCCCACCACCGCGGCGACGAGACTGGCGGCGCCGCCCACGACCGCGGTGGCAGCCACCACCGCGAACGCATCGACGACCAGTGCGACGCCGCGGCTGGCCACACCCGCGAACGGCGAGGCCGGCGATCTGCGTCCGCGCAATGAGAGCCGCCGGTCGAAACCGGTCGCGGTCTCGCGTGCGCCGCCCATGACCTGCGCGGCGAAACCCGCCGTCTGCGAGGTCAGCGCAGCACGCACCTCCGGTCCCGAAAGGACGCGCTCGAGTGCCTGTCCCATTGCCGGGCTGGCAAGCAGACGGTCGACGAGCTCCTGCGACTGCGGACTGGCCAGCGTGGTCTCGAGCATTCGCTCCAGCTCGCCGGACGCCACGAGCTCGTGCACGACTCGCTCCACGACGCGGTGCCGCACCAACAGTCGGCCCAACTCCTCCGGCAGCGGGCTCGCCAGTGTGCGATCGAGAGCCCTCCTTACCTCGGGCGTCGACAGGAGCTCTTCAGCGGCCGCCTCGAGCGGGCCGCGCCAGACGCGAGCCGCGACCCGTGCCGAGTAGGCGGCTGCGCCGCCGATGGCGTCCGCGACTGCTGACCGCTCGTCCGGCGGAACCTCGTCGGCTGCGCCCATCGGCAGCGCCCGGAGCGCGGGCGGCTAGTAGCTGCCCTCTTCGTGACTTGCGGTCCGGCGGTCGTGGATCCAGCCGAGGGAGAGCGCCCCCACGGCCAGGAGCAGGAACGCGGCGAGGAAGCCCCACGCGTAGATCGCGCTCAGGAAGATCCACATGAAGACGAACAGGGCAATGGCGCCGGCGACGAAGAGGCCGGCCATCTTCAACCAGAACTTCCATCCGTAGTCGTCCATCGGTTCGCAGGCTTACTTCGACGCGCCTGCGCAACATCATCCGTTCGGGATGATCGCCACAAGGTCGGCCGCGTCAGCGGCCTGCGGCGTAGCCCTGCCGGCCGCGCGGGTTCGCTCCCGCCTTGAGCATCCCGCCGCGCTCGTGTCCCACGGCGGTGACGCGGCCGAGCGTCCAGGGGCCGGACACCTCGACGTCGTGGCCGCGCTGCCGCAGACCGTCGATCGTCTCGGCGCCGGCGCGTTCCTCGACTGCCACGTGCCGCGGGCGGGTCTCGCGGGGGTAGAAGCTCGACGGGAACGCCTCGGTGTGGTGATTCGGCGCGTCGATCGCGGCCTGGAGGTCGAGCCCGTGGTGGACGTGGGCGAGGAGGACATGCAGCGTCCACTGGTCCTGCTGGTCGCCGCCGGGGGTGCCGAGGGCGAGGGACGGCTCGCCTCCGCGGCTGGCGATCGTGGGCGAGAGCGTCGTCCGCGGGCGCTTGCCGGGCTCGAGCGAGTTCGGCAGGCCTGGCTCGAGCCAGAACATCTGCGCGCGGGTGCCGAGGCAGAAGCCGAGTGACGGGATCACGGGCGCGCCCCAGAGCCAGCCGCCGCTCGGTGTCGCCGAGACCATGTTCCCGAAGCGGTCGACGACATCGAGATGGACGGTGTCCCCCCGGGGGACGCCCGAGACGGCCCCCGGGCCTTGCCCGGACACCGGCGGCTTGGCCGCCGGTGCTTCCAGGCTTGAGCGCGTCGGGTCGCCGACGCCGGGCGCGACCGGCGCGTCTGCCACCGGATGGGCCAAACGGGGCTCCCGCCCTGCGGGCGAGCCGGGACGCAGCTCGGGCGAGGCCTCCTCGCCGAGCAGCTGCCGCCGCTCTTCCGCGTACTCCCGTGAGAGCAGGTCGGCAAGCGGTACCTCGGTGAAGTCCGGGTCTCCGTACCACGCCTCGCGGTCGGCGAACGCGAGCTTCGCGCACTCGGTGATGGTGTGCACCCACTCCGCATCCGCCTGGGCCATGGCGTCGAGGTCGAACCCCTCGAGCAGCCGGAGTTGTTGGAGGAAGACGGGCGCCTGGCTCCACGGGCCGGCCTTGAAGACCTCGTAGCCGTGGTAGTTGACCGATAGCGGCTCCTCCCAGGTCGGCGCCCAGTCGCTCAGGTCGTCCTCGGTGAGCAGGCCCGTGTGGCGCTCGCCGGAGCTGTCGAGCCACTCGCGCTCCTGGAAGCGGACGAACTCCTCCGCGACGAAGCCGCGGTACCAGCAGTCGTGTGCCGCTTCCAGCTGGGCGTCCCGGTCCGTGGAGGCGGCCTCGGCCTCGGCGAGAATGCGCCGGTACGTATCGGCGAGAGCGCGGTTCCGGTGCAGCGTGCCCGGTTCGGGAGCCGGTAGGTACACCTCCACGCTCGTCGTCCAGTCGTCGTTGAAGAGCTGCTCGACCTTGCGGATCGCATCACCGATCGAGGCGACGGCCGGGTATCCGCCCTCGGCGTAGCCGATCGCGAAGTGGAGGACGTCGCGCAGCGGCAGCGTCCCGTGCTCGCGCAGCAATGCGATCCAGCCACCGAAGGCGCCGGGCACGACAGCCGCGAGAGGGCCGGTCCCGGGTATGAGCGCGAGCCCCAGCTCGTGGCGGTAGTGCTCGACCGTCGCCGCTCGCGGTGCGGGACCCTGCGCGCAGAGGACGAGCGGCTGCTCGTGACCGGCCGGCCAGGCGAGTGCCGGCAGGTCGCCACCCGGGCCGTTGAGGTGCGGCTCGACGACCTGGAGCGTGAATCCGGTCGCGACCGCCGCATCGAACGCGTTCCCGCCCTGCTCGAGCACGGCCATCCCCGCCGCCGACGCGAGCCAGTGCGTCGACGCCACCATCCCGAACGTCCCGCGCAGTTCGGGTCGCGTCGAAAAGCTCATCGGCCAACGATAGTGTGCCGCGCCATGCGCGCACGTCTGCATTCGCTCAGGCTCGACCCGAAGCTGGCCGCGATCGGGCTCGGCGGCGGTCTCCTGTCGGGGCTCCTCGGGGTCGGTGGAGGCATCGTCATGGTGCCGCTGCTCGTGCTCTGGGCCGCCTATTCGCAGCGTGACGCGCACGCCGTCTCGCTCGGCGCGATCATCCCGATCAGCATCGCCGGCATCGCGACCTACGGCGCGGCGGGCGAGGTGCGGTACGGGACGGCGGTCGCGCTCGCCGCGGGGTCGATCGTGGGTGCGCGCATCGGGGCCGGCTGGCTCGCGCGGATCGACGAGCGGCTGCTGAAGATCGTGTTCGGGACGTTCCTCGTCGCCGTCGCCGTGTTGCTGGGAGCCCGCGGATGAGCGGCCCGACGCTCTACGTCGTACTCGTGGCGTTCGGTGTCGTCGTCGGCGTCGCCTCGGGGCTGCTCGGAGTCGGCGGCGGGACGCTCATCGTGCCCTTCCTCACCCTCGCGGTCGGGTTCTCGCAGCACTCCGCAGAGGCCACCTCGCTGCTGGTGATCCTCCCGACGGCAATCGTGGGGAGCCTCGTCCTCCGCCGCCACGGCGTCGGCAACCTCGGGCTCGCGCTTCGCTTCGGCGTCGTGGGTGCCGTCGGCAGCGTTTTCGGCGCGCTGCTCGCGCTCGCGCTGCCCGCGGACACGCTCCGCCTCATCTTCGCGGTCTTCGTCGGCGTTGTCGGCCTCCGGCTCGCTCGCGACGGGATCCGGGGCGACCGGCCGGCGTCCCCGGGTTGACGTCCTACGACCCCACGCTGTTCGAGGGTGCCGCTGTCCACTACCGATCTGGCAGGCCGCCCTACTCACCGCAGCTCGAGGCCGTTCTCACCGAGGAGCTGGGGCTGGACGGGACCGGAAGGCTGCTCGACGGCGGTTGCGGGCCGGGCATCCTCACCGTGCGGCTCGCCGATCTATTCGGGGACGCAATCGGCCTCGACCCCGACGCGGCGATGCTTGCCGAAGGCCGCCGGGCCGCCGAGGAGCGAGGGATCACGAACATCCGTTGGGTGCAGGCCCTGGCCGAGGAGCTCCCCGCGGCGGCGCCTGGGCCGTACCGGCTGATCACCTTCGGCCAGTCCTTCCACTGGACGGACGAGACCCGGGTGGCCGAGGTGCTGTACGACATGCTGGAGCCGGCCGGCGCACTGGCCCTGATCGTCCACACGGTGGAGGGTCGTCCCAAGCCGCCGAGCCCCGGGCTGCCGCCGATCCCGCACGCGGAGATCGAGCAGCTGGTCGAGAAGCACCTGCGTAGGCCCCGGCGCGCCTTGCCGAAGCGAACCCACCGCTTCGAGGACGTCCTTGTTCGGTCCCGCTTCGGTCAGCCCCGACAGACCTTCGTTCCTGGCATCCCCGACTTGCTGCGCGACAGCGAAAGCGTCCTGGCCGGCTACTTCTCGATGTCGTCCTCGACGCCGCCCCGATTCGGTGACCGCCTCGACGACTTCGCCCGCGAGGTGCGAGAGCTGCTGGCGACGCGGTCGCCTGAGGGCGTGTTCTGGGACTGGCCGGGCGACACCGAAGTCGTCCTGACCCGCAGGCACGGCTGAGGGTCAGACGCTGAAGCCGCCGGGGTACGCGTAGTTGGCGAGGTACCAGACGTCGAGCCCGATCACTCCGCCGTAGGCCCCGAGCCACAGCAGCCGGTACGCCGCGGACGGGTCTCGCCGGATGTGGGCGATGAGGACCCAGCCGATCACGACGAGCTGGAAGATGACGTAGCCGAGTGGCTTCAACGGCTGCAGACTACTCGCCGGTCTCGACGTCTCAGTTCGCGGCTACGGTCGATGCAGCACACGGCGCGCAAGGCGGCCGCCGGCCACTCGGCCCCGCCACTGCAGGGACGGGGTGTGCCGCACGATCGAGTAGGGGACGGGCTCGCCCCCGAAGTTGCGCACGAAACGCTCGAGGTGGCGGAGCATCGAGCCCTCGAAGTCGAACGCCGTGCATCGGACGCCGGCTCTCCGGATTCCCTCCCACATGAGGAGCGAGGCGCTGCCGCTCGCGCGAAGCTCGGTGTCGCTGGCACCGAGGAGATACCAGGTGGTGCTCTCGTCGTCGACGAACATCGCGGCAGAGTGCGCTCGTCCGGTGTCGTCGCGGGCGACCAGGATCTCGCCGGCGTGGTGGTCGTCGACTGCAGCGGCGATTCTGCGCACCAGGGCCTCCGGCGGTCCGGCTCCCGCCGCTTCTTGACGCTCGAAGGTCTGTCGCTGCAGCGCGACGAGGTCGTCCACGGAGCCCCCCTCGACGACGATGCCCAGGCGTTGCGCCTTGGACACTTGCCGCCGCGCCGAGCTCTGCAGGCGGGCGAGGGTGGCTTCCTCGTCCGAGACGTCCTCCAGCCGCCAGGTGTAGTGGCTGGTCTGGGAGAAGCCGTGCCAGGCGAGGGGCGCCCAGTAGTCCAGGCGAGGGCTACAGCGTGCATCGACGTGCGCGTACGGCCTCAGCGCGTGGGCCAGGCGCTCGAGCTGGTCGACCTCGCGCGAGCGGCGCTGCCGGCCGTCGCCTGCGCTCAGCAGGGGCCCCAGGTACGGCGTGAGCGGCGCCCCCGTGAGCACGTCCCCGAAACGGGTGTGGCGAAGCGCCGCCGGCCAGGTGGCGACCAGCCGTCCGTCCGCGTCGCAGACGTCCGCGTGACGCCAGTGACCAGGTCCCGCCGTGGCGTCGAGCCACCACGAGCGGCAGAACAGCGTCCCCTGCGGAGAGGCGGCGACGAAGGCGTCGTAAGGCGCGTGCGTCTCGCTCACGGGTCGACTCCATTCGCGTCGACGTGGCGAAGGCGTTCCACGTAGCCAAAGAGTGCCTCCTCGAGCTCGGGCGGCAGCGTTGCGCTCCCGCTGCGCTCCGGAAAGCTCGCGGGCACCTCGCCGCGCTCCCCGAGCTCACAGCCCCGCCCGGCGGCGAATGCCGCGATGCGGTCGAGCTGGGCGTGCGGGTCGGCGCAGAGGTCCTCGTAGGCGAGGTGGAGCACGCGCTCGGAGCCGATCGACGCCTCGACCCGTCCGACGAGCGCGTCGAGCGCGCGAACCTGTTCGACGACCTGTTCGGAGGCCGGCAGCTGCAGAAGGCGTTCGATTCCGGGCGGCTCGACGCTCCACCAGGCCTCGTACGCGCCTGCGACGCGCATGCGAGCGTCCAGCAACGAACGTGCATTGGCGGCGAGATCTCGGTGGACGACGACGAAGAGCGCCTCCGGCAGCGTGGCGGCGATCGCGTCCATACGCGCGGTGCAGTAGAGATTCTTGTAGACGACCGGTCTGCCGCAGACCTCGACGAACGCTCCGATCGCGGCGCGGAGCTCCCGGCGGGAGGCCGCGGGGAAGGCGTCCGCGGAGACATAGTGTGGCCGCCGCGGAAAGAAGCGGTACCAGAAGGGGCCGCACTCGCTCGGCCCGAGCTCGCCGGCGGTGCCGCCGAACGAGGAGCGGTAGTCGCCCAGCTCGGCCCGCCGTCCACGAACGAGCCCACGGAAGCGTTCGACGAGGCTGGGAGCGCCGGGCTGCCGCGCGTGGCCGTTGGCGAGGTACCCGACGTCGAAGCGATCGGTGAGCAGTTGGTAGAGCAGCGTGCTGCCCGATCGCGGCGCCCCGACCACGAAGAGCGGCGCATGTGGGAGAGGCTCGTCGGCCCAGCGTCGCCCGAGGTGAACCTCGAGTGTGTGCAGGGACCGGATCCGAGCTCTGCGCAGCCGCGCTCGCGCGGCGCGGACCAGGCGGCGCGGCATCGGGGCGGTCATGGCTATTCGTAGCCGAGGTCGCGGAGGCGCTCGACCATCTGCCGTTCCTCCTCCTCGGAGTAGACCGGCTCGTCGCTCGCCTCCTGCCGGGTCGCCGGCGCGACTGCCTCCGCCGCGCCGTGCGCGCCGTCCTCGAGAATCGCCGCCAGGGGCTCGCCGTCGAGGCCCTCTGCCGAGAGGCCGAGCAGGCTGAGGATCGTTGCCGGCAGCTGCACGATCTCGGCTCCGTCCGGGACCTCCGCCGGCTGGATCCCCGGCCCGGTCGCCGCGAAGATCCCCGTCACGCCGTGGTGGCCCGAGTAGCCGTACGAGACCTCGGGATCGAGCCGCTCGTGCCGCTCGAATGGCTGCGCCCAGCGGCGACGGGACGGGTCGACGTTGATCCGCTCGTCGTACGGGAGGAGCATCAACTCCGGCGCCTTGTCGAGAAACGGCCCCGTGAAGAGCTCCTCCTTCCGCAACACCTGGAAGGCGGGTTCGTTCGTCTGCGGATGCGGGATCTCAGCGAGCTCGGCCGCGAGCGCGTCGATGTACGCCGGATCGTTTCGCGCGCCGGTCAGCTCGCCGAGGTAGAGCTGCCCCTGCGAGGCGAAGGCGTACGCGCGTGTCGTGCCGAAGTCGATGTCGCCGAAGAGGCGATCCTCGGCCGGACGCGGCAGGAACGGGAGCAGGTCGAGCGCGCGGCCGTACCACGGCAGGGTCCGCACGAGCTTCTGGTCGACGCGCGCGAGGTAGTCGAGCCGGCCGCGGCGCCACGGCTGCAGCGACCGCTTGCGAAAGCGGAGATGGCCGTGTTCCTCGAGCCAGCGGTCGAGGTGGAACATCCAGTAGATCGGCTTCATCCCGTGGTCGGAGAAGAGGAGCACGGTCGGCTCCTCGCCGTACTGCGCGGCGGCTGCGTCGATCAGCTCGCCGCACAGCTCGTCGACGCGCTCGTAGACCTGGAGGAGTTCGTTGCCTGCGCCGGTCGCCTGGTGGGCCGGATGCTCGGGATCGAAGCGCGCGAAGCCGAGATGCCCGACGTGGTCGGTGCTCATGAAGTCGACGGCGAGGAGCCCCAGCTTCGGCTCCAGCTCGAAGACGAGCTTGCAGACGTCCGCGGTCTGCTCGGCATGCTCGAGCAGGCGGCCGGTATAGGCGGGGAAATCCTCCCACCAGCGCTCGGCCAGCGGATGGTGGGCGGTGACGAGGTCCGGATGGGCGGCGAAGATCTTCTCCGCCGCGCCCGCGGGCAGGATCTGCGGCCGTTCTGGGCCGCCGTAGCCGGTCACGACGATCCCGTCGATCTCCTCGGCCGGATACGTGAACGGGATCCCGACGTAGGCCGAGCGGATGCCGGCAGCGGCGAGGAGGCGCCAGATGGGCGTCCCGGCCCTGCTCGCGGCGCTCTCGAGCTTCTGCGTACCCCGGTTCGGGTTCGTCGCGAAGTTGAAGATGCCGTGGCGACCCGGGTTGAGGCCTGTCACGAACGACGACCAGGCGGTCGGCGTGAAGGCGGGAATCGTCGAGCGCAGCGGTCCGAATGCGCCTTCCCGCGCGAGCCGCGAGAGCGTCGGCAGCCGGCCTTCGCCGATCCAGCCTCGGACGAGGTCGTAGTCGGCGCCGTCCAGTCCGAGCGCGAGGATCCTCACGCGGCCAGTACCTCGCGGTAGAGCTGTTCGAGCGCGGCGCCCGGGTCGCCGACGAGCCGGAGGACCTCGCGGCGGTTCCGCTCTCCGTACTTTGCACGGAGCTCGGGATCTGCGAGGAGGTCGAGGATGGCGGCCGCGAACGCCTCGTCGTCGGGCGGAACGAGTGCTCCTCCGTCGCCGTCCTCGATCCACTCCTCGAGCGACGGCGCGGCGACGCAGACGACCGGAAGGCCGCTGGCCATCGCCTCGAGCAGCGAGGCCGGCGTCGAGTCGGACTCGGTCGCGGAGACGAGCACGTCGGCCGAGGCGACGAACCGCGGCAGCTCGGTATGCGCGACGAACCGGATGCGGATCGCATCGCCGAGGCCGAGCGAGTCGATCAGCGCCTCGACTGCCTCCCTCGTCGGCCCGGCTCGGGCCGCGAGCAGCAGCCGTGCCCGCGGCTCCCCTTCGCGGACGCGGGCGAACGCGCGCACAACGCGGTCTAGATTCGTGTCGGGCCGGAAGTTGCGCAGTGACAGCACGAGCAGCGAGTCGGAGGGGAAGTCGAGTTCCTCGAGCACGGCGGGATCGCGCTGATCCGGCGAAAAGCGCTCCGGCTCGGCGTACCAGATGATCTTCGTCAGCAGCTCAGGGGAAACGCCCAGTGCCTGCGTCGCGGCCGCGTTAGCAGCCGAATTGACGACGACCGCGTCGGCCGCCGCGAGCGCCGTGCGGGCTCGCGAACGTCCGGGCTCGCTGTTCGCGTCGATCAGGATGTCCGTCCCCCACGGGCTCACGACCAGCGGCTGCAGTCCGGCGAGACCCGCCCACCAGCCGTACGGCAGGAGGTAGTGAGCATGGGCGATGTCGACGTGTAGCTCTTGCGCAAGCTCGCCGATCGCCGCCGGGATCCTCCGTCTGCGGAGCACGGGGAACCGGTTCAGGCCGCCTAGGCGGCGGACGTCGAACACGCGGAAGCGGTCGAGCTCCCCGGGGTTGGTGCTGAGGTGGCTGCTCACGAGCATCACCTCGTGTCCGCGGTCGGCCAGCCGCCAGCCCCAGCGCAGGAAGTTGAGCGATTTCGCGTCTCCGACGCCGAGGATGCGGAGCGACTCAGCCACGCTGCCCGGCACCGGTCGACGCCCGAACGCCGCGAAGCGGGAGCCGGCCGGTCCGCACGAGCGCCGGCTCGGATTCGTCGGCGACGACGGCCATGCCCCTCCCAGACATCGGCGCGAGTCTAGTTATGGGCGGGAAGCAGCCGCCTCAGGCGCTTCCGCTCGGCCGGCAGGTAGAAGCCGAGCGGCGCGAGCAGGAGCGGGAAGGCAAAGGTCAGGCCGAGCGCCAGGGGCAGCGACTCGGGGAGGGCTTTGCCGACGCCGGTGAGCGCACCGGCGGCGAGGAGGATGGTCGTCACCCGCCGCCACTGGTACGAGACTGGATAGAGCTTCTGCGCGTTCCAGGTCCGCACGAGCATCAGCAGGATGTAGGCGGCGAGGGTTGCGTACGCCGCGCCGAGCATCCCGTACGCCGGGATCAGCCAGAGGTTCAGCGCGAAGTTGAATACCGCTGCGGCGGTCGTCGCGATCCAGTTGAACTTGGTCTGGCGCGTGCGGCCGATGGCGATCGTCACGACGATGAAGCCGGCGAAGAAGACGCTCGAGTAGGCGAGCGCTGGAATTGCGTCGGCGGCCGGCCAGTAGCCCGGGTTCCTACCGAGCAGGTGCGCGAGCCACGGCGCGAAGAGGCTCAGGCCGACCGCCGCCCAGGCCGCGATGAACATGAGGTAGGTGAGGACGAAGGAGTACGCGCGCTTGGCCGACTTCTCGTCCTCGATCGAGTACGCGAAGGCGGGCCACGCCACTTGGAACGCGGTGAAGAGCAGCACCATCGCCGAGCAGATCTTGTAGGCGAGCGAGTACTGGCCGAGCTGGTCGAGCCGATAGGTGCCGTGCAGGAGCTTGCTGATCATGAAGCGGTCGCCGAAGTTCGTCACCCACAGCGCGAGCGCCGCCGCCATGAGCGGGAACCCGAACTTGTTCATCGTCCGCAGGAGCTTCCCGTCGAACTGGAGGCCGAGTTGTTGTCTGCGGTAGCCGAGCAGAGCAATGAACACGAGGAGGGTGCCGCTCAGGTTGCCCACGATGATCCCGAGGGGGCCTTCTTTGTAGACGACGACGAGGATCACCGTGAGCGGGACGGTGATGGCAATGTTCAGGAGCGTCGCGGTGGTGAAGGAGACCGACCGCTTCTCGGCGCGGAAGAGGTTCGTCATCTGGGCGTAGTTGACGTTGACCCAGAGGAGGACCGCCGTGGCGATGACGAGGCTCGTGCCGCTTCCCTGAAGGTGGTTGCCGGGTTGGTAGGCGACGCCCAGTCCGTGGGCGATCTGCGGGGCGAACAGGACGCAGAGGACAAGTGCCAGCGTGGAGTACCCCATCTGGGCCCAGAAGACGGTGCGTATGAGGCGTCGCCGGTATTCGGGGTCCTGATCCAGGAAATAGAAGCGAATGAAGCCGAAGTTGGCGCCGCCGCGGATCACGACGACCGCTACGGCCATAACCGACATGAGGAGCTCGATTCGGCCGTAGTCCCCGACGGAGACGTAGCTCGTGTAAAGCGGCAGCATGAGGACTGCGAGGAAGCGCGACGTGAGGCCACCGACCCCGTAGATCACGGAATGGCGGCTGAGCTCGAAGAGCTGGGAGGCGAGGGACCGCGGGCGGGCGGGCGGCAGCTGCGGCTCGTCGGTCACAAACCTCGATGGTACGTAGGATCACGGCTGTGGCGAGCGCCGTGCCGATTCCGGAGCGGGTCGAGCGGCGCGCCGCCTGGACGCTCGAGATGGTGGGTGCGCCCGACCTGCGCCTCGGCGAGGACGTGCCGTACCGGCCCGAGGCGTGGGAGGCGGTCGAGCGCGGCGAGCTGCCGGAGGGCGACGAACTCGCGGCGGGCTTCTTCCATCTTGCGCGGGTCGAAGAGCGCGGAGCGGAGCGCGACAAGCACGGACGCTTCCTGGCCGCGTCTTCCTGTCTCGATCCGCTCGATCCGCCGCTCGAGCGGCTGCGGCGGGAGCTAGGTGTCGAGCCGCCGCGCTACCGGGGAGCGCGGTTCGCGGTCGCGCTCACGCACGATGTCGACGTTCCGTGGCGCTGGACGAGGATCGGCATGCGCGGCGCGGCGGCGCGGGTGAAGAGTCATGCGCTTGCGGGCCGCGTCGGCCCGGCCGCGCACGAGGCGCGGGGGCTTGCGCGCGCGCCGCTCCACAAGCTGCGTGGCACCGACCCCAACTGGCGCTTCGCCGAGACCGTGGCCGAGGAGCACGCGCACGGCGCGCGCTCGACGTTCTTCCTCCTGGCCGGCCACGGCCACCGGGCCGACGGCGCTGCGCCCGAAACGTACGACCGGCTCCGACCGCAGCTCGTAGAGGCACTGCTCGGGGCAGGGGCCGAGGTTGGGCTTCACGGCAGCTACCTCGCCGCAGACGATCTCGAACGTCTGGCGCGGGAACGTGTGCTCCTGGCGCAGCTCGACGGGCCGCTGATCGGGCAGCGCTACCACTACCTCCGCGTCGATCCCCACCGAAACCTCGCACCGCTCGCCGGAGTGGGCTTCCGCTACGACACGTCGCTCGGCTTCCCGGACGCGCTCGGCTTCCGCGCCGGCATCGCGCATCCGTTCCGTCCGTGGGACTTCGAGCGCGACCGTCCTGCAGACCTCGTGGAGGTGCCGCTCGCCGTGATGGATGCGACGCTCGCCGAAGAGCGGTATGCGGGGCTCTCGGCGACCGAGGCGAAGCCCCGCGTGCTTTCGCTCCTCGACTGGGCGGCCGAGCACGGTGGAGGCTTCTCGATCCTGTGGCATCCGGAACGGTTCGACGGGCCGAGCGCGCGCGGGTGGGACAGGCTCTATTTCGAGTTGGTCGACGCCGTGCGCGAGCGTGGCGGCATCTGCCTGGCTGCGGGGGAGCTTGCCGGTCTCGTGGCGGAACAGTTCGGGCTGCCTCGCGACTAACGTGGGCGCAATGGCCAAGCGCGTCCTCGTGATCGGGCTCGACTGCGCGGCACCCCAGTTCGTCTTCGACCGCTGGCTGCCGGAGCTGCCCACCATCCGCTCGCTCACCGAGCGTGGCTCGTTCGGCGTGCTTCGCTCCTGCGACCCGCCAATCACGGTTCCGGCGTGGTCGGTCATGACGTCCTCACGGAGCCCGGGCTCGCTCGGCTTCTACGGCTTCCGCAACCGCCGCGACCACTCGTACGACCAGCTCGAGTTCGCGGACTCGCGCGCGGTGCGGGTTCCGCGCGTCTGGGACATCCTCTCGGCCCGGGAGCGCGATGTGATCGTGCTCGGCGTGCCGCAGACCTATCCGCCGAGCCGTGTGAAAGGGGAGATGGTCTCGTGCTTCTTGACTCCCGACACGCGGACGAGCCGCTACACGTATCCGCCCGAGCTGAAGGACGAGATCGAGCAGCTAGTCGGCCACTACCTCGTCGACGTCGAGAACTTCCGCTCCGACGACAAGGACCGCCTGCTCGACCAGATCGAGGAGATGACGGGAAAGCGGTTCCGGCTCGCCGAGCATCTGCTCGAGACGCGGCCCTGGGATCTGTTCTTCATGGTCGAGATGGGCACCGACCGCATCCACCACGGCTTCTGGCGATTCACCGACTCGGAGCACCGGCTGTTCGAACCTGGCAATCCCTACGAGCACGCGATGCTCGACTACTACCGGCGCCTCGATGCCAAGATGGCCCGGCTGCTGCGGTTCGCCGATGACGGGACGGCGGTGCTCGTCGTCTCGGATCACGGCGCGAAGCGGATGGACGGCGGCATCTGCGTCAACGAGTGGCTGCGGCGGGAGGGATATCTCGTGCTGCGCGAGGAGCCGAGTGAGCCGACGCGCCTCACGCCCGACCTGATCGACTGGTCGCGCACCGTCGCGTGGGGTGAAGGTGGCTATTACTGCCGCCTGTTCCTCAACGTCGCAGGGCGCGAGCCGGAGGGAGTCGTCTCTCCGGACGATTACGAGCGAGTACGGAGCGAGCTGAAAGAGCGGCTCGAGGCGCTCGGCGACGACCAGGGGCGGCCGATCGGCACGGTCGCCCACCGGCCCGAGGACTTGTACGCAGAGGCACGCGGTATCGCACCCGATCTTCTCGTCTACTTCGGCGACCTCTACTGGCGGAGCGTCGGCCAGGTCGGAACCGGGACTGTGCACGTATTCGAGAACGACACCGGACCCGACGACGCGAACCACGCGCACGAAGGGCTCTACTTGCTCGTCGCGGACGGCGTTCCCGCGGGGCCGGGCCCGCAGCGCGCGCTGCACGACGTGGCACCGACGCTGCTCGAGCTCCTCGGCGAGCCCGTGCCGGCCGAGATGGAAGGCCGGAGCATGCTCCGGCCGGCGCCTGTGGAGGCGGCCGAACCGTCAACCTCCGGCAACGATTCGGTCACGGACACGCCCACGTTTTCCCATTAGGCTCGAAGGTGGGTGGAGGCGTGGGGTGGCCCCAGGCGAGCCAGCGAGTGACGCCCGACCGTACACTCCGGCGCGTGTCCGAGCTGGATGCGTTGCCAACGGAGCCTGTCCTCGAGTGGGACACGCCGCTGTTCCGCATGGCCCGCGCCCAGTACGAACAGGCGCTGCCCCACGCGGGCGTCTCGGACATGGTCGCCGAGCGGCTCAGCTTCCCGGAACGCGCAGTCATCGTCAGCGTCCCACTGCGCCGCGATGACGGCTCGGTCGAGGTCTTTCCGGGCTACCGCGTCCAGCACTCGACCGTGCTCGGGCCGACGAAGGGCGGCATCCGCTACGACCCGGAGGTCTCGCTCGGCGAATGCGCCGCGCTCGCGACCTGGATGACGTGGAAGTGCGCACTTCTCCGCCTCCCGTACGGCGGCGCGAAGGGCGGCATCCGTTGCGACACCCACGCGCTCTCGCCGCGCGAGCTCGAGAAGCTCACCCGCCGCTTCACTGCGGAGCTCATCCGCGACTTCGGCCCCCAGACCGACATCCCCGCGCCGGACATGGCCACCAACGAGCAGACGATGGCGTGGATGATGGACACGTACTCGATGCAGACCGGCTACGCGGTGCCGGAGGTCGTCACCGGCAAGCCGATCTCGATCGGCGGCTCCGTCTTCCGGCGCGAGGCGACCGGCGCCGGCGTCGTCATGGTCGCGGAGCAGGCAGCGAGGCGGCTCGGCTACGAGCTCGCCGGACGCTCCTGCGCCGTGCAGGGATTCGGGAACGTCGGAGGCGTCGCCGCCTCCGAGCTCCACGAACGCGGCGCGGGCGTCGTCGCGGTCTCCGACGTCTCGGGAGGCGTGCATTCCGAAGCGGGTCTAGACATCCCCGCTCTCCACGCCTACGTCGCTGAACACGGATCGCTCGCCGGGTACGACCGCTGCGAGCGGATCTCGAACGAGCAGCTCCTCGAGCTCCGGTGCGACGTCCTCGTCCTCGCGGCCCGCGAAGATCAGCTCACGAGCGCGAACGCCGACCGTGTCCATGCCTCGCTGGTCATCGAGGGCGCAAACGGCCCGACGACGATCGAGGCCGACGAGATCCTCGGCGAGCGCGGCATCTCCGTCGTGCCTGACATCCTCACGAACGCCGGCGGCGTCACGGTCTCGTACTTCGAGTGGGTGCAGGATCTCGGCCGCCTGTTCTGGGACCGCGACGAGATCCGGCGCAAGCTCTCCGACAAGATGGGCGATGCCCTCGACCGCGTCTACTCCGTCGCCGAGGACAAGAAGATCACGCTGCGCCAGGCGGCCATGGTGGCGGCCATCCGCGAGGTCGCCGCGGCGCTCGAGGCGCGCGGCATCTACCCCTAAAGCGCGAGAATGCACACGATGAGTCCCGAGACCGTCCGCGATGCGATGGTGCCCGAGCCCACGACGCTCGCCGCAGGCGCGAGCGCGCAGGAGGCCGGCCGCTGCTTTGCCGACAGCGGCGAGGTCCGCGCGATCTTCGTCACCGAGGAGGGCGGCCGCCTGCTCGGAGTCGTGACACGCAAGACGCTCGTACGCGAGGTGGTTGCGGCGGGCCTCGAGCCGAGCGCCGTGAGCGTGCGCGAGATAGCCGAGCCGCCGAACTTCACCCTCGACGCGGGCCTGGAGCTCGAGGGAGCCTTCCGTTTCCTCGAGGAGCATGACCTCGAGCGCGTGCCCGTCGTCGAAGAGGGCGGGCGCCTCGTCGGCGTTCTATCGCGCGCCGTCGTCCAGCGACGTCTCGCCGAGGACGAACCGCCCGAAGGCGAGCCCGAGCCGGGCTCCGTGGTCCTCTAGCAGCAGGTGTAGGCGCCGGGAGGCGCAGCGCCTTCTTCGGGCTCCGGGAGCTCGGCCGCTGCGAGCGCGGCGCCGTCGAGGAGATCTCGCTCGCTGACGCGGATGGACTCGAGCTCGTACGCGTCGAGGATCGCAAGGAGGATCGCGCCGCCCGCCACGATGACCGGCGCGCGATCCGGGTCGAGTGCCGGCACGCGTCGCCGCTCCTCGAGCGGCAGAGCGGCCAACCGCTCGAGTTGTGTCCGCGCGCCGTCGTGCGCGAGGACGTGCCCGTGCACCCGCGCGCGGTCGTACTCGTTCAGGCTCAGGTCGAGCGCCGCGAGGCTCGTGATCGTCGCCGCGACGCCGACAGAGTTCCCCGGCCGGAGCTCCGGGAGGAGCGCAAGCGCCGCCCGGATGCTTGCGTCCACGTCATCGCCGTGGCGCTCGGTGAAGCGCACGGAGCCCATCGGCAGGCTCGTCTGGAAGTCGTCGAGAACGAGCTCGGTGGACCCGCCGCCGATGTCGACGAGCAGGGTTGCCGCCTCGAGCTCGCCGACGCCGCGTTGCGTCAGCGCCGCTTCCTCGCCGCCCGACAGCAGCTGCGTCGCGAACCCGTAGCTCCACTCGATCTCGCCCAGGAACGCCTCGCCGTTCTCGGCTTCCCGGACGGCACTCGTGGCAACGAGCAGCGTCCGCTCGGCGCCGAGCGACTCGGCGGTTCGGCGGTAGTCGGAGAGGACGTTGCGGACGCGCGCGATCGGGACGGGGAGGAGGCGGCGTCGCGCGTCCACACCCTCGCCGAGGCGCGTGATCCGCGTTTCGCGGTGCAGCTCCTCGACGCGCTCGTCCTCGACGCGACCGACGAGAAGCCGTGTGGTGTTCGTGCCGAGATCGACGGCGGCGACGATCACTTGCGAGGAACTTCAGCGGCGACGCGTCCGAACATGTGGTCAGCTTCGTCCAGTGCCTCGCGTAGGACGGCGAGCCGGGCGAGGGAGACGCGCAGGCGCCCGAGGCTCTCCTGCACCTCGACGGAGCTGTTGTCGGCAGCGGCGATCTTGTCCGCGACCCGCTCGGCCTTCGCAGTGAAGTCGTCGAGCCCGCGGAGGATCTCCCCGCCGATGTCCTTGAGTGCGCGCCAGGTCCTCAGCGAGCGCTGCACCAACAACGTGAGAGCCGCAACCCCCGCCACCACGACGAGGATCAGCGCGGCCAAGATCGCCCAATCCCACATGGAGACCAGCGTAACGAGGGTGCTACAATTGGGGCCGCGACGCGGGGTGGAGCAGTCAGGTAGCTCGCCGGGCTCATAACCCGGAGGTCGCAGGTTCAAATCCTGCCCCCGCTATCGGAAGAGCCCCGCGGCTGCGGGGCTTTTCATACCACTGGTGGGGTCGGCGCCCGGAATTTCTTCTTTCGCGCCCGCCGGCAAGACGAGAATCGGAGGCTCATGGCGGAAAAGGAAGAGAAGATCGAGGTCGAGGGCGCCGTCGTCGAGTCGTTCCGGAGCGGCCAGCACCGAGTCGTCCTCGACAACGGACACGAGACGCTCGGCTACACGTCCGGCCGGATGCGCCGGTATCGAATTCGGATCAACCCAGGCGATCGGGTCAAGATCCAGCTCTCGCCGTACGACCTGACCCGCGGGCGCATCGTCTACCGCGAGTCGTAGTCCCGCAGCGCAGCTGTGAGGCTTCGGGCGAGAGGAAGCATCGCTCGCCCAGCCCTCAGTCCTCCCACTTGGCGCTCACCTACGCTTTCACGGTGCGGCGGTTCGCCCTTGCGACGTCAGCTCTCATCGTTGCGGCAACACTCAACGCCTGCGCTGCGTCCGGCCGGACGACGAACAGCTCGCGGATCGATGTGGTTGTCTGCTCCGGGACGAAGGATCAGCGCACCCTTTCGTGCTTCCAGCACCGCGGGCCATTCTCTCCACGCCACGCACGAGGATGCCGCATCAGTCCAGGCCCGCGCTGGTGCGTCACGTACGCCGACACGCGACAACATGCCCGGCGTGAGCTATTCCGTCTGCTGCACGGTTCCTAGATAGCCCTGGCTCGGGGGTCGGTCCGGAACACTCATATGGCCCAGCCGAGTCTCCTCAGGTCCGACGAGCGTGCGCGACGAAGCCAGCGGCAACGAGGACGATCCCGAGCACGAGCCAAGGCAGCGGATTCAGGTGCTGGTCACAGCCCGACGCCGTCGCCGTATGCCAGCAGGTCGTTCCGGGGCCGTCGCGTTGCACCCAAGCCACATAGAGGAGAAGCGTTCCTGCGCCTGTCAGAAGGCCGAAGGCTGAGCGGTGGGCTTGTGGTCGCCGCCAAACGAATACCGCGACCAAGGCCGTCGGCAGGAGCAGCAGCGGTCCGAGCGACACAGTGCCAAGCGCCGCAGCCGATCCAAGCAACGCCCATACGAAGAACCAGCCCCATCCATCTGAGCGCCGAGCAATCTGTGAACTAAGGTTCATCGAGCCTCCTGCGAGCCAGAACAAAGACTAGGCCTCGCTCCCTCGTCAGGGGTCGGATCTGGCACAGGCGACCGTACTCGTCGCCGAGCCTCGTGGACGTGCCCCGGGGGACGCAGGCCCAAATCCCGCCCCGCTACTTGAAAGGCCCGCTCAGGCCGCTCTTTCTCATGCGCGAGCACCCCGGCGGTACGCTGACTCGATGGACGAGGCGCCGCGCGACTTCGGATTCAATACGCGCGCCGTGCACGCCGGCCAGCGGCCCGATCCATACACCGGCGCGAGCGCGACGCCGATCTACCAGACCGCGGGATTCGTGTTCGAGGACACGGAGTCGGCGTCGGCGTATTTCAACCTGCAGGAGTACGGCAACGTCTACAGCCGGATCATGAATCCGACCGTGGCCGCGTTCGAGGAGCGGCTCGCGAACCTCGAGGGCGGCGTCGGCGCCGTCGCATTCGCGAGCGGCCTCGCGGCACAGGCTGCGCTCTTCTTCGCGCTGCTCGAGCCGGGCGACCGGATCTCCGTTGCGAAGGCGCTCTACGGCGGCTCGACCGCGCAGCTCAACCACCTCGCGCGCAAGCTCCAGATCACCGTCGACTGGGTCGACATCGACGATCCCGAGGGCTGGCGCCGCTCGGTGACGACGGAGACGAAGGCGCTGTTCGCCGAGACGATCGCGAACCCGGGCGGCAACGTGCTCGACATCGGGCACGCGGCGGCGGTCGCGCACGAGGTCGGCGCGCCGCTCATCGTGGACAACACCTTCGCCACCCCGTACCTGTGCCGGCCGCTCGAGTTCGGCGCCGACCTGATCATCCACTCCGCGACGAAGTTCATCGCGGGCAACGGGACGACGATCGCGGGCGCCGCCGTCGACTCCGGCACATTCGACTGGTCGAACGGGCGCTTCCCCTCCATCGCGGGCCCGTCGGCGGCGTACCACGGCCTCAAGTTCCACGAGACGTTCGGCGTCTACGGGCTACTCATGAAGCTGCGCTCCGAGACACTCCGCGACTTCGGCGCCGTGCTGGCCCCGTTCAATGCGTTCCTCCTCCTGCTCGGCATCGAGTCGCTGGCGGTGCGCATGGACCGACACGTCGCCAACGCGCTCGCGGTGGCCGAATGGCTGCGCGACCAGCCCGGTGTCGGTGCGGTGCGGCATCCGGCGCTGCCCGACAGCCCGTACCGTCCGCTCGTCGAGCGCTACCTGCCGCGTGGCGCCGGCTCCGTGTTCTCGTTCGACCTCGAGAGCGGCCGCGAAGGCGGGCGCAGCTTCATCGAGGCGCTGGCGCTCTGGAGCCACCTCGCCAACGTCGGCGACACGAAGAGCCTCGTGATCCATCCCGCGTCCACGACGCACCGCCAGCTCTCGGACGAGGAGCTCGCCGCGTCCGGCGTGGCACCCGGGACAGTGCGGCTCTCGGTCGGGCTCGAGGACGTCGACGACCTCGTCTGGGATCTCGAGCGCGGGCTCCGAGCGGCGCGCGGCTCGGCCGTCACGGCGTGAACGAGTTCCAGGACCGGCGGACGATGCAGGAGATCGTGCTCAACGCGCGCACCGTGGCGATCGTCGGCCTCTCGGCGAGCGAACTGCGCGCGAGCAACTTCGTCGGCTACTACCTGCAGCGGCACGGCTACCGCGTCATCCCGGTGAATCCGAACGAGGAGCGCGTGCTCGGGGAGCAGGTCTATCCGAGCCTGCGCGACGTGCCCGAGCGCATCGACGTGGTCGACGTCTTCCGCGATCCAGCCGCCGTCCCCGAGACCGCACGCGAGGCGGTGGAGGTCGAAGCCGGCGCGCTGTGGCTGCAGTTCGGGGTCATCAGCCCGGAGGGCGCGCGGATCGCGCAGGAAGGCGGGCTCGCAGTCGTGATGGACCGCTGCCTGAAGGTCGAGCATGCGCGACTGCTCGGCCGCATGCACTGGATGGGCTTCGACACCGGCGTGATCGCCGGATCGCGGCACTGATCCGCACCTGATGCGCGTCTTCGTGACCGGAGGCGGCCGCGGGTTCCTCGGCGGCCATGTCGTGCGCGCGCTCGAGGAGGCGGGGCGCGAGGCCGCCTGCGAGTTCGTCGACGTTCGCGATCGCGAGGGGCTCGCGCTCGCGGTGAGCGGGGCCGACGCGGTCTGCCACGTCGGCGCGCTCTACTCCTTCACCGTGCCGGACGCCGAGCTGGAGGCCGTGAACGTCGGCGGCACGGCGAACGTGATCGAGGCGTGCCGCGCGGCCGGCGTCCGTCGGCTCGTGCACACCAGCTCGTGCGCGACGTGCGGCCCCGTGCCGGGGCGTCGAGCGACGGAGGAGGACGGGCCGCCCGACCGGGAGTTGACGGTTCCGTACAAGCGCACGAAGCTCGAGGCCGAGCGGCTCGTCCTCGCGGCCGCCGCCGAGGGGTTCGACGCGCTCTGCGTCAACCCGACGACGCCGGTGGGCGAGGGAGACGAGGCGCCGACGCCCACTGGAGCGATGGTGCGCGGCGTCGCCACGGGTCGCTTCCGCGCGTCCCTCCGGGGCGCCGGGCTCAACCTCGTCGACGTGCGCGACGTGGCGAGAGGACACGTTCTCGCACTCGAACGCGGACGCGCCGGCGAGCGCTATCTCCTCGGCGGCAGCGACGTCACGCTCGCCGAGGCGTTCGCGCTGATCGCGCGCGCCGCCGGTCGCCGCCCGCCGCGCCTACAGCTTCCGTACGGCGCCGCGCTGCTGCTCGCACGCGGCGGCTTCGTCAACAGGCACGAGGTGACGCTTGCCCGCCTCCCAGCCTGGTTCTCCTCCGAGAAGGCGGAGCGCGAGCTCGGCTATCGCGCCTCGTCGATCGAGCCGGCGCTCGAGCGCGCCGTGCTCGACCTCAGATGATCCCGAATGCCTGCGCGAGCAGGAAGACGTTGAGCGCGGAGATGATGGCTGCGAGCGCCCAGGCCGTCCACGTGGTGAGTGGCCGGTTGACGTGGACGCCCATCACGTCGCGGCGGCGCGTAAGCAGGACGAGCGGGATGAGTGCGAAGGGGATCCCGAAGGAGAGGACGACCTGGCTGAGCACGAGCGCGCTCGTGGGGCTGACGCCGACCGCGAGAACGACGATGGCGGGGACCATGGTGGCGATCCGCCGGACGTACACGGAGATGTTGACGTTGATGAAGCCGGCCATGACGACTTGGCCGGCGTAGGTACCGACGCTCGACGAGGAGGCGCCCGAAGCGAGCAGGGCGACGGCGAACGCCAGTGCCGCGCCGCCGCCGACGAGGTTGCCGAACTCCTTGTATGCCCCCTCGATCGTGTCGATGCCGGTGAGGCCGGCGCCGTGGAAGAGCTTCGCCGCGACGGCGAGCATCGCCATGTTCACGAGGCCGGCGAGGCCGAGGGCAATGATCACGTCGGTGCGCTCGAAGCGGAGCACGCGCGCGCGTTCGGCATCGTTGTGGACGGGCATCCGTCCCTTGGTGAGGGCGGAGTGGAGGTAGATGGCGTGCGGCATCACGGTCGCGCCGATGATCCCGACCGCGAGGTAGAGCGCCTCGGTCGAGCCGAGACGAGGCGGCAGGAAGCTCTGGATGCTGTCGGAGGCGGACGGGCCGATCTTCAGGGTCTCGTAGAGAAAGCCGAGGAAGATGATCCCGAGCAGCGCCGTGATCCCGAGCTCGAAGGGGCGGAAGCTGTGGCGGCGGAGCTCGAGGATGCCGAAGGCGATGAATCCGGTCATCACGCCGGCGACGACAAGCGGGACGTGGAAGAGCAGGTTCAGTCCGAGGGCGGCGCCGAGGAACTCCGCGATGTCGGTCGCCATCGCCATCGCCTCGGCCTGGATCCAGAGCCCCCACGCGACCGGGCGTGGGTAGTGATCGCGGCAGAGCTCCGGGAGGTTCCGGTCGGTGACGATGCCGAGCTTGGCCGAGAGGTACTGGATCAGCATCGCCATCAGGTTCGCGGCGAGCACGACCCAGAGCAGGAGGTAGCCGAACTTCGCGCCCCCCTGGACGTTGGTCGCGAAGTTGCCGGGATCGACGTAGGCGATGGAGGCCACGAAGGCCGGGCCGAGCATCATGAGCGTGGCGCGCAGGCGACCGCGGCGAAGCAGTGCCTCGAGCGGCGTGATGCCGGCCTCGCGCGCCTCGACGGCGAGCGCCTCGGTGGGTGTCACGCCGCCTCCACATGCATCGCCCGGGCGATCGTCGAGCCGAGGACGTGCACGTCCTTGCCGACGCGGACGAAGAGCGGGCCGTCGAACGGCTGACGCTCGACGAGCTCGAGCCGCGTGCCGGGAACGATCCCGCGCTCGCCGAGGAAGCGGAGCATCTCGGGCTCTGCGTCCGAGATCCGGACGAAGGTGGCCGTCTCGCCGGGCTCGAGCTCCGCGAGCGCCGGCGCCGCCGTCTCGGCGAGCTTCAGCTCGCGGTTGGGGATCGGGTCGCCGTGCGGGTCGACCGTCGGGTCGCCGAGCTTGGCCGCGATCAGCTCCTCGAGCTCCTCCGAGAGCGCGTGCTCGAGCACTTCGGCCTCCGCGTGCACCTCGTCCCAGGTCATGCCGAGGCTCTCCACGAGGAACAGTTCGACGAGCCGGTGATGCCGAATCACCTCGAGCGCGACGCGCCGGCCGCGCTTCGTGAGGCGGACGCCGCGGTAGCGCTCGTGCTCGACGAGGCCGAGCGCAGAGAGCTTGCGCAGCATCCCCGAGACGGAGGCGGGGCGGACCTCGAGCAGCGCGGCGAGGTCGGTTGTGGAAGCGGCGCCGTCGCGAGACTCGAGGGTGTAGATCGCCTTCGCGTAGTCCTGCACCGCGGCTGTGAGACCGCGAGCTTCGAGCGCCCGAAGTTGAGTCATGCCTAAATTCTAGATTAGGTGCGGTATTCGAGCAAGCGGATCCGCACACGCACCGATGCGGCGACGTGCTTGCAGTGCCACCGTCCGGGGAAAAGAGAGCAGGAGGTGTGCGATGAGAACGCTTGTCGTTTACGAGTCGTGGTTCGGGAACACACGGCGGGTTGCGGAGAAGATCGCGGCAGCCCTCGCTCCTGAGAGCGAGGTCAACGTCGTTTCGGTCGACGAACCGCTGCCGTCGCTCATCGAGTTCGACCTGGTGGTCCTCGGAGCGCCGACGCATGTGCATGGCCTTTCGAGCGGGCGGTCGCGCAAGGGCGCGATCGAACAGCGCGGAGAGGGGGGTGAGCCCGGGATCGGCGCCCGCGATTGGATCGAGCAGCTGCCGCCGCCGCCGGGCGACGGTGCCCGGATGGCGGTGTTCGACACACGCGCGCACAAGCCGGAGCTGCTCGTCGGCTCGGCTGCACACGGAATGGCGCGCCGGGTGCAGCGGCGCGGCTACCGGCTGGCCGTCGAGCCCGAGAGCTTCTTCGTGGAGGGCACCGAAGGTCCGCTCGAGGAAGGCGAGCTCGAGCATGCATGGGAGTGGGGGAGGACGCTGGCGAACGAGGTGATGAGCCCCGCGGCATGATTGGCGGGTGCACGACAATGCGCACGGGCACGGGCACGAAGGCGGGGAGGACGCGCGCCGCCTAGGGCTGGCGCTCGCGCTGATCCTCGCCTTCATGGCCGGCGAGGTCGTCGTCGGCGTTCTCGCGCACTCGCTCGCGCTGCTTTCCGACGCGGCGCACATGCTCACCGACGCCGGTGCGCTCGTGATGTCACTCGTCGTGCTGCGGCTCGCGGCTCGGCCGGCAGGTGGGAACCGGACGTTCGGGCTCCGTCGCTCGGAGATCCTCTCCGCGCAGGCGAATGGCGCAGCATTGCTCGTGCTCGCAGGCCTGATCGTCTACGGCGCCATTCGCCGGCTCGTTTCGCCGCCGCCCGCGAACGGAGGCGCGATCCTCGTCGTCGCCATCGTGGGGATCGCGGTCAACCTCCTCGCGACGTGGCAGCTCGCGGGCGCGAACCGGCACTCGCTCAACGTGGAGGGGAGCTTCCAGCACGTCCTCAACGACCTCTACGCCTTCATCGCGACGGCGATCGCCGGTGCCGTGATCCTCGTGACCGGCTGGGTGCGTGCCGACGCTGTGGCGGCGTTGTTCGTGGCGGCGCTCATGTTGCGTGCGGCGTGGCGGTTGCTCCGCGACTCCGGCCGTGTCCTGCTCGACATCTCGCCGGCGGGGCTGCAGGTGAACGAGATCGGGTCGGCGATGGCCGCGCAGCCGGGCGTGGTGGAGGTGCACGACCTCCACGTCTGGGAGGTGACGACCGAGTTCCCGACGCTCTCGGCGCACGTGCTCGTCGAGCCGGGGGCCGACTGCCACGGCATCCGCCGCGAGCTCGAGACGCTGCTGCGCGACCGGTTCGGCCTCGAGCACACGACGCTCCAGGTCGAGCACGCGCCCGCCAAGCTCGTCCAGATCCGCTAATCTTTACGTAAACGTCAGATTGGCGGAAGGGGTCACGCGCGCGGATGCACTTGCGGAAGCTGGACTACAAGTGGGTTGCGCTCTCGAACACGACGCTCGGGACGCTGCTCGCCATGATCAACAGCTCGATCCTGCTGATCGCGCTGCCGGACATCTTCCGCGGCATCGGCATCGACCCACTCCAGCCCGGCAACACCGGCTACCTCCTCTGGCTGCTGCTCGGCTTTCTCGTCGTGCTCGCCGTGCTGCTCGTCAGCCTCGGCCGGCTCGGCGACATGTACGGCCGCGTGCGGATGTTCAACCTCGGCTTCGCAGTCTTTACCTGCTTCTCGATTTTGCTCTCGGTCACGTGGCTGCACGGTGGCGACGGCGCGCTCTGGCTGATCCTGATGCGGGTGGGGCAGGGAGTCGGCGCCGCGATGGTCTTCGCGAACTCGAGCGCCATCCTCACCGACGCCTTCCCCCCCGGCGAGCGCGGGCTCGCGCTCGGCATCAACAGCGTCGCGATGGTCGTCGGCTCGTTCTTCGGTCTCGTGCTCGGAGGAATCCTCGCGCCGATCGAGTGGCATCTGGTCTTCGTCGTCTCGGTTCCGATCGGCCTCGCCGCGACCATCTGGTCGTACCACTCGCTGCGCGAGACCGGCATGCGCAGGCCCGGAAGGATCGACTGGTGGGGCAACCTCACGCTCGCCGCCGGGCTCGTGCTGCTGATGGTCGGCATCACCTACGGGATCCAGCCGTACGGCGATCACACGATGGGGTGGACCTCGCCCCTCGTGCTCGGCTGCCTCGGCGGCGGCCTCGCGCTGCTCGCGCTCTTCTGCTTCATCGAGGCGCACGCCGACGAGCCGATGTTCCACCTCGAGCTCTTCCGGATCCGTGCGTTCGCGGCCGGCAACCTCGCCGCGCTGCTGGCGGCGATGGCTCGCGGCGGCCTCCAGTTCATCCTCATCATCTGGCTGCAGGGGATCTGGCTGCCGGAGCACGGCTACGACTTCGCATCGACGCCGCTCTGGGCGGGCATCTACATGCTGCCGCTGATCCTCGGCCTCCTGATCGCCGGGCCTGCCTCGGGCTGGCTCTCCGACCGCTTTGGCGCCCGGCCGTTCGCCACCGGCGGTGTGCTCGTCGCGGCCACGAGTTTCGCGCTCCTGATCGTGCTGCCCGTGGACTTCGGCTACGTCTGGTTCGCGCTGATCCTGCTCTTGAACGGAATCGGGATGGGCCTTTTCCAGTCGCCGAACACCGCGGGCGTGATGAACAGCCTGCCGCCCGCGCAGCGCGGCGCGGGCGCCGGGATGCTCGCGACCTTCAACGTCTCGTCGAGTGTGCTCTCGATCGGCGTCTTCTTCACGCTGATGATCGTCGGCCTCGCGAGCGGTCTCCCGCACGCGACGCAGTCGGGCCTCGTCGCGCACGGCGTCTCCCCGGCCGACGCGACGCGCATCTCGCAGCTGCCGCCCGTCGCCACGCTCTTCGCGGCGTTCCTCGGCTACAACCCGGTGCGGACGCTGCTCGGACCGCACGTGCTGCACCAACTCTCGCCGGCGAATGCGCACACGCTCACCGGCCGCGGCTTCTTCCCGCACCTGATCTCGAGCCCGTTCCATACCGCACTCGTCTACGCCTTCGTCTTCGCCATCGTCGCCTGTGTCGTCGCCTCGTTCGCCTCGCTCCTGCGCGGCGGGAAGTACGTGCATGTTGAGACGACCGCCGTGGAGCCGGTCGAGATGGAGGCGGCGGCGTGAACGTCACGGCCCTCCGCATCGGCGAGGTCGCCCAGCGCGTCGGCGTGACGCCGCGGACGATCCGCTACTACGAGGAGCTCGGGCTCCTCGGCTCGGGTGCGGAGCGTGAGAAGGGCGCGCATCGCGCATACGCCGAGACCGACGTCGCGCGGCTGCAGGAGCTGATCCGGCTGCGCGATTTGCTCGGCCTCACGCTCGAGGAGCTCGTCGAGCTCGCCGAGGCCGAGGAGGCTCGCGCGGCACTCCGCGGCCGCTGGGAGGAGGATCCGAGCGACGAGGAGCGGCTCCGCATCGTCGAGGAGGCCATCCCGCACGTCGAGCGCCAGCTCGCGCTCGTCCGGGGCCGCCGGGCGACGCTCGAGGAGTTCGCCGCGGAGCTCGACGCGAAGCTCTCCCGGCTGCGCCGCCGCCGGCGAGAGCTCTCTCGCTAGGGCAGCGCAACGAGCGTCTGCTCGAGCGTCTCCTCACCCGCGCCTGTCTGCCTGAAGGTCAACGCAGCCACGGCTCCAGCTCCTGCTCGAGCTCGCGGCAGCCGCGTGGCGCCACGATCGTCCGGAGCAGCCTGCGTCCCACGACGACGCAGATCGTCGGCACCTGCTCGACCCGGAACTTCTCCGCCAGATCGGGCCGCCGTTCGACGGAGACGCGTACGAGGTCGAACGTCTCGTGGTTGCGGCGCCGCTGCAGGACCTGCGCGATGAAGCCCTCGACGCGGCGGCAGCGGCCCGAAAGCGGGGAGTAGAAGAAGACCAGGCGCGGCGTCACTTCCGGCCGCGGCACCGGCTGGGTCTGCGGGACGGACGCCACGGCCCTGCCTTACCCGCACAGGGCCGACGTTGAACACCCTTCAGTCTGAGCGCTCGGCGGAGACGAGGCGCTCTCGGAACTGCTCGGGTACCGCGCCGTGCAGCACCGCCGACTAGGTTCTCGGGGTGGAGGCGGTTCCCCGGCGGCTGACCTTCGGCGCGCATGCCGACGCCTACGAGCGCGCGCGGCCGTCGTGGCCGGAAGAGGCGGCGCGCTGGCTCGTTCCCGAGGACGCGGAGCTCGTCGTCGAGCTCGGCGCCGGCACCGGAAAGCTCACGCGGGCGGTTGCCGCGCTCGGCGTGCGAGTCGTCGCGGTCGAGCCGGATCCGCGGATGCTCGCGGTGCTACGCGGCCTCGAGCTCGAGGGGGTGGAGGGCGCGGCGGAGGCGATCCCGTTCGGCGACGGGGTGGCGGACGCCGTCGTGGCCGGCTCCAGCGTCCACTGGTTCGAGCTCGAGCGGGCGCTGCCCGAGATCCACCGCGTCCTGCGACCGGGCGGTCGCTTCGGCTTTGGCTGGAACCATCGCGACGACCGGCATCCCGCGGTCGCCCGCATGGGCGAGGTGGTCCACGCCGCGCAGAGGCGCACGCGCGGTCCGCGCTGGCGGAGCCGCGACTGGGCGGTCGAGCTGAGCGCGACGGGTCTCTTCCGCGAGGTCGAGCGGGCGTTGTTCGAGCACGTGCACGAGCTCCCGCGCGAGGCCCTCCGTGACCATCTGAGGTCGTACTCCGGGGTCGCCGCCCTGCCTGACGACGAGCGCCGGCGGATCTTCGGGGAGGTCGCGGGGCTTCTCGATTCCGACGAATCCGTGAGCAGTGACGGACGGCTCCGGCTGCCGTTCGTCGTCACCGCCTACCGCGCCGGACGCAGCGGCTAGTCGACTCCTCCCGGCGTCTGGCAGAAGCCGGTGCGACTCGGGTTGAGGCAGAGAAGGCCGACCAGGCTGTGGTCCTCGTCGAGCACGATGACGCGCCGAGTCGGGCTCGCGGCCGCGCGCTCGAACGCCTCGTCGGCCGAGGCACGAGGAGAGATGGTCGCGGCGTCCGTGTCGACGTAGGCCAGGGCGCGGTCCCTCGGCGAGGCTTCGGCCGGAACGTGCGTGACGGCACCTTTGAACGCTCCGCCCTCGGTGAGCAGCACCATCTGCACCTTCGGGTTGGTGAGTAGCTCGCGCACCTCGGCGACCGACGCGGCGGCGGTGAGCGTCTTCGGATTCCGGAGCATCAGGTCTGCCGCGGTCACAGATCCAGACTTTACATAGGCAACAGGTCGCGTATCTCGCTCACTCGCCTGTATATGCTGCCGAATAGCAGCTATGCATTGCACTGGCATTAGACGCAGGAGGCTGCAGCAAACGTGGCGACTGGGTTGAGCAGGGCGGGGTTCTTGCGTCGTGGGGCCGTCGGCGGCACGGCGCTGCTCGTGTCGGCGTCGGGGCTCCCCGCGCTTGGCCTCGCCGATGTCGCCTCGGCCGCGACACCGTCGGACGCAGACCTCGCGTACCTGCGGTTGCTGATCGCGGCGGAACTGCTGGTGTTCGACTTCCAATCACGGGCGCTGGCGAGCGGAAAGCTGCGCCAGACCGGCGCCCATGCCCTCTTCCGCCGAATCAGGGCGGACGAGAAGGCGCACTACACCCATCTCGCGAGCCTGCTGACGGCCGCGGGGCAGACCCCCGCGACCTCCGGCGACATCGACTTCTCCTATCCGAAGGGCAGCTTCCGGAGCCAGGCCTCGATCGTGCGGCTGGCGGGTCGCTTGGAGCACCTGATGGTGGGCGCCTACGTGGGGGCGATCGAGAACGTCGAAACGCCGGAGTTGCGCCTGCCGATCGGGCAGATCGCCGCGAACGAGGCGCAGCACCAGAGCGCGCTCGCCGGCCTCAGCGGCCGCCCGGTAGTCGAGAAGGCGTTCGCGCCGGCCCTGCAGATGGGCGCCGTGTCGGACGCCCTGGACGAGTTCGAGAGCTGATGGCGAAGCAGCACTATTCGGCAAGCGAGGCGTCGGCGGCACTCGGCATCAGCGTCGACACGCTGCGGCGCTGGGACCGGGCCGGCCGGATCCGGGTCACGCGCGACCGGAACAACCGGCGGGTCGTGTCGGCGGCGGAGATCGATCGGCTGCGCGGCGACGGCCAGGGCACGCATATCAGCGCTCGAAATCGGTTCCGCGCGACCGTCACCGACATCGAGGTAGACGGCCTGATGGCACAGGTCGAGCTGGTCGTTGCGGATCCGGTGCGCCTCGTCGCGATCGTCACGCGGGACGCCGTCGCGGAGCTGGGCCTGAAGGAAGGCATGGCCGCGACCGCGATCGTCAAGTCCACCAACGTGATCATCCAGAGCTAGGTGAAAGAGGTTTCACGGGTGTCGAACCGCCGTAGCCGCCGTCTCTTCTGCTCGGGTGTCGTTTCCGTTCTCTTCCTGCTCGCGCTGCTGGCCGGCCCGGCGTTCTCGGGGACGCGCCGTGCCGGCACAGCGGCCCGCCCGCAGCTCACGGTCTTCGCCGCCGCCTCGCTGACCAACGTCTTCCCGGCTATCGACCGGCACGAGAAGTACTCGTTCGGCGGCTCGAACACACTCGCGGCGCAGATCGCGCAAGGAGCGCCGGCGGACGTGTTCGCCTCGGCCAACATGACGCTCCCCAAGCAGCTCTTTCAGCAGAGCCTGTGCGCGAAGCCGGTGGTCTTCACCCGCAACAAGCTGGTGATCGTCGTGCCCCGGAACAACCCGGCGAACATCCGCAACATCTACGACCTCACGAAGTCGGGCGTGAAGATCGACATCGCTGCCAAGGGCGTCCCGGTGGGCGACTACACGCTGCAGATCCTGCAGAACATGGACCTGACGAACGCGGTCCTGGAGAACGTCGTCAGCCAGGAGACAGACGTGCGCGAGGTTCTCGCCAAGGTCGCGCTCGGAGAGGCCGACGCGGGCTTCGTCTATTCGACGGACGCGAAGACCGTCGCCAAGAACGTGCTCGTGCTCAAGATTCCCGCCTGGGCGCAGCCGAAGGTGCAGTACGGGATCTGCGTCGTCGCCGGCAGCGCGCACAAGTCGGCTGCCCACGCGTTCGTCAAGCGCGTGCTGAGCAAGGCCGGCCAGCGGAAGCTGCACAGGTTCGGCTTCCTCGCGCGCGTGAAGAGGTAGGCCCGGTCGCGCATGAGGCGAGCGATCGGCTTTGGCTTCCTCGTTGCAGTCGTCGTCGCGACGCTCGCGTTCCTCGCGCTGCCGATCGTCGGGATCTTCGTCCACACCTCGCCCGGGAAGCTGCTCGACCAGCTCTCGAACCCGGTCGTCAGGAACGCGTTCGTCGTCAGCATCAAAACGAGCCTGCTCGCGCAGGCGCTGATCCTGCTCCTCGGCACGCCGACCGCCTACCTGCTTGCAACGCGCCGCTTCCTGGGCCATTCACTGGCCGTGACCCTGGTCGAGTTGCCGCTCGTGCTGCCGCCGGCGGTTGCCGGCCTCGGGCTGCTCGCTGCGCTCGGCCGCGAGGGCCTGCTCGGCTCCAGTCTCGAAGCATTCGGGGTCTCGCTGCCTTTCACCCAGACTGCGGTCACGGTCGCGGTCGCGTACGTCGCCAGTCCGCTCTACATCCGCCAGGCGATGGCCTCGTTCGAGGCAACGGATCCGCAGCTCCCGGCCGCCTCGCGCACCCTCGGCGCCGGCCCCGTCCGCACCTTCTTCCGGGTCGTGCTGCCGCTCGCACGCGGCGGGCTGATCGCCGGGCTCGCGCTCTCGTTCGCGCGCGGACTGGGGGAGTTCGGAGCGACGATCATGTTCGCCGGCAGCCTGCAGGGCGTCACCCAGACCCTGCCGCTCGCAATCTACGCCGAGTTCGACCAGAACTTCGACGCCGCGCTTGCGATGAGCGGCGTGCTCATCCTGATCAGCGCCGTCCTCCTGCTAACGCTCAGAATCGGTCTCTCATGGCAACGGTCTCCCTCGAGCAGGTCACCGTCCCTCTTCGGGCTTTCCAGCTCTGCCTGAGCCTCACGGTCGACTCGACGGTCGCGCTCATCGGGCCTTCCGGCGCCGGCAAGAGCACCGTCCTGAACGCGATCGCCGGCCTGGTCAGGCCCGCTGCCGGCCGGGTCCGTTGCGACGAGGAGACCTGGGTCGATGCCGAGCGCGGTGTCTTCGTGCCGCCGGAACGGCGGCGGGTCGGTCTCGTCTTCCAGGACTACGCGCTCTTCCCGCACCTGACGGTCCGCCAGAACGTCGAGTACGCGCGCAGCAACGCCGCCGACGAATACCTCGACCGGTTCGGGATCAGGCATCTGGAGCGCGCCCGCCCCGGCAGCCTCTCCGGCGGCGAACGGCAGCGCGTCGCGCTCGCCCGGGCCTTGGCACGCGACCCCGAGATCCTGCTCCTCGACGAGCCACTTTCGGCGCTCGACGCGCACACGAAGATCGAGGTGCGAACGGAGCTGCAGCAGCTCCTCGCCGACCTCGAGATCCCGACCCTGCTCGTGACGCACGACTTCGAGGACGCTGCAGCGCTCGCCGGCCACGTCGGTGTGCTGGTCGAGGGAGAGCTTCGGCAGACGGGCAGCCCCGCGGACCTCGTCGCGGCGCCCGCCGACGCGTTCGTCGCGTCCTTCACGGGGGCGAACCTCCTGCAGGGCCAACCGCACCGGGCCGGCGACAACACGGCCGGTGTCCTGCTCGACGACGGCACCCTCGTGGCGACGAGTGACGGCGACGAGGGAGTCATGGTGGCCGTCTATCCCTGGGACATCACGATCTCGACCACCCGCCCCGACGATTCCGCCATGAACGTGATCGCAGGCAGCATCGCCGGGATCACCGAGCTCGGCAACAGGGCGCGCGTCACCATCGGCCCGCTTACCGCCGAGATCACCGTCGACTCGCTACGCAGGCTCGGGCTCCAGCCGGGCCGGCACGCCTACGCCAGCTTCAAGGCAACCGGGACCCGCGTCGTCGCCGGCAAGGTCGGCGAGTAGCCGCTACCCGAAGCGTGGGTTGCGGATCCCGACCGCGCCGATCAGGCCGCCGCAGACGAGCAGTCCTGCGACGGCGCCCATCGTCACGTGGAAGCCGTGCGCCGTGAGGTGGTCGCCGCCGCCGGCTGCCAGGATCCCGAGGATCGCGATCGCGAGGAGGCCTGCGATCCGAGCGACCGCGTTGTTCACGCCCGACGCGACCCCCGCGTCACCGGCCCGCGCGTCCGCGAGCACCGTCGTCGTCAGCGGGGCGACGGTCATCGACAGTCCAAGCGAGAAGACGAGCAGCGCCGGGAGGATGTCCACCCAGTAGTTCACGTCCTGTGGTAGACGCGTATAGGCGAGCACACCGAGGCCGGCGATGATCGGCCCGAGTGCCATGAAGAGCCTCGGCCCGTATTGCATCGAGAGACGCCCGGTGCGCGGCGAAAGGAAGAACATCACGACCGTGACCGGTAGCAGCGAGATGCCGGCCTGCAGGGCCGAGAATCCGGCGAACTCGATCAGGTAGAGGGTCAGGAAGGTGGTCAGCGCGGAGAGCCCGCCGTAGACCGAGAGCGTCTCCACGTTCGTGACCGAGAAGTTGCGCAGCCGGAAGAGGCGGAGCGGGAGCATCGGCATCGGCGTCCGCAGCTCGTAGACGACGAACGCGCCAAGCAGGGCCGCGCCGCCGATGAAGGCGCCGAGGATGAGCGGGTCCCCCCAGCCGAGCTGCGGCTGCTCGATGAAGCCGGCGACGAGGAGTCCCAGCCCGGCGGTGCAGAGGATCGCGCCCGGCACGTCGACTTTCAGGTCCTCGCGCCGCGCCTGGTGCATCCCGCCGAGCCGCGACAGGAGGAGCAGCGTGGCAGCGGCGATCGGGATGTTGATGAGGAAGATGAGCCGCCAGGTCGAGACGTCGACCAGCCAGCCGCCGAGGGTCGGGCCGAGGATGAACGAGATGCCGGTCCACGACGTCCAGAGCCCGATCGCGTTGCCGCGTGCCGTGCCGGTGAAGGTGGTGGTGATCATGGCGAGCGACGCCGGGGTGAGCAGAGCGCCTGCCATCCCCTGCAGGCCGCGGAAGACGATGAGCGCCGGCGCGTCCGGGGCGACCGCACAGAGAACCGAAGCGCCTGCGAAGCTCGCCACGCCGATCGCGAACACGCGCGACTCCCCGAAGATGTCGCCGAGCGAGCCGCCGACGAGGATGAGCGACCCGAGCGTGAGCAGGTAGGCGTCGACGACCCACTGCTGCGTCGCCAGCCCTCCGCCGAGGTCCTGCTGGATCGAGGGCAGGGCGACGTTGACGACCGAGCCGTCGATGAAGGCCATCGACGACCCGAGGATGCTCGCGACGAGCGTCCAGCGCGCCACTCGCGCGTCCAGTGTCAGCGCCGCGCCTTCCGCCCTCTCCACGAGGCGATCCTACGGCGGGCCGCAACCGCGGCGGGCGGCCCTGTCGGGCCGCCCGCATCTGCGGAGGGTCTAGCGGTTGCTGCAGTTGTTGTTGGTCGAGGCCGGCCTCGAGCCCATCGTCACGGAGACGCTTCGCGTGGAGCCCTTGCTCTCGACCGTCACCGTCACCTTCTCGCCGGGCTTCGTAGCGCCGACCGCGGCCGTGAGCGCGTCGTAACTCGCGACGGTCTTGCCGTCGACAGAGGTGATCACATCACCGGCCTTCAATCCGGCCGAGTGGGCAGGGCCGCCGTTGACGACGCATGCGATGCGAGCGGGGCCACTCGGAGCGACCGTCACGCCGAGATACGCGTGCTCGACGGTGCCGCCGGCGATGATCGTCTGCGCGACGGTCTTCGACGCGTCGATCGGGACGGCGAAGCCGACACCGGCGTTGTCGTTCGTGTCGCCCGCATTGAGGATCTGGTCGTTGATCCCGATCACGGTGTTCGTCGCGGCGTCGATCAACGGACCACCGGAGTTGCCGTGGTTGATGGCGGCGTCCGTCTGGATCGCGCCGGTGATCGAGAAGCCGTTCTGAGCGGTGATGGTGCGGTTGGTCGCGCTGACGATGCCGGCGGTCATGGTCTCGGGCAGGCCGAACGGACTGCCGATGGCCACAACGGTCTGGCCCGGCTGGGCCGCCGACGAGTTGCCGAGCGTGAGCGGGTGCAACTGGGATGCGGGCACGTCGACGTGGATCACGGCCGTGTCCGTCGACTTGTCGCTGCCGACGAGCGTCGCCTTGGCGGTCGAGCCGTCCTGGAACATGACCTTGATGGAGTTCGCCCCGTCGATGACGTGCTCGGCGGTGAGGATGTCGCCGTTCGAGTTGATCTCGAAGCCGGTTCCCTCGGCCTCCGCCTTCTGCGATCCACCCGGATTGCTGAAGGGGAACCCGCTGGACGAGCCGGCGCTCGAGGGTAGTTGGACGGTGATGTCGACGACGCCCGGCGCATCCTGCTTGTAGAGCTGCGGCAGCGAGCCGACGGTCGACGTGGACGAAGCGGACTGCGCCGGCACCACCACGGGCGTAGCGCTCGGCGTCTTGGCGCCATTGCTTGTGAGCGCATACGCGCCGACGCCGGCAGCGGCGCCGATCGCGACGGCGACGACGAGCGGGATGACGCGCCGCAGGCGCGTGCTGGCAGGGCGGGGATTCATGGGTGCGTGTCTCCTTGCATCTGTGTCGGCCTCCAGAGTGCCCGTTTTGCATAGGACAACCGTGAGAGACGCGTGAGGGTTCGGTAAGAACGGCTGGCGGTCTTCGCTTCGCTCTGCGATGCTGGCGCGCATGGTCGCCGCAGCCCTCGTAGCCCTCTCGCTCGCGGCGAAAGGACCTCCGCCGCCGCACAAGTTCCTCGCGGTCGACGCTCACCGGCACCGGGTGACGATCACGTTGATCGCCTCCTACAACGGCGAGAACGGCGGCTTCAACTTCGACGGCTACTCGCGTTATCTGATGTGGACGGTGCCGCGCGGCTGGAAGGTGCGCGTCGTGTGCACGAACCGCGGGCCGCTCCGACACTCGTGCGCGGTCGTCCAGGGCGCCGATTCGGCGAAACCAGCGTTCCGCGGAGCGGAGACGCCACAGCCGCAGATCGGTCTCGAGGCAGGGCACACCGCGCGCTTCACGTTCCGCGCTAGCAGGAAGGGCGTCTATCGCTTCGCGTGCCTGGTGCCGGGCCACGAGGCCGCCCGGATGTGGGACGTGCTCACGATCACGCGCGGCGGCAAGCCGTCGGTGGTCGTTCTCCGGGCGAAGTAACTACGTGTCGTCGCTCGAGCGACGGCGGAACACGACGACCCACCAGATCATGATCGCAATGAGCAGGGCGACCGGCAACACCAGGGTGAGGACTGAGGCTTCTAGGAAGGAGGCGGTCACGTCCATGAGAGCTCCTCGGGTCGGGGCTCGGCGGCCGGCGCTTCTGCGCCGCCGGGCTCGAGCCAGCGGTAGAACATGACGATTGCCGCGACGAAGTACGCGAGCGATCCGGGCACCCACATCACGCCGGCGGCCACCTGCTGGTCGGTCATCGACGGGTACGCGGCATAGAGCGGCTTTGACGCATACGCGAGCACGATGGCGAGGATCCAGGTCGGGATCATCGCGAGCGCGAACCAGCCGGCACGGTGGAGATGGTCGATACGCGCTCGTACCGGCGGCGCGTCGAGCAAAGCGCCCCAAAAGACGAGCGCGGGAACGACGAAGCAGACGTGCTCAAGGACGTGGATCCACTCGTTGCGCGCTGCGGCGTCGTAGAGCCGCGGCACGTGCCAGAGGGCGATCATCGCCGACTGCACGGCGAGCGCAATCCCTGGGCGCCTGAGAAAGCCCGCGCTGCGGCGGAACGTCGGCGAGCGGGAAAGGGCGCCGCCGACGACACGCCGGGCGGAGAGCGGGAACGGCATCCACATGCGGGGCCAGGGCCGGCCGAGCACGACGAGCGGCGGCACCACCGTCATGAGGACGATGTGCTGCACCATATGGACCGAGAGCCATCTGTCCGCCCAGGTTTCGAACGGGCGCTCGAGCACCACGAATGCGAGCGCGACACCGCTGTAGAAGCTCACTTCGCGCCAGAGCCGCGTCCTTCCCCGCCGCCCGTGGGCGTAGAGCAGCGCCGCCGCCCCGCATACGACGAGGGGCAGCGGGTCCATCTAGAGCAGGTAGAGGATGATCCAGCTGACGACGGCGATCCCGGCGAGGAAGCTCCAGTAGAAGCTGAGCCCCACCAGTTCGCCGCGGACGAGGGAGAGCGGGTCGCGGATGTCGTGCGCCGTCCGGTGCGGGTCGCCTGACGCCTCACCGGGCGCCGGTGCGCCCGTCTCGATCTTGCGGTAGCGCAACGACGTGGCGAGGGTCATCTCGAGCCAGAGCAGCGTCCCGAGAACGAAAAGGAAGAGGAACGCCGTCCAGCCGAAGTAGACGCTCGCGAAGCCGCCGTCGGCCGGTCCGAAGCCTTCGTGCGTCCAGGCAATCACCTGCAGGACGAGCCCCACGACGCCGAAGGCGAGCGCGACGCCGCCCTTCTGCCGCCACTGCCGCCGCCGCAGCGCGCGATGGTCGGTGAGGCCGAGCCGCACGAGCAGGGCGCTCAGCAGGTAGCAGGCGACGACGGCCGTGCCCCAGCCGATCGAGGCGTCCACGCCCTTCGGCTTCCACAAGCCGGCGTTGTTCAGGGTGCGGAGGTAGAAGTAGGCGAAGACGAAGGCGATGAAGAAGAAAGCAGTCGCTCCGGCGAGCAGGTAGCTCGACGAGACGAGGTTGCGGCCCAGCACCTCGGGCGGCTCCTCCTCGACGACCGCGTAGCTCGTGCCCTCGTATGCGAGCGGCTCAGCGGCCATCGCTCATTCCTTCCCTGCCGGCGCCCCGGCCGGCAACATGCTCGGCACCGGCCCCTCCCCGTAGCCGTACGGGTCGGCCGAGAAGACGGGGATGCGGTCGAAGTTGTGCACGGGCACCGGCGAGGGGAGCTGGAACTCGATCGAGCGCGAATCCCAGGGGTTTGCCGCAGCCGGCTTCTTTGCGAACGCGAGCGACCAGACGAGGTTGAAGAGGAAGATCAACATCGAGATCCCGAGCAGGAAGGCAGAGACCGAGACCCAGTCGTTGAGGAACTGGAGGTTGCTCGGGTAGACGGGCGACCGCCGCGGCTGGCCGAGGAAGCCGATGGCGAAGAGCGGAGCGAAGGTCGAGTTGAAGAAGATGAACATCGTCCAGAAGTGGATCTTCCCGAGCAGCTCGTTCAGCTCCCAGCCGGTCATCTTGGGCACCCAGTAGTAGATCGCCGCGAAGAACGTGAAGACGAGGCCGCCCATGATCGTGTAGTGGAAGTGGGCCATCGAGAAGAAGCTGCCGTGGGTCGTCACGTCGCTCGGCGTGTCCGAGAGGAAGACGCCGGAGAGGCCGCCGAGCAGGAAGTTGAAGAACCAGGCCAGGCAGAAGAGCATCGGCACGGTGAAGCGGATCCGGCCGCGCCAGATGGTCATCATCCCGCAGAGGAAGGTGAAGCCGGTGGGGATCGAGATGAGCTCGGTCGAGAGCATGTAGAACGGGCGCAGGTCGCCGTTGATGCCGCTCACGAACAGGTGGTGCTGCCAGACGAACCACGAGAGGAGCGACACGCCGAGCATCCCCGCGACCGCGAGCCGGTAGCCCCAGAGCGGCTTGCGCGCGAACACGGGCAGCAGCTCGAGCACGATCGCGAAGCCGGGCAGGGCGAGGATGTACACCTCCGGGTGGCCGAAGACCCAGAAGAGGTTCTCGTACAGATAGCTGCTGCCGCCGGCGGCCGCGTTGAAGAAGGAGGTCTGCGCCGTCCGGTCGAGGGCTCCCATCGACAGAACCGCGACGAGCACCGGTGCGGCGAGCACCATCAGCACTGCCGTCGACAGGATCCCCCAGACGAAGATCGGCAGCCGGGTCCACGTCAGGCCGGGTGCGCGCATCGTCAGGATCGTCGCGATCATGTTCAGGCCGAGCAGGGTCATCGAGATGCCGACCAGCGCGAAGAAGAGGATGTAGTTGTCGATTCCCGGGTTCGCCTGGGTCTGGAGGGGTGCGTAGCCGGTCCAACCGGTCGGGAAGCCGCCGAAGAAGATCGTCGTCGTCAGGATCGCGCCGGCCGCCATCAGGAGCCAGAACGTGAGCGCCTCGATGCGCGGGAAGGCCATCCTCCGCGCGCCGATCATGATCGGGATCAGGTAGTTCGCGAACGGGCCTACGATCCCGCTCGACATCATCCCCATCATCATCGTCCCGTGCATCCCGACGAGGGTCAGGTACGTCCCGAGGGGGAAGACCTGGCTGTGCGGGCTCAGCTGCTCGGTGCGGATAAGCATCGCGTTCAGGCCGCCGATGAAGAAGAACAGCCCGATACCCCAGAGGTACTGGATGCCCACCACCTTGTGATCGGTGCAAAGGCTGAAGTAGCGGGTCCAGCCGCCCTCCTCCTTCTCGCGCAATGACGGCGGGTACCCGCGCATACGGGCGAGCGGGTAGTTGAGGAAACCGAGCCCGACGAGGAAGCCGACGACGCCGCCCAAGTACGCCAGGTAGACGGACAGCTCGTTGTAGTCGATGTCACCGAAGTAGTCGATGCTCGGCCCGACGATCGCGTGGGCGCCGAACCAGCCGACATACCAGCCGCCGACGCCGAGCAGGACTGCGGTGATGAAGTTGAAGCCGATCAGGCGGCTCCAGAGCGGCGGGTTCGGTGCTGCGGCGGCGGCGGCGGTCATCCGGCTCTCCTCGTCGGCTGGGGGAGGTATGTGTGCGCGTACGGCGCTCCGCCCTGCGACGCGGGCTTGTCCATGAACGGCTTGATCGCGGCGTAGAGCCCCCGCTGCTGCGACGTCCAGGCGTGGAACTGCGCGGGCTCGAGGATCTCACCGTTGTTGAACATGTAGGGGTGCCAGAGCCCGCAGAGCTCGGCGCAGCGCACATGGAACTTCATCGGACCCCTCGTGTTGACGTACGCGATGTTGTTGACGCCCGGGTTCGCGTCGGCCTTCACTCCGAGCTCGACGGCCCAGAAGGAATGGATGGCGTCGAGCGACGTGACTTGGAACTCGATAAGGGTGTTGGCTGGCAGCGCAAGCTCGTTGGACTCGAAGCCGCCGAGCGACGGATAGCGGTACGTGAATTGCCACTGCTGCCCGATCACCTGCACCTGGAAGGCGCTCTGGTGGTGAGCGGGCAAGCCGATCGGGTTCGGGCCCTGGCCGCCGCCGGCACCGTCCTTGAGCAGCTCGTAGGTTCCGAAGCCGGCGAGGAAGAGCACCATCGTCGTTGTGATAACGATCCAGAGGAGCTGGACGCGGGCGTCGCTACGGAGCGGCGGACCGTCGAGGACCGCCTCGTTGCGTCGGGCCCGGAACTGGATGAGGCCGTAGGCGAAGAAGACGGCGAGGAGACAGAGGACCGGCGTGACCATGCTCGTCATCACCTGGTTGTCGAAGGTCTGCCCCTGTCCCTGCACCGTCGCGTTGCCGGGTGGGATGAGCGGGCCGACGTAGATCGCGACGAGCGGCGTCGCGATCGCGCTCAGGACGAGCCAGGCGACGACGACGCGGACGCCGTGGTTCGTGGAGTCGCTCGGCGGGGAGACTGCGCTCGGCTCGCTCGCCATCAGGCCTTCACGTTGAGGAAGCCGTCCATGTAGCCGATCGTCTGCATCGGCCCGCCGAAGCCGAAGATCCAGCCGGCCGCGCAGGGGACGAAGCACTGCCAGCGGAAGTGGCCGGGCGTCGTCGTGTGGAAGACGAACTGGATCGTCCGATGCGCGTTCGACATCGGACACGGCGCGAAGCCGCACTGGTTCTTCGCGTTATCGGCCACGCCCGGCGCGGCAACGATGATCCCCAACGCGGGCACCGCGAACGTGTGGGACGCGTCGTTCGGGTCGATGCTGTTCACCGGCTTGCCGTCGATGAGGACGCGGTTCCCGACGATGCCCTGCGGCCGACCGTAGAACGGATTGCGCAGGCCGCTCGCGCCATCGAAGTTGAACCACGTGACGTGTACGGTCGCGTTCGCCGGCAGGTTCCACACCGTCTCGCGCTTCCAGCCGCTCGACGTATGGATCAGGTACGAGACCCAGTCCGGGTTCTGGCTCAGCTTCGGCCCAATGGCGGCAACGGTCTGGATCTCGAGGTTGACGACTGGGTGGCCGTTGACGTTCTGGACGGGAACGGAGTACGCGGGCGAGCCCGCGAGCGTTGTCAGGTTCGAGACGTAGAAGCCGATGACCACGCCCGCCGCGGTTACGGCCACGGCCACAAGCAGGAGCTTTACTCCGACTCGCATCGGACCCCTTCGTATCAAAGAGGCCGGACCAGCTCCGACTTCATGACGAAGCTGTCATCCCCCCGTCATCTGCCTGTAATCGGTGTAGATTCTTGCGCCGGGAGGTCGGCATGCGCATCTTGGTCATCGAGGACGAGGCCCGAATCCAGGCGTTCCTCACCCGCGGTCTCGAGGCCGAGGGGTACACCGTCGTTGCCTCCGGGGATGGCCGCGACGGGCTCGCCCTCGCCACGGCTGCGCGCTTCGACCTCGTCGTGCTCGACCTCTTGCTGCCGGGGCTCAACGGGCTACAGGTGCTGCGCGAGCTGCACCGCGCGAAGCCGGAGCTGCCGGTCGTGATCCTCTCCGCCCGCGGCGACGTGCAGACGAAGGTGCGCGGCTTCGAGCTCGGCGCCACCGACTACCTGGCCAAGCCGTTCTCGATCGACGAGCTGCTCGCGCGGATCCGGGTCCGGCTGCGAGGGGCGGCGACCTTCGGCGACGAGCATGTCCTGCGCAGCGGCAACGTCGTCCTCGACGTCGCGCGCCGGCAGGCGGGCGTGGGCGACCGGACTGCGGATCTCTCCGATCGCGAGTTCCGGCTCCTCCACCACCTGCTCGTGCACGCGGGCGAGGTGGTGAGCAGGGAGCGGCTGCTCGCCGAGGTGTGGGGCTATGACTTCGACCCGGGCTCGAACGTCGTCGAGGTCTGCGTCCGCAGGCTGCGGCAGAAGCTCGGACCGGACGCGGCGATCGAGACGGTACGGAATGCGGGCTACCGGCTGGCTGCGGCGTAACCGCGCCGAGGTCGCAGGCGCCGTCATGACGGCGCTCGCCATCGCGGCCATCGGCTCCGACATCGAGTGGGTCGAGGCGGCCGTGATCCCGCTCGTGCTCGCGATCTTCCTCGGGCTCGTGTGGCACGGCCGCCGCCGCCAGGCGGCACTCTCCGAGGTGCAGGGCCTGGTCCAGGTGCGCGCCTCGCTCCTCGAGCGACAGGAACGCTTCCTCCACGACGCGTCGCACGAGCTGCGGACGCCGGTTACGATCGCGCGCGGGCATCTCGAGCTGCTGCGACGGGAACGGCCGGACACGCCCGAGCTCGAGGTGGCGCTCGACGAGCTCGGCCGGATGGAGCGGATCGTCGAGCGGCTGCTGCTGCTCGCGAAGTCCGAGCAGCAGGGCTTCGCGTTCCAGGAGATCGACCTCGAGGCGTTCCTCTCCGATCTCTTCATGCGCTGGTCCGAAGTCGCACCGCGCGCGTGGCGGCTCGATGTCGACCTGTCGGGACGGTTGCTCGTCGATCCCGAGGCGCTGAGAAACGCACTCGACGCGCTGCTCGAGAACGCGGTCAAGTACACCGACCCCGGCGACGCCATAGAGCTCGCTGCGCACACGGACGGAACGGGTGGAGTCGTGATCGAGGTCTCGGACTCGGGCCTGGGCGTTCCCTCCGATGCTCTCCCGCGCATCTTCGATCGCTGGGCCCGCGCGGACGGCGCGCGCACCCGTCAGCGCGGCGGCGCGGGGCTGGGGCTCGCAATCGTCGCCGCCGTCGCCCGCGCCCACGGCGGTCGCTGCTCGGTGAAGGCGCTGCCGCGCGGAACGGCGTTCCGGCTCCATCTGCCGGTGCGCGTCGCTCCGGATAGAGCGCCGAGCCCGACGCCGGCTTCTGAGGGGGAGATGGCCGGCGCCGGGCCTGAGCCGGCGCTGTCGGAGGAAGGAATTGCGCTGGGGTGAATGCTCCCCGTCGCATGTGAGACGGATCTGAGACGGGCCTGAGAGAGCGCTAAGAGTCGAGTGCGGTCCGGAGCGAGGCGACGAAGCTCCGCAATGCCTCGGGCCCGGTCTCCGCGACCTCGACGGCCCGCGAACCGACGACGACGCCGTCTGCAAGCTCGCCGGCCGCGTGCGCGAGCTCCGGCGTCGAGATCCCGAAGCCTGCGTACAACGGGACGTCGCTGACGGCCCGCACCCGCTGCACGAGCGGCGGCAGCGCGGGCGAGAGCTCGGTCCGGGCGCCCGTCGTCCCGGTGACGGAGACGAGGTAGAGCCAGCCGTCGGTGGCCTCTGCCGCGGCGCGGATTCGTTCCTCGGTCGAGGTCGGGGCGACGAGCTGGATCCTCCGCAACGCCGGCCGTTGCTCGACCGGAAGGTCGACGAGAATGAAGCTCGATGCCCCACGCTCCCGGGCATCCGCCGCAAAGCGGTCGTAGCCGTAGGCCTCGACGATCGCGGCATAGGTCATGGGAACGAGCGGGGTTTCGGGTAGCAGCTCGCGCGTCCGTGCGAGGACGTCGAGGCAGGCACGGGTGCGCATGCCGCGTGCGAGCGCGCGCTCCGAGGCGCGCCGGATCACCGGCCCCTCCGCGAGGGGATCCGAGAACGGGAAGCCGAGCTCGACCACGTCGGCGCCCCCCTCCACGGCAGCATGCGCAAGCTCGGGCGCCTCCGGCTCGGCCATCAGATAGATGACGAGCTTCTTCATTCGTCTGCGAGGAGGGAGAACAGCGTCGCATCGACGCGCTCCAAGACTTCGGCGAGGTCCTTGTCGCCGCGGCCGCTGAGGCCGACGAGGATCAGCTCAGCGTCGAGGTCGCGCGCTCGAGCGAGCGCGTGCGCCGGCTCGAGCGCGGGGAGGATGCCCTCGGTTCGCGCGAGATCCTGGAACGCGGCGAGCGCCTCCTCGTCGGTTGCGACGCGGTACTCCGCCCGGCCGGTGTCGCGGAGGAAGGCGTGCTCGGGGCCGACACCGGGGTAGTCGAGCCCGGCCGAGATCGAGTGCGCGTCTGCGATCTGGCCGTCCTCGTCGGCGAGCACCGAGGAGCGGGCGCCGTGGAGGACGGCGGGCCGGCCACTGCCGAGCGAGGCCGCGCCCGCGGCTTCGACCCCGACGAGCTGCACGTCATCGTCCTCGAGGAAACCGTGGAAGATCCCGATCGCGTTCGAGCCGCCGCCGACGCAGGCGACAACGGCCTCGGGCAGTCGCTGCTCGACCGCCAGCATCTGCTCCCGCGCCTCGCGGCCGATCACCGACTGGAGCTCCGCCACGAGCTCCGGATACGGCGCCGGCCCGACGCACGAGCCGATGAGGTAGTGGGTCGTGTCGACGTTCGTGATCCAGTCGCGGATCGCCTCGCTGGTCGCCTCCTTCAGCGTCTTCGTGCCGAAGTCGACAGCGCGCACCTCCGCGCCGAGGAGCCGCATCCGCTCGACGTTGGGGCGCTGGCGGCGCATGTCCTCCTCGCCCATGTAGACGACGCAGTCGAGGCCGAAGCGTGCGCAGACCGTGGCCGTGGCGACGCCGTGCTGGCCGGCTCCTGTCTCGGCGACGATCCGGTGCTTGCCGAGGCGCTGCGCCAGCACGGCCTGGCCGAGCGCGTTGTTGAGCTTGTGTGCGCCGGTGTGGAGGAGGTCCTCCCGCTTGAGATAGATCCGTCTACCGGGCGCGAAGCGCTCGGCGAGCGTGAGCGGCGTCGGCCGGCCGGCGTACGTCGTGAGCAGGTCGTGCAGCTCCGCGTGGAACGAGTCGTCCGCCTGCGCCTCGCGCCAGCCGCGCTCGAGCTCGTCCAGAGCCGGGATCAGCGTCTCCGGCACGTAGCGGCCGCCGTACTCGCCGAAGTTCATCGCGCCTCCTGCACGAACGCCCGCACCTTCTCGTGGTCCTTGATGCCGGGAGTGGACTCGAGCTGCGACGCCGCGTCCACCGCCCACGGCTGCACGGCGCGGATTGCCGCGCGCACGTTGTGCGGCCCGAGCCGGCCAGCGAGCACGAGGCGGTCGTCGCCTCGCGCGGTCCGCCAGTGTCCGGGATCCTCACCTTCCCACGGCAGATCGGCGACCCGCGCGACCGGTTCGCCGTCGCGGAGCAGGACTGCGTCGCGCCCGCGCACGGTGCCCTCCTGCCGCTCGTAGAGCTGGACGAGGTCCGCGCCCTGCTCCTCGGAATCGCCGACGAAGACGGCGACGCTCAACACCGTTTCCGGCACCGGCAGCACCTCGGTGGCCCGGCGCGGCGAGCCCTCGGCGAAGATGAAGCCGCAGCAGGTCGGCGCCCGCCTCGACCGCGGCGTCGACGTCCTCCTGGCGCGTCAGCCCGCAGACCTTGACCAGCGGCCGCGAGAGCAGCTCGCGCAGCTTCGCGCCCGGCTCGTCCGCCCGCATCAGCGACGTCCCGACGAGAACGGCGTTCGCGCCCGCGAGCTCGGCCGCGGCCCCCTGCGCGCGCGTGTGGATCGCGCTCTCTGCGACCACGACGCGGTCGCGCAGATCGAAACGAGCATGGGCCTTCGCCACGAGCTCGAGTTGCGCAGCGCGATCGATCCGGAAGGTGCCGAGATCGCGCGCGTTGACACCGATCACGCGGGCACCGAGATGCGTTGCCCGCCCGAGCTCCTTCTCGTCGTGGGCCTCCACGAGGGTGTCGAGGCCGAGCTCCTCCGCGGCGCGCATGAGCTGCACCGCCGTCGCGTCGTCGAGATCGCGGAGGATGAGGAGCGCTGCGTCGGCGCCCGACTCTCGCAGCTCGCTCAGGTGCGCCTCCGTCGAGAAGAAGCCTTTCGCGAGCAGTGGCACGCCGACCACCGCCCGCGCCGCGCGCAGGTCGTCGAGCGAGCCCGCGAACGCGGCATCCACGAGAACCGAAACGGCCCGCGCTCCTCCCGTCTCGTAGGCCGGCACGACGTCCTCGACCCGCGCTCCGGGGCTGATGTCCCCAGCCGACGGCGAGCGCCGCTTGAACTCGGCGACCGCGCCGAAGCCGGGCCGCGCCAGTGCCTCCGCGAACCTCATGAGCGGGAGAACTCCACGAGCTCGTCGAGCCGTCCCGCTGCTGCGCCGGAGTCGATTGCTTCGCGCGCGTGCGTGAGGCCGTCCTCCAGGTTCACTGCATGGCCCGCGGCGGCGATCCCGCCTGCCGCGTTGAGGATCACCGCCGACCGGTGGCCGCCGTCGGCGCCGGCGAGCACGCCTCGGAGCGCGGCCGCGTTCGTCTGCGGGTCGCCGCCGCGCAGCTCCTCGGGATCGCAGCGCTCGATGCCGAACTCGAGTGGGTCGAGCTCGTACTCGCGGACCTTTCCGCCCTCGACCTCGCAGACGAGGTTCGGCCCGCAGGGAGAGAGCTCATCGATGCCGCCGGCTCCGTGCACGACGTACGCGCGCGTCGTCTCGAGTTGGACGAGCGCGTCGGCGAGCGTCCGTGCGAGCTCCGGCGAGTAGACGCCGAGCACGAGGGCGCGCGCGCCCGCCGGGTTCGTCAGTGGACCGAGCACGTTGAAGACGGTACGCGTGGCGAGCTCGCGCCGGACGGGCGCCGCGTGCCGCATGGCCGGGTGGTGCGCCTGGGCGAAGAGAAAGCCGAAGCCGAGTTCGTCGATCGAGCGTTCGATCCGTTCCGGCGGCAGCTCGAGCTCGAAGCCGAGCGCCTCCAACACGTCCGCGGCTCCCGTTTGCGACGAGGCGGCGCGGTTGCCGTGCTTCGCGACGGCGGCTCCCGCTGCGGCGGCGACGAGCGCGGCGGCGGTCGAGATGTTGTATGTGTTCGCGCCGTCGCCGCCGGTGCCGACGACGTCGACGAGATCCGTGCGCTCTGGGTTGACGCGGAGGACCTGCTCGCGCATCGCGTCGGCGCAGCCGGCGATCTCGTCCGCCGTCTCGCCCTTGATCCGGAGGGCCACGAGGAAGCCCGCGATCTGCGAGGCAGTCGCCTCGCCGGTCATGATCTCGGCCATCGTCGCCCGCGCCTCGTCCCGCGAGAGGTCGTGGCCGTCGAGCAGCCGCGCAAGTCCCAGCTGGATCACAACCGCCCCTCGAGGAAGTTGCGCGCGAGCGCCGGCCCGTCCGGCGTCAGCACCGACTCGGGATGGAACTGGACGCCGACCGCCGGCAGCTTGCGATGGCGGACTGCCATGACCTCGCCGTCCTCCGCGAACGCTGTCGGCTCGAGCACCTCCGGCAGGCGCGTCGCGGCGAGCGAGTGATAGCGCCCGGCTTCGAACGGATCCGGCAGCCCTGCGAAGAGTCCCCGGCCGTCGTGCCGGACGGGGCTCGCCTTCCCGTGGACGAGCTCACGTGCGTAGCCGACCTCGCCGCCGCAGACTTCGACGAGTGCCTGGTGGCCCAGGCAGACCCCGAGCAAGGCCGTCGTCGGCAGGAGCCGTTCCACGATCGAGGGCGTCGCGCCCGCCGCCGACGGGCGACCGGGACCGGGCGAGACGACGAGCTGTGAGGGAGCGAGCCGCTGCGCCTCGTCGGCGTCGAGCTCGTCGTTCCGCAACACGACCACCTCCGCGCCGAGAGCCCCGAACAGGTGCGCGAGGTTGTACGAGAAGCTGTCGTAGTTGTCGATGAGGAGGATCACGACGCCGCGTCCTGCTCCGACTCTGCCAGCTCGATCGCGGCTTCGAGCGCGCGCAACTTCGCAAGACACTCCTCGTGCTCGGCGGCGGGATCCGAATCGGCCACGATGCCGCCCCCCGCCTGCAGGTGCGCGACGCCGTCGCGCAGCCAGAGGGTGCGGATCGCGATGCACGTGTCGAGCTCCGCGGTCTTCGGCAGGAAGTAGCCGACCGCGCCGGCGTAGATCCCGCGCCGGTACTGCTCGAGCTCCGAGATGATCTGCATCGCGCGCACCTTCGGCGCGCCGGAGACCGTGCCGGCCGGAAAGGTCGCGCGCAGCAGCTCGAACGGCGTGATCCCGTCCCGCAGCTCCCCGACGACCTCCGACACGAGATGCGTCACGTGCGAGTACCGCTCGGCCTCCATGAAGCGCTCCACCCGCACGGAGCCCCCCACGCAGACCCGCGAGAGGTCGTTGCGCCCGAGGTCGACGAGCATCGTGTGCTCCGCGCGGTCCTTCTCCGATGAGAGCAGCGCCGCCGCATCGCCCTCCCCGGGCGAGATCGTCCCCGCGATCGGATTCAGCTCGGCGCGGCGGCCGGCGCACTTGACCACCGTCTCCGGCGAGCTCCCTACGAGCGCAACGTCTCCGAGCTCGAGGAGAAAGAGGTACGGCGACGGGTTGACGCGCCGCAGCGCCCGGTAGAGCTCGACGGCAGAGGCCGAGGTGGGGCGGGTGGCGCGCTGCGCGATCACGACCTGGAAGACGTCGCCCTCGCGGATGTACTCCTGCGCGCGCTCGACCCGGCGGAGGTGCTCGTCGCGTGACGGCTTACGCTCGAGCGGGCCGCGCGGTGCCGTGCCGCGGGGCAAGGGCGGCGACGCGCCGGCGAGCCCCGTTGCATCCCCGCGCAGCAGTTCGGCGACTCCGCGGGCGTGGTCGAAGCGGAGCAGGATTTCGGGGACGAGGAAGAGGCTTTGCGGAACGTCCGGCCCGCCCTCCGGCAGCGGCACGGTCGGCTCGAAGCCGGCGACCGCGTCGTAGCCGAGGTAGCCGACGACGGGCTCGCCGAGCGTCTCCGCCTCCGCGAACGAGACGAGCCGCGACCCGGCGCCGACGAAGCTGTAGCGGCCCAGCCTCCCGCGCTCGACCGACTCGAGCAGGAACGCCCCACTTGCCCCAGGTCGCGGAAGGCGACCGGTCTTCCCGCCGGGCGTCGGTGGCTTTGCCGCCGACGCTTCCAGCCTAGAGCGCAGGCTGAGGTACGCGCCGAGCGGTGTCAGGAGGTCGGTGGGGATCTCGGTTACGGGCATGAAAAAGGCTCCTGTCGGAGTTGGGTCGAGCGAGACGGGCTGTTTCGGCGCACTCAGCGTGCGCGCAGGCTCCCGCCGCGCTCGGTGCGCCAGGCCCACCGGTTGCAGACGGAAGTCATGGCGGCAGGGTAGGCGGGCGCTCCGCGAGCGTCAAGCCGCGAAGACATGACCCGCGGCCTCGAGCGTGTCGGCCGCACGGCCGAGATCGGACGAGCGCACCAGGACGTAGTCCGACTCGAAGGTCGAGATGACAAAGATCGGCAGATCCGCTTCGGCGAGCGGGACGACGAGCGACGCGACGACTCCGCTGAGTGAGAAGTCGAGCGGCCCCATCACCTCGAGCACCGTCCAGCCACGGTCGACGCTCTCCCCCTCGGGCACGTCGTGGTCCCGGCAGACGACGGAGACCTCGTGCTCGGTGCGAGTGACCGAGCGGAATGGACCGATGTCCACCCACTCCGGCAGCTCCGAGCCGGGCTGGAGCCGCACGACCGCGTAGCTGTCGGGAAGCGTCCGCAGCTTCACGCCCGGACGCTATCGCGGAGCCGACGCGGGAGGCGCAGGTAGTGTCCCGCCGCCATGCCGCTTCCCGAGCTGCTCGAACGGTTGCTGACGACGCCCGGCCCTTCCGGGCAGGAGCGCGCCGTCGCCGCCGTCTGGCGGGAGGCCGCCGTGGCCGTCGGCGAGGTCTCCTCCGATGTCCTCGGAAGCTCGTGGGTGCGAGTGCCGGGCACGGCGGGAGCCCCGTCGCTCGCGGTCGTGGGTCACATCGATGAGATCGGCGTCGTCGTCACGCACCTCGGCGACGACGGCATCGCCGCCGTCCGCCCCGTCGGCGGCTTCAGTCCGGCGGTGATGGTCGGCCAGCGGGTCGACGTGCTCACGCGGAACGGGCCGCTGCCTGGCGTCGTGGTGGCACGCGTGCACAAGCGTCGCCGTGGCCAAGGCGAGGAGCGCAAGCCGGTCGAGTACGAGGATCTCTTCCTCGACATCGGTGCGAAGGACGGTGACGAGCTGCGCTCGCTCGTCCGCCCCGGAGACGCGGCTCTCTGGCACGGCGCGCCGATCGCGCTGGCCGGCAACCGCGTCGCCTCGCGCGCGTTCGACAACCGGATCGGCTGTTACGTCGCGCTCGAGGCAGCGAGACGGCTGGCGGCGCGGGGCGGAGGCCCGGGCGACTTCATCGCCGTCGCCGCCGTGCAGGAGGAGGTGGGCGACTTCGCCGGCTCCCGGACCGCAGCCTTCGCCACCGAGCCTCAGATCGCGATCGCGGTCGACGTCACGCACGCGAACGACGTGCGCGGCGGCGAGCCCGAGGACGAGGGGAAGGTCGTCCTCGGCAGCGGGCCGACGCTGTCGCGCGGGCCGTCGATTCATCCGGCGATCTTCGAGCTCCTCCACGAGACCGCTGAGGTGGAGAAGATCCCCTTCGCGGTCGAGGTATCGCGTGGCACCACGAGCACGGACGCCGACGCCGTGTACCTCAGCCGGCGCGGGATCGCCACGGGCCTCGTTTCGGTGCCGCTTCGCTACATGCATTCGCCCGTCGAGACGGCCGATCTCGAGGACATCGAGCGGGCGGTTCAGCTCATCGTCGCCTTCGCGCTCAAGCTCGAGCCTGGACTCGACCTCGCGGGCTAAGTTGAAGTCGTGAGCAGGAGCGTCATCGTCTCGGCGGTGCGGACGCCGTTCGGGAAGCTCAACGGCGGCCTGGCCGCGCATCCCGCGACCGAGCTCGGCGCGATCGCAATCCGAGCGGGCCTCGAGAAGGTTGGCCTCGAAGGGCGCGAGGTCGAGTACGTGATCATGGGGCAGGTCCTCCAGGCCGGCGCGGGGCAGGCTCCCGCGCGGCAAGCAGCGGTCCGCGCGGGGATTCCGGTCGACGTCCCGTCCGACACCGTGAACAAGGTATGCGCCTCCTCGATCCGCGCGGTCGAGATTGCCGACTCGATGATCCGGGCCGGCGACGTCGAGGTCGTCGTCACGGGCGGTATGGAGTCGATGACGAACGCGCCGTACGCGCTCCCGAAGGCGCGCCGGGGCTATCGGATGGGCGACGGGACGCTGCTCGACCTGATGATCTGGGACGGGCTTCGCTCGACGTTCGACGATTTGCACATGGTCGAGCAGGCGGCGAAGGTCGCACGCGAGCTCGGCATCTCGCGCGAGGATCAGGACGCGTGGGCACTCCGCTCGCACGAGCGCGCGGCCGCGGCGCAGGACGCGGGGAGCTTCGACGACGAGATCGTTCCGGTGGGCGCGGTGACGGCCGATGAGTCGGTGCGGCCGGACACCACGCTCGACAAGCTCGCTTCCCTGAAGCCGGTGATGGATCCCGAGGGGACGGTCACGGCCGGAAACGCGCCCGGCGTCAACGACGGAGCCTCGTGCGTCGTCGTGTGCTCGGAGGAGTTCGCGCAGCGGCGCGGGCTGGAGCCGCTGGCCACGATCCTGGCGCAGGGCTACGTGGCGGACGAGTTCGCGTGGCTCGCCCGCACACCGGCGAACGCAGGAGCCCAGGCGCTCGACAAGGCTGGGAAGTCGATCGGCGACGTCGAGCGCGTCGAGGTGAACGAGGCGTTCTGCTCCGTCGCTCTCAACTCGCTCGCGATGCTCGGTGCCGACCCGGAGACGGCGAACGTCAACGGCGGCGCGGTCGCTCTTGGCCACCCGCTCGGTGCGAGCGGCGGCCGGATCCTGGGCACGATGGTGCACGACCTGCGCCGCAACGGCGGTGGGCTCGGCCTCGCTGCGATCTGCTCCGGCGGCGGCCAGGGCGACGCGCTGCTGATCGAAGTCTGAGCCCGTTCCGCTTCGGGTCGTTGACCCGCAGCGTCGGGGACGCCAAGCTGCGCGGGAAGGAGGCATCGGTGGCGGACACGGACGAGCTGCTGCGGCTCGAGTACGAATCTGCCTCGCGGCTGCTCGGGACCCTCACCGAGATTCGTTTCAAGCTGCTCGCGCTCGTGCCCTCGCTCACCGGCGCGGTCGTCGCGCTCGTGTCGCCGGGGCAGAGCGGCGTCGAGCTGCTCGCGATCGGCCTGCTCGGTCTGGCGGCAACCTCCGGTGTCCTCGCGTACGAGCTGCGCAACGGCGAGTTGTGCCGTCGGGTCACGGACCGCGTCACCCAGCTCGAGTCTGCTCTTTTCTCCGGCAGCCCGCTCGTCGGCGGCGAGGGGCGCACTCCGAAGCTGTTCGGCCTGACCCCCGCCTCGCATCACCTCGGAGTGGGGCTCGTGTACGGCGCCGCCCTCGGCGGTTGGGTCTACCTCGTCGTATGGGGTGCGCTCGTCGCCGCCGGGGCGCGGGGGCATTCGCAGGCCGTCGGGGTTGCGGTCGGAGCGATCGTTGCGCTTGCGATCGTGCGCGAGGTCGTGGTCGCCGAGCGGCCGGAGCCGAAGCCGACGGCCGTCGCTCCAAGCGAAGTCTGAAGCGCCGGACCTCCTGCGGACGCGGGGGCGTATCAGCCGTGTCGCCCGAAGGGAGGGAGCTTTGCGCAGGCTCGCGCTGTGCCTCGCCGTAACCGTCGCCGCTCTCGTCGCTGTGTCATGAAGGGCTCACCGCTGACGCGAACGCGGGCCGCCCGCGGCCGCTGGGCCCACACGCTCTACGAGAACCCCGTCGGGGGCGCATGGGCGGCCGCACGTTTGCCGTGGACCGGAAGAACGGCCGGCCACGGCTGCGCGTCTCGGTCGCCCGCTGGGGGATCTCGTACCAGGGTGCCTGCTTCCCGTGGGCGTGGGCCGGGCGGGGATCGGCGGCGCTCTCGCGCTCGTCGCGTCCGGTGTCCTACTCCTGCGGCGCCGTCGCGGTAAGGAAGTCGAGCAGCACGCGGGACAGGAGCTCGGGCTCGCGTAGGGTCACGTAGTGGTCGGAGTCGAGCTCGACGTGGCGCGCGTTCGGGGCGGCGTTCGCCACGAGCGGGCCGATCTCCTGGAAGCCCGGCGGGTCGTGCTTCGCCGTCACGACGAGGGTCGGCACGGTGAGTTTGCCGAGCCGCTCCTTCGCCGGCGTGCCGCCCGGGTCGACGGGCTCGACGCCGTCGGGCAGCGGGTTCGCGTCTGGCGTCGCGCGCCAGAGCCGGCGGATCCGGTCGTCGGCGCCGAGGGGCGCCCAGACCTCGAGGTCGATTTCCAGCGCGGCCGCGACCTTGTCCTCTGCCGCCTCCCAGCGAGCCTCGTGCTCGTCGGTATAAGCGGCACCGTCGTGCCCGCCGAGCCCGGGCGCGACTCCGACGACCGCCCACAGCCGGTGTGGGTGCGCGAGCGCGACGTCGAGCGCCAGCTTGCCGCCGAGGGAGAGGCCCACGAGAGCCGCCCGCTCGATCTCGAGCGCGTCGAGGACTCCGACGACGTCCTCCTCCCACGACCATGGCGCGGCCGGCCCGGTCGAGCGGCCGAAGAAGCGAAAGTCGGTTCGGATCGTGCGAAACCGCTCGGTGAGGAAGGGCACGACCGGCTCCCACAGCCCCGAGTCGCCGAGCCCGCCGTGCAGGAGGAGCACGGCCCGGCCGTCTCCGGCCTCGTCGTACCAGAGGCGCGCGCCGTTCACGTCGACCGTCGGCACGGCGCGACGATATAGCCTCAGCGCGCATGGACTTCGAGCACGTCCTCGTCGTAGGCGCCGGCCAGATGGGTGGTGGGATCGCGCAGGTCGTCGCCGCCTCGGGGCGGCGGGTGTCGCTCCACGACGCGGCGCCGGGCGCGACCGAACGCGGTCTTGCGACGATGCGGCGGAGCCTCGAGAAACTTGCCGAGAAGGGTGGAGCCGACCCCGACGAGGTGCTCGGGCGCATCGAGCAGGCCGACGACCTCGTGCCGGCCGACCTGCTGATCGAGGCCGTGATCGAGGACGCCGACGTGAAGATGGACGTCTTCCGCCGCGCCGACGAGCTCCTGCCCGAGCGCGCGATCCTGGCCTCGAACACGTCCTCGATCCCGATCACCTCGCTCGCGGCGGTCACCTCCCGGCCCGAGCGTGTGATCGGGATGCACTTCTTCAACCCGGTGCCCGTGCTGAGGCTCGTCGAGGTCGTGCGAGGGCTCGAGACCTCGGACGAGACGGCGGCAGCGATCACGGCCCTCGCGAAGGATCTCGGCAAGACGCCGGCGGAGGCCGGGGACCTGCCGGGCTTCGTCTCGAACCGGATCCTCATGCCGTTCATCAACGAGGCCGCGTACGCATTGCTCGAGGGAGTCGCAGAGCCGGAGGCGATCGACACGATCGCGAAGCTCGGCTTCGCGCACCCGATGGGTCCGCTCGCGCTCGCCGACCTGATCGGCCTCGACACCTGCGTCGCGATCATGGAGGTGCTGCACGACGGGCTCGGCAACCCGAAGTACGCCCCGTGCCCGCTCCTGCGCCAGTACGTCCAGGCCGGGCGCCTCGGCCGCAAGTCGGGCCGCGGTTTCTACGCTTACGGCTGATGGACTTCGAGCTCGCCGCCGAGCAGAGGGAGATCCAGGCGCTCACGCGCGACTTCGTCCGCGCCGAGATCGAACCCCACGCGGCCGAATGGGACCGCGAGCATCACTTCCCGCGCGACGTCTTCGCCAAGCTCGCCGAGCTCGGGTTGATGGGCGTCTGCATCCCGGAGGAATACGGCGGGGCCGGGGCCGACTTCCTCTCCTACATGCTCGTGCTGGAGGAGCTCTCGCGTGGCGACGCCGGGGTCGGAGTCACGGTCGCCGTCCACACGAGCGCGGTGACACTGCCGCTGCTCCGTTTCGGGACCGACGAGCAGCGGGCGCGCTTCGTGCCGCCTCTCGCCCGCGGCGAGCTCATCGGCGCCTTCGCGCTGACCGAGGCAGAGGCCGGATCCGACGCCGGCTCCCTGCGCACCTCGGCGACGCGGGAGGGCGGCGGCTGGCGGATCGCCGGCGCGAAGCAGTTCATCTCGACGGCGGAGTACGCAGGGACGTTTCTCTTCTTCGCCCGCACCGATCCCGACACGCCCGGGGCCCGCGGCGTCTCGGCCTTCGTGCTCGACGCCGAACACGTGAGGGTCACGGGGAGCGAGGAGAAGCTCGGGCTCAACTCCTCCACCACGAATTCGATCGCGGTGGACGCCGTCGTGGCAGCCGATCGGTTGCTCCACGAGGAGGGCAAGGGCTTCCACGTCGCGATGGCGACGCTCGACGGCGGCCGGATCGGGATCGCCGCGCAGGCGGTCGGGATCGCTCAGGCCGCATACGACGTCGCGCGCGAGTACGCGAAGGAGCGCCACGCGTTCGGGCGGCCGATCGGCGAGTTCCAGGCGATCCAGCACAAGCTCGCCGACATGTCGACGGAGATCGACGCGGCTCGTCTCCTCGTTCATCGCGCCGCCTGGCTGAAGCAGAACGACCTGCCGCACACCGAGGCCGGCGCGAAGGCGAAGCTCTTCGCCTCGGAGATGGCGCGTCGCCAGACGGGCGAGGCGATCCAGATTCTCGGCGGCTACGGCTACACGAAGGAGTTCCCGGTCGAGCGCTACTACCGCGACGCGAAGGTCACCGAGATCTACGAGGGGACCAGCGAGATCCAGCGGCTCGTCATCGCGCGCTCGATCCTCGGGCTGCAGGAACGCTCGCTAGCGGCGGGCTAGCGCCTCGGCCATCCGCGCCTTCGCGTCCTCGAGGACGGGCTCCCCGTGCGAAACGAGGAGCCGCTCGACCGGCAGCTCCATGAGGCGCTCGAGCGAAGCCTCGAGCTCGTCCGGGCGCTTGAGCGCAGGGCTCTGCGCGACGTACAGCTCTCCGTCGATGTCGACCCCGAAGGTCTCGCAGGTGACGAGGGCGGCGTGCGGCCGGATGAAGTGAGCGACCTGCCGCTCATCAGCTCCCTCGATCCGGATCTCCTCGACGCCCGCCGGCAGCGCGCCGCCGATCCGTGCGTCGTACCGCTCGGCGAGCTCGTCCGCGCTGCGGCGATGCCACTCCGCGGTGAGGAGGATGACGACCGGGAGGGCGCGCCGGGCCACGTCGGCATCGAGGTGCCGAAAGAGCTCGCCCTCCTCGCCCGGAGGAACGAGCGGGTCGATCAGCACGGTCGCGTCCTCCGCCTCGTAGTACACGCAGCCGACTTCGCGCTCCTCGCGCTCGTGGTTGGGCCAGTTCTCCCAGTTCGGGTGCTCGGCGGTCCAGCGCCAGAGGCCTTCGGCTACGCGGAGGGTTTCCACTCGTACCTGACGTCGGGAGTCTTCTCCTCGTTCCCCTCGCCGTCGGTGAACTCGACCGCCACCGAGCCGTGCGCTTCGTAGAAGCGGCGCGCGCGCTCGTTCTGCTGGAAGACCCAGAACTGGAAACCGTCCGGCCGCAGCGTCGTCACGTGCTCGAACAGCGCATGGCCGACGCCGGTCCCGAGCTCGTCCGGATGGACGTAGAGGTGCGTCAGCCAGTCGCCGTCGAGGATTGCGAAGCCGCGGCCGAGGACGTACGCCTCACCCTCCCGAACGCAGCGGTCGATGAAGGCGAGCCCCTCCTCGCGGGTGTGGAGCTGCGGCAGGAAGTCGAGTAGCCCGAACGACGCGTCGAAGATCGCGAAGATCGCCTCGACGTCGTCGGCGGTCGCGCGGCGGATCATCGCCGTAGGCTACGGGGATGCGAAAGCGCGACGAGCCCGTCCGCCTGACGCGCATCTACACGCGCGGCGGCGACGAGGGGGAGACGAGCCTCGGCGACGGCTCACGGGTCTCGAAGCTCGACCCGCGCGTGACCGCGATGGGCGACGTCGACGAGCTCAACTCGCTCGTAGGCTGGGCCGGCGGGCTCGACCGCGTCCAGAACGAGCTCTTCGACCTCGGCGCCGACCTGTCGGTTCCCTATGCGGGGAACGAGGATCGCCTGCGCATCACCGACGAGGCGGTCGAGCGGCTCGAGCAGGACATCGACGCGGCGAACGCGGCGTTGCCCGAGCTGAAGAGCTTCGTCCTGCCGGGCGGGAGCGAGCGCGCCGCGCGGCTGTTCCTCGCGCGGGCCGTCTGCCGCCGGGCGGAGCGTGCGGCCCTGGCGGTGCGGGATACCAACCCGCTCGCCGCCGTCTACCTCAACCGCCTCTCCGATCTCCTCTTCGTCGTCGCGCGGGCCGCGAACGCGGAGGCCGGCGTCGACGAGCCGCTCTGGCGCCCGGGCTCGATCTAGACCTTGACGAGTCGGGCGCGAAGCAGGATGCTCCGTGCGAGGGCATTCTTCAGGAGCCAGAGGGTGACATGGCCACCGTTTGCGACTGCAAGCGGATCACCATTCTGCGGCGCCGTCTTCTACGCCTGACAGGCTGCCCGGCTGAGGGTTCCGACAACTTCGACCGGAGGTTCCTATGTTCAAGCGCAGGTTTCGCCTGCCGAGTCCGGCTCTTGTGATCTCGATGATCACCCTGAGCCTCGTGCTCGGCGGGACGGCGTTCGCCGCAGCCACCGCGACGCACAAGGACAAGAAGGCGGATACGAAGCTCATCAAGAAGCTCGCTCCGTCGCTCAGCGTCAAGCACGCCAAGACCGCGAACACGGCGACGAATGCGACGAATGCGACCAACGCGACGAATGCCACGAACGCGACCAACGCCACGAACGCCACGAACGCGACGAACGCCACGAACGCCACGAACGCGACGCACGCAACGAGTGCCGACACGGCGACCAAGGCGCTGTCGCCCGGGACGCTCGCACCCGGCGCGACTGAGGTAGGCGAATGGACGGTCGAAGGTCAGGCCGTCACGACGGGAACTTCGGCCGGTGGTGTTATCTCATTCGCCTTTCCGTTGACTGCCGATCCGACGAAGCACTACATCGCTCCCGGAGGACCCACGCCCGCCGGATGTAAAGGAAGCGTCACGAATCCGGGCGCCGATCCCGGCAACCTCTGCGTCTTTGCAGAGGAGGATGCAAACCAGAGCGGCGACCTCATCATCTGCAAGTGGGAGACCGGCGAATGCTTCACCTCGACTGCCAGCAAATTCGGTGCCGGACTGGTCGCGTTCTCCTCGGGCAGCTCCGGGCAGATGGAGTCCGACGGGACCTGGGCCGTCACGGCCCCGCTGACGGCGCTTAAGCATGCGCAGGCTCCACGTAACGCGCCACATACACATGGGGGTTCGGCGTCGCGGCGCTAACGGCTAACAGATAGACGACATTGGGGCGGCGCTGTGAAGCGCCGCCCCGTCTGCGCCGGAGGGACGGGTTGCAGAGAGCCTGACCTAGACTTTGCGGCTCATGGCGACGACGGATAGGGGGAAGCGCGTCGCGGCCGCCGAGGAGTGGCGCGAGCGCTACGACGCGACGCCGGAGCGGAAGGGCGAGCTCTTCTCGACCATCTCTGGGGTCGAGAACGAGCCGCTGTACTCGCCCGGGAACGTCGAGCTCGAGTACGAGCGCGACCTCGGCTGGCCCGGGGCGTATCCGTTCACGCGGGGCGTCTATCCGTCGATGTACCGCGGGCGCCTCTGGACGATGCGGCAGTTCGCCGGCTTCGGGACGGCGGAGGAGACGAACGAGCGCTTCCGGTATCTCCTGGAGCACGGCCAGACCGGGCTCTCGACGGCGTTCGACATGCCGACGCTGATGGGCTACGACTCGGACCACCCCCGTTCGCTCGGCGAGGTCGGGCGCGAGGGCGTAGCGATCGACTCGCTCGCCGACATGGAGACGCTCTTCGACGGAATCCCGCTCGGCGAGGTCTCGACCTCGATGACGATCAACGGCCCGGCCGCGATGCTCCTCGCGTTCTATGCGTGCGTCGGCGAGGAGCAGGGCGTGGCGCTCGAGCGGCTGCGCGGCACCGTCCAGACGGACATCCTCAAGGAGTACATCGCGCAGAAGGAGTGGATCTTCCCGCCCCAGACCTCGATGCGGCTCGTCGTGGACATGGTCGAGTGGTGCACGCAGCACATGCCGCTCATGCATCCGGTCTCGATCTCCGGCTACCACATCCGCGAGGCCGGCTCGAACGCGGCGCAGGAGCTCGCCTTCACGCTTTCCAACGGGTTCGCGCTCGTCGAGGCCTGCATCGAGCGGGGACTCGACGTCGACTCTTTCGCGCCGCGGCTCTCCTTCTTCTTCAACGCGCACCTCGACTTCTTCGAGGAGATCGCGAAGTACCGGGCCGCACGGCGGATCTGGGCGCGGCAGTTACGCGAGAAGTACGGCGCGCAGGATCCGCGCTCGTGGCTGATGCGCTTCCACACCCAGACCGCCGGCGTCTCGCTGACGGCGCAGCAGCCGGAGGTGAACCTGATCCGGACGGCGCTCGAGGCGCTCGCGGCGGTGCTCGGCGGGACGCAGTCGCTGCACACGAACTCCTTCGACGAGGCGCTCGCGCTGCCGACCGAGCACGCGGTGCGGCTCGCGCTGCGCACCCAGCAGGTGATCGCGCACGAGACGGGCGTCGTGAACACGATCGATCCGCTGGGCGGTTCGTACTACCTCGAGCAGCTCACGAACGAGCTCGAGCGGCAGGCCTACGACTACTTCGAGCGGATCGACGCGCTCGGAGGAGTGATCCCTGCGATCGAGCAGAACTTCCAGCAGCGTGAGATCGCCGAGGCGAGCTTCCGCTACCAGTCGGAGGTCGAGCGCGGCGAGCGCGTGATCGTCGGCGTCAACCGTTACGAGCAGGAGGACGAGCAGCCGATCGAGATCCTCCGCATCGACCCGGCGCTCGAGCAGAAGCAGGTCGAGCGCGTCCAGGCGGTGCGAGACCGGCGCGACGCCGCGGCGGCCGAGGCCGCGCTCGCGCGGCTGAGGGAGGACGCGGCGCACGACGACCGGAACCTGATGGAGCCGATCATGGCCGCCTCGCGGGCCTACGTGACGATGGGCGAGATGTGCGACGCGCTCCGCGAGGTCTGGGGCACGTGGCGCGAGACGCCTGTGTTCTGACGAGGTAGCCTCAGCGCCGTGGCAGGGAAGATCCGCGTAGTGGTCGCCAAGCCGGGCCTCGACGGGCACGATCGCGGCGCCAAGATCATCGCCCGCGCGCTGCGGGACGCCGGCATGGAGGTCATCTACACCGGCCTCCACCAGACGCCCGAGCAGATCGTGGAGACCGCGATCCAGGAGGACGCGGACGCCGTCGGCATCTCGATCCTCTCCGGCGCGCACATGACCCTCGTGCCGCGCATCCTCGAGCTGCTGCGCGAGAACGGCGTCGAGGACGTCGTCGTGGTGGTGGGCGGGACGATCCCCGACGACGACGCCGACGAGCTCCGCAAGCTCGGCGTCGCCGGCGTCTTCGGCCCGGGCGCGCCGACGACCGAGATCGTCGACTTCCTGAAGGGCGCCGTCACAGCATGACGACCCCAGAAAGTGCTGCGCACTTTCCGGAGGCCCCGAAGTGAGCGTCCTCGTCGACCGCCACGACGCGGTCGCCGTCGTCACGATCGACCGGCAGGAGGCGCTCAACGCGCTCAACGTCGAGACCCTCACCGAGCTGCGCGACCGACTGCGCGAGCTCGCCGAGGACGGCGCAGCGCGCGTCGTCGTCCTCACGGGTGAGGGCGAACGCGCCTTCGTCGCGGGCGCGGACATCAAGTACATGGGCGGCCTCGGCCCGGACGAGGCGAAGGATTGGGGCGCACTCGGCCACGAGGCGGCTCGCCTCCTGGAGGAGATGCCCAAACCCACCATCGCGGCGATCAACGGCTTCGCGCTCGGAGGAGGCTGCGAGCTCGCGCTCGGCTGCGACCTGCGCTACGCCTCGAGCAACGCACGGCTCGGCCAGCCCGAGATCGACCTCGGCATCGTTCCCGGGTGGGGCGGAACGCAGCGGCTCGCGCGCGTCTGCGGTCTCGGCGTCGCGAAGGAGCTGATCCTCACCGGCCGTTCGGTCGACGCGGAGGAGGCGCTTCGGATCGGTCTCGTGAACGCGATCGCCGATCCCGTCCTCGAGCACGCGCTCGAGGTCGCTGGAACGCTCGCCGCCAAGAGCCCGGTCGCGCTGCGCGTCGCGAAGCGGCTGCTCAACCTGTCGCCCGGCGCGCTCGAGCGGGAGGCGGAGGAGTTCGGTGACCTGTTCTCGAGCGAGGACGCCAAGGAAGGCCTCGCCGCGTTTGCCGAGAAGCGCCCGCCCCGCTTCGTCGGCAAGTAATACGGCGCAAGGCGCAGGAGGATTCGCTACGCACGGCGCGTAGTCCGGGACCCCATGCGCTTGGGCCTCCTTCTCGCAGGGATCGTTTTCGCCGTCGCGTTGGCTGCGACGCCGGCCACGCTCGCCTCCGGCGGCAGGAACCCGCAAACCGCCGGGTTGCAGGTGGCGCTGCGCGCCCAGGGCCTTTACCGCGGGCCGATCGACGCGATCTCGGGGCCGGCGACCGTCGCTGCCGTCCGCGATTTCCAGCGGATCCAGGGGCTCCCCGTCACCGGTCTGGCCGACGAGCGCACACGAGCCGCGATGGGGCCGCTCGGCGTCCCGCTCTTCGGCGCGCGGACGCTGCACCGTGGCGCGTTCGGCTGGGACGTCGCCGTGCTTCAGTTCCTGCTGCTCCGCCAGGGGATCAGCGTCCCCGTCAATGCGTACTTCGACGGTCCGACGCTGCACGGCGTGCGCCTCATGCAGGAGCGCCTGCACGTACCACGCGACGGCGTCGTCGGGCCGCATACGTTTGCGGCGCTCGTCAGGCGGGAGCCCGTGCCGCTCGCGCACGGAGTCCCGGTCGTCGCCCACCACAAGTCGCAGCACCACCAGCGGCATCGGACCCTGACTGCCCTCCACGTGGTCCGCGCCGGCGAGTCGCTCTCGGAGATCGCGCGGCGCTACCACACCACCGTGGCGAAGCTCGCGCGAATGAATCACCTCGACCCGAGCCACTTCCTCCTGATCGGGACGCGCCTCCATGTCCCGCGGATGCGGCACGTCACGACGACGAAGCGGGCCGCCTACCGCACGCAAAGCGTCGAGTCCGTACGGGGGCTGCTCGACCACTGGGCGGCGCACTACGGGGTCAGTGTCCATCTCGTCCGGGCGCTCGCGTGGATGGAGTCCGGCTACAACAACGCGCTCGTCTCGTCGGTGGGAGCGCGCGGGATCATGCAGCTCCTGCCGAGCACCTTCCGCTTCTCCGAGCGCGTCCTGGTCGGACATCGCCTGCGCCACAACGCGAATGGCAACGTCCGCGCCGGCGTTGCCTACCTGTCGCATCTGCTGCACGACTTCCACGGCAACAAGCGGCTCGCGCTCGCCGGGTGGTACCAGGGCGAGCGCGCCGTCCGGAAGCACGGCCTGTACAAGGTGAGCAAGACCTTCGTGAAGGACGTGCTCGCGCTCGAGAAGCGCATGTGAGCCAGCGCTCTGCCCGGCGTCACTAGAGTCCCGCCGGGATGAGGATCGCCGTCTGCGTCAAGCACGTGCCCGAGGGGCCGGGCCGCCTCGATCCTCAGACGTTGCGCCTCGATCGCTCAGGCGAGGGCGCGCTCAACCATTTCGATGCCAACGCGGTGGAGGAGGCGCTGCGACTCAAGGGCGACTCCGACACCGAGGTCGTCGTCGTCTCGCTCGGGCCGCAGAAGGCACTCGACTCGCTGCGCAAGGCGTTGGCAATGGGAGCCGATCGCGCGGTGCTCGTCTCCGACGATGCTGCCGAGGGTTCGGACCTCGTGGCGACCAGCCGACTACTCGCCGCTGCGCTCGAGAAGGAGGACGCGGATCTCGTCGTGTTCGGCCAGCAGGCCTCCGACGCCGACGGTGCTGTGCTCTGGGCCGCCGTCGCCGAGCGGCTCGGCCGGCCGGTCGTCTCGCAGGCGATGGAGCTCGCGGTCGACGGCGGCTCCGTCCGCGTCAAACGGCAGACGGAGTTCGGCTACGACTCGCTCGAGGCGCCGCTGCCCGCGGTGGTCGCGGTGAGCGACGCGATCAACGAGCCCCGCTACCCGTCGCTCAAGGGGATCATGGGCGCGAAGAAGAAGCCGCAGAACGTGTTCTCGCTCGCCGAGCTCGGCGTCGACGCCGGGGAGGCCGGCGAGGCGGGCTCGCGCACGACCGTGCTCGCGCTCGGCGACCCGCCTGCGCGTGCCGACGCACGCAAGATCGAGGACGACGGCAATGCGGCCCAGGCGATCGTCGACTTCCTCGCGAAGAAGAGGCTCGTATGAGCATGCTCGTCTTCCTCGAGAGCCACGGCGGCGAGCTGCAGAAGGGCTCGCTCGGTGTTCTGGCGAAGGCTGCCTCGCTCGGGGACGACGTCGCGGCTGTCATTGCCGGCGAAGGCGCGCGCGCGCTTGCCGCCGAGGCGGGGAAGTTCGGCGCCGGAAAGGTCTGGATCTGCCAGGACGCGGAGGTCGCGCAGCCGCTGCCTCAGCCGCGCGTCGACGTGCTCGCCCACGTGGTGGAGGAAGGCGGCTACGACACCGTCCTCTTCGCCAATTCGGTCCTCGCCGCGGACGTCGCGGCCGGCCTCGCGGCGCGTCTCGACGCGGGCCTCAACTGGGATCTCGTCGACGTCGAGCTCCGGGACAGCGAGCTGGTGGGCAAGCGGCCGGCTCTGCAGGACTCGGTCTACGCGGAGGTCGGCTGGAACGGCCCGCCGCGGCTTGCACTCTTCCGCGCGGGCTCGTTCGACGCGACGCCGATCGGCGGTGCGGAGCCCGAGATCGTGGACGTCTCGCCCTCGTATGCGGCGCACTCCACGGCCGTGAAGCTCGTGGGCCAGGACGTAGAGGAGTCGAGCGGCCCGTCCATCGAGGACGCCGACGTGATCGTCGCCGGGGGCCGCGGGCTCGGCTCGCCCGACAACTTCACGCTCGCGGAGGAGCTTGCGAAGGCACTCGGCGGAGCCGTCGGTGCGACCCGCGCGGTCGTCGACGCCGGCTGGTACCCGTACTCGGCCCAGATCGGCCAGACGGGCAAGACCGTCTCGCCGAAGCTCTACGTCGCCCTCGGCATCTCCGGTGCGATCCAGCACAAGGTCGGCATGCAGAGCTCGGGCACGATCGTCGCGATCAACAAGGACGCGAACGCGCCGATCTTCGAGTTCAGCGACCTCGGCGTGGTGGGCGACGTGCACGAGATCGTGCCGAAGCTGACCGAGTTCGTCCGCCAGCGCCGCGGATGAGTCGCCCGAGCAACTTCCCGCCGCCGTTCTCGGCGAGGGACTACGTCGCCGAGCCGACCGATCCGGCGGACGAGCGGATCGAGGTCGGCGTGCTCGTCGTCGGCGCCGGCCCCGCCGGCCTCGCCTGCGCGATCCGGCTCGGCCAGCTGCTCGAGGAGCACCCGGAGATGGCGGAGCGCTTCGGCGAGGTGCCGGTCGCCGTGCTCGAGAAGGGCAAGCAGCCCGGCTCGCACCTCCTCTCCGGGGCGGTGGTGAACCCGAGAGCGCTGCGCCGTCTCTTCGGAGAAGGCTTCCGGATGGAGGACCTGCCGTCGTACGGCGAGGTCAGGGGCGAGTCCGTCTACGTCCTCACGCGCCGAGCCGCGCTGCCGATTCCGCCGCCGCCGCCGATGCGGAATCACGGCAACTGGATCGTCTCCCTCTCCCAGCTCGGCCGCTTCCTCGCCGAACGTGCCGAGGAGGCCGGCGCAATGATTCTCCCGGAGACCGCAGCGCAGAAGCTCCTCGTCTCGCACGGACGCGTGGTGGGCGTCCGCACCGGAGACAAGGGCCGCAGCCGCGAGGGCGGCGAGCTCGGCAACTTCGAGGCCGGCTCCGACCTGGCGGCAAAGGTCACCGTGCTCGCCGAGGGTACGCAGGGGCACCTCACCGGCGTTGCCCTCGACCGGTTCTCCCTTCGCGGTGACGAGCCGCAGGTGTGGGAGCTCGCGGTGAAGGAGGTCTGGAAGGTTGCGAAGCCACTCGACCGCGTGATCCACACGATGGGCTGGCCCTTGCGGGCGGGCAAGCGCTTTCGCGAGTTCGGCGGCTCGTTCATCTACCCGATGGGCAAGGACATGGTCACGATCGGCCTGGTCGTCGGGCTCGACTACCGCGACGCATCGCTCTCGGTGCACGACCTGTTGCAGGAGCTGAAGACGCATCCGAAGATCCGGCGGATCCTCGAGGGCGGTGAGCGCGTGGAGTGGGGCGCGAAGACGATCCCGAGCGGAGGTTTCCACGCACTGCCGCGGGAGCTGCACGCGCCTGGTCTGCTCCTCTGCGGAGACGGCGTCGGCATGGTCAACGTCCCACGGCTCAAGGGGATCCACTACGCGATCGAGTCGGGACGGCTGGCCGCCGAGGTCGCGTTCCGCGCGCTGCAGCGCGGCGAGACGCCGGCGAGCGCGCTGGCGTCCTACGACGACGCGGTGCGCGACAGCTTCATCTGGCGCGACCTGTACGAGGTGAGGAACATGCGCCAGGTCTTCGGGCACGGCTTCTTCGTCGGCGGCGCGCTCGCGAGCGCGATGACGATTTCGAAAGGTCGCGTCGAGCTGGGGAAGATGCAGGCGGAGCCGGACGCCGACCAGCCGCTGCTCGCCACCGACCGGGACGCGAGCTACCCGGCGCCCGACGGCAAGCTCACCTTCGACAAGCTCTCGTCGGTCTTCGCCTCGGGCAACAAGACGCGCGACGACCAGCCCAACCACATCAGGATCGAGCGCCGCGTGCCTCGGGAGGTCGCACAGCTCTGGGCGCACATGTGCCCGGCGCAGGTGTACGAGATCGGGAGGGAAGAGAGCGACGGCACGGTCGTGGTCGAACTCGCTCCGTCGAACTGCGTGCAGTGTGGTGCGATCACGGCCAAAGGCGGACGCCTTACGCCGCCGGAAGGCGGATCGGGCCCCGAGTACACCGCGACCTGATTTACCGCGGATTTACGCGGAATCACCGTTTCAGGCTCGACAATAGGTTGATGCTCAGCAGGCGTTTCGTCCTCCTCGCAGGTGTGCTCGTGGCGCTCAACGTCACGCTCTGGTTCGCTGCCCCGGGCCTCGCACTGCGCAAGGCCGTCGTCGCACAGCTCTTCGGACCCAGCATGGTCCGCGCCCAGGTACACGAGAAGAACGGACAAGACTGGAACCTCGACCGCGGCCTCATCACCCAGGTGAGCAGCACGCAGCTCACGCTGCGTGAGTTTGACGGCCGAGTCCAGCAGATTCCGCTCGCCGGCACGACGAAGGTCGTCCGCCAGGGACATCGCCTCTCGCTGAGCGAGCTCGCGCGCCGCTGGCACGTGGTCGTGTTGTGGCCGCCGATCGGCCCCGCGCAGTCCGTCGACGTCGAGCGCATTCCCCGAGCCCGCGCCAGGCAGGGGTTCCAGTGATGAGCAGCTCCGACGCTGCACCTATCCTGAGGCCGTGACCGCCAAGGCAACGGGTGGCGCCCTCCTGCTCGTGGAGGACGACGACTCGATCGGACGGCTCGTCAAGCAGTACCTCGAGCAGCAGGACGGCTGGCACGTCGTCTGGCGCCGGACCGGGGAAGAGGCACTCATCGAGCTGCGAGGCCAGCCAGTGCGGTGCGTCGTGCTCGACATCGGCCTGCCCGGAATCGACGGCTTCGAGGTTTGCCGCCGGATCCGAGCCGGCTCGAAGGTTCCGATCGTGATGCTGACCGCCCGCGACGAGGAGCCCGACCGGGTCGCCGGGCTCGAGCTCGGGGCGGATGACTACGTCTCGAAGCCGTTCTCGCCACGCGAGCTGTCCGCGCGGATCAAGGCGATCCTCCGCCGCTCCGAGCGCCGAAGCGAAGACGAGGTGCTCGCCGCGCGGGAGGTCGTCCTCCGGCGCGACTCGCACGAGGTGACGGTCGCCGGCGCTCAGGTCGAGCTGACGAGCAAGGAGTTCGACCTCCTCGCCTGCTTCCTCGAGCATCCCGGGATCGTCCTGTCGCGCGAGCGCCTGCTCGATCTCGTCTGGGGCATGACGTATCCGGGCGGTACACGCACCGTCGACGTGCACGTGGCACAGCTTCGGCGCAAGCTCGGGGACCCCGAGGGGATCCGGACGGTGCGCGGCGCCGGCTACAAACTCGTTCCCGCCTGAGATGGGCGGCAGCCGCCTCCGCTCGCAGCTGTTCCGGGCGATCGGGGTCGTCGTCCTCATCTGTGTCGCGCTGACGATCGGGCTCGGCCTCGTTCTCACCCGGCGCGAGGTCAAGCAGTCGACTCTGCGCGACCTGGCGCACCAGATGGACCTGATCGCTGCGAGCCAGGGAGTGTCGTCGGTGCAGAGCATGCAGCCACGGATCCAGGAGATTCTCAACCAGTCGCCGCAACGCGAGATCTTTCTTTTCAAGCGGCGCGACCTACCGCCCGGGGCGCAGGAACAGCTCGCGACGAATCACCAGGTTCAAGGAACGATGGACTTCGGCGGCGCTCCCTATTACTTCGCCGCGCGGAAAGGCAATCCGGGAACGCTCATCCTCCTCCGGAAGCAGCGATCGCTTCTGTCGGGGTATGTCTGGGGGTTGCTCATCGCAGCAGGGGCAGGCGGCCTCCTCGCCGCGCTCGCCGCGTTCGTCCTCGCGCGCCGCATCGCGCGGCCGATCGACCGGGTGTCCGCCGCGGCGCGCAGCCTGACACACGGAACGCACCCCGAGCCCGTGCCGATCGAGGGAGCGACCGAGATCGCAACGCTCGCCGGCGCCTTCAACGAGCTCGCCGCACAGCTCCGCCAGGCGCAGGAGGCCGAGCGGAACTTCCTCCTCTCGGTCAGCCACGAGCTGAAGACGCCGCTCACGGCGATTCGCGGCTACGCCGAGGCGGTCGAGGACGGCGCAGTCGACCCGCGTGAGGCTGCGGCGACCGTCGCCTCCGAGGCACGGCGGCTCGAGCGGCTCGTCAAGGACCTGCTCGACCTCGCGAGGATGAACCGCACCGACTTCAGCGTGCACAACTCCGAGATCGACCTCGCCGAGGTGGCGAGGACGCCGTCCGGCGCTACGGGAAGCAGGCGGAGAGCTTCGGTGTCGAGCTGTGCGCCGTCACCGAGTCTCCGGCGCCGGCGATCGCCGACGCCGACCGCGTGCTCCAGGTCGTCTCGAACCTCGTCGAGAATGCGTTGCGGCTGACCCCGGCGGGCGGCGAGGTGCGCGTCGTCGCGGAGCCGGGCGTCCTCCGGGTCGAGGACACCGGGCCCGGCCTCGCGGAGGCCGACACCGAGCACGCCTTCGAGCGCTTCTACCTGCACGAGCGTTACGGGCTCGAGCGGAAGGTCGGCACCGGCCTCGGCCTCGCGATCGTCAAGGAGCTGACGCTCGCCATGGGCGGCGACGTCGACGTCGAGAGCCGCCCGGGCACGCTCACCGTCTTCACCGTGCGACTCCGCGTGCCGAAGGTCGCGGCGCGCGAGACACTTCCTGCGTGAGCGTCTCGGGCCGCGACGACGTCGAGCAGGCGCGCACCGTCCTCGCCGGGCGGATCCACCGCACGCCCACGTTCGGCTCGCGCGCGCTCGGCGTCTCGCTCAAGGCGGAGCTGTTCCAGAAGACCGGCTCGTTCAAGGCGCGCGGCGCGCTGAACCGACTCGCTGCGCTCACGCCGGAGGAGCGGGAGCGCGGCGTCGTCACCTGGTCGGCCGGAAACCACGCCCAGGCCGTCGCGTGGGCGGCGGCGGCGGAAGGCGTCGACTGCCTCGTCCAGATGTGGGAGGGCGTGAGCCCGCTCAAGGTGGAGGCGACGCGCGGCTACGGCGCGACCGTCGACCTCTCGCCGCCCGATCCGGCCGCTGCCTACGACCAGCGTGCTGGAGATCGTCGAGGAGCAGGGACGCGTCTTCGTCCACCCGCACTCGGATCCGCTCGTCGTCGCCGGCCACGGGACGCTCGCGCTCGAGCTGCTGGAGGACGTGGCGGACGTCGAGACCGTCGTCGTCGGCACCGGCGGGCGGCGGCTTGATCTCCGGCATCGTCACGGCGCTCGACGGACGCGCGCGCATCGTCGGGGTTGCGCCGGAGCGCGCGCAGGCGTTCCCCGCGGGCCTCGCGGCCGGTCACAGCGTCCGTGTCGAGACCGACACGATCGCCGACGGGCTCGCACCGCCGTTCGCCGGCGACCTCCCGATCGAGCTCTGCCGCGGGAAGGTGGAGACCGTTCTCGTGACCGAGGACGAGATCGCCGAGGGGATGCGATTCCTCTACGCAGCGAGCCAAACTCGCGTGCGAGCCGGCGGGTGCAGCGGCGGCGGGAGCTGTGCTCGCGGGCAAGGTCGAGCCGGGTCGCGGCGTGGCCGTGATCGTCTCCGGCGGCAACGTGGAGCCCCACCAGGCCGCTGCTATCTTGAGAGAGCAATGAAGGCCGGCATCCATCCCGAGTACGTCCTCGCCACGGTGACGTGCTCCTGCGGGAACACGTTCCAGACCCGCTCGACGCAGCCCGAGATGCACGTCGAGATCTGCTCGCAGTGCCATCCGTTCTACACCGGCAAGCAGAAGCTCATGGACACGGGCGGTCGCGTCGAGCGCTTCCAGCGCCGCCTCGAGCGCGCCGGTCAAGCGCGACGCGGCTAGCGCCGAAGAGACAACATGGCAAACGTCGGCGGACAGGCAGTCCTCGAGGGCGTGATGATGCGCGGCCCCGGGAACTGGGCCGTCGCAGTGCGCACGCCGTCCGGTGAGATCGCGCAGGTCTCCCGCCCCATCGACTCGGCGATGGCGCGCCACCTGGTGTTCCGGCTGCCGGTCGTGCGCGGCGTGATGGCGCTCGGCGAGTCGCTCGCCATCGGCTTCCGCGCGCTCGCCATCTCGGCGAACTACGCCTCGCAGCAGGAAGGGGAGGAGGGCGAGGTCGAGACCGAGCTCTCGCGCGGCGCCCTCATCTTCGCCTTCGCGATCGCGATCGGCTTCGCCGTCGCGGTGTTCAAGGTCGGGCCCGCGCTGATCACCGACACCCTGCCGATTCGCACCGGCAGCTACTTCGTGATCGTCGAGGGGTTGATCCGCGTCTCGATGTTCGTCGCCTACCTCTCTCTCATCTCGCTCCTGCCAGACCTGCGACGTGTCTTCCAGTACCACGCCGCCGAGCACAAGGCGATCAACGCCTACGAGGCGGGAGAGCCGCTCGAGCCTGAGATCGCGCAGCGCTACTCGCTCATCCACCCGCGCTGCGGGACGGCGTTCCTGCTCTGGGTGATGGTGCTCGCGGTCTTCGTGTTCGCGTTCTTCGGCCGGCCCACCTGGTACTGGCTGATCGCGACGCGGATCCTGCTCCTGCCGGTGATCGCAGGTCTCGCGTACGAGCTGATCCGCTTCGCGGGTAAGCACCAGGACAACCGGGTGCTGATGACGCTTCTCGCGCCCGGGCTGTGGTTGCAGCGGCTGACGACCCGTGAGCCGTCGCTCGACCAGCTCGAGGTGTCGATCCGCGCGCTCCGTGAGGTGCTCGCGCTGGAGAAGGCGCCGGGCGAGCCGTCTCTAGTGGAGGTGATGGCGTAATGGCGACCGAGCGTCGCGCGGAAGTGCGCTGGCAGGGGAGCCTGCTCGAGGGCTCCGGGACGATCGACTCGACGACGAGCGGTGCAGTCGGCGGTCTCGGCGTCACGTGGAAGGCGCGTTCCGAGGACGAGCACGGCGGCCTGACGAGCCCCGAGGAGCTGATCGCTGCCGCACACGCCGCGTGCTTCTCGATGGCGCTGTCCGGCGCTCTCGCCAGAGCTGACACCCCGGCGGACGAGCTCCGCAGCTCCGCGACCGTGACCTTCCAGCCGGGCGAGGGCATCACGCGAATCGCGCTGACGGTCGAGGGCAGCGTCCCGGGGGTCGACGAGGAGACCTTCGTCGCTATTGCCCAGACCGCGAAGGAGAACTGCCCGGTCTCGAAGGCGCTGGCAGGCGTGCCGGAGATCACGCTGGAGGCCCGGCTAGGCTGACCGTCGCTATGGCGACGGACTTCGACAACCTGGTGGCGGATCTCGAGCGCTCGTACGAGGAGATTCAGGCGCGCATGGCCGATCCGGCCGTCTACAACGACCACCGCGAGGCGGCCGGCGTAGGCCGGCGCCTGAAGGAGCTCGAGGGCCCGTACAAGCTCGCGCAGGAGTGGAAATCCACGCGAGACGACCTCGCCGCGGCGCGCGAGGACGCCGACCTGCGCGAACTCGTGCCCGAACTCGAGGAGCGCACTGCCGGAGTGCAGGAGGAGCTCCGTCTCGCGCTCGCCCCGAAGGATCCGGCCGACAGCAAGGACGTCATCGTCGAGGTGCGCCAGGGCGTCGGCGGCGACGAGGCCGCGCTCTGGGCCGGCGACGTCTACCGGATGCTCGCGCGCTACGCCGAGCGGCGTGGCTACAAGATCGAGGAGCTCACGGCGAGCCCATCGGACGGCGGCGGCTACAAGGAGGTCACGTTCGCGGTCAAGGGCGACGGCGCCTACTCCGTGTTCAAGTGGGAGGGCGGGACGCACCGCGTGCAGCGCGTGCCCGAGACGGAGAGCGCCGGACGCATCCACACGTCCACCGCGACCGCGGCGGTGATGCCCGAGGCGGAGGAGGTCGAGGTCGAGATCGACCCGAACGACCTCAAGATCGACGTCTACCGCTCGACGGGGCCCGGCGGCCAGTCGGTCAACACGACCGACTCGGCGGTTCGCATCACGCACGTCCCCACCGGTGTGGTCGTCTCGATGCAGGACGAGAAGTCGCAGCTGCAGAACCGCGACAAGGCGATGCGCGTGTTGCGCGCACGTCTCTACGACCGGGAGCTCGAGCGGCAGCGAGCCGAGCTCGACGCGACGCGTCGCTCGCAGATCGGCTCGGGCGATCGCTCGGAGAAGATCCGCACCTACAACTTCCCCGAGAGCCGGGTCACCGACCACCGGATCAAGCTGACCGTGCACCAGCTCGACCGGATCCTCCAGGGCGAGCTCGACGACTTCACCGAGGCGCTGACGACCGACGACCGGCGTCGCGCGCTCGGGGAGTGACCGCGCGCGAGGCGCTCGCGGAAGCGGAGCGGAGGCTCGCCGCGGCCGGAGTCGAGACGCCGTGTGTCGACGCGGAGTGGCTCGTCGCGCATCTTCTCGGCACGACACGCTCAGGGCTCGCGGCCCGGCTCGACGACGAGGTCGACGGCCTCGAGCCGCTGCTGGAGCGGCGGGAGGCGCGCGAGCCGCTGGCCTACGTCCTGGGCGAATGGGGCTTCCGGCGGCTGATGCTGAAGACGGACGCGCGCGCGCTCGTGCCGCGGCCCGAGACGGAGACGCTCGTCGAGCGGGCGCTCGCGGTCGCGACAGGGATCGAGCGGCCGCGGATCCTCGACGTCGGCGTCGGCTCGGGTGCGGTCGCGCTCGCGCTCAAGGACGAGCGTCCCGACGCGCAGGTGACCGGGGTCGACATCTCGACCGGCGCGCTCTCGCTGGCCCGTGAGAACGCCGAACGACTCGGTCTCGAGGTGCAGCTACGCGAGGGTGACGGCGCCGCCGCGGCGGCTGAGGGCTGGGATGTGGTCGTCGCGAACCCTCCGTACGTCGCGAGCCTCGACGAGGCTCAGCCGGAGTTGCGGCATGAACCGCGGATCGCTCTCGTCGGCTGGGGCGAACATGAACGGCTCGCGCGCGCAACGCGATCGCGCTTCGTCGTCTTCGAGGCGGGCGACGGCCAGGCGCGCGACGTCGCGGCGATGCTCGAGCGGCTCGGCTGGGCCGACGTGGCGATCACCGCCGACCTGACGGGCCGCGATAGGGTCGTCGAGGGGCGGCTGCCTTGATCGAGATCTTCACTACGCCTGACGGACTCACTCTCTCGTACGAGCGGCGAGGGAACGGGCCGCTCCTCGTCTGCCACCCCGGCGGTCCCGGCGGGTCGGCCGCCGAGTTCGAGGACTTCGCCCGGCTCGACGAAACGTTCGAGCTCGTCCTGTTCAGCCCTCGCGGCTCGCACGGATCGGATCCGGCCGACGACTACGCGCTCGCCTCGTACGTTGCCGACCTCGAAGCGCTGCGCGATCACCTCGGGGTCGAGCAGTTCGACCTGCTCGGCTTCTCGCACGGTGGGTTCGTCGCCATCGCCTACGCGGCTGCGTTCGGGGATCGGGTCGACCGCCTCCTGCTCGTCGACACGCTCGGCCTCTGGAGTGACGACGCCGAGACCGCGATGCAACGGGGGATCGAGGCGCGCGCGGGGGAGCCGTGGTTCGCGGACGCCGGGAAGGCGATCGAAGAGGAGCAGGCCGGCGCGTTCTCGTCGGCGGGAGAGCTGATTGCGAACCTGCAGCGGCAGATGCCGCTCTACTTCCATCGCTGGGAGGGCAACGAGAAGGCAGGTGGCCGGCTCGCCGGGGACTTTGAGCACGCGGAACCTCTCCATTACTTCAACACGGTCGAGTTCCCCAACTTCGACCTTCGCGGCGAGCTGCGGTCGATCGAGGTGCCGACCCTCGTCGTCGTGGGCGACGACGACTTCATTGCAGGTCCTGCCTGCGCGGACGCGATGCTCCGCGAGCTGCCCAACGCCGGGCTCGTCACGATCCCGGACGCCGGCCACTTCGCCTACGTCGAGCAGCCCGAGGCGTTCCGCGCAGCCCTGACCGGCTTCCTCCTGTGACCGAGGACGCAGTCGCCGCCTTGCGCGCCGGTCGCGCGGTGATCCTCCCGACCGACACCGTCTACGGGCTCTGCGCGCTGCCGGAGCACGAGGACGTCCTGTACGACCTTAAGGGCCGCGACCGCTCGAAGCCGGTCGCGCTGCTCGCCGCCGACGTCGACGCGCTCGCCGCGGTCGTGCCGGGCCTCGATTCGCCCGTCCTCGAGCGGTACCTGCCGGGTCCGTACACGCTCGTCGTCGGGAAGGTCGGCGTTCGCGTTCCGAACCTGCCGCCTGCGTCGGCCGGGATCGTCCGGGCGGTCGGTGTAGTGGCTGCCACGAGCGCGAACTTCTCGGGCGGGCCGGACCCGCGGCGCGTCGCGGACATCCCCGCCGAGATCCGTGCCGCCTGCGGCGCGATCGTCGATGCGGGCGAGCTGGACGGCATTCCGTCCACGGTGATCGACGTCACGGGCGCGAAGCCTCGCGTCCTCCGGCGGGGCGCCGGCGCGCCGCCCGAGTAGCATCCCCGCGTGGCCACGACGCAGGCGACATTCGAGGAGCTCAAGCACGCCGGCCTCGACGAGATCGATCCCGAGATCGCGCGCCTGCTCGGCAAGGAGCTCGAGCGGCAGCGAGGCCAGATCGAGCTGATCGCGTCGGAGAACTTCACGTGGCCGGCCGTCTTCGAGGCTGTCGGCTCGGTGCCGACGAACAAGTACGCCGAGGGCTATCCGCGTCGCCGCTACTACGGCGGCTGCGAGGTGATCGACGAGATCGAACAACTCGCGATCGACCGGGCGAAGGAGCTGTTCGGCGCCGAGCACGCGAACGTCCAGCCGCACGCGGGCGCGCAGACGAACATGGCCGTCTACGCGGCCGTGATGGAGCCGGGCGACACGCTGATGGCGCTCGCACTCGACCAGGGCGGCCACCTGACGCACGGCCACAAGGTCAACTTCTCGGGCCGTCTCTACAGCGTCGCGCACTACGAAGTCTCGCGCGAGACGATGACCGTGGACTACGACGACGTGCTCGCAAAGGCGAAAGAGGCACGGCCGAATGTGATCGTCTGCGGCGGCTCCGCCTACCCGCGCACGGTGGAGACCGACCGCTTCCGGGCAATCGCCGACGAGGTGGACGCGATCCTGCTCTGCGACATGGCCCACTTCGCCGGTCTCGTCGCCGCAGGCCTCCACCCGAACCCGGTCGAGCACTGCGACTTCGTCACGTCGACGACGCACAAGTCGCTCGCCGGCCCGCGCGCCGGCTTCGTCCTCTGCCGCGAAGAGCACGCCAAGGCGCTCGACTCGGCTGTGATGCCCGGGATGCAAGGCGGGCCGCTCGAGCACACGATCGCGGCCAAGGCGACGTGCTTCCGCATCGCCATGACCGATGCTTTCCGCGAGTACCAGGCGCAGATCCGCCGCAACGCCGATGCCCTCGGCGAGTCGCTGCTCGAGGGAGGGCTCTCGCTCGTCACCGGCGGCACCGACACCCACCTCCTGCTCGTCGACCTGAGCGAGTCGGAGTGGACCGGCAAGGCGGCGGAAGAGCGGCTGCACGAGATCGACGTCACCGTCAACCGCAACACGATCCCCTTCGACAAGCGGTCCCCGTTCGTCACCTCGGGGATCCGGCTCGGCTCGCCGGCGATGACCATGCGCGGCCTCGACGAGGACGACTTTCACGAGGTGGGGCGGATCATCTGCGAAGCGCTGATCGAGTCGCCCGACCTCGGCGGGCTACGCGCCCGGGTCGCGGCGCTCTGCGCGAAGCGGCCGCTGTACGAGGGGTTCCGCGGCTACACGACGTATGTCGCTTGACCGAGCCGCGCCTCACCGTCGTCGAGCATCCGCTGATCCAGCACAAGCTCGGCTACCTCCGCGACAAGGAGACGCCGACCGTCCACTTCCGCAAGCTCGCGAACGAGATCACGCTGCTCCTCACGTACGAGGCCACGAAGGACATGGCCACCGAGGAGGCGGAGGTCGAGACGCCGCTCGAGCGGATGACGGTGCAGCGCATCTCCGGCAAGAAGGTGGCGGTCTGCCCGGTGTTGCGGGCGGGGGTCGGCATGCTCGACGGCGTCCTCTCGCTCGTGTCGAGCGCGCGCGTCGGCTTCGTCGGGATGTATCGGGACGAGGAGACGCTCGAGCCCGTCCAGTACTACCTCAAGCTGCCCGATGACCTGTCCGAGCGCGATGCGATCGTCCTCGACCCGATGCTGGCGACCGGCCATTCGAGCTGCGCGGCGATCGCGGCGGTGAAGGACGCGGGAGCGCACTCGGTGACGCTGGTGTGCATCGTCGCCGCCCCGCCGGGGATCGAGGAAGTGCATCGGCAGCATCCGGACGTGCACATCGTGTGCGCTGCCGTCGACCGCGGACTGAACGAGAGCGGCTTCATCGTCCCGGGACTCGGCGACGCCGGCGACCGTCTCTACGGCACGAAGTAGCCCCGGTTCAGGCGAGTGGACGCTGGCCCGGCCGAGCGACCTAGGGCTTGTGCAAAGGTGGCTTCGTGGGAAGGCCGGCAGTCGGCGTGCTGTACGTGGTCGCGATGGCAGCTGTCGTGGTCGGGCTGGATGTGCTGTTCTTCCGAGGCCACTTCTGGGAGCGGCTGGCGGTCAATGTTGGCATTGTCCTGGTGTTCGTGGCGTTCTACTTCAGGTTCCTGCATCGCGCATAGACAGAGCGGAGCGCCCCAGACGAGCACCGGCCAGATCCCGCTCGGCAGATGGGCCGCCATCCATTCGAGTGTGCGTCTAGGCATCGGGGCGGCGGGGCACGGCCACAACCGGTTACCCAGCCGCCGCCTGACTGCACGGGGGTGCATGAATTGCCCCTTCTGTGGGTAGTGCACGCTCAGTTGACTGCGCACGAAAGGGGCGATGCGACCGCCTGCCTGGGGCGACCGACCACAACGGACAGGACGCTTCGTCGACCGGGTGCTGCGGATGACCGCCCAGGGCTTCCCCAGCGCGCGGCGCGCGCCGGGTGAGAACTCACCATCACTCGGAGGTGAACGGAATGCAGACCGAGACCCGCCAAGGACCGATCCTGGTTACCGGCGGCACAGGCACACTCGGGAGCCGCGTCGTGCAGCGACTGCACGGCGTCGGCCGTGCGGTTCGTGTGCTCAGCAGGCACGAGCGGGAACGCCAGGACGGAATCGAGTTCGTGACCGGCGACCTGACCAAGGACGAGGGAATCGACGCAGCAGTCGACGGCGCAGAGATCATCGTGCACTGCGCCGGGAGCGCGAAGGGCGACGAAGACAAGACCCTGAGCCTGACCCGGGCCGCATCGCGGGCCGGAACGCCGCATCTGGTGTACATCTCGGTGGTCGGAGACGACCGGGTCCCGGTCGAAAGCGGCATAGACCGCGCCATGTTCGGCTACTTCGCGGCCAAGCTCGTCGCCGAACGCGTCGTGGCCGACTCTGGACTGCCCTGGACGACGCTGCGCGCCACGCAGTTCCACGACGGGATCTTGAAGACCGTACGGCAGCTGGCCAGGCTGCCGGTCGTACCGGTCCCGGCCGGCTTCCGGTTTCAGCCGATCGACACGGACGAGGTGGCCGACCGACTGACCCAGCTGGCGCTCGGCACGCCTACGGGCCTCGTGCCCGACATAGCCGGACCGCGGGTCTATGAGATGGCCGAGCTCGTACGTGGGTACCTGCGTGCCATGCACAAGCACCGGGTGATCCTGCCGCTCAAGTTCCCAGGCAACGCCTCCCGCGCTGTCCGCGCGGGGGCGATCCTGGCCCCAGACCGGGCAGTCGGCCATCGGACCTGGGAGGAGTTCCTTGCCGCCTGGGCGAGCTCGTCGAGCAACGGCAATCGAGCCACCGCTCCGGCTCGGCTACCTTGATGAGGCATGGGAGTGTTTTCGTCAGCTCCGGGGGGCGAGAGTTCGGACGCCACCGATCCGGTTTCGTGGCTGCAGATCGCGCAGGGCTGGAGCGTGGTTACCTCCGATGGCGTGTCGATCGGTTCCGTCACCCAGGTCGAGGGTGACAAGCAAGACGACATCTTCGACGGCCTGGCCGTCCAGCCGGCTCAGCCGGGACAGCCTGTCTATGTGCCGGGCGAGCAAGTCGGACTGATTTACCCTGGCCGGGTGACACTGAAGATCGCGTCCGCTGAGGCCGACGCGCTCGAGCCGTTCCAGGCTCCTCCGCCGGAGACGAAGTGGCTGCCGGGCAAGGCGCCTGGCCGACTCTCCAGGTGGATGCGGGGAGGGCGTTAGCGGATCTGGTTCGTCTAGGCGCTCAGGTCACGCTTGTCGAAGCGGACGATGGCTGCTGCAGTTAGGGCGAGGGTCACAGCTCCGAGGACGATGAGACCGTTAGCGCCGACCCCGCGCGTGAGGGGGTCGTGGCCGCTGTAGTAGTAGAACAGAGTGAGGTACTTGAGCCAGGCGATCGGGCTCACGAGCGGCGCGAAGCTGTTGACGAGCCAGCCGAGGATGGCGACGGCTGAAGCGCCTCCGGTGGCGAGCGATCGGCGTCCGGTGGCGGCACCGAGAGCCAGCGCGACCGCACCGGTGGCGAATCCGAAGAACGCGAGCTGCACGGCGAGTGCGGTGATGTGCGCGACACTGATCCCGCCGCCGCCGACAGCGACGCCGACGATCAGGCCGATCCAGACCGCGAACGCGATGATCAGCACGATCAGGGCGATTGCCGCGGCCTTGGACGCGAGCAGCCGTGAGCGCCGGATCGGGTGGGCGAGTACCAGTGCGAGGATTCGATCCTCCTCCTCGCCCGCGGTGGCGGCCGAGGCTCCGGTAACCGCGAGGGCTCCGATCACGAGCGGCGCGTAGATGACGGCGATCTCGCTGCGGAACCAACCGGTGATGGTCGCGTAGTCCGCGCCGCCGAGGAGATTGGCGACGCTCGTCGGGACGTCGAGCTTCCCGATCGTGTGCCCGACGGCAGGGAACAGCGCGCCGACGGCCACCATCACTGCGACGAGTCCCACGGCTGCCGAAAGGGTTCCCACCAGCCGCAGACGGAGCGTGAGCCGGGTCGCCGGCCAGCTCACGCCGGAGCCTCCCGGTAGTAGCGGAGGAAGATGTCCTCCAGGTCGTCCTCGCGCGGGCGGATCGCTCGCACGTCGTGGGCGGCCGCTGCCTTGACGACGGCATCCGCAGACCCTTCGAAGCCGATCGTCAGAGTTCGCCCGCTCGTGTGCACCTCTTTGACTCCGGGGATTGCGCGGAACTGCGCCGCCTCGACGGGATCTCCGAACTCGATCTCGAGGCGCTGCAGGGCAACCTTGCGGAGGTTCTCGAGCGTGTCGACGATCATGAGTCGACCCTCACGCAGGATCGCAAGGCGTTGAGTGACGCGCTCGACCTCCGACAGTGTGTGCGAGGACAGGAAGACCGTGCGCCCCTCTGCAGTGACCTCACGGAGCAGGGCGTGAAAGCTCTGCTGCACCAGCGGGTCGAGCCCGGCGATCGGCTCATCCAGGATCAACAACTCGGGCTCGTGCATGAATGCCTGGATCAGGCCGAGCTTCTGCCGGTTCCCCGTCGACAGCTGTCGGACGGGGCGATCGAGATCGGCATCGAACCGCTCGGCGAGCGAGTCGCGCACCCGAGGATCGATCCCGCCTCGGAGCTGCGCGAGGTAGTCGAGCACGGTCCGCCCGGTCAGCTTCGGATAAAGAGCCAGATCCCCGGGCAGAAACCCGACCCGCCGGCGGATCTCGACGCTCTCCCTGCCGGGGTCCAGACCGAGCACGCTAGCCGAACCTGCTGTCGGCTTGATGAGGTCGAGCAGCAATCGCATCGTGGTCGACTTCCCCGCGCCGTTCGGCCCGAGGAACCCGAATACTTCGCCCCGGCCGACCTCCAGATCGAGCCCGAACAAGCCACGCCCGGAGCCGTAATCCTTCGAAAGACCGATTGCGACGATCACAGGCTCACCGATGCCCGGCGTGACGCCGCTCGACATGCCGCGAGGCTACATCCCTATTCGTTCAGCGGTCATTCCGGAGCTGGCCCAGGCGAGGTGCTCGCAATGGCTTGCGGCGAACAGCGTAAACGAGGTAGGTTCGGAAGAGTGAGAGCGGCAGAACTGAAGTGGCTCTTCCGTGTGGGGATCGCTGCGGTCACGCTTTATATCGCTGTAAAAAACCGGCCTCGCCCTTCCGAGTAGCCGGGTCGTCGTTCATGCTCGACTCCTCGCAGCCCCGCTGAGACCGGGCCGAGGGAGGCGGCTACGTCGCGAGCCCGATCAGGCCGCGGACGATGAACGCGAGGCCGACCGCCGCGATCATGGCCGACACGACGCCGCTGTTGTTCCGGGTCACCCAGGAGCGCATTCCGGCGAGGCGCTCTTGTGCCCGCGCTTGGTCGGCGTAGTAGACGGCGAGGATCGCCGCCACGCCGAGCGTGGCGAGCAACGCGTAGAAGAGATAGGCGAGGGCTGCGTCCGTGCGGCTCAGATCGGCGTCGGCGACGGCAATCGCCGCGGCGACGACGAAGACGAGGTTCACCCAGAACATTCCGAGGCCGAACGCAACGATCGGCCGCATCCGGTCGAGCGCTCTCAACCACTTTGGCTCGGCGCTCGGGTCGGCCGCGACCTGACTCCTCCATTTCCTGGCCGCCATCGCGAGGAGCAGGACTCCGAGCGCGAGCTGGACGACGAGCATCGCATTCGCAGCCGATGGGCCGGGTTTCGAGTCCGCGCCCTTGTACAGGCCGATGATCAGCCCGCCGGTGATCAGGATCGAGGCGACCCAGCCCGCGACGAAAGCGATCGCCCCTCTCGGGCGGGACTTCGCGCTGAGCAGGACGATCACGGCGACGATCCCCCACGGGGTGACGGACGTCAGCAGCCCGAGCGCGAGAAGCGGAAGGAATAGCTGCTGATTCAGCGGATGCCTGCACCGCTGAATGAGGAGCGAACGCCCGTCCTCACGCTCAGCCAGGGGAACGGCGGCAACATACGGCAGCTATTGAACCCGTAATGGGCCCGGGGGAGTCGTAGGTCTAGTCGCGCGGCACCCGGTGCGGCAGGAGGCTCCAGGACGCGGTGTCCCGCTTCGACGGCGCTCATTGCGACTCCTACAGCGTGTGGAGCGGCACCTCGTAGAACTCGACGGCGGAGCGGCTTCCGGCATTTCCCGGCCCCGCGTTCATCACCGCGTCGCCCTTCCGCATCGCCTCCTCGCTTTCGAACAGCGTCAGCCCGATCATGCCGCCCGAGTCGCGATCGACGAGCAGCAGGAACTTCGCGTCCGCGAGCTCGGCTGGAAGCGCACCCTCGTCGAGAACGGGGCGAAGCCTCTCGACCCTCGAAGCGACATCAGCCGGATCCCCCTCGAACCTCGCCACTCGGGCCCACATTTCCTACTCCCTTCGGTCGGTTGGAGCCTCTACGTCGGAGCCGGTGCAGGAATCGCTCCCGGCCCCCGGACTGAGTCAGGACGGACGCGCGGCGAGCCTTCTGAGCTAGACGGCCGCCGGTGCGGTGACTCCCAGAGCTGTCGAGAGCACGACTTCGGCGATGTGCAACTCGCGCGGTTCGAAGTCGAAGCCGGACGCCGACACCCAATTGGCCGCCGTCGTGTTCGCAGCTTCGGCTTGCTCGGCGGTGTCCCAGACGGTGAGCGAGAACAGCTCGTCGTCGGTGACGGCAGCCGAGAACGCTTTGAAGCCGGGCATCTGCTCGTACTGCGGCAGCAGTTCCGCTTCTGCGCGGCGCGCGATCTCATGCGCGTCGCCGGTGTACCCATACCTGGCAAGACGGGAATACATAGGTGTGCTCCTTTCGCGGGCCGGGCGGCCGCCGGTGAGGGTCGCGGGAACGCAACTGCCCGGCGGTGACGCGGTGACCCTCTCACCCGATCGCCGAGAAAGCAAGCCCGGCGGTTCAGGCGGCTACTTGCGGGCGGTGTTATCGACTGAAGACCGCGTCGACGTCGGGAAGTCCGATGAACCGCGAGAAGCTGCCCTCGGTCGCGATCTCCTCCGCGGCCGCGAGAAAGCCTGCCCAGGCGGTACGCGCGAGTGTGCCGCCGACGCTGATCCGACGGACGCCGAGGGCCGCGGCCTCCGCGACCGTGGTGAACGGTGCGTTGGCGAGCAGGTTCACCGGCTTCGGCGCCACCGCGGCGACCACCGCCGACACCTGCTCGGCCGTCTCGATCCTCGGCGCGTAGAGGCAGTCGGCACCGGCCCCGGCATAGGCCTGCAGCCTGCGGATCGTCTCCTCGAGGTCGGGCCGGCCGACGACGAACCCCTCGGAGCGACCGGTGAGCAGGACGCCCGTGCCGCTTTCGTCGATCGCCCGCCGCGCAGCGCGGACTCGCTCGACGGCAAGGTCGAACGGATAGAGCGGCTCCCCGGGATCGCCGGTCGAGTCCTCGATCGACAGCCCGGCGATGCCGGTCGCGGCCGCGAGCCCCACGTTCGCGCCGACGCCGTGCGGGTCTCGCGCGAAACCGTGCTCGAAATCCGCATTCACCGGGACATCCACGGCAGCGGCGATCTGACGAAGATGCTCGAGCGCCTCGTCGCGCCGCACGCCGTTGTCGGGACGCGCAAGCGACCAGGCGTGCCCGGCGCTCGTCGTCGCCAACGCTGCGAAGCCCATCTGCTCGAGCGCGACGGCGGTGCCGGGGTCCCACGGGTTCGGCAGCACGAAGCAGCCCTCGGCGTGCAGCCGGCGAAAAACTTCGACCTTGTCGCTTTGCGATGTCATGCCGGAACGCTAGCCGCGAAAGAGCCGCTCCTCCACGCCGAGATGGGGTGCCCACTCGAGACGGTAGGCGTCCGCGAAGCGGAGATAGGCATCGAGCGCGTCGCGCATCGCGTCGACGAACCCGTCGGCGCGGCGCGGCGCGAACCCTTCCTCCCACCAGGCGCCGAGCACCACCACGCAGTTCCCGTCCCGGTCGATCCGGGGCTCGATCCGGCCGACGAACCGGTCGCCGAAGAGAATCGGAAGCACGTAGTAGCCCCAGCGGCGCTTCTCCGCCTTGAAGAAGCCCTCCCAGACGAAATCGAAGGTGAACAGCTTCGCGAGGAGCGCGGTGTCCCAGAGCAGTGAGTCGAACGGCGCGATGAACGCGACGGAGGAAGGCGGCTCCGGGGGTGCCTCGAGCAGCGCGGCCTCTTCCGCGACGACGAAACGCTTCCCCCGCATGCCCTCGATCTCGACCGGAAGCAGCGCGCCGAGCTCGACGAGTTCCTGGTGCAGCGCCCTGCGGACGTCCGGGTTGGCGATGCGCGCGAACGTGCCGCCGGCGCCGCCAGCGCCGAGCAGGCCGTGGGCTCGGTGGCGGGAGAGCTGCTTGTGCCGGAGCTGTTCTCGCTCGGGCACCTCCTGCGCGAGCAGCTTGGCCGGGAGCAGCCGCTCGAGCACGTCGTAGTAGCGGGTGTTGCCCTCGCGCCGCGCCAGACCGATTACGCCGGCGACCGTGTACGCCTCGAGGACCGAGCGCACCGCATTCTCGGGCAGCCCGAACCAGTCCTTCGTCCGGCCGCCCTGCCGCTCGAAGTCGGCCGAGGAGAGCGGCCCATCCGCCCGGATGCGCTCGAGCACCTGCTCGGCGACTGCCGCGTTCTCCGCCAGTGCAGCGGCGTGGAATCGCGGGCCTTTGCGTCCCGCGTTGCTGCGGTACCAGGGGAACTCGCTCGCGGGTATGAACGACAGCGCCTTGTTGGTCGTCTCGAAGATCTTGCGGCGCTCGTAGAGCGTGTCGCACCAGGCGGGCACGTAGCCGGCGACGCGCGCGTGCAGCACGAGGTCGTGGTTCCGGCCCGCGACCGCGATCGGGTCGAACTGGATCGAGCCGAGCTTCCGGATCACCTCCAGCACGGCGTCCTGCCCTCCCGCGAGCGACCGTGCAGGCGCAAGGAAGTGTCGCGCGACGAGAAAACGGCGTGCTGCTTCGGCGGTGACCTTCACCGGCGCTGCGGTCAGGACAGCTGCTCGAGCCCTTCCGCGACCCACGCCTGAAGCTCTTCCGACTTGAGGAACGCGGCGTCGTCCGCCTCGGCGCGCGCGAGCACGTCCTCCGCCGACGCGCCGGCTTGCAACCCGCCGTAGAGGTAGATCAGGGCCGAGGAACGGGGGCCTGTCCGGCAAGTCACGAGGGTCGGCCTCGGCAGGCTGTCGAGCGCCTCGATCTGCTTGCGGGCGAGATCGAGGTCGAGCGGAGCCGGCGGGTCGGAGACGACGTTCGCCGACACGGGAACGGCGCGCTCGACGTCGGCATACGACATGCCGCCCTCCATCGAGGCGAACTCCTCGCCGCAGAGGTAGAGCCAGGAGGCGGCCCCCTTCTCGCGCGCGAACGCCTCGGGATCGGCGATCAGCCCCCGGTTGTTCATCAGGTCGGTCGGAGTCTCGAAGTCGGTCATGCGGCGATCCTACTCCCGTCGCGTCGTATCGTCTGGCGGTCGATGCCGACCGTGTCGCTTGCGCTCACGCGCGCCCAGATCCTCGCCTTCCGGCGCCGCACGGGAGCTCTCGACGAGCGGCTTCCGCGCGGTGCGCGCTCGCTTCGGGTCGCGGCCTGGGCGGGCCTGACGGACAGCGTGCCGCGGGCGGCCCTGCTCTCGATCCACGCGCGTGTGGAGGGGACGCGCCCGTCGAGCTGGGAAGACCCCTCGCTCGTCCAGGTCTGGGGCCTGCGCTACAGCGTGTACGTCGTGCCGGCCCGCGACCGCGCGATCTTCACGCTGGGCAGGCTCCCCGACAGCGCACCTCGCCGCCGGAGAGCCGAGGACATGGCCGCCCGCCTGCACGGCTTCCTTGGCGGACGGCGGCTGAAGGACAACGAGGTGCAGAAGGCACTAGGCGTCGGGAACGCACTCAAGTACGCGACGACGACCGGGACCGTGCTGATCCGCTGGGAGGGCGCGCGGGCACCGACGGTCTGGACGGTTCTGCGGCCCGAGATCGAGCCACAGGAGGCGCGCCGCGAGCTCGCCCGCCGCTACCTCCACATCCTCGGGCCGGCGACCCCGGAGGCATTCTCCACCTGGGCGGGCATTGCGGGGTCGGAAGCCCGAGCGACGTTCGAGGCGTTAGGCGGGTCGCTCACGGCGGTGCGCACGCCGATCGGCGACGCCTGGATCCTCGCCCGCGACGAGCCCGGCTTTCGCCGGCCGCCCGGGCCACCGGCTGCCGCACGTCTCCTGCCGAGCGGCGACACGTACTTTCTCCAGTGGGGAGCCGGGCGCGAGCTCCTCGTCCCCGACGCCGGGCAGCGTCCCGAGCTGTGGACCTCCCGTGTCTGGCCGGGCGCCGTCCTCGTCGGTGGAGAGATCGTCGGGAGCTGGCGGCGGGCGCAGGCCGAGGTGCGCCTCCAACTCTGGCGCCGGCTCACGACGACGGAGCACGACGCGGTCGAGGCGGAGGCGCAGTCGCTGCCGCTGCCGGGGATCGAGGGGCAGGTTGGTCTCCGCTAGCACGCGTTTCCCCGAGGGCCCTCGCACGCGAGCGCGTCCCCGCGGCGAAGTACCCTGACGGCGTGCTCGCGGCGAACAGCCCGCACCTCAGCGTCCTCGACGAGCTCGGCGATCACCTCGACGTCCTCTGGGGAGCGCTGGTCGCATTCGCCATCGTCGTCCTGCTGACGCCCGCAGTGGGAGGGATGGCTCGGCGGCTCGGCGTGGTCGACGCCCCCGGCGGGAGGCGCATCAACCAGCTCCCGGTGCCCCGCCTCGGCGGGATCGGGCTCTTCCTCGGGATGCTCGTGCCGGCGCTCGCCTTCCTCCACGTCGGCCACCAGACGCGCGGGCTGCTGCTCGGCGCCGCCATCGCGGTCACCGTCGGCATCGTCGACGACTTCCGCGGCCTCCCGTGGTACGCGAAGCTTGCGGGTCAGACCGCGGCTGCCGCCGTGGCGACCGGCTTCGGCATCTGGGTGCACCGGTTCACGTTCCCGTTCGTCGGCATCCACACCCTGCCCGCGTCGGTCGGAATCCCGCTCACGATCATCTGGATCGTCGCGATCATGAACATGTTCAACTTCCTCGACGGGCTCGACGGACTCGCCGCCGGAGTCGCCGCGATCGCGGGTTTGACGTTCAGCGTGATCGCGCTCTCGCTGGGGAAGTACGACGCCGCCGTCCTCTCGGCCATCGTGTTCGGCGCCTGCGTCGGCTTCCTCCGCCACAACTTCTATCCGGCGCGGATCATCATGGGCGACTCCGGCGCCCTGCTGCTCGGCTACGTGCTCGCGACCATCTCCGTGCAGGGTCTTCTGAAGACGGCCGCGAGCGTCGCCCTGTTCTTCCCGCTGCTCGTCCTCGCCGTCCCGATCGTGGATACGACGTTCGTCGTTGTGCGGCGGCTCAAGCACGGGGAGCCGGTGTTCGAGGCCGACCAGGCGCACCTGCACCACCGCTTCTTGCGGCGCGGGTTCTCGCAGCGCCGCGCGGCCTTGACGATCTGGGCCTGGTGCATCACACTCGCGGCGGCGGCGTTCGCGACGCGCTTCGTGCCGTTCCGCGCGCACGGCGTCTGGCATCTCTGGTGGACGCTGCTCGCCGCGGCGATCGGTTTCACGGCGGTGCTCTTCTCGATCTACGTCGTCTACGTGCTCGAGATCGTGAAGCTCGGTAACCGGATCCAGAAGCGGCGCAAGCAGGACGATCCGCTCCGCAAGATCGCCTGACTCCCACCCGAAGGTCCGGGTGACTCGGGGCCACGACCGGTTGACGAAAGTCAACGCGTGTGCCAGCCTGCCTCGAATGGGGTACCCCGAACGGGAGTAGAGAGAGGAGGTTCGCGCCAATGGACGTTCGTCTAGCAGCCTGGGGCAGCTAGCCCCGGCGTCTGCGGTCTAACGCCTGCGCGGGAGCCGCCGAAGAACGGCGGCCGTCAGCCCGGCGGCTCCAGCAGGTTGTCCAACGAACGCCGGCGCGACACCGGTTGAGCCGCCTCTTTGCGCCTTTCGCAAGCCGCGACTTCCGGCTGCTCTGGACGGCGAGCACCATTTCGCTGCTCGGCGACGGGATCTGGTACGTCGCGATCGGCTGGCAGACCCTCGCACTGTCGAATAGCGCGACCGCGCTCGCGGTGGTCTGGCTCGCTTTCACGCTGCCGCACATCGCGATGCTGCTTTTCGGGGGTGTGCTCTCCGACCGGCTGCCTCGACGGCGGGTCCTGCTCGGCGCGAACATAATCTCGGGAATCTTCGTCGGCGCCATCGCGGTCCTCTCGCTGCTCGGCGTGCTCTCGCTCTGGCAGCTGCTCGTCCTCGTGGCCGGCTACGGCGCCAGCGAGGCCGTATTCGGGCCTGCCTACGGGGCGATCATCCCGGAGCTCGTCGACCGCGACGTGCTCACGCAGGCGAACTCGCTCAACCAGCTCAACAGGCCGTTGGCGCTGCGGCTCGCCGGGCCGGCGCTCGGCGGACTCCTCGTCGCCGGGCTGGGGGCGGGCACTGCATTCGCTGTCGATGCCGGCACGTTCGCGGTCTCGGCCGCGATCCTCTCCCGGATGGCCGTGCCGCGCGGCGCTCTCGGGGCCGTGGAGACGAGCATCCGCGCAGTTCTGAGCGAGGTGGGCGAGGGGCTCGCCGCGGTCCGGCGCGTGCCGTGGCTCTGGGCCGGGATGGGGGCTGACGCGATCGGCACGGTCGCGACCTGGGGTTGCGTGCAGGCGCTCGTTCCGGTCCTGGTGCGCAACGACCTCGGCGGGGGTGCGGGGACGCTGGGCGCCGTCTACGCCGCGGGCGGCGTAGGCGCGGTCGTCGCCGCGCTCACGACCGGCTCACGCGGAAGCCCGAGACGGCCCGTCGTCGTGCTCTTCCTGGTGCTGGCCGGGAAGGTGGCGGCGGTCGGCCTGTTCGGCTTCGCCACCAGCGCAGCCACGGCGATGGTCGCGAGCTTCCTGATGGGGGCGCTCTCGACCGTCGGGCTCGTGATCTGGATGACGCTGATCCACGAGCGCGTGCAAGGCGACCTCCTCGGCCGGGTCAACAGCATCGACTGGCTCGTCTCGACGAGCCTGATGCCGATCGCGCTCGCCGTCGTCGGCCCTCTCGCCGATGCGTTCGGAACGCGCGCGGTGCTCGCGGTGACCGGGTTCGGGGGCGCGCTGCTGGTGCTCTCCTTCCTGCTCGTCCCGGGTGTGCTCGCCGGCGAGGAGCTCCACGACCGCCTCGAGCCGACCTAGGCTGCTTCCGCGCGCTCGACGAACCCGGCCAGCAGCTCGTTGAACGGCTCGCCGAGCCGCTGCACCGAGTGGCCCGCGCCCGGCAGGACGGCCCGCTCGGCGCCGAGCCCCTCTTCGAGCACGTCGCACAACGCCTCGAAGGCCCGGCTGTGTCCGCCCGAGACGACGAGCTTCGGGAAAGGGGTTCGTGCGAGCTCGTCGAGCGGGATCACCGCCTCGGCCAGCGGCCGCTCGACCATCAGCGTGCGCGCTCCCTGGAGGAGCTCGGGTGTGAAGTTGCCGGGCGGGGTCGAGGAGCCGACGAGGGCGAGGAATCCGCGTAGGAACTCGCCCGGGTCGCGCGGTCCGCTCGTCCAGTGCTCCTCGATCCGTGCCATGAACTCGTCGGCCGCGGGAACCCCGCGCGCGACAGCGAACGCCGGCGGCTCGATCACCGTCAGCGAACGGAGGCGCTCCGAGTGTCGCGCCGCGGCGAGCAGCGCGATCACGCCGCCGTACGAGTGGCCGACGAGATGCGTTCCCGGCTCGACGAACTTTGCGATCCAGACCGCCTCGTCCTCGAAATCGACCCGCTCGACCTCGGGTCCCGGCGGGAAGCCGCGGCGGTTCGGCGCCACGATCTCGAACCGCTCGGCGAGCGGTCTCTGAGCGCTCCAGGTCAGCTCCGCGTTGACGACGGAACCGTGAACTAACAAGAGGCGAGGCTGGCTATCCATGCGGGTTTCGGGTGTCACAAAGTACTCGTTCGCAGCCCCTCCGACACTGCTATTCTCGCCGCGGATGCAGGGGACCGCCTCGCCGCAGTTCAACGCCGCTGGTGCCGGTGGCGTCCTTCTCGCCGTGCTCGCGGTCTGCGTCGGTATCGGCGTCCTCATCGGTTGGGCTGCCGGCTCGGGCGCAGTCGGGGCGCTGTTCGGAGCGGTCGTCGGGATCCTCGGCGGAATCGTCGCGGTGTACGTTCGCTACGGAAACATGAGCTGATGCTCGCCACCCTCTTCTCGACCCGACGCGCTGAACCGGACCACCTGCTGCCTGCGGCAGGTGGGACAGTCGTGCTCGCGCTCCTGCTGCCGGTGGTCGCGCTCCTCGGCTGGAGCATCGCCGGCTGGGCGCTCGCGGCGGTTCTGTGGCTCGGCCTCCACGGCCTCGACCTCCTGGTCGTCCGGGCGCGCTCGAAGCCGGGCGGCGCGGCGAGTTCGGGCCTCCAGGCGTTCACGCTCTTCTTCAAGCTGATCGCCCTGCTGATCGTGCTCTTCGCGGCGCTCGCCGCCGATCGGAACCTCGCGCTGACGACGGCGCTGACGTATGGCCTCGCCTACACATTCGAGCTCGGCCTCTCGCTCGCCTCCTACTTCGGAACGCCGTCGAGTTGACGAGGTTGCGGATCCTGCTCTTCTTCGCGGCGCTCGCGCTTCTCGCGCCGCAAGCCGCATTCGCGCGCGGGAACTTCGACCCGACGATCGAGTTCGAGCAGCACGAGTGGATCCCGATCCACCTCGGCCCGCTCAACCTCTCCATCACGAAGGCCGTCGTGTACCTCATGCTCGGCACGCTGTGCACGATCGGCCTCGGGATCCTCACGATGCGCAGCCGGCTCGCGCTCAGGCCCGATCGGAGGCAGACCGTCGGCGAGGCGCTCTACGAGGTTGCGCAGACGCAAATCGCCGCGCAGGGGCTCCCGACCAAGGCGATGAGCCGCTGGTTCCCGTACGTCGCGACCCTGCTCCTCTTCATCTTCATGGTCAACCTACTCGGGTTCATCCCGCTGCCGCTGACCGGCGAGACCTGGCACGGCGTCCCGACGTGGGGGATCTATGCCGCGACCTCGTCGCTCTCGGTCACGCTCGCGCTGGCGCTCCTGACGTTCGTCTTCACCCACTACGAGGGGATCAAGTGGAACGGCGCGGGTCGCTATTTCAAGAGCTGGATCCCCGAGGCGCCGAAAGGCCTCTTGATCCTGATCGTGCCGCTCGAGATCCTCGGCCAGTTGATGCGGCTGATCTCGCTGAGCGTCCGGCTCTTCGCCAACATGCTCGCCGGCCACATCCTGATCCTCACCTTCCTGGGCCTGATCTTCATCTTCGAGTCTCTGGCCCTGGTGTTCGTGATCATTCCCGCGACGGTCTTCTACATCTTCGAGTTGGTCATCGTCGTCGGGATTCAGGCGTTCATCTTCGCCGCCCTGTCCGCCATCTACATCGGCTCCGCGATCGAGCCGGAGCACTAAGGAGGAACGACAATGTTGGGCTTCATCCTCGCCGCCACGACCGGCGACGTGACCAAGGCCGGCAAGGCGATCGGCCTTGCCCTCGGCGTCGGGCTCGGCGCTGCCGGCGCCGGCGTCGGCATCGGGATCATCTTCGGCTCGATGATCCAGTCGGTTGCCCGCCAGCCGGAGCTCCGAAGTGAGCTCCAGGGCATCCAGTGGCTCGGCTTTGCGCTGACCGAGGCCGTCGTCTTCTACGGCCTGCTCGGATCGATCCTGGCATACGTGCTGGTCAAGTGATCGTCGCTTCGAACCCACTGATCTCGGTCACGCCGGGGCTGATGATCTGGACGATCATCTGCTTTCTGATCGCGCTCTGGGTGCTGAAGCGCTACGCGTTCGGCCCGATCCAGCGGCTCATCGACCAGCGGCAGGAGTCGATCCGGCACTCGATCGAGGCGGCCGACGAGGCGCGCGACGAGGCGCAGCGGCTGCTCGAGGAGCACAAGAAGCTGATCGCCGAGGCGCGCGGCCAGGGCGAGGAGATCCTCGCCGAGGCGCGCAAGACCCGGGAGTCGATGGAACAGCGGATGCGCGAAGAGACGGAGGCCGAGCGGCAGCGCCGGCTCGAGGAGACGCGCAAGGAAATCGCGGCCGAGACGTCGCGTGCGCTCCAGCAGATCCGCTCCGAGGTAGCCGACCTCACGCTCGAGGCGGCCTCGCGCGTCGTCGGACGGACGCTCGACGCGAAGCGCGACCAGGAGCTGATCGAAGAGGCGATCGCGGGACTCGACTTCTCGCGCCTGGAGGAGTCGGCATAGCTGTTGCCCACCGCATCTACGCCGAGGCGCTCTTCGGCGCCGCGAAGGACGCGGGCAAGCTCGGGCAGGTGCACGAGGCGCTCGGCGATTTCGCGGCCGCCCTGGCCGAGTCGCCCGAGCTCCGTGCCGTCCTGCGTAACCCGCAGCTCGAGCCGAGCGCGAAGGCCGCCATCCTCGACGACCTCGCCGGCGACGAGGAGCCGCTGTTCGCGAACTTCCTCCAGCTGGTCGCCGAGAAGGGACGCGCCGGCGAGCTCGAGGACATCGCGAAAGAGTTCGAGCGGCTCATGGCGCGTGAGGAGCGGCGCCTCACCGTCGATCTCACCACGGCGCGCGAGCTGACCGACGCCGAGGCGAAGGCGATCCTGAAGCAGATCGAGGATGCGGCGGGCCGCAAGGTCGAGGCGACGCAGAAGGTCGACCCCGACCTGGTGGGCGGCATCGTCCTGCAGGCCGGCTCGCTCCGCGTCGACGCGAGCGTGCGCGGGAGACTGGAACGACTGAGAAACGAACTCGTGAAGACGTGAGGAGCTGAGAAGACTTGAAGCTGCGTCCCGAAGAGATCACGTCGATCCTGAGACAGCGGATCGAGCAGTACGACGTCGAGACCGACCTCGCCGAGGTCGGCACCGTTCTCCAGATCGGCGACGGCATCGCCCGGATCTACGGGCTCGAGAACGCGGTCGCGATGGAGATGCTCGAGCTCGAGCACGGCGTCGTCGGCCTCGCCTTCAATCTCGAGGAGGACGACGTCGGAGCCGCGCTCTTCGGCGAGTGGGAGCAGGTCAGCGAGGGCGAGCCGGCGCACCGCAGTGGCCGAGTCGCGAGCGTTCCCGTCGGCGAGGCTCTGCTCGGGCGCGTCGTCGACCCGCTCGGCAACCCGCTCGACGGGCGCGGGCCGATCGAGGCAGCCGAGACCCGGCCGCTCGAGTTCAAGGCGCCGGGCGTGATCGCGCGCCAGCCGGTCAAGGAGCCACTGATGACCGGCATCAAGGCGATCGACTCGATGACGAACGTCGGCCGCGGCCAGCGCGAGCTGATCATCGGCGACCGCTCGACGGGCAAGACGGCGATCCTCATCGACACGATCCTCAACCAGCGCGACACCGACGTGCACTGCATCTACGTCTCCATCGGCCAGAAGGCGTCGACCGTCGCCGGCATCTACGAGCGGCTGCGCGAGGAGGGTGCGATGGACTACACGACGATCGTCACCGCCGCCGCGCACGAGGCCGCTCCGATCAAGTGGATGGCGCCGTTCGCCGGCTGCGCGATGGGCGAGTACTTCCTCTTCAACGGCCAGCACGCGCTCGTCATGTACGACGACCTCTCGAAGCACGCCGACGCGTATCGCCAGCTCTCGCTGCTGCTGCGGCGCCCGCCCGGCCGCGAGGCGTTCCCCGGCGACGTCTTCTATCTCCACTCGCGCCTGCTCGAGCGCGCCTGCAAGCTGAACGACGAGCTGGGCGGCGGCTCCCTCACGGCACTGCCGCTCATCGAGACGCAGGCGGGCGACGTCTCGGCGTACATCCCGACCAACGTCATCTCGATCACCGACGGGCAGATCTTCCTCCAGTCGGAGCTCTTCTACTCGGGCGTTCGCCCGGCGGTGAACGTCGGCATCTCGGTCTCGCGGGTCGGCGCGTCGGCGCAGACGAAGGCGATGAGGAAGGTCGCCGGCCGCCTGCGGCTCGACCTCGCCCAGTACCGCGAGCTCGAGGCATTCGCGCAGTTCGGCTCGGAGCTCGACCGCGCGACGCAGCAGGCGCTGACCCGTGGCGAGAAGATGGTCGCGACGCTGAACCAGCCGCAGTACCAGCCGTGGCCGATGGAGGAGCAGGTGGCGGCGATCTACGCCGGCAACGAGGGCTACCTCGACGACATCCCGACGCCGCAGGTCGCGCGGTTCCAGGACGAGCTGCGCGAGCACCTCCGCGCCGAGGGTGAGATTTACAAGCAGATCCGTGGGGGGGGCGACCTGCCGGACGAGCTCGCCGAGAAGCTGAACGGCGAGATCGAGAAGTTCAAGAACGGCTTCAACATCGAGGGCCAAGAAGCGCTGACCTAGTGGCCTCGCTCCAGGATCTCCGGCGGCGGATCGCGTCCGTCCGCAACACGCGCAAGATCACGAAGGCGCTCGAGCTGGTGGCGGGCGCGCGGCTACGACGCGCCCAGAGCCGGATCGAGGAGATGCGTCCCTACGCCGACCGGATGCAGGAGCTGATGATCGGCACGGCGCGCGCGGCCTCCTCCCTGCGGAACCTCGCGCTCCTGCAGCAGCGCGAGGAGGTGCGGCGGGTCGCCTTCGTCGTCGTCACGGGCGACCGCGGCCTGGCCGGGCCCTTCAACGGGCAGGTGCTACGGCGGGCCTTCGAGCTCGAGCGCCACGCGCTGGCCGAAGGGCAAGAGGTGGTGTGGCTCGCCGTCGGTCGCAAAGGCGCCTCGACGCTCCGCTTCCGGCGCTACGAAGTCACCGCGCAGTGGGCGGGCTTCGCGGACAAGCCGAGCTACCACGACGCGCAGGCTGTCGGCCACAAGCTCGCGGAGCTGTACCAGGCGGAGGAAGTCGACCGCGTCGTCCTCATCTACAACCGCTTCGAGTCGGCGCTCGTGCAGCGCGTGACGACGACCGACCTCCTGCCGATCCGCGAGGACGTGCTGACCGCGGAGGAGTTCGTGCGCGAGGACCGGCAAGGCCCGAGCGCCGACTTCATCTACGAGCCGGAGCCGGAGCAGATCCTCCAGCGGCTCCTGCCCGTCTACCTCGAGACGGAGATCTACCGTGCGCTGCTCGAGTCGGCGGCGGCCTTCCTCGCCTCGCAGATGACGGCGATGCGGAACGCCTCGACGAACGCCGGCGAGCTGATCGACAACCTCACGCTCTCACTGAACCGCGCCCGGCAGGCCGAGATCACGCAGGAGATCCTCGAGGTCGTCGCGGGCGCAGACGCGCTCACGGGCTGAGCCGGAAACGCTGCGCGTTTCCCGCTTGGGGAACGGAACTCTGCGCCGCCGAGAGCGGGGTCTCGGCGGCACCGCGTGCCGTAGGGCTCGTTGCTGGGGCTCCAGTTGTCGTGGACGCCCGCGACGTCCGCTCCGCGCACGTCCGCCGTCGCTCGTTCGGCGCGGTCGTAAGCCGCCTGCGGCAGTCTTACGTGCGCGCCTGGGTCTGTCAGGCGTGAGGACTGTGAGTCTCGAGCACGCGAGGGTCGCCCGCTCCGAGGAGCCGTTCGATCAGAGGTGGAGCGCGGTCTGCATCCGGGCGACCTTGCCGTGCCTGAAGCAGAACCGCATCCCGTCGATCGAGGTGCCGTTCTTGGTTGCGTGGTAGAGCCAGCATCCGCCGCCGACGTGATACGGGGATCCGGCCACGGACCGAACCTGTGCCTGGGTCATGCCCTGCTTGACGGCGAACACTCCGGTGGTCTTATGACTGCTGCCGCAAGCGGCCAAAAGTACGACAACGACCAATAGCGGTACGAACAGGCGACTACGAATCATTACGCCCCTTATACGTCAGCAGACTGGTGCCTCGCCACGGTCCTGGCACGTCAACGCCGACCTCTTGCCTGCGAGTCTCCTGATCGTGTCGGGGGTCATTCCGGAACACTCATATGGCCCAGCCGAGCGCCACCCCCGCCGGTTTGCAGCTACGGCGCCCCGATGACGACGCGGGCGACGAAGGTGATGGCGTGCCCGCGAAGCGAGCCGGTGATCCGCCAGCAGCCCGGCTTGGAGAAGCGCAGCGCGGAGGGGACGAACCCGGTCGGGGCGTAGTCAGCCACTGGCTCGACCTGGGCGCTAAGGCGGGGGTGTGCATGACCGACCGGGTGCGCCGAGGCGTGAAGTTGCCCGCGGATCACCCGCCACCACGGGAACTTCGTCGAGAGCGTCCGTCCGTCCGGGTCAGGCTGAGCTGGGATGACCCCGTGGCGTGGTAGCCGGACCCAGATCGCCGGACTCGCCAGCCAGGTATGCACGTACGGCACGGGCAAGCCTGTGCCCACAAAGTCGGCGGGCGGCCTCGCCGCCGAACCGCGCACCGTCACAGGACATCGCCGTGTCGCAGCCGCGGCGGCGCGGTGCGCCAGCGAAACGGTGAAGACGCCACATACGGCCGCCAGAGCGATAAGACGAACGAGTGTCCTCATCGCGGAACGCACCGAGCATATGCCTCCGACGACGCCCGTCGCAATCAATCTAGCCCCTGCTCAGGTGGTGAGTCGAGGGTCACTCCGGAACACTGCCAGTAACACCGGTGAGATCAGCTCACAGGGTCAGTCTGGCCTTCGCTCAGGCGTCTGGACGTGGGCGCAACCGAGCGCGTTCACGCCTGGTCGGCACGAGCTTGTGAACATCGTCGACCTCTAAGAACAGAGGAACACGGCCGCAGATGATTGGGAAGGGGTCGAGATCAGGAGCCACTAGCATCGCTCTCGGTTGGGAGCAACCGAGGTCAGTCGAGTTTCGGGGCCGGTGTCGACGGGCGGTGTACGGAGCCGCGGTCCGTGGTTGCGGGCGCTCGGTCGTCTCCGGAGGCGCAGGCTCGGTTTGGCGGCGCTCTTCGTGCTGTTGTGCTTCGTCGTCGCTGCCCTGCTCGCGCCGAGCCTTTCGCCGTATCCGGCTGGGCGGCTGTGGGTGCAGTTCCTGAGCCGGCCCCAGCCGGCGTCGTTTCACAGCGGGCATGTGCTGGGAACCGACATGCTGGGGCACGACATGCTGTCGCAGTTGCTGTCTGCGGTGCGGGCGACGGTGTTCGGCTCAGTGTTGACGGCGATCGGCGCAACGGTGATCGGGGCCGTGGTTGGTCTGGTCGCCGGCTTTTACGGCGGCGCGTTTGACGCTGGGTTCGGATGGCTGACGGGAGTGGTGGTCACGATGCCGGCAGTGGCGATCGGCCTGCTCCTGGTCGTCTACTACAGGCCTGTGCCCGAGCAGCTGCTCGTCCTGGCGTTGGCCTGTTATCTCTGGACAGGCGTTTCGCGGGTCGTGCGTGCGAAAGTGGCGTCGCTTCGCGTGCGCGAGTTCGTCGAGGCTGCGTACGCGGCCGGCGCGAGCGACCTACGGGTGATGGTCCGCCACTTGCTCCCGAACTCGGTTGGGGTGCTGCTCGTCGCCGGGACTGCGGTGATCGGCCAGTCCATCCTCATAATCGCGACAATCGACTTCTTCCTCGGTACGGAGTCACCTGATAGGCCTACGCTCGGCGGCCTCGTCGCGAACGCGGTGCGTGGCTCCGGCCTCGGGGTGGCGACGCCGTGGCGGCTCTACGTTATCCCGACGGTCGTTCTGGCACTGCTGCTGGTGTCGGTCAATGTCGCGGCCGATACGCTGGACGACGTCCTAAACCCGGCTGGGCGCGGGTGATCGGTTACCTCGCGCGCCGCTTCCTGCTCGCAGTCTCGATGGTGTGGGCAGTGTCTTTTGGGGCGTTCGTCGCCTTCGGGCTTTCCTTCGACCCGACCTGGCAGTACAACCTCTGCCTGCCGGGGTGCAGCGCAGCGCGCGCCTCGATCGTCGCCGCTTACCATCTCCACGCCCCAATCCTGTATCGCTACTGGCTCTGGCTGACCGGGCTCTTTCTGCATGGCTTCGGAACGGCTCCCTCGACTGCCTCGGCCGGAAATCCGGGCGTTCCTATCGGCTCGGCGCTGTGGCCGGCTGCTCGGGTGACGGCGGAGCTGCTCGCTTCCGCGCTCGTGCTGACGGCAGTGCTAAGCGTCGTCGTGGGCGTGCTCGCAGCGCGATTCTCAGGGTCACCCCTCGATTGGCTTCTGCGGCTTCTTACCTATGTCTTGTGGTCGATGCCGGCCTTCCTAGTCGGCGCTCTGCTCGTGCGCGGTCTCGGCGGGGTCCACTGGTTCAATTTCGGGCACGTGGACGGCGGCTTTGGCGGCTGGCTGCGCTGGATGTTTCTGCCCGCGCTGACGCTGTCCCTCGCTCTCGTCGGCCTCCACAGCCGGTACATCCGCTCGGGGATGATCGTCGAGCTGGGGCAGCCGTACGCAGTCGCGGCCAGAGCCAAGGGTCTGCGGGAGAGACGCGTGCTGCTCCGGCACGCGCTCCCGAACTCACTCGCACCGGTCATCAGCCTGCTCGCACTCGAGCTATCCGCCGTTGTCGGCGCGGCGCTCGCCATCGAATACGTGTACCAGATGCCCGGACTAGCCTCCTACTTCTTCGGCTCGCTGAACGCGGCCGACCCATTCGTGCTGACCGCAATCCTCGTCGTAATCGCAACCGTCGTCGCGACCGCGAGCTTCCTAGCCGACGTCGCGATTGGCTGGCTCGACCCCCGCGTACGGATCGCGGCGCCACGATAGAACCAGTCGCTCAGGGGTGTTTCCCGGCCGCTCGCCCAGACAAGTGATCTGCCACCAGCCGCGGATTCGGCGTCGTCTCGCCTGGGCAGGATGAGATAGTCGCGCTCAGGCGGTCGGCCGTACGAGCTCCCGCGCGTGCGCGGCCTTCACCGCTGCAGACAGCGTCGCGATGTCGTAGGCGCCGTAATGGCGGAGGCCGTTGATGAAGAACGTCGGCGTGCCCGAGACGGCGGAGAGATCGGCCGAGTCGACGTCCTGCGCGATGCGGCCCGTGCCGGTCCGTGTTCGCAGGTCGTCCTCGAAGCGCTCGACGTCGAGCCCGAGCTGCCCGGCATAGCCGAGGAGATCGCGGAAGCGCAGCGCGTCCTGGTGCTCGAGCAGCAGGTCGTGCATCTCCCAGAACGCGCCCTGCTCCGCCGCGGCCTCCGCGGCCTCGGCAGCCTGCTGCGCGTTGGGGTGGACGTCGTTGAGCGGGAGATGACGCCAGACGTACGCGACCTCGCCGTGCTCACGCAGCAACTCCCGCAGGACCGGCTCCGCCTGGCCGCAGTACGGACACTCGAAGTCGCCGTACTCGAGCACTGTGACGGGCGCGTCCACCGGGCCGCGCATGTGGTCGCGGTCGGGGTCGACCGGATCCGCGAGATCGACGATGAGGTCCGGCGTGCCGAGCAGCATCCGGATCCGTAGTCGCCGCGGCAGCCGCCGCGTCACGACTACGAGGAGCCACGTGAGCGTCGCAGCCAGGAGTGCCGCGCTGAGGACTCCGACCTTTGCTTCCGCGAGCTCGGTGCCGTGGAAGGCGAGATCGGCGATGAGGATGGAGACTGTGAACCCGATCCCGGCGATCGTGCCCGCGCCGGCCACCGACGCCCAACCGACCGGCGGACGGAGGCGGCCGCGGCTGACGCGGGTCGCGAGCCACGTCGAGCCCAGGATCCCGATCGGCTTGCCGAGGACGTAGCCGAAGAGGATCCCGAGCGTCACAGGCGACGAGTACGCCGTCGAGAGGAAGCCGGCGCTCAGGTGGATGCCCGCGTTGGCGAGCGCGAAGAGCGGCACGATCAGGTAGCTCGTCCACGGATGCCAGAGCGCCTGCAGCCGCTCGTTCGGCGAGACGGCTGACCGCACCGCCGAGCGCGCCGTCCGCGAGAGCTCGCCGGTCGGTTGCTCCCGGAAAAGCCGGAAGATGTCGCTCGCGCGTTCGAGGTCGCTCCGCTGCGCGGGATACGCGAGCGCAATCACGCCTCCCATGAGTCCCGCGACCACCGGGTCGACACCCGACCCGTAGAACGCCACCCAGACCGCCGTGCCGAGCAGGAAGTAGAGGGGGCCGAAGTGGATGTCGGCGGCCCGGACCAGGAGGATGCAACCGAACAGGCCGAATGCGACGACGAGCGGGACGACCGAGATCGAGCCGCTGTAGGCGATTGCGATCACGAGCAGCGCGACGATGTCGTCGACGACGGCGACCGTGAGTAGATAGGCGCGCAGACGGTCCGGCAGTCCCGACCCTACGAGTGCGAGCAGCCCGAGGGCGAACGCCGTATCGGTCGACATCGCAGTTCCCCAGCCGTGGATCGAACTGTGGCCGGTGTTGATCGCCAGGTAGATGGCGACCGGCACGACCATTCCGCCGAGGCCGGCGAGCAGCGGCAGCGCGACGCGGCGCCGCTCGCGCAGTTCCCCGAGGTCGAACTCGCGCCGCGCCTCGAGACCGATCACGAAGAAGAAGAAGGCCATCAGGCCGCTGTTGATCCAGCCGCGTAGGTCCATCGAAATCGAGTGCGCGCCGATGCGGATCGAGAGCGTCGTCGTCCAGACGCGCTCGTACGACGCTTGATCGACGTTCGCCCAGACGAGCGCCGCGACGACGGCGGCGAGGAGGATGGCGGCGCTGCCTGTCTCCGTGTTCAGGAACGTGCGGAGCGGCGTCTGGAGGTTGCGCGTCCACGCCGTCCGGCCGCTGAACGGAGCTTCCGGAGGGGCCGCCGAGACGTCTGCTTCGGCCATGCCGGCAAGCTTCGCAAACGCGGTCGGTTCGACCGAGGGGCGCAAACCCGGCTCGGCTAGAGTGCGCCTGCCTGCGCCCGCCCGCGAGCGGCGCCGACCTCGAGCATCAGGGGAGACTCAGTGGCCGACCAGAGCAACGGCAAGAACACGGGGAAGATCGTCGAGATCAAGGGCGTCGTGCTCGACGCCGTCTTCCCGGACCGGCTGCCCGAGATCTTCCATGCGCTGAGCATCGAGGTCCCCGAGGACGGCGGAACCCGAGAGCTGATCGCGGAGGTGCAGCAGCACCTCGGCGACGATCGCGTCCGGGCCGTCGCCATGGACACGACCGACGGGCTCGCCCGCGGAGTCGAAGTCGTCGACACGCTGGGGCCGATCTCCGTGCCGGTCGGCGCCGAGACGCTCGGCCGGATCTGGAACGTGATCGGCGACCCCATCGACGGCAAGGCGGCCGCGAAGGGCGAGCGCTGGCCGATTCACCGCGACCCGCCGGCCTTCGTCGATCTCTCGCCGGCGATCGAGATCTTCGAGACGGGCATCAAGGTCGTCGACCTCATTGCCCCGTTCGTCCGCGGCGGCAAGGTCGGCCTGTTCGGCGGGGCCGGGACCGGCAAGACCGTGACGATCACGGAGCTGATCCACAACGTCGCCCTCCAGCACGGCGGCGTCTCGGTCTTCTCCGGCGTCGGCGAGCGGACGCGCGAGGGGAACGACCTGATGCTCGAGATGCAGGAGTCGGGCGTCATGGACAAGGTCGCGATGTGCTACGGCCAGATGAACGAGCCGCCGGGCGCCCGCCTGCGCGTCGGCCTCTCCGGGCTGACGATGGCCGAGTACTTCCGTGACGAGGGCCAGGACGTCCTCCTCTTCATCGACAACATCTTCCGCTTCGTCCAGGCGGGCTCGGAGGTGTCGGCGCTGCTCGGCCGGATGCCGAGCGCGGTCGGCTACCAACCGACGCTTGCGACCGAGATGGGACAGCTGCAGGAGCGGATCACCTCGACGCGCACCGGCTCGGTCACTTCGGTGCAGGCGATCTACGTGCCGGCCGACGACCTGACCGACCCGGCGCCGGCTAGCACGTTCGCGCACCTCGACTCGACGACCGTGCTCGATCGCAGCATCGTCGAGAAGGGGATCTATCCGGCGGTGCATCCGCTGCGCTCGACGTCGCGCGCGCTGCAGCCGGGAATCGTCTCCCACGACCACTACGCGACCGCGACACGCGTGCAGGAGGTGCTGCAGCGCTACGCCGACCTGCAGGACATCATCGCCATCCTCGGCATCGACGAGCTCTCCGACGAGGACAAGCTCGTCGTGCAGCGCGCACGCAAGATCGAGCGCTTCCTCTCGCAGCCGTTCTTCACGGCCGCGCAGTTCACCGGCACTCCGGGCGAGTTCGTGAAGCTCGAGGACACGATCCGCGGCTTCGTCGAAATCCTCGACGGCAAGCACGACGAGCTGCCCGAGCAGGCCTTCTACATGGTCGGGACGATCGAGCAGGCGGTGGAGCGCGGCAAGCAGCTCGGCGCGGAGGAACCGGACGAGGCCGCGCAGCGCGAGGCCGACGAGCAGGCCGAGGCCACCGAGGCCGAGCCGGCCGGCGCCCCCGCGTAGGCAGGGTGATGCCCGTCCATCCGCTCTTCCCGGTCTCGGTCGTGACGCCGGAAGGACCGGCGTTCGAGGGCGAGGCCGAGATGCTGATCGTGCCCGGCGCCGCCGGTGAGATCGGTGTGCTCGCACGGCATGCTCCGCTCGTTGCCATGCTGCGCGCCGGGTCGACGCGCGTTCACCTGGGCGACGGCGAGGTGCGCGAGTTCGCGACCGGCCCCGGCTTCTTCCAGGTGCTCGAGAATCGCGCGATCGCGTTGGTCGACGACGCGGTCGCGGCCGGGGACATCGACGAGGAGCGGGCGCGACGGCAGCTCGAGGACGCGCAAGAAGAGCTCGCCAAGGTCGACGCGGGGGAGTCGACCGTCGATCGCTGGCAGCTCGAGCAGCGCATCCGCCACGCCGAGAACCAGCTCACGGTCAGCGGCGCGAGCTAGTAGCTCGCAAGCGCTACGCGCTCGCTCGCTGGAAGGAGGAACTGCGCGGGCCGGAAAGCGTGGTTTCCGGCCCGCTTCGTGCTGTTTGGTTTGGTCGGTCCCTGGGCGGGAGGCTGCTGTGGTGCGCTCGCGGGCGGCGGAGGCCGGCGCGAGCGCGGTTCGGCCTGCGGCCAAGTCGCCGCTTCGCGGCTGTCTTGGCCTTCGGCCTTTGGTGCTTCCGTGGTTCGGGCGTTTCGAACCCCTTGGCGCTGAGGCGGCGGCGTAACGTCGCGTTACGCCGCCGCGGACCAGCGAGAGCGCACGCGAAGCCTGCGCGCTCGCGACGGAACTGGCATCTGGACCTTGGCTGCCTCAATGTGCTCTCAGCACGGAGGCAACGGGAGACCGCGCTCTCCCGTTGCCGCAGTTCCTTTGTCCCCGGGCGAAGAGCGCAGCTCTTCGCCCGGCGTCTAATAGCGGTCGATCTCGACGAGCCGCTCGTCGCTGATGCCGAAGTGGTGCGCGATCTCGTGGAAGACGGTGCGTCGTACGGCGGCTCGCAGCCTCTCTGGATCTCCGCCCGAGATCCGCTCGAGCGGCACCCGATAGATCGTGATCTTGTCCGGCAGGGCGCCGGAGTAATACGGCCCGCGCTTGCCCCACGGGATACCTTCGTACAGGCCGAGGAAGTTCGGTCCCCGCGGCGACTCGTCCTCGACCGTGACCGCAACGTTCGTCATCAGGCCGCGGATGTCGTCCGGCAGCTCGTCGAGCGCCTCGCGTACGAGCTGCTCGAAATCCGGCGCGCCCTCCTCGCTCATCCTCTCGATCCTAGGGGGAAGCCGGTGCCTCGGCGAGCACCCCGCCCTGTCGGAGTGCCTCCTCCAGCGGGGCGCTCATGGCGGCGTCGTGGGCCGTCGCGTACCCGTCCCTGAGCTCTCGCTCCGCCGTTTCCTTTGCTTCGTCGAACAACTGCTGCTCCGCGGGTTGCAGCCGGAGCCCGGCCTCCGCCAGCAGCCCGTCGGCGATCCCCGCCCAGGTAGGCCGCGCGCGGGAGGGGAGGCGCGCTTCGGGTCGGCGCGCCTCCCGTCACGTTTCGCGTCGCTGCGGCATCTTCTCGGTGTGAGCGGTGGCATCACCTTGAGCGTTCGAGCGGCTGGCGTGCCAAAAGCGCCCACCGCGCAGTCGGGGGTCGAGGTGCTCTTCCGCGCGCACGCGCAGGAGCTCGGCCGCTATCTCGTCGCCATGGTGCGCGATCGGTCGTTGGCCGAGGACCTGCTGCAAGACACGTTCTACGACGCTCTTCGGGCGCGCGACCAGATGGGCTCGGTCGGCAACGAGCGCGCGTGGCTGTACGGGATCGCGCGTCACCGAGCACTCCGCGCGCTCCGCCGGAGTCGTCGCTTCCAGCGCGCTCTCGTGCGCCTCGCCGCGTCGCGCGACACGATCCAGGAGGCCGACGAGGCATTGGTCGCTCTGCTCGACCTCCTCGAACGCGAGTTGTCCCCGGAGCAGAGGGCGCTGGTCCTCCTCCGCTACGTCCACGGCTTCCAGGCCGCCGAGCTCGCGGAGCTGACAGGCCTATCGCCGGAAGCAGTACGGCAGCGGCTCGCACGCGGCCGGGCGCGATTGCTGGCAAGGGCTTCAGACGAACCGAAGGAGGCATGACGATGACTGGTTACAGCGACGACGCGAGGGTCATGGAGCTGCTCTCTCCGCTGCGCCGGGTCGAGCCGCTGCCGTTCGTCGGCTCGGAACGCCCTGAGCGGCGACCGCTGCTGCGGACGCCGGTTCTGGTGGCTTCGGTCGTCGCGGTGGCGCTGGTGCTGACGGGCGTCGCGATCGCGGACGGTCTCGGCGCGTTCGACGGCATCAGTGCCGCGCAGCACCCGCGGACCGGCGCGGATGTGATCGACCCGGCGACGCGGGCCTACATGGAATGCGAGACCAGCGTCAAGCCGTGCATGCCCGTGATCCGCGGCCTCCTGTTCGACACCGCCCGCGTGGTCGGGCATCTGCCGAGCGGCCAGAACATCTACGTCATCGCGACCGCCTCGAACGGCCCTGGGCTCTGCTTCGTCGTCGGGCCGCCGTACCCCGAGTGGAGCTGCGACGACCCGCTCAGCCGCTCGCATCCGTCGACCGTCTTCGTTTACGGACAGGACCCGAATGTCACTCCGCCCACGTTCGGAATCGCGCTCGACGGCGTCACCGCAGTCTCGTTCAAGGTGAAGGGGAAGGAGATCACGGTGCCGGTGAAGGACAACGTGTGGATCTACCCCGACGATGTCTTCTTCAACGCGTACTCGCGCCTCACCGCCCACTTCGCCGATGGGTCGACGGTCGTCCAGACGCACTGACGGCGGCTAGGCCACGCGGCTGGCGGGGCGCGATGCGCTGTCATGCGCCGGCAGGTAGAGCCGCTCGACGTACTCCGCGGCCATCCGAGCGGTGCCGAAGCGCGGCCCGAGCTCGGCGATCGACTCCCGCATGAGCGCGATCCAGCGCTGCGGCAGCCCGGATCCGTCGCGCTCGTAGAACGCCGGGAGTACCTGCTCCTCGAGCACGGCGTAGAGCGCCTCCGCGTCTGCCTCGTCCTGCGCTGCCTCGCTTGCCTCGGCAAGACCACCGATCGCAAACCCGCAGGTCGGGGAGTATGCCTCGGCCCACCAACCGTCGAGAATCGAGCAGTTGAGCACGCCGTTCAGCGCCGCCTTCATCCCTGAGGTGCCTGACGCCTCGAACGGCCGCCGCGGCGTGTTGAGCCAGACGTCGACGCCCTGGACGAGCCGTCGTGCCAGCGTCATCTCGTAGTCCTCGAGGAAGACGACTCGACCCGCCGCGGTGGGCTCCCGCGCGAAGTCCACAACGAGCTGGATCAGGTCCTTGCCGGCCTCGTCCGCCGGGTGTGCCTTCCCGGCCACGAGCACCTGGATCGGACGCTCGGGATCGGCGAGGAGGTGCGCAAGCTTCTCGGGGCGGCTGAAGAGGAGGCTGGCGCGCTTGTAGGTGGCGAAGCGGCGCGCGAAGCCGATGGTAAGGACGTCCGGGTCGAGCTCGCGTCCGCCGCGGCTCGTGACAACGAACTCGAGCAGCCGCTCCTTCGCACGGCGGTGCGCAACCCACAGGTCCTCCGCCGGCAGCTCACGCGCGCGCTCGAACTGCGGATCCGTGTCGCCGAGCAGGACTTCGAGCTCGGGAGAGATCCACGTCCGCTGGTGGACGCCGTTCGTGACCGAGGTGATCGGAACCTGGTCGACGCGCCGCTCGGGCCAGAGCCCGTGCCACATCTCGCGCGACACCGCGCCGTGGAGCTCCGAGACGGCGTTCGCGTACTGCGACGTGCGGAGCGCGAAGGGTGTGAGGCCGAAGCCCGTCTCTTTGGGCTCGACCCTGCCGAGCGCGAGGAAGTCCTCCCAGTCGAGCCCGCAGCGCTCGACGAGCCCCCCCAGGGCCTTCCGCACGAGCTCGGGATCGAACACCTCGTTCCCCGCCGGCACCGGCGTGTGCGTCGTGAAGACGGTGGAGGTGCACAGCCGCTCGAGCGCCTTGTCCGCCGACAGGCCCTGCTCCTCGACGAATTCGCGCGTTCGCTCGAGTTGGAGGAACGCGGAGTGGCCCTCGTTCAGGTGGAAGACCGTCGGCTCGAGGCCGAGCCCGCGCAGCACGCGGACGCCGCCGATGCCGAGCAGGACCTCTTGCCGCAGCCGGTTCGCGCGGTCGCCGCCGTAGAGCGTGTCGGTGACGGCCCAGTCCGGGTTCCCCTCGACCTGCGTGTCGATCAGATAGAGGGAGGCACGGCCGACCCTCACGCGCCAGACACCGAGCCGCACCGGAACGAACTCGCCGCTGTCGTCCGCGAGTTCGACGACGGGAGCCATCGGCACGAGCTCGAGCGGCAGCCGGCTCGTGTCGGTCAGCGGGTAGTGCTCGATCTGGCGGTCGGTCTCGTCGAGCTGCTGCTGGAAGTAGCCCCGGCGGTAGAAGAGGCCGATCCCGACGAGCGGGATGCCGAGCTCGGACGCGGCCTTGAGATAGTCGCCGGCGAGAACGCCGAGACCGCCGGAGTAGATGGGCAGGCTCTCGTCGAGTCCGAACTCGGCGGAGAAGTAGGCGACGAGGAGATCTGCCGGGCCGCTCCGGCGCCGCCACCACGTCTCGTCGCCACGGTCGCGCGCCAGGCGTCCCTGCACCCGCGCCAGCCGCTCCAGGTACTCCGGCGTGAGCGCTCGCGCAAGGTCGCCGTCCGTGAGCTCGGAGAGGAGCGCGGTCGGGTTGTGGTGCAGCTCGGCGAAGCGCCTCGGCTCGAGCTCGGCGAAAAGGAGTCGCGTCTCGGCGATCCACGTGAAGGCGAAATCGCTCGCGATCTCGAGGAGCGCCGCGCGCAGCGTCGCGCCGTCGTGTACCGCGCTCATCGGCCGATTCCTAGCCAATGAGCGTGCGGAGGAGGCGTGGGGGAACCGGGAGGTTCCTCCACACGAGGCAAAAGAAGGGGGCAACGTCGGGGAAACATGGTTTCCCTAGGGCTGGAAGCGTCGGCGGCTGGGCCGCCGACGCCCGGCCGGAAAACCAGGCCGCCTCCGGCGACAGGGGGAGCGAGCCGACGGCGAGCGACGGTCACGAAGCGGCACCCTAGCGTCCCCTCCGGCCCTCACGCGGCGGGCGGCGCGGGACTCTCCTGCTAGCGTTTCGGGTACCCGGAGAGCTTTGACAGGCAGCTTGGCGACCGGGTCAACAAACGCCTAAAGCGCCCGAGAGCACCGCTCCCGGGCCTCTGGAAGGAGACCAGTGCAGGACACGCGGGATCGGCTCGAATCCATTCTCAGACAGCGCATCGCCGTCCTCGACGGCTCCTGGGGTGTGCTCCTGCAGCGCGAGGTGCACGGTGAGGAGGGCTACCGCGGCGAGTGGTTCCGCGACCACAGCCACGACGTCGCCGGCGACCCGGACCTGCTCAACCTCACGCAGCCGGAGCTGATCTCCCGGATCCACGACGACTACTTCGCCGCCGGCGCGGACATCGCAACGACGAACACGTTCACGGCGACGACGATCGGGCAGGCGGACTACGCCCTCGACGCCCGCGTCGTCGAGGAGATGAACCTCGCGGGCGCCCGGCTCGCGCGTGCAGCCGCCGACGAGTGGGAGGCCGCGACGGGCAGCGCGCGCTTCGTGGCCGGTTCGGTCGGGCCGCTCAACGTCTCCCTCTCGCTGTCGCCGAAGGTCGACGACCCCGCGTACCGCGACTCGACGTTCGACGAGGTCGCGGAGGCGTACGCACACCAGATCCGCGCGCTCCGCACGGGAGGCGTCGACCTGCTCCTGATCGAGACCGTCTTCGACACGCTGAACGCGAAGGCCGCGATCGCCGCCGCGCAGGACGCGGCCCCGGAGCTGCCCCTTTGGCTGTCCTTCACCGCGGTCGACCTGAGCGGCCGCAACCTCTCCGGTCAGACCGTCGAGGCGTTCTGGATCTCCGTCGAGCACGCCGAGCCGCTGGTCGTCGGCGTCAATTGCTCTCTCGGCGCCGCGCAGATGCGGCCCTTCGTGGAGGACCTCGCCGAGGCGGCCCCGATCTGGGTCGCCTGCTACCCCAACGCGGGCCTGCCGAACGAGCTCGGCCTCCACGACGAGCAGCCCGAGGACACGAGTCGCGTCCTCGGCGAGTTCGCACGGGACGGTCTCGTGAACATCGCCGGGGGCTGTTGCGGCACGACGCCGGAGCACGTCCGCCAGATCGCGGCCGCGGTCGAGGGGGTCGCGCCCCGCGCCGTCCCGGATCGACGTGCTTCGACGCGCTTCTCGGGCCTCGAGCCCCTCGAGCTCACGCCGGACGAGGCTGGAAGCGTCGCCGACGAAGCCGACGACGCCCGGCCAGAAGACCGCGGCGCTTCCAGCGCCGCTGGCAACTTCACGCTGATCGGCGAGCGGACGAACATCACCGGCTCGGCCCGCTTCCGCCGCCTCGTCGAGGGAGGCGACTTCCAGGCGGCGGCCGACGTCGCGCTCGAACAGGTGCGCGGTGGGGCCAACCTCCTCGACGTGAACATGGACGCCGACCTGCTCGACGGCGAGCGGGCGATGACGACCTTCCTCAACCTCGTCGCGACTGAGCCCGAGGTTGCGCGGATTCCGATCGTGGTCGACAGCTCCCGCTGGTCGGTGCTCGAGGCGGGTCTCAAGTGCGTCCAGGGAAAGGGCGTCGTCAACTCCCTCTCGCTGAAGGAGGGGGAGGAAGCGTTCCTCGAGCAGGCACGGGCGGTTCGACGCTACGGCGCGGGCGTCGTCGTGATGGCGTTCGACGAGGAGGGCCAGGCCGAGACCGTCGAGCGCAAGGTCGCGATCTGCGGGCGGGCCTATCGGCTGCTCGTCGAAGAGGTGGGCTTCCCGCCGGAGGATCTGATCTTCGACCCGAACGTCCTCGCCGTCGCGACCGGCATCGAGGAGCATCGCGGCTTCGCGAAGGCGTTCCTGGAAGCGCTGCCGCTGATCAAGGAGCGCTGCCCGGGCGCTCGGACGAGCGGTGGGATCTCGAACCTCAGCTTCGCGTTCCGCGGCAACGACGCCGTGCGGGAGGCAATGCACTCGGCCTTCCTCTACCACGCGATTCGCGCCGGGCTCGACATGGGCATCGTCAACGCCGGTCAGCTCGTCGTGTACGAGGACATCGAGCCGGAGCTGCTCGAGCTGGTGGAGGACGTGATCTTCGACCGCCGCCCCGAGGCGACCGAGCAGCTCGTCGAGTACGCCGGACGCGTGCGAGGCGAGGCGACGCGGCGCGAGGTCGATCTCTCCTGGCGCGAGGCACCGGTCGAGAAGCGGCTCGCGCACGCGCTCGTGCACGGGATCGTCGACTTCATCGAGGAGGACACCGAGGAGGCGCGCCGGCGGGCCGACCGGCCCCTCGACGTGATCGAGGGGCCGCTGATGGCAGGGATGCAGGTGGTGGGCGACCTCTTCGGAGAAGGGAAGATGTTCCTGCCTCAGGTCGTCAAGAGCGCTCGCGCTATGAAGCGCGCCGTCGCCTACCTCGAGCCGTACATGGAGGCCGAGCAGGCCGCCGGTGGGACGCCGCGGGCTCGCGGGAAGGTGGTTCTCGCGACCGTGAAGGGGGACGTCCACGACATCGGCAAGAACATCGTCGGCGTCGTGCTCGGCTGCAACGACTACGACGTGGTCGATCTCGGCGTCATGGTGCCGGCCGAGCGGATCCTCGACACCGCGGTCGAGCAGGAGGCGGATGTCGTCGGGCTCTCGGGACTGATCACACCCTCGCTCGACCAGATGGTCGACGTCGCGCGCGAGATGGAGCGGCGCGGGATGGATCTGCCGCTGCTGATCGGCGGCGCCACGACGTCACGCCAGCACACCGCGGTGCGGATCGCGCCCGCATACTCGCAGCCGGTCGTCCACGTCCTCGATGCGTCGCGAGTCGTCCGCGTCGTCTCCGACCTGCTCGATCCAGAGCGCCGAGCGCGGCTCGACACCGAGAACCGCGTCGACCAGGAGCGCCTGCGCGATCTCCATGCCGAGAAGGAGCGCAAGCCGCTGCTGTCGCTCGGCCGGGCGCGCGAAAACGGGCTTCGCGCCTCCTTCGACGACCTGCCGGTGCCGGAGTTCACCGGGCGCCGTCTCGTCGAGCCTGACCTCGCAACGTTGCGCGACTACATCGACTGGCAATTCTTCTTCCACGCCTGGGAGCTGAAGGGCAAGTTTCCGGCGATCCTCGAGCAGCCGGCGGCGCGCGAGCTCTTCGATGACGCCGAGCGCCTGCTCGACCGGATCGTCGACGAGCGGCTTCTGGCCGCCCGCGGCGTCTTCGGCTTCTGGCCGGCGTCGTCCGACGGCGACGACGTGGTTCTCGGCGAGGGCACCCGCTTCTGCTTCCTCCGCCAGCAGACCGACTACGGCGACTCGCGTCACAACCGCTCCCTCGCGGACTACGTGGCCCCTCCGGCCGGCAAGGCCGGCGAAGTTCGGCCGGGCGACGGCGGCTTGGCCGCCGGCGCTTCCAGCCCGCGAGACCACCTCGGCGCGTTCGCGGTCACCGCCGGCCTCGGCGCCGACGAGCTCGCTGACCGCTTCGCTGCGGAGCACGACGACTACCACGCGATCATGGTCAAGGCGCTGGCCGACCGCCTCGCCGAGGCGTTCGCGGAGTACCTGCACGAGATCGCACGCCGCGCCTGGTACGAGACGGGGCCGAAGCTCCCGAGCGAACAACTCATCGGGGAGCGCTTCCGCGGCATCCGGCCCGCGTTCGGGTATCCCGCCTGCCCGGACCACAGCGAGAAGTCGAAGCTGTTCGCGCTGCTCGGCGCCGAGGAGGCGGGGCTCGCACTCACGGAGACGTACGCGATGACGCCGGCCGCCAGCGTGAGCGGCATCTATCTCGGGCATCCAGACGCGCGCTACTTCTCCGTGGGACGGATCGGCCGGGACCAGGTCGAGGACTACGCCGCGCGGAAGGGGATCTCTCCCGGCGACGCCGAGCGCTCGCTACGACCGAATCTGGCCTACGAGCCGGCGGAAGATGAGGACGACGTGAAGGTCGTTTCCGCCTCTTCCGGCGGCTGAGCTATCCTCGGTGCCGGCGCCGGTGGGGGCGCCGATCTCGCATGCGGACGACGCTGAAACGCGGAATCGGACAGGCCGCCGGTCTCAATGGCAACGGCCATTCCGCCGTGCCGCCGCTCTTCGGTCCGATCGCGCGCTACCGCCAGCCCGAGCGGCCTCGGCGGTCCGTGATCGGCCTGATCCTGCGCGGCTTCGGCTGGCTCGTGCTCGCCGTCGTGGTGGTCGCCTCCGGTGTCGGGGGCGGGCTTTATCTCTATACGCATGAGACCCTTGCCTCTATCTCGACACGCACGCCGGTGATCAGGAAAGCCGACCAGGGGCTCACCGCGATCCCGTCGCCGTCCTCGCCCGCAATCGCGCTCGTCGCCGGCTACGACGTACGCGGCAAGACCACGGGCGCGAATCCGTACGCCGGCTCGAACTCCGACACCCTGATGCTGCTGCGGGCCGACCCGAAGACCAACACGCTCTCGTTGCTCTCGTTCCCGCGTGACCTCTACGTGAATATCTACTGCCACGGGGACACGGTCGACACGCAGGACCGCATCAACTCGGCCTGGGGCCAGTGCAGCAACGGCCCGGCTGCGACGCTCGACACGATTCATCACCTGACCGGCCTGAACATCAACTACTTCATCACGCTCGACTTCCACGCCTTCAAGCAGCTCGTGAACAACCTGCACGGCGTGTACCTGAACGTCGACCGCCGCTACTTCATCGCGCCGCACACGGGCGTCTCGGCGGTCAACCTCCAGCCCGGCTACCAGAAGCTCGACGGAGGCCAGGCGCTCTCCTACGTCCGCTACCGGCACACCGACAGCGACATCTACCGCACCGGCAGGCAGCAGCTGTTCATCGAGGCGCTGAAGAGCCGCCTCCGCACGGCGCTCTCCCCGACGAGCCTTCCGCTGGAGGTTCCGAAGCTGGTCAACGTTCTCAAGCACAACATCGAGATCGGGAAGGCTGGAGGTGGCTCGGTGAATTTCGGCGAGCTTACGAAGTACCTCGGTCTTCTGTACCACCTGCCGCCGGGCCATCTGTTCCGCAACGCGATCCCGCTCAACGACTTCCACTACTTCACGACGTCGGCCGGCGCCGAGGTGGAGTCGGCCTCGCCGGCCGCGATCGCGGCTGCGGTCCACAGCTTCCTCACCCCGGACGTGCGCGAGGCGCAGGCGGTCAACACCCAGTTCGGCGGCCGCCCCAAGACCCCCAAGAAGACGAAGCAGCACAAGCTGCCGCGGTCGCAGGTTTCGGTCCTCGTCCTCAACGGCGGCACCGTTGCCGGTGAGGCGGCGAACACGACGTACCTGCTGACGAGGCGCGGCTACACGACGAAGCAGCTTCCCTCCGGCGCTCAGGCGAACGCGCCGAAGGTGCAGCGCGACACCATCGTGTACTACGACCCGGTCCAGCCGAATGCGCTGCAAGCCGCGCAGCAGCTCCGGCCGCTATTCGGATCGCACACCCGCGTCGAGCAGATGTCGCAGGCGATCGGCGGGATTGCGAGCCGTGCCGGCAACCCGCTTACGGTCGTCGCTGTCGGGACGAGCTTCCCCGGCGCGCTCGTCGTGCACAAACCTCCGAAGGTGCAGCCGAAGGTGCCGCCGCAGGTGAGCAACGGTGCGGCCATGACGGCGCCGAGATTGCGCCAGGTCTACGACCAGGTCCACTTCCCGCTGATGGTGCCGCACGAGATCGCGGCGGGCTCGACGCTCTCCGACAGCGAAGGTGTCCGCGGCTTCAAGCCGCTCAAGAGCCAGCACGAGGTCGCGCTCACCTTCAACGTGGCGGGAACCTTCAAGTACTGGCAGATCGAGGAGAGCACCTGGAAGACCGCGCCGATCCTCCAGAGTCCGTCCTTCACGCGCTTCCATCACGGCCAGAAGTACCTGGTGTACACGACCGGGGGCGCCGTGCAGATGGTAGCCCTCTCCACGCCTCGGGGCATCTACTGGGTCTCGAACACGATTCTCAACGAGCTCTCGAACTCGACGATGTTCGCCATCGCCGAGAGTCTCAGACCGCTCCGCCGCTGAGAAGCGGATTACCCTAGGGCCGTGGCACGGATCGCGATCTTCGGGGCCGGCTATGTCGGCCTCGTCACCGGCGCGTGCTTCGCGGATCTCGGCCACGAGGTCGTCGTGCGCGACGTCCTGCCCGAGCGCATCGAAGCGCTGCGGGCGGGCGAGGTGCCGATCTACGAGCCCGGTCTCGGTGAGGTGCTAGAGCGCTGCAGCGACCGGATCTCGTTCACGCTCGACGTGCGCGAGGCGGTCGTCGGCGCGGAGTTCCTGTACGTCGCAGTGGGGACGCCGCCGACGTATGCCGGCGATGCGGATCTGTCCGCCGTCTGGACGGTTGTCGACGAGCTCCCGGACGACGCCCGCGTGACGGTCGTCATGAAGTCGACCGTGCCCGTCGGCACGGGCGAGAAGGTGCGTGCCGCGCTCGACGCGCGTGGTCTCGAAGCGGTCGGCTACGTCTCGAACCCCGAGTTCACGGCGGAGGGCACGGCGGTGCGGGACTTCATGGAGCCCGACCGCGTCGTGATCGGCGCGTTCGACGAGGAGGACGGTGACGCGGTCGCCGCGCTCCACGCCGGAATCGACGCACCAGTCGTGCGCGCGGACGTCAACTCCGCGGAGATGATCAAGCTAGCGGCGAATGCGTTCCTCGTCACCCGCATCAGCTTCATCAACGAGATCGCCAACGTCTGCGAGCTCGTCGGCGCGGACGTCGAGCACGTCGCGGAGGGGATCGGGCTCGACCACAGGCTCGGCCCGCACTTCCTCCGCGCAGGCATTGGCTGGGGCGGCTCGTGCTTCCCGAAGGACTCGCTCGCGCTGAAGCAGCTCGCCGCGAACTCGGGCTACCACTTCCACCTCATGAACGCTGTGATCGAGGTGAATGAGCTGCAGAAACGCCGCGTCCTGCAGAAGCTACAGCGCCATCTCGGCCGGCTGCGCGGAAAGTCCATTGCGTTGCTCGGTCTCGCCTTCAAGCCGAATACCGACGACATGCGCGAGGCGCCGTCGCTGGTCCTCGCCTCGCGGCTGCTCGCCGAGGGAGCGGAGGTGCGCGGCTGGGATCCGATTGCGCGCCCGGACCTGCAAGGAGTCACGCTCTGCGCCACGCTGCTCGAGGCCGTCACGGGGGCCGACGCAGCGGTGATCGTCACCGAGTGGCCGCAGCTGCTCGAGTTTCCCAGCGAGGAGAGCCGCCGAGCGATGCGGCATCCGCTGATCGTCGACGGGCGTAACCTCCTCGACCCGGACGAGGTGCGTGCGCTCGGCTTTGCCTACGAGGGCACGGGCCGCCGGATCTCGGCGACGGACGTCCTGCCGGAAGCCGCCGAGCCGGAGCTGGAGACGAGCGAATAGTGGAAGCGCTCTTGCTCGCCGGCGGCAAGGCGGAGCGTCTGGGCGACGCGGCCCAGGGGCTGCCGAAGCCCCTCGTGCCGGTGGGAGGTCTTCCACTGGCGGCCTATGGGCTGGCGCGGCTCGTCGAGAGCGGTGTGACGCGCGTGATCGTCGCGTGCCGCGCCGGAGACGAGGAGGCGTTCCTCCACGCGCTCTCCGGGCTGGGCGCCGACGTCGAAGCGGTGGGGGAGAAGGAGCCGCTCGGCCGCGGCGGCGGCCTGCGGCTCGCGGCCACGCGGCGGCAGGAGGAGGGGCCGGTGCTCGCCCTCAACGGCGACGAGCTCCTCGACGTCGATTTCGGTGCGCTTCTCACAGAACACGAGGCGAGCGGCGCGGCGGGAACGATCGTCGTCGCGCAAGTGCGCTCCCCGTTCGGCGTCGTCGAGGTCGAGGAGGACGGCACGATCACCGGCTTCCGCGAGGCGCCACTGCTCGAGCACTGGGTCAACTCCGGCGTCTACGTGCTGGGCGAGGACGCGCTCGCGCTGCTGCCGGACAAGGGCGATCACGAGCAGTCGACCTTCCCCCAGCTCGCGGGCGAGCGGCGGCTGCACGCGCACCGTCACGAGGGCGTCTGGCTCACCGTGAACACGCCGAAGGATCTGCGGCGCGCCGCAGAGTTCCTCGAAGCGCACCCCGATTGGCGGCCGCAGAGGCAGCTCGCGTGAGCGTAGGCTCGACGGAGCTCATCAAGGAGCGGAGGTGCCGGCTTTGCCGGCGCCGGGAGCGGATATGAGCCTCGACTCGCCGAACTACGGCACCCTCGACCGGTTCGCGTTCGAGGCGCGCCGCGTCGAGAAGCCGTGGGGCTGGGAGCTGACCTGGGCCCACACCGGCTCCTATGTGGGCAAGGTCCTGTTCGTGCGGGCGGGCGAGTCGCTCTCGCTCCAGTTCCACCGGGAGAAGGACGAGAGCTGGTACGTCCAGAGCGGCCGAGCGCGGCTCGAGCTCGGCGAGACGGGCCAGGAGGCGCTCGACGAAGAGGTCGTCACCGCCGGCGCCTGCTTCCGCTTCCGGCCGGGCACGGTGCACCGGGTCACGGCGCTCGAGGACTCGACGATCCTCGAGGTCTCGACGCCGCACCTCGACGACGTCGTGCGGCTCGAGGACCGCTATGGACGCGAAGGCACCAGCGACGCCTGAGCGCATCCTAGGGTGGGACGGTTGCGTCAACGTCCGCGACCTCGGCGGGCTGCCGCTTGCCGGCGGCGGCGAGACGTCGTACCGCGTCGTCGTGCGCGCCGACTGGCTGCCGGGATTGAGCGACGCGGGGCGGCAGGCGCTCGTCGACTACGGAGTCTCGCTCGTCGTCGACCTCCGGTCGGAGCGCGACGACGACGAGCAGCCGCTGCCGCTGCCGGTCCAGCGTGAACCGATGGATCCGCGTCCCATTCCCGCCGCGTGGGACTGGCCGTCGATGCGCGAGGCGTACCTCGCTCTGGCCGATCACTATCGGGGTGCGCTTGCGCGGGCGCTGACTGCGCTCGGCTCGGCCGATCCGCCCGCCGCCGTCCACTGCGCCGGGGGACGCGACCGGACGGGGATCGCCTGCGGCATGGCGCAGTGGCTCGCCGGCGTCGAGCCCGAGGCGATCGCCGCCGACCACGCACTGAGCGACGAGAGCTGGGCGCCCTTCAATGCGGAATGGCTGGCGGAGGCGCCGGACGAGACCGAGCGCGAGCGGCGGCGACGCATCTCCCGACCCGCAGGCAGCACGCTCGTCGAGGTCCTCGAGGAAATCGAGCAGCGGGAGGGCATCCGGAACCTCCTCGTCGGCGCAGGAGCCGGCGAGGCCGCGCTCGACCGGCTCGTAGTGCGGTTGCGTGGCGACGCGTGATGGCTCGCCTGCACGAGGCTTGACACAGCTCTGTTAAGGTCGTGCGGATGGACTCGCTCCACGTCTCCCACGCGGCCGCGCAGACGGGCTGGTCCGCCCGGATGCTCCGCTATCTCGAGCAAGCCGGGCTCGTCGTCCCGTCGCGCACGGCCGCCGGCTACCGGCTCTACGGCCTGCGCGAGCTGAATCAGCTCCGCGCCCTCGCCGAGCTGCGTCGCCGCTTCGGCCTCGGGATCGGCGACATCGCGTTCGCCGCGCGGCTGCGCCGCGAGCCCAAGCTCCGCACCGCGATCGACGGGTGGCTCGCCGACGTCGAGGACGCCTCCTGGGTCGAGTGGGAACAACGCAAGCACGAACGACTTCTCGCCGCATAACGAAAGGAACAGATGGCAGCGACGCAGCGCTACGACGTGAAGGACCTCGCCCTCGCCGACGAGGGCAAGCGGCGGATCGAGTGGGCCGACCGGCAGATGCCGGTCCTCGCGGCGATCCGGGAGCGGTTCGAGCGCGAGCGGCCGCTGGCCGGCCATCGCATCTCCGCCTGCCTCCACGTGACGACCGAGACGGCGAACCTGATGCGGACGCTTCAGGCGGGCGGTGCGGACGTCGTCCTCTGCGCGTCGAACCCGCTCTCGACGCAGGACGACGTCGCCGCGGCGCTCGTGGCCTCCTACGACGTGTCCGTCTTCGCCATCAAGGGTGAGGACAACGACACATACTACGCCCACATCGAGGCGGCCGTCGACCACAAGCCCCATTTCACGATGGACGACGGCGCCGACGTGATCGGCGTCCTCCACTCGGCGCGGCGGGAGCAGCTCGGCGAGATCATCGCCGGCACCGAGGAGACGACCACCGGCGTGATCCGTCTCAAGGCCCTCGAGGCGGAGGGGAAGCTCGGCTTCCCGATCATCGCCGTGAACGAGGCGCAGACCAAGCACATGTTCGACAACCGCTACGGCACGGGCCAGTCGACGATCGACGGGATCATCCGCGCGACGAACGTCCTCCTCGCCGGCAAGCGGTTCGTGGTCTGCGGCTACGGCTGGGTCGGGCGCGGCGTCGGGTCGCGGGCCCGCGGCATGGGTGCGCATGTGATCATCACGGAGGTCGATCCGCTCAAGGCGCTCGAGGCGTCGATGGACGGGTTCGAAGTGCTGCCGCTCGAGCGGGCGGCAGAGGTCGGCGACATGTTCTGCACCGCCACCGGCGACAAGCACGTGATCGCGCGTGAGCACATGGAGCGGATGAAGGACGGCGCGATCCTCGCCAACACGGGTCACTTCAACGTCGAGATCGAGATCCCGGCGCTGCGCGAGATGGCCGTCGAGACGCGGCGCGCGCGGGAGTTCGTCGAGGAGTTCACGCTCGCCGACGGACGGCGGCTGTACCTCATCGCCGACGGGCGGCTCGTCAATCTCTCCGCCGCGGAAGGGCATCCCGCGCTCGTGATGGACATGTCCTTCGCGAACCAGGCCCTTTCGCTCGAGTACGCCGCACAGCACGCGAGCGAGCTCGACCGCAAGGTCTATCCGGTGCCGGGGGAGATCGATCGCGAGATCGCTCGCCTCAAGCTCGCGACGATGGGCGTCGAGATCGACCGGCTCACGGAGGAGCAGGCCCGCTACCTCGCCTCGTGGGACGAGGGCACCTGAGCCTGGAGCTCGCGCCCGAGCAGATCGTTCGCCTCGAGGAGGACGGCCCGGCGGTCGTCCTCCTCGATCAGCGCCGACTGCCGGACGAAGTCGTCGACCTTCGCTGCACGACGGCGGAGGAGGTTGCCGCGGCGATTCGGCACCTGGCGGTGCGTGGCGCGCCGGCGATCGGGATCGCGGCGGCATACGGTCTCGCACTCGCCGCGCTGCGTGGAGACGATCTCGACGAAGCGGAGCGAGTCCTCGCATGCTCGCGGCCGACAGCTGTCAACCTCCCGTGGGCACTTGCCCGGATGAGGGAGGACCCGACGCCTGTGAGGGCTCGCATGCTGCACGAGCAAGAGGTCGAGCGCTGCCGGAGGATGGCTGCGCACGCCACCGAGCTCTTCGAACCCGGGACGCGCGCGCTCACGCACTGCAACGCCGGCGGCCTCGCCACCGGCGGCTACGGCTCGGCGGTCGGCGCGCTCCGCGCCGCGGGCGAGCGCGGCCTCCTCGAACGAGTCCTCGTCGACGAGACGCGGCCGCTCCTCCAGGGCGCCCGCCTCACCGCGTGGGAGCTCGAGCGTGCAGGCATCCCGCACGCCGTGATTGCCGATTCGGCGGCCGGCTCGCTAATGGCGCGCGGCGAGGTCGACCTCGTCGTCACCGGCGCGGACCGCATCGCCGCGAACGGGGACACGGCGAACAAGATCGGTACATACTCGCTCGCCGTGCTCGCCGCGCACCACGGGATTCCGTTCTACGTCGTCGCTCCCACCTCGACGCTCGACCGCGAGACGCCCGACGGCTCGGGCATCCCGATCGAGGAGCGCGACCCGGCGGAGCTGACGGGCCGCTTCCCGGCCCGCAATCCCGCCTTCGACGTGACACCGGCCGCACTCATCTCCGCGATCGTCACGGAGGACGGCGTCCACCGCCCACCGTACGCGGCGTCCCTCCCATGAAGTGCGTGATCCTCGCCGCGGGCTATGCGACGCGGCTGCGCCCGCTGACCGACGACCTGCCGAAGCACCTCCTTCCAGTCGGCGAGCGCCCGATGCTCGAGTGGGTGCTCGACCGTGTGGGAGAGGTCGAGGAGGTGGACGCGACCCACCTCGTCACGAACCACCGGTTCGCCCCGGCGTTCGAACGTTGGGCAAAGCCGCACGGGGTGTACGTGCACGACGACGGGACGACGTCGAACGAGGACCGGCTCGGGGCGGTGGGCGACTTACACGTCGTGATCGAAACCGCAGGCCTCCGGGGCGACGAGCTCCTCGTCCTGGCCGGAGACAACCTCTTCGAGCTCTCGCTGCCCCGGTTCGTGAAGTGGTGGCGCGCCAAGGGCCGGCCGGCGAGCGCCGTGCCTCTCCACGATGTCCGCGACCGCGAGCTCGCCACGCACTACGGGATCGCGGACATCGACGCCGATGAGCGCATCGTGCAGTTCGTCGAAAAGCCGAGCGACCCGCCGTCGACGCTCGCCTCGACGCTGATCTATCTCATGCCGCCGGAGCACGTACAGCTTGTCCAGACGTATCTCGACGAAGGCCAGAGCCCTGACAACGCCGGGAGTTTTCTCGGCTGGCTCTCGGGCCGCGAGCCCGTGTACGGCTACCGCTTCGAAGGCAGCTGGTACGACATCGGGAATCACGAGCAGCTGCTCGAGGCGGACAACCGGATGCGGCGGCTGGCCGGCTTGCCGGAGCGCGAGTCGTACAGTCTCGACTGAGTCGGCACGGTCGAGTTGCACCTCGCCCCATAGCGTGGACGTGTGCTCGACCTGCTCCTGCCGCAGCGCTGCGTCGTCTGCGGTTGCGGCGGGAGGCAGCTCTGCGTCGCCTGCCGCGAGGAGCTGCCAGGCATCGAGCCGCCTCTCTGCGCACGCTGCGGCGCACCCACCGCGTGGCCCGTCGAGCGGTGCCGCGAATGCGCGGGACGGCGACTCGCGTTCGCAAGCGCCCGCGGAGCGGTCGGCTACGACGCTGCGGCGCGCCGGCTCGTCCACGCGTGGAAGGAACGCGGGCTGCGGCGGCTCGCCGCCGAGGTCGCGCAGCTCGTGGCCGAGCGGGTCCCCACGCCCGAAGTAGACGTGCTCACGTTCGTTCCGGCCGACCGTGGGAGGCGCCTCGAGCGGGGACACAACCCGGCCGAGCGGCTCGCGCTCGAGCTTGCCGCGCTCTGGGAGCTCCCGTGCGTGTCGCTCCTCGAACGGACGCGCGGCGGCCGCCAGCGGGGCAGCTCGGCTGTCGAGCGCCGCACCGTGCGCGGCGCCTTCCGCCCGAAGGCCGCGGCACCCCGAAAGGTCGTCGTGATCGACGACGTGTACACGACCGGCGCCACCGCCGCCGCGTCCGCGAGCGCCCTCCGCGCGGCGGGTGCACGCCGGGTCGAGGCGGTCGCGTTTGCACGCGCGCTTCGTCGTGGATAGACACGGATGTGGTTACACGCTTCCCGAGTAGGGTTAGATCGCACCGCACAACGGCTGGTAGCGACAGGGGAGGCGCCGATGCAGCTTCACGTCAAGGGCAAGAACCTCGAGGTGAACGACTCCATCAGGAGCTATGTCGAGCGAAGGCTTCAGAAGCTCGACCGCCGCGTCCACGAGTTGACGGAGGTCGAGATCGAGCTCGCGGTCGAGCGGAACCCGTCGATCGCCGAGTCGCAGGTTGCCGAGGCGACCGTCCATCTCAAGGGCCGCACGCTGCGCGCGCGTGAGGCGGCGTCGGACATGAAGGCCGCAATCGACGAGCTTGCCGACAAGCTCGTCCGCCAGGTGAAGGACCTTCACGACAAGCGCGTCGGCGGCCGCAGGCACTTCGAACAGCCGGAGGCGGGCGAGCCGCTCGAGCTCGAGAACCAGGTCGAGGCGGAGATCACCGAGAGCTAGTGATGTGGCCGGTAACGTTGCCCGCTTCCTGGGTCGCGAGTACCAAGCGATGCAAGGACGCAGGGCGCGTTCATAGCAGCGCTATGGACGCGCCCGAGGACGCTGCAGCGCGCCGTGTGATCGCGGGCCAGGGAGCCGGCGAACGTTGCCGGTTACATCACTAGTGGGGCTCTTCCGGCGCCGGAGCGAGACGCTGAACGAGCAGCTCCTGAGGCAGGCGGGGCTCGATTCGGCGCAGGCGCTCGGCGAGACGGCACCGGCGCCCGAGCCGGCTGAACCCGATCCTCCGCGACGGCTCAGCGGCGTCGACGGCATTACGTCGCAGGACACCGCCAGGGAGTGGGACGCGGCGACGATGACGGTCGTCCCGGGTCTGATGGGCAACCGGGCCGAGTTCACGGCGCTCCCCAACGGGGACGTGATCGTCGGCCAGGAGCACGGCCACGCGGATCTGTCGCCTCTCGCCGATGCGATCGAGCAGCATCTGTCCCCGCCCTACCGCGCGGTCGCCTCCCGTCAGACCGGCGAGCTGTGGGGGGTGGGTGCGAAGCGCATCCAGGTAGCCCAGATCCCGTTTGCCTCTGGCGGCAGGCTCGAGCTCTCGCGCAACGGAGAAGACGAGGAGCTACGGGTCGACGGCGAGCCGAGCGACGCTCCCGTTCCGGCAGAGCTCGAGCAAGTCGGCGGCGCCGTCGGCGAGAGCTTCTACGTCGAGGCGGAACGAATCGACGGCGAGCTCTGGGAGGTACGGGCGACCGCCCTCTAGGCCGCTACCCTTGACCCGTGGAGATCGGCAACCTCGAAAAGGTTCTCCGCGTCGGCGAGGGCCGCCGCCTCAAGCGGCTCCAGGAGCAGGCGGCGTACATCACCTCGCTCGAGCCCGAGTTCGAGCAGCTGTCCGCGGCCGACCTGCAGGGCAAGACTGCGGAGTTCCGGCAGCGGCTCGAGAACGGCGAGAGTCTCGACGACCTCGTCTTCGAGGCGTTCGCGGCCGTCCGCGAGGCCCGCAAGCGCGCGTCCGACCAGCGGATGTTCGACGTGCAGCTGATGGGCGGGATCGTCCTCCACGAGGGCGACATCGCCGAGATGAAGACCGGCGAAGGCAAGACGTTCGTTGCGAGCCTCGCTCTCTACCTCAACGGCCTCGCCGGCCGCGGCGCCCACCTCGTCACCGTCAACGACTACCTCGCCCAGCGCGACGCCGAGTGGAACCGGCCCGTCTTCGACTCGCTCGGCATGAGCGTCGCCTACATCGAGACGATGATGCCGTTCGACCAGCGCAAGGCCGCCTACGCCGCGGACGTCACGTACGGGACGAACTCCGAGTTCGGCTTCGACTACCTGCGCGACAACATGGCGGTCGCGCATGAAGGACTCGTCCAGCGCGGCCACGCCTACGGGATCGTCGACGAGGTCGACTCGATCCTCATCGACGAAGCGCGGACGCCGCTCATCATTTCCGGCGAGCCCGAGACGGCTGCCCAGCTCTATTACGACTTCGCGCGCGTCGCCAAGCAGCTGACACCGTTCCGCTCCTCGCCCGGCGATCCGAAGGGAGCCGCCGAGGAGGCCGGCGCCGACTTCGAGTTCGACGAGAAGTTCAAGACGGTCGGCGTGACGCCGCAAGGCGTGGCGAAGGTCGAGCGGGCGATCCGGATCGACAACCTTTATGCGCCCGAGAACACTCAGCTCGTCAACCACCTCTACCAGTCGCTCAAGGCCGAGTCGCTCTACCACCTCGACGTCGACTACGTGATCCAGGACGGGGAGGTGAAGATCGTCGACGAGTTCACCGGCCGGATCATGGAAGGGCGCCGTTGGAGCGAGGGCCTCCACCAGGCGGTCGAGGCGAAAGAGGGCGTCAAGATCCAGGAGGAGCACCAGACCCTCGCCACGATCACGCTCCAGAACTACTTCCGCCTCTACGAGAAGCTCGCCGGCATGACCGGTACGGCGAAGACCGAGGAGAAGGAGTTTGTCGAGATCTACGACCTCGAGGTCGTCGAGATCCCCACCAATGTCCGCGTCGCCCGCGGCGACGAGAACGACCTCGTCTTCAAGACGAAGGAGGGGAAGTTCGCCGCAGTCGTGCGCGACATCGAGGAGCGGGCGGACAAGGGCCAGCCGGTGCTGGTAGGCACGATCGCCGTCGAGACGTCGGAGTACCTCTCCCAGCTCCTGACCCGCAAGGGGATCAAGCACAACGTGCTCAACGCGAAGGAGCACGCGCGCGAGGCCGAGATCATCAAGGACGCCGGCCAGCGCAGCGCGGTCACGATCGCCACCAACATGGCGGGCCGCGGCGTCGACATCAAGCTCGGCGACGGTGTGCTCGACGTCGGCGGCCTCTACGTCCTCGGCACCGAGCGGCACGAGTCGCGCCGGATCGACAACCAGCTGCGCGGCCGCTCGGGCCGCCAGGGCGACCCCGGCGAGACGCGCTTCTACCTCTCCGGCGAAGACGACCTCGTCCGCCTCTTCGCCGGCGACCGGATCAAGGGCGTGATGGAACGCTTCAAGATCCCGGACGACCAGCCGATGGAGGCGAAGATCCTCTCCCGGCAGATCGAGGGCGCGCAGAAGAAGGTCGAGGAGCAGAACTTCGTCATGCGGAAGAACGTCCTCAAGTACGACGACGTTCTCAACCGGCACCGCGGGCGGATCTACGAGCAGCGGCGGGAGGTGCTCGACGGCGAGGATCTCTCCGAGCAGATCAAGCTCTGGATCGAGGAGGTCGTCGAGGACACGGTCACCGTGTTCACAGCCGACGAGTACGCCGAGGAGTGGGATCTCGAGGCGCTCACCCAGGCGATGGCGCAGCTCTACCAGACCGAGATCACGGCGACGGAGCTGCGCGAGGATCTCGGCGAGATCTCGCGTGAGGCGCTGATCGAGGAGTTCCAGACCGACGCGCGCGACGAGTACGAGGCGAAGGAGGAGGAGTTCGGCGGGGAGCTGATGCGCGAGCTCGAGCGCTTCATCGTCCTCCAGGTCGTCGACATGCGCTGGCGCGAGCATCTCGAGAACATGGAGGCGCTGCGCGAGGGCGTCCACCTGCGTTCGATGGCGCAGAAGGACCCGCTCGTGGAGTACACCGCCGACGGCGAGCGGATGTTCACCGAGCTCGGTCGCATCATCCGCAGCGAGGTTGTGCTCCACCTCTTCCATGCCGAGCTCGCGCCGGAGCAGGCGGAGCAGCAGCTCCAACAGACCCAGACCTCCAACGGGAACATCCACTACGAGCACGAGACCTCGGCGGGCGCCGCGGCGATCGCGGCAGCGGGCGGGGGAGAGGCCGTCGCGGCAGGCATCCCGTCGGTGTCAGGCGCCGTGACCCAGACCGTGCACGCAAGCGAGCACGAGAAGCTCGGCCGCAACGATCCCTGCTGGTGCGGCTCGGGCAAGAAGTTCAAGAAGTGCCACGGCGCCTGAGCGCCGAGCCCACGCCGGCGCTGCTCCTGCGCGAGCTGCTCGTGTGGGTGGCGGACCGGCCGCGCACGTACGACGAGACGATCGACCTCTAGAGGCTTGATGTGAAATAGACGCCCGCAGGGGCCGTTCCAGGCCAAGCGAGGGTGGCGCGGCGACCGCAGCGCAGGCCGGTGGCCTGGGCAAGGTCGACGGGGCGGCCTCGCGCCGCGCCTGGGACGGCATCCGGCGCCGCGGGCTATTTCACATCAAGCCTCTAGGTGACCGCCGGGCAGCCCGGCTACCATCGACGGCCGATGAGTGACGAGATCCAGATCCCGCTCGACGAGCAGCTCGAGGAGATCGGGGCCCAGCTCGACTGGGTCCGTGGTTACCTTTGACCCCGCTGCGCTGAAAGCCCGCCTCGCCGAGCTCGAGCAGGAGCTCGCGCAACCCGACTTCTGGAGCGACCAGCAGCGCGCGGCGCGCCTCTCCGCCGAGCACCAGCGCACCCAGGAGAAGCTCCGGCGCTACGACGAGCTCGTCGCGAACGTCGAGTTCCTCCGCGAGGGCGTGGGCACCTTCCCCGACGACGAGCTCGAGCCGGTGCTGCGCGACGTGCGCGGCGAGCTCGCACGGCTGCAGGAGGACGCGCTCTTCTCCGGCGAATACGACTCGGGCGACGCCGTCGTCACGATCCAGTCGGACGCGGGCGGCACCGACGCGCAGGACTGGGCCGAGATCCTGCTGCGCATGTACCTCCGCTGGGCCGAGCAGCGCGGCCTCGAGACCGAGGTGATCGAGTCGAGCCCGGGCGAGGAGTACGGCATCAAGTCGGCCACCTTCACCGTCCGGGGCGAGAACGCGTACGGGATCCTCAAAGCCGAGCGCGGCAAGCACCGGCTCGTGCGGCTCAGCCCGTTCGACCAGGCGCACCGCCGCCACACGAGCTTCGCGCAGGTGATCGTCGCGCCGCTGCTCGAGGAGGCCGGCGCCATCGAGATCGCCGACGACGACATCCGCATCGACACCTACCGCTCGTCGGGTGCCGGCGGCCAGCACGTGAACAAGACCGACTCGGCCGTCCGGATCACGCACATGCCGAGCGGCATCGTCGTCGCCGTCCAGAACGAGCGCAGCCAGTCGGCGAACAAGGACACCGCGCTCAAGATCCTCCGCTCGCGACTCGCCGAGAAGGCCGAGGAGGAGCGGGAGGCCGAGCTGGCGCGCGAGCGCGGCGGCGTCTCGATGGGCTTCGGCGGCAACGCGATCCGCAGCTACGTCCTCCACCCGTACCAGCTGGTCAAGGATCACCGCACCGAGCACGAGGTCGGCAACACCCAGGGCGTCCTCGACGGCGATCTCGATGGTTTTATCCGTGCGTTTCTGCTCCAAACTGCAGGTCAGGGTGCGTAGATCGCCGAAAGCTGCGCTAGAGTGGAGCGGCTTCGCCCCGCACTCCACCGGCGCCGGGCACAACGCCCGCCCCAACTCGTAACCGGTAGACGTGACCGACGTACAGATAGAACAACCCGCCTCAACCGTCGCACAGCCTTCGCCGAACGGGGAGGTCAACGGCGTCGAGCCGGCCAAGCCCGCCGCGGGCTCGATGATCCTGTTCGAGGGCGTGACGAAGGTCTACGAGCCGGACGTCACCGCACTCGATTCCGTCAACTTCGCAATCGACAAGGGTGAGTTCGTCTTCGTCGTCGGTGCGTCGGGCTCGGGCAAGACGACGCTCGTCCGCCTCCTGCTGAAGGAGCTGGAGCCGACCGGCGGGCGGATCATCCTCGGGGGCCGCGACCTCGACCGTCTGGGGCACTCCGACGTGCCGCGCCTGCGCCGCAACATCGGCTGCGTCTTCCAGGACTTCAAGCTCCTGCCGCGCCGGACGGCTGCCGAGAACGTCGCCTACGCGCTCAAGGTTCAGGGCGAGAGCCGCCCCTCGATTCGGCGCAAGGTGCCGGAGGTGATGACGCTGGTCGGCCTCGCGAACAAGATGAATTCGCTCCCCGACGAGCTCTCGGGCGGCGAGCAGCAGCGCGTCTCGATCGCGCGCGCCGTCGTCAATCACCCGCCGCTGCTCGTCTGCGACGAGCCGACCGGGAACCTCGACCCCGACACGAGCGTCGGGATCATGCAGCTCCTCTACCGGATCAACCGCGCCGGCACGACGATCCTCATGGTCACCCACGACCGCGAGATGGTCGACAAGATGCGCAAGCGCGTGATCGCGCTCGAGGACGGGCGGCTCAGCCGCGACGAGCGGCGCGGGGGATACACCTCCGAATGAGTCAGGTCCGGCTGCTCTTCTCCGAGGCGTGGTCCTCGATCCGCATGAACCTCTCGACGACCTTCGCGGCGACGATGACCGTGCTGATCGGGATGTGCCTGCTCGGGCTGTTCATCGCCCTCGGCACCTGGGTGCTTTCGTGGAGCAACCACATCCAGAAGGAGCTGCAGGTTCAGGTCTACCTCTGCACGACCGTTTCGATGGTCGACTGCTCCGCGAACGCGACCACGGCCCAGGAGCTGGCAGTCGGACGCGCCCTCCGGCAGGACCCGAACGTGCAGCAGGTGACGTTCGTGTCGAAGGCACAGGGCCTGGCCGCCGCCAAGAAGACCGGCGAGTTCCCGCCAGGGACCTACAATGTGATTCCCGGAAACCCGCTGCCGGACAAGTGGGTCGTCACTCCGACGCAGGGCAAGTACACACCGGTGATCGGCAAGCAGATCTGCCGGGCCCACTACGCCGGTGTCGAGCCGTGCGCGTCGGCCCAATCCGGTCAGCTCGGGAATGCGGGCGGAGTCCATTGGCAGAGCAATGTCACGAAGCGAGTGCTGACGATCGCCAAGGTGATCTCGCTCGTCTTCCTGATCGCCGTCGTCCTGCTCGTGATCGCCGCGACGCTCCTGATCGCCAACACCATCCGGCTCTCGATCTTCGCGCGACGACGCGAGATCGAGGTCATGAAGCTGGTGGGCGCGACGAACTGGTTCATCCGCGGGCCGTTCATGCTCGAAGGGCTCCTCTGCGGGCTCGTCGGCTCGCTGCTCGCCGTGATCCTGCTGCTGCTCGGAAAGACGATCGCGCTGCCGTCGATCCTGCCGCACATCGGCGGGGGAGCCGCCAACAACGATGTGCACGCGGTGGACTTCACGCTCAACGCTATCGCCCTGCTCGCCGCGGGTCTGCTGCTCGGCGCACTCGGCTCGGGCCTGACCCTGCGCCGCTTCCTCCAGGTCTAGCTACCGTCGCCCCGTGGCGCGGGGACGACACCAGCGGCAGAAGCGACCTAGCCGGAGCGAGCGGCGCTCAAGGCTGGAAGCGTCGGCGGCGAAGCCGCCGGCGCCCGGCCAAAAGGCAGGGCGTCGGCAGGTACCGGCGCGGAGGCCCGTCTCCGAGCTGACCGTCCGCCTGCCCGAGCGCCGCGTCGAGCCCGAGACGGTGATTGCGCACCTCGGACCCACCAACTCCGGCAAGACGCACGACGCGCTCCAGTTCCTGATCGAGACCGGTAACGGCGTGTACGCGGCGCCGCTGCGGATGCTCGCGCAGGAGGCGCACCGGCGGTTGGCGGCGGAGCTCGGCGAGGAGCGCGTCGGTCTCGTGACCGGCGAGGAGCGGGTCAATCCCGGCGCTCCCATCCTGTGCTGCACGGCCGAGATGGCGCCGTCGAGCGGCGAGACGCTCGTGCTGGACGAGGTGCAATGGGCGGAGGACGAGGAGCGCGGGTCGGCCTGGACGCGGCTCCTGCTCGGCGGCGAGTACCGCCACATCCTGCTGCTCGGCGCCGTCGAGGCGCTGCCGCTCGTCCGTCACGCGTTCCCTCAGGTAGAGCTGCGTTTCTTCGAGCGGAAGGCGCCGCTCGACTGGGCCGGCCGCCGAGGAATCGCCGGCCTCGGCCCCGGCACGGTGGTCGTCGCGTTCAGCCGGCGCGCCGTGATCGGCCTCGCCGGCGAGCTGAATCAGCTTCACCCGGGCCGCGTCGCGTGCCTCTACGGGGCGATGCCGCTCGCCTCGCGGCGGGAGGAGATCGACCGCTTCGTCGACGGCCGCGCGGAGGTCTGCGCGGCGACGGACGTCCTCGGACACGGCGTCAACCTCCCGTGCGAGACGCTGCTCTTCGCCGAGACGACGAAGTTCGACGGGCGCGAGCGGCGCGACCTGGAGCCTTGGGAGATCGCCCAGATCGCAGGTCGCGCCGGCCGCTTCGGTTTCCACGAGCGAGGCCACGTCGGAGTGCTCACCGGCGTGCCATGGGCGGATCCCGATCCGGAGCTCGTCCGCGCGGCCCTCGTCCCGCACGTCCCGATCGCGGACGGCCATTTCGGCTACCGCGTCGTCGACAGCGGCCGCCTGCGCCCGCAGCTCTCGGACCTCAACGTGACGCGTGTCGACGAGCTCGAGCCCGCGTTGCACGCGTGGCGCCATGTGGCTCTGCGCTACTGGACTGTCGACGGCTGGCTCGAGGTGGAGTCGATCCAGCCGCTCCTCGGTCGGCTCGACGCGGTGCGCGACGCGCTCCACCATGCGCGCCGCACGCTCGAGCTCGCCGACGTGTGGAAGCTCGCACAGGCGCCCGTGGACGAGGACGGCTGGCAGCTCCTCGGCACGCTCGCAGCTGCCGTTGGCGGAGACAGGCCCCAGCAGACAGTGATCGGCTGGATCCTCGACCCGCGCCGCCTCGACGCGGCCGGGCTCGAGGAGGCGGAGCAGGCGGCTCGCGAGGCGTCGATCCTCCGCTGGTTCGCGCTGCAGTACCCGGGTGTCGCCGGGGTCACGATCGAGCGAGCCGCCGCGCTCGAAGAAGCCGCGGCGGCCCGGGTCGTGCGTGAGCTGCGCGCCGAGATCGAGGATCCGACGATCGGTCGCTGTCGCGTCTGCGGCGCCCGAACGGCGCCGTGGGCGGCGCTCTGCGACCGCTGCTTCATGGCGCGGGGTTACCGCGCGCGGCGCTAGTTTCCTCGTTCGCTTCGGGGTTGCCGGTGGAGCCCATCCCTACACTTGCCCGCTATGGCCAAGCAGGCAGGGGAGAAGCTGATAGTCGACAATCGCCGCGCGCGACACGACTACCACCTCTCGGACCGGGTGGAGGCCGGCGTCGTGCTCAGGGGTACGGAGGTGAAGTCCCTGCGCGGCGGGGAGGCGACGTTACGGCAGGCGTACGCGGAGGTACGCGACGGCGAGGCGTGGCTCGTCGGCCTTCACGTGCCCGAGTACACCGAGGGGAATCGCGCCAACCACGACCCGGACCGGCCGCGCAAGCTCCTCCTCCACCGACGGGAGATCGAGCGGCTCGCTTCGTCGGTCGCGGAGAAGGGCTTCACGCTCGTCCCGACGCGCCTCTACTTCCGCGACGGGCGCGTCAAGGTCGAGCTCGCGCTCGCGCGTGGCAAGGAGCTGCGCGACAAACGGCACGACATCGCGGCCCGCGACGCGCGGCGGCAGATCGAGCGCGAGCTGAAGAGCCTGCGGCGCTAACGGGCGTCGAGCCGGATCTCCCACGGCTCGACGCTTTCGAGGACCAGATGCGACTCGTGCCACGGGTCGCGCGCCCAGACCGCACGGACTTCTTCCTCCGACTCCGCTGAGAACGCGTGGGCGGTGCCTCCGTTCGGGAGCGTACCGCCGAGGACGATGTGCTCGTCCGCGACGAGTCCGTCCATGAAGGCGGCGTGCTCCGCCCAGCCCGACTGCTGCTCGAGCGGCTTGGAGTGATCGAACTCAGGGCCGGACTGGCGCAGACGGACGAGGAACATGGGCACGGCTACAATTCGTACACGAACATACGGGGGCGACCTGGTTTCGACGTGGTCGATCCATCCGGATGAGCTGCAAGCCGAGGTCGCCGGTTGGCCTCGTAAATCCACCGGCAAAACGCAAGTGCGAAGAACGATCTCGCACTCGCCGCCTAGGGCGACCTAGCCGGCGACGCCGCCCCGGGTTTGCCCGTGGCCTGGAGGCGGCGCCAACGAACGGGCTCGGCGCCGAGGGAGAGCTGATCGCCCGGAGCGCGACAACGAAGGATCGGCTAGCGCGGCGGTAGGGCGGCTGCACCCCGGCCGTCGGGCGAAACGAAAGGGCAGCCTATGCTTGTAGACGCTCAGCCGGTGCGGCTGCGGACGCGGGTTCGATTCCCGCCGCCTCCATTCTCCCTGCTAATCGCGGTTTGGCGAGAGGAACGATTGCGATTCAGCGGGGGCGGGCGGAATCGTTGTCCGCATCGCCCGACTCGTAGATCTCGGCGAGCTTGCGCTCGAGGCTCGCCTCGTTCGGCTGGACGTAGATGTTCGCCGTCGTCCCGATGTCCTCGTGACCGAGCAGCTGCTGCGTGGCCCGGATGTCGCCTGTCGCGAGATAGAACTCCGTGCCGGCCGTGTAGCGGGCAGCGTGCATCTTCATCCCCTTGGTGTGCCCGGGCTCGACGACGTCGGCCCGTTGGAGGCAGCGGTACCACCAGCGAGGGAGGGCGGTCGAGCTCAACGGCTTGAGGCGATTCGCGTGCACAACCGCGATCTCCGCCTTGTCCTCGCCAGAGGCCTGTCCCTTCTGCCAGCGCGGCGCCTTGACCTCCGGGAAGAGCAGGTACTCGTTCGGATCGCGGCCCAGGATGGGCAGCTCGAGCTCCTGACGGAGTTCCTCGGTGGGGAGGGGCAGGTTCCGGATCTTCCCGCCCTTGGAGTGGACGCGCACGCGACGCCGGCCGAGGTCGAAGTCCTTGAGTCGGAGCTGGGCGAGCGATCCCTTGCGGATTCCGATCAGGAAGAGGAGCTTGAGCGCGACGCGATCGCGGAGCTCGGGTTGGGTCGCGATGATCCGGTCGACGACGTCGCGATCGAAAAGGGGACGCTCGATGTCGCGGAGCCGCGGGCTGCGAATCGGGACGACTGGGTTGCCCTGGAGCTTGAACTCGCCCTGTGCCCAGCGGAAGAAGGACATGAGCACGGCGCGCACCTTTTGCGCGTCCGCGGAGCGGCATCGCCCCAGCGCTCATCGATGAACTCACGGAGGCAGGTCGTGCCGGTGGGCGGCTCGAAGTCCGCGAGCTCGAGGTCTGCGTGGTCGAGCGCGAGTTTGGCGAGGATCGCCTCGTAATCACGCAGCGTCTCTTGCGTCGCGCCGTACTCGTTCCGGAACCAGCGATGAAATGGGCGACCTCGAGGCCGATCGGCGTTGCCCGGGTACGACTTGTCCTTCATGCGCTCAGCCTCGCGACGTCGCCATCGGTCCTGCTGAGGTCGACGAGACGGGGGAGAAGGTTCTGCGGAGGAAGCTCCGCCTATCGCCGCAGGAGCGGCTCCAGGAGCTCCTGAAGGCCTCGAAGACGTGAGCCCGGCTCGGTCGTCGACGTTCGACCCGCGAGCGGTCCTGAGCGTGCTCGATCGGCATTGCGTGTCGTTCATCGTGATCGGAGGCCTCGCCCGCGTCATCGAGGGAGCCGACGAGATCACCACGGGCGTCGACATCACGCCGTCGACGAAGCCGGAGAATCTCAGCCGTCTCGAGGAGGCTCTTGGCGAGCTCGGCGTGGGAGAGACGGAAGTCGACGCCGAGCAGCCCACGACCGTCGCGACTCCGTACGCGGAGCTGCGTGTCGTGCCGATGCCTGCCGGCACGCGTGGCTACGACGACCTCCGCCACGCGGCGGTACGAGAGCCTCTGGGTCATGGCCTCCGGCCGGCGGTCGCTTCGAAGGGCGACCTCGCGCGGATGCTCTCCGCACTCGGCCGCGCGGAGGACCTGGAGAAGCTCCGCCAGCTCCGCCGCCTCATCGAACTCGAGCACGAGCTCGGACTCGGGATCGATCTTTAGCTGCGTCCGGCTCGTCTTCCTCGACAACATGACCGGCGAGACACAGATGCACTTCTCCGGGAAGTGCTCAAAACCGAGCCGTATGGTGCTCTGAAGACCCACGACCGGAACAGTTCGAGGCACCAAGTAGTAATCGTTCCGCTCGTCTCCGCCGTGCAGCCGCCGCGGGTGCTCCGCATCAGGGATGCATATGCGTCTCGCCTTGTTTCTCGAGCGAGAGGACGGCGCCCAGCGCGGACCGTTTCATTCGCTTCAGGGACTCCCGCCGGGGCGACGAACGTAATCTCCATGACGATGTCGATCGGCTCGCTCCTCGCGCTCGGTCTCGGCCTCCTGGCGTGGCCGAGCGATCGATGTAGGTGTGACCGATGAAGGCTGCGCGAGTCCTCGGCGGGTTTCTCCTCGTTGCGGCTGCGTTGGCGGCGACGTCTTCAGCCAGTCCGGCGAGGGTGCCCCGGGTTGCTGCTTCGTTCCGCATCACGGGTTCGCCGCAGGCGATCGTGGCCGGAGACGGCGGTGTCTGGGTCACGACCCTGCGCTCACTCGTGCGCCTCGACCCGCGAACGAACCGGATCGGACGGCGTCTTCAGCTGAATCCGATCCTCGGTGCTCTCACGATCAGTGGTTCGCAGCTCTGGCTGGCGCGAAATCCGATGGATACGGGCAAGTCCGCTCGGGCACCGAGTCAACTGCGGTCGGTCAACGCAGTGACTGGGCACGTGAGTGGACCGCCGATTCACTTTCAGCTGATTGCGAACCTCGAAGCCGCCAAGAGCGCGATTTGGGTCACAAACGGCGACCACGCTCAGTACGGTCGCCTCTTCAAGATCGATCCCGGCCGTCGCAAAGTCGTTGCGACGTTGAAGATTGCCGGCGCTCCGAGCGGTCTGGTCGAGGAGCGCGGACTGCTCTGGGTCGCCTGTTCGGACACCGGCTACCTGTACCGCGTCAATCCGCGGACGGCCACGCTGGTCGGCAAGCCGATCCGCGCTGGCAAAGCACTGCTCACTGTCGCCGCCGGCCATGACCGCGTGTGGGTCGGTGACAGCTACGCAGGCGCGGTCAACAGCGTCGACGCGAAGACCGGCAAGGTCGTCAGTCACACGAAGCTTCGATACGTCTCCGACGTCGCCGTCGGTGAGGGAGCGGTGTGGGCAACAGTCAACAAGCCGAGCGAACTCGTACGCCTCGATCCGACAAACGGCCGTGAGGTCGGCCGTGCCTTGCCGATACAAGGCACCGCCTCAGGACTCGCGATCGCCTTCGACTCTATCTGGGTGATCACCGGGAAGGATGTGATCCGGGTTCAGCCATAAGCCGGCACGGCGCCCACTGCAGTCTCGGGGGTGTTCGCGAATGCAGGCCCGGGTGAGCGCATGGCCGGTGTGACGTCGCGAGAGGGCTGCGATTTCGGCAAGGCTCGGGGGAGGATGTTTCCCGAGCTCCGCGCGTGACCATGGTCCATATACTCTACATACTCGACAAAGACACCAAGAGGGGCTATAGTGAGATCGCGATGGCAACCAAAGAGCTTCTGAACGTGCGCGACACCGCTCGCGCACTGGGCGTGCACGAGAACACCGTCCGCAACTGGGAGGAGCGCGGCATCCTCCGCGCCGTCCGGCTGCCCGGAAGCGGTTATCGGCGCTTCTCGGTCCAGGACGTCGACCGGCTACGCGCTGAGATGTTCGAGCAGCTCGCGCCGACGACCGAGGGTCCGGTCGTAAACACCGGCCGCAAGCGCAGCGGGCGACTCGTCTTCGGCGACGCAACCGAGTAGCGCCGACAACCGGCGCAGCCGAGCGCGCCGATAGGCTGGCGCCTGTGACGCCCTGCTAACCGACGCGCCGCGCCCGCGTCGGTAAAGACATGCGGGTTCGAGCGCTCGTACCGCTCGCGGCGACCGTCCTCGCGGTCGTTGGATCCGCGTCTGCTCGAAGCTCCGGCGGCCTGCACGGCGCCCATCCCTGTCCCGGTGCGAGCGGGTACACGTGCGCGACGCTCGATGTTCCGCTCGACCATGCGCACCCCGGACGCGGGACGCTGCATCTACAGGTGGGCCTGGGCGACAACGTGAACGCGCCGCACGGCCTCCTCCTCGTGCTCTCGGGCGGCCCGGGACAGCCCGGGTTGCCGATCCTCCGCGGCTACGTCTCTCGCGCGCTCTCGGCCGAGCAGCACCAGTACCGCATCGTCGTGTTCGATCAGCGCGGAACGGGTGCCGGAGCGCTCGACTGCAAGGCGATGCAGCACGAGATGGGGAGCTCGGACCTCACGCCGCCGAAGGCCTCGGCCGTCCGGGCCTGCGCGCGCAAGCTCGGAGCGCGTCGTCAGTTCTTCGGCACCGACGACGTCGTAGCCGACATGGAGGACCTGCGCCAAGCTCTCGGCGTCGACAAGTGGTCGCTCGACGGAATCTCGTACGGCACGTACGTCGGCGAGCGTTACGGGCTGGCCCATCCGTCCCACGTCTCAAAGCTCGTGCTCGACTCGGTCGTGCCGCAGGTGGGGGAGATCGACCTCGGCGTCGCGGAGTTCGCGGCGGTGCGGCGCGTGCTCCACTCGATCTGCGGCAACCGATGCGTGGCCGACCTCGCGGCGGTCGTGCGACGCGATCACCTCGGGCCGCAGCTGTTCGACGCGCTGACGTTCGACAGCATCGCCGACCCGACGTACCGCAGGTATTGGAACGTGCCCGCTGCGCTGCACGCGGCGCGCGTCGGTAAGAGGAAGCAGCTCGACAGGTTTCTCGCCGCCGCCTCTGCCTACCAGCGGGAGTGGGGTGCCGCGCAGCTCGACCAGGGACTCCACGCCAGCGCGCTCTGCGCCGATTGGCGGTATCCCTGGGGCACCTCGTCCGCGCCACTCGCCGGTCGCGCCGCAAAGCTCCGGGCCGCCGTCGCGCGGATCAGCGCCTCGCAGCTCTATCCGTTCGACCGGCGGACGGCCTCGGGCAACGGGTTCGTCCGGCAGTGCCTGCCGTGGGCGCCGACCAGGCCGACGCCGCCGGCGCACGGCAAGCTGCTCGTGCCGACGTTGCTCGTCAACGGCAACCACGATCTGTCGACGCCGCTTGCCTGGGCCCGTCAACAGCTCGCGCTGACGCCGCACGGGAAGCTCGTCGTCGTCCCGGGTGCAGGCCATTCGGTGCAGTCCCGCGCCGTGAGCGACGTCGGCCGTCGCGCCGTCGCGCGGTTCCTGCTCGGCCAATAGCACCGCTTCGGCCGCCTCGGCGGGCGCGTCCGATCGCGGCTGTTCAATGCGTTCATGTCTGCCGAGATCGGGCTCGACACCGGTATCCCAGCCGCGCTCGTCCTCGTTGCGCTGACGGCGCTCGCCGAGCAGCCTCATCTCGTCGTCGGTCGCCGGACGCGCGCCTCCCTCTCCGGCCCGTTCCTCGTCGCCGCGGCCCTCGTCGGCGGACCGCTGGTCGGCGCCTGCGCAGGCGCCGCGACCGAGCTGGTCACGACGGGCGACGTCCGGCGGAAGCGCGTTCTGTGCGCGATCGCCGGTGCCTTGCAGGGGTTCATGGTCGGCCTCGTCGGAGAGCAGCTCGCGCAGCGCGGAGTGTCCAGCGCAGTGATCGCCGCGGCGGTAGGCCTCGCCACGGGCTTCGTGCTGAACGCACGGCTCGTGCTGCGTGCGCTCGGCCGCGGCTTCACGCTGCGCCCGGAGCTCCGTGCAGCCTGGCGCACGATCGCCGTGAGCTGGTTCCTGCCCGCGCCGCTGCTCGTCGTGTTCCTCTACCTCTACCCGACGACGCCGGGCCTCGCGCTCGCTTTCGCTGCCGGCCTGCTCCTGGTCGCCGCCTTTGCAAATCGGTTCCGCCGCCGTCTCGACCGGACGCTCGCGGGCGAACGCTCGCGCGCGCGGGTCGACGCGTTGACGAGCGCCCCAAATCGCTACGCGCTCGCCGAAGCGCTCACCTCCGAGCAGGCGCGGATCAGGCGCGGCGGCCGGACGGCCGCGCTGTGCTTCCTCGACCTCGACCGCTTCAAGACGGTGAACGACACCTACGGCTACGCCGCTGGCGACCGATTGCTCGTCGACGTGCACCAAAGGCTGCGGAGCGAGCTGCGAGCGAGCGACCTCGTGTTCCGCTGGGGTGGAGAGGAGTTCGTCGTACTCGCCCCGCACGTGAACGCCGCGGAGCTCGCCGACTTCGCCGAGCGTCTTCGGCTGCTTCTTGCCACCCGGCCGTTCGCAATCGACGGGCGTCCCCGCACGATCACGGGCTCCGTCGGAGCCGTGTTGCTCGACGACGCGCGCCCTACACAGGAGGCCCTTGAGGCGGCGAGCCGGCTGGTCAAGAAGGCAAAGGCGACGCGCAACACCGCCGTTGTCGATGCGACGCGGCAAACGGCGAGTAATTCCCAGGTCTCGCGGGCGGCAGGCGCTAGATCGCGCTAGCAGTGCGGCCTCCGGCTGCGCCGGCCAGACCGCCTAGGCACAGCTCGGTTCGAGGGGCGAGAGAGCAGGGAAAGCCGCCCTGTCTGCGATCCCGGCGGATCGCTGGCACCATGGACGGAAATGAAGAGCATCGCGACCGTCGTCCTAGCCGGCGTTGTCTCGGTCACCGCCGCGACGACGCACACGGCAACTCAGGGCACGGAAATCGCCCGGCTCACGCCGACCGAGCGGCACGCCGTCAAGGCGGCGGGAGAGTGGCGCCGCGGCTGCCCCGTCTGGATGTCCCAGCTGCGCGTCCTCAGCTACCGCTACTACGGCTTCGACCGGGAGACGCACATCGGCCAGATCGTCGTCAACGAGGCGGCCGCGCATCCGCTGGCCACGGTCTTCGGGAAGCTCTATCGGATGCCGTTCCCGATCCGGGACGGCGCCTTCGCTTCGACGTACGGCCCGCATCCGGACCAGAGCGGCGACGTGACAGCCTCCTTCGAGTGCCGCGACGCCGCCGCGTCGCCGTGCAGCGGCACGTCGACCACGCATCACTGGTCGATGCACGCCTACGGCGAAGCGGTCGACCTCGACCCGCGCGAAAACCCGTACGTCGGGTGCGGGATGACGCGTGACAAGACGGCGCTCTCGTACATGAAGCGTTCCCGGCACCGGCCGGGGATGGTCACGCCGGCCGTGCGCCGTGTCTTCGCCTCGATCGGCTGGGGTTGGGGAGGTTCCTGGTTCGGCTCGACCAAGGACTACATGCACTTCTCGATCAACGGCCACTAGGCGCACGGCTACTCTGGCCGCCGGAATCTGAGGCCGTTGGGGAGGGTGTGGTGAAGAGAGGTCTGTTCGTCATGGCGCTGGCCGCTGCCGTTCTGATGGTGCCGGCCGCAGCCGCGGCCCGCGCACCCCGCGTCAAGCTCGCCCTCGTGCCGCTGCCGAAGTCGGCAATCGGCGTGGCAGCGCAGTCGTTCTCGATCGCGCACGACTCAGGCCCGGTCTCGAACGCCGAGGCCGCGGCTCACGCCTCCGGCGCGACGACGAGGACGTTCAAGAAGCTCGGCCGCGTGAACGGATACGTGCTCGAGTACGGCAATGCGTTCACCGGCGCCGTGGGCGTTACCGACGTACATACCGGCATCGAGCAGTACAAGACACCGGCCGACGCCAGGCGGGCGCTTGCCTTCTGGAAACAGCAGGACGCGAAACTCAGCGCGCTCGACAATCCTGCCTTCTCGGTCACGAGCGTCCCCGTGCAGGTACCCGCTCCGGCCGGCGGCACGAGCCACTTCGCCTACCTCACGAGCTACGGCGGGTCGAACATCGCTCCCGTCTCGGGGATCGACGAGCAGGTTGCCGACGGGCGCTACGTCCTCGACGTCATCGTCACCGCCGGGGACGCGGCCGCCGCCGAGGCGCTCGTGCCGCAGCTCGCGGGCAAGCTCGACGCTCGCTTCCGGCGCGTCCGCAAGGGACGTCTGCATGCGAGGCCTGTGAAGCTGCCGAAGCTCAAGGCTGGACCGCCCTCGGGCGGGCCGGACCTCTCGACACTCGCGCTCCGGAAGTCCGACCTCGTGGGGCAGGTGACCGTGAGCAAGCAGTACGTCGTCGACCCGGCGGCCATCTCGGACTACAGCGTGTTCATGCTGCCCGCCGGCCAGTTCGACGCGCTCGATCAGGAGATCGAGTGGTTTCCGGTGGCGAACGAGGCGAGCTTCTACGCGGACTTCGAGAACGCCGCGGCGCTGTTGCAGCACGGAACGGCCGCACTCGACCTGAGCGCTCTCGGCGACGGGGCGCAGGGAAGCGTCACCGAAGGCTCGTCGTTCAACGGGGGCCAGGTGTTCTTCTCCAGCGGCCGGCTGGCCGAGTTCATCTTCATGGGCAGTCAGAGCTCGGTCAGCAGTGCCGACGTCATGGGTGTCGCGCAGACCGCCGCGAACAGGATCAACCTGGCAGGGTTGGGTAGCTAGTGCTCAGGAGAGGCTTGCTGGTCGCGGCGTTCGTGGCAGCGGTGCTCGTGCCGGTTGCGGTCGCAGGCTAGACGCTCAGGCGCCGACGACCTGAACGAGCCAGCGCCGGTCGCGCTCGCGGTCGAGCTCGATGAAGAGAACGCGCTGCCATGTTCCGAGCTGGAGTTCGCCGTCGCGCACGGGTACCGACTCGCCGGCGGTGCCGAGCAGCATCGCCATGCAGTGCGAGTGGCCGTTGCCCTGGTCCATGTCCTCGGGGCAGATGTTCTCGGTGCGGCGATCCCAGTCGTCGTGCGCGTAGTAGCTGTCGCTCGGCACGAGCCGGCGGAGCAGGTCGCAGAAGTCCTCGAGGAAGCCCGTTTCCAACTCGTTCACGCGCACGCAGCAGGTCGTGTGTGGCGAGTAGATGCAGGCGATCCCCTCGACGACGCCGCTTTCCCGCACGGCGTTCTGCACGTCCTCGGTGATGTCGGTGGCGGTGAGCCCGCCGGCGGTGCGGAGGCGTGTCTCGTGCTGGAAAACCTTCATCGTGGCCGCCATTCTGCGGGAATCGTTACCCGACCCGACGGTCGAACCGGCACACTCTCAGCGGATCCTGCGGCACCGGCACCGGGCGAGTGAGTGGCTCGGGAGCCGTCATCCCAGTCGGATGATGGATTCGTGGGCGTGTACCCCTAGCCTCTAAGGCATGCCCTTCGGCGACGCGGGAGCCGGGTTTGGGCTTGTGTCACCGCTGTTGGGGCTGCCGTCCGTTGAGACGGTTGAACAATCGATAGGCGTAGGAAGGGAGTAGGGATGGAAGAGATCGGACCCGTCGATTACGTGGTTCTTGCGTTCCCGGGCAACCGGTTCAAGGGTGAGATCGTGCCTGCGCTCGAAGATCTTGTTAAGGCGGGCACCGTTCGAATCATCGATACCGCCTTCGTCGGAAAGGACGAAAAGGGGGAAATCTTCACGCTCGAGATCACCGAGCTCGATCCGGACGTGCAGGAGGCGCTCGACGCGCTGGACATGGAAGTGCAGGGACTGTTCAACGATGAGGAGCTGCTGGCCGTCGGTCAGGAACTGGAGGCGAACTCCTCCGCAGCTGTTCTGGTCTGGGAGAACGTGTGGGCGCGCGAGGTGGCTCAGGCGATCCGCGATGCGGGTGGAGTGATGGTCGCGTTCGAGCGCGTACCGCACGACATCGTTCAGGCGGCGCGCGAGTGGGCGCTGGAAGAGGCCAAGGTCTAACACAGAGGAGGAGAACTGAGATGAGAGGACGCAGAGGTCCCGGACTGATCGGGACGGCAGTCGTGGTGGGCGGGGCGGCACACATGGGCGCCAAGAGCGCCCAGAGGAGTCAGGATGCGGCACAGGCTCAGCAACCGGCCGCCCCGCAGCAGGCGGCCGCGCCGGTCGCAGCGGCCGAGCCCAACGACGCTGCGGAGATCCAGAAGTACGCAGCGATGAAGGAGCAAGGCATCATCACGGAGGAGGAGTTCGCGGCGAAGAAGAAGCAGATCCTCGGAATCTAGAAAGAGCTCGTGACCGTGCGACTAGAAAAGCCCCTGTTTCGAGCGGCTTTTCTAGTGGGCCCGCCTGGATTCGAACCAGGGACCAACGGATTATGAGTCCGCTGCTCTAACCAGCTGAGCTACGGGCCCGCGCAGGGTCAGGCCGAGCGTATCGCTCGCCGCAGCGAGAGCCATAGCACGAGGGGAACCGCGAGCGGCAGCAGCCACCACGCTGCAACGTCGGCAGCCGCGAGCGCGGCGGTCGCACCGATCGCCGCCGCCACAAGCACCGCGACGAGCCAGTCGTCGCCGATCACGAACTCCCACCAGAAGCGCCCGAACGCCGCGAGCCGGCTCACGCCTGCACCTCGGCCGTCCGGAGCTGTGTGCGCCGCTCGCGCCGCAGCAATCGCACGAGCAGGAAAGAGAAGAGGACGACGAAACCGAGCACGCCGAGGAGCGCGGCGTCGCCGCCGGGCCAGTCCGCTCCAGCGCCCTCGGCCGACCAGAAGATCCCGAAGGTGGTCAGCATCACACCGACTGCGAACTTCATCGTGTTCTCGGGAACCCGGGCGAGCGGCGCACGCACGGCTATGCCGACGCCCGCGACGAGCACGAGCGCGGCGGCGGCGCCCGCCGCGGCAAGGCGGATCGACCCCTGCGCGCTCCCGAAGGTGAGGACGATGAACACGACCTCCAGCCCCTCGAGCAGCACGCCTTTGAAGGAGAGGGTGAATCCGTACCAGTCGACACCCGCACGTTCGACGTGCTCCGCGCTGCGCGCTTCGGCGAGCTCGCGCGCGAAGATCGCGTCCTCGTCGTGCAGTGCCTTGTAGCCGCTCGCGCGTAGGATCGCCTTGCGCAGCCATTGCAGGCCGAACACCAGCAGCAGCGCGCCGACGACCAGTCGGAGCGCGTTGAGCGGGATGGCCGTAAGCGCCGGGCCGAGCGCCGCGACGAGGACCGCGAGCACGAGCGTCGCCGCCCCGAGCCCCGCGAGGGAGGAGCGCCAGCCGCGGGCAAGCCCGGCGGCGAGGACGATGGTCAGTGCTTCAACGAACTCGACACCGCTCGCGAGGAACGCGGAGAGAACGAGAAATGCGTCGCCGGTACTCATCAAAGACCCCAGTGATCCTGGGGCTGAGGGTAGCCGGGGGAGTCGTCGGCGCTCGCGGCAGCGGTGGCGACGTCGGCCGGATAGGTGCGGAGGCCCTTGAACAGGAGCCACGAGCTCGCGCCGAGCGGCAGGATCATGACGACGAACGTCCATTGAAGGCCCGCGCGCCCGCCGCCGAAAACGTGGTCCGAGACGGCGCCGAAGAGGAGCGGTGCGAGCGCCATCGCGAGCGAGCGCAGCATCGTCCGCACCGCCTCGGCGCGCCCCCAGAGGAGCGGCGGCATGATGTCGAGCCGCGCCGCGTCGAGGGGCGGGTTCTGAGCCCCGAGGAAGAACGCCGCCGCGACGAGGTACGGCACGGCGGTCACCGCGCCGCGGGTGAAGATCGCCGGTACGAAGAGGAGCGCCGTTGCCGCCGCAGCGACAGCGGGCGTCCACACGCGCGCGTTGAGCAGTCCCCGCTTGAGTAGCAGGTCGCCGACCGCGCCACCCGCCAGGACGCCGGCCAGGGAGCCGACCCCGATCACGAGCAGGAGGGAGCTGGCGAGTGCCTGGTCGATCCCGTATTGCTCCTTCGAGAACTCGAGCCCGAACGTCTGCAGGCCGGCGAGGAAGTAGTAGCCGCACGCGCTCGCGGCGATGAGGATGAGGTTCGTGCGCACACGCAGCACGTAGCGGGTGGCCCGTAGGAGGTTCATGCGCTGGGCTTCGGAGGGGCCGACGACGAGCTCGGGATCGGGCACGACGCCATGCTTCCTCGCCAGCCGCTGCGCGTCAGTTGTCTGGTGGCCTTCGTCCGCCTGGGCCAGCACCTCGAGTGGGTGAGGACCCTTGTCCGAGGCGAGCACTCCCTTGCCTCCGCGCTCTGGCTCGCGCAGCCGCCACACGACGAGAGCGAGCACGAAGGCCGGCAGGGCGAGGATGACGAAGGCGGCGCGCCACGAGAGGGCGGCGACGTTGCCGGTGATCGCGAAGCCGATGCCGGCACCCACGTACTCGCCGGCGAGGATGACGCCGTAGATCCGGCCGCGCTCCCAGCTCCCGAACCAGTCGCCGACGAGCGAGGCGACCATCGGGCCGGCCGAGGCCGTGACGGCGCCGAGGAAGAGGCGCGTCCAGAGCAACTCCGTGAAGTTCGACGCGGTGGCACTCCAGAGCATCGCCGCGCCCCAGGTGACGATCGTGACGCCGAGCACCCGCGTTCGCGTCACCCGGTCGGCCAGGACGCCGAACGGCAGCGACGCAAACGCGCCGACGAGGGAGCTGACCGCCACCAGCAGACCGATGTCGGTATTCGTGATGTGCAGACCCGACCGGAGCTCGCTCGCCGACGCGCCGACCGTTGCGGCATCGGCGCCGCTCAGCCCGAGGATCGCGGCGAGGACGATGATGACGCGGGTGCGCTCCGCGCCACCGAGAGCGATTGTGAGACGCCGGGAGAAGGCGCCCGCTGCTGCCGACCCCATGGCCGCGGCATCGGTGAGGACGCGTTGGGTGCGCGATTCCTCGGTGCTCACGCCCTCATGGTGGCAGGCGCATACGCCTGCGCGAGGTCAGACGTCCCGGCGGACGAGCAGAACGGCCGCGATCAGAATCGCGGCGGCGCAGTAGGCGGCGAAGACAAGCCCGCCCGTCAGCGGAGTCAGCGTGTGCGCGGCGTGATGGAGCGCGAAGATCTGCCGCCCCGCCTCGCTCGGCAGGTACTGGCTGATCGCGTTGTTCCAGCTCTGAGGCAGCGTGAACATCAGCGGCGGCAGCACGAAGAAGATGGCGGCGAAGGTCGCGATGCCGCCCGCCGTGTTGCGCACGATCGCGCCGACGGCGAGCGCGAAGATCCCGACGAGCATCACGTAGACCGCGCCGCCGATCACCGCTCGCGCGACGCCCGGGTCCGAGAAGGAGATCTGGAGCTGCTGGATGTTGTGGAGGATCGCCTGGCTCGCGAAGAAGCTCGCCAGAACGGCGGGCACCATGAGGACGATGGTGAGTACTGCGTAGTCGAGCAGCTTCGCCCAGAGCACGGGCAGCCGCTTGGGCACTGCGGTGAAAGTGGATCGGATCGAGCCGGTCGAGTACTCCGCGCTGATCAGCAGCACGCCGAGGACGGCGACTGCGAGCTGCGCGACATTGACGCCGGCCAGCGCTATGTCGAGCGGATGGCGTCCCGCCCGATCGCTGGGCGACATCGAGCCCCAGTGCGACCGGGTAACGAAGGAGAAGATGACGGGGAACGCGATCGTGAGCAGGAAGCCGGCGGTGAGCGACCACTTCGTCGAGCGCACCGAGCGGAGCTTCGTCCACTCCGAGAGCAGGACGCGATGAAACGCCAGCCGACCGCTGACGTCGAGATGTGGCAGGCGGACGGCCGGGTCGATCGCGTTCACGCGACCGCCTCCTCCAGCTCGGCCGCGAACTCGAGGTCGTCGCGGGTCAGGTTCATGAACGCCTCCTCGAGCGACGCTTGCTGCGGCGTCAGCTCGTGGAGCGCGATGCCGGCGCCCGCGGCCGCCTCGCCTACCTGCTCCGCGGTCAGCCCGTGCACCTCTAGCGCGCCGCGCTCGGCGTCTGCGAACGTGACCCCCGGACCGGCGAGCATGGTCCGGAGCCGTTCGACCTCGGGGGAGCGAACGACCACGACCTTCTGAGAGGCGCGCGCGACGAAGTCATCCACGCTCGTGTCGGCGATCAGCTTGCCGCGGCCGATCACGATCAGGTGGTCGGCCGTGAGCGCCATCTCGCTCATCAGGTGGGAAGAGACGAAGACCGTGCGACCCTCGGCGGCGAGCCCCTTGAGGAGATTGCGCACCCAGTGGATGCCCTCGGGGTCGAGGCCGTTGACCGGCTCGTCGAGCATGACGGTCTTCGGGTCGCCCAGCAGCGCCTGTGCAATGCCGAGCCGCTGGCCCATGCCGAGCGAGAACTGGCCGCTGCGCTTACGTGCCACCTCGTGCAGGCCCACGAGGTCGATGACATCCGAGACGCGGCGCTTCGGAATTCCGTGCGTCTGGGCAAGCCCGAGCAGATGGTTGTATGCCGAGCGCCCCGTATGGACCGAGCGTGCCTCGAGCAGGGCGCCCACCTCGTGCAGCGGGGCGGTGTGTTCGCGGTAGTGGCGGCCGTTGACCGTGACATCGCCACGGGTCGGCGCGTCGAGGCCGAGGATCAGGCGCATCGTGGTCGACTTGCCGGAGCCGTTCGGCCCGAGGAAGCCCGTGACGATGCCGGGCTGCACCGAGAAGCTCAGCCCGTCGACGGCCCTCTTGTCGCCGTAGTCCTTCGTGAGATCGCGCGCCTCGATCATTCGCGTGAACGTAGCCGCTGCGGGTGAGTTTCAGGTGAGGATGTAGCGGTGACGCTCGGCTTCTTCCTCTCGACGCACACGATCGACTCGTGGCTCTCGTCCTACGGCTACCTCGTCGTCTTCCTGCTCGTGATGGCGGAGAGCATCGGCGTGCCCGTGCCCGGTGAGACGGCACTCATCGGGGCTGCGCTCTACGCCGGCTCGACGCACAAGCTCGAGATCTGGGGGGTGATCGCGGTCGCGATCGCCGGCGCGATCCTCGGGGACAACATCGGCTTCTCGATCGGCCGCTACGGCGGAGCCAGGCTCCTGCTCCGGCACGGCCACAGGGTCGGCCTGCACGAGGGGCGGCTCAAGATCGGGATCTGGCTCTTCCGCCGCCACGGAGGCAAGGTCGTCTTCTGGGGGCGGTTCGTCTCGGTCCTCCGCACCTACGCGGCGTTCCTCGCCGGCACCAACCAGATGGCATGGCCGCGCTTCCTCGTCTTCAACGCCGCCGGCGCGGTCGTCTGGGCAACGGCCTACGGCGTCGCGTACTACGTGTTCGGGAGCGCGCTGAGCAAGCTGAGCACGACGATCGATGTGACGCTCGGCGTCGTGGGCGTCGTGATCCTCGTCGCATTCCTCGTCTGGTCGAAGCGGAAGGAGGACGAGCTGCTCGCGCGCGCGGAGCGGGAGATCGAGGGCACGGTCGCAGAGGAGCTCGGTGAGGATGAGTCCGCCGCGTAAGCTGGTTGCATGTTCCTCTTCACGAAGAAGGTCGAGCAGATCGCGCCCGAGGCGGCGCTGCCCGGGCGCGACGAGGCGATGCAGGTGCCCGAGCGGCACGAGGTGCTCGGGACGCCGCTTCAGCCGCCGTTCCCGGACGGCGTGGAGCGACTCGTGGTCGGGATGGGCTGCTTCTGGGGCGCCGAGCGTGTGTTCTGGCAGGCCGACGGCGTGTACACGACTGCGGTCGGCTACGCCGGCGGCTACACGCCGAATCCCACCTACGAGGAGGTCTGCAGCGGCCGCACGGGTCACACCGAGGCCGTGCTCGTCGTCTTCGACCCGGCCGTCCTGCCGTTGGACGGCGTCCTCCGCCTGTTCTGGGAGAACCACGACCCGACTCAGGGGTTGCGGCAGGGGAATGACGTCGGCACGCAGTACCGCTCGGCGGTGTACTGGGGGGGCGACGCGCAGCGGACAGCGGCGGAGTCGTCGCGCGAGATGTTCCAGGCGGAGCTCACGCGCGCCGGCTACGGCGAGATCACGACGGAGATCGCAGAAGCGGGGCCGTTCTACTACGCCGAGCCGTACCACCAGCAGTATCTCGCGAAGAACCCCAACGGCTACTGCGGCCTCGGCGGCACCGGCGTCGCCTGCCCGGTCGGCCTCAGGACGGCGTAGCCGGCCGGGTCGAGGCCGCGGCCGAGCATCGCGGGCAGAGACTCGAGCCGTCAGCGGTCGACGACCAGCCAATCGGGAGGGCTCGCTCCAGGTCGTACTCGACCGTCCTTGCTCCGCACGGACAGGTGAACACCGCGACGCTGCACGGGACTGGCGCAGGGATGACGAAGTAGTCGGCCGTCGGCGCGATCCTCGCCTCACGGCGGCGGGTTGTCAACAGGTGTGACAACCTCACCCATCGTCCCCGGGCCACGCGCAGGCCTGGTCGACCTCCGTGATTTGACACGGCTGCGGCGGCGATGTTGAGTCAGGGCAATTCCCACGCATGTGGCGGGGGCCAAATTGGAGGGACGATGAAGCGTTTCCTAATGCTTGTCGGGGTCGCAGCGGTTGCAGCGGCCATGTACGTAGCCGCCTCGCCGGCGAGTCAGCAGTCGAAGACTCCGACGGAGAAGCAGTTCCTCGCGCTCCAGAAGAAGGTGACGACCCTGAGCAAGAGCTTGAAGACGGTGAAGTCCGAGGCGAATCAAGCCGTAGGATTCATCGCGACCTGCCTCGTCAGTACGAACTCCGGTGCCTTGCCGGTGAGCGAGTTCGGCGACTCGCAGGCCGCTACCTTCGGCTACAGCTACACACCGTCCGCCGGCGGAACTTCGGGATTCACGACCGCGCTTGACATCGATGGGTCCGCGAGTCCGCAGGGCTACCTGCAGATCGTCGATTCGAGCTGCGTCAGCACGAGCGGCCTTCGGCACGCTCTGACGCGCTCGGGCAACGGCTTTTCGCTGGCACGCCCTGAGCGGCTCCACCACTAAGTGAGTTGACATGAGGGAGGGCGGCCGTGACGGCCGCCCTCCCTCGCAGCGCACGTCAGGCTGCGACCTCCACCATGTGCAAGCGGTAGAGCTCGGGCTCGCACGCATCGAACCCGTCGACGATGTCCGGGTCGAAGTGCGAGCCGCGACAGCGGCGGATCTCCTCGGCTGCGGCCTCCCAGCTCACCGGTGCGCGGTACGGGCGCTGGCCGGTCATCGCGTCGAGCGAGTCGACGAGGGCGAAGATCCGCGCGGCCAGCGGGATGCTCTCCTCGGAGAGCCGGTCCGGGTACCCGTTCCCGTCCCACCGCTCGTGGTGGGAGCGGATGACGCGCGCGCCTTCCTGGTTGAGGAGCGGGACGTGGGCGAGCAGCCGCTCGCCGAGCTCGGCGTGCTCCTCCATCCTCCGCCGCTCGGCCCCGGTCAAGCGGCCGGGCTTGAGGAGGATCCCGTCGGGAATGCCGATCTTCCCGACGTCGTGCAGAAGGAAGCCCCACTCGAGGCTGGGGTCGTCGAGCAGCGACGGCGCGACCTCGAGCGTGAGTCTCGTCGCGTACGAAGTGACCCTGCGCGAGTGGCGGCTCGTGCCGAAGTCGCGCGACTCGAGCGCCGACGCGAGCACCGCGACAGTCTGCGCGTAGGCCTCGTTCAGGAGCTGATGCTGGCGACGCCCGATCTCGATCAGCCGGTTCAGGTCGGCGGCGTCGACGACATCTCTCCCGCCGTCGATCTCGCCGACACCGACCTGTGCGATCAGCGGCGTCACGAGCGCGATCAGCTCGAGCGGGCTGAACGGTTTGCGCTGGAATGCCTCCGCCCCCATGGCCCGCGCGGCGCGTCCGGCCTCGTCCGACCCGCTGATCGCGACGACCGGGATCTTGCTCGTCTGCGGCGTTTCGCGCAGGCGCTCCAGGTAGAAGATTCCGTCGATCCCGGGCAGCCCGATGTCGAGGAGAATCGCGTCGGGACGTGATTCGACGAGCGCGCGCTCGGCCTCGATCACGTCGTAGGCGGTGTCCACGTCGAACCCCTCCAGTTCGAACGTCGTCCGGATCAGCTCACACAGCAGCCGATCGTCGTCGATGACCAAAACCCGAGGTGTGCGGCCCATTGTCGAAACCCCCTGATTGCTGACGGCAACCACCGGGGTGTCTGTCGGCAGAGGCGGCGCTCGCGATAAGGACGCCGCGACGCGGGGAATGGGCAGAGATGGGGAGGAGTTTCTCCCGGAACCTGCCGCAAACTACGGCGAACGGTTACCCCTTTAGGGTGAGCCGAGGACGCCTCGGTCCGTCACCCGCGGCGCCGGCTCTGCACCGGCGCCGCAGGCTGTGACGACGAGGACGAGCGCGCTCGCCGGGAGGGGAAAGCGCTTCATCCTTGGCCTTAGTACGTCGCCGCGGCCGCGACTGTCACAGTCAGAAGACGAAGGGCACGAGCATCTTCGTCGAGCGCTTGTACGGCGGGTAGGTGTCCGGGAACTGCTCGGTCAGGTAGCGCTCCTCGACGGTCGCGCTGTAGACGAAGTAGATGCCGGCGAGGGCGAAGACGGGCAGCCACAGCCAGCTCAGTGCCACGGCGGTGCCAATGCCGGCAACGATGATGCCCGAGTAGATCGGGTGCCGTACGAGGCGATACGGACCGCTGGTCACGAGTTCCGGCTCGACCTTCTGCGTCATCGGACTGCCCCAGTTGCGCCCGATGTGGACGCGCGCCCAGATCGCGAAGGCCAGGCCGAGGCCGAAGAGGACGAGTCCGATCGCGGCCAGCCACGGATCGGTGTTGGCGCGGTGGCTTCGAAACGCGCCGAGGCGAGCCAGGAGGAACGCGACGGCGACGATCACGACTCTGATGCGCAGCTGGCGGGACCACTGAATGCGGCCCCTCTTCCTGGAGAACGCCGCCACCAGCCAGTACAGCCAGAACGCTGCCCAGCCCACGGCGAAGACGAGCTCGACCGCCGGCATGGTCGTGCATGGTTCCAGGTGCGCCGGTCGGGCTTGCGGTGTGTCCTGACCGGCGGCGGCCTGTGGTGAGTTTCCGAGGGGTACCATCGACCCATGCCCTTGCTGGTCGGAGACCACGAGCGCGACCGCGCTGCGATCGAGCTCCAGCGCCATTACCGCGAGGGCCGGCTCTCGACGGATGAGCTCGCGCAGCGGCTCGAGACGGCGCTCCGTGCCCGTGACGCGGGGCAGCTCCGCTCGGCTCTGAGCGAGCTTCCCGGAGCGTGGCGGGGGGTCGAACCGGAGGCCCTGCGAGCGGCATTGCGATCGCCGGTCAGGGCGCTGCGGAATGCCGCCATCCTTGCGGGCACGGCTGTCCTCTGGGTCTTCTGGAGCATCGGCATGCTGGTGGCCTTCGTCGCCTGGCTGGCGACGAACGGTCCGAGCCTCGGCGCTCTCCTCGTGTTTCCACTGCTGTGGTTCGCAGCGAGTTGGTTGCTGTGGAGCGGCGGCAAGCGCTGGCGCTCGCGACGCTGACGCCGGCGTAGCCGGGACGTGCTCGCCTAGCCGCTCGAGCCGAGAGCTGCGCGGATGTGATCGAGCGCCTGGGTCTCCTGCGCCGAGACTCCCTTGGCCGCCTCGGCCACCGACTCGGCGACCTCGAGGACGATTTGCCGGTACGCGGGGAGGTCCTCGGGCGACTTCGCCTCCAGCACCGCGACCGCCTGCTCGAGCGCTGCCTCCGTGCTCCGCTCGACCTCCTCGGGCGACGCTGTCATCCCGAACGGCCGATCGTGCCCGGCTGCCAAGTCGCGGACGAGAACGCTGTCGTTGTGCTCGTGTGCTGCCTTTAGATGGTGGGCGAGCGCGTTCGCCTCTTTGAAGCTGTCGAAGAATCCCCGGTCGGCGAGCGCGACGAACATGCCCGCCCCGGCGATCCCCTCCTGCATCGCCTTCCACTCCTCATCACTGAAGTCCGCTCTGGTGGCCATGCGGTGAAGTATGGCGGAAGGGCTGAATGAGACTCGCGGGTAGGACCGGATGCGAACCGGGTGGCGGCGGTGGACGCTTGTGGTGTGCAGGTCAACGTCTGGACTGCGGCCGCCGCGGCGGCGGTGACGTGCCTTGCCACGGGGCTGGGCGCGGTGCCGTTTCTCTTCGTCCGCAACGGAATGACGAGAGATTGGCTGGGGGTATCGAACGCGATCGCGTCCGGCTTCATGCTTGCGGCCAGTGTGGGCCTTCTTTGGCAGGGCTGGGCGCTCGGAGCCGGCCGACTCGGCCTGGGGGCTCTGGCGGGGTCATTCCTTGCGATGCTCGGGATACAGCTCGGGATGTTCGGCGTCTAGATCGAGAAGTCAGACCTGCGGCCCGTAGCTGCCGGCCGGTTGCCTCCGACTCTGGTTCGAGGCCGACAGGAAACCCCCGACGACGATCGCGGCCGCGCTCAGGAGCGCGAGCCAGATACCCCAGCTCAGCGACAGCGAGACGAGATCCGTCTGTGCGCCCGGGGACGTGAGCATCCGGTAGAGCACGAACAGCGTCGCCAGGCCGCCGACGAGAGCGATCTGGCCGCCGCCGGCCTCGAGCAGCCCGGTGATGCCCGCGAGCCGCAGAAGCGACGCCAGGAGCGAGATGCCGGCAAGAACGAGGAGTATCGGGCCGATGTCCTTGAGAGTTTCGTGGGCGCTCACGGTGGTGAGCTGACGCCCGGCGAGTGAACTGAACTCTGCTCCTAGCTGGCTCGCGCCCGCCTGGAAGGTGCTGTTCCCGTACTGCTGGGCTACGGTGGCGAGCTGCTGTTGGGCCGAAGCAGCACCAGACGCGGTGATGCTGACCCCGTACCAGGGCAGGAACACCGAAACGGCGAGCACTGCTGCGCCGAGTGCCGCGATCAAGAAGCCGAGCTGCGAACGATCGTCGACCATGGCACTGCGTGTAATCGGCGGGTGCAGTGCGGCGCTTGAGCGCCTGACGAGATTTCAGGTCGATGCGGACCGCGCCCGGAGGCACCTCTTGCTACAGCCCGGGCGGGTCGGTCATGAGTTCCCGCACCTCTTGCGCACAGCGGCACGCGACGGCGATCTTGGCTGCCCACTCCAGGGCTTCCTCACGTGAGGGCACGTCGACGATCGAGAACCCGCCGATGACCTCTTTCCTCTCCGGGTACGGGCCGTCGGTGGCGATTCCGTCGGTGGCCACCACGCTCGCCGGTCCGCTTGCCACTCCGGCACCGAAAACCCACACGCCCGCGTCCTGGGCCTCCCGGACTACCGCGACCGAGGCCTTGGTCACGGCGGGCAGGTCCTCCTCGGGGAAGGTCATCGCGCCGTCATCGAACGAGATCAGGTACCGCGTCATCTGTCGCCTCCTTGACTCCCGGCGGCCCCTCCGGCCACCGCTCATCTCTTCTACCAACGCCTCGCGCCCGATCCGACACTCTGCCAGGAGAGACTCTCGCCTGGGCGGCGTCCTCTCGCACCGCGATGAGCTACTGGAGGCGCTCGGCGAGGTAGCGGATCGCGAGCGGGTAGCGGTACTCGATCCCGCCGTGCTTCGCGTCGAAGAGCTCGAAGAAGAGATCGGTGATCCCCAGCGCCTCGAGCTCCCGCCGGAAGGCGTCGGCCCCGAGGTCGAGGAAGAACTCGTCGCGCTTGCCGGCGTCGATGTAGATCGCGCGCATACTGCGGAGCGCATCGGCGTGGCGGCGGGCCATGCGCACCGGATCCCACGCGAGCCAGCGCTGCCACACGTCCTCACGCAGCATCCCTGTATCCGTGTCGAACGGCAGCTCGATCGAACCGTCCTCGTTGGCCGAGTAGCACGCCGCCATCGCCCACTCGTTGATGAGCGGGAAATCGGACTGCTTCGTGAACGCCGGGCGCGAGCGGAAGTCCTCCCAGAAACGCTCGTACGAGCCGTCGTACTCGTCACGCAATGCGCGTGCTGCCTCGCGGAACTCCGGCAGGTAGCAGAGCTCGAAGAGCGCGTCGCCGGAGTGGGTCGCAAGCCCGCCGAAGACGTCCGGCCGCAGCATCGGCACGACCATGGCGCCGTAGCCGCCGCTCGACTTGCCGGTGATGCCGCGGTGAGCTGCCTCGGCGAGCGTTCGGTAGCGGGAGTCGACGAAGGAGACGACCTCGTCGCAGAGGTACTCGCCGTAGCGGCCCGTCCCAGGCGAGTCGATGAACTGCGAGCCGCCGTACGACGTCCAGCAGTCGACGGCGACGACGAGCGCGGCCGGACAGCCCTCCTCCGCGAAGAGCCGGTCGATCAGCTCCGGCACGTTCGGCCGGAAGGCGGTGCGGTTCCGCCACATGTCCACCTGGCCGGTCATGCCCTGGATCAGGTAGATCGAGGGGAAGCGCCGGTCGGGCTCGGCGTCGTACCCGGGTGGGACGTAGACCCAGAGCGGCCGGACGTGCGGGTCCCCGAGCGGGTTGTCGCGCAGGACCTCGCTCTCGATCTCGAGCTCGTCGAAGCGTCCCGTCGGCTCCTGCGTCCACGGCTTCACGCGGCTTCTTCTATCAGGCCGTGGCTGCCCGGAGCCCGGCTAAACTCACATCCATGGCCGAATACGGGACGATGCGGGTCAAGAGCGGTCTCGCCGAGATGCTCAAGGGCGGCGTGATCATGGACGTCGTCGACGCCGAGCAGGCGAAGATCGCCGAAGACGCGGGAGCGTGCGCCGTCATGGCGCTCGAGCGCGTGCCGGCCGACATCCGCCGCGACGGTGGCGTCGCGCGCATGTCCGACCCGGAGAAGATCAGCGAGATTCAGGACGCCGTGACGATCCCGGTCATGGCGAAGTGCCGCATCGGCCACTTCGCCGAGGCGCAGATCCTCCAGGCTCTCGAGATCGACTACATCGACGAGTCCGAGGTGCTGACGCCGGCCGACCTCGAGCACCACGTCGACAAGTGGCAGTTCACAGTCCCCTTCGTCTGCGGCTGCACGAACCTCGGTGAGGCGCTGCGCCGGATCGCGGAGGGCGCGGCCATGATCCGCACCAAGGGCGAAGCGGGGACCGGCGACATCGTCAACGCCGTCACGCATATGCGCGCGGTCTTCGGCCACATCCGGAAGCTGGGCGCGCTGCGCGAGGAGGAGTTGTACGCGGAGGCGAAGGAGCTGCGCGCACCGTACGAGCTCGTCAACTGGGTCGCCGAGAACGGGAAGCTGCCGGTCGTCACGTTCACTGCCGGCGGGATCGCGACGCCGGCCGATGCGTCGCTCTGCATGCAGCTCGGCGCCGACGGCGTCTTCGTCGGCTCCGGAATCTTCAAGTCGGGCGACCCCGAGCGCCGGGCGAAGGCGATCGTCGAGGCGACGACGCACTTCCGCGATGCGGACATCCTCGCCCGCGTCTCTGCCGGCCTCGGTGAACCGATGGTCGGCATCTCGACGCAGTCGCTCGATCCGAGCGAGCTGCTCGAGACCCGCGGCTGGTAGTGCCCGAGGCGCCGCTCGAGGAGTCCGGATCGGGCCTAGCCCCGACCGGGCCGGGCTGGTTCGTCGTGAACGTGGGCGACGCGATGTGGCTCACGACCGAGGGTGGCGAGAAGAAGCGGTCGGGCTCGGAGTGCTCGTTCGAGACGCCCATGGCGGAGTTCGAGCAACTCGGAGTCCGCATCCACGTGCTTCCGCCCGGTGAGGCCAACGGCTGCTACCACGCCGAGAGCCAGCAGGAGGACTTTCTCGTCCTGTCCGGTGAATGCACGCTGCTCGTCGAGGGCGAGGAGCGGACGCTGCACGCGTGGGACTTCTTCCACGCACCCGCCGGCACCGAACACATCTTCGTCGGCGCCGGCGACCAACCCTGCGCGATCCTGATGGTCGGCTCGCGCACGGGTGACTGGACCGTCCGGTACCCGGTTTCGGAGCTCGCGGCCCGTCACGGGGCGAGCGTCGAGCGCGAGACGTCCCAGCCGGACGAGGCGTACGCCGGGTGGGAGCCGTCGCGACGCGAGCGGCCCTCGACCTGGGGTCGCCTGCCCTGGGCGTAGTCCGTCCGACGACTCGAGGACGATCTCCAAGTGCACACCCGCGAGTTCAAGCCGATCTGGACGTCCTCGACCTTTCTCGTCTACACGGGCGGCCTGACCGTCCTCGGCGGGGCAATCGGGGCGCTCGTTTACCTTTCGGAGCATTTCCCGGGTCGTGGCCAAGGCACCGCTTGGACGCTGCTCATCCTCGTGATCCTGTATGCGATTGCGGTTCTGTTGCTCGTGGCCGGCCGCCCGATCGCGGCCGGCATCTTCGCCTTCTCCTCGGTGATCGCCTGGGCCATCTTCGTCGGGGTCACCTTCACGTGGTGGGGCTGGACCAACGGCTCGTTCGGCGATTTGGGTCAGTGGTCGTGGTCGCGCCTCGCGTTCGAGATCCTGATCCTCGTCGTCGCCGTGGCCGACCTCCGCATCTTCCGCTTTCCGTTCATCGCGCTCATCTCGACCGTCGTCGGTTGGCTGTTCGTGATCGACCTGATCACGAAACCGTGGGGCAACTTCACCCTCGCGGTGTCGTTGGTGATCGGGTTCGTCTACTTCCTGGCCGGCAGCGCCGGCGGCAAGCCCTCCGCGTTCTGGCTCCATCTCGTCGCGGGTCTGCTTGTGGGAGTTCCGGTCCTCGTCTGGTGCCACACGTCAACCTTCGACTTCGCGGTCATCGCATTCATGTCGCTCGTCTACATCGGGGTCGCGCAGGCGACGCGACGTTCCAGTTGGGCGTTCTACGGGACGCTCGGATTCTTCATCGTCACCGTCCACTTCCTCGTGGGCTCGCCGACCGGCATCGCCAGGAACGCTGTCAGCGGCCAGCCGCCGGACATCAGCGCCTGGTCGTTCCCGCTCGCGTTCGGGCTGCTCGGGTTCTGGCTCGTCCTGCTCGGCATCCTGGGTCGAGGACGTCGCACGCCCGCCGACCCGGCGCCCGCGTAAGCCTCGTTACCATCGAAGCGATGGAGAAGCCGCTCAGGATCGGCGTCCTCGCCGTGCAGGGGAACTTCCGGGAGCATGCCGCCGTGCTGCGGCGGCTCGGCGCCGACCCGGTCGAGGTTCGGCTCCCGGAACACCTCGACGGGCTCGACGGGCTGATCATTCCCGGGGGCGAGTCGACGGCGATCGGGCGGCTGATGAAGCTCTACGACCTCGACGAGGGGGTGCGCGAATTCGAGGGCCCGATCTTCGGCACCTGCGCCGGGATGATCCTCCTCGACCGCGACCACCTCGGACTCGGCGACTACACGACGCGGCGCAACGCGTTCGGCCGCCAGGTGCGGAGCTTCGAGGCCGACCTCGCGATATCGGCTAACGGCAGTGGCGACGGCGACGAGCCACTTCGCGCCGTCTTCATCCGCGCGCCGTGGCTCGAGGAGCCCGGCCCCGACGTCGAGGTGCTCGCGGAGGTCGACGGCCACCCGGTGCTGGCGCGCGAGGGCAGGCTCCTCGTCGCGGCCTTCCACCCGGAGCTGACCGACGACACCCGCGTCCACGAACGCTTCTTGAACATCGTCAGGGAGGAGACAGCGCGCGTAGGCTCGACGGAGCGCGCCAAGAGAGCGAAGGTGCCGGCTTTGCCGGCGCCGGGAGCGGGAAATGTCCGGGCATAGCAAGTGGTCATCGATCAAGCACAAGAAGGGTGCGGCCGACGCGAAGCGCGGCAAGCTCTTTTCGAAGCTGACGCGCGCGATCATCGTGGCGGCGAAGGACGGAGGGCCCGATCCCGCCGGCAACCTCGCGCTCCAGAACGCGGTCGATAAGGCCAAGGCCAACTCGATGCCGAAGGACAACATCGACCGCGCGATCGCCAAAGGCGCGGGTACGGACTCCGACTCCGCTGCGTACGAGACGGTCGTCTACGAGGGCTACGGCCCGGCCGGCGTCGCGGTGATCGTCGAGTCGCTCACGGACAACCGCAACCGCACCGCAGGCGAGGTGCGGCACACCTTCGCGAAGAACGACGGGAACCTCGGCACCTCGGGCGCGGTGGCATGGCTGTTCGAGCGGCGTGGCCTCGTGCTCGTGCCGGCGGACGGCACCGACGAGGACGACCTCATGCTCGCGGCGGCCGAAGGCGGAGCCGATGACGTGTCCCTTGACGGCTCGAGCTTCCAGGTGCTCTCCGCGGCCGAGGAGCTCGCCACCGTGCGCGAGGCGATCGAAGGGGCCGGCTTCGAGATCGAGTCGGCCGAGCTGACGATGCTGCCGAAGACGACCGTCGCCGTCGAGGACGAGAACGAGGCCAAGAAGATCCTGCGCCTGATCGACCAACTCGAGGAGAACGACGACGTGCAGGAGGTCTACGCGAACTTCGACATACCGGAGCGGGTTCTCGAGGCGGTCGCGGGCTGATGCCCGCGACCGAGAACGAACTCCGCGCGACCGAGAGCGCGGTCTCGGTCGCGCTCCGTGCTGTTTTCTTGCCCGCCCGCTGAGGCCGCTTCGCGGCGTCTGCGGGAGCGGGATCGCCTCCGGCCAACACGGCTTCCGCCTGCGTTGGCCTCCGGCTCGTGGCGACTGCGAGGAGACCGCGTACGTACCCAGCGCTGGGTAGCCTGGCCAAAGTCGGTGACGTTTACGGCCCAGTCCGCGATCCTGCTGGTGCTGATCGGCTTTGGCGTCGGCGCGTTTGGGACTGTGATCGGGGCAGGTGGAGGATTCATCCTCACCCCGGTGCTGCTTCTCCTCTATCCGCATCAGTCGGCGCAGACGCTAACCTCGATCAGCCTGGCAGCGGTCTTCTTCAACGCGGCCAGTGGCAGCGTCGCCTACGCTCGTCAGCGGCGAATCGACTACCGCAGCGGCATCGTGTTCGCGCTCGCGACCATTCCCGGCGCGATCGGAGGGGCGCTTTTGGTCGGGGATGTCTCCCGTCGCGTCTTCGACGCGATCATGGGCGCTGTCCTCGCGGCACTCGCCATCTGGCTGCTCGCCGGCGAACGGTGGCCGCTACGCCAAGCGCGCGGTCATCTCGAACGCCGCTCGCTCGTCGACCGAAACGGCGAGACCTACGATTACAGCGTCCCAGTCAGGAGAGGTGCCGTGTACAGCCTCGGGGTCGGCTTCCTCTCGAGCTTTCTCGGCATTGGCGGCGGCGTCATCCACGTGCCCCTGCTCGTGCGCGCCTTCGGTTTTCCAACGCACATCGCCACCGCAACCTCGCACTTCGTGCTCGCGATCATGGCCGGAACCGGCACCCTCACACACCTCTTCATCGGCAGCTTCCACGGCCACGGACTCCGCCGGACAATCGCGCTATCGGTCGGCGTCATTACCGGCGCACAACTCGGCGCTCACATCTCGCTTCGACTCCGCGGCTCAGTAATCCAGTGGCTGCTCGCAGCCGCGCTTCTGGCGCTGTCGGCGCGCTTGCTGATCGGAGCCTGACACCCCACCGAAAGCGAGACGCAGGTCGCCCGTCATCCGCCTCCGGGCGGCGTTCGAGATGAAAGACTCGCTTGGCCCAGTTCCGACCCCTGAACCAGGTAACCTCGTTGCGATGGGCCTTATGGCACGTCTCAGGCGCATGTGGCGCCGCCACGACGAACGGCTCGTAGAGGAGGGCCTAGACGCCCGAGCTGCGGGGGTGGAGGGCGACGAACTATCGCTGGAGCCGGGCAGGGGTCGCATCAGCGAGGGCGGCTCCCTGCCACTCGTTCTCGAGCACGGCCCGCTCCTCAGCGACGACGGGGGCGCCGAACACGAGGAACCCGAGTAGGGCCGCCAAAGTCCATCCGGGCTAGCGGACGCTCGACTAGGCCCGTGTCCCGGAGTGATCCCCGGGTGGCGTCGGTCTAGGAAGGCCGCTCTATCGCTGGTCGTGGCGCTTGGTTTGCGCCTTTCGCAAGATGGTTCGGAGCTTTCGCAAGGCAGAGGGGCTGAGGGGCATGGTCTTGACAGCCGCAACGGTGGGCTGCGCGCCTCCGTAGACCTTGATGATCCCTGGGCCGTAGATCGCGTCGAGTGCCGACTGTGCGGCTTGCACATTGTCGCTCTGTATCCCGACCGCGAGGTAGCCCTCCGGCGTCGGCGCGATTCTTTCGACGTCGATGCCTTCGGACTGAAGCTCTTCCGCCGGGAGCGCGTTCTCGATCCTCCGCAGCTCGCTCAGCGGATGCGCGGCAGTGTTGTAAATCACATAGGTGCCCGGATGCTTCGCTTGCAGCTGGTCGAGCACTGACTGAGGTGCGCTAGCCAGGTAGAGATCGACCTTGTCCGCAGCGTCATCGACGCGAGCTTCCGTGTAATAGGTGCCTGCAATAGCCTCGGCGTCGTTGGCCGCTGCATCAAGCGCCGGTTGATCGGGCGGGCTGGTGTCCCAGGGACTGACGATGCCATCCACCGCCCGAGAGCCAAGACTCCCCCCTCCGATTGGTACAAGCGCCAGCGCCGCAACCACGACAACCACCGCGACCAGGACCGGCCTAACTCCCGAGGTCAGCTGCCAGCGCCGACGCCGGAACGCGACGGTCGGCAGCGAGAGTCGGCCCTTCACCGGGTCGTGCGTGATCTCGCTGGGCAGATGCTGCTTTCGCATCGCAAGCTCGCCAGGCGCGAGATCGTCGGCGTGTCCTTCGACCCGAGGCGCGAGGCGAGTGAAGCCCACCTTCGCGAACACTACTGGCAGGAGGACTCACGCCTGTGCGAGCGTTCTCACCCGGGAGAGCGCTACTTCGGCGCCGTGCCACATCCGGTCACGGCCTGAACAGGATTCGTCCGATCGGGTCCGTAGCTTTCTGTCGTGAAGGTCGTAGGCATCGATCCGGGGACTGCTGCTTGCGGGTACGGAGTCGTCCAAGAAAGCGGAGGCCGCCTCAGGGAGGTGGCGCACGGCTGCTGGTCGACGCCCGCGGGGCAGGACACCGTTCTCCGTTTGAAGACGATCCACGACGCCGTGGCGGCGCTCATTGCCGAGCACGGGCCGGATGCGGTGGCGCTCGAGGAGTCGTACGTCGGCGCCGACGCCCGCATCGCACTCTCCGTCGGGCAGGCGCGCGGCGCCGTGCTCGTCGCGGCCGCCAACGCGGGAGTTGCCTGTCGCGAGTACTCACCGGCCAGCGTGAAGCAGGCGATCTGCGGCTACGGCCGCGCCGAGAAGGCGCAGATGCAGCGGATGGTGAAGATGATCCTCTCGCTCCCCGAGCTCCCGACGCCGCACCACGCGGCCGACGCGCTCGCGGTCGCGATCTGCCACGCGCTCGCGCCGCCGCTCCTGCGTGCGGCCACGGGGTAGAAGGGGACGACCTGGAGGGAACGTCCGTTCTCACGCGTAGATTGCGCCCATGATCGCGCGCCTCCGCGGCCGGCCCGTCGCCAACACGCCCGAAGGGCTCGTCCTCGACGTCGGCGGCGTGGGGTATCTGGTCCACGCGACGCCGACGGCCGTCCGGAAAGGCGATACGGCGGACGAGATCACGGTCGAGACGTACCTCCACGTGCGCGAGGACGTGCTGCAGCTGTACGGCTTCGCGGACCGGAGCGAGCGTGAATTGTTCGTCCAGCTCCTCGCCGTGAACGGCATCGGTCCGAAGGTCGCGCTCGCGATCGTCTCCGGCTCGCCCGTCGCCGAGCTGCGCCGCGCGATCGTGCGAGGCGACTCGGCGCGCTTCCAGGCGATCCCCGGCATCGGGAAGAAGACCGCAGAGCGGATCGTGCTCGAGCTCAAGGAGAAGCTCGGCGATCCGGCGCTCGCGCCGGTGTCGGACGACTCCGGCGAGCAGCACGTCGTCGCCCGCGACGCGCTGGTCGAGCTCGGCTGGTCGCTGCTCGACGCCGAGCGCGCCCTCGCAGAGGTCGATCCCGCCCTGCCGCCGGAGGAACGCGTCCGGCTCGCGTTGAAACAAGCCGCATGAACGCAGCCACCCAGTTCCTCACGCCGGCGCTCCGAGACGACGAGGAGGAGGTCGAGCGGAGCCTCCGGCCGCGCCGGCTCGACGAGTTCGTCGGCCAGGCCCGCATCAAGGAGCAGCTTTCGATCGCGCTCGACGCGGCGAAGGGACGCGGAGAGGCGCTCGACCACGTCCTGCTCGTCGGCCCGCCCGGGCTCGGTAAGACCAGCCTCGCCCACATCATCCGCGAGGAGCTCGGTGTAGGCATCCGCTCGGTCGCCGGGCCTGCGCTCGAGCGGAAGGACATCGCGGCGATCCTCACCGCGGTCGAGGAGCGCGACGTCGTCTTCGTCGACGAGATCCACCGCCTCGGCCGTGCGGCGGAGGAGATCCTGTATCCGGCTCTCGAGGATTTCCGGCTCGACATCGTCATGGGCCAGGGGACAGCCGCGCGGACGCTCACGCTCGATCTGCCGCCGTTCACGCTGGTGGGCGCGACGACGCGCACGGGGCTCCTCACCTCGCCACTTCGCGACCGCTTCGGCATGACGTTCCGGCTCGACTACTACGAGGACGGCGAGCTCGCCACGATCGTCCGCCGCTCGGCCGGGATTCTCGCCGTCGAGATCGCGGACGATGCTGCCGACGAGATCGCGGGCCGCGCCCGGGGCACGCCCCGAGTCGGCAACCGGATCCTCCGGCGCGTTCGAGATGTCGCCGAGGTGCGGCACCAGGGCGCGATCACGAACGCCATCGCGCGCGAGGCTCTCGAGTTGCTCGAGGTCGACGAGGCCGGGTTGGAGCGCCTCGACCGCGAGCTGCTGCGGGCGATCACGGAGAAGTACGGCGGCGGACCGGTCGGGCTGAACACGCTCGCGGCGGCGCTCGGCGAGGAGCCGGACACGATCGAGTACGTCTACGAGCCGTATCTCTTGCAGCTCGGCTTCATCCAACGCACTCCGCGGGGCCGGACGATCACCGCGCTCGGCCGCGCGCATCTCGGCGCCGCGCCGGAGCCCGAAACGGACGCGCGCCTCTTCTAACCTGCAAGGGTGGGCCAGCTCGCGGAGGTCGAGCCGCTGTTTCGCGCGACGAGGAGGCTAGGGTCCGGGCGTGCCCGACCTCTGGACTCCGGTCCCCGAGCTGCCGCACGAGGCATTTGTCGAGCGGCTGCACAAGGCGATCGCCTCGTTCGCGGAGACCACAGGCGTCGAGAAGCCGGTCGTCGAGGTCGAGCTCGCCGACGGTTCGCGGTTCGTGCTCGAGCGGATCGAGCCAGAGCCGGGCTTCGGGATGGTGACGCTCTACGTGACGGATGCGCGAGACGAGGCGCCGGAAGCGCTCATCGTTCCGATCGGCTCTCTCCGGCGGATCGAGTTGCGCACCGCACCCGAGAAAGCCGAGAGCGTCGGCTTCAGCATTCCACGCGCGACGTAGACGAGCCATGGCGCGACGAGCAGGGCCATCACGTCGAACCAGACGTAGCCGCTCGCGACTCCGCTCGGCGGGTTGCCGTCCGGGATTCCGAGTCCGGGGAGCGTGGTCGCCCAGCGCCAGGTGCCGATCGACGTCCCGTACAGCTCGAGCGCTGCCACGACCAGGAAGACCCCCGCGTACGTCGCCCGTGAGCGCGACCGCCAGAGGAAGAGGAGCAGTAGCGGGACACCGACCGCGCCGGCGACGTCGAGCCGCGGCAAGAGCGTCAGCCCCGCGACTCCCCAGGCAGCGGCGCCGACCGCGGCGGCCCAGACGACCGCGCGGGCACGGATGCCGCGGCTCAGCGCGACGCCGCTCAGGTAGACGAGTCCGTGCGCCGGCGGGATGAAGAGCGGCAGGTTGTGCAGCCGGTAGTGGTAGACGCCCCACACGAGCGATCCCGTCACCTCCCCGATCGTCGCGAAGAGCACGACTCCGACGGCCTGTGCGCGAACGAGTGGCGCGAGCGGCCACAACGAAGCCGCGAGGACCACGAACGTGAGCGCCCCGAGCGCGAGCTGCCCATCGAGCGAGACCTGGGTGTCGAGCGCGAGCAAGCCCGCCAGGTAGGCGGGCAGTACGACCGCATACCGCCGGGGAACCCTCATCGCCGGTACTGGAGCTCGTGCCAGCTCGGGGTGGGGAGGAGCTCGAGCAGCGCGCGGCCGCCGTTCGTGTCGGCGAACGTGAAGTCCTGCCGCTCTTCGTCCCAATCCACTTCGAGCAGGCCTTCCTTCACGCGGTGGTCGAGCCACGCGCCACGGAAGACGAGCTTCTTGAGCCAGTAGACGAGCGACTCGCCGTTGACGAGCGCGAGCGCGTCCCAGTGACGGACGAGGTACTCCCCGAGTGCGCTGCGCGGAGAGTCGATCGCGTCGCGCTCGACGAGCTCGACGAGGTCGGCTGTCTCGTCCTCGTCCAGCTCGGGGTCGGAGACGAGGCCGAGGCGCACCGCCGCTGCGGTGACCCGCTCCTCGAAGTCGAGGCTGCTGAACGAGAAGCGGTAACCGAGGAACTCGACGACGTAGTCGTCGCCGGAGTGGTAGTTACCGGCCGCTTCCACGGCGGCAGCGTACCCTGCTGAGATGCGGGTACTTCGCTATCCGGCAGCGCTCGTGGCCGTCGTCGCCCTCGTCGCGCTCACCGCCTGGGCGCTCGCGTGGCCGTTCGAGAAAGCCGCCTATCTCGCACCCGTGATCGTGGTCGGCGGAGCCGCCGCAGTCGGTCTCGTCCTCCTGTGGGGGAAGATCGCACTCAGCTCGCTGCGGGAGTCGCGTCATCCACGGCGCGTGCTCGCCTACTGGCTGTTCGGGCTCGGACTACTCGTCCTCCTGACCGTGCTCGGGATCAAGCTCCCGAACGAGGGCGGCTAGCAGCCTGTCGATCTCCTCGCGCGTCGTGTAGGGCGCGACGGACAACCGCGGGAGGCCCACCCACCCGGGGACCGGTGAAGCCTGCTGCCTCACCGGTCACGGATGAATCGCAGGTCCGTCACGAGTGTCTGGCAAATCCGGATCCGACTGTCTCCGGCGGCCGGGTGCCATGGCCGATTCCGTCCGCCCGTCCCCGTAGCTTGGCTACACATGCACGAAGGCACCTGGACACTCGCCGACTGCCCGCCTGCCGCCCAGGCCGAGCTCGTCCGTGAGCTCGGCATCTCTGAGGTCACCGCCTCCGTGCTGATCCGGCGCGGCTATTCCGACCCCGCCGTCGCGCGCCGCTTTCTCGACGGTGAGCAGCCCCCACATGACCCCTTCCTGCTCGGCGACATGGAGGCCGGGTGCGCGCAGATCCGTGCCGCCGTCGAGCAACGCCGGCGGATCTGTGTGCACGGCGACTACGACGTCGACGGCATCGCGGCCACCACGCTCGCCGTTCTCCTCCTGCGCGAGCTCGGCGCGGACGTTGCCTGGCATCTGCCGAGTCGCTTCGACGAGGGCTACGGCGTCCGTAGCGAGACCCTCGCCCGACTCGCGGACGAGGGCTGCGGGCTCGTACTCACCGTCGACTGCGGAATCACGGCCGTCGCCGAGGTGGCCGAGGCGAGAGAACGGGGGATCGACGTCGTTGTCACCGACCATCACCGACCGGGGGAAACGCTGCCCGACTGTCCCGTCGTCGCGACTCGTCCCTCCGAGTACCCGTTTCCCGAGCTCTGCGGCACCGGAGTCGTCTACAAGCTGGGTCAGGCACTGTTCGGCGTCGACTCCGAGGTGCCGCGTCGCCATCTCGATCTCGTCGCGCTTGCGACGATCGCCGACGTCGTCCCGCTCGTCAACGAGAACCGATCGCTCGCGATCGCCGGCCTGCGCGCCCTCGCGCGGACGGCAAAGCCCGGTCTGCGCGCGCTCATGCAGAGCGCCGGCGTCGACCCGGCCACGGTCGACGCCGGAGCGGTCGGGTTCCGACTCGCGCCCCGCCTGAATGCGGCCGGACGCCTCGGGCATCCGCGAGAGGCGCTCGAGCTACTCCTCACCCAGGACGACACGGAGGCGCGCCGGCTCGCCGACTCGCTCGAGGAGCTGAACCGCGAGCGCCAGGCGATCGAGAGCCGGATCCTCCGCGAGGCCGTGGCGCAGGTTGAGTCATGGCCGTCCGAGCGCCGCGCCCGTCGCGCCTACGCAGTCGCCGGGGCCGACTGGCACGAGGGAGTCATCGGGATCGTCGCCTCGCGGCTCGTCGAGCGCTACCACCGCCCCGTCGTCCTCATCGCGGGCACCGACGGCGATTGGAAGGGGTCAGGCCGGTCGATCCCGGCGTTCGACCTGCACGGCGCGCTCGGTGCATGCGCCGACCTGCTCGGTCGGTGGGGCGGCCACCGTGCAGCTGCGGGTCTCTCGATTGCGGAGGAGAACGTCGACGCATTCGCCGCTGCCTTTGCCGAGCAGGCCGCCACGGTGCTCGACGAAGTCGACCTCGAGCCGATGACTTCGATCGACGCCGTCGTCGCGCGGGGAGCGGACCTCTCGCTCGACCTTTGCGCCGAGCTGCGAAGGCTCGCCCCATTCGGGCTCGGAAACCCGGCGCCGACGCTGCTCGCTCCGGGCTGCGGGCTCGCCGAGCTCGCGACCGTCGGCGACGGCAAGCATCTTCGCTTCCGCGTGCGGCGCGACGGCCGCGACGCCGGCAGCGCCATCGCCTTCGGGCAGGGCTCGCGGCTCGAAGTCTTCCGTCCCGACGCCCTCTACGACGTCGCGTTCCGCCTCGAGGAGAACCACTGGAACGGAACGGTCGCGCCGCAGCTCGTCGTCCGCCGCGTCTTCGAGAGCGCCGCGAGGTTCGACGAGCTCCGCGCCTGGCTCGTCGCCGAATACGAGAAGCCGCCTTCTGGCCGCGACGGCGAAGCGGAGGCGATCTTCGGCGAGCTCGGGCTCGACGAGGTCGTGCGTTCGTCCGGCGCGAAACGGCACCTTCTCGAATCGGCTCGCTTCCGCGCGATCCTCGCTGCGGAGTCACCCCTCGCTCGCGCGGCGTGATCCGTCTCGTCCGCGAGGACGACTGGCCGTCGATCCTCGAGGTGCACCGTGGAGCGTTCGGTGACGACGATGTCCCACGGTTGGCTGCCGAGCTCCACGCGCGTCCGGATCTCTACGTTCCGGAGCTCTCCTTCGTCGCGGTGGAGGAGGGCGTCGTCGTCGGGCACGTCATGAACACCTGGAACTGGATCGAGGAGACGGAGGAGCCTGTCCTTCAACTTTCGCCGCTCGGCGTCTTGCCGGCGCACCAGCGGCGCGGGCACGGCTCCGAGCTCGTGCGGGCTTCGCTCGACGCCGTTCGGGCCGCGGGGGAGCCGCTGCTGCTCGTACAGGGCGACCCTGCCTACTACGGCCGGTTCGGCTTCGTCCGCGCGAGCGGGCTCGGCCTCCTACCGCCGCCGGAGGCTCTCAACGACTTCGGGTTTCAGGTGGTCGTGCTCGAGCCCGAGGCGACGCTGCCGCAGGGCCGGGTCGTCTACTCGGAGCCGTTCAGACACTGAGCGAGCGCGAGCGCGAGCCGCAGGGCGGCGCGGTAACGGCGATATGCAGCCATGGAACGCGTCATTTCGATCCTCTAACGACCGTTCCTCCCGCACAGATTCGCGCAGAAACCCACGAGTACACTGAGACAGTGACAACGCTGGAAGCAGGCGAGAGGCACGAGGAGCTCCTCGAAGGGCTGCTCGCCGAGCTCGCCGCGCAGCGAGCAGACGTCGACGTCGAGCTCGTCACACGCGCCTTCCGGTTCGCCGCAGAGGCACACGAGGGCCAGCAGCGCCGCTCCGGCGAGCCGTTCATCACGCACCCTGTCGGCGTCGCGTCGATCTGCGCCGGCCTCCGCCTCGACGAGGGGACAATCGCCGCCGCGCTCCTCCACGACGTCGTCGAGGACACCGGCGTCGAGCTCGACACCCTGCGTGAGGAGTTCGGGGACGAAATCGCCGCGCTCGTCGACGGCGTCACGAAGCTGACCCGCGTCCAGTTCCAGACTCGCGAGCAGGCGGAGGCCGAGAACTACCGCAAGATGGTCGTGGCGATGGCCGAGGACGTCCGCGTCATCCTCGTCAAGCTCGCCGACCGCCTCCACAACCTCCGCACGATCGAGTACCTCGGCAAGCAGAAGCAGATTCAGAAGTCGAAGGAGGCGCTCGAGGTCTATGCGCCGCTCGCCCACCGGCTCGGCATCCACGCGCTCAAGTGGGAGCTCGAGGACCTCGCTTTCCAGACCCTGCACCCGCGGAAGTACTCGGAAATCAAGACGATGGTCGCCGAGCGACGTGCCGACCGGGAAGGCCATGTCGCCGAGGCCGCCGACGAGCTGCTACGCGAGCTCGAGAAGGTCGACATCCCCGTCGACATCTCCGGCCGCGCGAAGCACTTCTACTCGATCTACGACAAGATGGCTCGCAAGGGCCGCGAGTTCAACGAGATCTACGACCTCACCGCGATGCGAGTGATCGTCGAGCGCGGCGGCGAGGCGGGGACCCGGGACTGCTACGGCGCCCTCGGCCTCATTCACTCTCTCTGGAAGCCGCTGCCGGGCCGCTTCAAGGACTACATCGCCATGCCGAAGTTCAACGGGTACCGCAGCCTCCACACGACCGTTATCGGCCCCGAGGGCCGGCCGCTGGAGATTCAGGTGCGGACTCGCGAGATGCACGAGACCGCGGAGCTCGGCGTCGCGGCACACTGGGCGTACGTCCGAGACGGACGGCGCTCCAAGACCGCCGATCAGGAGTGGAACGCGTGGGTGCGGCAGCTCATGGACATCAGTGCCGAGGAGTCGGACGCACGCGAGTTCGTCAAGAGCTTCCGCACGGACCTCTTCGACGAGGAGGTCTTCGTCCTGACGCCGAAGGAGGAGGTGAAGACGCTTCCGGCCGGCTCTACGCCGATCGACTTCGCCTACGCCGTCCACACGGACGTCGGCCACCGCACTGTCGGCGCGAAGGTGAATGGGCGGATCGTTCCGCTCCACTATCGGCTGCGCAGCGGCGACCACGTCGAGATCCTCACCGGCAAGTCCGCCGCGCGCGGGCCCTCCCGCGACTGGCTCTCGCTCGTGGCCTCGTCGCGCGCCCGCAACAAGATCCGCCAGTTCTTCTCCCGGGAGCAGAAGGAGGACCTCGAGGCGAAGGGCCGCGAGCTGCTCGAGAACGCGCTCAAGGGCCAGAACCTTCCGTACAGGAAGCTCGCCGGCTCAGCCGTGCTCGCCGGGGTGATCCGCGAGTCCGGCTACAAGAAGGCCGAGGACTTCTACATCGCGCTCGGCTCCGGGAAGCTGACGGCCTCCAAGATCGTCGACAAGGTCCTCCAGCAGCTCAAGGTCGGCGAGGTCGCCGAGGAGCAGGTGCCGGTCAAGAAGCCGCGGGCGCGGGAGGCCGCCGGCAGCGACAGCTACGGCATCAACGTGATCGGCGTCGAGGATGTGCTCGTCCGGCTTGCGAAGTGCTGCACGCCGGTTCCCGGCGACGACATCGTCGGCTACATCTCGCTCGGCAAGGGGATCACGATCCATCGCGGCGACTGCCCGAACGTGCGTGCGCTGCGCCGCAACCCCGAGCGGTTCACGCCGGTCGAGTGGGAGGGGGGCGGCAGCCAGAGCTTCCGGGTGCAGATCGCCGTCGACTCCTGGGACCGGCCTCGTCTGCTCGAGGACGTCGCCCGCACCTTCGCCGAGCACGGCTCCAACATCGTCTCCTACGGCGGCACCGTCGAGGATCAGATGGCCCGGAACTGGTACGTCGCCGAGGTCGGTGACGTCAAGGAGCTCCGCGCACTTCTCACCTCGCTCCGCAACATCGACGGCGTCTTCGACGCCCGACGGGTCACGCCCTCCTAGCTTCCCTCGTTCGAGGGATCCAGGCTCACCAACCGCGGGTTACCCCGTCTGGGGGAGACGCCAATGCTCGTGCGGAGTGCGTCCCTCGAACGAGGGACGGGATCGTCAGCTTTGCCACACGTCGCCGCCGGTGTCCCAGCCGACGAGGCAGAGGTCGGCGATGTCGGCGGCGAGGGTGTCGAGGTCGGCGGGGTCGACGTCTCCGTCGGCCGCGAGCTCGGCGACGCGCGTTTCGCGCCACAGGACGGGAACCGTCGTGCGCCGCTCGGGCTCGGGTGTGCCCGCCTCCGGCCCGAGCACCAGGTTTTCGTCCTCGACGAAGTAGATCCCGGCCCAGCTGCAGTCTTCCCGCGCCGCGAGGTCGGCGACCGCCTTTCGCAAGAGCTCGTCTACGTCAGCCGACATCGAATGGCGTCCGATACTCGTCGGGGATCGGAACCGGCCGCCGCGTCTCGCGGTCGATGAAGACGAGTGTCTGGTGCGCGGTGACGAGCAGCGTTCCCTCGGGCACCTTGAACGCCGCGAACGCGTAGGTCATGCTCGTCCGCCCGATCCGCGCCACGCGGATGTGGATCTCGAGCTCGTCGTCGAAACGGGCAGGGGCGAAGTACTCGACGTCGTTCGCGCGCATCACGAACTCGCCTCCGACCTCGCGATGGAGGAGACCGAGCGACCGGAGGTACTCCGTACGCGCAAGGTCGAAGAAGGGGTTGTAGCGCCCGTAATAGACGACGCTCTGAGCGTCCGTGTCCGAGAAGCCGACCCGCGTGCGGGTCGAGAAGGCGTAGTCGCCTCTCACGAGCAAATCACCTCGAGCACCTCGTTGCGCTTCCGCTCCATGAGCTCCTCCGAGGTCGCCTCGAGGTTGAGACGCAGCAGCGGCTCGGTGTTCGAGGGCCGGACGTTGAAGTGCCAATCGTCGAAGTCGACGGAGATCCCGTCGAGGTGCGACACGCGTCCGTCGGCGTACCGCTCCTTCAGCTCCTGGAGCTTGAGCGCGACGTCCGGAACGGGCGTGTTGAGCTCGCCCGTGATGAAGTAGCGCGACCGGAGCGGCGCGAGGATCTCCGACAGCGGCCGGCCCTGCTTCGAGATCAGTTCGAGCATGAGCAGGAACGGGACGACGCCGGAGTCCGCCTGGCTGAAGTCGCGGAAGTAGTAGTGGCCGGAGACCTCGCCGGCGAAGGTGGCGTCCTCCTTCCGCATCCGCGCCTTGATGAATGCATGGCCGACGCGGTTCACGAGTGGAATGCCGCCCGCGCGCTCGATCGTGTCCGGCACTGCCCGGCTCGCTCGCACGTCGTAGATGACCTTCGCGCCGGGCTCCTTCTCGAGCACGCTCTCGGCGAACAGCGCAGTCACGAAGTCGCCGGGGACGAACTCGCCCGTGTCGTCGACGAAGAAGCAGCGGTCGGCGTCGCCGTCGAACGCGACTCCGAGGTCGGCGCCTTCCTCCAGGGTCTTGCTGACGATGAACTCGCGGTTCTCGGGCAGGAGCGGGTTCGGCTGATGATTCGGGAACGAGCCGTCGGGCTCGAAGTAGCAGCGGACGGTCTCGATCGGAAGCCGCCCGAGCACCGGCGGGAGCATCGAGCCGGCCATCCCGTTCGCCGCATCGAGCACGACCTTCAGCGGCTTGATCGCACCGGTGTCGACGAACGACAGCACGCGGTCGACATACGCAGGCCAGATGTCGTACTCCTCGATCGTCCCCTGGGTTCCGGTGGGCGCGTCGTCTGCGAGAGCCCGGTCGCGGACGTCGAGGAGGCCGGACTCGCCGCCGACTGGCAGCGCGCCGCGGCGAACGAGCTTCATCCCCGTGTACTCCTTCGGATTGTGCGAGGCCGTGACCATCGCGCCGCCCTCGAGCCCGAGCGAACCGACCGCGAAGTAGACCATCTCGGTGCCTACCAATCCGAGGTCGAGGACGTCGGCCCCGGCCGACGCCGCGCCGCGCATCAGCGCCTCCTGCATGGCGGGCGAGGAGAGCCGCATGTCGCGGCCCACGGCCATGCGCCGCGGCTCGAACTGCTCGACGTACGCGCGCCCGGTCGCCTCCGCGCCGGCCTCGTCGAGCTCGTCGGGATAGATCCCGCGCACGTCGTATGCCTTGAAGACCTTCGGATCGAGCACGGGCGCGATGCTATGCGACGGCTCGTGCACGATCGAAAGGAGACGTGATGGGAATGCTCGACCATGTCGGAATCGGCGTCGCCGACTACCAGCGCAGCAAGGCGTTCTACGAGACGGCCCTCACGCCGCTCGGCTACACGCTCCTCATGGAGTTCTCCGGAGCGGCGGCGGGGTTCGGCAAGGATGACGGAGGCAGGCCGTCGTTCTTCCTCGAGGCGCACGCAGAGCCCGCGCGCGGGCTCCACATCGCATTCGGCGCCGAGACCCGCGAGCTCGTCGACGCCTTCCACGCGGCCGCGCTCGAGGCGGGCGGAACCGACAACGGCGAACCCGGGATTCGCTGGTACCACGACGACTACTACGGCGGCTACGTCCTCGACCCCGACGGCAACAACGTCGAAGCCGTCTGCCACAAGCCGGTCTAGGGCGCTTCGAGCAGGACGTCGCCGATTGCGCGCGTCGACCGGGCGTCGGGCGCCTCGCTGATCACGGTCGCGGGACGGTCGAAGCGCGCGAGCGCCTCGCGCAACGGCTCGGCTCGCAGCGTCCCCTCGCCGTACGGGAGGTGCTTGGTCTCGTTGCGGTTCGCGTACTGGATGTCGCTGAAGTGGATGTGGAACGGCGCGCCGGGCCCGAGTACGGCGTCGGCTCCGGCGAGCGCGTCGGCGAAGGCATCCGCTTCGAGGAAGGCGCCGTCGCTGGTGGCGTGCATGTGGGCGAAGTCGAGCACGGGCCGGACGAAGTCGACCTGCGCCGCGATGGCGAGCACGTCGTCGACCGTGCCCAGGTCGCGCACGCGGCCCATCACCTCGACGCCGAAGGGGACGAGCCGGTCCTTACCTTCCAGCCGTTCCCGCAGGTCGCCGAGCTGGTCGACAACGTCGGCAATCGCCTGCTCGCGCTCGCGGCCGAGGAGGAAGCCCGGATGAAAGACGATGAGACTCGCGCCGCAGGCCTTCGCGAGGCCCGCCGTATGATCGAGCATTCCGAGCGCCATCTTGAACTTCTTGCCGCGGTCGGCATGGCCCATGAAGGCGGCGAGCGGCGCATGCACCGACAGAGCCACGTCCGCGGCCTCCGCGGCGGCTCCGAAGAGCGGTGCCGTCTCGTAGTCGAGCCAGAAGCCGCTGACGAATCCGATCTCGCAGGCCCGGTAACCCTCCGCCACGAGCGCCGCGAGCGCTTCCTCGAAGGTCGGCGCCTCGGGCAGCCCGCTCGGGCCGTAGCGGATCTCACCCACTCGGGCAGCCTATGCCGTCCGACGCTGTTTCTACGTTTTTCGCCATGCCCAAGCGCCCTTCCAAAATCGATCTGCTCGAGCTCGACATCGACCTCCGCCTCGCCGACCTCTGGCGCGAGACCCTCGACGTGACGGACTGGAATCTCGAAGTCGTCGCCGCCTTCCTCCGGGCCGCGTACGGGAAGGGCTACTGCGACGCGCTCACCGAGGACGCGCCCGGCTCGCTCTGTCACGAGCACGGTTACCGCATTCCGGCGCGCAAGCCGGCCAAGACGCCGAAGAGCTAGGTGTAGAAGCAAATAGGGTCCGGCGCTCGCGCGGGCGCTGTGGGGCTACGATGCACGCGTGGGATCCAGTCCTGCGCGGCTCGTGATCGCCCTGTCGGTGGCGGCCGCGCTTGCCATCTTCGTCGTCTACACGGCGCTTGCCGGAAACGGCGTCGCCGACCTCAGGCCGAGCACTCTCGCCGGGCACACCGGTGACGTCTCGCTCGTCGGCACCGTCGTCGGCAAGGCGCAGCCGAGCGCCGCCTACACGACCGCCGGAATGCGGTTTCAGCTCAAGGACGTTCGGAGCAGGAACCCGGCGCGCGTGCCGGTCGTGTATCACGGAAGCGTCCCGAACCAGTTCAAGACCGGGGGCGACGTCGTCGTCGAGGGAACGCTCCGCAACGGCGTCTTCGTGGCGAAGCGGGGCTCGCTGATCACGAAGTGCCCCGACCACTACGCGCCGGCGAAATCGTCGAAGACCTGACCTGATGGCCCCTCTCGGGCGTGCGGCGCTCCTCCTCGCCTTCGGTCTCGTCCTTTACGCGCTGGTGGCGGGCTCCTATGCCGCGTGGAAGCGGCGGCGGAGGCTGGCGGTGTCGGCGCAGAACGCGCTGCTCGCCGCATTCCCGGCAACGCTCATCGCGGCGATCGTCCTGCTCGTAGCGCTCGGTCGCCGCGACATGACCTTCGTCTACGTCTGGCAGCACACGAGCCACAAGCTTCCGCTCGGCTACGCGCTCTCCGCCTTCTGGGGCGGCCAGGAGGGCTCGCTGATGCTCTGGCTGCTCGTGCTCACGGGCTATGCGGGGCTCGCAGTCTGGCTCAACCGGCGCTCGCGCGAGCTCGTCGCCTGGACGGTTCCCGTGTTCGGGCTGGTCGCCGTCTTCTTCGCCTTCATGCTCTGCTTCGTCTCGAGCCCGTTCAACGTCCAGCCGGGGCGCCCGGACGGGAACGGGATGGATCCGAGCCTGCAGAACCCGTACATGCTCGCCCACCCGCCGATGCTCTACCTCGGTTACGTCGGGCTCACCGTCCCGTTCGCCTTTGCGATGGGCGCGCTCCTCTCGGGTCGCACGGACGAGCGCTGGATCGTCGCCACGCGTCGCTGGACGCTCGCGGCCTGGATGTTCCTCGGCGTCGGCCAGTTGATCGGCTCCCACTGGGCGTACGTCGAGGTCGGCTGGGGCGGCTACTACGCCTGGGATCCGGTCGAGAACGCGGCGCTCATGCCATGGCTCGCGGCGACCGCGTTCCTCCATTCGGTGATGATCCAGGAGAAGCGCGGGATGCTGAAGGTCTGGAACATGATCCTCGTCGCGCTGGCCTTCAACCTGTCGCTGTTCGGCACGTTCCTCACGCGCTCGGGCGTGCTCAACTCGATCCACTCGTTCACGAAGAGCTCGATCGGCGGCTGGTTCCTCGGCTTCCTCGCGCTGATGGTCGTTCTCTCGATCGTGTTGATCCGTTGGCGCCTGCCGCTGTTGCGCACCAAGACGAAGCTCGAGTCGCTCGTCTCGCGCGAGGCCACGTTCCTCTACAACAACCTGCTCCTCATCGCCCTCTGCCTGACGATCCTCTGGGGCGTCCTCTACCCGATCCTCTCCCAGGCGGTGCGCGGTGATCAGCGGTCGGTGTCGGGGCCGTACTACGACTTCTTCCTCCACACGTTCGGGCTGCCGCTGCTGCTGCTGATGGGGCTCGGCCCGCTCGTGGCATGGCGGCGGGCGTCGCTCCGCTCGCTCGGAAAGACGTTCGTCATCCCGTTCACGGCCGCCGTCGTGACCGGCGTCGCGCTGCTCGCCCTCGGCTTCGGGAGCTCGTGGCCGGGTTTGCTCACGTACACGTTCTCGGCCTTCGTCGCCGCTTCGATCGTGCTCGAGTTCGTGCGCGGCCGGGCTGCGGCGGGAGGGGTCTTCCGCCTGATCGCGCGGAACCGCCGACGCTACGGCGGCTACATCGTGCACGCCGCGGTCGTCCTGCTCGCGATCGGGATCGCAGGTTCGAGCGCGTACCAGACGCAACGCGAGCGCGTGCTGCGACCCGGACAGTCAATCGAGGCCGCCGGATACACGCTCACGTACACCGGGCTCAGGGGCGTGAAAGGCTCGGACTACGACGGCTACCGCACCGTCATTGCGGTGTCCGGTCACGGCGAGCGGTTCCACCTCGACCCCGGCGTGAACAACTACTTCATCGAGGGCCCGGCGAACGAGGCGTCCATCTACCACGATCCGCGCTCGCTGGGCGACGTCTTCACGAAGGCCGCGCTCGCCGGGAAGCGCACGACCAACATCGACCTCCAGGTCTTCGTGAAGCCGCTCGTCAACCTGATCTGGGTCGCCGGCTTCGTCTTCGTCGTAGGTGCGCTGATCGCTATGTGGCCCGATGCGGTCGAGCAGCGTCGGCTCGCTGCGCGGTACGCCGCGGGCGCGGCTCCCGCCGGGATCTGACGTGGGCTGGGCGCTTGCCGTCGCGGCGATGCTCGCGGTCGTCGCCGTCGTCTTCGTCGCCCGCCCGTTCCTGCGCGACCCGGCTCCGGCCAGCGACCGTCTCGACGAGCTCGCGCCGGAGGCGCGGAAGCGGCTCGCGCTCGCCGAGGAGCGGGATCGCGCTCTCGCCGCGCTGAAGGAGCTCGAGTTCGACCATCGAACCGGCAAGGTCTCGGACGAGGACTACCGGGCGCAGGTGGGTCCGCTCCGCCGGCGCGCTGCGGAGGTGTTACGAGCGCTCGAAGGCGGGGAACAAGGCCGCTATGAGCGCATCGCCGATCAGGGACAGCGCGTGCCGTAGCTGCGACGAGGAGCTCGCACCCGGTGCGCGCTTCTGCTCGAACTGCGGCGCTCCGGCGGGCGACCTGCCTCCGCTCGACACCGTCCATGGCCCTGTTGTTCGCGAGAGCGTCGAACGGCGCCGGCTCGGGATGCGCTCGCGCTTCGTCCTCCTCTGCTTCGGCTTCGCGGCCTTCGGAGCCTCGATCGGCCTGTTCGCCACGGGTAGCTGGGCGTGGGGCATCGTCTTGCTGCTGCCGGCGATCATCCTGCTCGCCGCGCTCGCGGAGGCCACCCGTCGCAGCGCCGGCGTCTGGGCCCAACACTCCTCGCGCCTCGCAGCCGACGGGCGCGCGCAGGCCGCGACAGCCGCCGAGGTGTGGCGGACGAGGCTCGACGCGATGCTCAGCCGCCGGCGTACGCAGTCGCGGCTCGACGCGATCGCCGTCGAGCGCGGCCCTGCCCTCCGGGCGCTCGGCGAGGCAGTCTGGCGCGGCGCCAAGGCCGACGAACGGGAGGCTCGGCAACGGCTGGTGGAGCTCGAGCAGGAGGGGAAGCGCATCGAGGACGAGCTCGCGGAGCGCCTCGCCGGCGCCGCCGAGAGGATTCGCCGCGCGCGTCTTCCGGTACAGGAGACGCTTATGGTCACCCCGAACGAGCCCAGCCCTCCTATTCCGACACCCACACCCGACCCCGGCCAGACCGAGAGCGAGTAGGTAGCACCCACCGGCACCGGTGGGTCGCACCGGTCGAAGGGGCCGCTAGGCTCCGCCGGGCCATGGTCGGCGTCCACCATGCGGTCGCGTTCGCGGTCCTGGCCGCGACGTTCGGGGCGGCGGCGGTGGGAGCGTGGACGTACTACCGCCACAACGAGGTGCGCGGGCTCCTCACGCACCTCCTCGCGCTCGCCCAGACCCTGCTCGTCGCTCAGGTCGGGATCGGCCTGCTGCTCCTCTCCAGCCACCATCGAGCAGCCGACCGGCTCCACTACCTGTACGGGACGCTCTCGCTACTCGCCGTGCTCGCGCCCTGGATGTACGCGCCCAGCGAGCGGCGCGGGCGCCTCGCATGGTTCACGGGCGCTACCTTGGTGGCAGGAGCGCTCGCGGTACGGGCGTACATGACTGCCACATGAGCAGGTTCTTCTCCCGCATCAACCCCTTCCTGCGGGGTCTCCTGATCCTCGCGGCGATCGCCGGGCTGGTCGTCGTCTTCCAGCTCGAGCAGACGTTGACCGCGCTTTTCATCCTCGCGCGGGTCGCCTTCATCCTCGCCATCGCCTACTTCATCTTCCTCATGTGGCGCGAGCGGCGAGAGGGGATCTCGATGTGGCCGCCACGTGCGCAGTGGGTGTTCTACGGTGCCGCGGTTGTGGCGGTCGCGGACGTCGGCCTCTACTGGTACGGCGGCGCCGTCGGCTTACAGATCCTCGCCTTCATCGCCGTGCTGGCGCTCTGCGGTTTCGCCATGTGGCGCACCTGGCGCGACCAGCACACGTACGTCTAGGCCTCGACGCGGGCTGAGGCGCCGTCGAGCGCGGCGAGCGCCTCGCGGATCGAGACGAAGCGCCCGACGAAGATCGGCGTGTCGCGCTCGGTGTAGCGCGACGCCTCGCTGTCGCGCAGCCGCAGCATGAGGTGCATGAAGTCGGCGGGCTCCTCGCACTCGAAGGCGGTCATGAACTCCTGGTCGTCGATCCCGAAGGAGTACGTCGTGTGGTTCTTGATCCCCGGGAACTCCTCGCGGCCGATGCGGATGTGCTCGTCCATCGCGCGCTGCCGCTCCTCCTCGGTCAGCGAGTACCACGGCCGCACCTTCACGAACGGATAGACCACGAGGTAGGGGAGGCCGTGCGGCGTGATCTTCCGCGCCTTTCGCGCGCTCGTGTACTGCGACGCTTTCGTCGTCGCGAGGTACGAGTAGGTCGTCTCGAGCCAGCCGGCGAGTGCAGTTCCGTTCAGAGCCGCGCCCAGCTCCTCGAGTGCGTCGTAGCGCTCCGTGATCTTCCAGAGGAAGAACTCTGAGTCCGGCCGCACGCCTGTAGTGCTGTACGCCCGCAAATGCTCGAAGCGCTCCGCGAAGGAGTCCAGCACCTCTGCGAACTCCTCCTTCTGGGCCTGGCGCATGTCGGAAGGCACGAGCCGCCGCCATGCCGGGTCGACCCGGAAGAACGTGTACGCGACGTACTGGCCCTCCACGAATCGAATGCTAGCTCCGACGCTAGGCTTGCCTTTCCTGGACGAGCGAGCGAAAGGAGCCAGGGGTGAGGACGGTATTCGCCGGCGGACGGGTGTTCGACGGTACCGGCGCGGCGGTCGCAGAGGCCGACGTGGCGGTGGTCGACGGGCAGATCGCCGACATCGGCGTCGGGCTGGACGGCGACGAACAGGTCGAGATCGGTGGGTCGACGCTCCTCCCGGGCCTCATCGACACCCACGTCCACGTGATGTTCGGTCACGTCGACGCGTGGCGGATGATGCAGGAACCGTTCTCGTATCGCTTCTACGACGCGATCCGGAACCTCGACGCGACGCTTCGCATCGGCATCACGACCGTGCGCGACGCGGGCGGCGCAGACCTCGGCGTGAAGACGGCGCTCGAGGACGGGATCATCTGCGGGCCGCGTGTGCAGATCTCGATCACGATGCTGAGCCAGACGGGCGGCCACGGGGACGGCTGGCTGCCGTCCGGCGCCCAGGCGGAGATCTTCCCCGAGTACCCCGGCGCTCCGGGCTCGATCGTCGACGGGCCGGACGAGGTGCGGCGGAAGGTGCGCGAGCTCGTGCGCGCCGGTGCCGAGGTGATCAAGATCGCGACCTCAGGCGGTGTCCTCTCGCCGCGTGACAAGCCGCAGCAGCCCGGCTTCGACGTCGAGGAGATCGAGGCGATCTGTGCGGAAGCGGCAGCGGCGGGTCTCTGGGTCATGTCGCACGCCCAGTCGGCCGTGGGGATCAAGAACGCCGTCCGCGCCGGCGTGCGCTCGATCGAGCACGGCATCTACCTCGACGACGAGGCGATCCAGCTCATGCTCGACCGTGGCGCCTATCTCGTTCCGACGCTTGTCGCTCCGCTGGGCGTGATCAGAGCGGCGGAGGCGGGCGCGGGCATCCCCGAGTTCGCGGTGACCAAGGCGCGGGAGGTGATGGATGCACACCGCGACTCCTTCCGGCGCGCCGCCGAGGCAGGGGTCAAGGTGGCAATGGGCACCGATGCCGGCGTCGTCCCGCACGGCACGAATCTCGAGGAGCTCCAGCTGATGGCCGCCGGAGGCATGAGCCCGGAGGACGTGCTCGTCGCTACGACGAAGACTGCCGCCGAGCTGATGGGCCTCGGTCGCGAGCTCGGCACGATCGAGCCGGGGAAGCGCGCCGACCTCGTCGTGGTGGGGGGCGACCCGCTCGACTTCCGCGACCTCGCGGGGCGGATCGAGCGCGTCTACCAGGACGGCCGACTCGTTGCGGGGGCCGCCCCCGAGCCGGTGGCCGCAGCCGTCTAGCCCTCGGTTACGGTGGCCGTCGTGGTCACCCGCGTGGACAATCAGCTGAAGTCGCTCCCGGCGAGGCCGGGCGTCTACCTGTTCCGCGACGTGGACGGCGAGGTGCTCTACGTCGGCAAGGCGAAGTCGCTGCGGCCGCGCGTCCGCTCCTACTTCCAGCGAACGACCGACGGACGCCCTCAGATCCAGAGCCTCCCGGCGCGCGTCGCGGACGTCGAGGTGATCGTGACGGGCAGCGAGGTCGAGGCGCTCCACCTCGAGCAGAACCTCGTCAAGCGCCACCGGCCGCCGTTCAACGTCCGCCTGCGGGACGACAAGTCGTTTCCGTACATCGCGGTCACGGTCGAGGACGAGTACCCGCGCGTGATGTTCACGCGCGAGCGGCACCGTCCGGGCGTCTGGTACTTCGGCCCGTACGCGAACGCGAAGAAGGTGCGCGAGACGCTCGACGTCCTCAACCGCGTCTTTCGCTATCGCCCCTGCGAAGGGCCGAAGCCCGGCCGCCACAGCGGCATTCCGTGCCTCGACTACCACATCGACCGCTGCCTTGCGCCGTGTGTCGGCTACGTCTCCCAGGAGGACTACCGCGCCATCGTCGACGGCGTGATCGAGTTCCTCTCCGGGGACGTGAAGCCGATTCAGCGCGAGCTCGAGCGGCGGATGCAGGAGGCGGCGGCGGCTGAGCGCTTCGAGGACGCGGCTCGCTACCGGAACCGACTGTTCGCCGTCCAGCACCTCGTCGAGCGGCAGGCCGTCGAGCGGCAGTCGGTCGGGACGGTGGACGTGATCGGGTTCGCAGCTGAGGGCGACCGCGCCGTGGTGCAGATCTTTCCGCTGCGCGGTGGCAAGATGGTCGACCGCCACTCCTTCCATCTCGAGAACGTCGGCGGCCAGGACGTGACGACGATCCTCGAATCGTTCGGACTCGAGTACTACGGCAGCGCGCCCAGCGTGCCGCCTCAGATCGTCATCCCGAGCGACGCTGGAGACCTGTCGGCGCTCGCGGAGCTCCTGTCCGAGCGGCGTGGGGCGCGGGTCGAGATCCGCACGGCCGAGCGGGGAGAGAAGCGCCGGCTGCAGCGACTCGCCGACGAGAACGCCCTCCACGTGCTGACGAGCGACCTCGCGCAGGGCGAGCAGCGCCGGCTGCGCCGCGTCGAGGCGCTCGAGCAGCTGCGCGAGACGCTCAACCTCGAGTCGCTGCCGCTGCGCATCGAGTGCTTCGACGTCTCGACCGCGATGGGGCAGGACAACGTCGGCTCGCTCGTCGTCTTCCAGGACGGGCTGCCGAAGAAGGCGCACTACCGCAAGTTCGCGATCCGCGGTCAGGAGGGGATGGACGATTTCGCCGCGATGGGGGAGATGGTGTCGCGGCGCTTCGCGCGGCTCGCAAACGGAGCCACGGCCGACGAGTACGACGAGTCGTTCGCGGCAACGCCGAACCTCGTCGTCGTCGACGGCGGCAAGGGCCAACTCACCGCGGCGCTCGCAGCGATGCAGGCGCTCGATCTCCCGAGGGTCGCCGTGATCGCGCTCGCGAAGCGGGAGGAGGAGGTGTTCGTCCCGGGACGCGCGAAGCCGGTGGTGCTCTCGCGACATGATCCGGGCCTCCAGCTCCTGCAGCGGATCCGCGACGAGGCGCACCGCTTCGCCGTCGGCTTCCACCGGCAGCGGCGTGAGTCGCGGGGCTTCGCCTCGCTCTTCGACGAGCTCGAGGGCGTCGGGCCGGCTCGACGGCGGGCGCTCCTCAACCACTTCGGCTCGGTCGACGCGATGGTGGCGGCGACGCCGGAGGAGCTCGAGGGCGTGCCGGGCGTGCCTGCGAAGGTCGCGCGCGGCGTCTACGCGCAGCTGCACAAGGCCGGAAGGCCTTAGCTCACTCGGAATCCGGCCCGAGGAACGGGTAGCGGTAGTTGCGCGGCGGCACGAACGTCTCCTTGATCGCGCGCGGGCTGACCCAGCGGATCAGGTTCCACATCGAGCCGGCCTTGTCGTTCGTGCCTGAAGCGCGCGCACCGCCGAACGGTTGCTGACCCACCACGGCTCCCGTCGGCTTGTCGTTGACGTAGAAGTTGCCGGCTGCGTAGCGAAGTCGCTCGCGCGCCATCTCGACTGCGCGCAGGTCGCGCGCGAACACGGCCCCGGTCAGCCCGTAGCTCGTCCCCTGGTCGACGAGGTCGAGGGTGTCTTCGTAGCGCGAGTCGTCGTAGATGAAGGCCGTGACGACTGGGCCGAACAGCTCCTCCTTCATCGTCCGGAAGTCGGGGTCGGAGGTTTCGATCACGGTCGGCTGCACGAACCAGCCGTCGCTGTCGTCGTACGCGCCGCCGGCGACGATCGACGCGTTGCCGTCGGCGGCTCGCGCCTCTTCGATCGCCTCCTTCTGGGTTGCAAAGGAGTTGGCGTCGATCACTGCGCCGACGAAGTTGGAGAAGTCGGCGACGTCGCCCATCTTCATCTCACCGATCTCCTCGGCGACCTGCTCGCGCACCTGCGGCCAGAGGCTGGCCGGGGCGAAGACGCGCGACGCGGCGGAGCACTTCTGCCCCTGGTACTCGAAAGAACCGCGGAGGATTGCGGTCGCGAGGGCTTCGGCGTCGGCGCTCGGGTGCGCGACGATGAAGTCCTTGCCGCCGGTCTCGCCCACCAGCCGTGGGTAGTTGCGGTAGTGGCCGATGTTCTTGCCGACGGTCTTCCACATCCCCTGGAAGACGGGGGTCGAGCCGGTGAAGTGGACGCCCGCAAGGTGCTCGCTCGCAAGGGCGGGATCGCCGACGGCCGCGCCCGAGCCGGAGACGAGGTTGATCACCCCGGGCGGCAGGCCAGCTTCCTCGAAGAGCTTCATCAGGAAGTGGGCACTCACGGCAGCGGTCGAAGCGGGCTTCCAGACGACGGTGTTCCCCATCAGCGCGACCGACGTGGGGAGGTTGCCCGCAATCGACGTGAAGTTGAACGGCGTGACCGCGAATACGAACCCCTCCAGCGGCCGGTACTCGAGCCGGTTCCAGACGCCGGGCGAGGAGATCGGCTGCTCTTCGTAGATGCGGGTCATGAACCGGACGTTGAAGCGCCAGAAGTCGATGAGCTCGCAGGCGGCGTCGATCTCGGCCTGATGCGCGGTCTTCGACTGGCCGAGCATCGTGGCCGCGTTCAGCGTTTGCCGCCACGGGCCGGCGAGGAGTTCGGCCGCGCGGAGGAACACGGCGGCGCGGTCCGCCCACGGCGTCCGCGACCAGTCCTCCCATGCGTTGGCTGCGGCGGCGACTGCGCGGTCGACCTCGGCACCGCCGCCCTTGTGGACGTCGGCGAGGACGTGGCTGCGCTTGTGGGGCATGACCGCTTCGAACGTGTCGCCGGTCCGGATGTCCTCGCCACCGATCACCAGCGGGATCTCGAGGCGCTGTGAGGAGAGCTCGTCGAGGCGGCGGCGGAGCTCGTCCCGCTCGGGGCTGCCGGGCTCGTAACCGAGTACCGGTTCGTTGTGGGGATCCGGGACCCTGAAGATGCCGTGGGCACTCATTGGTAGCGATTCTAGGATTCGGGGTCGTGGCGGTGACGCAGGTCGCCTATGAGGTCGAAGGCTGGGGCATCGGTGAGCTCGTGGTAGCCGAGGAGCGCGTCGTGTGGCACGAGCTGCCGTGGCCGCATGCGGAGCGGGCTGTGCGGGACGGGGCGACTCTTCCCGAGGACCCATCCCAAACCCCCACCCACCCGGGGCTAGGGGCTCGGGCTGTCGTATCACAGAAGGCGTCAAGCGGAGATCGAGGCTTCGTGACGGAAGTGGTGCGGCTGCTGCAGGCGTACTTCGAGGGCGAGCGGGTGCCGCTCGAGGACGTGCCGGTCGACCTCGAGTACGAGACCCCGTTCCTCTCGCGTTGCGCGGCCGCGCTCCGCACCATCCCACCCGGCGAGGTCGTCACGTACGGCGAGCTCGCCGCGCTCGCCGGCGCGCCCGGCGCCGCGCGCGCGGCCGGGGGCTTCTGCGCGCGCAGCCACCTCTCGATCTTCGTCCCCTGCCACCGCGTCGTCTCCGCCGGCGGCCTCGGCCCGTACGGCCACTACGGCACCCGCTACAAGCGGCGCCTGCTTGCGCTCGAAGGCTATGCCCACGCTCTCTGACGACCTCCGGGAGGAGCTCGCGGCGATCGCCCCGGCGAACGAATGTGACCGGCTCGCCGAGGTGTCCGGCCTCTTTCACGTCGCCGGCCGCGCGCATCTCCGTGGCCGGGGCAGCGTCGATGTCCACCTGGACCTCTCGAGCTCGACGGTCGCCCGACGCGCCTTCGCGCTGTTGCGTGCGTGCGGCGTGAGGTCCGAGATCCGCACCTACCCGCGCCGGGCATTCGACCGCGCAACTCGCTATCAGCTCCATGTGGAGGGCTCGGAGGACGCCTACGCGACGCTGCACCGGGCCGGCGTGCTCGACCGTTCCCACCGGCCGCTCGGCCGTCCGCCGAGTCGGGTCGTCGACCGGCGCTGCTGCGCCGCCGCTTACCTCCGCGGCGCGCTGCTCGGCGCGGGGACGCTCAGCGGGCCGAGAGGGGCGCACCTCGAGATCCGAACTGCGGAAGGCGACGGCGCACGTTTCCTCGCCACAGTCGCGACACGCCTGGGCGGCGAGCTTCACGTCCAGGAGCGGAGCTCTCACTCGACCGCCTATGCAAAGGGAACCGAGGCGATCGCCGATGTCCTTGTCGCGGCCGGCGCCGTCGACCTGGTCCTCGCGCTCGAAGAGCAGGCCGTACTGGCGGCGACGCGTGCCGATGCCAACCGTCTCGCGAATGCCGACCATGCCAATCTCGTGCGCACGGGCCGGGCTGCGCACGCGCAACTCGAGGCGCTCCACCGTCTCGATCTCGACGCGCTCCCCGACGATCTGCGCGAGATCGCGCTGCTCCGTCTGCGCCATCCAACCGCCTCGATCGCGGAGCTCGCGCGCCGCTGCAAACCCGGCCTCTCGAAAGCGGCCGCCTACCGCCGACTCCGCCGTTTGCAGGAACTTTCCCGCTCCTAAACAACGTCGGTATGCGTTGCAGGTCGCCTAGCGCGGCAACAATGCAAGAGTCATACTCGCCTCGGCGGGTTCTCGCTCGTCCGGCGGCGGATTCAGACCCCGTCTGCCGTCAGGTCTCGAGCGGGTGAGGGACCGGGAGGGTCGTCCTCGGAGCTTCCCGGTCCGCCCGCCGGCATTCGCGGAAGCCGCGCGAAAACTGTGGGGAGCTACGGATTTCTCCCGGACAGGCGCGGTTAGACTCGAATGGCAACCGACGACGAGAGGGGCTCCGAGATGGCGAAGACCAGAGTAGGAATCAACGGCTTCGGCCGCATCGGCAGGAACTTCCTGCGCGCCCAACTCCAGTACGGCGGCGACTTCGAGATCGTGGCCGCGAACGACATCGGCGACACGAAAACGATGGCGCACCTGCTCAAGCACGATTCGGTCCTGGGCACGCTCGACCTTCCGGTCGAGGCGGGTGACGACTCGATCCGCGTCGGGGAGCACGAGATCAAGTTCGTCTCCGAGCGTGACCCGGCCGATCTTCCCTGGGCGGATCTTGGCGTCGACGTCGCCATCGAGTCGACCGGCCTCTTCACGAAGCGCCCCGACGCCGAGAAGCACCTCCAGGCGGGTGCGAAGAAGGTCGTCATCTCTGCTCCGGCCACCGACCCGGACCTCACCATCGTCCTCGGCGTCAACGACCGCGAGTACGACCCGGAGCAGCATCACATCGTCTCGAACGCCAGTTGCACCACGAACTGCGTGGCACCCGTGGCGAAGATCCTGCACGACGCCTACGCGATCGAGCGCGGCTTCATGACCACGATCCACGCGTACACGAACGACCAGCAGGTCCTCGATCTGCCGCACAAGGACCTGCGCCGCGCGCGCGCCGCAGCGATCAACCTCATCCCGACCTCGACGGGCGCTGCTCGCGCGATCGGGGTCGTGCTGCCTGACCTGAAAGGGAAGGTCGACGGCATGTCGATGCGCGCGCCGGTGCCGACCGGGTCGATCGTCGACCTCGTCGTCCAGGTCGGTGCGGAGCCGACGGCCGAGGAGGTCAATGAGCTCTTCCGGTCGCACGCCGACACGGGCGACCTCGAGGGGATTCTCCAGTACACCGACGAGCCGATCGTCTCGAGCGACATCGTCCACTCGTCGTACTCGTCGATCTTCGACAGCGGGCTGACGATGGCGAACGGAAACCTCGTCAAGGTCTTCTCCTGGTACGACAACGAGTGGGGCTACAGCTGCCGCCTCGTCGATCTCGTCGCGAAGATCGGCGCGACGCTGCCGGCCGCAGTCGGCGCATAGTGAGGTTGCCGAGGTCGGTCCGCGACGCCGACGTCGCGGGGAAGGCGGTGCTCGTCCGCGCCGACCTCAACGTGCCGCTCGACGACGGGCGCGTCGCCGACGACACCCGAATCCGCGCCTCGTTGCCGACTCTCGAGCTCCTGCTCGAGCGGGGCGCAGCGGAAGTGCGCGTCTGTTCCCATCTCGGCCGGCCGAAGACCGAGGACGACCGGGCGAAGTACGCGATGGCGCCGGTCGCGGCGCGGCTACGGGAGCTCCTGCCGGACGAGCGCGTCCGGGTGCTCGAGAACACGCGCTTCGACCCGGGCGAGACATCCAACGACGAGCGCTTCGCGCGCGAGCTCGCGGCTGGCTGCGACCTCTACGTCGACGACGCGTTCGGCTCGGCGCACCGCGCGCACGCCTCGACCGAGGCTGTCGCGCACCTGCTGCCCGCCTACGCCGGCCTACTCCTGCTCGCCGAGCTCGAGCATCTCGGCCGACTGCTCGGCGAGGTCGAGCGCCCGTTCGCGCTCGTCTCGGGCGGTGCGAAGGTCGAGGACAAGCTCGGCGTCCTCCGCAATCTCGGCGGCCGGGCGGACACGGTGCTCATCGGGGGCAAGATGGCCGAGGAGCTGCGCGGCGAGAACCCGCTCGACTTCGAGGTGGAGCTGCCCGTGGACGTCGTCGGCGCCGCCGAGTTCGCCGCCGACGCCGAGACGCGCCTTTGCGCCTACGACGAGCTCCCCGACGGCTGGCTCGGCCTCGACATCGGGCCCGAGACTCGAACGCGCTTCACCGAGCGGATCGAGCAGGCGCGGACGATCTTCTGGAACGGCCCGATGGGCGTCTTCGAGTGGGCGCCCTTCGCAGAGGGGACGAAGGCGGTCGCGGAAGCGGTCGCCGCAAACCAGGACGCGTTCTCGGTCGTCGGCGGCGCCGACTCGGTCCGCGCGCTCAACGAGCTCGGCCTCGCCGACCGGGTGACGTGGGTATCGACCGGCGGCGGCGCGAGCCTCGAGCTGCTCGAGGGCAAGGAGCTACCGGGAGTGGCGGCGATCTCGTCGTGATCATTGTCGGCAACTGGAAGATGTTCCGCGGGCCGGATCCGGCTGCACTCGCCGGGCTCGACGCCGTCGTCTGCCCGCCGTTCACGCGGCTGCGCGACTGCGTCGTGGCGGGCCTGACGACGTACGCGCAGAACGTGCACTGGGAGAAGGAAGGCGCGTACACGGGCGAGATCTCGGCGCCGCTGCTGCTCGAGCTGGGCGTCGTCGGCTCACTCGTCGGCCACTCCGAGCGGCGGCAGTACTTCGGCGAGACCGACGAGACCGTCGCCAGGCGGGCTCGGGCTGCGCTCGAGGCCGGTCTGCGCGTCATCGCGTGCGTCGGCGAGACGCAGGAGCAGCGCGAGGCGGGGGAGACGGAGGACGTCCTCCGGCGCCAGCTTGCTGTGCTCGAGCCGCATCCGGAGCTCGTGCTCGCGTACGAGCCGGTCTGGGCCATCGGCACCGGCCTCACGGCCACTCCCGAGATTGCGCAGGAGGCACACGCGTTCATCAGGTCGCTGCTCGACGCACCGATCCTCTACGGCGGCTCGGTCAAGGCGGACAACGCCGGCGCGCTGCTCGCCCAGCCCGACGTCGACGGCGCTCTCGTCGGCGGCGCGTCGCTCGAGGTCGACTCCTTCAAGGCGATATGCGAGACGGCGGCACGTATCCCCTCGTAGCCCTCGTCATCCTCGACGGCTGGGGTATCGCTCCGCCCGGCCCGGGGAACGCGATCGAGCTCGCCGAGACGCCGGTCTTCGACCGTCTGCGGCGTGACTTTCCGCACGCGCAGCTCGCCGCGTCCGGTGCGGCCGTCGGCCTGCCGGAGGGCCAGATGGGGAACTCCGAGGTGGGGCACCTGACGATCGGCTCGGGCCGCATCCTCTTCCAGGATCTCGTGCGTGTGAACAAGGCGATCGAATCCGGGGAGCTCTTCGAGAACGACGCACTGCGCAGCGCCTTCGAGCGCGGCGAGAACGTCCACCTGCTCGGGCTCGTCTCCCACGGCGGCGTCCATTCCCACATCGACCATCTCCAGGCGCTGCTCACGTTCGCGCCGGAGAAGACCTGGATCCACGCCTTCACCGACGGGCGCGACGTGTCGCCGCATTCAGCCGTGCACGACCTGGCCGAACTCCCGGTCGACCGCATCGCCACCGTCGCGGGCCGGTACTACGCGATGGACCGCGACAAGCGCTGGGATCGCACCGAGCGCGCGCTGCGCGCGATCGTGGACGGCGACGGCGAGCACGCGGACGATCCGATCGCCGCAGTCCAGGCGAGCTACGACCGCGGGATCACAGACGAGTTCATCGAGCCCGTCGTCATCGGCGGCCGTCCGCGCCTCGATCCGGAGCGCGACACAGCGATCTTCTTCAACTTCCGCCCCGACCGCACGCGGCAGCTCTCCGAGAAGCTCGCGGAGCTCGGCGTCGACCTGACGACGATGACGCGGTACCGTGACGACTTCGACTTCCCGGTCGCCTTCCCGGAGCACGTCGTCGAGAACACGCTCGCCGAGGTGCTCTCGGCCCACGGCATCCGCCAGCTCCACTCGGCTGAGACCGAGAAGTACGCGCACGTCACCTATTTCCTCGACGGCGGTCGCGAGGAGCCGTTCGCCGGCGAAGACCGGATCCTCGTCGACTCGCCGCGCGATGTGCCGAGCTACGACCACAAGCCGCAGATGTCGGCGCCAGAGGTCGCCGACCGCGTGATGCGGGCGATCGAGGAGGACGGCTACGGCTTCGTGATCGTCAACTTCGCTAACCCGGACATGGTGGGCCACACTGGCGTGATCCCCGCCGTCGTGCAGGCGGTGGAGACCACGGACGAGTGCCTCGGGCGCGTGGTAGACGCGGTCGAGCGCGCAGGCGGCGTCACGCTTGTGATCGCCGATCACGGCAACGCCGAGACACTCCTGCAGGCGGACGGCACTCCTCACACGGCCCATACGACTAACCCGGTACCCGTGATCCTGACCGCTCCGGACGCCCGCTTGCGTGCCGGGGAGCTCTCTGACGTCGCTCCGACGGTTCTCGCGCTCCTTGGCACAAATGCGTCAATTGAGATGACGGGCAAAAAACTCGTACAAATCCGGTGAAAGTTCGGTCTATACTGCGGCACCTTGTCGCTGCCCCAGCCAGATCACGGCGTACTGCGGAAGGCGCAGCGGGGCGATGAACGAGCCTTCTCGATCATCGTCCGCGCTTACCAGATTCCGGTCTACAACTACGTGCTCCGCATGGTCGGGGACCGCTCGCTGGCCGAGGATCTGACGCAGGAGGTCTTCCTGCGTGTCTTCCAGGGCCTGCCGCGTTTCTCGCTCCGCTCGAAGTTCACGACCTGGCTGTTCCAGGTGACGAAGAACCGCGTCCTCGATGAGCTCCGGGCGACCGAGCGTCGCCCGCGCGCAGTCGTAGATCTCGACGACATCCCGCCGCTCGAGGTCCTCGACGCGCCGTTCGAGCGGCTCGAGGCGATCGACGCCGTCTGGCGGGCGGTCGAGCGGCTCAGCGTCGACCTGAAGATGGCGCTTCTGCTGCGCGACGTGGTCGGGCTCTCGTACATCGAGATCGCCGACTCGCTCGAGGTCACGCTCGCGACCGTCAAGTGGCGGATCTGGAAGGCACGCGAGGACGTTCAGCTCTCGCTCGCCCGCGAGGGGATCGAGGTCTACGAGGAGCGCGAGATTCCTGCGGTCGCGGCTCCTGTCGCTGCCGCCGCCGCAGTGCTGGCGCCCGTCCCGGTACTGGCGCCGCCGGCTCTGCCCGCGGCCTGAGCTAGTGATGTAACCGGCAACCTTCGCCGGGCTCCCGGCCCGCGATCACACGGCGCGCTGCGGCGTCCTCGGTCGCGCCCATAGCTTTGGCTATGGGCGCTCCCTGCGTCCTTGCATCGCTTGGTGCTCGCGACCCGGGAACCGGGCAACGTTACCGGCCACATCACTAGAGACCAAGCTCCAACCGGCCCGCGAGCATCTCGGGCAGGCCGGCGTCCCGCATCTCGCGCTGGGTGAGCTTCACGTCGTACTCGACGCGGCGGAAGCTCGCATGCTGCGCGTCGAGGTCGAGCAGCAGGTACGCGGCCCGCGGGTCGCCGTCCCGAGGCTGTCCGACCGATCCGGGATTGAGCAGAGCCCGCACGCCGCCGAGCTCGAGCTCCGTGCCGGCCGGCGCGACGCCGCCTGCGAGCTCGTCGCCGGACTCCACGACTCGGAGCGCGACGTGGCTGTGCCCGACGAGCACGAGCGGCGAGTCGGTGAGCTCGAGCGTCGCCAGCGCTCCTTCGTCGCTCAGGATGTACTCCCAGATCGGATCGCGCGCCGAGCCGTGGTAGAGGGCGACGCCGTGGGCGGTTCCTTCAGGCTCGAGCCGGTCGAGGAGCGCCTGCGCCTCGGGCGCCAGCACTTCCCGCGTCCAGCGCGCTGCGACTGCAGCCTCGCCGCCGAACTCCTCGAGGTCGATCGTCCCGCGCACGGCCAGGTCGTGGTTGCCGGCGAGGCAGACGTCGGCCCGCTCGGAAATCGCCGCGCAGCACTCGTTCGGCCGAGGCCCGTAGCCGACGAGATCGCCGAGACACCAGAGCTCGTCAGGCGCCTCGGCCTCGATCGCCGCGAGGATCGCCTCCAGCGCGTGCAGGTTCGAGTGGATGTCGGAGACGACTGCGACGCGCATCGACAGCGGCGAACGCTAACCCGGCCAGAACAGGCACCGTCGCCGCTACCTCCGAGGTGACGTAGAAGAGCAGTCCCCAGAGCCCGGCGGCGATCCCGGTGGCGACCGCCGCGCCCAGCTTTGTCCGCCCGGCGACCACGACGCCGAGGAGCGCGGGAGCGAGCAGGTCGAGCCAACCCATGTAGGCGGAGCCGAAGGCCGGCTGCTGGAGTACCGGAAGGGACATGCCGGCGGCATGGGGGATCGGCACCTGCTCGAGTGTGTTCGACGCCTGCCGTACGCTCGGCGTCGCCCAGACCAGCACGATGTCGAGTGCCGCGAGGCAGACGAGACCCATGCGGATCGACCACGCGGGCGCGACGATCGCAATCGCGGAGGCGGCCGCGAGGCAGGCGAGTGCGACCAGCGCGGTGCCTGCGCCGTCCCGCACGAGGCCGCTCGCCAACCACGCCAGCAACCAGAGCCCGACCGCGGCCGGCGGCCAGAGCCACCACTGTCTGCTGCCTTTGAAGATCCCGCCCGTGGCGGCGAGCACCGGCGTCCCGAAGGTCGCGATCAGCGCGAGCGCGTGCGGGCCCTGCGGCACGAGATTGATGATCGCGACGCCCGCGCCGAGCAGAGCTGCGGGCGGGGCGAGCCACACCCAGCTCCGCCCGAAAGGACGTGCCTGACGCGCGGGCGCCGCCACGGTCGCCGCCTGGGCCGCGCAGAGGACGGCGTACGACGGGACGAAGGAGAGCGTCAGTTGTCTTCCGAGGCGTCGCCCGTATGGCCCGGCGCCTCGGGCAGGTTCCGAATGCCCTCGCGTGTCACGTACTTCGAATACGAGTCCTCCAGCGCCGCGATGAGCTCCGGGATGAACCGCGCCGAGGCGTTGACCCTTGCGACGACGGCCCCCGGCACGTCGCCCTCCTCGACCTCGTGCTCGATCCGGGCGAACGTCAGCGTGAACTCGTACGGCGAGAAGCTGACGTTCGCGAAGTTCGCGTACGTGCCGCCGACCAGCTCCGCCGGCATCTGGATGTTGAGCCGGCGCTCGTCTGAACCCGGCTCGGGTGCGCCGAGCTCGTCGTCTTCCATGGCCACATACTAGGGCCGTGGCCGAACACATTCGCCTCCGCCAGATCGCGAGCCTCCTGCTTGCGATCGCGCTGACGCTCGCCGTCGGCACCGTCGCCTTCCACGAAACCATCGACGAGTCGTGGTTCCAGTCCTTCTACCGCAGCGTTGTCACGGTGACGCTGACCGGGCTGGACTCGGTGCCCGCGAGCAACGGCGCGCGGATCGTGTCGATCATGCTCGTCGTGGTGGGCATCACGATCATCGCCTACGCGGGTGCGGTTATCGTCGAGGCGGTCGCCGGCGGCGTCGTCACGGGCGCGCTGGCGGAACGGCGGAGGGAGCGGGCGATTCACCAGCTGCACGACCACTTCATCATCTGCGGCTACGGCCGCGTCGGCCGGCGCGTCGCTGAGGAGTTCGAGGCCGCCGGCGTTCCTTACCTCGTTCTCGACTTCCACGAGGACGCAGTCGAGGCGGCGCGCGACGACGGCGTGCTCCTGCTCGAGGGAGACGCAACGCGGGACGAGAACCTCCGGCGGGCCGGACTAGACCGCGCACGTGGACTCGTCGCGGCCTCCGACTCCGACGCCGACAACCTCTACGTCGTCCTCTCGGCTCGCTCCGCGCGCCCTGATCTGACGATCGTCGCGCGCGCGTCCCGTGCGGACTCGGAGCGGAAGCTGATCCTCGCCGGCGCGGATCGGGTTGTGCTGCCGTATACGACTGCGGGCCAGGTGATGGCGAACCTCGTGCTGAAGCCGCAGGTGACGGCGTTCCTCGACGTCGTGACCACGGCGACCGGTCCCGATCTCCAACTTGCGGAGATCGAGGTTCGCGACACCTGCTCGGCTGCGGGACGGACGATTCGCGAGCTCCGGATCCGGTACGAAACGGGCGCGATTGTCGTCGCCCTGCGGAAGCCGGACGGCAGCTTCGACACGACGCCGGAGCCCGACACCCCGATCGAGGTCGGCGACGTGCTGATCGGCGTCGGCTCGCCGGATGAGATCCGGGCGCTCGAAGACCTCTTCGCTCCACGCGAGACCGTTGCCGGCTGATCCCGTCAGGACGCTCGCGGCTGCGCTCGGCGTCGCGGCTGGGACCGAGCTCGAGCTCGAGCGGCCCGGAGAGGCCGAGCACGGCGACTACGCGACCAACGTCGCGCTGCAACTCGCGGGGGCCCGGCGGCGGCCGCCACGGGAGATCGCGGCCGAGATCGCGGACGTGGCCGCCGGGCTCGAGGCGCTCGAGCGCGCGGAGGTCGCCGGCCCGGGCTTCGTCAATCTCTTCCTCCGGGACGAGTGGTTCGCGTCGGCACTCGCCGAGATCCTCGCGGACGAGGACGCGTACGGCGGGGGCGGAGCCGGCGAGCGGGAGCACGTTCAGGTTGAGATGGTCTCCGCGAACCCGACGGGGCCACTTCACGTCGCCCACGGCCGAAACGGCGCCTACGGCGACGCGGTCGCGCGCCTCTTCGAGCTCGCCGGGCACGAGGTCGAGCGCGAGTACTACTACAACGACTCCGGCGCGCAGATGGACCGATTTCGTGCCTCCGTCGAGGCCGTGCGCCACGGGGAGGAGCCGCCCGAAGACGGCTACCGGGGGGCATATATCAACGACCTCGCCGCTTTGAAGGGCGATCCGATACCGCTGATGCTGAAGCAGATCGAGGCGTCGCTCGGCCGCTTCCGCGTCCACTTCGACAGCTTCCGCCGGCAGAGCGAGCTCGAGCAGCGGCTCCCCGAGCTACTGCCGAAGCTCGACACGTACGAGAAGGAGGGAGCGCTCTGGGCGCGCTCCTCGGCCTACGGAGACGACGAAGACCGCGTCCTCCTCCGCTCAGGCGACCGCACGCCGACCTACCGCGCGGCGGACGTCGCCTACCTCGTCGACAAGCTCGAGCGCGGCTTCGACCGGGCGATCTACGTTCTCGGAGCCGACCATCACGGGACCCGCAATTGGTACGCGGCCGTCGCCCGGATGCTCGGCTACGACCCGGACCGGGTCGAGGTTCTGATCTACCAGCTCGTGCATCTGACGAGGGGCGGCGAGTTGACGAAGATGTCGAAGCGCCGGGGTGACGTCGTCTTCCTCGACGAGTTTCTGAATGAGATCGGCGTCGACGCTGCGCGCTGGTACCTCGTCAACCGCGGACCGGACCAGACGATCGAGATCGACGTGGACCTCGCGGCCGAGCGGTCGCAGAAGAATCCCGTCTACTACGTTCAGTATGCGCACGCGCGAATCGCGGGAATCCTCCGCAACGCCGGCAGCGCACTCGTCTCGTCCGAGCGCGTCGGGCCGCTCGCGCCCGAAGAGCGGGAGCTCGTCAAGCGACTGGCCGAGTTGCCGGGCGTCGTCGCCGATGCGCTTGCAAAGCGCGGCCCGCAGGCCGTGCCGGCCTATGCGATCCGCGTCGCCGACGACTTCCACCGCTTCTACCACGAGCACCGCGTGCTCGAGAGCGAGCAGCAGGCCTTCCGGCTCGGTCTTTGCCTGGCGACGCAGCGGGTGATCGCAACCTGTCTCGACCTCGTCGGGGTCGAGGCACCTGAAAGGATGTGAGGCCGTGAGCGCTCGGCAGGCCCCCGACCGCAACATCGCGCTCGAGCTCGTCCGCGTCACCGAGGCGGGCGCCATGGCGGCAGCGCGGTGGATCGGCCGCGGCGAGAAGGAGAGCGCGGACCGGGCCGCCGTCGACGCCATGCGCTTCGTCCTCGACAGCGTCTCGATGCGCGGGGTCGTCGTGATCGGCGAGGGGGAGAAGGATGAGGCGCCGATGCTGTTCAACGGCGAGGAAGTCGGGAACGGCGCGGGGCCGGAGGTCGACGTCGCGGTCGACCCGCTCGAAGGGACGCGGCTGACCGCCCTCGGGCAGCCGAACGCGATCGCGGTGATCGCCGTCGCCGAGCGCGGCACGATGCTCTTCCCCGGAGCCGCCCTTTACATGGAGAAGATCGCGGTGGGCCCCGACGCGATCGACGCGATCGACATCGAACGGAGCCCGACTGAGAACGTGGTCGCCGTCGCCGAGGCGCTCGGCAAGACGCCGCGTGAGGTCGACGTCGTCGTGCTCGAGCGGGAGCGCCACGAAGACCTGATCGCGGAGCTGCGCGGAGCCGGCGCGCGCGTGCGCCTGGTTCGCGACGGCGACGTCGCGCCTGCGATCGCGGCGGCGCAGCCGGGGACGGGTGTCGACATGCTGTACGGGATCGGCGGCACGCCCGAGGGCGTGATCTCCGCCGCGGCACTGAAATGCGTCGGCGGCGGCATTCAGGGACGCCTCTGGCCACGCAACGACGAAGAGCGGACGCGGCTGCTCGACGCCGGCCTCGATCCGGCGCGCGTCCTTCGCACGAACGACCTGGTCTCGGGCGAGGACGTCTTCGTGGCCGCGACGGGGGTCACGACGGGCTCGCTCCTCCAGGGCGTCAGGTATACGCCGGGAGGCGCCGTCACCGACTCGATCGTTATGCGCTCGCGCTCGGGGACGGTTCGCCGCGTCGTCGCACAGCAGTCGCTCGCGAAGCTTTCTGCGCTGACAGGGTTCGAATACACCTAGAGGCTTGATGTGAGTTAGCGTCCGTCGTAGGCGGCGAGGGCGCGTGGGGGTCGGCCGGTGAGGGTGTTGAGGAGGATGCCGAGCGTGAGCGCGAGCAGTCGTTGTGCGATTCGTTGCGCGAGCCCGCGCGGTGTTTTGGCGAGGTGGCGTTCGAGCCGCATCTGTTCTTTGAGGTTGGAGAAGACGCTCTCGATCACGAGCCGGGTAGAGGCCAGTGCGTGCTCGCGGCTGCGGTTGGCGGCGGTGCGCTCGCGCGCCGGGGTGAGCAGCTCGACCTCGACGCAGCTCATCCGTTCGCTGTAGGCGCGGCCCCAGAGACCCTTATCGGTGATCACGGTCTCGCCCGCGTCGACGAGGTCGAGTAGCGGCTCGTACTCGTGCTCGTTGGCGGGTACCCAGGTGTAGGCGAGCGGCGTGCCGCGCCGATCGGCGCGCAGCACCAGCCGAACACCCCAGACGTATTCGCTCTTGGCGGCGCAGTAGCCGTAGGCGGCGCTGCCGGCGAACTCGCTCCGCCGCGCGCAGCCGGCGTAGTTGGCGACGCCGATCAGCGTCCCGTCGGCGATCCTCGGGCCGCCACTGTCGAGCAGCCTCGCCAGCCGCTGCTGCACCACCGTGAGCAGCCCGGTCAGGCCGCGCAGGCGGCGGTTGTACTGCGACTGCGATGGCAAGTAGGGAAACCAGCCCGGCAGCCGGTAGGCGACCAGGCCGAGGAACTGCCGATCGGAGCTGATCCCCATCGCCGCCTGACAGACAGCGAGCGCTACCAGCTCCGCGTCATTGATCTTCGCGACCGGGCCAGGCCTGGCAGGGACCGGATACTCGTCCGCGAACACATACGCTGCAACGACAAGGGCTTCCAGATCGGGCGTCATCTCGAGCCTCCATCTCGAGGGGACACTGACCGGAAGCCCTTCGTCGCGAAGACGTGGGTCCCTACCGAATACGCATCAAGCCTCTAGAAGACAAGGGGGTCCGATGGACGAAGCGACGATCGACCGGACGCCTTCTGGGAGCAACCCGGCCTCGGAGGGCTGGTTCGTGCTGAATCTCTCGGACGCGCTCGCGGTGCGCAACGAGGTGAAGGGGGGCGCCGTCTATCCCCTCGAGCCCGAGGGGCAGCCATTCATTGGCCTTGGCGTCAACGTTCATGTCGTCTGGCCCGGCGAACCGAGTGCGATGTACCACTCGGAGGGAGTGCGGGAGGCCTTCCTCGTGCTCTCAGGGGAGTGCACGTTGATCGTCGAGGAGCAGGAGCGCCCGCTGCGCCAGTGGGACTTCTTCCACTGTCCGGCCGGCACTCGCCACATCTTCGTGGGTGCGGGCAAGGGACCGTGCGCGATCCTCATGATCGGCGCCCGGCCCGACGAGCCGCTCCTCTATCCCGTAAGCCAGGTCGCCGCGAAGTACGGCGCCTCCGTCGCAAGCGAGACTCCCAATCCGGACGAGGCATACGCAGACTGGCCGGGGGATTACGCCCCGGTACGGCTGCCCTGGCCGGTCGAGTAGCGGTCAGTACGCAGCGTCGGCGGCGAGCCAAGCGTCGCAGATCGCGGTGACGTGTCGGATGTCGGTCCCGCAGCAGCCCCCGACGAGCTCGAGCTCCGGCAGATCGCGACGGAGTGCGACGTACCGCTCTGCGAGGTCGGCTGGATCTCCTGAGTCGAGCTCCTGGGCCTCATCGAGCTCGGCGTGACTGAGCGTGGAGGCGTTGGCCCTCAGCCCGCGGATGCGCCGTCGTGAGTCGCCGTCGGGGAGAGCGTCGGCGAAGTGCGTGGGGTGGGCGCAATTGATCATGAAGGACTCGGCCGCTCCCTCGGTCGCGCCGTCCACTACGAGAATCGCGTCCTCAATCGAGTCGCCGCTCGGCAGCCGTCCGTCGGTCTCGACCGTGAAACCGATATTGATCGGAAGCTCAGCGGCAGTCGCCGCGCGCGTGATCCCGACGGCCTCGTCGGCGTAGGTCAATGTAAGCGCCGTCGCCTGCGTGCACCCGGTGTCGGCGAGTGTTCTGAGCTGCACGGCGTGGTATTCCTCGGCCTCGTCGGCGTCCATCAACAGCGTCGGCAGATACGCGTCGCTGCGCGGCCCGATGCACGCCTCGATGATGACGTTGCTGCGATCGGCCGCTTCGAGCACCTCGTCGCGCACGGACTCGACGAGCGCGACTGCGCGGCGGTTGACCGCAGCGAGGTCGTCGTCCTCGTAGCCGAGCAGCCGGCCCCAGTCGCTGTTGGCGCGCCAGGTCGGCGCTGCGAGAACGACCGCAACGTGGCGATCGCGTGCCAGCTCGAGGAACGACCGGAAATACCGCCGGAGGGCGGCACGTCCGTCGTCGCTGTCGACAAGAGGAAACGAGGCGAAGTACGGAAGTTCGAGGCCCTCGTCGAAGACGAGCACCGTCTCCAGTCCCGCGTCCGTCAGCTTCATCAGACGCCGACCGCCTCCCGCTCCATCTCGGGCGCGTAGGTGCCGGTGCGCGCGGCGGCGTTCATCTTCGCGCGGTGGTAGTACGCGCGCTGGCCCGCCTCGACGTTCTCCTCCTTGCCGCCCCACGCCTTCAGCGCCGGCGCCTGTAGCGCGCGGCCGTAGGAGAAAGACAGCTGCCACGGGTGCGGGCCCTGTGCATTCATCGCATTGAGGTGCGCGGTCGCATCCTCGTCGGACTGGCCGCCTGAGAGAAAGACGATGCCGGGCACAGCCGCAGGCACGTGCTTCGTCAGCGTGTGCACCGTCGTCTCGGCGACCTCCTTGGCTCCGGCGCGGTCCGACGCCTCGTAGCCCGAGAGGACCATGTTCGGCTTGAGCAGCGTCCCCTCGACGTCGACGCGCTGGTCGAACAGCTCCGTATAGACCGCAGCGAGCACGCGGGAGGTTACGAAGGCGCTCCGCTCGATCGAGTGCGGGCCGTCCTGCAGCACCTCGGGCTCGACGATCGGGACGATGGCGGCCTCCTGGCAGAGCGCGGCGTAGCGGGCGAGTGCGTGCGCATTCGTCCAGATGCAGTACTCGCTCGGCTTCGTGTCGCTGATGGAGTACGTCGCGCGCCACTTGGCGAAGCGGGCTCCGAGCTCACGGTACTCCTCGAGCCGTCCTCGCAGCCCGTCGAGGCCCTCGGTCACGGTCTCGCCCTCGGCGAGCGCGAGCGGCTTCGCGCCCTGATCGACCTTGATGCCCGGGATGATGCCCTTCGAGGCGAGCAGATCCGGGAACGGCGTCCCGTCGTCGGCCTTCTGACGGATCGTCTCGTCGAAGAGGATGACGCCGCTGATGTACTCCTCGACACCCGGTGTCGTGAAGAGCAGGTTGCGATAGCCGCGCCGGGTCGCCTCGGTGGAGTCGACGCCGATCGTGTCGAAGCGCTTCTTGATCGTCCCGTCGCTCTCGTCGGCGGCGAGGATCCCCTTCCCCTCCGCGACGAGCGCGCGCGCGGTCTCGTGCAGCTCGGTGTTCGGCATGGAAAATCTCCCTCTCGCTTCTCGCTGTCTGGGGTTCCATTATGGCCGGGCTACAATCGTCAGTAGCCGGCGGACGTAGCTCAGTTGGTAGAGCATTGGCTTCCCAAGCCAAGGGTCGTGGGTTCGAGTCCCATCGTCCGCTTACGAAGAGCCCCGTGCGCGAACACTCGAACGAGCGATTGCAGTGGCCTCGCGAGCGGGGGTAACGTCAAAGGTTCCTCACACCGAGCCTGCGGCAGAAGGAAAGGCAACCCGGTGCCGAATCAGGCGGGAAAGGGGAAGGCATGAGGGGGATGGAGCGAGTGATCGCGGCGCTCCTGCTGGCCGTCGCTGTCGCGGGTGGCGCGTTGATTCCCCGCCTCCTCTCGGTACCCGCGCGTCCCCTCGGCGTCCCGCTCGGGCCGGGTCCGAGCCGAGTCGTGGTTCAGGCGCCGGCGATCCCGAAGACACGGCGCCAGCCGACTCCTTCGCATGGACCGCCACCTCCGGCCAACCTGCCTCTCGCGGCCTCTGCCACGGCAGTGACGCAGCCGGCGCCGAGCGCGGTTCCGGCGTCCAAATCGCCGCAGCATCGGCCATCCGCTCCTTCGCCTCCGCCAACGAAACCCCCGCCTCCGCCAAAGAAACCGCCGCCGCCGCCTCCGCCGCCTCCGCCGCCGCCACCTCCGCCGCCTCCGTCGCCGCCGCCTCCGCCGCCGCCTCCGCCGCCGCCTCCATCCCCGCCTTCGCAAACCAACACGAAGCCGGGCAACGGCTATGGCGACAAGAACCACCAACACACGGGCCCGCCCGGACACGGGCCGAAACGCTAGGCATCACCCGCCGGTGGATTGCGTTCGCGGCGTGCTCGCCGGTCGCGCGCGCAGGCGGGTCTAGGGCTAGGAGTCGCGCCGGCGGACCGAGTCGCGCTGCGGCTCCGGATCGGCGAACAGCATCCGGAGGACATCTGCCGCCATCAGCACCAGCACTAGCACGGCTACCACTTCGACCAGCATGTTCTCGTCATACCCGCGAGCGCGGCTTCCAACCCCAACCATTCGGCCGGGATCGCCGGGACGATCAGACGATCAGCCGCCGCTGCGACGCTCCGGCCACGCCTCCGCGAGCTTGCGACGGGTCTCGAGGAGGTGCTCGGGGATGACCTTGATGTCGGCCAGCACCGGCATGAAGTTCGTGTCGCCGTTCCAGCGCGGCACGACGTGGACATGGCCGTGGTCGACGATGCCCGCCCCGGCGACGCGCCCGAGGTTCCAGCCGACGTTGAACCCCTCCGGCGCGAACACAGCGCGCAGCGCCTCGATCGCCCCGACCGAGAGCCGCTGCACCTCGAGCGCCTCCGCATCCTCGAGGTCGTCGAACGCCGAGCCGTGCCGGTACGGCGCGACCATGAGGTGGCCGGAGGAGTACGGGAACTTGTTGAGGAGAACGAAGGCGAGCTCGCCCCGGTGTACGACGAGCTCCGGCTCGTCCTCCGGCAGCCCGGCGGCGCGGCAGAAGACGCACTCCTCTCCCTCGTCCGCGTGCTGGACGTACTCGAGCCGCCACGGCGCCCAGAGCTGCTTCACGCGGCGGAGGCTACTAGAGGCTTGATGTGAAATAGCCCGCGGCGCCGGATGCCATCCCAGGCGCGGCGCGAGGCCGCCCCGTCGACCTTGCCCAGGCCACCGGCCTGCGCTGCGGTCGCCGCGCCACCCTCGCTTGGCCTGGAACGGCCCCTGCGGGCGTCTATTTCACATCAAGCCTCTAGCGCGTCCGACTCACGTTGTAACATCGCCTACATGAGTAACTGGTTGAAGCGCCTGTTCGGCGGCGGCTCCGAATCGTCGACGAGCGCGGCGCCCGAGCCGGCGACGGCGCCCGAGCCTCCCTCGATGCCCGCGGAGCCGGCCGCCGAGCCCGACACGTCCGACGCAGGCACGTCGGACGCGGGCGACGAGCCGGCGTAGGCACTAGGCCTTCCCGGCCAGTGTCAACCCGACGAGAACGAGCGAGAGCCCGCTTGTCGCGAGCACGGTCAGCCCGGCGACGGCGTCGAAGAGGCGTCCGTTTCGGTACTCGCCCATCAGCTCCTCGCTGCGCGCGAGCCGCCAGACGAAGAACAGGGTCACCGGCAGCAGCGCGCCGTTCACGACCTGGACGAACACGAGCAGCTTGATCACCGGCAGACCCGGCACCATCGCCACCGCCGCGCCGACGAGCAGGAGCGCGGTCAGCGTCGTCACGAACACAGGCGCCTCGCGCGGCCGCCGCGCGATCCCCTTCTCGAGGCCGAATGTCTCGGCGATCACGTAGGCGGCGGTAACGGGGAGGATCGCCGCGGCGAGGAGGCTCGCCCCGAGCAGCCCCACCGCGAAGAGCGCCTCGGCGAAGCGGCCCGCGAACGGCTCGAGCGCCTTCGCGGCTTGGGCGGCGCTCGAAACGGTGCGGATCCCGTGGACGTAGAGCGTCGCCCCCGTGGCGATGATTATGAAGACGGCGACGAGATTGGCGAAGATCGACGCCATCGTCACCTCGGCGCGCTCGGCCGGAATGTCTTCCGGCCCCATCCCGCGCTCGACGACGGCCGACTGGAGATAGAGCTGCATGAACGGCGTGATCGTCGTTCCGACGGTCGCGACGAAGAGGATGACGTACGCGCTCGTGAGGTGGATCTTCGGCTCGACGACCGCGCGGCCGACCGAGCTCCAGTGTGGGTGCGCGAGGATCGCGGCGATCGGATAGGCGAAGAACACGAGCGTCATGGCGACGAAGACCCGCTCGGCGAGCTTGTACGAGCCGCGCACGAGGAGGAGCCAGACGACGACCGCCGCAATCGGCACCGATACCTGCGGCGGCACCCCCGCGAGCCCGAGCGCCGCGCCGACTCCGACGAACTCCGAGATGCAGATCCCGAGGTTGGCGAGCAGGACGGCGGAGGTCGAGAAGAGCGACCAGCGCGGTCCGTACTGCTCGCGGATCAGCTCGGCGAGGCCCTTGCCCGTGACGGCCCCCATCCGTGCCGCCATCTCCTGCACGACGATGAGGCTGATCGTGATCAGCACCATCATCCAGAGGAGGTCGTAGCCGTAGCGTGCGCCCACCGAGGCGTACGTCGCGATGCCGCCCGCATCGTTGCCCGCGTTCGCGGCGACGAGCCCTGGCCCGACGAAGGCGAGGAGCGCGACCAGCTTGATCGTGAGCCGGCTCCGTGGCCGCAGCCGGGGGCGGCCGCGGGGCAGGCGCGGCAGGCGGAACCGAAGCTCCATGTCAGTCGGTCCCGAGGAGCCCGAAGCGGCGGCGCCAGGGCTCGGGTAGGACGAGCTCGAGCACGTCGTCGACGGTGACGATGCCGAGAAGGCGTTCCTCCTCGTCGACGACCGGGACGACGGTCAGGTCGAAGTCGGTCATCAGCCGCGCGACCTCCTCGAGGTCGGCGTCCGCTCGCACCGTCTGCACGGGCCGCAGCACGTTCCAGAGCCGGTCTTCCGCGGCGACCCGGACGAGGTCGGCGAGCGCGATCCCGCCGCGCAGGCGCCGATGCGTGTTCATGCCGTAGACCCAGGCGAGCGACTCAGGCGGGAGGGTCGATCGCTGGACCCGCTCGAGCGCTTCCTCACGTGTCGCGTCGGCGTAGACGCAGACGAACTCGGGGCTCATCAGCCCACCCGCGGTGGCCGGGTCGTAGCCGAGCAGGGTGCGCAGGCGGCGCGCCTGGAACGGGGAGAGGAGCCCGATCACATCCTCGCGCCGCTCCTCGGGAAGCTGCAGCACGAGGTCGGCGGCATCGTCGGTCTCCATGCGGCCGAGCAGCTCGGCGATCTCCCCGTCGCTCCGGTCCTCGACGAACTCGAGCTGGTGGCTGTCCTCGAGCTCCTCGAAGACGTCGGCCTCGAGCTCGGGGTCGGCGGCGACCGCGGCCATGATCTCCTCGCCCTCGTGGTGTGACGCCGCCTCGACGAGGTCGGCGACCTGCGCGGGGTGGAGCTTCGCAAGCTTCGGGTGCGGCACCCGGAGCCGCACCGTGGGGACGTGGCCCGTGAAGGGCTCGACCGAGGCCCAGTCGAGGAAGCCGCGGGGCTCGACACGCCCGGCGAGCGCACGCGGCATCACGCGCCTGACGAGGCTGCGCAGGCTGACGTCGACTCCGACCACGCGGTACCAGCCCTCGAGCCGAGCGAGCTCGATCTCGTTCGCGCGGACGAGGCGGGCACCATCGACGTTGATCAGCTGCCGGTCGAGGACGTCCTTCTTCAGAAGCACCTCCTGCGGCCGACGACGGAAGTGCTGCAGGTCTAGCTGCTCGCCGATCAGCGTCACGAAGCCAGGCCCGAGCTCCACGATCTGCTCGGCGGAGACGAAGACCTGCCGCCCCGCGACGGTCGCGACGACTCCGGTGACGGGTGGATAGTCCTCGTCCAGGCGGACGATCAGGTCGTCGACGCGGCCGAGCCGCTCGCCCGCTGCGTCGCGCAGCTCGCCGCCGACGACGAGCGAGAGGTGGAGAACAGTTGGCGCCGCGGCGGCCATCGACGCTCTCCCTCCTGCATCACAACCACCGCTTCCAGCGGAAGAAGGCGAGCATGCCGACGACCGTCACGGCCATCAGCCCGACCGAGGCGAAGAACGCGTCCCACCCGTTGAAGCCGGGGAAATGGACGTTCATCCCGAAGAAGCCGGTGATGAACGTGAGCGGCGTCAGGACGACGAGGAAGATCGTGAGGACGTAGAGGATGTCGTTCTGCTGGTGCGAGATCAGCGACTCGTTCGTGCCCTCGAGTGCCTCGACGACTTCCTTGTAGTTGTCGAGCAAGTCCCAGATGCGCTCCGAGGCGTCGACAAGGTCGTCGAAGTAGTCCTCGAGCTCTTCTGAGAGGAACCGCTCGATCGACCGGTCCAGCTGCCTCAGCGTCGGGCGCTGCGGCTTGATGATCTTGCGGTAGGAGATGATCTCCTGCTTGACGCGGTGGATGTCGCGCACCAGCTCTTTCGCGCCCTCGCCCGAGCCGATCTCCTCATCGATCTGTTCGAGCTTGAAGCCGATCTTGTCGAGAATCGGGAAGCAGTAGTCGTAGAGGTCGTCGAGAACCTCGTAGAAGAGACGTCCCGAGCCGCGCGAGAGGAGCTGGTCACGGAAGTCCTCGCTCTCCTCCGCCCGGCGGAAGAGGAGGCTGACCGGCCGCAGTTCGACGGCCGGCAGCGTTACGAGGTAATCCGGGCCGATGAAGGCATCGAGCTCGCCCGCGTTGAGGCGGCCGACGGCCGCGTCGTAGACCGGGAAGTGGAGGACGGTGAAGAGATAGCCGTCGTCGTCATCGTCGTAGACGTCGACCTTGGGGCGCTGCCGCCGCGAGAGGACGTCCTCGATGTCGAGCGGATGCCACCCGAAGCGGTTGGCCAGAAGCTGCGCCTCCCCTGCGGTTGGCGCGAGGAGATGGACCCAGGTGACGCCGCCGGCGCGGAGCTCAGCAGGCCCGGGCCGCGGCTCGACGACCGGGATACCCGGCGCAGCGCGGCGCGAACGGATGCGCGGCAGGCTGGGCATAGGTACTGAGGGGGTCGACGGTCGCTGCCATGGCCGGAGAATGCTACCCGCTGGCTGCAACAGGCACTACTGGAGCGGGCTCTCCGCGCGGCGTCAGGCGAACCCGCTCGGGCAGCCGGGGCTCGAGCGCGATTGCGCCGGCCGCGCAGGCGAGGTTGACGCCCGCAGCGATTGGCCAGAGCAGGAGCGGCCGGTGCTGCAGCAGGAAGCCGCCTGCCGCCGGGCCGATGATCCAGCCGATCTGCCAGGAGATGCTCGCGGCGGCGACGTAGCGGCCGACGAGCTCCGGCGGCGCGAGATCGACGCTGAGCGGAGCGTGGATGGCTCCATGCAGGCACTCCCCGACCGCAAACACGAGCACCGCGAGGGCGAGGATCCCGAATGCGGCCGTGGCGCGCGTCCACGAGCCTGCGGCCCAGACTGCGAGGAGCGTTCCGGCCCAGAGTGTCCCCATCAGTGCGAGGCCGCGCATCCGGCTCCGCCCTTCCGAGAGCTTCACCACCGGGAGCTGGAAGATGGCGACTCCTACAGCGTCGAGCGCGAACACGATGCCAACTTCCTTCTCGCTGATCCCGGTGACGTTCTTCCCGAACGCCGGCAGCAGCTCGACCACGACCGAGATCGCGGCTGTCATGAAGGCGGCGTTGAGCAGCGTGTAGAGCGTGAAGACCCGGTCGCGCAGCACTGCGCGCCAGCTGCCGCCGAGCCGCCCCTCGTGCAGCGCGGGGGCGCCGACGAGGACGAGGACGAGCATGTAGCCGACGAAGGTGACGCAGTTGATCGCGAACAGGACGGTGAAGGTGCCCGGATCGCCGACGGAAGCGATCAGTCCCGCGGTGACGCCGCCGAGCGCCACGCCGACGTTCATTGCGAGCCGTTGCAGCGCGTAGGCCGGCGCTCGCCGTGCCGCGGGAGCCAGCGCGGCCAGGAGCGCCGACTGCGAAGGCCAGAAGGCCCCGCTGCCGATGCCCCAGACCGTGTAGATCGCGAAGGCCTGCCATGCGGTCCGGATCGACGGCATCAGCGCGAAGGCGACCGTCATCACCGCGAGCGAGGCGAGTAGTACGCGCTTTGGGCCGATCCGGTCGGAGAGCGTCCCACCCAGGAAGCCGCTCCCGAGCGCCGCAGCCGACTGGACGGCGGCTGCAGTGCCCGCGAGGCCGAACGAGATCCCGCGCACGTTGTGGAGGTAGATGAGCAGGAACGGGAGCACGACCCCGTTCCCGAACGCGTTCACGAGCGCCCCGAGTTCGAGGACGTAGACCGGGCGCGGCAGGCGCGGGTCGAGCGAGCGGAGGTAGGCGGCGAACGGGCGCACGGGCTGAACCTAGCCCGGTGGCCCGGCTCGAGCGCGAGATGATCCCCGCGTGCAGAGGCGGCCCGCGCGTCAGGGCATCCCAGGCAATCGCGACCGCCTAACCATGCGGGTGCCGCTCAACCATGCGGCCTGGAATGCGCCAGGCAGGAATCGAACCTGCGACCTCGCGCTCCGGAGGCGCGCGCTCTATCCCCTGAGCTACTGGCGCCGGGGAGAGGGCCAGTCTACCGGCGGTCGGCCGTTGGTACGTTCCGGCCGTGGAGGTCTCCGCGCGGATCGTCACGCTCGACCTGGCAGAGACGTTCGTCATCTCGCGCAGCGCTCGCGACAGCGAGGACGTGATGGTCGTCGAGCTGCGGCACTCCGGCGTCTCCGGCTTCGGCGAGGCGCAGCCGGTCGACCGCTATGAGGAGTCGGCCGAGTCGGCGCACGCCTACGTCGAGGAGCACGCCGAGCTGGTGGGCGACGACCCGTTCGCGCTCGAGGAGGTGCTGGAGCGGCTCCCCGCCCGCGAGTTCGCGGCGCGCGCGGCCCTCGACGCCGCGCTCCATGACTTACAGGGCAAGCTGCTGGGCCAGCCCGTCTGGCGGCTGCTCGGGCTGCAGCGCGTCGGACCGCCGACGAGCTGGACCGTTTGGCTCGGCGATCCCGACGACATGGCCCGCCGTGCCGAGAGAGCGCTGGACCGCTTCCGGCGTCTCAAGCTCAAGCTCGGCGGCCGGGACGGCCTCGACGTCGAGCGCGTTCGCGCCGTGCGCGCCGTCGCCGGCGACCTGCCGCTCCAGGTCGACGTCAACGAGGCGTGGAGTTTCGAGGAAGCCCTCGAGTCGCTCCCGCCTCTGGCCGAGCTCGGCGTGGAGTACTGCGAGCAGCCGCTGCCCGCCGGCGACCCCGGCGGCCGCGAGTTGAAGGAGCGGTCGCCGCTTCCCATCTACGTCGACGAGGATTGCCACACGCTCCGCGACGTCCCGGCGTGCGCCGAGCTCGCGCACGGGATCAACGTCAAGCTCGCGAAGTCGGGCGGGACGCGCGAGGCGGTGCGGATGGTGCACGCTGCCCGCGCGCTCGGGCTCGGCTGCATGCTCGGCTGCATGGTCGAGTCGGGGCTCGGCATCTCCGCGGGCGCGCAGGTCGCGTCGCTCTTCGACCACGTCGACCTCGACGGCAATCTCCTGCTCGCGCACGATCCGTGGCCGGGCGTCCCGTTCGTCGAAGGCGTGCAGCTTCCACCTGAGGAACCGGGGCTCGGTGTCCACGCGGTATCTGCTGCTCGCTGAGGGCTTCTCGGGCGACCCGCACTACGGGAAGACGATGCGCGGCGTGCTGCGCTACCGGCGGGAGGACGTCGTTGCGATCCTCGACTCGACGCGTGCCGGGGAAACAGAGGACGGCGTGCCGGTGGTCGGCAGCGTCGAGAGCGCGCTCGAGTTCCGCCCGACGACCGCGCTCGTCGGGGTCGCGACGCAGGGCGGGCGCTTCCCGCCGGCGTGGATCGCGATCCTCCGCGCCTGCGTCGAGCATGGCCTCGACGTCGAGAACGGTCTTCACGTCTTCCTCGGCGAGGACCAGATGCTTCGCGAACTTGCGGATCGGCGGGGCGTCGAGTTGCGCGACCTGCGCCGACCGCCGGCCGGGCTCTCGACCGCCACCGGCGAGAACCTGTCGGTCGACGCGACGATCGTCCTCACCGTCGGGTCCGACTGCTCGATCGGGAAGATGACCGTCTCGATCGAGCTCGATCTCGAGGCGCGGCGACGCGGTCTCCGCTCGGTCTTCGTCCCGACGGGACAGACGGGCATGGTGATCGCCGGCTGGGGAGTCGCGGTCGACGCGGTTGTTGCCGACTTCATCGCCGGCGCCGCCGAGCGTCTCGTCGTCGAGGGCCGCGACCGCGGCGGGGAGCTCCTCTGGATCGAGGGCCAGGGCTCGCTCCTGCACCCGGTCTACTCCGGCGTCGCGCTCGGCCTCTACCACGGGAGCGCACCGCACCTGCTCGTCCTCTGCCACGAGGCCGGCCGGACGGAGATCGAAGGCGCCGGCGGAGGGCCGCACCCGATTCCGCCGCTGCGCGAGCTCGTCCAGCTGCATGAGCGGCTTGCACTCCCTGCGCGCCAGGCGCGGGTCGCCGCGGTCGCACTCAACACGCGTGCGCTCGGGGAGGACGAGGCTCGCGCGGCAATCGAGGCAGCGGAGGCCGAGACCGGGCTGCCGTCCGACGATCCCGTCCGATTCGGGGCCGCAAAGCTCGTCGACGCCGTGCTCGCAGCAGCCCCTTGACAACCGAACATCTGTTCGCTTACCATACGAACAGATGTTCGGCAAGCTCCTCATCCTGGTTTCCGCTCTGGCGCTCGCCGTCGGGCTCGCGGCCCACGGCTCGAGCGGTGCTGGGCCGAAGCGCACCTACGTCGTGCGTCCGGGCGACACGTTGTGGACGGTCGCGGAGCGCTCGTACTCGGGAGACCCGCGGCAGGGTGTCTGGGAGCTGCAGCAGCGGAATCACCTCGCCTCGGCGACGATCGTCCCGGGCGAGAAGCTCGTCGTGCCCTAAGCCGCTGCGACCGGAAGATCGATGCCGGTGGTGTAGATCTTCTCGCCGCGGAAGAGCCGCTGCCCGGAGTCCCACGGGAACCAGATCACGACCTTCCACGCGAGCCGGCCTTCCACGGGCGGCACATCGAGCCACGGCGCCTGCTGGGTCGCCGAGACGTTCGCCTCCTCGCACACGCCCTGCGGGCCGATCACGATGTCCGCCAGGTCAAAGCGAATGTCGGGGAAGGCGGTCAGCAGCTCGGTGTAGAAACGCCGGGCGCCGTCGTGCCCCTCCCAGCGGTGGTCGGTCTGGACGAGCTCGTAGACGCAGTCCCGCGTGAGCGTGGAGATCAGGCCCTCGAGATCGCGCGCGTCCTCGGCGATCGAGTGCTTCTTGTACAGCTCTCGGACCTCCTGGTACAGCTCGGGGGTGACCTCGCGGCGATAGACCTCGAGCACGGTGGGGTCGGCCACCGCCCGATCCTACAATCGCCGGATGGATCTCGACGTCGTCTTCCTCGGTACTGCCGCGTCGATGCCGACGGCGCAACGCGCGCCCGCGGCGCTGCTCGTCCGGCGCGGCAGCGAGCGACTCCTCATCGACTGCGGCGAGGGGACACAGCGGCAGCTCCAGCGGTCGGCGATCGGCCTGCCCGACCTGCAGGAGATCTTCCTCACGCACTTCCACGCCGACCACTTTCTCGGCCTGCCGGGAATGCTGAAGACGTTCGCCCTGCGCGGCCGCGACGAGACGCCGCTCACGGTCTACGGGCCTCGCGGCCTGCGCGAGCTGTTCAAGCGGCTGCACCCGTTCCTCGGGCGGCTCCCGTATCCGCTGACGCTCGTCGAACTGGAGGCGGGGGAGACGCTCGAGCGGGACGACTACATCATCGAGGCGTTTGCAGTCGAGCACGCCACCGAGGCGCTCGGCTACACGATCGCCGAGCCGGACCGGCCCGGTCGCTTCGACGTTGCAGCTGCCGACGCGCTCGGCGTTCCGGACGGACCGGCGCGTGGACGGCTGCAGGCAGGGGAGGAGGTGACGGTCGACTCCGGTCGCACCGTGAGCCCAGCCGATGTGCTCGGGAAGCCGCGGCCGGGGCGGAAGCTCGTCCTGACGGGCGATACAGCGCCGTCACCGCTGGTCGTGCAGGCTGCGCACGGCGCCGACCTTCTCGTTCACGAGGCGAGCTTCCTCGCTGACGAGGGGGAGCGCGCACGTGAGACGATGCACTCGACAGCCGCGCAGGCGGCGGAGGTCGCGAGACTCGCTCAGGTGCGCCTGCTCGCGCTCACCCACGTCTCGCCGCGCTACTTCGGGCCGGAGCTCGCCGACGAGGCCCGCGCCGTCTTCCCCGACACGGTCGTCCCGCGCGACTTCGACCTCATCGAGGTGCCGTTCCCCGAGCGCGGCGCGCCGCGGCTCGTCAAGAGCGGTGCGCGCCCACCAAGGAGCGAGGCGGCGGAAGTCCCTATGATCGAGAGGTCATGAGCGGGAAGGTCCAGGTCGTGGTCGCGGGCGATGTCGCCGAGGCAGAGGAGCTGCAGGAGATCCTGCGCAACGTCGGTATCGACTCGTCGCTCGAGCAGTCCCCGGAGGAGGACGCGGTCAGCGTCCTCGTCCCCGAGGGTGAGCTCGAGGCGGCGCAGGACGCGATCGAGGCGCTCACGGAGCCCGACGACCTCATCTCCGAGCCCTAAACTGATGCCGATGACGACGATGGCTTTCTTCCGTGGCAGGGCGCGCCTCACCGCAGGCGCGGCCGCGCGGTCGCCACGCACTTCGTAGTCGCGCCTTCGCCGACGAGCTCGTCCGGGATGCGGGGATCCGGCCCGGTACGCTCACGCTCGATCTCGGCGCCGGCGGCGGCGCGCTGACGCGCGCTCTCGCCGACGCGTGCGTCCGCGTGCGCGCCGTCGAGCTCGATCCGGTCGCGCTGCGACAGCTCGAGACGCGTTTCGCCGCCGATCCCCGCGTCGAGGTGGTGGCGGGCGACGCGAAGCTGCTGCCGCTTCCCGTGGAGCCGTTCGCGGTCGTCGCGAACCTGCCTTTCGCCGTCGGCACTGCGATCCTCCGCCGTCTGCTCGGCGACCCGCGCGTGCCGCTGACGCAGCTCGACGCAATCGTGGAGTGGAGGCTGGCCGCGAAGCGGACCGCCGTCTGGCCTTCGACCCTGCTCGGCTGTACGTGGGGGGCGTGGTACGAACTGAGCGTCGTCCGCCGGGTGCCGCGGGCGTGCTTCGCGCCTCCGCCGAGCGTCGACGCCGCGGTGCTGCGCGCGACCCGGCGGCCGGAACCGCTCGTCCCGCCAGAGGATGCGGCCGCATACGGAGCGCTGTTGCAGCGCGCGTTCGCCGCTCGGGGGCCGCTCGACCGTGTCCTCCCTCGCGGGCTCGTTCACCGGGCGGCTCTCGAGCTCGGCTTCGATCCGCATGCCGTTGCCCGCGATCTCGACGTGAGGCAGTGGCCGGGCCTCTACGCTGCGGTCAGATCTGCCACGCCCCGCCAACGAGCAAGGGGAGCTCGTCGCCCGCGCGGGTCATGCCGCTGACGGCGACCTCATCCGAGCCGATCATGAAGTCCACGTGGATCATGCTCTCGTTGATCCGCGGCAGGTCCACCGGATCCGCGATGGGATGCGAGTAGGCGTCGCCGAGCGCGAGGTGGCTCGCAGAGTTCTCGTCGAGCAGGGTGTTGAAGAAGGTTCGGCCGAGCCGGCCGATGCGGCTCTTCCCGTCGACGAGCGCAACCTCGCCGAGCCGCGCGGCTCCCTCGTCGGTAGCGCAGCGCTCGCGCAGAGCCTGCGCGTTCGCGTCGGCCTCGATCTCGACGGCGCGGCCACCTTCGAAGCGGACCCGCAGCCCGGTCACGAGCGACCCGCTGACGTCGAGCGGCTTGGTCGAGGCGACGACACCCTCCGTTCGCTCGGGATCCGGGGTCGTGAAGAGCTCCTCTGTCGGGAGGTTGGGCACATGGTGGATGCCGGCCCTTGTCGTCGCACCGCCGTCCTCCTTGGCGAAGCGTGAGCTGGGAAGGAGGCCCACGATCAGGTCGGTGCCGGGTCCAACGAATCGAAGGGCATCGAGGTTGAGGTCGTCGAGGCGGGATCCCGCCTCCCAGATCTCTCTCATTCGCCGCTGCCACGCGTCGACCGGGTCGGGCTCGTCGAGCCGGCAGACGTGCTCGAGGTCTCGCCAGAGTGCGTCGACCGCTGCCGCCGGCGCGAGGTCGGGGAAGACCACCTTGGCCCACGCCTCCGTCGGGAACGGCGAGATGGTCCAGGCGATGGAGCGGTCCTCGACCGTCTGGAGAACTTCGGGCAGGCTGGGGAGCTGGTCGCGGCCCGCCCGCGCGGGGTCGACCCCGGCCAGGATTCCGGGCGGAACGATCGGCGAGAGGACGATCCTGGCCGCCTCGAGCTCGCCGAGGTCGAGTATGCGGCGCCCGAGCCAGGGCGGCACCCAAGAAAGCGAGTCCTCCGCGGCGGTCTCGATCCGGATCCGCTTCACCTGGGGGTCGAAGTGCACGACGTCCACGTAGCGCGCACCACGCTCGTACGCGAGGCGGGCGATCCGGCGGACGAGCGGCGCGGCCTCGGACGGCGCCTCGACGGCCACCACCTGGTCCGGCTGCACGTTGGCCCCGAAGCCGACGATCAGCTCGGCGTAGCGGTCGAGCAGATCCTCGTTCACTGGAGAGACGGTATCGCGTCGCGGGAGTGGACGAGACCGACCTCCTGCCGCGACGCGGACGTACGCGTTCTTCGTCGAGCACGGTCGCGCGCCGGCTGCCGGCGGAGATGCTCGACGCCAGGACGTTCGTCCCGGTCGGGAGCGGTTTCCGGCGCAGCGGACCGCACTCGAGTTGCTCGCGCCGGCCGTCCGCCGTTCCAGCTAGGCTGCCTGCAGCACGAACCCCTTTAACCCGGTCCAGCGAGGCCGGAAAGGAGTCGGATGAACGCGCACGCGCCCACGGGGGCTGGAAGTTCCGCCGGCGGAGCCGACGGGACCCGACCAGAAAATCTTGGGGGCAAGACTCTTCTCGACGCCGACGGGCTCGGAAGGACGCTTTCGAGAATCGCCCACGAGATCATCGAGGGCAACCCGGAGCTCGACGAGGTCGCGCTCGTCGGGATCCAGACCCGCGGCGTCCCGCTCGCGCGGCGGCTTGCGCGGCTGATCGAGGAGCGCGCCGGAGTCGGGCCCGCGCTCGGCGCCGTCGACATCACCTTCTACCGCGACGACGTCACCGTCCGCGGCCGCGAGGCGCCGCTCGCGGCGCAGCCGCTCGTCCGCGCGACGCAGCTCGACTTTCCGCTCGACGGACGGACGGTCGTCCTGGTGGACGACGTCCTCTACACCGGCCGCACGATCCGCGCGGCGATCGAGGCGCTGTTCGACTACGGCCGGCCCGCGCGCGTCCAGCTCGCCGTGCTCGTCGACCGCGGTCACCGCGAGCTACCGATCCGCCCCGACTATGTCGGGAAGAACCTGCCGACGGCTCGCGGCGAGCGGATCCAGGTACAGCTCGTCGAGGTGGACGAACTCGACGCCGTCCTGCTCGTCGGGAGCCCAGAGGAGGGGGCACGATGATCCGCCTGGTCACAGACGACCTCCGGCCGCCGGACTGGGCTGGAAGCGTCAGCGGCGAAGCCGCTGACGCCCGGCTGGGAACCCGGGCGGCCGAGCCGCCCGGCCGGCCGCCGAAGCGGCACCTCCTCTCGATCGGCGACCTGACGCGCGACGACGTCGAGCGCCTGCTCGGCACGGCGCGCACGTTCGAGACCTCGCTCGAGCGCCACGTGAAGAAGCTGCCGACCCTCAAAGGGCACCTGATCGTCAACCTCTTCTACGAGTCCTCGACGCGCACCTCTTCCTCGTTCGAGCTCGCAGCGAAGCGGCTCTCGGCGGACACGCTCACCGTGAAGTCGGTCGGTTCGTCGGTGGACAAGGGCGAGTCGCTCAAGGACACGGCGCTGACCCTCGGCGCCTACGACCCGGACGTGATCGTGATCCGGCATCCGCAGATCGGCGCGCCGCAACTCGTCGCGCGGGTCACCGACGCGCATGTCGTCAACGCCGGCGACGGGAAGCACCAGCATCCGACGCAGGCGCTCCTCGACCTCTACACGCTGCGGGAGGAATTCGATCGGCTCGACGGCCTCCACGTCGCGATCGTCGGCGACGTCCTCCACTCGCGCGTCGCCCGCTCGCTGCTGCAGGCGTTCGCGCTGGTGGGCGTCCGGGCGACGCTCGTCGGCCCGCCGGCGCTGTTGCCGCGTGAGCTGCCCGCGAAGACTTCGACGGACATCGAGGCGATCCGCGACGCCGACGTCGTCTACGTCCTCCGCATGCAGAACGAGCGCATGGAGGCCGGCGCGAACTTCGTCCCGAGCCTCCGCGAGTACACGGCGCGGTGGGGGATCACGTCCGAGCGGCTGCGACCGGGGCAGAAGGTCATGCACCCCGGGCCGATGAACCGCGGCGTCGAGATCGACCCGCGCGTCGCCGATTCGCCCGACTCGCTGATCACGAGGCAAGCGCGGTCGGGGCTCGTCGTGAGGATGGCGGTCCTGTACGACGTGCTGACCGGTGGTCCCGTCGGCGTGCAGGCGCTTGCAGCCGCGGAGGTGGCCTGATGCTCTGGCAGAAGGATCTGCCGGGGGCGAATCTCGTCATCCGCGGCGCCCGCGTGATCGATCCCACCGAGGGAATCGACGCACGGCTCGAGGTACGGATCGACGGCGGGACGATCGTCGAAGTCGCCGAGAAGGTGGATGCGAACAAGCATCGCGTCGTCGAGGCGGACGGGCTCGTGCTCGCCCCGGCCTTCGTCGACCCGCACGTCCACCTGCGCACTCCCGGTCGCGAGGACGAAGAGACGGTTGCAAGCGGCACGGCCGCAGCGGCAGCGGGCGGCTACTGCGCGATCCTCGCCATGCCGAACACCGACCCTGTCGTGGACTCCGCGGCGACTCTCGGCGCTCTGGTCGAAGCGGCGCGCGGCGAGGCCGAGGTGCCGGTCGGCTTCCTCGCAGCGATCACCCGCGGCCAGCGTGGGGAAGAGCTGACCGAGATGGGCGAGCTCGCCGAGACGGGCGCGGTCGCCTTCTCCGACGACGGGATGCCGGTCGCCTCCGCGGGCCTGATGCGGCGCGCGCTCCAGTACGCCTCGATCACCGACCGGCCGCTCGCGCTCCACTGCGAGGAGCCGACGCTCTCGCGCGGCGGCCACGTCCACGAGGGACGCGTCGCGGCCGAGCTCGGCTTCACCGGCTACCCGTCTGTCGCCGAGTCCGTCGCGGTCGAGCGCGACCTCGCGCTCGCCGGCTACGAGAGCGGGCGTGTCCACGTCCTGCATCTCTCGGCGGCAGAGTCGGTCGACGCGCTGCGCCGCGCACGCGAGGCCGGTGTTGCGGCGAGCGGCGAGGCGACACCGCACCACCTCGTCCTCACGGACGACGCGGTGCGCTCGCTCGACCCGAACGTGAAGATGAACCCGCCGCTGCGGGCCGAGCAGGATCGCGTCGCGCTCCTCGAGGCAGTGCAGGACGGGACGCTCGAGGCCATCGCGACCGACCACGCGCCGCACGCCACGCACGAGAAGGAGGTGCCGTTCGAGGCAGCTCCGTTCGGGGTGACGGGCCTCGAGACAGCTTTCGCCGTGCTCTACACGCACCTGGTCGAGCCGGGCCTGCTGCCGCTCGCGACATTGCTCGAGCGCATGTCGGCCGGGCCGGCGCGGATCTTCGGGCTCGACCGACCACGAGTGGCGACAGGCGCGCGTGCCAACCTCGCTCTGCTCGATCTCGAGCGCGAGTGGACGGTCGGCGAGCAGCCCTTCCGCTCGCGCTCGGACAACTCCTGGCTCCTCGGCTCCAGGCTGAGAGGCGTCGTGCAGATGACGCTCGCCGGCGGAGGGGTGGCGTTCGAATGAGCTACCTCGCTCTGGCGGACGGAACGGTGTGGCACGGCGAGTCGGTCGGCGCCGACGGCCACGCGCTCGGCGAGGCCGTCTTCACAACCGGCATGGCGGGCTACCAGGAGGCGGTCACGGACCCGAGCTTCGAGGACCAGCTCATCTGCTTCACCGCACCGATGATCGGCAACTACGGCGTGGCCGAGGACAGGAGCGAATCGGCGCGGACGCACGCGCGCGCCGTGCTCATGCGCGAGGCGCGCGGGAACACCGGCGCCGCCGGCGCCGGTGTCTCCGGCCGGACGTCGGCGGCTACGCCGCCGACGCTTCCAGCCCAAGGGTGGACGGACTGGCTCCGCGAGCACGGCATCGTCGCGCTGACGGGAATCGACACGCGGAGCCTCGTCCTCCGTCTCCGCGACGCCGGCTCGGCGCCGGCCGTCGCCGTCGCGTCCGGTCTTGGGGTTGAGGAGGCGATCGAGCTCGCCGCGCAGCAGCCGCCGATGCTCGGCCGCGCGCTCGTCGAGGACGTCTCGACGGACGAGCCGTACATCTACGCCCGAGACGGCCGCGCGCGGATCGGCGTCGTCGACTACGGGGTGAAGAACTCGGTCTTGCGCCGGCTCGCGAAGGCCGGCGCGGCGGTCACCGTCCATCCGCACGACACGGACGCGGACGAGCTCGCGGGTTACGACGGCGTGCTCCTCTCGCCGGGCCCCGGCGACCCCGAGCCGCTCGCCGCGGAGACCGAGACGGTGCAGCAGCTGCTCGGGCGCACGCATGTGCTGGGTATCTGCCTCGGCCACCAGCTGATCGCGCGCGCGACCGGCCACGACACGTACAAGCTTCCGTTCGGCCACCGCGGCGCGAACCACCCCGTGCACGAACGGCTGACGGGCCGGGTGCTCGTGACGAGCCAGAACCACGGCTTCGCCGTGCGGGCGAGCGAGGCGGCCGAGGTGTCGCACGTCTCGCTCTACGATGGGACAGTCGAGGGACTCGACCTGCCGGAACTCCGCGCTCGCTCGCTGCAGTTCCACCCCGAAGCGGGCCCGGGCCCGCACGATGCGTGGCCGCTGCTCGAGCAGTGGGTGAGGGAGGTGGCTTCGTGACGCATGCCGCGGCGTAACGACATCGAGTCGATCTGCATCGTCGGCTCCGGGCCGATCGTGATCGGTCAAGCGGCCGAGTTCGACTACGCGGGCTGTCAGGCGCTCAAGGTGTTGCGGGAGGACGGGTTCCGCACGATCGTCGTCAACTCGAACCCGGCGACGATCATGACCGACCCCGGCTTCGCCGACCGCACGTACCTCGAGCCGCTCGACGCCGAGTCCGTCGCCGAGGTGTTGCGGATCGAACGCCCTGATGCGCTCCTGCCCACGATGGGTGGCCAGACGGCGCTCAACCTCGCGCGCGAGCTCGCCAGGGAAGGGATCCTCGACGAGCTCGGGATTGAGCTGATCGGCGCGCGTCTCGAGGCGATCGAGCGCGCCGAAGACAGGCTGAAGTTCAAGGAGGCGGTCGAGTCGTGCGGGCTCAAGGTGCCGGCCTCGGCGATCGTCACCTCGCTCGACCAGCTCGAGGGGCTGATGGTGCCGGCCGTCGTGCGGCCCGCATTCACGCTCGGCGGCCACGGCGGCGGGTTCGCGTACACGAAGGAGGAGCTCCGACGCCAGGTCGAGCGCGGCCTCGCGGAGTCCCCGATCGACCAGGTGCTGGTGGAGGAGTCGGTACGCGGCTGGGACGAGTTCGAGCTCGAGGTGGTGCGCGACCGGATCGACAACGTCGTCATCGTCTGCTCGATCGAGAATCTCGATCCGATGGGCGTCCACACGGGCGACTCCGTCACCGTCGCGCCGCAGATGACGCTGCCGGACGAGGCGTACCAGGAGCTGCGCGACGCTGCCGCGGCGGTGATCCGAGCGGTCGGCGTCGACACCGGCGGCTCGAACATCCAGTTCGCCCGCAGCCGCGAGACCGGCGAGGTGCGCGTGATCGAGATGAACCCGCGCGTCTCGCGCTCGTCCGCGCTCGCTTCGAAGGCGACGGGATACCCGATCGCGAAGGTCGCGGCGCGGCTCGCGGTCGGCTACACGCTCGACGAGATTCCGAACGACCTGACGGGGACGACGCCCGCGAGCTTCGAGCCGACGCTCGACTATGTCGTGGTCAAGTTCCCGCGCTTCGCGTTCGAGAAGTTCCCGGGCGCCGACCGGACACTCGGCACGCAGATGAAGTCGGTGGGCGAGACGATGGGCATCGGCCGAACGTTCGCGGAGGCGTTCCTCAAGGCGTACCGTTCGCGCGAGCTCGACGCCGGCGCGGCGACGCCTTGGCAGCTCCTCGCGGACGTGCCCGAGGACGTCCACCCGTTCTTCCAGCGTGAGGTGTCGCTGATCCGCGGCGCGCTCGAAAACATCGGCGATGTCGAGGCATTCGTAGCCGACGACTGGCTGCGCCTGAAGCGACAGGGACTCTCCGACGCGGACATCGCCGCCGCTGCGGACACGAGCGAGCCTGCGGTGCGGCAGCGGCGCCGCGACTGCGGCGTCCGCCCCGCGTACCGCCGGGTCGACTCCTGCGCCGGCGAGGTCGAGGCGGCCTCGAACTACTACTACTCGACCTGGGGTGAGGCGGACGAGGCCGCGCCCACCGGCGGCCGGCCGCGTGTCGTCATCCTCGGCTCCGGACCGAACCGGATCGGGCAGGGAATCGAGTTCGACTACTGCTGCGTCCACGCAGTCACGACGTACCGCGAGCTCGGCTACGAGGCGGTAATGGTCAACTGCAACCCCGAGACCGTGTCGACCGACTACGACACGTCCGACCGGCTCTACTTCGAGCCGCTAGACACGGAGTCGGTGCTCGCGATCTGCGAGCGGGAGAAGCCCGACGGCGTGGTGATCCAGTTCGGCGGCCAGACGCCGCTGAAGCTCGCGCGAGTGATCGAGGAAGCGGGCTACCGGATCCTCGGCACGCCGTTCGACGCCGTCGACCTCGCCGAGGACCGGGAGCGCTTCGCAGGCCTGCTGCGCGCGCACGGGCTCCGCTCGCCCGAGTGGGGGATCGCCGCGTCCCCCGACGAGGCGGTCGAGATCGCCGAGCGGATCGGCTATCCGGTCCTCGTCCGGCCGTCCTACGTCCTCGGCGGGCGCGCGATGCGCGTCTGTTACACGCCCGACGAGGTCCGCGAGATGCCGGCTGGTGTGCTGGAAGCGTCGTCGGCGAAGCCGCCAACACCCGGCACGGAGACCGCGGCGTCGCCTTCGGCGCCGCCGCCCGGCTCGCGGGTCCTCGTGGATCGCTTCGTCGAGCACGCGGTCGAGGTGGACGTCGACGCGCTCTGCGACGGCGTGGACACCTACGTCGCGGCCGTGATGCAGCACGTCGAGGAGGCGGGCGTCCACTCGGGCGACTCGGCGTGCGTCCTGCCCGCACCGAGCCTCTCGTTCGCACAGACCCAGGAGATCGCGCGCGTGGTGCGGATCCTTGGGCGCGCGCTCGGCGCCGTCGGGCTCCTCAACGTTCAGCTTGCGGTCACCGGCGACGGCGAGGTCCACGTGCTCGAGGCGAACCCGCGGGCCTCGCGGACGGTGCCCTTCGTGAGCAAAGCGACCGGCGTCGAGCTCGTCAAGGCGGCCTGCCGGCTCGCGCTCGGAGCGAGGATCTCGGAGCTCGGGCTCCCACCCGAGCGTCCGCCGCGGCAGTGGAGTGTCAAGGCCGCCGTCTTGCCGTTCGCGCGCTTCCCGGGCAGCGATCCCGTCCTCGGTCCGGAGATGCGCTCGACCGGCGAGGTGATGGCAAGCGCTGCCGACCTTTCAACCGCGCTCGACAAGGCCGAGCGCGCCGCGGGGCGGCGGCTGCCGCGCTCCGGCTCCGTGTTCATCTCGATCCGCGAGCCCGACCACCAGCAGGCCGTGCCGATCGCGGCGACGCTCGTCGGCCTCGGCTTCGAGCTCTACGCGACCGAGGGGACGGCGGCCACGCTCGCGGCGGCTGGAATCGAGGTCGAGCCGGTGCGGAAGCTCAGCGAGGCGCAGGACGACGAACCGACGGTCGTCGACCTCATCCGCCGTGGCCGCTGCGATCTCGTGATCAACACGCCGGAGGGTCGCAACGCGCGCTCGGACGGCTACGCGATCCGCGAGGCGGCGCTCGCGCGGCGGGTCCCGTGCATCACGACGCTTTCGGGCGCGGCCGCCGCCGTGCACGCGATTGCGACCGCACGCGCCGAGCAGGCCGTCTCGCTCCAGGAACGGATCGATGCAGAGCTCGGGCTCGCCCAGCAGGCTTAAGAGAGCCCGCTTCGACCGGGCACGGGCTGCCCGGCCGCGATGGGCGGCGCGCTGCCGCGTCCTCAGTCGCGCCCGTAGCCTCCGGCTACGAGCGCTCGCCGCGTCCTTGCATCACATCCACCCATCGCACCCGGTCAGCGCGTGATCGGCTCGAAGCGAACTCTCAGCGTCACCGGCTCCGAGCGGATCGGGTTGTACACGCTTGTGCGGCTCGAGCGCGGCGACCTCGATCCCGGTGCGCCGGGGCAGTTCTTCATGCTCGAGGCACCCGGACGCCTGCTGCCGCGCCCGTTCTCGCTCTGCCTGGCACCGCCCGGCGAGCTCGCGTTCCTCGTCGACCCGATCGGGCCTGGGACGGAAGCGCTCTGCCTGCTCCGGATCGGCGACGAGATCGGCGTGCTCGGCCCGCTCGGGAACGGCTACCGGCTCGACGTCGAGCGGCCGCTGCTCGTCGGCGGTGGGATCGGAATCGCACCGCTGCCGTACCTTGCCGAGCAGCTCGGAGGGTCACCGCCTGTCGTCCTCGGCTTCCGCACCGCAGAGTACGCCGAGGCGGCCGCGCTCCTGCCCGGCGCGGAGGTCGCTGTCGACCCCGTTCTCGTCACCGAGCTGATCGAGCCCGGCTCTGCCGGCCGGGACTGGGACGTCCTCGCCTGCGGGCCGGAGCCGATGCTCCACGCCGTGGCCGCTCTGTGCCCGACTGCACAGCTCGCGTGGGAGGCGCCGATGGCGTGCGGCTACGGCGCCTGCTACGGCTGCGTCGTCGAGATCGACGGTGCCCTCGAGCGGCTCTGTCTCGAGGGGCCGGTGCTCGACGCAGGTCGCGTCCGCGCGCGCGAGGAGGCGGTCGCGTGAGGATCCTCAACGCGAGTGGCTGCCTCGATGCGCTCGCGGCGCCCGCGCTCGCGCAGGAGCTGGACGCGTTCGTGACCAAGACGGTTACGCCGCTGCCGCGCGAGGGGAGTGCCCCGCCGCGGATCGCCGAGACGGCCCACGGGATGCTGAACGCAATCGGCCTCGCCAATCCCGGCCGGGAGCGCTTCCTCGCCGAGCACCTGCCACGACTGCGTGAGCTCGGGGTTCCGCTCTGGGTCAGCGTCGGCGGCTTTTGCTCCGGCGACTACGCGGAGACCTGCTCGCACCTGGCCGAGATCGAGGCGATCGAGCTCAACCTCTCGTGCCCGAACGTCGACGAGGCCGCCGACTCGGCGGCGGAGATCGTCGCCGCCTGCCGCCGGGCGACGGCGCTGCCGCTCTACGCGAAGCTCTCCGCCGCGCACCCCGACGTCGCGGAGGTGGCACGCGCGGTCGCCGCCGCGGGCGCGGACGGGCTCTCGCTGATCAACACACTTCGCGCGACCGCCCTCGACAAGCAACTCCGTCCGGTGCTCGCCCGCGGCAGCGGCGGCCTGTCGGGTCCGGCGCTCAAGCCGGTCGCTCTGCACGCAGTGAGCGTCTGCCACGGGGCCACAGGCCTGCCGATCGTCGGGATGGGCGGGATCCAGACCGGCCGCGACGCCCTCGAGTTCGCGGCCTGCGGCGCCCGCGACATCGCGCTCGGGACGGTTCTCTTCCTGGATCCCGGCGCCCCTGTACGCGTTCGCGCCGAGCTCGCAGCTGCGTGCGGCGACTCGGGTGTTGCCACACCTGAAGACGTGAAGAGCTTGGCAAAAAGCCCGGAAACCGAGCGAAAAGTCCCAGCTTGAAGCTCGCGGGAGCATTGGTAAGATCGCCCGACCGTGAGTCCGACCAAGACGCAGGCGCACGCTCCGCTTCGTTCTCTCGACCAGCGGATGGACGCCCTCAAGCGAGCGAACGACGTCCGCGTCAGGCGCGCGCAGCTCAAGAAGGACCTCAAGGACGGCAAGGTCCGGATCGAGCAGATCCTCGGTAACCCGCCCGAGTACGTCTCCACAGCGAAGGTGATCGACATCCTGATGGCGGTGCCGAAGTTCGGGCGCGTGAAGGCCGCGCGCTTCCTCAACACGTGCCGGATCAGCCAATCGAAGACCGTGGGCGGGCTGTCCGACCGGCAGCGCGCCGAGCTGATCAGCCTCTTCAACAGCAGGTAGTGGAGGCGGGACGGATGCCCACGGTGCTCGTCGTTACGGGCCCGTCTGGCGCCGGCAAGGGGACGCTGATCCGCGAGCTCGTCGACCGCGTGCCCGGAATCGAGGTGACCGTCTCGGCCACGACGCGCGAGCGGCGGGGTGGGGAGGAGGACGGCCGCGAGTACTGGTTCCTCAGCGACCCGGACTTCCTCGCGCGGGTCGAGCAGGGTGAATTCCTCGAGGACGTCGAATACGTCTCCGGCCACCGCTACGGCACGCTGCGGTCGGAGCTCGACCGAATCGCGACGAACGGCCACGTGCCGCTGCTCGAGCTCGAGACCGAGGGCGCGCTCGAGGTGAAGCGCGAGGTGCCGGGCGCGGTGACGATCTTCATCTCCGCCCGCGTGGAGGAGCTCGAGCGGCGCCTGCGCGAACGCGCGACCGAGAGCGCGGGGGAGATCGGTGAGCGGATCGAGCTCGCGCGCAAGCAGCTCGAGCAGGCCGGCGAGTTCGACCAGGTGATCGAGAACGACGACCTCGAACGGGCGGTGGCCAAGCTCACCAACTTCGTCCGCGGCCTGTTGCGCCCCGCAGCTACCATGCCGCCGCGATGATCGAACCCCGCGTCGACGACCTGCTGGAGAACGTGGACTCGCGCTACGCGCTCGTGATCGTGGCAGCGAAGCGCGCCCGGCAGATCAACAACTACCACCACCAGCTCGGCGAAGGCACCTTCGGCGACAACTTGCCGCCCCTCGTCGAGAGCCGCTCGAAGAACTACCTCACCATGGCCCTCGAGGAAGTGTCCGACGGCATGCTGAAGTACGACTACGCCAAGTAAGTAGGCATCATGCGGGCATGTCCCGCGTCCTCCTTGGGGTGACCGGCGGCATTGCCGCCTACAAGGCGTGCGAGCTGTGCCGGTTGCTGGTCAAGGAGGGCCATGAGGTCGTTCCGCTCGTCACGCCGGGTGCCGAGCGCTTCGTCACCGCCGAGACGTTCCGCGCGCTCGCGCGGCGTCCTCCGGGAGACGATGTCTACCTCCACCTCACGCGTGCCGACCTGCTCGTCGTCGCCCCGTGCACGGCGAACACGCTCGCCAAGCTCGCGAACGGGCTTGCCGACAACGTCCTCGCCGAGGCGGCGCTCGCGCACCGCGGGCCGGTGCTCGTCGCCCCGGCGATGAACCCACGGATGTGGTCGCATCCCGCCACCCGCGCGAACGCCGAGGCGCTACGCGCGCGCGGCGCCGTGCTCGTCGGGCCGGACGAGGGCGAGACGGCGGAGGGCGAGCTCGGAGTGGGGCGGATGGCCGAGCCGGACGAGATCCTGCGCGCCGCGCGTATCTTGCTCGGTGGAAACGGTCCGCTCAGTGGGAAGCGCGTGCTCGTCTCGGCCGGCGGCACACGGGAGCCGCTCGACCTCGTCCGCTACGTCGGGAACCGCTCGTCGGGGCGGATGGGTGTGGCGATCGCGGCCGAGGCGCGGCGCCGCGGCGCCGCGGTGACACTGCTCGCGGCGAACCTCTCGGTGTCGGCTCCGGCGGGCATGGAGCTCGTCGAGACGCCCACGGCTGCCGATCTCGAGCGAGAGGCGCTTTCCCGTGGAGTGGAGTCCGACGTCGTCGTCATGGCCGCGGCCGTCGCCGACTACCGGCCGGCCGAGGCGCTCGCTGCGAAGCGCCCGAAGGACACGGCCGTCTGGACGCTCGAGCTCGAGCCGACAACCGACGTGCTCTCGGCGCTCGCCGAACGGCGCCGCGACTCCCAGCTCCTCGTCGGCTTCGCTGCCGAGACGGGCGAGGCCGGTCTCGAGCGTGCACGAGAGAAGCTCTCCCGCAAGGGCGCCGACCTCTTCGTCCTCAACGATGTCTCCCGCCCCGACATCGGCTTCGACGCCTCCGACAACGAGGTGACCCTCCTCGCGGCATCCGGAGAACGGACGGTTGCGAAAGCACCGAAGGAAGAGATTGCAGCGGCGATCCTCGACGAGGTGGAGATCCTGATACGAAATGGCTGAGCGCGCGGTCGAACCGGCTCCGAACGGGCTGATCCGGACGATTGCCGACAACCTCGGCCGGGTCGTCCATGCGCCCGACGAGACGCTGCGCCTGATCGTTCTCTGCCTCGTCGCGGAAGGGCACGCGATCATCGAGGACTTCCCGGGGGTCGGCAAGACGATGCTCGCCAAGGCACTCGCCCGCTCGCTCGACTGCCACTTCTCCCGCCTCCAGTTCACGCCCGACCTGCTGCCGTCGGACGTGACCGGCGTCAATGTCTTCAACCAGCGGCAGAACGAGTTCGAGTTCCGGCCCGGCCCCGTGTTCGCGAACCTCCTCCTGGTGGACGAAGTGAACCGCGCCTCGCCGAAGACCCAGGCGGCGCTGCTCGAGTGCATGGAAGAGCGACAGGTTTCCGTCGACGGCGTCACGTACCCGCTCGAGCCGCCGTTCATGGTCATGGCGACGCAGAACCCGATCGAGTACGAGGGGACCTACCCCTTGCCTGAGGCGCAGCTCGACCGTTTCACGATGCGTGTCTCGCTCGGTTACCCCCCGCTGGCCGAGGAGGCGCGGATGCTGGACGAGCAGACGAGCTGGGGTGCTGGAAGCGCCGCCGGCGCCGGCGGCGCCCAGCGGGTAGACCCTGGCGCCTCTGGCGCCAGTGGGCCACCTCTCGAGTCCCTTGCGGCAGTCGCCGGGGCTGCGGACGTGCTCGGGCTCGTGGAGGCCGCGCGAAGCGTGTACGTCGAGGAGAGCCTCGGGCGGTATGTCGTGGCGGTCCTCCGGCAGACGCGGAGCGACCAGCGTCTGTACCTGGGTGCGAGTCCGCGCGCCGGAATCGCGCTGTTGCGCGTGGCGAAGGCGCGGGCGCTCTCAGAGGGGCGCGACTATGTCACTCCCGACGACGTGAAGGCGGTCGCAGCGCCGGTGCTCGCCCATCGACTCATCCTCGCGCCGGAGGCTCGCTCGGCCGGCCTCGGCCCCGCGGAGCTCATCACGGACGCGCTCGCGCGCACCCCGGTTCCGGTCTGATGACCGCCCGAGGCCGAGCGGTACTTGCACTCGGCGTCTTCTGCTGGATCGTCGCCATCGTCTTCGGCTCACCTGCGCTCTACCCGGTCGCGGCGGGGCTCGTGCTGGTCGTGCCGCTCGCCGTCGTGTGGGTGCGGATCTCGCTGCGGCAACCGCACCTGAGCCGGCGCTGGCGGTTGGAGGACGCGGTCTGGCGGAACGACGACCTGGTCGAGCGTGAGGACGTCAGGATCCAGCTGGAGCTCGAGCGCGAGCCCGGGGTACCGCTGCCGACCGTCGTCGCCCACGAGCGCATCGGGCGGCTCGGGGAGGAGTCGGTCGAGCTGCGGCCGCACAAGCGGGGTCGCCTGTGGGGCTCCTACCGCCTCTACAACGTGCCGCGAGGACGCCACCGCTTCGAGCCGGTACGCCTGTCGATTGCCGATCCGTTCGGCCTCGCGGAGGCGCGGCTGACACTCGACGAGCAGCAGGCGCTCGTCGTCTACCCGCACCTCGTCGAGCTCGAGCGGCTCTTCTTCGAGGGTGGGGCCGGCCCCGAGCACGGCCGACGGCTTCTGCTGCGGCGGCCCGTCGGCTTCGACCTCCACAGCGTCCGCGACTACCAGCAGGGAGAGTCGCTGCGCCGCGTCCACTGGCCCTCGACCGCGCGGCGCGGGTCGCTGATGGTGAAGGAGCTCGAAGATTCGCCGCGTGACGAGGTGGCCGTGCTGCTCGACGGAGACCCCGCCGGCGTCACCGGCTCGCCTCCCGACTCTTCCTTCGACGTCGCCGTTCGGGTCGCCGGTTCGATTCTTCGCGCGCAGGTCCGGAACGGGCGCCGCTGTGTGCTCCTCCTCAACACCGCCGACCGGGAGACGCAGGTCGTCTCCTCGGAGGGACCGGAATGGCAGCGTGCGCTCGAGCTCCTTGCGGCAGCGGAGCCCGACGCTCGGGGGCCGGCGTCGGCGCTGCTCCAGTCGGCCGACACGCCGGCCGCCCGCTCGCTCGAGCTCGTAGTCGTCACCTCTCGACTCGAGCGGTCGCTCGTCGACCGCTTGCTGCAGCGGGCCGTCACACGGCGTCCGGTGGCGCTCGTCCACGTCGAGCCCGGGAGCTTCGTTGGACGCCGGCGCAATCCGGATCCCGAGCTCCTGCGCCTGCAGACGTGGGGCGTGCCTGTCGCCGTCGTGCGGCACGGGGATGATCTCGCCGCTGCGCTCCAGGGGACGAGGGCGGTGGAGGCGGCGCGTGCGTAGGGCTGGGCGGACGGTCGCGGTCAGCGTTCCTGCGCTGGTCGTCGTCGCGGTGGCCTGGCTCCGCCTCGAGCAGCCGGCCGGGTCGCTCTGGCGTGTGCTCGCGCTCCTCACGCTTGCCCTCGCGGCTGCTCTACCTCGGCGACGCTCATTGCGCGTGATCGGTTCTCTGGCCGCGACCGTGGCTGCGGCGCGGGTCGTGGTGGGAGTCGACCTCGTTCCGTGGCGGCTCGACCACCCCGCCGCGGTGTTCGGCCTCGCAGACTCGTTTTCCGCGCTGGGGACGCAATTCGGCAACGGCTTCAGCGACTTCTACGGCACCACTCTTCCGTTCGACCCACGGGTGCACGCGGCGATGAACGAACTCGTGCTGGCGGGTCTCTTCCTTTTCGCGCTCGGCTTGGCGCTGCTCGTGGCGGCGCGAAAGCCCGTGGCGACCGCCCTCCTGGTCCTGGTGGCAGCCGGTTGGCCGGCGACGCTCCTCGGCCCGTCGCGCGGGATTGCCATGGGCGGCGCGGTCCTAGGCGCCTTGCTCGTCGTTCTCGCCGGGCTCGGCTCTCGCCGGCTTCCGGCCCTTGCGCTGCCGGTCGCGGCGGTCGTCGTGATCGCGGCGGTCGCGGTCGGCTCGGCAACGGCGGCCCGCCATGGACTCGTGCGCTGGCAGTCCTGGAACCTCGCGCACGTCGCCGGCGGGCCGACCGACGTCGGCTTCGTCTGGAATGCCCAGTACGGCGGCCTGAACTGGTCGGGGCATCCCACGACCGTCCTCCGCGTGCAGTCCGACCAGGCGCCCTCGTACCTGCGCGCGGCGGTCCTCGACGACTTCAACGGCGACGCCTGGAAGCTCGGCCCACCTCGCCGGGCCGATTCGCTCGAGCCGCCGGCCGCGCTGCTGCGGCAGAACGAGACGCGCGAGATCGTGACGGCGGACGCTCTCGCCGACACGCATCTCGTGGGCGGCAGCATCCCGATCCGCTTCGTGGCCGCCGGCGGGGCACCACTGGTGAGGTCGGGACTCGGCTTCGCGGCCCTCAATGAGAATCTTCCTCACGGCTTCCGGTACGTGGTCTGGAGCCATACGGCCCGGCCGAGCGCGGCCGCTTTACGCCGATCGCCGCCTGACTACCCGCTGCAGTTGACGCTCGGTGGCCTGTTCGACGTGGGCGACGGCGCGACGCTTCCCGCGTTCCGGACGCCGGACCGGAGCGAAAACGTCGCGGCAGTCGTTGGCCAGCGACTGCCGCTCCGCCCGTATCTGCCGCTCGCGCGCGCGGCGGAAAAGGTGGCCGGCGGCGCGCGTACTCCATACGGCGCGGTCGAGGACCTCGAGAAATGGTTCGTCTCCTCGGGCACGTTCCACTACTCGAACCATCCGACCGTCGGCACGCCCGCGCTCGTCGGCTTCGTCACGAAGACACACGCCGGCTACTGCCAGTACTTCGCGGGCGCGATGGCCCTGATGCTTCGCTACCTCGGCATACCCGCCCGCGTCGCGGTCGGCTTCGCCGGCGGGAGCTACGACGCGAAGCAGCACGTCTGGAACGTGAGCGACCGCGAGGCCCACGCGTGGGTCGAGGTCTGGTTCAAGGGCTACGGCTGGTTGCCGTTCGACCCGACGCCGGCCGCTCCTGGTGCGGCCCCGCGCAAGACTCAGGCGGGGCTCCTGGCGGCAGGAGGCGGAGCCGGCGGGTCGCCGTCGTCCGCGGCCGGCGGAACGCCTGCCGCGCCGGGCGAGTCGGCATTCGAGCAGAAGCTGAGAAAGAACAACGGGTTCGGTTCCCTCCTGCACCAGCAGCATCACGGGTTCCAGGCGTCGGAGCTCAGCCTCGGCAGCGGCAGCGGCAGCACCGATCGCAGCCGGCCGGTGCTGCTTCTGCTCGCCGGCCTCGCCGTCGCGATGGGGGCGATCGTGCTGACCAAGGTCGGCTTTCGCATGACGCGAAGCGCTCGCCGCGATCCGCGTGGCGTCGCCTCCGCCTGCCGGCTGGAACTTGCCTCGTTCCTCCTCGACCAGCGCATCGAAGCGCCGCGCAGCGCAACGCTCGGCGAACTCGGGGTGATCGTCAAGCATGAGTTCGGGATCGACCCCGCGGCGTTCGTCGCGGCCGCGGCGGCCGCCCGCTTCGGCCCGTCCGAGGGCGGGGCCGCCGCAGCCGTCACGGCGAGGCGCGAGCTGCGAGCGCTTCTCGACATCGCACGCCGCGGTCTCAGCTGGCGGGACCGAGCACGCGGCCTCCTCTCGCTCCGCTCGCTCACCCGTCCCGCGGCCAGCGTGGGGACATGAGCGAGTCGACCTACAGCCTCTTCCAGCGCGGCCGCCGCCACCTCCGGGCGGGCATGGCTGCGCAGGCGACCGTCTCGCTCGAGAAGGCGAAACGGCGCGAGCCGGACAAGGCCTCGATCCGCGAGGCGCTCGGGATCGCGTACTTCCGGATCCGGCGCTGGAGCGAGGCAGAGGGGGAGTTCCGCAAAGTGCTGGAGCTTTCCCCGGTCAACGATTACGCGCACTACGCGCTCGGACGCTGTCTCGAGAAGCAGGGACGGGACGTCGAGGCGAATCGGCACTACAAGCTTGCGAGCTCACTGCGACCGGGCTCGGAGCAGTACCGCGCGCGGATCCGCGAGCTGGACTAGCTTCCGCTTTCGATGCGTGCGGTGGTGCAACGCGTTTCGAGGGCTCGGGTCTCGCCCGGTGGCGAGATTGGCCGGGGCCTCTGCGTGCTCCTCGGTGTCGCACGCACGGACGGGGAGGAGCTGGCGGTGCGACTCGCGGCCAAGGTCGCGCGCCTGCGCATCTTTCCGGACGACCACGGGCGCTTCGACCGCTCGGTCGAGGACGTCGCCGGCGCAGTGCTCGTCGTTTCGCAGTTCACGCTGATCGCGAATACCGCGAAGGGCAACCGGCCGAGCTTCGCGGAGGCGGCACCGCCGGAGGAGGCGGAGGCGCTCTACGAGCGGTTCTGTGCGGAGCTCGGCGCGCTCGGGGTGTCGGTGGGGACGGGCGTTTTCGGCGCGAAGATGCAAGTCGAGCTCGTGAACGACGGGCCGGTCACGATTGTCCTCGACGTGTGATGACACTCGCGGAGCTCGAGGAGCGGCGCGCCCACGAGTGCCGCCTCGCACCGGATCGCGCACTCGAGACGCTCGACGAGGCGGAGGAGTTCCTCCGCGACCGGGGCCTCCTCACCCGCACGACCGACTCCGCTCTGCCGAGCCTCTTCGAGGCATGTCACGAGGAGCCGTATGCGCGGACGAGCCCCGGCTTCGGCCAGTGGCCGGCGACGAGGTTCCCGTGGTTCGGGCAGCTTGGGACGCGTGGCTATCTCATCCCCGCCGTCCACCGCGGGAAGAGCCTTCTCGTGGCGGATGAGGTCGCGGCGCTCCTCGACCCGATTTGCCGCGCCGAGCTCGCGCGGATGGAAGAGGCGGAAGCGGACTGGGAGCGGCTGCTCCGCCACCTCGCCGCCGCAGGCCCGTCCGAGCTCGAGGACCTCCAGACGGAGTTGAACCTGACACCGAAGGAGCTGAAGAGCCTCCGTTCGCCGCTCGAGCGTTGCGGCCCGATCGTCTCGCGCGCGATCGTCTACGAGGAGCCGCACCGGCACACGAGCCGTCTCGCGCGCTGGGACCAGGCACACCCCGAGCCGAGCGCTACGAGCGACCCGCGGCAGGCGTTCGGCGACCTCGTCTGTGCCGGCGTCCGCGCGGCCGTTCTGGCACCCGAGCGCGAGCCCGCGCGATGGTTCTCCTGGCGCTGGTACTGGGACGACGGCCTGGTCGACGACCTCGTCGAATCTGGGCGGCTCGTCCGCGTTGACGGCCATGTGACGTCCGGCTGAATCCGAGCCGTTGCTACACTCGCGCCACCACATTTCACCGGTTCGGAGAAATGGGCCTGCGGGCCCATTTTCTATGACAGGGACGAGAATATGCCGACGACACTCGAGAGGGAACACCAGCTGCAGGGAAAGATCGCACCGCGGGTCGAGCACGACCTGCCGGGCGTCGACGTCCTCGCGGTGGAGCTGCTGACGCCGTCGCGCTTCCGTGTCTACATCGACTATCCGGAGGGCGTCGACCACGCCTTGTGCGAGCGTGTCACCGACGTCCTGCGCGACTACCTGCGCGAATACAGCGTCGAGGTGTCCTCGCCGGGCCCGGACCGCCCGTTACGCAGCCAAGAGCATTTCGAGGCAGCGCTAGGCCGTCAGGTCCGGCTCCGAACCGCCGGGCGAAAGCTGCGCGGAGAGGTTCTCTCCGCCGGCAAGCAGAGCGTGAAGGTTGCCGCCTCCGACGGCGGCGAGACCGAGATCCCGTACGACGAGATCGTGCGGGCGAACCTGATCGACGAGGGAGCGTGACATGAGCCAGGAGATCATCGAGGCCGTCCGCGAGATCGAGCGCGACAAGGGAATCGAAGAGGGTGCGCTCGTCTCCGCGCTCGAAGACGCGCTCCTTGCGGCCTACAAGAAGACGCCCGGCGCGTCGCGTCACGCGACGGTCGAGATGGACGACGACACCGGCGACTTCCGCGTCTTCTCCGTCGAGCTGCCGGCCGACATCGAGGAGCGCCTGCTCGACGATGCCCGCGAGCGCAAGCTCGAGGAGCTCGAGCGGCTCGAGGAGGAGACCGGCGAGCGCCAGCACACGCTCATCTCGGACGACGATCTCGACATCGACTGGTCAGACGTCCCGAACGAGGACGTCAAGCGCGAGGACGTGACGCCCGAGGGCTTCGGCCGCATCGCCGCGCAGACCGCGAAGCAGGTCATCCTGCAGCGGATCCGCGAGGAGGAGCGCCGGATGATGTACGACGAGTACATCGACCGCGTGACCGAGGTCGTGACCGGAATCGTCCAGCAGGCCGGCGACCGCAACAACGTCCTCGTCGACCTCGGCAAGGTCGAGGCGCTACTGCCTCGCTCCGAGCAGGTCGACGGTGAGCGCTACGAGCAGGGCTCGCGGATCAAGGCCGTCATCACCGAGGTGCGCTCGGGGACGAAAGGCCCGCAGGTCATCCTCTCGCGGCGCGATCCCGAGCTGATCAAGACGCTGTTCGAGCTCGAGGTGCCGGAGATCGCCGACGGTCTCGTCGAGATCCGCGGTGTGGCTCGCGAACCGGGCTACCGCTCGAAGATCGCGGTCGAGTCGCACGCCCAGGGCGTCGACCCGGTCGGCGCCTGCGTAGGCCCGCGGGGCTCGCGCGTCCGCATGGTCGTGTCCGAACTCCGCGGCGAGAAGATCGACATCATCCCGTGGAACCCCGAGCCGGCGCGGTTCGTCGCGAAGGCGCTCTCGCCCGCGCGAGTGCGCGAGGTCTACCTCGACGACGAGGCGCGCGAGGCGACGGTAGTCACCCCCGACGACCAGCTTGCGCTCGCGATCGGCAAGGAGGGCATGAACGCCCGCCTCGCCGCGCGTCTCACCGGCTGGAAGATCGACATCCAGAGCGACACCGAGTTCGCCCAGGCGGAGGCCGAGGCGGCCTTCGGCGGCGGCGAAGAGGGTGCGGAGGACTTCTCCGGCCGCTGTGCCGCAGTCCTCGCCAACGGCAAGCGCTGCCCGAATGCGGCGCTGCCCGGCTCCCGTTTCTGCGGCGTCCCGGCGCACCAGGCCCTCCAGGGCACCGGCAGCGACTACGTCGCGGGCGCGCCGCCCGCCGAGGCAGAAGAGGACGAGGTCGAGGTCGCAGAGGTCGAGGTCGACGTGGAGGTAGACGAGCTGTCCGTCGCACCGGAGGCCGAGGTCGCGGAGCCGGAAGAGGTTCCGGCCGGGATCCCGGCCGAGCCTGCCGACGCGGCGTCCGAGGAGGAGTCTTCGTAAGCGAGCCGTTGCGGCGCTGCGTCGGCTGCGGCCGTCGCGCGCCGCAGCGTGAGCTGCGTCGCTTTGCGGCCCGCGAGGGGGTCCTCGTGGCCGGTCGGAACGAACCGGGCCGCGGCGCCTACACGTGCCAGAGCCTCGCGTGCTTCGAGCGCGCGGCCGAGCGCGGCGCGTTCGCGCGCGTGCTGCGGCAGCGAGTCCGCGTCGGCCCTGAGCTGCGGCGCCTTTACACTGATGTGACCAATGGCTAACGGAGGCAACAGACCGAACCGTCCGCTCCGCCCGCGTGGCGGTGGCGGCGCCGGGGGACGCAGGCGCCGCGTGGTCATCGACCAGGGAGGCGCGCGTCCTTCACGCGAGCAGCGGCAGGCGCGCCAGGACAGTCAGCGCCGCGAGCCGCGCCCGCCCGCGCCGCCGCCGACGGGGCCCGTCTCGGTCGAGTCGGGCGTCAGCGTCCGCGACCTCTCGCAGGCGCTCGGCGTCCCGATGCCGAACATCATCAAGATCCTCATGGGTCTTGGCCAGATGCGGACCGCGACCCAGTCGCTGAGCGACGAAGAGGTCGAGCTGATCGGAACCGAGGTCGGTCGCGAGATCACCATCAAGCACGCCGCCGACGAGGAGGAGGAACCCGAGGCGTTCGACGATCCGGAGGAGGCGCTCGAGGCGCGGCCGCCGGTCGTCACGATCATGGGCCACGTCGATCACGGCAAGACGACGCTGCTCGACGCGATCCGCAACGCCCGCGTCGTCGCCACCGAGGCCGGCGGCATTACGCAGCACATCGGCGCGTACCAGGTCGACGTCGACGGCCGCAAGATCACCTTCCTCGACACGCCCGGCCACGAGGCGTTCACGGCGATGCGTGCGCGCGGTGCGAAGGTGACGGACATAGCCGTTCTCGTCGTGGCCGCCGACGACGGGGTCATGCCGCAGACGAAGGAATCGATTGCGCACGCACGGGCGGCCGAGGTGCCGATCGTCGTCGCCGTCAACAAGGTCGACCTCGCCGACGCGAACATCGACCGGGTGAAGGGCGAGCTCGCGCAGGAGGGGCTCAACCCCGAGGACTGGGGTGGCGACACTCAGTTCGCGGAGGTCTCGGCGAAGACACAACAGAACCTCGACGAGCTGCTGGAGAAAGTGCTGCTCGTCGCCGACCTCGAGCTGGAAGGCTTGAAGGCGAACCCGGATGCCGAGGCATCGGGCCCGATCATCGAGTCGCGACTCGACGTCGGCCGCGGCCCGGTCGCGACGGTGCTCGTGCAGCGCGGGACGCTCAGGGTCGGCGACGCCGTGGTCGCCGGGGACGCCTACGGCCGCGTCAAGGCGCTCTTCGACTACAAGGGCGAGCGGCAGGAGAGCGCGGGTCCGGGCGAGCCGGTCGAGATCCTCGGCTTCGACAAGCCGCCGGCCGCGGGAGAGCTCGCGCGCGTGGTAGCGAACGACCGCGAGGCGCGCGACACCGCGAACCGGCGCGGCGAGCGGCTGCGTCGTGAGCAACTCGCGTCGGCGCGCCCGGCGGGCGTCTCGCTCGAGGGGCTGTTCGAGCAGCTTCAGGCCGGCGTGGTCGCGGATCTCAACCTCATCATCCGCGGTGACGTCGTCGGCTCGGTCGAGGCCGTGGTCTCTGAGCTCTCGAAGTTCGAGCACGCGGAGGTCCGGCTGAACGTGATCGCCGAGGGCGTGGGGGCGATCACGCAGAACGACATCATGCTCGCGTCCGCGTCAGACGCCCTCATCGTGGGCTTCAACGTCCGCCCGAACGCCGAGGCGCGCGAGCTCGCCGCACGCGAAGGTGTCGAGATTCGCACCTACGACGTCATCTACAAGCTCACCGAGGAGATCGAGCAGGCGCTGGTGGGCAAGCTCGCAGCGATCTCGACCGAGGAGACGATCGGCGAGGCGGAGGTGCGCGCGCTCTTCCGGGTCTCCCGGTTGGGCACGATCGCCGGCTGCATGGTCACCGACGGCGTCGTCCGTCGCAGCGCGAGCGTCCGCGTGATCCGCGACGGCGCCGTGATCTACACGACGACGATCGCGCAGCTGAAGCGCTTCAAAGACGACGTCCGTGAGGTCGCGGAGGGCTTTGAGTGCGGCATCCTTCTCGACGGCTTCAACGACGTCAAGGAAGGGGACGTGCTCGAGATCTTCGAGACGCGCGAGATCGAGCGGACGTCGCTCGACGAAGCTCCTTCCCCCGACTAGCGCCCTTCAGACGCCCGAGTCGAGCAGCTCGAGCACCGAGCGCGCCTGCTCGCCGCCCGCCTTCGCATGAGCGCGGAGCGGGATCCCGTGCGGTCCGAGGCTATCCCGGACTTCGGGCTGTGCCCCGAGGACCGCCCGCACGACCTCGGTCTCACCGAGCATCGCCGCCGCGAAAGACGTCGAGGCGGGCACCGTGCGCGAGAAGCAGTTCCGCAATGTCGCGCCGACCCATGTGGGCCGCGGCTCCGAGCGCAGTCTCCCAGTCGCCGCCGCCCCAATCCAAGGAGGCATTCGCGAAGGCCCGTTCACCGGCGAGTGCGTTGCGGACGGCCTCGAGATCGCCGTGGGCATTGGTGACGAATTCGCGCACCAGGTCGCTGTCGAGTGCGGGAGCAGTCTCGGTTGCTGCCATGCTTAGGTAGCCTAACTAAATACATGGCCGGAGGCAACCGACGCGACGCGGTCGATCGAATCCACTCGGCCGCGATCCATCTTCTGCGGCGAGTACGTGAAGTCGATGCGAAGGCGATGGGGCTGTCGCCTGCACGTGCCTCGGCGCTCTCTGTACTCGTGTTCGGCGGCGCCCGGTCGCTCACTGAGCTCGCGGACGCGGAGCGGGTGACCCCGGCAACGATGAGCAAACTTGTCGCCGGCCTGGAGCGTGCAGGGTTTGTTCGGCGTTACCCGGATGTGGATGACGCCCGGGCGATTCGGATCGAGTCGACTGCGAAGGCACGCCGGATCCTCGAGCGGGGGCGGGCGAACCGGCTCGACCTGCTCGAGCGCCTCCTGTCCGAGGCGACGGACGAGGAGATCGAAGCGGTGAGCGTTGCTGCCGAAGCGGTCGAGCGTGCACTTCGCGCTTGAATGCGTCCATGCCGAGCGGCTGGGTCGGGATCCTCACCTGTGAGCTCCATTTTCCGGAGGCGCACTCCCTGAAAGAGAAACGCCACCACTTGCGTTCGGCGAAGGCGCAGCTCCAGAACCGGGTGGGTGCGTCGGTGGCGGAGGTCGACCACCACGACGTCTGGCAGCGCGCGCGCATCACCGCGGCGTGTGTCGCCCGCGAGCACCGGGAGGTCGAGCGGCTGCTCGACCAGGCGGAGCGCTGGCTTCGGGGCCAGGAGTGGGAGGTCGCACTCACCGAGCGGCACCTGGTCGATCCGGAGGACTAGGCTCGCGCGGATGCAGGCCGCCGACTTGATCGAGCACAAGCGGAACGGCGAGGAGATCCCGGCCTCCGAGCTGCGGGAGTTCGTCGCCGCCTACGCGCGGGATGAGCTTCCCGACTACCAGGCGGCCGCTCTCCTCATGGCCGTCTGGTTCCGTGGCCTGTCATCGGCTGAGACATTCGCGCTCACCGAGGCGATGGTCGCGAGCGGCCAGACGATCGATCTGGCCGCCCAGCTCGGGCGGCGCGTGGTCGACAAGCACTCGACCGGCGGCGTGGGCGACAAGACGACGCTCGCCCTCGGGCCGGTCGTCGCAGCGTGCGGCGCCCCCTTCGGAAAGATGAGCGGCCGCGGGCTCGGCCACACCGGCGGCACGCTCGACAAGCTCGAGTCCGTCCCGGGCTTCCGCGTCGAGCTCTCGACCGAGGAGCTCATCAACCAGGTGCGGGAAATCGGACTTGCGGTGGCCGGGCAGAGCGCCGACCTCGTTCCGGCGGATCGAAAGCTCTACGCCCTCCGCGACGTGACGGCGACGATCGACGAGGTCTCGTTGATCGCCGCGAGCATCATGTCGAAGAAGATCGCCAGCGGGGCGAGCGCGCTCGTCCTCGACGTGAAGGTCGGAGAAGGCGGGTTCATGCGAACCGTCGAAGACGCGCGCACTCTTTCGGAGGCGATGCGCGGGCTGGGGGAGGAGGCGGGCATTGACGTCGTCTGCCTGCTCACGGACATGGAGCAGCCGCTCGGCCGCGCGGTCGGCAACGCGCTCGAGGTTCGCGAGGCCTACGAGACACTCGCCGGCGACGGCCCGCCGGACTTCCGGGAGCTCGTCGTAGTGGCCGCGACTCAGCTACTGACGCTGTCGGATCTCGGGCTCGACGAGCAGGCGGCGCAGGAGCGCGCGACGACGGCCCTCGTCGACGGCGCGGCGCTCGAGGCGTACGAGCGTTGGATTCGGGCGCAGGGCGGCGACCCCGATCCGGCGGTCCTTCCACGCCCGAAGGTGGTGCGGGAGGTGTCGGCGCAAGTCCCGGGATTCGTGCGCGAGCTGCGCGCAAGGGAGGTTGCTGCCGTTGCGATGGCGCTCGGTGCCGGACGTGAGCGCAAGGAGGACCCGGTCGACCACGCGGTAGGGGTCGTCTGCCTGGCCAAACGCGGGGATCGGGTGGAGCGTGGCGAGCCAGTGGCCGAGATCCACGCACGCGACGAGGCGGGGGCCGAGACAGCCGAGGCGGCTCTGCTCGACGCGTACGAGATCGGAGACGAACCTGAGCCGCGGCCGCTGGTGCTCGACGTAATTCGCTGAGTCGTCTGGCGCCCTGGCCAAGCGCGCAACTCGCCGCGATTGCCGGCACTTCGCGACCAACCGGCACGCATTCGCCACGCTTCGGGCGGTAGCCTCTTCGTCGAGGGCGGAGGGCAGCATCCCCACCCTGGGTGGGGCGTTGGAGGCTCTGCCCTGAGCGATGAGACGAGCGCCGGCCGGCGGCGGTTCGGATGACAGCCGCTTGAATAGGAAGCCATGAGCGAGCGGATGCGCCGGGTGAACGAGTCGTTGAGGCAGGTGTTGGCCGAGGCCCTGCCGGAGCTCAAGGACCCCCGAATCGGGCTCATCACCGTGACGGGCGTCGACACGGCTCCCGACCTGCGGCACGCCACTGTCTACGTCAGCGTGCTCGGCTCGGGTCGCAAGCAGCGCGCGAGCCTGCTCGGGCTGGAGGCCGCGCACGGCGTTCTGCAGTCGCGACTTGCGCGTGAGCTCAGGCTGAAACGAACTCCGCAGCTGACCTTCGAGTACGATCCGACGGTCGAGCGCGGCGTGCGCATGACCCGCCTGATCGACGAGCTCGCGCCGGACGACGATGACTCAGACGACTGACCTGAAGGCGATCGCAGACGCGCTGCGGCAGCACGACCGCTTCCTCGTGGTCACGCACGAGAACCCCGACGGCGATGCCCTCGGATCGCTCCTCGCCGCGACGCTGGCCCTCCGGCAGCTTGGCAAGAACGCCGTCATGTACCTCGCGGGGCAGACGCCGCTGCCGCGCGAGTATGCATTCATGTCGCTCGACGAGCTCGTACGCGAACGGCCGGAGGATGCGTCGGAGCGCGTCCTGCTCGCTGTCGACTGCGCTAAGGAGGACCGGATCGGCGACGAGACCGTTCTCGCTCTCGCTCCGCTCGTCCTCGACGTCGACCATCACCACGACAACACGCGCTTCGGCGACCTCAACCTCATCGTCGCGGACGCGTCCTCCACGGGCGAAGTGCTACGGGACGTGTTCGCCGAGCTGGGCGTGGAGCTCACGCCGGAGCTGGCGGAACCCCTCTACATCGCACTCGTCACCGACACCGGACGGTTCCAGTATGCGAACACCACGCCTAAGGCACTCCGGCTCGCGGCGGAGCTCGTCGAGGCCGGAGCCGACATCCACGCGGTCTTCCAGGAGGTCTACGAGTCGGTCGAGTTCGCGAAGCTGAAGCTGCTCGCGCGTGCCCTTGACCGCGCCGAGGTGCTCGAGGGCGGGCGGATCGTCGTCTCACATCTCCTGCGGGGCGACTTCGCGGAGGTCGGCGCCCCCGAGCCGTACTCCGAAGGCATCATCGACTACCTGCGCGCCGTCGAAGGGGCCGAGCTGGCGGTACTGATCCGGGAGCAGCTGAACCAGGGGGCGCATGCACACAAGGGCTCCCTGCGTTCGAGCATCGATGAGCTCGACGTCTCGGCAATCGCGCGCCGCTTCGGAGGGGGCGGACATCGTCAGGCCGCGGGCTTTTCCACGGACCTACCGCGGGAAGAGATCGTCGAGCAGATCCGCGAAGGCTTCCTCGACCAGCGTGCCGCCTCGCGCGCTTGAGCCCGCGGGCGTCGCGCTCGTGGACAAGCCGCGCGGCCCGTCCTCGTTCGCGGTCGTCGCGCAGATCCGCAGGGTGACCGCCGCGCGGACCGGTCATGCCGGGACACTGGACCCGTTCGCGACGGGACTCCTGCTCCTGTTGTCCGGCAGGGCAACTAAGCTCGCTCCTTGCCTCGTTGGCCTGGACAAGCGCTACGTCACCGAGATCGATCTGACCCGTCGTACTGCCAGCGGGGACCCGGAGGGAGATGTCCTCGAATGTCATGCGCCCCCAGGGGAGGACGAGCTCGCCGAACAGCTCGAGCGCCTCCGCGGTGAGATCGAACTGCCGATCCCGGCCACATCGGCTGTGAAGATCGGTGGTGAGCGTGCGTACAGGCTTGCTCGGCGCGGTGTCGAGGTGGAGATGCCGGTACGCCGGTCGGTGGTGCATGCGCTCGATGTCATCGCGTATACCGGCGAGGGGGTGACGCTCGACGTCCACGTCAGCTCCGGGACATACATCCGGTCCCTCGCGATCGCGCTCGGCGGGCATTGCGCGACGCTGCGGCGGACGGAAGTCGGACCGTTCTCGGTAGACGACGCTGTCGCGCCCGAGGCGTTCGTGGCAGAGCGACTTCTGTCGCAGGCTGACGTGCTGGCGCGCGTGGAGGCGGCAGGCGCGGGGCTGGGTACGTGAACGTCGCTCGGGAGCCGGCCGGGCTGCCGGAGGCTCGGCGTTCCGTTGCGGTCGGGACCTTCGACGGCGTCCACCGCGGCCATCTCCGAGTGATCGAAGCGGCACGAAAGGTCGGCCTACGGAAGAGCGTCGTGACGTTCGATCCGCATCCTCGAGCCGTACTCGGCGGACGTGTCGAGCTTCTCACGACGCTCGAACGCCGGCTCGAGCTCCTTGCGGACGCCGGAGTCGACGACGTCCTGGTGCTTCCGTTCGACGAGGAGCTCGCGGCCCTCTCGGCGGAGGAATTCGCGGAGCAGATGCTCCGCGGAATCGGAGCGGAGACGATCGCCGCGGGGGAGACGTTCCGCTTCGGGCGAGGCCGCGAGGGCGATCTCGACCTGCTTGCGCGGGCCGGCCTCGAGGTGCGGAGAGTGCCTCTGGTGCAGAACGTCTCCTCGAGCCGGGTTCGGGAGCTTTTGCACGCCGGCGAACCGGAGCGGGCGGCATTGTTGTTGGGGCGGCCACCGGAGGTCGAGGGGATCGTCGTCCGCGGAGACGGACGCGGCCGCGAGCTCGGGTTCCCGACGGCGAACCTGGACGTCCCGAAGGAGCTCCTCGTCCCACCGGACGGCGTTTACGCGGGCTGGACCCGCGACCGCCATGCCGCCGTCTCGATCGGCACGAATCCACACTTTGACGGCGTCGAGCGTCGGGTCGAGGCGCACCTGCTCGACTTCGACGGAGACCTGTACGGGCAGCGGCTCGTGGTCGAGATCTGGAGCGACATCCGCGAGCAGCGCCGCTTCGAGTCGCTCGAGAAGCTCGTCGCCGCCATCGGCGATGACGTCGAGCGGACGCGTGTCGCGACGCGGCCAGTCTGAGCCGAGTCGCCGCTGTCAGGAACCGGCGCGGGGAAGCGTGACCCAACCGATGCGCGCGACGTCGGCACGCGGAAAATCGGTCCGCCACGACATCAGCGGCGCGTCGATCGTGAGCGGGTACTTCCGCTGGACCTGCGCTCCCGTCAGCGGATCCGTCTCGCGCTCCGTGACGGTGTGGCGGGTCACTACGGCTTCGAGGTCGTCGAGTGCGTATCGGCCCTCGACCGACCGCGCGTGACGCTCGGCCGGTCCCGAGGGTGGCGTGAGCCCGAGAGCTTCGACCACGCGGTGGATCAGCGCGGATCCCTTCCACGAGTTCGTGAGCACGGCGAGCACGACTTCCTCCTCGGGGACGAGCAGCAGCAGCGACTGGTAGCCGCCGACCGAGCCCTCGTGGTCGACCACCCCGTCGCGCACCCACCAGCCGAGCGCGTAACCGGCGCCGAGCGCCTCACCAACCGGATCGTGGAGATGCGGCCAGTGCCGACAGTGCGCGAGCCCGTACTCGACGAGATCGCCGACCGTCGACCAGAGACCGCCGCTTGGGCGCCGTTCGACGGGATACGACGGGTCTGCGACCTCGTCCCCGGGCAGCGTCCCGAGCACTGCCTCGTCCGGCGTCTCGAAGCCGGTGTGCCGCAGACCCAACGGCTCGAGCACGAGTTCGCGAACTGCAGCGGAGTACTCGCCGCCGAAGCCACTCGCGGCTTCCCAGTAGCCGGCGTTCGAATAGGACCAGAGTCCGTCGCACTCGGGAGGCAGCGGCTCGGCGCGCTCGGGGCGGTAACCAGCCGTATGCGAGAGGAGCGCTCGGCGCCGATCGTCGAGCAGGCCCGCGAGCGCGATCGCCGTCGCCGTGAACGACTTCGTGATCGACGCGATCCGGAACGGCCGCTCGTGAGCGCCGGCGAGCCTCGTCCGGCCGTCCAGGTGCAGCCCTGCGGCAGCAACCGAGACGCCCGTCCGCGCCTGCGCGCCGCGCACCACCGCCGTCAGCCCCTGTTGCGGAATCGCGCTCGCCATGCCGGTTTTCGCTACCCTACCCCGCGACCCGGGCCCGGCTCGCGCCACGTTTCCTTGGCGCCGCGGGCGGAGCCCTCGGGAGGCGAAAGGAAGGAGAGGGCATGGCCCTGACCAAGGAAGCGAAGCAGGAGATCATCACGAAGCACGGGCGCAACGAGGCCGACACCGGCTCGCCGCAGGTGCAGATCGCGATGCTGACGCAGCGGATCAACGAGCTGACCGAGCATCTGCGCACCCACAAGCACGACCATTACTCGCGCCGCGGGCTGCTCAAGCTCGTGGGGCGGCGCCGCCGCTTTCTGAACTACCTGCAGAAGCACGACCTCGAGGGCTATCGCGCCCTCATCAAGGAGCTCGGCCTGCGCCGCTAAGCTCCCAAGAACACGGAGGGTGGAAGTTCGAGCGAGCCCGACTCAAGCCGGAAGCATCGGCAGCGAAGCTGCCGATGCCCAGCGAAAGGCAGGGGCACGGACTGGCTCGAGCTCCCGCCCTCCACAAGCAGAGTGGAGGACAATTGATGAGTATCGCGACCGAGCGCCGGGCGCAGGTCTCCGTCCAGATCGGGACCCAGGAGATCAGCTTCGAAACCGGCCATCTCGCGAAGCAGGCGGACGGCGCCGTCGTCGTCCGCGGAGGCGACACGATGGTGCTCGCCACCGCCCAGGGACGCGCCGAGGCGCGCGAGGGCGCAGACTTCTTCCCGCTCACCGTCGACGTCGAGGAGCGGATGTACGCCGCCGGCAAGATCCCGGGCGGCTTCTTCAAGCGGGAGGGGCGCCCGACCGAGCGCGCGATCCTCACCGCGCGGATGATCGACCGGCCGATCAGGCCGCTCTGGCCGAAAGGCTTCCGCAACGAGGTGCAGGTGATCTGCACCGTCCTCAGTGCGGACCTGGTCACGGCCCACGACATCCTCTGCATCAACGGCGCCTCGGCGGCGCTGATGCTCTCGCCGCTGCCGTTCCTCGGGCCGGTCGGCGCCGTCCGCGTCGGCCTCATCGACGGGCAGCTCGCCGTCAACCCGACCCTGCGCGAGAGCGAGGACAACGGCGAGCTGGACCTGATCGTCGTCGGCACGAAGGAGGGGCTGACGATGGTCGAGGCAGGCGCGAACGAGATTCCCGAGGAGAAGATCCTCGAGGCGCTCGAGCTCGCGCACGGCGAAATCGTGAAGCTGTGCGAGGCGCAGGAGGACCTGCGCCGCGAGGCGGGCAAGCCGAAGTGGCTCGACCTCGATCTGCTCGCGGAGCTCGACCGCGACCAGGGGCACGCGATCTGGGAGCGCATTCAGCAGGTTGGCATCAAGGAGTCCAGCACGGCCGTCGACGAGCTCCTCGCCGAGCTTGCGCCGCCGATCACGATGGAGTCGACCGACGACGACATCCAGCGTCGGGTCCAGGTCAAGTCCGCGCTCGCCTCGCTGCTCGAGAAGCAGCGGGCGGTCGCAGTCGAGGCGCCGGTGCGCGAGCAGTTCGGCGACGAGCTGAAGGCGCTCACCGACGCCGAGCAGGACTCGAAGGCGCTCAAGTCTGCGAAGCGTCAGCTGCTGTTCGACCGGATCGTCGAGGAGGTCGACTTGCCGTTCCCGGTCGGGGGCGCCTCGGTCGATCCCGACACCGGCGAACCGCTGCCGGCAGCGAAGGACTCACAGACCAAGTCGCAGGTGAAGAAGGCCTGCGAGTCGATCTACAAGGACCTCGTGCGGCAGAAGATCGCCGTCGACAAGCGCCGCCCGGACGGCCGCGGCGCCGAGGAGATCCGGCCGATCGAGGTCGAGGTCGGCGTCAACCCGCGTACGCACGGCTCAGGCCTGTTCACGCGCGGCCAGACGCAGATCCTCTCCTCCCTCACGCTCGGCACCGCGAAGGAGGGGCAGCGGATCGACGACCTCTCCCTCGAGGAGGAGCGCCGCTATATGCACCACTACAACTTTCCGCCCTACTCGGTCGGGGAGACGGGCTTCATGCGCGGCCCGAAGCGGCGCGACATCGGCCACGGCGCGCTTGCGCAGCGGGCGCTCGAGGCGGTCATCCCCAGCCCCGAGGACTTCCCGTATACGATCCGGATCGTCTCGGAGACACTCGAGTCGAACGGCTCTTCCTCCATGGGCTCGGTGTGCGGCTCGACCCTCTCGCTCATGGACGCCGGCGTGCCGCTCAAGGCCCCGGTCTCCGGCATCGCGATGGGCCTCGTGAAAGAGGGCGACGACTACGTGATCCTGACGGACATCCAGGGCGCAGAAGACCACCTCGGCGACATGGACTTCAAGGTCGCCGGCTCCCGCACAGGGATCACCGCGCTCCAGATGGACATCAAGATCACCGGCGTCACTCAGCAGATCATGCGGGACGCGCTCGAGCAGGCGAAGCGCGCGCGCGAGTTCATCCTCGAGAAGATGCTGGACGTCATTCCGGAGTCGCGCTCCGAGCTCTCGGACAACGCGCCGCGGATCACGACGATCAAGATCGATCAGGAGAAGATCGGCATGGTCATCGGCAAGGGCGGCGAGACGATCCGCGGCCTCGAGTCCGACTACGAGGTCCAGATCGACATCGAGGAAGACGGCACGATCCTCATCTACGCGACCGAGGGCACGAAGGCCAAGGAGGCCGTCGCCGCAATCGAGTCGCTGACGAAGGAGCCGGAGGTCGGCGACGCATTCACCGGCAAGGTCGTCAAGACGACCCAGTTCGGGGCCTTCGTCGAGCTGAAGAAGGGCACCGACGGGCTGCTGCACGTCTCGAACGTCGGCCCGGGCCGGGTCGCGCACATCGAAGACGTGATGAGCCGCGGCGACGTCGTCGACGTGGTCGTCCAGGAGGTCGACAAGGCCCGGGGCCGGATCGGCCTCAAGCTCGTCGCGAAGCACGAGAACGGCAATCTCGTCCAGCCCGAGGAGTTGATCGAGCGGGCGAAGGATGCGCCGCCTCGTCCTCCGGAGGAGGAGCGGCCGCGCGGCGATCGCCGCGGCGGCCGTGGCGGCGGCCGCGGCCGCGGCTAGCGCCGCGCCGACGGCGAGTAGTTGAACACGGGAGGGCGGGCGGCATGCGTCGTCCGCCCTCCGGCGTTCAAATCACCCGTTCGGGTCAGCATCCGCCCCAAAACTGCTCATCACGCGGTCGGCGCTTGCCGATGCTTCAAGCGACCAACACGTGAGCCTTCCGACAATCTCACCGCTGCGGGGCCTCGTCGAGGTGACCCGCCTCTTGCGGGCGCGTGAGGATCTTCCCGCGCTGCTCGATGCAGTCGCCCGCACCATCGGCGAGTCGCTCGGCTACCGAACCGTCGCCGTCAACCTCTACCGGCCGCAGTGGGACGACTTCGAGGTGACGACCGTGCACGGGAACGAGGATGCAAAGGCGGTGCTGCTCGGCAACACGCGACCCGGCGACGACTGGACGGTGCTCCTCGCCGAGCGTTTCGAGCGTCGCGGCGCCTACGTCGTGCCGAGCGGCGCCGTCGACTGGGACTCGCTCGGGCCGAGCTACGTGCCCGAAGGGGGCCGGGCGTCCCACCCCGACGCTTGGGATCCCGAGGACGCGCTCTTCGTCCCGATGCGCGACCAGCGAGGGCTCCTGCTCGGGATCATCTCGGTGGACGAACCGGTGAACGGCCTCCGGCCCACGGACGACGATCTCGACGTGCTCGTCTCGCTCGTCGACCACGCTGCGCTCGCCGTCGAAGCGGCGCGCGAGGCGGCCGATTCGGCGCGGCATCAGCGCGCGCTCGAGGAGTTGCTCGCCCTGTCGTCGCGGATCACGGGGGAGCCGTCGCACTCCGAGATCCTGCGTCGCGTGTGCACCGGCATCCGCGACGCCCTCGACTTTCGCCACGTTTGCGCGGCCCTCGTCGACGTGGGGACCGGAGCCGTCGTCCCACAGGCGGCGGCCGGCTGGAAGCTCGACGAGATGCAGCAGCGCGAGCCCATTTCCGTGGCGCAGCTCGAGCCGCTGCTCGACGAGATGTTCCTGCGGGAAGGCTGCTATCTCCTCACCCATGACCAGGCGCGCGCGCGACTCACGAGCGAGGTCGACGTCTACCCGTCGCAGCTCAACGGCCGCGGGCCGTGGGCATGGAACCGGCACTGGCTGATCGTCCCCCTGCACGACGGCCTCGGCGGGCTGCTCGGGATCATCTGGGTCGACAACCCTTCCGACCGGCTCGTGCCGTCGGCCGACCGCCTGCAGGCGCTGCGGATCTTCGCGAACGACGCTGCCGCCGCTCTCGTGTCTGGTCGCCATCTCGGTGAGCTGAGGTTCCTCGCCGACCATGACCCGCTCACGCGTCTCCTCAACCGGCGCGCCTTCGTCACCCGCCTCGAGGGCGAGGTCGCTCGGGCCGTCCGGTACGACCGCTCCTTCGGCCTCGTGGTCGCGGATCTCGACGGCTTCAAGCAGCTCAACGACCGTTTCGGCCATGCATCCGGCGACGAGGCGCTCGTCGCGTTCGCGAACGGGCTCGTCGAGTCGCTGCGGAAGCCGGACGATGCCTTCCGCATCGGCGGCGACGAGTTCGCGGTGCTGCTCGCGGAGGCCACCGAGGAGGACACGCGGCAGGTCGTGGCGCGGGTCGAGACTGTGCTCGAGGAGTTGGACGCCGGCGGAGAGCCGTGGGCGGCCGACCTCAGCGCGAGCTTCGGCTGCGCGGCATGTCCAGAGGACGCGAACGACCCTCAGGCGCTCTTCCGCCTCGCCGACGAGGCGCTCTACGACGCAAAGCGGAGCGGCATCGTGCTGCGCTTCGTCGCGCGCGCCTAGGACTTCGGCCCGTACCTTCGCCTACGATCGGGCAGTGCGTAGGCTCGACGGAGCACGGAAAGGAGCGGAGGTGCCGGCTTAGCCGGCGCCGGAGCGGGAGCAGTGCAGAAGGTCGTCCTGAGCGAGCTCGACTCCGGGGAGCGGATCATCTCCGAGCGGGTCGCAAGCGTGCGCTCCGTCTCACTCGGCTTCTGGATCGACGTCGGCTCCCGCGACGAGCGCGCCGACCGCGCAGGCGTGTCGCACTTCATCGAGCACCTGCTGTTCAAGGGCTCGCGGCGCTTCGAGGCGCAGGAGATTGCCGAGACGTTCGACGCGATGGGCGCCGAGCTGAACGCTGCGACCTCGCGGGAGAACACCGTGGTCTACGCACGCGTTCCCGACCACCACGTCGAGACGGCCCTCGAGGTGATGACCGACATGGTCTTCGCGCCCTCCTTCGCCGAGGTCGACCAGGAACGGGAGGTGGTGCTCGAGGAGATCGCGATGTACGAGGACACCCCGCAGGAGCTCGTGCACGACCTCTTCTCGGCAGCCGTCTTCGCCGACCACCCGCTCGGGCGCCCCGTGATCGGCACCGCCGAGGTCATCTCGTCGGTCAGCCGCCGGGCGCTCGCCGGCTACCACCGCACGGCGTACGCGCCGGGGAACATCGTCCTGGCCGCGGCGGGGAACCTCGAGCACGACCGCCTCGTGGCGCTCCTCCAGCGGAGCGAGCGTCGAGCGGGCGCACCGGCGCGCGCGGGCACCCGCGTCCGCAGGCCGCTCGCGCAGCTGCCCGGCCCCGGGCTCCGCTTCGAGCGCAAGGACACCGAGCAGTACCACCTCTGCCTCGGAGCGATCGGAATTTCGCGCTCCGATCGCCGCCGCTTCGCCGCTTCCCTGCTCGACTCGATCCTCGGTGGGTCGGCCTCGTCGCGGCTGTTCCAGGAGATCCGCGAGAAACGCGGAATGGCCTACGCCGTGTACAGTTTCGGGGCGCAGTACTCCGACACCGGCCTCCTGGGCGTCTACGTGGGCACGCGCGAGGAGAACCTCGCCCCGTGCGTCGAGATCTGCGTCGAGCAGATCGCCGAGATCGCGGCCGGCCGGCTGCGGAAGGGCGAACTCGAGCGCGCGAAGGAGAGCCTCAAAGGACGGATCGTCCTCTCGCTCGAATCCACCTCCAATCGCATGAGCCGGCTCGGGAAGTCGCTCGTGACCGACACCGAGCTCCTCACGCTCGAGCGGGTGATCGCGGAGATCGACGCGGTCGAGAGCGACGAGCTGGCCGAGCTGGCCGCGGCGCTGCTGCCGCCCGAGCGGCTTGCGGCGGCCGGGGTCGGGCCCGACGAGGCGCGCTTCCGCTCCGCGGTCGGTCGCGCGAGCTCCACGCTCGTCGCAGAGGCTGGAAGCGTCGCCGGCCAAGTCGGCGACGCCCGGCTGAAGACCGCGACGCGTGCGGCGTCGCCGGGGGCCGCCGCGTGAAGATCGCGTTCTTCGGCGCGGACGGGAAAGCGGGCAGCGCGATCGTGCGGCGTCTGGAGGCGGCGGGGCACGAGGTACGCGGCATCGAGCTCGGCGATGAGCCCGCTGTGGTGGGCTGCGACGCCGCCGTCGACTTCACGACGCCCGAGGTCGCGCCCGTCGACGTCCGCGCGGCACTCGAGCAGGGCGTTTCCTGCGTCGTCGGAACCACCGGCTGGGACCCCGCCGAGCTCGGCGCCCTCGCGGCGGAGAAGGGGTTGCGGCTCTTCGTCGCCCCGAACTTCTCGATCGGCGCCGTGCTGATGATGCGCTTCGCGCGCGAGGCGGCCGCGCATTTCCCGCGGGCCGAGATCGTCGAGCTCCACAACGAGGCGAAGAAGGATTCGCCGTCCGGAACCGCGAAGGCGACCGCGGACCTGATCGGCGGATCGCCCGCTGTCCACTCGGTGCGGCTGCCGGGACTCGTGGCCCACCAGGAGGTCATCTTCGGCAGCGAGGGCCAGCTGCTCACGATCCGCCACGACACGACCGGTCGGGAGTCGTTCGCCGACGGCGTCTTGCTCGCGCTCGAGAAGCTCCCGGAGCTGCCGCCGGGCCTGACGTTCGGCCTCGAGACCCTGATCTCGTAGAAGATTCGAGTCATGCCGACCGAGGCGGCCGAGCTTGTCTTCGACGAGGCGACGAAGGTCTACCCGGGCCGGGACGGCGCGGCGGTAGACCACCTCTCGCTCACGGTCCCGGCGGGCGAGATCTGCGTCCTCGTAGGCCCGTCGGGCGGTGGCAAGACGACGGCGCTCAAGCTCGTCAACCGGCTGATCCCGCTGACGAGCGGTTACATCCGGATCGACGGTAGGAAGATAGGCGACTACGACGTGACAGAGCTGCGCCGCTCGATCGGCTATGTCATCCAGCAGGTCGGTCTCTTCCCACACATGACGGTGGAGGCCAACATCGGCACGGTGCCCCGGCTGCTCGGCTGGAAGCGACAACGAATCCGGGAGCGCGCTACCGAGCTGCTGGACCTCGTGGGACTCGACCCGGAGCAGGACCGGAAGCGCTTCCCGGCCGAGCTCTCCGGCGGCCAGCGCCAACGGGTCGGCCTTGCCCGCGCGCTGGCCGTGAATCCGCCGCTGATGCTGATGGACGAGCCGTTCGGCGCCATCGACCCGATCGTCCGAGCGCGACTCCAGGACGAGTTCCTGCGCCTCCAGCACGAGCTGCGCAAGACGGTCGTCTTCGTCACACACGACATCGACGAGGCGATCAAGGTCGGTGACCGCATCGCGATCCTCCGTGAGGGCGGCCGACTCGCCCAGTACGACACGCCGCAGCGGATCCTCGAGCATCCGGCCGACGAGTTCGTCGCGGAGTTCGTCGGCCGCGACCGGGCGCTCAAGGCGCTGACCCTCCGCACGCTGGGCGATCTCGAGCTCTCGGCTGCGGTTGCGGACGGCCTGCCCCGGCTACCCGCGGACACGAGCCTCCGCGACGCGCTCGCGCTCCTGGTGGCCGAGCGTCGCGACGCGCTCGTGGTCGTCGGCCCCGACGGCGCGCCGCTCGGCGTCGCGACGCGCGAGGACCTCCTGAGGTGAACGGCTGGCGCGCCGCGGCCGACGGTCCGGTCATCCCGCACTACCAGCGCGCAAGCGCATGCCTGCGGAACAACCATTGGTTCTGCCCGAGCTGGGTCCGCCAGCACTGGAGCGACACCCTCCAGCCCGCGCTCGTCCAGCACATCGAGCTGACGCTCGTCGTCGTCGGGATCGGCTTTGTGATCGCCTTCCTGCTCGCACTCATCGGCATGCGCTGGCGGCTGCTCGACGAACCGATCGGGGCCGGTACCGACATTCTGTACACGCTGCCCAGCCTTGCGCTCTTCACGGTGCTCGTGCCGATCACGGGGCTCACCGTGATGACGATCGCGATACCGCTCGTCGCCTACACGCTGTTCGTTCTCTATCGCAACATCGTGGCCGGACTACACGGCGTGCCGGCGGACGTGCTCGAGTCGGCGCGCGGGATGGGGCTGACGCGCAGGCAGACGTTCCTGCAGGTCGAGCTGCCGCTCGCGACACCGACGATCATGGCCGGCGTTCGGGTCGCGACGGTCGCCACAATCTCGATCGCGACCATCGGTGCCTTCGTTCTCCACTACGGGCTTGGTGCGCCGATCTTCGACGCGCTCGACTATCCGGACATCTTCCGGACAGAGCTACTCGCCGCCGGCGGCCTCGCGATCCTGCTCGCGCTGGGCGCCGACGCCTTGCTCTCGCTCCTGCAACGTGCCCTCACGCCCTGGAGCCGGACTCGATGATGGTCGCCTCGCTCTTCGTCGACGCGTTCCGGTTCATCCCCGACCACACAGCTCTGCTCTGGGACAAGGCGCTCGAGACGGCCAAGCTCGCGTTCACGGCGCTCGGAATCGCTCTCGTCGTGGCCGTGCCGCTCGGGCTCTGGCTCGGGCATCGGCACCGAGGGCTGACCTTTGCGCTCGGCGTGTCCTCGCTCGGCCGCGCGCTGCCGAGCATCGCGCTCATCGGCCTCTTCATCGCGTGGCTGGGCGTCGGTTTCTGGAACGTCACCATGGCGCTCGTCGTCATCGGGATCCCGCCGCTCCTGACGAATGCCTACTCCGCCGTGGACGGCGTCGACCGGGACGTTGTCGAGGCGGCGCGCGGAATGGGGCTCACCGAACGACAGATCCTCATGGGCGTCGAGCTGCCGCTCGGTCTGCCGCTCCTGCTCGCGGGGGTCAGGATCGCCGCGGTCTTCGTGGTCGCGACGGCGACGATCGCAGGCATCGCAGGCGTGGAGGCCGGCGGCCTCGGCCAGATCATGGCGAACCCTGTCGCCTACGGTGATTCGGGAGTGCTCGCGGCGGCGTACGTCGTTGCGGCCATGGCGCTCCTGACGGCGTTCGTGCTGTCCCTTGCCCGGGGCGCGGCGTCGCGTCGGATGGCGCCGAGGGCGTAGGGTCCCCCGGAAGACAGGCCCGGAGAGGGCAAGCTAGAGAGGAGGAGAGGGATGTTTCGCAAGCACACACGCCGTGCTGCCAAGGCGGCGTTCGCGATTTCCTTCGGGGTCGCGCTTCTGATCGGCCTCACCGCCTGTGGCGGTGGCGGTGGTAGTAGCGACACGACGACGACCGCTGCGTCGCCGTCGACTGTGACGATCAATCTCGGGACGAAGAACTTCGGTGAGGAGTACATCCTCGGCCAGCTCTACGGCCAGGCGCTCCAGGCGAAGGGCTTCCACGTGGTCTACAAGGGCAGCTTCGGCTCCTCGGAGCTCGCCGACAAGGCGATCACGAGCGGGAAGATGAATTTCTACCCGGAATACACCGGCGTCGTCGCGCTCGACCTCGCGAAAGTGAAGAACGCGCCGAAGTCGGCGAACGCGACCTACGTCGCGGCGAAGAAGTTCGAGAACACGCGCGGCCTGACGATGCTCAACCCGACGCCGTTCGCGGATACCGACACCTTCACGGTGCTCACCTCGACGGCGAACAAGGACGGTCTCAAGACGATGAGCGACCTGAGCAAGCTCAAGTCGATCTCGTACGCGGGCTATCCGGAGTGCCAGACGCGGATCACCTGCATCCTCGGGATGAAGCAGATCTACGGGCTCAAAAACATCAAGTTCATCCCGATCGGGAACATCAGCGTCTACACGCTGCTCGACCAGGGCAAGGCGACCGGGGGAGACGGCTTCTCGACCGACCCGGCGCAGCTCGACAAGAAGAAGTACACGGCGCTGGTCGACAACAAGCACATCTTCGGCTTCCAGAACGTCGCACCGGTTCTCAAGAAGACCCTGATCACGGGACCGAACGGCGCGCTGCTCGTCAGCACCGCGAATGCCGTCACGTCGAAGCTCACGCTTCCGGCGATGCAGGCGATGAACAAGGCGTACTACGTCGACAAGGCGACGGCGAAGCAGATCGCTCACGGCTTCCTCGCCGCGAACGGACTGCTCACCAAGTGAAGATCGTCGTCCTCGGCGGAGGGTCGACCGGCGAGCACTTCGTCGGCGCCCTCCGCCGGTTCGACGACGAGGCGCAGATCACGCTCGTCGAGAGCCGGCTCGTGGGGGGCGAGTGCTCGTACTTCGCCTGCATGCCCACCAAGACGATGCTGCGGGCGACCGAGCTCAGCGCGTCGCTCGAGAGGGCCCCCGGATTGCGAGGCGAGCGCCCGGATCCGCAAGGCGTTTGGTCCTGGCGCGACTGGATGACGAGCGACTGGGACGATGCCGGCCAGCTCCACTACCTCGAGGAGTGGCGGTGCCGGCTCGTCCGCGGCGAGGGCTGCGTCGCGCGGCCGGGCGTGGTGGAGGTGGACGGGCAGGAGCTGCCGTACGACCGGCTCGTCCTCGCCACCGGCTCGCGGCCGGCGATCCCGCCGATCGACGGTCTCGACTCCGTCGAATACTGGACGAACCGCGAGGCGACGCGGACGCACAGGGTGCCGCAGAGCCTCGTCGTCATGGGCGGCGGCCCCGTCGGCGTCGAGCTCGCGCAGTTCTTCTCCCGCATGGGCTCGCAGGTGACGGTCGTCGAGCGCGGCGAGCACCTGGTTGGGCGCGTCCACCCTGACGCCGGCGAGCTGCTCGCCGAGCTCTTCCGGGAGGAGGGCATCGACGTCCGCGTCGGCGTCGGGATCGAGCGGGTCGAGCCGGGGATCCGGCTCCATCTCTCCGACGGCTCGACGCTCGAGAGCGAGCGCCTGCTGATCGCGACCGGGCGCCGGCCGAACGTCGAGAGGCTCGGTCTCGACGAGCTCGGGGTGAAGACGTCAGCGCGCGGGATCGAGGTCGACGAGCGGTTGCGCGCGGCCGACGACGTGTGGGCGATCGGCGACGTGACCGGGGTCGCGCAGTTCACCCACGTCGGCAAGTACCAGGCGCGCGTTGCGGCGGCAGACATGGCCAACCGCCGCGCCAAGGCCGACTACCGGGCGATTCCGGCCGGGATCTTCACCGACCCGGAGGTGGCCACGGTCGGCCGCACCGACGGCGACGGGCTCGTGAGCGTTCGCATCCCGCTCGGCTCCCTGCCGCGCCTCACGACTTACGAGCGGCCGAAGCGGGACGGCTTTGTTCGCGTCTTCGCCGACCCGCGGCAGCGCGTGCTCGTCGGCGCCGTCTGCGTCGGGCCGCAGGCGGCGGAGTGGCTCGGGCAGTTCACGCTCGCCATCCGCGCCGAGGTCAAGGTCGAGACGCTTCTCGACACGATCCAGCCGTACCCGACCTTCTCCGAGGGCGTCTTCTACGCGCTCCGCGAACTCGAGGACTCGCTCGCCGCGTAGCGGCGGCTCAGGACGCCTCGAGGATCCGCTTCAGCTGCGCGAGGTCCTTGCGGTTTGCGCGCCGCATCGCGCCGGCGAGCACCGGCGCCGCGAGCTGCGAGAACCCTGACGGCTCGCCGCGGTTGCGCATCGTCATCCGCGTCCCGCCCTCGGGCGCGTCGGCCCACGTGTACGTCGTTTCCATCGCAAAAGGCCCGTCGGTCGTGCCCATGACGAGCCGCTCGCCAGGCACGAGCTCACGCACCTCGTACGTGTACGCGAGCCGCCGGCCGAGGAATGAGGCCACGAACGTCATCAGGGAGCCGACCGCTAGCGGCGGCGCACTCCGCCGCTCGACGCTCTGGATGTTCTCGTACCACTCGGCCGCGTTCGTCGGATCGGACGCATACCTGGACACCGCGTCGCGTGGGCGCGCGATCTCGATCTCGGTGACGACGTCGACCGGCACGCGGAGAGCCTGCCACAGGGCCACGGGCCTCGCCGTAGAATCCAGGGACGATGCTCGGTTCCGTCATGACCGCGATGGTGACCCCGTTCCGCGCCGACGGCGCGGTCGACTTCGAACGGTTCCGCGAGCTCGCGACCCACCTCGTCGAGAATGGCTCCGACGGGCTCGTCGTCTGCGGGACCACCGGCGAGTCGCCGACGCTGAGCGACGCCGAGAAGGTCGGCCTCTTCCGAGTGGCCGTGGACGAGGTCGGCGGCCGCGCCAAGGTGATCGCCGGCACCGGCACGTATGACACGGCGCACTCCGTCGACTTGACGAGGGACGCGACCGCGCTGGGCGTCGACGGCATCCTCGTCGTGACGCCGTACTACAACAAGCCGCCGCAGCGAGCGATCGTCCGCCATTTCGAGGAGATCGCCGGCGCGACCGATCTGCCCGTCGTCGCCTACAACATCCCAGGCCGTGTCGTCGTCACCATCGAGTCGCAGACGATCGCGCGGCTCGCCGAGATCGAGAACGTCGTCGCCGTGAAGCAGGCGCACGACGACGCCGAGCAGGCGCGGTTCATCGCCGAGGAGACGCGGCTCGACCTCTACTCCGGCGACGACCCGAACACCTTCGCCTTCCTCGAGCTGGGCGGCGTCGGCGTCGTGTCGGTGACCGCGCACCTGTGGGGGCCGCAGATCGCGGAGATGATCCGCCGCCACCGCGACGGAGACATCGACGGCGCGCGGGCGCTGCACGAGGAGCAGCAGCCCTCCTACGACCTCCTGCGCATCCAGACGAACCCGATCCCGATCAAGGCGGCGCTCAACCTCACAGGCCACGAGGTAGGTGGGTACCGGCTGCCGATGGTCGAGCCGGACGAGGACGAGCTCGCCCAGATCCGCTCGTGCCTCGAGCGCTCCGGGTTGCTCGCCGCCGCCTCCGCGTAGCGGCCGCCCTAGACTCAGCGCCGATGGGAACGTGCCGCATCATCCCGCTCGGGGGCCTCGGCGAGGTCGGCAAGAACATGACGGTCTACGAGGCGGACGGTTCGATCGTCGTCCTGGACGCCGGTCTTGCGTTCCCGCGCGACGAGCATCTCGGTGTCGACCTCGTCCTGCCCGACTTCTCGTATCTCCGCGACCGGGAGGAGATGGTGCGTGCGGTGGTTCTCACGCACGGGCACGAGGACCACGTCGGCGCGCTGCCGTACCTCATGCGGGAGGTGCGGATCCCGCTCGTGCTCGCTACCCGGCTTACGCTCGCGCTCGTCAAGTCGAAGCTCGACGAGCACGGGCTGCTTCGCTCCGCCGAGCTGCGCGAGCTCGCGCCGGGCGACGAGCCCGTCGAGCTCGGCCCGTTCCGGCTCGAGTTCATCCGGATGGCACACTCGATCCCGGACGCGGCAGCGGTCGTGCTCGAGACGCCGGGTGGCCGCTGCGTCCACACCGGCGACTACAAGCTCGACCACACGCCGGTGGACGGACAGCGCACCGACGTCGGCCGGCTCGCCGAAATCGGCAGCCGCGGCGTCGATCTCCTGCTCGGCGACTCCACCAACGCGGAACGGCCCGGGATAACGAAATCGGAGCGAGTCGTGGGAGAGGCGTTCCGCCAGATCTTCCCCGGACGCGAGGGGCGGATCCTCGTCTCTTCCTTCGCCTCGAATGTGCACCGGATGCAGCAGGCGGCCGACGTCGCGGTCAGCTGCGGGCGGAAGATCGCCTTCGTCGGCCGCTCGATGCGGAAGAACGGGAACATCGCGCGCAGCCTCGGCTACATGGAGGTCCCCGAGGACGCGATCCTGCGGCCGCACGAGCTTGCCGAGTTGCCCCGCGATCAGCAGCTGATCCTCTGCACCGGGAGCCAGGGCGAGCCGATGTCGGCGATGACGCGGATCGCCTACAACGACCATCCCGCCGTCCAGGTCGAGCGCGGCGACACCGTGATCATCTCCGCGAAGCCGATCCCGGGGAACGAGCTGCGCGTCCACGACGCGATCAACCGGTTGGCGAAGATCGGCGCTGAGGTATTGCACGAGGACAACGCGCCTGTGCACGTCTCCGGCCACGGATGTGCCGAGGAGCTACGCACCATCATCGGGCTCCTGCGGCCGAAGGCGGTGATGCCGGTGCACGGCGAGTTCCGCATGCTCGCGGCCCATGCACAGCTCGCCCGCGAGGGCGGCGTGCCGGAGGACCGGATCGTGCTCGCGGAGAACGGCAGCGTCGTCGAGCTGCAGGACGGAGTGGCGCGCATCGTCGACGAGGTCGAAGCCGGCGTCACGTTCGTCGACGGGCTCGGCGTGGGTGACGTCCACGACGTCGCGCTGCGCGACCGGCGGCGACTTGCCGAGGACGGTGTCCTCATCGTGGTGGCAACGCTCGCAGCACAGGAGGGCGGCGACCTGACGGCCCCGCCGGAGCTGATCGCGCGCGGCTTCGGCGAGGGCGCAGAGCCGCTGTTGGACGAGTTGCGGGAGGAGGCGAACACGGTACTGCGAGCGCTGCTCGCGGACGATGTGACCGAGATCAAGCTCCTCCAGGAGCACCTGCACGACGCCCTCGGCGGCGTCGTCTACGACCGAACCCGCCGCCGGCCGATGGTGCTTCCCGTGATCGTCGAGGTCTGAACCGCCGCTACTTCGGCTCGAGCGAGGCGGCGTAGCCGACTCCGCGGTCGACCCACTCGTCCAGTGCGGCGTCGTCGGCGACATCGGCCGCGGCGACGCGGAGCCAGCCCGGCATCGAGCGGCCGCGCATCTCCATCCGCTCTGCGGGAGTGCTCGCGACGAGCGTGTCCGACTCCTCGGGATCCACGCGGACGAGGATCCCTCCCTGGCCGCTGGCGGCGATCGCCATGTTGCCGCCGATCAGGAACGCGAGCCCGCCGAACATCTTCTTCTCGCTGAGAGCCGCACGGCTCCCGAGCAGTGCCCGGATCCGGGCCGCCAGCTCCTCGTCGTACGCCATCAGTCGTCCTCGATCCGCTCGTGCGCGACGCCCATCGCCGCGCAGTGTGTCAGGACCTCGGATCCATCTCCTTCTCTCCTCGTCCGTCGACGTCACGAGTGTCCTTTCTCCCCGGCGGTCACCCGGATACACACCGGGTTAGGCTCGGCGCATGGCGGTGCCCAGGCTGACCGTTGTCGGCTCGATCAACCTCGATCTCGTCGCCCTGGCCGAGCGGCTGCCGCGGCCGGGCGAGACCGTGAGCGGAGCGCGTTTCTCGCGCGTGCCGGGGGGCAAGGGAGCGAACCAAGCGGTCGCAGCCGCGCGGCTTGGAGCCGAGGTCACGCTCGTCGGTTGCGTCGGTCGAGACGAGCTCGCGGGGCCTGCCCTCGCAGGACTGCGCGACGCCGGGGTCGAGGAGCGGTGGCTCGCGAAGGACGCTTCGACCGGGATCGCTCTGATCACGGTGGACACCGTGGGCGAGACGACCATCGTCGTCGCGCCGGGCGCCAACGCCGAGTTGCGGCCCGAGGACCTCGTGGTAGAGGAGACCGACGCGGTCCTCTGCCAGCAGGAGATCCCGGTCGAGACCGTCGAGCGGGCCGCCGAGCTCGCGCCGCGGTTCTTCCTCAACGCCGCGCCTGCCCGGGACGGAGCGCCCGACGCCGAGCTCACGATCGTGAACCAGCTCGAGCTCGAGGCGCTCGGCGACCGTCGCGGTCTCGTCTGTCTCACGCTCGGTGCCGAGGGCGCCGTGCTGCTCGAGGACGGGCGCGAGGTGGCGCGGGCGGAGCCGCCCGTGGTCGAGGCCGTCGACGGGACAGCCGCCGGGGACGCGTTCACCGCCTGCCTCGTCGTCTCGCTTCTCGAGGGCAAGTCTCGTGCGCAGTCGCTGCGGCGGGCCTGCGCCGCCGGTGCGCTCGCCGCGTCCCGCTTCGGTGCCCAGACCTCGCTTCCGACGAAGGAGGAGGTGGATGCGGTCCTGTGACCACGCCGATCGTCATCGACTGCGACCCCGGCCACGACGACGCGATCGCGATCCTGCTCGCGCTCGCCTCACCGGAGGTCGAGCTGGTGGGCGTCACCACCGTCGCCGGCAACCAGACGCTCGACAAGACGACCCGGAACGCGCTCGTCACGCTCGAGATCGCGGGCCGGAGCGACATCCCGGTCGCCGTCGGGGCGGAGGCGCCGCTGCGGCGCGATCTCCGCACGGCTGCACACGTGCACGGTGAGACCGGGCTCGACGGCCCCGAGCTGTTCGAGCCGTCGGCGCGGCCCGTGGACGCGCACGCCGCCGACTTTCTCGCCGAGCTGATCGAGCAGCGGGCTGGAAGCGTCGGTGGCGAAGCCGCCGACGCCCGGCCGGAGGACCCCGCGCCTTCGGCGCGGCCGGGAGTGGTGCTCGTCCCGACGGCACCGCTCACGAACCTCGCACTCATGCTCGAGCGGCATCCGGACGTGCCGGATCGCCTCGAGCGGATCGTCTGGATGGGCGGCGCGATCGCCGAGGGGAACATCACGCCCGCCGCCGAGTTCAATGCCTTCGTCGATCCCGAGGCTGCGGCGGCGGTGTTCGCGAGCGGGATCCCGATCACAATGGTCGGGCTGGACGTGACGCACAAGGCGCTGTTCACGCGTGCCCACGCCGAGCGCCTGCGGGGGGCCGGCCGCGCCGGTCGCTTCGTCGCCGAGCTGTCGGACTTCTTCCAGCGCTTTCACGAGACCTCGTACGGCTTCGACGGCTCGCCGATCCACGACGCGATGGCCGTCGCACACGTCATCGACCCGACGCTCCTGACCACGCGCAACGCGAACGTCGCCGTCGAGACGCGTTCGGAGCTCTGCGACGGCCGCACGGTCGTCGACCTGCGCGGCGTCAGCGGCCGCGAGCCGAACGCGGAGGTCGGGGTCGACGTCGATGCGGGCCGGTTCCTCGACCTGCTCGTCTCGCGGATAGCCTCGCTGCCGTGAGCCTCGCCTTCGCCTGCATCGCGCCGCACGGCGACCTGGACGAGATTCCGGAGCTGAGCGCGGCGATGGCCGAGCTCGGGCGCCGCTTCGACGCCGCCGGCGTCGAGACGGCGATCGTCGTCACGCCGCACAACGTCCACGTCGAGCGTCACTTCGCCGTGGTGACCGCCGCGCACGTGGGGGAGTGGGAGGTCGACCGCGATACGGCGGCCGAGCTTCTGCGTTCCGGGCTGCCGATCCTGGGCGTCTCGTACGGCGGCAACATGTCGGAGCAGGCGGAGATGCCGCTCGACTGGGGCACGGAGGTGCCACTCGACTTCCTCCGTGCGACGCGCATCGTCGTGGTTGCTCCCGCTCGCGATCTCTCCCTCGAGGACCACATCCGCCTCGGAGAGGCGATTGCGCAACTTCCGGGTCGCCACGCCCTGATCGCGAGTGCGGACCACGGTCACACGCACGCTGCCGCCGGTCCGTACGGGTATCACGAGGCGTCCGCGGCCTACGACGAGCTCCTGCAGCGGATCCTCGCCTCGGATCGGCTCGACTTCCGGCCCCTCGACGAGCTCGTCGACGACGCGAAGGCCGACTCCCTCTGGCAGCTGCTCGTCCTCCAGGGCGCCGCCGGAGAGACGGCGCGGGCCGATGTTCTCGCCTACGTGGCCCAGAGCTACTTCGGGATGCTCGTGGCGCAGGTTCAGGTGCACGGAGGATAGGTTCGGCCGCGGGCGAAAACCAAGCGCATGCCGCGCAAGCGGAAGTCGAAGCTGCGCCAGAAGCTCCCCAGCCGCGTCAAGAAGACGCGGACGAAGCGCAGCGCCCGCGCGCGGAGCCAGCACCCGGAGCTCTGGGGCCTCGGCTCGATCGCGCTCGGCCTGTTTCTCGGCGCCGTCCTCTACTTCGGCTGGAACGGCGGCTACGTCGGCGGGTGGCTCGGCGACGGCCTGGACAGGCTCGTCGGAGATGCGAAGTACGTCGTGCCGGTCGCGCTCGTGGGCCTTGGTGCGCTGGTGGTGACGCGCAGCGCGCTCGTCGACGTGCGCCCGTTCCGCACCGGGTTGGCGGTGCTCGGCGTCGGCCTCATGATCGCGCTCGGCAAGGACCAGGGCGGCTACCTCGGCCAGCTGCTCGGCGGCGCCGTCGGGATCGCGATCGGCGCTACGGGCTCGCTCCTGTTCGGCGTCCTCCTGATGCTCGTCGGCTCGCTGCTGCTCACGGGAGCCTCGCTCGGAGCGATCCTCCGCCGCTCGGGGCACGGCCTCCATCGCGCGGCGCGTAAGGCGCGGTCGCGGCGAACGCGCTCGCGGCCTGAAGGCTGGCCGGAGCCCGAGCCCAGGCGCCCCGCTCTCACGCTTGCGCCGCCGGTCGATGCCGTCTCTGCCTTCCCGGACGTGGTGGGCGAGACCCTCGTGCCGCCGCACGCCGGCGCGCAGCCCGCTCCGCTCCAGACCGAGCCTCCCGCGCTGCTCGAGGATCCGCCGACGCTCTTCGACGAGGTTACCGCGGAGCGCGCGGAGTACCGGCTGCCCGATGCCGGCGTCCTCCGCATCTCGCCGGAACACGGCGACGACTCTGGCGAGACCGCGGCGCGTGTCGCCGAGCTCCTCGTCCAGACGCTCGCGCATTTCGGCGTCGAGGCGACCGTGATCGGCCAGATCTCCGGCCCGCGCGTGACCCGCTACGAGCTCCAGCTCGCGCCGGGGACGAAGGTCGCCAAGGTCGCGGCGCTGAAGGACGACCTCTCGTACGCGCTCGCCACGACCGAGATCCGGATTCTCGCGCCGATTCCCGGCAAGCAGGCGGTCGGCGTCGAGCTCCCGAACCTCTCCCCGAACCTCGTCACGCTCGGCGACATCTTCGAGCCCCTGCCCGCGACCGCGAGCCCGGTTGCCGTCTGGCTCGGGAAGGACATCTCGGGCGCCGCCGTCTGGACCGACCTCGCGCGGATGCCCCACCTGCTCATCGCGGGCACGACCGGCTCGGGCAAGTCGGGCTGCCTCAACGCGCTGCTCACGTCCGTCCTCCTGCGCGCCACGCCGGACGACGTGCGCCTGATCCTCATCGACCCGAAGCGGATCGAGCTCAGCCACTTCGAGTCGGTGCCGCACCTGCTCACGCCCGTCGTCTCGAGCCCGAAGGAGGCGAGCGCCGTCCTCGCCAACTGCCTCGCCGAGATGGAGCGCCGCTACGAGCGCCTCTCATCGGTGCGCGCGCGCAACATCAACGAGGCGAATCGTGCCTTCCGCCAGCGCGGCGAGTCGACGCTCCCGTACGTCCTGGTGGTGATCGACGAGCTCGCCGACCTCATGATGGTCGCGCCGCAGGCGGTGGAGGACGCCGTGATCCGGCTCGCCCAGAAGTCGCGTGCCGTCGGGATCCACCTCGTTCTCGCCACCCAGCGTCCGTCCGTCGACGTGATCACCGGGATGATCAAGGCCAACGTCCCCTCGCGCATCGCCTTCGCCGTCTCCTCGCAGACCGACTCGCGCGTGATCCTCGACTCCGGCGGTGCCGAGTCGCTGCTCGGACAGGGCGACATGCTCTTCAAGCCGCTCGGCACCTCGCGGCTGCAGCGTGTGCAGGGCGCGTACGTGTCGGAGGAGGAGATCGCGCTCGTCGTCGAGCAGACGCGGCAGCGTGAGCAGGAGCTCGACGAGAGCTACCTCGAGCTTCCAGAGGTCTTCGCCGAGTCCGGCGAAGACACCGAGGACGGCGAGTTCGACCCGGACGACGACCCGCTCCTCGACAAGGCGATCGAGATCGTCGTCCAGACGCAGACGGCATCGGTCTCCCTGCTCCAGCGGCGCCTGCGCGTCGGCTACACGCGAGCGGGCCGGCTGATCGACATGCTCGAGCGGCGCGGCATCGTCTCGGGCTATGAAGGCTCCAAGCCTCGGCGCGTGCTCGTGGACGAATCAGCCTTCATCCAGCAGTCGTAGACGCGGAGGTGCGTACCCGTCAGCGGGCGACCTGCACGGACTGGAAGCCCCGGATCACAAACGCCGGCACGCGCTCGGGCTGATCGACCAGGTGGAGCGTTGGGCAGAGCTCCGCGAGCGCCTCGAAGCTTGCAGCGAGCTCTATCCGCGCGAGCGGTGCCCCGATGCAGACGTGGATGCCGCCGCCGAAGCCGATGTGCTCCGCAGCATTTGCGCGTGCTAGCTCGAGCCGGTCCGGATTCGGGAAGACGCGCGGGTCGCGGTTCGCGGAGCCGAACAGGAGCGCGAGCTTCTGCCCGCGAGGCACGGGTCTGCCTGCCACCTCGACGCCGCCCTCGAGCACCCAGCGCTCGAACAACTGCAACGGCGGATCCCAGCGAATGAGCTCCTCGATCGCCTGCGCCGGGACCACTTTGCCCGAGACGAGTCGCCGCCACTCGTCCGGGTGCGCGGCGAGCGCGCGGAAGCCGTTGCCCACGGTATTGACGGTGGCTTCGTGGCCTGCGTTCAGAAGGACGATCACCGTCGAGACGATCTGGTCATCAGAGAGCCGCTCGCCGTCGACCCGCGCCTTGACCAGTCCGCTCACCATGTCCTCGCGCGGCGCGGCGCGACGTTCCCCGATCAAACCGAGGACATAAGCCCGAAAGTCGCGCGCCGCCTCGTTCGCTGCGACGGCTTGCTCCTCGGTCGTCTCGAACTCGTACATCTTCACGATCGCGTGCGACCAGTCGAGAAGGTCGCGGTGTCGTTCGGTCGGCACGCCCAGCAGCTCGCAGATCAGCGTGATCGAGTACGGCTGCGCGTAGTCGTAGAGCAGGTCGAACGTCTCTCCGAGGTTCTCGAGCAACGAACGGGCGAGGCGTCTCGCGGGGTCGCGCATGCTCTCCACCGCCCGAGGCGTGAACGCGGCCGCGACAAGCTTGCGGATCCGCGTGTGCTCGGGAGGCTCGAGCCACAGGAGGCTCCAACGCTCGCTCGCCCAGAAGTCGGGCGAGCGGGGGTCGGGAGGCTCGGCATGGAACTCCTCCTCGTTGCCGACGTGGCGGAAGTTTCGGCCGAGGCGCTTGTCGCGGAGACACGCCCGAACGTCCGCGTGGCGGGTGACGAACCAGCGCCGGAGGCCCTCGTCGTACACGATCGGAGCCGCTTCGCGCAGCGCGCTCAGCGCCGGATAAGGGTCGGCGATGAAGCGTGGGTCGCCGGGGTCGAAGCGGAGCGCGTGCGGATTTGCGATGGCCACGCTCGCACGCTAGCGGGGACGGACAGAGTGCGTCCGTACGATCTCGACTCCCGAACTTCAGAGGGTTAGACTCGCCGCACAGGGCACCAGCAAACGGTCTGAGGAGGATTTGTGAAGAGATCACTGCTCGTCGCGGCGGGCCTGGTACTGCTCGCAGCACTTGTGCTCGCCGGGTGCGGAGGTGGGGGGTCGTCGGGGGGGACGACGACGAACACGACAACAGCCAACAGCAATTTCAAGGCGGCGCTCATCAGCGACATCGGCAAGTTCAACGACAAGGGCTTCAACCAGAGTCAGCTCGCGGGGATCACCCGGGCGGCGCAGCAGCTCGGCATCAAGAAGATCACTGAGCAGTCGAACTCGAGCTCGGACTACCTGCCCAACCTGACGACCGCGGCGCGCGAGGGCGCGAACATAATCTCCGCGGCGGGCTACCTGCTCGCGCCGACCCTCTCCACCGTAGCGGCGCAATTCCCGAAGATCGACTTCACGATCACGGACGATTCGGTTCACGGCCCGGACTTCGCGAAGGCGAAGAGCATCAAGAACATCCAGGGTCTCGTCTACGCATCGAACCAGGCAGGCTGCCTCGTCGGTTACCTCGCCGGCCAGATGGTGAAAGCGAAGGGCGGCAAGCAGGTGATCGGCGCCGTCGGCGGCATCCAGATCCCTGCGGTCGACGACTACATCGTCGGCTACAACTACTGCGCGAAGCTGGCCGATCCGAACATCGAGGTCCTCGTCGGCTACTCGCAGGACTTTGTGGCACAGGACAAGTGCAAGGCGATCACCCAGAACCAGATCGGCCAGGGCTCGCAGGTCGAGTTCCAGGTCGCCGGTGGGTGCGGACTCGGCACGCTGAGCGCCGCGTCCCAGGCGGGAATCTGGGGGATCGGCGTCGACGTCGACCAGTACAGCCTCGCGAAGCGCGTGCTGACGAGCGCGCTCAAGCGCGTCGACGTCGGCATCTTCCAGGCGATCAAGAACGCGAAGGCCGGCAAATTCAAGGGCGGCACGGACCTGCTGTTCGACCTGAAGAACAACGGCGTCGGTGTCGGCAAGATCAGCCCGGAAGTGCCGAAGGCGTACATCGCGAAGATGAACGCGCTGAAGGCGAAGATCATCGACGGCACCGTCAAGGTGCCGGTGGCCAAGGGCTCCGACCTGCTCGGCCTTCTGCCGGGCGCGCACGTCGGCCCGACCTAAGGGGACAGTGCTGGAGGGGGCGGGCGCCGCGCCCGTCCCCTCTCTTTCGGAGGCTTAGAATCATCGCGATGGCGGACGAGACCGGCCCCGTCCTCGAGCTGCGGGGAATCACGAAGCGCTACCCGGGGATCGTCGCCAACGATCGCGTCGACTTCGACCTGCGGCGGGGTGAGGTGCACGCCCTCCTCGGCGAGAACGGCGCAGGCAAGTCGACGTTGATGAACATCCTCTACGGCCTGACCAAGCCCGACGACGGCGAGATTCTCGTCGACGGTAAGCACGTCTCGTTCTCCTCGGCGAAGGACGCGATCGAAACGGGCATCGGGATGGTGCACCAGCATTTCATGCTGATTCCGGTGATGACCGTCGCCGAGAACATCGTGCTCGGCGTCGAGCCGGTGCGCGACCGCGTGCTGCTCGACGAGCACGCGGCACGCCGTCGTGTCGATGACATCGCCCGCACCTTCAAGTTCTCCGTCGATCCCGACGCCCGCGTGGACGGGATCACGGTCGGACAACAACAGCGCGTCGAGATCATGAAGGCGCTGTACCGGAACGCCGACATCCTGGTCCTCGACGAGCCGACCGCCGTACTGACGCCGCAGGAGGCGGCGGATCTGTTCGAGATCCTGCGCACCCTGCGCCACGAGGGAATCTCGATCATCTTCATCAGCCACAAGCTGAACGAGGTGCTCGAGATCGCCGACCGGATCACCGTTCTGCGGCGCGGCAAGAAGATCGATACGGTCGACCTCGAGGGTGCGACCGAAGAGGGCCTGGCGCGGATGATGGTCGGGCGAGACGTGCTCCTCCGCGTTGACAAGGCGCCCGCGTCGCCGACCGACGTCGCCCTGGACGTGAAGGATCTGCACGTGCTCGACGATCGCGAGCTGGAGAAGGTGAGCGGCGTCTCGTTCACCGTGCACAGCGGCGAGATCGTCGCGATCGCCGGGGTCGACGGGAACGGACAAAGCGAGTTGGTCGAGGCGCTCACCGGTCTGCGGCGCGTCGAGAGCGGCACCATCGAGGTCGGCGGCCGCGAGTTCGAAGGTCATCTCACTCCCCGTGTGATGATCGACTCCGGCGTCGGGCACATCCCGGAAGACCGCCACCGGCGCGGCCTCGTGCTCGAGTTCAACCTCGCTGAAAACCTCGCCCTGCACGACTACAACAAGCCACCGGATTCGAAGCGCGGGTGGCTCTATCCCGCGCGGCTCGTACAGCGGGCGGTACGGCTGATCAAGGAGTTCGACATCCGCGGCGGCGGACCGCTCACCTTCGCTAGCTCCCTCTCGGGCGGCAATCAGCAGAAGGTCGTCGTCGCGCGCGAGGTGGCGCGGAACCCGATCGTGCTGATCGCGGCGCAACCGACGCGCGGGCTCGATGTCGGAGCGATCGAGTATGTGCACCGGAGGCTCGTCGCCGAGCGCGATGCAGGCCACGCGATCCTGCTCGTCTCGCTCGAACTCGACGAGGTGCTCTCGCTTGCGGACCGCATCCTCGTCATGTACGAGGGACGCATTGTCGGCGAGCACGGCGCGGACGCGGGCGAGCAGGAGATCGGCCTCGAAATGCTCGGCGGCAGGAAGCAAGCTGCTGCATGAGTCAGGCGGAGCCGACAGCAAACGTCCCGCCCGAGCAGGAGCCGTCGAGCGACTTCGGCGTTCGGCTGGGAGCGGCACAGCGCGCCGGTGGCGTGATCGTGCCGGTGCTGACGGCGGTGCTCGCGTTCCTCGCCGGCGGGATCGTCGTCGCAGCGACCGGACACAACCCATGGACCGCGTATCACGGCATTTGGGACGGTGCGGGCTTCAACTGGCTCTTCCACGTTCCCTGGGACACGAACACGATTCACCTCGACGCCTTCAACCTGAGCCAGACGCTCCTGACGATGACCACGCTGATTCTCGTGGGACTCGCCGTAGCCTTCCCGTTCCGCTGTGGCCTCTTCAACATCGGGGGACAGGGTCAGTACCTCGTCGGCCTGATCGTGGCCAACTGGATCGGCGTCTCGTTCGCTAGCTGGCCGACGCTGCCGCACGTACTGCTCGGGATCGGCGCCGCGGCCCTAGCTGGCGCGGCATGGGCCGGGATCGCCGGCGCCCTGAAGGCGACGACCGGGGCACACGAGGTGATCACGACGATCATGCTCAACTGGATCGCCATCTGGGGAGGCCAGTACCTGTTTGGCCAGGGCGGCCCGCTGCAGAACACCTACAACCCCGCGGCGCCGGAGTCGGGGACGATCGCGCAGAGCGCGCGCATCCCGGTCTTCTGGGGCAACCCGGTGCTGCAAGGGCTCGACTACGGCTTCTTCGTCGGCATCGCCGCCCTGTTTGTCTTCTGGCTGATCCTGAACCGGACGACGCTTGGCTATGAGCTGCGGGCCACGGGCTTCAACCCGAATGCGGCCGCGTACGGCGGCATCAACGTGAGAAGGAAGTTCTTCCAGGCAATGGCGATCGGCGGCGCTTTCGCGGGTCTCGCCGGCGCGCTCGACATGCTCGGCTACCTGTTCCAGTTCGGTGTGCTCGACGTGCAGGCCTCGCAGATCGGGTTCCTCGGGATTGCGGTCGCGCTGCTCGGCCGGAACACGGCGATCGGCACCGGGGTCGCGGCGTTCCTCTTCGGCGGGCTCCTCTACGGCACGACGCGCGGGCTCAATCCGAACGTGTTCGACCCGAGCCTCGCCGGCAACCTGACGTCGATGATCCAGGGTCTGATCGTCCTCTTCGTCGGCGCCGACATACTCATCCTCTACGTCTGGAACGCACGCCGGAAGGCCCGGTTGCCGCACATCCTCCGGCCCGAGCCCGAGCAATGACGAACCACGCCCAGCCGTGGGGAGGCGGCCAATTGTCGCTCCGGCCGAAGACGATCGCCGTCGCGGGAAGTGTCCTCGGCCTCGTCGCCTTCCTGAGCGCGATCCCGCCGTTCGACGCCCGCTCGCCGATCGTGCCGATCGTATTCGGCGTCTTCGCGCTCGCCGCGGGAATCTGGGCTCTGACGCGCGGGGAGCACCGGGCGGGCCTGGGCGCGATCACCTCGGGCGTGCTGGGGATAGCACTCGGCCTGCTGGCAACCCGCTCGAGCGCCGGCAACCTCCACGTCGTCTTCGCGTCCGACCTGATCGCCCAGGTCTTCGTCTTCTCAACGCCGCTGACGTTCGGGGCGCTCGGCGGCATGGTGTCGGAGCGGAGCGGGGTCGTGAACGTCGGCCTCGAGGGGATGATGCTGATGGGCTGCTTCTGGGGCGTCTACGGCGCCGACAAGGGGGGTAGCTGGGTCGTCGGCATTCTTGCGGCTCTGCTCGGGGGAGCTCTCTTCGCGCTCATTCACGCCTTCTGGTCGATCCATCTGCGAGGAAATCAGATCGTGAGCGGGATGGCGATCAACTTCCTGGCGCTCGGTGTCACGGGGTACTTCTTCGAGCAGCTCTACGGGCAACAGAACATACCGGCGGGCGTCTCGACCGTGCCGAACGTGGCGATCCCCGGTATCGACAACCTGAAGTATCTCGGGCCCGCGATCGGCGATCTCAACCTGCTCATCTGGGTCGGGATAGCGTTCGTACCACTCTCGTACGTCATTCTCTTCAAGACGCCGATCGGCCTCCGTGTTCGCGCCTGCGGCGAGCATCCCCGTGCGGCCGACACGGTCGGGATCAACGTCTACGCGGTTCGTTACTCGGCGGTGCTCATCTCCGGGATGCTGGCTGCGCTCGGCGGCGCCTTTCTTTCGATCGGCAACGGTGGAGGCAGCTTCACGGAGAACATGACCGAGGGCCGCGGCTTCATCGCGCTCGCGGCGATGATCTTCGGCAACTGGCGGCCGTTCGGGGCGTGGGGCGCGGCGCTTCTCTTCGGCTTCTCGACCGCACTTGCCTTCCGCTTGCCGGTCTACTCCAGTTCGGCGGCGACCCTCTTCCAGGCGCTCCCGTACGTCCTGACGCTGATCGCCGTGGCAGGCGTGATCGGCCGGTCGGTTCCGCCGGCGGCCGACGGTCAGCCGTACGTCAGACAGTAGCCATCTCGGCGCCGGCGCCCTCGTGTCGCCTAGGCCCCGATGGACACCATGCGCTCGATCGCGAGGCGCGCGCGCTCGGCAAGCTCCGGCTCGACCGTGATCCGGTGCTTGCCGTCCCGCAGGGAGTCGCGCACCTTCTCGAGCGTCGTCAGCTTCATGTAGCGGCACTCGGCGTCGTCGCGCACGGCTTCGAAGCGCTTGCCGGGGGCCTCCTGCTGGAGGCGGTGGATGATCCCCGTCTCGGTCGCGACGAGGAAGCGCTGCTTCGGCGAGCGCCGGGCGTAGTCGATCATCTTCTCCGTCGAGAGGATCTGCGTCCGCTCGTTCCCGAAGGCCATCGCCTGGCTGGCGCAGCCGCACTCGGGATGGACGAGCAGCTCCGCGTCGGGCGCCTCGGCCTGCCAGCGCTCGATGTCGGCGGGGCGGATGCCCGCATGGACATGGCACTCGCCGAGCCAGATCGTCAGCTTGCGGCCGGTCACCTTCTCGAGCCACAGCCCGAGGTACATGTCCGGCAGGAAGAGGATCTCCTGCTCCGGCGAGATCGCCTCGATCACGGACTTCGCGTTTCCCGAGGTGCAGCAGTAGTCGCTCTCGGCCTTCACCTCTGCGGTCGTGTTCACGTAGGAGACGACGACGGCGCCCTGGTGCTGCGCCTTCCACTCACGGAGCTGCTCGGCGTCGATCGAGGCCGCGAGCGAGCAGCCGGCGCCGAGATCGGGGAGGAGGACGGTCTTCTCGGGGCTGAGGATCGCTGCCGTCTCGGCCATGAAGTGGACGCCGCAGAAGACGATCGTCTGCGCGTCGGTCGCGGCCGCCTGGCGCGAGAGGCCGAGCGAGTCGCCGACGTAGTCCGCGACGTCCTGCACCTCGGGGCGCTGGTAGTTGTGGGCGAGAATCACGGCGTTCTTCTCCGCCGCGAGCGCGCGGACTTCCTCGTGGAGTTCGGTGGTGGGCGGGGCGACGGTCATCGGACCTCCAGGGAGACATGGAGTGAGCGGGCGGAGTGGGTGAGGGCTCCGACGGAGACGAAGTCGACTCCGGTCTCGGCGTAGGCGCGAACGGTGCCGAGGGAAACGCCGCCTGACGCCTCGAGCTCGGCTCGGCCGGCAGCGAGCTCGACGGCCTCGCGCACCTCCTCGGGACTCATGTTGTCGAGCAGGATGCGGGGCGCGCCGCCCGCGAGTGCCTCGCGCACCTGCGCGAGCGTCTCGGCCTCGACCTCGACCGGCAGCCCGTCGACGCGGCCGTCGAGCGCTGCGAGCGCCGCGGTGACACCGCCGGCGAGGCGGAGGTGGTTCTCCTTCACGAGCACGCCGTCGTAGAGGCCGGCGCGGTGGTTGCGGCCGCCGCCGCAGCGAACCGCGTACTTCTCGAGTGCCCGCAGGCCGGGCGTCGTCTTGCGGGTGTCGAGGACGGATGTGCGGGTGCCGTCGGTCAGCTCGACGAAGCGGCGGGTGAGAGACGCGATGCCGCAGAGCCTGGCGAGGAGGTTGAGTGCGACCCGCTCGCCGCTGAGGATCGCGCGTGCCGGTCCCTCGAGGACCGCAAGGACCGCCGGAACTTCGGAGACGGCGGTGCCTTCCGCGAGCGTCGCCTCGACCTCGACGCCTGGGTCGAGCGCGCGAAAGACGGCGGCAGCGACCGAGACGCCGCAGACGATGCCGGGCTCTTCGAGCAGGAGCTCAGCTCGGCAGCGCGCTTCCTCCGGCACGAGCGCGAGGGTCGTCGCGTCTCCGGACCCGACGTCCTCGGCCAGAGCCGCGGCGACAACGCGTTCGATGTCGTACTGCGTCAGCTCCATTGCTCCAGCACCGGCTCGTGACCGGGACGGATGACGAGGTGGCCCGCGAGCGCCTCGCTGGAGACCGGGAAGTCCTCGCGGAAGTGGACGCCGCGACTCTCCTCCCGCGCGAGCCCGCCGGCGGCGATCTGGCGGACGAGCGGGTGCGCTGAGTCGAGCAGCCGCTGGAGGCCCTGGGCGCTGCGGATCAGCCCGGCGTCGTGCCAGAGCGCAGCGCCTGCATCTTCTGCCGGAGGGATCGGCAAGGCGTCGGCGTCGATGCGTGGCCCCTCCAGCGCCGCGAGCCCGGCGCGGCGGCCGAAGACGAGGCACTCGAGCAGTGAGTTCGAGGCGAGCCGGTTCGCGCCATGCACGCCGGTGCATGCGCACTCTCCGGCGGCGTACAGGCCGCGCACCGATGTGCGCCCCTCGAGGTCGCTGACGACGCCGCCGACGGCGTAGTGCGCGGCAGGGGAGACCGGCACCGGCTCCTCGGCGGGCTCGTAGCCGGCACGCTCGAGCGTCGCCATCAGGCTGGGATAACGATCGCGCTCGACGGGGCGGAGGTCGAGGAGCGCCCCGGCCCGAGCGGCCACCGCCCGCGCGACGACATCACGCGGGGCGAGCTCGTCGACGAAGCGCTCGCCACCGTCGTCGAGCAGCGTCGCGCCGGCGCCGCGGAGCGCCTCGGAGAGGAGAAAGCCGTCGTGGCCGTTCTCGTCTCGGAGCGCCGTCGGGTGGAACTGCACGAGCTCGAGATCTGCAAGAGCGGCGCCCGCTGCCTGTGCAAGCAGGAGACCGTCGCCGACGGTGCCTCGAGGATTCGTCGTCCGCGCCCACAGTGCGGCGTAGCCACCGGTGGCGAGCACGACGGCGGAGCCGCGGAGCGTTGCGAGCGTGGTGATGCGCTCGCCCTCGACCAGCCGGATCCGAGGATGCTCGCGAGCGCGCTCAGTCAGGACGTCGGCGATGTGGCGCCCCGTGTCCGCGCCGCCGGCATGCACGACGCGGGCGCGTGAGTGGCCGCCCTCCCGCCCGAGGCCGTCGTCGAACCGGACGCCGAGACGACGCAGCTCTGCGATCCGGCTCGGCGCCTCCTGCGTCAGCAGGCTCACGGCGCTGGGACGGCAGAGACCGCGGCCCGCCGCGAGCGTGTCGGTCGCATGGAGCGTGGGATCGTCGTCCGGGCCGACGGCCGCGGCTACGCCTCCCTGGGCCGCGTAGCTGTTCGAGCTGCGGTGCGAGGCCTTTGCGAGCACGAGAACCGACGCGCCCGCCTCGGCCGCCGCGAGGGCGGCGGAGAGGCCCGCGACTCCGGCTCCGGCGACGACGACGTCGCATCGCTCGCGTTTTTGCCTCACAATCGATAACCTCGGTACTGAGTCTACATGGTTGACGACTCTCAGGCGAAAACTGCGGCCCACGCCGTGCTCGCGGCCGTCCTCCAGGTCCGCGACGGAAGGCTGCAGGCGTTGCTCTGGCAGCGGGCGCGCGAGCCGTTCGCAGCGTGCTGGGCGCTGCCGGGCGGAGCACTGGCGGCGGACGAGACGCTCGAGCAGTCGATGCGGCGGCACCTCGCCGAAAAAGTGGACGTGCGGGAGGTGGCGCATCTCGAGCAACTCGAGACGCGCAGCGATCCGTCTCGCAATCCGCTGAGGCGCGAGCTCGCGACTGCGTTTCTCGGACTCGTGCCGAGTGGGGTGGACCCGCAGGTGCCGGAGGACACGTCTTGGCATCCGCTCGACGAGCTGCCGGAGCTCGCGTACGACCACGAGGCGATTCTCCTCAGTGCCCGCGAGCGCCTGCGCGGGAAGCTGTCGTACACGAACCTCGGCTTCGCACTCGCGCCGCCCAGCTTCACGCTCGCCGAGCTGCGCGACCTCTACGCTGCGGCGCTCGGCCATCCGGTGAGCGCCACGAACCTGCAGCGCGTCCTGCTCCGGCGACGGCTTCTCGAGGACACCGGCGAGCGGCGGCACTACGGCGCCGGCGGCGCGGCCTGCGGCGATCTACCGCTTCCCCGCCAACCGGCTGGAGATCACGGACCAGTTCGCCGTCCTCCGCCCGCCTACAATGGCTCACTGAGTAGTGCCCCTCCAGCAAATGTCATCCGCATCTCCAGCGGCTGCAACGCGTCGCGACGCCTCGCTTCGCTCGGCGGCCGGCTTCGGCGAGCCTTCGCCGGCTGCGGCGTCCTCGGTCGCCCCGATAGCTTCGGCTATCGAGGCTCCCTGCGCCTTGTGGCCGTGCGCACCCAGACTCTCTCGCAGCCCCGGCGGCTTAACCTCCGCGCCTGGCTCGCTTTCCTGTTCGGCCTCCTGGCCGCGGCTGTGATTCCGGTGGCCATCGAGCTGACGCGGAAGATTCCCGGCGCGGCGCTCATCGACGCGGTCTGGGCGATCCCGGTGGCGGCGATCGCGGCGACGCTGTCGCTCCTGTTCGCCCGCGGCGCGCGTGGCGCGATCGCGCGGACGCTCGAGCCGGTCGGCGGCGCGGGGTGCATCAGGCTCGGCCGCATCCTCGCGGTGGCCGGCATCTGCATCACGCTCTCCGCCTCCATCGCGGTCGGTCTGTACGAACTCCTTTTGCGGCTCGAGCACTGAGCTCTAGACTCCCGCTGTGTTCGAGATCGGCACCAGTCTGCGTGAGGCGCGTGAGCGGCAGGGACTCGGGTACCCCGAGATCGAGCTCGCGACGAAGATTCGCGCGAAGTACATCCGTGCGCTCGAGGAGGAGGACTTCACGTCCATTCCAGGCGATGCGTACATCCGCGGCTTTCTGCGTACGTACGCCGAGTACCTCGGGCTCGACGGGGACGTCTACGTCGACGAGTACGCGTCGCGCTTCATCACGAGTTGGCGCGACGAGCTGCCCCCGCAGCCGGAGCAGCGACGGATTCGGACGCGCGAACGGCCGATCGAGCGGCGCGCCGTCCTCCTCGTGCTCGCCGGCATCGCGCTCGTGGCGGCCCTCGTCTTCGCGGCCTTTCGCATTCCCGGTTCGTCCCCGCACGTGCCGGGCATAGGAACGACCCAGCACCGGCACTCGGGGCCAGCCCGCCAGCTCGCCCTGCGCGGCGTCGGCCGGGGGACGTACGTCGAGGTGCGCCACGGCAGCCGGTCCGGCAAGCTCGGCCTCTCGGGGACGGTGGAACCGGGGGAGACTGACACCCTTCCCGGCGCCCGCTTCTACCTCCTCGTGCGCACGCCCGCCGGCCTTCACGTCACGCTCGACGGCCGCGCCGTCGCTCTGCCGGCGGTGCACAACCTGCGCGTCCTCGTCACCCCGCAGCGGACAACTCGCCTCAGCGGGTGAGCGAGCGGCCGCGCGCGCTCGTCGTCGTCACCGGCAGCGAGCTCGTCCGCGGTGAGCGCACCGACCGGAACGGCCCCTTTCTCGCCGCCGAGGCGCTGAGCCACGGGCTCGAGCCCGCCCGGATCACGATCGTCGGGGATGCGCCGGGCGAGCTCGAGGCTGCCCTGCGTGAGGGACTGGAGGCAGACGCGTGCCTCGTGTCCGGCGGTCTCGGCCCGACGCACGACGACCGCACCGTCGAGCTCCTCGCGCACGCAGCCGGGCTCGAGCTCGTCGTGGACGAGGCGCTCGAGCGGGAGATCGATTCGATCTCGCGCGCCGTCGCGGAGCGTCTGCGGAGGCCGTACGCAGACTTCGCCCCAGGCGTGACGAAGCAGGCCACGCGGCCCGCTCCGGCGGTGTCCATCGGCCTCGCGGGCACGGCGCCGGGGCTCGTCCTCCGAGCGCCGACAGGCTGCGTCGTCGTCGTCCTGCCAGGTCCGCCTGGGGAGCTGCGACGGCTCTGGCCGAGCGCTCTCGCAAGCGAACCGATGCGGGAGCTGCTGGGTCGGACGCGACCACCGGGACGGCGTGTGCTGCGCCTCTTCGGCGTGAGCGAGTCGGCGGTCGCGCGAGCGTTCGAGGAGGCGGGCGGCGACGGCGACGGTGTCGAGGCGACCATTTGCGCCCGCGACTTCGAGATCCACGTCGATCTCGTGGTCGAGCCGGGCGCCGAGGAACGCGGGGAGACCCTCGAGGCGGGACTCGCGGGGCGCCTCGAGCGGTGGCTCTTCGCGCGCGACGAACGGCGCGTCGAGGAGCTCGTGCTCTCGCTCGCAGCTGCGCGTGGCCTGCGGCTTGCGACTGCCGAGTCCTGCACCGGAGGCATGGTCGCGGCACGCCTCACGGACGTGTCCGGCTCCAGCACGAGCTTCGTCGGTGGCGTCGTCGCGTATTCCGACGACGTGAAGCGCTCCGAGCTCGACGTGACCGAGGAGCTGCTCACCGAGCACGGCGCCGTCTCCGCCGAGGTCGCGGCGGCGATGGCGGAGGGCGCGCGACGGCGGCTCGGCGCCGATGTGGCCGTGTCGGTCACCGGCATCGCCGGTCCCGGCGGAGCGACTCCCGAGAAGCCCGTGGGGCGCGTCTACCTCCACGCCGCAGGCCCGGACGGGTCGTTGGCTCGCATGCTCGACCTGCCCGGCGAGCGCGACCAGGTGCGCGTGCGGGCGACCGTCACCGCGCTCCATCTCCTGCGTGCGCTTCTGACGGGGAGTCGCGACGAATCCGCATGACGTCGGCCGCTAGCGTGAGCGGCGATGAACGACTCCGGCTCTTCCTCGCGCTGCGCGTGCCCGACGACGTCCTCGACGCGATCGAGCGGTGGCAGCGGGCGGAGCTCGGCGACGTCCGCGTCGTCCGGCGAGAGCACCTGCACATCACGCTCGCTTTCCTCGGCCGGCGGCCGGCCGGCGAGCTCGAATCGATCGTCGGCGCATTGCGCGACGCTGCGGCAGGGGCTGGGGAGATGCTGCTTACGCCGGCTCGCTACCGCGAGACGCGGAGCGTCGGCATGCTCGTCCTCGAGGACGACGGAGGACAGGCGGCGCTGCTCGCCGGGGACGTGCAGGAGCGGCTGGAACGCCTCGGGGTCTACCGCCGCGAAGGCCGGACCTGGCTCCCGCATCTCACGGTCGCGCGCTGGCGCGAGCGGCCCCGGCTCCGGCTCGACCCGCCGCCGGTGGGAACGTTTGTTCCGTCCGACTCGGCTGCTTACCTATCCCGGCTGCACCCCAGAGGGGCGTGGTACGAGGTCTTGGAATCTGTCGCTTTAGGAGGCTGAGAGGTGGACAAGCACGAAGCACTCGACGTGGCGCTCGGCCAGATCGAGCGGCAGTTCGGCAAGGGGTCGGTCATGAAGATGAACGACCGCGCCGCAGTCTCCGTCGGAGCCGTCTCGACGGGCTCGCTCGCGCTCGATCTCGCGCTCGGGATCGGCGGCCTGCCGCGCGGCCGCATCGTCGAGATCTTCGGCCCGGAGTCCTCCGGCAAGACGACCCTCACCTACCACGTGATCGCCGAGGCGCAACGCAGGGGCGGCATCTGCGCCTTCATCGACGCCGAGCACGCGATGGACCCGGCGTACGCGAAGCGGATCGGCGTCGACATCGACAACCTCCTCGTCTCCCAGCCGGACACGGGCGAGCAGGCGCTCGAGATCACGGAGCTCCTCATCCGCTCCGGCGCGCTCGACGTCGTCGCGATCGATTCGGTCGCGGCGCTGACCCCGAAGGCCGAGATCGAAGGCGAGATGGGCGACTCCCACGTCGGCCTCCAGGCGCGTCTCATGAGCCAGGCCCTCCGCAAGCTCGCAGGCACCCTCAACCGCACCGACACGATCTGCCTCTTCACGAACCAGCTGCGCGAGAAGATCGGCGTCATGTTCGGGAATCCCGAGACGACGCCTGGCGGTCGCGCGCTGAAGTTCTACTCGTCCGTGCGGCTCGACATCCGCCGTATCGAGACGCTCAAGGACGGCGTCGAGGCCTTCGGTAACCGGGTGCGCGTCAAGGTCGTGAAGAACAAGGTCGCGCCGCCGTTCAAGCAGGCGGAGTTCGACATCATCTACGGCTCCGGCATCTCCTGGGAAGGCACGGTGCTCGACTCGGGGCTCGAGCGGAAGGTGGTGACGAAGTCGGGCTCGTACTTCAGCTTCGGCGACGAGCGGCTCGGGCAGGGCCGCCAGAACGCGACGGCCTTCCTGCGAGAGCACCCGGACGTGACGCAGCAGATCCTCCAGGCGATCCAGGTGGAGCTCGGCTCGGACCAGATCGCGTCCGCGCGGCTGCTGCCGATCGCCGCCGACGAGTCCGCGGCATCGAACGGCAAGGCGGAGGTCGCGGCGGAGGCGCTCGCGTCGGCCGAAGCCGAGGCGTGACCCCGGTCGTCACCGGGCTGCGCGAGCGGAAGCGCAGCCGGGTCGCGGTCGAGCTCGACGGCCGGCCGTGGCGCGTGCTGCCGACGGATGCAGTCGTACGAGCGGGCCTCGCGGTCGGGCGTCCGCTGGATCGGCACATGGCACGCGAACTCGCGCGCGCGGTCCGGCGGGCCAGAGCTCTCGCGGCGGCCACACGATCGCTCGCGGCGAGCGACCGCTCGACGCGAGCTCTCGAGCAGCGGCTGGCACGCGGGGGACATTCCGCCGCCGCACGCGAGGACGCGATCGCGTCACTCGCACGCTCCGGCGCGATCGACGACGCCCGCCTGGCGGAGAGCCGCGCCGCGGCGCTCGCACGCCGCGGCTACGGGGATGGGGCGATCCGAGCGGACCTGCGGCGACGCCTGATCGAGCCCGAGGCGGCCGAACGCGCAGTCGCCGCCCTCGAGCCCGAGGCCGCTCGGCTGCGGCGGTTGCTCGAGAACGAGCGGCTCACACCGGCACTCCTGAGGCGCCTCGCAGGGCGCGGTTTCTCACGTGACAGCCTGGACGAGATCGCGTCGTCGTTTGCAATAGAGGCGTGACAAGCGGTACGATGCTGAGGCATTCCATTCGACGTTTTGCCTGCAAAAGCCGCTTTTCCGAAACCACATCCGATGATCGACTGCTCAGTTCCCACCACTCGGAGGTTGCGCGCGAGGTAGCGCAGCGAGTTTCCGGCAGGTCCGTGCCTGCCGGAGATACGGCTTCTCGGATAGCTGCCGCGTAGGCCCGGCGCCGGATGGGACGTGCCGCCGACGGCGGCTGGGTCCCCGACCGAGGAGCCGAGCACGTGCTGATCGGGATCGGAATTGCCATCGGGATCGCGGTAGGCGCCGCGCTCGCCCTGCTCGCGGTTTCGGTCTTCGGCACGACCGGGGTCTCCAAGGCCCGTCGGATCCGCGACCAGCTGCTGGAGGACGCTCGCCGGGAGAGCGACGCGGTGCGCCGCGAGGGGCAGGTCGAGGCCCGCGAGCAGGCCGTCCGGCTGCGCAGCGAGATCGACGCGGAACTCACCGATCGGCGGGCCCAGGTGCTGAAGATCGAAGAGCGCGTCCTGGCGAAGGAGCTCGAGATCGAGCAGAAGCTCGAGGAGTTTTCGCGTCGCGACCAGGGCCTCGCCGACCGTGAGGAACACATCCGCCAGCTTCAGGACGAGCTCAAGGAGGTCAAGAACGTCCAACTTGCCGAGCTCGAGCGTGTGGCCGCGCTGACGCAGGCCGAAGCGAGGGGGCTCGTCCTCGAGCGCGGGGAAGAGCAGGCACGGCACGAGCTCGCGCGGCGCGTCAGGACGCTCGAGGAAGAAGCACGCGCCGAGTCGAAGCGCCGGGCCCGCAACCTGGTTGCGGACGCGCTGCAGCGCGTCGCGGCGAGCCATACGGCCGAGACGACGGTGACCGTCGTCGAGCTTCCCTCCGACGACATGAAGGGCCGGATCATCGGCCGGGAGGGTCGCAACATTCGCGCGCTCGAGCACCTCACCGGTGTGGACTTCATCGTCGACGACACGCCGCACGCGGTCGTTCTCTCGTCGTTCGACGGGCTTAGGCGCGAGGTCGCGCGCCTCACCGTCACGAAGCTTCTCGAGGACGGCCGGATCCACCCGGCGCGAATCGAGGAGACGTACTACGAGTCGAAGGCGGAGGTAGAGGAGGTCGTCCGCCAGGCCGGGGAGCAGGCGGTCTTCGAGGCGAACTGCGGACCCTTCCCCGAGGATCTCGTCCAGATCCTCGGCCGGCTCAGGTTCCGGACGAGCTACGGCCAAAACGTCCTCAAGCACACGCTCGAGGTCGTGCACCTCGCCGGGATCATGGCGACCGAGCTCCAGGCCAGCGTCCAGACGGCGAAGCGCGCAGCGATGCTGCACGACATCGGCAAAGCGATGACGCACGAGGTGGAGGGCTCACATGCGCTCATCTCCGCGCAGCTCGCGCGGCGCTACGGCGAGTCTCTGGGCGTCGTCCACGCCGTCGAGGCGCACCACTACGAGATCCAGCCGCAGACGGTGGAAGCCGTTCTCCTGATCGCTGCCGATGCCGTCTCGGCGAGCCGGCCCGGCGCACGCGGCGAGAGTCTCGAGCAGTACATCAAGCGTCTCGAGGCGCTCGAGGAGCTCGCGGCCTCCAAGCACGGCGTCGAGAAGGTCTACGCGCTCCAGGCAGGACGCGAGATCCGGGTCATCGTCAGCCCGGGCGACGTCGGCGACGACGAGGCGGCGCTCCTCGCCCACGAGATCGCGCGAGAGATCGAGGATCGGCTCGAGTACCCCGGCCAGGTGAAGGTGACCGTCATCCGGGAGAGTCGCGCCGTCGACGTGGCGAAGAACCACCCGGCGACGACAGTGCAGCCGCCGGTGCCCGAGCAACGGGATAAGGCAGCTGACTCGCCGATCCAGGCCGCCTGATGTCGAACGTGTGGGACGAGGTCCCCGACTGGGGAGGCGTGGGTGCGCTCCGCCTCGACCGCCCGAGATCGTGCGCACTCGGTGCCTCGGTCTGGGAGCTCCAGCCGCAGGGTGAGAACTGGTACCACCTGCACCACGGCAGCGAGGAGATGATCGTCGTCCTCTGCGGCACGCCGACGCTGCGGACACCGAAGGCGAGCGCATGCTCGCCGAGGGGGACGTGGTCGTCTTCCCACGCGGGCGCGAGGGCGCGAAGGGGATCGTGAACGAGTCGGACACGACTGCGCGCGTGCTCATCGTCTCCACGAATGCCGACCCGGACGTGACGGAGTACCCGGACACCGGCAAGGTCGGTCACGTCGTCGTCGGCGAGTTGCGCGTGCACCGAGCCGCGGACGCCGTCGACCACGCAGGGCCCGAGTAGCCGTCGGGCTACCCTTCCGCCGTGCGCCGCTACCACGTCACGACCTTCGGCTGCCAGATGAACGCCCACGATTCCGAGCGGATCAAGGGCCTGCTCGAGGAGCTCGGGCTCGGCGAGGCGCCTTCGCAGGAGCAGGCGGACGTGCTCGTGCTCAACACGTGCACGATCCGTGAGAAGCCCGACACGCGCTTCGCGGCCCATATGGGGAACGCGGCGAAGCTGAAGCGCGAGCGGCCGGGGACGGTCGTCGCCGTCGGCGGCTGCTACGCGGAGGCGCAGCGAGAGCGGCTGTTCGAGCTCTATCCGGACGTCGACGTGGCGTTCGGGCCTGGCACGATCTCCCACCTCGGCGACTGGCTCGGCGCCGGCGGCGAAGGGGTCGCTCGCAGCGCGTTCGGCACCGGTGAGGAGCGGGCGTTCGCGGCTCGGCTTCCGGTCCGGCGCGAGCGGCGCTTCCAGGCGTGGGTCCAGGTCTCGATGGGCTGCAACTCGGTTTGCTCCTACTGCATCGTCCCGGCTGTCCGCGGGCGCGAGACCTCGCGGCGTCCGGGGGAGGTCGTCGCGGAGGTCGAGCGGCTCGCCGCGGAGGCCGTCCGCGAGGTGACGCTGCTCGGCCAGAACGTCAACTCGTACGGCCGTGACGTGGGCTCGAGCTTCGCGGAGCTTCTGCGCGCGGTCGATGCGGTTCCCGGGATCGAGCGAATCCGCTTCACGAGCCCGCACCCCAAGGACTTCCGTCGCGACGTCATCGCGGCGATGGCCGAGTGTGCCGCAGTGTGCGAGCACGCGCACCTGCCGCTCCAGTCGGGGTCGAGCCGGGTCCTCAAGGCGATGCGGCGGACGTACTCGCGCGACCGCTACGTGCGGCTCGTCGCCGAGCTGCGGGCCGCGATCCCGGACCTCGCGCTCACGACCGACATCATCGTCGGTTTCCCGGGGGAGACCGAGGGCGACTTCCTCGAGACGCTCGAGGTCGTGGAGGAAGTCGGCTACGACGGTGCCTTCACGTTCGTCTATTCGCCGCGCGCGGGAACCGACGCGGCCGCGATGCCGGATCAGATTCCCGACGAGCTGAAGCGGGAGCGCATCGAGCGGCTCGTCGAGGTCGTGCAGAGCGTCGCAGCGGAGCGGAATGCCGGCCGCGTCGGAATGGTCGAGGAGGTCCTCGTCGAAGGCCCGAGCCGGACAGCGCCCGAGATCCTGCGTGGTCGCACGCGCCGCAACACGACCGTGAACTTCGGCGGAGAGGCCACTCCCGGCGAGCTCGTCCCGGTCGCCATCACGAGCGCGACGTCGACGACCCTCGCCGGCGACCAACTCGCGCTCGCCGCGGCCTAGGACCGTGCGCGTCATCGGCCTGTTCGGGCCGACCGCGAGCGGAAAGTCGGACGTCGCGGCCGCCGTCACCGAGCTGATTTCCGCCGAGGTCGTCTCGGCCGACGCAATGCAGGTCTACGACGGTCTGCCCATCCTGACCAACCGATCGCCCCACCCCGAGCGACTGGTGGGGGTCTGGCCGCTGTCGCACGTCGCGTCGGTGGGCGAGTACGCGCCGCTTGCACACGCAGCGGTCGACGAGCTCCTCGGCGCCGGGAGAACGCCGCTCGTCGCGGGCGGGACCGGCCTCTACCTCCGCGCCGCGCTCGCCGAGCTCGAGCTGCCTCCCGCGCCCGCACCGGGCGCGCGCGAACGCTGGGAACGGCTCTACGACCAGGCCGGCGGCGCCGCGGCGCACGCGCGTCTCGGTGAGCTCGATGCGGCCGCTGCGGCTCGGATCCATCCCAACGACCGCCGCCGTGTGATCCGGGCGCTCGAGCTCGCGGAGGCAGGATGGTCAGTCGTGCCGAGCTCCGAGCGCCTGTTCGGCGGCGCCTGGCGGCATCCGACCCTGCTCGTGGGGCTCGACGTGCCCAAGCCCGAGCTCGACCGGAGGATCGTGAAGCGGGCGCGGCGTATGTTCGAGGCCGGAGTCGAGGCGGAGGTCCGCACCGCGCTACTCACCGAGCTTTCTGCGACCGCGCAGAAGATCATCGGGCTGCAGGAGGTGGCCACGCTTCCGCGCGAGGAGGCGATCGAGGCGCTGACGATTCGGACCCGTCGTTACGCCGCGTATCAGCGGAAGTGGCTGCGGCGCCTCGAAGGGCTCGTTATCGTCGCGGCCGACCGTCCGCCGGAGGAGACCGCCGCTGAGATCGTCGCGCTGGCACGCACACGGGAACGTCTACCTCGTTCATGAGGGACCTGTGGACGGCCTCGACCTGTCCGGCACGGACGGCGCGGTCGAGGTGCTGTCCGTCGAGGGCGACGACGTGATGATCGGCATCGTCAACCCGGACGGCTCCCGGGCGGAGATGTCGGGCAACGGGACGCGCATCGCAGCGGCCTGGCACATGGCTCGCACCGGCTCGACGACGGTGCGCGTGCACGTGGGGCCGCGGACCGTCACGGTACGGCGGACGGACGACGGCCTCTACGAATCCGAGCTCGGGCTGGTGGAGGTGGGGGCGACGGAGGTCGTGGACGGCGTCGAGTTGACTCCGGTCACGGTCGGGAATCCTCATGCGGTCGTCGTGGGCGACCCGAGCCGGATCGGCGAGCTCGGCCCGCGGCTCGAGACGCATCCGCGCTTTCCCGACCGAACGAATGTCCAGGTCGTCCGCGTCGAGCGCGCAGGCGAGGTCACCGCCCGCGTGTGGGAACGCGGGGTGGGGGAGACGGCGGCATCCGGGACGAGCGCCGTGGCCGTGGCGGCCGCTACACACGTCGACGGACAAGTCGTCGTGCACTTCCCGGGCGGCGACCTGCGAGTACGCCTCGCAGACGGCCGAGCGTGGCTTATCGGGCCAGCTGAGCTGCTCGATCGGTAGCCGTCGGCCCGCGGCTCAGCTTCCCAGCTCGAACTCCCGCAGGACGTCGTTGAGCGACATGCGGTCGTGCGACTCGTCCCGCCAGCCGACGATCAACGGTGTCGGCAGGCCGTAGCTTCCCGCCGGGAAGTCGCGCGGCCGAACGCCCGGGACGACGACCGCGCGCGGCGGGACGACGCCGCGATGCTCGACCGGCTCCGAGCCCGTGACGTCGATGATCGGAACAGAGGCAGTGATCACGACCGCGGCGCCGAGGATTGCGCTCTCCCCGACGATGCAACCCTCGGTGACGATGCTCCGCGACCCGATGAAGGCGCCGTCCTCGACGATCACCGGTCGCGCGTTTACCGGCTCGAGCACGCCGCCGATCCCGACGCCGCCGGCGAGATGCACGTCGGCCCCGATCTGCGCGCACGAGCCTACGGTGGCCCACGTGTCGACCATCGTGTTCGGCCCGACCCAGGCGCCGATGTTGACGTAGCTCGGCATCAGGATCACGCCCGGCGAGAGGAACGAGCCGTACCGTGCCGTCGCCGGCGGCACGACGCGCACGCCGCGCTCGGCGTGGTCGTGCTTGAGCGGAATCTTGTCGAGGTACTCGAACGGGCCGACCTCGATCGGCTCGACCTTTCGTACCCGGAAGTACTCGAGGATCGCTGCCTTCGCCTCCTCGTTCACGCGCCACTCGCCGTCGATCTTCTCCGCGACTCGCATCTCACCGCGGTCGAGCGCCGCGATCGTGCTCTCGACTTCCATCACGACACCTCCCGCAGCATCTCCGCCGCTCGTTTGCATTCCTCGAGCGTCGGCACGAGCGCGAAGCGGACGTAGCCCTCACCGCTCGGGCCGAACATCTCGCCCGGAGAGACGATGATGCCGCGCTCGAGCAACGCCCCGGGATCCGGCCCGACGACCCACAGGTACATCGTCGCCTCGCTCGCGACGATCTCCCAACCGCAGCTCTCGATCGCGGGGATCAGAACGTCTCGTTTCGCGCGGTAGCGCGCGCGAGTCTCCTCGACATGGCGCTCGTCGTTCCAGGCTGCGACGGAGGCCCGCTGCACGAACTCCTGCGGGGCCGTCCCCACGGTCGGTCGGTACGCCTTCAGCGCGGCGACGATCTCCGCCGGTCCCGCGACGAACCCGGAGCGATAGCCGGTCATCGACGAGCGCTTGCTCAACGTCTGGAAGACGACGATGCGCGAGCGGTCGGCTGCCTGGAGCGCGGAGGGTGGCGGCGCGTCGAACCACAGCTCGGTGTACGCCTCGTCCGAGCCGACGACGAAGTCGTGGCGCGCGGCCGTCTCCGCCAGCTCGTCGTAGAACTCGCGCGGCGCGACCGCCCCCGTCGGGTTGTGCGGGTAGTTGACCCAGACGAGGGCGATGTCGTCGTCGAGCCCCGTCAGGTCCGGCAGGAAGCCGTCTTCGCGTCGCAGCGGCAAGGTCTGCACCTGTGCCCCGGCGAAGAGCGCGCCTCGCTCGTACACCGGGTACGCCGGCTCACCGAAGGCCACCATGCGCCCGTCGGTACCGAGAACCTGCGCGAGCGAGAAGATCGCCTCCTTCGAGCCGTAGGTCGGCACGATTTCGGTCTCGGGATCGACGGCGACGCCGAAGCGCCGTCCGAGCCAGCCCGCCGCCGCCTCGCGCAGCTCGGGCAATCCCTGGGCCAGCGGGTACGGCGCACGTTCCGGCAGCGCCTCGACGAGGGCCCGGCGGATCATCGGGTCGGTGGGCTCGTTCGGGTCGCCCTTGCCGAAGTCGAGCACGTCGACGCCGGCCGCCACGAGTCGCCGCCGCTCCTCTTCGAGCCGCGTGAACGGATAGAGGGCCATCTCGGTCAGCACCGGGTTGATCACGAGTCCCGCTCCCGGCGCCGGCCAAGCCGGCGCCTTCGCTCCCGGGCGTGCTCCGTCGAGCCTACGCACGCAAGGAACCTAGCCAGCGAGTCATACACCGCGTGCAGGTTCGCAATCGGGATCTGCTCGTCCTGCCGGTGCGCGTACGCCGTCGCGCCCGGGCCGTAATTGATCGCGTCGATTCCCTGCTCTGCGAACTGCGCCACCGGCGTCCAAGCCTGCTTCGGCGCGACCTCGGGCACGAGCTCCCGCAGGCGCTCGACGAGCAGGTTCCCGAGCGCGGGTGGCGCTGCCGGTGAGTTGTGGAGGAGGTGCAGCTCGCCGTTCGGCACGAGCTCGCGTAGCCGTGCCTCGGCCTCCTCGCGCGAGCGGCCGGGCGCGTAGCGGAAGTTGAGCTCCGCCGCAGCGTGGGCCGGGACAACGTTCTGTGCGATTCCGCCCTCTACGCCCACCGCGCTCAGCACCTCGCGGTAGACGAGCCCGTCGAGCTCGACCTCGAGCGGCTCGAGGCGCGCGAGCGGCGCGAGACCCTCCGCGAGTGCGTGGATCGCGTTGCGGCCCGTCCACGGCCGGGCCGAGTGCGCGCTTTCGCCGTGGAACTCGACGCGGGCCTGCAGGTTTCCGACGCAGCCGGCGTGGAGGATCGCGTCCGTGGGCTCGAGCACGACGGCGAGCTCTGTGCCTGCGAACACGCCGCTCGCGAAGGCAGCGGGAAGCGGACTCTCCTCGAGCGCGACCTCCTCACGCGTGAAGAAGACGTAGCGCGCCGTCACACCCGCGCGCGCGAGCTCGAGCATCACCGCGACGCCGCCCTTCATGTCGCTTGCACCGAGGCCGTGCACGGCTCCGCCGGCGATTCGTCCCGGAAGGTTCTCCTGCGCCGGCACCGTGTCGACGTGACCGGCGAGCGTGACCGGCGCGGCGGCGTCTCCCCAGACGATCGCCTCGCCGTCGTGGTAGAGAGGCTCGCCTGGCAGCAGGTCCCGGACGAACTCCATCGCGGCGTGTTCCTGCCGGCTCTCGGAGGGAGTGTCGACGAGCTCGAGCGTTCTGGCGGCGAGATCGGAAGCGGACATGGCAGGAGTCATAATGACCGCCGGATGGCGGTGAGACAGCCCGATCGCTCCCGGGCGGCCGAGCCCGAGCGTGGGCTCCTCCTCGCCGTGCTTGCACCCGGCGCCGACGGCGCCGACGAGCTGGCGGAGCTCGAGGAGCTCGCGCGGACGGCGCGCGTCGAGCCCGTCGGCCGGGTCGTGCAGCATCGGCGGCTGCCCGACGCGCGTACGTACGTCGGCAAGGGCAAGCTCGAGGAGCTGAAGCACGCGTACGGCGATGCGCGAGCAGAGGTATTGATCGTCGACGCCGAACTCAGCCCGTCGCAGCAGCGCGCGCTCGAGAACGCCCTCCAGGCGCGGGTCGTCGACCGCACGCAGCTGATTCTCGACATCTTCGCCCAGCACGCCGTGAGTGCCGAAGGGAAGCTCCAGGTCGAGCTCGCGCAGCTCGAGTACAACCTCCCGCGGATGCGGGGGATGTGGCAGCACCTGGAGCGGCTCGGCGGCGGTGTCGGCACGCGCGGGCCGGGCGAGTCCCAGCTCGAGACGGACCGGCGCCTCGCGCGCCGGCGGGTCGCGCTCCTGCGCGAGCGGCTGCGCAAGCTGAGCCGCCAGCGCGACGTCCGGCGCAAGGAGCGGCGGCGGACCGAGACGCCGACGGTGGCGCTCGCCGGCTACACGAACGCGGGCAAGTCGACGCTCCTCAACGCGCTCACCGATGCGGGCGTCTCGGTGCGGGACCGGCTGTTCGAGACGCTCGATCCGACGACGCGCGGCTTCGACCACGAGGGGCGCCGCTACCTCGTCACAGACACGGTCGGCTTCGTCCGCCGCCTGCCTCACCAGCTCGTGGAGGGCTTCGCCGCGACGCTCGAGGAGACGCTCGTCGCCGATTTCGTCCTGCACGTCGTCGACGGGTCGGCTCCCGAGCAGCGCCTAGTCGAGCAGATCGCCGCCGTGGACGGCGTCCTGCGGGAGATAGGCGCGAACGACCTGCCTGTCGAGCTCGTGGTCAACAAGATCGACGCCCTCGACACGCTTGGCCGGCGCCGGCTCGCGAACCGGTATCCGGACACGCTCCAGATCTCCGCGCTCACCGGCGAGGGGCTCGACGAGCTGCGGGCGCGAATCGCTGAGCACTTCGGCGACCGCTTCGAACGGGTACGGCTTCTCCTGCCGTACGAGGAGGGGGGACGTCTGAACGAGCTCTACGCACTCGGCGCCCCGATCGACGAGCGGGAGGACACGGCGGAGGGTGTCCTGGTCGTCGCGCGCCTTCCGCGCCGCGAGCTGCGCCGCTTCGCCCCGTACCTCGTCGCCGAGGAAGCTCCGAGACGCCGCCGGACGGGCGCGTGACCGAGCTGCCGGTGCAACTCCTCCAGGACGGTGCAACGGTGCCGTCGCGTGCATACGAGGGCGACGCAGGCCTCGATCTCTCCGCCTGCGAGCGAGTCGAGCTGGGCCCGGGGGAGCGCGCTGCGGTCGGCACGGGTCTTTCCGTGGCGATCCCCGAGGGTCACGCCGGTTTCGTCCAGCCGCGCTCCGGGCTCGCCGCGCGGCACGGCATCGCCGTACTCAACTCGCCAGGTCTGGTCGACGCCGGCTATCGCGGCGAGCTCAAGGTCGTGCTCCTCAACACCGACCGGAGAGAGCCGTTCGTCGTCGAGCCCGGGATGCGGATCGCGCAGCTCGTAGTCGTCCCGGTGGCCCTGCCGGAGCCGAAGGAAGTCGCCGAGCTCCCGGACAGCGAGCGCGGCGAAAAGGGATTCGGTAGCTCTGCCCACTGATGCCGCTCGAACCGCGCATCCGCGTCTCGGCCGTCCTCCGCTGGGAGGATCGCGTCCTCCTCTGCCGGCACGAGAAGTCCGGCCGCGAGTACTGGCTGCTGCCGGGCGGCGGCGTCAACAGCGGTGAGAGCCTGGTGGAAGCGCTGCGCCGAGAGCTGGAGGAGGAGGTGGCGATCGGTGACGACCTCACGTTCGAGGGGCCGGTCGCCGTGGTCGACTCGATCGCACCGAAGCGCGCATTCGTCGGCAAGCACGTGGTGCACATCATCTTCGCGGCCGACCTTTCCGGGCGGTCGCTCGAACGAGTCAACTCGACCGACGCCGCGGTGCGTGGCCACCGCCTGTTCGACCCCGGCGAGCTCGACGGCATCGTTCTCCACCCGCCGCTCCAGCGCTTCCTCGGCCGCTGGCAACCGGGCGACCCGGCGGTCTACCTCGGCGCTCTCTGGGCGCCGTAAGCGCCGTGGCCCCGCCCCTCAAACGAGTCTCGATCCAGGGCTACCGGGCGGCCCGCGAACTCGAGCTCACTCCGGGCTCAGTGTGCGCGCTCGTCGGCGAGGCGTCGAGCGGAAAGTCCACCGTCTTGACCGCGATCTGGACGCTGCTCGAGGCCGCCGCGCCGCCCCCGACCATCGACGACGTCGCCCGCGACGGCGACAGACTGGAAGCGCCGCCGCCAAAGCGGGCGCCGCCCGGCCGGAAGACCGGGACACCTTCGGTGTCCCGGGGCGGACGGATCCGTCTCGAGGCTGACGTCGCGAAAGGGACGATCTTCCTCGACGCCCGACCGCCCGACACGCTCAACCTCAATCGGGCCGGCGCGCCGCCGGTGCTCTTCTTGCCCGCGAATCTGCGCTCGCGGACGCTCGTCGCGCCGGCCACCGGGCGAGGCGCCACCGAGGTGGCGGAGCTCTTTCAGACCCCCGCCGTCGACCGGCACTGGGCCGCCGCGGACGGCGGGCTTGCGCTCGTCGCCGGCATGGAGCGGCTGCTCGTCTCGCACCTGCGTCACTTCGTGCTGCTGATCGAGGAGCCCGAGCTCTATCTCAGCCCGCATGCGCAGCGCCATCTCTACGGTCTCCTCCGGGCGCTGGCGCAGGCAGGCAACCAGATCCTCTACTCCACCCATGCTCCGGTCTTCCTCAGCGTCGACAAGCTCGAGGAGCTCGCGCTCGTCCGCCACACGGCGACGGGCGGGACGTCACTCTTCCAGCCCGAGCCGCTGGCGGAGGCCGAGACGTTTCGTGCGCTCTCGGAGTTCGACAGCGACCGCGCCGAGCTCTTCCTCGCGCGCTGCGCGGTACTCGTCGAGGGGCGCACCGAGAAGCTGACGTTTCCGCTGGTGTTCGACGCGCTCGGCGTCGATCCGGACAAGGAAGGGATCCTCGTGTTCGAGTGCGGCGGCAAGGGGAACATGCCGCTCTTCGCGCGCGTCGCCAACGCCTGCAGCGTCCCGTACGTCGTCGTGCACGACCGCGACGCGCCGCGCGGCGTGTCACCCGTCGAGTCCGAGCGCGTCGTCAATCGCCAGATCCGCGAGGTCGCCGGTAGCCGCCGGACCGTTGTCCTCACCCCGGACTTCGAGACGGTCTCCGGCATGAGGGCGAGCACCCGAGGCCGTAAGCCGCACAAGGCGTGGCAGCGCTACCACGGCAACGGCGAGGTACCCGAGCCGTTGCGGGTCGCGGTCGAGAAGGTGCTGAAGATCGCGAAGACGGGCTAGCCGTCGAAGCGCCCGCCGCGGGAACGCGCCCGCGCCGCGGACACCTCGTGGGCCTGCCCCTCGAGCTCGTCGGGCAGCGGTTCGAGTTGGGGAGCCTCGTCGGTCCCGAGCCGGTGCGCGAGTGACTGAGCCAGCAACCAGTCGGCGAGCCATGCGTTGCGGGGCAGCAGAGGGCCGTGGAGGTAGGTGCCGATCACGCGCCCCACGCGGCAGCCTTCGAAGCCGCTCTCGCCGTCGTTGCCGAAGCCCGCGAGGACGCGCCCGAGTGGCTCGGCACCCGAATCGAGGTGCGTGCGCCCGGCATGGTTCTCGAACCCGGCGAGGGTCCGCTTCTCTCCGGGCTCGAGCTCGCACTCGATCAGCACGTCGCCGATCATCCGGCGCTCGCCTGCGACGGTCTCGAGGGGGAGGAGGCCGATGCCAGGCATGTCCTCGCCGTGGAAGCCGCGGTAGCCACGGCCGAGCAGCTGGTAGCCGCCGCAGACCGCGAGCGCGGCCGCTCCGCGGTCGACTGCCTCGTGCAGCGCTTCTGCCTTCCGCGCGAGATCGTCCGCGACGAGCAGCTGCTCCCGGTCCTGGCCTCCGCCGACGTAGTAGAGGTCGTGCTCGCCGGACACGATCGCGTCTCCCATCCCGACCGCCGCGACCTCGAGTTCGTGGCCGCGCCAGGCCGCCCGCTGCGCGAGCACGGCGATGTTGCCGCGATCGGCGTAGATGTTGAGGTAATCCGGATAGAGGTGCCCCACCCGAATCGCCGTCATCCGGAGCGCTCCCAGTACGGCTTCGCGAGCCCGCGGGAGGCGAGGAGCCGCTGCAGACCGAGCATCGCGGTATAGGTGGGGAGGACGACGAGCTCGCCGCCGTCGGACGTCAGCTCGAGCCCGCGGTCGAGCGCGTCTCCGAGGTCGGGCTCGAGCTCGACCGCGCCCTTGTCGAGCCCGCCGTAGCGGAAACGGAGGGCGAGCTCGGCGGCGCGGCCGCCGCTCGCGACGAGGGTCTCGAGGCTCGGCAGAAGCGGCTCGAAGTCGACGTCCCAGATCCACGAGACGTCGCGCCCGTCCGCGATCTCGTCGTTGAGCGCGACGACGAGCGCGCGCGGGGCGCCGCCCTCCACGAGTGTCCGGACAGCCTCGTTCGCGCCCGCCGGGTTCTTGATCAGCAGCAGGAGGATGCGCTTTTCGCCGACGGCGATGCGCTCGAAGCGGCCGAATGCCGCGGAGAAGCGCTCGAGCCCGGCCGCGATCTCGTCGAGCTCCGCACCGAGTGCCCGCGCGAGCGCAGCTGCCGCGACCGCGTTGTAGACATTGTAGAGCCCGGGCAGGCCGAGCTCGATCACGCGTGATCCTTCCGGTGTGTCGAGCTGGAACACGGCACGCTCGAGCCCCTGCAGGGACACCTCACGCGCCGCGACCTCGAGCGCCGGACGGGCGTGGTCGCCGCGAGGGCAGCGGTAGTCGCCGAGATGACCGATGTATGCGGCGGCATAGTCGTACGGCGTGCCGCAGCGGACGCAGTACTTCGAGTCGGCCGCGTGCTGTAGCGCCGAGCGAGCGACGCGCGGATCGTCGAGACCGAAGGCGATGCTGCCCGCGTGCGCTTCGCCGACCGCGGCGAGCTGCGGATCGTCGGCGTTGTAGACGATCTGCGCCTCGGCAGGCAGGGCTCCCATCGCCTCCCGCCAGCGTCCGGCCACGAGCTCGAGCTCGCCGTACCGGTCGAGCTGGTCGCGGAAGAGGTTGCCGAGGCACACAGCTACCGGACGCAGGCGCTTCACGAGTTCGGGCAGCGCGCCCTCGTCCACCTCGAACAGCCCGAGGTCGGCGTCCCCGGCCGTGAGCAGCGCAGACGCGACGCCGGAAACGAGGTTCGCGCCAGCCGCGTTGTGCGCGAGCCGGTGCCGCGGGCGCAGGATCTCGGCCGCCATCGTGGTCGTGGTCGTCTTGCCGTTCGTTGCGGATACGACCGCCGTTCCCGTCGCAAGCCGCGCCGCGAGGCGGTCGATCGCGCTGCGGTCTAGCTCGGCAAGGAGCTTGCCCGGAATCGTCGTGCCGCCGCCGGCGCCGATGCGTCTCGAGAGCGCGGCCACGCCGCGCGCGGCGGCAATCTCGAGCGCGAGTGGGGGGCGGGCGCGCATCCGGCGAGCGTAGTGGAAACGCCTGCACGGGACTACTTGCGGATTCCTCAACCTGCTCTACACTTATTGACATGGCTGAGAAGCCCCGCTATCGGGCGCTCGCCTCGATCGATCCGCAGGAGCTCGCGGACTTCCAGGCCGGTATCCGCAAGCGCTACACCGACGAGCAGATCGTGGCGGAGCTCGTTGCCTGCGCCGAGCGTCTCGGACGCTCGCCCACCATGCGGGAGTTCGCCGCGGACGAAGAGACGGCCGTCCATCCGCAGACGGTGATCGAGCATTTCGGCTCGTGGAACGCCGCGAAGCGCGCTGCCGGACTCGTGCCACGCCGATTCGCGACCCGCGAGGAGCTGCTCGGTCTCCTGCGCACACTCGGCGAGGAGCTAGGCCGTCCACCGACTGCGCGTGACATCGACGAGCACAAAGGCCGACTGCCGTCCAAGTCGCTCTACTGGCACACGTTCGGCTCACTGACGAATGCGCTCCGCGAGGCCGGATTCGACGTGCCGGTGGGGGAGGAGAGGCTCGAGCGGGCCGTCGATCAGGGGGTCGCGCTTGCCGAGCGCCTCGGGCGGCTGCCGAAGTTCGCGGACTGGGCGGAGGCGCGGCGCGGGGACGACTCGCTCCTGACGGAGTGGCAGGTCTATCGGATGTTCGACGCGCGGCGTGGAGCCTGGTCGACGTTCCAGTTCCTCGTTCGGCAGCGACTCTCGGAGCAGGGCCGGGACGTCGCGAGCGACGGGACGCTGCGGCGCTAGCTGTGCTACGCGGCGGCGGCTGCGATCGCCGCGAGACGTGCGACGCAGTACGCGCTCTGGCCGGGTGCCCGAACGGCCGGCAGAGCTCTCTCCTCGACATAGGTGCGATCGGGGCGGAAGCGGGCGGTGTGAGCGACGCGGCCGTCCCGCAGCGCGAGGAAGGTACCGTCGCGCACCTCGCTCATCCGGAGTCGCACCCCCGTGTACTCGGAGACGATCTCGAGGGCGGTGCGGGTGGATGCGAAGAACACCTCGTTGCGGCCGCGTCCGAGCCAAAGCGGCCGACAGACGCCGCGGGCCGCAAAGACGGTTCCGGGCTCGCGTTGGTCGAGCCAGGCAGTCGCCATGGATCCGGCGAGCTCCTCGAGTGCACGCGGGTCGTTCCGCGAGTGCGCGGCGAGGGCGAAGATCGCTTCGGAGTCGACGCTCATCCGCGGCTCGGCGCGCGCACAGGAATGGGGGGCGAGCAGCTCGTCGTCGTTGACGATGATCCCGTTGTGGATCCCGACGATCGGGCCGTGCCGGACCGGGTGGTTGTTCGCCGGGATAGACGGATGGCCCTTCGTGTAGTCGCGCACGTGGATGAGGAGCTCGTCAGCGTGAGCAGGCACCGTGATGCGCTCGAGCAGGCGGCTCGCGGCCGTCCGCTGCTTCGTGACGACCGGATACGTGTCCCGCCCGCCCCGATACGCGTACCCGACCGCGTCGGCGCCGCGATCGGCGATACCGGCGAGCAGCGCCTGCGCAGCGAGCGTCCTATCGACGCCGCTTCGAGACGAGAAGCTATATCCCGCAATGCCGCACATTTCGTCCTAAGAGAGCTTTTCTCCGTATCGGTATTCGAACCCTTCCACCGTAGGCCAAGTCGGTTAGGTCTTTCTAAAGCCGAAACCGGACGGAGCCGATACATGCCGCGATGGAGCATTCGTTTGCGGCCGAGGGCTCATCCGCCGAGAGCGTTCCGGCGGAAGACCCGCTCAAGCTCTATGTCCGCTCGATCGGCGGCGGTGCGCTGCTCACCCGCGAGGAAGAGCGGGAGCTCGCCCGCCGGAAGGACGAGGGCGACGAGGAGGCCAAGCGGCGGCTCATCGAGTCGAATCTGCGGCTCGTGATGGCGATCACGCGCAACTACACGAAGGCCAACGTCCCGCTGCTCGACCTGATCCAGGAGGGGAATCTCGGCCTCATCCGCGCCGTGGAGAAGTTTGACTACCGCCTCGGTTTCAAGCTCTCCACCTACGCCACCTGGTGGATTCGCCAGGCGATCACGCGTGCGCTTGCCGACCAGGGAAGGACGATCCGGCTGCCGGTGCACGTGGCAGACCAGGTGCGGCGGCTGCTCCGAGCCCGGCGCCAGCTGGCGCAGAAGCTCAACCGCGAGCCGTCGCTCGCCGAGCTGGCGCGCGAGACCCAGCAGTCCGAGGAGCGGGTGCGGGAGCTACTCGAGCTCGTGGAGACCCCTGTCAGCCTCGAGACGCCCGTCGGCGACGGCGAGAGCCTCTACGGCGACCTGATCGAGGATGTGCACTCGCTCGCGCCCGATGAGCAGACCGCCGAGCAGGCGCGGGGCCAGGAGCTCGCGGGGGCGCTCGAGCAGCTGAACCCGCGCATGCGGCGCGTGCTCTCGCTTCGCTTCGGCCTCGACGGGGAGTCTCCCCAGACGCTCGAAGAGGTGGGGAACCAGCTCGGCATCACGCGCGAGCGGGTCCGGCAGCTCGAGACGCGGGCGCTGCGCGAGCTCCGCCAGGCCGCGCCCGGCCTGGAGCACTACCTCCGTGCTGAGTAACGTCTCGCGGGCTAGGTAGCGATCATCTGCATCTCGCGGAGGTTCGCGAGACGGCGGAGCGAGTCGAGCTCGATCTGACGGACCCGCTCGCGAGTGAGCCCGAGCCGCTTGCCGATTTCCTCGAGCGTCTTCGGTTCCTCGTCGACGAGCCCATAGCGAAGGACGAGCACGTGCCGCTCGCGCTCGGACAGCGCCTGGAGGGCGACGGCGAGCGCCTGGCTACGGAGCGCGCCCTCGACACGCTCCTCCGGCAGCGGGTCGTCGCCGGCGACGAAGTCGCCGAAGACGGCGTCATCCTGGTCGCCGACCGGCTGGTCGAGGCTCGCCGAGGCCCGGGCAGCGGCACGCACCTCACGCGCCTGTTCGATGGGCAGCGAGGCTTCGTTCGCGATCTCGTCGAGCGTCGGCTCGCGGCCGAGCTCCATCCAGAGCGTGCGCTCGGCACGGTTCATCTTCTGCATCCGCTCGACGATGTGGACGGGCATCCGGATCGTCCGGGCCTTGTCGGCTAGGGCCCGGGCAACCGCCTGGCGGATCCACCAGGTCGCGTAGGTGGAGAACTTGTAGCCGCGGCGCCAGTCGAACTTCTCGACCGCGCGGATGAGGCCGAGGGTTCCTTCCTGGATCAGGTCGAGGAAGGGGAGACCCTGGTTGCGGTAGTTCTTCGCGATCGAGACCACGAGGCGGAGGTTCGACTGGATCATCCGCTGCTTCGCTGCCCCGTCGCCGCGCTCGATCCGCTTGGCCAGCTCGACCTCCTGCGCGGCTGTGAGCAGGTGGTGCCGGCCGGCCTCGCGCAGGAAGAGCTGCAACGCGTCGGTCGTCGTCTCGAACGGCTGGGCCACGGGCGGTGCCTTCTCGGGCGGCGGCTCGCGTTCGGCCTCCCGTTCCGGTTCGACCAGCAGTTCGATGCCACGCCGGTCGAGCTCCTGGTAGACGGCCTCCGTCTCCAGTGGGTCGAGCTCGAGCGGTTCGAGCACCTCGACGAGTTCGACCTGCCGGAGCTGGCCGTTCGACTCCGACGCCTCGAGCAGCGTCGTGAGCTCCTCGCTGGCGAGAATCGACTCGATCTCGACGGTTGTTACTGGATCCCCCTCAATCGGCGCTCCTGGACGTCGTTCCCGCCTGTTGAAGCTACCGAAACACGCCGACCCCCTGCGGGTCAAGTCCAGTGCACGATAAGCAATGTTATGTCAAGTAGCAGGAGAGCAACTCTCGCCGCAGCTTTTCCGGCGCTCCTGCCGCCCCGCCCCACCCTTACTCGACTCGGTACTGGACGGGAAGTCGGTCGGGTTCTTGCTGCCGTCCGTCGCGCCGATCCGGCCAGACCCTCACGACTCTGGATCGCAGAGGGTCTACGAGCCCCTCCGCCCACTTATCCACAGGATGCACGGAGTGCTGTGGAAATGTTGATTATTCAACGTTCGCAAATTGCGGCATTTTCGTCTTGCGACCCCCTTGCGCCGTGTCCCGAGAGGCCATACATTCCCTCTTGCGCCGAGCACGGCGCGGGAGTAGGACGAAGCAGCACCGGGAGGTCGTACGAGGCGGCCCGCAAGGGCCGAAGCGGAAAGTCGACCGGGGTTGTGGACGAAACCGCGACCGGCTCGGCGAATTTTTTTGGTCCGGCCCGCTTGCTGCGGCGCGGCATTCTCTCCTCGACTACGATCGCCGCGATGCACCCGCCTCGTCCACCGAGCATCGATCAGGGTGTGATCGCTCTGATCTGGGCGATCGTCCTGGGCACCTACATCTACTTCGGGCTGATCGCAGTCGGCGCGACCGGAGCGACGGCGATCGTGATCTCGCTGGTGTCGTTCGCCGGGATCTGGCTGCTGGTGCGCCTGCGCGGCGAGGACACGCCGCTGCGCCGGCCGAGCCGCCGGCGCTCAGAGCCCTAGGCTGCCCGGCGGCCCGAACCGTGTGGGGCCAACGCGAAGACGAGCTTGCGTGCGAGCTCGTTTCCGAGCCGTACCTCGAGCCGTTCCCGCGCCTGAACAGCCTGCGGATCGAGGCTCTCCAGATGCGCGACGAGAAGCCGCGCCCCCCGCTGAGTCGTCTCCTGGGTCAGGACGTTCATCCCGGTCCTGTATATCGGGGGACCTACCCCGTTAGCGTGATCCCTCCCGGCAGGGATCCGCGGCCGCCCTCACCCGTTTGAGAGGCGGCCGCGGATCGGTCCGCCGCCGTCAGCGAGTCGGCGTCCGCGTCGTCTCCTCGGTGGGAGTAGCGGGCGGAGTCGCCGGACCACGCCTCTCGGCGTAGCGGCGCTCGGCCGCGACGGGCTCGTCGGCGGCCGGCGCAGCCCTGGTGCCTGCCGGCCCCGCGTAAGCCTGCGCGATCTCCTCAGCCGGGGCGGGGACGCTGTCGACGGCCATGCCGAGCATGAGACCGAACCCGAACGCGAGCACCCCACGCCACAGGCCGATCGAGTGCACGGCGCCGAGGATGCCTATCGAGCTGCTCCAGGAGTCGATCCTCCCCTCCTCCCAGCCGTGACCGGGCTGGTTCGCGATCAGGAGCCAGCCCACGACGATGAGAACCGGCAGAAACGCGAGTGCGAACGTGCCCGGCGACAGCCGCAGCCTCAGCCCCTTCGTCCAGCTGCCGACGTGGTTCGCCAGCGCGAGTAGGAGCCCGGAGCCGCCGACGACGGCCATGGCGAGCCAGAAGCGTCCGGTCGTTTGTGTTCCGACCTGGGTCGCGCCCCAGAGTCCAAGCCCCGCCAACGCCGCAGCAAGAGCGAGCGTCAGCCCGCGCGACGCGTCGTACATGCCGTACCTGCGCATTCTCTTCACCTCGTTTCCGTTGCCCGATGTAAGTGGAACGACGAAGTTCCACCTCGAGATGCGCGTACCCCGATTATTCGAGAGCAAGCCTCCGTGCGTCGAACGAGGCCGACCAGAGTTCGGCGCGGAAATCGTCGAGCGTGGCGATTGCGTCCTCGGCGAACATGTGTTCCACCACCCCGATCTCGCGGTCGTTGTGGAACGGGACATCGACGTGTGGGTGCGAGACGAGGTTGAGCGACAGTCGACGGCAGCTCGGGCAGCGCACGGCGAGCCCCACGGTCCCGTCCGCCGCCGTGAGCAGCGTGAACGAGGAGGGGAAGACGGGACGCGGCTGCTCCTCGGGGTAGCAGAAGAAGCTCCACGGCCACTCCCCGCGCTTGATATGCCCGGCGGCAAGCTCGCCGAGCTCTGCGCCCACTGGATCGAGACGCGCCGTCATGAGGTTGAGGAACTCGCCCGCGGCGAGACCGAGTGGCGCCCAGTCGAGCTCGTCGTGCGTGAGCAGGCCGTCGTGCTCCTCGCCGCAGCCGCAGTCGAAGCGGACGCGGAAGACCGCTGGGTGCGCCGCGCCGGGTAGCTGCTGGATGCTCCTGAAGGCCGAGAGCAGCACGTGCGTCTCCCCCCGGCTCGGGCAGGCGAACGCGTAGCGGCTCGTGAGGGGGTCGTACATGCGGACGTTGTAGAGACAACGCCGGACGGCGAGCTGCAGGATTCTCAGTACGTGATCAGGGAGAAGAGGTCGTACTTCTCGAGGCGTTGGCGGCCGCCGAGGAACGAGAGCTCGATCACGAAGTTCACGCCCACCACACTGCCGCCGAGCTGTTCGACGAGACCGGCGATCGCCTCCACCGTTCCACCGGTTGCGAGCACGTCGTCGTGGATGACGACCCGGGCCCCGCGGCCGATCGCATCCGCAGCCACCTCGAGCGAGTTCTCGCCGTACTCGAGCGCGTAGGTCGCGGAGATGGTCTCCGGCGGGAGCTTGCCCGGCCGCCTCGCGGCGACGAAGCCACACCCGGCTTCGACCGCGATCGCCGCACCGAGCCAGAAGCCACGGGCCTCGGCGCCGAGCACGAGGTCTGCCCGGCGCTCGCGCGTCCAGTCGGCGAGCTGCCCGACTGCCTGCTGCAGGGCCTCGGCGTCGAGCAGCAGCGGCGAGATGTCCTTGAAGCCGACGCCCGGCTCGGGAAAGTCCGGGACCTCGCGGACGCGCGTTGTGAGATCGATCCCCGCCACGCGTGCGAGGCTACTCCACCAGGTGGCGCACGTTGCGCCGCAGCAGCAGGTCCGCCAGCTCCTGCGTGCTCTGTGCGAGCCGCTGGACGTCGCTGAGCGCGGCCTGCCGGCGTTCGGCGCTCCGCGAGCGCAGGGCGGGTCCGATCACGGCCTCGAGCAGGCTGCGCTCCCGGTCGGCCGCGGCGCGGAAGGGCCGGAGGTTGCGCGCCTCGATCCCGAAGCGCGCGAGCACCTCGCAGGCAGCTGCGATGTCCGCCTCGCTCTCGGCGTAGATCCGCTGCCCGTCCTCCACGCGCGACTCGAGCAGTCCGAACTCCTCGAGCTCACGGGCGCGGGCGGCAGTGATGCCGGCGCGGTCGCACAGCTCCGCGAGGTCGAGCTCCTCCTCCCCCGCGTCGACCGCGCTGCGCCGCCGTCGCCGTTGCTTGCCCGCGCCGGCTTCGAGCTCCTGCTTGATCACGCGCAGCGGCAGGAACTCGTCGCGCTGCAAGCGGAGAATCGTCTCCAGCCGCTCGACGTCGTCTTCGGAGAACAGGCGGTAGCCGCCCTGCGTCCGCCGCGGATTGAGGAGTCCCTGGTCCTCGAGGTAGCGGATCTTCGAGATCGAGACGTCCGGGAACTCGTCCTGGAGCCTGTTACAAACCGCGCCGATCGTGTGGAGCCGGCGGCGCGATGGGGCTTCCGTCATGGCCATCAGTTCTGTAGGAAGGTGAGCCGGTATTTCCCGATCTGGATCTCGTCGCCGTCCCTGAGATCCGCGGACTCGACGCGTTCGCGGTTGACGAACGTCCCGTTCAGGCTGCCCTGGTCCTCCAGATGCCAGCGGTCGCCGTCCTTCGTGAAGACGGCGTGCTTGCGGGACACCGTGACGTCGTCGAGGAAGATCGCGCACTCGGGCGAGCGTCCGATCGTCGTCGGAGGGTCCTCGAGGGCGAACGTCTCCCCCGCCCGCCCGCCGCCCGAGCGGACGATCAGAGCCGCACCATGGATCCCGAGATCCTCGATCGGGTCCAGGCTCTCGGGCACCTCGGGCGCGGCAAACGCCTCGGTCGACTCCCCTTCCTCGGGGACGACGAGAGCAGCTCCGCACTTCGCACAGAAGTGCGCGGACTCCGGGTTGTTGTACCCGCACTCAGGGCAGTAGACGTGCGCCATCAGGCAGGGGGCGCAGCCTTACCGGTGAGGATGTCCGTGAGCGACTCGACGTCGACGGCGTCCAGGACGCTCCTCCCCTGTGTCTCCTGGAGCCGGGCTACGAGCTCGGCCCGCAGGATGTCGATCTTTCCGTGCAACAGCCGCCGGCGATACGACACCTCCTGCTCCTCGCGCGTGAGGTCGTCGATGAGCTTCTTCAGGTTCTCGTCGGACAGCGTCGCAAGATCCGGGAGCGGTTCCATCGTGCCCTTTCTCCGGGTTCGGGGCACCCTCGGCGAGGGTGAAGCTGAACTTTAGCCTTTGCCCTCGGCTGGAGCAAAAACGCTAGGTGCGCGCCGCCGCTGCCTCTCCTTGCTCGATCTCGTCGACGAGGGCGCGCAGCTCCCGTGCGAGCTCGTCCGACTCCTCGCGGGTCTCGCCCTCGGCGTAGAGGTGCAGAAGCGGCTCGTCGGGATCCGGTAGCACCTGCGCCCAGCCTCGCTCGTCGAACAGCTTGATCCCGTCGGTGAGGTCGACCTCGCGTCCCGCGAGTCGCTCGTTCAGGACGCGCATCACGAGACCCTTGAGCGCCCACGGGCAGGGCACCTGGTGATGGACGAGCGTGGGTTCCGGCAGTTCGGCCACCAGCTCCGACAGCGGCCGCTTGACGGGAGCCAGCAGCTCGAGCAGCTTCGCGAGGCTCGCAACCGCGTCGTAGCCCGGCAGGAACTCGGGGAAGACGTAGCCGCCGCCCACGGCTCCTGCGAAGACGACGCCCCCCTCGGCAGCGGCGCGGGTCAGTTCCGGCAGCGAGGTGGGCGTCCGCAGCACCTCGAGCTGCGAGTCCTCCACCATCTTCTCGACCTGGCTCGTCACGGTCACGGGGAAGGCGAGCTTGCCGTGGCGGCCGTTCGAGCCGAGCAGGCGGAGGAAGAGGAGGAGCGCCTGCTCGACGGGCACCTCTTGCGCCTGTTCGTCGACGAGGTGTAGCCGCTCCGCAGAGCGATCGAAGACTGCGCCGAGGTCGGCACCGACCACCGGCACGAGTCGCTTCGTCTGCCCGATCGACGCCGCGAGTCCAGGTGCTGCGTCGGCGTAGTCGGGACCTTCGCCGGTGAAGGCGTTTGCGGCCACGATCTCGACTCCGAGCGGGCCGAGCACGAGCGGCAGGACGTACGAGGCACCGGAGAACCCGTAGTCGACGACGATGCGGAAGCGGCGGTCGCGCACCGCGTCTGCGTCGATCGTCGAGAGCAGCTCGGCTGCATAGGTCTCACGCACCCGCGCGGGATACGAGATGCCGCCGACTTCGCCGGCCGCGACACGCCGGAACTCGCCGCGCGTGAAGTGCTTCTCGACCTCCTTCTGCATCGCGGCACTCATCTCTACTCCCAGCGCTTCGAAGAACTGGATCCGGATCACCTCCGGGTCGTTCGGGCTGACCCCGACGTGGAAGCCTGCGTCGTGCGCCTCCGACTTGACGAGGTGCCTCGCGACGGCCGCCGGGCTGACGCGGAGATCGGCGACGTGGACGCCCGTGGACGAGATGCCGGAGATCATCGCCCGCTTGATCATCCGGCAGGCGGCAGCGCCCTCTCGGCTGGCGACGACGCGTGCGCCCCTCTTTAGTGCGGTGCCGAGTGCGGCGGCGAGCCGGACCGCAACATCCGGCGTGAGGTCGACGTTCACCATCCCCGCGACCCCGTGCTTGCCGAAGACGCGGGTCGTGCCGCGCGACTCCCAGATGAGGCTTTCGTGCAGCTGCGAGCCGGTCTCGACGTCCTTGAACGGATAGATCCTGACGCCGGGCAGGATCACGCTCTCGGCGCCGACGGTCACCTCGTCGCCGATCGCGACGCCCTCGTGCAGGCGCACGTGCGCGCGCAGGTCGCAGCTGCGGCCGACGATCGCTCCCGAGACCTCGGTGCTCCGGCCGATGTACGTCGAGGTGTCGACGATCGAGCGGACGACGCGGCCGCGCTCGCGAACGGTGACGCTCGTCGAGAGCACCGTGTACGGGCCGATGTGCGCGCCACGCGCGATCCGGCAGTAGTTACCGAGGTACGCCGGCCCCGCGATGGCGTCGAGATCGTCGAGGTCCACCCCGTCTCCCAGCCAGACGTTGCCTCGGATGCGGATCCCGTCGATCTCGAGCCGCACGCTCTCGTCGAGCGCGTCGAAGTTCGCCTGCCGGTACTGGTCGAGATTTCCGATGTCCTGCCAGTAGCCGTCGAAGACGTGCCCGTAGATCGGCCGGCCCATCTCGAGCAGCAGGGGGAACAGCTCCTTCGAGAAGTCGTACGGCCGGTCCTGCGGGATGTGCTTCAGCACCTCCGGCTCGAGCACGTAGATGCCGGTGTTGATCGTGTCGGAGAAGACCTGACCCCAGGAGGGCTTTTCGAGGAAGCGCTCGACGCGACCGTCCTCGTCGGTCACGACGATCCCGAACTCGAGCGGGTTCTCGACCGACTTGAGTCCGATCGTCACGGAGGCCTGCTTCTCGCGATGCGCTTCGACGAGCCCCGTCAGGTCGACGTCGCAGAGGGCGTCACCCGAGATGACGAGGAACGTGTCGTCGAGCCTTCCGGCGGCCCGCTTCACGGAACCGGCGGTACCCAGTGGCGACTCCTCCACCGAGTAGCCGATGTCCACGCCGATCGCCTCGCCGCCGCCGAAGTAGCTCCGGATCGCCTGCGGCAGGAAGGCGACGGTGACGATGACGTCCTCGAAGCCGTGGCGCTTGAGGAGCTCGACGATGTGCTCCATGCAGGGCTTGCCCACGATCGGCACCATCGGCTTGGGCTGGTTCGAGGTCAGTGGCCGCAGCCGCGTGCCCTCTCCCCCGGCCATGACGACGGCCTTCATCGCCGCAGTTCTCTCCGTGCGGTCTCGACGTAGAACATGCCGGCGACCACGGCTAGCACGATGCCGACCCAGAACAGGTAGAGCGGCCACTTCGTCGCCGGGTCGATGACGATGCGGAAGAAGATCGAGGCGTAGAGCACCCAGGTCGCCGCCTTGCCGACGGTGTTGACCTCGACCTCGAGGCCGCGGGGAGCGAGCAGTGCCGAGCCGGCGAGCAGGAGGACGTCGCGCCCGACGATGACGGCGAGCCCCACCCAGGGCAGGCGGTTGTAGACGGCGAGGCTGATCACGGCGGCGTCGATCATCAGCCGGTCGGCCAGCGGGTCGGCAAGTTTGCCGAAGCGCGACTCGACGTGCCAGCGGCGGGCGAGGAAGCCGTCCACCTGGTCGGTGATCGCGGCGATGCCGAAAACGACGCCTGCCGGCCAGCTCGCCTGGTGTCCTGCTTGCACCATGAGCGCGATGAAAAGGGGGATCAGCGCGAACCGCGCGATCGTGAGCGCGTTCGGAACCTGCGCGAGCGGCGGTGAGACGAGGGCTGGAAGCTTCGCCGGCGAAGCCGGCGAAGCCCGGCCGGAAGTTCGGGGGCGAGTCGCGATGTAGCGAAGGATACGGGCGGTCGCTTCGTATGCTCTTCGCCGTGGCCGAGTCATCGCGGATCCCGGGTTTCGTGAACGCCCACTGCCATGCGTTCCAGCGGGCGTTGCGCGGGCGCACCGAGGGCGGCGACTTCTGGGCGTGGCGCGAGACGATGCTCGAGCTTGCGGCGTCTCGGACGGCGGAGCGTGTCCGGCGGGAATATGTCGGCGTCTACCGCGAGCTGCGCGGCGCGGGCTACACCGCTGTCGGTGAGTTTCACTACCTCGGGCTCGAGGAGGGACGGGCCGCTGCCGAGGCGGCTGCGGAAGCGGGAATCGAGCTCGTCCTCCTCCACGTCGCCTATGCGCGCGGAGGGATCGACCGCTTTCGGCAAGGGTCCCTGGCGGCGTATCTGCGCGAGCTCGAGGAGCTCCGGGCGAGTGGGATTCCTGTCGGCGTCGCCCCCCACTCCGTCCGCGCGTGTCCCCGCGACTGGCTCGAGGAGCTCGGGCGCTACGCCGCCGAACAAGAGCTGCCGCTGCACGTCCACGCCGACGAGCAGCCGCGCGAGATCGAGGAGTGCCTCGCCGAGCACGGGCTGCGGCCGATCGAGCTGCTCGACGAGTGCGGCTGCCTCGGCCCGCGAACGACGGTCGTCCACGCGACGCACGCGGACGGGCACGAGCTCGACCTGCTCGCGGCGGCGGGCGCGTGCGTCTGCGCCTGCCCGACAACCGAGGCGAACCTCGGTGACGGCTTCCTGCCGGTCGAGCGTCTCCTCCACCGCGGCATTGCGCTCTGCATCGGATCGGACTCGAACGTGCGGATCGACCCGCTCGAGGAGCTGCGGGAGCTCGATGGGATCGCGCGGCGCCAGTCCGGCCGGCGCGACGTGTTTGCGGTGGACGACCTGCTCGCGATCGCCTCGGCCGGCGGCGCGAAGGCACTAGCGCTCCAGTCCTGGCCCGACGTTGCCGTCGATCTGAAGCATCCGCAGCTTGCGGGCGTCGAGGACTGGCGAAGTGCCCTCGTCGCGGGCTGTTCCGCCGACGTTCTCGTCAGCTGACCGGCCGCCCTGGCGCGGCCGCCGCGTTCAGGGATGGCACGTCCCCGGTTCGTACTCGCCCCCTTGATCACCGGGCGTTGCTGGCTAGTCAACGTGCCGTCGCCGCAGTCTGTCCCTGAGCCTAGGTTGCTCGTAGGTCAGGAGCTGATCCTCAGCCTCCCCTGGACGGACGGGAATTGTCAGCACGTAAGGCCGAGGACTTCGAACTGGGCGCAGCGCTGCGAAGGTCGAACGCCCGGCTGCCTGGGCACACCTAGGCATGGGACCAACCACGATGTAAAAAACAGATCGCACGGCGGCGGGTTGCGTCATCGAAGGCAAGACCCTCTTGTGCGGCCCTCAGGTCAGAGCGTTTTGTTCGACATCGGGCGCAACTCGTCGCCGAGTTCACCAAGGGGGTGTACGACTCGCCTTACCGGCACCTTACGTTGGCCCCGCGTGAGCCCTTACATCCGTGAAGCACGGTCTGTACACGCGGGGTCAGGTGCGGCGGCGCCGCGTAACCGAAGCGGTTGCGTATGAGAAGGGCGCGACCGCTTCGCTTTGAGAGCTCCTTCGTCGACCGAGCTCGCCGCTCGGCCGCCCAGCTCACTCCCGGTGCGCGAGGATCGGCCTGATGACTCGTCGGCGCTGGATGGCTCTCTTCTTCGCTCTTGGGTCTGCCTGCTTCTTCGTCGGGCCGTTCCCCGGCTACGCCCAACTGGTCGGGGACTCCGCGGTCGGGATCACCTTCTTCATCGGCTCGATCCTCTTCACCTTGGGCGGAGCAGTCCAGAGCTGGCTCGGGTGGAACGCTCGCCGCTCCGCTGACGACGGCGGACGCGCGGCCTGGTGGTCGGCGATCGTCCAGTCCGCCGGCACGCTCTTCTTCAACGTGACCACCTACCAGGCGATGCACGTCGCGCTGACGAGTACCGAGTACAACAAGCTCGTGTGGCGGCCCGATTGGCGCGGATCGATCTGTTTCCTCGTGTCGGGGACGATCGCCTACGTTGCTTCGCCGCGCCGTGGACGGCATGGCTGGCTCCCGGTGTGCGGCGGTGAGGGATGGTGGCAACCGGCCGTCAACCTCCTCGGGTGCGTCTTCTTCGGAATCTCAGCCGTCGCTGGTTACGTCGTTCCGTCGACCGGCTCGATGCTCGACCAGGCGGCAGCCAACTGGAATACGTCGCTCGGGGCGGCCTGCTTCCTCGCCTGCGCCCTCGACACCCTCCGCAGCGGCCACGCCTCGAAGATGCCGCTCCGGCGGGAGCTCCGCGAACTCGAACACACGCTGGAACAGGACTTCCGGACCTTGACCTGAGCTTGCGCGCGAGGGGAGTTGGCTCAGATGCGCCTAGCGGCTGGAGGACAGCGGGCGGCATGGTTGCCCGGGGGCGGCGAACGGGGTTTCTCGACGGAGGCAGAGGTCGCCGCCCCACTCAGCCTTCGCCATCGTCAGACGCGTCGCGGCGGCCTGGTGAAGCACGGCGCTCTGGCGCTTCTTCCCACCCTCAGATGAGAGGACTCGCCCAGACCAGTCGAGCATCCTCTTACTCGCGGTGCACCATCAGGCCGCAGAATCGGAGGTGGAGCGGTTCCGCGGGCGCATTGTCGACACCGCAGGCGATGGGCTCATGGCCATCTTCGACGCCCCAGCACGGGCACTTCGTTGTGCGAGCTTCATCCGCGCGGGAGCAGTCGACTAGGGGTTTCAGGTGAGGGCCGGAGTCCACGCGGGCGAGGTTGCGACTGTGGGTGGCCAGGTTCGTGGTGTCGCCGTCCATGAAGCCGCCCGCATCGTGACGGTCTCCGCGCCCGGCGAGATCCTCGTTTCGGAGACGATCCCCTCACTCGTATCCGGATTGGGGCTCGAGTTCCAGGATCGCGGTGAGCATGAACTGAAGGGGATCGGATCCCGGCGACTATTCGCCTTCGTGGGATAGCGGTTCACGCGGCGGTCCTTCCGCTTGCCCGCCGGAGCGGTCGTTGGTCCAAACGGGCATGAGATAGTCAGCTCGCCCTGTCCCGCAAGCAAGGAGGCTCACCCATGCACGCGCGCGTGACAACCATTTCCGGATCTCCCACCGACGCTGACGCTGGCATCGACAACTTCCGTGCAAACGTTGTGCCGTACACCCGTGAGCAAGGGAAGGGAGCGATCCTCCTCGTCGATCGCCAGAGCGGCGAGGCGATCTCGATCACGCTCTGGGAAGACGAGCAAGCGCTGCGTGCAAGCGAGGAGAGCGCGAATAAGCTCCGCGCAGACGCTGCCGACCAGATGGGCGCCGCTCAGGCGCCAACCGTGGGCCGTTACGAGGTGGTGGTCTTCGAGGTCTAGCCTTCGCGTCGGTGGGCACCCGCGGGCTGTCAGCCGACGAGACGACCGCAAAGCTCGCACATGACGGCGTACTTCTTCACGCCCGCGGGAGTCACGGCGATCTGACGGCGCACCGGTCGGTGACGGCATAGGTTCACCTGCGGCAGAAGACGGCGCCTCAGCGGCGGCAGATCCGGGACGTGGCGAACGGCACCACCGAAGGCGGGACACCCCGCCTCGTGCTCGCGCCAGACGGCGTTCACGGGCTGGCTCGTAATCGCGACCCAACCGCACGCTTCGCAGGAGACCTTGATCACGCGTTCAGGGTACGTCCGGGCTCCGGGATCGTCACGAACCGTGGGCGTTCCTCAGGGGTCATGCCGGAACACCGGCCCCGGCGAGGGTGCTGCAGACCGAGTCACGCGCTGTGCTCTTGGTCCCCGCTATGGCCGTTCTTCAACCAAAACCTGATCGTCTCGGGCACCACTCCGTCGTGCTGCATCGCCTCGATCATCTCCGGAGACGGGGACTCAATGGCACGCCACACCAGCTCTGCATCTGGCACGTCCATCATGACCCCGACCTTGGTTCGATCAGCTGGGTTCACGAAGGTGCGGATGTTGGTGACACCCAGCGGCCCGAACACCTCTTCCCGCTTCGGCGATGCCAACCAATGGTCGGCGTCCTTCACGTCGTGGTAGCCGAATAGCGTCGGCATGAGAACCTCCAGACTCGTTCGAGGACGGCCCGCGAGCTAGGCCAGAGCGCGAGCCTACCGAGCTGCGCACGCACAGACGCGACGATCACCACCGAACCGCCCACCTCCCTCACGGCCTCCTCAGACGACGCCGAGGCTAGAGTTGCGACCTCCCTCGAGGGCTGCCGTGCCGGCCCTGGCCGACGAGTTGTGCCTCGCTGTGGGACGCGCCCTCGACCCCGTCGGGCCGCGGCTCTGCGACGACCTCCCGGATCGTGTGGAGCTGAGCCTGGTCGAGGCGGCGCCGACGGCGAGTGGCAGACTCCGGCTGCGCTACCGGCTCAGGCTCAGCCTCTGACCGCTCGGTCGGTCGAGCGTGAACTGGTCGCTGCTCGCGGGTTCCGACGCAGCGGGAAGTACGATCCCGTCCGTGCGAGAGCTCGCGACGGGTTTATGGCATTGGCAGGCTCCGCATCCGGAATGGGACGACGGCGTCTGGCCGCAAGTCGTCTCGTCGTATGCGATTGACGATGGCGAGCGGCTGCTGTTGTTCGACCCGATCGCGCCGCCCGACGAGCTGGTGACGGCTGCGGAGGGACGCGAGCTCGTAGTCGTGCTGACGAACCCGTGGCACGAACGTGATACGCGCGCCCTGGTGGAGAAGCACAACCCGCCGGTGTTCGTCACGGATCCTGGCGAGGGCAGCCCCGACGTAGAGTGGCTGCTCTCGGGAGAAGCCGGCGAGCCACATCTCTACTCGCCCGGCAGGGGTCTGCCGGCCGGCGTCGAGGCGGCGTTCCCAGGCCGGGAGCCGAACGACGTCGTGCTGTGGGTCCCGAGCCGGCGAGCGGTGGTCGCCGGCGACACGCTCGTCGACTTCGGCGACGGGCTCGAGATTCACGAGCCGTGGCTCTCGACGACACGCGAGCAAGTCGTCGAGCAGCTGCGGCCTCTGTTGGATTTGCCGGTGGAGCACGTTCTCGCCACGCACGGTGGCCCGCATGATCGTGCGGCGCTCCAGCGCGCGCTCGCTTGACCACGTGAGTGGCGGCGCCCGAACAAGGGACTCCGGCTCACGGGGTTAAACGCGGAATCCTGGCCCCGATGACGAGTCGCCGTTCGTGGTGCTGCTACAGGTCGAGGCGTCAACGTGGGTGCCGCTGAGTGCGGGCGACGTGACCCGTCTTGATCATCGTGTCAACCGGCGTCAGGCATTCACCCATTTGGGCTCTCACGGGTGAGGTCATGGACGGGCACCGTTCGACGTATGAGCTCAAGCGATCTCGGTATCGGCGGCGCATGCGAGCTCACCCGCCGCCTCGCCCTCGACGTGCCCTGCCCCGACTGTGGTGCGGCGGCAAGAGAACACTCTGAACCTCCGCCTCTCGCCACCATCGACGCGAGTTCCAGCGCACGCATCACGGCGACGCGCCTCGTATGCCGGGAGCCGTCGTCTCGAGCAGGTCCTCAGCGAGCCGCTGAAAGGCTGACCAAAGGCTGAGCACCGGTCGCCTTGCGGCCCGGAATGTCAATCGGGGCGGTGGGACTCGAACCCACGACCTTTGGTCCCCCAGACCAACGCGCTAACCAGGCTGCGCCACGCCCCGCAGCGAGGCAAACCGTAGCTCACCCCCCGCCCGCCGGCAGCGTCAGCCGACGGCGAGGTCGCCCAGCGTCACACCACGCGGGACGGTCAGGAGCGTCGTGTGCCCTCCAAGGAGCTTCTGCACTCGCCGCACGAGGATGAGCTTCGGCGTGACGGCGACGACGATGCCGTCCAGGTGGTAGGAGCCGCGCGAGGCACCACTGGGGGCGAACACGCGGATCAGGGCCGAGCGCAGCCCAGGCATAGCGACGGCCAAGCGGCCGTTCAGCCATCCGAACGACTCAACGTTCCCGTCGGCGACCTCCGTGGCCGCGCCACCACTCGGGACGAGTGACACGCCTCCCACCTGCTCGACGGCGAGTGCTTGTCCTGTCGGCGCAAACGAAACCCCGGTCACGGGCGGATTGACGGCGACCAGGTGACGGGACCGGTGCGCGAGGTCGTAGAGGACCGGCGACCCTCCCCCGCCGACGTAGGCGAATGCGAGTGAGTCCGCCCGCCAGGAAGGTCGCACGGCTCGCACCGAGCGGTCGATCGTCGTGTCGTGGATGCCGTTCCCGTAGATGACGTGCAGCACGAAGTGCCGTCCGGCGTGGACGACGTAGGCGATCCGGAAGCCGTCGGGCGCCCAGGCGATTGCGACAACCTCTCCGCCCGCGGGATGCGACCAGGCTCGCCGCCCATCGGGGGCCATCGCGACGAGTGAGTTGCCGATCCCTGCGGCGACGAAGAGCGCGTGTGGCGACAGTGCCGCCGCGCGGACCGGCAGTCCCTGCAGGCGGAAACCGCCCTTCGTGACGACCGACAGTCGCCCGTCGACCACGGCGGCGATGCCGTTCGCGCCCTCCGGAAGTACGAGCTGGCTCGTTGCCGGGCGCGGCCTCGCCTTCCCGCCGAAGCTGACATGCAGCGCGCCGGCGGCCGCGAGCGAGCCGGCGGCGAGCACGAGCAGGACCACGATCGCCGCGAACGCCAGGACGGCTGCGCGGAGCCCGCGCCGTGGAACGGCGACGGGTCGCAGTGCACGCAGCGCCCGGTGCAGCGCCTCCTCCCCCGCTCCCGGGTCGGGCTCCGGTGCCTCGGCGAACAGCGTCTCGAGTCGCCGCTCGACCTCACTCGACATGCTCGACCTCCAGCGACTCGCGCAGCTGCTCGAGCGCGCGTGCGAGCCGTGAGTTGACGGTGCCGACCGGCAGATCGAGCGCTTCTGCGATCTGCTTCGGCGTCATCCCGACCCCGTAGCGCAGGACGACCACCACGCGTCGCTCGAGCTGGAGCTCGGCCACCGAAGCGAGCAGGCTCCGGTCCCCCGTCGCATGCGCCGGTGCGAGATCCGGCGTGTCGGGCAGCTCCTCGTCGGAGAGGCGACGTTCCGCTCGCAGCAGGTCGAGTGCCCGGTTCGCGACGATCCGGTGCAGCCACGGGCCGAACGGACGACGGTCGTCGAACCGTCCCAGCGCCGTGAACGCTCGCTCGAAACCGTCGGCGGCCACGTCGTCCGCGAGCGCGCGGCGTCCGGTGATCGCGTACGCCGCGCGCCAGGCGTCGCGCCAGTAGCGGCGGAACAGTACGGCCGCGGCTTCACGGTCGCCGCGGCGCGCCCTCCGGACGAGGTCTCGGTCACTCGGCTCACGCACTCCTCTGCAGTCTTGTACGGACGAGCGGCGTTTGCGCGTCCCGTAACGGGAATACTCCCTGCGTGACGGGCTGGCAGGAGCAGGACGACGCGCTCATCCGGGAGTTCGAGCTTGTCTCCTTCCCCGCTGCGATCGACTTCGTCGACCGGCTCGCGCAGCTAGCGGAGAGCGAGAACCACCACCCGGACATCGACATCCGGTACCGCCGCGTCACCGTCCGCTGGACGACGCATTCCAAAGGCGGGGTCACCACCAAGGATCGCGAGATGGCGGAGCGGACGTCCGCTCTTGCCGCCGCGTAGCGCGCAGCAACGCCGGTAGAACGTAAGACCTTGGCCGCTCCGGACACTAATCCCGACGTAAGCGCACTGGCGGCAGCCACCGCGCGCCGCGACCAGGTCGTGGCACATCTCCATGGGCTGCTGCTGCGGGCCGCGCGCTTCGGGGTCTTCCGGCGGCGTGGCTCTCTCCCCCAGCTCTCAGCGGTCGAGCTGGACGAGCTCGCCCAGGATGCCGCCGAAGATGCCGCGGTCTCGGTTCTGCGCCGGCTCGACGACTTCCGCGGCGAGAGCAGCTTCCGAACCTGGGCGTACAAGTTCGCGCAGCTCGACCGCTACGTCGAGCTCGAGCTCGCAGGCGCGCCTGCCGACGAGCTCGTCCCGGGGCTGCGCGCCGACCTCGTCGACTGTCCCGCATGCGCGGAGGAGCACGAAGGCCTGCGCGCGCTACTCGAGCTCGACTCTGTCTCCTGAATGCGTGTCTCCTGAAAGGAGGGCTGAGATGCACACGACCAAGTACCTGATAGTCGGCGCAGGCATGACCGGCGACATGGCGGCCAAAGGCATCCGCGAGCACGACTCCGACGGCTCGATCACGATGATCGGCGCCGATCCCCATCCCCCGTACAAGCGGCCGCTGCTGACCAAGGGCCTGTGGCAGGGCGCGCCGGAGGAGAAGCTCTGGCGCGAGCCGGCGGAGGGCGTCGAGCTCGTGACGGGCCGCCGCATCGTCTCGCTCGATCTCGCAGCGCAGACGGCAACGAACGACGCCGGCGAGGACTACTCGTGGGAGAAGCTCCTGCTCGCAACCGGCGCGAAGCCGCGCGAGATCCCGGGCGCCGAGGGCGTCATCTGGTACCGGACGCTGGACGACTACCGCCGCCTGCGCGAGATCGCGCCCGAGGGATCTCACGTGGTCGTCATCGGCGGCGGCTTCATCGGGTCGGAGATCGCGGCCGGACTGGTCGGTAACGGCTGCCGCGTGACGATGCTCTTTCCAGAGCCGGGCATCGGGTTCCGTCTCTTCCCGCTCGGCCTCTCGGAGTTCGTCGCGGATTACTACCGCGAGAGAGGCGTCGAGGTACACGCCGGCGAGCTGGTCGCGTCGGCTTCCGGAAACCGCGTCGAAACCGAGTCGGGTCTTACGCTCGAGGCGGACGCGGTGGTCGCCGGATTGGGCGTGATCCCGGACACCGAGCTTGCCCAGTCGGCCGGACTGGAAACCGCAGACGGAATCGTCGTCGACGAGTACGGGCAAGTGCCCGGGCACGAGAACGTGTTCGCCGCGGGCGACGTCGCGCGGTTCCCGGTGCGCGCGCTCGGCACGACGATGCGGATCGAGCACGAAGACCATGCGAATTCGCACGGCCACGCCGTCGGCGCGAACATGGCCGGCGCCGACGCGCCGTATGACCATCTGCCGTTCTTCTACTCCGACCTGTTCGACCTCGGCTACGAGGCCGTCGGACTCGTCGACTCCCGCCTCGAGGTGGTCGTGAACTGGCAGGAGCCGAACCGGAAGGGCGTCGTCACGTACGTCGAGGACGGCAAGCCGCGTGGCGTGCTGCTCTGGAACGTGTGGGACAAGCTCGATGACGCCCGCGAACTGATCCGTGCCGGAGAGGGAGCCCTTGCCGTCTAGCGCTCTTGCCCGGTCGCGCAAGCCGCGCCGCGGGACCGAGCTCGTGTGCGAGAAGGTCTCCCGGCCGCTCGCGCATCCGCTGGTCCTCCTCTTCGCGCGCCTTCGCGTGCCGCCGCCCCTCGTGGTCGCTGCCGCAGGTCTGGCGGGCCTCGCGGCTGCCGTCGAGCTCGGACACGGCTCGTTGCTCGCCGCCGCGCTTCTCGTCCAGCTCAAGACGCTGCTCGACAACGCCGACGGCCAGCTCGCCCGCCTGACCGGCCGGACGAGCGCCTTCGGCCGCTATCTCGACTCGGAGGTCGACCTGCTCGTGAACGCCGCGCTCTTCGTCGCGCTCGCGTGGACGACCGCCCGTCCAGCGCTCGCGCTCGCCGGGTTCCTCGCCCTCACCTCGGTTCTGAGCCTCAACTTCAACGTGGAACGGCTCTCGCGTGCCGGCTCCGCTGCGCCCGAGGCGGAGGGACGCGCGACGGCGCTCCTACGGCGTGTCTATGCCGTCGTCTACACGCCGCAGGACCGGCTCGCGGAGGCGCTCGTCGCACGGCGACCCGCGCTGAAAAGTCCGTCGGCCGTCTCGCTGCTGGCCAATCTCGGCATGTCGACGCAGCTCGCGGCGTTCGGCCTTTTGATGGCTCTGGGACACCCACTCGCGTTCGCCTGGCTGGCGCTGGGTCAGGTGGCCGTAATCGCGCTCGCGCTCCTCCCGCGGCGTGCGTCCGGAAGACAGGAGGAAGTCGCGTGAGCAGCAACGTCTTTGAGTTTCCGGCCCGCGACGGCGAGGAGGCGCGTGAGCTCACGCCGGCGGACTGGGCGCGTCTCGAGCGCAACGCGGCGGAGATCTTCGTTGCGCTCGGGCTCGATCTCGACACCCCGGGCACGCGAGACACGCCACGGCGATTCGTGCGGGCGCTCTTCGATGCGACCGCGGGCTACGACGGCGATCCGAAGTTGCGCACGGTGTTTCCGACCGAGCGGCCCGAGGGAGTCGAGGGGCGCAACGCGCAGATCGTCGAGGGCCCGGTCGGCTTCTACGCACTCTGCGAGCACCACGCTCTCCCGTTTCACGGACGCGCCTACATCGGCTACGTCGCCGGAGACGAGATCCTCGGCATCTCGAAGCTCACGCGACTCGTGCGGCTCTACGCGCGCCGATTCACCGTGCAGGAGCGGCTCGCGGAGGAGATCGCGGATGGGCTGCGCGAGCTCGCCGGGGCGCGCGGCGTCGCGGTCCGGCTCGAGGCGGCGCACATGTGCACCGCGATGCGGGGCGTCGAGGAGGGCGGCTCCCTCACCGTCACGACGGTCTGGCGTGGCCTGTACGACGAGAACGACTCCCTGCGCGCCGAGTTCCTTACGTTGACGCGGTGATCGGGCCTTTCACGGTCCTCGCGGAGGTCGAGGACCTGCCGCAATGGGACGCGCCTGAGGAGCTCGCGGAGCTCTACGGCGGCGCGATCGGCCTCGGCGAGCCGTGCGTGGTGGCGAACTTCGTCGAGTCGCTCGACGGCGTCGTAGCGGTGCCGCGCCTACCTCGGTCGCACGCGGTGATCGGCGACGACAGCGAGGCGGACAGGTTCGTCCTCGCACTGGTGCGCGCGTGCGCGGATGCGGTGGTCGTCGGGTCCGGGACACTGATCGCCTCGCCGAAGGGGACATGGCGCATCGACCGCCCCTACCCGCCCGCCGCCGAGGCTCTGGCCGAGCTGCGAGCCCGGCGGGGCCGTTCGGAGCAGCCGCTCGTCGTGGTCGTCACCACAGGCGCGTCGCTCGATCCGGCCCACCCGGTGCTCGAGTCCGGTGCGCTCGTGCTCACGACGGACGGAGCCGCGCCTCGCCTGCGGGCATCGGTTCCCGACGCGAGTGAGGTCGTCGCGGTCAACGAGGGCGAGACGGTCGACCTCGCGCGGGCCTTGGCACTGCTGCGCGATCGCGGCTGCTCGGTGATCCTCACCGAAGCCGGCCCGTCGATGTTCGGCTCGCTCGTCGCGTCGCGGCTCGTGGACGAGCTGTTCCTCACCGTCTCCCCTGTCCTGGCCGGACGCGCCGCCACCGCCCGTCTCGGTCTCGTCGAGGGCGTCGAGCTCGTCCCACGGGTGCGCGTGGCCGGCCGGCTCCGCTCGGTGCGAGCGCACGGCTCGCATCTGTTCCTGCGCTACGGGCTGCGCTAGCTGCCGCGGTTGAGCTGCCGGTAGAGGCGGTCGATCAGCGCCGGCATCGCTTCGAGCCGCTCGGTGATGCTTCGCAGGCGGTATTCGCGGAAGTGCTCCGCCTCGACCTCGAGCGCGCCTGCAAGCGTGGCCACGACGTCGTTGGAGGGAACGGGACGGTTCCCATGGACGAGATGGTTGAGGTAGCCGGCGGATAGCCCGGTACGCGAAGCAAGCTGCCGGTACGTGACGCCTTGCTCGTCCATCAGTCGCTGGACGGTCTCGCCGAACCCTTCCTCGCTGAACCGACGACGCTTGGCCACAACTAGACCTCCTTGCCGAAATCGGCAACATCTAATCGCTTCTCGGCGCCGCTTGCGCGGTTCCGCAGGTCGACCTTGCCGTCCTCGAGGCTCTTTCGGCCCGCTGTGACTCGGAGCGGACACCCGATGAGGTCCGCGTCCGCGAACTTCTCCCCCGCCCGCTGGTCGCGATCGTCGAGGAGAACGTCGAGCCCGGCCGCCGAAAGAGCCTCGGCCGCCTGGAGCGCAATCTCCTCGGCGCCCGGCAACGCCACGACGTGCGCGTCGTACGGTGCAACCGCCTTCGGCCACACGATCCCGTTCTCGTCGTGTGACTGCTCGACGACCGCCGCCATCGTCCGGGCGAGGCCAATGCCGTAGCTGCCCATGACGAGCGGCTTCTCGCTCCCGTCCTCGTCCAGAAACGTTGCGCCGAACGCGCTCGAGTGGAAGGTGCCGAGCTTGAAGATGTGGCCGACCTCGATTGCGGTCTCCACGTGGAGGGTGCCGCCGCACAGTAGACAGGCATCTCCGTCCTTCGCCTGGCGGATGTCCGCGAAGATTGGCTCGTAGTCCCGGCCGGCCTGGACGCCCCGGAGGTGCTTGCCGTCCTCGTTGGCGCCGGCGACGTACTGCCCCTCGCGGAGCGCCTCGTCGGCGATCACCTCAACCTCGATGCCGACGGGGCCGAGCGAGCCTCCCCCCGCCCCGAAGGCGGCGCGGATCTCCTCGTCGGTCGCCGGCCGGAACGCCGCCTCGAAGAACGTCTCGAGCTTCTCCGGGCTCAGCCGGTCGTCGCCCCGCACAAGCGCGAGGACGAGCCGGTCGCCGGTCACGACCGGCAGCGCCTTCGCTGTCGCGGACGTCGCGATCGAGAGGAATCCGGCAAGCTCGTCGATCGTCCCCACGTCTGGCGTCTCGACCACTTCGGGGGCATCTAGCGTCGAAGGCAGTTCGGCCGGAGGAGGCGCGCCGCGCGCCGCCTCGGCGTCGGCGAAGTAGTCATCGTTCTCGCAGCGCATGAGCTCGTTCTCGCCGGAGCCGGTCGGCGCCAGGAAGTCGCGCGAGACCTTGCCGCCCATGACGCCCGACTCGGCCTCGACGAGGTACGCCTCGAGGCCGCAGCGCTCGAAGATCCGCGCGTACGCCTGCTCGTGTGCTGCGAACGCGACGTCCAGCCCGGCCTCGTCGGTGTCGAATGTGTACGAGTCCTTCATGATGAACTCGCGGACACGGAGGAGGCCGCCGCGCGGGCGCGGCTCGTCCCGGTCCTTGGTCGAGAAGTGGTACCAGACCTGGGGCAGCTGCTTGTACGACTGAATCTCGCGCGCGAGGAACGTCATCGACTCCTCGTGCGTCCACGAGAGCACGAACGGCCGGCCGCCGCTGTCGTTGAGGTGGAAGAGGATCGGAACGTCGATGCGTCCGGTCGTCTCCCAGAGCTCGGCCGGCGTCAGCGTCGGCGAGAGCATCTCCTGGCCGCCGATCGCGTTGATCTCCTCGCGGATGATCTGCTCGATCCGCATGTGGACGCGCCAGCCGAGCGGCAGCATCGCCCACAGCCCGGCCCCGATCTGACGGATGAAGCCGCCGCGCACGAGCAGCCGGTGCGAGGCGGCCTCCGCGTCGGCGGGCGCGTCGCGCAGGGTCGGGAGGAAGAGCTGTGAGGCTCGGGCGATCATCGGCGTTGTCGCCCTAGGCTATTCGAGCGGGATCAACGAGGCTTCGGCCATCGCCAGAGCGGCGGGCTTGGCCATCTTGAGGCGCTTCGGGCGGTGCATCCCCTCGGCAATCCACCTGTCGATCTCGTGGAAGAGCTCGTCGATCAGGATGTCGGAGCTGACCTTCTTCAGGACGCGGCCGTGGGCGTAGATGAAGCCGACGTCTCTGCCGCCTGCGATGCCGAAGTCCGCGTCGCCGGACTCGCCCGGGCCGTTGACCGCGCAACCGAGCACCGCTACCTCGAAGTGCTGCGGGTAGTCCTGCAGCCGCAGCTCGACCTCCTCGGCGAGCGTATGCACGCCGACGTTGTCGCGCCCGCAGCTCGGGCAGGCGATCATCACCGGCCCGCGTTCGCGCAGCCCGAGCGCCTTCAGGATCTCGTAGGCCGTCTTCGGCTCTTCGACCGGGTCGGAGGAGAGCGAGACGCGGATCGTGTCCCCGATCCCCTCGGCGAGCAGCGTGCCGATCCCAACGGCGCTCTTGATCGAGCCGGCGAAGACCGTTCCGGCCTCGGTGACGCCGAGGTGGAGCGGGTAGTCGACTCTCTCCGAGAGCATCCGGTAGGCGCGGATCATCGTCGGCACGTGGCTCGACTTGACGGAGATCTTGAAGTCGTAGAAGTCGAGGCTCTCGAGCAGGCGCACTTCTTCGAGCGCTGCCTCGACGAGTGCCTCCGCCTGGTCGGCCTGCGCCAGCTCCTCGAGATGCTTCGGCAGCGACCCGGAGTTCGCCCCGATCCGCATCGGGATCCCCTTGGCCTTCGCGGCGCGCACGACCTCGGCGACCTTGTCCGAGCCGCCGATGTTGCCGGGATTGATGCGCACGGCGGCGACGCCCTGGTCGATCGCCTTCAAGGCGAGGCTGGCGTTGAAGTGGATGTCGGCGATGACGGGGACGGGCGAGAAGCGGGCGATTTTCGAAAGAGCCTCCGCATCCTCCGTCTTCGGAACCGCGACGCGGACGATCTCGCAGCCGGCGCTCGCGAGCGCTGCGATCTGCGCGGTCGTCGCCTCGACGTCGTGCGTCTTCGTCGTCGTCATCGACTGCACGACGACCGGCGCCCCGCCTCCGATCGCTACCCCGCCGACCGAGATCTGTCGCTTGCTGGCCATCCGCGGTTCAGTCTAGCCCGGCGGGTTCCGCCCGAATCCCGGCCTCAAAGGACGCTGAGGCGCTTCAGTGTGGAACGCCGGAGACGTCGTTCGAGGAGGCAATCACGAGCAGAAGCAGGATGAAGGCGAACCCGACGACCGAGACCCGCTCGTAGACCTCGCGGGCGAGGGCGCGGCGGCGGACGGCCTCGATGAGCGAGAAGAGGATGTGGCCGCCGTCGAGCGGGAGCAGCGGCAGCAGGTTGAGCAGGGCGAGCGACATGCTCACGAACGCGAGGATCTCGAGGTAGTGCGTCCAGCCAACTCGCAGCTGTTCCTGGGAGACCCGGATGATCCCGACCGGGCCTGAGAGCTGGCTGCGCCCGTGGCTGGAGAAGAGCCCTGCGAGCCCTTGCCCGGTGCCGGTCACGACGCTCCACAGGTCCGAGCCAGCCGCGTGGGCCGCGCTGCCGGTCGAGTACGGGACGAGCTCTGTCGCGGCCTCGAAGCCGAACCTCCAGCGGCCGTCGACCTTGACGGTCTTGCGCGGACCGACCGTCGCGCGCCTCCCGTTGCGCAGCACGGTCAGGGTGACGGGCCTACCGCGGCTCGACGTGATCGAGCTCGACACAGCGTCGAATGTGCTCGTGGGTCGGCCGTTGACGGCGACGATGTGGTCGCCGGGCTGCAGGCCGGCGGCGGCGGCCGGCGTTCCGCTCGTGACCGAGAAGACTTCTCGTGTGGCCTGGTTCGACGGCCCGCCGCTGATGGCGAAGACGAGGAAAAGAATCGCGAAGGCGACCGCGACGTTCGCGAGCGGCCCGGCCGCGATGACGGCGACGCGCTTCCACGTCGCGCCGCGCCAGTACGCCTCCGGAGACGTGCCCTCCTCGACCTCGCGGAGCGCCCGCTGGGCCGAGCGTCTGGCACCAGGCGTCAGCTGCGCAGCGCTCACCTCACGCTCGAGCTCGAAGCAGGCGCGGCGCGCCGCCTCGTAGTCCTCCGCTTCGAGCGCGCGCCGGACGGCTCCGACGGCCGGCACCAGGCTCGGCTCTTCACGGAGTGCCTGCTCGAGGAAGAGGCGCAAGTCGCGGGCTGCGGGCCGGTTCATGCCGGGAAGCTGAACCATGCCGCCGAGCGGGATCATCCCGATCCCGTAGTCGATGCCCTTGCGGCGGATCTTGAAGAGGGCCGGCGGGAAACCGAGGTAGAAGCTCCGCGGTCGCATTCCAACCGCGCGTGCCACCCAGAAGTGCCCCAGCTCGTGCAGGAAGACGAGCAGGACCAGGCCGGCGATGACGACGAGCAAGGTCATGCGGCGGCCAACGCTCCTTCGGCGATCGCCCGCGCGGCGAGGTCGGCCTGCACCAGGTCGTCGATGTCGCGAACCGCGTCGGTTCTGGCTGCCGCGAGCGTCTCCCCCACGACCTCCGGGATCCCGAGGAACGGCAGGCGTCCGGCGAGGAAGGCGGCGACCGCGACCTCGTTCGCCGCGTTGTAGACACACGGGGCGCTTCCTCCCTTTCGGCCCGCAGCGCGCGCGAGCGAGAGCATCGGGAACGTCTCGGTGTCGGGCCGTGCAAACTCCAGCGTCAGCGAGGTGAGGTCGAGCGGCGGTAGCGGCGTCGCGGAGCGCTCGGGATACGTCAGCGCGTACGAGATGGGCACGCGCATGTCCGGGTAGCCGAGATGCGCGAGTGCCGCGCCGTCGCGGAAGCGGACGAGCGAATGCACGATCGACGTGGGCTGGATTGCCACCTCGATCCGCTCGTACTCCACGCCGAAGAGAAAATGCGCTTCGATCACCTCGAGCCCTTTGTTCGCAAGCGTTGCCGAGTCCACCGTGATCTTCGGGCCCATGCGCCAGGTTGGATGTGCGAGCGCCTGCTCGGGCGTAACGTCCTCTAGGTCGGCACGCGTGCGGCCGCGGAACGGACCGCCGGAGCCGGTGAGCACGAGGGTGTCGACCTGCTCCGGCGTTCGTCCCTCCAGGCACTGAAAGAGCGCGGAGTGCTCGCTGTCGACGGGGAGAATCCGCCCCCGGCCGCGCTCACGTGCGGCGAGAGCGAGCTCTCCTGCTGCGACCAGGCTCTCCTTGTTCGCGAGCGCGAGATCGACGCCGTGCTCGAGCGCCCAGAGGGTCGCATGGACGCCCGCGAAGCCGACGACGGCGTTGAGCACGACGTCCGGCTCGGCGCGCTCGAGGAGTTCGGTCAGATCGCCGCCGACCTCCTTCAGCGGAACGTCGACTTCGTCGAGCGGAGTCGTGCCCGAGGCGGCGGCGCAGAGCTCGAGCCCGGGATGCGCCTCGACGATCTCGATCGCCTGGCGACCGATCGACCCCGTTGCCCCGAGCAACGCAACGCGCTTCATCGGGCCAGTGTAGGGAGAGTTGGCTAGTGAAAGCCGTAGGCGACGACGAGGAAATATGCGGCCGGCGCGGCGAAGAGGAGACCGTCGATCCGGTCGAGCATTCCCCCGTGCCCTCCGAGGAGCCTTCCCGTGTCTTTCACCTCGAGGTCGCGCTTCACCGCCGACTCGAACAGGTCGCCGATCACCTCGGCGAGCACGAGCACCAGACCGAGGACGATCGTCTGCCAGACACTCAGGTACTTGTGCCGCGTGTCGTAGAGCGCGATGAAGGACACGAAGACCCCCGCGGCGGCTCCGATCAGCAAGCCCTCCCACGACTTACCGGGCGACAGGCGCGGTGCGAGCTTGTGGCGGCCGATCAGCCGGCCGCCGAAGTAGGCGAAGGTGGCCGCCGCCCACGCGGTGAGCACGACCGTGAAGGAGATCAGGCGTCCGTGATCGTGCATCTCGCGGAGGAGAAGGAGACAGCCGAGCCCCAGGCCGATCCACGCCGACCCGAGCACCGTCGAGCCGACGGCCGCCGTCGTCGGTGCGCGCGTACTCGAGACGGCATGGAGAACGAAGGCGAGCACGAAGGTGGCGAGGAACCCGCCGAGCAGCCACACGACTCCTCCCGTTCGCGCGCCGAAGAGTGCGAGGAGCATCCCGCCGTACACCGCAGGAGCGAGCGGTCGCAGGGGACGCGCCGTCGTGACGAACTCGTGCACCCCGACACAGCCGGCGACGGCAAGCAGCGCGAACAGCCACCAGCCGCCGAGCCACAGCATTCCGAGCACGAGCGGCAGGCCGACCGCCGCGACCAGTAGACGGGACGCGAAGTTGGTCACGAGCCGGTCTTCACCGGCTCGTGGCTGTGGAGGGGGTGTGGGGGAACCGGGAGGTTCCCCCACACGAGTTGGAAGAAGGGCCCGTGGGGGAAACATGGTTTCCCCCACGGGAAGGGGGCGGAGCCGAGTGACGTCATCGACCGCCGAATCTACGGCGCCGGCGCGCGTACTCCTCGATCGCGGCCCGGAGCTCCTCGGGCCCGAAGTCGGGCCAGAGGGTGTCGGTGAAGACGTATTCGGCGTAGGCGGACTGCCAGAGGAGGAAGTTCGAGATGCGGCGCTCGCCCGAGGTGCGGATCACCAGGTCCGGATCGGGCATCGCAGGCTCGTAGAGGCACCTCGCAAGGGCCGCTTCGTCCACCTCGTCGGGATCGCTGCCGCTCTCGAGCAGCCGGCGGGCAGCATCGACGAGCTCGGCGCGACCGCCGTAGTCGAACGCGATCCAGAGCTGGAGCCTCGACTTGTCCGCCGTCGCCGTCTCGAGCTCTTCCATCTTGGTCCGCAGCCAGTCGGGTGCCCGGTCGCGGCGGCCGACGAAGCTGCACCGGACGCCCTGCGCGGCAAGATCCTCGAGCTCGCGGTCGATCGTCTCGCCGAAGATCTCCATCAGCGCGCCGACCTCGCCCGCGTCGCGGCTCCAGTTCTCGGTCGAGAACGCATAGACGACGAGGGATTCGATTCCGAGGTCGATCGCCCCCTCGACGACGGGCCGCAGCGCTCGCGATCCTGCCCGATGGCCCTCGGCGACCGACACGCCGTGTTCCACTGCCCAGCGACCGTTGCCGTCCATGATGATCGCGACCGCGTGCGCGACCTCGGGCAGGCGCTCCTCGGGGCTGACGTCGGTTCCGGTGCCTGGAGTGGAGGCCACTAGACCTCCATCACCTCGGCCTCTTTGTGCTTCAGCAGCTCGTCGATCTGCTTCGTGTGCTCGTCGGTCAGCTCCTGGACACGACCTTCGGCGCGGTGCTCGTCGTCGGCGCCGACCTCGCCCTTGTCGACCAGCTCCTTGAGGTGACGCATCGCATCGCGCCGGATCTCGCGGACGGCGACTCTGTGGTCTTCCGCCATATTGCGGACAACTTTCACGAGCTCCTTCCGCCGCTCCTCTGTGAGCTGCGGGATCGGGAGGCGGATCAGCTTGCCGTCGTTCGAAGGAGTGAGCCCGAGATCCGACTCCTGGATCGCCTTCTCGATGGCCTTGATCGAGCTCGGGTCGAACGCCTGCACGGTGAGCATGCGTGGGTCGGGGACGTTGATCGTCGAGAGCTGGCGCAACGGCGTCGGCGTCCCGTAGTAGTCGACCTCGATCCGGTCGAGGAGCGACGCCGAGGCGCGCCCGGTGCGGACGGTCGCGAACCCCGACCGCGCGTGCTCGACCGACTTGACCATGCGGTCCTGGGCGCTCTTGATCAGCTCTTCTGCAGTCGCCATGCCTCAGGCCTCCTTTTCCGGTCCACCGCCGCCGAAGCCGGCGGGGTCTGCCGGCCGGGCGTCGGCGGCTTTGCCGCCGACGCTTCCAGCCGAAGCGATGATCGTCCCGACCTCCTCGCCGTTCACGACACGCGCGACGTTGCCCTCGGCGAGCTCGAAGACGTGGATCGTGAGGCGGTTGTCCATGCAGAGCGAGAGCGCCGTCGTGTCCATCACCCTGAGCCCGCGCTCGATCGCCTCTCGATGCGTGATCCGCGGCAGGAACTCGGCGTCCGAGACGTGTCGCGGGTCGCCGTCGTACACGCCCTTGACCCCGTGCTTCGCCATCAGGATCGCATCGGCGCCCATCTCGAGCGCGCGCAGCGCTGCCGCCGTGTCCGTCGTGAAGAACGGATTGCCGGTGCCGGCAGCGAAGATCACGACGCGACCCTTCTCGAGGTGGCGGATGGCCCGGCGCCGGATGTACGGCTCCGCGACCTCCGAGACCTCGAGCGCCGACATCACACGCGTATCCGCTCCCTCCCGCTCGAGCGCGTCCTGCAGCGCAAGCGCATTGAGCAGCGTCGCGAGCATCCCTGCGTAGTCGGCGGTCGCGCGGTCCATCCCGCTCTCGGCTGCGGCGGCGAGACCGCGATAGAAGTTGCCGCCGCCCACCACGACCGCGACGTCGACCCCTTCGCCGCGGATGCCCGCGACCTCCTTGGCGATGGCCCGCGTGACGCCGGGGTCGATCCCGTACTCGCGCCCGCCCATGAGCGCCTCGCCCGACAGCTTGAGCAGGACGCGGCGGAAGACGGCATGGCCCGTTGTACCGGTCTCGGTCTGCGGCTGGACGGTCATCCCGCCAGGGAGAAGCGCTGGAACTCGAGCACCTCGGCCCCGGCCTCGGCGAGCACTTTGCCGACGGTCTGGGAGCCGTCGTGGATCCACGGCTGGTCGGCGAGCACCCCGCCCCGCTCCGCGAAGAAGCGCTTGTCGAGCATCCCGGTGACGATCTTCTCACGCGCCTGCTCGGGCTTCGACTGCACCTCCTCGGAGTTGAGGTAGATCTCGCGCTCTGCCGCCACGAGATCCTCGGGCACGTCCTCACGGCCGATCCAGCGCGGGTCCGACCAGGAGATGTGCATCGCGAGGTTGCGTGCGAGCTCGTCATCCCCACCGCGGACCTGCAGGAGGACGCCGAGCTTGTTCGCGGGCGGGTGGGCGTACGCGCCGAGACGGCCACCCTCGACCGCCTCGAAGCGAGCTGCTCCGGCGATGGCGATGTTCTCGCCGAGTTTGCCGGACAGCTCGGCGCGCTCTTTGTCGAGCTGTGACACGGCGTCGATTCCCTGCGCCTCGACGAGGTCGAGCACCTTCTTCCCGAACGCCTGGAACTCCTCGTTGTTCGAGACCGGCTCGGTCTCGCACCCGAGCGCGACCATGGTGCCCCGGGAGCCGTCGCCCGCCAGCCGGTAGCCGACGAGCCCCTCGGTCGTTGCGCGATCGACGCGCTTCGCCGCGTTCGCCATCCCCTTCTCGCGGAGGAGGACGACCGCGGCCTCCATATCGCCGTTCGTGTCCTGCAGTGCGCGCTTGCAGTCCATCATCCCCGCGCTCGTCCGGTCGCGGAGCTCGCGGACGAGCTGGGCCGAGATCTCGGCCGCCATCTACGCCTTCTCCTTCTCGCCCCGCGTCGGGTCTCCGAGGCTCGCTTCCGACCGCTTGGTCTCCTCCGCGCCTTCCTTGGCGGGGTCCTCGCCCGTCGGCACGGGGACACTCTCGCCCTCGGTCACCGGCTCGATCTCCTCACCGGCCTGGACGTCCTCGACGTCGCCTTCGGGAACACTCTCGGCGGGAGCGGGCGTTTCCTGGGCTTGGTGCTGGAGCTCCTGCGCCGACACCTTCTGCTTCCCGTCGAAGACAGCCTCGGCAAGCGAGTGCACGACGAGGCTGCAGGAACGGATCGCGTCGTCGTTGCCCGGGATGACATAGTCGGCCTCGTCCGGGTCGCAATTCGTGTCCACGAGCGCGACGACCGGGATTCCGAGCCGCCGCGCCTCGCGCACGGCGAGCGCCTCCTTCTTCAGGTCGACGATCACGACGGCATCGGGCTGGCGGCGCATGTCGGCGACGCCACCGAGGTTCGCTTCGAGCTTCTCGAGCTCGCCGGCCATCGAGATGCGCTCTTTCGCCGGCAGCAGTTCCATCTGACCCTCGTCTCGCAGGCGCCGCATCTCGTGCAGCCGGTCGATGCGGTCGGCCATCGTGCGCCAGTTGGTGAGCAGGCCGCCGAGCCAGCGGTGGTTGACGTACGGCATGTCGATGCGCTTGGCCTCGTTCTCGACGGCGTCCTGGGCCTGCTTCTTCGTGCCGACGAACAGGACGGTGCCGCCACGCTCCGCGACGTTGCGGAGGAACTGCCGCCCCTCGTCGAGGCGCTCCGCGGTCTGCGTGAGGTCGATGATGTAGATGCCGCCGCGCTCGGCGAAGATGAAGCGGCGCATCTTCGGGTTCCAGCGCCGCGTCTGGTGGCCGAAGTGGACTCCGGCCTCCAGCAGATCGCGCATGGAAACAGCGCCAGCGCCAGCGCCGCCTCCGGCGGCGCGGTCTTCCCGCCGGGCGTCGGCGGCCTCGCCGCCGACGCTTCCAGCGCCGGTGGAAACTGCCATGAAAGCTCCTTTCGGATTCGTTTTCTTGTGTTGCGCCGGCGGAAGTCCGAGGCGCACCTCCGGCGAGGAGAGGCACGCGCGCCACGGCTGGGCCGCCGGGGAGTAGGGACAGGACGCGGAAAAGGTTAGCTGCGGGCCGCCGTGAGCGCCGCGCCGAGGTCGGGCGGCAGCGGCGACGAGACGTCGACCGCGGTGCCGGTGACCGGGTGGACGAACGCGAGCCGCGTGGCATGGAGGAACTGCCGCTCGAGACCCAGCTCGCCTGCGTTCCCATAGACCGGGTCGCCGGCGACCGGAAGATCGATCGCCGCGAGGTGGACGCGGATCTGGTGCGTCCGGCCGGTCTCCAGGCGGGCGCGGAGCAGCGCATGGCGGGGCAGGAGCTCCTCGAGCTCGAAATGCGTCACGGCCGCCCGCGGCGTGCCCGTGTCGAGGGAGTGGCGCAGCCTGTCGTGCCGGTCGCGGCCGATCGGCGCGTCGATCGTCCCACGGCGCGACCGCGGCTTCCCCACGACGAGGGCGAGGTACTCACGTGTCAGGGCGCGCCGCCGGACGAGCCGCTGGAGCCGCTCGTACGTCTGGTGCGAGCGCGCGACGACGAGCAGTCCCGACGTGTCGCGGTCGATGCGGTGGACGATCCCGGGCCGGTCCTCCTCCCCGCCCTTCGCTCCTGCGGCTGCGAGCGCCTGGGCGAGCGTGCCGCCCGCATGTCCGGGCGCCGGGTGCACCACGACGCCGGCGGGTTTGTCCACGACGAGGAGGTGCTCGTCGGCGTAGGCGATCGTGAGCTCGGGCGGCGCGACGGCAGGATCCGCCGGAGCCGGCTCCGGCGCCTCGATCTCGACCTCCTCCCCACCCGCGAGCTTGTGGCTCTTCCCGCGGGCCTGGCCGTCCACGAGCACGGCGCCGGCCGAGAGCAGCCGCTCCGCCGCGGCCCGCGATCCCACGTCCGGCAGTCCGGCGAGATAGCGGTCGAGCCGCTCTCCCGCGGCCTCGGGCGGGACGAGCCGGTTCAGCGCTTGGCAGCCCGCGGTTCTCCCTCCGCGAGGAGGAGCGCCGCCAGCAGGATCCCGACCCCGATCACGATGAAGCTGTCGGCGAGGTTGAACGCCGGCCAGTAGCGGAAGTCGAGGAAGTCGGTGACGAAGCCGAGCCGGACGCGGTCGGCCAGGTTCGAGATGCTGCCGCCGATCACGAGGCCCAGCGCAACAGGGAGCACGGGGTGGCGGGCACCGGAGCGCGCGAAGTAGGCGAGCATCCACGCGATCGCAATCGCCGTGACGACGATCACGGCGGCCGTCGCGTTCGAGAAGAGGCCAAAGGCGATGCCGGAGTTCTCCACGTGCCGGATCGTGAGGGGACCGACGACGTGAAGCCCCTCCCCGAGCTGAAGGTTCGAAGCGACGACGTGCTTCGTCACCTGGTCGGCGACGATCGCCGCGAGCGCGATCGCACCGAGGGCCAGCCACTGCATTCGCGTGGCTGCGAACGAGCGGGTCGCTCGGGAGACGGGCGTCAACGCGTCCGTCGCCGAGCCGACTCGCACCTCGTTCATCCTCCCTCCGATCTTCGCTTGCAGTCGATGCAGAGAGAAGCCCAGGGATTCGCCTCCAACCGTTGCCGTGGAATCTCGTTGCCGCAGTTGAAGCAAATGCCGTAGGTTCGGTCGTCGATCCGCCCCAAGGCGGCATCGATCTCCGAGAGGACCTGCTCGGCGTTGTCGCCCAGCGTGTAGTCGATCTCCCGTCCGAGCGTCGCGCTCGCGGTCTCGGCGACGTGGTTGTCGCTCGTCGCTGCGACCTCCTCGACCTCGTCGTCGAGCGAGCCGGGATGCTCGGCGCGGAGCGTCGCGAGCGCGTGCTCGACCCGCCGGCGCTCGTCGAGGAGCGCATCGCGAAAGTGCTCGGTGTCGATGCTCGTCACCGCCTCTCCTTTCTGCCCCGGCCGTCTTCTGAGGCCGAGGCGAGGCGTCGTTCGATCAGCGTAGGCCCCATCCCCGTCAGCTCCACGATTTTCTCCCGGCCGCCGTGCCCCGAAACGAGGGTCACCGCCGTGCGTGGCAGCGCGAGGGTCTCGGCGAGGAGGCGCAGGACGGCTTCGTTGGCGCGCCCGCGCTCCGGCGCCTCGGTGACGCGCACCTTCCAGGCGTCGCCGTGCCGGCCCACGAGCGCTGTCCTGCCCGCCCCCGGGCTGACGCGCAAGCGCACGCGGGTCGTCTCCGCAGTCACGCACTCAGTCTACGTCGGGCCACCTCACGCAGCATCCGCAGCCGGCTGGACGGGCTCGCTCGGGTAGCCGTACCAGCTGCGTTCCTCGACCCCGTCCGCGTCGGGCTCAGCGGTCGCCTCCGGTTCGCGTTCCTGCTCGGTCGCCTCGGGCTCCTCGAATGCGGAGAGCGCCTCCTGCAGCTGCACTCGCAGCCGGCGGGTCTCGTGCTGCAGCCGCTCGTTCTCGGCCACCGCGCGCCGCTGAATCTCCCGCGCCTCGGCGTGCGCTTCGCTGAGGATCAGCCCCGCCTCGCGTCGCGCCTGATCGCGGGTCTGCGCCGACGCCTGCTCGGCAGAGACGAGAGTCGTACGGAGGAGGGTCTCGAGCTCGCGGAAGCGAATGAGGTCGGTCTCGAGCTGCTCGACCTTGTCCGCAAGGTCGGCGCGCTCGCGCCAGACGTCCTCGAAGCTCGCCGCGATCTCCTCGAGCAGCCCGTCGGTCGGCGCGACCTTGTAGCCGCGGAAGCTGGTGCGCGGTGGTGTCAGATGCCTGATCTCGACGGGGGTGAGTGCCATCGGTCTCTCCTTTAGTGGAAGTGGTCGAGAATCCAGATGAGGAAGCGATCGATCACGATCAGAAAGATCAGGGCCAGCATCGGCGAGAGGTCGATCGCTCCCGTCGCCGGGAGAAGCCGACGGAAGAGGCGTAGGTACGGCTCGCAGACGTCGTAGAGGAATCGCTGGATCCGGTTGAGCGTCGGCGAGTACGGCAGCCGCAACCAGCTCGTGAGGATGTAGACGAAGATCACAAGCCAGTAGAGCCCGATGAAGACGTTGACGAACGTCTTGACGCTCGAGACTGCGTCGCCAAGCAGCATGAATGTGGCTGACCAGCCCATTCAGGGCTGGTTCGCGGCCCGGAGACGTTCTCCTATGCCTGGTTGAAGAAGCCCCGCTCGAGCATCCGAGCCCTGTCCTCCGCGGACAGTTCGACGTCGCTCGGCGTGAGGAGGAAGACCTTGTCGGCGATCCGCTGCATCCCGCCGTCGAGCGCATAGGTGAGCCCGCTGGCGAAGTCGATCAGCCGCTTCGACAACTCGGCGTCCGCCGACTGGAGGTTGAGGATCACCGGGACGCCGTTCTTGAACCGGTCGGCGACCTGCTGCGCGTCGTTGAAGCTGCGCGGGAGGATCAAATGGACGCGCGAGGCGCCGGGTCCCCGCACCGGCTGGAGGTTGCGCACGCGGCGTTGCTCGCTGCGTGGCCGGAGGATGCTCGTCCGCTGCGCGTCGGGCTCGGGGTCCGTCCAGTCGTCGTCGTAGTCGTGCCGGGAGGACCGCCGGGCGGGCAGGTGCCTTACGTTCGGCTGCTCGTGCCCGTCGGCGAGCTCGTCCTCGGTGAGATAGCCGTCCTCGTCCCAGTCCTCTTCCTCGGCGATGCCGAAGTAGACGAGGGTACGGGCCCAGACGTCGGAGAGACCCATGGCGCCGCCGATGTTAGCGCTGCCACAGGACTGCGCCGACCCGGACGTAGGTCGCTCCCTCCTCGGCGGCGACCCGGTAGTCCTGGCTCGTTCCCATCGACAGCTCGCGCAGCCCGTGACGCTCTGCGAGCTCACGGAGGCGCCGGAAGTACGGCCGCGACGACTCGGGATCGCCGGTGGCGGGCGGCATCGTCATCAGCCCACGCACGTCGGGATAGACCTCGAGCAGTGTCGGCAGCTCCTCGGGCGTCACGCCCGACTTCGTGGCCTCGCCCGAGAGGTTGATCTCCACGAGCGCCGGGATCGTGAGCTTCCTGGCGGCCGACTCCGAGGCGAGCGAGTGGCAGAGCTCGCAGAGCTCGCTCACGAGCGGCGCCTTGCGGCTCTGGAGGTGACCGATGAAGTGCCAGCGGAAGGCGTCGCCGTAGCGGTCGTGCTTCGCCTGGAGCTCCTGCGCGCGGTTCTCGCCCACGACTTCGACCCCGGCCTCCGCGAGCGCGGCGAGGTCATCGAGCGCGACGTACTTCGTCGCGACCACGACCGTGACATCCGGCCCGACCTCCTCGCAGATGCGCGCGTACCGCTCCTGGATCTCAGCCGGTGACGTAGGCGATCACCCCCTGGCGTCCCGTGCGGCCGGCGTCGCGCCGGTGTGAGAAGAACGACTCGGGTTCGCAGGCGGTGCAGCGGTCGAAGCGGTCGATGCGCTCGACTCCGGCGGCGCGGAGGGCGCGCTCGGCGCTCGTCCAGAGATCGAGGCGGCTCTCGCGCACGACGTCGTCGCCGAATCGCTCGCGGAAGGGAGCCGCGACCTCCTCCCCCACCTCGTAGCAGCACGGGCCGATGCCCGGACCGATCGCGGCCGCCAGCGCACCGTGGCCCATGCTCTTCCGGCCGGGCGTCGCCGGCTCTGCCGGCGACGCTTCCAGCCCGAGTGCGTCGCTGCCCGCGGCAACGATGCCGGCGAGCAGTCCTCGCCAGCCGACGTGGAGGACAGCGACGGCGCGGTTGCTCGTGTCTGCGCGCGCGATGGCGATCGGCAGGCAATCGGCGGACAGCGCGAGGATCGGCAGGCCGGACTCGTCGGTCCAGAGCCCGTCGGCGTGCTCGCCGCGCACCGCTGCTGCGGCCAGCAGAACGCGGGCCGAGTGCACCTGGTAGTTGAGTGCGAGCTTCTTGACGTCGGCGCCGATCGCGTCGCACGCGATGCGCCGGTTCTCGTCGACTCGCTCGACCTCGTCTCCGCTCTTGCGCCCGAGGTTGAGCGAGGCGTAAGGCCCCTCGCTCACGCCACCGACTCGCGTCGTGAAGGCGACCTGGTAGCCCTCAGCCTCCCAGCGGATCACAGCCGTTCCTTCGCCCGGGCGAGCAGCTGTTCGCGTGTGTTGAGCGCCGGCTCCTCCACGACGGCGTCGAGAAGGTCGTGGAGGATGTGGCCGAGCTGCGGCCCGGGCCGGAAACCGAGCTCGATCAGGTCGTTGCCGTCGACGGCGAGGTCGCGCAGCCGGTGTGGGCTCGACAGCTCTCGCTCCACCATCTCGCGGAAGCGGGCGAGCGCGGCGATCTCGTCGAGCGGCGGCGGCTCGCCGTCGCTGCCGCGCTTGCCGAGCAGGTCGGCGTGCTTGTGGTCGATGAGGTCGAACGCGAGCTCGTCGCCGTTGCGGCGCAGGAAGCGCCTCGCCCGGCGGGCGTCGCCTTTGCCCGGCCGGAACATGTGGCGGCGCACGATCCGGACGACGTGCTTCCGGAGCGCGTTCGGGTACCGCAGGCGCAGCATCGCATCGGCCGCGAGGTCTGCGCCGACCTGGTCGTGCCCGTGTGCGGCGAAGCCGGGCTTGGCGTAATAGTGGAGACGCCCGTCCTGCCCGCGCCAGCCGACGATCGGCTTGCCGAGGTCGTGGAAGAGCGCCGCGAGCCGCACGGGCAACGAGAAGCCCGAGTCGGTTGCTGCCTGCACGACCGCGAAGGTGTGTTCGTCGACGGTGAGGTCGTGGTAGCGGCTCTCCTGGTCGAACCCGATCGCAGGGCCGAACTCGGGCAGGAGCTCGACGAGGACTCCAGTGTCACGTGCGAGCCGCAGAGCGCGGGCAGGCTCGGCGCCGAGCAGCAGCTTCGACAGCTCTCCCATCCCGTCGGCCGCGAGGCCGCCGCCGATGCGCTCGCCCGAGACGAGCTTCACCGCCGGAGCCTCCTCGCGCATCTGAGCGAGCAGCTCCTCGTCCGGCTCGAAGCCGAGCTGCGAGACGAAGCGAAGGGCCCGGACGAGCCGCAGCGGATCCTCGCGAAAGCTCTGCGGCGAGACCGTGCGCAGCCGGCGTGCCTCGAGATCGGCGCGGCCGCCGAGCGGGTCGACGAGCTCGCCCGTCGCGAGCCGGCGGGCCATCGCGTTGACGGTGAAGTCGCGGCGGCGCATGTCGTCGTCCACCGACAGCGAGGGGTCGGCGACGATCTCGAAGTCGTGCCGGCCGGGTCCCGTGGACACCTCCTTGCGAGGCGGCGCGAACTCGATTCCGGCCGGCGTCAGCTTCCGGATCCGGCCGTCGCGCGGGTGGAGCCGCATGCCGACGAGCCTGTCGGCCACCACGAGGTCCTCGACGCGTCCGTGCGGGGCGAGCGCCGCGCGCAAACCCTCGGTGTCGAGGCCGGGCACCAGGAAGTCAGCATCCTTCGAATCCAGCCCGAGCAGCTCGTCGCGCACAGCGCCGCCGACGAGGTAGGCGTCGAGCCCGAGCGAGCCAACGTAATTCTCGATTTCCTGCCGCACCCGGCCATTGTCGCCCGTCTACAGTCGGGAGCGTGGGCGAACTCCGCGAGGCGTGGGAAGAGAACGCGGCCGCGTGGATCGCGTGGGCGCGCACGCCGAATCACGACAGCTACTGGCGCTTTCACCGCGACCTCTTCCTCGAAATCGTGCCGGCGCCGAGCGGGCGGACGCTCGACCTCGGGTGCGGCGAAGGACGGCTCGCACGCGATCTCACCGCGCTCGGGCACGAGGTCGTGGCAGTCGACGCGTCGCCCACGATGATCGCCGCAGCGCGCGAGGCGGCGCCGGCGATGGAGCTGCACGTCGCCGACGCCTCCGAACTGCCGTTCCCCGACGCATCGTTCGGGCTCGTCGTCGCGTTCATGTCGCTGCAGGACGTGGACGACCTCGCCGGCGCCGTCAGTGAGGGGGCGCGCGTCCTTGCTCCCGGTGGGCGGCTGTGCCTCGCGATCGTCCACCCGCTCAGCTCTGCCGGGACGTTCGCCGAACGCGAGCCCGACGCGCCGTTCGTGATCGAGGGCTCATACCTCGACGAAAGGCGCACCGACGCCACCTTCGAGCGCGACGGCCTCGCAATGCGCTTCGTGAGCAGGCACGTACCGCTCGAGACCTACGTTGATGTGCTCGCCGCGGGCGGACTGCTCGTCGAGCGGCTGCGCGAGCCGAAGCTGCCGGAAGCCGGGTTCAACGATCCGGCAGGCGCGCGTTGGCGACGGATCCCTATATTCCTCCACGTGCGAGCCGTCAAGCCCGACGCTGCGGTCTCTGCGAGGAAAGCTCGAAACCACTCCATCCAGAATCCACGCGAAGGGCCGGAGGCTAAGCAGATCCGCGGAGCGGGAACTTAGCCGGAGGCCGAACTGCGCTCGCGCCGGCCTCCGCCGCGCGCGAGCGCACTACATAGGCCTCCTACCAAGAACATCCCAAACAAGCAAGAGCACGGAGCGAGCCGGAAACCGCGCTTTCCGGCTCGCGGAGTTCCGTTCCCCAGCGAGCGGGTGCGCAGCACTCGCGAGCTAAAGCGAAGCGATCGCCTCGATCTCGACGAGCGCTCCGGACGGGAGCCTCGCCACCTCTACGGTGGCCCGCGCCGGCGGGCGCTCGCCGACGTGCTTCGCGTAGACCTCGTTCATCGCCTGGAAGTCGTCGAGGTCCTGGAGAAAGACCGTCGTCTTCACCAGCCGCTCGAGGCCGGTGCCCGCCTCCTCGAGGATCGCCTTCAGATTCGCGAAGGTCTGCTCGGTCTGCTCTTCGATGCTGCCCGAGATCGCAGGGTCTCCCGGCTTGAGGCCCAGTTGCCCTGAGACGAACACGAAGCCGCCGGCCGCGATCGCCTGGGAGTACGGCGCGCCCTGGAAGGGCGCCGGCGCGGCTTCGGTGCGCACGACGCGCCTCTCGCTCATGGACGGGCCTCCGGTCTCTCGCATGCCTCGGCCAGCGCTGCGCCGAGCCCTTTGAAGATCGCCTCGAGCACATGGCCGCTGTCGGTTCCGTTCAGGAGCCGCACGTGGAGGACGAGCCCCGCGTTCTCGGCCAGCACCTCCAGGAACCGCCGCGTGACGTCCGTGCCGAGCCCGCCGATGCGGGCCTGCGTCAGGTCGACGTTCGTGACGAAGAGCGGTTCGTCGGTCGTCTCGAGGACGACGTAGGCGAGTGCCTCTGCAGACGTCATCGCGCCCGCGCCGTGACCGCGCGCACCGTCCGTGCGCAGCGGTCCCGCGAGTGCGTGGCCGAGCGCGCCGGCCGCGGCCTCGACCTCGGCCTCCGTGTCTCCGGGCTCGATGTCGAGAACGAGGTCGAACCGTGCAGTCTCCGCAAGGCGCGCGAGGAGCAGGTTGAGGACGGGCAGCCCTGTCTCCACGGTCGCGTCGCCGTGCCCGTAGACGTTGACGCGGACGCCTGCCGCAGTCTGCTCGCTCATCCCCCGGAGCGTAACGTCGCGGCCCTAGGCGTCGACGCGTTCGATCTGCGCGCCGACGGCGCGGAGCCGGTCGTCGATCCGCTCGTAGCCGCGGTCGATCTCGCCGACGTTGCCGATCACGGAGCGCCCGTTCGCGCACAGCGCGGCGATGAGCATCGCCATTCCGGCGCGGATGTCGGGGCTCGTCAGCCGCTGGCCGTAGAGGCGCGACGGGCCGCTGACGACGACGCGGTGCGGGTCGCAGACGATGATCCGCGCACCCATCGAGACGAGCTTGTCGACGAAGAACAAGCGGTTCTCGAACATCTTCTCGAACACGAGGATCGTTCCCCACGCCTGCGTCGCAACGGCGACTGCGATGGATGTCAGGTCCGCCGGGAACGCCGGCCAGGGGCCGTCCTCGATCTTCGGCACCTGGTCGCCGAGGTCGTTCTGGATCACGAGCTCCTGGTGCGGCGGCACCCGCAGCCAGTCGTCTCCCAGCTCCACCTCGACGCCGAGCCGGCTGAATGCGGTGAGGATCGAGACCATGTCGTGGGGCACGACGGCCTCGATCGTGAGGTCGCTGTTCGTGACGGCTGCCAGGCCGATGAAGCTTCCGACCTCGATGTGCTCGGGAGCGATCGCCCACTCCCCTCCCTTCAGCCGTTCGACACCGTGGATCCGGAGGACGTTCGACTCGATCCCTTCGATCTGAGCGCCGAGCGAGACGAGGAAGCGGCAGAGATCCTGCACGTGAGGCTCGCAGGCGGCGTTGCCGATCGTGGTCTCGCCGGGCGCGAGGACGGCCGCCATGACGGTGTTCTCGGTCGCCATGACGCTCGCCTCGTCGAGGAAGATCTCGGCGCCGCAAAGTCCGTCGGTCTCCATCTCGTAGCGGCTCTCGATCTCGATGCGCGTGCCGAGCTGCTGGAGCGCGTGGATGTGCGGGTCGAGCCGGCGCCGCCCGATCACGTCGCCTCCCGGCGGCGGCACGATCGCCCGCCCGAGCCGGGCAAGCAGCGGGCCTGCGAGCAGGAACGAGGCTCTGATCCGCTCGGCGAGAACCGCGTCGACCTCGTAGGAGGAGAGCCCCTGCGGGTCGACCCGCACCTCGTTCGGCCCCGTCCACTCCGCGCTCGCACCCGTGCCGCACACCAGCTCGAGCATCGTCTCGACATCGCGGATGCGCGGGACGTTCGCAAGCGTCACCGGCTCGTCGGCGAGCAGGCAGGCAGCGAGGATCGGCAGGGCGCCGTTCTTGTTCCCTGAGGCGCGGATGCGGCCGTTGAGCGGATTTCCGCCCTCGATGACGAGGGCCTGCGGGGCCGTCACGACGGACATGCCGGGCTAGGATAGCCGGGCCTTGGAGCCGACTCGCGAACGTGCCTGGGAGACGCTGACGCGCTACACGAAGAGCGAGTCGCTGCTGCGGCACGCCCTGGCCGTGGAGGCCTCGACGGCTGCGTACGCGCGAAAGTTCGGCGAGGACGAGGAGCTCTGGCGGGTGGCGGCGCTCCTGCACGACTTCGACTACGAGATGCACCCGACCCTGGACAAGCATCCGCAGGACGGCGCCCCGATCCTGCGCGAGGAGGGCTATCCCGACGAGGTCGTCGAGACCGTGCTCTCCCATGCCGAGCACCTCGGCCTGCCGCGCGACACGCCGTTGAAGAAGGCGCTCTTCGCCTGCGACGAGCTGAGTGGCTTCGTCCATGCGTGCGCCCTCGTGCGCCCGACTGGCCTCGAGGGCCTCGAGCCGAAGTCGGTCAAGAAGAAGCTCAAGCAGCCGTCGTTCGCTTCGGGCGTCCATCGCGAGGACGTCTACAAGGGCGCGGAGGAGCTCGGTGTCGACCTCGACGACCACATCCGCACCGTCGTCGAGGCGCTGCAGCCGATTGCAGCCGAGCTCGGCCTACCGGGTTAGCCCGTCGGCGAGGCGGCGGAGGTCGTCCTCGCTCGTCCACCAGCCACACGACGCGCGGACGAGATTGCGGCCCGGCAGCTCGCGGACGATCACGCCGCGCCCGCCGAGCGCCGCGACTTGCTCGGTGGGATCGCCGGGGGGTCGGAACGAGACCAGAGTCGACTGGCCTGCCGGCGTCACGACATCGACGAGCGGCGCGAGCAGCTCGCGGCAGCGGGCGGCGGCGGCGGCTGCACCCTCGTAGCGCCAGTCCGGATGCACCTCGAGCGCCGCGTCGAGACCGGCGAGCGCCGGCGCGCCGATCCAGCCGGAGTCAAAGCGCCGTGCACCGTCCTTCGCGGTGAACGAGCCGTCGGCCTCGTGGCTCTGCGGCGAGAACGCACTCGGTAGCGCCACCCGCAGCCGCTCCGGATGGCGGACGTAGAGCGCGCCGGACGGATCCGGGCCGCACAACCACTTCTGTGCCGAGACGGTGTAGAAGTCGGCGCACGCGAGGTCGACCGGGATCGCGCCCGCCGACTGGGCGCCGTCGACGAGCAGCGGCGGCCCGTCCGGTCGCCGGAGTCGTCCGAGGTCCAGCCTGCGTCCGGTCGTCCAGAGGACGTGCGAGACGGCGATGAGCCGGGTGCGCGGAGTTACGACGGCGAGTAGGGCGTCCTCGTCGGCCTCCGCCACGACCACCCGCGCGGCGCCGGCGTGGAGCGGGCCGAGCAGGCCGAAGTGCTCCTCGTCTGTCGTCACGATCTCGTCATCCGCGCCGAGTCCGAGTCCGGCGAGGACGATCTGGCAGCCGCGCGTCGTCGACTCGACGAGCGCGACGAGTTCGACGGAGGTTCCGAGGACGGCGGCGACGCCGCCGCGGACGCGCTCCCGCAACTCGAAGATCTCCTCGATGTACGCCTTCCCGCTCCGACCGTGGGTCAGGTCTCGCTCGAGCCGTGTCCGGACCGCGGCGACGGCCGCCTGCGGGAGTGGACCGCTCGAGCCGGCGTTGAGGTACGCGTAGCGCTCGAAGACCGGGAACTGGGCGCGTGCCTCGTCGGGGGTCATTCCACGACGGCTTCCACAGGCGCGTGATCCGACAACACGCGACCCCCGACGGTGCGGCGCTCCAGCGGCCAGGCGGACGGGCCGTCGCGCAGCTCGAGCCCGCGCACGAGGATCTGGTCGATGCTCCCGGCGAGCGGTGGCGAGAACCCGTCTGCGCCCGGCGCCACGAGGTTCGCGTCGCCGGCCAGGATCGAGCGCCCGCGCGCGAGGGCGACGACGCGATCGAACTGCGCCCGATCGCCGTCGATGTGGAAGTTCACGACCATCGCGCCCCCGAGGTCCGCGGCCTGTGCGATGCGCCGCAGCCTGTCCTCTCCCACGACGTGCGCACCGACCTCGTGCACGGGATCGCGCGTCAGGATCGCATCGGCCTCGCCCGTCACGGCCGAGCGCAGCAGGCCGTGGTGCAGCGCGGTGACGGCCCGCGCGCCGAACGGGAGCAGGGGGCGCCGGGCGACCGCGACGTTGGCATACATCCCGCTCCAGCGCTCGAGGTGCCGCATCGCCCACACCGGCAGCTCCTGCAGGCAGACGACGTCGGGACGGTCCTGGGTGACGAGCTCGATCATCTGGCGGAGGAAGGCGCGGCGCTCCGGAGGAGAGGCGTTCCCGTGGAAGAGGTTCCAAGTCCGCACGAGCATGGCCACGGCGTAGCGTACGAGGCCGTGCGCGTCCTGCTCGCCGATCCTCCGGCCTTCACCCCGCCGTACGACCACGAGCTCGCCGCGGCGCTGGCGAGGGCGGGCGCGGACGTCGAGCTCGTGACGTCTCGCTTTCGCTTCGGCGCCGCGCCGGAGCCGGAGGGATACCGGCGCCGCGAGCTCTTCTATCCCGTCTCGTCTCGCGTCTTCGGCCGCTCGTGGCTGCGCCTGCCGGTCAAGGTCGCGGAGCATCCGCTCGGGCTCGCCTCGCTCCGCCGCCTGCAAGGGGATGTCCTGCACCTCGAGTGGCTGCCGGCACCAGAGATCGACGCGTTCCTCTTCCACCCTCATCTGCCGTCGGTCTTCACAGCGCACGACCTGCTGCCACGCCGCACCGCGCACCGCACCGACCTGTGGCGCAGGCTCTTCGCACGGTTCGAGCGGATCGTCGTACACAGCGAGAGCGGCCGGGAGACCCTCGCAGAGCTCGGCGTCGAGCCTGAGCGGCTCCGGGTCATCCCTCATCCCGTGTTCCCGAGTGAGCCCGAACGGCAGGACGACGGCCGCACGGTGCTCGCCTTCGGGATCATCCGGCCGTACAAGGGGCTCGGCGACGCGATCGAGGCCGTGCGCCGGGCCGGAGACGCTCGGCTGCTGGTGGCGGGCGATCCGCTGGAGCCGGTCGAGCCGTACCGCGCCGCCGCGAACGGTCTCGAGGTCGAGTGGCGGCTCGGCTATCTCCCGCAGCCGGAGATCGACCGCGCCTTCGGCGACGCCACCGTCGCCGTCTTCCCGTACCGGCCCGAGCTCGACCAGAGCGGTGCTCTCCTGCGCGCGCTCGGCGCTGGTGTCCCGGTCGTCGCCTACGACGTCGGCGGCATCGCCGAACCTGTGAAGCGGTTCGGGGCCGGCCGCGTCGTGGCCGCAGGCGACGTCGCCGGCCTCGCGGAGGCCGTCCACGAGCTCCTCTCCGACCACGACGCACTCGGGCGGGCACGCGACGGCGCACGGCGGGCACGCGAGGAGCTGACCTGGGACGCGGCCGCCCGCGCGCATCTCGCTCTGTACGAGGAGATCGTGTGAGGCTCCGGCGCGACCCGTTCCGCGACGTGATCGCGCGCCAGCTCGACCTCTTCGTCGAGGACGAGGCGGATCTGCTCGGGGAGTGCCGCGAGAAGTTCCGCGCCTACCAGAGCGCGGATCGCGAGGACAGGGAAGAGGCCTACGGCGACTGGGTCGACTTGGTCGAGGCCGCAACGGAGGCACTCGCGGACATGCGTGACCGCTTCGCACGCACGCTCGACGAAGATGCCGCCGAGACGTACGAGGACTCTTTCAACCGTGCCGTTCGCAAGCGCTGGCCCGAGCTCGGCCTGGAGATCGAGAACCGCTGATGGCCCGCATCGAGGATTACGCGCTCCTGGGTGATCTGCAGACCGCGGCGCTCGTCGATCGCGGCGGCTCGATCGACTGGTTCTGCGTCCCCCGCTTCGACTCCGGCGCCTGCTTCGCCTCGCTTCTCGGCGGGCGGGACTGCGGCTGTTGGCTCCTCGCGCCCTCGACGCCCGCGACGAGCACGCGCCGCTACCTCCACGACACGCTCGTCCTCGAGACGACGTGGCGGACGGAGGACGGCTCGGTGGCCCGCGTGCTCGACTTCATGCCGCCGCGCGGCAAGGCGCCCGACATCGTGCGGATCGTCGAGGGCGTCAAGGGGCGTGTCCACTTCCGCTCGGAGCTGACCATCCGTTTCGACTACGGGCGCATCGTCCCGTGGGTGCGCAAGCGCACGCACGAGGAGGGCACGCGCGTCGCGCTCGCCGGGCCGGACGCGCTCTGCTTCCGCACGCACGCGCAGACGCGTGGCGAGGACATGAGCACGATCTCGGAGGTGTCGGTCGACGAGGGCGAGCGCGTCCCGTTCGTCCTCACGTGGTTCCCTTCGCAGGAGCCCGTTCCCGAGGCCATCGATCCCGAGCAGGCGCTCGCCGACACCGAAGGATTCTGGCGGGAGTGGAGCGAGGCGTGCCCGCTCGACATCCCGGGCGACTGGGCGTCACTCGTCCGGCGCTCGCTCATCGTGCTCAAGGCGCTCACATATGACCCGACGGGCGGGATCGTCGCCGCGCCGACCACGTCCCTACCGGAGTGGATCGGCTCCGTGCGCAACTGGGATTACCGCTACTGCTGGCTGCGAGACGCGACGCTGACGCTGCTCGCCCTTCTGCATTGCAGCCACGCCGACGAGGCCGGACAGTGGCGGCGCTGGCTGATCCGCGCGATCGCGGGCGACCCGGCGGACGTCCAGATCATGTACGGCGTCGCCGGCGAGCGGCGCCTGAGCGAGTTCGAGCTGCCGTGGCTGGAGGGCTACGAAGGCTCGCAACCGGTGCGCGTCGGCAACGCGGCGAGCGAGCAACTGCAGCTCGACGTCTACGGGGAGGTCCTCGACTGCTTCTACCAGGCGCGTCAGCACGGCCTGCCGGTGGACCCGCAGGGTTGGGCGATTCAGCTCGAACTGCTCGACCATCTCGCAGAGGCCTGGCACGAGCCGGACGACGGCATCTGGGAGATCCGCGGTGGGCGCCGCCACTTCGTCCACTCGAAGGCGATGGCCTGGGTCGCGTTCGACCGCGCGGTGCGGACGGTCGAGGACCACGGATTCGAGGGTCCGGTCGACCGCTGGCGTGCGTTGCGCGACGAGATCCACCGGGACGTCTGCGAGCGCGGCTTCGACTCCGAACTGGACTCCTTCACGCAGTCGTACGGCTCGCAGGAGCTCGACGCGAGCCTTCTGCTGCTGCCGCTCGTCGGCTTCCTGCCTGCCACCGACCCGCGCATCCGCAGCACGATCGAGGCGGTCGAGCGCGAGCTCCTCCACGAGGGCTTCGTGCTGCGCTACCGGACGAGCGAGTCAGCCGCCGACGGACTGCCGCCGGGCGAAGGCGTGTTCCTGCCGTGCTCGTTCTGGCTCTGCGATTGCTACGAGCTCCTGGGCCGGCACGACGACGCTCACGAGCTGTTCGCAAGGCTTCTGGACCTCGGCAACGACCTCGGCCTGCTGTCCGAGGAGTACGACCCCAAGGCGGAACGGCTGCTCGGGAACTTCCCCCAGGCGTTCACGCATCTCGCGCTCGTGAACACGGCCTTCAACCTCGCGCCGCACCTGCCTTCGCCGATGCACCGCCGCCACGCGACGCGGCACTAGCACCCTCCACTGCCCCCGTGCCTGCGGCCTTGGTGCTTCTAGCCCTTGCTGACCGTCAGGCTCACCTTGCCGTTGTGCTTGAGGTGGCTTCCCGCCTTCGGGCTCTGGGAGATCACGCGACCCGCCGGCACCGTGCTCGAGAAAGCCCGCTTGATCTTCCCGGCCGAGCAGAAGTGCACCCCGAGCGCGTGCTTCGCGGCGGAGAGGGTCTTGCCCGTGACCCTCGGCACGACGCAGTTGTCGAGCGTGAACCTCGCCGTCTCGGTCATGGGTCCGCCGATCTCGAGCTTGCACGTGAGCTTGCCCCTGCACGCGCCCGACCAGCCGACGAAGGTCGAGCCCTTGGCGGCCTTCGCCTTCAGGGTGACCGACTTCCCGAACGCGAACGCGTGCGAGCACTTCCTCGGACAGCTGAGGCCGCCGGGCGAGCTCGTGATCCTCCCGGAACCGTTCCCCGACTCGCGGACCCTGAGGGCGAACGGCTTGGTGAACGTGAACGACCCGGCTGCCGCCGGTGCGCCCGTCGCGTCGCTCTCGACCGTCTCCAGCGTGATCGGAAGCTTGCCGACCTTGCCCGCCGGAGCTGTCACGGTGACCGTGTCCGTCGACCCGCAGTCGAGGAGTGCAGCGGCGTTCGAGGTAGCAACGGCCGCCACGTTGCCGAAGGAGATGTTGGTCACGCAGCCGAGGTTCTCGCCGCCGATGGTCACCTGCGTCCCGCCGTTGGCGGGCCCGGAACTCGGGGTGATCGAGTCGATCTTCGGATCGCCGGGCGGGTAGAGGATGAAGACGTCGGACGGGTCGTTGTCGGCCGACGTGGCCGTCGAGCAGTCGGTGACGGTGCACACCTGCGTGTCGACGAGAGCCGGGTTCTGTCCTACCGTGGTCGTGTCCAGCTTCGTGTCGCTCGATGCCGTGAAGTTGTACTGCGTGCCGAGCGAGAACGGCGTGGCGATGTCGTCGAACGCCACGGCGAGCGTCTGATCGGCGAACCCGGAGCCGTCGATCTCGATCCGAGTGCCGCCCGTATCAGGACCGGCGTTCGTACCGGCGGTCGGCCCTGCGGTTGCCCGCACGGCCGAGACCGTTGGGACCCCGGCGTACGCCGCGTTCGTGGAGTTCGACAAGCCCGCCACCGTCTGGATCGTGACCGGGAGGGTTGTCGGGCGGACCGTGATGTTCTCGAATCCCGGTGCCTGGATCTCGATCTTCGTGCCCGTCACGCTGACGAGGCTGAAGAACTGCTGCGAGGCCGCCTGCGTCGGGTTGCCGAAGTTGACCCAGTCGAGCGTGGCGAGGTTGAAGCCCGTGCCGAGGATCGTCACGACGGAGCCACCCTCCTCGCTGGCAAGCGAGCCCGCTCCTCCGCTGCTGGTGGAGATCGACGTGACCGTCGGCTTGGGCACGTAGTCGTACTCGGTCGCAGTCGGGGCGCCTTCCTGACCCGCGGGGGCCGGGATCACGCCGTCGTCGGCGACGTTGAACGCACCCTCGTAGAGCGGCAGGATCGTCGAGTCGGTGCTCGTGCCGTTGGGCGTCGTCACCTCGACCTGTGTCTGGCAGATGTCGTTGGTGGCGTTCTCGCTCGGATCGAAGCTCGAGCCGTCGTGAGCGCAGTTGGTCGTCCCGGCCTCGAACGCGGGCACACTGACCTGGATCTGCGTCCCGCTCGGATTGACCGTGAAGGTCGAGGCGGGGACGCCGCCGAAGGTGACGCTGGTCGCCCCGCTGAGCCCCGCGCCGTAGACGGCGACGGTGTTGCCGCCGGCGTCCGGGCCGGCGTATGTGTGGACCCCGGTCACCGTCGGGAGCGGCTGCGACGAGCCGCTGTCGTCCACGAAGGTGAACCAGCTGTTCACGTTGGCGACGCTTGTCTCACCGTCGTTCAGCGTCACGGTCACCTGTGCGCGGCCGGCGCCGTTCGTCAGGTCGTTTGGTGCGTCGAAGGAGGAGCCCGGCGGGATCGTGACCGTGATCGTGGTCGGGCTCGTGACGGTGAACGACCCAGACGAGAGCTCGACGTCTCCCACCTGGATGTTCGCGACGTCCGGTGTGCCGCCCTGCTCGAACTTCGTGCCGGTGATCGTCACGCCGTTCGTGTACGACGAGGTGAAGCCGACGGAGGGGCTGAGGTTGGTGACGGTTGGCCGCGTACTCGCCGGAGCCTGACTGCAGAGATAGAACGCGAGCCCGGCGCCGCCGCCCGGCTGGGTCAACTGCGGGGTGCCGAGACCCGAGGCCATGTCGTAGCCGGTGGTGGCCTGGAAGAGGTTCGAGTTCCCGAACGCGTCGTTGTTCCCGACCTTGATGTCGTTGAACGAGGCCGCGTACGCTGTCGGGTTCGACGCCACGGAGTAGAGGAGCGGGTCGACGAAGCCGACGCCGTTCTGCGTCGCCGGATTGCCCTTGCACGTGGCCGAGGCGTTGACGTCCGCGAGCATCGCCGCCCACAGCGGAGCCGCCGACGAGGTGCCGCCGAACGTGTTCCAGCCGCCGAACTCGTCGCTGAAGACCGTGATGCCGCCGGTGAACTCGTCGGCGTCCGCGCTGACGTCGGGCAGCTCGCGGCAGCCGGCCTCTCCTTGCCCGAACGGGTTGTCAGACACGCAGAACGCGTAGCCGGCGCTGTCCAGGTCCGTCGACTCGAAGCTCTTCGCGGCGTCCACGGCGCCCTGGTTGTTCACACCGGGCACGTGCGAGTCGAGCTGCCAGATCGGCATCGGCCACGACTCGGAGATGCCTCCGCCCCCCGCGCCCCACGCAGCGCCGTCGTTCCACACGTGCTCGGACGCGGGCTGGGTGGCGTTGTCGATCGTGGTGCCGCCGGCAGCCACGACGTACGGCTGGCTCGACGGGTCGTCGACGGACAGGACCGGGCTGACCGGGGAGGTCGCCTGGAGCGCGTTGCAGTCGTTGCTTCCCTCGTCCCCGGCTGCGGAGAAGACGGTCTGCCCCTGGGCGGCTGCCTGCTGGAAAATGATGTTCTCGGCTTGCTGGACGCCGGGCGAGCCCTGCTGGAGGGCCTGCTCGCACAGCCCCCAGCTGGTGGTCACGATCTGGTCGACGTCGTCGTTGACGATCCTCGCGTACTCGTCGAGCGAGCCGAACGTGTTGTTCGGCGCCTCGTAGACGTCGATGTTCGCGCCCGGCGCGAACGCGGACACGTCCTGCACGTCGAGAATCGCCTCGCCCGAGCCGGGCCCGGCGGTCTGGCCGCCGTCCACGGCCTTGACGGCCACGCGGCCGAGCATTGCGGCAGCCTGAGTCGTGCCGAAGTAGCAGGTGTCGAACGTCTGGAGGTCGCTCCTCGCGAACGGCTCCAGCTCGTACACGGCGATGTGCTGGCCGGCGCCGGTATCACCGGCCGCGTAGAGGCCGAACGCGCCGTACGCATTGGCGATCTGGTCGTCGGTCAGGCCTCCGAAGTCCTCGGCCGCGCCCGTGGCATCGGCGCAGGGAGTGGGCGAACCAGCCGGGTGGGTGAACGTCGTGCTCCTCGCGGCCACGCGCGTGCTCCGCGCCGACCTGGGCGCGCGGAAAATACCCGAGGGTCGAAGCCTCACGGTGGTGTCGAGGCCGACGACCGACGTCACGTACTTCGCGATCGTCGCCGGCACGCGGACCGGGGCCGTCCGCGCGCGGCCGATCGAGCCGTTCGCCAGCCGGTAGCGCTGCAGCCCGGTGCGGAAGGCGGTCTCGACCCGGCTCGCCGGCGCCTCGAAGTCGACGATCAGGCCGTCCCGCGCGACGTTCGTGACGGTGAGCCCGGAGGCCTGCAGTTGCGACTTGACGGCCGCGATGGTCGAGGAGGTCGGGCCGAATCTCGCCGCGAAGCTGTCCGGTGTGAGGTAGTGATGGAACAGCGGCGAGTGCTTGTCCGTGACCTGCGCGATGAACTGCGTCAACGCAGCGTCGTCGCGTGGTTGCAGCACCACTGCGCCGGACACGGTCGCCGCCGGCGAGACCGCCCCGAGCTGCTTGGCGCCGTGTGGAAGCAGCGGCTTGGGCACCACGACTTTCGTGGCCGTGGGTGCGGCGGCTCCCGCCCCGGCGGCCGAGATGGCGAAGCACGCCAGTGCCGTCAGCGACGCCGCCACGAGTGCACGCAGGCCCAGAACCCTTCTCATGAAGTTCCTCCTAATCGCACGGCGACTGGCGCCCCCCGAAGCGCGGCCCTCAAACGACTCGACCTATCGCAGAAGTGAGACGCGATGTGAACTCAGACGTTAGAGACGAGCAAGCGGTTTTCCTCCTAGCGATGCCCGAAGTGGTGGGCGCGCGGGAGGGCGGCGTGGACGTCGGCGCCGTCGGTCAATGACCGCGCGAGCGGCGCGAGCGAGACGAGCTCGTCCACGAGGACGTTCCGATTGCGGTCCGAGTGCTCGTAGCGGCCACGGACGAGCAGGAGCGGCTCGCTGCGCACGACAGCGCGGAACCGCTCGTACACCTGCGGCAGGACGATGAGGTTCACCTGCGCAAGCTCGTCCTCGAGGAGCATGAAGACGACGCCGTTCGCGGTCGACGGCCGCTGTCGCGCGACGACCAGACCGGCGAGCTGCACCTGGGCCCGGTGCGGCCGCTCGCGCAGCTCCGCGCTCGACAGCGTCCCCGGCGGCAGATGAGACCGCAGGAGCTCGAGCGGGTGAACGCCGACGGACAGGCTCGTCGTCCGGTAGTCGGTGAGCATCCGCTCCCACACCGTCGGCTCGGGCAGCTCAGGCGTCGCGACCGTGGGCTCGAGCGGCAGCGCGAGCTGCTTCGCCTCCCCTGCAGTGCCCGGAACGCTCGCCGGACGCGGCACGAGCCCGAGCTGCCACAGGAGCTCCCGCCTTCGCAGGCCGAAGCAGTCGCAGGCGCCCGACTCGGCGAGCGCGCGCAGCTCGTCCTCCGACAGGCCCGTCCGCTGCGCAAGCTCGCGGCTCGAGGAATAGGGCCGCTTCGCCGCCACGGCCTCCGCGTCGTCCTCCCCCAGCCCGGTCACGTACTTCAGCCCCACGCGCACGGCTTTTCCCGCTCTGCGCCCGGCCGGCTCCGTCGAGCCTACGCCGGTGTCCTCGATCGTGCAGCCTGCCTCGCTGTGGTTCACGTCGGGTGGGCGTGTCTCGACCCCACGCTTCTGCCCGTCGCGGACGAGCGTCGCGGGCGGATAGAAGCCCATGGGCTGCGCATTGAGCAGCGCAGCGAGGAACTCAGGCGCGTAGTGATGCCGCAGCCACGCCGACTGGTACGCGAGCAGCCCGAACGCCGCCGCGTGCGACTTCGGGAAGCCGAAGCCCGAGAAGGCGACGAGCTTGTCGTACAGCTCGTGCGCCTTCGCCTCCTCCACTCCCTTCTCGAGCGCGCCCGCGACGAACCGCTCCCGCCACGCCTCGAGTGCCGCGTGCGAGCGCTTGCGGCTCATCGCCCGTCGCAGCCCTTCCGCCTCGCCGACCGAGAAACCTGCGAGGTGGACGGCGACGTCGAGCACCTGGTCCTGGAAGACGACGACGCCGAGCGTCTCGCGCAGCGGCTCCTCGAGCAGCGGATGGTCGGCCGGCGCGCGGTAGCCCGGATCGTCGCGCAGCAGCTGGCGCCGTTCGACGTACGGATGCACGGCCTTACCCTGGATCGGCCCCGGCCGCACGAGCGCGACCTGCACCGTGATGTCGTCGATCGTCTCCGGCCGCGTACGGAGGATGACCTGCATCTGCGCGCGGCTCTCGATCTGGAAGCAGCCGACCGTGTCGGCGCGCTGGATCTCTTCGAACACGTCCGGGTCGTCGAGCGGAATGCGCGAGAGGTCGATCTGCTCGCCGTGGTTGCGCGCGATCAGGTCGACGCACTCCTCGACTGCCGACAGCATCCCGAGCCCGAGCAGGTCGATCTTGAGGAAGCCGGCATCGGCGCACGAGTCCTTGTCCCACTGGCACATCTGCCGGCCCTCCATCGCCGCCGGCTGCACCGGCACGAGCTCGACGAGCGGCCGCGAGGAGATGACCATCCCGCCCGGGTGCTGCGAGATGTGCCGCGGCAGGCCGGCGATCTCGGCACAGAGGGCACCGAACGCACGCCAGCGCGGAGAGCGGAGCTTCGTCGCCGCATCCGGCAGCGCGGCGATCTCGTCGGCGACGCGCTGTGCATTCCAGCCGTCAGTCAGCCGGGCGAGCCGCTCGAGGTCGGCGTACGGAAGGCCGAGCGCCTTGCCGACGTCACGGATCGCGCCGCGCGAGCGATAGGTGGCGAAGCTCGCGACGAGCGCGGCGTGCTCGGATCCGTAGCGCTCGACGACGCGGACGATGAGCTTCTCGCGGATGTCGCGCGGGAAGTCGAGGTCGATGTCGGGCACCGACGCGAGCTCGCGGTTGAGGAAACGGCCGAGCGAGAGGTTGTTCTTGACCGGATCGACGTGCGAGAGGCCGGTCAGGTAGCAGACGAGCGAGCCGACCGAGGAGCCGCGCCCGCGCCCGGGCGGCAGGACGTGCCGCATCGAGCCGGGGCCGCGCACCTCGAACGCCACCTCACGCGCGAGCTCGAGCACCTCCCAGTGGAGAAGGAAGAAACCGGCGAGGCCGAGCTCGTCGATGAGCGCGAGCTCCTCCTCGAGCCGCCGGCGCACGCGCCGCTTGTGGCCGTTGAGGTCGTTGTAGCGCTCCGTGAACGCGCGCTCGCAGACGCGGCGCAGCCGGACGATCGCCGGCTCCTCGCCGTCCGAGAAGTCCGGGTAGCGGTAGCCGAGCTCCTCGGTCAGGTCGAACTCGAGCCGCTGCGCGAGCTCGTTGGTTCGGTGGACGGCATCGCGGTCGTCGGGGAAGCGGTCGCGCATGTCCGCCGGCGACAGGAGGACGGACTCGTGGTTGCCGCGCCGCTCCTGCTCACAGCCCTCGAGCGAGGTGCGGCAGCGGACGGCGACGAGCACGTCCTGGAGCACGGCTCGCCTGCGGTTGTGCGCGTGAGCGTCCCCCGTCGCGACCGTCCGGACGCCGAGCGAGGCGGCGAGGTCGCGCAGGTGCGCGTTGCGGCGCGTGTCGCCGCGCTCGTACGGGCGCTGCAGCTCGACGTAGAAGCGGTTGGGCCCGAAGGCGCGTGAGAGCCGCGCCGCCGCGTTCGGGTCGCGGACCGCGAGCCCGTCGCGCGCGCAGCCCGAGAGGCAGACGAGCCCATGGTTGAGCTCACTGCCCAGCTCCTCGAGCAGCGCCGGATCGAGCCGCGGCGGCAGCGGCTCGCGGTTCGTCGTGTCGCGCGTGTGCGCATGCGCCGCCGTCAGCAGCCGGCAGAGGTTCGCGTAGCCGCGCGCGTTCTCGACGAGGAGCGTGACGTGCGAATCATCCGCGAGGGTCACCTCCGCGCCGGTGATCGGCCGCACGCCGAAGTGCTTCGCAGCGTGCGCGTACTCGAGCGAGCCGTAGACGCCGTCATGGTCGGTGAGCGCGAGCGCCTCGTAACCGAGCTCGGCCGCGCGCGCCGCGAGCTCCTCCGGCTGTGACGCCCCGTCGAGGAACGAGTAGGCCGAGTGCGCGTGCAGCTCGACGTAGGTCATGATGCGCTGCGATGGACGAGCCGTTCTTCACGCCACCGGGCGAGGGCGAGCGGGTCGGACGGTATGACCACCGCGTCCTCGCCGAGCTGCCGCACATCGAGGCGCTCGAGCTCTCCTTCCCGGCCGACTTCGAGGGTGTCGACCCGCACACCCACCCCGACCACACCGATTCGTTCTACGTCCTCGAGGGCGAGGTCGAGTTCCTCCAGGACGACGAATGGCACCGCGTCGGGTCCGGCACGTTCCTCTCGGTGCCACCGAACGTCGAGCATGGATTCCGTCCCTGCGGTGCGCCCGTCCGCCTGCTCAACTTCCACACACCGAACGCGGGCTTCATCGGACGGCTGCGAGACTGACACCACTCCCGTAGTCTAGGCGAACATATGTTCGTGTGCCAGTGAGGGTCACGTGCGCCCCGCCCACCCAGCGGTCGATCCCGAGGAGCCCCACGCGATCGGCCTCGCGCGCGCCGGATTCCCCACCCCGCGTCGGCCAAGAACCCTGCTCGCAGGCGAAGGAGCTCGCGGCGCGGCACAGCGCGTACCGGCCCCGCGTGGAGTACGTCCTGCCACGGGAGCACCGCCCCGCCGAGCGCCGTCTGGCGCAGCGTGTTGCCGGCGCTGTCCCCGTTCGTTACGTGGAGCAGTGTCGGCGGCGTCGCAGGTGCAGTGGTCGAGGGAGTCGCGCGCGCAGCCGACGACGCGCGCAAGCTCCTCGCGCATGCGTCGAACCCCGGCGATCCGACTGTCGATCTCGTCGATCTTCGCCGTCATGCGCACGCGCACGGCCCCGGACGGCGTCCCCGAGCGCCGCATCCCCTTGAGGACGTCGGCGATCTCGCTCAGCGTGAAGCCGAGTGCCTGGGCTCCTTGATCGCGCGGAGAAAACGTACGGTCTCTTCGTAGCGGGGGTGGCCACTCGGCTCCCGGTGGGGCTGCGGCAGAAGACCGCGGCGCTCGTAGTAGCGGAGCGTCTCGAGTTGACGCCTGCGCGAGTCGCGACCTCCCCGACCTTCACGGTACGAGTATGCACCGGTACCCAGGTACGGGTGTCAAGGGTGATGCACGAGCTGCCAGAGCGGCTTCTCGTGGGGGCCGAGCGGGATGTAGTCCATCCCGTCCGGAGTGCGCAGGAAGCCACCGCTACGGCCAGGCCGCGAGAGGTGGCCGTACTGCCAGACGATGCGCCGCTGCCTCGGGTCGACGATCACGACGCGGTCGTCGAAGTCGTCGTTGACCGCAATGTCTCCGTTCGGGAGCATGATGGCGAGGGACGGGTGATTGAGCGCCCCCCAGCCCGAGGACGGCCCGTATCGCCAGAGCGTCTTGCCGTGCTGGTCGAGGATCACGACCGCCCCGGGGCTCGCGTAGTCCGCGAGCAGGATCCGGCCGCGCGAGAGCGGCTGGGGATCCGAGGGGTACGACACCGGCGCCTGGAAGGAGCGGATCAGTCGTCCCGTGCTGCTGAAGCTGTCGATCCAGGAGCCGTTGATCTCCGAGACCAGGACGCCGCCTCCCGGCATCGGCGTGTCGCCGTTGACCGAGCCGAGCGCCCGGGGCGGGTCGTGCACGCAAGCGCCCGTCCGCCCTATTTGGCGCACGATCCGGTGGTTCCGGATGAAGAGGATGCGGCAGTTGTAGGCGTCCGCGACCGTCATGGTGCCGCCGGGCAGCACGTATGCGTCGTCCGGCCAGTTGAGCTGGTTCGGGCCGCCACCCTTGACCCCCGGCGTGCCGTAGAGGTTGGTGACCGCGTGGGTCTTGATGTCGATCGAGAGGATGTCCTGGTGGTCCTCCTCGTTCGTGATCAGCGCCTTGCCCCCGGGTTCGACGAACGTGTCGTCGTCGAAGACGAGCTGCCGGCCGAGGCGCCGATCCCGCGCCGTCGGAAAGCTCCAGAGCGTCCGCCGGCCGGGGTCGACGAGCAGGATCCGGTTGTTGCCTCGGTCCGCGATCAGGAGCCCGCCGGGGAGCGGGCCGGGCAGCGCGACGACCCTGTTGGGATCCGGCTTGGGCTTCGTGGTGGTCGTGGTCTGGGCGGTGTTCCGGGCCCCGGGCCGATGCACGAGGGCACCTACGATCGCGATCGCGCCGAGCACGACGAGAACGACGGCGAGCCGCAACCTCATTCCGCGACGGTAGCGGCGCAGGCGTGAGCCCCACGTGAGCACGCCCCACGCTCGCGGCGTGGACGCTCAACGATCGGCGACGGCGCGCATGCTTCGGGCGGCGCTAGACCGGAAGCAGTAGGTCGATCTCGTCGTGACGCCGGTAGTGCTCGAGGCTTGGTCGGGTCTCGTCCGGCTTCGCCTGTCGCGTGAGCTCCTCGAAGGTCGGCCCGATCCGCTCGTAGACGCCGGGCGGGTCACCGCGCAGCCGGGCGCGAAGAAAACGCCCGCCGGGCAATGTGCCGGACTCGAGATCGGGCACGAGCTCGTCTCCCTGCCGCACCTTGACACAGGCGCGGTAGTCGTTCGCGACGGGGTCGAAAGCGCCGTAGAAGTGGCGCCCGCGCAACGCGACGACGGCCTCGAGCTCGTCCCAAGCCCGGCGGATATGCTCGAGCCCGTCGGGGACGCGGACGAATTGCACCGCGATCTGCTCGCGCTCGATCTCAGGGAACTCAGTCATGCCCCGCGCTGGGTATACCAGCCTCCGCCCACGGGCGCCGAAGGCGCCCGGTCCTTCCGCCGGGCGTCGTCGGCTTGGCCCACGACGCTTCCAGCCCATGCGCCGTCGTGGAAGACGACCGTGTTCTCGCCGCTCTCGAGCACGAGCTCGAAGTAGCCGCGGACGACGGGCTCATCCGTCCACCAGCGGTCGACTACACGCCACTCCTCCCGCACGAGCGCGACGGCGCAGTGATTCACCTCGAGCGGCCTTCCATTGGCGTCGGCCTCGACGCGCGCCGCCCGGGGCGCGTTGAAGCGTGCGACTACTCGTCCCTCGGCACGAGCGGCGCGCGACTCTCCGGCACGCGCGACCACTGCGTGAGCATGGGGGAACCCATGGTTCCCCCATGAACCCCCTCCTTTCTGCTCAGGTGTCACTCGTCCTTGGGCACCAGCAACGCCCGCGACTCCGGCACGCGCGACCACGGCGCCACCTCCACGACGGTGCAAACCGAGCCGGAGCCGGTGCTCGCCCGCACCTGCCGCAGCCCGTCCCGTAGGCGGGAGCGATCCTCGGCGCCGGCTGCGAGCAGCTCGAGCTGGTGTCCGATCGGCTCGGTGAGCTCGACGAGCTCCAGGCGGAGCTCGCCGACCGGAGCCGGCAGCTCGGCGAGCCGCGGCGAGAGCGCTACGCGGATCCGCTCAGGATCCGCGCTCGGCTCGCGCAGGGTCAACGTCCGCCGCCACGAACCGCCCCAGCGCGCCGCAGGCGCGCGGTTTCCCGGCCGGGCTTCGTCGGCTTCGCCGACGAAGCTTTCAGCCCCTGCGAGCCGGGCTGCGAGTGCGACCTTGCGGACGAAGCGATCGCGCCGTTCGGGCCGGGCGAGCGCGGTCTCGATGAGCCCCGCCAGCGCACGTCTCAGCGTCAGCTCGTTGCCGACTGCCTCCGGGAACTCGAGCGTGGCGGCCACGAGCGCAGGCGGGCGCCGACCGCGCACGCGCGTGGCCGTCCCACCTCTCGCCAGGCCCCAGGCGCGCCGGCCGTCCGGCCCCAAACGTTCGGCAACGGCACCGCCCGGGAGCCCGGCAAGCTGCCCGAGCTTGCGAACTCCGAGTGCCTCGAGCTCTTCGTAGCGGCCGCGCTCGAGAGGCAGAAGCGTGAGCGGGAGAGGCGCGAGGAACTGTGGCAGGTCCTCGTCGGCGACGACGACCACCTGGCCCGGCCGCGCGACCGAAGCTGCGGCGAGCGCGGCGAAACGCCGTCCGGCGGCACCGATGCGCGCGTCCCACTCGGTCCCGACCGCGCCGAGCGCGCGCCGAAGCGCGGGCTCCAGACCGCCGTAGAGCCGCTCGACTCCCCGCGTCTCGAAGTAGGCGACCCCGAGCGAGGCCGGCTCGACGGCGAAGCCTGCGTCCTCGAGCGCATGCAGGATCTCCTCCCAGGCGCTCTCGGCGTCTGCCGCATCCGGCTCGACAAGAGCCAGCGACGGGCAGGTCGCGAGTCCCTCTCCCAGCCGCATCCCCGACCGCACACCGGCTACCTCGGCGGCCGCCGTCACCGGCCCGAGCAACGGCTCTCCCTGCGGCTCGGGAGCCAGCGCCGCCGGGCGCAGCGCGAGCGACGGCGTCCGGCGTAGTGCCGCCTTCAGCTCGAGCCCCGGGATGGATAAACAAGCGATCATTTCCCGCTCCTGCGCCGGCAGAGCCGGCACCTCCGCTCCTTGATGAACTCCGTCGAGACTACGTCCATGGGAACGTATGTTCTATACGAACACGTGTTCTCCTGTCAAGACGGGAAGTATCGGTTCGCTGTAGAAGCGCGCCTCACGTCCCGAACCCCGTCGGCGGCTTGGCAGCAAATCTCGCTTTAGCCTCGGCCTCAAGTCTCATGGTCTCTTCCAAGGTCAGTTCGCGAATAAGACCCTTTACCCAGCCCCCGATAAGCCTGATGTTCATAAGCGCTTCCTCGGCAACCGAGGCAAGCCGCATGTGATCTTCCGCCCCCCTCATGGAACTGAAGGGAGCAGGCGACTCAAGTGGCCGGAAAAGTGCGAACGCCTCGTTGTGGAGGTCGGTCAGACCAGCGGCCTTGAGCATCTCGATTACCTCATGACGAAGACCCGCGTAGGCGTGGACGAGGGCCGCGGCGGAGTCGCGGACAGCCTCGGTCTGGGCAGCCTGCGTCACCATCTCGTCCAATCGGAGGAGCTTGCCGAGGTCCAGACCGGAGGTATCAGCCACGCCGCGAGGGTCCTACTCGCACTCGCGCCAAAGATCAACTGGCGAGTACAGCAACGTCCGACCGACAGGCTAAGATTTGGCTTAGATAAACCAAAAGCGAACGCGCGCCGGGTAGCAGCCCAACGCGCGTTCTTGCCAACAAGGAGCGCTCGATGCCCCCGGTTGACCGCCTCAAGCCTACTCGCGGTAAGTCCTCTGAATCCACGCTCTCGCTCATGGAGTTCATGCGCGAGTTTCCCGACGACGCCGCTTGCCTGGAATGGCTCTGGCGGTCCCGCTACTCGGCGGACGGGGAGACGGCCCACTGCCCGAAGTGCGACAAGACGCGCACGTTCAAGCGCTACAAGACGACGCAGCGCCGCCAGTCGTGGACCTGCACCGGCTGCGGGCATCACGTCCACCCGACTGCCGGGACGATCTTCCACAAATCCTCGACTTCGCTGCACTTGTGGTTCTACGCCATGTACCTCATCACCAGCACTCGATGCGGGATCTCCGCGAAGCACCTGGAGCGCGAGCTTGGCGTCCACTACGAGACAGCGTGGCGGATGTTCAACAAGATCCGCAACGAACTCATGACCGACGCTGGCGAGCCGCTGTCGGGTGAGGTCGAGATGGACGAAACCTTCGTCGGCGGGAAGCCGCGCGAGTCGGACCGCAAGCGGCGTGCTGCGCTCGGCTGGAACGCGCAGACCGACTACTGGAACCGGAAGGCGGTCGTGTTCGGAGCCGTCGAGCGGAGCGGGCGCATCCGCGCCGAGGTCGTGCCGAATAGTCGGGCCTCGACCATCCTGCCGCTGGCGCACGAATACGTACTTCCCGGCTCGATGATCTTCACCGACGAATACCGGCCCTACGAGCGGCTCGGCAAGAAGGGCTACACGCACCGCCGGATCAAGCATCACGCCCGCGTCTACGTGGACGGGGACGTGCATACGCAGACCATCGACGGGTTCTTCGGCCTGTTCAAGTCCGGCGTTCGTGGCGCTCATCACGCCGTCTCGCATAAGTGGCTTCAGGGCTACTTGAACGAGTGGACGTGGCGGTACAACCGCCGCGAGTCTAGCGAGTCCATGCTGCACGACCTGCTTGCGCAGGCCGCGGTTACTCGCTCGGCTAAGGCCGAGCGTCCCCGTGACCCTGGTGGCTTCGGAGAGGCTCGTAGAGCTTGCTGACGCGAACCTCTCCGGTGTCCTCGTAGGTGATCTGCTCATGAATCCACCCGTCGCGGCGATCCACATGGTTGTAGACCGTCGCCAACCGTCGATCGTCTTGCCTAACGCCCGTCCGAATCTTGATCTCAAACCCTCTGCGGCGCGACATGGCCCTACTTCTTCGGGGCGTGGACGATCTTGCGGAAGGCGTCCATGACTTCCTTCCGCTTCGGGACGGGGATCTCCAAGCCCTTCAGCGTTCGCTGTGTCTCGGCCGGCTGTTGCGGCTTGCCGCTCATCCATGATGAGGTTAGCCAATGCCGGTGACGCTCCTATCTCCGCGCCTCAAGCTCGAACGGGCGCGCGAACACATCGAAGCTCTCGACACTGGCTTCCGGGCCTACACGAATCGCCACCCGCATCGCCTGACCAACGAACTCGATGACGACGGGTGGAACATCGTCTGCATCGAGATCATCCGACCGATACCCGAATCGCTCTCGCTGATCGCTGGCGACGCTGCCCACTGCATCAGGAGCGCCCTCGACCACATCGTCTACGCCGTCTCGACCGGAAGCACTAACGCGAAGCGACGGGGCTACTGGCCGATCTGCGTCACGGAGGGCGAGTACCTCAGACCCCGTGGCAAAGCTCCATGTGAGAGACCCTCGATGCGCGACGAAGGCCTCGCCAGCGTCCCCGAGCCTATACGGGCAATCATCGATACGACGCAGCCGTACCTCGGAGGGAACCGGGCGAGTGAACACGTCTTCGCCGTCATCAGTCGCCTCGACAACGCGGACAAACATCGAGTCGTCCAGCCAGCCATCGCGGTCGTCAAAGACGCTGGGACGATTGAGGCGGCCCGAGCTACGCCCGGCAATCCTGTGACCCTCAGGGAGGAGTGGTTCGACTTCGGACGCCCCCTTAGCTTGGAGGAGAAAACAAAGGTGCTCCGGTGGCGCACTGAGCCCGCGCTTGCGGCGGACGAGGTGAGCATGAAGCTCAATCCTTCGCTGACCATAGTCTTCGGCGAGGGAGGGAACTTCGATCAGGTCATGCGCGCCTACGGCGAGATCTACAAACTCATCGACCTCATCGAGACCACCGAAGTCTGAGTCCCAACCGCCCCAACTCACGCGGCCTCACCGCCGCGTAATCGGCCTCGGCTCGCGCTTCTACAGCGAACCGATACTTCCCGTCAAGACTTTGACCGTCAAGACATCGGCGACAATCGAGGCGTGGAACGCGTGCGCGTCGACAAGTGGCTCTGGGCGGCGCGCTTTGCGAAGACGCGGAGCGCAGCGACCGACCTCGTCCTCGCGGGCCACGTCAAGGTCGGCGGCGAGCGGGTCAAACCGGCGCGGGAGGTCACGCCGGGCGACACGATCGAAGTCCGGCTCGGCGCGACCCGCCGCGTCGTGGTCGTGACCGGCCTGGCCGACCGCCGCGGCCCCGCGAAGGTCGCGGCGGCGCTCTACGAGGAGACGCCGAAGTCGCGCGAGGAGCGCGAGCGGCTCGCGCTCGAGCGGCGGCTCGCGCGGCCGCTCGGTGCGGATCTGGGTGCCCGTCCGACGAAGCAGGAGCGGCGACGGCTCGATGCATTGCGGCGGGGACAGCGCCGGCGATGAGATGGGTAGTTCTCCTCCGGGCGGTCAACCTCGGCGCGCGCAACAAGGTGCCGATGGCCCGGCTGCGGACGCTGCTCGAGGCCGCCGGCTACGGCAACGTCCGGACGTACATCGCGAGCGGCAATGTCATTCTCGACGGCCCGAAGAGCGGAGCCGCGGTCGCCCGCGAGCTCGAGCAGATCGTCGCCGGCGAATTCGGCGTGGACACGACCGCGATCGTCCGCAGGCCCGCCGAGCTCACAGCCCTCGTCAGCGACCATCCCTTCGGCCGTGTCACGTCGCGCTCGCACGTCGTCTTCCTCGCCGACCGCCCAACGGCGAAGGCCGCCGAACGCCTCACCACTACAGACCATTCGCCGGATCGGGGCGCGCTGGCAGGCAAGGACATGTACGTGCAGTACGGCGCCGGCGTCCAGAACGCACGCCTCTCGGCCGCAAGGCTCGAGCGAATGCTCGGCGTGGCGGCGACGCACCGCAACTGGCGCACCGTCGTCGCGCTGGCCAACCTCGCTGCGGAAAAGTAGGCTCGCGCTGACACCCACAAGGAGGGCTCAATGGCATTGGCACGCGTCGTGACGTTCGAGGACATCGACTCGGAGCGGATTGCTGCGCTGAAGGCGGAAATCGAGGGCGGCGAAAAGCCCGAGGGACTGCCTGCGACGGAGATGATGATCCTGCACGATTCCGAGGGTAGCCGCGCACTCGCGATCGTCTTCTTCGACAACGAGGACGACTACCGGACAGGCGACGAGTTCCTCAGCGGGATGCCCGCGTCCGATACACCCGGTCGGCGAACCTCGGTGACGAAGCACGACGTCGCAGTGCGGGCGATGGGCTAGAGCGTCACTTCGGCCGCGGGGCCGACGCGACGGACGTAGCGCGGGACGACGTCGAGGACGTTCTCCCGCGCACACCGCTCGATGTCGGCCTCGAGGCCGTGCCGGCGCAGGTTCGAGGCGCTACGGCTCGCGCCGAGCCCCTCGAGCGCGCTCGGGAACGTGCGGGCGATCAGGATCGCCGCGCGGGCCGAATCCTCCGGCTCGCCGCCGAGGGCCTCGGCGATGCGGCCGGCGCAGTAGGCGTCGTCGAGCGCAAGCTCGCCCAGCACGCCGGCGCAGAGCACCGCGACGTCCTCCCCGCTCGCGCGCGCGGCCGCGGCGGCGGCTTCGAGATTGAGCAGCGAGCCGATGTAGACGCGCTCGAAGCGCTCGGCCGCTGCGACGAGCAGCCGCGTTCCGTTCGTCGTCGTGAGGATCAGCGTCTCGGCCGCGGGCTCGCCTTCGAGCTCGCTCGGCGAGTTGCCGAAGTCGAAGCCCTCGATGTGCTCGAGCCGCCGCTCGCCCGCCAGCTTCGCCGGGCCTTCTGCTTCTGCCAGCGCGCGCGCCTCGTCGATCTCCGCGCAACAGAGGACGCGCCGGTAGCCGGAGGCGAGCGCCTGGCAGATGGTGGAGGTCGCCCGCAGGACGTCGACGACGATCCCGACCGGAGCCGGCGTCAGCTCTCCGGGAGTGAAGGCGACGTGGACGCGCATCGGACTACGCTAGCCCGGATGTCGACGGTCGAGACGCGCTACTGCTACCGGCATCCCGATCGCGAGACCGGGCTGTCCTGCTCCGAGTGCGGACGGCCGATCTGCGCCGACTGCGCGACCTTCGCCCCCGTCGGCATCCGCTGCCCCGATCACGCGGGGGTCCGCCGGGCGGCCCCCACGACGCGGCTGCGCCCACGCCCGGTGCACCGCGCGCCGGGCGTGGCGCTCGCCTCGGGGAGAGCGCCTGTCACCACGGCCCTGATCGTGATCAACTGCGTTATCTACCTCATCACGGTGGCGCAGGGGCACGCCGGATTCAACCAGCCCGGCGGCATCCCGCCGCGAGGCCTCTACCTCCAGTGGCTGCTCTACGGGCCGTTCGTCGCGCACGGAGGCTGGTACCGGCTGGTGACCTCGATGTTCCTCCATGGGTTTCTCCTCCACATCGTGTTCAACATGGTCGCTCTCTGGTTCATCGGGAGGCCGGTCGAGCAGTACCTCGGCGCTGTGCGCTATATCGGGCTCTACTTCGTCTCCGGCCTGGCGGGGTCGGCCGGCGCCCTGCTCCAGGCGCCGAACGTTCCTACCGTCGGCGCATCCGGTGCGATCTTCGGGATCCTCGGCGCGATGATGATCCTCGAGTGGCAGATCACGGGCCGGCTCGCGGGCCAGGCGATGACGTGGATCGTCATCAACCTCGTGATCAGCTTCTCGTTCTCCGGCATCTCGTGGGGCGGCCACATCGGCGGCCTGATCGGCGGGATCCTCGTCATGCTCGCCTATGGGCACTGGCGCGGCGGCCGCGCGCAATACGGGCAGCTCGGCCTGGGGGGCGTGATCGGGCTGGTCGTGGTCGGAGTCGGCAGCGTGGCGATCGCGTACTTCCGCGTGCGCGGCCTGGCCTAGCGGCCGCCGAGGCTCTGCGCGATCACCGGCTCTGCCTTGACGACGCGGATGACGCCGCGGCCGTACCTCGCGTCGAAGGCGGCCTGTGCCTGAGCGACGTGCTTCCTGACGCCCACGCGAAGGAATCCCGTCTCCGTCGGCCCCGTGGACACGATCTCGATGCCGCGCGCCTTCCAGGCGGACCAGTCCATGGATTTCTGCAGTGCCGTGATGTCGCTCAGCGTGTGCGGCGCGTCGTTGTGGATCGCATAGATCCCCGGATGGCGCGCGCGTAGCTCGTCGAGGATCGACTGCGGCGCGTGGACGAGGTAGACGATGGTCTTGTTCGCACCGTCGTCCACGGCCACTCCGGCGAAGCAATGCGCGTCGCCGGCGACCTGCTCCGCATAGTTGGCCGCGGCGTCGAGAGCCGGTTGGTTGGCCGGTGTGCAGTCTGAGTCGCAAGAGCCCGGTCTCGGACGGTTGGGGCAGTACTGGAAGTTCTCCGTCCAGGCACGCGAGCTCAGGTCATAGACCGAGACCCACGTACAAGCCGCCTTCTGCGACACGGAGGCCGGGCCGTACGAGATCGGCTTCGTGTGACTGAACGTGACCACCCAGCCGGGATAGTCGCGGGCGCTCGGATTCGGGTTGCCGTCGTTCACCGTCTTCACCTGAACGGTCGGCGTTCCCTTCAGCTTCGGCCCGGCCGGCCAGCGGTAGTACAGCCTCAGCACCTCGCTGCGCGACACTGACGGCCGATAGTCGGGGTGCGGCGCATAGAGCGTCAGGCCTTCGGGCCGATAGTGGATGGCTGCGGGATGCTCCGATCGCGTGACAGCGTGGCGAGGCTGGGGAGCCGGCCGAGAGCTTGTCGTCGCCACTCTGCCGGAGCGCGCGCAGCCTGAGACAGCGACTGCGATCGCGACGACGAGCAGCGCTGCCGGCGCGTGCTTCATCTCCCTCGTTATACGGCGCCGAGGCGCCGGATGTCACCCTCCGGTCTGGACGTACTCGGCGCGGTGCGCCTCCTTCAACGCCGCCTGCGCCGCGGCGAGCCGCGCGAGCGGGACGCGGTACGGCGAGCAGCTCACGTAGTCGAGCCCGATCCGGTGGCAGAACTCGACCGACGAGGGCTCGCCACCGTGCTCGCCGCAGATGCCGAGCTTGATCTCCGGCTTCGTCCCCCTCCCCCGCTCGACCGCGATCCGCATCAGGTCGCCCACGCCCTCGGTGTCGAGCACCTCGAACGGGTTCCGCTCGAGCACGCCGTGCTCGAGGTAGAAGGTGAGGAACTTCCCCTCGGCGTCGTCGCGCGACATCCCGAGCGCAGTCTGCGTCAGGTCGTTCGTCCCGAAGGAGAAGAAGTCGGCGACCTCGGCGATCTCGTCCGCGCGGAGCGCGGCGCGCGGCAGTTCGATCATCGTCCCGCACAGGTACTCCAGCTCGGGCGCTTCCTCCTCCATCACGCGGACGGTGAGCTCGCGTAGGCGGCGCAGCTCCTCGCGGAACCCCACCAGCGGATGCATGATCTCGACGAGCGGCGCTTCGCCGGCGCGCTCTTGCACCGCCTTCGCTGCGCGTGCAATCGCCCGCACCTGCATCTCGTAGATCTCCGGCCACTGGATGCCGAGTCGGCAGCCGCGAGTGCCGAGCATCGGATTCGTCTCGGTGAGCGTTTTGATTCGCCGGCGCATGCGCGCGTCGCGCGCCTCTTCGAGCGGCGGCAGGAACTCGTGCAACGGCGGGTCGAGCAGCCGGATCGTCACCGGCAGCCCGGCCATCGCCTCGAAGATCGCCTCGAAGTCGGACTGCTGGAACGGAAGGAGCCGCTCGAGCGCGTCCCGGCGCCCGGCCTCGTCGCCCGCGAGGATCATCTCCTGGACGACCGGCAGCCGCTCGTCGCCGAAGAACATGTGCTCGGTGCGGCAGAGGCCGATGCCCTGCGCTCCGAACTCACGCGCTTTTGCGGCGTCGTCGGCGTTGTCGGCGTTTGCCCGGACCCTGAGCCGGCGCAGGTCGTCCGCCCACCCGAGGATCGTCTCGAAGTCCTCGTTGATCGCGGGCGGGACGAGCGAAACCTCGCCGACGATCACACGGCCGGTGCCGCCGTCGATCGTGATCACGTCGCCCTCGCTCAGCTGATGACCGCCGATGCGGACGGTCTTCGCGCCGGTGTCGATGTCGAGGCCGTCGCAGCCGGCGACGCACGGCTTGCCCATCCCGCGCGCGACGACGGCCGCGTGCGAGGTCATCCCTCCGTGCGCGGTGAGGACGCCCTTGGCCTGGATGAGGCCGTGGATGTCGTCGGGTGTCGTCTCCCAACGGACGAGGATCACCGACTCGCCCGCCTTGCCGCACTCCTCAGCGCTGTCGGCGTCGAGGACGATCTTCCCGCACGCGGCGCCCGGCGAGGCGTTGAGGCCTTGCGCTGCGACCTCGAGTTCGGCGTCCGGATCGAGACGAGGATGGAGGAGCTGGTCGAGCTGGGTGGGGTCGACCCGCGCGACGGCCTCTTCCGGCTCGATCAGTCCTTCTGCGGTCATGTCGACCGCGCACTTGATAGCCGCCGCCGCCGTCCGCTTCGCGGTGCGCGTCTGCAGCAGGTAGAGGTGTCCCCGTTCGACGGTGAACTCGATGTCCTGCATGTCGCGGTAGTGGCGCTCGAGCGCCCCCATCGTCTCGACCAACTGGTCGTACGCCTCCGGCAAGCGCTTGCGCAGCTCGGCGAGCGGCTGCGGCGTGTGGACCCCGGCGACTACGTCCTCACCCTGCGCGTTGACGAGGTACTCGCCGTAGACGCCCTGCTCGCCGGTGGACGGGTCGCGGGTGAAGCAGACGCCGGTCGCGGAGTCCTCGCCCTTGTTCCCGAACACCATCTGGACGACGTTGACCGCCGTGCCAAGGTCGTCCTGTATCCCGTACATGTTGCGGTAGACCTGCGCACGCGCCGAATTCCAGGAGTCGAAGACAGCCGTGATCGCGCGGCGCAGCTGCTCGCGTGCGTCCTGCGGGAAGCCCTGGCCGACGTCGCGCTCGTAGATCTCCCGTGCCCGCTCGAAGGAGTCGTCGACGCTGAAGCTCTCGTGCGGGATGTCGTCGACAGTCTCGCCGAACATCTGGATCAGCCGGCGGTAGCAGTCCCGGGCGAACTCCTCGTTCCCGGTCGAGCGCGCGAGACCCTCGACGGACTCGTCGTTGAGCCCGACGTTGAGGATCGTGTCCATCATCCCCGGCATCGAGATCGCCGCTCCGGAGCGGACGGAGACGAGCAGCGGATCCTCGGGATCGCCGAACCGCTTTCCGGTCTGCTCCTCGAGCCGCGCGATGTGCTCCGCGACCTCATCGTCGAGACCGTCGACCTCGCCGCCGGAGGCCATGAAAGCGCGGCAGGCGTCGGTCGTGATCGTGAAGCCGGCGGGAACGGGGACGCCGAGCTGCGTCATCTCGGCGAGCCCGATGCCCTTGCCGCCGAGGAGGTCCCGGCCGCCCTCGGAAGGCTCGTCGAAGTCATAGACGTAGCGGGTCATCGGGGCGCAGATGTTCTCATATGCAGGCAGCTTGCCCGTCAGCGACGCCTGGCGCGGAATTCCGCCACCCAGGCGAGGGTGCGCAGCCCGATCCAGATCGGCGTGAGCAGGACGTAGAAGATGAAGTCCCCGATCAGCAGGGCGACCCCCCAGAGCGCCCAGCGCCAGAGCGGGATGCGCGGCTTCGCGGTCACTGGGCGACTTGCGCCTTCGCCTCGCCGGCGCGCTCCTCGACCACGCGGAGGATGCGGTGCGCCGTCTCCTCGATCGACAGCTCCGAGATGTCGATGACAGGGCAGCGGAGCCGGCGGTGGAGCTTCTTCGCCTGCTCGAGCTCCTCGTAGATCTCGCTGGGCTCTGCGTACTGCCGGTTGCGGCCGGGCGCGCCCATCGCCCGCACGCGCGCGCGGCGGATCTCGACGAGCCGGTTCGGGTCGATCGTGAGCCCGACGACCCTGGCCCGATCGACCTCGAACAGCTCGGCCGGTGGCGCGATCCCCTTCACCACCGGGACGTTCGCGGCCTTGTGGCCGAGGTAACCGAGGTAGATCGAGAGCGGTGTCTTCGACGTGCGGGAGACCCCGACGAGGATGACGTCCGCGTCGTGGAGCCCGTGCGCGACCCCGTCGTCGTAGCGAACGGCGAACTCGATCGCCTCCATCCGCTTGAAGTACGCGGAGTTGAGCGGCGGCCGCGAGCCCGGGGTCATGGTCGCCGCCTGGCCCGAGACGCGGGCGACGGCGTCGATCGGCTGCCCCAGCAGGTCGCAGTAGTGGAGGCGGGCCCGGCGGCAGAGAGTTCGCATGGCCTCGCGGAGCTGCGGCTGGACGAGCGTGTACACGACGACGGCGGGTCGGCCGCGCATCCGGTTCACGGCGAGCTGGAGGTCGTCCTGCGATTCGACGCGCGGGTGACGGATCTCGACGAAGTCCTGCTCCGGGAACTGCGCCTCGAGCGCCTGAACGAGGCGCGCAGCCGTCTCGCCGGTGGCGTCGGAGACGACGTGGAGCTCGACCGGCGGGTTCGGCATCGGCGGTCAGCGTAACCGGGGAGCACTCACGGTCCCATCCCAAACCCCCACCCACCCACGGGGAAAGGAACGTACGCCGGCATATGGCGTCGTGGTGTCGCAACTTCGTGCCAAGAGGCCGGGAACTCCGCCGCGCCCACCGTCCCGAGCCGTCCGGTCCGCGGCAACCGCCGGGGTAACCTCCGCCCATGGCGGACACGGCGCAACCGGTGACGATGGACACGATCGTCTCCCTCTGTCGCCGCCGCGGCTTCGTGTTCCCCTCCTCCGAGATCTACGGCGGTCTCGGCTCGACGTACGACTACGGCCACTACGGCGTCCTCACGAAGAACAACATCCGTTCGCTCTGGTTTCGCGCGATGGTTCAGGAGCGGGACGACATCGTCGCCCTCGACTCCGCGGTCATTCTCAACCCCCGTGTCTGGGAAGCGTCCGGCCACGTCGCGGCCTTCACTGACCCGCTCGTCGACTGCCGCACCTGCAAGCTCCGTTTCCGCGCCGACCAACTCGAGTTTGCCCAGTGCGGCCGCAAGCCGAGCAAGCGCCCCGGCGAGACGCCCGACTGCGACCTCACCGAGGCACGGCAGTTCAACCTCATGTTCGAGACCCAGGTCGGCGCCTTACAGGACGGAAGCTCGGCCGCGTACCTCCGTCCCGAGACGGCGCAGGGAATCTTCATCAACTTCAAGAACGTCGCCCAGCTCGCTCGCCGCAAGCCGCCCTTCGGGATTGCGCAGGTCGGGAAAGCATTCCGCAACGAAATCACGCCCGGGAATTTCCTCTTCCGCGTCCGCGAGTTCGAGCTGATGGAAGTCGAGTTCTTCGTGCCGCCCGCCGACGGCGAGCGGTGGCATGAGTACTGGCTCGAGCAACGGCTCGGCTGGCACCGCAGCCTCGGCCTCCGCGAGAGGAACCTCCGGGTACGCGAGCACGACGAGCGTGAGCGCTCGCACTACTCGAGCGCGACGAGCGACATCGAGTACCTCTATCCAATCGGGTGGCAGGAGCTCGAGGGGGTCGCGAACCGCGGCGAGTACGACCTCACCCAGCACACGCAGAGCTCCGGCACGAAGCTCGAATGGATCGACCCCGACGGCAACCGCTACACGCCACACGTGATCGAGCCGGCCGTCAGCATCGAGCGCATCTTCGTCGCGCTGCTCTGCGACGCCTACCACGAGGAGGTCGTGGGCGACCGGGAGCGCGTAGTCCTACGCTTGCACCCCCTGGTGGCGCCCGTGAAGGCGGCGATCCTTCCGCTGGTGCCGCGCGACGAAGGCATGGCCGCCCGGGCGCGCGCCCTCTACGAGGAGTTGCGCCGGCACCACGTCGTCGAGCACGACGACAGCGGGCAGATCGGCAGGCGTTACCGTCGCCAGGACGAAATAGGAACGCCGTGGGCCTTCACCGTCGACGAACAGACACTCGAAGACGAGACCGTCACCGTGCGCGACCGGGACTCGCTCGCACAGGAGCGGCTCCCGATCAGCGGCGTCCGCGCGTGGCTGGACGACGCGCTGGAACGGGACTGGTCCTCGCCGTCGTCGGACTGACCGCCGCCGGTTGCCTTGGCTCCGGCACCAAGACCGTCACCATCACGCACACACAGACGGTCACCTCCACCGAGACGGTGACGACGACGGGATCGGTGACGCTGGCCAAGCCCTGCCGGGGAACCGACCTCACGGCCACGTTCGCTCTGATCCCCAACAGCGCCGGAGCCGGCCAGATCGCATACACGCTCACGGTGAAGAACAGCTCCCAGACCCCCTGCTCGGTCCAGGGGATCCCACGGGGGACGCTCCTCGGCGCGACCGGCACGGCGCTTCCAACCCATGTCAAGGCTTCGGGAGGCGCCGGGAAGCGAATCGTACTTCCGTTCGGGGCGTCAGCCACAGCTCAGGCACGGTTCTCTCCGGACGTGGCCGGTGAGGGAGACTCGCAGTCCGGCGCTTGCCAGCCTCGAGCGCACACGTTCCAACTGACTGCGGCCGGCGGCGTGACGGAGGCGCCGATCAAGCCGCCCACGAGCGTCTGCCAGCAGGGCACGCTGAACTTCGAAGCCTTCGACTACGCCGGCTAGCGCTGCGGACTCAGGCGCTGAGCGTCCGCAGCCGGAAGCCGCCGTGGTACTCGTACGACGCGGTGATCACGCGCAGGATGTCGCGCTGCGCCCGCTCGGGGAGACCGAGCCCCGGGGCGTCGGCCAGTGGCCGCGCGAGGAGCGCCTCGATTCCCGCGACCCCGTCGAGTGACAGCGCGAGCGCCTCGGTCGCCGGCGCGCAGCGCGCGCAGACGGCGCCACCCGCGCGCGGGGAATAGCCGACGAGCGGTTGCCCCCCCGCGCCGCACTCGGCGCAGGCGGTCACGTGCGGCAGGTAGCCCGCCAGCCAGAGGAGCTTGAGCTGGAACGCGAGACCGAGCGGGTCGAGGGTCGGACGCTCGGCCACGTGCGGCGTGCCGTCCAGGAGGTCCACGAAGCGCGTCAACGCGATGAACGCCCGCTCGTTCGCCTCTTCCTCGCTGAACAGACGCAGCATCGCCTCGGCACCGATCATCCCGACCGAGAAGCGGTAGTAGTCCTCGCGCGCCTCCCGGTGCGACCGGACGAGCTGCGCCGCGGTCACCGTCTCGAGCTCGCCGCGACCGCGGTGGAGGACGAGCTCGACGTGCGAGAGTGGTTCGAGCCGCGCGCCGAAGCGCGACATCGTCTTCCGCACACCCTTCGCCACCGCACCGACCCGGCCGTGCGCCTCGGTGTAGAGGTGAAGCACGCGGTCGGCTTCTCCAAGGCGCATCGACCGGAGCACGACGGCTTCCGTGCTGTACGCCCGTCCGGCCATGCCCGTTGCAGTCTAGGGACGGCACCGGCAGGAACACGTGACGCGGTTTATGCGTTGTAAGTTCGAGTGCCCAGGATCCAGATCTATACGACCCGCTGGTGCGGCTACTGCGTGCGTGCCAAGACGCTCCTCGACTCCCGCGGGATCCCGTACGAGGAGATCTCGCTGGACGACGACCCTGCCTTCCGCCAAACGGTGTTCGAGGCGGCCGGCGGCTGGACGGTGCCCCAGATCCTCGTCGACGGCCGGCCGATCGGCGGCTACACCGAGCTCTGGCGACTCGACCGGGAAGGCCGACTCGACGAGCTCCTTGCCGCCTGAGCCGCCTGGCAGGTTGGACAGAACCACGTCGTGCGGCCCGCGACGTTCGTGCGAGCGATCGGCGTCCCACAACGGTCGCACGGCTCGTCGCGGCGCCCGTAGACGCGGAACTCGTCCTGCATCGAACCTCCGCTGCCGTCTGGCAGCCGGTAGTCGCGAAGCGTCGAGCCCTGCCGGGCGAGGCCGTGCTCGAGCGCCGCACGGATGGCCCGGTGTAGCCGACGCAGTTCGTTCCGGTCGAGCCCGGCCGCGGGCCGAAGCGGATTGAGGCGAGCGCGCCACAGCGCCTCGTCGACGTAGATGTTTCCCAATCCCGCCAGCGTGCGCTGGTCGAGGAGCGCCGCTTTCAGCGATGTGCGGCGGCCCGCAAGGCGCTCGCCGAGCCGCGCGGACGTGAAGAGTGTGTCGAGCGGCTCGTCCCCCACCCGCGCGGCGAGGTACGGCTCCGCCTCCCCGGGCTCGAGCAGGAGCCAGGTGCCGAAGCGTCGCACGTCTCGGTACCTAACGTCCGAGCCGTCGTCTAGCGTGACAACAGCCCGCCGATGCGGGTCGTCCGGGAGCGACTCGCTCGAAGTGCACAGGAGACTTCCCGTCATCCGGAGGTGGATCAGGAGAACCCGACCGCTCTCGAACCGCACAACCAGATACTTGCCGCGCCGCTCCACGGTAGCGACGCGTTCCCCTTCCAGCTCGGCCGCCACCTCGTCCGGTTCGTAGGGACGCACGAGACGCGGGTCGTCAATGCGCACGCGCTCGAAGCGACGGCCCACCAGCACGGGTTCGAGCTGCCTGCGGACGCTCTCGACCTCCGGCAGCTCCGGCATGAGGCCAGCGTACTCGTGTGGCAGAGAGCCGCCGAGCGGCCTACAGCGTCACGATGGGTTGCCCGGGAATCCCGCGCGACGGCGCCTTGCCGCCGAGCCAGGAGTTCACGGTGGCGCCGACGTCCGCGAACTCACCTTCGTGGATCTGTCCTGCTGCGTTTCGTCCCTCGACGTACGCGAGCAGGAGCGCGTGCTCGCGCGAGTGGTCCGTCGACGGCGTCGTCGGGTCGCAGCCGTGATCGGAGGTGATGACGAGGAGGTCGCCCGACCGGAGCGCGTCGAGCAGGTCGGGGAGCCGGTAGTCGAAGTCCTGCAGGCAGCGGTGGAAGTTGACGGGGTCGTTCCGGTGGCCCCACAGCATGTCCGTCTCGACGAGATTGACGAACACGAAGCCCTCGTCGATCTCGCGCAGGAGCCGTTCGGTCTGCTGGATCCCCTCGATGTTCGACTTCGTCGGCAGCGACTCGTCGATGTCGCAGCCCGCGAAGATGTCGCCGATCTTGCCGACGCCGTACACCCTCTGCCCCGCCTCGCGCATCAACGTCAGATAGTTCGGCCGGCGCGGCTCGAGCGAGAAGTCGTGCCGATTCGGCGTGCGGACGTAGTTGCCCGGGTCGCCCGTGAACGGCCTCGCGATGACGCGGCCGACGGCGTGCTTGCCCGTGAGGATCTCGCGTGCGGCCCGGCAGCCGTCGTACAGCTCCTCGAGCGGCACGGTGTCCTCGTGGGCGGCGATCTGAAAGACCGAGTCCGCCGACGTGTAGACGATCCACTTCCCGGTCCGCTGATGCTCCTCCCCGAGCTCCTGGATGATCTCCGTCCCGGAGGCCGCCTTGTTCCCGAGCACTCCGCGGCCGGTGCGGTGCATGAACGGGTCGATCACGTCGTGGGGGAATCCGTGCGGGTAGGTGGGAAACGCCTGCGCCGTCACGACACCCATGAGCTCCCAATGCCCCGTCGTCGTGTCCTTCCCCTTCGACCGCTCGAAGAGACGTCCCGCGACCGCGGGCGCGCCCGGCTGAGGCGGGCAACCCTCGAGGGGCTCCACGTTGCCGAGACCGAGCGCCTCCAGGCTCGGCAGGTCGAGGCCGCCGACGGCTCGCGCGACGTTGCCGAGTGTGTCCGAGCCCTCGTCGCCGTACTGTGCGGCGTCCGGCAGCTCGCCGGCGCCGACGGCATCGAGCACGATGACGCACGTCCTGGGCACCGGGCTATTCTAGGGAGCCCATGGCAACCGTCCTCGGCCTTCTAGCTTTCGTCGCCTACGTCGTCCTCATCGTGGGCTTCGCGGCCCTCATCACCTGGTTCGTCGTCAGGTTGACGCCGCCTCAGAAGAAGCCCGGCGGCTCGGCGCCGAGCTAGACCGGCGCCAGCGGCAGCACGTCGGCGAGCGGCGTGTAGTCGAGGTCGTGCGCCCGCGCGACTGCCTCGTACGTGACCTTGCCGTCGAGAACGTTCACGCCCCGCCCAAGGGACGGGTCGTCTGCGACCGCCTCCGCGAGCCCGCGGTCGGCAATCGCCTCGACGTACGGCAGCGTCGCGTTCGTGAGCGACTTCGTCGAGGTGACGGGGACGCCGCCGGGCATGTTCGCGACGCAGTAGTGGACGATCCCGTCGACTTGGTAGACGGGATCCGAGTGCGTCGTTGGATGCGCGGTCTCGATGCAGCCGCCCTGGTCGATGGCGACGTCGACGATGACGGCGCCGGGCTGCATGTCGGAGAGCATCGCGCGGCTGATGAGCTTCGGGGCACGCGCGCCCGGGATGAGGACGGCGCCGATGACCACGTCGGCGTGCGCGATCGTCTGCTCGATCTCGAGGCTCGACGACATGAGCAGGCTGACGCGTCCCGAGAGGATCTCGTCGAGGTGCCGCATCCGGTCGATCGAGCGCTCGAGCACCGTGACGCGGGCACCGAGACCGAGGGCGATGATGGCGGCGTTGTAGCCCACGATCCCGCCTCCGAGCACGACGACATGGCCGGGCTGGACTCCCGGCGTCCCCGCGAGCAGCACGCCGCGCCCGCCGAGCGGCTTCTCGAGGAAGTGCGCGGCGGCCTGCGGCGCGAGCCTCCCGGCGATCTCGCTCATCGGGGCCAGGAGCGGCAAGCGGCGATCGTCGGTCTCGACGGTTTCATAGGCGACGGCCGCGATCCCGCTGTCCACGAGCGCCCGGGTGAGCCGCTCGTCGGCGGCGATGTGGAGGTAGGTGAAGAGCACGAGCCCTTCGCGCAGACGCGAATACTCGGGTTCGATCGGCTCCTTGACCTTGAGCAGGAGGTCGGTCTGGCCCCAGGTCTCGTCCACCGAGACGATCCGGGCGCCCGCACGCTCGTACTGCTCGTCGGGGAAGGCGCTGCCCTCTCCCGCGGTGGTCTCGACGAGAACCTCGTGACCGCGCTGGATCAGCTCACGCGCGCCCGCCGGGGTGAGCGCAACGCGGTACTCGTCGGTCTTGATCTCCTTGGGAACGCCGATGCGCAAGGCCCGCAGACCCTATCTCCCCCGCGCTGCGCGACGAAGCACCGACGGCGCTCTACCGGAGGTAGAGCAACAGGCCGACGAGCGTCTTCGCGTCCTCGATCTCGTGCAACCGCTTCCCGACCTCGCCGACCGGCCAGCGGACGAGCTCGAGCTCCTCGTCGGCCGCCGGTGAGGCCTCCCCGCGCGCGACGCCCTCGGCTGCGAAAACGTGCATCCGCTCGCGACAGAAGCCCGGCGCGGTCCAGAACGCCGCCAGCTCGCGCCACCTGCCGCCCGTCAAGCCGCACTCCTCCTGCAGCTCACGCCGCGCCGTGTCCAGCGGCTCCTCTCCCTCCTCGGCCGTCCCCGCCGGAAGCTCGAGCAGGCGCCTGCGAGCCGGCTCGCGAAGCTGCCGGACAAGCGTCACGTACCCCTCCCCGTCGACCGCCACCATCGCGACCGCACCCGGGTGCTCGACGATCTCGCGCTCGTTCTCGCCCCACCGCTCGACCGTGAGGCCGAGCAGCGATCCCTCGTAGACGCGCCGCGCCGAATCGGGCTCGAGGCTCATTGGGCGACCTCTGCCCAATGAGCGCGTGGAGGGGGTGTGGGGGAACCGGGAGGTTCCCCCACACGAAGCGAAAGAAGGGGGCAACGTGGGGGAAACATGGTTTCCCCCACGGGAGCGAGCCGAAGGCGAGCGACGCTCATGCGCGCGCCGCCTCGACGAGCGCGACCGTCACGTCCACCATCGCTTCGAGATCCGCGACCGAGACGTGCTCTTCCGGCGTGTGGAAGCCGAACACGCCGTGCGAGAGGTTCACGCACCGGCGGCCGCGCCCGTTGAAGACGTTCGCGTCTGCCCCGCCGCCCGACAGGCCGTAGCGCGGCTCGAAGCCGCAGCGAGAGAACGCCGCCGCCGCGAGGGCGACGGCCGGCTCTTCCGGCTTCAGCCGGTAGCCGTCGTAGCTCTTGCGCATCGTCGTCTCGACGTCGCACTCGGTCTCGGTCGCAGCGAAGGAGAACGCGTCGAGCATTTCTTGCACCACCTCCCCGAGCTGCGCCTCGTCGTGAGAGCGCGCCTCGGCGTCGAACCTGCACCACTCGGGCACCACGTTGCCCGCGGTGCCGCCTGTGATGGTGCCGACGTTCGCCGTTGTCAGCTCGTCGACGCGGCCCAGCCGCAGATCGGCGATCGCCTTGGCCGCCGCCTGGATCGCGGATCGCCCCTCCTCGGGCGCCATGCCGGCGTGCGCGGAGCGCCCGTGGAAGCGCACCTCCAGCGCCCGCGACCAGGGCGCACCGAGGACGACCTCACCCATCGCCCCCTCCTGGTCGTAGACGTAGCCCACCTGCGCGTGAAGCCGATCGTGATCGAACGCGCCCGCACCGATCAGACCGACCTCCTCCATCGGCGTGAAGACGAGCTCGATCCCCGCGTGCGGCAGGTTCTCCGCGAGCACGCGCCGCACGCCCTCGAGCATCGCCGCGATCGCCGCCTTGTTGTCGCAGCCGAGGATCGTGCCGCCGGCGTTGCGGACGACGCCGTCCTCGACAACCGGCTCGAGCGGCCCATCGGGCGGCACCGTGTCCATGTGTGCGCAGAGAAAGAGCGAGGTCCCGTCCGTGGTCGGCTCGACGCGCGCGCAGACGTTGCCTGCGGTCGAGCCGATCTCCGGGCCGCAATCGTCTTCGTCCGGCTCGAGCCCCAGACCACGGAGGTAGCTCAGAACGACGTCCGCCACGCCGCGTTCCTCGCCAGGTGGGCTCGGGATCACACTGAGCTCGGAGAGGAGGTCGACCGCCTCGGACACGAGCCGATCCTACGGGCGAGGCGTCAGACCGCGACGCGCTCGCCGGCCCGCGTCCGTGCACGGTCGAGCGCTGCGCCGACGAAGCCGCGGAAGAGTGGCGCCGCCCGCGTCGGCCGGGACTTGAACTCCGGGTGGAACTGGCTCGCGACGAACCAGGGATGGTCGGCGAGCTCGACGATCTCGACGAGCCGGCCCTCCTGGAAGGTGCCGCTCACAACGAGTCCGGCCTCGACGAGCCGGTCCCGGAACGCGTTGTTGACCTCGTAGCGGTGCCGATGGCGCTCGTGGATCGTGTCGTCGCCGTACAGCTCGCGGGCACGCGTGCCCTCTGCGACCTCGACCGCTTGCGCGCCGAGCCGCATGGTGCCGCCCAGGTCCTCGATCCCCTTCTGCTCCGGCAGGAGGTCGATGACCGGAAACGGCGTCTCGGGATCCATCTCGGTCGAGTTCGCGCCCTCGAGCCCGACGACGTGGCGCGCGAACTCCGACACGGCGACGTGCATGCCGAGGCAGATGCCGAGGTACGGGATGCGCCGCTCGCGCGCGACCTGGCAGGCGAGGATCTTGCCCTCCCAGCCGCGGGAGCCGAAACCGCCGGGCACGAGCACGCCGTCGACGTTCTCGAGCAGCTCGGCCGTCTCGTCGTAGGACATGTCCTCGGCGTCGACCCAGCGCACACGGACCGCGCTGCCGTGCTCCAGCCCAGCGTGCTTGAGCGCCTCGTGGACGGAGAGGTAGGCGTCCCGGAGCTTCACGTACTTGCCCACGAGCGCGATCTCCACGACGTCGCGCCGGTTGTGCATCCGCTCGAGCAGCTCGTCCCAGTCGGACAGGTCCGGTTCGCCGAGCTCGAGGCCGAGCCGCTCGCCCACGAGCCGGTCGAGCCCTTCGTGGTGGAGGACGCGCGGCACCTCGTAGACGTCGGGAACGTCGGGGCTGGCCACGACGGCTCCCGGGTCGACGTCCGCGAAGAGCGCAATCTTGTCCCGGATCTCGCGCGAGAGCTCCTCGTGCGAGCGGCAGACGACGACGTCGGGATGGATGCCGATCCGGCGCAGCTCGTTCACGGAGTGCTGCGTCGGCTTCGTCTTGAGCTCACCGGCAGCCTCGATGAACGGGACGAGCGTGACGTGGACGTAGACGACGTTCTCGGGGCCGACCTCCCGCCGGAACTGGCGAATCGCCTCGAGGAACGGCAACGACTCGATGTCGCCGACGGTGCCGCCGATCTCGGAGATGACGACGTCGGCCGGGCTCGCCTCGGCCCCACGGCGGATGCGTGCCTTGATCTCGTTCGTGATGTGCGGGATCACCTGCACCGTCGCGCCGAGGAAGTCGCCCTTGCGCTCCTTGCGCAGGACGGTGTCCCAGATCGCGCCGGCGCTGTGGCTCGCGCTGCGGAGGAAGTTCTCGTCGACGAAACGCTCGTAGTGCCCGATGTCGAGGTCGGTCTCGGCTCCGTCCTCGGTCACGAACACCTCGCCGTGCTGGAACGGGCTCATCGTGCCCGGGTCGACGTTGAGGTACGGATCGAACTTCTGGAGCTGGACGCGCAGCCCACGCGCCTTGAGCAGGCGGCCGAGCGAAGCGGCGACGATTCCCTTCCCCAGAGCCGAGACGACGCCCCCTGTCACAAAGACGTACTTCGGGGCCCGTGCGCTCACGGGATTTCAGGGTAGCACCCGCTGCGGTCGGCGCCCAGGAGGGCTTGGTGGGGCGGTGCTCGTCGCAGGGGTGCGATGGGCGTCGCGAGGCAAGGACGCAGGGAGCGCCGATAGCGGTGTCCTATCGGCGCGACCGAGGACGCGGCAGCCGGTGAAGCCGGCCGACGAGCGAAGCGAGGAAGTCGCGGCGCTCAGCGCGTCCCTGCGGCACAGCCACTGTCTCGCCAAGCCCTCCTATTCCGCCGGTTGACGGACGAGCGCGGCGAGCCCGGCGAGTGCCTCCGAGGGGACGCTCCGCCCGATCCCGCCGAACCGCGGGCTCTCGACCGCGAGCGTCGCCTGCGTCTCGTTGTCCTCCACGCGTGCGAGATCGAGCTCGACCTCCGCATGCTCACCGGTCAGCTGGAAGGCGATGTGCTGCAGCGGCACGACCTCGAGGAAGAGGAGCGATCCGCCCAGCTGCGGGCGGCGTCGGAAGCTCGGCCGCTCCGTGCCCTCGAGCTGCCAATGCGCGCCGGGAGCGAGCGCACGCCGCACGGTCGGCGCGGCCCCGACGAGACCGGGCCACCACTCGGGCCAGCGCCCCGGGTCGGCGAGCACCGCCCAGACGTCCTCGACGGGCGCCGGCAGCGTGCGCCTAGCCTCGTACCGCGGCAAGGAACTCCTCTCCGCCCAGCATCCGCTCGAGCTCCGCCTTCCGTTCGTCGTCGCCGAGCTGTTCGATTCGCGTGTGGGTCGGGTCGCCCGGCGTCTTCTCGACCCGGAAATGGCGATCGGCGAGCGCGGCGATCTGCGGGAGGTGCGTGATCGTCACAACCTGAGCTTGCTCCGCGAGCCGCCGGAGCAATCCGCCGACGGCGTGCGCGGTCTCGCCGCCGATTCCGGCGTCGATCTCGTCGAAGACCAGCGTGTCGCCGCCGGCCACGGCCGCGATGGCAAGTGCGATCCGCGAGAGCTCGCCGCCCGACGCCGTCTCGGCGACCGGTGCGAACGGGAGACCTGCGTTCGGGCGGATGAGGAAGACGGCATCGTCTGCGCCGGTCGATCCCGGCTCGTCCCGCTCCCGCAGCTCACAGACGAACTCCCCCTCGCCCATGCCGACTCCGTGCAGCTCGGCGGCTACAGCGTCGGCGAAGGCCGAAGCCGCGGCGTTGCGCTCGGCCCTGAGCTCGAGCGCGAGCGCGTGGACAGACGCCTCGGCCTCTGCCAGTTCGCGCCCTGCGACTTCGGCCGGATCCGAGCCGTCCTCGAGCGCCGCGAGCTCGGTCCGAGCCTCGTCGCGCCGCGCAAGCAGCTCCTCGTACGCCGCGCAGCGGAAGCGGCGCTTCGCCTCGGCGATCCGGTCGAGCTCGGCCTCGAGCTGCTCGAGACGGCCTGGCTCGGCCTCGAGGGTGGCGAGGAAGGCATGGAGATCGGACGCGGTCTCGCGCAGGCGAAGCTCGACGTCGCGCAGCTCGTCGCCCGCGCGCTGCAGCTCGGGCGCGAGCCGTTCGAGCGGCGCGACCGAGCGTTCCGCCAACGCGACGAGGCCGGTGGCTCCTTCGCCCTCTTCGGGTGCGAGGGCTGCTGCGGCCTCGGCAGCGCCGGAAGCGAGCTCGGCGACGTGCCGGTGCCGCTCGCGCTCGGCCCGCAGCTGCTCCTCCTCCCCGGACTCCATGCCGTCGGTGTCCTCGACGAGCGCGCGCAGCTCCGCGAGCCGGGCTTCTGCGAGCGCCGCATTCGCGGTCAGCTCGTCGTGCCGGCGGCGAGCGTCCTGGAGCCGGCGCCACGTCGTCCGCGCCGCAGTGCGGCGGGCGAGCTGGTCGTCGCCGCAGAAACGGTCGAGCACTTCGAGCTGATAGGAGGGCCGCGCCAGCCGGCGCTGTTCGAACTGGCCCGACATCGCGACGCAGCGCTCGACGGCGGCCGCGACATCCTCCCGCGCAGCCGCGCGTCCCCACGCGTAGGCGCGGGTCCGGCCGTCGGCGAACACGCGACGTGAGACGACGAGCGCGTCCTCGTCCTCCGGCCGCAGCTCCACGAGCTCCTCGAGTTCGGCCGCGAGGTCGAGCTCCGCCTCGACGTACGCCTCCTCGCCGGCGGCACCGACGTACGAGTCGTCCCCTTTCGCGCCGAGCAGGAGGCCGAGCGCCTGGGCGAGGATCGTCTTCCCGGCGCCCGTCTCCCCCGTGATCGCGTTCAGCCCGGGCGCGAGCTCGAGCTCGGCCTCGCGGATGAGGACGAGGTTCTCGATACGGAGCCGGCGGAGCATGGAGCCGATCGTAGACCCGCGGCCCGACGCCGCCCATTGGCGGTTTCGGTCAGGCCAGCGAAGCCGCTGCCGCTCGGAGCCCGTCCGCCACGATCGCCGGCAGGCAGAGCTCGGCTGCTGCCTCCAACGGCAGCCAGCGGTAGGCGTCGTGTTCTGCGTCGAGCACCACCTCGGTATGGCTAGAAGTCTCGGCGAGGTAGTGAGCGACGTCCGGATTCGGAGACTCGATCCGCGCAAGCGGCAGCTCCAGGCCCGTCTCCTCGCGCAGCTCTCGCGCGGCTGCCGTAGCCGGTTCCTCGCCCGGCTGTCGCGCGCCTGCCGGTGGAGTCCAGGCCCAGTCGCCGGCGAAGTCGTGTCCGAAGTGCGCGCGGTGGAGGATCAGGAACTCGCGTCCGGTGTCGCCGTCACGCCAGACGACGACGCACGATGCGTAGGGCCGCTCCCTGGTGACCGGCAGCCCGTCCCACGTCTTCTCCACCCTACGAGGTGAACGTCTCGCGATAGCGGCCGAAGAACGTCGTCTCAGGGAGCGTCGCGAGCAGGCTCCGCTGCTCGCCGAGCCGGATCGACAGCGTTCGCTCGGGCTCGAGATCGCCGCTCCTGTGCCCGTCGGCGAGGACTGCGGCGCCAACATCCGGCGTCGCGTTTCGTACCGTCAGCTCGGCGCCACGTGGCACCACGAGCGGCCGAGCGTCGAGCGAATGCGGGGCGATGAACGTGATCGCCATCGCGTCGAGGCCCCGGACGAGGACTGGGCCGCCGTTCGAGAGGTTGTACGCGGTCGAGCCCGACGGCGTCGAGCAGATCATCCCGTCGCAGGAGACGACGCCGAGGTCTTCGCCCGCGATCGACCAACCGAGCTCGATCATCCGGCCGAGCGTCGAGCTCGTCGCGACGACGTCGTTCACCGCGACCAACCTCTCGCCGTCGAGCTGCGCCTCCAGGGTCGGCTGCTCGATCGTCCGGTACTCGCCCCGGAAGATGCGTGCGAGATCGTCTTCGATCCGGTCCGGCGCGATCGAGGCCAGGAAGCCGACCCGGCCGAAGTTGATGCCGATTACCGGGACGCCCGTGCCGAGGAGCCGCGCCAGCGTGCGGAGGATTGTCCCGTCGCCGCCGACGGCGACCGCGAGCTGCGCGCGCCCAGGCTCCTCCACGAGCTGGACGCCCACGGCGGACGCCACGGCCTCCACGCGCTCCACGGCCTCGCGGACGTCGACACGGCCGTGCGCGACGACCGCGGCCGTCTCAACCGGCGAGTGCTCGTTCGATCCGTTCGTCGAGGTCATCGGGAACTTTCGGCTGCTCGGAGTGCACGAGGTGGAGAAAGATCTCCCGGTTCCCCTTCGGCCCCGGGAACCCCGAGTCTACGACGCCGCGCACGCTTGCTCGCCACGACAGCGCCGACTCGGCGACCTCGTGCACTACGCGTCGCCGCACCTCGTCGTCGCGCACGACGCCGCCTTTTCCTACGTCAGCCCGGCCGGCCTCGAACTGCGGCTTCACCAGGACGACCGCCTGCCACCCGGGCGCGCAGAGCCGTAACACCGGTGGGAGCGCGAGGCGCACCGAGATGAAGGAGACGTCGCAGACCGCGAGCTGCGGCGGAAACGGCAGGTCGGTGAGCGTGCGCGCGTTCGTCCGCTCTAGCACCGTCACGCGCGGGTCCGCGCGCAGCCGCGGGTGCAGCTGGCCGTAACCGACGTCGAGCGCGATCACGCGCGTCGCGCCACGCTGGAGGAGGACGTCCGTGAAGCCGCCTGTCGACGCTCCCACGTCGGCGCAGTCGAGGCCGGCGGGATCGACGCCGAGCCCGTCGAGTCCGTGCGCAAGCTTCTCGCCGCCGCGTGAGACGTACGGCGGCGGACGGTCGACCGCGAGCTCCGTGTCCTCCTCCAACTGCTGGCCGGGTTTGTCGTAGCCGTGGACGAGACCCGCGAGCACGAGCGCCTGAGCCTGGGCGCGCGATTCGGCGAGCCCGCGCTCCACGAGGAGGACGTCGAGACGCTTCTTCACGCCCGGTACTCGCCCTCGCCACGGAGCCAATCGACGTCCGGCTCCCACCCGTCGAGGACGTCGCCGTAGCCGGCTCGGCGTGCGAGCGGTTCGATGCGATTGAACAGTTCGCGCTGAGCCTCCGGCTCGCCCGCGAGCACTCGATCCAGCAGGGGAAGAACCTCCTCCGCTGTCCAGTCTTCGAGCGGATGGTGGCGGAGCTCCCACTCGAGGTACTTGTTGTACGGACGGACGCGGTTCTCCAGCGCGAAGATCGTGCGCAGGGCATGCGGTAGGGCCTCGACCACGTCGAGTCTTGTTCCATGGCGCAGCGAGCGGTACGTCTGGTTGACGTAGTCGTCGAGAGCCTCGCGGACGATCGCGTCCCTGCTGCCGGCCGGCAGCGACTCCTGCTCGGCCACCACGCGGGTCAGCTCGCCGCCCGTCTTGTCGAGGGCGACCTTCGCGTGAGCCGCCGCGTAGCGGCTGTGCTCGGACGACGAGTTGCGTAGCTCGTCGAGCGTGGCGCTCGTGATCTCGACCCGCGCCCCGTGGGCGTAGGGGAACTCGCGAACGAACTCAGCGCGGGCCTCGCGACCGGCGAGGACGACGCAGACGTCCCAGTCCGAGCGCTCGTCGACCATGAAGTCCCGGCCCCTGGAGCCGAACACGTACAGCCCGAGAATCTCTTCGCGGGAGCGCGCGACCTCGAGGAGCTCGTCGTACGTGATCACGGCCGCCGGCAGACGTAGGTCGCGTAGATCCCGTCGCGGACGTCGCGCTCGACGATCTCGAGGCCGGCGTGCTCGAGCAGGGCCTCGTGCAGCCAGACGAACGTCGAGTGCTCGCCGCGGACATGCTGTCCGAGTTCGTCGCGTGTCCACCCCTCCGCAGGAGTCGGCGCCGCACCGGCGAGCCACTCCTCGATCTTGCGATCGGCTTCGGAGGGCTCGAAGTCGTAGACGAGGTCGCGGAGGACGAGCACGCCGCCCGGCGCGAGCAGATCGTGGATGCGGACCAGGGCGACGCCCTTCCAGAAGTCCGGGAGGTGGTGCAGCGCGTGGCGCGAGTGGACGAGTTGCGGCGCGTCGCCTTCGTGCTCGTATGTGAGAAAGCCGGCCTCGACCCACTCCACCGCGTCGCTCCGGCCGCGGGCGACCGCCAGCATGGCCGGCGAGGGGTCTACTCCGACGACGCGCCGGGCTTCGGACGCTGCGCCAACGGCGAGCAGGCCAGTGCCGCAGCCGAGGTCGACCAGCGTCGCCTCTTCGCCGAGCCCGTGCCGCCGCAGCAGCTCGAGCGCGGCTTCGAGATCGAGCTGGGTCTTCGGGTCATATCCGGTCACGTACTCGGGATCGAGATGTTCGGGCCCTGCGTGAGTGCGCTCGTCGAGGTGCCAGCCGGTCACGCGGTACGGACGGCGAGGCCGTCGACGATGTCGCGCAGAACGGACGTGTCCGCGTCGATCTCGGCGAGCCGCCCGCGTGCCCGCTCGGCGGCTTCGTCGGCATAGCGCCTTGCGGCGTCGGTGCCGTGCTCGCGCACATAGCCGTCCGCGTCGAGGATGTCATCGACGATCTGGAACAGGAGCCCGAGTTCCTCCGCGAACGCGCGCCAGGGTGCCTGCTCCTCCTCCGGCAGCTCAGCCGCCCAGAGCGTCATCGTCACCGAGGCGTGGAAGAGCCGCCCCGTCTTGAGCCGGTGCACCGCAGCGAGGTCGTAGCCGTCGACCATCGTGTCGAGGTACTGGCCGCCGATCATCCCGAGCGCAGCTTCGGCGAGCTCGCGCGCGACCGCCGACGACTCGTACCGCGCGGCGAGCCGCACGGCTTCCGCCAGCAGCGCGTCGCCCGCGAGGACGCCGACGCCTTCACCGAACTTCTTCCAGGTGGACGGATGCCCGCGCCGTTCCTCGTCGTCGTCCATCGCCGGCAGGTCGTCGTGGACGAGCGAGAACGTGTGGACGAGCTCGATCGCGAGCGCCGCCGGCATCACCCGCTCGACCGGCGCGCCGACCGCCTCACCGACCGCGAGCGCGATCACCGGGCGGACGCGTTTGCCGCCGACCTCCAGTGCATACCGCACGGAGTTCGCCTGGCCGTGCAGCTCCGGCCAGAGCTCGAGCCGCTCGAGCGCTTCGTCGACAAGCGTCTTGAGCTCGTCAGGACTGTGCATCGGCCTCGCCAGGCCCGCCGTGGGCGGGCCGGTGTTCCCCGCCGGGCGTCGCTTCCAGCTCGGCCGCCCGTTGCGCCCGCGTCAGTTCCTCCTCGACCGCCTTCGCGAGCTCCGACAGCTCGCCGAGCAGCTCGATCGCCCGCTCGGGCGAGCCACCCTCTCCCGCGGAAAGCTGCTCGAGCTCGGCGCGCGCAGCCTCCACCCGCGCCAGCAGCTCTTCCGCCCGCGTCAACGACTCGTCAGTACTCACTGGTCTTTCCGCTCCCGGCGCCGGCAAAGCCGGCACTCTCGCTCTTGATGAGCTCCGTCGAGCCTACGCTCATTGTTCCTCCCGCACGAGCTTGCCCAGGATCCCGTTCACCAGCCTCGCAGCATCCTCGGATGCATACCGCTTCGCGAGCGTCACCGCCTCGTCGAGGACGACCTCGACCGGTACCTGCCCCTCATCGAGCTCCTCCAGCGCGACGCGGAGGACGTTGCGCTCGACCGCGCCGAGGCGATCCGCAGTCCAGTCGTCGGAAGCGGACGTGATCCGCGCGTCGAGCACGGCCGCGTGGTCAGCCACCGCGTCGGCGAGCTCCCGCGTGTAGGTGTCGATCTCGCCCTCGTAGAGCGAGCCGAGCGGCCGTCCCGTGACGTCCCACTGGAAGAGCATGAAGACGGCGGCGCGGCGGGCCTCGCGGCGGCTGATCGTGCTCATTGGGCAGCCTCTGCCCAATGACCGTGTGGAGGGGGTGTGGGGGAACCGGGAGGTTCCCCCACACGAAGTGAAAGAAGGGGGCAACGTGGGGGAAACATGGTTTCCCCCACGGGAGCGAGCCGAAGGCGAGCGACGCTCACGGCCGGACGAGCTCCTCCACCGTGACGTGCACCGCCTCGACCTCGACGTCGCACATCCGCGCGAGTGCGTCGGCGACCCGCTCCTGCACCGCAGAAGAGATCTCGGGGAGGACGTGGCCGTAAGCGACGACGAGCTGCAGCTCGGCGCGGGCGCGTCCGTCCCCGAGCTCGACGCCCAGGCGCCGGCGACCCTTCCGCAGCCGGACGCCGTCGACAGACGCGACCGCCCTGCGCACGATCTCGCTCAGCGCAGCCTCGCTGACGCGCACCGAGCCGCCCGACTCCTCGACAAGCACCCGGCTCAAGAGCCGGCCAGAGCGGGCAGCCGCGCGCCAGCCTCCTCGAGGAAGGCCGTCGAGTAGTCACCCGAGCGGAACTCGTCGCTCGAGAGGATGTCCAGCAGGACGTCGCGCGTCGTGGGAACCCCCTCGACCACGAGCTCGCCCAGAGCGCGGCGTGCTCGCGTGATTGCGAGGCGGCGATTGCCGTCGACGACCACGATCTTCGCGATCAGCGAGTCGTAGTGCGGCGAGATCACGGTCCCGTCCTCGACGAAGGTGTCGACGCGGACGCCGGGCCCGAGCGGCGGCCGGAAGCGCTCGATCCGCCCGGGCGCCGGGGCGAACCCGCGTGCCGGATCCTCGGCGTTGATCCGCAGCTCGATCGCGTGGCCGCGGCGCGGGCCGGCGCGGCCGCCGTGCGCGAGGGCGTCGCCGGCGGCTATCCGCACCTGCTCGCGGACGATGTCGATCCCGATGATGGACTCGGTGACCGGGTGCTCGACCTGAAGGCGCGCATTCAGCTCGATGAAGGAGAACGAGCCGTCCGGCCCGACGAGGAACTCGAACGTGCCGGCGTTCCGGTAGCCGATGTGCCGGCACGCGCGCTCGGCAGCCGCCTCCATCGCCTCCCGCAGCTCGTCGTCGAGCGCCGGCGACGGCGACTCCTCGATCAGCTTCTGGTGCCGGCGCTGGACCGAGCACTCGCGCTCGCCGCAGGTGAGGAAGTGGCCGTGGTGGTCGCAGAGCACCTGGATCTCGACATGGCGCGCAGGCGTGATCACCTTCTCGACGTACAGGGAGCCGTCCCCGAAGGCAGCCTGCGCCTCGGCCGCGGCGCGCTGGTAGGCGTCGTGGAGAGCGCCGGGCTCGGCCACGATCCGCATGCCCTTACCGCCGCCGCCGGCCGCGGCCTTGAGCAGCACCGGGAAGCCGAGCTCCTCGGCGGCCGCCAGCGCATCCTCCGGCCCGGCGACGCCCTCGGTCCCGGGAACGAGCGGCACGCCTGCCGCACGCATCTCGGCCTTCGCGCGTGCCTTGTCTCCCATCCGTTCCATTACCTCCGCCGAAGGCCCGATGAAGACGAGGTCGTTGTCCTCGCACGCGCGAACGAAGTCGACGTTCTCGGAGAGGAAGCCGTAACCGGGATGGACGGCTGCACATCCGGTCGTCTCGGCGGCCCCGACGAGAGCCGGGATGCGGAGGTAGCTCTCGGCTGCGGCCGGCGGGCCGATCCGGACCGCGCGGTCGGCGAGCCGCACGTGGAGCGCGTCCTCGTCGACCGTCGAATAGACGGCGACGGCCTCGACGCCGAGCTCGTGCAGGGCCCGGATCACGCGGACGGCGATCTCTCCCCGGTTCGCTACGAGAACGCGGTTGAACACGCGGCTGAGTCTACGGATAGGTCCGTTCCGTGACCGTCTCTCCGCCGGAGGGTGTCCAGCGGTGGACGACCATGCGCGAAGCGGCGAGGTTCCACTCGATCGCGACCGCCTCCTCCACCTGGAAGGCGTAGACCTCCACCTCCTCGACGGGACGCTCCGCCCACCAGCCGGCCCGCGCCCCGAACGGCTCGACCCGGCCGTACAGCTTCACGTCGGTCTCGCCGGTATCCGGGCCGCTGGTGGTGCTGTGGAGCACGCAGCGCGGATCGCGGCGCAGGGCGTACGCCTTCGCCGTGCGTCGCATCGCCCCGAGCACGAGCTCGTCCTCGGCAAAGTGGGGTTCGATCGGGTCGATCCGAGGGGCACCGTCGCGCCGGAGCGTCCCGAGCAGCGCCACGCCCGGCTGTTCGAGTCGCGACCGGCAGAGTGCGGCGAGCTCCGGCGCCTCCGCCTCGAGCCGGCGCCAGCTCACATCACAGCGCCGGACGGCCGACGAGCGGCTCGAGCTCGAACAGGAGTTGCCCGAACTCGACGGGCTCGGCGTTCTCGGCGTGCACCGCACGCACGACTCCCTCGACCTCGGCCTTCACCTCGTTCATGAGCTTCATGGCCTCGAGGAGGCAGAGGGTCTGCCCCGGCGCAACCACGTCGCCGACCTCGACGAACGGCGGCGCTCCGGGCTGCGCGGCGCGGTAGAAGGTGCCGACCATCGGCGACTCGACGCGTATGAGCGCGCCGCTGACCGCGCGCGCGGCGGAGAGCTCGGGCTCGGGGACCGCGAGGAAGGCCTCGCCGGGCGTGCCCCCGCCGGCAGGGAGATCGGGCGTCGAGCGGACCGAGACCCGCATGTCGTCCTCCTCGATCGTCACCTCGCCGATGCCGGACTCCTGGACGATCCGCACGATCTCCTCGATGCGCTGAGTGCGGTTCTCCCCCACGCCCGCGAGCTCGGCGTCTCGCTTCCCGCGGCTCCGGATCCCCCGCAGCAGCCGCTCGGCGTCCTCGCCGAAGAGCCCGAGCAGGAGCAGCTCCTCCTCGCTGGCCGCGACGCCGCCGGCTCGCTCGCGCACCTCGTCGAGCGGCAGCGTGACGTCCTCCTCGCTCTCGGGGTCGGCCGTTAGCTGGACGACGCGCACGAGCGCGGGATCGACGGGCGCCGGCGGCGTGCCGAACGCGCCGGCGACGAGGCCGCGCATCTCGTCCACCAGGGTGAGGTAGCGGCTCGCGGACAGGACGTTGAGCAGGGCCTGCGAGGCGAGCACCTGGCCGATCGGCGACGCGAGCGGCGGCCAGCCCGTCTCTGCGCGGATCCTGTCGAGCTCCTCGAGCACCTCGTCGAGACGGTCGCCCGCGCCTTCCGACCGGAGCGCGTGGTCGATCCCGCCGACGACGCTCGCCGGCAGGTCGTGGCGTGCCGCGAGCACCGCGATGCGCGGCACGAGCGGGGTCACGAGCTCGTCCCCGATGTGCTCGTCCACGAGATCGGTCGCCTCCCAGAGCGCGTCGACATCGACACCGGGGTCGAGCCCGGCGCCGCTGAGCGCTTCCGCGAGCGACTCGCCGGAGACGCGGTGGAGGGTCAGAGCGAGTGGGTAGATCGCGCACGCGAGGAGCTGGGCGCCCGCGCGGGCCGCGGCGAGCGAAGCTGCGAGTGCGCTGCCGCCGGCTCCCTGGGCGTAGATCCCGACGGGCAAGCCGCTCGCGTCGGCAAGCGCGGGCACGAGCTCCTCCGCCGTGTGTGGCTGCAGCGAGCCGGTCGGATCATGGAGAAGAACGCGCACAGCGCCGAGCTCGGGCAGCATCCGCGCCCGCTCGATGAGCGTCTCGATCTCTCCGGTGCGGCCCGGGCTGTAGACGAGGCCGGCCTCGAAGTCCCGTTCCGCGGCGACGATCGCCTCGGCGGCCTCACGCAGGTTCGAGACGTCGTTGAGCGGGTCGTGGAGCCGGAAGACGTCGATGCCGTTGGCGGCGGCCGAGGCGACGAAGCGGCGGGAGAAGTCGGCGTCGACCGGCCGCGTGCCGACGAGGAAGCGGCCGCGCAAGGCAAGCCCGAGCGGCGTCTTGACGCGTGCCTTCAGCGCGCGGATCCGCTCCCAGGGGCTCTCGACGCCGCGCTTGACGGCCGCGTCGAAGCAGCCGCCGCCCGAGACCTCGAGGTACGCGAAGCCGGCCTTGTCGAGGATCTCGGCGAGCCGGAGCTGCTCGGCAGCCGGCACCCGGCCTGCGAGCGGTTCCTGACCGAGCAGGCGGATCGTCGTGTCGGCGAGCGACGGCACGCGCGGAGCCTACCTCGCGTCTCTGCGCGCGCCTCGTGCTGCTATGAGGGCGCGTAGACTCAGCGCGGCAATGCGTTCGGCGAAGGGATGGTGGGCGTTCGGCCTCGCGAGCGTTGGCATTCTCTGGACGGCCGCGCTCATTCCCGGCGCGTTCTTCTTTCCCGCTTACAGCGGCGAGGCGTCGTCGCCAAGCGGCGGGACGATGCATGCGACAAACACCCTCGTCGGGGTGAACGGGCTCCGGGTCGTCGTGCCTTTCGTGCTGTTTCTCGTGCTCAGCGTCGTCGCATGGGTCGGTCTCCACGCAAGTTGCGCGACCGGAAGCCGTCGTGGGAGAACGGTCGGCCACGTCGCGGCCGGGCTCCTTGCCGCCGCCGCCGTGTTCACCTTCTCAGCCGGATTCCTCGCGCTTCCCGCGGCCCTGCTGGTCATCGTTGCCGCGGTGCTGACGCCGGAGCATCAGGCCCGCGACACGTAGCGCCTACGAAGATCGATCGGCTCCGAAGCTTCACCACGGCAGAGGCGGCAGCGTAACGGTGCGTTACGACGCCGCCGGAGTAGCGAGCGGACGCGCCGCAGGCCCGTCCGCTCGCGACGGAAGCGCGGCCTGAACCTCGCGTCAGTCCTTAATGTGCTCTCAGCACGGAGCCGACGGGAGACCACGCTCTCCCGTTGGCGGAGTTCCATTGTCCCCGGACGAAGAGCGCAGCTCTTCGCCCGGATCAGGCGCGGGAGATGTAGCGCCCCTCGCGGGGATCGACCTTGAGGCGGTCGCCGACGTTGACGAAGAGCGGCACGTTCACGACCGCGCCTGTCTCGAGCCTCGCCGGCTTCGTGACGTTCGAGACGGTGTCGCCCTTCACGCCCGGCTCCGTCTCCACGACCTCGAGCTCGACGGACGCCGGAAGTTGCAGGCTCGACGGCTTCCCGTTCACGCTCAGGACCTGCACCGACGCGTTCGGCTGCATGTACGGCAGCTCGTCGGTGAGCTCGGCGCGCGGCAGCGCGAACTGCTCGTACGACTCCGCGTCCATGAAGTGCACGTCGGAGCCGTCGTCATAGAGGAACTGGACGTTCTTCGTCTCTGTGTGCACGCGGGCGAACTTCTCGCCGGCGCGGAACGTGCGGTCGACGACCGCGCCCGCCTCCAGGCTCTTCAGCTTCGTGCGGACGAACGCGCCGCCCTTGCCGGGCTTGACGTGCTGGAACTCGACGATCCGCCACACCTTGCCGTCGAGCTCGATGTGCATCCCGTTCTTGAAGCTGTTCGTGTCGACCGTCTCGGCCACGGCGGCGGAGTCTAGCGGCACCCGCAACGCGCTCCCGACTAGCCTCTCCGGCGCAGTGGCGCGCTTTGCGATCCTCGTTACGTCGGCGGTGCTCGTGGCGGCCTGCGGGGCTTCGCGGTCGCCAGGGAGCTCCACCCGGCTCCGAATCGCCGTCCATGCGCAAGGCCCCGGTGGAGCGGTCCAGCGCTACAGATTGAGGTGCGGCCCTCCCGCAGGGTCGGTACCCAACCCGGCAAGGGCGTGCCGGGTGCTCGCCTCTCTCGCCCACCCATTCGCGCCCACGCCGCCCGGGACGATCTGCTCCGACATCGCGATCGGCCCGCAACAGGCCGTCGTCACGGGAGTCCTCCGCGGCAGGCGAGTCCACGCGCTGCTCCGGGTCCGGGGGAGCTGCGAGATCGACCGCTGGCGACGGGTCGCCGCCGTGGTGCCCGGGTTCCCCCGTACCTCTTGACACACCCCGGAGGCCCCCTAGGGTCAGAACTCGGACATCTCTCGACTGCGACGCGGGCCCTAGGGCCGGCTGCGAGCCGCGTCGGGAGGAGGCACGAACATGAAGGGGAAACAGTGGCGCGGGAGGCTCGTCCTCCTCGTCGTTGCCGCGGCAGCCGTTTTCGGGCTCGCGGTCGCGCATGCCGGCGTCGCCCGGCAGGCAGGAGCAAGGCAGAAGCCGGTCGCGGGCGACACGCCCGGCGCTGTCGCGCGCGGAAAGGCGCACCTGCACGGCCGGCACAACCCGAACGCCGTCTTTCGCCTCAACGTCGGTCTCGGCGTCCGCGACTCGGCCGGGCTCGACGCGCTCATACGCGCGGCAAGCACGCCCGGCAGCCCGAACTACGGGCACTACCTGACGCAGGCGCAATACCTGGCGCGGTACGCGCCGACCGACGCCGACGTTGCGGCGGTCGAGTCCTGGCTCCGCGGCCAGGGGCTCACCGTCCTCAGCGCCTCGGCGACGCACCTGGTCGTCCACGCAACCGGCTCGGTGAAGACGCTCGAGAGCGCCTTCGGGGTGACGATCAACGACTACAGCCAGAACGGCAGGTCGTTCCACGCGAACGACCGCGACCCGACCGTTCCCGCCGGTCTCGATGTGCACTGGATCAGCGGCCTGTCGAACTTCAACGTCTACAAGGTCTTCCACACGGACACCTGCGAGGTGAACCCGCCGAACAAGTGCGGCTACGACGGGAGCAACTTCACCCAGGCGTACGACGTCGTCGGCAACGGCAGCGGACAAACGCTCGGCCTGACGCTGTGGGGCGCGCACCTCCCCCAGGCCGACTACGACAACTACGCCAGCGCGACGGGCACGACGAAGATCATCGTTGACAACAACGCCGGCGACAACCACCTCAACTTCATCAACGTCGATGGGTCGAGCAGCGACACGAGCGGGGACGCGGAGGTAGCTCTCGACACGCAGATCGCACACGGAATGGCAGACGGGCTTCACATGGACTACTGGCTCGGGAGCGACAACTCCGACGGGACGCTCGAGGACACGCTCCAGGCGGCCGAGTCGTCGGGGATCAAGGTCATCTCCAACAGCTGGGGCTGCGACGGCTGCAGCACCGACTCGAACATGGACTCGATCCTCCAGGCGGGGGCGGCGACGGGGCAGACCTTCTACTTCGCGACCGGCGACAACGGCGCGTCGGTCGGGCGCTCTCGTCCGGCAGACAGCCCGTATGTCGTCGCAGTCGGCGGGACCCAGCTGAACATCGACGGCTCGGGCAACTGGTCGTCGGAGACCGGCTCGAGCGGCTCGGGCGGAGGCTGCGACAACGGCGAGGCACGGCCGTCATGGCAGGTCGGGATCAGCGGCGAGCTCGTCTACCTGTCGAGCAGCTGCACCGGCCGCGCCGAGCCCGACGTCGCCGCGAACATGGACATCGGTACGTTCCTCTGGTACGACGGCTCCGAGCGGTGCTGCATCGGCGGAACGAGCCTCGCCACGCCGATCTGGGCGGCCGCGACCGTCATCTACAACAAGCACAACGCGAACACCGGACGGCCCGGCGTCGGCTTCGACGCGCCGATGATCTACGGGCTCGCGAACGATCCCACGACCTACGCCCGAGACTTCCACGACATCACGACCGGCAACAACGGCTTCGCCGCCGGCACCGGCTGGGATGAGGACACCGGCTGGGGCTCGGCCGACTTCGACAAGCTGTTCAACAACCCGGTCGACATCACGTACACCGGTCCAACCACTGCGAGCAACGGCGATTCGATCACGCTCTCGGCGACGCTGCTCGACCACGGGGCCTCGACGCCGGTCGTCGGGCGAACCGTCTTCCTCACCGCCGGGGGTGACACCTGCTCGGCCGTCACCGACTCGAGCGGCAACGTGTCGTGCGGGGTCACGGTGAGTACCGCACCGGGCCACTACAGCGCAATCGCCGCGTTCGCCGGCGACGCCGCCTACGTCGCGAACTCGGACACGGTGTCGTACACGGTGCTCCACATCCCGACGAAGATCACGTTCACCGGTCCGACGAGCGGCGAGTACAACGACCAGATCACGCTCTCGGCCACGCTGAACGACGACAGCGCCCCGGGCTCGTCCAGCCGCGGCGACCCGCTGTCCGGCCAGACGCTCGACTTCACGCTCGGCGGCGAGAGCTGCTCGGGCACGACGGACGGCAGCGGAGTGGCAAGCTGCAATATGACGCCGCTCGACGATCCCGGCTCGTACTCCGTCGACGTGAGCTTCGCCGGCGACTCGACGTACAACTCGTCGACATCGTCGACGCCGTTCACGCTGAACCAGGAGGAGAGCCAGGTCTCGTACACCGGCCCGCTGACGTCGCACTACCACGACGCAGTCACGGCGACCGCGACGCTCACCGATCCCGACGGCGGGGCGCCGATCCCGGGGAAGACGGTGACGTTCACGCTCGGCATCGCCGACACGTGCAGCGCGACGACAGACGGCTCCGGCGTGGCGTCGTGCTCGATCACGCCGACCCAGACCGGGACGCAGAACATGGTGGCGTCGTTCGCCGGTGATGTCGACTACCTGTCGAGCAGCGACACACAGTCGTTCTCCATCACACCGGAGGAGACGACGATGACGTACACCGGCCCGACGTTCATCCTCGCCGGGGCAAGCGGCGCGACGCTCACCGCGACCCTCGTCGAGGACGGGCCGAACGACAACGACGGCGACGACACGTCGCCCGGACCGAACCCGGCCGAGAGCGTGGCGCTCTCGATCGGGACCCAGCACTGCTCCGGCACGACGGACTCGGTCGGCAACGTCACCTGCACGATCCCGTCCGTCACCGTGCCGCTCGGCCCGGAGACGGTCGGGGCCTCGTTCGCCGGTGACGCGTACTACCAGGCCGCGAGCGACAGCACCACGGCGATCGTGTTCGCCTTCCCGAGCCGGGGTGCTTTCGACCTCGGCAACGTGACGGCGGCGCCGCCCTACCCGTCGCCGACGGTGACGTGGTGGGGGAATTCGTGGTGGCAGCTGAACGTCCTCAGCGGCGGCAGCGCGCCCCCGGCGTTCAAGGGCTTCCTCGGCACGGTCACACTGCCGACCACGACGCCGGCGAACATCTGCACGAGCCCGTGGACGACGACGGGCGGCAACAGTCCGCCGCCGACGAGCGGTGTCCCCTCGTACATGGGCGTCGTCACGACGAACAAGGTGAACAAGTCGGGCACGACGGTGTCCGGCGCGTACAACCACATCGTCGTCGTGCAGGTCAACCCGGGTTATGCCCCGAACCCGGGCAAGGCGGGAACGGGGACGATCCTCGGAACGTTCTGCTAGTCCCGTCAGGTGGAGGGGCGCCCACGCGGCGCCCCTCCACCTACGACACCCTGACGAGATCCTTGCGGAACTCGACCGGGTTCTCGATCCCGTCCTCGGTCACGATCACGTCGTCCTCGATCCGGATCCCGAAGCGGCCCTCGAGGTAGACGCCCGGCTCGACGGTGACGAGGTTGCCCGCCGCAAGCGTGTCCGAGCTCTCGGTGGAGAGTCGCGGCGATTCGTGGACGTCCAGGCCGAGGCCGTGTCCGAGTCCGTGGCCGAACGTGCCCGCGAAGTCGCTCCGCTCGATGACACCCCGCGCGGACGCGTCGACGTCGACACCGGTCTTGCCCGCCCGGATCGCGTCGAGCCCTGCCTGCTGCGCCGCCAGCACGACGTCGTACGCCTCGCGCATCTCGGCGTCGAGCTCGCCGGTCGCGAGGGTCCGCGTGTAGTCCGAGACGTAGCCGCCGACGTTGCAGCCGGTGTCGATCACGACGAGCTCGCCGGATCCGATGATGCGGTCGCCGGCACGCGCGTGCGGCCGCGCACCCGTCGGCCCGGAGCCGACGATCGCCTCGAACGCCGGCTCGTCCGCTCCCTCCTCGTGGTAGAGCCTCGTGATGTCCCAGGCGACGTCGCGCTCGCGACGGCCGACGAACGGCACTTCGCTCACGAGCCGCTCGAACATCCGGTCGGTGATCGCACACGCCCGCCGGAACTTCTCGAGCTCGCCCTCGTCCTTGACCGCGCGCAGCTGCTCGACGAGGCCCTGGCGCGGCACGAGCTCGATCCCAGCCTTCCGTAGCTGCTCGGCGAACGACCACGGGAGCACGTTCGCCTCGAAGCCGAAGCGGCCGGAGAGGTTCTCGCTGAGCCAGCCGACCAGCGAGCGCGTCGTCTGCACCGCCTCCACGCCTTCGACAGTCCGGGCCGTCTCGATGTAACGGAAGTCCGTGAAGAGGCGTACTCGTTCCGGCTCGACGAGCAGCGCGGCGTTCGAGCTGTCGAAGCCGGTCAGGTAGAGGACGTTGACGAGGTTCGTGACCAGCAGCGGCTCCTCGAGGAGCTCTTGCAGCCGTTCGATCCTGGAACTCATTGGGTTTTCTCCTTCAGATGCTCGAGCGCCATCCTGTAGCCGTCGGGACCGTGGCCGACGAAGCGCGCGGCCACGAGATCGGAGACGACCGACTTCCGCCGCCACTCCTCCCGCTCGTCGACATTCGACAGGTGCACCTCGACGATGGGAATCGTGAGCGGCTCGAGGGCGTCGTGGATGGCCCACGCGTAGTGCGTCCAGGCGGCCGGGTTGACGACGATCGCGTCCACGGTGTCGTATGCGTCATGGCACCACTTGACGAACTCGCCCTCAGAGTTGGTCTGGCGGCACTGGACGGTCAGCTCGAACTCCCTCGCCCACTCGTAGATGCGGCTCTCGAGCTCCGCGATGGTCAGCCCTCCGTAGAGCGTCGGGTCGCGGCGGCCGAGGATGTCCAGGTTGACGCCGTTGAGGACGAGCACCCTCATCCGATCAACCTATCGAGTTCGCGGCGCACGTCGGCCTCGGGGAGAACGATGTCCAGTTCCGGCCCATCGGCCCCGAGCAGGACGAGACGCGGCACGCCCCCGCGCGCCTTCTTGTCACGCTTCATCGCTTGCCAGCCGCGCTCGCGGTCGACCCGCACCGGCTGCGGACGCAGCACCTGCTCCACGACGCTCGTGTCGCGACCCGACAGCCGCAGCGCCGCGAGCAGGCCGAGCGCCACGGCGCGTCCGTGCGTCACGCCCTCATAGCCCGCTGCCGCCTCGAGCGCATGCGCGAATGTGTGACCGAGGTTCAGCACCGTCCGCTCGCCGCGCTCGAACGGGTCGCGGAGGCAGATCGCGGCCTTGTAGGCGATCGAGCGGCGCACGAGGTCGTCGTCCGGGAGCTCCCAGAACGGCTCGTCGGCGAGGAGTCCCGCCTTCACGACCTCCGCCATGCCCTCGAGGCGTTGCGGCTCGGGCAGCGTTTCGAGCAGCCCCGGGTCGACGATTGTCCGCGCCGGCCAGTGGAAGGCGCCGACGAGGTTCTTGCCCTGCGGCAGGTCGATCGCAGTCTTCCCCCCGATCGCCGCATCGACCTGGGCGACAAGGCTCGTCGGAACCGGCGTCCACGCGATGCCGCGTAGGTACGCCGCCGCGGCGAAACCGGCGGCATCGGTCGTGCAGCCGCCGCCGAGCGCCAGGATCGTCCCGGTCCGGTCGAGGCGGAGGTCCTGCCAGAGCCGGTCGACCGCAGCGAGCGTCTTCGCCTCCTCGCCGGGAGGGAGCTCGTGCGTCTCCGCAAGCCGCGCCCCGAGCGCGAGCTGCGCGTCCATGCCGTGGATGCCGGCGACCTGCGGGTCGGAGACGAGTGCGAGCGGCGCATCGCCGGGAACTAGCTCGCCCAGCCGTTGCAGCGCGCCGCGCTCGACATGGATGCCGGCGGCTGCGAGAACCACGGCTTGTGTGTCACGGGCCACGACGTCGGCGATCTCCGCGTAGATCGGACGCCTTTCCTCGTAGATCCGCTTGAACTCGTCGTAGCTCTGGGCCAGCGGACGGCCGGTGCCCTCCACGCGCTGCCATGCCTCGTCGGCGTCGACGTCGATCCAGACGACCGTCGCGCGCTCCTTGAGCAGGGCACGCACCTCCGGTGTGGTGACGGCACCGCCTCCGAGATCGACGACGACCGGTTCGGAGCGCTCGAGCACGCTGCGGACGACCTCGGCCTCTCGTGCCCGAAACGCGGGCTCACCCTCGTCGAACAACCCGATCGGGACGTCGGCATCGGTCTCCACGTGCGGCAGGCCGAGCGTTCGGGCGATCGTCGTCTTCCCGGCTCCCATGAAGCCGACGAGCGCGAGGTGCTTGTCTAGCGGGGAGCCCAGTCGATCCGCTCCAGATACGCGCGCCAGGCCCCGGCGAAGTCGTCGAGCGCGTCGCCGCCGAACTTCTCGCGGGCCGCCCGCGCGAGCTCCCATGCGACAGCGGCTTCCGCCACCACTGCCAGCGCCTCGACCGCCGAGACGTCGCTCCGCTCGACGAGCGCGTCGGCCGGCTCGCCGGTGTCGAGGTCGACGGAGCGGAGCGGGCGCATCAGCGTCGGCAGCGGCTTCATCGCGGCGCGCACGACGATCTCCTCGCCGTTCGAGACGCCCCCTTCGACGCCGCCGGCGCGGTTCGTCGCACGGTGGAGGCCGCGCTCGTCGCGGACGATCTCGTCGTGCGCGTCCGAGCCGCGGAGACCCGAGAGCGCGAACCCGTCGCCGATCTCGACCCCCTTTACCGCCTGGATCCCCATCAGCGCCGCTGCGAACCGACCGTCGAGCCGGTCGTCGCGCCGCGCATACGAGCCGAGGCCGGGTGGGACGCCGCGCGCCCGCACCTCGACGCGGCCCCCGAGCGTGTCGCGATCCTGCCGCGCCGCGTCGACCGCGGCGGCGTCCGCCCCGGCCTCGGGCAACGCTTCGCCCGCGACCTCGACGCCGATCTCGTGGAGGAGCGCCTTCGCCACCGCGCCGGCTGCGACGTACACCGCGGTGTGCCGCGCCGACGCGCGTTCTAGGGTGTCGCGCACGTCTGCGAGGCCGTGCTTCTGTGCGCCGGCGAGATCCCCGTGCCCCGGCCGCGGCAGGGTGACCGGCTTCGTCCCCTTCCCCCCGGGCTCGCCCTCGGGCGGCCACGGGCTCATCCCCCAGGTCCAGTTCTTGTGGTCGCGGTTGCGGACGACGAGCGCGAGCGGCGTGCCGAACGTCCGGCCGTGGCGGAGGCCCGCGAGCACCTCGACCTCGTCCGCCTCGATCTGCTGCCGCGGCGAGCGTCCGTAGCCCTGCTGGCGGCGTCTGAGATCCGCGTCGATCGCCGCCCGGTCGAGGACGAGACCCGCCGGCAGGCCCGAGACGATCGCGACGAGCGCCGGTCCGTGCGACTCTCCCGCGGTCGCAAGCTCGAGCGTCATGGCGGAGAGCGTAGTGCGCTAGGAGGGCTCGGCGGAACGGTGCTCGTTGTAGGGGTGCGATGGGCGTCGCGAGGCAAGGACGCAGGGAGCGCCGATAGCCGTGTTCTATCGGCGCGACCGAGGACGCAGCAGCCCGCGTAGCCGGCCGACGAGCGAAGCGAGGAGTCGCGGCGCCCAGCGCGGCCCTGCGGCACAGCCGCTGTTTCGCCAAGCCCTCCTACAGGCGAGCGAGCACTCGCGACACGAGGCTCGGGTGCCGGTGCCTCGTCGCCGACAGGAGGAACCTGGCGAGCCGGGCCGACTCATGGGGATCGAGCGAGATCGCCGCCTGAGCCTCCTCGCCGCGCCAGACGCTGATGCGGGCATGCTGTGGCTCGGTCACATAGACGGAGACGCGCAGCCCGCCGTCGCCCATCTCCCGGTGGCCCTGGAAGTACTCGACGATCTTCGTGCGCTGCGACTTGCCGCAGTGCGGGCAGAACCGGAAGTGGTCCTGTACTTCTCCTCCGCACGCGCGACAGCTGCGCATGGTGCTTCTTCTATGCCCCCGGCAGCGTCAGGTCAAGCCGACGGCCTGACGCATGATGTCTACGGGCGCGGAACGTCCGGTCCACAACTCGAAGCTCGCGGCTCCCTGGGCCACGAGTACCTCGAGCCCGTCGAGGACACGCGCGCCCGCTGCGGCCGCAGCGTCGGCGGTCGCCGTGCGTGGATACGGCAGGTCGATCAGCGTCTGTCCCTCGCACAGCTCGAACAGCACCTCTTCCCGTACCGGAGTGGCGTGGACAACCAGGTCGGCGCCGACGACGTCCGGCGGCCACTCTCCGCGCCGGGAGAAGACGCGCGCGTCCGGCAACGTGTTGCGAAACGCGGCCGCCGCGCCGCCGTCTCCCACGATCGCCGGCGCACGTACGTCTCCGACCGCCTCGAGGATCGCCGCATCCGTCGAGAACCCGTGACCGCGGACGATCGTGTTCACGGACGGGAGCTCGGAGCCGAGGAGCCGCGCTGCGTCGAGCTTGTACGGCGCCGTGACGTTCGCGTACTCCACTTCCCGCACCGCAGCCTCGAGCGCGTCCGGCAGGACGTCGCGTAGGACGTACTCCCACTCGAGCCCTACGGCTGCGAACGCCGCGTTCTGCATCCGGGGCGAAAGGGAGTGCCCGACCGGACGGCCGAGCAGGAAGACCCTCACGGCGCGTAGCCGTACTGGATCTCGTGGTTGAGGAAGTCCTGGTAGCTCGCCGTGAAGTAGTGGTGTCTGTGATCCGGCTTCCGTACGAAATAGAGGTAGTCGACGTGCGCGGGATGCGCGGCTGCCTCGAGCGACGCCATGCCGGGGTTGTTGATCGGCGTCGGGGGGAGCCCCGGGAACTTGCGCGTGTTGTAAGGGTTGTTGCTCCCGAGGTACGGGCTCAGCGACCGCGTCGGCGGGATGTGCAGCCCGTAGCGGAGCGTCGCGTCGATGCCGAGCGGCATGTGGTCGTGCAGCCGGTTGTAGATCACGGCCGCCACGAGAGGGCGCTCGCTCGGAACCTGCGCCTCGCCCTCGACCATGGAAGCGATCGTCAGCACGTCGTACGGCGTGAGGTTCTTGCTCTGCGCATAGGAGAGATCGAGCCGACCCCACTTCGAGGTGAACTCTCCGAGCTGGTCCTGCACGAGCTGCGCCGACCTCGACTTGCGGTCGAAGTCGTACGTGTCCGGGAAGAGGAAGCCCTCGTAGGGCAGCTTCTTGCCGCCGAAGCCGGGGACCCTCCGCGGCTTCGCCGTCGCCGCGGCGTACTCGCTCCCCGAGAGCTCGACCTTCCGGTGCGACTCGTCTTCGGCGATCTTCGCCACCGCCTGCACGCGGGCGGCCATCTGCGCACGCGTGAACCCTTCGGGGAAGACGACCCGGAACTGCCGCAGCTGGCGGATGGTGGTCGTCGGCGGCGCAGCGGCGCTCGTCCCGCCGCAGCCCGCGGCACTCGCCGCGACCAGTACGGCGCAGATTCCTACGAGCGCGCCGCGCACCACTCGAGATATGTCGCAAGGAGATGTGCGGCGGCGAGCGCGTCCTCGGGCGCGGTGCCGGCTGTCTGCTGCGCGAGGTCAGTGGTGAAGCGTTCGTCGAAGAGCTCGACGGGCACGTCGACGACCCCCCGGAGCACCCCGACGAAGCGCTCGGTCTCGGCCGCCTGCTCCCCGCGCGTCCCGCGCAGCGTCAGCGGCAGCCCGACCACGATGCGCTCGACGGCCTCCTCGCGCGCCAGCCGTGCAAGCTCGGCGAGCCCGCTCTCGGAGGACGCTCGCCCGACGACGCCGAGCGGCCGCGCGAGCGTCCCGGTCGGATCGGAGACGGCGACTCCGGTCCGCGCGGAGCCGTAGTCCAGGGCCAGCACCTTCACCGGGGGCATTGTTATGGGGCGACGAGCTCCTTCGCCGCGGCAAGCGCGTCGGCGATGCCGTCGGGGTTCTTGCCGCCGGCCTCGGCGAGCGTCGGCTTGCCTCCCCCACCGCCGCCGATGTACTTGCCGAGCGCTTTCACCAGCTCCGACGCATCGAGCCCACGCTCCACCAGGGAGTCGGAAAGGTTGATGACCAGGTAGGCGCGTCCGTCCTCGACCGAGGCGACGATGGCACCGTCGGCCTTCTCCTGCTGGCGCAGACGGTCGGAGAAGTCGCGGAGCGGCCCGCCTTTCATCGCCTTCGTCTCGACAAGGAGCACGTTGCCCTCGCGGTCGACGATCGTGAACTCGGCCTCCTGCTGGGCCGTCGGCCGCTTCGCTTCCTTCCGGGCCTGCTCGAGCTCGCTGCGCAGCGCATCGGCCTCTCTCGCCCGCTCGTGCAGCAGCGCGAACGCCTCGCCTGCGGTGACTGCCTCGATCCGGCGCGAGCCGGCGCCGACCGAGCTCTCGGAAAGCAAGGCGAACGGCCCGATCTCTGCAGTCGAGCGCACGTGCGTGCCGCCGCACAGCTCGATCGACCAACCGTCGACGTCGACGACGCGCACGACGTCGCCGTACTTCTCCCCGAAGAGCATCATCGCGCCGAGGTTGCTCGCCTCCGACAACGGCGTCTCGAAGATTCGCACCGGCAGGTTCGCGAACACGCGCTCGTTGACGCGCTGCTCGATCTCGGCGCGCTCCTCCGCGGTCAGCGGCGACGGATGTGTGAAGTCGAAGCGCAGCTTGTCCGGCCGCACGGCCGAGCCCGCCTGGCGGACGTGGTCGCCGAGCACCTCCTGCAGCACCTTTTGCAGGAGATGGGTCGCGGTGTGGTTCGCCATCGTCGGATAGCGGATGCCCCACGGCACGACCGCGCGAACCCGGTCGCCCTCGGCGAAACCCGAGCCCTGAAACACGAGCTCCTGGTCGTTCTCGAGCCGCAGCGCCTCGAGGAGCTCGGCGCGCGAGCCGTCGTCCTTTTCGATCCAGCCCGCATCGCTGACCTGGCCCCCGCCCGCCGGATAGAACGGCGACTCCGCGAGCTTCACCTGGAAGTAGCCCTCGCCCAGATCGGCGTAGGCCGTGATCGCGGTCCGGAGGTCGACCTGCTCGTAACCGACGAACTCCGTCCGCGGAGTGCCGGTGAAGCGTGGCTCGAAACGCCCGGTGCCCCCCTGCGGGGGGCGAGAGTCGCGGCGGTGCTCGTCCATCAGGCGCTCGTATTCCTCGCGGTTCAGGGGCAGGCCACGCTCACGTGCAAGCTCCTCGCTGAGCTCGATCGGGAAACCGTCGGTCGCCTGCAGGTTGAAGGCGTCCTCGCCCGTGATCTCTCCCTTCGCCGCCGCTTCCTCGAACTTCGCCATTCCGCGCTCGAGCGTCAGGCCGAAGCGCTCCTCCTCGGCTGCGAGCACGCGGTGGATCTCCTCCCGGTGCTCGACCAGTTCGGGATACGCGTGACCCATCTGCTCGATCACGACATCGGCGAGGCCCGGCAGGAAGGGAGGCTTCATCCCGATGCGGAGCCCGTGTTGCGCGGCCCGGCGGACGATGCGCCGCAGGACATAGCCTCGCCCCAGGTTGGCGGGCGCCACGCCCTCGGCGGCGATGAACGTCATGCCGCGGCCGTGGTCGGCGAGGACGCGATGCGCCTTGGTCGCGTCGGAGGTCTCGCCGTAGTCGGCGCCGGACTGCTCCGCGACCCAGTTCATGATCAGCTGGTAGCCGTCGGTGTCGTAGACGGACGCTGCGTCCTGCACGACGCGCGCGACGCGCTCGAGCCCCCAGCCGGTGTCGATGTTCTTGCTCGGGAGCTCGGTGAGCGTTCCGTCCCCGTGGAGCTCGTACGACATGAAGACGAGGTTCCCGAACTCGAGGAAGCGCTCGCAGCGCGTGCAGCCGGGCAGGCAGTCCTCGTTGCCGCAACCGACCTCCTCGCCCCAGTCCCAGTACATCTCGGAGTCCGGGCCGCAGGGACCCGGGCCGCCGACCGACCAGAAGTTCTCGGACGAGGGCAGCGGCACGATCCGCTCCGGGGGCATCCCGATCTGCTCCCAGAGGGCGATCGCCTCCTCGTCGGGGCCGAGCTTCAGCCCCGGGTCGCCGGCGTGGACGCTCACCCAGACCCGGTCCCAGTCGAGCTGCAGGCGCTCCTGCATGAACTCGGTCGCGTACGCGATCGCGCCCTCCTTGAAGTATTGGCCGAACGAGAAGTTCCCGAGCATCTCGAAGAACGTGAGATGGAACGTGTCCAGCCCTACCTCGTCGATGTCCGGGGTGCGGAAGACCTTCTGGCACGTCGTCGTCATCGGCGCCGGAGGCGCCTCGAGGCCGAGGAAGTACGGCATCTGCGGCTGCATGCCGGCGTTCGTGTAGAGCGTCGAGACGTCGTCGGCGCGCGGGATGAGGGAGGCGGACGGTCGCCGCAGGTGCCCCTTCTCCTCGAAGAACGCCTGGAACCCCTCCCGCAGCTCGGCCGTCGTGCGCACGGCGGCCATTCTAGGAGCGGCGCCCGGTGGGGCCGCCGCCGAGGACGCTACTCTCGGCGCGTGCGTAGGCCCGACGGAGCACGCCCGGGAGCGGAGGTGCCGGCTTAGCCGGCGCCGGAGCGGGGACCAGTGCCGCTCGACGTTCTGACGCCGGTCGCACGCCGGCGCCGCAGACGCCGCTTCCGCGGCGGGAGGGTCACGCTAGTGTTGCTCCTCGTGCTGGCCGCTGCTGGTGCGGGCATCTGGTTGGGGCGGCGGGAGGCGAGTGCGGCGCAGCATCCGTCCGCCGCGCAGCAGCGGCCGAAGGCGCCTGCATCCCTGGCGGTCAAGCACGCACACCCGAAGCCGAAGGCGCCACCGCGCCTCCTCTACGGCACGCCGCTCCTCGCGGGCCACCACGTCAGTATCCGCGCGCCGGCCGCGATCCTCGTCGACGCCGACACCGGTCGCGTCCTCTGGGCCGAGCGCCCGCACCAGCGGCGGAAGATCGCGTCGCTCACGAAGATCATGACCGCGACCCTCGCGCTGCACGAGGTGCCGTGGGAGAGCACGGTCACCGTCGCCCGGTCGGTCACCCGCGTGCCGCTCGTGCGCGAGGGGCTCCGCACCGGCGAGCACGTGAAAGCCTGGAAGCTCTTCTACTCGCTGCTCCTCTACTCCGGGAACGATGACGCGAACCAGCTTGCAATCTCGAGTGCCGGCTCAGTCCAGGCGTTCCTGCGCCGGATGAACGACGAGGCACGGAAGCTGGGGCTGCGCGACACGCACTACACCAGCCCGAGCGGGGTTCGCGACCAAGGCAACTACTCGACGCCGTGGGACCTCGCCGCGCTCACCCGCTACGCCTTCCGTGACCCGCGCTTCGACCGGTTGGTGCGGACGCGGCGGATCCAGGTGCGGTGGTCGGCGCCGACGAACTCGAAGATCTACCTCAACAACAACTTCCTCCTCCACGAATACCCGGGCGCGAACGGCGTCAAGACCGGCTACACGCACGAATCGGGATGGTGCCTCGTCGCGTCGGCGACACGCCACGGCAGGAGGCTGATCGCGGTCGTCCTCGACTCGCCGAACATCTACGCCGATGCCCAGCGGCTCCTGAACCTCGGTTTCGCTCACAGCTAGGACGGCTACGGTTCCTGCCGCGGCGTCGGGACCGGCGTTGCGGGGGGTCGACCTGGAGAAGTGCGCATGAGATTGCCGTCGTTCGCAGCCGGGACCGATCTCGCCGTGGATCTCGGAACGGCGAACACCGTCGTCTTCCGCCGGGGCGAGGGCATCGTGCTGTTCGAGCCGTCGGTGGTGGCGATGGACAAGCAGACGGGACAGGTCTACGCCGTCGGGGAGAAGGCGCGGCAGATGCTCGGCCGCACGCCGGCCACGATCGTCGCGACCCGGCCCCTGCGGCACGGCGTGATCGCGGACTTCGAGACGACCGAGCAGATGCTCGGCCAATTCATCAGCCTCGTCGGCGGCAGCCGGCTCCGGCGCGCGGTCATCGTCTGTGTCCCGAGCGGTCTGACGCAGGTCGAGCGGGAAGCAGTCGTCGAGGCGACGCTGGCGGCGGGCGCGCGCGAGGCGCATCTGATCGAGGAGGCGATGGCCGGCGCAATCGGCGCCGAACTGCCGGTGGAGGATGCGGTCGCGTCCCTCGTCGTCGACGTCGGCGGCGGGACGAGCGAGATGGCGGTGATCGCGCTCGGCGGCATCGTCGTCTCGACCTCCCTGCCGGTCGGCGGCTACGACCTCGACGACGCGATCGTCCGCTTCGTCCAGGACCAGCACCGGATGCTCGTCGGTCACGAGCAGGCCGAGCGGGTGAAGCTCGAGATCGGGAGCGCGCTCGAAGGGCATGCGCAGGTGGCGGAAGCCGAGGTCGCAGGCCGCTACATGTCGACCGGCATGCTGGCCCGCATCACACTCGGCGAAGGCGACGTCCGCCAGGCGCTCGAGCGGCCGCTGTTGCGGATCGTCCTGGCGCTCAAGGAGTTGCTCGAGCAGACCCCGGCCCAGCTCGCCTCGGACATTGCGGATCGCGGCATCACGCTTGTCGGCGGCGGTGCGCTCCTGCCGGGCTTCGCCGACCTGATCCGCCGCGAAACCGGCCTGCCGGTCAGCCGCGATCCCGAGCCGTTGACCACGGTCGCGCGCGGCGCGGGAGCCGCGCTCGCCGAGCTCGACGCGCTCCGGCGCTCGGCTGGCCCTCAGCGCTCCCGGCGAAGGCGGCGCTGAGCCAGTGCGGCGGGTACTTCGTGCCGAACGCGCGCTCACCTCGCTCGAGGAGTCTGCCGATAGAGGCTCCATGGAAAGTCCGAGCGTCGACGATCTCCGCGTGGAGCTGGCCGCCCTCGAGGCGAAGGCGGCCCAGCTGTCGCAGATGCGCAACCACCTGCAGCACCAGATCGACTTCGGGTTCGAGACTTCGTCGACGCGGGAGCGGGAGCGCGAGGTTTCCGACGAGCGCCGCGAGCTGCACCGGCGGATCGACTCTCTCAAGACGACCCTCCGCGCCAGCGAGAGCGCCTAACTGCCACACGGCCGCGCTGCGGCCCTAGTGGACGACCTGCCAGACCCGGTAGCCGGCTGGGAAACGGCCGACGAAGAACACGTTCTCCGAGAGGCTGGCGCTGTTCGCGAACGCTCGCCGCTTGATGTAGACGACGACCGTGCGGCGCCACACCCGCGTGCCGCAGTCGAATCTCGCCCCGCGGCGCCGGTCAGCGGTCGCGAGGTCGGCCCGCACGACCTGGGGGCCTCCAGGATCTCGCGAAGGAGCGCGGCATTCGTGGAGGGACTGATCGCGGCCGCCGGACAGCGGAGGACCTAGGAGAACCCGCAGACGATCTTTCCGGCGTAGGCCGCGAGATCGGGCGCCTCCTCGGCGTGCGTTACGAGCATCGTTCCGTATTTCGTCTCGAGCGATTCACCCTCGTCCGGGAGCCGCGGCAGCTCGATGTCCTGGACATCGGTCCAGCCCGGCCCTTCGATGGTGACGATGTAGCGCGGAATGAACGCATGATCGCACGGTGTCCGATCGGGGCAAAGCAGCCACGTGCGGCGAAGCCGTGAAGACTGACTGAGACGTGCCCGGCCAGCGTTCGGGGATGCCCGCTGGGCGTCCGCTTGTCTACGATCGACAGCGGTGGAGGGATTCCCGTTCGTTCACTACGAAACGGCGCGCTTCAGCGATCTCGATGGCATGGGCCACGTCAACAACGCGGTCTTCTCCGTCTACATCGAGCAGGGGCGACTTGCATGGTTCGGCCGCTACGCCGCCGACGAGCCGATGCCGCTGCACGACGTGATCCTCGCCCGGACGGAGATCGACTTTCGCTCGCAGGTCGGCCTCGGTGAGACGGTTGCGGTCGGGGTGCGGCCGTCGCGAGTCGGCACGAAGAGCTTCGAGTTCGAGTTCGAGCTGCGCGTGGATGACCGACTCGTGGCCGAGGCGAAGAGCGTCCTCTGCGGCTACGACTACGAATCGGGGCACAGCGTCGAGGTGCCGGAGCGCTGGCGCCGGAGGCTGCAGCCCGCAGAAACACCCGCGTAACGCTCACCCGGAGGACGACACGCCGGCCTGGCCAGGGTTCACGAATGTCACCGGGGTGGGCATACTTCTCGTGTGGGCTGGCTGTACTTCCTCGGCGGGTGGATGTTCGGCCTGGTCTGGAATGGGATCCTCAGCGCCCTCCGCGATCCCGACGAGAGGTGGCAGCCAATGGTCAGTGGGGCGCTCTTCGATCGCGCGGAAAGAACGCCTCAACGACCGAGGACAAGGCGAGCCTGCTTTGTGCTCGGGGTCGCAGTCATGCTGGGCATGACCGCTGTGATCGTCGCGGCGAGCAATGGTCTGCCCCACTCAGGGAGCCCTAACCCCAGTCGCGACTCAATCTGGCTCTACTGCTTGGGCTGCGCAGTCCCGGTCACCTTGCTCGCCTTCCACTTCTCGCGATCGGCGCTCGTCCGCCCCGTTCTCGGGACAGTCGGGACGCTCCTCGCCGTTCTCGTACTGGCAGCGGCTGGGGAGACATTCCGCGCACACGGCCAGCCGCTCGACGGACTCGCGGCGAAGGCGCACGACCACCACGCACTCGTGATCGCAGCCCTCCTCGTCCCGCTGTTGGTCATCACACTCGCTTGCTTGCCACTTCGAAGGACTCGACGGTCGCGTTCTCGGCTCACACGACCGCCTGACACTCGGGTGGCCTGACACTGCTGGGCCGGCGTTTCGGAATGACACCCGGGGGCTAGTTGGACTTTGTTAGTTCGTTGAAGGGTCCTCTGCATGCAGGTCGAACGGTGTCCGTGGAAACGGTCATCGTTCGAGGAGGAGAGGGATGGAAGCGGCGATGGTGGAGATGGTGGCGAGCGAGCCGCGCGAGCGGCTGCTTGCGTTCGTCGAGGAGATGGTGCGGCCACTGGCGCACGTGCGGCAGCGCGAGAACGCGCTCCTGTACGTGCGCGGGCTGATCGAGCAGGGCGGGCGCAAGAGCCTGCAGCCGACGCTGTTTCGGCTCGGTGAGTCGCCGGCGCGCTACGAGTCGGTGCAGCAGTTTCTCGCTGATTCGCCCTGGGATCCCGCGGTGCTCATCCGCGCCTGCGCCGAGCGGGTCGGGCCGGAGATCGGCGTGCTCGCCTGGGTGGTCGACGACACCGGGATCGCGAAGGACGGTCGGCATTCGCCGGGGGTGAAGCGGCAGTACTCGGGCACGCTGGGCCAGATCGGCAACTGCCAGATCGCTGTCTCGGTGCACGCGGTCGGTGAGCGGGGCACGCTGCCGCTTGGTTTCTCGCTCTATCTGCCGGAGGAGTGGTGTGCCGATCAGGAGCGCCGCCGGCAAGCGAAGATCCCGGACGAGGTCGTGTTCCAGAGCAAGCCGCACATGGCCGCCGCTCTCTGTGAACGGGCAGCGGCGTGGCGGCTGCCGGCGGCGCCGGTCCTTGCCGACTGCGCCTATGGTGACGACAGCGCCTTCCGTGGCCGGTTGCACGCGCGCGAGTGTGAGTACCTGCTCGCCGTCTCGGCCAGGGTCAGCGTCTATGGGCCGGAGACGGTCTTTGCAGTGCCGGAGCGGCAAGGCACGCTCGGGCGGCGTCCCTCGATCGTACGCCCCGACCGAAAGCCGGAGTCCGTGCGGGCGCTCGCCGCGCGCCTGCCCGCGCGCGTCTGGACGACCCTTCCTTGCCGCACAACACCCGCGGGTGAGCACGTCACGAGCCGCTTCGCCTTCGTCCGCGTCGTTGCGACCCATCCGGTCAGAAACGACCATCAGCCGCCGCGCCAGGAGTGGCTGATCATCGAATGGCCCGAGAGAGCCGAAGCGCCGAGCGACTACTGGCTCTCCAACCTGCCACCGAGGACGCCGCGCGAACGGCTCGCCCGCCTCGCCCGGCTGCGCTGGACGATCGAGCTCGACTACCGCCAACTCAAAGGCGAACTCGGACTCGACCACTACGAAGGCCGCAGCTACGCCGGCTTCCACCACCACTGCGCGCTCGTCACCTGCGCACACGCCTTCCTCACACTCGAACGGCTCAACCCAAAAGCCCAGCGGCCGGCCTAACGCTGCCGCAGACGGTGCTGCTGCTGCAGCCCGTCCTACGCTGTCGGACCGGCCGCTGCCTCACTTGCAAACAACCCGTCGACCTCAACCAGCTCACGCTCTTCCACCGACGTGAGTAACAAAGTCCTACTGGGCGAGTGCTCCGGAATGAAGCTCCTGAAGATAGGACGGACGCTCCGAACCCTTGACGAGCCTCGCCCTACGCGAAGGCGCGGACGTAGGGGCTCACATGTTCGCCTTAGAAAGCGGCTGTATTCGCCCGTAGGACACGTCCACAAAGTAGAAGGGGAGGAAATGCGTTCATTTCTGCGGCATGGGGCGTCAAGGCGGAGCCTCGCGGCGACCGTCGCTGTTGTTGGAGTTGCAGTCGCCCTGGGGTTTGCGGCGACTGCGTCGGCAGCCCCGGGTCAGAGTCAGACTTTCCATTTCAACAGCCTGGTCGATCAGCTCGGCACGCCGACAGGGCCGACCTCGAATGTCAGCGACTGTCCGGCGCCGGTGCTGAACGATTTCACGGACATCAATGCGACCGGAAACGGTGTTACCCATCAGACCGTGAATGGTGCCGGTGACTTCTGGTTCACGCAGACGTTCACGGGCAACGCGACGGTCACCTTCTGGTCGGACGGAACGGTTGATCAGGACGGCAACGTGACTTCGGTCGGCGGCACGGAGGACATGCAGGTGACTGGGCATCTGACCGAGTGGTTCGGCTTCGAGGGAAACCGGAACAACGCCGTCGTCCACGGCACGGTCAACTTCCGGGGAACGGTGGTCGGCACGGGGGCGCCGATCAGCTTCCACAACGTGTCCCACTTCGCCTGGCTCCCGGGCGTGGATCAGAACGGTCCGCCCTCGTTCGGGTTCAACGTCGCGAGCTGCTAACGAACTCTCTGCCATACGGGTCGGCTGGTTCGCCCAGCCGACCCTCTGGCGGCTACGCACTCGCCTGTGCCAGATGCTTCTATGTTTGTCAAGTGGCGATTGGCGGTCCGTGTTCGAGTAGGCGGTAGAGGTTGCGGGCGAGGTAGCGCTTGAGGCAGCGGGTTGCTTCGCGTCGGGTTTTGCCTTCCTGGATGCGTCGCTCGATGTAGGTCTTGGTCGGTGGGTGTGTGCGTTTGCGGGTGACGAGGATGAGGTGGAGGGCGCGGTTGAGTTTGCGGTCGCCGCTGCGGTCGAGGCGGTGGCGGATCGTCTGGCCGGAGGAGGCGGGGATGGGTGCGGTGCCGGCGAGTCGGGCGAAGGCGGCTTCGGATCGGATGCGGCCTGGGTGTGACCACGAAAGGACGAGCTGGGCGGCGGCGTGTGGTCCGACGCCGGGCTGGTCGAGGAGCTAGCTTGCGGATCAGTGCCTCGATCTGGCGTGCGAGCTCTCGTTCCTCGGCTTGCAGTTGCAGGACGCGGCGGGCGATCGAGCGCAGGGCGAGCAGGCTGCCGCGAAGCTCCGGGTCGCGTCGCGTCTCGGGTCGAGTGGATGCCAGGCGGCGCAGTAGCGGAGCCTGGGTCAGCGGCCGCAACTCGCTGCGCAGCGGCTCCGGACTCGTGACCAGCAGGTCGCGCAGCTGGGCGAGTCCGGCGCACTTCGCGTTGACCGCTCCTTCCCGCGCCGCCACCAACGCCTGCAACGCCTGACGCTCGCCACCTGCCCGAGGCGTCGCCGGCCGCTCCTGGCCGAGCACGCTGCGAGCAGCGCGGACCGCGTCGAGCGCATCGCTCTTGCCTCCAGAGCGGCGCTCCCGCCGCAGCCTGCCCACCTCGAGCACCCGATCGCCCCGATCGGTGAGGAAACGAGTCAGACCAGCCCCGAACGAGCCGGTCCCTTCGACAGCGAAGGCGCGCCGCCCCGACGCATGCGCGTCGAGGAGCTTCAGCGCCTGGACGTATCCCTGACCACTTGCGGCAACAGTCGTCTCAAACACGACTGCACCCGTCAGCACGTGCACCACTGCCAGCGCATGCGTGTCGCGGTGCGGATCGACCCCGACCACGTAATCCAGCTGATCTGCGAGCATCTCTCCAGCCTCCAGCCCGAGCGTTGGGGGACACAACCGTGTCGGTCTGGGGATGGAAACCGCGCGCGGCACGACTGTGACGGGTCACGCCCCCAACAGGGCGGACAGGCTTCTGATCAGGCCAACAAGCGGGCGCCAGGCCGGCACCGGCCACTCTCCACCCGGACACATCACTCGCAAGACACCCGCCAACCGGCGGGGTCATCCTCTCACCGAGTCACGAGCAAAGAGCACCGGCACCAACCTGACAACAGCCCCAGACGGGACACCAACAGAGTCACAGTCCTCTCGCCTGACTGACTCCTAGCGGGTCAGCGACTCTTCGTCTTCGGCGATCGTCTCGCGGATCTTCTCGAGCGAGCGCCTGATCAGGCGGGAGACGTGCATCTGCGAGATCCCCACTTGCTGCGCGATCTGAGATTGCGTCAGGCCCTCGAAGAAACGGAGCTGCAGGATCTTCCGCTCACGCTCATCCAGGACCTTGAAGCCGGGCGCGAGCACCGCGCGATCCTCCGAGACCTCGTACTGGTGCTCCTCGGTACCGAGCGACTCGAGCAGGTCGAGATCATCGTCGTCGCCTCCCCCACCGCGGACCGAAAGCGAAAGGGACGTGTACGCGCGGCCCGACTCGAGCGCCTCGAGCACTTCCTCTTCCTCGACGCCGGCAGCCTTCGCCAGCTCCGGGATCGTCGGCGAGCGGCTGAACTGCACGGTGAGCTGCTCGACGAGCCGCGAGAGCTTGACGTTGAGCTCCTGCAAGCCGCGCGGCACTCGGACCGACCAGCCCTTATCGCGGAAGTGCCGCTTGATCTCGCCGATGATGTTCGGCGTCGCGTAGGTCGTCAGCTCGACCCCGCGGTCGAGTTCGAAGCGGTCGATCGCCTTGATCAGTCCGATCGCGCCGATCTGGACGAGATCCTCGAGCTGCTCGCCGCGATAGGAGTACCGCCGCGCGAGCGACCGCACGAGAGACATGTACTGCTCGATGAGCTGCTCGCGCGCCTGCAGGTCGCCGTCCTCGTGGTAGCGGCGCAGGAGGATCCTGTCGTCGATCCGCGTCATGCCGGCGACCCCCCACCGTCGCCGAAGGCGGCGGGGTCTTCCGGCCGGGCGCCGACGGCTTCGCCGTCGGCGCTTCCAGCCATCCTCGCGATCCGCTTCGTGAGCTCGACCCAGGCGCCGCCGTCGCTTTCCTCGACCTCGTGCGTGTCGCAGACGGTCTCGAGCACGCGATGCAGGTCGAGGCCGCGTTCGGAGTCCGCCGCGTACACCTTCTCTGACGGGAAGGGCCCGAGCGCGGCATGCAGCACGCCGTCGTCGGCGGAGAGAGAGACGACGAGCTCGTCCGCATCGTCGCGGAGCGCGAGCAGCGCCTCGATCCCGACCTGCAGGTCGTCGAGGTCGTCATACGTCACGTCGAGCCGCGTGGCGAGCCCGCCGGTGACGAGGTGGGCGATCGGCCGGAAGTCCTCCTCCGCCGGGATGACGAGGCGGATCTCCTCGGTCGTCACGTTCCCGCCTCCCGCAGCTCGTCGAGCAGATCGGTCTCGCGCCGGGCCGCGGCCTCCTTCCCTGCCTGCACCGCGTGACGCCAGTCGCGACGCGCCTTGAAGTCGGCGGCGCCGAAGCTGACCCCGGCGGCGAAGCCCGAGACCTTCTGGACGGGACGCGTGATGGCCAGGCTCACCGCCCGTACCGCCGTATCGACGCTGTCCGCAGCATCCACGGCGCTGTCCGTAATCCTGTCGACCTTGTCGAGCTGCCCGTTCACGCGGTCCACGCTCCCTCCGACCTTGTCGATCACCGGGAGAGCCGAATCTCCCGCTCCCCGGATGAACGTGGAAGCCTCCTGCGCGGTTCCGGCCAGCCGCACGAAGAAGTAGGCAACCGAGACCCCGACCGCGAACAGGAACACGGCCAGCGCCAGCTCCCAGAGATTCATCCAGGTGAATGCCGCGACCAGCATCCTCCGTCGATCTTAGTGCGATGCCGTGATCAAGCCGTATCCGACGACCGTGTCGCCGTCGTAGAGCACCGCCGCCTGGCCGGCTGCTACGCCGTGCGCCGGCTCGTCGAGCTCGAGCCGGAAACCGCGCGCCGTCGGCTCGACGCGCGCCGGCACGGCCGGTGAGCGGTACCGGAGCTTCGCCTCGACCCGCCCGGTCTCGGCGTACAGCCGGCCACGTGCGGTGACCTCCGTGCGCGCGAGCGACGCGCGCGGGCCGACGACGACGGCATTTGCTGCCGGACGCGTGCCGAGCACGTAGAGCGGCTCGGATGCGGCGAGCCCGAGGCCTCGGCGCTGGCCCGGCGTGAACCGCCAGAAGCCGTCGTGGCGGCCGAGCTCGCTCCCGTCCTCTCCGACGATCGCGCCCTCCTGCGGTTCGAGACCATGGCGGGTGAGGAACGCGCGGTAGTCGTCACCGGCGAGGAAGCACGCCTCCTGGCTCTCGGGGCGCCGGGCTGCCGCGAGGCCCGCGCGCTCGGCCTCTGCCCGCGTCGTCTCCTTGTCGTGTTCGCCGAGGGGGAAGGCGACTCGCGCGAGGTGGCGCGGGTCGAGCGCGGCGAGCATGTAACTCTGATCCTTCGCCGGATCGGCCCCGCAGGCGAGCAGGAGCCGGCCGTCGCGCTCGACGATGCGCGCATAGTGGCCGGTGGCGAGACGCTCGGCGCCGGCCCGCTGCGCGAACGCGAGCAGCTCGGCGAAGCGGAAGCCGCCGTTGCAGCGCGTGCACGGGTTCGGTGTCTCGCCCCGCGCGTAGCCACGCACGAAGGGCGCCACGACCGCGCGGCGGAACTCCTCACGCAGGTCGAGCGTCACGTGCGGGACGCCGAGGCGATGACACGTCTCGCGGGCGGCGATCACGCTCTCCGGCGAGCAGCAGGCGCGCTCGGAATCGGGCCCGTCCGGATCGAGCCAGAGCCGTAGCGTCACGCCGATTGCGTTCGGCAGCGAGCGAAGGAGCGTGACCGCGCTGTCGACGCCGCCGCTCATGGCCACGGCGATACGTCCGGGCGACGGCTCCGCACGGAAGACTCGGCCGAGCGCATTCGCGAGCGCGTCGACCGCGAGCGTCTCCCCACCGACCGCCGCCGCCTCGAGCAGCGTCAGACCCGCAAGCTCGCGCTCGAGTCCCGGCGCATCCGCCTCGACGATCCGCTCGCCTTCGACGAGCAGGCGGACGGCGGCCCATTCACCGTTGCGGCTGGAGTCTCCGAAGACCTCGTGCATGGGGCCACGGTAGAGCAGCGCCCGACCCCGGCGTCCAAACCGAGCTATGTGATCCTGGTCTCCCAGGTGGGTGCCGTGCCCACGTTCGGCAAAGCCTTGGTGGGACGCCGGCTCCCTTTCACGTAGCGTTGGATCTACATGTGAGCCCGATTCGGCGCACGGGGCCGAGCACGGGGACTGTAGCGCGGGCTACTCGGGTTGTGGGTCGAGCAGCCGGATCCCGAGCTCCTGCAGCGCCGAGTCGGGATACGGCGTCGGCGCCCCTGTCAGCGGATCCGCCCCGCTCGCGATCTTCGGGAACGCGGTCACCTGGCGGATGTCGGGCTCCCGCGCGAGTAGGGCGATGAAGCGGTCGATGCCCATCGCGAAGCCCCCGTGCGGCGGCGCGCCCATCTGCAGTGCGTCGAGGAGATAGCCGAACTTCGAGCGCTGCTCCTCCTCGCTCAACCCCAGCACGCGGAAGACGCCCTGCTGCACCGGGGCGTCGTGGATCCGGATCGAGCCCGAGCCGAGCTCCCAGCCGTTCCAGATCAGGTCGTAGTGCTGGCTCAGCGCGTGCGCGGGATCCTCCTCGAACGTAGCCACGCTCTCGGCGATCGGCGCGGTGAAGGCGTGGTGCATGAACGTCCAGCCGCCGAACTCCTCGCTGTGCTCGAACAGCGGGAAGTCGGTGACCCAGTGGAAGACGTCGAGGCCTGCGTCGATCAGGTCGAGCTCCTGCGCCAGGTGGAGGCGGAGAAAGCCCAGAACGCGGGCGGCGACCGGCTCCTCGTCGGCGACGAACAGCGCGGTCGATCCCTCCGGCACGCCGAACGCCTCGAGCTCGCGCGCGGAGAGGAACTTGGAGATCTGCGTCAGGTTCGCGAGTCCCTTCGCGCCCCACTCCTTCGCGACCTCCTCGAGCCGCGTCTGCTCGCTGCGGGAGAACGTCCGCGGGACGACGACGTAACGGACGCACGGCGCGTTCTTGAAGACCCCGAACTCGGAGCCGCGCGTCACCTCGGTCGCGTCCTGGATCTCCATCGCGAAGCGGAGGTCGGGCTTGTCGGAGCCGTAGCGCAGCATCGCGTCGGCGTACGTGAGATGCGGGAACGGCCGCTGCGGAGCCTCGGCGCCGGCGGCCTCGAACGCGCCGACGACGCAAGCCTCCATGACGTCGAGTACCTCCTCGCGCTCCACGAACGCCATCTCGAGGTCGAGCTGGCGGAACTCGAACTGGCGGTCGGCCCGGAGATCCTCGTCGCGCCAGCACGTGGCGATCTGGTAGTAGCGGTCGATCCCGCCCACCATGCAGAGCTGCTTGAATAGCTGCGGCGACTGGGCGAGGGCGAAGAACTTCCCCGGCTGCAGGCGCACCGGCAGGAGGAAGTCGCGCGCTCCCTCGGGGGTGCCGCGGGTCATGCTCGGCGTCCAGACGTCGACGAAGCCGCGCTCGTCCATGACACGCCGGATCGCGGAGATCGCGGTGTGGTTGAGGCGAAGGTTCCGCTGCATCCGCTCGGTCCGCATGTCGAGCCAGCGGTAGCGCAGGCGGAGGGTCTCCTCGACGTTCTCCTCGTCGAGCTGGAACGGGAGCGGGGTCGAGCGGGAGAGGATCTTCAGCTCGTCGACCTGCACCTCGATCTGACCCGTCGGCAGGTTCGGGTTGACGAGCTCCGGCGCGCGCGCCACGACCTCGCCGGTCGCCTGGAGCACGAACTCGTTGCGAATCTCGTGCGCGATCTCGGCGGCGGAGGGCGAGTGCTCCGGGTTGATGACGAGCTGGAGCTTTCCGGTGTGGTCGCGGAGGTCGACGAACACGAGGCCGCCGTGGTCGCGGCGCGTGTCGGCCCAGCCGGCGACCGTGAGGCGACGACCGGCGTCGTCCGCCCGCAGCCCGCCGCACATTGAGTCGCGCCAGGCCATCAGAGCTCCGAGACCGAGCTCACGACGCGGTCCTCCTCCCCTCGTCGACGCACCTCGAACGTCCCGTCGCTGCGCGCCACGACGACGGTCTCCGCACCGACCCGCTGCGCCTGGGTGAGCTGCCCCTTCATCGAGCGGCCAGCGTAATCGGTGTCTACCGACCGTCCCTCGGCCCGCCACTTCGCGATCTGAGGGAGGAGCCGACCGCGCTGCTCCGGTTCCTCGAAGGCGACGAAGAGGTCGAGCCGCGGCCCCTCCGCGGTCGCGCCCTCCCGCTGCATCGCGAGCAGGAGCCGCTCGAGACCGGCACCGAACCCGATGCCGGGAGTCGCCGGCCCGCCGACCGCCTCGACGAGCCCGTCGTAGCGGCCGCCGCCGCAGATCGTCGAGTTGACGTTCTCCTCCGGCCCGACGAACTCGAAGGTCGTGCGCGTGTAGTAGTCGAGCCCGCGCACGAGCGCTGGATCCAGCATGTACGGCACGCCGTAGAGGTCGAGGTGCGCCTTGACGGCGTCGAAATGCTCGCGGCACGGGTCGCAAAGAGCGTCCCCGATCTTCGGCGCCTCCGCGAGCGCGGCGAGCACCTGCTCGTTCTTGACGTCGAACACCTGGAGGACGCTGGTCGCGCGCTTGTGCGCGACCTCGTCGTCGACGAGCTCGGGATGTGCGTCGAGCCACTCGTTGAGCCGGGCGACATACTGCGGACGGCAGTTCGCATCGCCGATCGAGTTGAGTTGCAGCTCCCACTCGGTCACTCCGAGCCGGCGCAGGAGCTCCGAATAGAACTGAATCACCTCTGCGTCGACTGCGGGATCGGCCGAGCCGATCGCCTCGAGCGACAGCTGCCAGTGCTCGCGGTAGCGGCCGCGGCCCGGTCGCGAGTACCGGTACATGGGCGCAATCGCGTACGCCTTGACCGGCTGCGGCTCCCGGGTGAGCCCGTGCTCGACGTAGGCGCGGGCGATCGGCGCAGTCCCCTCCGCGCGCAGCGTCAGCGAGCGGTCGCCCCGGTCCTGGAACGTGTACATCTCCTTGTGCACGACGTCGGACGCCTCGCCCGACGTGCGCTCGAAGAGTGCCGTCTCCTCGAACCCCGGAGTGGAGACGCGCGACCAGCCGTACTGCGCGCACTGCTCCTCGATCGTGCGGATCACGCGCCACCACAGGTGGTCGCGCGGCAGGACGTCGTGCGTCCCGCGCGGCGCCTGGAACCTCGTCATGCCTCAGCGTTGCCGGAGGCGGTGCGGTCTTCCGGCTCGGCGCCGGCGCTTCCAGCCTCAGGGCGCAGCTCTGCGAGGAACGGGTTGCGTGCGAGCTCTACGCCGAGCGTCGTCTCGGGACCGTGACCCGGATGGACGACGGTCTCGGGCGGAAGCCGCCCGGCGAGCATCCGCACCGAGGCGAGCAGTGTGTCCCAGTCGGCGCCCGGCAGGTCGACACGGCCGACCGAGCCGGCGAAGAGCAGGTCGCCGCTGAACAGCTCGCCGCCGGCGTAGAAGGCGACGTGCGCCGGCGAGTGGCCGGGCACGGCGAGGCACTCGAAAGAGATGCCCGCGACCTCGATCGTCTCGCCACCGCTCACCAGATGCTCGGGCGCATGCGGTCGGCCCGGGACGCCGACCGGCGCGAACTCCGGGAAACGCTCGAGCCGCTCCCGCTCGCCCTCCGGCATCCAGACCTCTGCGCCGGTTCCCTCGGCGAGGTCGGCGACGCCTCCGAGATGGTCGAAGTGCCCGTGCGTGATCAGGATCCCCGCACAGGAGGTGCCGAGCCGCGCGAGCTCGAGGCGGAGGTCCGGCGCGTCTCCACCGGGATCGACGACCGCGCACTCGGCCGCGCCGCGCTCGCTCCGGATGACGTAGCAGTTCGTCTGCAGCGGACCGAGCTCGTATCTGTCGACCGCGAGCGGCATCGCGGCGAGTCTAGTGGGTCGATGGTTGACTGCTCAGGCAGGTGCGGGAACGTGCCGTTCGTGCGTCACTAGAGGCTTCTCGAGGTCGAGACCCCGAACGGTGCGCGGTCGCCGGTCGTGCTCCACTCGAAGGAGGGGGCGGAGCGGGTGGACCGGCGAAGGCCACTACCGCGGCGACCGGACTGAGCGGTCCGGCGTCAGCGCTTCTTAGCGGAACCCTGCTGTCCCTGCTGCTCGGCGCGACGCTGCCACCGGTTGTAGCTAAAGCGGTCGAGCATGAACTGGAACGGGATGAACAGCAGGGTGTAGACCACCGCGAGCAAGAGCGCGCTCGCCGGACTGTGACCTCCGTTCTTCGCGCCGACGATGTAAATGAAGACGAAGATCACGGCACCGATGATCACCGCGCGCTTCGCGGCGCGCTGCCACGACGGCGGCGGGGGAACGCGCACCGGGCGTCCGCCGCGCTGCTGCGCCGCGTTCGCCTTGTGTTTCGGCTTCGCGCCGTCCCGCTTGTCGAGCTTCGTAGCGAGGTCCTCGGGCGGTTCCTCGAGCTCGTTACCCTCTTCGTCGACCCAGACGGTCTCGTACTCGTGCCGACGTTCCTTCTGCGCCCTGCGCCGCTGCTTCCTCGTGGGCATGGAGGGCTAGGGTAGCTCGCCCCCGACGACCACCCTCGCGACGACGCGACCCCCGAGGTGGTACGCGAGGTAGCGCCAGTCGGGCGCATCGAGCAGCGTGACGTCGGCGTGGAAACCGCGCGCGAGCCGGCCGATCCGCTCGGCGCGACCGAGCACGTGGGCCGAGTTGACGGTGCAGGCGGCCAGTGCCTCCGCCGGCGACAGATGCAGCTGCGTCGCCGCGAGCGAGCAGACGAGCGGGAGGCTCTCGCAGAAGGCGCTGCCTGGATTGAAGTCGGTCGCAAGCGCGACCGCGACCCCGGCATCGACGAGCGCGCGCGCGGGTGGCAGCGGCCGGTCGAGGAAAAGCGCGCTCGCGGGCAGGAGCACACCGACGACATCGCTCGACCCGAGCATCCGGATCCCCTCCTCGCCTGTCGCCTCGAGATGGTCGACCGAGCGCGCCGAGAGCTCGACGGCCAGGGGAATCGCACCGGACTCCGTGAACTGGTCCCCGTGCAGCCGAAGCGCGAGCCCCGCGTCCCGGCACGCCTCGAGGTACCGGCGCGCTTGCGCCGCGTCGAATGCGCCGCGCTCGAGGAATACGTCGGCCGCCTCCGCGAGCTCGGCCGCTTCGGGGAGGACTTCGGCAAGCGCGAAGTCGAGGTACGCGTCGGCATCGACGAACTCCGGCGGCACCGCGTGGGCGCCGAGCCAGGTCGGGATCCCGTCCGCTTCCCGGATCGCGCGGAGCGACGCGAGCTCCGTCTCCCGGTCGAGCCCGTAGCCGGACTTCGCCTCGAACGTCGTGGTCCCCTCGCGGAGCATCCACGAGCGGTGCCGCTCGACCGCGGCGAGCAGGCCGGCTTCGCCCGCTGCACGCGTTGCGCGAACGGTCGAGAGGATGCCGCCGCCGGCAGCGTGCAGCTCCTCGTAGCTCGCCCCTCCCGCGCGGAGCGAGAACTCGTCCACGCGGTCGCCACCGAACGCGGCATGCGTGTGGCAATCGACGAGGCCGGGGACCGCACACAGCCCGCGACAGTCGAGCTCGGCGACGTCGCCGTCGAGTGCCGGCAGGTCGCGCATCCGCCCGACGGCCTCGATCGTGTCGCCGCTGCAGAGGACAAAGGCGTCCTTGAGCACCTCGACCTCGCCGAGCGCAGGCCCGCGCAGCGGAGCATCCGTTCCCGGAGGCGTCGCGAGCTGCGCGAGATCGCGCAGCAGCAGGCGCGCAGGAGCCGGCGTCACGCGTCGCCGGGGACGCGCGGGATCCGCAGTCCGCCTTGCTCTGCGGCGGCGACCGCCTCCGGATAGCCCGCGTCGACGTGCCGCATCACGCCCGTGCCAGGGTCGCTCGTCAGCACGCGCTCGAGCCGTTCCGCCTGAGCGTCGGTGCCATCCGCGACGACGACCATCCCCGCGTGGATCGCGTTGCCGATCCCGACGCCGCCGCCGTGGTGGACGCTCACCCACGTCGCTCCCGCCGCGACGTTGACGAGCGCGTTCAGGATCGGCCAGTCTGCGATCGCATCGGAGCCGTCTCGCATCGACTCGGTCTCCCGATACGGCGAGGCGACGGAGCCGGCATCGAGGTGATCCCGCCCGATCACCACCGGCGCCTTGACCTCGCCGCTGCGGACGAGCTCGTTGATGGCCAGGCCCGCTTTCGCGCGGTCGCCGTAGCCCAGCCAGCAGATCCGCGCAGGCAGCCCCTGGAACGCCACCCGCTCGGGCGCCATGTCGAGCCACCGCTGCAGAAGTGGATCGTCCGGGAACAGCCCGCGCAGCCTGTCGTCGATCGCTGCGATGTCTCCTGGATCACCCGACAGCGCCGCCCACCGGAACGGACCGACTCCGCGGCAGAAGAGCGGCCGAATATAGGCCGGGACGAAGCCCGGGTATGCGAACGCGTCCTCTACACCACCTTCACGCGCCTCACCCCGCAGGTTGTTGCCATAATCGAAAACATACGCGCCGCGCCGGACGTACTCGAGCAAGGCCTCGACGTGGCGGACGATGGACTCGCGGGCCAGCCGAAGGTACTCGTCCGGATCGGAGGAGCGCAGGACGGCCGCCTCGTCCACGGAGTAGCCACGCGGCACGTAGCCGTTCAGCGGGTCGTGGGCAGCGGTCTGGTCGGTGATCAAGTCGAACTCCTCGCCGCGCGCAACGAGTTCGGGCACGACGTCCGCCGCGTTCCCGAGCAGCCCGACCGAGAGCGGGCGCCGTTCGGCCGCCGCCGCCCGCACGCGCTCGAGTGCGTCGTCGATCGACTCCGCCGCCTCGTCGAGGTAGCGCGTCTCGAGCCGCCGCTCGATCCGGTGCGGATCGACCTCCACGCACAGGATCGCTGCACCCGCCATCGTCCCGGCGAGCGGCTGAGCGCCGCCCATGCCGCCGAGCCCGGCCGTGAGGACCGTGCGCCCGCGCAGATCCGGCGAGCCGAAGTGCTTCTCCCCGGCGGCCGCGAACGTCTGGTACGTCCCCTGCAGGATCCCTTGCGAGCCGATGTAGATCCACGAACCAGCGGTCATCTGGCCGAACATCGTCAGTCCTTCGGCCTCGAGTCGCCGGAACTCGTCCCAGGTGGCCCACTTGGGCACGAGCAGCGAGTTCGCGATCAACACGCGCGGAGCGCCCTCGTGCGTCGTGAACACGCCGACCGGCTTGCCGCTCTGGACGAGCAGGGTCTCGTCTGGGCCGAGCTCGAGCAGCGCGGCGACTATCGCCCGCAGCGCCTCGTGGTTCCGCGCAGCCTTGCCTGACCCGCCGTAGACGACGAGCTCCTCGGGCCGTTCCGCCACCTCGGCGTCGAGGTTGTTGAGGAGCATCCGCAGCGGCGCCTCGGTCGACCACTGGCGCGCGTTCAGGTGCGTCCCCCGCGGCGCGCGGATGGACGAGAGGTCGCCGACCAGCGCCTCGACGCGAGCTGTAAGACTCGAAGTGGTGCTCATTCCAGCTCCCCCGCGTCCGCCCGCAAGGCGTCCAGGAAGGAGCCGTCCCGGATCGACGCGGCCACGGCCTCGATGTCGCCCGAGAGCGGCCGGTCGTCGCGCAGCCTCGGCGACAGCTCGCGCACGGCCGCGCGCGCCGCTCGCCCGCCGGCGCCCGGCTCGAGCGGCGCGTGGAACTCGACCGCCTGCGCGCCCGCGAGCAGCTCGATCGCGACTGCGCGCTCGGAGTTGGCGAGCACCTGCCACGCCTTCAGCCCGGCGGCATTCCCCATCGAGACGTGATCCTCCTGCCCCGCGCTCGTCGGGATCGAGTCGACGGACGCCGGATGGCAGAGCACCTTGTTCTCGGACACGAGCGATGCGGCCACGTACTGCGGGATCATGAAGCCGCTGTTGAGGCCGCCGTCGGTGGTGAGGAAGGCGGGCAGGCCCTCGGAGAGATTCGGATTGATCAGACGCTCGAGACGCCGCTCGGAGATGTTCGCGAGCTCGGCGACGGCCATGGCGAGCGCGTCGAGCGCGAACGCGAGCGGTTGCCCGTGGAAGTTCCCGTTCGACACGAGCTCCTCGTCGTCGACGAGAACGAGTGGGTTGTCGGTGGCGGCGTTCAGCTCGACGCTCGCGGTGTACTCCGCGTAGTCGAGGAGGTCGCGGCACGCGCCGTGGACCTGAGGCGCGCAGCGGAGCGAGTACGCGTCCTGCACCTTGTCGCACCAGCGATGCGCCTCGATGATCGCCGAGCCCTCGAGGAGGCGGAGGACGTTCGCGGCGGCGGCCTTCTGGCCTCGCAACGGTCGGAGCTCGTGGATCTGCGGGAGAAAGGAGGTGCGCGATCCCTGCAACGCCTCGACCGAGAGCGCGCAGGCGACGTCTGCGACCCGCGCCAGCCGTCGCGCGCGCACGAGACCGAGGGCGAGCATCGCCGCCATGAACTGCGTCCCGTTGACGAGCGAGAGGCCCTCCTTCGCCGCCAGCCGCACGGGTTCGAGACCGGCTCGCGCGAGCGCGTCCGCACCCGGTAGCCGCTCGCCCTGGATCCACGCCTCCCCTTCGCCCACCAGCGGCAGCGCAAGGTGCGCCAGCGGGGCGAGGTCGCCGGAAGCCCCGACCGACCCACGGCTCGGCACGACCGGCAGCACGCCGCGGTCGAGGAGCGCGAGGAGCAGCTCGACGGTCTCGACCCGGGCCCCCGAGTTGCCCTTCGCAAGCGCGTTCGCGCGCAGGAGCATCGCCGCACGGATGATCTCGCCGGGATACGGCTCGCCCACCCCGCACGCGTGGGAACGGAGCAGCCGCAGCTGGAGCTCGCCGGTTTGCTCCTCTGGGATCGCGACAGCCACGAAGCGACCGAAGCCGGTATTGACTCCGTACGTGTGCTCGCGGCTCCCGTGTGCAGCGCGCTCCACGAGCTCGCGGGCGGCAGTCATCCTCTCCCGCGCCCGGTCGCTCAGTTCCGCACCCGTTCCTTCGACGGCGACCGCCCAGACGTCATCCACGGTCAGGTCGTCGCCCGTGAGGTCGATCGCCGTCCGCTGCGCCACGACGCGAGTCTAGGACGCAGCCCGCTCCGGACGTTGTCCTACGTGCCCCAGGGGGGTGTCGCAACCCCCTGCAGAAACCGTACCGACGCATGTGTCACGGGTCCGTCGCCCCTTCGTCGCGGCTTCAAGCCCGCGCCGGTGTCACTCCTGCTCGTCCGCCAGGAGCCGCAGCTCGAGCACCTGCGAAGGATCGAGGCCGGCCACGCCGAGGAGAGAGCCTGCCGCCGCAACGGCGGCGCCCGCCGGCAGCAGCCCGACGAGCTCCGACCCCGTGACGCGGAGGCCTCTCGCGGTCGCCTCTCGGTGCACTGCGGTTACGACCTCGTGCAGCGGCGACACCCGCCAGTCCTCGACGTTGAGGCTCACCTGGACGTGTCCGGCCCGCGGCAAGCGGAGCCCGAGCGCGCGGACGCCAGGGAAGCCGCCGTTGCGCTCGCGCACAGCACGCGCCACCTCCCGCGTGGCGTCGAGGTCGTCGCCCTCGAGGTCGACGTTGAACGCAATCAGCGGCGCGCGTGCGCCGACCAACACGCCGCCAGCCCGCTCGTCGAGCCGCGCAGGGCCGAAGTCCGGCACCAACTCCCGGGCGTCCAGACGCCGCTGCAGCTCGGCCGGGCCGCCGCGTCGGAAGAAGGCCGGCCCCCGATCGGGCGCAAGGTCGGCGTAGAGGAAGACCGGTAGCGCAAGCTCCTCCCCCACCCGCCGGGCGAGCTCGAGCGCCGCGGTGCGAGCGCGGTCGGCGTCCGCCTCCCGGATCGGAACGAACGGCACGACGTCCGCCGCGCCGATGCACGGGTGCGCGCCTTCGTGACGGGCGAGGTCGATCCGCTCGCGCGCGCACGAGATCGCCGCGAGGAGCGCAGCGACAAGCTCTTCCTCGCTGCCGACGAGCGTGTAGACCGAGCGGTTGTGGTCCGGATCGCTGTGGACGTCGAGCAGCCGGGCGTGCGCCGAGAGCGCCTCGCCGATCGCGCCGATCGTCGCGCGGTCGCGCCCCTCGGAGAAGTTGGGGACGGCCTCCAGCGGCAGCATCGGGACGGACCCTACGCTCCACGGCAGTGACCACCCGCAAGTCGTCCTACCGCTCGCTCGCCTCGCTCGAGCGCGACCTCGCCCGCTGCCGCGCCTGCGCCGAGGCCGGCTATCCGCTCGAGTCGCGTCCCGTGCGGGCGCCCGCACCGGCGGGCGCCGCAGGCGCCCGGGTCTCCGGCCGGACGTCGCCGGCTCGGCCGGCAGCGTCTCCAGCCTCCCGCCAGCGCGCGTATCTCTTCGGCCAGGCGCCCGGCGCGTCCGAGGGAGAGGAGCGCCTGCCGTGGCGCGGCCGCGCAGGCAGGACGCTCCGCCGCTGGCTCGAGCTCGAGGAGGACGAGTTCTACGGAACCTTCTACTGCGGGTCGGTCACGCGGTGCTATCCCGGTCGCGCCCCCTCGGGCCGCGGCGACCGGACGCCGGCGCCGCGCGAGCAGGAGCTCTGCTCCTTCTGGCGGGAGTGGGAGCTCGAGTTGCTGCAGCCGCGCCTGGTCGTCACGGTCGGCGGTCTGGCACTGCGGCGGCTGCTCGGACTCCCGTCCCTCACGCCGTGCGTCGGCGAGCGCTACGAACTGCAGGGAAGGCCCGTCGTCCCGCTCCCCCACCCATCCGGGGCGAGCGGCTGGCTCAACGATCCGGCGAACCGCCGGCGGCTGGCCCGGGCTACCGCCCTCGTACGCGAGGAGCTCGCGCGGCTCTAGAAGATCGGACCCCGTCGCTACATTCAAAGGAATGAGCGCGGTTCCCTACCGCCGCACGTTCGCGCGGCTCCTCTCGTTCCTGCGGCCGTACAAGCGCGGGCTCGTGATCTCGATCGTGCTCGCCGTGGGCTCACAAGCGGCGCAGATCGCGTTGATCTGGATCACGGGCAAGAACGTAATCGACGACGCGCTCCTCAACCACGACACGCACAAGCTGTGGTTGTACGTCGGCGCGATCGCCGTCCTCGGTCTCATCTCTACCGTGCTCATGTCGGGCCGCCGGCTCATCTCCGGCAGGCAGGCGCTCGACGTCGAGATGGACCTCAGGCAGGGGCTCTACTCGCACTTCGTACGCCTCTCCTTCGGTTTCTACGACCGCAACCAGACCGGCCAGCTGATGTCGCGCGCGACGGTCGACCTGCAGGGCGTCCGCTTCTTCCTCGGCTACGGCCTGATCTTCTTCTTCCAGAACGCCCTCACGGTCGTCTCCGTGACCATCGTGCTCTTCTTCTTCCAGTGGAAGCTGGCGCTCGTCGTGCTCGCGGTGACGCCGTTCCTCGTCGTGCTCGCCTACCGCTACAGCCGGGTCGCGCACCCCACGCTCCGCGACGTCCAGCAGAAGCTCGCCGACGTCGCGACGGTCTCGGAGGAGAACATCGTCGGCGTCCACGTGGTCAAGGCCTTCGCGCAGGAGCCGGCCGAGGAGGCGAAGTTCGCCGGCCGCAACGAGGCACTCTTCGCCCAGACGATCCGCGCGAACCGGCAGCGCGCGACGTACGTGCCCCTCCTCTCGTTCCTGCCGCTGCTCGCGCAAGCAGCAGTCCTCCTCATCGGCGCGCGAATGGTTGCGCACCACTCGCTCGAGATCGGAGCCTTCGTCTCGTTCAACCTCTACCTCGCTCTGCTCGTGATGCCGCTCCGCTCGCTCGGCATGTGGGTGGGACAGGCGCAGCGGGCGACCGCGTCGGGCGAGAGGATCTTCCAGATCCTCGACGAACCCGAGGACGTCGCAGACCGGACGGAGGCGGTCGAGCTGCCCCCGGGCGATGGCGCGATCCGCTTCGAGGACGTCTCGTTCTCCTACCTGCCGGGGCGGCCGGTGCTCGAGCACCTCGAGCTCGATCTCGACGCAGGGACCACGGTCGCGCTCATCGGGCACACCGGTTCCGGCAAGACGACGGTTTCCTCGCTCGTGCCGCGCTTCTACGATGTGGACTCGGGCCGCGTGCTCGTGGACGGCGTCGACGTCCGCGACGTGAAGCTCGCGTCGCTGCGCCGCGAGATCGGGGTCATCCCGCAGGATCCATTCCTCTTCTCCACCACAGTGCGGGACAACATCGCGTTCGGTCTGCCGGACCTGACGGAGGCAGAGATCGAGCGCGTCGCGAGGCTCGCGCAGGCGCACGAGTTCGTCGAGCGCCTGCCGCAAGGCTACGACACGGTGATCGGCGAGCGCGGCATCACGCTCTCGGGAGGGCAGCGACAGCGAATCGCGATCGCCCGCGCCCTTGCCGTCGACCCGCGCATCCTGATCCTCGACGACGCCACCGCCTCGGTCGACGCAACGACGGAGGCGCGCATTCGCGCGGGCCTACGAGAGGTGATGAGCGGCCGGACGACGCTGATCATCGCGCACCGCCTCTCGACGATCGCGCTCGCAGACGAGATCGTTGTGCTCGACAGGGGTCGGGTCTGCGCCCGCGGCACCAACGACGAGCTGCTCGAGACGAGCTCCGTCTACCGGGAGATCCACGACCACGGCCTGCTCGAGCGGCAGTTCGCCGACGCCGTCGAGGCGCGCGCCGACGTGGAGGAAGTCGCGTGAGAGTCCACCAGCCGGGCGGATATCTGACGCGTGTGCGCGGCGCAGAGGTCGACTGGTCGTGGAGCACGACGCGGCGGCGGCTCGGCGTGCTTTGGCGGCTGGCGCGGCCGTACAAGGTGCGCGCCTTCTTCTCCCTCTTCTCGCTGCTGGCCGCAACCCTGTTCGCGCTAGCCCCTCCCCTGCTCGCGAAGTACGCGCTCGACGACGCCATCAACGAGACGACCGGCGAGAGACTCGTGCTCGTCGTCGTCCTCTTCGTGCTCGCCGGATTGGCGGGCTGGGGCATGACGTACGTCGAGACGTACATGACCGGCTGGGTCGGCGAGCGGATCCTCGCGGACCTGCGCAAGCAGCTCTTCGGGCATCTGCAGAGGCTCTCGCTCGGCTTCTACGAGCGGAACCGCGCCGGCGTCCTGATCAGCCGGATGACGAACGACGTCGAGGCGATCGATCAGCTCGTGACCGACGGGATCACGACGCTCGCTCAGAGCACGCTCATGCTCGGCGGCACGGCCATCCTCCTGCTCGTGCTCGATCCGCGACTCGCCCTCGTGACGCTCACGGTGATCCCGTTCATGATCCTCGCGACGGCGCTCTTCCGGTCGCGCTCGGGGCGCGCCTATGCGGACGTGCGCGAGCGACTCGGGCTCGTGACGGCGACGCTCGCCGAGGATATCTCGGGGATGCGGATGGTGCAGGCGTTCGTGCGCGAGCAGCGCGCCACGGAGAACTTCGGCACGGTCGCGCGCGACTACCGCGACTCGAACCTGCAGACCGTCGTCCTCAACGCCCTCTACTTCCCGTTCGTCAGCTTCCTCGCGACGCTCGCCCTCGCGATCGTGCTCGGCTACGGCGGCCACCTCTACTTCGATCATGCGCTCACGCTGGGGACGCTGTTCGCGTTCATGCTCTACGTGAACAACTTTTTCGACCCGGTCCAGCAGCTCTCGCAGCTCTACAACACGTTTCTCTCGGCGACGGCGGCGCTGGACAAGATCATCGGCGTGCTCGACGAGGAGCCCGAGATCGTCGACCGGCCGGGCGCGCGGCCCCTGCCGCGCATCGAGGGCCGCGTCTGCTTCGAGGACGTCCACTTCGCCTATGGGTTGCGCGGCGGTGAGAAGGGCGAGGAGGTGCTGCACGGGATCGACCTCGACGTCCCGGCCGCGACGACGGTCGCGCTCGTCGGCCACACCGGAGCGGGCAAGTCGACGATTGCAAAGCTCCTCGCTCGTTTCTACGAGCCGACGAGCGGCCGGATCACGATCGACGGCGTCGATCTCAACGACGTGACCCAGGACTCCCTGCGCCACCAGCTCGGGATCGTGCCGCAGGAGGGCTTTCTCTTCGCCGGCACGGTGGCCGAGAACATCGCCTTCGGCAAGCCGGACGCGCGGCCGGAGGACATCATCCGCGCCGCGCAGACGGTCGGCGCGCACGAGTTCATCCTGCGGCTCGAGGACGGCTATGAGACGCAGCTCGGCGAGCGCGGCTCGCGCCTCTCTCTCGGCCAGCGCCAGCTCGTAGCCTTCGCGCGCGCGCTGCTGGCCGACCCGCGGATCCTCATTCTCGACGAGGCAACCTCCTCGGTCGACATCGGCACCGAGCGGACGATCGAGCGGGCGCTGCGGACCCTGCTCGCCGATCGAACCTCGTTCGTCATCGCGCACCGGCTGTCGACGATCCGAGACGCGGACCTCATCGTCGTGCTCGAGCACGGGCAGGTGATCGAGCAGGGCTCGCACGACGAGCTCCTCGCCCGCCGCGGTCTCTACACGAGCCTGTACGGCGACTGGGCCGCGGCCTAGCTCCGACTCAGCTGACCGGGTAGTACTGCACCGGCACGACGACGTCGTTCGCCGCCTTGTCGTGCCAGCACTGCTTCTCCTTGTCCCAGAGCATCCAGAGGTAGCCGAGCAGGATTACGGCGGCCGAGACGATTGCCACCAGCCAGCGGATGAAGGCGCGCCCGTAGCCGATCGGCCCGCCGGTGTTGAAATCGATCACCCGGATTCCGAGCGCCATCTGGCCGACCGTCTGGCCACGAGCCCCGCCGATGAGCACCGTGAAGTAGACGATGGAGACGACGACGCCAAGGCTGACGCCGGCTCCGTATCCGAGAATCGCTCTGAGGATCCCGTCCGCGATTCCGACGAGGATCCCGTCGATGATGAGCCCGGCGAAGCGGCGCCAGAATCCGGCACGCGGTCCGGAGGCGCCTCCGCTTGCCGGTGGTCCGGCCGTTTGGGGAGGTGGTGGGTACATGGCCACGGGAATGCTCCTTTCAGATCAGTGAGAACCGGTGGAGTTCGAAGAGCCAGAGTCCAAGCACGAGACCCGCGACGGCGACCGTCGGGACCCGCAGCGGCCCGACCGGGCGGCGGACGAGCAGGCCGAGAGCTGCGAGCAGCGTGAACGGACCAGCAGGATTCGCCTGCAGTGCCGCGAGGAGATGGCCGTGCACGGTGGCCTCGACGCTCGTCGTCATCCCGCAGAGAGGACACGGCACGCCGGTGATGTCCGCGGCGGACAGGGAATCCCGGCGTGGCCCGGCAGGAGCGGAAGCGTCGCCGCGGCCGCGAGCATCGCCAGCGCCGCACCGCGAGCATCGGACGTGTCGATCACCGTCGAGGAGGTCGGGAGCGGCACCCGGCGCGATGCTACTCCCCGAGACGGCTAGAAACGACAGCGCTTCGCGGCGAGCAGGCGCTCGAGGAACATCTCGTCGCCCTCGCGGACGATCCCGCCGCCGACCTTCGGACGCAGCCGTCCCGCGAGCTCCGCCGCGATCTGGATGCGGGCGCCCGCAGCGAGCTGGTCCCGGCGCGCGAGGAACGCGGCGACGGCGTCGAGCTCCTGTTGGTCGACGGCGCTCGTGTCCCAGGCGGGCGCCTCGACCAGGTACGAGATCCGCACCTCCGGCGGCAGCACCCGACCCTCGCGGATGACGAGCGTGCCCGCCGCCAGGTCGCCGACCCGCTGATTCCGCCGCGTGACGAGGATCGAGGTCATCCCGACGAGATACGTCCCGGGAAGAAGGTCGATGATCCGGATCACGTTCCGAACCGCGCTCGTCCCGAACGTCACCGGCGCGCCGGACTCGCGTACGACCCGCAACCCGTTCATCGCCTTGCCAGGAGTACGGCCGGAGTTGAGCACCTCGAAGGCGACGTCGTAGCCCCAGAAGACGGCGAAGAATCCCACTGCCCAGAAGGCCCCTGAGAGAGCGCTCGCACCCGGGTCGATCCCCGCGCCGTAGGTGAGTACAAGCACGAGCGCGATGAGGATGATCGTCTGGAAGACGTAGTCGATCAGGGCCGACGAGCAGCGTGAACCGACGCCCGCGAGCGTAAGCTCGAGCGGCACGCCTTCGGGCGTATCGATCGTCAGCCGGTCCTCGAACACCATCTCCGATGAGGCTAGACAGATTCATCGCCGCGCGAAGCCCGGACTGGCACGAGCTCGAGCTGCTCCTGCGCCAGGCGGGGCGGCGTCCCGAGCGGCTCGGGCCGGAGCGGCTCCTGCGGCTGGGCGGGCTCTACCGCGCCACGGCCGCGGATCTCGCGCGGCTACGTCGCCACGCCCCGCGAGCGCCCGAGACCGCGCGGCTCGAGATCCTCATGCGCCAGGGCCGCCAGGCGGTCTACGACGCGCGCACGCGGCGGCGCTCGGTCGTCCGCTTCTTCGTCACCGACTACTGGCGGCTGATCGCGGCACGGCACAAGGCGCTCCTGGTGGCATTCGTCCTCCTCTTCGGCTCTGCAGCACTGGCGGCGCTCTGGGGCGTCCACGATCCGGCGGCGGCGACCGGGGTAGTCCCGCAGCAGTTCCGGCCAGCGCTTCAGCCGGGCCATCCGTGGCACGACATGTCGGCGGCGCAGCAGGCGGCCTTCACGAGCGAGGTCTTCACGAACAACATCCAGGTGACGCTGGTGGCGTTCGCGGGTGGGATGACAGCGGGAATCGCCACCGCGATCGCGCTCCTCTACAACGGCCTGCTGCTCGGCGTGATCGGCGGGCTGATGGGACAGGCAGGCAACGGCGTCGGCTTCATCGACCTCGTGACGGCGCACGGCGTGCTCGAGCTGTCCTGCATCCTGGTGGGCGGAGCGGCCGGCCTGAGCCTGGGCTGGTCGATCATCTCGCCCGGTCTGCGTACGCGCCGCGTCTCGCTGCAGCGGGAGGCCGTCGAAGCGCTGCTGCTCGTGGTCGGAACGGCGCCGTGGCTCGTGGTCGCCGGGGTCGTCGAAGGCAACCGCGCCAACCTCGCGGAGGCGGGCCTCGGCGCGGTGATCGGCACCGGCGTCGGCCTCGGTCTCGTCTTCTGGGGCCTCGTCCTCTGGCGCGGAGCTCTCAGAGACGAGCCAGCCACTTCGCCCGCAGGTACGTCCTGACACACGCTGCGGCGAGCGTCGCCGGTGCGGCCTCGACCACCGTCGCGCCCGCGTGCTGCAGGCGCGCGGCTGCGCGCGCGCGAGCGGCAAGAACGTCGTAGGCGACCGCTGCCCGGTAGACGTCGCCCGCCACGTGGGGCTCGCTACGCACCGCTGCGTCGAGGTCGGGATCGGCCGAACCCGCCACCGCGACCGCGTGCCTGCGCGCCAGCATCGGCAGCGCCTCCACGAGCGGCAGCGCCGCCGACTCCTCCAGCAGATCGGTGAGAACGAGGACGAACGCGCGCTTCACGCCGCGGATATGAGCGAACGCGAGCTCGTAGTCGCTCTCGACCGGCACGGGCTCGAGATCGAACAACGCCGACACGACGTCACGTGCGCCGGCCCGGCGCGGCGGCAGGGAACGCAGCACCTCGCCGGCGAACGCGATCGCGCCGCAGCGGTCGCCGAGCACGTCCGCAACTGCGGCAACCGCGACAGCCGCGTCGAGCGCCGCGTCGAGGCGCGTGCGGTCCCGGCCGCCTCCGCCGAAGGTTTCCGGCCGGGCGTCGGTGGCTTCGCCGCCGGCGCTTCCAGCCAGGAACGGCGCGGCCATAAGGCGACCACAGTCGACGACACACACCACGTCCCGGTCGCGCTCGATCCGGTACTGGTTGCTCATCGGCCGACCGAGCCGAGCCGTCGCGCGCCAGTTCACCTGGCGGACGTCGTCGTCGGGGACGTAGTCGCGGACCGACTCGAACTCGGTGCCGAGTCCGAGGGGCCCGCGCCGGCGGAGGCCTTCGTCCCGGAACTTGCCCGCGCGGACCGCGCTCGCGAGCCGGCGGGCCGCCGGCAGGTCCGGATAGACGAGCACGTCGGCCCGCTCCCCGACCTCGTGCGTCCACGCCGCGAGCCCCAGGGGTCCCGTGCACCTGGCGACCGGCGGCGGAAGCGTGTGGCGCCCGCGGCGCCGCGCTACGAGCTGTCCGGCCAACACGCCCTCCGCCTGTGCGGGATCGAGCTCGAGATCGGGCGGTAGCGGCTGGCGGACGCGGATGCGGACCGGTTCCGCAGGCGTGAGCCGAAACGGTACGGGCACGCCGCGGGCGAGGTGCGTCGGGGCTTGCCGCACCACCCCCGGCGGCCGCCGCACCCACCGGGCGTCGACTGCGGTCGCAGCGGCGAGCGCGACCGCGAGAAGGATTGCCACCGGCACCGGCAGGACGAGCAGCGAGAGGGCAACGAGCGCCAGCGCGAACGCGGCGCGCGGGGTCGGCGTCACCGGGGCACAGGCACCGCTTCGAGAGCAGCGCGAACCGCGTCGTCGGCCGTGTAGCGCTCGAGCTCGGCCTCGGGCCGGAGCAGGAGCCGATGCCGGAGCACGTCCGGCGCGACCTCCGCGACGTCGTCCGGGGTCACGTAACCGCGGTCGTCGAGCCGGGCAACGGCCTTCGCCGCGGCGAGAAGGTGAACGCCGGCGCGTGGGCTCGCCCCGAGCTCGACGCTCGGCAGCGTGCGCGTCGCACGGACAATCGCCGTCACGTAACCGGTCACCTCGTCGGAGACGCCGGTCGCGTCGAGCTCCCGCCCCGCTTGTGCGAGCTCGGCCGGCTCGGCCACCGGTTGCACGTCCTCCAGCGTCGCGGGCCGCACGCCACGATGTCGTAGGTTCAAGATCTGCCGCTCCTCCTCCTCGTCCGGGTAGCCGAGCGCGAGCTTGAAGAGGAAGCGGTCGAGCTGAGCCTCGGGCAGCGGGTACGTGCCCTCGTATTCGATCGGGTTCTGCGTCGCGAGCACGAGGAACGGGTCCGGCAGCTCGCGCGGCGTCCCCTCGATCGTCACCTGCCGCTCCTCCATCGCCTCGAGCAGCGCAGCCTGCGTCTTCGGCGGCGTCCGGTTGATCTCGTCCGCGAGCAGCACGCTCGTGAACACGGGGCCGGGCCGGAACGCGAGCTCACCGCCGTGCAGCGTCAAGGTTCCCAACAGGTCGGAGGGGAGCATGTCGGGCGTGAACTGGACGCGCCGGAACTCGAGCCCGAGCGCACGCGCGACCGCGTTCGCCACGAGCGTCTTCGCGACGCCGGGCACCCCCTCGAGCAGGACGTGGCCGCCGACGAGCAGCGCGCAGAGGATCCGCTCGACGGTCCCCTCCTGGCCTACAGCGACCTTCGCCACCTCGGCTACGACGCGGTCGCGCAGGCTCGCCATCAGCGGTGATCCTGCCTGATTCGGGCTGCGGTGCGGCCGAGGGCCAGCACGTCGTCGTCAGTCCGAACCGGACGGAGCAGCGCCTCGGCGTCCTCGTCCGCGAGGCCGAGCCGGCCGGCCGCGAACCGAACGGCGTCGTCGTCTGCGTCCGGTGGCAGCGAGGCGCGGCGAAGGACGGCGTCGCGGGCCTCGCGCCGCACGGGCCCCACGGCGGCGTCGCGGCGTTTGCTGCGGGCGACGACCGCGGCGAGCGAGTCGACATACTCGCGCCGCGGCGGCGCGAGGCTCCTGCCCTCCTCCTCGGGCGGCCCGAAGCGCCGGGCGCGCGCGACCATGTAGACGAGCACCGCGAGGGCGAGGCCGCCGAGCAGCAGCTTCCAGGCGAACGGCAGCGCCGACAGCCCGCTTCCCGCGCCGTAGCCGTGGTAGCTCTCGAGGAACTCGACCGGCCGGTTGGCCGGGCCGGCGAGCGCCAGTCCGAACGCAGCGTTGTCGGCAGAGCCGAGGAGCCGGTTCTCGAGCGGCGAGGAGTCGGCGAGAAACTCGACGGTTCCCCTCCCGACCCGCCTCACCGCCAGAAGCCCTTCGTCGCGCCACACGGTCGCGCCGTCCGTCTCGATCTCGAGTCCGTCCATGTGCACGCGCCGTGAACCGCGCACACGGTGTGGCACGCGGAAGACGAGCCCGCGCATGGCCTCCGGTGACAGTCCGGCGGCGACGAGGCGGCCCCCGCCGCGCACGAACGCCCGCAGCGCATCGAGATCCGCGGACCCGACCGCGGGCGGGTCGAGGAGGAACACTGTCGCACCGGCGCTCGGCTGCGACGCGTGCGGCAGCCTCCGCACCTGCTCCACCGGGTGTCCCGCTCGACCGAGCAGCTCCGCGTAGGCGGCGGCCCCGTGTTGCGACGTCGCGTAGGAGGAGGAGCGAGGCCCGCCGGGAGTGCCCCCGGTGAGGGTGCCGAGGAACCGCAGCGCGAGGTTGACCGCTACGAGCAGCGCGAGCACTCCGAGCGCGATCCGCCAGGGGCGGCTCACCGCCGCGCCTCCGCGACCACCTGCGGCCACTCGCTGCGAGCTGCCTCGACGTCTGCCGCGCTCGGCCGACGCCTGCCGTAGACGACCTCGTCGAAGTCCCGCGCGAGCCGGTCGAAGCGGGCGCTCCGCAGCGCACGCCGCGCCTCTCGGGTGCGTAGAGACGGACTCAGCGGCAGAGCCCGCGCGCGGCCGAGCCGCAGCAGGCCCGCGCGGAAGCGGAGACGCAGCGCGACCTCGAGATCTCCGCGTAGCTCGGCCTCGTCGGCCAGTCGCTCGAGGTCGGCCGGGTCCTCGCTTCGACCACGGGCGCGACGTCCGATGCCGCGGGCCTCGACCTCGGTGCGGCGCTGGGCGAGGCGTGCCCCGAGCGCGAAAGCGGTCAGGAGGACGATCGCGCCGACGATCGCCCACAGGACAGGCGCCCCGCCGACCCTGGCGGCGACCCAGTCCCAGCCCCGTGCCACGAAGTGGAGATGGCCGGCGAGCCAGGAGAAGAACCTGTGGAACGGGCGCGGCAAGCTCGTACCGCGGAACCGCCGCTCAGCGAGGATGTGCCGCGCCTCCTCGCGCGCCTGCGCCGGGTTCACTCGTCGCCCGGCTTCCAGTCCGGAGGCGGCGGCCAGAACGGCGGCTGGTCGGCAAGAGGCTCAGGTGGTGGTGCGGCCGGGGCGGGCCCGAGCTCCCAGCCGGGCGGCGGAGGCCAGAACGGCGGCCGGCTCCCCGTCGGCGGAGGCTCGGGCAGGAAGGAGGGCAGTTGCCGGCCCGGCGCCAGTTCGACTCCGAGGCGGCGCGCGAGCAGCAGGAGGTCGAATCCCTCCTTGCGGACGCGCAGGTCGATGTAGAGGACGGTGATGAAGGCGGCCGCGGCGGGCGTGGCGATCATGCTCCCGACCGTCGCGGCCACGGTGTTCAGGACGAAGCCCGTGACCGAGTTGCGTGACGGGTTGGCGAAGGCCACCCCCACGACGAGACCGGTCAGTGCAAGGCTCACGATCGAGACGAGGAGGTAGCCGACGACCGAGACGCCCAGCGTGGCCCACCACCTGCCTCGTACGAGCTCGCGCGAGCGCCCGAGCGCCCGGCTAGGCCCGGCTCCCTCCACGAGCAGGACCGGGACGGCAACCGCGAAGGCGACGTACAGGTAGATCCCAGGGATGACGAAAAGGAGTGTCCCGAGGCCGACGAGGACGAAGGAGAGGATGCTGAGCACGACGACGGCCGGCAGACGACGCAGCGCGAAGCGCAGGGACGAGCGCCAGCCCACCTCCTCCCCGAGGTAGGCGTCGGCGACTGCGCGGAAGCAGCCGGCCTGCGCCAACCGCCCGGCGAAGAAGTTGATCAGGAAGGCTGCGACGTAGCCGACGAAGAAGACGACGACCTGGTGGTGCGTGAGGTAGGCCGGCTGCGAGAACGACGGCCCGAACGGATTGCCACTCGACACCGCCGTCCCACTCGGCACAGCCGAGACCACGACGAGATTGACGAGGATCTGGGCCGGCAGGACGACGAAGACGACGATCTTGAACAGCGTCAGCGCGTTGCGTGTGTAGATCTTGATCCCGACGTCGAGGATCTCCCCGATCCCGAGCGGGCGGAGCTGGGGCGCCGATGCTTGCGCGGACATCGCCCGCACTATGCTGGCGCGGATGGCGATCGACAAGGAGACAGCGGAGCGGATCGAGCAGCCGGTCGACGCCGAAGCCGAGCGCGAGACCCGTCTCACGCCCACCGAAGCGGTCGCGCGGATGAAGATCAACGTCCCGGTGCGCGGCGACCGCAAGCTCCGGACGCTGATCGAGCGCGTCAACGCCGACAACGAGCTCAAGGGCTGGTGGCACGTCTCGAACGTCAACGCGGTCTCCCGGATGGCGATCAACGACCACTCCTGGGTTCACATCCAGATCGTCACGAACATCGCGCTCAAGCTGCTTCGCCAGCTCACGAAGCACGGCATCGAGCCGGGGCTCGTCCGCGACTTCGGGCTGGAGCAGGACGACGCCGAGGTGGTCGTAGTCCTTGCCGCGCTCTTCCACTGCGTCGGCATGTCGATCCACCGCCACGGCCACGAGGACTTTTCGCTCTTCCTCGCCGAGCCGAAGATGCGGCAGCTGCTGGAAGGCCTCTACGACGAGCCCGACAAGACGGTGATCGTGTCGGAGGCGCTGCAGGCGATCATCAGCCACCGCTCCGACGGCGAGCCGCTCACCGTCGATGCCGGGATCGTCCGCGTCGCCGACGCGCTCGACATGGCGAAGGGCCGCTCGCGGATCCCCTTCGAGAAGGGCAGCATCTCTATGCATTCCCTCTCGGCGGCAGCGATCGAGGACGTCACGATCACGGACGGTGAGGACCGGCCGATCCTGATCGAGATCCGGATGAACAACAGCTCCGGGATCTTCCAGGTCGACGGGCTCCTGAAGGCAAAGCTGCGCGGCAGCGGCCTCGAGCCGTACGTCGAGGTCGTCGCGCACATCGACACCGAGACCGAGCAGCGCCTCGTGCCGATGTACCGCCTCGAGATCTGAGGCCCGCGAGCGACCTGGCTACACTGGGCGCCGACCCGGTGCGGGGTCGTCTAATGGTAGGACGCCTGACTCTGGATCAGGAAGTTGGGGTTCGAATCCCTGCCCCGCAGCCTCAGAAGCCCGCTGCTAACAGCGGGTTTCTCTGTGTATAGGGTCGGCGTCTCGACGGGGTGAGGGCGACGCAGAGGGCAACACTGCCCGCCGAGGGGTTGCCTACGGACTCTTCGTGTGCACAAGCTCCGGCTCCGGCTTCTCCGTGGGCCAGCCGTAGTCGACCTCGGCGGCGAGAGGGCTCGAGGCGTCGTCGGACGGCTCGTAGACGTGCCCGAGGTCGTGATTGAGCTCCTCGGCCTGGAGAGGCAAGTCCTCCACCTCAGGCGTCCGACTCGGCAGCCGAAGCGTGCCCGGGTTGGCCCGCGCGCGTTCCGCCACGAACACCGCGCCGTAGCCGAGGCCCGCCAGCAGAAGGCAGAGGATCGCCGCGCCGAGCCCCTCGGTCATCCACAGGACACCGAAGGCAAACCCCACCACGCACCCGAACAACCGCAACGAACTGTCCACCATGTACCTCCTCGGAATGAGCCTCAGCCTGACGACGATTCGCGGCGAGGCGGCGGACACCTGCAACGGTGCGAAAAGGTTTGACGATTGAAGGGGCGAAGTAGACCCAGCCATGACGCAAACGACGTTCACGATTACAGCCTTGTTCGTCGGCTTCACGATCGCGGCCCTGATCGTCCTTTCGGCGATCACCATGGGCGCGATTGCCGGCGCCTAGCGCCGACCGACCCGGGACGGCGCGGCCGCGTCGACGTTCACGGCTCCGAGCACGCGACGCGTGACGCCGGCGAGCCGGGCTGCCCCCTCGGACGTGAGGACGTCGCAGACGAAGTCCCAGTGCAGCGAGACGAGCTCCCCCGGCTGCGGCCGGGCGAAGGCGCGGCCCCCGTCGCGCCAGCGCACCCGACGCGGCTCCGGCATGCCGAGCCGCAATCTCCCGTCGTCCCAGAGCAGCGGCTCCGCGAGGACTTCCGCCGATTCGCCCTCGATCGAGAGCACGAGCGCGGGCGTCGTCCGGCACTGGTCGAGGACGCGCAGGGACTCGTCGACGATCCCGCTGCGTAAGAGCCCGAGCCACGGATAGAGCGCGAACACGTGGAAGCAGTGATGTGGCACGGCCCCCGCGGCGACGATCGAGGGGATCCTCTCCGCGGCGCTGCCGAGCCGGCCGCGAAAACGCGCGCGCACGTGGCGGACGAGCGTGGCCGGCGGCACGTGCGCGAGGAGATCGTTGCCGACCCAGTACGCCTCGACGACGCGCGGGTCGAGCGGATCCTCGATCCGGCTCGCCTCCGCGATCAGCGTCAGGTACGGCCAGGCGCCCTCGAAGGTTCGCGCGAGCTCCGCGAGCCCCCCGTCGCTCTCTCCGGCGTCGCCGTACTCGAGCAAGGTGCCCGGCGAGTCGGCTCCGCAGAGGCCGAGCGCGTTCGGCGGGTACGCGTAGCGGGCGAAGAGGAGCGCGCCGGCGGCCTGGCTCACGCCGTGGTCTCGGTCGGCGAACGCCGCAGCGCCGCCCACGCGATCAGGCCGGAGCCGACTGCGACCAGCACCGTTCCGCCGACGCCGATGGCCGCGCCGTCGATCACCCCGGAGAGGATCGCCGTCACCAGCGCCCCGAAGACGAGCACCGCCGTCACGTCGATTGCCTGAGCGCGCGCGAGCGCAGCGAACCAGGTCGCGACGTAGGCGGTGAGGAGCAACCCCGTCAGCAGCGCCCAGCGCCACTGCAGCGCGGAGAGCCCTGCCAGGTCACCGAGCTTGCCCGTCAGCGCGAGCCAGCACACGAGCAGGACCGCGCCGACAGCCATTCGCGCCGCGGCCACGACACTCGGTGGGATCGAGCGCAGCAGGTACTTGACGAAGACGACCTCGACCGACCAGAGCAGCGTCGCCACGAGGATCATCGCCTCGCCCTTGCCGAAGGCGACGGTTCCGAGCTTCCCCGCGAGCCAGACCTGCCCGCCGAGCAGGAAACCGATCGCGAGAGCGTGCGGCCAGCCGAAGCGCTCCTTCAGCAGCGGCACCGCGAGCAGCGCGACCCACACAATGAGCGTCTTCTGGATGAACGCCGCCTGCGTCGCCTGCGAATCTTTGAGTCCGTCGAAGAAGAGGACGAACGGGACGCTCCCCCCGATCACGGCAACCGCGACCAGTGCGGGCCAGCGCCGGCGGGTGATCGACGACAGGGAGGCGCTCCCGTGCGAGCCGGGCACGAGCAGGAGCAGGAGCAGGAAGACACCGGCGACCAGGTTCTTCGCCGTCGTGTACACGGTCGCGTCGGAGAAGTGCGCGACCGCGCGGCCGTTCACCCAGATCGAGACGCCGCTGATGCACGCGGTGACGAAGGCGAGAGCGATTCCGGTGCTGCGGCGGGTCATACGGCGGCTCCTTCCGGCTCGGCGGATTCGGGGACGAGCACCTCGACCGGGATGCCGAGGTGGACGAGCACGACGTCGCCTGCCTCGGCCTCCGGCAGGAAGGCGAGCGAGACGACATGTCCGTCGCCGAGCCGGCCGACGCGGGCGCCTGCGTCGTCCCAGACCTCGACGAGCAACGCCGGCGAGCCGATGCACATCAGTCCGTCTCCCCCGGCTCCGGTACCTCGACCTCGACGCTCTCGAGCACGACCCCGGCCGCGCCCGGATCCTCGAGATCGTCCGCGAGGACGGCGTCGACGGCCGCTCCCTCGGCGAGGGTGTCGCGCGAGGCGTCGACGAAGTGCTCGCGGAAGTGCTCCTCGGTGAAGTGCGAGAGCGCGCCGAGGCGCACCGAGACCCGCGTCACGCGGGTGGCGCCGTCCGCGCGAGCGACGCCCTCGATCTCCCGCATCAGGTCGCTCATCAGCGCGCGCTCGTGCATCGCTCCTCCTCCAGGTCGGCCAGCACTTCCTTCACGAGGAAGACGACCGCAGACTCGACGGCCGGCGTGAGCGAGTTTCCGGTCTCGAAGCCGCCCGCCTCGATGCCGTAGACGCGGACCCGGTCCGGCAGGCGGCCGAGCGCGCGCGCGAGCTCGATCGTGTCCGCAATCCCGATAGCGTGCGTCGACGAGCGGAAGTTGCGCGCCGGCACGGCCTCTTCGCCCGCGTCGAAGCGATGGAGTGTCCCCGGCGGCGCGCCCGACGAGACGGTGTCGACCAGCAGCACGCTCTCCGCTCCCTCCCACGCCTCCATCAACCGGCTCGGCTCCTCGTCACAGGAGACGACCTCGACCCCCTCCGGCACACGCGGGCGGAGCTGCTCGGCGACGACGACCCCGGCCGCATCGTCCCCCCGCAACCGGTTGCCGATCCCGATCACGACGGTGCGCGTCATTGCCGCTCCACCTGGAGGTCGAGGAAGTGGGTCGCGCAGGAGATGCACGGGTCGTAGTTGCGGATCGTCTGCTCGCACAGCCCCCGCAGCGCGTCGTCCTCCAGGCGGGAATTGCGCGCCACGACCTCGCGCAGGTCGTCCTCGATCGCGAGCTGGTTCTGCGAGGTCGGCGGGACGATCTTCGCGTCGAGGATCGTGCCGTCGCCGTCGAGCCGGTAGCGGTGATAGAGCAGCCCGCGAGGCGCCTCGCTCACGCCGTAGCCGGTGCCGGCGACCGGCTCGACCGGCTCGGCCGGCCGCTCGGGCTCCTCGTACGCCTCGATCAGCCGAAGCGACTCGTCGCAGGCGTGCACGAGCTCGACGCTGCGCACGACGATGCTGCGGAACGGATCGCGACACTCGTCCCCGAGACCTGCCTCCGCTGCCGCCTCCCGCGCGAGCGGCGAGAGGTGTGCCGAGCCGAGGCTGTAGCGCGCGAGCGGGCCGCAGAGGTATGTGCCGCCGCCACGCAGCTGCGACTGGAGCGCGTTCGAGCGCTCGACGTGCAGCTCCTCGAAGTGCTCGTCGTACTCCACGGGTGCGAGGTCGAGGCCGCTGCTCGAGCGGATCCGGCCGCGCTCGATCGCGTACCCGTCAGGCTCCGACAGGGCGACGAGGTCGCAGTCCACGACGCGCTCGGGGAAGTCGAAGCCGGCCGTCCAGCGCACCGTCTCGAGTGCCGCTTCGCGCGCCCGCTCGAGCGGCTCGACCAGCGCGCGCAGCTCGCGGCGGGTCGGCACGCGGTAGAAGCCGCCGACCCGCACGTTGATGGGATGGATTTCGCGGCCGCCGACCAGCGTCATCACGTCGTTGCCGGTCCGCTTCAGTGCGAGCCCCCGCTCGACCGCCGCAGGCGCGTCGCGGGCGAGCTCGATTGCGCTCTCGTAGCCGAGGAAGTCCGGCGCGTGGAGCATGTAGATGTGCAGCGCGTGGCTCTCGATCCACTCGCCGCAGTAGAGAAGGCGGCGCAGGAGGCGGATCGGCTCGGGCACCTCGACGCCGCACAGGCTCTCCATCGCGTTGAGCGCGCTCGTCTGGTACGCGACGGGGCAGATGCCGCAGATGCGGGCGGTGATGTCCGGTGCCTCGACGAAGGAGCGCCCTCGCAGGAACGCCTCGAAGAAGCGCGGCGGCTCGAAGATCCGCAGCTCGACGCGCTCGACGCGGTCACCGTCCAGCTGGACGGTCATCGCGCCCTCACCCTCGACCCGCGCGAGGTAGTCGGTGACGATCGTCCGCTTAGCCACGCTCGACCGCCTTCTGGAACGGCTCGGCTCCGGCGTTGAAGGTGTGGAAGAGGCGCTCGACGTCGCGGTCGCTCCGGCCGAGCCGCCGCAGCAGCGGCACGAGCGCTCCCGTGTTCGGGCTCTCCATCGGCCCGAAGCAGCCGAAGCAGCCGCGGTCGTAGGACGGGCAGAGCGCGTTGCAACCAGCCTGCGTGACCGGGCCGAGGCACGGCGTGCCGTGCGCAACCATGACGCAGACGACGCCGCGCCGCTTGCATTCGGTGCAGACGCTCGTCGCCGGAATCCCGGGCCGGCGCCCGTGGAGGAAGGCCGTGACGACCTCGAGCAGCTGGCGCTTGTCGATCGGGCAGCCGCGGAGCTCGAAGTCGACCGTCACGTGCGCGGAGATCGGCGTGGAGGTGGCGAGGGTGGAGATGTACTGCGGCGAGGCGTAGACGATCCGCGTGAACTCGTCGACGTCGGCGAAGTTGCGGAGCGCCTGGATCCCGCCGGAGGTGGCACAGGCGCCGATCGTGACGAGCGCCTTCGAGGCGCGCCGGATCTCCTGGATCCGCTCGGCGTCGTGCTGCGTGGTGATCGAGCCCTCCACCAGCGAGAGGTCGTACGGCCCGTCCGCCACGGCGCTCGTCGCCTCCCGGAAGTCGGCGACGTCCACGGCGCCGGTCAGAGCGAGCAGCTCGTCCTCCATGTCGAGCAGCGTGAGCTGGCAGCCGTCGCAGGATGCGAACTTCCAGACGGCGAGCTTCGGCTTCACAGCTCTCGCACCCCCAGCAACTTCGCGACCTGAGCCTGCGAGTAGACGGGGCCGTCGCGACAGATCAGAGTCGGCCCGAGTTGGCAATGGCCGCAGAGGCCGACGCCGCAGCGCATGTCGCGCTCGAGCGAGAGGAAGATCCGCTCGTCCGGCACACCGCGTGCGCGCAGCGCCTCGACGGTGAAATGGATCATCACCTCTGGCCCGCAGACGAACGCGCTCACCGCCTCGGGCCGGAAGTCCGCCTGCTCCAGCAGCTTCGGCACGACGCCGACCCGTCCCGCCCAGGAGGTGTCGGCCGCGTCGACGGTGATCTCCACGGCGAGCTCGTCGCCCCACGCCGCCAGCTCGTCGGTGTAGAGCAGGTCTCCCGGTGTGCGTGCGCCGTAGAGCATCGAGACAGCGCCGAACCGCGGGCGCCGTGCGAGCGCATGCAGGATGACCGGGCGCAGCGGCGCGAGCCCGATTCCGCCGGCGACGACCACAGCGTCCCCGCCCTCTGCCGCCTCGACCGGCCAGCTGTTGCCGAGAGGGCCGCGCAGGCCGAGCACCGAACCGGGCTCCGACGAGCAGATCGCGTGCGTGACCGCGCCGACGTCCCGCACGGTGAGGACGACGGGCTCACCCGGCTGCTCGGGTGGGCCGCTGACCGAGATCGGCACCTCCCCCACCCCGAACGCGTACACCATGACGAACTGCCCCGGCGCAACGGCGAACCCACCTCCCAGGGGATCGAGCGTGAGCGTCCACGTGTCGACCGTGTCCCGGCTGCGGTCGGCCACCCGGAACGGCGACGGGACGAAGGCGCCGGCGGCGCCCTCCTCAGCGACCGTCGCCATAGATGTCCAGGAGCCGGAGCCTTGTCCACTGCAGGCGCTCGATCAGCACCTGCGCGAACCGGCTCATCAGGTCATAGCCGAAGGCGGGATCGGCGGCGCACTTGTCACGGAGGCAGGCGCCGTCGAATTGCGTCGCGCGCACGGCCGAGAAGGCCCGCGCGTCGAAGTGCGAGCGGTAGGGCGGAAAGAGCCAGGACCAGCCCAGCAGGTCTCCCGCCTCGAGCGTCTCGATCACGAGCTCGCCCCGCGGCGGGACGAAGTTCCCGACCGCGACGGTTCCGTGGCGGACGACGAAGAACGTGTCCGCGGCGTCGCCCTGCCGGAAGATCGTCTCGCCCGCGTCGAAGTGGACGTTGCGCCCGCAGCCGGCGATCAGCGCGATCTCGTCCTCCCCCATGCCCCGGAAGAAGGGCACCCCCGCGAGAATCTCATCAAGCTGGTGCGGCATCGTCCGCCTCCTCTCCGCGCAGCGCGGCGACTTCCTCGGTGATGTCGATCCCAACCGGGCACCACGTGATGCAGCGGCCGCAGCCGACGCAGCCCGACGTGTCGAACTGGTCGTGCCAGGTGCCGAGCTTGTGGGTCAGCCACTGCCGGTAGCGGGAGCGGGCCGAGGCGCGGACGCTGCCGCCGTGGATGTACGAGTAGTCGAGCGAGAAGCACGTGTCCCAGACGCGGGTGCGTGCGGTCTCGGTGCCCGCGAGGTCGGTCGTGTCCTCGACCGACGAGCAGAAGCAGGTCGGACAGACCATGGTGCAGTTGCCGCACGTGAGACAGCGCTCGGCCACCTCGTCCCAGCGCGGGTGCTCGAGATTGTCGGCGAGGAGGTCGCGCAGGTCCGCGCTCTCCATCGTGCGTCCCATGCGGGCGGCGGCCGAATCGACGACGGCGGTGGCCGCGGCGAGATCGGCCTCCTCCGCGTCTCGGGAGGAGAGCTCGGCCAGCACCTCCTCGCCGGCGGCGCTGCCGGCCTCGACGAGGAACCGGTGCTCGCCCTCCAGGACCTCCGTGAGCGCGAGGTCGTAGCCCTGCTCCACCCGCGGGCCCGCGTCCATCGAGACGCAGAAGCACGTGGCGGCGGGCTCGCCGCAGTTCACGGCGACGACGAAGATCCCGCGGCGCCGGGCGGCGTAGTCTCGGTCGACGAACTTGCCGCCGGTGAAGACGCGATCCTGGATCGCGATCGCGTTCAGCTCGCAGGCGCGCACGCCGATGAAGGCGAGCGGCGTCTCGTCGAGCGGCTCCTCCTCGACGACCGGCGCGCCGCCGTTCGCCTTTGCCCGCCAGAGCCGAAGGCGTGCCGGGAAGAGGAACTGCTTCCACGAGTGCGGCCCGACTGCGTAGCCGAAGCGCGCGTCGTCCTCCCTACGCTCGAGCCGGTAGGTGCCCGCCTCCTGCCGGTCGGTCCAGCCGACCGGAAGCTCGGCCGCGCTCTCGAGCTCGTCGTAGACGATCGCTCCGTCTCGGACGGTCGGGCCGAGGACACGGAAGCCGCGGCGACGTAGCGCCCCGATCAGGTCGTCCAGCCCGACGGGCTCGACGACGGCGGTGACTGTAGGCCTCTCCACGACCGTGCCACGATTCTGCGCCTCGACCCCTTGTTCGCGCAAACGGCTACGGCTTCCCGGAGTGCCGTGGGACCCAGAACGGGGCCACGACGAACGCCCACAGCACCACGGCCATGATCGTGACGACCGCCGCGATCGTGATGACTGTCCAGAGTGTGTCCATGCCGCGACCTTGCTCCCGGCGCGGTGTTGTCGCATCCGGGGGTTCGCGGATCGCCGGGCCGTGATTCTCGCGCGCGGTCTAGGGTGACCGCGTGCAAGCGCTGGTCAAGTCGGAGGCGGCTGCAGGCCTGCGGCTCGAGGACGTCGCCGTTCCGGAGATCGGCATCAACGACGTCCTGATCCGGGTGCACAAGACCGGGATCTGCGGTACCGACCTGCACATCTACGACTGGGACACGTGGGCGCAGCGGACGATTCCGGTGCCGCTGGTGATCGGGCACGAGTTCGTCGGCGAGATCGTCGAACGCGGCTCGAACGTGAGCGGCTTCGAGGTCGGCGATCTCGTCAGCGGCGAGGGCCACGTCGTGTGCGGCCGCTGCCGCAACTGCATGGCCGGGCGACGCCATCTCTGCGCGCACTCGATCGGCCTCGGCGTGCAACGACCCGGCGCGTTCGCCGAGTTCGTCGCGCTGCCGATGACGAACCTCTGGCATCACAAACCGGGAATGGACGAGGACGTCGCCTCGATCTTCGATCCGTTCGGGAACGCGGTGCACACCGCCCTGACCTTCCCCGTCCTCGGCGAGGACGTGCTGATCTCGGGCGCCGGCCCGATCGGCTGCATGGCGGCCGCCGTCGTGCGCCACGCCGGCGCGCGCCACGTCGTCGTGACCGACCCGAACCACTACCGGCTCGAGCTGGCGGGCCGGATGGGCGCGAGTGTGGCGGTCGATCCCACCGAGCGTGAGCTTGGTGACGTGCAGCGCGAACTCGGAATGACCGAGGGCTTCGACATCGGCCTCGAGATGTCGGGCAACCCCCAGGCGCTGCGAGTGATGATCGACTCGATGGCCCACGGCGGGCGGATGGCGCTGCTCGGCATTCCCGCCGCCGAGGTCACGCTGGACCTGAACCCGGTGATCTTCGAGATGCTGACGCTGAAGGGGATCTACGGGCGCGAGATGTACGAGAGCTGGTACCAGATGGCCGTGCTCGTGGAGTCGGGGCTCGACATCACGCCGGTGATCACGCATCGCTTCTCGTACCGCGATTTCGAGGATGCGTTCGCCGTCGCCCGCTCGGGGCAGTCGGGCAAGGTGATCCTCGACTGGACTCAAATCGAGGAGGGCTGATGTACGGAACGCTGCGGGACGATCTGGTCGGGACACTCGCGGAGGTGCGCGAGGCCGGGCTCTACAAGTCCGAGCTCGAGATCACGACGCCTCAGGGCGCGCACGTCGACGTGACGGGGCGCGGTGAGCTGCTCAATCTCTGCGGGAACAACTACCTGGGGCTCGCCAACCACCCGGCAATCATCGAGGCCGCTCACGAGGCTCTCGACCGTTGGGGCTACGGCATGGCCTCCGTCCGCTTCATCTGCGGTACGCAGGCCCTGCATCGCGAGCTGGAGGAGCGCCTGTCGCAGTTCCTCGGCACCGGCGACACGATCCTCTTCAGCTCGTGCTTCGACGCGAACGGCGGCCTATTCGAGGCGCTCCTCGGCGAAGAGGACGCGGTCATCTCCGACCAGCTCAACCATGCGTCGATCATCGACGGGATCCGGCTGTGCAAGGCGCGCCGGCTGCGCTATGCGAACGGCGACATGGACGAGCTCGAGGCGCGGCTCGACGAGGCGGCGGACGCGCGCCACCGGCTGATCGCGACCGACGGCGTCTTCTCGATGGACGGCTACCTCGCCCAGCTCGACCGCATCTGCGAGCTCGCCGAGCGGCACGACGCGCTCGTGATGGTGGACGACTCGCACGCGGTCGGCGTCGTCGGCCCCGGCGGCCGCGGCACCCCCGAGCACCACGATGTCGTCGAGCGTGTCGACATCGTGACCGGCACCCTCGGCAAGGCGATCGGGGGCGCAAGCGGCGGGTACGTCTCCGGCCGCCGCGAGATCGTCGAGCTCCTCCGCCAGCGCGCCCGCCCGTACCTGTTCTCCAACAGCGTCGCCCCCCCGGTGGTCGCGGCCAGCGTTCGGGCGCTCGAGCTGATCGAGACCTCGGCTGGAAGCGCCGGCGGCAAAGCCCCCGGCGCCCAGCAAAACCCTGGGGCCGAGCTGCGAGACCGGCTGCGCGAGAACACGGCTCACTTCCGCGGACGGATGACCGAGCTCGACTTCGACGTCCTCCCCGGCGAGCATCCCATTGTGCCGGTGATGATCGGCGACGAGGTCACCGCCGCCGCCTTCTCGGCCCGGCTCGTCGATCTCGGCGTCTACGCGGTCAGCTTCTCCTTCCCGGTCGTCCCGCGGGGCACCGCCCGGATCCGAACGCAGATGTCCGCCGCCCACTCGCTTGCCGACCTCGACTTCGCCGTCGAGCAGTTCGCAGCCGCGCGCGACCATCCGGAGAATCGCTGAGGCCGACACCCGCGTCGCCGCGGATGCGCCACGGCTCCGGCAGTAGGACGCTGTCTCCGGAAAGGAGACACCATGGCGTCTTCCCTGAAGGAAGCCGACCTCGCCGGCCCGGGCAGCGGCGACTACGGTGAGCTCGAGCACGTCCTGCCCGACGACTACACACCGCTGCTCGACCCGAAAGAGACGATGCGCGGCCTCTACACCGCGAAACGGCTGATCGAGGAGCGGCTCTGCGAGGAGTTGAACCTCACGCAGGTGCAGGTGCCGCTGATCATCGACCGGGAGAGCGGCGTCAACGACTACCTCGACCGCGACGGATCCCGTACGCCCGTCGCCTTCCACATCGCGAACGACCGCGAGCGGAACCCGATCGACGCGGAAGTCGTGCAGGCGGCGACGAAGTGGAAGCGGCTCGCGCTACGCCAGTTCGGTCTGCGCGCCGGCGAGGGCCTGCTCACCGACATGCGTGCCGTCCGCAAGGACTACTTCCTCGACCACGACCACAGCGCCTACGTCGACCAGTGGGACTGGGAGCAGGCGATCCGGCCTCACGACCGGACGCTCGACTATCTGACTGCCACCGTCCGGTCGATCTGGAAGGTGCTCAAAGAGGCGGAAGCTCTCCTGCACGAGCGCTACCCCGTGCTCGCGGAGGCCTACCCGCCCCTGCCGGCCGCGCTCGAGTTCATCCACGCCGAGGACATCCTCGCCGCGTACCCTGACCTGCCGCGCAAGCAGCGCGAGACGGCGATCCTGCAAGAGCATCCCGCGGTCTTCATCCACGGGATCGGCTGGCCGCTCGCAGACGGGCTGCCGCACGAGCTGCGCGCGGCCGACTACGACGACTGGTCGACGGAGACATGCTCCGCGGACGGACGTCCGATGCACGGCCTCAACGGCGACATCCTCGTCTGGAACCCGGTCACGCAGCGCCGGCACGAGCTCATGTCCGGCGGCATCCGCGTGACGAAGGAATCGCTCGTCCACCAGCTCGAGCTCTCGGGCCGGCTGGAGCTCCTCGAGCTTCCGTACCACCAGGCGATCATGCGGGACGAGATCCCGCTGTCGATCGGAGCCGGGATCGGGCAGTCGCGCACGATGATGCTCCTCCTCCGCAAGGCCCATCTGGGCGAGGTGAGCGTCAGCGTCTGGCCGAACGTGCTGAAGCGCATGTGCTCCGAGCGAGACATCCACGTACTGGAATAGGAGACGAAAGGAGGAACTGTGGCCACCGTCACGCGTGAGTCGCATCTGAAGGAGAACCCGTACGAGGTCGCACGCGCGCAGCTACGTCGCGTTGCGGACACGTTCGAGATCGACGAGTCGCTCGTGCGGGTGCTCGAGCGATGCAAGAAAGGGGTCGTGGTCTCCATCCCCACGCGGATGGACGACGGGCACATGGAGGTCTTCGAGGGCTACCGCGTCCAGCACAACCTCGCCCGCGGGCCGTCGAAGGGCGGCATCCGTTACCACCGGGACGTGACCCTCGACGAGGTCCGCGCGCTGGCGATGTGGATGACGTGGAAGTGCGCCCTGACCGGTATTCCATTCGGAGGCGCGAAGGGTGGCGTAGCCTGCGATCCGAAGTCGATGTCGAAGGGCGAGCTCGAGCGCATGACACGCCGCTTCGCGAGCGAGATCGTGAACGAGATCGGTCCCGCGACCGACATCCCCGCCCCGGACGTGAACACGAACGGCGAGACGATGGCGTGGCTGTTCGACACGTACTCGATGAACAAGGGCCATCCGGTGCTCGGCGTCGTGACCGGCAAGCCGCTCGACATCGGCGGCTCGCTCGGCCGCGAGGAGGCGACGTCCCGCGGAGCCTTCTTCACCGTCCGCGAGGTGCTGAAGAAGCTCGATCGCAGCTTCGACGGGCTCACGAGCGTCGTCCAGGGCTTCGGGAACGTCGGCAGCTACCTCGCCGTGTTCCTGCACGAGCACGGGGCGAAGGTGATCGGCATCTCCGACTCGGCCGTCGCCCTCCACAACGAGAAGGGCATCGACATCCCCGCGGCGTTCGCCTGGAAGCGAGAGCACGGCACGCTCCGCGACTTCCCCGGCGCGAAGGAGATCGACGCCGAGGACCTGCTCGAGCTGGAGTGCGACCTGCTCGCTCCCTGCGCGCTCGAGCAGGTGATCACGGCGGAGAACGCGGATCGCATCAAGGCCTCGCTCATCTGCGAGGGCGCGAACGGCCCGGTCACTCCCGAAGCCGACGAGATCCTCGAGGAGAGAGGCATCCTCGTCCTCCCCGACATCCTCGCCAACGCCGGCGGAGTGGTCGTCTCGTACTTCGAGTGGGTGCAAGGCCTGCAGCAGTACTTCTGGTCGGAGCAGGAGGTCGACTCGCGGCTCGACGCGATCATCACGCGGGCGTTCGAGGAGACCTGGCAGCTGCACGAGCAGCGTGATCTGCCGCTGCGGCTCGCCGCCTACGGCCTGGCCGTGGGGCGCGTCGCGAGAGCGACGACCATCCGCGGCATCTATCCGTAGAAGCTCGCGCATCAAGCCCGCCCGCCCCGCGATCCGGCACTGCGGGGGCGGGCGGCGCTGTGTGCCAATACCCGGTTTCGAACCCGTAGTGAATGCGGATGACGGGCCCCCGCGCCTCGGCGTAGCCTGCGACCGTGCATCCGTCAGCCTCCTTCAGCGCCGCAATCCGGGTCCGGATCGAGAACATCCCCGGCGCCTTCGCCCGCCTGGCCGCAGCGATCGGCGAGGCCGGCGGCCTGCTCGGTGCGATCGATCTCGTTCGAGTCGAGGGGTCGACGAAGATCCGCGACGTCAACGTCCTGGCGGACGACGAGCAGCATCTGGAGGCGATCGTCGCCGCCGTGCGGTCGGTCGAGGGCGTGGAGGTGATGCATGTCTCCGACCGCGTCTTCCTCGCCCATCTCGGCGGCAAGCTCGAGGTGCGCCCGCGGTTGCCGCTGAAGACGCGCGACGACCTCTCGATGGTCTACACGCCGGGCGTCGCGCGCGTCTCACACGCGATCGCGGAGGATCCGGACAAGGTCTGGAACCTCACGATCAAGCGCAACTCCGTCGCCATCGTCAGCGACGGAACCGCGGTGCTCGGGCTCGGCGACATCGGCCCCGAGGCCGCCCTGCCCGTGATGGAAGGCAAGGCGGTGCTGTTCAAGGAGTTCGCGGACATCGACGCCTTCCCGATCTGCCTCGCCACCAAGGATCCCGACGAGATCGTCCGCACGGTCGAGGCGATCGCGCCTGCCTTCGGCGGCATCAACCTCGAGGACATCTCGGCGCCGCGCTGCTTCGAGGTCGAGCTGCGGCTCCGCGAACGGCTCGAGATCCCGGTCTTCCACGACGACCAGCACGGGACGGCGATCGTGGTGCTCGCGGCCCTCCTCAACGCGCTGCAAGTCGTCGACAAGCGGCTCGAGGACGTGCGGATCGTCAGCACCGGCTGCGGCGCCGCGGGTATCGCGGTGACTCGGATCCTCCAGTCGGCGGGTGCGAGGTGGATCGTCGGCTGTGACGAGGGCGGCGCCCTCTACCGCGGCCGCGAAGACTTGAATCCGGCGAAGCAGGAGTACGCCGAGCAGACGAACCCCGAGAATCTTCAGGGCAGCGCCGACGAGCTGCTCGAGGGCGCCGACGTCTTCATCGGGGTCTCGGTCCCCGGCGCGATCAGCGTCGAGGGCGTGCGCCGAATGGCGCCGCGCGCGATCGTCTTCGCGATGGCCAACCCGGATCCCGAGGTCGACCCCGAGGCGATCGAGGGTCTCGCCGAGGTGATCGCAACCGGCCGCAGCGACTACCCGAACCAGATCAACAACGTCCTCGCCTTCCCGGGGGTCTTCCGGGGCGCGCTCGACGTCCGCGCACGGACGATCGACCCGGAGATGGAGCTCGCCGCCGCCCGTGCGGTCGCCGCGGCGATCTCCGGGGCCGAGCGGTCGGCGGACTACGTGATACCGAGCGTCTTCAACCGCGCGGTCGCACCGGCGGTCGCCGCGGCCGTCGCCGAGGCGGCGCAGACGACCGGATCCGCCCGCCGTTCGGTGCCGCCCCCGGCCGCGGTTCAGTAGTTCTGCCGGATGCGACCCGCCCCGGCGGCGGTGACGATCAGCCCATGATCGACGCACAGCATGGCCGGCAAGACGCCGTCCCGTTCGCGACGGCAACCGTCGGGGACGCCATGAGCCGAGGCGTCATCAGCTGTCCGCCCGAAACGCCGCTGCGCGTCGTGGCCCGGATGATGGCCACCTTCGGCGTGCACGCGATCTTCGTCTTCGAGCACACGGACGAGGACGACGAGGCGCCCCGGCTGTGGGCCGTCGTCTCCGACCTCGATCTCGTCGCCGCGACGCGGCTCGACCTCGACACGCTGACCGCCGGCGCGACCGCGGTCACGCCACTCGTCAGCGTCCCGGCCGACAGGTCGATCGCAGAGGCCGGCAGCCTGATGGCGCAGTACGGGATCGCACACCTCGCCGTCACCGACCCCGACTTCGGCCGACCGACCGGCGTCATCTCGACGCTCGACATCGCGCGCGCAATCGCGGCCGAGTCCGCCGAGGAGGCCGACGGGTGACCGAGCACCCCTCGCCGCTCGACCGGCTGGAGGCCAGGCTCGACGCCCAGGAAGCTCGGATCGACGAGCTCTATCGGCTGCTGCAGGCGGCATCCTCCCTGCAGAGGATCGCGGGGCCGCGCCGGCGTCCGCCTCGGCGCCGGGACCGCGTGTCTGCGCTCCCAGATCGGTAGTTCGCCGCTGACGCCTCCGCGTTTCCGCGGAAGCCTTCCTACGCGTGGCTCGCGATCCTGAGGACGAGACCGCGAGAAGGAGGTCCAACCATGCGCAAGGTCATCATCATGGGAGCCGGCGGACGCGACTTTCACAACCACAACGTCGTCTTCCGCCACGACCCCGAGACGCAGGTGGTCGCCTTCACGGCGACCCAGATCCCCGGCATCGCGGACCGCGTCTACCCGGCCTCGCTCGCCGGGCCGCTTTATCCGGAGGGCATCCCGATCCGCCCGGAGGAGGAGCTGACCCAGCTCGTTCGCGCCCACGGCGTCGACGAGGTGATCCTCGCCTATTCCGACCTGAAGCACGAGACCGTGATGCACAAGGCGTCGCTCGTGCTCGCGGCCGGCGCCGATTTCCGGTTGCTCGGCCCCGACGCGACCATGCTCAGCTCGTCGAAGCCCGTCGTCGCCGTGTGCGCCGTCCGCACTGGCTGCGGCAAGAGCCAGACGAGCCGCAAGGTCGGCCACACCTTGCTGGACGCCGGGCTGCGGGTCGCACTCGTCCGTCATCCGATGCCGTACGGCGACCTCGAGGCCATGCGCGTGCAGCGGTTCGCGACGCTCGAGGACATCGACGCCTCACATCCGACGATCGAGGAGCGCGAGGAATACGAGGAGCCTGTGCGGCTGGGGATGATCATGTACGCCGGCGTCGACTACGAGGCGATTCTCCGCCGGGCCGAGCAGGAAGCCGACGTGATCGTCTGGGACGGCGGCAACAACGACATGCCGTTCTACAAGCCGGACCTGCTGATGGTCGTCGCCGACCCGTTGCGGCCGGGACACGAGCTCGGCTACCACCCGGGCGAGACCAACCTTCGCATGGCCGACGTGGTGGTGATCAACAAGGTCGACACGGCAGCCGCACACGACGTCGAGGCCGTCGTCGAGAACGTGCAGAGCGTCAACCCGCTCGCGCAGCTCGTCTTCGCCAAGTCGCCGCCGGTCCTCGAAGCCGGTCCCGACCTGCTGGGCAAGACCGTCCTCGTGGTCGACGACGGGCCGACGCTGACGCACGGCGAGATGCCGTTCGGCGCAGGCCTGGTCGCCGCTCGCCGAGCGGGAGCCGCCCGCATCGCGGATCCGCGGCCGCTGGCCGTCGGCTCCCTCCGTGACGTGTTCGAGCGTTGGCCGCAGCTGGCGAACGTGCTGCCCGCCATGGGTTACTCCGACGCACAGCTCCGGGAGCTCGAGGAGACGGTCAACAAGGTCGAATGCGACGTCGTGGTCACCGGTACTCCGATCGATCTCGGGCACCTGATCGAGTCGCGGCATCCGATCCGGCACGTCCGGTACGAGCTCGAGGAGATCGGTCACCCGACCGTCGAGGACGTGTTGAACCCGGTGGTGATGGCGGCGATGTGCGAGCCGGCGCTGTCATGACGAGCATCGCGCCGTAGATCCGAAGACTGCGGAGAAGTACCGAGCGATCGTCGCGGTTCGCCTGGATTCCGGTGGCGGGACAGCGTTTGGCACCGGCCGCGCCCGCGCGACGACCTCGCACCACGCCAGACGAAGACGGTGAAGATCGTCATGCACGACCCGGGCTGCCACTGGTTCATGGTGCACGGGAAGTACGCGAAGACGGACACCGTCGAGGCGAACCGCGTCAAGCTCGAGCTCACCGTTCGCTGAATCTCCCCTGCGGTTCAGCGTGTAAGAGGGCGGCATTGGCCGCCCTCTTTGCGTGCTCAGTCGATCGCGCGGCGGTAGAAGCCGCGCAACCCGACAGAGAGCAGGACGCTGACGGCGAAGATCAGCACGACGAGGCAGACCCAGGGCCGGATATGCGGCACCTCCGGCACCAGGGCGCCGCGCAGAGCCTCGCTCACGTACGTCATCGGATTGCAGGCCGTGACGATCTGGAACCAGCGAATCTGATCGAGCGAGGGCCACGGATACTGGCTGCAGCCGGTGAAGAGCAGCGGCGTGAAGACGAGGGAGAAGAGCAGGTTGATCCGCTGCGGCTGCACGAGCGTTCCCATCAGCAGGCCGAAACCGGCCCCGACGAGGGCTCCCAGCACGAGCCCGGCGAGGAAGAGCGGGAAGCCGGCCCAGCGCCACGGGATCGAGCCGAGGATCAGGATCCCGACCGGGATCATGATCAGGGTCGCGACGAGCGAGCGGAGCAGGGCGAACAGCACCTTCTCCGCGGCGACGAACGACGTCGGCATCGGCGCGAGGAGCCGGTCCTCGATCTCCTTCGTCCAGCCGAACTCGGCCACGAGCGGGAACGCGAGCGTCTGCATCGCCGTGATCACCGCAGTGAGCGCAAGCAGTCCCGGGAAGAGCAGGTTCGTGTAGCCGTGCTGCGTGTAGCCCAGGGTGCCGAGCACCTTCCCGAACACGAAGAGCAGAAACAGCGGCTGCAGGATGACCTGCGCGAGGAAGGCGGGGAACTCGCGCCACGTGACGTAGAGGTCGCGGTAGAGGACCATGCGAAAGGCGCGCCACTGCGTCCCCGGCGCGATCGCCGGTGCCGCGATTACGTTCATCGCAACGTCCGTCCTGTGAGGTGAATGAACACGTCCTCCAGCGTGACCGCGCCGAGCTTCACGTCCTGGAGCGCGAGCCCGTGCTGGGCGAGCACCGCCGCGGCCGGCGCGACGAGCAGCGCGGCGTCGCCGGTGAGATAGAGACGGACGCGCAGCGGCTGGGACTCGGTCGGCGACGCCTCGGGTACGCCGTTCTCGGCGGCGGCGTGCACGCGCTCGACCCGGTCCACCCCATTGAGCGCGGCGAGTGCCTCCACGACCGCCCCGTCGGCCGGCCCGTCGGCGGCGAGCTCGAGCGTCCCCTCGCCCTCGAGCGAGCGCATCAGCGCCTCGGGCGTGTCGAGCGCCAGCAGGTGGCCGTGATCCATGATCCCGACCCTGTCGGCGAGCAACGCCGCCTCGTCCATGTCGTGGGTGGTGAGGATGAGCGTCACGTCCGAGTCGCGCAGCTCGCGCAGCCGATCCCAGACGAAGAGGCGCGCAGCCGGGTCGAGGCCCGTGGTCGGTTCGTCGAGGAAGAGCACGCGCGGCGCGTGCATGAGCGCACGGGCGATCATCACGCGCTGCGACTGCCCGCCCGAGAAGAAGTCGGGCTTGTCGCCCGCGCGATCGAGGAGCCCGAACTGGTCGAGTATCTCGTCGGCCCGCTCCTCGCGCTCGCGCGCCGGCACGCCGTGGTACGCGGCGTGAAAGATGAGGTTGTCGCGGATGGAGATCGAGCGGTCGAGGTTGCTCCGCTGCGGTACGACGGCGAGCTGCGCGCGCGCCCGCACCGGATCGCCGGCGACGTCGACCCCGCCGATCCGGGCCTTGCCCGCAGTCGGCCGGACGCGGGTCGTCAGCATCCCGACGGTCGTCGTCTTCCCCGCCCCGTTGGGACCGAGCAGACCGAACACCTCGCCGGCAGCCGCCGCGAAGGACACACCGTCGACCGCGTTCACCGGCGACTTCGGATACCGCTTGACGAGATCGACGACCTCGACGGCGAGGCCGGCACTCTCCTCGGGATGCTGGTGGGCTCGCACCGCGAAATCGTAGGCACGTCTGGTCGGGGCGTGGTCGCAGGTGTACGTTCGGGCCATGGACGTGGTCTCGAATCGCGCGGTAGAGGGCCGTAAGACGGTCACCGTCCTCTTCTGCGACCTCGTCGCGTACACCGAGCTCGCGGGCCGGCTGGACGCGGAGGCGCTGCGGCACCTGATGCTTCTCTTCTTCGAGCGAGCGGCGGCGGTGATCGAGGGGCACGGCGGCACGGTCGAGAAGTTCGTCGGCGACGAGGTCATGGCGGTCTTCGGGGTGCCGATGGTTCACGAGGACGACCCGCTGCGGGCCGTGCGCGCAGCCGTCGCCGTCCGCGAGTGCGTCGCCGAGCTCGATCGCGAGAGCGACGCGCACCTCGAGGTTCGGATCGGGATCAACACCGGCGAGGTGGTGACCGGGGATCCGTCCGCGGGTCACGGTTTCGTCAGCGGCGACGCCGTCGCCGTCGGCAAGCGGCTCGAGCAAGCCGCGGCGCCGGGCGAGATCGTTCTCGGCTCCTCGACGCACCGCCTGGTCGAGCACGCCGTGGGCGCGGCGCAGCTCGATCCTCTGACGCTGAAGGGGAAGGCAGACGAAGCGATCGCGTTCCGGCTCGAGTCGGTCGACGCCGCCGCAACGGCGATCCCGCGCCGCGACGACACGCCCCTCGTCGGCCAGCAGAGCGAGCTCGAGCGGCTGCGTTCCGCCTACAGCGAGGCCTCCTCGTCCGGCGTACGCCTCATGACGATCGTCGGTGACTCCGGCATCGGCAAGTCCCGGTTGGCGCGCGAGCTCCTCCGCTCGCTGGAGGGCGAGGCGGGCGTCGTCGTCGCGAACTGCCCGCCCTACGGCGAGGGGACGACGTTCTCGCCCATTCGCGAGGCGTTCAGGCACGCGGGCCGCGACGAGAGCGTGCTCGAGGCCTCGAGCTACGAGGTGTTCGCGGCGACGCGGAGCCTGTTCGAGGAGCTCGCCGGTGAGCAGCCGCTCGTGGTGGTCTTCGACGACGTCCACTGGGCCGAGGAGACCTTGCTCGACCTGATCGAGCATCTCTCCGTACGGCTCGGGACCGCGCGAGTGCTGCTCCTCTGTCTCGCCCGACCGGAGCTGGCCGAGCGGCGGCCGCAGTGGGTGTCGCGTCCGGAGGCGACGCTGACGCTCGCCGCCTTGTCCGAGCTGGACGCGGAGGACCTGCTCGACGCGCTCGACGCACCCGCCGCGGTCCGCGAACGCATTGCCGAGCTCGCAGAGGGCAATCCGCTCTTCATCGAGCAGCTCGCCGCGTTCGCGGGCGAGAAGGGAGACGACGTCAAGCTCAGCGGCTCGATCCGCGGCGTCCTCCACGCCCGGCTCGACCGCCTGGATCCCGAGGAGCGTGCGGTGCTCGAGCGTGCGTCGGTGATCGGCCGCAGCTTCCCCCTCGACGCAGTTCTCCGGATCATGCCGCCGGCCGAGCGGGAGCAGGCGCAGGCGTCGGTATTCGGCCTCGTGCGGCGCGGCCTGATCCGGCCCGACGTGAGGATTCCGGGGGACGGCTTCCGCTTCCAGCACGCGTTGATCCGCGAAGCTGTCTACGAAGCGATGCCGAAGGCGCTGCGCGCCGACCTCCACGAAACGGTTGCGGCCCAACTCGACGACGCCGACGCCGCGCCGGCAGTCGTCGGCTTCCACCTCGAGCACACCTGCCTGCTGCGGCGAGAGCTCGGCTTGCGAGACCCGGAGCTCGCCAACCGCGCCGGCCGCCTCCTGCGCCTCGCCGCGGAGGAGACGCTGAGCCGCACCGACGCGCCGGCGACGATCTCGCTCCTCGAGCGGGCCCGCGCGCTGCTCCCCGACGACGACCGGGAGCTGCCCGCTGTCCTGACCGCGCTCGGCACCGCGCGCTTGAACGGCGGCGACCTGCCCGGCGCGGAGTCCGCACTCGTCCAAGCAGTGGAAGCCGCCGTCGCACTCGGCCAGCGGGCGGCCGAGCTGCACGCCCGCATCGAGCTCCAGTTCATGCGCGCCTTCGCCGAGAGCACGCCGGTCGAGGAGAGCGTCGAGCTCGCGCGGGACGCGATCGTCGAGCTCGAGCCGCTCGGCGACGAGCTCGCCCTCGCCCGCGCCTGGTGGTTGAGGAGCAGCGGCGACATCGCAGCGGGCCGCTGGCGCGCGCGCCAAGAAGCGATCGAGCGGGCGCTCGAGCACGCGCGCCGCGCGCGGGCCGGAGCCGAGATGGTCGGGACGCTCGCCGGCCTCTACGCACAGGCTCTTCTCCACGGGCCGACTCCCGTCGACGAGGCGATCGCGCGCGTACGGGATCTCCGCGACGAGCTCGGGCTCGACGCGCCACTGCGGGGCTCGATCAACACGAGCCTCGCCGGGCTCCTGGCGCTGCGCGGCGATCTCGGCGAGGCGCGCCGCATGTTCCGGGACGCCGCTGCGACCTATGAGGAGTTCGGCATGAGCTTCCGCCGCGCGACCCAGTCCTTCGTCGGCGCGCAGATCGAGCTGCTCGCCGGGGACTCGGCGGCGGCCGAGCGGGAGCTGCGCGCGTCGTCCGCAGCATTCGACGAGATCGGCGCCGCAACGTCGGCGCCGACGCACCGCGGGCTGCTCGCCGAGGTCGTGGCGGGGCTCGGACGACTCGAGGAGGCAGAGGAGCTGGCTCAGCGGGTCGCTGCCGAAGCGTCGCCGGACGACCTCATCGCACATGTCCTGTGGCGGTGCGCACTTGCCCGCATCCGGGTGCGCGAAGGCTCGGCGCAAGAGGCAGTCGAGCTTGCGACCGAGGCCCGCGGGCTTCTCCAGGGGGCGGAGTTTCCCCAGCTTGCGATCGCGGCGCTCACCGCGGCGGCCGAGGCCGCTGCCGCCACGGACGACGGTGCCGAGGCCGAACGGCTGCTCGCCCAGGCGCGGAAGATCGCCGAGGCGAAAGGCGCGGTCGCGAGCCTCGCGCAGCTTGCTGCCGTGCGGGTAGCCGGTTAGCCTCGCGCGGAAGCTGCGAACAGCACCGCACGCCACGCGGCCAAGCTCCGCCGGAAGCACTCGGCGGCTGATCCGTGAAAAACCGCCATACGGCGGCGTAAATCCCCGATGCCGGCGCAGCGCCACGGACGCACGATCGGTGCATGCAGGAGATGCTCCTCACCGGCCGCGGCGGCGAAGGCGTCGTGCTCGCCTCGCAGATCCTCGCGGACACCTTTGCCCGCGCCGGCTACTTCGTGCAGAGCTTCCCCGAGTTCAAGGCCGAACGGCGCGGCGCCCCGATCTCGGCCTTCCTCCGCTGGGACGATGTGCCGATCCGGCGCCGCTACAAGGTGCGGGAGTGCGACGTGCTCCTCGCAATCTCGGCCTCGCCGCCGCCTGCCCAGTCGGTGGCGATGCTGCGTCCCGGTGGTCTGCTCCTCGTCAACCGCGAGACGCGCTTCCCCCATCGCGGCGACTACTGCGTCGCCCACGTGCCCGGCTCGCAGGTCGCGCGACGCAACCGCATCCTGTCCGCGGAGGGGAGGCCGATGGGGAACGTCGCGGTGCTGGGCGCCGCGGTGCGGCTGCTGCTTCCCGACGGGCTCGGCTACCTCGAGGAAGCGATCCGCGCGCGCATGGGCGGCGTCATCGCCGAGCCGAACGTCCTCGCCGCGCGCGAGGGTTATCGCCTCTGTGCGCGTCAGCACACGGTCGCCTCTGACGCGCCGTATCAGCCCGCAGAAGCGCCGCTGGAGCGGCCGACACTTCCGCCCTACGCGGTCAGCCTCACCGACTCGCGGGTCAACCACACCGGCGCGTGGTCGGTCGAGCGCCCCGTCCTCCTCGAGGCCTGCAACGTCTGCGGCCTCTGCGCGCTCTTCTGCCCGGAGGGGGCGATGCGACGCGTCGACGGTGCGATGGAGATCGACTTCGACTACTGCAAGGGCTGCGGGATCTGCGAGGACGTCTGCCCGGTACGCAACGCGATCGCCATGGAGGAGGTGCCGGCATGAGTGCCGAGCTGCCGCGCGGACGCACCGTTCTCACGGGCAACGAGGCGGCGGCGATCGCGGCAGTCCTTGCGCGGGCGCAGCAGATCGCCTGCTACCCGATCACACCGCAGACGCTGATCGTGGAGCGCCTCGCCGACCTCGTCGCGGGCCGCGACGACATCGTCTTCGCGAATCTCGACAGCGAACACTCGATGTTCGGCTACGCGCTCGCCTCCACGCGGGCCGGCTCGCGCTGCTTCACCGCCACCTCTTCGCAGGGGCTCCTCTACTCGCACGAGCAGCTCCACCGCGCCTCGCGCGAGCGCATCCCGCTCGTCGCGGTCAACGTCAACCGGTCGGTGGTGGCGCCGTGGAGCCTCGAGCCCGACCTCGCGGACAGCATGAGCCAGCGCGACACCGGTTGGATCCAGCTCTACTGCTCGTCGGGGCAGGAGCTGCTCGACAGCGTCCTCTGCGCCTACCGGATCGCGGAGGAGGCGATGCTGCCGGTGCTCGTGTGCGCCGAGGGCTTCCTCCTCTCGCACACCGCCGAGGTCGTCGACGTGCCGAGCCAGAAGCAGGTGGACGCCTTCCTGCCGCCCTTCCGGCCGCCGGACGACTGGCTGCTCGACCCGCGCAAGCCGCGCGCGTTCAGCGGCCTGCCCGACCCCAGCGGCTACGCGGCCTACCAGCACAACGTCGCCGAGGCGCACGAGCGGACTCGCGGGCTGCTCTCGGAGGTCGCCTCCGGATTCGCCGCGGCGTTCGGCCGCGAGAAGGTCGCGTCGCTCGAGATCACCGGCGACCGCGCTGCCGACTCCGCAATTGTCGCCATCGGGACGATCGGCGAGACGGCGCGAGAGCTACTCGCGGACGAGAAGCCGCCGCTCGTCGTCCGCGTCCACGCGTACCGCCCCTTCCCGTCCGACGAGCTCGCCGCCGCGCTCGAGCTCGTCTCCCACGTGTGTGTCGTCGACCGCGCGCCGGCGTTCGGTGCGATCGGACCGCTCGGCGAGGACGTCCGCTCCTGCGGCGTTCCCGCGACGGACGTCGTCTGCGGGCTCGGCGGCAGTGACGTGACGCCCGAGACGCTGCGTAGCGCCCTCGAGCGAGCGCGCGTCGATTCGCCCGAACAGGAAGCCGTCTATCTCGTGGGAGGTGCGTAGCCGTGGCCGTCTGGCTCGACGAGGTCATCAACGAGGAACCGCTTCTCTTCCCCGGCCACGCGGCCTGCGCCGGCTGTGGTCCCGCGATCAACATGCGCCACTTCCTCGGCGCGCTCACGGCCGCCACGCCGGACCGCGACGTCGTCCTCGTCATCCCGGCCTCCTGCTGGACGATCATCGCCGGCGCCTGGCCGGTGACTGCCTTCGGCGTCTCCGTCTACCTGACGCCCTTCGCGTCCGCCGCGGCCGAGGCCTCGGGGATCAAGGCGGCGTTGCGCCAGCGCGGCCTGGGCGACACGCACGTCGTCGTCTGGGGCGGTGACGGCTCGACGAACGACATCGGCCTCGCGACCGTCTCGGCGGCCGCCGAACGGAACGAGGACCTGATCTACGTCCTCAACGACAACGAGGCGTACATGAACACCGGCGTCCAGAAGTCCGGCGGCACTCCGGAGGGCGCGTGGACGACGACGACTCCGGCCGCCGCGCCGCGGCAAGGCCGGAAAAAGGACATCGACCGGATCATGGCGGCCCACGGGATCCCCTACGTCGCCACGCTCGCCGCCGGTTCGGTGCCCGAGCTGAAGGACTTCCGCGCCAAGGTGGCACGCGCCGCCGAGCTGCACGGCTTCCGTTTCCTGCATGCGTTGGGTGCGTGCCCGCCCGGCTGGCGCTACCCGACCGAAAACTCCGTCGAGATCGTGCGCCGCGCCGTCGAGTCGCGCTACTTCCCGCTGGTCGAGGTGGACGGCGGTGTCTGGCGGATCACCTACCGGCCCAAGCACCCGCTCGCAGTAGGCGAGTTCCTCTCCACGCAGGGCCGCTTCGCCCATCTCTCCGAAGAGCAGATCGAGGTCGTGCAGGGACACCTCGACGAGCGCTGGGACCTGCTCGGCCGGCTCGAGGCGGCCACCGGGGAGCCGACGGCATGAGCGCATCCGTGACGAGCATCGCGTCGGTTCGTCCGAAGGAGTTTCACTTCCCGCTCACGGTTGCCTGGGTCGGTGGACGGCGGGTGCGCGCGCAGGTCGAGGAAAAGCAGCCCGTCGACGTCGGCCCGCCGATCGTCTTCTCGGGCGACGACGCGAGCACGTGGAGCCCGGAGGACTTCTTCGTCGCGGCGGCCGCGTCGTGCCTCGCCGTCACGTTCACCGGCATCGCCGAGCGGGCCGGCCTCGAATACGACGATCTCGTGGTCGCCGCGGACGGCGTCTGCGGCCAGCGGCACGACGGGCGCTTCGGCTTCACCGGCCTCTGGCTTCGGCTCGAGCTCGAGATCCCCGACGAGGATGACGAGGATCAGGCACGCGACCTGGCCGAGCGCGCAGAGGACACCTGTCTCGTGGCGGCGTCTTTGGACGTCCCGCTCGAGACGGACATCGTCATCAACGGTCGCTGACGATGCCGTCCTTCGCGGTCCTCGGCGAGCAGCAGGACTCTCTGGCCGATCTGACCGCAGGCATCGTCGCAGCGCTGGAGCGCCACGGTTTCGAGTCCGCGAACGGCGGGCCGCCGGCGCTCGTGCTCAACCTCGTTGACGCCGCGCGACCGCGTCCCTTCCGCCGCCGCGCGCGTGGCACGTTCGCCGCTGCCCTCTGGAGCCTCCCCGCGCCCCCGGCCGACGCCTTGCGCGAGACGTACCCGATGCTCGTCCGCGCGCTCGCCAACATCAGCCTCTGCTACGTCCCGGGACACGGAGTCCTCTTCACCACGATGGAGCGCGGCTGCTATCTCGTGCCCGAGGGGCCGGATCTCGCGGAGACGCTCGTCGCGCGGCTCGAGCCGCTCGCAACCTCGCATCTCGTGATCGACAACGAGTTCCGCCGCGACCTCGAGCCGGAGCTCTGGCGCGGCGACACCCTGACGTTCGAGATCGGCGAGGCCGGACGGCGGCTGGAGCGCCTCGGCCTGCTGCCTGCGCCCTTCCCGGTGGAGGAGCTCGTGAGCGAGCGGGACCTGCGGCGGATCAAGCGGCTGTACTCGATCGGCGGCCTGTCGTACGGCAACCTCTCGGCCCGCAAGGACGAGCACCGCTTCTGGATGAGCGCGAGCGGCGTGGACAAGTCGAAGCTCGGCGAGCCGGGTCGCGACATCTTGCTCGTATCGGGCTATGACGCGGCCCACGGGAAGATCGTCCTGAGCGTGCCGCCCGACGTCGAGCCGCGGCGCGTCTCGGTCGACGCCATCGAGCACTGGATGATCTACGGAGCAAATCCCGAGGTCGGCGCCATCCTCCACATCCACGCCTGGATCGACGGGATCGAGGCCACCGAGATCAACTATCCGTGCGGCACCGCCGAGCTGGCCGAGAGCGTCGCTGCGCTGGTGGCGGCCGCACCGGACCCGGCGCATACGGTGGTCGGCCTGCGCAACCACGGGATCACGGCCACCGGCTCGGGCCTCACCGAGATCCTGGACCGGATCGAGCCAAGCCTGCTCCCACAGGTCCCGATGGTGTAAATCGCCGCCCGCTGCAAGAAGTCCCCGAAGAGCCGGGGGGGTCGGCACACTGGGGCGATGCGGCATGGGGTCTGGTTCCTGCTTCTCGGCCTCGTCGCGGCTGCACTCGGCGCGGCGCCTGCGTACGCGGCAGGCACCACGACCACGACGACGACCACGACCACTACTACGACGTCGACGACGACCACGGCGGGGACGACCACCGGCACGACCACGACGACGCCCCCGCCGCCTACCTACTCGCGGCTCACGCCCTCGTACCTGCCCGCCGGCTGCGTCGGCGCGGGCGCGGCGGCGATCGCGGTCCGCGGGAGGACGGTGCTCACCCTCGGCACGCCCGCGACCAGCCTTGGCCCGTCCGCCTATCCCACCAAGGCTCCGATCGTTCGATTCCTCTCCGAGACCGCAAGCGACTCGGCGTGCAAGACCGCGCATGTCGCGCTCGGGTCGGTGTCGTTGTTCGGCGGCGTGGTCACGGCGAAGAGCATCGCGGCGACGCACGGAAAAGGGGTGGTGAGCGGCTTCAGGATCTACGGCTCGCCGGTGGCGCTCAGAGCCGGCCGCCCAGTGCGGATCGGCGGCTGGGGAGAGGTGACCCTCGAGAAGACGGTCGGACGGCTCACGGCACCGCTCGTCGTGCAGCTCGCAGCCCACCGCTCGCTGCCCGCCGGGACGACGATTGCGTTCGCCTTCGGCGCCTCGCCGCTAGTCGTCCACAAGTCCAAGCCGACGCACCACCCGTCCACCGGAACACAGCACGCCGGCACGACCAGCCAGAGCGGTCAGCTGAGGACGAAGCACCGGAAGCACAAGACCAAGGTCGCCCAGCCGCTGACGGCCGTACCGGGGCTCGGCTACAAGCCGTCGCATTACGTCTTCCCGGTCGACGGAGGCGCTTCGTACATCGACACATACGGGGCGAACCGCAGCGACATCTACGACGGCTGGCATCACGGCGACGACCTGTTCGCCCCCCTCGGCACGCCGGTGGTCGCGGTTGCCAGAGGAACGCTGAGCCTCGTGGGCTGGAACAGGCTCGGCGGCTGGCGGCTCTGGCTGACCGACAAGAAGGGCAACTCGTTCTACTACGCCCACCTCGCCGGCTACGCGCGCTGGATTCTGACGCACCACCATGTACGCGCCGGCCAGGTCGTCGGCTTCCTCGGCCGCACCGGCGACGCCTTCACGACAACCCCGCACCTGCACTTCGAGGTCCATCCGCACGAGCCCGCGTACGTCAAGCTCGGCTACGACGGCGCGGTGGATCCGACCACGTACTTGCACAAGTGGCGCATCGAGCACGTGCCGGCGGATGAGATCCCGGAGCCTGCAAAGCTAAAGGCACCTGTCGGGACGCCGACGCAGGAAGCCGCAGTCGTCTGGCACGAGCTGCTCGTCGCCCGTCACCTGCTGTCGGCGTCGGGAGCCGGCTCCACCGGCGCCGCCTCGCCGCAGCGGCCGTTCCCCAACCGGCTGAGCCTCGAAGCGTCGGGCGTGGCGGCCGCGCGGCCGACCTCCGCGCACGTCTCGGGCTCCGACAGCAGCGTGCCTCTGCTGGTGGGCGGGCCGCTCGGTGGAATGCTCGCGCTCTCGGCGGTTGCCGCCGGAGCATTCGCCGTCCGGCGGCGCCGCCGGACGGCGACCGATGCCGAGCCCTCGAGCTAGCCGGCCTCGCCGCGGTGGGTGCATCCTCACGCTTGGCGAAGAGCCGCTTCCACACGGGCGGAATCTGCTCGGGGCCCCGCTACACTGAGCCTCCGCCGGGCGCATTCGTCTAGTGGCCTAGGACACCGCCCTCTCACGGCGGCGGCACGGGTTCGAATCCCGTATGCGCCTCTTCTGCGGGGCCCCGTGCCAAGCGGGGACTGCTTTCGTGTCTTCGAGTACCGTCACAATCTCGGAGTGGGCGTCGTGATCCGTCCCTATGAGGAGCGAGACGAGCGTGGGTGGCTGATCTGCCGCCTGTTGTCGTTCTCTGACACGGCGTTCTTCGACGCAGTGGAGCGCGAAAAAGAGCGTTACGAGGGAGATGCAATCGAGCTGGTGGCGGAACGGGACGGCACGATCATCGGACTTCTCGATCTCGAGTGCGAGAGTGCCGGCCTGTCGCCTCGACCCGGAGCCGGCGGAATGATCTGTTCGCCCACTACACGGGCGACCGCACCGACGAGATACGAGAGCGGTACTCACGGGTGCATGACGACGTGCTCCACGAGAAACGGCTGTGATCCCGCGCCTCCGACGCGCTTGGCTCGTCCGATCATCGCAGTACGCTCGGCCGAGCCTTGGCCAGCCACCTAATCGACGCCAGGGGAACCGTCGAGCCGAACGTCGACCCGAAGGGCGTCGAGTCGCGGCTGCGCGACGGCATCTTCCTCTGGCTCGACATCGACAGTCCCACCGAGGCCGACTTCAAGCTGCTGCACGACGCCTTCGCCTTGCACCCGCTCGCGCTGGAGGACTCGCGCAAGTTCGGGCAGCGCCCCAAGATCGAGGCCTATGACGACTTCACACTGCTGGTCCTCTTCGGAGCCGTCGACGATCCGGACCGCCGGTCGGGGCTCGCGCCGATCGAGGTGCACTGCTTCTACTCGCCGAAGTGGCTGATCACCGTGCACAGGGGCGAGTGCCCGGTCTTCGGGGAGCTCCGCAACCAGACGCACCGTCATCTGCAGCGGTACGAGGAAGGCCTCGGCATCCTCTACCTCGTCGTCGACGCTCTGGTGGACAGCTTCCTGCCGCAGCTGTCCGAGCTCGACGACGAGTTCGACGACCTCGAGGACACGATCCTCACCGACCCGCAGCCGGCCTCGCTGCAGCAGGCGATCACGATGAAGCGACAGCTCGTGCAACTGCGGAAGATCGTCAATCCGCAGCGCGACATGTTCGCCGGCCTCCTCTCCGGCCGCTACGAGCTGCCCGGCATGACCGACGAGCACGAGCGGTACTTCCGCGACGTCTACGACCACTTGATCCGGGTCGCAGAGCAGCTCGACGACTATCGCGATTTCGCCTCAGGTGTGACCGACCTGTACCAGTCGACCGTCGGCAACAAGATGAACCTCACCATGAAACAGCTCGGGTGGGTCGCGACGTTCTTCCTGCCGCTCTCGTTCCTCACCGGGTTCTTCGGGCAGAACTTCACCCTGCTCGTCGGGACGTACATCCGTCCCGGCTGGACCTTCTGGGTGCTGGGCATCGGGCTCGACCTCGCCGCGTTCATCGCAGTCCTCCTCTGGTTCCTCAACCGCGAGCGCGGCAACCTGACGCTCCGGATGCCGGACATTCCTGCCCTGCCGCACCGGCGATGAGCGCGCCCTTCTGGGCCGCCGAGCACTGGTGCCAGGAGGAGAGCGGCAAGGTTCGGAACTCGTTCGAGGCGGTCGTCCTGGTGTGCGCGCTGCTGATGCTGCCCGCCGTGCTGATCCAGGACTCCGGACTGCACCGGCCCTGGGGCTTCGTCTCCGGCGCGCTCGGCGTCCTCGTCTGGCTCGTCTTCACGCTCGAACTCGCGCTCACCTTGCATCATGCGCACGACCGGCGCGCCGCGCTCCGCGCGCACTGGCAGGACGCGCTCGTCGTCGCGGTGATCTTTCCGCCGTGGGGGCTGCTCTTCGCCGCGCTCGGCCCTGGGTGGCTGCGCGGCTGGCGTCTCGCACGCCTATGGGCGATCGCCGCCCGGCTCTTCCGCGCCGAAGGCCTGCTCACGCGCCGCCGCAACTTGCACTACGTCGCAGCGCTGACGTTGCTCCTCGTCACGGTCACGGGCATCGCCGTCCACGAGACCGACCCGAGCCGCTTCCCGAACCCGTGGCGCGGCCTCTGGTTCGCCATCGTCACCGTCACCACGGTCGGCTACGGCGACACCTTCCCGACCTCGCCCGTGGGACGCCTGATCGCCGCGTTCCTGATGATCGTGGGAATCGGCTTCCTGGGCCTGGCGACGGCATCCATCGCCGGCCACTTCGTCAACCAGGACGCCGAGGACAAGCACCGCGAGGCGACCGACAAGCAGGATCAGATCCTCGCCGAGCTCCACCGGATACACGAGCAGCTCGACCGTCTCGAGGCGCGGAGCTAGCCGAGCCCCTTCCGCAATCGGTCGCACTGGCGTAACCTCGGCCGGGGCGGGCCTCGGTCGCGGCCCCCTTCTCCGGGGCCCGCCCCTCGAGCGCTTAGACGTCCGTCCCGTTTACGAAGGAGGCGGGGACGGCCGGAGAACCGAACGCGGCCGGCGCGAGTAATAGAGGAGGCACCGACAGAGCACGGCGACCCTGACGCCGGCCGTGCCACCGACAGGGGCGGCCTAGCAGTCCTCCCGTGGCCGTCCCGCTCCTCGGCAGGGGGCGGCTGCCACGGCCATAGCGGTCGCCCCCACCCTCCGGCACGAAATCCCCGCTTCGGCGCAGCCGGTCCGGACTACACTGCGCCCCATGTTCCGCCGTCGTAGGGCAGCCGTCGCAGCGGTCTGCGCAATCGCCGCGGCCGCTGCAGTCACCGCCGGCTGCGGCGGCAGCACGAGCAGCGCGCTTCAGCTCGACCCGGTCGCGGCAGCTGCGACCAAGACCCAGAACGCAGGCGCGGCGCGCGTCCGCCTCAGCATGGTGCTGAGAGGCCAAGGGAGAGCGCTCCACCTGCACGGCACCGGCGCAATCGACGGCACGAGCACCGAGCTGAACTTCAGGCTGCGTTCGCACTTCGGCCGGTCCGGGATCCCGGCGGGCGTCCCCATGGCGAATCTCACGCACGGCTCGATGAAGGAGGTCGCGCTCGAGCAGAACGGCGACTACCTCCTCTACCTTCGACTCGGCTCCCTGTCGTCGCAGCTGCCCGGCGGTATGCAGTGGATCAAGCTCGACCTCACGAAGCTCGGCAAGTCCGCCGGCCTCGAGCTCTCGACGATGATGTCGGGGAGCGAGCTCCAGCCGGCCGATCTCCTCTCGATCCTCAAGGCCGAGGGAGCCAAGATCCAGAAGCTCGGCCCGGCGACTGTCGACGGCGTCGCGACGACGCACTACGACGTCAGCATCGACCTCGCCAAGGCACTCGAGTCGAATGGGCTGACCGGCCCGCTGCTCAGCAGCGTCGCAGCGCAGACGAAGACGGTTTCCGAGACCGTCTGGATCGGCAAGGACGGCCTCGTCCGCCGGGTCGCGCTCGGCTACGGCATCCCGCGGAGAGACGCGCGGCTGACCATGACCATGGACATCTCCGACTACGGCGCCCCCGTCACCATCGCGGCCCCGCCGGCCAGCCAGGTGTTCGACGCGACACAGTTCGCCCAGCAGGGTCTCGCCGGCGTCGGGGGCTAGCTAGGTCCCGGTCAGCTCGGCGACGAGCGGGCCGGTGTCGAGCGGGTCGAAGGCGAGCCGACCCGCGATGTCCTCGGTCGACGGCCGTGTGCCTTCCGCAAACAGCCCCCGCAGGATTTCGCCCGTCCCGGTGCTCCGCCACCAGTCCTCCCCGATCTCGCGGCGCAGGTGCGCGCGCAGCTGGGCCGAGCGGATCCAGGCGCGGAGGTAATCGGCGGAGTAGAAGCCCGCGTCCATGTCGGAGAGGTGGCCTCGCTCGTCGTAGTGGAGTCCCGTCGCCTCGGTGAGGAGGGTGGCGTAGTCGCGCGGCGAGCTCCCCCGTTCCTCGGCGAACGCGCCCCAGAAACCGAGCTCGTAGCGAAGCTTCGCCGCGTAGCGCCGGTAGAGAAGCGAGTCGAGGAACTGCGTCGCCTGCGCATTCTCGACGGCCTCCTCGTGGGAGAGGCCGAAGTGCATCGCGTGCCAGCCGGGCTCTCCCGCGATCGAGTCGACAATGTAGGAGTAGATCTCCGTCAGCGCGTGGTCGCGCGAGAGCGCGCGGAACGTCCACGGTAGGCGTGGGTCGCAGCCCGCGTAGTGGAGCGCGTGGCCGGTCTCGTGGAGGAACGACTCGTAGTCGGAGAGGCCGCCTTGCGCGCGCGTGATCAGGTGGACGACCTCGGGGGGATTGGCAGGGATCACGCAGGCGCGCGGGCTCTTCTGCGGCCGGTCCTCGAGGTCGAGGCGGATGTTCGGGATGGCTTCGAGGTCGAAGCCGAGCGCGCGAACCGTCTCGACGCAGATCTCGACCGATCGGTCCTTGGGGTACGTCGACTCGAGCGGCGACAGCCGACGCAACCAGCGGAGGTGCGCGTTCGTGGGCGGCTCGGTGCGGTCCGGGCCGAGCAGCCGCTCGAACCAACGCTCCCGCAACCGGGCGTACTCTGCGGCGCCGGCATCCGCAGCACGGCGCAGCACGTCCTCGAGCTCGCGCAGCGAGATCTGCTTCTCGGTCTCGTTGCGGACGACCGCGTCGCGCTCCCCCGAGAGCTCTCCCTCGAGATCGTCGCGCGCGACCAGCAGCTCCCGGCGGCGCTCGTTGAAGGTCGCGTCGAGTGCCCGCGCCCGCTCTCCCAGCTCCTCACGCCGCGCGTAATCGGAGAGAACGGCGAGCTTCGCGTCCGCCGCCCGCAGCGGCATCTCCTCGCCGTCGAACGTCAGCCTCGCCGCGAGGAGCTCGTTCGCGAGCTCGTCCTCGCGCGCAGCCAGCTCGCCGTCGACGATGCCCGATTCGCACGTTCTGCGCAGCCGGTAGAGCCGTTCCCGCTCGTCGGCGTCAGTCGCCTCGGTCTCGGCCGCACGGAGCGCGTCGAGCTGCTCCTGCGTGAAGAGATCGGCGTGCCGCGCGACGATCGCGGCCTGCTCGGACGTCTCCTTCTCACCCACCCGGACGGCCCGGACCTCCTCCGCGGCCTCGGCGTGGTACGCCTCGTAGGCGTCCTCGTACTCCTGTGGTGTGCGTACGGCGGTTGTGCTCATCGGCGGGCGTTGGCGTGGACATGCACGAGATCGCGCACCGTCGAGAGCAATTGGTGCAATTCGAACGGCTTCGGCAGGATCGCGTCAGGCTTGCTCAGCCCCGCGTGCGTGAGCTCCACCGAGCCGGTGACGAGCACGACCGGGATCGGCGGCCGGCGCGCATGACACTCCGCCACGAGCGCGTCGCTGCGCTCGCCGCGCAGGTGGACGTCGAGCACGACGAGATCGATGTCTTCCTCCTCGAGCGTTGCGCGGGCAGTCGTCAGCGAGTAAGCCTCGAGCACCTCGTGCCCCTCGAGCTCGAGGTTGGCCCTGCACACGAGCCGGATCGACGGCTCGTCGTCGACGACCAACACTTTGGCTGGAAGCGCCGTCGGCCGAGCCGCCGGCGCCCTGCCGAAAGACCCGCCGCCTTCGGCGCCGCCGGGGGTCGCCGCATGACCCCTTGGATCCCCCATCGGCGCGAGTCTAACGGCCACCTTCCGCGCACGTAACCGCGATCAGCCGACGGCCGTTTATAGCTTTGAAGTGGCAGAGGACTTCCCGCAGCCCGGGCGCGGCGGGCGGCGCGGCGTCCAGAGCGTCGATCCCGCCGGTCTACCCCACCCGACTCAGCGCTTCCGCCGCCGGGCGTGGCTCATGTTCCAGCGCGCCCTCGACCCGCTCGCGCCACCGAAGCCGCTGCCGCCGCGAGGATCACGCCAAGCCGGCGGCCGCCGCCCGTAGGCGGCCGAGCGTCGTCTCGCGCCCGAGCAACTCGATGCTCTCGAACAGGCCCGGGGAGACTTTCGACCCGGTCACCGCGACGCGGACGGGCTGGAACGCCTGCCGCGGCTTCAAGCCGAGCTCGTCCGCCGTCGCCCGCAGCACTGCCTCGATCGCGGCAGCCTCGAACGGCTCGAGCGAGACGAGTGCCTCCTCGGACGCGGCGAGCATCGGTGCGCCGCCGTCGAGGTCGGCCGGATCAGGTTCAACGTCGCCGAACAGGAAGCCCGCGAAGCCGGGGAACTCCGCCAGCCGCGCGATCTTCTCCTGCACGAGCGGCGCCGCCCGCGAGACCAGCTCGGCATCCCACGGATAGCCGTTCTCGCCGAGCCAGAGGACGAGCCGATGCGCGAACTCCTGTGCCGGCAGCTCGCGGATGTAGACGCCGTTCATCCAGTCGAGCTTCTGGTAGTCGAACTGGGCCGGGCTCGGGCTGACGCGCTCGAGCGTGAAGCGCTCGATCAGCTCGTCTTGCCCCATGATCGTCGTCTCGCCGTCGGGCGCCCAGCCGAGCAACGCGAGGAAGTTCATCAACGCCTCGGGGAGGTAGCCGTCCTTGCGAAACTCGTCGACCGTGACCGCGCCGTGGCGCTTCGAGAGCTTCTTGCCGTCGGCTCCGCTCACATTCGGAACGTGCGCGTAGACGGGGAGCTCCGCGCCGACGGCCCGCATGATGTTGATCTGCTTCGGCGTGTTCGAGATGTGATCCTCGCCGCGGATGACGTGAGTGATCCCGTCCCACACGTCCTCCATCGGCGACGCGAAGTTGTACGTCGGCCGGCCGTCGGAGCGGACGAGCACAAGGTCTTCGATCGTCTCGTTCGGGATCTCGACGCGGCCCCGCACCACGTCGTCCCAGGCCGTCGAGCCCTCGTCGGGCATCCGGAAGCGGATCGCGCCCTCGTCCTCGTACGCCTTGCCGTCCGCGACGAGCCCGTCGGCGACACGCCGGCAGTCGTCCATCCGATCGAGCTGGAAGGTGTGCGGCCCGTCCCAGTCGAGGCCGAGCCAGCGGAGGGAGTCCTGGATCTGGTCGACCGCCTCCGCGACCTCGCGCGACGTGTCGGTGTTCTCGATCCGGAGCCGGAACTCCCCGCTCTCGTGGCGGGCGTAGAGCCAGTTGAAGAGCGCCGTGCGGACGTTGCCGATGTGGAGGAGCCCGGTCGGGCTGGGAGCCATGCGGACGCGTACGGCCATGCCGATAGCGTAGGCCGGGTGCGGGTCCGGACGCTGACGCTACGGGAGCTCAATCGCGCCACCCTCGCACGCCAGTCCCTGCTCGAGCGCCGGCGGATCGGCCTCATCGCCGCCGTCGAACGGCTCGCCGGCCTGCAGGCGCAGTGGGCGCCGGCGCCGTACGTCGGCCTGTGGGCGCGCGTCGAGGGGTTCCGTCGCGAGGCGCTCGAGCGGTCCCTGTTGTCGCGGCGGACCGTGCGGGCCGTCCTCATGCGCGGCACGATCCATCTCGTCTCACTCGCCGACTACGGCAGGTTCGGCGTCGCGGTCGGGCTTCCGCCCTGGCTTCGCGCCGACGCGGCCGACCTCGGCGAGCACCTCCACACGGCGATCCGCGAGTTCGGGAGCGTGCCGCGGACCCGGGCGGAGGTGATGGAGCATCTCGCGCTCGAGCACGGGGTGGACATACGGAATGCAGAGGCTGCCTGGTACGCGCTGCGCACCCGCTCGCGCCTCACCCACGCGCCGGAGTCCGGGCTCTGGCGGCAGAACGGGCCGACCCGCTATGTCGCGATCGAACACCCGCCCGGCGATCCCGCGACTGCACGCACCGAACTGGTACGGCGCTACCTCGGTGCCTTCGGGCCTGCGACACGCGCGGACATCGCTGTCTGGAGCGGGCTCCGCATCCGCGACTTCGAGCCTGCACTCGAAGCGCTCGAGCCGTTGCGGCGCTTCCGGGACGAGCAGGGACGTGAACTCTACGACCTCCCCCGCGCGCCGCTCCCGGACGCATTCGCACCGGCTCCGGTCCGGTTCCTGCCGCGCTTCGACAACCTCGTGCTCTCGCACAGGGATCGCACCCGCGTGCTGCCGGAGGACTACCGGCCCGCCGTGATCGACGGCGGCTGGGTCAGGTCGACCCTCCTCGTCGACGGCATGGTGGCGGGCGCCTGGGAGGTCGAGGGCGGTCGCGTCCGGATCGAGCCGTTTGCGCCGCTGCCGCGGACGGCCCGGCGCGACGTGGAGGGCGAAGCGGCGCGGCTCGAGGCATGGCTGTGCTGATCGGCGCGCACATCTCCTCCGCGGGCGGAATCGACAAGGCGGTCGACCGTGCCGTCGACCTGGGCGCCGACTCGGTGCAGGTCTTCACCCAGAGCCCGCGCACATGGCGGCCGACGAACCACGATCCGGCGAGCTTCGACCGTTTCCGCGAGAAGCGGACCGAAGCCGGGATCGGGGGCGTCGTCTGCCACGCGCTCTACCTCTGCAATCTCGCCTCCCCCGACGACGGCGTCTACGAACGGTCGGTCGCAGCGATGCGGAACACGATGGAGGTCGCGTGCGGCATAGGCGCCGACGGCGTCGTGTTCCACGTCGGCTCGCATCTCGGCAGCGGCCTCGAGACGGGGCTCGAACGCGTGCTGCCCGCGATGGAGCAGGTGCTCGAGCTCTGCTCCGACGAGACCTGGCTGCTGATGGAGAACTCGGCCGGCGCCGGCGGCACGATCGGCCGCTCGATCGAGGAGCTCGCCACGATTCACGAGCGACTCGGAGGACACCCGCGACTCGGCATCTGCCTCGACTCGTGTCATCTCTGGGTGTCCGGCGTGGACGTGACCGACGCGGCCGCGCTGGATGCCTGCCTCGACGAGGTGGAGTCCGCGATCGGCCTCGACCGGTTGCGGGCCCTGCACGTCAACGATGCCGCCGCGCCACTCGGCTCGAACCGCGACCGGCACGCGAACATCCTCGAAGGCGAGCTCGGCGAGCGGCTCGGCGTGTTCCTGTCGAATCCACGCCTGCAGGGGCTGCCGGCCGTGCTCGAGACCGCAGGACCGGAGAACCGCGGCCCGGACGCGAACGAGATCCGCAAGACCAAGGAGCTCCGGGAGCGCTGGCTGAACTGACGGGAGACCGCTACCGCTGGGTCGTGCTCGCGGCGGGGACGCTCGCGCAGGCAAGCTTCTCGGCCACGTCGGTAGGGCTCCCCGCGCTCAGTCCGACGCTGAAGTCGGAGTACGGGCTGAGCCTGACCCAGACCGGAGTCGTGCTCGCGGCGGTCGGCATCGGGATGCTCTTCACGCTCCTGGCGTGGGGGCTCGTGGCCGACCGGGTCGACGAGCGCTGGGTGATCGCGACGGGCCTCACCGGCGCCGCCGCCCTGCTCGTCGTCGCCTCCACGACCGACAGCTACGCATCGGTCACGGGCACGCTCATCGGCGTCGGAGCGCTCGGAGCGAGCGTCAACGCGGCGAGCGGCCGCGCGATCATGGCCTGGTTCCCCTCCACCGAGCTCGGCCTGGCGCTCGGAATCCGTCAGACTGCGATCCCGATCGGGGGCGCGGTCGGAGCCGCCGTCCTCCCCGTTCTCGGCTCGACCGGCGGCACGCGCGTCGCGTTCATCTTCCTCGGTGGCGCGTGCCTCGCAGGGGCGCTCGTCGCTGCAGTCTTCATCCGAGGCGGTGCCGGCGGCGAGCCCGAGGTCGGTGATGTCACACAGCCGCTGCACGACCGCTTCATGTGGCTGCTCGGCTCGGGCACCGGCCTCTTTCTCCTCGCCCAGATCGGGATCACGGGCTTCGTCGTCCTCTTCCTCCACGAGCACCGCGACCTGTCGAAGGAGGCGGCGGGTGCGGTGCTGGCCGGGATCTACGTGCTCGCCGTCGCGGCGCGCATCGGCTCGGGGACGATCTCCGACCGGCTCGGCAGCCGGCTCGGCCCGCTACGGACGATCGGAGTCTCCCTCGCTCTCTTCACCGCGTTCGTCGCCGCCGCCGTCGATGCGCCGCTCGCGCTCCTGGTGCCGCTGTTCATCGTGGCGGGCGTGCTCAGCATGTCGTGGAACGGGCTCGCCTACGCCGCCGCCGCGGAGGCCGCCGGTCCAGCGCGCACAGGCGCGGCGCTCGGATTCCAGCAGACGTTGCTCGGGGTCGTCGTCGCCGGCGCCCCGCCGGTGGTCGCGGCCGTCGCCGCCCACAGTTGGCGGCTTGCGTTCTTCCTCGCCGCGGCCGGCCCTGCCCTCGGCGTCGTGGTCCTGCAGCGGTTGCGCGAGCACGCTAGAGGTCCGCGACCCGCGCGAACACGCGGAACGTCGGCGACCCTGCCGGCAGCTCGCCGAACTCCGGATTGAGGCAGCCGAGCTCGCTCTCGCGCTCCGAGAACGTCGACTGCACCGCCGCCTCGCACATTGGCAGCGGCCCGCGCAGCGCCCGCACTGCCCCGAATCCTTCGCGGGTCCGCTCCGCGGCGGTGAGCATCTCGACGTCGATCTCCGCCTCGTACACCTTCTGCAAGCAGCCCATGTACGTACGCCCGTGCTCCTCGTACGCGTAGACGAACGGGCACGAGCGCTCGAGGCACGCGGCCGGGTAGACGACCTTCTCGCAGTGGACGGCGCAACGCCTGCACTCCGCTTCGTCCTGCGGGTGGAGCGGCAGCGTCGCGGTCGCTTGCTCGGGCGTCATGACCGCATTGTTCGCGCGGATGCAGGGCTGCGCAAGACTTGACAGAGGGCGAAGGTAGCGCTAGGCCGCGAGGAACTGGACGTCTGCACGCGCTCCTCATGCCCAAGTAGCCGCTCTTTAGGCTTGCCCGGTGGTCCGTCGGCTCCTCTGGGCGTCACTCCTCCTCGCTCCCGCCACGATCGCGGTGGACAGGCTCACCGGGGCCGGCGACGTCACGCTCTTCGTGCTCGCCGCGATCGCCCTCGTCCCGCTCGCATGGCTGATCGGCGAGTCGACCGAGCACGCGGCGGAGCACACCGGGCCCGGCATCGGCGGCTTCCTCAACGCGAGCTTCGGGAACGCGCCGGAGCTGATCGTCGCGCTCTTCGCCCTCGGCGCCAACCTGCCCGTCGTCGTGCGCGGCTCGCTTGCGGGGAGCGTGATCTCGAATCTCCTCCTCGTGTACGGGGTCACTCAGGTCGTAGGCCCGGACGGAGCGCGGATCGACCGCCGCTCGTTGCTCGTTCAACTCGGGCTCGTCGGAGCCGCCGTCGTCGCCTTCGCGTTCCCGACCGCGCTCGGCTACGCGGGAGCACCCGAGCGACATGCCGTGGTGGTCGCCTCGGTGCCGGTGTCGATCTTGCTACTGCTGCTCTATCTCGCCGTCGTCGGTCGCAACCTGCAGCGTCACCGGGAGCGAGCGCGCGAGCGCGAGGAGCCGGGCGAGGGCACGTGGTCGCTCACGGCCGCGCTGATCGCTCTCGCCGTGGCGACCGGCGCGACCGCGTGGGTGTGCGAGATCCTCGTCCATTCGCTCGGCGCGTTCGCGAAGGCGGTCGGCCTGAGCGACTTCTTCATCGCGGTCGTGGTGGTCGCGGTCGTCGGCAACGCGGCCGAGCACGGCGGAGCAATCGTCATCGCGCGCAACGGGAAGATGCGGCTCGCGAGCGAGATCGCGATCTCCTCGAGCGCCCAGGTCGCGTTGCTCGTCGTCCCGGTCGTGACCCTGCTTTCCCTGCTCTTCTCGCACCACCTGGCGCTCGCGTTCCGTTGGACGGAGCTCTTCGCGATGGCGGGCGCGGCGGCAGTAGTCACGGCCGTCGTGTGGAACGGCCGTTCGAGCCGACGGGAGGGTGTCTTCCTCGTGGTCGCCTACGCGGCGGCCGTCATCGGCTTCCTCCTCGGCGGCGGCCGGTGAACCCGTGAAGATGATGTGAAACCCCTAGCCGGTCAGGGTGAATTCGTCTAGCGTGGGTCGCCGTGGCCGTGAGGGAGGAGTCGAGAGGGGACAACGTCGCCGTGCCCGCGAGCGCCGCGGTGGAGGCCCGCCAGCTGACCCGCGTGTACGGCGAGGGAACGACCGCCGTTGAGGCGCTGCGCGGTGTGGACATCGAGGTCCGCTCCGGCGAGCTCGTCGCCGTGATGGGCCCATCCGGCTCCGGCAAGTCGACGCTCATGCACATCCTCGCCGGCCTTGACAAGCCCACCGGCGGAACGGTGACCATCGCCGGCACCGAAATAACCGCGCTCGGCGACTCGGAGCTGACTCGACTCCGGCGCAGGCACATTGGCTTCGTCTTCCAGTTCTTCAATCTCCTGCCGATGCTCGACGCCGAGGAGAACGTCGTCCTGCCGCTCTCCATCGCCGGCGAGAAGCCCGACCGGGCGTGGCTCGACGAGCTGTTGGGGAAGATGGGGCTCGACAAGCGGCGCGACCACCGGCCCGCCGAGCTTTCCGGAGGCGAGCAGCAGCGAGTGGCAATCGCGCGTTCGCTCGTCTCGCGGCCGACGATCCTGTTCGCGGACGAGCCGACGGGCAACCTCGACTCGAAGACCGGCGGCGAGATCCTCGATCTGATCCGCGACTCGGTGGACTCGTACGGCCAGACGACGGTGATGGTCACGCACGAGCCGCGCGCGGCCTCAACCGCCGACCGCATCCTCTTCCTCTCGGACGGGCTGATCGTGAAGGAGCTCCGCGAGGGGACCGCGGCCGACGTGCTGACCGTGATGAGCAGCCTCCACTGATGCTGCTCGTCGCGCTCAAGGGGCTCGCAGGCCGGAAGCTGCGCGCCTTCCTGACCGCGAGCGCGATCGTGCTCGGCGTCGCGATGATCAGCGGCACCTACATCCTCACCGACACGATCAAGGCCGCGTTCAGCACGGTCTTCACGACCGTGTATGCGAAGACCGACGCCGTCATCAGCGGCAAGGTCGCGTTCGGGAACAACAGCAACAGCAACAACCTGCCGCCGTCGTTCCCGGAGTCGCTGCTCGGGAAGGTGCGCAACCTGCCGGGTGTGCTCGCCGCCGAGGGAGGGATCACCGACGTCGCGAGTCTCGTCGGGCACGACGGCAAGGTGATCTCCGGCCATGGCGCACCGTCCCTCGCCTTCAGCGTCCACCCGGAGGACCAGCGCTTCAACCCGCTCACGCTCGTCAGCGGCTCATGGCCCGTCGGGCCGCACGAGGTCGCCATCGACGAGCACACAGCGAGCAACTCGCATTACAAGGTGGGTCAGACGATCGGTGTGATCGCGCGCGGTCCGGTGAGTCAGTACCGGATCGCCGGGATCGTCAAGATCGGCGGCGTTTCGTCGCTCGGCGGCGCAACCATGGCCATCTTCGACTTCCCGACCGCGCAGCGGATTTTCCACAAGGAGGGGAAGCTCGACGGGATCGACATCGCCGCGACCCACGGGACGAGCCCGGCGCAGCTGGTGCAGGAGATCAAGCCGATCCTGCCACCCACCGCGGAGGTGCGGACGGCGCAGGGCCAGGCGGCGCAGGCCACGAAGGACACGAACGGCTTCCTCTCGATCATCAATGACTTCCTGCTCGCCTTCGGCGGTGTCGCGCTCTTCGTCGGCACGTTCGTGATCGCGAACACCCTCTCGATTACGATCGCGCAGCGGACGCGCGAGCTCGCAACGCTCCGGACGCTTGGCGCAAACCGCCGCCAGGTGCTCATGTCGGTCCTCCTCGAAGCGTTCGTCATCGGCGTCCTAGCTTCGGTTTCGGGCCTCTTCCTCGGGCTCGGTCTGGCGAAGGGCCTCAACGCGCTCTTCGTCCACTTCGGGATCGACCTGCCGCAGGCGGGGACCGTGTTCGCCACGCGGACGATCGTCGTCGCGCTCCTCGTTGGGATCATCGTGACACTGCTCGCCGCGCTGCGGCCTGCGTTCCGCGCGACGCGCGTGCCACCGATCTCGGCCGTGCGCGAAGGCGCGGTGCTGCCCGTCTCCCGCTTCGCGCGCTTCAGCGTGCAGGCCGCGCTGCTGACGATCGGCGGCGCGGCGGCACTCATGCTCGTGGGCCTCTTCGTCGGCGGGCTCTCGACGGCGCAGCGCCTGCTTTCGCTCGGCGTCGGCGCCGCAGCGGTCTTCCTCGGCGTGGCGATGCTCGCGAAGACGCTCGTCCCGCCGCTCGCGCGCGTGTTGGGCTGGCCCGCGACGGAGATCGGCGGAGCTGCGGGCGCGCTGGCGCGTGGCAACGCCATGCGAAATCCTCAGCGCACGGCCTCCACGGCGTCGGCGCTGATGATCGGGCTCGCGCTCGTCACGCTCGTTTCGGTTCTCGCCGCAGGCCTCAAGACCACGTTCAACAACGCCGTCAACTCGGTCTTCAAGGGCGATTACGCCCTGACGGCGACCGACAACTTCTCGCCGATCTCGATCGCGTCGGAGACCGCCCTGAAGACGGTGCCGGGCTCCAACGTCGTCTCGGGCGTCCGCGCCGGTGACGGCAAGGCGTTCGGCCAGCGGATCAACGTCACCGGCGTCTCGGGCGACATCGCCAAAGTCATCGTCGTGAACTGGCAAGACGGCTCACAGGCAACTCCGGGGCAGCTCGGCCAGAACGGCGCGTTCGTGGCGAAGAGCTACACCAAAGACCACCACCTGTCTGTCGGATCGCCGATCGCCGTCGAGGTGCCCTCGGGGAAGACGCTGCACCTCGTCGTGCGTGGGATCTTCGCCCCGCCGAAGGGCGGGTCACCGTACGGCGACGTCACCATCTCGACGCCGCGCTTCGACGCCGAGTACCAGAACCCGCAGAACATCTTCGCCTTCGTCGACATGGCCGGCGGCGTCACTGCAGCAAACACCGCGAAGCTGACGAACGCGCTGAAGACGTTCCCCGACGCGAAGATCGCGACCGCCGACCAGTTCAAGAAAAACCAGGAGCAGGGGATCAACACCCTCCTCAACCTTCTCTACGTCCTGCTCTCGCTCTCGATCCTGATCAGCCTCTTCGGCATCGTGAACACGCTCGTTCTCACGGTGTTCGAGCGGACGCGCGAACTCGGGATGCTGCGCGCGATCGGGATGACGCGGCGGCAGGTGCGCCGGATGATCCGGCACGAAAGCATCATCACGGCGCTGATCGGCGCGGCCCTCGGCATCCCGGTCGGCGTCGTGCTCGCGCTCATGGTCGGAAAGGCGATCAAGTATCCGGCTTTCACAGTCCCATGGGGCACACTCGTCGTCTTCGTGATCGCCGCGATCCTCGCCGGCTTGGTCGCAGCGATCTTCCCCGCCCGCCGTGCCGGCAAGCTGAACGTCCTCGAGGCGCTCCAGTACGAGTAGGCGCTATTCGGGCGCGCGCCAGGGGCCCGGCTCGCGTGTGACCGGGTAGCCGGCCCAGACCATTCGCTCCACCGAGCCGTCCGGCGCGCACACGATGCGCAGGAGCTCGCCGCACTCCGGCCCCGAGACCGTCCGCCAGCGCCAGCGGCAGATGTCGTCGGCCGTCCCCCACAGCTGGCCGGCGGACGCCCACACGCCCGTCTCCACCCCGATCGTGTCCCAGACGCCGTCGGCGTACGGCTGCGCGAGATAATCCTTCGCAGCCGGCGGCTCGGGCTCGAAGCTCACGCGCGTCAGACCGACGGGCTCGAACAGGCGCTCGCGGACAGAGTCCTGGTACGGCACATCCGAGACGCGCTCGATGACGATCCCTAGTCGCGCGAAGGCGAGGTTGGAGTAGTGGAACCGGGGCCGGCGGGAAGCACGAGCTCGGCCTGCGCAAGCGTCTCGAGCAGCTCGTCGGCCGGCGCGAACCGTAGGGTCAGCCACGAGTCGTCCTGCGTCTCGCACTGCAAGCCGGACGCGTGCGAGAGCAGCCGGCGGATCGTCGGCGTGTGTGCCGCTCCTTCGACGTGCCGATCGAGTGCGTCCTCCAGATCGAGCTTGCCCGCGTCGCGCAGCTGCGCCTCGATGTCCGCCTCGGCTTCCGCAACGCCGACGGCGGTCTCCCAGATGAGCTTCGTGTCACGGCGAACGGCCGCGGCGATGCTCGGTGCGCGCTTCTCGCGCTGCTCCTTCCGGACGAGCCGCTCGAGGCGCAGTCAGCCGCTCGGCTGTCTCAGACACGGAGCGAGATCACTTCCTGCATCCGCTCGATCGCCTGCTCGATCTCCTCGTCGCCGACGTCGAGGTGCGTGACGGCGCGCAGCCAGCCGGGGCGGAGACCGCCGACGCCGACGCCGCGCTCGAGGAGCCGCTCGCGCAGGCCGGGCTCGTCGGGAATGGGAACGAAATTGGTCTCGACGGTTGCGGGATCGATCCCGATTCCTTCGGCGAGCCGCCGCGCGCGGGCGTGGTCGTCGGCGAGCCGCTCGACGTGGTGATCGAGCGCATACAGCATCGCGGCAGCGGCGATGCCGGACTGACGGAGTGCGCCGCCGAAGAGGAACTTCCCCTCCCACGCGCGCTCGATCGTCTCTGCCGGCCCGGCGAGGATCGCGCCGAACGGGCAGCCGAGCCCCTTCGAGAAGCAGATCGTGACGCTGTCGGCGAGCGCTCCCCACTCCGAAGGCTCGAGCCCCGCGGCGACCGAGGCATTGAAGAGGCGTGCGCCGTCGAGATGGACGGCCGCGCCGCGGGAGCGCGCTGCTTCGAGCGCCGCGCGGAACTCGTCGAGCGGCCAGATCCGGCCGCCGGAGCTGCGATGCGTGTTCTCGAGCACGAGCACACCGCCCGGACCGAACTCGTCGACCTCCTCGATCTGCTCCGGTGTCGGCCTGCCCGCCTCCGCGACGAGACCCTGCATGACGAGGCCGGAATGGATCGCGGGGCCTCCCCACTCGTAGATCAAGATGTGCGTCCGCTCCTCGGCGACGACCTTGCAGCCGGGCCGGCTCAGCACGCGCAGCGCGGCCTGGTTGGCCATCGTCGCGGTCGGGAGAAAGAGCGCCGCCTCGTGCCCGAGCAGCTCTGCCATCCGGCGTTGCAGCTCGTTGGTGGTCGGATCCTCCCGTTCCTGTTCGTCGCCGAGCTCGGCGGCCGCCATCGCCGCGAGCATCCCCTGCGTCGGCTTCGTGACGGTGTCGGAGCGCAGGTCGATCATCGGCCGTGACGCTACCGTAGCCCGATGGATCTGGCCCTCCTCGAACAGACGCTGCGCGAGCGCGGCGAGCCGGCCTTCCGCGCCCGGCAGGTGTGGGAATGGACGGCGCGCGGCGCGTCCGACTACGACGCGATGACGAACCTGCCGCGCGCCCTGCGCGCGGAGCTCGCGACCGCTGTGCGGTTTTCGACTCTGGACGTCGAAACCGAGCGCGAGTCGCGCGACGGCACGGTCAAGACGCTCTTCCGCACCGCCGACGGCCATCCGGTCGAGGCCGTGCTGATGCGCTACCGCGACGGTCGGCGCTCGCTCTGCCTCTCCTCGCAGTCGGGCTGCCCGCTCACGTGCACGTTCTGCGCGACCGGAGCGATGGCGTTCGGGCGCAACCTCACCGCCTCGGAGATCCTCGACCAGGCGCTCCACTTCCGGCGGCTCACCGAGGTCGATCACGCCGTGTTCATGGGGATGGGCGAGCCGATGCTCAACCTCGACGAGGTGCTCGCGGCGGCGCGGCGGCTGCCGGCTCTCGGCATCACACACCGGCGGACGACGGTCTCGACGGTCGGCTGGCTGCCGGGGCTGCGGCGGTTCGTGGACGAAGTGGACGAGCCGATCCGGCTCGCGCTCTCCCTCCATGCGGCTGACGACGAGCTGCGCTCGCGGATCATGCCCGTGAACGAGCACTACCCCGTCGCGGACGTGGTCGCCGAGTGCCGCCGGCATGCGGAGGCGACGAGGCGGCGTGTCTTCGTCGAGTACGTGATGCTCGCGGAGGTGAACGACGCGCCGGAGCAGGCGCGAGCACTCGCCGAGTTGCTGGGCCGCGACCACTTCAAGGTGAATCTGATCCCGTACAACCCGACTGGCTTGTACGAAGGGTCTTCACGCGAGCAGATCGCCACCTTCCGGAACGAGCTCGAGCGCGCCCGGGTGCCGGTCACGGTTCGCCTGACGCGCGGGCGGGACATCGAGGCGGCTTGCGGCCAGCTTGCGGCGGCGCCTAGACGCCGGAAGTCGCCTTCGCGTCCTCGAATCCGTACTTGACCACAGGATGCTTCGCCGCGCGCACCTCGTCGAGCCGCCGCACCGGCCGATGGTGCGGTGCCTCCTTCAGTAGCTCCGGCTCCGCCGCCGCCTCGCGGGCGATCGCGAGCATCGCGTCGCAGAAGGCGTCGAGCGTCTCCTTCGCCTCGGTCTCCGTCGGCTCGACCATGAGCGCCTCGGGCACGATGAGCGGGAAGTAGATCGTCGGCGGGTGGAAGCCGTAGTCCATCAGCCGCTTGGCGACATCGAGCGCTGTGCAGCCGTGCTCGCGCTTCAGCGTCCGCGCAGAGAGGACGAACTCGTGCATGCAGAGACGCTCGAACGGCAGGTCGTAGGCGTCCTTGAGCCGCGCGAGGACGTAGTTCGCGTTGAGCACTGCCACCTCTGACATCTCGCGGAGCCGCGGCCCCCACATCCGCATGTACGCGTACGAGCGGACGAAGACGCCGAACGGCCCCGTGAAGCCGCGCACCTTGCCGATCGTCTGCGGGCGGTCGTGGTCGAGGCCGAAGCCGCCCTCCTCCCGCCGCACGACAGCCGGCACCGGTAGGAACGGCTCGAGGATGTCGCGCACCGCGACCGGGCCGCCGCCGGGACCTCCGCCGCCGTGGGGCTGCGAGAACGTCTTGTGCAGGTTGATGTGGACGATGTCGAAGCCCATGTCGCCCGGCCGTGAGATTCCGCAGACGGCGTTGAGGTTCGCCCCGTCGTAATACATGAGCGCACCCGCGCCGTGGAAGATCCGCTCGATCTCCTCGATGTTCTCGTCGAACAACCCGAGCGTGGACGGGTTCGTGAGCATGAGCGCCGCGGTGTGCTCGTCGACCTTGCCGCGCAGGTCGTCGACGTCGATGTTCCCGCGCGCGTCGGTCTGGACGTGCGTGAGCCCGTAGCCCGCCATCGTGACCGAGGCCGGATTCGTACCGTGCGCCGTGTCCGGGATGACGACCTTCCGCCGCTGCTCGCTCTCGCCCCGCGCGGCGAAGTAGGCGCGCACGAGCAGGAGCCCCGTCAACTCTCCCTGGGAGCCGGCGGCCGGCTGGAGCGAGACGGCATCGAGGCCCGTCACCTCCGCGAGGATCTCCTGCAACCGCCACATCAGCTCGAGCGCGCCCTGCGCGCCGTCCTCGTCCTGCAGCGGGTGAAGACGCGCGAACCCCGGGAGCGCGGCGAGGCGCTCGTTGATCCGCGGGTTGTATTTCATCGTGCACGAGCCGAGCGGATAGAAGCCCGTGTCGACGCCGAAGTTCCGGGTCGAGAGCTCGGTGAAATGGCGGACGAGCTCGAACTCCGGCACCTCGGGGAGGCGCGGTGGCTCCGCGCGTCGAAGCTCTGGGGGGAGCTCGGGCGGGGACGGCAGGTTCTCGTAGCGCGGCAGGGCCGACGCGCGACGGCCTTGTTGCGACTTCTCGTAGATCAGCTTCATGCTGTAACCCTCATCGGGCGACCTCGGCGAGCACGTCCGCGAGCCGGTCGATCTCCTCGGGAGTGCGGCGCTCGGTGACCGCCACGAGCAGGACGTCGTCCATCCCCTCGTAGTCGCGACCGAGCGCGTACCCCGGATGGACGCCTTGCTCGCGCGCGGCCGCGACGACCTCACGCGCGTTCCGTCCGACACCGACGGCAAACTCCTTGAACGTTGTCTGAGTTGCGAACACCGGCTCGAGTCCCGCCCGCTCCTCGAGGCGCTGCTTCGCGTATGCGGCGAGCGACAGGCAGGTCTCCCCCAGCTCGCGCAGTCCCTGCGGCCCGAGCCATGTGAGATAGACGAGCCCGCCGAGCGCGAGCAGCGTCTGGTTCGTGGTGATGTTCGAGGTGGCCTTCTCCCGCCGAATGTGCTGCTCGCGGGTCTGCAGGGTGAGGACATAGCCGCGGTCGCCCGCGGCGTCTACCGTCTCGCCGACGATTCGCCCTGGCATGCGCCGGATGAGCTCCTGACGCGCCGCGAGGAATCCGTAATGCGGTCCGCCGAAGGACGGGAAGTTTCCGGCAGCCTGTCCTTCGCCGAGCGCGAGCGCGGCCCCGTAGCGGGCTGGTGCCTCGAGCACCCCCAGTGAGAGGAGGTCGACGTGTGCGACCGGCAACGCGCCGGCCTCCGCGGCGACCGCCACGAGCTCCGGCGCAGGCTCGAGACAGCCGAAGAAGTTCGGCTGCTGGAAGATCACTGCGGCGGCGTCCGCAGCTGCGCGCTCCAGCTCCTTGGGGTCCGTCGTCCCGTCCCGATGCGGGACCTCGACCACTTCGAGCCCGAACCCAGCGGCGTACGTCTTCACGACCTGGCGTACCTGCGGACTCGTCGCCGCGGTCATGACGACCTTGTCGCGGCCGGTCGCATGCTTCGCGACGTAGCACGCGTCGGCGGCGACGCTCGTACCGTCGTACCCCGACGCGTTCGAGACGTCCATGCCCGTCAACTCGCAGACGGCCGTCTGGTACTCGAAGACCGCCTGAAGCACGCCCTGGCTCATCTCGGGTTGGTACGGCGTGTAGGCCGTCAGGAGCTCGCCGCGCTGGAGCACTGCATCGACGACCGCCGGCACGTAGTGGTCGTACATGCCGGCGCCGAGGAAGGAGAGCTCCCGGCTCGCGTCGGCGTTCCGTTCGGCGAGGGCGGCAACGTGCTCGAAGACCTCCTGTTCCGACAGCGCGGGCTCGAGGTCGAGCTCGCGTCCAAAGCGGACGGCCTCCGGCAGGTCACGGAAGAGCTCATCGACCGTGCCGACCCCGATCGTGTCGAGCATCTCCTCCCGGTCGGAGTCGGTGAGCGCCAGAAACGGATGCGTCATTTCCGCTCCCGGCGCCGGCAAAGCCGGCGCCTCCGCTCCTTGGTGAGCTCCGTCAAGCCTACGCTCACTGGCTCGCGAGCAGCTCCCGGTAGGCGCCGGCGTCGAGCAGGGCACCGACCTCGCCGGAGTCCGCGACGCGGACGCGAAGCAGCCAGCCGTTGCCGTACGGGTCCTCGTTCACCGTCTCGGGTGCGTCCACCACAAGCTCGTTCACTTCGAGCACCTCGCCGGAGAGCGGCGCGATCACGTCGGAGACGGCCTTCACCGACTCGACCTCGCCGTAGGACTGATCCTTCGTCACGGTGGAGCCGACCTCCGGCGCCTCGAAGTGGACGAGCTCGCCGAGCGCGTCGGCGGCGAACCAGGTAATGCCGAGTACGGCCTCGTCTCCTTCGACGCGGGCCCAGTCGTGTTCCTCGTGGTACTTCAGGTCGTCGGGATAGCTCTCGGCGGCTGCCACTCAACCCTCCCTCTTGTAGATCGGCTTCTTGACTACGCGGGCCCGGCGGGGGCGACCGCGGACGTCGATCGTCAGCTCGGTCTCGGCTTTCGCCTGGGCAGCCGGCACATACCCCATCCCGATTCCGATCTCGAGCATCGGCGAATGCGAGCCCGACGTCACCTCGCCACCTCCGGCGATCGGCATCCCTTGGCGGGGGATCGCCTTCTCCTCCATCACGAATGCAACGAGCCGCCGGGCAGGGCCGTCGGCCTTGACGCGGCGGAGGACGTCCACGCCCTCGAACTCCTTGTCCAGCGCGCACGCCCAGCCGAGACCCGCGGAGACGGCGTCCGTCTCCGGCCCGATGTCGTTGCCGTGCAGCGGATAGCAAACCTCGAGGCGGAGCGTGTCACGGGCGCCGAGGCCACACGGGACGACGCCGCGCTCGAGGACGGCGTCCCAGAGACGGACTGCGTCCTCGCTCATGCAGAGCAGCTCGCAGCCGTCCTCGCCGGTGTAGCCGGTGCGGTTCACCATCACCTCGACGCCGTCGACCGACGCCTCTCCGAACGTGAACGGAGGGGCCGGCGGGAGCCCCAGCCGCTCGATCGCTTTCGGACCCTGGACGGCGAGCAGCGCGCAGTCGTCGGAGACGTCGCGCACGTCCGAGCCCGGAATTTCCCGCTCCCTCAGCCAGGCGAGGACGTTCGCGCGATTCGAGGCATTCACGACGAGGAGGTAGGAGTGCTCGCCGACCCGATAGGCGATGAGGTCGTCGATGATCCCCCCGCCCTCGTTCGTCAGCAGGGTGTATTGCGCCTGACCGGGCTCGAGCTTGTCGAGATCGTTCGACAGCACGCCCTGCAGAAGGTCGCGGGCGCGCGGTCCTTCCACCTCCACCTCGCCCATGTGCGAGACGTCGAAGACGCCGGAGTCCGTCCGCACTGCGCGGTGCTCCGGGATGACGCCCTCGTACTGCACGGGCATCTCCCAGCCGGCGAACGGCACCATGCGCGCTCCGAGCTCGACGTGCCGATCGTGCAGCGGCGTATGGAGGAGCGTCGCAGGCATGGGCACGGCCGATCCTAGATGGTTAGTTCCACGGGTTTAGGCAACGTAGTCGACGAGCGAGCGCGGGGGGCGGCCGAGTCTGTGGTTGAGTGCGATCGCGGCGGCGAGGGCGAGGAAGCGTGTCTTGATGCGGGTTCCGAGGCCGTGAAGGGTGCGGGCGCCGTGGCGTTCGAGCGTGAGCAGGTCTTTGCAGGTCTGAAAGATCGACTCGATCCGTTGGCGGATCGGGGCGAGGTGTGGGCCGCCGGGGTCTTCGTTCTTGCGGCGCGGCCGGATGATCGTGGCGTCGAGTTCGGCGGCGGAGGATTCGAAGTCGCGGCCGGCGTAGCCGAGGTCGCCGATCACGAAGAGGTGCCCTTCGCGTTGGCAGCGTTCGAGCAGCGTCAGGCAGACGTCGCGTTCGGGGGTCTTCGGCGAGGTGAGGATGAGCGCGCGGGGGGTGCCGTCCAACGCGAACAGGCCGTGGAGACGGAAGCCCCAGAAGTAGCGACTATGGCTTGCACACCAGCCGTAGTCGGCGGCGTCGCCAAGTTGGCTGCGCCGGGTCGTTTCGATGCTGCGGGCGCACTCGACGGGTGTCGAGTCGACCAGCACGAGGTCGTCGTGATAGCCGGGGCTGTCACTCGCGAACACGCCGATCAGCCACTCGATCGTGTCGCTCAACCGCTGGCGGCGCTTGAGATAACCGGGCCGCTTGGGCAGGACAGGAAACAGGTGCGAAAGCTGCTTCCGCGCCGTCTTGAGAAACCGCGCATCGGACGGGATCCCCATCAGCGCCTGAGCAACACACAGCGTGACGACCTCCGCATCGGTCAGCATCCGTTTGGCGTTCTTCACGCCCTTGGGCAGGAGATCGTCAGCAGTGCAGAACACGGCAATCAGCAACAGGTCGAGGTCGGCGAGCATCGTGGCCCCCTTGGGTCGACGGCGCGTATAGGAACCGCCGACTTCGACCTGACTGCCACCGGTCCCTACCTCGCTGCCGCGACCCGGGCCGTGGAACTACTCATCTAGTGCGTCGCCGCCCCACCCCGGCTCAGTCGAAAACGTCCCCAGAACGGAGCCGCCCCGGCTCGTTCCTGAGAACGGGCCGGAGCGGCGGACCGGGTCGTGGGGTTGACTCGAATGCGGTCAACCCTGGTTGAGGGGCACCGCTCGTGTGCCCCGTTTCGACACCCCGGAAACCTGCCGTGACCCAACGATCGAGGCGGAGGCCGCGCGGCTACTCGCCGCGCAGGAAGGACGGTACGTCGAGGCCGTTCTCGGCCTGCTCGGAGCCGGCCGACGGAACGGCGACCTGCTGCTCCGTGCTCCCCCGGCGCCGCCGCCGCCCGCCGCCGAAGCCGGTGGCGATGACAGTGACGCGGAGCTCTTCTCCCATCGCGTCGTCGATCACGGCGCCGAAGATGACGTTCGCGTTCACGTCGGCTGCGCTCGTGACGACCTCGGCCGCCTCGTTGACCTCGAACAGGCCGATGTCGGGACCGCCGGTGATGTTCAGCAGGATCCCGGTCGCGCCCTCGATCGACGACTCGAGCAGGGGCGACGACACGGCCGCACGCGCTGCTTCCGCCGCGCGGTTGTCTCCACTCGCCACGCCGATCCCCATCAGAGCCGATCCCGCTTCGCGCATGATCGTGCGCACATCCGCGAAGTCGAGGTTGACGAGGCCGGGGACGGTGATCAGGTCGGTGATGCCCTGGACTCCCTGCCGGAGCACGTCGTCGGCCATGCGGAAGGCGTCGACGACCGAGGTCTGCTTCTCGACCACCTGCAGCAGGCGGTCGTTCTCGATCACGATCAGCGTCTCGAGCTTGTCGCGCAGGCTCTCGATCCCTTGCTCCGCCTGCTGCGACCGCTTTCGCCCCTCGAAGCCGAACGGCTTCGTCACGACACCGACGGTGAGCGCGCTGAGCTCATGCCCGAGCTCGGCGACGACCGGCGCAGCGCCCGTACCGGTCCCGCCACCCTCGCCGGCGGTGATGAAGATCATGTCCGCGCCCTTGAGCGCCTCCTTCAGCTCGTCGCGGCTCTCCTGCGCAGCCGCGAGGCCGACCGCCGGATCCGCGCCCGCACCGAGCCCACGGGTGGCGGCCGAGCCGATGTGGATCTTGAAGTCTGCGTCGCAGACCATCAACGCCTGGGCGTCCGTGTTGACCGCGATGAACTCGACGCCCGAGAGGCCGGCGTCCACCATGCGGTTGACGGCGTTCGTGCCCCCGCCGCCGACGCCGACGACCTTGATCACTGCGAGGTAGTTCCCGGCCGCTTCCTTCGCGCTCATGAGCTTCGAACCTGAACCTTCAGTAGAGGATTGGGGCTGACTTCAGCAACAACGCGGCGGAGGGTACGTGCACGAAGGCTCGGTGTCAACCGAAGGTGGAGATCTAGAACCTCAACCTCTACTAGAGCTTGCTGGTACGAAAGACGGCGGCGATCCGTATCCGGACACCGGGCGCCCCGGGCTGGTGACGTCGAGGAAGGTCGAGCCCGGCGGCAGCATGGCGAGCACGCGCTCGGCCACCGCGACCTTCAGCTTGATGTCGCCGCCGTTGCCGAGCAGGAGCTCAAGGCCCGAGTGGAGGCGGAAGACGAGCGCGCCGTCCGTATAGGAGGCGGAGGCCACGCGGGTTGCGAACGCTCCCGCGAGCCCGACGGCGTGCGCGGCGGTTGCCGCGCCGCCCGCCGTGACCTCGGCACCGAGGCGCACCGCCGTGTGGGTCGCGATCCAAACTCGCGGCAACCTCGGAACGGCGGTGGCAGAAAGAGGCTCCAGCACGCGTCCGCGCATCGACACGAGCCAGCTGTCGGGACCACGGCGCAAGACGGCAGCGGGGCGCTCCGGCCGGACGGTGATGCTCAGCGTGTGCGGGAAGGCTCGGTCGTAGGTCGCGCTGACGACCGTCGGGAGCGCGTCCACCTTTTGCAGCACAGCCGAGCCGTCGAGCCCGGCCAGGGGCCTCCCGACGAGTGGCGCGAGCGCCTGGCGAACGTGGGCGGCGACGCTCGGCGAGCCGCCGTGCACCTCGATCCGGTCGATCGCGAAGAGCGGCGTCTCGCGTGCCGCGAGATACCCGCCGAGCGCAACGGCGAGTAGACCGAAGCCGACCGCGAGCGACCGCCGCGTCGGGGCGATGCGGGCGAGCCACGCCCGCGGATGCAACTCGGGCAACGTCGGACGCCACGGCAGCGCGCGGGCGTCCACACGCGCGATGGACCGAGCGAGACGAGCCCTGGCAGGCATCCTCCCGTTTTCGGCGCCGGTCCGGACCTTCCTACAGCTCGGGCAGGTCGAGCTCGCCGAGAAACTCGACTTCGTGCCGGAGGTGGACACCGAACTGCTCGTTCGCGCGACGGCGCGCCTCGGCCATCAGGGCCACGGCATCTGCGGACGTGGCCGCGTCGGCGTTCTCGATGAAGTTCGCGTGCTTCGGCGAGATCTGGGCTCCGCCGATGCGATGCCCCTTGAGGCCGCACGCCTCGAGCATCCGGCCCGCGCTCAGCTCGTGCTCGGGATTCTTGAAGACGCTCCCGAATGTGCGCCGGTTCGTCGGCTGCGCGTCCTTCCGGCGCTTGTTCAGCTCGCGTACCTCGGCCTTGATCTCCTCCGGCGGCCGTGGCTGCAGTCGCAGCTCGGCGCGCACGACGACCTGCCCGTGCCGGAGCTCCGAATGCCGGTAGCTGAGCCCGAGCTCGGCGGGAGTCAGCCAGCCGATGCCCTCGGCCGTTGCAACGAGCGCCCGCTCCAGCACGTCGGCGAAGTCGCCGCCGTAGGCGCCGCCGTTCATCCAGACGCCGCCCCCGATCGTGCCGGGAATGGCGCAGGCGAACTCGAAGCCGCCCAGCCCGGCGGCGCGGGCCCGGTGCAGTGCGACGGCGTTCACGGCGCCCCCACCTACGCGCAGGAGGTCCCCGTCGACGTCTACCGCCGCGAGCTCTCCTCCGAGCTTCAAGACGAGCGCGTCGACGCCGTCGTCCGCCACGAGCAGGTTCGAGCCGAGGCCGACGACCGGGACGCCGAGCGAGCGCTGCCGCGCCCAGCGCAGGAGCTCCTCCACCTCCGGCCCCGACTCGGGCCGCGCGAAGGCGCGCGCAGGCCCACCCGTACCCAGCGTCGTGAAGCGCCTTAGCTCGACTCCTTCTTCGATCTTCATGCGAGCGCCTCGAGGATCAGCGGCGCGGCGCGATCGACGTCGCCGGCGCCGAGCGTGAGGACGGTGTCCCCCGGCCGCGCCCAACCTACCACGAGATCCGCAGCGTCCTCGAGCGACGGCGCCCAGCCGATCGGCATGCCCGGACGGAGCCGCGCGAGCTCGTAGACGATCAGCCGCCCCGTCACGCCGGGCAGAGCCTCCTCGCGAGCGGCGTAGATCTCGGTCACACACACGGCATCCGCGCCGGCGAGCGCCTCGGCGAAGCCGTGCACGAGGTGGAGCGTGCGGGAGTACAGATGCGGCTGGAAGAGCACCAGGAGCCGACCCCGGCTGCCGCCGAAGGCGGCAGGGTCTGCCGGCCGGGCGTCGGCGGCTTGGCCGCCGACGCTTCCAGCCCTCTGGCGAACTGCGGCGAGATCGGCCGCGAGCTCCGCCGGGTGGTGCGCGTAGCTGTCGAGGACGGTCACGCGGCCCGCCTCACCCTTCGGCTCGAGCCTGCGGCCGGCACCGCGAAACTCGACGATCGCGGCCTCGGCTTCCTCGCGCGGGACGCCGGCCAGCTCGAGAGCCGCGATTGCCGCCGCCGCGTTGCGCCGGTTGTGTTCTCCCGGCACCGCGAGGTCGAGTGTGACCGGCTCGAGCTCCTCCGCGCGCACGACGTGCGGCACGCCGCGCAGCCACTCCTCGAAGAACGACTCGACCTCGGCCCGGGAGATGAACGTCGTGTGGTGGTCGAGGTCGACGTTGAGCAGCACCGCGATCTCCGGTCGCAGGGCGGCGACCGAACGGTCCGACTCGTCGCCTTCGACGACGAGCCAGCCCGAGCCGGCGCGGGCGTTGCCCCCGAGCTGTGGCACGTCGCCGCCGATGAGGAACGCGGGCTCGAGCCCAAGACGGTCGAGGCAATAGGCGATCATCGCGCTCGTCGTCGTCTTCCCGTGCGCACCGGCGACGACGACCGCTCGGCGCTGCGCGACGAGCTCGGCAAGAAGGTCGGCACGTGGATGCCCCTCGACCAGGCCCGCGAACGCCGTCGAGACGTACACATCCCAGCCACGCGGTGGCGCGGAAGGCTCGGAAGAGATCTCGACGACTATGCCCTCGAGATGACGAAGGTACGGCGTCTGCGCGCGGTCCCACCCCGCCACGTCGGCTCCCCACGCGTGAGCGAGGAGCGCGTAACCGCTCATGCCGGCGCCGCCGATCCCGGCGAGCCAGATTCGTCTACCGGCGAGCGGCTGCGAGGACGACGAGCTCATCCGCGATCTCTTCCGCTGCATCTGGCTTCGCGACCGCGCGCATCGCCGCGGACATGCCCGCGAGCCGGGCCGTGTCGCCGAGCAGCTCCTCCACTAACCGAGGCGCGCGCGCTGCCTCAGCCTCGGGAACGACCACCGCGCCGCCGGCGTCGACGAACCAGCGCGCGTTCTTCTCCTGGTGCTGGCCCGTCGCGAACGCGCCGGGAACGAGCACCGCCGGCAGACCAGCGGCCGCAAGCTCCCAGACCGATCCGCCGGCCCGAGCAAGGACGACGTCGGCGGCACCGTACCCAACGCCGATCTCGCCCATGAACGGCTGCAGGATGTAATCGGGACGCGAGGCCCGACCCTGGAGCTCGGGATAGTCGCGCTCGCCGCAGAGGTGGATCACAGCCGGCCCGTTCTCGGCCCAGGCGTCGAGCGCGACGTCGTTGAGCAGTCGCGCACCGAGTGAGCCGCCGAAGACGAGCACGACGCGGGCGTCGGCCGCCAGCCCGAGGCGGCTGCGCGCCTCCTCGCGTTTCAGCGCTCGCGATGTCGCCGGGATCGGCCGACCGACCGCGCGATACTTCTCCCCTTGCTGCCCGAGCGGCAGCGCGAGGAAGACGCGTTCAGCGAGCGGCGCGGCGAGCCGGTTCGCGAGGCCGAGGTGCGCGTCCGCCTCGGTGAGCGCGCAGGGGATCCGCTCGAGGCGTGCGGCCAGCACCATCGGCCCCGCGACGAACCCGCCGGCTCCGAGCACCGCGTCCGGGTTCCGGCGCCGGAGGATGGTGCGGCAGGCGACCGGCGCTGCGAGCGCCTTGCCCACCGCCCGCACGAACTCGAGACTCGCTCGGCGCGGCAGCCCGGAGACGGAGAACGCGTCGAACTCGTAGCCCCGCTCAGGAACGAGCCGCGCCTCGACGCGATCCGGCGACCCGGCGAAGGTCACCAGCCCTCCCCGCAGCCGCAGCGCTTCCGCGACGGCGAGTGCCGGCGCGACGTGTCCGACCGTCCCGCCGGCCGCGATCAGAAACCGGAGCTGCCGCTCGTCTGCCATCGCCACGGGCGATGTTAAGGAGGAAGCCGACCCCCACGAGCATCACGACAAGGCTCGACCCGCCGTACGAGACGAACGGGAGCGGGATTCCGGTGAGCGGCGCGAGCCCTACCGCGGCGGCCATGTTGATCGCCGCCTGTCCGCAGACGAGCGCCGTGATGCCCGCTGCGAGCCGCTTCGCGAACGGATCCCGGCAGGCGATCGCGAGCCGGATCCCCGCGTAGCCGAAGGCGCAGAACGCCATGAGCACGAGCGCGACGCCGACCAGGCCGAGCTCCTCGCCGACGACGGCAAACATCATGTCCGTGTGCGCCTCCGGCAAGTAGTAGAGCGGAGCCAGCCCCTGCCCGAGGCCGCGTCCGAAGATCCCGCCCGAGCCGAAGCTGATCAGCGCCTGGACGTTCTGGAGACCGGCTCCTGTGGGGTCCTTCCACGGGTCGAGGAACGTGAGGAGCCGGTCGCGCCGGTAGGCGGACGACCAGGCTGCGATCGCGGCCAGGCCGAACACGATGCCGTAGGCGGACGCGAGCAGGCGCGCTCTCGTTCCCGAGACGAGCAGGATGGCGCCGACCACGAGCAGGAGCGTCAGCGCCGTGCCGAGATCCGGCTCGACGAGCACGAGCGCGGCGAAGAGAAGGACGAGAAGTCCGAGCGGCCGTGCAAGTTCCTGGAGCGTGCGGGGCGGCGGGCGGCGCGAGAGGTAAGCGGCTGCCCAAACGACGACCGCGAGCTTCGCGAGCTCCGACGGCTGAAAGACGAGCGGGCCGACCGTGATCCAACGCCGCGCCCCGTTGATGCGAGAGCCGACCGCGAGGACGCCGAGGCAGAGGATGAGCGCGGTCACGACGAGGCTCGGCGCCAGGGCGCGGATCCGGTCGAGAGGGAGACGCGAGACGACGACGAGCAGCGCGACGCCGACCGCGGCGTACGTCACCTGCTTCTCGACGAAGCCGAGCGGATTGGCGTTCCCGAGCGCGGCGGATCCCGAGGTCGCGCTGTACACCATGACGAGCCCGAAGAGAACGAGCGCTGCCGTGACGAGCACGAGCAGGTTCCACTCGAACTGGAGCCGTTTCACTCTCATCTTCCGCGCCGACGCCGGCCGGGCCGACGCGTCCGCTCTGCTCCCGCACCTGAGCTATCGGCCGGCTCCATCGAGCCTACGCCGGTGGTGAGCTCCGTCGAGCCTACGCTCACCCCAGCTCCTCGACGAGGCGGCGGAACGTGTCGCCACGCTCCTCGAAGTTCGCGAACTGGTCGTAGCTGGCGCAGGCGGGCGAGAGCAGGACGACGTCCCCGGGCTCGGCATCGTCTGCCGCGCGCGAGACGGCGGTGGCGATGTCGCCGGTCCGGACGTACTCGCGTCTGTCGGCAGCGAGCGCAGCAGCGAGCTCGTCGCTGGCCGCGCCGACGAGATAGACCGAGCGGACGTTCGCCGGCAGGTCGCGGACGAAGGGGCCGAAGTCCTCGCCTTTGAGCGAGCCGCCGAGGATGAGGCGGAGCGGCGCGTCGTAGGCGGCGACACCGCGGCGCGCGGCGGCGGTGTTCGTCGCCTTCGAGTCGTTGACCCAGCGGACACCGTGCAGCTCCCGCACCAGCTCGAGCCGGTGCGGGACGCCGGGGAACGTGCGGAGCGCCTGCGCGATCGCGTCGTCGGGGACGCCCGCGGCCCGGGCAGCAGCGGTCGCGGCCGCGGCGTTCTCCCGGTTATGGCGGCCGGGGATCAGTGGCTCCGCGGGCAGCGGGTCGTCGGCGGAGAACTCGATCCCGTCGATCCCGAAGCCGCGCGGGACGACCTTCGCATCAGCCCTCTCGAAGATGCGGAGCTTCGCGGCGCGGTACGCGTCGAGGCTGCCGTGCCGGTCGAGATGGTCGGGCTCGAGGTTGAGGAGGACGGCAACATCGCACGCGAGCGTGTGAACGTCCTCGAGCTGGAAGCTCGAGAGCTCGCAGACGATCCACGAGCCCTCCACGGCTGTCAGTGTGGCGTCGGTGAGAGCGCGGCCGACGTTGCCGGCGACCTCGACCGGCCGGCCGTCCGCACGGAGGATTGCGCCGAGCAGCTCGGTCGTCGTCGTCTTCCCGTTCGTGCCGGTGACGCCGATGAGGCGCGAGCCGACGGGCAGCAGCCGGTAGCCGAGTTCCACCTCGCTCCAGACGGGAATGCTCCGCGCCCGCGCGCCGGCGATGGGCGGCGACTCAGCCGGTACGCCCGGGCTCTTGACCACGAGTTCCACCCCTTCGAGCAACGCCTCCTCCTCCGTTCCGAGTCGGAGTTCGACGCCGAGGTCGCCGAGCCTGCCGGCATCGACGTCGGCAGAGCGGTCTGCCGCGACGACCTGAACGCCGCGCCCGGCGAGCGCGGTCGCCGCCGCCAGGCCGGATCGAGCGAGGCCTACGACGAGCGCCCGGCTTGGCAGCCATGCCTCGTCTGGAGACGCCTCTTCGGGACGTGGCCCGCTCACGACCCACCTTCCCCCCCAATGGGGGGCGCGGGTCCCCTGGGGTCAGCGTACGCGCCCGAGCGCAACAGAAGCGTGCCGGCTTTCTCGAAGATGGGATACGGGTTCGTCGTCCGACTCCTGGGTCCTCAGACGAGCCGGCCGCTCACGACGGCCTCCTCGTCCACGCGTTCGACCTCGATCTGCTCGAACCCGGCCGCCGCGAGTGCGCGCGCCAGCTCCTCCCCCGCCCCCGCATCCGGCTCGGCGAACGAGGCCCGTCCGCCCGCCGACAGCACGCGCGCGAGCTCCTCTGCCGCCGCCCCGAGCGACCCCTCGTCCGTTGCGATCCTGCCGACGGCCGCCGCGACGGCGCCGTCCGGGAGCGGCAGCACGGGCGCCTCCCCCACGAGGTACGCCACGCCACTCGCCCCAACGGCGTGCGCCTCCCCGAGCAGCTCCTCGAGCTCGGCCACCTGCGACTGGACGACGTAGACCCAGCCGTCTCCCACCCGCTCGTGCGTTGCCAGCGCGAGCACGCCGCTCCCCAAGACGAGGACGTCCTCCCCCGGCTTCAGGCATGCCGCATCCAGCAACGCATGTTCCACGTCAGCGTCGCTCACGGCCGACCGAGCTTCGGCAGCTGGCCGAAGTAGTAGCGGTAGAAGAGAGCGAAGCCCACCGCGCACAGGAGCCCGCCGATGATCCAGAAGCGCACCGTGATCTTCGTCTCGGACCACGCCTTCATCTCGAAGTGGTGGTGAATCGGCGCCATCAGGAAGACGCGTCGTCCGAAGCGCTTGAACGAGAACACTTGGATCATCACCGACAGCGCCTCGATGACGAAGATGCCGCCGATAAACAGCAGCAGCACCTCGACCTTCATCATGATCGCGAACGCCGCGAGAGCACCGCCAAACGCCATGGAGCCCGTGTCGCCCATGATCACCTCGGCCGGGAAGGCGTTGAACCAGAGGAACCCGACGGCGGCTCCGATCAGCGCAGCGCCCACGATCGCCAGGTCCAGCTTCGTCAGGTTGCGATGCCCCGCCGGGCCCGAGCGAACGTAGGAGACGACGTTCATCGCCATGAACGTGAAGAGCGCGATGATCCCCGTCCCTGCGAGCAGCCCGTCGACACCATCCGCGAGATTCGTGCCGTTGGCCGCCCCGGCGATCACGAAGAAGAGGAACACGTACCAGCCGTAGGACAACGGCACCGTGATGTCGATCACGGGGATGTAGACGTCCGTGCTCAGGTGGAGATGCCGCGCGACGATCGCGACCACGACGGTGACGCCCGCGAGAAGCAGCAGCTTCCAGCGCCCGGGCAGGCCGAGCGACCGCTTGTGGGTCAGCTTGATGAAGTCGTCGAGGAAGCCGATCGCACCGCACGCGAGGGCGGTGAAGAGGACGGTCAGCGACTGGAGGCGGTAGTGGCTGACCGGCAGGAAGGCGATCGTTGCGGCGAAGAGAATGAGCAGGCCGCCCATCGTCGGCGTCCCCTGTTTGGCGAAGTGATGCTGCGGACCTTCCTCGCGGATGTGCTGACCGAACTCGTTGCGGCGGAGGAAGTCGATAAACCTCGGTCCGATCCCCACCGAGACGGCGAGCCCGACCGCTGCTGCGATGAGAACCCGGATCACGGCCGCGACTCCAGCAGCGCGTCGGCGACCACCTCGAGCCCGACCGAACGCGAGCCCTTCACGAGGATCGCGTCCTCGGGGCGCGCCAAGCCGAGTGCGACCTCGCGGGCCTCGACGGCCGTACGCGTCCATTCGTCGGGCCGGTAGTGCCGGGCCAGCTCGCCCACGCCGAGCACGAGGTCGACGCCCTCGGCCTCGCGCCCGACCTCGTCGTGATAGCGAGGAGCTTCGGGCCCGAGCTCCGCCATCTCACCCAGGATCGCGAAGGTACGGCGGCTCTCCGCACGCTCGAGCAGGTGCGCGAGCGCGGCGCGCATGGCGACCGGGTTTGCGTTCCAGGAGTCGTTGATCAGCAGGCCGCCTCCCGGCAGCTCGGTCTCCTGGGAGCGCCAGAGCGAGAACTCGACCTTCACCGGCTCCTGCGGCAGCTCGACCCCCAGGGCTTCGGCCGCGGTCAGCGCCGCTGCCGCGTTCGCGGCCTGGTGACGAGCCGTGAAACCGAACACGACCTCACCGTCGTGCCAGCGCACATGCGTGCGACCGTCGCGGACCTCGGCCTCGGGTTCGCCGAAACGGCGGACGTCGAGCCCTTCCGGGACGAACGGCTCGAGCACCGGTGCGTCTTTCGGCAGGACCGCCACCGCGCCGGCCGGAAGCTCGCCGAGCAGCTCGGCCTTGGCGCGGGCGATGTTCTCGAGGCTCCCCAACTGCTCGAGGTGCACCGGCGCGATCGAGGTGATCACGCCGAGGTCGGGCCGAGCGATCCTGGCCAGGTCGCGAATCTGGCCGGAGCCGCGCATCGCCATCTCCGTCACGACGACCTCGGTCTCGGGCTCGACTCGGCAGAGAGTGAGCGGCAGCCCGACCTCGTTGTTGAAGCCGTCCGGCGCGGCGACGGTGCGCAAGCGGGTGCGGAGAAGTGCCGCAAGGATGTCCTTCGTCGACGTCTTCCCGACCGAGCCGGTGATCGCCACGACGCGAGCATCGCTGCGAGCGCGGACGGCACTGCCCAGCGCGGCGAGCGCGCCATGGGCGTCGACGGGCACGAGCGTCGCCGCCGCGCCGCGCGCGCGGGCGTCGTCGAGGAACGCCTCGCCACCCGAGACCGCGACGAACAGGTCACCCGGCCGGATCCGGCGCGAGTCGACATCGACGCCGGTGACCGCGTCCACGTCGCCCTCGAGCCGTCCCAACGAGAGCGCCCGCACCTCGGCGAGCGGCAGCGAGATCAGGTTCGGGCCTCCCTACCGGGCGCCTTGTGCGGCCGGGAATCACCGCTGGGCGTCGGCGGCTTTGCCGCCGGCGCTTCCAGCACCAGCGCCTGCAAAGCCTCCTTAGCCGCGTCGCGGTCGTCGAACGGCACGGTGCGGTCGGCGAACTCCTGCCCCTGCTCGGCTCCCTTGCCCGCGATGAGGACGACGTCGCCTGGCTGCGCCAGCTCGACGGCGCGCCAGATCGCCGCGGCCCGGTCGAGCTCGACCTCGACTTCGCCGTCCGCGCCGGACACGATCTCGGCCGCGATCGCCTCGGGATCCTCGCTGCGCGGGTTGTCGGAGGTGACAATCGCCACGTCCGCGAGCTTCGACGCGAGCCGGCCCATCACTTCCCGCTTGCCACGGTCGCGATCGCCCCCCGCACCGACGACGCAGATCACGTGCTTGTCTCCGGCAACGTCGCGCGCCGCACGCAGCACCTTCTCGAGCGCGTCCGGCTTGTGCGCGTAGTCGACGATCACGTGGAACGGTTGGCCCGCATCGACCGACTCGAAGCGGCCCGGAACGCCGCGCACGGACTCGAGGCCGTGTCGGATCGCGTCGTCGCCGATGCCGAGCGCCCGAGCCGCGTGCAGAGCTCCGAGCGCGTTCTCGACGTTGAAGCGTCCCCGGAGCCGCAGCTCGATGCCCTCGAGCGCGCTCGCATCGGCCGCCGAGAGCGTGATCGCCTCCGGAAGCTCCTGCGCCAGCCGGCGTCCGTACTCGTCGCCGACGTTGACCACCGCGATCGGCCTCGGCTCGACGAAGAAGAGCCGCCGCTTCGCCTCGAAGTACGCCTCCATGTCGCCGTGGAAGTCCAAGTGGTCTTGACTGAGGTTCGTAAAAACCAGCGCGGCGAACCGAACGTGGTCGAGCCGGTGGAGGTCGGAGGCGTGCGAGGACGCCTCCATCACGCATGAGCGGTCGTCGGCGTCGAGCATCTCTCGGAACACGCGCTGCAGGTCGATCGCTTCGGGTGTGGTGCGTACGACCCCGCGCCGCTCGCCGCCCACCCGCGCCTCGACCGTCCCGAGGAGGCCGGGCCGCCGGCCCGCGGCCGCCAGAATCGCGAAGAGGAGGAAGCTCGTCGTGGTCTTGCCGCTCGTGCCGGTGACGCCGACGACTTCGAGCTCCCGGGTAGGCTCGCCGAAGAAGACGTCCGCAACGGGAGCCATCGCCGCCCGCGCGTCGCGGACGACGACCTGCGGTACGGGGAGGTCGACTCCGCGCTCGACGACGAGCGCGACTGCACCGCGCTCCACCGCCTCGCCTGCGAAGTCGTGGCCGTCCGCGCGCTCCCCCGGCACGGCGAAGAAGAGAGCGCCGGGAACAACGGTACGGGCGTCGTAGGCGAGATCGCGCACCTCAACCCAGCGGCCGAGCACCTCCACCGGCTCGAGCGCTGCGACGAGGCGCTCCAGGTCCATCTCGGCCGCGAGTCTAGCTCCCGGGTGCTACGCACCCGCTCGCTGGGAGAAGGAACTCCGCGGGCCGGAAAGCGCGGTTTCCGGCCCGCTCCGTGCAGTTTTCGCTTGGGATGCTCTTGATCGGAGGCCTGCGCTGCGCGCTCGCGCGCGGCAGAGGCCGGCGCAAGCGCGGTCCGACCTCCGGCTAAGCCCGGCTACGCCGAGTCTTCGCCTCCGGCCCTTCGCCTGAAGTCTGGTTGAAACGCCTGGAACCCGACCGGCGCCAAGGCGGCGGCGTAAGGCCGCGTTGCGCCGCCGCGCCGCAGCGAGCGGACACGCCGTAGGCATGTCCGTTCGCGACAGAAGTGAGGTCTGAACCTCGGCGGCCCACTGTGCCCTCAGCACGAAGCCGACGGGAGACCGCGCTCTCCCGTCGGCGGAGTTCCTTGGCCCCCGCGGGAAGAGCGCAGCTCTTCGCCCGGAGCGCGAGCTAGCGAATGCGCAAATCGGGCGGAACCTCGAGGTACTGGAGGTCGAAGGAGGCGATCTGCTCGAACGCCGGCGCCGCGACGAGGCCGCCGTAGATCTGGCCGTGCGGCTCGTCGATGGTCACGAGCACGAGCAGACGCGGGCGCGATGCCGGCACCATCCCGACGAAGGTCGCCACGTACGCGCCCGGGATGTAGCCGTGCGGCCCCGGCTTTTGCGCCGTGCCCGTCTTGCCGGCGACTGCGTAACCCGGGATGGCTGCGAGCTCGGCCGTTCCCTGATCCGAGACCACGCCTCTCAGCATGGTGCGCAGCTGGGCGTCGACGCCGGGTGCGAGGATCCGCCGTCTCTTCGGTTTCGCCGGCGGCTCGCCGAGGACGTGGTCGACGAGATGCGGTTGGACCCATTCGCCGCCGTTCGCTATCGCAGCGTAGACGGAAGCGAGCTGGATGGCCGTGACCGAGACGCCCTGCCCGATCGGGACGGTGCCGATCGTCGACCCCGACCAGTACGAGGGCAGGATACCGGGGCTCTCACCGGGGAAGTCGATCCCGGTTCGGCGGCCGAATCCGAAGCGCCGCATCCACTTCCTCAGGCCGCTCTCACCGAGATAGCGCTCGGCGATCATGTCCGTTCCGATGTTCGAGGAGCGCTGAAGGATCTGCTTGACCTTCAGCGTCTCCAACCCGTGCGACTCCGCGTCGTGGATGACGCGGTCTGCGACCTGAAGGGAGCCGGGAACCTGGAACTCCGTGTTCGGTGTGATGTCGTGCTGCGAGAGGGCCCCGCCGATCGTCACGACCTTGAACACCGAGCCAGGCTCGAAGACGTCGTTCACGGCATGATCGACCGTCAACTCGTGCGCGGTCGCCGCGGGGTACGCGTTCGCGTTGTAGCCCGGCTCCTGTGCCATGGCGAGGATCGCGCCTGTGTGCGGGTCGAGGACGATCGCCGTCGCGTCCTTCGCGTGCCACTCCTTCACCGTCTGTTCGAGCACCTGCTCGGCGTTCGCCTGGATGTGGCTGTCGAGTGTGAGGAACACGTCCCGGCCGTCGCGAGCCGGACGCTGCTGGATCGTGTTCACGGCCTGGCCGAGCGCGTCGCGCACCACGGTCGCGCTCCCCGGCTTGCCCTGTAGCTGCCTGTTCAGCTGGAGCTCGAGTCCCGAGAGGCCGGTGTTGTCGGTGCCCGCGAAGCCGAGCACCGGCGCCGCCACGGTGCCCTGCGGGTAGACGCGCTTCTGGTCCGGCTCGAACGTGAAGCCGACGAGGTGGCGCTTTTCGAGCACGACAGCGAGGTCCGGCGGCGCCTTCCGCTCGACGTAGGCGAAGCCGCGGCTGCGGTCCGAGAGCTCCCCGATCAGCGGCTTGACCGGAAGTCCGAGCACCTTCGCTGCGACCCGTGCCTCGCCCCGCGGATCGGAGATCTGCATCGGGTCGGCGTCGACGTCCGTCGCCTGCTCACCGATCGCGAGCGGATGCCCGAGCCGGTCGTAGATCGTCCCCCGCCCGGCCGGCAACACGATCGGCTTCCTCGCCTGGGTCTGCGCCATCGCGGCGAGCGAGGATGCGCGCACGGTCTGGATCCAGGCGGCGCGCGCGCCGAGTGCACCGAACGTGACGAGGATGATGAGGAGGAGAAGGCGGAGCCGGGAGTTGACGACGCGCGCCTTCAACGGCTGCGGGCCGTGAGGTCGAGGTAGGAGGTGTTGCCCGCCGAGGCCGGGATCAGGCCGAGCCGGCGCGCCGCAGCCTCGATCCGCGGCGCGGAGTCGGCAGCGGAGAGCGCAGAGGCCAGCGCCTGGTTCCGCGCCTCGATCCGCGCGCGCGCGTCATCGAGCCGTGAGACGGCGACGTGTGCCCGCAGGACCGCGACGTTCACCGCGACGACGCCGAAGAGGAGGAGCGCGAAGAGGATCATCCAGACGATGTGGCCGCGGATGCGGCGTTGCGTGGGCTTGCGCCGCGAGCGTACGGACGCCGCCGGACGCCCAGTCGGGTGCGCAGCCGGATGCCGTCGCCGCCGCGGAGCCGGTGCCGGCTCGGCGACCTCCGCCTGCGCGAACCAGTCGAGGGCCGCCATCAGGCCTGCTCCTCCCCGGTCTTCACAGCCGCGCGCAGGCGCGCCGACGCCGAGCGCGGGTTCGCCGCGAGCTCTGCGTGACCGGGGCGGATGGGCCTCCGCTGCAAGGCCCGGAGCTCGGGCTCGTGGCCGCAGACGCAGACGGGGAAGTCGGGCGGGCAGGTGCAGCCGCGCTCGCGCTCGCGGAGGAACCGCTTCACGATCCGGTCCTCGAGCGAGTGGAAGGAGATGACGGCGAGGCGGCCGCCCGGCCGCAGCATCTCGAGGGCGGCGGGCAGCGCGATCGCGAGCGAGTCGAGCTCGTCGTTGACCGCGATCCGCAGCGCCTGGAAGACACGCTTGGCCGGGTGCCCGTCGCCGAACCGCGCCGGCGCCGGGATGGCGGCCTTGATCGTGTCGACGAGCTCGCCGGTGCGCTCGAACGGGTGCTCACGCCGGCGGCGGACGATCGCCCGCGCGATCTGCTTCGTGTACCGCTCCTCGCCGTAGCGGCGGAAGATGGTGGTGAGGTCGCGCTCGCTCCACGTGTTGACCACATCGCTGGCGCTGACGTCGTGCGTCGGGTCCATCCGCATGTCGAGCGGCGCGTCCGCGGCGTACGAGAACCCGCGCTCCGGCCGGTCGAGCTGCATCGAGGAGACGCCGAGGTCGAGCAGGATCGCGTCGGCGCGGACGTCGTTCCCCGCCAGCTGCGGGAGGACAACGCCGAAGTCGCCTCGCAGGAGCCGCGCGTTCACCGTGCTGCGCTTCGCGAGCTGCTCGAAGTACGTCCGGGCCGTCGGATCGCGGTCGATCGCGATCAACTTCCCCTTGCCGCGCAGGTCGGCCGCGAGGATCGATGCGTGGCCACCTGCACCGAAGGTCGCGTCGATGACGGTCTCGCCGGGCCGTACGGCGAGGCACTCGCGCACCTCCTCGGCGAGGACGGGGACGTGGTCAGCTTCCCTGGGCTGCAAGACGTTCGGCAACATCCTCAGCACTCCCTTCGACCTCGGCGAGCTCGCGCTTCCAGGCCGCGCGGTCCCAGATCTCGAGGCGGTCGTTGACCCCGGCGACGACGACGTCGCGGCCGAGCTTTGCGTGCCCGAGCAGTGCGGGCGGGATGCTCACCCGCCCTTGCTTGTCCGGCGTCGTCTCGCTGGCGCCGGAGAAAAAGTGGCGATGCATCCGCCGGCCCTCCTGGCTCAGCGGGTGGAGGGCGGAAAGCGTCGTGTCGCGGTAGTTCTCCCAAGCGACCAGTGTCCACGCGTAGAGGCACCCGTCGAGGCCGCGCGTGACGACGATCCCGTCCTCGAACGCCCTCCGGAACTTCGCCGGCAGCGTCAAACGGTTCTTGTCGTCGATCGTATGCTCGTACTCGCCCAGGAGCATCACGGGCCGCTCTCCCTATCTCACCCCATGTTGTTCCACTTCGCCCCACTATAAACCACCTTCCCCCACAAGTCCAGAGCTTTCGGACCACGCCGCAACGGGCCGAGGTTGGGGGAAAGGGGCTCTACTCCGGTGCTTCGGCGGCGCGGAGACGGGCCGCAAGCGTGCGGAGCAGCGCCTGGGAGAGTGCCGGCTCGGCCCGGAGGAGCTTCGTGAAGCCCGGTCGGTCGATCGTCAGCGCGAGCACTTCCCCTTCTGCGACGACGTCGGCCGAGCGCGGAGATTCGTCGATGAGGGCCATCTCGCCGAAGAAGGCTCCTGCTCCGAGGCGCATCGACCGACGGCCGGCGCGATTGACCTTCGCACTCCCGTCCAGCAGGACGTAGAAGGTCCGGCCGGCGTCGCCGGCGCGAACCATGGCGGAGCCGTCTGCGAAACGGCGAATTCGCGCCAGCTTCGCGATCCGCCGCAGGTGGCGTTTCGAGAGTCCCTCGAAGAGCGGCACCTCGGCCAGCGTGTCCAGCCAGTCGTGTCCCACCCGGCTCGGGTCGGACGGCAGCGCCAGCAAGGTGTGAGCTGTTGAGTGTGGAGCCACGCTCATGGGCGGACTTTATCGCGGTCCAGACCGAGCTCCTAACTCGCGTCCAAGTCGCCGGGCAGGTCGTCGGCCGTGAGCTGGTGGCCGTACGCACCCCGGCCGGTGAGAACTGCAGCTCCGCACTGCGCACCAAGCGCCACCGCCTCGTCGACCGGGTTCCCGAGAGCAAGCCCGTACGTGAGCCCGGCCGCGAAGCAGTCGCCGCAGCCGTACGCGTCGGAGACCGGCCCGGGCAACGGCGCTGCACGGAACGGCCCGCCGGGGCGGATCCAGCCCCCCAGTGCACCGGCCGTGGTTACGACGATCCGCGGCTCGGGCTCGAGCTCGCCGGACTCGAACCGCTCGGCTGCATCCTCCCCACTTCCGACGAGTACGTCGACCTGCACTGCCGCCCTGCGCAGCGTCGCGAGCTCGCGGGCCGTGGTCACCAGCGCGGGACAGTGGCGCGCCGCCCGCAGTGCCGAAACGTCGCCGCTGACGAAGTAGACGGCGTCGCAGCGACGGAGCTCCTCCCAGGGAAGCGATCCGTCCTCGCCCGAGGGCAAGAGCTTGTCGCCGAGCACGGTGATCGTCCGCTCGCCGGACTCGTCGACGTGCGTGAGCGCCCGCCGTTGGGTTCCGGGCGCGTGACCTGCTCGCACGGTCACGCCGCGGCCCTCGAGTTCCTCGCGCGAGCGCCGGCCGAGGTCGTCGTCGGCGAGCGCGGTGAACAGGAGGCACGAGCCGGCGAGATTCGCGAGCTGGACGGCCGCCACGGCACCACCGCCCGCCGGCTCTTCCCACGTCTCGAGCGCATGCACGATCTCCCCCGGCTCGGGCGCATGGTCGACCCGCGCGAACTCGACCCATTCGACGTGTCCGACGACCGCGAGGTTCATCGGCTCTTCCTAAGGAGGGGGCTCGTGGGGGAACCATGGGTTCCCCCGCGACTGTCGACCCATTCGACGTGTCCGACGACCGCGAGGTTCATGACCTCACATCTTGAACCGCGGTTACGTTTGACTGGATGGTGAGCGGTATTCCTCCCTTCGAGCGGTTCTACGAGTCCCATAAGGGCGAGGTGCTCGCGTTCCTGCGCCGGCGAGCGGGGCGCGACCGCGCGGACGACCTCTTCCAGGAGACGTTCCTCCACGCCTTGCGCGCGTACGGCCGGCTCGAGCACGGCGAGCACCTGCGCGCGTGGGTGCTGACGATCGCCACGAACGCGGTCGTCGACGCCGCGCGGCGGGAGCGACCCACCGCGGAGCTGTCGGTCGAGCCCGCGCGCGAGGACGAGCGCCCCCCGGTCGAGGAGCTCGCGCCGCTGACCGACGACCTGCCGCCGAAAGAGCGCGCGGCGGTCGTCCTCCGCTACGGGTACGACCTCGACTACGACACCATCGGCGCCGCCCTCGGCTCGAACGAGCAGGCAGCGCGGCAGGCGGCCTCCGCCGGAGTGCGGCGGCTGCGGAAGGAGAAGGAGCAGAGATGACCGCAGTCCCGACCGTTCTCGACGAGCGCTTCCGGGTGGCCGCTGCCGCCTCGGGCGAGCTCGACGTCGCCTACGACGTGCTCGACGACACGCCCGTCGGGCGGCTGCTCGTGGGCGTGTCGGAGCGTGGGCTCTGCCGCGTCGGCTTCGATCCCGAGCCGGAGGCGGAGCTCGAGCGTCTGGCCCGCCACTTCGGCCCGCGCGTCCTGCGCTCCCCCAGGGCACTCGACGGCGTGCGGCGGGAGCTCGACGAGTACTTCGCGGGCCGCCGGCACACCTTCGACCTCCAGTTCGACCTTCGCGCGACGCCGGAGTTCCACCGCCGCGTGCTCGCAGAGCTGAACCGGGTCGAATACGGACATACGACGACGTACGGCGCGCTCGCCGCGCAGGTCGGTGCTCCGCGCGCGGCGCGGGCAGTCGGGACCGTCATGAACCGGAACCCACTACCAATCGTCCTCCCCTGCCACCGCGTGGTCGGCGCGAACGGAAGCCTCACCGGCTACGGCGGCGGCCTCGACCGCAAGGAATGGCTGCTGCGGTTGGAGGGCGCGCTGCTCTAGTGGAAGTGGCCCCAGCGGGTCGCGATCACGAGGAGCACGCCGCCGATCGCGAGGCAGATGCCGCCGAAGGTCTGGCCGGCGCGCCTGCCGAACGGCGTCATCCCGCCCAGCAGCAGCAGGATGCCGGCGGCTGCGAGGAGCGCCTCGCCCACCTCCGCGAGCCGGATGCCGGTGTGGGGCTTGATTACGAGCGCGAGCGTTGTCATACCGCTGATGATCGCGGCGACGGCGGACGGAGCCCTCGACAAACGTCAGGGGCCGAAGTGTCTCCGCCCCCATTCGACTAGCGCTTCAGCGTCAGCCGGGTCTGGGTAGTCGCTGGCCAGGTCGTCGTCTTCCGGCGAGTACGTGTGCCCCGGCCAATCGGGTTCGCCGTAGTCCGGGTTCCAGGTGAGGCGCCACGCCCCGGCTTCGGCGTCTTGGTCAAGGTCGAGCCACCCGCGTGTGAGTCGCTGTCTGCGGTAGTTGACGGTCTCGGTAGTGAGCGTCATCCCCGTGCCTCCTCCGCCGCAGAGTCGTCGTATGCGTCGTGAAGCCTGCGGACATACTCGTCCGAGTCCGGGACAAGATGCCCCCACGTCGTTATCGATCATCGTCAGCGATGTCGCCATAACTCGGGTGAGGTAGAACAGGTTGACGCCGGCGCGGTTCCGCGTCCGACCAGGACACCTAAGACTTTCTTGGGAATGACACGGGTTTCGCAGGCTGCACGGCCGCCGGCACGTGGCGGAGCTTGTAGCCGACGCCCCAGACATTCACGACCCAGCCGGGTAGCCCAGCCGCAGCGAGCTTCCGCCGTACCCGGGAGGCGTGAGACTCGAGCGTCCGCGTCGGGACATAGGTGCGGAAGCCCCAGACGTCGCGGAGCAGCTGCTCGCGGCTGAAGACGCGATCGGGAGCGGTCGCGAGCTTCACGAGGAGCGCGAACTCCTTCGCCGACAGCTCCACCTCCTCCGCGTCCACCGTCACGCGCCGCGCCGCTCGGTCGATCGCGAGCGGGCCGACCTCCGTGAGCTCGATGCGGGGCGGACAGCGCCGCAGGAGCGCGTGGATGCGCGCCAGCAGCTCTTCGTAGACGAACGGGCGCGCGAGACAGTCGTCGGCGCGGGCGAGCGCGCGCACGCGGGCCGCAGGATCCGAACTGCCCAGCACGATCACCGGGCAGTCGAGCACGACTCCGCGGTCGAGTGCCTCGGCGTCCCCGAGCACGAGGACGTCAGGATCCGCCGCGCGCGGCAGCTGCTCCGCACGCTCGCAGGAGACGACGTCGAAGCCGTCGTTGCGGAGCTGGCGCTCGAGGAAGCCGCGAACTGCCGGTTCCGGCTCGGCGAGGAGGAGCGCGGTCATGCCACCGAGGCTAGGTGCCCCGATCCGGCTCCGCCAGATGTCCTTTCGCGCGAAAGCGTGACAAGGCCGGGGAGCACCGGGCGAAGGAACTGCGCTCTTCGCCCGGAGGCAAAGGAACTGCGGCAACGGGAGAGCGCGGTCTCCCGTTGCCTTCGTGCTGAGGGCACATGGGGTCCGCGGAGGTTCCAACGCCTGTTCCGTCGCGAGCGCGCAGGCTGCGCGTGCACGCTCGCTGCCCCGCGGCGGCGTAACGCACCGTTACGCCCCCGCCTCGACGCCGGTGAAGCTCGAAACGCTCATACCATGGAAGCATCAAAGGCCGAAGGCTAAGACAGCCGCGAAGCGGCGACTTGGCCGCAGGCCGAACCGCGCTCGCGCCGGCCTCCGCCGCGCGCGAGCGCACCACAGCAGCCTCCCGTCCACGGATCGACCAAACCAAACAGCACGAAGCGGGCCGGAAACCACGCTTTCCGGCCCGCGCAGTTCCGTCTCCCCTCGCGCGAAGAGCGCAGCTCTTCGCGCGGTCCCAGCGAGCGAAGCGCAGCTTCGCGAGCTAGAGGCGACCGCTTCTGATCACGCCCCAGAGCAGCCAGATCCCCAGGACCGTCGAGAGCGCAAATCCGATGATCGAGATGACGTTGACGCCGAGGACGTTCGTGCCGCCCTTGGCGAAGATCCCGATCAGGCTCGAGCCGATCAACCCCCCGACGACGATGAGCGCGATCACGAGGCGGTTGATGGCGTTTTGCATGCTCTCGAGGAACTGATCGAGCCCCTTGTGCACGAAGCCGACCTCGATCTGGCCGTCCCGGATCTCCTCCATGAAGTCGTGGAACTGGTGCGGCGCCTCGGCGATCACCTGCGCGTAGCTCAAAGCCTCCCGCCGCGCGCGGCGCGCGACCCGTTGGGGGGAGAAACGCTCGAGCATCAGGTCGCGGGCGTACGGCCGCGCGACCTCGAAGACGTTGAAGTCCGGATAGAGCTCCGCGCCGACCGAGCCGAGCGTCGCGATGGTGCGGTCGAGTAGGAGAAACCGTGCGGGCAGATGCAGGTTCATCGAGTAGATGAGCTGGAAGCCCTCCCGGATCACCTGGATCGGGTCGACCTCGCTCAGGCTCGCGCCGTAATAGCGGTAGTACAGCTCGTGCAGCTCGGCGAGGAACTCGCCCTCCCGCTCCTTTGGATAACGCACGCCGAGGTCCGCCAGCCGCTTGGGCAGCTGCTCGATGTTCTCGTTCGCCGCGTCGATGAGAAGGCCGGTCAGCTTCGACATGTCGTCGTCGGTGAGCGTCCCGACCGCTCCGAAATCGACGAGGCCGATCGACCCGGCCTCGGTCGGCAGCAGGATGTTCGCCGGATGCGGGTCGCCGTGGAAGAAGCCGTGCCGGAAGATCATCGTCATCCACGCCTCGGTGATCCGGTACGCGATCTCGCGCCGTTCCTCGAGCGTCGTCGTGACGAGGTCGACGTCGGCGAGCTGGATCCCGTCGATCCACTCGAGCGTCAGCACGCGCGGCCGCGTGTACTGCCAGTAGACCTTCGGCACGTGCACGTGCGGGTGGCCTGCGAAGTGGCGGTGGAAGTTCTGCGCGTTGCGCGCCTCCTGCCGGTAGTCGAGCTCCTTCCGGATCGACCTGGCGAACTCGTCGACGAGCTGGCGCGTGTCGACGAAGTCGAGCGCCCGGATCCGCTCGCGCGCGAGCCGTGCCGCCTGGTAGAGGAGGCCCAGGTCGGCCTCGATCTTCTGCGGCGCACCGGGCCGCTGCACCTTGACCGCGACCCGCCGCCCGTTCGGCAGGGTCGCACGATGCACCTGGCCGATCGACGCGGCCGCGACCGGCGCGGGCTCGAAGTCGAGAAACAGACGCTCGAGTGTGTTCCCCAGCTCCTCCTCGATCACCCGTTCGGCCTGCTCGAACGGGAACGGCCGGACGTCGTCCTGTAGGCCGCGTAGCTCGACCACGATGTCGGGCGGCACGACGTCGGGTCGGGTCGACAGGAGCTGTCCGAACTTCACAAACGTCGGCCCGAGCTCGTCGAGCACCTCACGCAGGTGCTGGCCGCGGGCCGACGACGCTCCGTGCTCGGCCGCCACGTCCGCGAGGCGGTCTTCCGCCGAGCGGCCCGGCAGCAGGTCGCTGAGCTTGTGCGCCTCGAGGAAGTAGCCGAAGCCGTGGCGCACCATGACCTGCGCGATCTCCGAGAGGCGCCCGATGCTGCGGGTCGTGCTCATGCCGGAAAGGCTACGCGGCGCGTCTGCCGGTGGCCAGGCGGCGCCGGGCCTCACGCCTGCGCGTCCACGGGCGCGGAGGCACGAGCAACGACTCGGCGTGGAGGTAGGCGAGCCCGACCGCGGGCAGGTCGGTGAGGCGCTCGACACAGATGTAGCGGCGCCGCCACTCCGGGAAGAACTTCCGGTTGAACGAGTAGAGGCGCTCGAGCTGGAAGACGTTGTCGGCGAGCAGAAGCCCGCGGCGCACGGTCCGCCGGACCGGCGTCGTCATCCGTTCGGGAGCGAGGAAGTCCGTCAGCGCGCAGAAGTTGAGGGACAGCTCGCTCGCACCCGTCTCGCGCGCCCAGGCGAGCGTCTCGACCACGAGAAACTCGGTCAGGCCGTTCGGAGCGTCCGGGCGGCGGCGCATGGCGCTCAGCGACCAACCGCCTCCTGCCGGCGAGGGAGCGAGATGGAGAAAGCCTCCCACCCGTCGCTCTGCGTCTTCCGCGAGGGCGAGCACGGTGCCGGGAATGTGGAGGTCGTCGATCGCCATAGAGAAGCCGCGCTCCGGCTCGCCGCGCCGCCACGAGGCCGAGACGTCCTCGAGCTCCGCCTCCAGCGCGGGCGGAACGTCGTCCGCCGGCACGATGCGGATCGAGTACCCGGCCTTGCGGAGCCGGGAGACCGACTGGCGCACCTTGCGAATCGCCCGTCCCTCGAGCGAGAACTCGCTCGGACTCAGCACCGCCTCCTCCCCGATCGACACCGGTTTGAGCCCGAGCGCGCGATAGCGCCCGAGGTGCGCATCGGACGCGCCGACGACCGCCAGCCTCCAGCCGCGGGCACGAGCGATTCGACACAGCTCGGCGAGGAGTTCGTCGATTTCCGCGTCGTCGCCGACCGGGTCGCCGCTGACGAGGGCCGTTCCCGCGACGACGCGATACGCGAGGAACGCTCGGCGCGAGGGCGAGAAGAGATAATTCTTGTCGCGTCGCAGGGCGAAGAAGGAGAGGCTGTCGCTCCCGTAGGCATCCACCAGCGCCCGCGCCATGCGCCGCTCCCCGACAGTCTGGGCTACGGCGTGGCCGAACGGCCGCAGCCAGAAGTAGAGGGCGAGGAAGCCGAAGACGAGGCCGAGGCCCAGAAGCGCGTCGCCGGTTCGCGGTGACAGTTCGACGCCACGCAACTCGGCACCGCCGGTGACTGCGGCGATGCCGGCGAGGGCCGCGCCGAGGCCGAGGAGCAGCCGGACGCTTGCAGGGTCGCCGGGCACGTCGAAGCGGCGCCGCCACCGAATGAGCGCGACGAGCAGGAGCAGCGAGATCGTGGCCTCCTCGAAGTCGAGACCTTTCGCGAGGTGCGCGGCGGCCGAGGCGACGACCACAGCCACCGCGAGCTGCCAGGCACGCCGCCGGCGCCTCGCAAGCGAGCGCGAGAGCCAGATCAGGCCGACCCCGAAGGCGACGGTGAGGACGCGCGCGGCCTCCGGCCATCCGGGCGGCAGGACCCCGCCGACGATCTGGAGGCGATCTGCCATCTCCGGGGTCAACGCCGAGACGATGCCGATCACGCCCACGAACGCGGCGCCCCAGGCGAGAAGCCTCTCGGCGCTAGGGCGACGCAGCGTCACGCGGCCAGGGTACAACGTGCCCATGAGGGACCTGGGACAGCCTCTTATCGAGGAGGAGCTCGAGGGGACAGTCCGGATCCGGCCGGCGCGCTGGGTGACGCTGCTGCTCGGCCTCGTCGCGATCGGGCTCGTGCCCTGGACTCTGTACCTCACGTTCACCCTCCCCTCGCGCCATGTCACCCTCCACTACGACCTCGCCTGGGTCGGCTTCGACATCGCGCTCGCGTGCGCGTTCGCGGCCACGACGTTGGCGGCCTTCCGCCGCTCGCACTGGCTCGTCCCGCTCGCCGCCGTCACCGGGACGATGCTGGTCTGCGACGCATGGTTCGACATCGTCACCTCCCACGAAGGCGGCGAGATGTGGGAAGCGGTCGCCGAGGCCGTCTTCGCAGAGTTGCCGCTGGCGGCGCTGTGCGCGTTCATCGTCTATGACGCCGAGACATTCCTCGCGGCGACCGTTAATCGGTTTCGCCGCTAGCGGCGAAACCGGGATGAAGGAACTGCGCGAACGGGAGACGCGGTCTCCCGTTCGCTTCGTGCTGAGGGCACATTGGGTTAGTGCGGTTCCCGCGCCTGGTTCCGTCGCGGGCGACCAGGCTCCGCGTGCTCGCCCGCTGGTCCGCGGCGTCGTAACGTGCCGTTACGCCGCCGCCTCGGCGCCACAGAGGGATCGAAACGTTTCGAACCAGACCTCGCCCCAAGGGCGGAGGCCAAGACAGCCGCGACAGCGGCGACTTGGCCGCAGGCCGGACCGCGCTCGCGCCGGCCTCTGCCGCGCGCGAGCGCACGACACAAGTGTCCCGCACCTCAGGGCATCTCAAGCGATTCAGCACGGAGCTGCCGGGAGACCGCGCTCTCCCGGCAGCGGAGTTCCATTACTCAGCAACCGGGCGCGTCGCGTCCGGTTGCTCGAGCAGCTTCATCCGGTGCTCGAGCTGCGCGACCCTCAGCTCGAGCTCGTCGAGCTCTTCGCGGGTCACGAGGTTCAACTCGTCGGCAATGCCACGAAGTACCGAAAGCGCGCTCTCTGAGAACCGCTCGCGACTGCCGCGCACACGGCTCGGCAGCTCGGCGAGCAGCTCCTCGACGGTGTCGAGGAGCAGCCGGCTGCTACCGCGAGCGGCCATGCGGCCTCGACCGCCGCCGTTGCCGCCGCTTCTCGCGGCGCGCGCTCGCGGTCGCGGGCTCGGGCGAAGGCGACGCGTCGATCAGGCTGGGCGTCGGCTCGGCAGCGAGGGCCGCCTCCGACTCCTCGAGCGCGAGGGTGCCCGGGTCGAGCGCGGGGCCGCCCTTCGGCTGCCACGGCCTGCGGCGGGCCGGCGTCCCACCGTCCGGCTCCTCGCCCTCCTGCTCGGCCAGGTGCTTCCGCCGCGCGTACTCAGGCTCGCGCTCCTTCCACATGGTGAGCAGCGGAGCGGCGATGAAGATCGAGGAGTACGCACCCGAGGTGACGCCGACGATGAGCGCGAAGGCGAAATCCTTGAGCGTCGAGCCGCCGAGGATCAGGAGGCAGATGATCGGCAGCAGCGTGATGAACGTCGTGGCCAGCGAGCGCCTGATCGTCTCCCACAGCGAGACGTTGGCGATGGTGGCGAACGGCGACCGCCGCATCAAGGGGATGTTCTCGCGAATGCGGTCGAAGATGATGATCGTGTCGTAGATCGAGTAGCCGAGCACGGTCAGCACCGCGGCCACCGTGTCTACGGTGACCTCCTTTCCGACCAGCGAGTAGACGCCGATCGTGATCAGGATGTCGTGCACCATCGCGAGGATCACGGGTATCGCGAACTTGAAGTCGAACCTGATCGCGATGTAGATCGAGATCAGGAGCAGCGAGACGACGATCCCGTAGATCGCGTCGACAGCGATCTGGTGGCCGAACGTCCCCGAGACGCTCTTCGCCCCACCCCCGTAGGCGCCGAGGTCGCTCTTCAGGGTTTGCTCCAGGTTGCTCTGCTGGGACCGCTGGAGCGTTTTCGTGCGGACCTGCCAGTCCTTGAAGTCGCCGTTGACGGCCCGGCCCTGGCCCTGGACGACGGCGTCGGGCTGGCCCTGGTTCGCCATGAACGCGTGGACTTCCCCCGTCGAGTACGGCTTGTGCGTCTGGAAGGTGAGCTGCGTCCCGCCCTTGAAGTCGATCCCGAGGTTGAGGCCCTGCACGCCGAGCGAGATCAGGCCGGCGACGATGATGGCGCCCGAGATCGCGAACCACAGCTTGCGCTTGCCCATGAAGTCGATCTGGAGCCACTTCGCCGTCTGCTGTCCCTCCGCGCCCATGAAGCGAGGGTTGGCGAACCACTTGAAGCCGCTGAGCAGGCCGAGCATCGCGCGCGTCGCGGCGACCGCGGTGAGCAGCGAGATCACGGTGCCGATCAGGAGCATCAGGGCAAAGCCCTTCACGTCGGCGACCGCGATCAGGAAGATGACCAGGGCCGTGATCATGGTCACGACGTTCGCGTCGAGAATCGTGCGGAAGCCCTTGCCGTAGCCCGCCGCGATGGCCGCCCGCACCGATCGCCCCGCTCGCACCTCTTCCTTGATGCGTTCGAACACGACGACGTTCGCGTCGGCCGCGACGCCGATCGTGAGGATCAGGCCGGCGAAGCCCGGCAGCGTCAGGGTCACGTTGAAGAGCAGGATCGCCGCGTAGTAGAGGAGCGCGTAGATCGCGAGGCCGGCGACCGCGACGAGCCCGAGGAAGCGGTACAGGACGAGCAGGAAGATCGCGACGATCAGCAGGCCTGCCGCCGCAGCGAGGATCGCCTGGTGGAGCGAGCTCTTGCCGAGCGTCGCCGAGACCTTGGTCTGCGCGAGCTGCTTGAAGGTGTAGGGAAGCGAGCCGCTCTGGAGGACGAACGCGGTCTTTGCAGCCGCGGCCGTGTTCGGCTCCGAGATCTGGGCGTTGCCGACGATGCCCTGTGAGAGCTGGCTGGACGTGTAATCGATGTACGGCGTCTCGACGAGCCGGCCGTCGAGGACGATCGCGTTGTGCCCGGCGTACTGGTTGATGATGGACTGATTGCCCCCCGGGTTCAGCTGGCCGGCCTGGCCGGCGTTGACGCGTCCGCGGTTGTACTCCGCCTCCGTGATCCGCTTGAAGGCAGCCGAGCCCTTGCCCGTGAACTGCAGCGTCACGACCGGCTGACCGGTGTTCGGGTCGACGTCCTGGGTGATGCCCGACTCGACGAGGTCCTTGCCCGTCAGCGCCGGCGGCAACTTGAACATGTACCAGTACTTGCCGCTCTTCGAGGTCCCGTTCGAGCCGGCGCCGGGGCAGTTGCCCACTCCCTTGCACCAGACCGGCTGCTTGCCCCCGGGGACCTTCAGCACCTCGGTTCCCGACGGCTGCTTCCCGTCCTTGTAGGGCAGCAGCAGCTGCTCGAGGTTCGGGGCCGGTCCCTGCAGGACAGGGTGAGCGGTCGTCGTCTTCGTGACCTTCTTGCCCTTGACCTTCGTCGTGACCTTCTTCGTGATGGTCTTGAAGAGGTAGTACGCCTGCGGCGAGCCCTTGTTCGCCTGTTTCTGCACCGCCTTGAGCAGGCCGTAGAGCGACGGCACCGGCGCCGGCTGCTGGTTCCCCTGCACGGTCGGCGGCGCGAGGCTCGGCTCGAAGTCGAACATCTGCAGCTGCCCGGTCGTGCCGATGATCTTCGCGGCCTTCGCCGGGTCGTGGACGCCGGCCAGCTGGATCACGATCTCGTTCCCGCCCTGGACGGCGACGTTCGGCGAGGACACGCCGATCTTGTCGACGCGGGTGGTCATGATCTGCTGCGCGGTCTGCATCCCCGCCGGGGTGATCTGGTCCGCCTTGCTGTTGCTGTTCGGAACCGCGCGCAGGACGACCTCGAGGCCTCCCTGCAGGTCGAGGCCGAGCGTCGCCTTCTTGTGCAGCGGCGAGCCGGGAACGACGAGCAATACGGCGCCGACGAGAAGCGCGGCGATCGCGCCCAGGACCAAGAGGTAGTTGCGACGTTCTCTCACGAAGGATCCTTCAAGCGCGGAACAGGTTAGCCGCGGTTCTCCTCATTCGATGTCTCGCCGCCCGAGCCTTCGTCGGCCTGCGGCTCCTCGGCGTCGGCGGTCTCCCCCTTCTCGGTCTCGGCTGTTTCCTGCTCCTCATCGCGCGTCACGCCTGCGATCGCGCGCCGGGCTACGCGCACCTCGGTCTCGGGCGCAATCTCGACCGTGATCTGGTCCTCGTCGACCGCGGAGATCGTGCCGTAGATCCCGCCGGCGGTGAGCACCTCGTCGCCGACGCGGAGCTCGTTGACCATCTGCTGCTGCTGCGACTGCCGCTTCTTCTGTGGGCGGACGAAGAGCAGGTAGATGACCCCGAACGCGAGGATGATGATGAAGATGATTGGCGACCCGCTGCTCGCTCCGATGATCACGTGCCAACTCCCTTCGCTCGTCGGAGCGCCTCGTTCTTCCAGGTGAGGAACTCGCCGCGCTCGATCGCCTGTCGCGCCGCGGCGACGAGATCGAGCAAGAAGCGCAGATTATGCAGGCTGAGCAGCCGCAGCCCGAGGATTTCCTGCTGATTGACGAGGTGGCGGATGTACGCCCGGCTGAAGCGAGAACAGGCCGGGCACGAGCATCCCTCGTCGAGCGGACGCTCGTCGCGGGCGAAACGGGCGTTGCGAAGGTTGAGGCGGCCCTCGCTCGTCAGGGCACTCCCCGTCCGGGCGGTGCGCGTGGGCAGTACGCAGTCGAACATGTCGACGCCACGGGCGATGACCTCGAGCACTCCCTCGGGGTCGCCGATCCCCATGAAGTAGCGCGGCTTCTCCTCGGGCAGCAGGGCGGCCGCGTCGGTCGTCGCGTCGAACATCGGCTCGCGGTGCTCCCCCACGCTCAGCCCGCCGATCGCGTAGCCGTCGAACTCCAGCGCCACCAGCTCTTCCGATGAGCGCTGACGCAGCTCGCCGTCGAGACCGCCCTGGGTGACCGCGAAGCGGAGCTGCCCCGGCGCCCGCGGCAGGTCGCGCTGAAGCTCGGCCCACGCCGACGTTCGGCGCACGGCCTCATCGAGCTCCGGGCGAGGAGCGCCCGCGGGCAGGCAGATGTCGAGACACATCGCGACGTCCGAAGCGAGCTGCTCCTGCACTCGCGCGGACAGCTCCGGGGTGAAGCGCTCGGGACGGCCGTCGTAGACCGAGCGGAACGTGACGCCATCGTCGTCGGCCGCGAGCAGCGTGTCGCGCAGCGAGAAGACCTGGAAGCCGCCGGAGTCGGTGAGGATCGCGCGGTCCCAGCCCATGAAGGCATGCAGTCCACCGAGCTCGGCGATCAGCTCCTCGCCCGGGCGGAAGTGGAGATGGTACGCGTTCCCCAAGACGATCTCGGCGCCGACGGTGTGCAACTCGTCCGGATCCACCGACTTCACGGTTGCCTTCGTCCCGACCGGCATGAAGGCGGGCGTGCGCACGTCACCGTGCGCGGTGCGAAGGACGCCGGCGCGCGCCGCGCCGTCTCGGGCCGTGACGCTGAAGCTGTCGCTCACGGGACGAGCGTAGACGGGAACGGCTCGTTTCTCGCTGACCCATCTGGGTAGGTCAACGTGCCGCGGAAGCGCTCTCGAACCACGCGTGGACGCGCGAGGCCAACGCCGCGTCGCGCTCGGGGTCGCGCGCGGCTTGCAGCTCGTTCTCGCGGATCCGGCCGAACTCGGCGACGAGCGCGTGCAGCGGCGCATTGCTGCCGAGCAGCGTCGCGATGCGGACCGAGTACGGCGCGAGCCCCTCGAGCTGGGCATGGAGCTCACGTTCGCCGCCGTCGCGCCAGAAGTCCCGCCACTCGTTCGCGCCGCGCGGCCTCGTCACAGGATCAGCATCGCATCGCCGAAGGAGTAGAAGCGGTAACGCTTCTCGACGGCGAGGCGGTAGAGGCGGCGTGTCTCCTCGATCCCCGCGAACGCCATCACCAGGGCGAGCAGGGTCGAGCGGGGCAAGTGGAAGTTCGTCAGCACCGCGTCCACCCGCCGGAACTCGAAGCCCGGCGTGATGAACAGCTCGGTGCGGCCGGCGAGCGGCCCCCCTCGGGCCAGCGTCTCGAGCACGCGGACCGTCGTCGTCCCGACGGCGAGGACGCGCTCGGCCGCGCGGATCCGCTCCCACGCCTCCGGCTCGACCTCGTAGCGCTCGCCGTGGATCCGATGCTCCTCGAGCCGCTCTTCGGTCACAGGGCGGAACGTGTCGAGCCCGACGTGGAGCGTGACCCGCACCGGCTCCAGCCGGGCGAGCAGCTCCGGCGTGAAGTGCAGCCCGGCCGTCGGCGCCGCCGCGGAGCCCACCGCGCGTGCGTAGACGGTCTGGTAGCGGGACGGATCCGCCAGCGGCTTCGTGATGTACGGCGGCAGCGGAGTCTCGCCTGCCGGCTCGCCGTCGAGGCGGAGGCGCCAGCGGCCTTCTCCGAGATGCTCGAGCAGCTCGACCGGCCCGTAGCGCCGGCCGGGATGCAGCCGCCGCGTGGGGCGCGCGAGCGCCTCCCACGTCCCGTCGTCGAGGCGCTCCAAGAGGAGCACCTCGCCGCGCGGCGTTTCGATGGGAATCCGCGCCGGCACGACCTTGGTGTCGTTGACGACCACGAGCTCCCGATCTTTCGGCCGGGCGTCGCCGGCTTTGCCGGCGACGCTTCCAGCCAGGGGCAGCTCGTCCGGCAGCTCGGCGAACGTGCGGTGGCGAACGGCACCTGTCGCGCGCTCGTAGACGAGCAGCCGCGACGCGTCGCGCCGCGCGGCCGGATCCTGGGCGATGAGCTCCGGCGGCAGCTCGTAGTCGAGCTCCGAGAGATCCATCCGACGCGAGTTCTATCGTCGCGCTCGTGGACATGGAGGCCATAGCCCGCGCACAGCAGCGGATCGAGGACGCGGCCGCCGGCCGCACGGACCCGGCGGCGTTCGACGCAACGTTGGAACGGGCGCGGCATGCCGTCGAATCCCTCGCCGCGACGACCGCCCGCTTCGAAGCGGGGCTGCCCGAAGCGATCCAGGACGGGCTTCGCCAGCACTTCCGGCCGAGCTCCCGTCACCTCGCCGAGGTACGCGGCCTGACGAACCAGGTGATCCGCCGACTCGAGCGGATCGAGGGAGACATCCTCGCCGAGCGGCACGCGCGCGTCGACGACCTCGCCCTGCTCGTCGATCTCATCGCTTCGGGCTGGCGGAGCGTCGAGGAGCGGCTGGCGAAGCTCGAGGAGGGACTGACACGCGACGGCGCCGTCGTCTACCGCCTCGACGAGCGTCAAGCGGCCGGCTGAGGCGTCCGCACCGGTAGCACGAGGACGAAGCGGCTCCCGCGGCCGGGCTCACTGTGCAGCTCGAGCCGGCCACCGAGCGCAAGGGCGAGCTCGCGCGCGATCGTCAGGCCGAGGCCCGTGCCGGCGCCGTCGCCGGACATGAACGGGCGGAAGATCCGCTCCTCCTCCTGCGGGTCGACTCCGGGGCCGGTATCGGCGACCGCCACCGTCACCTCTCCGTTCTGGGTGGTGAGCCCGAGGTCGACACGCCCCCCCGCGGGTGTCCAGTGGAGCGCGTTCGCGATCAGGTTCGTGACGATCTGCAGCACCCGGTCGCCGTCGGTGATGAGCACGGCTCCCTCTCCGAGCGCCAGGTCGTACTCGATGCCGCGGGCCCGCGCCTCCTCGGCGAAGGTCGCGTAGGCGCGTTCGCAGAGGGCTCGCATGTCGACCTCCTCGCGCAGGAGCGCGAACCGACGCGCGTCGAGCTTGGCCAGGTCGAGGACGTCACCCACCAGCCGCTCGAGCCGCAACGCTTCCTCCGAGATCACCTCCAGCGACCGGCGCTGCGCCGCCTCGTCGTCGAGCACCCCCTCTCGCAGCGCGGCCACGTGGCCGCGGATCGCGGTCAACGGCGTGCGCAGCTCGTGCGACACGGACATGAGGAAGTTCCGGGAGAGCTGTTCCGACTCCGACAGCCTCGCGGCCATCTCGTGGAAGCGAGCGGCGAGCCGCTCGACCTCGCTGCCCCAGGTGCGCTCAGGCACGGTGACGTCGTAGCGCCCCGCGGCGACCTCGTCGGCAGCGGTGGCGAGCATCTCGAGCGGCCGGGCAATCCGGCGCGAGAAGTAGACGACGAGCACGCCGGCGACGGGAATCCCGATCCCGAACGCGAGCGCGAGCTCCCAGAAGAGCTGCAGCCAGCGTGCGCGCAGCGCGGATTCGGGCTCCGCGACGACGAGCGACCCCGCCTGGACAGGCCCGAGCGTGACGGGTTGAGCGACGCCGAGATAGGTCGTCCCACGGTCATGGAAGTCGAAAGCCGGCGGCTTGCCCTCCTCGTCGGCGGCGGGGGGCAGAACGCTGCTCGGAAGCTCCGGCAGAGGTCCGGCGAGCAACCTGCCCCCCGGAACCGCGGGAACCCAGAAGACCTCGTTGCCGCCGAGTGCGGCCTGGAGGCTGGCGACCGAGACGTAGCCGACACCGGCCCGCTGCTCGTAGAGCTGGACGATCCCGGCGGCATCGTGCCGCAGCTCCGAGGCCGCGTGCGTGCGCGTGTTGCTCTGGAAAAAGCGGACGGCGATGAGCGTCGCCACCACGGCGGCGAGCACGATGCCGAGCAGGAACAGCGCCGGCAGCCGGAAGCGCAGTGATCTGAACACGGGACGGCCTACTCGGCGACGGCGGGCGCGGGGGCGGCCTTGTAGCCGATCCCCCACACGGTGACGATCGGCGCGGCATCGCCGAGCTTTCGCCTCAGCTGGCGCACGTGGACGTCGACGGTGCGGGTGTCGCCCGCGAAGGTGTAGCCCCAGACCCGCTCCAGCAGCTGGTCGCGCGTGAGCACGAGGCCCTTGTGATCGAGGAGCTCCCAGAGGAGGTCGAACTCCTTTGGCGCCAGCCGGATCTCCTCCTCTCCGACGTGGCACTCCCGCCGCCCCGCGTCGAGCACGAGCTCGCCGTGACGGAGCACGCCGCCGCCGGGCCTCGTCTTCCCGGCGCTGCGGCGGAGGATGGCCCGCACCCTCGCCACGAGCTCACGCGGGTTGAAGGGCTTCGTGAGGTAGTCGTCGGCCCCGACTTCGAGGCCCGCGATCTTGTCGAGGTCGTCGTCGCGCGCCGTCAGCATCAGCACGGGCAGCGTGCTCGACTCGCGAATCCGCCGGCAGACCTCGATCCCGTCGAGGTCGGGCAGCATCAGGTCGAGGATGACGAGCGCGGGAGCGTCGACGCCGACGATGGCCAACGCCTCGCGGCCGCTTGCGGTCATCCGCACGGTGAAGCCGTCCTTGCGGAGGTAGACCGCGACGAACGACGCGATCGCCTGTTCGTCCTCCACGACGAGGATCGTCTCCGTGTTCTCCGGCATCAGCCTCGGCCCATCTGTCGCTCCAGCAGCTGCGTCGGCATCGAGCGGAAGGCACGGCCGTCGACCGAGTACGTCCCGTCGGCGTGCGGGTTGACCGAGGAGCCCCGGAGCCAGACCTTGCCGCGTCCTCCGGCAAAGACGTACACGCCCGACCCGCGCACGACCACTCGATAGAACCCTCCCGTGGCGCGGAAGCGAAAGTTGCTGCCGCTGTACTTCGTGCCGGGCAAGTCGTGCCAGCGGACGTGAGTATGGGAAACGTCTGCCCCCTTCACCAGCGGCTCACCCTGACCGGACGCCGAGGGGAGGTGATAGATCTCGACCTCAGCCTCCTGCGAGATGCGGCCGAGCACGAAGCCGCGGACGACAACGGTGACGACGGGACTCCCGTTGACGCCGCCGTCGCTGAAGGCCTTGCGGATGACCAGGTAGCCGGGCCTGGGCGGCGCGGACGCACGGGCGGCCGCCGCAGCCGCGACCGCGAGCACCGCGAGAATCGCGCAACTGAGCAGAAACCGCCGCATCGAGCCCCCAGGGTACGCACGGCAGGAACGTCCGACAACTCGGTGAAGCTCCGTTGTCATGACAGACGACCGCCTTCAGCGACGCGCCGACGGGCTCGCGGCGCGCGTCGAGGCGCTGGCAGAGGCGCTGCACGCGAGCGGAGCTTCGGAGGAGGCGTCCGCCCAGCTGCTCTCTCAAGCGTCGGCGGCGGTCCTTCAGGCACTTCGCCTCGAGCTGCTCGTCGAGCAGCCGGGGCGGGTCGCGGTCTAGCTGTCGTAGGTGTAGAAGCCGCGGCCACTCTTGCGGCCGAGGAGCCCGGCGTTGGCCATCGCGACGAGGCGCGCCGGCGGCGCCATCCGCGGTTCTCGCAGCTTCTCCCAGAGCGCCTCGCTCGCGTGCACGTGCACGTCGATCCCGACCAGGTCGACGAGCTCGCACGGACCCATCGGCCAGCCGGCGCCGTGCTTCATGCCCGCATCGAGGTCGGCCGGTGTCACCCGCGCCTCGTCGAGCACGCGGACGCAGTCGTTCAGGAGCGGGATCAGGATCCGGTTCACGACGAAGCCCGGGGTGTCGTGACAGCGGATGGGATGCTTGCCGAGCCGCTCGCCGAGTGCGTACGCCGCAGCGAACGCCTCGTCGGAGGTGCGCTCGGCGCGGACGATCTCCACGAGTGGCATGAGCGGTGCAGGGTTGAAGAAGTGCATCCCGACCACGCGGTCGGGAGTCGAGGTCGCACCTGCGATCTCGGTGACGGAGAGCGCGGACGTGTTCGTCGCGAGGACTGCTTCTGGCCGGCAAACGCGCTCGAGCTCTGCGAACAGCTCCCGCTTCGGCCCGAGCTCCTCGACGATCGCCTCGATCACGACGTCGCAGTCCGCGAACGCCGAGACCTCGGTGGTCAGGCTCAGCAGCCCGATGTCGAACGAGTCGATCTGTCCCTTCTCGACCTTGCGAGAGAGGAAGTGCTCGATGCGACCGCGCGCCTTCCCCCCGAGCTCGTCGGTCACCTCGAGCCCGACCGTCTCGAGGCCTGCCTCGACCGCGAGCTGCGCAATGCCCGCGCCCATCGTCCCGAGGCCGACGACTCCGATCTTCACGCGCCGGAGCCTAACGACGGGCTAGAGGCGGAGCTCGTGCAGCACGCGCTTGAGCGCTGCCTGGACTGAATCGTCCGTGGTCGGACCGACCGTCACGCGCACAGGACACAAGGGTCTGTGGCCGTGACAGCGCGCGTACGCCTCGGCCTCCGAAAGTGCCCGCTCCCTGCGTCGGCTGTGTGTCGCCGGTGCCAGTGTCTCACCACTGTCCACCCTCGTTCGCGCCGGCGCAAGCGGGTGTGGAATCCGTGGAAATGTGGACAACGTGGGAACGCTAGACCCGGCCGGTTGCCTCCGGCGTAGAGTCGTGCACATGGACGTCCGCGAAGGCACCATTCCCTACTTGCTCGCCGGCGAGGACGCGCAGACCTGGTACCGCGTGACGGGCGAGTTGCAGCCCCGCGACGCCGCTGCGCCCGCACCGCTCGTCGTCCTCCACGGCGGTCCCGGCGCGACGCACGACTACCTCCTTTCGCTCGCAGATCTCGGCGCCGAGCGTGCGGTCGTCCACTACGAGCAGCTCGGCAACGGCCGCAGCACGCACTACCCGGACCGCGGTGCCGAATTCTGGACGCCCGAGCTCTTCGTCCGCGAGCTGCACAACCTCGTCGACGCGCTCGGGATCGCGGACCGCCATCACGTCCTCGGCCAGTCGTGGGGCGGGTTCCTGGGCCAGGAGTACGCACTCACGCAGCCGCTCGGGCTGCGAGCGCTGGTCCTCGCTGACACGGCCGCGTCGTTCCCCGATTTCGTTGCGGAAGCGAACCGATTGCGTGCGCTCCTTCCGCCCGACGTCGAGGCGACGTTGCGCCGGCACGAGGAGGCCGGGACGACGGACGCCCCCGAGTACGCGGTGGCCTGCGAGGTCTTCTACCGCCGCCACCTCTGCCGGCTCGACCCGTGGCCGGAGGAGGTTGTCGAGGCGTTCGCCTGGATCGAGCGCGACCCGACCGTCTACCACACCATGAACGGCCCGAGCGAGTTCCACGTCATCGGCTCGATCCGCGACTGGCAGTCGAAGGGTCGGCTCGGGGAGATCGACGTGCCGACGCTGCTCGTCTCGGGCCGCCACGACGAGGCGACACCGGCGCTCCAGGAGACGCTGCGCGACGGGATACGCGGCTCGGAGTGGGTCTGCTTCGAGGAGTCGTCCCACATGCCGCACGTCGAGGAGCGGGAGCGCTACATGCAGGTCGTCGGCGATTGGCTCGCGCGGAACGACTGAGCATGGGTCCCCGACTGAGAGACGACGCGCAAGACGCCGCTGCAGGTTAGACGCGCTCGATCACGGCCGCAATCGCCTGGCCGAAGCCGATGCACATCGTCGCGAGCCCGTAGCGCGCGTCGCGCCGCTCGAGTTCCGAGACGAGCGTCGCCGTGATCCGCGCGCCCGTTGCGCCGAGCGGGTGGCCGAGCGAGATGCCGCCGCCGTTCGGGTTCACGTCGCCGGCTTCGTAGCGCTCCTGCAGACCCGTGTCCGCGAGGAACTGGGCCACGACCGAGGCGAACGCCTCGTTGACCTCGATCACGTCGATGTCGTCCCACGTCAGGCCCGCTTTCGTGAGTGCCTTTGCCGACGCCTCCGGATTGCCGTGCAGCATCAGATGCGGATCGACTCCCACGACACCGAAGGACACGAAGCGCGCACGCGGCTCCAACCCGAGCTCGGACACCTTCGCCTCGGACGCGACGAGCACCGCCGCCGAGCCGTCGACGATCTGGGAGGAGTTCGCGGCCGTCACGACTCCCTCCGGGATGAACGCGGGCTGGAGAGCCGCCATCTTCTCGAGCGTCGTCTCGCGTCGCACGGCCTCGTCCACCGCGAAGCGCGTCCGCACGAGCGTCGAGCCGGAATCGGGCAGCGGCACGTCGAGCTCGATCGGGACGATTTCCCGCTCGAAGCGCCCTTCGTCGATCGCACGCGCGGCGCGCATATGCGACTCGAACGAGATCCGGTCGAGCGTCTCGCGCGTCAGGCCCCACTGCTTCGCGATCTCTTCGGCCGAGATCCCCTGCATCACGATCTCGTGGCGCTCCCACACGAGCGGCGACATCGAGCCGTTGTTGGACCCCATCGGGACGCGCGACATCATCTCGACGCCGCCGGCGACGACGAGGTCGAGCTGGCCCGACCAGACGGCCGCGGCGGCGTTGAAGTTCGTCTGCATCGAGGAGCCGCACTGCCGGTCGACCGTCGTGCCCGCGACCGAGACCGGCCAGCCCGCGGTGAGCGCGACGTTGCGGCCGATGTTCCAGGCCTGCTCGTCCACCTGAGTCACACAGCCCCACTGCACGTCCTCGATCTCGGAGGGGTCGACGCCGTTCCGGCCGACGAGCGCGTTCACGACCTGAGCTGAGAGCTCGTCGCCGCGGATATGCGAAAGGATGCCGTTCTTCTTTCCGATCGGACTACGAACGGAATCGACGATCATTGCGCGGGACTGCGCCATGCAAGAGACTGTACCTCGGTCGATGCTGCGCAAGAACGCGAAGATCGAGCTGCTGAAGCGGGTTCCGCTGTTCGAACGCTGCTCGCAGCGCGAGCTCGCTCAGATCGCAATGCTTGCGGACGAGCTCGACCTGCCGAGCGCGCGTGATCTGACTCGGGAAGGCGCCAGCGGCTTCGAGTTCATCATTCTCGTCGAGGGCGAGGCCGACGTCGTCCGCGGGGTGCGCGTCGTGAACGAACTTCGCCCCGGCGACTTCGTCGGAGAGATCGCCCTCGTCTCGGGCAAGCCTCGGACCGCGACAGTGAGGACGCGAGGGCCTTCTCGGGTGCTGGTCATTACCGCGTCGGGCTTCCGGACGCTGATGCGCGACGTCCCATCCATCAAAGACAAGGTGCTGGCAGCAGTCACTTCGCGCATTCCGGACCTGTAGGGCTCGGGCTAGTTCGGGTGAGGCACGTGCGGCTCGCGGACGTGCGCGAGGTACGTCGGCGCAGCGAGCTCGAGAACGAGCCGCTTGCCGGGTGTGTCGGCGAGGCCGAGCTCCTTGAAGGAGTGGCCGACGTCGCCGCCGAGCACAACCGGCCCCTCGCCGGTCTCGACCACGACGATCTGATGGCCGCGCGTCTCTCCGGGCGCCGGCACGATCCGGATGCCGGGGAGGATCTCCGCCTCGCCGTCGTGCTCGACGTAGGTCGCACCCGGGAAGTCGATCCACTCGCGGATCGTGTAGTCGGCTAAAGTCCGCGCGTCCTCGAGCTCGATCCGCTGCACATGGATCGGGATGCCGGGAAAACGCCGGTTGGCGCCGTGATGGTCGAAGTGCATGTGCGTGATGATCACGTGCGCGACCCGCCCGACGACCTCGTCCGGCAGCGGATGAACGGTCGGCTGAAAGAGCTCGTCGAGCTCGGGGGTCGACTCGATCATCCCGGTGTCGACGAGGACGAGCCCGTCCGGATGCTCGATCGTGTGGGAGAGGCATGGCCAGGTCGCGCCGGCGACCACGAGCTCGCACGTCAGGTGGATGCCGATATCGTCACAGCTGAGCACCGGCCGATCCTATGGCGACGACCACCGACACGCACAAGCTTCTCCTCGACGGCGACTGGATCGAGACCGGCGAGTCCGTCGAGGTGCGGTCGCCGTACTCCGGCGATGTCGTAGGCCGGATCGCGAAGGCCGGCGCCGGCGAGGCCTCCCGCGCGGTCGATGCCGCCGGGCGCGCCCTCGAGTCCCCACTGCCGGCGCACGAGCGCGCGGCGATCCTCGACCGCGTCGCGGACCTCCTGCGCGAGCGGCACGAGGAGATGGCCCGCACCATCTGCGCCGAAGCCGGCAAGCCGATCCGCACCGCACGCGTCGAAGCCTCGCGGGCGGTCTCGACCTACACGTTCGCCGCGGTCGAGGCGAGGAAGCTCGCAGGCGACGTCATCCCGATGGAGGCGTCGGAGGCCGGCGCGGGCAAGATCGCGTTCACGCTGCGCCGTCCGATCGGAGTCATCGGCGCGATCTCGCCCTTCAACTTTCCCTGCAATCTCGTCGCGCACAAACTGGCGCCCGCGCTCGCGGCGGGCTGCCCGGTCGTCCTGAAGCCGGCAAGCCAGACGCCTCTCTCGGCGCTCTTGCTCGCCGAGCTCGAGCAGGAAGCAGGCCTCCCTGCCGGCTGGCTCAACGTGCTCGTCGGCCCCTCTGGTGAGATCGGCGACGTGCTCGTGAGCGACGAGCGGGTCCGGATGATCACGTTCACCGGCTCGAGCGGCGTCGGCTGGGGCATCGCCGAGCGTGCGGCGAAGAAGCGCGTCCGGCTGGAGCTCGGCAACTCGACGCCCGTCGTAGTGGCCGCCGACGCCGACCTCGACCTCGCCGCCACGAAGCTTGCGGCGAACGCGTTCTCCTTCGCCGGCCAGAGCTGCATCTCGGTGCAGCGGATCTACGTCGAGCGGCCCGCGCTCGACGGCTTCCTCGGGCGCTTCCTGCCGAAAGTCGAGGCGCTGGTCGTCGGCGACCCGGCGGAGGAGGCGACGGACGTCGGGCCCGTGATCGACGCGGGCTCGCGAACGCGGATCGCGGAGTGGGTCGAGGAGGCCGAGGCCGCGGGCGCGAAACTCCTTGCGGGTGCTACCGAAGCAGACCCGCTCGGCCCGCTCGTGCTCGGCGAGGCGCCCGAGAACACCCGCGTCGTCTGCGACGAGGTCTTCGGCCCCGTCTGCGTCGTCAACGCAGTCGACGCGCTAGAGGACGCCTACGCCCGTGCCAACGGAACCGAGTACGGGCTCCAGGCGGGAATCTTCACCGGCTCGCTCGCGACGGCGCTCGCGGCGGCCGAGGCGCTCGAGTTCGGCGGCGTCACCGTCAACGAGGCGCCGACCTTCCGCGCCGACCAGATGCCGTACGGCGGCCTCAAGGGGTCCGGCAACACGCGGGAAGGCCCGGCCTACACGATCCGCGAGATGACCGAAGAGCGGCTCGTGGTCCTCCAGGCTTGACGCAGCCCTGACGTTTCCGGTTGCCCCCACGCGGGGACACGAACGATGTGATCGGGGTAGGGCGGTTGCGTTTGCTGACCCGACAACGAAATCGGCGACTTTGTGACAGCGCAGCTACGATGTAGGATCGAATCCCGGGCACAAGGGGAGCCCGTCGGAAATCGGCTTCAGATAAGGCCTTGTGGGGTCTGCGGGAGGAGACGGAGACTGACGTGATCGAAGAGAGAACTGCCCAGTTGCAGCAATGCATGTATCAATACTCACGGGCCATTTACAAGTCCGTGAAGGACCAGATCGATCCGTACTCCGACCGAGAGACTCAGCTGGAATCGCGCCGCGCCGTTCTCGAGGCGTGCGAGCAGACGATGGAGCGGCTGGCGAGCGATCCCCTCTACTTCGCGAAGCCCGAGCGCGCGCTGTTCCAGGACATCCGGCGCTACTTCCCAATCACCGCGCAGGCGCAGGTTGCGTGGGCGGTGGAACAGGGCGTGAGGGCGGCAGTCGACTTCATCCAGGAGCAGATCGAGTCCGGTTTGCTCGACGGCGGAATCGCCCGCTGCCGGGCGACGACGCGCAAGGGCAAGCCGTGCCAGCGCACGCCGCTGCCCGAGCGCGACTACTGCCCGTCGCACCAGCATCTCGAGACTCGCGCAGCGGCCTGACGGCCGCGTCCCGGATGAACGGAACTCCGCACGCGCAAGAGCGCGGTCTCGCGCGCGCTCCGCGCTGAAGGCTTTCCTGCACCTCGCTCGTCGGAACGCCACCTTCGTGGCGCGGTCGGTCGCGCACCTGCGGCGCGGGACCGGCTGCGCGCCTTGTCAGCCTCTGCGTAAGCCGGCCTGCGGCCTGCCTTACGCTCCGGCCTGGGCACTTCCGTGCGTCGCATGCCGAGGAGCGCAGCGCGGACGTAAGACAGGGCGAAGCCCGGCTTACGGCCGCGCCGACGTCAACCAGCTCGCGCACGACGAGGCGAGGAAAGCCTTTCAGCACGGAGCGTCCGGGAGACCCCGCTCTCCCGGACGCGGAGTTCCTTTCCCCCGTCGAGGAGCCGATAGGCTCCTCGACGTTGTCTCACGACACCGACAAGCTGATCCGGCAGCTCTCGCTCGTCGCCTTCCTGATGGCCGAGCGGCGGGCGATCACCGCGCGCGACGTGAAGTCGAACGTCGAGGGCTACTCCGAGATGTCGGACGAGGCTTTCGCGCGGCGCTTCTATTCGGACCGCGCAGAGCTGTTGTCGCTCGGCGTCCCGTTGCAGTCGCAACGCGACGAGTTCACCGGCGAGGAGCTCTACACGCTCCGCTCGGAGCAGTACTTCCTCCCCCAGCTCGAGCTCGAGGACGAGGAGCTCGCGGCACTGCAGACCGCCTTCTACCTCCTCGAGGGAAAATTCGCCTACGCCGAGCCGCTCCGGCTCGCACTCCAGAACCTCGCGCTCGGCCGGCCCGGCTTCAGCGAGGCGCCGACCGACACGGCGAGCCGCGTGGAGGTGCTCGATCCGGACTACTCGCCCGAAACGCCGGGCCGGCTGGCCAAACTCGAGAACGCGATCTCGAAGCAGCGGACGGCGCGCTTCGACTACTGGTCGATCTCGCGGGACAAGGAGAGCGAGCGGACGCTCAACCCCTACGCCCTCCTGAACGACAACGGGCTCTGGTACGTGGTGGGCCACGACCTCGATCGCAAGGACATCCGCACGTTCCGGGTCTCGCGCATCCGCGGCGACATCAAGTTCGCAACGCGGCGCGAGCGTGACTTCCGCGCGCCCGTGGACTTCGACGTCGACCTCTATCGTGGCAGGCCGCCGTGGCAGATCGGAGACGTGGTCGGCACAGCCCGCATCGAGGTGCTCGGCGACACGGCGTGGTGGGTGCGCCGTGCGTACGGCTCGACCGGACGGCTGGAAGACGGCGTCTTCGTCACCGACTACTCCTCCATCTCCCAGCTCGCGTCCTGGGTGCTGCGCCAGAACGGCCGTGCGGTGCCGCTCGAGCCGGCCGAGCTCAAGCGCGACGTCGCGCAGGCGCTGCGGCGCGTGCGAGAACGGCACGAGGGCGGGGCGCCGGAGCCGGCCCGCGAGAAGCCGGCGGCGAGCGGCGACGGGGTTGTCGAGCGTCCTGCCGGGCCGGTGGCACCCGAGCGGTTCGCGGTCCTGCAGGCGCTGCTCGCCTATCTGCTTGCGGCCTGCGGCGAGGAGCGCGAGGCCGAGATCCCGGCGACGGAGCTCCTCGAGCGCTTCCCTTCCATTCCGGCGGACGAGCTCGAAGAGCACCTGTCCCTCCTCAATCTCGTCAACTTCGGCGGCGGCTGCTACACGATCTACGCCGAGCTGCAGAACGGCTCGGTGCACGTCGACAAGGAGCTGTGGGGCGACACGTTCCGCGCGGCGCCGCGCCTGACGCCGCTCGAGGCGCGCGCGATCCGGCTCGCGCTCGAGTACGTAGGCCCCATGATCGCCGCCGATGCGCACACGCCGCTCTCGCGCGTCCGCAAGAAGCTCGAGGAGACGTTCGGCCAATTCGAGCTAGCCAGAACACCCGAGCCGCAAGGCGGGACCGAGGAGGTCGACCTGGTGTCGAGGCTCGCGCGCGGCATGCGCGAGCGCAAGCTCGTGGAGATCGAGTACCAGAAGGAGGTGGACGCAGAGCCCTCGACGCGGCTGGTCGAGCCGTACTCGCTCGAGCGGCAGTTGCCGAACTGGTACGTCCACACGTGGGACCGCACGAGCGACGGCGCCCGCTCGTTCCGACTCGACCGCATGCGGAGCGCAAAGCTGACGCGCGAGCGGTTCGAGGCGCGCGAGGGATTCGAGCCGACGCGCCTCCGCGATGCGCGTACCCGGAAAGTGCTCTACGACAAGGAGATCGCCCGCTGGGCGATCGAGCGCGGCGCGCGTCCGCTCGCCGACGGGAGTGCCGTCCGCGACCTGCCGGTCGGTAGCGACGAATGGCTCGAGAGCGAGGTCCTCTCGCTCCGCGGCGAGGCCGTCCTGCTCGCGCCGGACGAGCTGCGGCATACGATCGCCGCGCGCGCAAAGGCGCTGGCGAAGGAGCTCGGCGTCGAGCGCATGCGCGCGCGCGCGTAGACCCGACACCGCTTTGCGCCGGAGGACCAGCGACGCATTGTTGGCGCAGTAGGATCGCCGGAGAGGGCAGTGCTCAAGCTCGAGACGATCCAAGAAGCGCCGAAGGCGGTCCTGCACGACCACCTTGACGGAGGGCTGCGGCCGCAGACGGTCATCGAACTGGCCGCCGAAGTCGGATACCGCGAGTTGCCGACGGACGACCCCACGGAGCTCGTCCGCTGGTTCCTGCGAGGTGCCGATCGCAAGAGCCTCGAGCTCTATCTGGATGGCTTCCGGCACACGATCGCCCTTCTACAGACGCGCGACGCCGTCGAGCGGGTGGCAGCCGAGTGCGCTGAGGATCTCGCAGCCGACAACGTCGTCTACGCCGAGGTGCGGTACGCTCCGGAGCTCTCCACCGAGGCCGGCTTGACACTCGACGAGGTCGTCACGGCGATCCTCGAGGGTTTCCGGGAGGGAGAGCGCCGTGGGCGGATGCGGGGGCAGAGAATCGCGATGAAGCTGCTCGTGTCTGCCATGCGCCAAGCGGCCCGCTCGGTCGAGGCCGCGGAGCTCGCAGTGCGGCACCGCGACGAGGGCGTCGTCGGCTTCGACATCGCCGGCCCCGAGGCCGGCTTCCCGCCCACGCGACACCTCGACGCTTTCCAGCTGATCCAGCGCGAGAACTTCCACCTCACGATCCACGCCGGCGAGAGCTTCGGGCTGCCGTCGATCTGGGAGGCGCTCCAGTGGTGCGGCGCCGAGCGGCTGGGACACGGCGTCCGGATCGTCGACGACATCACGGTACGGCCGAACGGCTCGATCGAGCTCGGACGCCTCGCCGCGCTGGTGCGTGACCGGCGCGTGCCGCTCGAGATGTGCCCGACGTGCAACGTGCAGACGGGAGCGGCAGCGTCGATCGAGGAGCATCCGATCGACCTCCTGCGCCGCCTCCGCTACCGGGTCACCGTCAACACCGACAATCGGCTGATGAGCGCCGTGACCATGAGCTCGGAGTTCCAGGCGCTCACCGAGGCGTTCGGGCTCGGGATCGATGACATGGAGTGGCTGACCACGAACGCAATGAAGAGCGCCTTCGCCCCCTTCGACGAGCGGCTCGAGATCATCAACGAGGCGATCAAGCCCGGGTACGCGCGGCTGCGTGCGCGCGATTCACGTGTGCTCGGCGGCGTTCCGGCGCCGGCCGGCTGAGTAACGACCGTCCCCCGCGCCCTGCGTTCTACCGCGCGACCGGCAGCGTGAGCGTGAAGGTCGAGCCCGCGTCGGCGCCGGAGGTGACGTCGAGCGAGCCACCGTGCGCCTCTGCGATCGAGCGGGCGATGAAGAGGCCGAGCCCCGTCCCCGGCTTGGAGCCGCCTTCGACGTCGGCGCGACCGAACTTCTCGAAGATTCTCTCCTGCTGCTCGCTCGGGATCCCCGGGCCTGCGTCCCGCACCGCGATCTGCACCGCGCCGTTCGCCGCCGCGGCCGAGACGCGCACCTCCCCGCCCTCCGGGGAGTACTTCACCGCATTCTCGATCAGGTTGCCGAGCACCTGGCGGAGCCGTGCACGGTCGCCGCGGATCGCCGGAAGCGCGCCGCGGACGGAAGCGAGGACCGGCACCTCCTGCTGCGCGAGCGCCGCCGTCTCGACCGCCTCGTCGACCACGCGGCCGAGGTCGACCTCCTCGAAGCGGTAGCTGAACGTCCCCGCCTCGATCCGCGACGTGTCGAGGACGTCGCCCACCAGGTCCGCGAGGCGTGACGTCTCGTCGCCGATGAGCGCGAGGAACGATTCACGCTGTGCCGCCGTGAGCATCCGCCAGCGGTCCTGCAGCGTCCGCGCCGCGCCGATCACGGCAGCCATGGGGCTCCGAAGCTCGTGAGAGACGAGCGAGACGAAGTCGGCGCGGAGCTGCGAGAGGCGGGCCAGCTCCTCGACACGCCTGCGCTCGGCCTCGTACGCGCGGATGTTCTGCACCGCGGTCGCGACCAGGCGGCCGAGCAGGGAGACGAGCTCCACCTCGTCCTCGCTGAACGCGTCGGGGCGGTCGCGCGAGAGGCTCAGCATCCCGATCGGGCGGGCGCCGAGCAGCAGCGGCGTCACGAGCTCGCTGCGCAGGCCGAGTGCGAGGAGCGGTTCGTCGGCGGGAGAGTCCCGCTCGGTGAGGTCGCGCCGCACGACGATCTTGCCCTCGAGCACGCGCTCGAGCAGCGAGCCCTCGATCGGGTCGCTGTTGCCGGGCGGAAAGACGTCACCGGCACCGCGTCCGGCCGTCGCCATCGTCATCGCGGTGTTTCCTTCGACGAGGACGATCGCCGTCCGCTCGAAGGGAACGAGACCACGGAGCTCGCGAATGAACGCGCCGAACGCCTCGTCGAGCTCGAGCGACGAGCCCAAAGCCCGCGCGCAGCGGTTCGCCGTCTCGAGGACGTCGACGCGGTGGCCGAGCTCGTCACGCAGCCTCTCCGCCTCGGCGGCCCGCAGCTCGACGCGGCTCCGCTCGGCATTGAGGGTGTCACGCAGGCGGCCGATGACGAGTCCCGCCAGTACGCCGACGAGGACGCGGGCGAATCCGGTTCTCCACTGCAGCCCTGGGCCGAGCGCGTCGATCACGATCGTGGCGCCGGTCATCACGACGCCGCCGATCAGGCCCCCCACGAGCCCGAAGCGCAGGGCGGCCGCCGCGATCGGGATCAGGTAGAGGGCACGCCAGGGCTCGCCGGTCTCGAACGAGAAGACCGAGATGAACCCGATCGCGGCGATCGCATCGAGCGTGAGCAGCACCATTCGTGCGCGCACGCGGGCTGTCGGCGCGAGCTCGACCGCCGAGAGCACGCCCGAGAAGACCGTGACCGCGGCGAAGAAGCCGACGACCGCCCAGGCCCACGGCTCGTAGGAGGGCGGGAAGTCCGTGAGCGCGACCGCGATTGCACCGACGACGACGAGCACCGCCCGCAACAGCACCAGCCAGCGCCCCGGGCGACTAAGCATCCCGTTCCTCCAGCCGCCTCAGCGCCCAGCCGGCCAGCTCGCGTGTCGTCTCGTCCGGATCGTCCAGATAGGCAGACACGGCGTCCCGTTCGCCGTCGCCACCCACGTTGCCTGCCGCTACCAGCGCATTGAGCCTGAGTCGGCGACCGTCGTTGTTCGGGACGTAGAGCCGCGCGAAGCGGCTCCGCAGCTCTTCCGCGTCGGTGCGCAGCCAGTCCAGGAGCGACACATGCGGGTTCGCGTCGTCCGGCAGCGGCTCGTCCGCGCGCCGCTTCTCGGCGCCGCGATTCCACGGGCAGACGTCCTGGCAGATGTCGCAGCCGTAGACCTGCGCGCCGAGCTCGGCTCGGTACTCGGCGGGCGGCGGCGCGGGCGCCTGCGTCCAGTAGGAGAGGCAGCGAGTGGAGTCGAGGGTTCCCGGCTCGTCGAGCGCTCCGGTCGGGCAGGCGTCGATGCAGAGTCGGCATTCGCCGCAATCGAGGCCGAGCGGCGGCGTGGGCTCGAGCTCGACGTCGGTGACGAGCGTCCCGAGGACGACCCAGGAGCCGTGCCGGCGCGTGATCAGAAGCGTGTTCTTGCCGTAGAAGCCGACGCCGCTCCGCGCAGCGGCCTCGCGGTCGACGTGCTGGTTCGCGTCGACGAGGACGCGATAGGCGCCGCCGAGCCTGCGGCCGAGTACGTCGAGCTTCTCGCGCAGCTGCGCGTAGGCGTCGAACCATGTGTAGCGCGGCAGCCGGCCGTGGCCAGGCGGGCGTGCCGGCTCGGGAAGCCAGTAGCAGAGCGCCGCCGAGACAACAGTGCGCGCGTCGGGCAGGAGGCTCTCGGGGTGGCACGACTCCTCGGGCCGCGCCATCGTGAAGCGCATGTCGGCGAACAACCCACGCGCGCGCCGCTCGCGGATGTGGCGCTCGGTTTCGGCGTAGGGCTCGGCCGGAGTGGCGCCGAGCGCGTCGAGCCCGAGCTCCCCTGCGAGAGCCTCGAGTTCCTCTGCGGTCACACGGATAGTCTGCCGCGGTGCGCGCGGTTCGGATCCATGAAGACGGCGGCCCCGAGGTGCTCGTGCTCGAGGACGCACCGGACCCGGAGCCCGGGGGCGGCGAGGTCCTCGTCCGCCTGCACGCCTCGGCGCTGAACCACCTCGACGTCTGGATCCGTAAGGGACTCCCGTCCGTGCCGAAGCCGCGCATCCTCGGCGCCGACGGCGCCGGGGTCGTCGAGGCGCTCGGCGACGGCGTAACCGGGTTCGACCCCGGCGAGCGAGTCGTCCTTAATCCCGGGATCGAGGCAGACGGCGGCCGGATCCACGTGATCGGCGAGCACGGCGACGGAACGAACGCCGAGCTGATCGCTGTTCCGGCGACGAACGTCTACCCGATTCCGGAGGAGCTGAGCTTCGAGCAGGCGGCGGCCTTCCCGCTCGTGTTCGAGACCGCTTATCGGATGCTTGTGACGCGCGCCGGCCTTCGCGGAGGCGAGTGGGTGCTCGCGTGGGGCATCGGCGGCGGTGTCTCGACTGCGGCGCTCGCAATCGCGAAGGCGCTTGGTGCGCGCGTGCTCGCCACCTCCTCCAGCGACGCCAAGCTCGAGCGCGCGCGCGAGCTCGGCGCGGACGCGACTGTCAACCACGCGACCGGCGACGTGAAGGCGGCGGTGCAGGAGGCGACCGACGGCCACGGCATCGACGTCGTGATCGAGAACGTCGGCGAGGCGACCTGGGCGACGTCGCTCCAGGTAGCGGCGCCGGGCGGCCGCATCGCCGTCTGCGGCGCGACGTCCGGGCCCAACCCGCCGGCCGCACTGCACCGGATCTGGTGGAAGCAGCTCTCGATCCTGGGCTCCACGATGGGAACGGGCGAGGACTTCGCCGGCGCCTACGAGCTCGTGGCGAGCGGCCGCGCTCTGCCGGTCGTCGACTCGGTACTGCCGCTGGAGGAGATCCGCGCCGCGCACGAGCGGCTCGAAGCGGGCGAGCAGCTCGGCAAGATCGTCCTCACGATCTGATGCCGCTCCAGAACCGGGTGACGCCGCTGGGGGAGCTGATCGCAACGCCCGAGCGCGGCCTCGTCTACGGCAATCGTGGACGCCTGCACGACGAGCGCGGGATCATCCGCCGGGAGTGGCAGGTCAAGCGGTGGATCTCCTGCCGGCTGGAGTTTCGTGGCAGATACCGGGCCGGCGGGCCGATGGCACCGAACCGCTACACAGGCCTCTTCTTCCTCGACGAGGCGACCGCGCTCGCTGCCGGCCACCGGCCGTGCGCCGAGTGCCGGAACGCGGACTACCGCAGCTTCCTCGCGCTCACGGACGCGCCGAGAGCCGACGAGCTCGATGCCCGCCTGCATGCGGAACGTGGCCACTTGCACGAGTCGGAGCTGGACGAGCTCCCCGACGGCGCATTCGTCGAGCTCGAACGCGACCCATGGCTCGTCCTCGGTACGGAGCTCCTGCGCTGGGCTCCGGGCGGTTACTCCGAGCGTCGGCCACGGTTCAGCGGCCGCGTCGACCTCGTCACACCGCCGACGAGCCTGCAGGTTCTCGCGTCAGGCTGGAACGGCAGCCTGCCGCTCGTCCATCCGAACCAGCCCTTGTAGGAGTCGCTAGCCGAAGCCGAGGATGAACTTTGCGTCGTCGGACATCCGGTCCGGCGTCCAGGGCGGGTCGAAGGTGAGCTCGAGCTCGACTTCCTGAATGCCCTCTACCTGCCGGATGGCGCTGTCGATGTCCTGCGCGATGAGCGGTCCGGCCGGACAGCCCATCGACGTGAGGCTGTACGTGACCTTGGCGGTCGAGTCGTCCACCTCGACCTCGTAGAGGAGGCCGAGGTCGACGATGTCCATGCCGAGCTCGGGATCCTCGACCTGGCGCAGGACCTCCATCACCTCGTCGCGCGACGCCATGCGGCCAGTGTAGAGGCGACCGGCGTTGGGGCGCGTACCATGGCCCTGTGCTCGGCGGCGTCGGCAACACGGGCCTGAGCGTCCTCCTCCTCGTCGCGGCGATCGGGCCGGTGATAGGCCTGGTCTGGTTCTCCTGGTGGTTCCTGCGCGCCGGCAAGCGATACGACGAGCAGGAGCGGGCGGCGGGACGCCGCCCGCCGCCCGGCTTCTGAGTCACCGCTGCGCTAGGCCGCAGGTGGGATGTTCTGGTTGACCCGGAAGACATTGTCCGGGTCGTACTGCGCCTTGATGCGCGCGAGCCGGTCGTAGTTCGCGCCGTACATGCCGCGAACGCGATCCGGCTCCTCGTCCATCTGGAAGTTCGAGTAGCCACCCGACATGGCATACGGCCTCGTCGCGTCCGAGTAGCCGCGCGCCCACTCGGTAATCGCCCCGGCATTGGCCGGATCCGGGTCGATCCCGCCGATGACCTGCGCCCAGCGCGCATCGCGGTACGCCCAGGCCGTCTCGTCGTTGCCGGGGCGAGACGCCACGCCGTCGATCGCGTACATGTGCATCGTGCATTTCCACGTCGGTGCCTTCGGAGCCCACTCGAGGTTCGCCTCGATCAGCCCTTCGCTCATCTCGTCGAAGAACTCGCCGCGCCAGTACCACTGCTCGCCCGGAGGTAGTAATGCGTCGAACGCCGTGTTCCAGACAGGGAACGGCATGGGCGCGACGCCGTCGAGCAACGGCTTGCCGTACGCGCGGGCCTCGCGCAACGCCGAACTCTCCCCCTCACCCGGCTGCGTCCAGACGAGAGCGCAGACCTTGCGCAGGTGCAGCTCCTCGGGAAACGGCGGCCCGGGAGGCACCGACAGGTACGCGAACCAGCCGCCGAGCTCGTCCGGCGCGGAGGCGATGAAGCCGTCGTACCAGCGCATGACATCGGCCGTGTCGTCGAGGTCGTAGAGCACCGGTCCTGCGAGGACGTTCGTGAGCGGATGACACCGGAACGAGAATGACGTGACGACGCCGAAGTTCCCTCCGCCGCCGCGGATCGCCCAGAAGAGATCCGGCTCGCGCTCGGAGTCGGTCTGGACGACAGAGCCGTCGGCGAGGACGACCGTGGCCGCGACGAGGTTGTCGATCGTCAGGCCGAGCGCGCGGCTCAGGTGCCCGACTCCGCCGCCGAGCGTGAGCCCGCCGACGCCGGTCGTGCCGATGATCCCGACGGGGATCGTCAACCCGTGCTGGTGCATGTTCTCGATCAGATCCTTGAGCAGGACTCCGCCGCCCGCGCGTGCCATCGCGGTGCCCGGGTCGACGCTGGTTTCGTTCATCTGCGAAAGGTCGATCACGAGCCCGTCGTCGACCGAGCCGAGGCCGGCGCCGTTGTGGCCGCCGCCGCGCACGGCGATCCGCAGACCATTCTCGACGCCGTAGCGCAGGGCTGCGGCGACGTCCGCCTCGTCGGTGCAGTAGGCGATTGCGGCCGGGCGCTTGTCGATCATCCCGTTGTAGAGCGCCCGCGCCTCGTCGTAGTCGGGCGCGCCGGCTTCGACGACGCGTCCCTTCACCGCCGACGCAAGACCCTCGACGGATACAGCCATCTCATCCCTCCCCAGTCGGTTTGCGGCCGATGCTACGCCGTGCTCGTGCCGAAAGGAACGACGATTCGGCCTGCGATCTAGATCAGCCGCACTTCCTCGCGCCGCTCCCGGGCGAAGAAGTGGATACCGTCGACGAAGCGCACCCAGTTGCAGCGCGTGCACATGAGGAGCGAATGCGTACGGGCGCTGTCGGCGAGGAAACGGACGCCCCGCAGCAGGTCTCCGTTCGAGACGCCGGTGGCGGCGACGATCACCTCGCCCGGCGCGAGGTCCTCGGTGCCGAAGACGCGCTCGTAGTCCTCGATACCTGCCTCCCGCAGCTCGTCGATCTCCCGGCGCGACGTCGGCCAGAACTGCGCCTGCAGCTCGCCGCCGAGGCAGCGCAGCGCTGCGGCCGAGAGCACCGCCTGGCGGGTGCCGCCGATCCCGATCGCGAGGTGGTCATTCGTGCCGCGAATCGCCGCAGAGATCGCGGCCGTCACGTCGCCGTCCTGAATGAGCTTGATCCGCGCGCCCGAGTTGCGGATCTCCTCGATCAGGTCGTGGTGGCGCGGGCGGTCGAGGACGATCGTCGTCACGTCGTTCACGCGCCGCCCGAACGCCTCCGCAATCGCCTCGACGTTGTCGCCGACCGGACGGAGGAGATCGATGGCGCCGCGGGCACGCGGGCCGACCGCCATCTTCCGCATGTAGATGTCGGGGAGGGTGGTGAAGCGGCCGGGGGCGCCGACCGCGATCATCGACATCGCGCCGTTGCCGCCGCGCGCGACGACGCCGCGGCCCTCGAGCGGGTCGAGCGCGAGGTCGACCTCCCCGCCTCCTGAGCCGACGATCGCGCCCGGCGTGAGGCCGCCTGAGTCGTCGAGCGAGCCGAACACGACGCGGCCGCTGATCGGCAGGATGTCGAGCGTCGCGCGCATGCCGGTCGCCGCAGCCTCCTCCGCCGCAGCCTCGTCGTCACGTCCGAGCCAGCGCGCCGAGACGAGCGCCGCCCGCTCCGTCGCGCGCAGGTACGCCTGGCACTGACAGGGCCGATCCTCCTCGGCTTCGTACTCGGCGTTCTCGCTCACCGCGTGACCGTGCGACTCTGTTCGGCGGCGTCGAGTACGAGATCGGCGACCGTCCGCGCCGCCTTGTCTGCGTCCTCGTTCTCGATCACCGGCACTCCGGCGCGATGCGCGCGGGACACGATCACCTCTTGCAGCCGGCGGATGTCGGCGAAGCGCTCGAGGTAGCGCGACTCCGGCCGCTCCGAGTCCTCGTCGCGGAAGCTGAAGTGACGGACGTGCTCGTCTTCGTCGTCGATCGAGAGCACGACGAAGACCGAAACAGCGAGATCCGGGCGCGGCAGCTCGACCATTCCGGGAACGAGGTGGACGCCCTCGAGCACGAGCGACCAACCTTCCTCGAACGCACGCTCGGACGAGGCGCGAACGCCGACGAGGACGTTCCTGGCCTGCTGCAGGAAGCCGAACTCGAGCGGGTCCTCAGCGTCCGGAAAGGCGTCTCCGGCCTCGAAGCTCGACTGGTGGATCGAGGGCATGAAGTCACTCGAGAAGAACGCGCGCATCGTCTGCCGCACGAAGTCGGTCGAGGTGACGCGCGTGATCCCGAAGCGATACGCGAGCTCCGACGCGACCGTCGACTTGCCGGTACCGGTCGCGCCGCCGATGAAGACCATGATCGGCAGGTCAAGCTCACGGAGCTCCTGGAAACGGCGCAGACGCTGGATCGACTCGCGTCCCTCTTGCTCGCCGAGCACCTCGACGGCGAGCGCTTCGAGCCGCTCGAGCTCGATGCGGCCCTGGCCGCGTTCGCGCAGCTCGTCGTGGACGCGGCTGGCCAGCGCATATGCGCGGTGACCGGCCACGCCGGCGGCCATGAGCGAGCGCGCCATCAGCCCGCGCGAGTACGGGAGCCCGAGCTCGTCGCCCCCTAGCGGGAGAGGCATGATCCGGCGCGGCTCGTTCATGCGCGAACCGCCTGCTTTGCCAGGGTGAGAACGCGCTGGTCGAGCTCGTCCGAGACGACGTCGTTCGCCGCGAGGACGACCGCGGCTCCGCGCGCGAGTGCTGCCTCCGCCACCACGTCGACCGCAGCCGCCTTGAGCTCGACTAGGTAGACCTCCGCGTCGACGCGCTCGAGCTCCTCGCTCAGCGCCTCACGCCGCGCGAGGTTGCGCGAGACGTGGACGATCTCTGCGTCGAGCTGGTCGGTTGGCGCGGGGCCGGTGGTGAACACCGCGGTGCGGCGGCCCCGGAGGGGCTCGGCCGGCCGCAGGCGAAGCTCGGCCGCGACGACCGGGACGTCCGAGATCGAGCGGATCGCCTCCCGGTCCGCCCCGCCGGTGTCGACAACGAGATCCGAGACGAGAACGCGATACGCATTGAGGCCGGCGCGTGGGTCGTGACCCCCGTTTGCGACGAGGATCCGCGCGTCCACCTCGACGGGCGGCAACGCGGCGCCGCTGCCGTCGAAGACCAGCAGCTCCGGGTCGAGTTGCGCGGCGAGCTGGGCGCCTGCGAGGACGTTCGAGCGGAACGGAGCGCCCGCGAGCCCTCCCCCGGCCCTCCGGCACCCGATCGCCGGCACGCCGGCGAGCGCCGCCGCCTCGAAATGGTCGGAAGCCGCGTGCCTCCCGGAACGGGAGAGCACGAGCAGGTCGTCCAGCGTCGGAGGCACCTCGATGAGCTCCGGCTCCCTCGGCCCGCCGCGGCCCATCGCCACGACGACGACCCGGCGATCGCGGGCGAGGACGCGCGCAACGTGCCCTGCCACCGCGGTCTTCCCGATCCGCTTGCCGAGACCGATCACAGCGATCGACGGCGTCTCGACGGGATCGAACGGCGGCGGATCGAAGCGAAAGTCGGCGCCGACGTACGGCAGGCCGAGAGCGAGCGCGCGCGACGCCCACAGCATCCGCTCCCGCGGCCCGAGCACCGGCTCGTCCGAGAGGTCGACCACGAGATCCGCCTCGACCGCGTCGAGCGCAGCCACACGCGGAGTGCCGTAGTCCTTTGCTGGAAGCGCCGCTGGCGAAGCCGCCGGCGCCCGGCGGGAGTTCCCGGCGCCTCCGGCGCCGGCCGGTTCACCGCGCAGCTTCTCCGTCCCGCCGACGAGCAGTGCGCCCACGACGTCGTATGGGAGCGCCTCGAGCGCATCTCGCACGACCGGCGCGTAGTGCTCGCCGTCGATCAGGACGATCGCACGCTCGCTCATGTCGAGCGCACCTCGTCCTCGATGCGGGCCGTGTACTTCTCGTAGGTCTTCGTGTCGGTCGAGAACTGGATGATCCGCTCCTGCCCGTGGAACGGGTAGCGGCGCCAGACGCTCACGTGCTTCCCCTCGACCTCGACGACGTTGTAACAGGGTCGGCCCTTGCCGCGCAGCCGCGAGGACGAGACCGTGCCGGCGTTGACGACGAAGAGATCCTCGAGCCGCCACGCGTACGGGACGTGCTTGTGACCGGCGAGGACGAGATCGACCTCGGCGCGCTGGAGGCACTCGAGCGTGTCGCCCGCGTCGTTGACGATGTTCCGCTCGCGGCCCGTTCCCGGGACCGGCAGCAGATGGTGGTGCAGGACGAACACCTTTAGGTCCGCCGCCCCCGCGAAGGCCTCCTCGATCAGGCGGTAGCGGCCGCGGCCGACCTGGCCGTTGTCGAGGTCGGGCTCGCTCGAATCGACCGCCACGATCGTCGCCCGACCGACATTGAGCACCGAGTTCCGGTCGCCGAACAGGTCCTCGAAGTGGACGTAGCCGACGTTGCGCGAGTCGTGGTTCCCGGGAATCACGACCATCGACTTGCACTCGATGCCGTTCAGATAGTCGCGCGCGAGCGCGTACTCGTCCTTGAAACCGTTCGAGGTGAGGTCGCCGGAGATCACGACGACGTCGGGCTCCAGTTCGTTCACCTCCGCGATCGCGCGCTCGAGGTGCTGCGGGAGGAAGAACTGCTGCCCGCAGTGCAAGTCCGACAGCTGCACGATCCGGAACATCGCGCGGAAGGCTAGATGGTCGGTGGATCAGAGCGAAACTGCGAGGAAGCGCTCGATCATCGCGTTCACCTGTTCGGGCACCTCGAGATGGTGGAAATGCCCAGCACCAACGGTGATCCCGACCTCCAGATCGGGCTTGATCTCGAGCAGGCGGAGCGCGTCGGTCTGCGACCCGAGCCAGGCCCGGAGCAGCAGCACCGGGATCTTGCAGCGCGCGAGGAGGTCGCGGCCGTTCCACTCGCTGACCCCGCGAATGACTGCTGCCGCAACGGCCTGGCGCGGGACGCACATGAGCTCGACGATCCATCGTGCGAGCTCGTCGTCTCGGGCGCCCATGTCGTGGACGTACTCGCGGCGAGCCTCCTCCCCGTTCGGGCCTTCGAGCTCCTCCGCGAACCCGCGAAAGAATTCGACCGTCTCAGGCAGCGGGTCGATCGGTCCCGGATCGAAGAGGACGAGCGCGCTCGCGAGTGACGGATACCGCGCCCCGAGGTCGACCGCGATCATCCCGCCGAGGCTGTGACCCACGACGACCGGCCGCTCGATGCCGACGGCGTCGCAGAACGCTGCCAGGTCGTCGGCGAGCCTCGGGATCGAGTAGCCCTCGTCCGGCGCGTCGCTCTGTCCGACACCGCGCACGTCGATCGATGTGACGGTGTGAGCACGCGCGAAGTGGTCGAACTGCGGTTGGAAGGCAGTGCGGTCGCAGCACCAGCCGGGCACGAACAGCAGCTCCGAGTCGCCGCTCCCGGCACGCTCGTAGTACAGGCTCAGTCCGGCGACGTCCGCGTACGGCATGACCCCGCGATCGTCTCACCCCGGGCTTAGCAGATCCAGGCCCTTTGTGCGGATTGTTTCGGCGTCCGACCGCGCCGGTACCGTGGCTTGCGATGGAGCTTGAGCTCCCGGTCTTTCGGGCGTATCGCGGTACCGAGCCGCCGCGGTTCGCGAGCCCCGCGGAGCTCGAGTGCGCAAAGGTGCTCGACTACTACGACGTCGCCTGGGAATACGAGCCTCGGACGTTCGTGCTCGAGGAGGACGGCGACGGCCGCGTGAAGGAGGCTTTCACGCCCGACTTCTATCTCCCCGACCAGAACCTCTACGTCGAGATCACTGCCATGAAGCAATCGCTCGTCACCCGCAAGAACCGGAAGCTCCGCAAGCTGCGTGAGCGATACCCCGACGTCCGGATCAAGCTCTTCTACCGGCGCGATCTCGAGCGCCTCGCCCAGCATTTCCACCTCGACCTCGCCAGCTGAGTCCGGCCACGTGCCGGGCGACGAGCGAATCGGAGAGATCCACCTCTCCTCAGCGGAGATCGCCGTCCGCGTCCGGGAGCTGGGAGCCGAGATCGCAGGCGACTATGCCGACCGAGAGCCGGTGCTCGTCGCGTCGCTCAAGGCGAGCCTCGTCTTCACCGCCGACCTGTCCCGCGCCATCCCGATCCTCCATGCGATCGACTTCGTCGAGCTTGCCGGCTACGGCAGCGCGGTCATGGGCGGGCACCAGCAGATCCGCGTGCTCAAGGACCTCGATCTCGACGTCCGCGGTCGCGACGTGCTGATTGTCGAGGACGTCGTCGACACGGGCCTGACGCTCAACTACCTCGTCCGGACGTTCGAGCTACGCGGCCCGGCGTCCGTCGCGGCCGTGACGTTGCTCGACCGGCCGTACCGGCGACTCGTCGAGGACCTCCCCGTGCGCTACGTCGGCTTCGTCGTCCCCGACGAGCTCTATGTCGGCTACGGCTTCGACCTCGAGGAGCGCTACCGCGAGCTGCCGGACCTGCACTTGCTTCACCTGAGCTGAGGACCGGTATCCGCTGCGCGCGCCGCAGCGTTTACTGCTTGGCAGTTTGAAAACCTCAAGCTCGAGGGACGTCTCCAGAGGGGTCCCGCACAAGGTCGTCTCCCGACGACGCCGGCCGCCTCCTCCCGGGGCGGCCGGTTGCGGCCGGTTGCTATCTCCACTCAGACTCTGTGCCCCTGACTACGCTCCGAACGTGGTCTCCGAGGGCGAGCCGGCACCGGACTTCACCGCGACGACCGATGCCGGCGAGCGCGTCAGCCTCTCCGACTTCCGCGGCAAGCCGGTCGTCCTCTACTTCTACCCCAAGGACGACACGCCGGGGTGTACCACACAGGCCCGCGGGATCCGCGACGCATACGCCGAGTTCGGGCGCGCGGGCGCCGTGGTGCTCGGCATCTCGCCCGACAAAGCGGCGGAGCACGTCAAGTTCAAGGAGAAGTACGAGCTGCCGTTCACGCTCCTCGCCGACCCTGAACACGAGGTTGCCGAGCGCTACGGCACGTGGGGCGAGAAGCGTTACAAAGGCCGGACGTACTGGGGCGTGAGCCGGACGACCTTCCTCATCGCGCCCGACGGGACCGTGGCGAAGGTCATGCGCGACGTCAACCCCGAAACGCACGCCGACGACGTGCTCGCCGCCCTCGCGGCATCCTGAGTCGTCGAGAAATCCCCCGGCAGGGGGTATCCGAGCACCGGCCCGCGCGGCGAAGATCGGACGGCGGCCCATGCAGCTCTTCCTGCGCGATCCCTCGTACACCGACCGGCTTGCGGCGTTCCTGACGAGCGTCGGCCGGCGTGCTGTTGTGAGCGCGCCGGATCGCGTGGACATCGACGAGACCGGCGCCGACTCCCAGCACCTCGAGCTCGAGCTCTATCTCCGCGTCTGGCGCGTCCTCTACCCGGACGCCGACGTCGAGTTCGCCTGAATTAGGCGCCGTCTCGGCTTTCTGCGACGCTGGTCGCGTGTTTCGGTGGTTCCTCTCGCTCTTCGGTCGTGGGCGGCGGGACGAGGCCTCCCCGATTCGCGAGTCGGAGGCCTACGCTCGCAGCTACGGCCAGCGAAGCGGCGAGATCGTGAGCGTCGTCCGCCAGGAGCCGAAACCGATTCCCCGCCGGACGGGCGACATGAACGGCGAGCTGCTGCGCCGCGCCTTCGAGGCGAAGCTCGATTCGCGCGGCAAGGCAAGAACCTGACGAAGGGCGCTCAAGGATCGCGCTCGTTCGCCGATCCTCTCTGTGTCAGGGGGTCGGAGTTTCCTCGGGCGCGCGTCGCCGCAAGCGCGCGAGCGGGTCAGGATTCTCCCTTGGCCCCCTGACGGTTCAATTTCTGCGACCCGGGCCTGCCTCGACCTGCGGTTCGCAGACGCTAGCCGCATTGCTGCACCGAACCGGGTGAGCGCGTGGTGACGGCGGCGGCGCGCCCCCCAGTCTTCTGGGTGGGAGGGGCTGTACCTCGCGGCAGTCCCCGGCTAGCGCGCTACTGATCAGCCGCCTCACGCTCGAGCTTCGCGATCCGGCGCTCGAGGCGAGCGATCTCCATCTGATCGCCCATGCGGCTCCAGCTGAACGGTCGCGCCGCGGCGAGCCCGCGGTAGAGCTCGTGAAGCCCGCGGCGTGCAGCGTCGAGCTCGGCGTTGGATCCCGGGTCCACTGAGGCGCACTCTACGGCTGGATCGCCACAGGATCGAGAACGCTCCCAAGTCCTGCCAGAATCCGCGCCGTGGCGCCGTACACCTGGACCGTCCGCGAAGGATCGTTAGATGGCCCCGTGGTCATGCGGGAGTACGTCTATGACGTGCCCGACAAAGAGCCGGCGGAAGGCCAGGAGCTCTATCTCTCCGACGGATCCGGCCCGTGGCGCGTCAGCCTCCTGGAGAAGGTGCCGGAGGTGCATCGCTCGCCGTACAACATCCTCGTCGTAGAGCGCGTCTACTAGCCGCCAGCTGATCCGAAACGGCTTGATCTGACTATGCGGATGAGAGGACTTGAACCTCCACGAGCCGAAGCCCACACGGACCTGAACCGTGCGCGTCTACCAATTCCGCCACATCCGCGCGGAGCGACAGTGTAGCCGCGAGCCGGGCGCCCGATCCCTCCCGAACGCACGTACTATGCGGGCCCCTTGCGCCGCTCGCTGCTCCCGCTCACGCTCGCCCTCACGGCCGCTCTCGCACTGCTCGCGGGTGGAAGCGCGGCGGCGCTCCCGAGCAGCTCTGGGAAGCTCGTCGAGGTCGTCGTTACCCTGCCGCGGCCGTCGCTCGCAGTGGAGGTCGCACACAATCGGACGCTCGCTGCCACCGCAAGACGAAGCCACGGACTCGCCGTGCGCGCGCCCGCCGCGGTCTCCTATCTCCGCACGCTGGCGACAGCGCAGCGCACGCTGAGGGCCCGACTCGCCGTCACGATTCCGGCGGCCCGCGTCAACTGGCACTACAGCGTGGCGCTCGACGGTGTCTCGGTCGTCCTCCCCGCGTCCGAGCTTGCGCGTCTGCGCGCGCTCCCGGGGGCGACGGTCTGGCCGACCGTTACGTATCACGCGCTCCCGGACACTCCCGCCTCGGGCTCCGCGACGACGGCGGACCCGGGGCCGGACTTGATCGGCGCGACCGCGCTCTGGGGGAAGAACCTCGCCAGCGCCGGGCAGGGCATCAAGATCGGACTCGTCGACGACGGCATCGACCAGGCCCATCCCTACTTCAACCCGTCCGGCTTTTCGTACCCGGCCGGCTTCCCGAAGGGGAACACCGCCTTCACGACGCCGAAGGTCATCGTCGCGCGCGCATTCCCATCGCCCTCTACGCACTGGAAGTACGCGGCCAGGCCGTTCGACCCACTCTTCTCCTTCCACGCAACCCACGTCGCCGGGATCGCGGCGGGCGACCACGGCACGCCTACTGCAGCCGGGGGCGGCTCCCCCATCTCGGGCGTCGCGCCGAAGGCATACCTCGGCAACTACAAGGCCCTGACCGTGCCGACGGGGGACTACGGCCTCGACGGCAACTCGCCGGAGATCGCCAAGGCGATCGACCAGGCGGTCGCGGACGGGATGAATGTGATCAACCTCTCCATCGGCGAGCCCGAGGTCGTGCCGCGCCGCGACATCGTCGTCCGCGCGCTCGACAATGCCGCGGCCGCCGGTGTCGTACCGGTCGTCGCGGCCGACAACGATTACGACGTCGGCGGGCTCGGTACGATCGGCTCTCCCGGAAACGCGCCGGCCGCGATCACGGTCGCCGCGTCGACCATGGGCAACGGCGACGGGACGCGCCAGGATCACATCGCCGATTTCTCGTCGGCCGGGCCGACTCCCGTGTCGCTCCAGCTCAAGCCGGATGTGACCGCGCCCGGTGTCGACGTTCTCTCCTCCATTCCCGCGCACGACTTCGAGGCGCTGGACGGCACGAGTATGGCAACACCACACGTCGCGGGCGGTGCGGCCCTTCTTCTGCAGCGCCATCCGACCTGGACGGCGCAGCAGGTGAAGTCGGCCCTCGCCTCGACAGGAGACGAGGTGCATCCCACGGGCCGCTCCGGCGAGGTCTCGGTGCTGCGCGAGGGCGGCGGCCGGATCAACCTCGTCCGCGCGGTTCAGCCGCTGATCTTCACGAATCCGACCTCGCTCGGGTGGGGGCTCGTCCGCCGCGGGTTCTCGGGCACCAAGCAGCTCTCGACCGCCGATGCCGGCGGCGGGCACGCACCGTGGAGCGTGTCGATCCACGCGCAGTCGATGCCGTGGGGCGCGAAGCTCGAGCCCGAGGCTAGAACGCTCGTGGCCGGGGCCTCGCTGGCCCTACGGCTCACCGTCTCGCAGACGGCGGCCGCCGGAGACGCCACCGGCTTCATCGTGTTGACCCGCGGCGCCGACGTGCGCCGCGTCGCGTTCTGGTTCCACGTCGAGGTACCGAGACTCGAACTCGATCCGCACCGGATTCTGCGAACGCCGGGGCTCTACCACGGCGACACCGCCGGAAAGGCGTCGAACGTCTCCACCTATCGCTATCCCCAGCGCGGCCTCGCTCAGGGGGTACCGACGCGGCTGGGCGGGCCGGAGCAGGTCTTCCGCTTCGCCCTGCGGCAGCGGGTTGCGAACTTCGGCGTCGTGATCGTCGGCCACGCGCCGGGAGTTCGGGTCTCGCCGCGTCTCGTCGCCGACGACGACGAGAACCGCATCGTGGGCTACACCGGGCTTCCGGTGAGCCTGAACCCGTATCAGGGGTTCGACCGGGCCGAGCCGGTCGTGGGAGCCGTGCTGCCCGAACCGGGCACGTACGAGTTCGTGTTCGACACGCCCACCGGCGCGAAGCCGGGTGCTTTCACGTTCCGCTTCTGGGTCGACGACACCTCACCGCCGACGATCCTGATCCTCCACCACAAGGACGCGATCGGACAGCCCATTCGACTCGCCGTCCGCGACTCCGGTTCCGGGGTCGACCCGCAGTCGCTCCACGCGAAGGTCGGCGGCAGGTGGGTGCGCCTCACGTACTCCGACGGCGTCCTCCTGCTCCGGACGAGCCGCCTCCATCCCGGCAGGCAAGCCGTGATGGTCAGAGCGTCGGATTACCAGGAGACGAAGAACATGGAGGACGTCGGACCCGTACTCCCGAACACCCGCGTGCTCCACACCACGGTGACGTTGCGCCGCTAGATCTGGCAGGCTCAACCCGTCCAGTGAGCCCGTTGCCCGAGAAGCTCGATCTCGCACTCGTCACGCGCCTGCGTCAGGTGGTCGCAGGCGAGGTCGCGACCGAGGCCGAACTGCGGGCGCTGGACGACGAAGCGGGCGGCTGGTTGCGAGCGACGGAAGCACAGCTCCATGCCGCCGAGAGCCGGCTGACGAAGCTGAACGCGGACCCTGCGGCGCCGCTCGCCGAGATCGCGGCGGAGGTGCGTCGAGTCGAGGCGCTTTCGCGCGAGCGAGACGAAGCTCGCGGGCTGATCGCTGGACTGGAACGGCGAACCAGGGAGTTGCGAACGGCGTGGCTCAAGCATCACGCCGACGCGGGCTCGCCGTTCGGCCCGCGCGCTTAACGAGAGCGGCGCTCGCGGTCCTCGGTCGTGGGGAGGTTGGCGAGATCCCGCTCGACGCTCGCCGCGAATTCGTCGGCCTCGTCGTCACGGACGACGCGCAGACTCGCCTTCCGCCTGGCACGCTGCCGATGACGACGGGAGTCAACACCGAACCGCCCATCGAGTCTCGGCCACTCGGCGGCCGCGACCAGCACGACAGCGACCGCGAGCAAGGCGATGTACAGCCAGCTCACGCCACCGAGTCTACCGCAGCGTCGCCGCCCTGGAACTCAACCCGATTGGAGCGCCTCGACCTTCTCGCGGAGGTAGGCGAGGTATGGCTCCGCGTCGAGCGGCCCGCCGACGATCCGCTCGAGCAGCTCAGCAGGCTCGAAGGTGCGACCCCAGCGGTGGACGTGTTCCCGCAACCACTCCCGGAGAGAGCCGAACTCGCCGCGCTCGAACTCCCGGTCGAGATCGCCGAGCTCGCTCGTTGCGCGCTCCCACAGCTGAACCGAGATCACGTTCCCGAGCGCATACGTTGGGAAGTAGCCGAAATTGGAGTCTGACCAGTGGACGTCCTGCAGCACGCCCTCGACGACGTCCGCCGGCTCGACGCCCAGGTACTCGCGGATCTTCGCGTCGAACGCGGCCGGCAGGTCGGCCGCAGTCACCGCACCCGCGAGCATCTCCCGTTCCAGCTCGAAGCGCAGGACCACGTGGAGCGAGTACGTGACCTCGTCCGCCTCCACGCGGAGCACGCTCGGCGCAACGCGGTTGAGCGCACGGTGGAACTCGTCGAGTGGAACAGCGGCGAGTCGTTCCGGGAACGTCTCCTGCAGTCGCGGATAGAAGAAGCGCCACGTGGAGAGCCGACGCCCGACGACGTTCTCCCACAGCCGGCTCTGGGACTCGTGGAACGACGACGAGGTGCCGTCCTGGAGCGTCGTGCGGAAGTAGCGCGCGTCCACCTGGCGTTCGTAGATGCCGTGCCCGAACTCGTGCAGGCACGAGAGGATTCCGCCCAGGTTGTCGTGGTCGAAGCGCGTGGTCAGGCGGATGTCGGACTCCGACAGGTTGAGGGCGAACGGGTGGACCGTGTCGTCGAGCCGCCACGCCTGGTCGTCCATCCCCCAGCGCGCGAGCATCTCGAGGGAGAACTCCCGCTGACGCTCCTGCTGGAAGTCGCCGTGGAGGCACGAGTCGTCGACCGGCTCCCCGATTCCGGCCACGAGTGGTACGAGCTCGGCCTTCAGGCGGCCGAAGACCGTAGCGACGTCCGCCGTCTTCACCCCGCGCTCGTGGTCGTCGAGCAGCACGTCGTACGGGTCGTCGAACGGCTCGTGACAGGCGACGTACTCCTGCGTGAGCGCGATCCGGCGCTCGAGATGCGGGCGCAGGATCTGGAAGTCTGCGGCTGCGCGAGCCTCGAGCCAGGCTCCGTAGCCGAGCGATGCGGCGCGTGTCAGCTCGGCACGAAGCTCGCTCGGAACACAGCGCTTCTTCTCGTAGTCGCACCGCGCGACGCGGATGACGCTCGCCTCGAACGACTCAGGCTCGGAGCCGCCCTCGAGCTCCCGCAGCCCCTCGAGGAGCGAGCCGAGCTCGGGCGCCGTGGCGCGATCGTGGGCGAGCCGGGCCAGCGTCGCCAGCTGCTCGGCCCGCGCGGGAGCACCCAGGGGCGGCATCTTCGTCTCCTGGTCCCAGATGAGCAGGCCCGTGGCACGCTGGAGGTCGGTGATCTCCCCGAGCCGCCGCAGGAGCTCGTCGAAAGGGGAACGTAGGTCGGACACGAAGCGGGAGCCTAGACGTCGTCGCCACTGCGACGCCACGCTTCAGCCAGCGGTCCCCGATAGAACAACCCGAGAGGAACGGCCGCGATGAGCAGCACGATCTCGTCGAACGGCCCCGGGACCGGCAACAGGCCGAGCGCGGCGAGCCACCGCAGAGGTCTTGGGATGCGCTTGTCCTTGGCCGCGTATCGCACTGCGCGAATGAGATGCTTGGAGAACGAGAGCACCGCACGGAAGCGTAAGGAGTGCTTCAGCTCCCCGGGTTGGACTCGAACCAACAACCCTCCGGTTAACAGCCGGATGCTCTGCCAATTGAGCTACCGGGGATTGGCGGCGGCCATTGTAGCCACGCTCAGGCGAAAGCCCTGATCTCGTCCCGGAGTTTCGCGAGCGCCTGCTGCAGCTCGACGAGACGGTCGTCGGCGGCGCCGGCGAGCTCCCGTTGCAGCCCGCGCTCCCGCAGCCGGAGCAGGAGCTGGCTGGCAGTCTCGAGCGTGATCTCCTCCTCGTCGCCGAGTGCGTAGAGCTCGGCAAGCAACGCGGTCAGCTCCCCGTCGGCGGACTCCTGGCCGAGCAGATACGCGCGGGCGCGCCGGTGCAGCTCGTCGTCGAAGTGGTCCGGCCCCAGCAGCTCGAGCTCCGGCAGGAGCGACTCATGAGCCGCAACGCCCGCCAGCGCATTGCGCTCGAGCCGCTGCCCTGCGTCGAGCAGCCGCGGTGAGATGACGCCCGCGGCGCTCGAGCGCGTGCGGGGCGCGAGCGCCGCCTGCGTCTCCGGCGGAAGATCGAGGAGGTCGGTCGCAAGGCGCCGCGCATCAAGGTGCTCGGGCGAATCCGGCTGCGCGCGCAGGAACGTCTCGATCGCCGTGAACGCCGCGTTGCGGTCCGGCGCCCTTGCGTGCAGCAGGCGCACGCGGTGCACCGGATAGCTGACGGGACTCGCGAGCTGCCGCTCGAAGGCCGCCGGGTCGTCGGCGGGGTCAGTGCCGGGCTGGAGCGCGACGATCTTCACGTCGAAGTTCTGCGCGACGGCGAGCTCCATGCCGCGGAGCGTCGCGTCCTGCCCGGCGGCGTCGGCGTCGAAGCAGAGGAAGAGGCGCTTGGTGAGCCGGGCGAGCTCGCGCAGCTGAGCCTCGGTGAGCGCCGTCCCCATCGACGCGACGACCGGCGCGAACCCGGCCTGCCGCAACGCGAGCACGTCGGTGTTCCCCTCCACGACGACGGCCCTGTCCTCACGCGCGATCGCCTGCCGCGCGGTGTCGAGCCCGTAGAGGAGATCGCCCTTGCGGAACAGCTCCCCCTCGGGCGAGTTGACGTACTTGGCCTGGAGCGGATCGTCGTCGTGGAGCTTCCGGGCCTGGAAGCCGCGCACGCGGCCTCGTGCGTCGGCGAGCGGGAAGACGATCCGGCGCTGGAAGTAGTCGTTGCCTCGGCGGTTGGCGAGCCCGACCGCGAGCAGCTCCTCCCGCGAGTAGCCCTCCTGCAGAGCGCCCGAAGCGAGCCGCGCACCGCCGGGCGCGTAGCCGAGCCGGAACTCGCGGCAGACCTCCCCGCCGAGCCCGCGCGAGGCGAGGTACTCGCGCGCTCCGGAGCCGCCGTCCGAGTCCCAGAGCACACGTCCATAGAACTCGGCCGCCCGCTCGAGCAGCGCCCGCAGCCGGTCCTCGCGCCGCCGCTTCTGCTCCTGCTCGGGCGAAGCCTCCTCGTACTCGAGCTCGACGCCGAAGCGGCGGGCGAGCAGCTCGATCGCACCGACGAAGTCGACGTTCTCCGTCTTCTCGACGAAGGTGATCGCGTCGCCCCCCTCGCCGCAGCCGAAGCACTTGAACGTGCCGCGCGCCGGCGAGACGGTGAAGCTCGGCGTCCGCTCCTGGTGGAACGGACAGAGTCCTTTGTACGTGCTGCCCGACTTGCGGAGGCGGACGACGTCCTCGACCAGCGGGAGGAGCTCCATCGCCGCCTTGACGCGCTCGACCGACTCGTCCTTGATCCGCGCCACGGTCTAGTCGAGCTCCGCCGCATAGGAGAGCGCGAAGCGGTCGGTCATCCCGGCGAGGTAATCGGTTGCAGCCGCGGCGTCCATCCCGCGCTCGTCGACGAGCTCCTCGAAGATCCGCCTCACTGCCACCCGGGCCGGGCCGTGATCCTGCGCGTGGTACACGCGCTCGAACATGAAACTGCGTAGCGCGAGCATCGCCTCGCCGATCTCGTCGCTCTGGACGATGTCGCCCGCGCGCGCGGAGTTCTCGACGAGGTCGTGGACGAGCGTGTCGGTGCGGCGTGAGCCCGTATCGCCGAGCAGTGCAATCGGGCCGAGCGGTAGATCAGGGGGATCGAGGTGCCCCGCGCGGACGGCGTCGTCGATGTCGTGGTTGATGTAGGCGAAGCGGTCGACGAGTCGGACGATGCGACCCTCGAGCGTCTCCGGCCCCTGCGGACCGGTGTGCTTGAGGATGCCGTCGCGCACCTCCCACGTCAGGTTGAGGCCGCGGCCGTCGCGCTCGAGCCGCTCGACGACGCGCAGCGAGTGCTCGTTGTGGCGGAAGCCGCCGAGGCCGCGCGCGCGCAGCAGCTCGTCGAGCGCCTGCTCGCCCGCGTGACCGAACGGCGGGTGGCCGACGTCGTGCCCGACGGCGATCGCCTCGGTCAGGTCCTCGTTCAGGCGCAGCGCCCGCGCGACCCCGCGCGCGATGCCCGCTGCCTCCAGCGTGTGCGTCAGGCGAGTGCGGAAATGGTCGCCCTCGGGATCGACGAAAACCTGCGTCTTGTGGCGCAGGCGCCGGAAGGCCTTCGAGTGGACGATCCGGTCACGATCGCGCTGGAACGGTGTCCGCAGACGGCACTCCTGCTCGGGAACCTCACGACCGCGTGTCTCGTACGAGCGCACGGCGAGCGGCGAGAGCCAGTGTTCTTCGTGCTCGCGGACCGCGTCCGCGAAGCCGTCCGCGACCTGCCCTGCGATGTCCGGCATCGTCTGTCCAGCCTAGCCCGGTTGGCGGCGGGGAACGGGAGTGGCCGAACGGTCGTGGATACTTGCGCCGATGCGCCTCCGCCGGAGTCCGGTCGACAAGCCCGTCGTCGTCTGCGGCTCGGGCAGCCGCCGGCTCGGCGGCGCGATCTGCGCGGAGCTCGGTGTGCAGCCCGCGGCGGCCGAGACGATGCGCTTCGCGGAGGGCACGATCTTCGTGCGTCTGCTCGAGAACGTCCGCGGTCGCGACGTGTACGTCGTCCAGTCGACGATCTATCCCGCGAACGACAACGTCATGGGGCTGCTCTTCTGGCTGGACGCGTGCCGGCGCGCGAGCGCGGCCTCGGTGACGGCGGTCGTCCCGTACTTCAGTTACGGCAAGGGGGACAAGAAGGACGAGCCGCGCGTCTCGATTCGCGCGCGCGTGCTCGCCGACGCGATCGAGGTTGCAGGCGCAGACCGCGTCGTGACGATGGACCTGCATGCGCCGCAGATCCAGGGCTTCTTTCGCGCTCCGGTCGACGACCTCTACGCGATGCCGATCCTCGTGGACGCGATCCGACGCGCCGGCGCGAGCGACCCGGTCGTCGTCTCCCCCGACTCCGGGTACGCCAAGATGGCGCGCCGCTTCGCGCGCCGGCTCGGCGGCGGGTTCGCGCTCGCCGACAAGACGCGCTCCGGCCACGACGAGGAAGCCGAGGTGTTCGGCCTCCTCGGCGACGTCGCCGGTCGGGACGCTGTCCTTGTCGACGACTTCGTGGCGTCGGGCGGGACACTCGTCGAGGCCGCGGAGCGACTGGTCGAGCGCGGCGCGCGCTCGGTGATCGCCGCGGCGACGCACGGCGTCTTCTCCGGCGACGCTGCAGCGAAGATCGCCGCGAGCCCGATCGAGCGAGTCATCGTCACCGACACCGTCGACAACCAGCCGCACCCGCTCGGCGAGCGAGTCGAGGTCGTCTCGGTGGCCGGGCTGTTCGCGGAGGCGATCAAGCGCATCCACGGCCGCGAGAGCATCAGCGTGCTCTTCCGCGACCGCTAGACGATGATCGGGACGGTGCCGCCGTCGGCGCTCCAGGCTGCGCCGGTGACATAGCTCGCGCGCGGCGAGCACAGGAAGGCGATCACGGCAGCGATCTCCTCCGGCTCTGCGAGCCGCCCGAGCGGCCTCCCCGCGGCGACCTTGGCGAGCACCTCCTCGCGCTCGCCCTGCTGATCCGCGAGGCCGCCCTCTCCGAGCCACGCCTCCGTCGCTGTCGGACCCGGCGTCACGGCGTTGCAGCGGATCCCGTCCTTCGCGTACAGGTCGGCGACGAGACGGGAGAACGAGAGCAGTGCGGCCTTCATGACGGAGTAGTCCGGCATTCCCGTCGACGGGCGTTTCGCGGCGGTCGAGGAGACGTTCACGATCGTGCCCGCGCCCCGCTCGCGCATCCCGGGCAGCGCGGCGCTCGTCGCCCGCACCGCGCTCATGAGGTTCAGCTCGAACGAGGCCTGCCAGATCTCGTCCGTCAGGTCCTCGAGCTTCCGGATCTCGCTGTAGCCAACGTTGTTCACGAGCACGTCGAGGCGTCCGTGCCGCTCGATCGTCTCCTGCACGACCCGTTCTGGCTCGCCCGGCTGCGAGAGGTCGGCCCGCACGTCACCTCCGCTGCGGCCCGTCGTCACGACGGTCGCGCCCTCGGCGCGCAGGAGCTTCGCCGTCTCGAGGCCGATCCCGCCCGTGGAGCCGGTGACGAGGCAGACGGTGTCGGCGAGTCCGAGGTCCATGGCTGGCTAGCGTAAACAGTCGTGACCACCCTCCTGCTCGTTCGGCACGGCGAGACCGACTGGAACGCCGACGGCCGCCTCCAAGGACAGACCGACAGGCCGCTGAGCGACTTCGGCCGAAGGCAGGCGCAGCAGCTCGGCAAGCAGCTCAAGGGCGAAGAGCTCGATGGCGAGGAGTTCGAGGCGATCTACTCGAGCGATCTCGCCCGCGCACGCGAGACGGCCGAGATCGTGGGCGAGCGACTCGGCCTGGCGGTGGCCCTCGATCCTGACCTGCGCGAGAAGGACTGGGGCACGTGGGAGGGGCTGACAGCCGTGGAGCGAGACCGCGTGGAGTTCGTCGGCGAGTCGACGGAGGCGCACCAGGAGCGGTTCCTGCACGCGTTGAGGCGGATCTCCGAGCGCCATCCGGGCGATGAACGCGTCCTCGTGGTCACGCACGGTGGCTCGATACGCCGCCTGCAGACGGCCGCGCTGGGGATGGCGCTGCCGGTCGTCGAGAATTGCGGCAGCTGGCGCTGCGTGTGCGAGAACGGCTCCTTCCGCGCACTGGACTGACCCTCTCTTCGGTCGTGATGGTCACGCGGCAGGTCGACCCACCGGTGCTGGGCGGGCACGAGCGCGCCACCGAGCACCAAGCCGCAGACGATTGCCGTTGCCAGCACGTAGAAGCGGGCGGTCTTCCCGCGCACCTGGGTCCCCTGGGTCGGCAGGACATCGCCGGCGGTGCTTATCAACGCCCGTCCGAGATAGACGAGCACGTGCACACCAAGGAGTGCCAGCCAGATCACCGACGCCGGACCATGGAGACGCCGGGCGATCTGAAGCGCGTGTCCGTGGAGGAACCCCATCGCGACTCCGCTGCCGAACAGAACGACGGTCGCCACGACGAACAGCGGCGCCAGCAGACGCATCGCCGTCTGCGGCGGGCCGTGCGCCACATAGGTGTGGCTGCGCGTGTAGTAGCGCGCGAAGCGCCAGCCGGTGCTGACCAGCTTCAGGACGACCGCCGGGATCAGCGCGAGGCCTACGAAGACGTGCCACGACATGAACGTGTGCACGCCGAGCAGGATGGTCGCCACCTCGACGAGGACCGGAGCCAGCAAGAGCACTCCCAGTAACGCTGTCAGGCGCTCGTTTCCGTCGGGATTCACTCGTACCTACTTCAGCGGAACCGACACCGGTCCTGGCAGGCGCCTGTAGACGGCGAAGAAGTCCCGATCGTCGGGCACGAGGTAACGCGTTGGCGCCTGCTGGTAGTTCGGGACGACCATCGTCGGGAGCAGCCCCTGCCGATGCCTGTACGTGTTCAAGGTGGGCCATTCGGGGTTGATGTCGAGCTGCATCGCGCGCACCGCGCCGGCGCGCTTGAGGATTTCGGCCAGCGTGGTCACCGTCTGGTAGTCGGCAGCCGCGTAGATCAGGTTGCCGCGACGGTCGATCCCGATTCCGGTGCGCCAGACGCGCACCGCGTTCCCGAGTGTGAAGCCCCACCGGGTGCTGTCGTTCAGAGCGGGGCTGAGCCGCCCGTCGTTGATGATCAACGGCAGGCTCTGGCGCGCGAACACGACCGCCCGGCCGGGACTCGGGCCGCCGTGCCAGTCCACGATGTCGACAGCGCCGCTCCGGTAGGCGACGACCGTGGCGAGACCGTCCCTGAGCGGCTCGTTCACGTGCCCGTCGAGCGCGTCCCCGTTCAGGCCGTCGCTGTAGATGAACCCGCTGTTGAACGTCGCGAGCAGACGCCAGCGCTGGCCGTAGGGGACCTGCATCGGGCCGCGCAGCGCCGCGCTCGGCGGCTCGTAGCGACCGGGGTAATACGCGAGCGCTGTCCGCCGATGGTCGAACCACGCGACGTACGCCACGATGCGCGGGTAGGCCCGCTCGGTCCGGAACGTCGTCACCAACACCGGAGGGCGACCGGCGACCGGCGGTCCGCTCGATTTCCAAACTCCCTCGCCGGGAAGCGGATGGGCGAAGACCGGCCGGATGCGCGGCGGCCACACCGCCTTCGGGGGCGCCTTGGGCTTGGCGTGGATGCCGACGGCCGGCAGCGTCTTGAGCTGCGGCCCGCCCTTGGCCGGCGTCTGCCACGTGTAGTAGACGTGCTCGGCGTTGTCCACCAGCCAGTTGAGATGGTGCATCCTCAGCCACTCGACGGTGCGCACGCCGAGCGGCAGACTCGACTGCAGCATCGCCATTCGGGTCCAGGAGTAGATCGCCGGCGAGAGGACGACTAGCAGGAAGGCGAGGATCCACAGGCGCAACCGAGGGCGACGCCGAGGCGGCCGCATCGCATTCGGGGCAGCGGCTGGCCGCGACACTGCAACGGACGTTACGGCCCGGCGATGAAAGCGCCGTGAGGCAGGCTCCTCGATCTGTCATCCGGCCGCGGGTACCGTGGCGGCGATGCGGGCCGTCGGGATCCTGGCCGTGGTCTCGGCTGCGATGGCGCTCGCAGGCTGCGCGGGCGGCGGAGCGACGAGCACCCATACCCAGCCTCCTCCGCAGCCTCTGGCCGTCTACGCGGCCGGGCAGCGGATCGAGGTTCTCCACTCGGATCAGCGCCGGATCCGTGTTCCGACCAGGATCGAGGCTCGGCAGGGCCGCGCGACCCTGAGCCTCGCCGTTCCGATCCGGCGCGCGCGGAGCAGAGTCAGGCGCGCGCTCGCGGCGCACGAGGCCCGCGTGAACCTGCCTGTCGTGCCGCTCCGGACGACGATCGCACTCCGCCCGGTTCGCCAGCTCCTCCACAACAACTGTGAGTCGACGGCGCTCTCGATGCTCCTCGCCGCGGCCGGCGTCCGCGTGGGACAACTCAGGCTGCAGGCACGCCTCCCGCGTAGCGGGCCGCTCGATCCGGAGCCGGTTGCGGGAAGCAGTCTGCTCCGCTGGGGCGATCCCGAGCGCGGCTTCGTCGGGCGCGCAGCAGGAGGCGGAACCGAGGGAGGCTTCGGCGTGTACGAGCCTCCGGTCCGCGCCCTCGCCGCCCGCTACGGCGTGCGTCTTCTCGATCTGCACGGTCGGAGCGTCGCTGCGCTGCGACGGGCCGTGCTTGCCGGCCATCCGGTCCTGGCGTGGGTGGGACTCGCGGCAGGGCCCTTCCTCACCTGGCTGACGCCGTCGGGACGGGAGATCACGGTCAACCTCAACGAGCATGCGATCGTGCTCGTCGGCGCCGGGCCGGGCTACGTGCTGGTCAACAACCCGCTCACGGGAAACCGGGAACGCTGGAGCGACGCTCTCTTCGGCTACCGCTGGAAGCTTCTCGGACGGCGCGCGCTCGAGCTCCCGCGGTACTGACCTCGGGCCGGCGCGCAACGGCGACCGCGGCCTCGTGCGCGAGCAGCTCGATCCGCACCTGCTCGAACCCACGCGCCACGAGCATCTCCTCCCACGACTCAGGCGTGGCCGGCTGCTCCCAGCGGCCGGCGACGACCCTCACCGCATTGCGGAGAATGCGAACCACCCCCGCCGGCCCTCGTCTGAGGAGGCTCCGCACCTTCTCCCACACGAGGCGTCGGTCACGTGGCTCGAGCGACAGCGAGAACATCATGTCGCAGATCACGAGCCGCCCACCGGGACGGAGGATTCGCCGCGCCTCGGCGAGCGCAAGCTCCTTCCCGGGGTCGTCGAGATGATGGAAGGCGTAGTTGGAGACGACGAGCGTCGCGGACTCGTCCTCGAGCGGCAGCCGGCGGAGATCGGCGACGAGCGGTTCCACGTTGTCCACGCCGTCGGCGGCGGCTCTGTCGTCGAGCCGGTCGAGCATCCGCTCGGAGATGTCCACCGCCACCAGTTCCCCCACGCGCGGCGCCAGTGCGAGCGTGAGCAGCCCGGTGCCAGCGCCGAGATCGACGGCGTAATCGTCCGGCCGAGGCTCGGCAAGCTCGACGATCCGATCTCGGATCGCGAGGAAGGCCGGTCTCGTGGCGACCTTCTCCCATACATCGACACGCTCGTCCCACCGGTACGGGTCCTCGCTCACGGTACGTACGGTTCCCGTGCCGGGTGAGTTAGCGATGAGTCAGGAGGCCAATGCGATGGCAGAGACCAGGAGAACCACGAGCGAAGAGGCCCGGCGCGTCGGGGACGAGATCGGAGTCGACTGGAGCCGGTTCGACCTCGAACAGTTCCGGTTCGGGATGGACGTGGAGTTCGAGCACGGATCGCACGATCCGCAGACCGACGTCACGCACGACGACCCGATCGTGACGGGGAAGATCGCGCTCGCGCACATGAAGGAGTTCCCGGACTACTACGAGCGCCTGGAGCGCATGGAGGCGGAAGCCGAGCGCTACTGGAGCACACAGAGTTCGTGACCGCGCGTGGGCTACGCTCCGAACGG
>CAWIHQ010000003.1:0-227732 GCA_963835965.1 uncultured Actinomycetes bacterium
GCGCTACTGGAGCACACAGAGTTCGTGACCGCGCGTGGGCTACGCTCCGAACGGTGGAGGACTACACGAGCAAGTACAAGGGCGAGCAGGTCGAGGTCGCGCTCTTCGGCGGCGAGTACCAGGAAGGCGTGCTCACTGCGTACTGCTTCGTCGACGAGGTGGCGCACATCGAGCTGAACGGCCACATCCTCGTCCCGCTGCAGAACATCGCGTCGCTCCACTGCTCGAGCCGCTGCGACGCGCCGCAGAACGAAGACTGGCCGCCGCGCGGCCTGCTCGAAGACGACGGGCAGGAAGACGGCGGGGACGAACGCTAGAGGCGGGTAGGCGTGCTGCTCGCGGCCCGCAACATCCTCAAGTCCTGGCTGCTCGTGCTGGCGCTCGCCGGCGTCTTCGCCCTGGTCGGCTGGCTGCTCGACGGAGTTCGAGGTCTCTCGATCTTCGTCTTCTGTGCGCTCCTCCTCTGCGCTGGTGCGTACTGGACGTTCGACCGCGTCGTGCTGGGGATGATCGGGGCGCGGGAGCTGCCGCTGGGCGAGGCGCCGCTCCTCCACTCGACGGTCGAGCGGCTGGCCGCACGTGCCGGCATCGCGAAGCCTCGCCTGTATCTGATCCCCGACGGGCTGCCGATCGCGGCCGCGACAGGGCGCGGCATGCGCAGCTCGGCCGTCGCGGTGAGCACCGGGTGCGTCGCGGCCTGCACGCCGGCAGAGCTCGAGGGCGTGCTCGGGCATGAGATCGCCCACGTACGGCTCCACGACGTACAGGTGCAGACGGCGGCGGCTGTGGCCGCGGCGGTGTTGCTCGAGACGAGCAGAATCGGCGGCTGGTTCGAGCGGGCATTGCTATTCGTCCTCGGGCCGGTCGCCGCGGCCTGCGTCCACCTGCTCGTGTCGCCGAAACGGGAGTTCGCAGCGGATCGCTACGCGGCGAGGCTCTGCGACTCGCCCCACGGCCTCGCCGACGCGCTCATGCGGCTGGAGCAGGCCGCAGAGCTCGTCGAGTTCGCGGGCAGCCCCGCCTCCGAGCCGTTGTTCACGATCAACCCGTTCGCGGAGCGCGGGCTGGGTGCGCTGTTCGTCACCCACCCTCCGATCGCGGAGCGAGTGCGCCGGCTGCGCAAGCTCGATCCCAGCTGGCGCGAGCGTATCCAGAGCGAGGCCGCCGCCTGAATCGGGCACGAAAAAGAGCCGCTCTCGCGGCTCTTTCCAAGAAATAAATCGGCGGCGACCTACTCTCCCGGGAGGTTGCCCTCCGAGTACCATCGGCCCTGGCAGGCTTAACTTCTCTGTTCGGAATGGGAAGAGGTGTCTCCCTGCCGGTATGACCGCCGAACTGTCAAGGCGCGCGCGCCAACGCAGCACCCTCAAAACTCCATAGCGACTCAACCGGCGTTCAAATCAAGACCTCGGGCAATTAGTACGGGTCCGCTGAACGCATCGCTGCGATTACACGTCCCGCCTATCAAGGTCGTAGTCTCCGACCGCCCTTACTCCCTCGAGGGGATGGGAGCTCTCATCTCGAGGTGGGCTTCCCGCTTAGATGCTTTCAGCGGTTATCCCATCCAGACGTGGCTAATCAGCAGCGCCGTTGGCACGACGACTGATACACCAGAGGTCTGTTCGTCTCGGTCCTCTCGTACTAGAGACGACTCCTCTCAAAGCTCCAGCGCCCATGGTGGATAGGGACCGAACTGTCTCACGACGTTCTGAACCCAGCTCGCGTACCGCTTTAATGGGCGAACAGCCCAACCCTTGGGACCTGCTTCAGCCCCAGGATGCGACGAGCCGACATCGAGGTGCCAAACCCTTCCGTCGATGTGGACTCTTGGGAAGGATAAGCCTGTTATCCCCGGAGTACCTTTTATCCGTTGACCGACGGCACGTCCACCAGTTACCGCCGGATCACTAAGGCCCGCTTTCGCGCCTGCTCGACATGTCTGTCTCGCAGTCAAGCTCCCTTATGCCTTTGCACTCTACGCACGATTTCCAACCGTGCTGAGGGAACCTTTGCGCGCCTCCGTTACATTTTGGGAGGCGACCGCCCCAGTCAAACTACCCACCTGACGCTGTTCCCGCCCCGGATTACGGCAGCGGGTTAGAAGCCCAGAACACGAAGGGTGGTATCCCAAGATTGGCTCCACGAGGACTGGCGTCCCCGCTTCACAGCCTCCCACCTATCCTGGACAACGAATCCCGAACTCCAACGTCAAGCTGTAGTAAAGGTTCACGGGGTCTTTCCGTCCAACCACGGGTATTCGGCATCTTCACCGAAACTACAATTTCACCGGATCCCTCGTTGAGACAGCGCCCAAGTCGTTACTCCATTCGTGCAGGTCGGAACTTACCCGACAAGGAATTTCGCTACCTTAGGACGGTTATAGTTACCGCCGCCGTTTACCGGGGCTTGGATTCAAGGCTTCGCTCGAAAGCTAACCTCTCCTCGTGACCTTCCGGCACCGGGCAGGAGTCAGCCCCTATACGTCGTCTTACGACTTCGCAGAGACCTGTGTTTTTGGTAAACAGTCGCTTGGGCCGTTTCACTGCGGCCCCCTCGAGCTAGGCCCGTAAAGGGCTTCACTCTACCGGGGCGTCCCTTCTCCCGAAGTTACGGGACCATTTTGCCGAGTTCCTTAACGAGGGTTCTTCCGATCGCCTTGGTATTCTCTACCTGCCCACCTGTGTCGGTTTTGGTACGGGCACGTCCAACCTCCCTAGAGGCTTTTCTCGGAGGCATGGTTTCAGGCACTTCGGCCCGAAAGGGCCTCGGCATCCCGTCTCAGGCTCAACGGCCGGCGGATTTCCCTACCAGCCACCCTACGCGGTTACCCCAGGTCGACCAACGCCTGGGTTGCCCTAACCTACCCCGTCCCCCCATCGGTGATAGCGGTTGGGACGTGGTACAGGAATATCAACCTGTTGGCCATCGCCTACGCCTGTCGGCCTCGGCTTAGGTCCCGACTAACCCTGAGTAGATTAGCTTTACTCAGGAACCCTTGGGCATTCGGCGGGCGAGTTTCTCACTCGCCTTTCGTTACTCATGCCAGCATTCTCACTTCCCAGCGCTCCACGGCAGGCTTCCGCCGCCGCTTCTCCGCCCTGGGAACGCTCCCCTACCACTCCACGCAAAGCGTGAAGTCCGTGGCTTCGGTTCCATGCTTGAGCCCCGTTACATTGTCCGCGCCCGACCACTTGACCAGTGAGCTGTTACGCACTCTTTAAATGGTGGCTGCTTCTAAGCCAACATCCTGGTTGTCTGTGCAATCAGACATCGTTTCCCACTTAGCATGGAATTAGGGACCTTAGCCGACGGTCCGGGCTGTTTCCCTTTTGAGCACGAAGCTTATCCCCCGCACTCTGACTGCCACGCTTTGGAGTAACGGCATTCGGAGTTTGCCTGACTTCGGTAAGCTGGTAGGCCCCCTAGGCCAAACAGTGCTCTACAACCGTTACTGAACACGTGACGCTATACCTAAATATATTTCGGGGAGAACCAGATATCTCTGAGTTTGATTAGCCTTTCACTCCGACCCACAGCTCATCCCCGCCGTTTTCAACCGACGTGGGTTCGGTCCTCCACGGGGTCTTACCCCCGCTTCAACCTGGCCATGGGTAGATCACTCAGTTTCGGGTCTAGCTCCCACGACTGAATCGCCCTGTTCAGACTCGCTTTCGCTACGGCTCCGTTTCCTTAACCTTGCCGTGGAAGACTAACTCGCTGGCTCATTATGCAAAAGGCACGCCGTCACGGATTACTCCGCTCCGACCGCTTGTAAGCACACGGTTTCAGGTGCTATTTCACTCCCCTTCCGGGGTACTTTTCACCTTTCCCTCACGGTACTAGTTCACTATCGGTCACCGAGTAGTACTTAGCCTTACGGGGTGGTCCCCGCGGATTCCGACCGGGTTTCCCGTGCCCGGCCGTACTCAGGTACTCGTCAAAGAAGGCCGCGCGCTTTCGCCTACAGGACTATTACCTGCTGCGGTATGGCTTTCCATCCACTTCGGCTAACACGCGACTTTGTAACTTCCCGACCCGCCGGCAGACGGATCAAGACGAGCCCTACAACCCCCACGTGACAACGGCTGCCGCCTATCACATCACGCGGGTTTGGGCTGATCCCCTTTCGCTCGCCACTACTAAGGGAGTCGAGGTTTCTTTCCTTTCCTCCGGCTACTTAGATGTTTCAGTTCGCCGGCTTACCCTCCGCACCCTATGTATTCAGGTACGGATACCGCCGCATTACCAGCGGTGAGTTTCCTCATTCGGAAATCCCGGGATCGCAGAATGGTCAGCTTCTCCCCCGGGCTTATCGCAGCCGCCCACGTCCTTCATCGGCTCTCGGTGCCAAGGCATCCACCGTGTGCCCTTGTTCTCTTGATCGGAAGAACACCGGTATAGATGTCGCTATGGAGTTTTCAAGGTCCGCGCGGGCTCGAGCGCCCAGTCCTTCAAAACTCAACAGCGTACGTTCGCTGCGCAGCCAGGCTCGCACCCGCGAGGCGGCTACTTGCACAAAGCTGACACAGATCGTCGAGATCGACGTTGTTCCAGGCGAGCCGGTTGGCCGGACGGCCGAAGCCATCTAACGGGGCCGGCGCCTGCCGGAGTAAGAGCTCCGGCATCCCTAGAAAGGAGGTGATCCAGCCGCAGCTTCCGCTACGGCTACCTTGTTACGACTTCACCCCAATCATCGACCCTACCTTCGACGGCTCCCTCCCTTGCGGGTTAGGCCACCGGCTTCGGGTATTGCCGACTTTCGTGGTGTGACGGGCGGTGTGTACAAGGCCCGGGAACATATTCACCGCGGCATTGCTGATCCGCGATTACTAGCAACTCCGCCTTCATGGAGGCGAGTTTCAGCCTCCAATCCGAACCGAGACCGACTTTTTGGGATTCGCTCCCTCTCACGAGTTTGCAGCCCTTTGTATCGGCCAATGTAGCACGTGTGTAGCCCAGGACATAAGGGGCATGATGACTTGACTTCGACCCCACCTTCCTCCGATTTGTCACCGGCAGTCTCCCATGAGTCCCCGTCTTTCACGCTGGCAACATGGGACAGGGGTTGCGCTCGTTGCGGGACTTAACCCAACATCTCACGACACGAGCTGACGACAGCCATGCACCACCTGCACACTGGCCCCGAAGGGAGGCCGTATTTCTACGGCTTTCCAGTGCATGTCAAGCCCTGGTAAGGTTCTTCGCGTTGCGTCGAATTAAACCACATGCTCCGCTGCTTGTGCGGGCCCCCGTCAATTCCTTTGAGTTTTAGCCTTGCGGCCGTACTCCCCAGGCGGGGCACTTAATGCGTTAGCTTCGGCACAGCGGGAGTCGATACCCGCCACACCTAGTGCCCATCGTTTACGGCGTGGACTACCAGGGTATCTAATCCTGTTCGCTCCCCACGCTTTCGCGTCTCAGCGTCAGTACCGTCCCAGAGAGCCGCCTTCGCCACGGGTGTTCTTCCCGATATCTGCGCATTTCACCGCTACACCGGGAATTCCACTCTCCTCTTCCGGACTCTAGCCAGGCGGTTTCCACCGACGTCTCGAGGTTGAGCCTCGAGTTTTCACAGCGGACCTGCCTGGCCGCCTACACGCTCTTTACGCCCAATAAATCCGGACAACGCTTGCCCCCTACGTATTACCGCGGCTGCTGGCACGTAGTTAGCCGGGGCTTCTTCTGGAGGTACCGTCACCCTCTAGGCTATTAACCCGAGTGGCTTCGTCCCTCCTGAAAGAGGTTTACAACCCGAAGGCCTTCTTCCCTCACGCGGCGTCGCTGCGTCAGGCTTTCGCCCATTGCGCAAGATTCCCTACTGCTGCCTCCCGTAGGAGTCTGGGCCGTGTCTCAGTCCCAGTGTGGCTGATCGTCCTCTCAGACCAGCTACGGATCGTCGCCTTGGTGGGCCGTTACCCACGCCAACAAGCTAATCCGCCGCGGGCTCGTCCCCGACCGGAGGCCGAAGCTACCCTTTTCCGGCCGGCCCGAGGGCCAGACGGAGCATCCGGTATTAATCCAAGTTTCCCTGGGCTATCCCGGTGTCGGGGGTTGATTACCCACGTGTTACTCACCCGTTCGCCGCTGTCCCCTGGGCCGAAGCCCAGGTTCTCGCTCGACTTGCATGTATTAAGCGCGCCGCCAGCGTTCGTCCTGAGCCAGGATCAAACTCTCCGTGAAGATGTCTCGCCGGCCGAAGGCCGGCAAATTCAACACAGTGAGCTTGTGCTCAAAGTGTTCCGTCCCCGGAGGGGACGGGACAGGGTTCATTCTCAACCACATCCACAAGGGATGTGGCCTCGACGTAAACGCACGCTGTTGAGTTTTCAAGGACCGAGCCTTCGGGACGGCGCAAAAAAGGCCCCGACTCGCGCCAGAGGCCTTAGGACTTGCGGGTTTCCTCTTGCGGGGAATCCTCCTAAGACGCTCCGTTTTCGCTAGTTTGCAGGGACTTTCCTACTCCGCCCTCTCGGGCAGCCGGGGAAGTGTAGCAGGGTCCAAGCCTGCGTCAAGCGGCTCCGTTGAGCCGAACAAAGCGACGCTTGCCGGCCCGGAGGACCGCACCCGCCAGCCGCTGCCGCGGCACGTCCAACTCGCGCACGGCATCGCCGTCGAGCTTCACGCCGCCCTGCGCGATCATGCGGCGTGCCTCGCTCGTCGAAAGCCCGAACGCGTCGGCGAGCAACGCAGGCAGATGGACCGGATCGCCGCCGGGAAGACGGTGCTCCGGTACGTCCTCGGGAGCTTCGCCACGTTGCACGACGCGCCTGAAATGCTCCTCCGCGGCCTGTGCCGCGTCCTCCCCGTGCGACCGCGCGACGATCCACCGCGCGAGCGCGAGCTTCGCCTGCATCGGCTCGCCCTCCGGCACCGGCTGCTCGGCGACGAGCGTCCACCACTCGTCGAGCTGCGAGTCGGGGATCCGCATCGTCCGCCCGAACATCTCCGCGGGCGCCGCCGTGAGCGGGACGTTGTTGCCGACCGACGAGCTCATCTTCTCTCCGTCCCACGAGAGCAGGAGCGGTGTCGTCAGCACGACCTGCGGCTCGAGCCCGAACGCCTGCATCACCTCGCGACCGGCGAGGAGATTGTAGAGCTGATCGGTCCCGCCGAGCTCGACGTCCGCCTCGATCGCGACCGAGTCGTAGGCCTGCATGAGCGGGTAGAGCAGCTCCGAGATCGAGATCGGCTCGCCGGCGCGGTACCGCTGCTCGAAGTCGTCGCGCTCGAGCATCCGGGCGACCGTGACGATGCGGCCGAGGCGGACGACGTCCGCGTAGCCGAGCTTCGAGAGCCACTCGCCGTTGTAGCGCACCTCGAGCAGCTCGGGGTCGTCGTGCAGGATCGTCTTCGCCTGCTCGAGATAGCGCTGCGCATTCGCGTCGATCTCCTCGTCCGAGAGGATGGGACGCTCGCTCGACCGGCCGGACGGGTCGCCGATCCGCGTCGTGTAGTCGCCCACGATGAACACGGCCTTGTGACCCTCGTCCTGGAACGCGCGCATCCGCTGCAGGGGGATGCCGCGGCCGACGTGGATGTCGGGCGACGTGACGTCGATCCCGAGCTTGACCCGCAGCGGCCGGCCGAGCTTCAGCTTTGCTTCGAGCGCGCCCTCGGGCAGGACGCTGACGGCGTTGCGGGTCAGCTGGTCGATCGGCATGGGCGGATCCTAGAGATGGCGAATCTCGAGCGGCTCGAGCGCGTCGGCGGGCTCGAAGCCGAAAATCTGCCCCACGAAGGAGAGCGTCGCCTCGAGCGCGCGGCGGACGTTCTCCTGCTTGCGGAAGCCGTGGCCTTCGCCCTCGAAGGGGATGTACGCGTGAGGAACGCCGTTGCGGTCGGCCGCCTCGACCATGACCTCGGCCTGGGACGGCGGCACGACCTTGTCGTCGAGCCCCTGGAGCACGAGCAGCGGACGCTCGAGCCGGTCGGCGAAATGGATCGGCGAGCGTGCACGATAGAGGTCGGCGCGCTCCGGATACGGGCCGACCAGCGAGTCGAGATAGCGCGACTCGAACTTGTGGGTCTCCAGCGCCAGCGCCTCGACGTCCGCGACGCCGAAGAGGCTGACGCCCGCTGCGAACGAGTCCGGCTCGAGCGTCAGCGAGCAGAAGACGACGTAGCCGCCGGCGCTTCCTCCCTCCACCCAGGTCCGCTCCGGGTCGGCCTCGCCGCTCTCCGCCAGATAGCGGGCGGCCGCGACGCAGTCCTGCCAGTCGATCCTTCCCCAGCACCCGTCGAGCAGGCGCCGGTAGGCCCGGCCGAAGCCCGAGCTGCCGCGATAGTTCACGTCGACCACGCCGATCCCGCGCTGCGTCCAGAAGAGGTAGCTCGGCGTGAACGAGGGCGACACGTGCGCCGTCGGGCCACCGTGGCAGACGACGCGCAGCGGCGCGCGCTCGTCCGCCGGCCCTTCCGAGTCGGCGCTCGTCGGCGGGTAGTAGAACGCGTGCGCCGTCGCACCGTCGGTCGTCGGGAACTCGATCGCGCGCGGAGAGGCGACCGCGGCGGGCTCGAGACCGAGGTCGATCACGCGGTGCAGGACGGTCTCCTCGCCGGTCCCTGCGTCCCAGAGCACGACGGTCGCCGGATCCGACGGCGAGGCCGCGGAGAAGACGACGCGGCTTCCCCGCGCGTCGAGCATCGTCGGGCCGTAGGCCGTCCAGCCGAGCCCGGCCGGTTGGAGTGCACCGGTCTCCGGATCGAGCAGCTCCAGCGAATCGACCGCGGCGCGGGTGACGACGCAGACGATGCGGCCGTCGCCGAGGAAGGCGTAGCGCGACACGCCGAAGACGAACGCGGGAAAGCCGATCTCGCCGTCCACGAGCATGGTGAGCGCCCCGTCCTCGCGGTGGAGGTTCCACCAGCCGTTGCGGTCGGTGACGAAATGGAGGCGTCCGTCCGGCGACCACTCCGGCTGGATGACGGACTCCTCCGGCCCGCCCGCGACGAGCCGCTCGCCGGAAAGCGTCCCGTCCCCGTCGAGCTGAGCGACCCGGAGTTCGGTGCCGTCCCACGGCATGCGCGGGTGGTCCCAGCAGATCCAGGCGAGCCTGCCGCCGTCGGGCGAGATTCGCGGCGCCGCGTAGAAGTCGTGTCCGGAGGCGACGATCCGCGGCTCCCCCGAGCCGTCGGCCGGAATGGTGACGAGCTCGTTGAAGACCTGACCGCCCTCGTGCCGCTCGCGCACGCAGATGACGAGGCGGCCGTCGGACGTCACGGCGCCGTCGGCGTAGCGAAGCGAGCTCGGCTCGGGCGGCTCCGGCGTGATCGTCGTGGCGACGCCGTCGTCGAGCCGGTAGAGCCGGCCGTCGGCGAACTCGGAGTAGAACCCGGTGTCGCCGTGGAACCAGACCGGGCGGCCGCCGTATTCGTGGACTCGCGTGCGGACGTTCGCGCCCGGCGGCGTCACGTCGCGGAGCTTCCCGTCGCGCCATTCGACGACCGCCGCGCGCCCCTTGTCGGCGGGGCGGGCGGCCGCCCAGCGCACGGCCGGGCCGGCGATCGAGAGCGCGTCGAAGGCGAAGCGCGGGATGCTCGCGATCGTGTCGGCGTCGAGCGGCGAGGGCCATGTCCCGTACGGGCGGACGGTCACGCCAGGATCCTCGCAGGAGATCAGAAGCGCCGACTGAGGAACGGCGAATCGGCGAGGCCGTAGCGCCACGGCTTGTCGACCGCGCGGGTGATGCCGATCCTCCGGCCGACCGCGAGCGGCGGCTCCGCCTCCCGCGCGAGCAGCTCGAAGGGCGGCTCGTCGAGCGGCAGCCCGTCGAGGACGCGGGTGATCCCGAGCGCCTGGCAGAGCTTGCCCGGGCCTGAGCAGAGCGCACGGGCTGCCTCGAGCCCGCGCCGTTCGCGCATCGCCTCGATCCCGGACGTCGGCTCGAGCGCCCGCAGGAGCGCCGCCTCGGCGCGCTCCTCCTCCGCGCAGACGAGGTTGAGGCACCAGTGGATGCCGTACGAGCGATAGACGTACGCATGGCCGGGTGGCCCGAACATCGAGGCCGTCCGCGCGGTGCGGCCGCGAAAGCCGTGGCTCGCGGGGTCGTCCTGGTTGTATGCCTCGACCTCGACGATCCTCCCGCCCACCCCGTCGACGAGCAGCGTCGCGCCGACCAGCTCGGGCGCGACCTCGTGCACCGGGCGCGCGAAGAACTCACGCGTCAGCCGCTCTTCCGCCACCCGCGTGTCTAGAAGAGTTGCTCGGGCTCGGACGGCCTGGCGGTCTTCTCGAGCACGCGTCGCGCGCGACGCCCGAGATCCCGGACGTCGAACGACCCCTCGTCGACGGCCTTCGCGACCCGCTCCGCGAGATCGAGCGCGTCGTCGAGCACGACTGCTGCACTTGCCGCGTCCTGTCCCATGTCGTGCAGGATCGTCCGCTCGGTGCGGCCGGCGAGGATCGGCTCCGCGATGCCGTCGATCCAGACGCGGGTGCGCCGGCCTCCCCCACGCTCGTCGCCCGTGATGGGCTCCAGCGCGTAGATTCGATCCGCACGGGCCCACTTGCCGAAGCCCAGGAAGACCATCCGCGTCGCGCCGTCCGTCATGCGCTGATCATCGCACGCGCTGCCGGACTACTCGAAGAACGTATCCTCGTGCGAGTACGGCGGCGCTCACATGCAGAGGATGAGGAGCTCGCTCGTGCCGTCGTTCTCGAGCGTGTGCCAGGCCCCGGGCGGGATGAGGACCGCGTCGCCGGGCCGCACCCTCCGCGTTTCGCGGTCCACCTCCAGCGAGCCTGCCCCCTTCGTGACGAGGTAGATCTCCTCGGTCCGCCCGTGGTAATGGCGCTGGGTCGTCTGGCCAGGCTCGAGCGCCGCCTCCGCGAGGCTCTGCACAGACGTGCGGTGCAGCTCGCGGATCGTCGAGCCGTCCTTCGTCGTGAACGATTCGGCGCGGTCGATGCTCTGCAGGTTCACAGAGCCGAGGCGAGAACCTCGGCGACGCGCTCCTGCGCGCCGGCTTCGATCCCCGTGAAGAACGGGAGCGCGAGCGAGCGCGAACTGGCGTCCTCGGCGACTGGGCAGAGCCCTTCTGCGAAGCCGAAGCGCTCGCGCATGTACGGCTGGAGGTGGATGGAGGGCAGGTAGCGGTTGTAGCCCACTCCCTCCCGCTCGAACGCCGCCACGACCCGCTCGCGGCCGGCAGTGTCCGGGAAGAGGACGACGTAGACGAACCAGGAGCGGCGATGGTCGGCGTCGTCGGCGCACGGCAGCTCGAGCCCAGCGAGCGAGCCGAGCAGCTCCACATAGCGACGCGCCGCCTCCGAGCGGCGCGCGAGGATCTCGTCGAGCCGTTCGAGCTGGCCGATCCCCAGCGCCGCCGCGATATCGCTCAAGCGGTAGTTGAAGCCGAGCCGGACGTGCTCGAGCCAGCCGCCGGGCTCCGGCCGGCCCTGGTTGCGGAGCGAGCGGACGAGATGCCATTCCTCCTCCGAGTGCGTCACGACCATCCCGCCCTCGCCGGTCGTCACTTGCTTGTTCGGATAGAAGGCGAACACGCTCGAGGTGCCGTGGCTGCCGAGGGGTGCACCGCGATACTCGGCTCCGAGGGCCTCGCACGAGTCGTCGATGAGCGCAAGGCCGTGCCTGTCGGCGATGGCGCGCAGCTCGTCGAGCTCGCACGGGTAGCCGTAGATGTCGACCGCGACGATCGCTCTCGTCCGCTCGGTGACCGCGGCCTCGACGGCGGCCGGATCGAGGTTGAGCGTCCGCGGGTCGATGTCCGCAAAGACGGGGGTGCCGCCCTCGTAGAGGAAGCAGTTCGCGGTCGCGGCGAAGGAGTACGGCGATGTGATCACCTCGTCGCCCGGGCCGATGCCGGCAGAGATGCAGAGCAGGTGCAACCCCGTGGTGCCCGACGAGACGGCCGCCGCGTAGGGAGCGCCGACGCGCTCTGCCAGCAGCTCCTCGAACCGGTCGATCGTCGGCCCGAGCGAGAGCCGGCCCGAGCGAAGCACCTCGAGCACGAGCTCCTCCTCGCGCTCGCCGAGATACGGCCCCGAGAGCCGGACCGGCTGCACCTCTTGCTTCACGCCTGTTCGGCGTGATTCGCGGCGGGTGCGAACTCGAGCCACTGGGCCCAACGGTCGCTGCGCCCGTGCACGGTGTCGAGGTACGCCTCCCGGATCTCCTGCGTGACGGGGCCGGGCTGCCCGATCACCTGGTCGTCGATCTCGCGGAGCGGCGTCACCTCGGCGGCCGTCCCGACCATGAACACCTCGTCCGCGAGGTAGAGATCGGTGCGGATGATCGGCTTCTCGACGACGCGATGCCCGAGATCCTGCGCAATCTGGATCACGGAGTCGCGCGTGATGCCCACCAGGATCGAGGCGGCGAGGTCGGGCGTGTAGATCACGCCGTCGCGCACGAGGAAGACGCTCTCCCCCGAGCCGTCGGCGACGTAGCCGTCGGCCGTCATGAGGATCGCCTCGTCGTAGCCGGCGCGATTAGCCTCACCTACCGCGAGCATCGAATTGAGGTAGACACCGGTCGCCTTCGCGACGTGCGGGATGACGTTCGGCCCGACGCGCTGCCAGCTCGAGACCTTGGCACGGATGCCGTCCCGCTGACCCTCCTCGCCGAGATACGCACCCCACGGCCACGACATGATCGCGACGTCCACCGGGTTTCCCACCGACGACACGCCGAGCTCGCCATAGCCGACGAACGCGATCGGCCGGAGGTAGCAGGAGGGAAGCTCGTTTGCGCCGATGAGGTCCCAGGTCGCCGTCTTCAGCTCCTCGACCGAGAACGGCAGATCCAGGTAGAGGAGCTGCGCCGAGCGGTGCAGCCGCTCGAGGTGGTCGGTGAGGCGGAAGACGGAGGTACCGCGCTCCGTCTCGTAGGCGCGGATCCCCTCGAACACGCCCGAGCCGTAATGCAAGCCGTGCGTGCCGATGTGGATCGTCGCATCGCCCCAGTCGACCAGCTCGCCGTTCATCCAGATCTTCTTCGTCTCGCGCATCTGCGGCTCGTCCCTTCGGTCGGGTGCTGGCACGCGGAATCGTACCGGTGCGGCTAGCTCAGATCGGCCACGCGAGCGTTCGTGAGCCGTTGCAGGTCGAGCGGAGACAGGCCGGCCATGTGGCGCTCGGAGCCGGCTCCGACCCAGACGCGGTCGTGGACGAGGAGCTCTCCGGCCATCAGCGCCCGGGAGATGCCGGGTGCCGGGAAGGGCGCAACGCCTCCGGGCTCGAAGCCCGTTGCGGCGACGACCTCCTCCGGCCGCGCGACGCGTGCATACCGAGTTCCCGCGGCAGCGGCGACCTTGGTCTCGTCCGCCCGTCGGTCGCCGGGGATGAGCGCGAGGGTCGGCCGACCGTCGCAGACGAAAACGAGGGACTTGACGATCTGTGCACGGGAGGCGCCGACGGCCTTGGCCGCGGCCCCGGCGGTCGGCGTCCCCTCCGGAAATTCCTCGACCCGCGCGTCGATGCCTGCGCGCTCGAGCACTTCTGCGACCCGGGCGACCGGCTCCGGCCAGCGTTCCACGGCTAGTCGGCGACGGGACCGAGCTCGAGCACGCGGGCGTCGTCGAACCCCTCGCCCCTGAGCCGCTCGACGAGCTCCGCCGAGGGCGCCGAATCGACGGTGAGCGCCATGAGCGCCTTGCCTCCGCGTCGACTGCGCGAGACGGTCATGCCGGCGATGTTGATGCCGGCCTCGCCGAACAGTGTCCCCACCCGCCCGATCACTCCGGGCACGTCGTCGTAGCGGCAGAGGACGAAGAGCGGCGCGAGCTCGAGCTCGATCTCGAAGCCGAGGATGTTGACGAGCCACGGCCGGTGGTCGCTGCCGATCGTCGTCCCGGCGACGTGGACGCGAAAAGCCGCGCTGCGCAGCTCGACGCGGACGAGGTTCGTGTAGTCGCGGGCCGTCCGGGAGCGCTCTTCTCGCACCTCGATCCCGCGCTCGGCCGCGATCAACGGTGCGTTGACGTAGTTCACCGGCCGGTCCGCGCGGCCCTGGAAGGCGCCGTTGAGTGCCGCGACCGTGAGGAGGCGTGCGTCGTGGTCCGCAAGGGCTCCGTAGACCGTGATCACGATCTCCTCGGCGGAACCGTCTGCGAGCTCCATGGCGATGCGTCCGAGCCGCGACGCGAGCGGCACGTACGGCCCGAGCACCTCGAGGTCGTCGGCGCCGATCACCGGGATGTTGACGGCGTTCGAGACTAGCCCCCCCTCGAGCGCCGCGGCGACCTGTTCAGCGACGATTACGCCTGCGCGGTCCTGTGCCTCCCCGGTCGATGCCGCGAGGTGTGGCGTGACGACGACGTTGTCGAGCTCGAGCAGCGGACCGGAGTACGGCTCCTCGCCGAAGACGTCGAGAGCGGCGCCGGCGACCCGGCCGGAGCGCAGCGCTACAAGCAGCGCGTCCTCGTCGAGCAGCGGGCCGCGGGCCGCGTTGACGATCCGCGCGCCGGGGCGCATCGCCTCGAACGCCGCTGCCCCGACCGAGCCGCGCGTCTCCGGCGTCAGCGGCAGGTGCAGGGTGATGAAGTCCGCGGAGGAGTACACGTCCTCGGGCGACTCGGCCCGCTCCGCACCGAGCTCGCGGAAGCGCTCCGCCGTGACGTACGGGTCGTACGCGACGACGCGCATCCCGAGCCCGAGCGCACGGCGGGCCACCTGCTGCCCGATTCGGCCGAAGCCGAGAACCCCGAGCGTCTTGCCGGCGAGCTCGATCCCGCCGTATGCGCTCCGCTCCCAGCGGCCCTGCTTGAGCGCGGCGTGCGCCTGCGGAATGTTGCGGGCCAGACCTACCAGCAGGCCGATCGTGTGCTCGGCAGCGGAGACGACCGTGGACTCCGGCGCGTTCGCAACGACGATCCCGCGCCGCGTCGCGGCGTCGACGTCGACATTGTCGACGCCTACGCCCGCGCGGCCGATCACCTTCAGCCGCTCGGCGCGCTCGATCAGTTCGGCGGTCAGCTTGGTCGCGGAACGGACGACGATCGCGTCGTAGGCGCCGATGATCTCCTCGAGCGCGGTCTCGGGGTCGACATCCACGTCGAAGCGGGAGCGGAGCAGGTCGACCCCCGCTTCCGAGATCTCCTCCCGAACGAGGACGCGTTGGGTCACGTGCGCGACGGTTCGGCGCCACCGCCGCCAATGGCGGCGGGGTCTTTCGGCCGCCCGTCGGCGGCTTCGCCGACGACGCTTGCAGCCTCGAAGGCCTCGAGCGCCGCGGTCACCGCGACGCCGCGTTCGACGTCGGCTCCGAGATCGGCGAGGACGAGCTCGACCGCCCCGATCTGCGTGGTGATGTCGAAGACGTCGTACCAGCCGATGTGACCGAGGCGAAAGATCTTTCCCTTCAGCTCGCCTTGACCGTTCGCGATCGTGATCCCGAAACGGTCGCGCACGCCCCGGATCACGTCGCCGGAGTCGACCCCGGCGGGAGCGCGAACCGCCGTCACGACGGCGCTCCGGTCTTCGTCCGGGGAGAAGAGCTCGAGCCCGAGCGCCTTCACGCCCGCCCGCGCCGCGCGGCCGAGCCGAACATGGCGTTCGAACGCTCCTTCCAGTCCTTCCGCGAGCAGGAGGTCGAGCGCGACGTCGAGCCCGGCCACGAGCGAGACGGGCAGCGTGACCGGCGCGTCGAGCGTCTCCTGCGCCTTGCGTGTGCGCTCCCAGTCGAAGTAGAAGCGTGGCGACGACCCGGTCGCGGCCAACGCGCCCTCGGACACGGCGGCGAGGCCGAGCCCCGGCGGCGTCATGAGCGCCTTCTGCGAGCCGGACACCACCACGTCGAGGCCCCACGCATCGGTCTCGCACGGCACGGCGCCCAGGCTCGAGACCGCATCGACGACGACGAGCGATCCCGCCTCCTTCGCCGCGGCGGCGAGAACGGACACGTCGGCTACGACCCCGGTGGAGGTCTCGGACTGCACGACCCAGACCACCTTCGCCTCCCGCTCCCCCAGGCGGGCGCGGAGATCGTCCGGGTCGGGCGTCTCTCCCCAGGCATACCGCAGCACGTCGACCTCGGCTCCGAACGCCGTCGTCATCGCGATCCAGCGCTCGCCGAAGCTGCCGGCCGAGACGACCAGATGCCGCTCGCCCGGCGAGACGAGGTTCGCGACGGCCGACTCGAAGGCGCCGGTGCCGGAGGCACCGAAGAGGAGCACGTCGCTCTCCGTCCGGCAAACCTCGCGCAGGCGAGTGAGGACGCGCTCGTAGACCGGCAGGAAGTCGGGGCTGCGGTGGTGGACGACGGGCGCGCCGACCGCCGCCAGTACCTGGGGAGGCACCGGGGTCGGCCCGGGCGTGAACAGATAGCGCTTCGTCGCCACGCTCCAACCGTAGCGTTCTACTCTGCCGGACATGGATGCGCTCGTGGCCTTCGCCGCCGCACTACTCGCCCTCAGGCTCGCAGGCCTCCTTGCGGCGCGGTACCGGAGCAGCGCCGGACGGTCGCCGAAGGCGAGCGGGAACTCCGGCCGGGCGACGGCGGCGTCGCCGCCGTCGCTTCCAGCCCCACGGGCCGAGTTGCTCGCGTGGTCGGCAGGGCTCGCTGCCTATTCCGTCGCGGCGGCGGCGATCGCATGGGGCGAAGCCGCGGGCTGGGACGAGCGAGCGTTCCGCGTCTACTACGCAGCCGGAGCGCTGCTGACGGCGCCGCTGCTCGGGGCCGGCTCCCTGCTGCTCGCCGGTCACCGCCGCGCCGCGCCGGTCGTGCTCGTCTACGTCGGCCTCGCGGTCGGCATCGCCCTCGCCGTTCCCGTGCACGGGGCCTTCGCGGCGCACGGCATCCCGAAGGCGCAGGACCACCTCGCGTTTCTCCCCGCGCGGCTGCTGGCGATCGTCGCCAATGTCGCCGGCACGCTGGCGGTCGTCGTCGTCGCGTTGCGTTCCATCCGGCGCCGCCCGCTCGGCAACGGTCTGATCATCGCCGGGATCGCCGCCGCCGCGGCAGGAAGCGCGCTCGCCGGTCTGGGAGCTGCAGGCAGCGCAATCGGCATAGCCGTCGGAGCGGTGCTGCTTTACGCAGGATTCGTCGCACCCGCGCACATTCCGGCGTCTTTTTGGCCCAAATTGGCCCATCGCTGAGTCACAAGCGTTGCCTTAACAAAGCACAAACGTGGCAGTCGCTACGCTCGTGACACCGATCGCATAAGCCGCGCCGAGCGGTGCTCGCTTCCGGGCGCCTTCCCGCCCGCTCGGCCTCCGACTAGCAATCGACCCAGGAGGTCACGAATTGCGGCGCTCTATCCTGGCCTGCGGGCTCCTGCTCGCGCTCGCAGGCTTGACCACTGCGGCGGCTGCGGCCGCGGCCTCAAAAAACAGCGGAGCGAGTCCAAACCCCACCACGGGCACGCGCACCACGAGCACGACGGTGGCCACGACCGTCTCCGGAAAGGCGCCTTCCCGCTGGGAACTGCGGACGGCAGCCAGGTGGCGGCGCCACATCAGCCGCTTCCGCGCGGACACGCGGCACTGGCTGACGGTGATGCAGGGCCGCCCGCCGGCGAACGTCTCCCGCACGCTTGCCTATCGCTCACTCGCGCGGCTCCGGCAGGTCGCTCAGCGCTGGCAGCACCGCGCGCGCAATGCATGGTGGCACGCCAACCATCCTCCGGGTCTCGGAGGTTGGCTCTGCATCCACCGCTACGAGGGCAGCTGGGCCGATTCCGGCAGCCCGTACTGGGGCGGACTCCAGATGGATCTCTCCTTCCAGCAGACGTACGGCGGCTGGCTCCTCCGCCACAAGGGGACGGCGGATCACTGGAGCCCGCTCGAGCAGATCTGGGTCGCAGTGCGCGCCTCGCACTCCCGCGGCTTCTCGCCGTGGCCGAACACGGCCCGTGACTGCGGCCTGTACTAGAACTTTTCCCTGCTCCTGAGGTATTTCAACGGCCCGCTGGTGCGGGCCGTCGTCACTTTGGTGTCATTTTGACTTGACATGACATCAACTTGATGTCATAGTGCCGCCATGCAGATCGACGGAACCATCCAGGCGCTCCGGGAGGATCTCGTCCGCTTCGCGGCACTCGGCGACGAGAACACGTCACGCGCGGCGGAACTTCTCTCGGTCGCGATCGAGTCGTCCCTCGGCAGGCGGATCCAGGACGCCCTCGCCGAGGCGGCGCTCGAGCTCAACGACCAGCTCGAGTCCTCGCACGTCGAATTGCGCGTAGCGGGCCACGACCTCCAGCTGGTGCTCGTCCGTGAGGACGGCACCGTGCCGGAGCCGGCCGACGAGGCGTTCTCGGCCCGCATCACGCTCCGGCTTCCCGAGAGCCTGAAGCAGCGGGTCGAGTCCGCGGCCGTCCGCGAAGGCGCCTCCGTCAACACATGGCTCGTCCAGGCGCTGCAGCGGGCGGTCGAGTCCCGCCGCCCCTCATCGTCCGGCAGCCGCAACCGACTCACCGGCTACGGCCGCAACTGAAAGGAGAAAGGCATGTTCCCCGACTACCACGACATCCTCAGGCTCCGCGAGCAGTCGCTCCGCCCCGACCGGCGCCAGGCCCCTCGCGACAGCGAGATCCGGCTCCGCGTCAAGCGGCTGACCCGGGTGTACCTCTGAGATGCTCGAGCGCACCTTCCACACTCCATTGCCTCTCGAGCTCGAGGTCGGCATACCCTCCGGCGACATCGAGGTCGAGACGACCGAGGGCGAGGAGTCGAACATCACCGTCGACGGCGACGACCGCCTTCTCGAGGAGGTCGAGATCCGCCAGGACGGCAACCGCCTCGTCGTCGCGTACCGCGGCAAGGGGAAGTTCGGCTTCTCGCTCTCCCCGTTCTCGCTCGTCTTCGGCAGCGAGCTGCGCGTGCGGGCGACGATTCCGCACGGTGGAGGCGTCAAGGTCAAGACCGCGTCGGCGAACACGCAGCTCGGCGGCGACTTCGGTCCGCTCGGGGTGAACTCCGTCTCCGGTGATGTCCGCCTGCGCGGCGAGATCGCCGGCAGCACGAAGCTCAAGACGGTGAGCGGCGACGCCGACCTCGACCGGGTCAAAGGCGACCTGTCCGCGCACACCGTCTCGGGCGACCTCCGCATCGGCCCGATCACCGGCTCCACCGATCTGAAGACGGTCTCGGGCGACATCCGGCTCCAGGCGGTCACCGCAGGCGACGTCCACTTCACTAGCGTCTCCGGCGACATCGAGATCGGCATCGCCGAGGGCTCCGCTCTCGACGTCGACGCAGGCTCTACCTCGGGCGATCTCTCGTCGGAGGTTCCGCTCGCCGGCGAGCCCATGCCGGCCGAGGGAGAAACCGTTCCGACCGTCGTCCTCCGCGGTCGCACGGTGAGCGGGGACGTGAAGGTCTTCCGGGCGGGCTGATGCGCCACCTGCTCGCCGATCGCAACACGCGGTTGCTGCTCTACGGCCAGACGCTGTCGTCGTTCGGCGACTGGGCGATGCTCATCGTCCTCGCGGTCTGGATGAAGTCGCTGACCGATTCGAACGCGCTCGCGGGCCTGACGTTCTTCGTCTTCGCCGCCGGTTCGCTCCTGGCGCCGCTCGGCGGACTCCTCGCGGATCGGGTGCGCCGGCTGCCGTTGATGATCGCCGCCGACTGCGTGCTCGGCGCGTTCGTGCTCGTACTCCTGCTCGTCCACGACCCGGGCGACGCCTGGCTGATCTACGCGGTCGCGTTCGCCTACGGCGCCGTTGGAACCGTCTTCTTCCCCGCCCGCGCGGCGCTGCTAAAGGTCATGCTTCCGGAGGAGCTGCTCGCGGAGGCGAACGGAGCGCTCACGGCCACGCGGGAAGGCCTCCGGATCATCGCGCCGCTTGCCGGCGCGGGGCTGTACACCGTGCTCGGCGGCGGAGCCGTCGCAGTGCTCGATTCCGCCACCTTCGCCGCCTCCGTCTTCTTCCTCGCGCGTATGCACGTAGCGGAGGAGAAGCCCGCGCCGCCGGAGCACCACTTCGCGCGCGAGGTGACGGCCGGGCTGCGCCATGTCTGGGAGACGCTGCCGCTGCGCCAGGTCGTGGTCGGCGTCGCCCTGGCGCTCCTCGTGGTCGGATTCGCCGAGACGCTGATCTTCGCCGTCATGGCAGCGCTCGGAGAGCCGCCCTCATTCTTCGGAGTCTTCGCCACGATTCAGGGCACTGGCTCGATCGCCGGCGGCGTCACCGCGGCTGCGGTGCTGCGCCGCGTCGGCGAAGTGCGGCTGGTCGGGATGGGGCTCGCGCTGTTCGCCTTCGCCGATCTCTGCCTGATCGTGCCGTCGCTCCCCGTGGTGCTCGTCGCCGGCCCGGTGGCCGGCATCGGTGTCGCCTGGGCGATCGTCGGCTTCTCGACGGCGCTGCAGACGCGCACGCCGCTCGTGATCCAGGGCCGCGTCTCCGCAGCCGCCGACCTCACGCTCTCGGTCGCGCAGGCGACCTCGATCGCGACAGGTGCGCTGCTCTCGACGGTCGTCGACTACCGGATCCTGTTCGCGGTCATGGCTGCCGTTGTCCTGGCGAGCGCCGGCTATCTCCTCACCCGAGGGCAGCCGACCCCGGCTCTTGCGACCATGGGGGCGTGACCGAGCTCGTCCCGCTTCATCGCAATCGCGACTTCCTGCTCTACCAGAGCGGCGGCTTGCTCTCGACCTTCGGGTCGGGGATCTCGGGAATCGCGTACCCGCTGCTCACGCTCGCGCTGACGCACTCGGCGGCGAAGACGGGATACGTCGGAGCCGTCGAGTTCCTGCCGCTCGTAATCCTGAGCGCGCCGGCCGGGGTGGCGGCGGACCGCTTCGATCGAAGGCGCCTGATGATCGCCTCGGACGCCGCAGGGGCGACGGCGCTCGCGCTGCTGGGCACGGCGGTGCTGACGGGGCACGCGACGTTCTGGATGGTGGTTGTCGTCGCCTTCGTCGACACGAGCGCGGCGGTGCTGTACCGGTCGGGCTCGAGCGGGGCAATGAAGGCTGTCATCCCGACGCCGCAGCTCGCCGACGCGTCGAGCGTGACGATGGCGCGAATGTCGACGGTGCGGCTCGTCGCGCCACCGGTCGGCGGCGTGCTCTACGACCTCTCGCGCGGCCTGCCGTTTCTCGTCGATGCCGTCTCGTACGCGTTCTCGACCGCCGCGCTCCTGCTGATGCGGACGCCGTTCCAGGAGGAGCGCGTCCCCGGCGCGCGCACGCCCTTTCGCGAGGGGCTCGCCTACTTCTGGGGCATTCCGTTCCTGCGCACGACAACCGGCATGATCGCCGCGAGCAATCTCGTCGCAGTCGGCGCGCCGATCGCGCTCATCATCCTCGCCCACCGGCAGGGGATCTCGGGCTTCGCGATCGGCGTCTTCGTAGCGATTCAGGGGGTGGCGCTCCTCCTGGGTTCCACCGTGTCCCCACTGTTGCGGCGGCGCTTCCCGATGCGCGCGATTCTGCTCTCGGAGTTCTGGATGGCGCTCGTCTACGTTGCCTTCCTCGTCTACCCGAGCGTCTATGTGCTCGCCGTCTGCATCTCGTTGCACGCGTTCTGGTTCCCGAACACCGACTCGGCGATCCAGGCGTACTCGTACATGCTCATCCCGGATCGCCTGCTCGGACGGGCCATGGCCGCCGCGACCACGTTGCGAGCCGCGTCGGCGCCGCTCGGTCCGCTCGTCGCCGGGCTCCTGCTCGCTCACACCTCGCCGCAGGTGGCGATCGCGGTGCTCGCCGCGCCGGTGGTGATCGCTGCGATCCTGGGCACGCTGAGCGACTCGATCCGCAACCTGCCTAGCCTTTCAGCTTCTCCCGCAGCAGCTCGTTGACGACCTTCGGGTCGGCCTTGCCCTGCGTCTCGCGCATCACCTGGCCGACGAAGAAGCCGAGCACGCCCTCCTTGCCGCCGCGGTAGGTCTCGACCTGGTCCGGATGCGCGGCGATGACCGCGTCGATGACGGGAGCGAGCGCGTCCTCGTCACCGAGCGCCGTCCGGCTCAGGTAGTCGTCCGCCTCGATCGGGCCCTCCGCCCCGGCGGCAAACGCATCGTCGAGCGCTTCGCGTGTGACATTCGCCTGCACGATCCGCGCGAGCGCGGGAGCGTTCGCGGGCAGGAAGTCGCCGCGATTCATCGCGACGGAGGCAGCCGTCTTCCAGTCGAGGCCCTCGGCCGCCAGCGCCTCCGCCTTCCACTCGTTGCCGGTGAGCACGAGCTCGTCCGCCGCCGCGAAGCCGAGCGCGCCTGTCAGCCGCCGGATCCGGTCGGTCGGCCGCTCGGGAACCTGCCCGCGCAATCGCTCGACGAGCTCCGCCGGCGGCTCGACCGGGACGAGGTCGGGCTCGGGGAAGTAGCGGTAGTCGTCGGCCTCCTCCTTCGAGCGGTGGACTGTGAGCCGGTCGGTGTCGGGGTCGTAGTCGTAGGTCGACTGCACGACCTCCTCCCCCGCCTCGTGGGCGGCGACCTGCTGCCGGAACGCGGCCTCGATCGCGCGTCCGATGAACCGGAAGGAGTTCATGTTCTTGATCTCCCAGCGCGACCGGAACCCCTCCTCGCCGGCCGGTCGCACCGAAACGTTGACGTCCGCCCGCAGGGTTCCCTTCTCCATGTCGGCGTCGGACACGTCGAGCTCGCGGATCGTCTGCCGCAGGAGGCGGAGGTACGACATCGCCTCGTCGGCCGAGCGCAGGTCGGGCGCTGAGACGATCTCGAGCAGCGGGGTGCCGCCGCGGTTGAAGTCCACGAGGCTGTAGTCGGCCCCCACCGAGCGGCCGGTCGCGCCGCCGGCGTGAACGGTCTTCGCTGCGTCCTCCTCGAGGTGCGCCCGCACGACGGAGATCTCCCGGTCGCCCTTCTCCGTGGGCAGGAGGAACCGGCCGGGCCCGCAGAGAGGCTCCTCGTACTGGCTGATCTGGTAGCCCTTCGGCAGGTCGGGGTAGAAGTAGTTCTTACGGGCGAAGACCGCGCGCCCGGCGATCTCGCACTCCAACGCGAGGCCGAGCAGGATCGTCAGCTCGATCGCGCGCGCATTCGGGACGGGCAGCGCGCCGGGATGCGCCAGGCACACGGGGCACGTATGGGTGTTCTCTGCGGCGCCGTACTCGAGCTCGCAGCGGCAGAACATCTTCGTGCGCGTCTTCAAGTGGGCGTGCACCTCGAGCCCGCAAATCAGCTCCCACTCAGCCGAGACCACGCAACTTCTCCTTCGCCTCGCGGAGGGCAGCCTCGACGTCGTCGCGGACCTGGACCATCGCGAGCCGGTGCTCGAGCGGACCGTGCGTCTCGATCAGCCAGAGCTCGCGCTCGCCGGCCTCGAGCTGGAGCTTCATGTCGCCGACGAGCACGGCGCGCGAACCGTCGAGCACGCGCGGATGCTTCCCGAAGACGCGCTCGACGGCGAGCACGAACTCCGCGGCGGGATCCTCGAAGCGGTACGTCACGAGCGCAGCCTCTCCGGCACCGGGTCGAACCCGATCGCCTGCTCGAGGGCGTGGCCGATTCGGAAGAGCGCGTTCTCGGCGAACTGAGGCCCGATCAGCTGCAGGCCGACCGGCAGTCCCTCCGAGAGTCCGCAGGGGACATTGAGCCCGGGCAGGCCGGCCATGCAGGACGGGATCGTGAGCAGGTCGCTGAGGTACATGGCGATCGGGTCGGCGATGCGGGCACCGAGGGGGAAGGCGACCGTCGGCGAGGTCGGGGAGACGAGAGCGTCGAACGTCTCGAACAGCGCGTCGTGCTCGCGCTTGATCATGGTCCGCACCTTCTGCGCCTGCCCGTAGTACGCGTCGTAGTAGCCGGCCGAGAGCGCGTAGGTGCCGACCAGGATCCGCCGCTTGGGCTCGTCGCCGAACCCCTCGTCGCGCGTTCGCTTGTACATGTCGAGCCTCTCGGCGGCGTCTGCGCGGTAGCCGTAGCGGACGCCGTCGTAGCGCGCGAGGTTGGAGGAGGCCTCCGCCGGCGTGATCAGGTAGTAGCACGGCATCCCGTACTCGACCGAGAGCGGCAACGTGCACTCCCCCACGTCCGCGCCTAGCTCCTCGAGCTTCGCGATCGCGGCCCGCACCGCCGCCGCGACGCCCGGCTCGATGCCCGCCGCCTCGTTCAGCTCCTTCGGGATGCCGACCCGGAGCCCGCGCAGGTCGTCCGCCTCGGGGAGCTCGACCGGCTGCGGCAGCTCGACGGTCGTCGTGTCGCGCTCGTCGCGGCCGGCGATGATCGAGTAGAGGTAGGCGCAGTCGCGGACAGTGCGCGCGACCGGGCCGACCTGGTCGAGGCTCGACGCGAAGGCGACGATGCCGTAGCGCGAGACGGTTCCGTAGGTCGGGCGCAGGCCCACGTTGCCGCAGAGGGCAGACGGCTGTTTGATCGAGCCGCCGGTGTCGGAGCCGAGCGCCCAGGGTGCGAGACCGCCGCTGACGGCCGCCGCCGAGCCGCCTCCGGAACCTCCTGGCACGCGCGACGGATCCCACGGGTTGTGCGTCGGGCCGAAGGCGGAGTTCTCGGTCGAGGAGCCCATCGCGAACTCGTCGGTGTTCGTCTTGCCGAGGATGCGGAGCCCGTGCGCCTTCAGCCGCTCGACGACGGTCGAGTCGTAGACCGGGACGTAGCCCTCGAGGATCTTCGAGCCCGCCGTCGTCGGGATCCCCTTCGTGCCGATCACGTCCTTGAGGGCGATCGGGAGGCCCTCGCCGCCCGGGTCGTCGCACAGGTGGAGGTAGCAGTGGAGCTCCTCGTCGCGCGCGTCGATCGCCGCGCGGTAGGCGGCAAAGAGCTCGGCGCCGGAGATCTCGCGCGTCTCGAGAAGCCTCTTTGCCTCTTCGGCGGTGAGCCGGAGGGTGTCGATCACGACGCGCCTCCGGGCGGCACCTTGAAGAAGTCGCCCTCGCGCTCTGGGGCATTCGCGAGCGCGTCCTCCGCGGAAAGGCAGGGCTTCGGCTCGTCGTCCCCCCAGACGTTGACGACCTCCAGCGGATGCGAGGTCGGCGGCACGTCGGAGAGGTCGAGCTCCGACACCTTCGAGACGGCCTCGAGGATGTCGTTGAGCTGCCCCTCGAGCCGCTCGACCTCGTCCTCGCGCAACTCGAGGCGCGCCAGGTGCGCGACGTGGAGAAGTTGTTCCCGGTCTATCGCCATGGCCCGATCCTCGCAAAACACGTTTCGCAGCCGCGCCCGACCTGTGCGGGCGCGGCACGCCGGCGCTCACCGGAAGGGTCTCGCGAGCGGAAAGCGGAGCGGGCGAAGCGAGACAGAAAGGGCCCCGTCAGGGGCCCTTTCAAGCGATTATCTCCGACAGGTTCTCTAGACGGCTTGGACGTTCGCAGCCTGCGCGCCCTTGTCGCCCTGAACGACTTCGAACGACACGCGCTGACCTTCGGTCAGCGACTTGTAGCCGTCCATCGTGATCGCGGAGAAGTGGACGAAGACGTCGTCGCCGCCTTCGCGCTCGATGAAGCCATAGCCCTTCTCGTTCGAGAACCATTTTACGGTGCCCTCAGCCAACCCTTCCTCCTTGCAGAAAAACGACGGCCCGGGCACCGAGCCGCCGAACTTTGCTGAAACAGGCCGGAGTCTAGCTCAGTTTTTCGGAGACGCAACGGCCGCCGGTCTCCGCAATCGCGCTGCCGTAACGGCGTTCTGGAGCACCATGGCGATCGTCATCGGCCCCACGCCGCCCGGGACGGGCGTCATGTAGGCGGCACGCTCCATCGCTCCCGGGTCGACGTCGCCGAGCACGTTGCGGCTCGACTCGTCGCGGTTCATCCCGACATCGATCACCGTTGCGCCCTCCTTGACCATGTCGGCGGAGATCAGGTGCAAGCGTCCGACGGCGGCCACGAGGACATCGGCGTCGAGCGTGTGGCGCTCGAGGTCCTGCGTGCGCGAGTGGCAGATCGTCACGGTCGCGTTCCGCTGCAGGAGCAGGTGGGCGATCGGCTTGCCGACGATGGCGGAACGGCCGACGACCACGGCGCGCGACCCTTCGAGCCGGATCTCGTACTCGTCGAGCATGCGCATGATCCCGAGCGGCGTGCCCGGAACGAGGGTCGGGCGGCCGAGGTAGAGCCGTCCGGCATTGACGGGATGGATGCCGTCGACGTCCTTCGCGGGTGCGATCGTCTCGATCGCGCGCGTCTCGTCGATGTGATCGGGAAGCGGAAGCTGGACGAGCAGGCCGTCGACGCGGTCGTCGGCGTTGACCTCGGCGATCGTCGCGAGCAACTCCTCCTCGGAGGTGTCGGCGGGGAGCTTGAGATCGCGGGCCTCCATCCCCGCCTGCGTCGCCGCTTTCTGCTTCAGGTCGATGTAGATGTGCGAGGCGGGATCGTCGCCCACCAGGATGGTTGCGAGGCCGACGTGACCGAGCTCGGCCACCGACGCGGCCACCTCCTCGCGCACCTTCGCACCGAGCGCCTTGCCGTCGATGATCGTTGCGGGCACGGGGCGAGGTTATAGCCTCCGCCCGATGCGCCTCTCCCGCAAGAACGACGCCGACGCCGTGCGCGCACGCCAGCAGGCACTCGGCTTGCCCGAGGTCGATCTCGAGCCGTACGAGAAGGCCGCCGAGTCGGTGACCGGCCTGGTCTCGATCCCCGTCTCGGTCGCGCAGCTCGCGGTCTCGCTCGGCGAGTACGAGCTGTCGGAGGACGGGGAAGTGGTCGAGACCGGTCGGGCCGACGAGGACGTCGTCGTCCCCCTCGCGCACACCGAGGGCGGGCTGACCGCGTCGGTGCAGCGCGGCGCGAAAGCGATCGCCGAGTCCGGCGGCTGCCGAACATACGTGATATTCGACAGGATCACCAGAGCATCCTGCTTTGTCTGCAAAGACTCGCGAGATGCGCTCGCGCTCGGCCGCTGGCTCGAGGGCGAGGTGCCCGCGATGCGCGAGTTTCTCCGCGACGCCGACCGGCCGGAGCTGTCCACGTACGCCGTCCTGCGCGAGGCCAAGACGCACGTCGTCGGCCCCATGTGCCATGTCCTCTGGCGCTTCACGACCGGCGACGCCTTCGGCGCGAACATGATGACCCGCAATGCCTACGCGCTGAACATGGCGTACGTCCTGCCGCGCGCCCCGGTGCCGGTCGAGCGCACGATCCTCGAGGCGAACATGGGCGGCGACAAGAAGCCTTCCTTCGAGTATTTCCAGCAGGGGCACGGAAAGACGGTGATCGCCGAGACGATGCTGACCGAGGCGGCGATCGAGCGCGTGCTGCGGACAACGCTCGCGGACCTCGAGGAGCTCGCCTGGGCGGGAACACACGGCGCGGTCGCATCCGGCATGCAGTCGGTCGCCTTCACGCCGGCTTCCGCGATCGCAGCCCTCTTCGCGGCGACCGGGCAGGACCTCGGGCTCGTCGGCACCAGCTCGATGGCGCACGGAGCCGAGCAGCGCGTAGAGGGCGGCCTTCACGTCTCGATCCGCTTCCCCGGGATCGAGGTCGGCACCGTCGGGGGCGGCACGACACTTCCTGACCCGAAGCGCTGGCTCGAGCTGACGGGCTGCGCGGGGCCGGGCAAGGTCTACCGGCTGGCGCAGCTCGTCGCGGCGACGGCGCTCGCGCTCGAGATCAGTGCCTCGGCGGCAATGGCGACCGCCGGCAGCGAGAACTTCTTTCGCGCCCACTTCGAGCGCGGCGGTACTCGCTAGGGCTCGGCTCCCTCCCGGAGCTGGCGGTCGTACTCGGCCTGGTCATAGTGACCGCGCGACTGGGCGATCGATCCGTCGGCGTCGATCGTCCACTCCTCGAAACCGGGGATGCGCACCCACCGGCCCGTCTCGGCGCTCGTGCCGGTGAAGGTCCACCGGTACTCCACGACGCCGTTTTCACGGATGACGAGTTCGTCCATGAAGACTTCGATGTCCGGGAACGCGGTGATGAAGGCGTCGGCCACGTCTGCGATTCCGGCCGGCTCGCCGCCGTTGATGGCGATCGTCCCGGCCGGACCGTACTGGGCCGCGACGCGCGCCGGATCGCGGCTACACCAGGCCTCGGTGTAGCCACGTGCCAGCTCCTCGATCTGTAGCCGGTCGTGCGCAGTCACTTCCACGCGACCCTAACGCCGCGTCTGACCGCACGGCAGTCCCGGGTGCTTCGGGTCACGAGGCAAGGTCACATGCGCGCATGTGTCTGCCGATACAAGATCCTTGGACAAGATCGACCTCGACGACCTCCGTAAGAAGCTGGCGAGCCTCGAAGCCGCAGAGACGAAGATCTCTGCAGAACGCCGTCGCCTGCACGACAAGATCGACTACGGCTTCGCGGACGAGGCGACGCAAATCCGGGAACGGGAAGTTTCAGCCGAACGGCGGCAACTCCACCAGCGGATCGACTCGCTCCGAGAACTCCTCCGAGAACACGATCCCCCCACGGGCCGCAACCCAACCAGTCCCGAGCCGGCGCTCAGTCCTCTGAGCCGGTGGTCGGGAATCTCACCCGAGGTCGCCGCGGGCGACGATGCCTCAGCGGACGAGCTCGACCTGTGAGGGTGGTGCGTTTCAGTCCTCCTCGTCGAGCTCCTCACATTCGAGGCACACCCAGTCGCCCTCGTGCTTGTCGTCGGCGCTGAGCGCGGCAGGCACCATGGTCACGCCGCAGCGTGGGCAGATCGGCGGACGGTCGTCCTCGGCCATGCCCTGAGTATCCGGGCGAACGGCCCTCAGCCGGCAGGCAGGCGGACGTCCGACACGTCGAGGCCGAGGGAGTTCGCGAGCCGGACACCGTGGTTCAACTCCTCGCGCAGGCGCTCGCGGTCCCGCGCCTCCATCAGCGTCCCGATCACCTCGCGCGCCTTCGGCCGCCAGAGGACATGGTTGGCGAAGATCGGCAGCATGGTGTTCGCGGCGTCCACGAGTCGCGCGCGCACCTTTTTCCCCGCCGACTGGAGCAGGACGCGCTCGTAGGCCATCCCGGCGCCGTGGTGGATGCCGTCGTCGACGGCGAGCCGGTTGCAGAGATCCTCGAGCACCGTCCCGCGCGACGACTTTGCGATCAGGCGGAAGCGCGGAATGATCAGCCGCTCGAAGAAGACCTGCATGAGGAAGACCTTCTCCTCGAGCAGATCGGCCTCGAGAAACATGTGCGCGAGCTCGTCGAGGTACGGATCGCGCTCCCCCTCCCCGCCGACCTGGCCGATCAGCCGCAGCCACGCCTCGGTGTGGCGCGACTCGTCCTGGACCATCGTCGAGTAATAGAGGCGCGCTTCCGGATCGGGCGCCGCCGCGAGCAGCTGCGACGCCATCTCGCAGGCGAAGACGTCCGCCTGGAGCTGCTGCATGATCACCGAGCGCCAGATGTCCCGCCGCCGCGCCCGCCGCTCGGGCGTTCCCTTGCCCTCGGGCACGAACGGGATCTCACCCCACGGCACCTCGTCCACCTGCCACTCCTGGTGCTTCGCGAGGTGGTAGAAGCGGAGGACGCCGGCGTACTCGGCGCGCGCGTCGGGCTCCGCGGGAACGGGCTCAGCAGACATGGCTCGGGACCTTATCCTCAGGCGCGTGATTGCACTCGTGTTCAGCTACGAGGTGGTGCGCGACGCGGCGGAGTTCGAGCGCGTCTACGGGACGGACGGCGAGTGGGCGGAGTTCTTCGGCCGGGGTCGCGGCTACATCGGCACCGAGTTCCTGCGCGACGTCGAGGCGCCGAGTCGGTATCTCGTGGTCGACCGCTGGGAGTCGGCCGACGCCTACAACGCGTTCGTCGCCGCGCATCGCGAGGAGTACATGGAACGCGTGGACGCCACACGCTTCCACTACGACAGCGAGCTGCGCCTCGGCACGTTCGAGACGATCCGCGACGACTGACTCCGCGCATTTCGTAACCACGACCGGCGACTACCTCGCATTGCGAGACGGTTTGCGCTTGAACGGGGCGCATCGCGCAGAGATAATCCCCGGGGCCGATGTCCGTGGAGCAACGCGCCAGCGCCACCGATCGAGTCCTCGCAGACCGCGAGCGCTACGTCGCCCGCGGCGTGGCGACGCCGTCCCTCGTCGTTGCCCGCGCCGAGGGAGCACGTGTCTGGGACGTCGACGGCCGCGAGTTCCTCGACTTCGCCGGGGGAATCGCCTGCCAGAACCTCGGCCACGGCCCGTCGGCCGTCGTCGCCGCGGTCCACGCGCAGGTCGACCGCTACCTCCACCAGTGCTTCATGGTCGGAACGTACGAGCCGTACATCGAGGTCTGCCGGCGGCTCGACGAGCTCTGGCCCGGCGACTCAAACACCAAGTCGATCCTCGTCAACTCGGGCGCCGAGGCGATCGAGAACGCCGTCAAGATCGCCCGCGCGGCGACCGGGCGTGCCGGCGTCGTCGTCTTCGACCGCGCCTTCCACGGGCGCACGATGCTGACGATGGCGATGACGGCCAAGCTCGTCTACAAGCAGGGCTTCGGGCCGCTCGCGACGGACGTCTACCGCGCCGCGGCGCCGTATCCGTTCCGGGGCGTCTCTGCGGACGACGCGCTCGCGAGCCTCGACCTCCTCTTCCGGCAGGACGTCGACCCGGGGTCGATCGCGTGCATCGTGCTCGAGCCGGTGCAGGGCGAGGGCGGCTTCATCCCGATGCCGCCGGAGTTCGTGCAGGCGCTGCGGCGCATCTGCGACGAGCACGGGATCGTCTACGTCGACGACGAGGTGCAGTCGGGCTGCGGGCGCACGGGCACCATGTGGGCGATCGAGCAGCTCGGCATTGAACCTGACCTGCTCGTCTCGGGGAAGACGCTCGGCGGAGGCCTCCCGCTCGCCGCGGTGACCGGCCGCGCCGGACTGATGGACGCGGTTCATGTCGGCGGGCTCGGCGGCACGTTCGGCGGCAATCCTGTCGCCTGCGCGGCCGCGCTCGCAGTGCTCGACGAGCTCACGGCGCCCGGCTTCGCGGAGCGGGCCGAGCACGTCGGCTCCTTCCTGCGCGCGCGGCTCGACGAGATCGCGTCCCGGCAGCCGCTCGTCGGCGAGGTACGCGGGCTCGGCCCGATGCTCGCGCTCGAGCTGCGCGAGCCGACGCCCGACGTGGCGAAGGCGACAAGCGTGGCTGCGTTCGAGAAGGGGCTGCTCCTCCTCTCGTGCGGCCTCGACGGCAACGTCATCCGGCTCCTCCCACCGCTGACCGCATCGGACGAGGAGCTCGAACGCGGGCTCGGCCTGCTGGAGGAGGCACTTGGCGACGCCGGCGCTCACGGCGCCTGAGACCGAGTCGGCCGCGGGCGCTCCCGCGGTCCGCCTGAGCGGCATCCGCCGCGTGTACGGCGACGTCGTCGCGGTCGCTGGAGTCGACCTCGACATCGGCGCCGGCGAGTTCTTCACGCTCCTCGGCCCTTCCGGCTCGGGCAAGACCACGACGCTGCGGCTCATCGCCGGCTTCGAGCGTCCGGACGCGGGCCGCGTCGAGCTGCAGGGCGTCGACGTGACGAACGTCGCCCCCTCGCAGCGCGTGGTCAACACCGTCTTCCAGGACTACGCCCTCTTCCCCCACATGACGGTGGCCGAGAACGTCGAATACGGCCTGCGAGTGAAGGGCATTTCGCGTCGCGACCGGAGGGCGCGCGCCCAGGAGGTACTCGAGCGAGTGCGCCTGCCGGCCGTCGGCAATCGCAAGCCGGTGCAGCTGTCGGGCGGCCAGCGGCAGAGGGTCGCCCTCGCGCGCGCGATCGTCAACCGCCCCCCGGTCCTGCTCCTCGACGAGCCTCTCGGCGCACTCGACCTGAAGCTGCGCCAGGAGATGCAGATCTTCCTCAAGGAGCTGCAGCGCGAGCTCGCGATCACATTCGTCTACGTCACGCACGACCAGGAGGAGGCGCTCACGATGAGCGACCACCTCGCGGTGTTCAACGAAGGCCGGATCGAGCAGCTCGGCACGCCGGCGGAGGTCTACGAGCATCCGCAGACGGAGTTCGTCGCCGGCTTCGTCGGCGTCTCGAACATTCTCGAGCGGGACGGCCGGCGGATCACGATCCGGCCGGAGAAGATTCGGATGACGGCCGATAGCGCAGGCGAAGGCGAGCCCGGAACCGTGCGCGAGGTGGTCTATGTGGGGATGGTCACGCGCTTCGTCGTCGACCTCGACGCCGGCGGCGAGCTCGTCGTCGTTCGGCAGAACCTCGAGACGTCCTCGCAGGAGGCGCTCTCGGAGCAAGGGAAGAGGGTCCGCCTCTCGTGGCGGCCGGAACATACGTACGAGATCCAAGAGGAGGGCACGTGAGGAAGATTCACCGGAGGCACGTCTTCGCCGCCGTTGCCGTCGCCGCGATCGCTGCGGCGCTCGCGGTCACGGCAGCGAGCGTCCAGGCTGGCAGCGGTCTGCCCACCAAGATCGGCAAGGGTGAAGGCCGGCTGAACGTAGTCGAGTGGCCGTACTACACGTACAAGAGCTTCGCGAAGCCATTCGAAAAGCAGACGGGCTGCATGATCCACCGCACCGACGCCGGTTCTTCTGGCGAAATGTTCTCGCTCATGCACCGCGGCGGCGGAGGAGGCGGCGGCCAGTACGACCTCGTCTCGGCTTCGGGCGACGCGAGCCTGCGGCTGATCTACGCCCACGACGTCAAGGCGATCAACATCAAGCTGATCCCGAGCTGGAAGAACTTCCTGCCGGTCTTCAAGTCACCGCCCCACAACACCGTCGGCGGCGTCCACTACGGCGTCTCGGTGCAGTGGGGGCCGAACACCCTCATCTACAACACGAAGAAGGTCAAGCCGGCACCGACCAACTGGAGCTCGATCTACAGCAAGAAATACAAGGGTCACGTCACGATCCCCAACAACCCGATCCAGCTCGCGGACGCGGCCTTGTACCTGGAGAAGACGAAGCCGAGCCTCGGGATCAAGGATCCGTACGAGCTGACCCAGGCGCAGCTAACCGCGGCCGTGAAGCTGCTCAAGCAGCAGAAGCCGCTGCTGAAGCGGTTCTGGAACTACGCCGCCGACGAAGACACGTCGTTCAAGAACGGCGATGTGTGGCTCGGCGCAGGCTGGCCGTACCAGACGCTTCAGCTTCAGGCCAACAAGGTCCCGGTCAAGGAGATCGTGCCCGTGCCGACGACCGGGTGGGCAGACACCTGGATGCTCGCGAGCAAGGCACCGCATCCCAACTGCGCGTACAAGTGGATGAAGTACGTGACCACGCCCAAGGTCGAGGCGAAGCAAGCGCTCGTCTTCGGCGAGACCCCGGTCAACCCGGGCGCATGCAAGTACATGAACAAGATGCAGAAGGGCTCGTGCGCGGCGTATCACCTGAACGAGCCGAACTCGTACATCAAGAAGATCAAGTTCTGGAAGACGCCGATCCCTCAGTGCGGCTGGACGAAGCAACAGACCTGCATGGACTACAACGCCTGGGTACAGGCGTGGGCGCAAGTAACGGGGTGACGCTTGGCGGTTGACGCCGGCGCACTCGAGACGGGCCCGCCGATTCGGCGGGCCCGCCTGCGCCTCTCAGGGTTCCTCTGGCGGCGGCCCTGGCTGAAAGCGGCTGGACTGCTGACGCCGCCGCTCGCGGCGTTCCTCGTCATTTACATCGGATCTCTCGGCGTCCTCTTCGTCTCGTCTCTCTGGACTTCGAACTCCTTCACGTCCGAGATCGAGCACACGTGGACGCTCGCCAACTACCGGACGATCTTCTCGACCGCGAACCCGTATCTCCACGTTGCGGGCTTCACACTCAAGATGGCTGCCGGGGTGACCCTGACAGACGCGATCCTCGCCTTCCCGCTCGCCTTCTACATGGCTCGGCTCGCCGGAAAGCGAACGCGTGCCCTGCTCTTCGTGATGGTGCTGCTGCCGCTCTGGTCGAGCTACCTCGTGCGCCTCTACGCGTGGCAGACGATCCTTGCCCACAACGGCGCGATCAACTGGGCGTTGAACGGGCTCGGGCTGCCGGATCAGAACCTCGCCTACACGAACACGGCGATGTGGATCGTCTACTCGTACGTCTGGCTGCCGTTCATGGTGCTGCCCGTCTACGCGGCGCTCGAGCGGATCCCGGACTCGTACCTCGAAGCCTCCGCAGATCTCGGCGCGCGTGGCTGGCGGACGTTCCGCTCGGTGATCCTGCCGCTCGCTCTACCGGGAGTAGTAGCGGGCTCGATCTTCACCTTCGCGCTGACGCTCGGCGACTACATCACGCCGCTGCTCGTGGGCGGCACGAACTCGCAGATGATCGGAAACTTCGTCTACGACAACTCTTCGACCAACGTCCCGTTCGCCGCTGCCTTGACCCTGATTCCGGTGACGATCATGGGCGTCTATCTCCTGATCGCGAGACGCCTGGGAGCGTTCGAGGCGCTATGACCCGCGGGACCCGCATCTCGTTCGCGGTCTGGTCGGCGCTCGTGATCGCCTTCCTCTGGATCCCCCTCGTGATCATCGCGCTCTACGCGTTCAACGCCTCGACGCTGCAGGGGTGGCCGATCACTGAGTGGACGACCCATTGGTTCAGTGTCGCCTGGCACAACCCCGACGTGCGCAGCGCGTTCGAGCTCTCGCTGAAGGTCGGCGCCATCACCACGGTGATCGCGCTCGCGCTCGGGACCATGGCCGCGGCCGCAGTGGCCCGCTTCCGCTTCTTCGGCCGGGAGGCGGTCTCGTTCCTCCTCGTCCTGCCGCTCGCGCTCCCCGGGATCATCACGGGGATGGCCCTCAGCTCGTTCTTCGTCTTCGCCGGGATCTCGTTCTCGATGTGGACGATCGTGATCGGCCACGCAACCTTCTGCGTCGTCGTCGTCTACAACAACGTCGTCGCGCGATTGCGCCGCAGCTCGGCGTCGCTGATCGAGGCGTCACAGGATCTCGGCGCGGACGGCTGGCAGACGTTCCGCTTCGTCCTCTGGCCGGTCCTCTCGACCGCACTCGTTGCGGGAGGTCTGCTCGCCTTCGCGCTCTCGTTCGACGAGGTGATTGTCACGACGTTCACGGCGGGGCCTTCCCAGCAGACGCTCCCGATCTTCATCCTGGACAACATCAAGCAGGGAGAACAGCTGCCGGTGATCAACGTCGTAGCCTTCTTCGTCATCGTCATCACAGTGATCCCCGTGGCCCTCGCGCAGCGCGTGATGCGCGACACAGGCGTCATCCGGCGCGGCGCCGCCCAGGTGACCGAAGGAGTCGAGGCGGCCGAGATACCCGCGGTCTGAGGCTACAAAGTGCGGAGGCGGACTCGTGCTCGAGTCCGCCTGGCGCCGCAGTGTCTAGGTATGGGCCGGTCGTGTTGCGCTCGCGGAGCGGTGTGCACGAACTCGCAACCCGTCTCTGCTGGACATCGTGAGCGACCTGCGGAGCGGGCGCACTGGCGGGAGGGCCAGTCTCGGGGTCACCGACCGTTGTGGCTCGTTCGAGGGACGAAGCCGGGGCCGACCCAGACGGACTAAGGCATCCCGTCCGTCCTGGGGACGACGCCGGCGGCGCTGCCGCCTATTTCGCAAGAGAGGTCAGGAAGTCGCTTGCGCAACGACGCAGGGCGCGTTGTCTAGCCACTGACGCCCGGCACGCGAGGGGGCGAGTACGCGCCGGGGACGTGCCCTTCCTGACCTCTCCGTGGCTCCGCGGTCGCGAGACCTACGAGCCCTTCGCGTACTCCTCCGCAGCCCGGGAGTCGAACTCGTAGCCCACCACCGGCTCATCACCGACAACCCATGCGTCGTGCCCCGGCTCGATCACGTACGCCTGGCCCGCGCTGATGTCGTGCTCCGTCCCGTCGTCGTGGGCGACATGCAGCGTCCCCGACAGCATGACGCCGATGTGATGCACCTGGCAGCTGTCGGTGCCGACGACCGGCTTGATGCAGTCCGACCAGCGCCAGCCCGGCTCAAGGGACATGCGGGACGCACTCGTCCCGCCCATCCGGACGATCTCGACCTTCGTCTTGTCGGGCGCCCTCGTCTCGTCGGGCGCGGAAAAGTCGCGTACCTCCAACCCGGCCATCGATCCCTCCTCGCATCGTCGAGACCCCGGGGACGATCCTAAACCTGCTCGCTAGTTGGCGCATCTGCGCCAACTACCGTCCCTTTTCGTCGTCTCAGCCGGTGAGGCTACGCTCCGGGCAGTCGCTCTTTGAAGGAGGCCGCGCTGGCAATCCAGACGCACGCCGATGCACACGAGATCGCGTGCCGGCTGCTTGACAACATCGAGACGGTGGTGCACGGGAAGCGCGACCAGATCACCCTCGTCGTCGCTGCTCTCCTCTGCGGAGGACACGTCCTGCTCGAGGACGTGCCGGGGACCGCGAAGACGGTGCTGGCGCGGGCAATCGCGCAGTCGATCGAGGGAGCGCACGCCTCCCGGATCCAGTGCACTCCCGACCTGCAGCCGACCGACGTGACCGGCCTCTCGATCTTCAACCAGCGCGAGCGCGACTTCGAGTTCCGACCCGGGCCTGTGTTCGCCAACGTCGTGCTCGTGGACGAGATCAACCGCGCGATGCCGAAGACGCAGTCCGCCCTGCTGGAGGCGATGGCCGAGCAGCAGGTCACCGTCGACGGAGTCACACGCCCGCTCGTCGAGCCCTTCCTCGTCATGGCGACCCAGAACCCGATCGAATACGAAGGCACGTTCCCGTTGCCCGAGGCGCAGCTCGACCGTTTCTTCGTCCGCACCACGCTCGGTTATCCCGACGCGGAAGACGAGAACCGGATCGTGGACGAGCAGCTCGGCGGCCACCCCCTGACACGGCTGGAGCCCACGGTCGACGTCGCCGACGTCGCGACGATGAGCGCCGCGGTGCGCGAGGTCTTCTTGCACGAGGCGGTCGCAGGCTGGATCGTCGACCTCGTGCGGGCCACGCGCCAACTGGAGATGGTGGCCATCGGCAGCTCGGTGCGCGGCTCACTGGCCCTCAACCGGGCGGCGCGTGCGTGGGCGATGCTGAACGGCCGCAGGTATGTGACGCCGGAGGACGCCGAGCGGCTGTTCATTCCCGTGCTGATGCACCGCCTGCTCTTCAAACCGAGCTTCGTGGCCGAAATCCGGGATCACGGCTGGGAAGCAGCTTCGGCCCAAATCCAGCTGCGCTGCCTCGAGCAGGCGCCGAAGCCGGGCTTCGACATCGACCTCGACGTCCCGGCCACGGCGGTGTAGCGCTGCCCGCCGTGCGGGTCGTGGACTGACGATGGCCGCCGGGGTCTTCCCGCTGATCCCCCGCCGGCGCGTGATCGGCCTCGCCTTCGGGGGCGTCCGCAGTGTCCGCCGCGGCAGCGGCTCCGACGTCGCCGGCTCGCGCCAGTATGTGCCCGGCGACAACCTCGCCTGGATCGACTGGGCGGCGTCCGCGCGCCTCTCAGCCGTTCGCGACAACGACGAGTTCATCGTCCACGAGTTCTTCGCAGACGAGGCCCCGCACGTCGTGATGGTCGCCGACCGCCGGCCCTCGATGGCGATTCGCCCCTCACCGCTGCGACGCCTCGACAAGCCCGAGGCGTTGCTCGCGAGCCTGCAGCTGATCAGTGAGAGCGCGCGCCTGACCCGCAGCCTCACGGCCTACCTCGACCATGCGGACGGCGAGACGCACTGGCGCCCGCCCCGGAGCCAGCGCTTCGCGCCACAGGGCACATTGGAGGGGCGGCCGTTCGGGGCGCCGGCCGACACCGTCTCCCGCAGCCTCGAGCACCTTTACCAGCATCGACGCGAGCTGCCGACGCAGACCTTCGTGTTCGTCCTCTCGGACTTCCTCGTCCCGCCGGACGAACGCGCGTGGCAGCGCGCGCTCGAGCACCGTTGGGAGCTCGTCCCGGTGGTCATCCAGGATCCGGTCTGGGAGCGCTCGTTCCCCGACGTGGGCGGCTTGACCGTCCCGTACGCAGACCCGGCTTCAGACGGCGTCGTGCCGATCTACCTCACCCGCGCCGAGGCGGAGCGCCTTCGCGATGAGCACGAGACACGCGACGCGGAGCTCATGCGCAGCTTCCGCACGCTCGGGGCCGAGCCGGTCGTCATCGACTCGCACGATCCGGGGGCGATCCTCGGCGCCTTCCTTCGGTGGGCCGACCTGCGGATGCTGGTGCGGGGAGCGCTCGTATGAGGAGCAGCGTCGTCGCCGCTACTTTGCTCGCCGGGCTCGCGGTCGCCTCTCCTGCGAATGCACGTGCCCCGGTGATTCCGCCGGTTCACGGCGGCTCGGTGCTCGGCCAGAGACTGCCGCTCAAGGTCTACGCCTCGGTGACACCGCCCGTGCAACGCTTCGGCGACCCGATCACCGCCCGGGTCGCGGTTGTCGCGGACCGGAAGTGGGTCGCGCCGGCAAACGTGCGCGTCGTCCCCCACTTCGCCCCCTACCAGGCGGCCGGTCCGCCGACCGAGGTCCGTGCCTCCAGCGGGCGTCTCCTGCAGATGACCTGGACCTGGACGCTCCGCTGCCTGACCCGGCAATGCATCCCCGAGACGAAGACCAGCGACGTCTCCCACATCTTCCACTTCGGCCGTGCGCTCGTCGAATACGTGTCGCCCACCGGCGCGATCCGGTACTCGCTCCACGCGCGCTTCCCGAAGATCGTCGTCTACTCCCAGCTGAGCCCGGCCGTCGTCAAGGGCCTCGTGGGTCACCAGGTCAGGTGGCAGGCCCCACTCACCCCGGTCGCTGCACCGCGCTACCGGGTGTCTCCTGGCCTCGCGTTCTGGCTCGCCGTCGCACTCGCTGTCGCACTCGGGACCGCGGGTCTGGCACTGGCGACTCGTTGGGCTTGGCAGTTCCGCCCGCAGGCAACCCCGCGAAGCACCGTCGCGTCCTCGTCGCTCGAGCGGGCGCTCACACTCTTCTTCTGGGCGCGGGCGCACGATGACGAGACCCTGCAGCGGAAGGCGCTCGAGCGCGTGGCCGACGAGCTGCCGTTCGACGTCCATGATCTCTCCGAGGCAACACGTGCCCTTGCCTGGTCACCGGAGGCGCCCGACGAGGAGGACGTCGAGGAGATCTCGGAGCGCGCCGGCATCCTTCACCGCCGCAACGGGGAGTCGGAGCCGTGAGAGGGACGACGTTCACACGCCGCGGTGCGACCCGCCTTGGAGACATTGCGCAGCTCGCGGCGCCGGGCCAGCGCACGACCCTCGTCCGCGCCGGCCTCGCGCTCGCCTTGGCGGCGACGCTCGCCGGCGCAGTGCTCCTCGCACGATCGGCCGGCAGCGGGCGAGCGGCCATGTTGCCGGCCGGCGCAAAGGCCGGCGTCATCGTCCTCGACGTGTCCGCGAGCGTTGCCGGCCCGCCTTTCGAGCGGGTGGGAGCAGTCATGCGCAGCCTCGTCTCCGCGAACCAGGCAATGGGGCTCGTCATGGTCTCCGACGTCGCCTACGAGCTGCTTCCGCCCGACTCCCCGCCGAGCGCACTCCAGCAGTTCGTGCGCTTCTTCGTTCCGCAGCGGGTGACCGACCGGGCGCCCATCTTCGGGGCAAGCCCCTGGAGCGAATTCAGCGGCGGGACCAGGATCGGGAGCGGTCTCGCGGCCGGCTTGGAGGCCCTCCGTCGCGCGGATGTGAAACATGGGTCGCTGATACTCATGAGCGACCTCAACGATTCGGTGAGCGACCGTGACACGCTCGTCGGCGAGGCACAGGCGCTGCGGCAGGCGCACGTCTCCGTCCGGGTCGTGCCCATCAATGCCTCCCCACCAGACGTCCAGCTCTTCGCCAACCTCTTCGGCCCGCGCGCGCTCGTCGGACCACAAGCATTCAAGACGCCCTCGCAGCTACGGGCTGAGCCGGTCACTGCCTCCTCGCCTTGGGCGTTGCTCGCCGTCGGCCTCGTCCTCGTCGGGCTGCTCGCCGCGAACGAGCGACTCAACTCCCGCCTCCTGCCGGAGTCGGTCGCATGAGACGCCTCCGCCGTGCACTCCCGCTCGTCGCGGCAGCCGTCCTGCTCGTGCTCGCGGCTCTTCTCGCGTTGTTTGCGTCCGACGTGCGCGCGTGGCAGGGCACCTTCACACAAAGCGACCTGCGCTTCCGGGCCCAGCGCTCGCACACGGGGCTCTGGCGCTCCCCGGCGGTCCTCCCGGGCGACCCGGCGCGCACCTTGCTCGGCCTCGACGATGCGCTCGCGTACCGACGGGGGCTGCAGCTCTTCTGGCTGAGCAACGTCGGCGCAAGCACGGGCGGCCAGGCGGATCTCGGTGCGACACGGGCCGCCGCCGAGACCGAGTTACAGAAGCTCATGACGACCGGCGCGAGCGCCGAGGAACGCTCGACCGCAGCGAACCTCCTGGGCGTCTTGACCGTCATCACTCCGGAGGACAGCGCCACGCAGAAGGCGGAGATCGCCACCGCCAAGCACTACTTCACGCGAGCCGTCAACGAGGACCCGACGAACTACGCCCCGAAGCTCAACCTCGAGCTCGTGCTGCGAATCCAGCATCCGCCCAAGTCACCACTGGATCAGGACGCTCACGGCGGCTTCGGCTTCGGCGGCTCCAACGGCGTCGGCGCGGTCGGCGGCGGCTTCTGATGGGCCTCACCTTCCTCACGCCGCTCGACGCCGTGTTCGCGCTCGCAGCGGCGATCCCGCTCGCCGCCCTGTGGCTGGCCAACAGACGGATGGAACAGGTTCGCCGCTTCTTCTCGCTGACTTCGCCTCGGCGGCGCGAGCTTGCAGCCGTGGTGGCGTCGCTTGCGCTGCTGCCGGTGCTGATGGGCGTCGCTGCCGCCCAGCCGATCGTCGTACGGCGCCACTTGCTGCAAGAGCGCCTGGACGTGCAGGCGTTCTTCGTCTTCGACACCACCCGCTCGATGACGGCGCGGACGGGGCCACGAGGCCCGACCCGGCTGGAGCGTGCGAAACACGAGGCCGAGGAGGTGATCCCGAAGCTCGGCAACATCCCGGTGGGGGTGGCGTCGATGACCGACCGCGTCCTCCCCGACCTGATGCCCACGCCGAACCTCGCGCTCATCAGGCGCACGATCCAACAGTCGGTGGGAATCAACCGGCCGCCCCCGAGCCAGATCTACAGCGGGCGCGTGCCGACCTTTCCTGCGCTCTATCCCATCCCGATCTCGAACTTCTACGGCCCGGGCGTACGCAATCGGATCCTCGTCGTCTTCACCGACGGCGAGGCCACATCGTTCGACCCCGGGATCGACTACAACCGCGCCTCCACGCTGGGGACCGCAGTGCACGTTCTCTTCGTGCACGTGTGGGCACAGACCGAGCGGATCTACGTCCACGGCCACGTCGATCCTCGCTATATGCCCGACCCGACGAGCGCCGGGGCGCTGAGCCGGTTTGCGGCCGCGTCCAGGGGTCACGTCTTCGGGGAGGACGACCTCCACGCGCTCGAGCAGACGATTCGCGAGCAGGCCGGCAGCTCACCGGTCACGACGAAGGTCAGCGGCTACGCGCGGGTCGCGCTCGCGCCGTGGTTCCTCCTCGCGGGCGTCGTCCCGCTCGGCTTTCTGCTCTACCGCCGGAACCTCTAGCCCGGCGGACATGGACGAGAAGGCGCCTACCGGAGTCGAACCGGTGTACTGGGTTTTGCAGACCCATGCCTAACCACTCGGCCAAGGCGCCGCGCGGCGGTCATCGTAACGGCGCCAACTCCCGGGCCCCGAGCACTTCGCCGAGGAAGGCGGTCGCCCGCTCGAACACATCCACCCGGTTCGCGAGCTTCTCGACCATGTGGCCCTCGTCCTCGTAGATCACGAGCTCGCAGCGCACGCCGCGCCGGGCGAGCTCCGCGTGGATCGTCTCCGACTCGCTCACCGGCACGCGCGGGTCGTTCCGCCCGTGCTCGATGAAGAGCGGTGCCCGGATCGCGTCGAGCCGGCTCCACGGAGACAGCCGTTGGAGCAGGTCGGGATCGCTCAACGGGCCGTACTCTCGCTCGCGGGCCGCACGGCGCCACATCGAGGTGTTCTCGAGGAAGGTGCGCAGGTTCGAAATGCCCACGAACTCGATCCCTGCCGCCCAAAGCTCGGGCTGGAACGCGAGCGCGGCCAGCACCATGTAGCCGCCGTAGGAGCGGCCGTAGACGACCGCGCGCGAGCCGTCGATCTCCGGCCGCGCCGAGAGCCACGCGTGCAGAGCTGCGAGATCCTCGACCGAGTCGAGGCGCTTCTCCACGTCGTCCAGGTGCTCGAAGCGCTTCCCATAGCCGCTCGAGCCGCGCACGTTCGGAGCTGCAACCGCGTAGCCGCGCGCGATCAGGTACTGCGTCAGGGCTCCGAATCCCGACGAGTACCACGGCCGCCACTGGCTCTCGGGGCCGCCGTGCACCGTCACCACGACCGGGAACGGTCCCTCGCCTTCCGGGAGGAAGAGGAAGACGGGAACGGGCTCGCCGTCGAAGCTCTCGAACCGGTGCGGCTCCGGTTCGACACCGTCTGTGACGCGACCGAGATCGGTCAGCTTCCGCAGGCTCGCCGACCCGAAGTCGTGCACCCACACTTGATTTGGCTCCGTCGGCGTCGAGAACGCGAACGCGACGCGGGTTCCATCCGGAGAGAACACGAAGTGCTCGGCAACCCCATCACCCGGCAGCGACATGCCGTCCACGCGCGAGTAGCCGTCCTCGTTCGCGACCAGCAGCACATTCCGGCCGGCATCGTCGCCGAAGCACTCGAGATCCCAGGCCGACTCATGTACGACCTCCCAGCTGCCGCCGAGGGTGTAACAAGAGATCGCGAAGGTGTCGCGGCTCTCGTTCGTCGCGCAGAGGAAGCCGGATGAGTCGGCCAGCCAGACCGGTTCCTTGTACTCGGCCTGGCCGTCGTGGGGTGTCACGTGGACGACTTCGCCGCTCTCGATCCCGAGCAGAAAGAGGTTCGAGTCGCCGCTCAGCTCGCCGAGCTGCCCGGCAACCACCCAACAGCCGTCCGGCGAGAACTCGCCGTTGGCACACCAGCCGCCGAGCTCGAACGTCCGCTCCTCCCCGTCCTCAAGTCGCCGCACGACAATGTCGAAGTCGAGCCCGTTGCGCCGATTCGTGGAGTACGCGAGCAGCGCGCCGTCGCGCGACACGTGCGGCGAGCGGTGGATATAACGCGGATCACCCACCAGCAGCTCGCCGTCAAGGTAGAGCTGCGTCCGCTCGTTGCCGCCCTCGTCGATCTCGAGCAGAAGGCGGTCGTCCGGGAGGAGTTGGCCCTCGACCGGCTCGGCGAAGGTCGTCAGCTGTTCGAGGCCGCCACCCTCTACGGGCAGCCGGTAGAGCTGGCGCGTCCCCGAGAGGTCGGACGCCACGAGCAGCCATCTGCCGTCACGCGACCACGACAGCGGGTAGGCCTGCCGCAGCTCGAGCAGCGTCCGCAGATCCGCCACGCGCTGAGGCTATCGGTCGGGGCTCACGCCGGGGCGCTGGCAAGGTCGGGAATGATCTCGTCGCCGAACGCCTGCAGCGTCTGCTCCTGCCCGTGGGTCATGAGGTAGATGTTGAACTGGTCGACGCCGATCCCCCGGAGCTCCTGTAGCTTCGCCTTCGCCTGCTGCGCCGTGCCGAGGACGCAGAAACGGTCGCAGATCTCGTCGGTGACGAACTCGCCGTGCTTCGCGCCGACGCGCGAGTGCTCGTCGTAGTCGTAGAACTTGCGCGCCTGGACGTAGTCGGTGAGCGCCTTCGGCACAGCGCTCCCGTCGGCGCCGTAGCGGTCGATCAGGTCCATGACGTGGTTCGAGACCATCGCGGGGAACCACCTCACCTGCTCGCGCGCATCGGCGATGTCGTCGGTGATGTGGGCCGGCGCGCCGACGATGCACTTCAGCTGCGCCGGATCGCGTCCCGCTTCCTCGGCCGCGCGGCGAGCCGTGTCCATGATCCATTGGATGATCTCGGAGTCGGCGAGCTGGATGATCACGCCGTCGGCGACCCGGCCCGCGACCGCCAGCGCCTTCGGCCCGTAGCCCGCGACCCACATCGGGATGCGCGGCAGCTCCGGCCGCACCCACTTGAACGCGAGCTGCTTGTCGTTCCACTCCACCTCGCCGCCGTTCATGAGCTCGCGCACCATCGCGCAGGACCGTTCGAACTCCGCCACCTTCATGGGCTGACGGCCGATGTAGCGGACGGCCGAGTCGCCGCGACCGATGCCCATCGCCATCCGCCCGTCCGACAGGTCCTGCAGGGTCGCGTACGCGCTCGCGAGCACCGTCGGGTCGCGCGTCGCCGGGTTCGTCACGAAGTGGCCGAGCCTGATCGTGGAGGTCTCGCGCGCCGCGACCGCGAGCATCGGCACCGACTCCTGCCACAGGACGTGGGAGTCGTACGTCCACGCATAGCCGAAGCCGTGGCGCTCGGCGAGCTGGATCAGCTCCAGCCAGCGCGAGAACGGCGGGTCCGGCAGCACCGTGACGCCGAAGTCCATGTCACCGAGCCTAGCGCTGCGCGGCTCAGGCGACCAGTGATGTGACCGGTGACGTTTGCCCGGTTCCCGGGCCGCGAGCACCAAGCGATGCCAGGACGCAGGGAGCGCCCATAGCCAAAGCTATGGGCGCGACTGAGGACGCCGCCGGGCGCCGTGTGATCGCGAGCCGGGAGCCCGGCGAACGTTGCCGGTTACATCACTAGGTCGTAACTGCCGGCGACGAGCTCACGCACGAGCTCGTCCGGCGCCGCGCCGCCGCAGGTCACGGTCACCCAGTGCCGCTTGTTCAGGTGGTAGCCGGGCTCGATCTCGTCGTACGCCCCACGCAGCTGCTCACCGAGCTCGGGCTCGCACTTGATGCTCACCTGCAGCGGCTCGCGCTTCAGCTGGGCGAGCGCGAACATCTTCCCGCCCGCCTTGAACACCGACGTCTCCGGGCCGAACGGGAACGTCTCCTCGGCGCCCGCAAACTTCAGGCAGAGCCGGCGCAGCTGCGCGGGGGTCACGTTCGCCCGAACAGGAAGCTCATGCAAATGCCTCCAGCACCTTCGTCGTCAGCCTGTCGAAGGTTTCCACCGAGAGCTCGAGGTGCTCGTCTTTCGTGTCCTCGAGCTTCGTGTGTGAGAGCCCCCGTAGCGACTGAACGAACAGCATCACCGTCGGGATTCCCGCCCTCGCCACCTCGGCTGCATCGTGGAGCGGTCCCGACGGGAGCCGGTGCGACGCGCCCGCGACCTCGCGCACCGACTCGTCGGCGAGCTCGATCAGGCGGTCGTCGAACGTGATCGGCTCGATGCTCCAGATCCGCTCCCACTCGACCTCGATGTCCTCCTCGTGCGCGAACCGCTCGCTCGCTTCCCGGGCGAGCGCGAGCAGCCGCCCGAGCTTGGCCGCGTCGAGATGCCGCTGGTCGAGAAGTTGCTCCGCGGTCTCGACAACAGATGTGACGATGCCCGGCCGGCAGACGACGCCGCCCGACGTGCATACCGCGCCCTCCCCCACCTCCGCCGCGATCGGCCGGATCTCGAGCGCGAGCTTCGCGGCACCGGCGAGGGCGTCGCGGCGCTGATCCATCGGGGTCGAGCCGGAGTGGGCGGCCTGGCCGCGCCACGTGACGAGGTGGCGCTCGACGCCGAAGGTGCCGAGGACGACGCCGAGCGGCAGGTCGAGCGACTCGAGCACCGGACCCTGCTCGATGTGGAGCTCGAGGTAGGCCGCCGCGCCGTCGAGCTGCCGCCGTGCCTCGAGCGCGCGGTCGAGGTCGACTCCGTGCGCAGCGACCGCATCGGGCAGCGCGGTCCCGTCGGCGTCGCGGCGCCCCCGGAGCTCGTCCTGGTCGCTCATCGAGCCCGCAGCCGCCGAAGAGCCGAACAGCGACCGGCCGAAGCGCGCACCCTCCTCGTCCGCCCAGTTCACGAGCCGCACGGTCAGCGGCGGTGTTCCGTCCTCGGCGAGACGCCGCAGCACCTCGACGCCCGCGAGCACGTTGAGGCAGCCGTCGAGCCAGCCGCCGTTGGGGACCGAGTCGATGTGGCCCCCGAGCAGCAGCGCGCGCTCCGAGGAGCCCGGCAGCGTGAACCACTGGTTCCCGGCCTCGTCGATCTCTTCCTCGGCGCCCGTCGGGCCGACCTTCTCGCGCAGCCACTGGCGCGCGCGCTCCCACGTCTCGGTCCAGGCGATGCGCTGCGCGCCGTCCTCGTCGCCGGTCAGCTCCTGCAGCTCCCGCAGCTCGGCGACCGTGCGTGCCGGTGACAGGCTCATCCCGCGAGCTTAAACTCGGGAGGGATGTCGATCCTGATCCGTGGAGGGCGCGTCGTCACGGCCTCCGACGACTTCGTCGCCGACGTCCTCGTCGAGGGCGAGCGGATCGCGCTACTGGGCGACGACCTCGACGTCGCGGCCGAACGGACGATCGACGCGAGCGGCAAGTACGTGCTGCCGGGCTGCATCGACCCGCACACGCACCTGGACATGCCGTTCGGCGGCACGGTCACGATCGACGACTTCGAGTCGGGCCAGGGATCCGCAGCTTGCGGCGGCACGACCTGCCACGTCGACTTCTGCATCCAGGGAAAGGGGCAGACCTTCGCGCAGGCGCTCGAGGGCTGGCACGCGAAGGCGGACGGCAAGACGCTGATCGATTACGGCTTCCACATCGCGATCACGGATCTCGCCGACGAGGCACGGCTCGAAGAGCTCGCCACCCTGCCCGAGCAGGGCATCACCTCGTACAAGCTCTTCATGGCGTACAAGAACGTCCTCCAGGTCGACGACGAGACGCTCTTCTGCGCGATGGAGGTCGCCGCGGCGAGCGGGGCGCTCGTGATGGTGCACGCGGAGAACGGCGACGCCATCGACGTCCTCGTCCGCGAGGCTCTTGCCCGCGGCGACACCGCCCCCATCCACCACGCGCTCACGCGCCCGCCCGAGCTCGAGGGCGAGGCGACGAACCGCGCGATCCAGCTCGCCCGGATCGCCGGCAGTCCGCTCTACGTCGTCCATGTCACCTGCCGCGAGGCGGTCGAGCCGATCCGCCGCGCCCGCGAGCAGGGCTGGGACGTGTGGGGTGAGACGTGCACGCAGTACTTCTTCCGATCGATTGACGACCTCGCGCAGCCCGGCTTCGAGGGCGCGAAGTACGTCTACTCGCCGCCCGCGCGCGACGCCGCGAACCACGACGTGCTCTGGGACGCCGTACGCACCGACGCGCTCTCCGCGGTCTCGACAGACCACTGCGCATTCCTCTGGAACGGGCAGAAGACGCTCGGCAAGGACGACTTCACGAAGATCCCGAACGGCGGCCCCGGCCTCGAGGACCGGCTGAAGATGATCCACCACTTCGGCGTCCGCGAAGGCCGGATCGGCCTCAACCGCATGGTCGACCTCCTCGCGACGCAGCCGGCGAAGCTGTTCGGCCTCTACCCGCGCAAGGGGACGGTCGCCGTCGGTGCAGACGCCGACCTCGTCGTGTTCGACCCCGAGCGGCGGGAGACGATCTCGGCCGCGTCGCACCACTCGAAGTGCGACTACAGCCTTTACGAGGGCACGGAGGTCGTCGGGGCGCCCGAGCTGGTGCTCCTGCGCGGCTCAGTCCTCGTGGAGGACGGCGAGCTCGTCGGCACTCCGGGCGCAGGCCGCTTCGTGCGGCGCGCGCGGTTCGGCGAGCAGCTCGAGATCGACGCCGTGGTGCCCTTCTAGCAGGGCTTTTTTTACCGCGGGCGAACACAGACTGCGCTAGCCTCATGCCAGTTGTGGGGTCCTTCATCGGAGCGCGTCGCGGGCGGCTGGGGCTGCTCGCTGGCTTGGTCATCGCGCTGACCGCGCTCCTCTCCGTGAGCGCGTCTGACGCTGCCACAACACGTGCCAAAGGCCTCGACGTCTCGACTTGGAACGGGGCGATCAACTGGACCAAGGTCGCGCACGCGGGCTATCGCTTCGCCTTCGGCAAGGCGACCGAGGGCACGTCCTACAACGACCAGTCGTACACGACCAACCGGAACGGGAGCGAGCGCGCCGGCCTCGTCTTCGGCGGTTACCACTTCGCGCGGCCGGCCGGCGGGAGCCTGGCCGGTGCGACCGCGAGCGCGATCAAGCAGGCCAACCACTTCCTCGCCGTTGCGGGGCCGCAGCCGGGAGAGCTGCCGCCCGTGCTCGACCTCGAGGCGACGGGCAACCTGGCGAAGAAGCGCCTGCTGGCCTGGACGCTCGCGTGGGTCGGCCAGATCTACGCCCGCACCGGCGTCGAGCCGTTCGTCTACACCTCGCCGCTCTTCTGGAAGGGGCACCTCGGCGACTCGACGGCCGCCGCAGCCGCCGGCACCGGCCTCTGGGTTGCGCACTGGACCTCGAAGAGCGCGCCGGTCGTGCCCGCGCAGAACTGGAACGGCGACGGGTGGAAGTTCTGGCAATGGACGAACTGCATCTCCGTGCCGGGAGTCAAGCACTGCAGCGACGGCGACCGGATGAACGGCACGAAGCTCGCGGCCGTCGCCATCGAGCCGTACCCGAGCGGCGTGCCCCTCCTCTCTACGCCTCCAACCATTGTCGGGCCGCCCGAGGCGGGACAGTTGCTCGCCGCCGTGCCCGGCACGTGGGAGGGCGGCAAGCCGATCATGTTCACCTACCAGTGGCGACGCTGCGACGCGGCGGGCGCGAACTGCGCGCCGATCACGGGCGCAACCGCCGAGTCGTACCGGCCGGTCACCGCCGACGTCGGGCACTCGCTCAAGGTCTTGGTGACCGCAACCTCCGGAACGGGCACCGCCGCGGCCACCACGGACCCGACCGCAGCCGTCTCCCCGGCGGGTACCTCGCCGGCCGCCGGCCCGACCAACCTCCAGCCGCCGCAGATCGTCGGTACGGCCCAGGCCGGACAGATCCTGACGAGCTCCGTCGGGACCTGGACGGGCTCGCCGACGAAGTTCACCTATCGCTGGCGGCGCTGCAACGCCGCCGGCACTTCCTGCATTGCGATCCCGCATGCGACGGGGGCGCGCCGCACGCTCACCCCCGACGACATCGGCACCACGCTCTCGCTCGTCGTGACCGCAACCGGCAAGGGCGGCGCCGCATCCGCGAACGCCGCGACGACCGGCGTAGTGGTGGCCGCGCCGCTGCCGCCGGTCTCGATCGGGACCCAGACGGTGCGCCGCGGCATTGCCGGCAACCTCCAGACCGACGACGGGCGCGCAACCGTCACGTGGCAGCCGGGCGCCGTGCCGGTCGGCAAGACCGTTTCGCTCACCGCCTTCGACGGCATCCTCTCGGTACCGGGTAGCGAGGTCGCCCTCTCGGTTCCGGGGCTGTCGTCGAAGGGATTCCGCTGGCCGCTCGACCTCATGTATGCGCAGCCGCAGCCAGCCCGGACGGTGCTCGGCTACTCGACGGACGGGAAGGTGTACCACTCGGTGCCGTCGCTCCAACCCGCGCAGCTCCCGACCGGGACGGCCGTCGGCTGGTACGTCGACGCGAACAACCTCACCCACGTGCTGACGCGGACGCCGTTCCAGGTCTCCGTGTTCAAGCAGGGCGCCTGGGGCGACCCCACGTACACCTCACCGAACGGGCCGGCTCTCGCCACCCAGACCCACTTCCAAGCCCTCCCCCATCCCGCCGACCGAAGCCTCCTGCTGCTCACGCGGCTCGCGGTGCACTCGCAGGCCCGGGTCTCGGCATCCATTACCGGCCCGCACGGGACGACCGTGGCGGTCATCGGCAGAGGGAGCCGGTTCGGCGGCCGGCTCGAGGCCGGGACGTTCCAGCTCGTACAGGCCTACCGCCGGAAGCCGGGCTCGATGCAGGTCCACCTGCGCCTCAACGCGCGCACCCTGCTTCGTGGCTCGTACAGCCTCCGGGTCGTCGCTCTCGATCCGTGGGGACGGCGAAGCCGGCTGACCCTCCGCTTCCGCTACCGCTGATCGAGAGCGTGCAGGCTGAGCAGGTCGTAGGCGACGTTGGCGGCCGCGAGCGCCGTCTGCTGCCCTGGGCCGTCGTACGGCGGTGAGACCTCGACTACGTCGGCGCCGACGAGGTGAATCCCGCGCAAGGCACGGAGGAAGCCGAGCGCTTCCGCCGTCGAGAGGCCGCCGACCTCGGGCGTGCCCGTTCCCGGAGCGAACGCCGGATCGAGGACGTCGACGTCGAAGGAGACGAAGACCGGGCGCGTGCCGATGCGCTCGCGAACGAGGCTCCCGTACCCGCCGGGGCCGAGCGTGCGCAGCTGGTCACACGGGACGACCGCGAAGCCGAGCTCGCGCGCCGACTCGAGGTCATCGGCGCCGTAGAGCGAGCCGCGCAGGCCGGCCTGCACCGACGCCGCCGGCTCGATCAGCCCCTCCTCCTGCGCCCGCAAGAACGTGGTGCCGTGGAAGTAGCGCTGGCCGAAGTACTCGTCCCACGTATCTCCGTGGGCGTCGAGCTGGAGGAGCGCGAGCGGTCCGTGGCGCCGCGCGAGCACGCGCAGCTCGGCGAGCGTGATCGAGTGGTCGCCGCCGAGGGCGAGCGGGAAGACGCCGGCCTCGACCAGCGGCGCGAGCGCCTCCTCCACCTGGCCGTAGGTGCGCTGCGTGTCACCCGGCGAGACGGGCACATCGCCGTAGTCGACGATCGAGAGCGTCTCGACCACGTTCACATCGAGCGCCGGGTTGTAGGGCCGCAGCAGCGCCGAGGCCGAGCGGATCGCCTCGGGACCGAAGCGCGTGCCCGTCCGGTAGGTCGTCGCCGTGTCGAACGGGATCCCGTAGACGGCCGCATCCACGCCGGCGAGATCCGTCGTGTGCGGCGCGCGCATGAACGTCCGCACGCCGGCGAAGCGCGGCATCTCCCGCGCATCGAGCGGCCGATGGTGCATCGTCACGCCGTCTCGATCGGCCGGCCGACCGTGAGCGCCCTGCGGAACTCCGGCGGCAGGTTCGAGTACGTCGCGTCGGGCATCACGCCCAGCGCGTCGAGCGTCTTGCTGAAGAAGCACCGAGCCGCCGCGGCGAGGACGACGTCGACGATCGCTGCGTCGGAGAGACCAAGCGTGCGCAGCCGGTCGACGTCCGCCTGGGTCACCGACGTCGCGTCGTCCACGACCTTCTCGGCGAGCTCCATCACTGCACGGTCGGCGTCGTCGAGCCCCGCCGGCAGAGCGGGGACTTCCTCGAACGACAGGAACTGCTGCGCGAGCACCTTGCCGTGCTGGAGCGAGCAATAGCTGGAGCGAAGCCGCCGAGCCGCCGCGAGGGTGGCGAGTTCGTAGCGCCGCAGGTCGTGCGCCTTGATCGCACCGTTGAGCTGCAGCCAGCCTCGGTACGCCTCGGGCCGCAGCGAGAACACCCGCACGAGATTCGGCAGATAGCCGAACTGCTCCCGCATCCCGTCGTAGATCTCCGCGACCTGTCCGTCCGCGTCCTCCGCGGGGATCGTCTCGATGAACGCCATCTCAGCGCGTCTGCGGGAAGCCGAGGTCGATCCGGGATGTCGCGGGATCGGGCCAGCGCGAGGTGACGACCTTGCCGCGCGTGTAGAAGTCGATCGCCTCGGGCCCGTAGACGTGCCGGTCCCCGAAGAGCGACGACTTCCAGCCGCCGAAGGAGTAGTACGCCACGGGCACCGGGATCGGGACGTTGATCCCCACCATCCCGGCCTGCACGTCGAACTGGAACTGCCGCGCCGCGCCGCCGTCGCGCGTGAAGATCGCCACGCCGTTGCCGTACGGGCTGTCGTTGACGAGCCGCACTGCCTCCTCGTAGGTGGAGACCCGCGTCACGCCGAGCACCGGGCCGAAGATCTCGTCGGCGTACGCCTGCATCTGGGGCGTGACGCCGTCGAGCAGGCTCGGATTGAGGAAGAAGCCCTCGTCGGGCACACCCTCCCGCCCGTCCACCACGACGGTCGCCCCTTCGCCCGGCGCGTTCTCGACGTAGGACGCGACCCGGTCGCGGTGCTCGCGCGTCACGAGAGGGCCCATCTCGGAGGACGGATCCATCCCGTCGCCGACCTTCACCTTCGGAATTCGCTCCCTGATCGCCTCGACGAGCGGCTGCGCCACGTCTCCGACGGCCACGACGACGGAGACGGCCATGCACCGCTCGCCGGCGGAGCCGTAGCCCGCCGACACGGCCGCGTCTGCGGCGGCGTCCACGTCGGCGTCGGGCAGGACGATCAGGTGGTTCTTCGCGCCGCCGAGGGCCTGGCAGCGCTTGCCGCTCGCCGTTGCCTTCTCGTACACGGCGCGGGCGATCGGCGTCGAGCCCACGAAGGAGATCGCGGCCACCTCCGGATGCTCCAGCAGCGCGCCGACGGCGACGCGGTCGCCCATGACGACGTTGAAGACGCCGTCGGGCAGGCCGGCCTCGGCCAGCAGCTCGGCGACCCAGAGCGAGGCGGACGGATCCTTCTCCGACGGCTTGAGCACGAAGCAGTTGCCGCATGCGATCGCGGGCGCCCACATCCACATGGGCACCATCGCCGGGAAGTTGAACGGCGTGATACCGGCGACGACGCCGAGCGGCTGCCGGATCGAATAGACGTCGATCCCGGTCGAGGCCTGCTCGGAGTGCTCGCCCTTGATCAGGCTCGGGATGCCGCAGCAGTGCTCGACGACCTCGAGCCCGCGCGTCACCTCGCCGAGCGCGTCGGAGAGCACCTTGCCGTGCTCGCGGGTGAGGATCTCGGCCGCCTCCTCGCGCCTGGCGTGGAGCAGCTCCCGGATGCGGAAAAAGAGCTCCGCGCGCTTCGCGAGCGAGGTCTCGCGCCAGGCGGGGAACGCTTCGCGCGCGGCCCCGACGGCCGCGTCCACCTCCTCCACCGTCGCGAAGGCGACGGCACCGGTCTGACGGCCGGTCGCCGGGTTGAAGACCGGACCGCTGCGTCCGGAGCCGCCCTCGACGCGGCGTCCGCCGATCCAATGCGGGATTCTCGTGCTGACGGGTGCCTCGGCTGTCTCGGTCATGTCGGTTAGCCTAGCCCGGTGGCGACGATCGAGCGGAATGCGGAGCTCAGCGAGCGGATCAAGGCCGACGCGAAGCGCTACGTCCTCCACTCCTGGTCGGTGCAGGACGCGCTCGACCCGATCCCGGTCGCCGGCGCCGAGGGCCGCTACTTCTGGGACTACGACGGGAACCGGTACCTCGACTTCGCCTCGCAGCTCGTCAACGTCTCGATCGGCCACCAGCACCCGAAGCTCGTCGCGGCGATCAAGGAGCAGGCCGAGAAGCTCTGCACGATCGGGCCGCCGATGGCGACCGAGCCGCGGTCGACGCTCGCGCGGCTGCTCGCCGAGGTGACTCCGGGCGACATCTCGATGGCGTTCTTCACGAACGGCGGTGCAGAGGCGAACGAGAACGCGATCAAGCTCGCGCGCTGGTACACAGGCCGGCACAAGATCATCGCCCGCTATCGCAGCTACCACGGCGCGACCGCAGGCGCGATCACCGCCACGGGCGACCCGCGCCGCTGGCCGGCCGAGCCCGGCATTCCCGGCATCGTGCGGATGTTCGATCCGTTCACGTACCGCTGCCCGGCCGGCCATCCCGATCCCTGCCCCGTATGCACGGGCGCGCCGCATCTCGAGGAGATCCTCCAGTACGAAGGGCCGGAGACGGTCGCGGCGGTGATCCTCGAGACGGTGACGGGCACGAACGGCGTCATCGTCCCGCCCGACGGCTACCTGCAGTCCATCCGCGAGGTCACAGAGCGCTACGGGATCCTGCTCATCACCGACGAGGTGATGGCCGGCTTCGGCCGCACCGGCAAATGGTTCGCAGTCGATCACTGGGACGTCGTCCCCGACATCCTGACCATGGCGAAGGGCATCAACTCCGGCTACGTCCCACTCGGAGCGATGGCGGTCCGCGAGCCGATCGCGGAGTGGGTACGGGACAAGTACTTCGCCGGGGGGCTCACGTACAGCGGCCATCCCCTCGCGTGCGCCGTCGGCGTGGCCTCGATCGAGGCGTTCCGGGAGGAAGGGATCGTCGAGCACGCGGCTGCCATGGGCGAGGCGTTCGACGACGCGCTGCACGGCCTTGCGGAGCGGCATCCCTCGATCGGCGACGTGCGCGGGCTCGGCTGCTTCTGGGGGCTCGAGCTCGTCCGCAGCCGCGAGACGCGCGAGCCGCTCGTCCCGTTCAACGCGACCGGCGAGGCGGCGGCACCCGTCGCGCGGCTGGCGAAGGCGGCGCTCGAGCGCGGTCTCTATCTGATGACGCACTGGAACGTCGTCATGGTCTGCCCGCCGCTCACGATCACGCCCGAGGAGCTGGCCGAGGGCATTGCCATACTCGACGACGTCCTCGCGATCGCGGACGAGTACCACGACGCCGACTGAGAATCCTCCCGGCTGAAGGCGTCGCGCCCGCGTGCTCGTCAACTGGGTTCGTCCGCCGCGGCGTCTAGTCTGACAACGTGGCTCCAGAAACCGAACGCTGCCCGCGCTGCGGCGCGCCGATGTCATGGCGTCATCAGACGTGGCAGTGCGGCTCATGCAGACTCAAGCTTGGATGCTGTGAGGGCGAGCCGCAGTCGTGCTCAGGGGTCACTCATGCCGTACGAGCGCGATAGCAACGGCCAATGGTGGTACGTCGCAAAGAACTATCGTTCCCGCGCCTATCCGAAGCCTTGCCTCGCATGCGGGCAGATCTTCTACTCACGGCTCACCGACAACATCCGGTTCTGTAGCCGAAGCTGCGGACAGCGACGGGCACATCACAGAAACTGGAAGGGCGGGCAATTCGTCGACCGGAAGGGCTACGTCCACGTTCTCGTGTCGGCGGAGGATCCGATCGCGGGCGCGATGCGTGACCGGCAGAGTTACGTCACGGAGCATCGTCTAGTCATGGCTCGCGCGATCGGACGCCCGTTGGCTCGTCGCGAGACTGTGCACCACATGAATGGGGATCGAAGGGACAACCGTCTCGAGAATCTGCAACTGCTTCACCTACCCCACGGTCCAGGTGCGCGCTTCCAGTGTGCCAATTGTGGCTCCAGCAACATTCAGGCAGCGAGGCGGGCGTGATCCGACGGAAGCTCGAGGAGCTCGAGAGATCCGAGCTCGACCCGCGCTCGAGCGAGCTGCAGGTCGTTCTTTGCTGGCTCGTGCAGGACGAGATCCCGATCGACGACGGTGAGTTGAACGCGGCTCGCCGCCGCGCGATGTTCGTCCTCGCGGCCGGCGGCGATCCCCATCGCGACGCCGGCCTCGACTCGATCGCCGCCGAGCGACTCGCCGACGAGCTCGACACGCCGGTGCGGCGCGCGCAGCTCGCCGCTGCGCTCGCCGAGCTCCCGACGGAAGACCTCCCAGCCGTGACCGAAGCCGTGGAGTCGCTCTGCACCGATCCCGAGCTCGCCTGGCTCTCGTTCGCGCTCTCGCTGCTGGCCGACGAGCTCGCGGACGAGTAGTAGCCGACTCGCCGAACGCCGACTACTCTGGACGGCAGTTCGTGGCGATCTCGAGACCGGAACCTCGCCGTCGGTTGAAGCTTCCCCCGTGGCTGCAAGCCGCGTCGGCGAAGCCGACGCGACGCGGCCAGAAGACCCCGCGCTTGCCGCGCGGTGGGCTGCAGGGCGGGCGGGGTCTCCAGCCGTATTCGCGCGCCGACGCGCCGTACTTCCGCAGCCCCGGCTTCTACGTCCGGGTGGGCGGCCTGGCGATCATCGTCGTGGCCGGGCTGTCGCTCCTGCTCCTACGCGCGTGGTCGATCCAGGTGTTGCACGGCAAGCAGTACGCGAAGGAGGCCCACCACCAGGCGTTCAGGACGGTTCCCCTGCTCGGCGAGCGCGGCGCGATCGTGGACGACCAGGGGCATCTGCTCGCCGGCACATCCGGGTACGTCGTCGTGGACGCCGACGCGGCCTCGCTCGGCTCGCGTAACGCGCACGGGATCTGGAGCCCGAGCCCGACCGGCGTGCGGGCGCTCCGTCGCCTCGCCCGGCTCACCGGCAGGCCCTGGGGGATCCTCGCCGCGCGCATTCGCCACGACGTCCTTCAGGCTCCCTTCGCGCCCGCCGTGGTCGTCGCCCACCCGACCGCCGCACTGGCGGCGTACCTGCAGGAGCGGCCCGGGCTATTCCCCGGGTTCAAGGTGGAGGGCGAAGCGTCACGGAGCTATCCGCAGGGCGCTTTCGGCAGCGAGTTCCTCGGCCTGCTCGGCCAGATCGACAAAGGCGAGCTCAAGTCCCACGCGTACAAGGATGCAAAGCCCGGCGAGGTAGTCGGCCAGAGCGGAGTCGAGGCGGCGTACGACTCGCTGCTCAACGCTGGGTTCGTGCAGGCGAAGATCCCGGTCGACTCGCTCGGTCGCATCGCCGGCGCGCTCCGTGTGCCGCGCCAGAAGCAGCCGCCCACGCTGCAGCTCTCGATCGACACGCGCCTTCAGAAGGCCGCACAGAACGCGCTGATCTATGGGATGGAGCAGTCGCGCCTCAACGGCTACTCGCCTACGGGGGCGTCCGCGGTCGCGATCGATCCCTGGACGGGCGCGATCAAGGCGATGGTCAGCTACCCGACCTTCAACCAGAAGCTCGCGGCCGACAACGCCAACTACTACGCGCAGCTGAGCAAGGAGACGACGACGACTCCGCTGTTGAACCGCGCGATCGGCGGCGCCTATCCGACGGGGTCGACCTTCAAGCCGATCATCGCCGAGGCAGCGCTCAGCGCCGGGATCATCACGCCCTCCACGCCGCTCCTCTGCTCCGGCTCCTTCGACCTCGGCGGCACGATCTTCCACAACGTCGAGGCGGGCGTCGACGAGTACATGAGCCTGCCGACGGCGCTCGAGCAGTCGTGCGACACGTGGTTCTATCGGCTCGGCGACCGCGTCTACGGGGCAGACCCGAAGGCGCAGGGAACCCTCATTCAGAGCTGGGCGAGCAGGCTCGGGCTCGGCAAGCAGCCGGCCGGCGACCTGACAGGCGCGACCTCGGGCTACCTCCCGAGGCCGGGGACGTTCGAAAAGCGGTTCGGCTTCCCGTGGACGGAGGGCCAGACGATCAACCTCGCGATCGGCCAGGGCGCCTTGCAGGTGAGCCCACTCCAACTGGCCGTCGCCTACTCCGCGCTCGTGAACGGCGGCACGGTTGTGCGGCCGCACGTGGGCGAGGCCGTGATCCGGAACGGTGTCCGGCACATGCTCCCCTTCAAGCCCGTGCGGAAGCTGAGGCTCTCGCCGTACACCTGGGCGATCAAGCAGGGGCTGTACGAGGCCGCCAACAACCCGTCCGGAACGTCAGGCGCGGTCTTCGGCGGATTCCACCCCGCGGTTGCCGGCAAGACGGGCACCGCCGAGGCTCCACCGCTCGGCGTCCACTCGTGGTACGCCTCGTGGGCGCCCTACGACCATCCGAAGCTCGTCGTCGTCGCGATGATCGAGCACGGGGGCTACGGGGCACAGGCCGCCGCGCCGACCGTGAAGAAGATCTACGAGGCCTACTTCCACCTCAAGGGCTCCTGACGGGATGCGGAACATGGTCGAGCTACCGGGCGGAACGTTCCGGATGGGCTGCGACCGCTTCTATCCCGAGGAGCGGCCGGTACGCGAGGTCACGGTCGACGGCTTCGCGATCGACGGGCATCCGGTCACGGTGGGGGAGTTCCGGCGCTTCGTGAAGGACACGGGCCATGTGACCTGGGCTGAGCACCCGCCCTTCGCCGAGGACTACCCGGGGGCGGATCCCGCGCTGCTCGTGCCTGGCTCGCTCGTCTTCCGCAAGACGGCCGGACCCGTCGATTTGCGCGACTACCGCAACTGGTGGGGTTGGATGCCCGGTGCCGACTGGCGCCATCCCGAAGGCCCGCGCACCAATGTCGGCGGTCGCGAGCACCATCCGGTAACCCACGTCGCCCACTCCGACGCCGTCGCGTATGCGGACTGGGCCGGTAAGTCGCTCCCGACCGAGGCGGAGTGGGAGTACGCGGCCCGCGGCGGTCTCGACGGGGCGACATACACCTGGGGCGAGGAGTTCGCACCGAAAGGCCGGATGATGGCCAACACGTGGCAGGGCGAGTTCCCCTGGCAGAACCTCCTCACCGACGGCTACGAGAGCACCTCTCCGGTCGAGCGCTTCCCGGCGAACGGCTACGGCCTGTACGACATGGCCGGGAACGTCTGGGAGTGGACGGTCGACGACTTCGCGCAGCCGCCGGCGAGCGGCCGGCCGTGCTGCGCGCCGCAGATGCCGCTCGCCGGCGACGGCGAGAAGTACCCGCGCAAGGTGATCAAGGGCGGCTCGCACCTCTGCGCACCGAACTACTGCCTGCGCTACCGCCCGGCCGCCCGGCAGAGCGAGACCGTCGACACGTCGACCTGCCACATCGGCTTCCGCTGCGTGATCCGGTAAAGCCGCGTCAGCGGGACTCGACGAGGATGACGAGGATCGTCCCTAGCCCGAGCAGCACGCCGACGGCCGCGAAGACCAGGCCTGCCCGGGCGTCGAACGCCGCGTAGCCGCCGCGCGCAACCGCCTCTTCGACCCGCCTCTGCCGGATATAGGCGTACGCCATCAGCGCGATTCCGGTCACCCCGAACGCGGTCCCGAGCAGCTCGAACGGCCAGACGGTGCCGGTCGACAGCAGCGGGATCAGCTTCCCGGCGCCGAGACTGACGGCGAAGGCCGTCATGGCCGTGCGCCACCACGCGAGGTAGGTCCGCTCGTTCGCGAGACGCGTGCGCCGGAGGGCGTCTCCGGCTTCGTCCTGAGCCGCTTCGGGCACAGCGGCGGGTTCGGCGCGCCACGCTCCTTCCCTGCGTCCGCGCTCACCCCTGCGCAGCCGCGGGCGCGCCCCCCATGCCCGTCCTGGGCTGTTGCCGCGCGAGCAGGACCGCCCCGGTGACCACCGCGACGAACGCAAGCAGGCGGATAGCCCCGAGGACCCCGCCCGGCAGCGGCTCGTCGAGGACGACCGTCCCGGCGGCGATCGGCAGCGCGTTCGTGACGAGCGTTGCCAGACCGGCGACGGTGAGGGCGGCCCCTGCCTGGTAGCCGATCTGAAGCAGCGCCGTCCCGGCGGCGTAGCCCACGAGGAGGAGCACCACGAAGGCCGCGCGTGCGCCTCCCTGGGTCGTCAGCTTCGTCGAGATGTCGCCGATCGAGAAGAAGAGACCGCCGGCGACCCCGTTCGCCACGGCCGCACCCCAACGCCTGCGCCCCACGATCACGAGCACGACTGCCACCGCCGCCGTCACGCCGAGCCAGAGCAGGATCGGCCCGAGCTCTCCACCTCCCTCCTGCGCCTTCCCGCCGACCAGCGAAACGGCCAGAGCGGCAAGGCCGAGCACCGAGAGCAGCACGCCGCCGAGCTCCACACGCGTGAGCCGCCGCCTCGCCATGTGGGCCGAGGCGAAGGCGAGCACGCCGATCCCGCCGGCAGAGATGCTCTGCACGAGCGAGAGCGGCGCCAGCGCCAGCGCGGCGACGTAGAGCAGGAATCCGCCCGACTCCATCGCGAATCCCAGCAGCCAGGGCCGGTCGCCGAGCAGCAGCCCGGCCGAATGGAGCGGATGGCGTAGGGAGAGGGCAGGCAGGCCGACGGCCGCCTGGTGTTCGCGCAGGTACGCGAGGTTGATCACGACGGCCGACGCGAACGCCAGCACGAGCCCGGCCAGGGTCCCGCCACTCACGACGAGACTCTACGAGGCCCACTTCCACCTCATGGACTCACCCGTGCCGCGGGATTGCTCCGCGCGTTCACAACCTCGACAATGCGCCATGCCGAGGATCCCGCTCGCTGCGGCGTTGGCGGCGATGTAGCGCCGGGCTGATCTCAGACGAGGAAGCCGACGCTCGCCGAGGCGAGCTCCTCGTCTGGGATCGAGCTCGGCGCTGGATCGCCGGCCAAGGCCGAGGGCTGCGGGAGTCGTCATGGCTATGACGCTCGCGGAGCTGCTCGGCCAGGGGGTCGGGGAACACACGATCGAAGGGCTCGAGGCCGTCGACGAGGCGCTCACATCCGGGTTCGCGTCGGGCAAGGCCACGGTCCAGCGGTTCGACGGGCGCGAGCCGGTCGAGGTCTTCTACGCGTCCTTCAGGACGAAAACAGCCGGGATGCCGTTCATGGCCACCGTGATCGCCCCGCTCGCGCCGTCCTAGTTGGCGCGCGTTTCACCCGCTACGGGCGATACCACAGGCTGGATTTCACTCAGTTCGGGTGGGCCACCGTGTGCCACGATTCAGGCATGGGCCGCATCGTGTGGAGCGTGAGAATCGGCCGGATGGGCGAGTTCGACGCGCCGGAGATCCTCGCCGGGTACCGGTCGGTGAATCCCGTGCACGAACCAAAGCTCGGAGAAATCCTGAACCTGCCTGACGGCTTGGGTGCGTGGCGCGTCATCGACTGGTCGGTCGCCGATCGGCTCGACGCCTCCGGGAACGTGCTGGTCGTCGAGTCGGTCGCCAGCCAAGCCGCGTAGGGCCGGGTTCTCGGCGTCGTCAGGACGCCGCGAAGTCGACGTCCTCCGCTTCGACCGTGCCGGCCGTCCGCCCCGGAGCCTCATGGTTGCCCCAGTAGAGATTCGTGTGCGCGATGACGAGCTCCGGCGGCGGCGCGCCCCAGGGCGAGAGGTCCTCGGTCGTGTGTGCATCGCTGACGAGCGTCGCGTCATAGCCGCGAACCAGCGCGCCGTGCAACGTCGAGCGCACGCACTCGTCCGTCTGCGCTCCGACGACGACGAGATGCCCGACAGCGAGGTCTAACAGGACGGACTCGAGCGTCGTGTCTTCGAACGAGTCCGGATACCGCTTCGGGACGAGCGGCTCGCTCTCGTCCGGGCTCAACTCGGGGACGATCTCCCATTGCTCGCTTCCCTGGGCGAGGTTGTCGCTCGAGTGCTGCACCCAGACCACGGGAACCGCAGCCGCGCGAGCCTTCTCGACCACGGTGCCGACATTCGCGACAACCGCGTCTCGCTCATGGGCGCCACCCACAACTCCGTTCTGGACGTCGATCACGAGCAGGGCGGTGTTCGGTCTGTTCTCGAGTGTCGTCATAGCCTCCCCCTAGCGCGCCTTCGGACGAGAGGACGCTAGCAAGCAGCCGGAGCGTCGTCGACGCACCGATTGACCCAGATGAGCCCGGCGGTCGGCAGAACGCGGCGGGCATCCTTACGCGGCGTGGCTGCGCCGGGCGGCGAACGGAGCTCCTCGATGGAGGGTAGAGGTCGCCGCCTGCGCGCCTGCTGCGAGGGCTGAGTTGCGAAAGAACCGACCTGGGAGGCAAGGATGAGCGAAGGGTCAGCGGCTCCCACGGGCCGGATGGCGAACGTCATAAACCTCGCCGCGGCGCGCGAGCAGCGTGCGGCCGACCGGGAGGCTGCTGTCACCGTCATTACCCAGCTCCCCGCTGACGTCGCCGTCCAGCTGCTGAGCGAGAACGGTTGGCAGGTCAGCGACGGCCCGCTGGGCGGATGCTGGACGGCGCCGGACGGCAGCGTCATCTACGGGATCGACGAGGCACTGGAGGTCGCGCTCGTAGGAAACAGCCGGCCCTGAGCGCGCCCGAAGCGTCGTCCGGTTACCGCTCACAGCCGGGCGGAGTTAGCACTTCCTCTTTTTTTCAGCGTCGCCAGCAGGCGCCGCGGTCGAGAAAAAGGCTAGGCCGTGGGCCCCTCGCCTGTCTCGAGCTCTGCGAGGTCGATCGCGATGCCGAGCGCGCGCACGATCTTGCCCGTCGCCGAGGCGACGCGCGCCGTGCCCACGATCGGTGCGATCGCCGCGAGGACGCCGCGAATCTCGTCCGCGTCGATGTCGATCTCGTTGGCCGCGCCGAGGTTGTACAGGTATGAGATCGGCGGAGCGTCCATCGCGACCAGGGCGGCGATACGCACAATCATGAGCTTCTCGGGATCGAGGTTGGACGCCTCGATCGAGTCGGCGGTCATGCTGGCAAGCAGGTCGAGAATCGGTGTCTCGACGGTCTGATCTGGCATGGGATCTCCTTTCTCGAAGGTTCGTTACAGGTCGTCGCTGGTTCCTACATCGTCTCCAGGACCTTCTGCTTCTGCGCGGCGAGCTCGGCCCGGACCTGACTTCGAACTCGATTCTCGCCGCCGGCGGCCACCTCCGCCAGGGTGCCGGCATGTACAGGCGGGTGAGAAGAGCGCGTGCAGAACACGCCGATCCCGCATGCAAACGACGCACGGACAACAAGACCCGGCCGGAGCGGGGCTTTCCTAGAGCGGATGATGGGACTCGAACCCACGACCTTCTGCATGGCAAGGGCCAGCGATATTCGCGCCGTTTGCTCAGGACAGACGCCGGCTACACGGAATCGGCGAGTAGCCCGAGCTGCGACAGCAGTGTCGCCGAGTCGTAGTACTCGCGGCCGTCGACGAGCAAACCGTCGCGGGCGCGGACGACGACGCAGAACTGGATTGCGATGGCGTGTCCAGTCGCGGGGATATCGCCGCCGGCTGTCTCGAGCGGCCCCGTGTGTGTGCCGCGGGCAACGACCTCGGCGAACGCCGAGTCACCCGCTGCGACAAGATTGGTCACGTCCTGGTGGAGGTCGGGAAAAGCTTTCAGGAAGCGGCCGCAGAAAGCCCGCCACTCCTCACGGCCATCGGTCTTGTCGCCTCCGCCGACGTCGACGAACTCGAACCGCTCGTCCACGACTGTCGACAGCCGATCGAGGTCGTGGGCGCTGAGCCCGTCGAGCACCTCACGGAGAAGCGAGGCTGCATCCGCTTCCGACATCGGCTCCGCCTTTCATTCGAGGGCTCGTGGAGGACGAGCGCCTGCCACGCAGCAGCCTGCTGCCGGCACCCGCCAAACGCTATACACCCGGGCTCGCGCCTGAAGGCCGTTCAGGCGAAACTAGACGGGTGCAGCCGAGCCCGATTCGCTACGCGAGAGCCGGTGACCTCCACATCGCCTACCGCACACTGGGCGAGGGGCGGCTCGACCTCGTGTTCATCTCCGGTGCAATCTCGAATGTCGAGCTCGACTGGGACGAGCCCCGGTACGTCTCCTTCATGGAACGGCTCGCGTCAGGGGCTCGTGTGATCACCTTCGACAGTCGAGGCGTAGGCATCTCTGATCGCGTCGCCACTCCCTCACTAGAGGAGAGGATGGACGACGTGCGGGCAGTGCTGGACGACGTCGGTTCGGGCGGCGCCGTGCTCTTCGGGTTTCTTGACGGTGGCGCGATGGCGACGCTGTTCGCCGCAACGTATCCCGACCGCGCACGGGGCCTCGTTCTCTACGCGTTCCAGCCGAGACGTCGGTGGGCGCCTGATTATCGATGGGGACTGACGCCAGATGCCGCTCGGCACAACGTCGAAGACGCGCTCGCGGGCTGGAATGAGATCGAAAGCCGGAGCCGCGAAGAGTTGGCCGTCACGGCCCCAAGCCACGCCGACGACGAGGACCTCATCCGGTGGCTCGTTCGCTGGCGCCGGCTGAGTACGAGCCCGGGCGCCTTCGCCGACTTTCGGCGGGTGAACCTGGATCTAGACGTTCGACACGTCCTCCCGGCAATTTGCGTTCCGACCCTGGTCCTGCACCGGCCCGGCCAGAAGGTCGTGAGCGGCGAGGTCAGCCGGTTCGTCGCGGACCAGATCCCGACCGCGTCCTACCTCGAGCTTCCGGGGCGCGATGTGTGGCCGTTCCTCGAGGGAAGCGCCGAGATGGCAGACGCCGTTCTCGGCTTCCTGACAGAGACGGCCGCCATACCGCCCGACGAGGAGTCGGGCCGGGTCCTCGTCACGATCCTCTTCACCGACATCGCAGGCGCCACCGAGCGGGCTGCGCAAATCGGCGACGCACGCTGGCGCGAAGTCCTAGCCACGCATCACCGCCTCGTCCGCCAGCAGCTCGCACGCTTCCGCGGTCGAGAGGTGGACACTGCCGGCGACGGATTTTTCGCGAGCTTCGACGGGCCGGCCCGCGCGATCCGCTGCGCAACGGCGATCACGGAGCAGGTGCGTTCACTCGGCCTCGAGGTTCGCGCCGGCCTTCACACGGGCGAGTGCGAGCTAGTTGACGGCAAGGTCGCCGGGATCGCAGTTCACATCGGCGCAAGGATCGCGGCAGAGGCAGCCCCCGGAGAGGTGCTCGTGTCGAGTACCGTCCGGGACCTCGTCGCAGGCTCCAGACTGACGTTCCAGGATCGCGGCGAACACAATCTGAAAGGAATTCCGGGCGAGTGGCACCTCTACGCCGTCGCCAGGCAGGCGTGAGGTAGCGAGGTGGCGACCGAACAGGTCGAAATGCACCGCGCGGTCGAGGAAGCTTTCGACCGCATCGTCTCGGCCTTCGAAGGCTCCCGCTTCGAGCGGCGCTCGGATCTGGTGGTCACGCTGGCGCCGGGGATCCCCATTCCGCAATTCAACGGTGCCTGGGTTTGCGAGGACTCGGAGGCGGCGGCCGCCGCGCTGCCCGAGGCCCTCGCTGAGGTCGAGGCCGCCGGCGAGTGGCCGTGGGTGCAGACACGGCTCGGGCAGAACCGGATACGGCGAGCAGCTCTCGCACTTGGCCTGACTCATACCGAGCTGATCCCCGGGATGGTCGTGCGGCCCGATTCCTTCGTCGCGGTGCGAGCGGATATCGAGATCGGACCGATCGCCCAGAATGAGATCGACGAGACGAACCGGCTCTTGGCGGCCTCGTTCGACGCACCGATCGAACTGTTCTCCAGGTTCTCCGAGGCCGTGCAGCGCGTCCAAGAAGCCCGCTGGTACGCGGCACGAGCCGAAGGAAGAATCGTCTCGACTGCAGTCGGATTCGCAGGCGACGAAGCAACCGGGATCTTCAACGTCGCGACTCCTAGCCAGTACCGCGGGCGCGGCTACGGTGCAGCAGTCACCTCACACGCCCTGCGCGAAGGCTTCGATGGAGGCTCCCGCTTCGGCTACCTCCAATCCAGCACGATCGGACACGGCGTCTACCAGCGGCTCGGCTTCAGCGACGTCGAGGAGTACACACTCTTCACCCGACCACCGGCACAAGACGATCTCTACTCCTGACCGAGATTCGGGATACCACCGAGGTACTCATGCGGCCTAGAACGCAGAGCCGCGCCGCATTGTCGGGTCCAGTTCTTGGGGCTCATTTGGGACTCACGTTGTCTCGGAGAAAACAAACTCCCGGATTACCGGGGGTTTTAGGAGCGGATGATGGGACTCGAACCCACGACCTTCTGCAAGGCAAGGACTCTGCGCGGCGCGTCTCGGGCTGACACGAGCCGCCAAACCGCACGGTTGAGCGGTGCCGCGCGCGGCCGCTCCGACCCGAGGTGCCAGCAGGCGACGCCCAAACCTGACTGAGAACCTGACTAGGCATCGCGCGGCTGGCCGAGACGCCGGTCGATGTCGCGGTAGAGCTGGTCCCAGAACTCATCGCCGAGGAGAGTCTCGAGCTCGTCCGCTCAGGGGCGAGCCGCGAGCGGCTGGCCGGCCGCGTCGAAGCGTCCGCTCAGTCGCTCGACGATCGCGGCGGCCTGGTCGGCGCAGCGGGCGATCTCGTCGGAGAGCCGCCGTAGGCGATCATGCAGAACGCCCCAGCGGACGAGCGTCTCGTACGGAGCGATGCGGTCGCCGGTCACTTCCCGACTCCCGCGCCGGCGGCACGCTTGAGGACGTCGCCGACCATGGCCTCCGCGTTCCGCTCGTCGCGTGCGTACACCTTCAGCGTGAACCCGGCGTCAGCGTGCCCGGTCAGACGAGCGAGCGTCGTCGCCGGCAGCTCGAGGTCGGTCACGAGCATCGACGCGAACGAGTGCCGGAGAGAGTGCCAGGAGAGCCGCTCCTCGCCGCTGGCGAGCTTCGCCGTCGTCTTCGCGTCCTCGAGCGCTCGGCGGAGGTTCCGCTCGGCGACGGGCTTCCCGTCCGCGGTGCCGACGATGAGGTCGCGCGGCTTCGAGTGCGGCGCCTCGAGCTTCCACTCGACGAGCAGGCGGCGCAGCGCGGGCAGCAGCGGCACGTCCCGCTCGCCCACCTCCGTCTTCGGCGGCTTCGCCGTCCCATCCGGGAGGAGCGAGCGGTCGACGTGGAGCAGGTTCGCCGTCAGGTCGACGTCCTGCCAGCGGAGGCCGCGCAGCTCGCCGAGCCGCAGGCCCGCGTACCCTGCGAGGCCGATCGCGGCGCGCCACCGCTTGGTCGAAGAGCAGCTCGCCGAGGCGATCGCCGAGCTCCTCAGCGGCAACATCCGCCGGCGGCTTCTCGGTCCCGGCCTGCTCGTGCTCGGCGTCATCGTCGGCGCCGCGGCGAACATCGCCGCCCTCGAGCCGCAGGGGGTGGGGATGACCCCCTCCACGGCACTCCCAGACGACCGCTGGCAGAGCAGGCGAGAGCGTGCGTGCGCAGCCTTACGGTTTTGCCGCGCGGGGCGAAAGGCGGCGGCGTGACGTTCGCGAGCGGTGCGGCGCGCCGACTGGCCGAGACGCACGGGCTCATCCGCGGCGGAGTCGAGATCCTCGGCACCGGTCGCGACGGCCGCATCACGCTCGCGGACGTGCGCAACCACCTGCCCGAGGTGCCCGACGGGCTCGGGCAGTACGGCGGCGCGTTCTACCTGCGCGTGCTCGCGGAGTGGAAGCTTCGCCCGGACGAGCTCGAGCTCCTCGCCGCCGCTGCGCGGACGATCGACGAGCTTCGCCGCCTCGAGGAGGCCCTCGATGACGCGTCACCCGTCGTCGCCGGGTCACGCGGCCAGACGCGCGCGCATCCGCTCGTTCGGGAGGTCCGCGATCACCGGCTCGCGTTGAAGCAGCTCCTCGGGGCAGCCGGGATCGGGATTGCCGAGGCGTCAGCCGGCGGCCGCGACGACCTCGGCCTCGCCCGCTCGGATGCGGGGCGCAAGCTCGCACAGCAGCGGTGGGGCCGTCGCCGTGGCTGAGCGTCGCCGCCAGCGCAGCAGCACGCTCCGCGCGGAGATCACGTCCGGTCTCCGTGCCCGCGCCGAGCGCTACTTCGAGACGGGCGGCCACGTCTATCCGCGACTCGGTGAGATGACCGTCCAGCGCGCCGAACGGATCGAGCGAGGCGTCGAGCCGGTCACTGTCCACGGCTGGGAGCTTCCCGACGGTGTCCCCGAGCCCGACGGCAACCCGTCGCATCAGTACACGCTGTACCCAGACGACCGACTCATCGCGTGTCCGGGCTTGCCTGTGCCGACGCCCTGACTCCCGTCGCGTCGCGTCGTGGCTTGCCCGCGTCGATCACCTCGGCGAGTGCGGCTAGCTCGACCGCGGACAACCTGACCGGCCGCGATGCGCCGGCAGCACGGATCCGAGCAGCCGCTGTGCGAGCCGCGTCGTTGGGCGCACGCGCGGCGCGTTCCGCGAGCTCCAGGGCGATCGTGAACGCGACCTCGAGCTCATCGTCGCCCACATGGAAGCGGACGAAGTCGAGGCGGCGAGGCACGCCGTATTCTCGCGCCTGTGATGATCGCCGCTACCGGTGGCTGGACGGTACTCGCGACAGTCGCCGCGATGGTGGCCGCTGGCGCCGCGCTGGCCGGCCTCTACTTCGCGTGGCAGACCGTGACCCAGGCAGGGGAGACCCTCGAGGCGTTCCGCACCGCGCATCGCGAAGAGATGGAGGCCGACGACTGCGCCGGATCACGCAGATGCAAGGCGTGCTCGAGCTCCTGATCGAGCTCCGGGACATAGCCGACGACGCGACGCCACCAGCGCTGAGTCCAGCGCAGCAAAAGGACTACACCATCGTAATGGCCGCCAAGGCTGCAAACGCGATGGCCGAAATGAAGCTTCCACCCATCGGCGCCAAGCTCGGCGCGTCCGTCGCTGCCATGCGGGCACTACGTGGGCCGCCGCTCACCGACATCGCGCAGCTCGCCAGGGAGACCGAGGCGGAAACGGTGCCACCCATTCAGATCCTCGGCCGTACGGACAAGGCGATCACCGAGGTGCATGCATGGTTCGCCGAGCAGATACCGAGTGGCTAGCCCGCGCTGACATCATTCGGACCTCATGGCGCTCGACATGGCTGAGGTCCTCCGACTGAAGGGAACGATCGACGCGGTGGTCGCGGTCGCGCCTAAGGATCCCTTCACCGCAACGCCCGCTCTCGTTGAGACATACGTGTCCGCGCGGCAGCGGTGCCTCGAGCTTGTCACGGGCTCGGACATCGAGGTCGAGTTCCGCGAGCTTTTCCCCGAGATCGAAAACGTCGACCGCGTCAACAGCATGAGTGACCCGGTGCTGCTTGCAACGACCGGCGATCGTGCCCGGCTTCTACTCGCGAAGCTCGGCGGCTGGCTCGGTTCGCTGCCCTCGGCCGAGGCCCTCCTCAGCGACCTCATCACGGCGATCGAGCACGCGGAGGCAACGACCGAGGTACCGGAGGAGCGCGAGCGGCTGGCGAGTCTACTTCGGGGTTTGCGAGGCGCGGGACGTCAGATCGCGATCGACGTCATCGCGGCTTACCTCGCACGTCAGGTCTAACCCGCCGGCGGCCCGGATCTCCGGCTTGTTGGAAGGGCGACCTCAGAAAGCCTTCAGCACGCGGAACGGCCGGTCGCCGAGGAACTCGTCGTCGACCATGAGGTTGATCGTGTAGTTGCCGGGCTTCGGTAGCGGGAGTCCAGTCAGAGGGAAGACGAGGTTGGCGCCCTGGTCCCAGCCGATGGGCACTCCCGGCAGCGCGGGGACGTGCGTCTTGGCGTCGATCCGGCCGACGCGGCCGCCGTCTTCGTCGACGATCTCGAAGCTGACCGAGTGCTCGCGGTTCGTCTCGGTGGTGTCCAGGAGGAGGCGCACGACGAGCGACCCCTTCATCACAGTGAAGACGCCGTCGGGCACGCCCGGCATCCCTTGAATCGGCGCGTGGACGTTGATCGTGTCCCAGCCGCCGCCCATGATGTACAGGAGGCCGTTGACCTCCTCGGCGTGGTTCGCCAGACCCATCCACTCGAGCTTCACGAGTCCTCCTCACCTTCGATCGTCAGATGCTCGCGCATCCACTCCGTCAACGCCAAGACGACGGCTTCCCGTTCGGCCGGATCGGAGTCCGCCGCGGTCAGGATCTCAGCGACCAGCTCGTCGTGCGTCGCGGCGAATTGGCCGCCGTTGACGTCGACGAAGGCGTCGGTCAGGAGCAGCGCGACCCGCTTGTTGCCGTCGATGCACGCTTGGCTTTTCGCGAGCGCGTACAGAAGCGCGGCGGCCTTCGCCGGCAGATCCGGGTACTTCTCATGGCCACCCCAGCCGGTGCCCGGCGCGGCCAGCGCCGACGCGATTACGCCCTCGTCGCAATCGGTCAGCGGACGCAGCGGCGCGAGTCGCACATCGCCTCTCATCCGAGCACGCTCGCGCGCGCCCTCGATGATCTCCGCCGCGGTCGAGAAATCTAGGTAGCGGTGCGCCAGGGTCTACGACTCAGCGAGACGGCGAAGCGCCTCGTCGTGCCTATCGACGGCGGCCGCGCCAAGGCGGCGCGCCTCGCTCGGTGACCCGAACGCCACCACGCTCTGATTCGTCCACTCGAGCGGCACCTTCTCGACGTGCTCCATCTCGACGGTCGGGATCGCCGTCTTGACGTCTGCCTCTGAAATCACGTTCGTCATCGCTCTCCTCGTGGTCTCAGCGGCCTCGTCGCGCGTAGCGACCCTCACCGAGTGGAACTGCTTCGCGAAGGATAGGCGCAAACATCGGCTGCGGGAAGGCGCAGCTTGAACGGCCGATCCTGACTAGAACCTGACTATGCCCCGATGCGGGCGACACTGCGCCGCTCGGAGGTACAGAAAAACCCGCCGTTTCCAGCGGGTTCGGTAGAGCGGATGATGGGACTCGAACCCACGACCTTCTGCATGGCAAGCAGACGCTCTAGCCAACTGAGCTACATCCGCGTGGGAGGCGCAGTCTAGCCGAGGTCGGCTGCGTCCAGAGCCTCGTTCACGAGCCGGTCGGCGAGCTCGTTCTGCTCGCGCCGCACGGCCGTGTAGCGCACGTTCCCGACCTGCCGGGCGAGCCGGGCTGCCTCGAGGGAGAGCGCTCGAAGCGCCTCGTTCTTGACGCGGTACTCGCCGTTCATCTGCTTTACGAGGAGCTCGGAGTCGGAGATGACCTCGACCTCCCCCACCTGCAGTTCGGCCGCCCGCTCGAGGCCCGCAACGAGGGCCCGGTACTCCGCGACGTTGTTCGTCGCCACGCCGATCGCCTCGCCGTGGGCGGCGAGCACCTTGCCGTCCTCTGCCTCGAGCACGTAGCCGAAGGCCGCCGGCCCGGGATTGCCGCGCGCGCCACCGTCGGTGAAGAGCCGTCCCTTCAAGACACGATCTCGTAGATGTCGAACGCCGGCTCCTCGTACGGATGCGCGCGGCGCAGCGCCGCGATGACCTCGTCCTGGCGCTCGGCCGGGAAGACGGTCTCGAGCCGGAGCTCTGCCACGCGCTCCTCGCGGCCCGGCTGCCCGACGCTCGGCGAGGTGCCCTCGCCGCCGAGGAACGTGCCGGTGCCGTCCGTGTACCACGAGCAGCGCTCGTAGCCGCCGATCCGACCGGCTCCGGCGGCGAACAGCGCGTCGCGCACGTCGTCGAGCGCCTCGCGCGGGACGAACACGATCAGCTTCCGGTTCATGCAAAGACAGCTTCTATCGCCTGGACGGTCTCCTCGTCGAGATCGACGCCCGATGCGGCTGCGTTGTCGCGGAGCTGTTCGGGCCGCGAGGCGCCGACGATCGCGCTCGCGACGCTCGGCTCGCGGAGGATCCAGGCGAGCGACAGCTCCGCCGTCGTGACCCCGAGCCGGTCAGCGATCGGCGCGAGCCGCTGGACCCGCTCGAGCACGTCCTCCGCCAGGAACCGCGACATGAACCCGTCGCCGCGGGTGGTGGCGCGGGTGTCTTCCGCGAATGACTCGCCCGGGCGGTACTTGCCGCTGAGCACACCCTGGGCGAGAGGCGAGTAGACGATCTGGGACACGCCGTTCTCGCGTGAGGCCGGGATCACGTCCCTTTCAGGGTCGCGGTGGAGCAGCGAGTACTCGAGCTGCGAGGAGACGATCTTCGCGAAGCCACGCTCGCGCACGAGCTCGACCGCTCCTCGGATCTGGTCGCCGCTCCAGTTCGAGACGCCGACGAACCGGGCCTTGCCCGCGTCGACGATCTCGGTCAGCGCGCCGAGCGTCTCCTCGACCGGGACGTCGTCGTCCCAGGAGTGGCACTGGTAGAGGTCGACGTGGTCGAGCTGCAGCCGGCCGAGCGAGTCGTCGATCTGCTTCAGGACCTGCTCGCGCGAGAGCCCGCGGTCGCCGTTCGGCATCTCGCCGTAGAGCTTCGTCGCGACGACGAACGAGTCGCGCTGCCGGCCCGCGAGCGCGCGGCCGAGCACCTCCTCGGACCGGCCCTGGCTGTAGACGTTCGCGGTATCGAAGAAGTTGACGCCCTGCTCGAACGCCGCGCCGACGAGAGCGACCGCCCCGTCGTCGGCGAGGCTCCCACCGAACGTCGTCCACGTGCCGAGGCAGATCTCCGAGACGCGGAGACCGCTGTCACCGAGCACGCGGTACTTCACTACGGCTCGGTGTCGATCTGGGCGCGCTGCAAGTGGCCGGAGTAGTCCACGTAGATCGACTTCCACTCCGTGAACACGTCGAGAGCGGCCTGGCCCGCCTCACGGTGGCCGTTGCCGGTGTCCTTCGTGCCGCCGAACGGGAGGTGCACCTCGGCGCCGATCGTGCCGGCGTTGACGTACGTGATGCCCGCTTCGAGGTCGCGCATCGCGCGGAACGCAGCGTTGACGTCCCGTGTGAAGATCGAGGACGAGAGGCCGTACTTGATCCCGTTCGAGACGCTGATCGCCTCGTCGAGATCGCGCACCGGGATGAGCGCCGTCGTCGGGCCGAAGATCTCTTCCTGCGCGATCCGCATCTGCGGATCGACGTCCGCGAACACGGTTGGACGGTAGAAGAAGCCTTTGCTCAGGTCGCCGTCTCCCGCGACCTCGCCGCCCGTCAGGAGCTTCGCGCCCTCATTCGTGCCGATCTCGGTGTAGGAGTGGATCTTCTCGAGCGCGGTGCGGTTGATGACGGGGCCGATGTCGGTGTCGTCCTCCCACCCCGGTCCGAGCCGCAGCTTCTCGACGCGCTCCACGAGCCGCGTCTGGAGTCCCTCGTACGCGCCCTGCTGGACGATCACACGCGACGCCGCGGTGCAGCGCTGGCCGGAAGTGCCGAATGCCGACCAGAGGATCCCGTCGACGGCGAGGTCGAGGTCGGCGTCGTCGAGGACGATGATCCCGTTCTTGCCGCCGAGCTCGAGGTGGACGTGCGTGAGCGTCTCCGCCGCCGCCTTCAGCACCTCGACGCCCGTCTCGCGGGAGCCCGTGAGCGTGATGACGCGGACGTCCGGATGGCGCACCATCCGCTCTCCGACCGTGCCGCCGCCGCCGTGGACGATGTTGACGACGCCGCTCGGGATGCCGGCCTCTGCAAGCAGCTCGACGAAGCGCTCGGCCAGCGTAGGCGTGTCCGTGGCCGGCTTCAGGACGACGGTGTTGCCGCAGACGAGCGCTGGGATGAGCTTCCAGGACGGGATCGCGACGGGGAAGTTCCAGGGCGTGATCGCGCCGACGACGCCGATCGGCTGGCGGACGCTCATGTTCCACTTGTCGCGCAGCTCGGACGGCGTCGTGTGGCCGAACAGGCGCCTGCCCTCGCCGGCCATGTAGTACGTGATGTCGATCGCCTCCTGGACGTCGCCGCCCGCCTCGGCCTTCACCTTCCCCATCTCGCGCGTCATCAGGTCGGTGAGAGCCGGCTTCTCCTGCTCGAGTAGCCGGGCGAGCCCGAAGAGGATCTCGCCGCGCTTCGGGGCCGGCACGAGCCGCCACTCGGCGAACGCCTCCTTCGCGACCGCAACCGCGCGGTCGACGTCCTCGGCGCCCGAGCGCGGGAAGACGCCGATCGTCTCGCCGGTCGCGGGGCTCGTGCTCTCGAAGGTCGCGCCGGAGGCGGCGTCCACCCACTCGCCGCCGATGAAGTTCTTGAAGTTGGTGCTCGTAGTCGTCGCCATGCGGCGAGACTAGCGGGCTCTACTCGGGCGGCGCATCGACATCCGGGAACGTGCCCGGATGCGTGCGGCGGCGGTCACGCACCGTCCGCTGTTCCTTGTCCTCGAGCCGCGCCTCCGACTGCTTGCGACGATCGGCCCCCTCGCGGCGGTCGACGATAACCGTCACGTTCGGGTTGTCCTTGTAGTACTCGACCATCTTGTCGTAGAGCTCGTCGGCGAGCGCGCGGGGAATGACGCAATAGATCATCGCCTGCTGATTGTAGGACGGAGATCGGCGGATAAGGGCCGGGCCGCCGGTATAAGGAGCACATGCTGCGCCGGCACATCTGGTGGCTCGCTCCGCTCGCCGGTGCGGCCGTCGCCGGAGGGGTCGTGGCGGCGGTGTCGTTCGGCGGCGGCGGCTCGTCGTCGAGCAGCCCCCCGAGGACGAGCCAGGCCCGCCTTCACCCCGCGGCATCGGTGCTCGCGTTCCAGCGCGCCATCACCGCCGTCGTCCACGAGCTCTCGCCGTCCGTCGTCCAGATCCAGAACCCGGAGGGGCTCGGCTCGGGCGTCGTCTTCGACTCGAACGGCGACATCGTCACGAACAACCACGTCGTCGCGGGCGGCGGCCCGTACACCGTCACGGCCGGCCCGCACTCCTACGGTGCGTCCCTCGTGGGCCGTTTTCCGCTGGACGATCTGGCCGTCGTCCACGTCTCGGGAGCGAAGCTCACGCCGGCGGCGTTCGCGGACTCGAGCAAGCTCGACGTCGGAGACTTCGCGATCGCGATCGGCAACCCGCTGGGACTGCGCTCGAGCGTCACCGACGGGATCGTCAGCGCCTTCCGCCAGGGCGTCTCGGAGGGTAACGGCGTCGCGCTGCCGCTGATGATCCAGACGAGCGCGGCGATCAACCCGGGCAACTCGGGCGGCGCACTCGCCGACCTGCAGGGGCGCGTGATCGGAATTCCCACGCTGGCCGCGACCGATCCGGAGCTCGGTGGGACGGCGGCGCCGGGGATCGGCTTCGCGATCCCGAGCAACCTCGTCAAGGACATCGCCACGCAAATCATCCGGTACGGCCACGTCGTCAACTCGCACCGCGCCTACCTCGGCGTCCAGATCGGCGACACGAACGGCGCCGGCGTTCTCGTTCAGGGCGTCACGGCAGGCGGGCCGGCGGCCAAGGCAGGGCTCGTGTCCGGCGACGTGATCACGTCGGTCAACGGCAACCAAACGCCGACGATCGACGACCTGACGAGCGTCGTCTCGGAGCTCAAGCCCGGGAGGACCGTCGTGCTCGGGGTGGAGACGCAGCACGGAGCGCACAAGACGCTCCACCTGACGCTCGGGACGTTCCCGGGGTCCGGCTAGATACGCGCAATCTCGGGGACGAGCCTGCCCTCGTCCTCGACCTGGGCGTTCCAGTCCTTGTAGCCCTCGTCGAGCTCCTCGAGCTCGTGGCCACGCCGCTCGAGCCGCACGGGCTGGGCCGAGTCGGGGCTCACGCGGTACTGGTACCAGGACAGCTCCCAGGCGACGGTCACGGCCAGCTCGCCGGACGTCCCGGAGAGCGGAACGATGCTCGCGCTCGGCTCGCCGAGGCTCTTGGCGATGCCGCCGACCGTGCGCCGATACGCGCTGCCGTTGAAGAGGTCGGCGGCTTCGAGGAGCGCGACTTCTCCGTCGGAGAGCTTGCGCAGAATCGGCTCTTGGCGCGCCAGCCCCTCGTCGGATGCCCGGGTGAGGCCGAGGAACTCGGTGAGGTTGCGCTTGCGACGGCGGCGGCGTCCGTTCTCGAGCGTCGGCGTCGTCGGCGCGCCCTCCTTGATCCAGCCCGCCTCGCTCGCGAGCTCCTGGCACAGCGGACAGACGTCGACGAGCTCCGCGCCCTCCGCCGGGGCGAAGCTCACGGCGCGCTCGCCCATCAGCAGCGTCCGCTCACAGACGGCGCACGACTGCGTCGTTGCAACTTTCGTCACCCTCATACCGGCCACGAGTGTAGCCCGGCTTGCGCTGCATCTTCCACAACCGCTAGTGTGTCTTACATGTGTGTTTTACATGTAGTGGATAGATGAGAGGGCCGCGCGCCCGCCGCCATCACCACGGTCGCTGGCGCGTCCTCGCGCGGGTCGAGCGCTTCGCCGAGCCTGCGCTCCTGCTTCTCCTGCGCGAGCGGCCGGCACACGGCTACGACCTGCTCGAGCGTCTGCCGGAGCTCACGGGCGAGGCACGCATCGAGATGGGGAACCTCTACCGGCTGCTGCGGGGGCTCGAGGAGGAAGGGCTCGTGTCCTCGGAGTGGGACGACTCCTCCTCCGGCCCCGCGAAGCGCCGCTACGCAATCACGCCCGCGGGCGAACGGCTACTCGACCACTGGGCCGAGGCGCTGCGGCGCTCCCAAGCGCGCACCGCCCGCTTTCTCGCACGGTACGAGGAAAGGAGGTGAACCAGATATGCACCACCGTCATCATGGTCGGGGGCGTGGCCCCCGCATGTTCTTCCGCGGCGGCTTTCCGAGCCGCGCGGAGTTGATCGAGCGCCTGGAGGGATTCCAGCGTGACCTCGAGCAGCAGCTCGCGGATGTCGCCGACGTGCTCGCGCACCTGCGCGACGGCACGGACGACGCGCCGCAGCAGCAGATCTGATCAGAGCGCCGCGGGCTGGCGAATCCGTCAGCCCGCCAGGGCGCCCGCCACGAACTCCGCGATTGCAGCCGTGAACGCGTGGCGGCTCTCCTCCCTCGCGTAGAACATGTGACCGCCTTCGAAGTGGCGGACGGTCAGCCGTTCGGCAGTTTCCGGATCGAGGCGCATGAGGTTGCGCAATCGGTCGCTCGCGTAGTACGGCGTCGCCATGTCGTAGCGCCCGTGCGTGAGGAAAGCGCGCATGTGCGGGTTGAGGGCCATCCCGTAGCGGAACGAGTCGGTCGCGCCCTCGGGCGGCGCGAAGAAATGCCGCTGCGTGTCCTCCTTCCACGCCTGATTCACCTCGAGGCTCAGAAGGCGGTACTCGCGGTCGGTGCGGACCCCGATCTCGGAACGGATCTGGCGGTTGATCGCCGCGGTGTAGGCGGGCCCGATGCCGGCGAGCGTCGGATCGGGCGCCTCGTGCTGCGCACGGTCGGGGAACGGGTCGGTCGAGGTGATCGAGACGTCGTAGAACCCGACCACCTTCTGCTGGTCGCGGAGCAGCTCGCGCGCGAAGACGATCGGCGAGACGCGGCCCTCCGCACGTGTGACGAGCTCGAGTGGGAGTCCGACGAGGTCGGCGAGCCGCGCGAGCGTCCGCTCCCGCCCCTGCACGCCGAGCGAGGCGCCGCGAATGAGGAAGGTCGCGTAGTCACCGCTGGCGAACTCCTCGGCCCCTGCCATGACCGCGGTGAGCGGCGTCCCTGCGGCGAACACGCGCGAGCGTCCGTGGAAGGCGGCGCCCGCGGCCATCGTCGGTAACAGGTCGACCCACTGCACGACTCCGTAGTCGTCGCCGCTGAGCCCGGTCAGCTCGAGCGCGGGCGAGATGAGGATCGCGCCGTTGAGGCCGATGCCGGTGTCCTCCTGGAGCATCCGCACGAGCCGGCCGACGCGGTAGCCGCCGTAGCTCTCGCCGGCGATGAACACGGGCGAGCCCCAGCGATCGTTCTCCGAGAGCCAGCGCGCCATGAACTCGCAGAGCGACTCGAGGTCGCGCTTCTGGCCGAAGTACTCGTTCGGATCCGGCTTCTCGTCGCCACCCGGCTTCGCTCCGCCTTCGGGCTTGTCCGGCTTCTCTCCCTTGTCGGGTTCGATGATGCGGCTGAAGCCGGTACCGACCGGATCGACGAAGACGAGATCGGCGAACGCAAGCCACGAGGACTCGTTCTGGACGAGCTGCGGCGGCAACGTGGGCAGCGTCCCGTCGACCGGGAACGCGACCCGCTGCGGGCCGACGGCGCCCATGTGCAGGTACGCCGAGGACGCGCCCGGCCCGCCGTTGAAGACGAACGCAACCGGCCGAGTCTTGTCACCGCCGCCGGCGACGTACGAGACCGAGAAGATCTCGGCGGAGGGCTTCTCCTTCTTGCGCAGGACGAGCCACTTCGCCGTCGCGGTGTAGCCGAGAGGCTTGGCGCCGCCGGTCCAGCGCGCGGTCGTCTCCGCCCCCTCTGGGGGCTCGTGATCCCGCTTCGTATCTCTCGGTTCTTCGTCCGCCACGACGCGGAGGCTAGTACACGCGTCTGTAAGTTCGGTCGCTTATCCGGCGAGTGGCTCGTCGTTCGTGGCAAGGACGCAGGGAGCCCCGATAGTCGTGACTATCGGGGCGACCGAGGACGCCGCCACGGACGGCGAGACGCCGCCGGGAAGTGGCCATAACTTGCGGACGCGTGTACTAGACCTTCGCCTCTTCCCGCTCGCGCTTGGTCTGCTCGATGATCTTCTGCGCGACGTGCGTCGGCACCTCTTCGTAGCGGAGGAAGTGCATCGAGTAGTCACCGCGGCCGCCCGTCATCGAGGTCAGCGCCTGCGAGTAGGTGAGGATCTCGGCCATCGGCACCTCGGCTTTGATCGTCGTCAAGCCGCCGGCGGGCTCCATCCCCTGCAGCCGGCCGCGCCGCGAGTTGAGGTCGCCGTTGACCGCCCCGACGTTGTCGTCGGGCACCGTCACCTCGAGCTCCATGATCGGCTCGAGCAGCACGGGATCCGCCTGCTGGTACGCCTCCTTGAACGCCATCGAGCCGGCGATCTTGAAGGCCATCTCCGAGGAGTCGACGTTGTGCTCCATGCCGTCGACGAGCAGGACGCGCACGCCCTGCACGGGCGCTCCGGCGAGCTCGCCGTGCTCCATCGCCTCGCGGATGCCCTTGTCGACCGCCGGCCGGTAGCTCTGCGAGATGACCCCGCCGACGATCTTGTCGACGAACTCGTAGCCCAGCTCGCCGTCCTCCGCCGGCAGCGGCTCGAGCACGATCGCGCAGTCGCCGAACTGGCCGCGCCCACCGGTCTGCTTTTTGTAGCGATGCCGCGCGCGCGCCTCCTTGCGGATCGTCTCCTTGTACGGCACGCGCGGCGGGTGGAGCTCGACCTCGACGTGGAAGCGTGTGTTGAGCCGGTCGACCGCGACCTCGACCTGCATCTGCGAGAGACCCGAGAGGAGCTGCTCGCCGGTCTGCGGGTCGCGGCGGAGCAGCAGCGTCGGATCCTCCTCGTGGAGGCGGCGCAGGCCGGTCGCCATCTTCTCCTCGTCGCCTTTCGCCTTCGGCGTGACGGCGAAGCTCATCACCGGCTCGGGGAAGTCGATGTGCGGCGGCTCGACGGCGACCTCGTGGTCGACGAGCACGTCGCCGGTGACGACGTCCTTGAGCTTCGCAACCGCGCCGAGGTCGCCGATGCCGAGCGCCTCGACCGTCTCGGAGTCCTTGCCCTGCATCGTGAGCACCTGGCCGAGCCGCTCCTTCGCGTGCGTGCGCGGGTCGACGAGCGTCGTGTCGCCCGAGACCGGGCCGGCAAGCACCCGGAAGCAGCTGATGCGGCCCGTGAACGGGTCGGCGATCGTCTTGAAGATGAAAACGGCCTGCTTCGCGTCGCCGAATTCGATCGTCGTTCCCTTCTTCGCCGGCGACGGGACACCCTCGACCAGGAGGTCGAGCAGCGCCGTCGTGCCGAGGTTCTTCGACGCGACGCCGCATGCGACCGGATAGAGCTCGTCGCGCGTCACCGCCTGCTTGAGCGCGTCGGCCACCGCCTCCGCCTCGAGCTCCTCGCCCTCGAGGTAGCGCCCCATCAGCTCCTCGTCCGTCTCGACGACCGCGTCGAGGAGCTTCTCGCGGTGCTCCTGCACGAGGTCGGCCATCGAGTCCGGGATCGGCTGCGGCCCGCCCTCGCGGTCGCCGGAGGGGTCCATGTACGCGCACATGTGCAGGAGGTCGACGATCCCTGTCAGCTCGTGCTCGCTGCCGATCGGAAGCTGGATGGCAACGCAACGGTCGGAGAGCTGCTGCCGCGCCGCCTCGAGCACGCGGAAGAAATCGGCGCGCTCGCGGTCGAGCATGTTGACGAAGAGGACGCGCGAAAGCTCCTGCTCGTCGGCCCGCTTCCACACGCGCGAGGTGTTGACCTCGACGCCCATCACGCCGCTGAGGACGACGACGACCCCCTCGACAACACGCAGCGCCGCGTACGTATCCGCCTGGAAGCCCGCGTCGCCCGGCGTGTCGACGAGGTTGATCTTGCGGTCCTTCCATTCGAGGTGGCAGAGCGAGCCGGAGAGGGACATCCCCCGCCGCTGCTCGTGCTCGTCCCAGTCCGAGACCGTCGTCCCCTGCTCCACGCTGCCGAGCCGGTTCGTCTTCCCGGCCTCATAGAGCAGCGCCTCGACGAGGGATGTCTTCCCGACGCCGCGATGGCCGGCGACTGCGATGTTGCGGATCTTCGTAGGCTCGGTGGCAGGCATGCGGGACGTGTCCTCCTCGGTCGCTTCGGGCCGCATCGTATCCCTGCCGACGAGCCGGGTTCGAGCTACGCGGCAGCGGAGCCGCCGGCCGACGCGATGTGCGCCTTGAGCCGGAGGATCGCCTTCGTATGGAGCTGGGAGACACGCGACTCGGTGACGCCGAGCACCTCGCCGATCTCTCGCAGCGTCAGCTCCTCGTAGTAGTAGAGCGTGACCACCAGCTTCTCGCGCTCGGGGAGGCGGGCGATCGCATCTGCGAGGGCCTCTTTCTGCTCGGTGACCGAGAGCGTGCCCTGCGGATCGGGGGCGCCCTCGTCCTCGATCGTGTCGATCAGCGCCACCTGGTCGCCGCCGGAACCCGACACAGTCCAGAGCTCATCGAGCGCCGCGATCGAGGAACGCGCGATCTCGCCGAGGCTCTCCTCGAGCTCCTCCTCGGTGACCCCGAGCTTCTTCGCGATCTCCTCGTCGGTCGGCGCGCGGCCGAGCCGGGCCTCTAGCTCCCCGATCGCGCGCTCGATGTGACGGGCACGGGAACGGACCGAGCGCGGCACCCAGTCCATCGAGCGCAGCTCGTCGATGATCTGGCCCTTGATCCGGGCCATCGCGTAGGTCTCGAACTTCACGTCGCGGGCCGGGTCGTAACGCTCGATCGCGCCGATCAGGCCGAGGAGGCCGTATGAGACGAGGTCGCCCTCGTCCACGTGGGCGGGCAGCCCGGAGCCGAGCCTGCCGGCGACGTACTTCACGAGCGGCGCATACGTGAGGATGAGGCGGTCGCGGATCTTCTGGTCGCCGGTCCGCCGGAAGTCGAGCCAGAGCTGTTGGATCTCGTCGGGCCGCGTCACGCGGAAGAGAATACGGCGTTCTCCGGCGGACTCCTCAGTAGCTCAACGTCTGCGGCTGCGGAAGGCGCTCGCCGAGAGCGTGGCCAGCCAGGCCGCGACGGCCAGGGCCGCAGCGCCGACGACGAGCCGGCGGGGGTTGTCTCCGCCCGCGAACGCGTAGACGGCGACCGCCGCCAATGCGGCCGCAAGACCGGCGAACAGCATCCCGAGCGCGTGCCGCTGCACGCGCCGAGCTTATTTCGAGTGCCGCGTTAGGCCGAAAACCTGCTCGGTACACTGGCCCCATCGCACAGGGGCGTAGCTCAGTTGGTAGAGCGGCGGTCTCCAAAACCGTAGGTCGGGGGTTCGAGTCCCTCCGCCCCTGCTGATGCTCGCGGCGTAGCTTTCCCGGCGTGCGAGAAGTCGACACGGATTACCTCGTGGTCGGAGCCGGGGCCTCGGGAATGGCGTTCGCCGACACGTTGATCACCCATTTGGACGCCGACGTGGTACTCGTCGACCGGCGCGACCGGCCGGGGGGACACTGGTTGGATGCGTACCCGTTCGTGCGGCTCCACCAGCCCTCCGCGTACTACGGAGTCGAGTCTCGACCGCTCGGAGACGACCGCATCGACGAGCAGGGGGAAAACGCGGGCTTTTACGAGCGTGCGAGCGGTCCTGAGATCTGCGACTACTACGCGCGCGTGCTCGACGAGCACCTGCTGCCGACGGGGAAGCTGCAATTCCTCGGCCTCACCGAGTATCGCGGTAGAAAAAACGACGGACACCTCGCCGTCTCACTGCAGGATGGCTCCGAGACCGTCGTGAAGCCGCGACGCAAGCTCGTCGACGCGACCTATGTCCAGTCGGAGGTCCCGTCGCGTCACCTGCCCGGGTTCTCGGTCGAACCGGGCGTGAGGCTCATTCCGCCGAACGACCTCGTCGAATTGGACGTACCCGCCGAGCGCTTCACCGTGATCGGAGCCGGCAAGACGGCGCTCGACACGTGCAGCTGGCTGCTCGCGGAAGGCGTCGACCCCGACAGGATCCGCTGGATCCGGAGCCGCGACCCATGGCAGTTCGACCGCAACCTCACGCAGCCGCTCGACCTCGTCGCGTCGTACATGCAACTCCAGGCGCGTTGGGTCGACGTGGCTGAAAGAGCCGAGAACGGCCGCGACTTCGCTCGGCGGCTCGAGGAAGGGGGCGTTTTCGTGCGGCTCGACCCGGCCGTCGAGCCGTCGGCGTTTCGGGGCGCCACCGTCAGCCGCGGCGAGGTCGACACGCTGCGCTCCATCGAGCGAATCGTGCGCGCGAGGCGGGTTCGCAGCATCGGCCGCACGGCGGTCGTGACAGACGCGGGCGACGTCCCCGGAGCAGCGCACGAGACCTACGTCGACTGTACGGCCGCAGGGGTTCCTGCCGCCGCCGCGCGACCGGTGTTCGAAGAAGACCGCATAACCATCCAGTACGTCGGCGTCGGCTTCCTGCCCTGGTGCGCAGCCACGATCGGATTCCTCGAATCCACCGGCCGACCCGACGACGAGAAGAACCGCCTCTGCCCACCGGTCGTCTTCTCGGGCGACGCGGCGGATCTCGCACGACTGGCGTACCATGCGATGCGCGGCCTGGTCGCGCGAGCCAGGGACGAGGTGGTCGGTACGTGGAACGCGGCATCGAGGCTCAATCCGGCCCGCGCTGCGCTCGACCACATCGACGACCCGGACGTGGCAGACTCGCTCGCCTTCCTGATCGAGCACACACCCTCCGCGCTCGAGAATCTCGAGCGCGCTATCGCTGCGGAAGCACGAAGCTGCTGACCTCGTCAGCCGGTCTCGAGCGCGAGCTGGCGGAAGTCGGCCAGACCTGAGACCCCGACACCGACGAGGCGCAGCGCGCCAGGCCGGTCGCGCAGCCCGCGGTCGAGCTGCTGACAGGCGAGATCGCCGATCGTCTTCGCCGCATCGATCCCGGCCTCGAGCGACGTCGACCGGCTGCGGATGGAGAAGTCGGCATAGCGGAGCTTCGTCGTCACCGTCCGCGCGACCTGGCCGCGGCGTTGCAGCGCCTCGGCGACCTCGGCGGCCATCCCGCGCAGCTCGTCGTGGAGCCGCTCGCGGTCGGAGACGTCCCGTTCGAAGGTGTTCTCGACGCTGATCGAGATCCGCTCCACGCCCAGCTCGAGCTCGCGCGGGTCGAGGCCTCGCGCTCGATCGCGGAGCATCGTGCCGACGCTGCCGGGCAGCAGGCGACGGAGCCCCTCGTCTGTGAGCGCGGCGAGCTCGCCGACGGTCTCGATGCCGGCGCTCCGCAACCGTTCTTCGGCCTTCGGCCCCACGCCCGGCAGCCGGCGCACGGCGAGCGGGGCGAGGAACGCCGCCTCGCGGCCGGCCGGCACCACGACGAGACCGCCCGGCTTGCGCGCGTCGCTCGCGACCTTCGCGACGACCTTGCACGGCGCGACACCGAGAGAACACGTGAGGTCCGTGGCAGCGCGCACCGCTGTCTGGACGGCCTCGGCGACGACGCGTGCCGCGAGGAAGTCTCGTGCCACCTCACCAACGTCGAGATAGCCCTCGTCGATCCCGGTCTGCTCGACGGTCGGGACTACGCCGCGCACCGTCTCCCACACGCCGCGCGAGTACTCGCGATAGAGCGCGTGTCGCGGGCGAACGAAGACGGCCCGGGGGCAGCGGCGGAGCGCCTCGGCGCAGCTCATGGCGGAGTGGATGCCGAAACTGCGGGCGACGTAGTTGGCGGTTGCGACCACGCCGCGCCCGCGCGGGTCACCCCCGACCACGAGCGGCTGCGCGCGAAGCTCCGGGCTCTCGAGCTCCTCGACGGCCGCGTAGAACGCGTCGAGATCGAGATGCGCGACGATCACACGAACAAATGTACGGGGCGCCGGGGACGGCGGAGACGTAGGAGGCTGGTAGCGTCGAGCTATGCGTGTCGAGGCTTCTGCGGAGGCGATCGGATTCGTGCAGAAGCAGGGCGGAAAGCTGTACGTCTGGGCCAAGACGGCGCGCTGCTGTCACGGCCCGATCACCTATCTCGAGACCTCGAGCGAGCCTGGCGAGCGGCCGTTCCGACGGGTCGACGCTGACGCCGAAGGGATCGAGCTCTATCTCGATGCACGCCTCGCCGACCCGGATGAGCTTGTGATCGAGACGTCAGGCCGTCGGCGCAAGCACGTGCACGCGTACTGGAACGGCTGCGCGTACGTCGTCTAGCCGCTCGGCGGCGGGCTCGCCGGCCTGATGCAGCGAGTGCCGGGCCGGACCCAGCGGGACGCCGGTGTCGGCGCCCCGCTCGCGTCAGATCAAGCCGCAGTGACCGGCGGCACCTCGGGCGGTGCCGCGCCGCCCTCGAGGTGCCGCTCGATGTTGCGGTCCGGCCGGGCGAGGAGCAAGTACGCCCCTCCGACGACCGCGATGATGAAGATGATGAAGAGCGTGATCCAGTCGATGTTGAAGATCGCACGGCCACTCGCGAGCCCGGAGGGATAGACGACGTTCACGAACATCGCCCCGAGGTACCCCACCGCGATGATCGTCACCGGCCACCCCCACTTCCCGAGCCGGAACGCGCCCTCGGGCTTCCAGCCGCGAGCCCGCGCGACGATCGCCCCGATCACCGTGAGGAAGAACGACAGGTAGATGCCGCTCACGCCGAACGAGACGAGGGCGACGAGAGCGTTCACATGCGCCGGGTACGTCACGAACCAGATGTGGTAGTTGCTGCCCGGGTTGACGTATACGAGCAGGCAGAAGAGCACCGTGATCACGGCTCCCATGAGCAGGGCGTTGACGGGAGTCTTGAAGCGCTGATTGACCCGCGAGAGCCAGCCGGATCCGGGCAGCGCGCCGTCACGCGCGTAGGAGAAGGCGAGCCTGCTGCCCGCTCCCTGGATCGACGAGCCGCACGAGAAAAAGGCGAAGATGATCACGAGGAGCAGGCAGTCCTGCAGCCAACTCGGCAGCTGGGCGAGGATCGACGGAATACCGCCGGCAACGGTGGTGGCGACCGGGGCGTGCTTGGCCGTCGCGAGCAGCAGGCCTGCGGTGAGGATCAGCGATGCGATCCCGCCCCAGATCAGCGCGTGGCGCATCGCCCTGGGAATCTGGCGGCCGGCGTCCTTCGTCTCCTCGGCGATGTCCCCGCACGATTCGAAGCCGTAGAAGATGTAGACGGGCGCGAGCACGGCGACGAGCGCGGCCGCGAGCCAGCTCCCGTTGAAGTTGAGGCCCTCCCCGTTGGTCGCGGCGTGCTGTGCTCCTTGGGTCGAGAAGAGGAAGCTGAAGCCGTGGTGGAAGCCGTGGATCCCGAGGATGAGCGCGATCCCGAGCGTGCCGACGATCTCGACGTAGACGCCGAGCTTCGCGACGTCGGCCATGATCCGGGCGCCGGTGATGTTCACCGTCGACTGGATCGCGAGCAGGATGAGCGTGATCACGAGGATCGTCCCGTGGCCGGTGGAGTCGAGGCTCCCCAGCCATGAGTTCCCGAACCAGTTGTGGAGCAGCGCAGTGAGGTAGCCGACGACGCCCGTGTCGACGGCCGCAACGGTGATGAGCAGCGCGAAGCCGTAGAACCACCCTACGAACCAGCCGAACCGAGGGCCGACGGAGTACTTGCTGTACTGGAAGAGGGCACCTGCGACCGGGTAATGGCTCGCGAGCTCGCCGAAGACGAGCGCGACGAACAGCATCCCGATGAGGGGGACGAAGGTCAGCCAGATGTAGGCCGGTCCGGCGATCCCGAGGCCGAACACAAAGAGCGAGTAGATCCCGACCATCGGCGACAGGTACGTGAACCCGACCGCGAAATTGGAGAAGAAACCGAGCACGCGGTTGAGCTGTGGCTTGTAGCCCAGGCTCTCGAGCCTCGCATCCTCACTCGTACCGACGTCCACTGCACTTGCCGCCTCGCTCATCGCTCCTCCCTCGCCGCCGTTTGCCGTTCGGGCGACTCTCCCCGACCTGGGGTGACGTTGTCAATAGCGGCCGCGCCGCCGTCTAGGCTCCGGACATGGCCGTCCTGACCTCGCAGCTCGACCGCGACGCCGAGGAGTTCGCGCGTAGGCACGGGCAGATGGAGGAGCTTGTCGACGAACTGCGGGAGCGAACGGCACAGGTCGCGCGCGGCGGCGGAGAGAAGGCCACGGAGCGCCACCGCGCGCGCGGCAAGCTGCCGGCGCGGGAGCGGATCGACAGGCTCGTCGATCCCGGCACCGCCTTCCTCGAGCTGAACGCGCTCGCCGCCTGGGACCTGTACGACGGCGGCGCGCCGAGCGCGGGGATCGTGACCGGCATCGGCGTCGTCGAGGGACGCGAGTGCGTGATCGTCGCGAACGACGCGACCGTGAAGGGCGGCTCGTACTTCCCGCTCACCGTCAAGAAGCACTTACGCGCCCAGGAGGTGGCCGAGCAGAACCGGCTCCCGTGCATCTATCTCGTCGACTCGGGCGGAGCGTTCCTCCCTCTCCAGGCCGAGGTCTTCCCCGACCGGGACCACTTCGGGCGGATCTTCTTCAACCAGGCGCAGATGTCCGCCCAGGGCATCCCGCAGATCGCGGTGGTGATGGGCTCGTGCACCGCGGGCGGCGCGTACGTGCCCGCGATGTCGGACGAGACGGTGATCGTGCGCGGAACGGGGACGATCTTCATCGGCGGTCCGCCGCTCGTGAAGGCCGCGACCGGGCAGGACGTCACCGCAGAGGAGCTCGGCGGGGCCGACGTCCACACGCGGCGCTCGGGCGTCGCCGACCACTATGCGACCTCCGACGACCACGCGCTGGCGATCGCGCGCGGCATCGTTCGGCATCTCGAGGGACGCAGCGATGACCCGACCTGGGACCTCGCCGTGCCCGAGCCGCCGGCACTCGACCCGTCAGACCTCTATGGACTCATCCCCGAGGACTTCCGCCACCAGGTCGACCCGCGCGAGCTGATCGCGCGCATCGTCGACGGCTCACGCTTCCAGGAGTTCAAGCAGGTCTACGGCGAAACGCTCGTGACAGGCTTCGCGCGGATCGAGGGGTTCCACGTCGGGATCCTCGCGAACAACGGCGTGCTCTTCGCCGAGTCGGCGCAGAAGGGCGCGCACTTCATCGAGCTCTGCTGCAAGCGGCGGATCCCACTCCTCTTCCTCCAGAACATCACCGGCTTCATGGTCGGCACCGAGTACGAGGCCGGCGGCATCGCGCGCGACGGCGCGAAGCTCGTCATGGCCGTCGCGAATGCGCAGGTGCCGAAGTTCACGGTGGTGACCGGCGGCTCGTTCGGCGCCGGCAACTACGCGATGTGCGGGCGTGCCTACGGGCCGCGCCAGCTATGGATGTGGCCGAACGCACGAATCTCGGTCATGGGCGGCGAACAGGCCGCGACCGTCCTCTCGATGGTCGGCGACGTCGACCAGGGCGAGATCCGCGCGAAGTACGAGGAAGAGGGACACCCCTACTACTCGACCGCACGGCTCTGGGACGACGGGATCATCGATCCGCTCGACACGCGCCGCGTGCTCGCGCTCGGGCTCGCGGCGGCACGCAACGCGCCGATCTCGGAGACGACCTTCGGCGTCTTCAGGATGTAGGCGTTCTACGCTTCGCCCATGACCTCCATCGAGCTGACCCCCGACGAGCTGACCCTCGTGCACGCGGCCCTGCACTCTTTTCTCGACGACTTCGGGCACGAGGAGATCGAGGTTGTCCGCCGGATCCAGGCACTTCTCGCCAAGCTCCCCAAGGAGGGTCCCTCGCCGGCCGTGTGATCGCGCGCATCCTCATCTGGAACCTGTTCGACTCCAAGACGACGCTCGACGAGCTGCGCGAGCACCTGCCCTCGCTGCCCGACGGCGACCAGTGGATCTCGAACGAGGCGCAGGATCGCTTCGGGCTCATCTCGTTCGGCGACCTGCTTCCGGACCTCGGCGAGATTCCGGAGCTGATCGGCGACGAACCGGCGGTGGCCGACGAATTCGACGTCGAGTGAGACGCGAGCGAACGAACTGGCCCGCAGTGGCCGTCGCCTCCGCCTTGTTCGGGTTCTCGTTCTACGCGCTCGTCGCCTGGCTCGAGCAGGGCCGGCTCTCGGACGTCCCGGTCTACATGCACTACGCAAACCTGATGCGCGGCGGGGCTTTCCCCTACCGCGACTTCGCGTTCGAGTATCCGCCGGCCGCGCTGCCGGTCATGCTCATACCGTCGTACATGAGCTGGAGCTACGCGACGTCCTTCGCGGTGCTCATGGGCGTCTGCGGCGCCGGCTGCATCGCCCTGGTCGCGGCGGCACTGCGAGAGGTCGAGGCCGGCCCCGCACGGAGCTGGGCTGCACTGCTTCTGGTCGGTGCGTCGCCTCTCATCCTCGGCTCGCTCTTCGACAGCCGCTACGACCTCTGGCCGACGCTCCTCGCAGTGGGGGCGCTCGCCGCCTTGATCCGAGAACGGCCATTCGTCACCGGTGCGCTGCTCGCACTCGGGTTCGCGGCGAAGCTGTGGCCCGCAGCCCTGCTGCCGATCGCCGTCGCGTACCTCTGGCGGCGCCGGGGGAGCGACAGCGCACTGGCGGCGGTCGCGACCTTCGTCGTCGTCGCCGCTGCCTGTTTCGTCCCGTTTGCCGTCGTCGCGCCGCACGGGCTTCACGCGATGTTCACGGACCAGCTCGACCGACCGCTCCAGGTGGAGAGCCTCGGTGCGGCCGCGCTCATGGCCGCGCAACACCTGGGTATGCACACGGTTTCGACGATCGACTCGCACGGCGGCCAAGCATTGAGCGGCCGGGGAGCAGCGTTCGCTGCCGACGTCTCCAGCGCCCTCGAGGTCGTGGCGGTGATCGCGATCTGGATCTGGTTCGCCCGCCTGCGCCGTCCGAGCGCAGAGGAAGTGCTCGTGGCGGCCGCGGCGACCGTGTGTGCGCTCGTCGCCTTCGACAAGGTCCTCTCCCCGCAGTACCTGATCTGGCTGGTCCCGTTCGTGGCACTCGTCCGCGGTGGGGTCGGACTCACGGTCGGCGGCCTCGTCGTCGTCGCGCTCGCCCTGACGCAGACGTGGTTTCCCACGCACTACTGGTCGCTCGCCCTTCACCACGCGTCGCCCTGGTCGTGGTACCTCCTCGTCCGCGACCTTGCGCTCGTCGCGCTCGCGGTCGTGCTCGCCCTGGAGCTCAGCCGCGCACGAGATTCCGGAGGAGGAAGAGAACGTTGGCCGGCCGCTCGGCGAGCCGGCGCATGAGGTAGCGGTACCACTCGGGCCCGTACGGCGTCGCAACGAGGACGTCGAAGCCGCGCCGGACGAGGTCGATTTGCAGGCGCGGCCGGACGCCGTAGAGCATCTGGAACTGGAAGCGCTGCCTCGGGATGCCGTGCTCTCGTGCGAACGAGATCGCGTGCTCGATCAGCATCTCGTCGTGCGTCGCCACCGCAGTGAAGCCGCCGGCGCGGAGCGACGTCTCCAGCAGCCGGACGTACGCAGCGTCGACATCCCCCTTGTGTGGGTAGGCGATCTCCGGCGGTTCGAGGTATGCGCCTTTGACGAGGCGGAGGTTCGGCGCAAGCGGGAGCAGCGACGTGAGGTCTTCCTCCGTGCGGAAGAGGTAGGCCTGGAGGACTGCGCCGACGTTCTCGTGCCCGCCCTCTTGCAGGCGGCGGTAGGTGCGGAGCGTGGCGTCGACGTGGCGCGATTCCTCCATGTCGATGCGGACGAAGTTGCCGAGCCGCGCGGCGTGCTCGACGAGCTCTGCGACATTGCGCTGCGCGAGCTCGTCGTCGATCGAGAGCCCGAGGTGCGTGAGCTTGAGTGCGACGTTCGCCCGCAGGTCCTCGGCGTGGATCCGGTCGAGCACCGCGCGGTACGCGGCGACCACCGCGCGGGTCTCCGCTTCGTCCCTGACGCCCTCGCCGAGCAGCGTCGTGTTCGTGAGGAGGCCCTGTTCGTTCAGCCGCCGCAGAACCGGGACGGCCGCGTCGAGACTCTCGCCTGCGACGAAGCGCGCGGCGCCGAGCCGGAAGCCGTACCGCCCCACGAGGCGCTGCAGGCGGGGGCTGTCCGCGGCCGCGAGGATCAGGCTGCGCAGCGCGCTCACGCGGCCCAGACTGCGACGATCCGTTCGACCTCCGCCCGCTCCTCGTCCGTCAGACCGCGCAGCGGTGCGCGCACCCCGGGGCCGACCGACACGCCGCGGAACCCGAGCGCCGCCTTCGACGCCGCGTGGAAGGGGAAGTGCTGGAGCGCGGCCCGCAGTGCCGCCGCTCTCTTCCCGGCCTCCGGAGTCCGCTCGCGGACGAGCGGGACGACCGCGTCGGGAAAGCTCGCGGCGAGACCGGAGACCGCGCCGACCGCGCCCGCCGCGAGCCCGCGCTCGAGCAGAGCCTCGGCGCCGACGAAGACATCGAGACCCTCGACGAAATACGGCTCGAGCCGCTCCCACGGGCTGTCCGAGACCTTCATCCCGGCGAGGTTCGGCGCGCGTTCGCGTAACCGCTCGATCACCGGGAGCGGAATCGCGTAGCCGCTCCGCGCCTCGAACTCGTAGAGGTAGAACGGCACCGGCGCGCAGGCGCGGGCGGCCGCCTCGAAGTGGGCGAGCAGCTCCTCCTCGTCGAACGCGAAGTAGGGCGGCGCGATCACGGCGACTGCGTCGGCTCCGGCCGCGGCCGCGTGCTCGGCGAGGGCGACCGTGTCGTGGGTCGTCTGCGCGCCGACGTGCAGGGCGACCTGAAGCCGTCCGCTCGCGGCCACGACGAAGGCGGCGGCGATCTCACGCCGCTCGTCCGGCGAGAAAAGGACACCCTCCCCCGTCGTCCCCAGCGCGAGCACGCCGTCGAGACCGTGTGCGGCGAGGAAGTCGATGTACGGCGAGACGGCAGCGCGGTCGAAGCTGCCGTCCCTGAGCGGCGTCACGACGGCCGCGAGAGCGCCCCTCAACATGGCTTCGTCCCGACGAGTTCCGCGAAAGCCATCCTCAACTCGCCGCCTCCGCCCTCGACGAGGGGCCGCAGCCGAGCGCTCAGCCGCTCGCGCTCCTCGACCGTGAGTGCCTGTTCCATCGCCTCGCGGACCGTGGGGATGTTCGGATTCCACGCGGTATTGAGGAAGCCGTTCCAGTCGCGCGGCCGCAGCGCTTCGATCTGCAGATAGAGAGTCAGGCTGAGTGGAAAGAAACCGGCTTCCTCGGCGAGCTGGAGCAAGGCGCGCTCGTCGAAGTCGAGCATCGGATCGGTGTCGGGCGGCTGGATCGCTATGAAGACTGCGCGCAGCTTCGCCGCGATCTCCTCGAGCCCCTCCACGGAATAGCCGCCAAAGCCCGCCTCCTTCCGCTTCTCCGCACCGAAGCGGTTGATCGGCTCGTGCACTGAGAAACGCCCGCCGGTCCGGAGCACGCGTGCAAACTCGCCGAACGCTGCCGCCTTCTCCTTCACGTAGATGAGGACGGAGCGTGACGTCACAACGTCGACGGACGCGTTCTCGATCGGCAGGAGATTGTCCGCGGAAGCCTCCACGAAGCGGCAGCGATCGAGCACGTCAAGCTCGGCAGCCGCCTCGCGGCAGAACTCGAGGAGGTCGTCGGACACATCGCTGAAGATCACCGTTCCGGCTCCTCGCTCGAGCGCACCGAAGCCGATGAGCCCCTCGCCGCAGCCGACGTCGAGCAGCGCCTCGCCTTCGCGCAGGGCCGCTCGATCAAGAACGCGGTCGCGAACCTCGGCGAGCCGGGCGAGGTCATGCTTGCGGACCTCCGGGTCGCCGCCGAACCGCCGTTCCGCCAACCACTCCGCCCACCGATCGCGTGCCGCCTGGGCCATCGTCCGAATCTTCGCGTCTAAGCTCTCGCCGCGTGCCCTCGAACCTCCGTACGGAGCGGGACGGCGACGTCTTCCGCATCACCTTCGCGCGCCCCGACCGGCGGAACGCGTTTGACGCGGCGCTCATCGCCGAGCTCGCGGAGGCGTTCGTCGGTGTCGGCCGCGCGCGCGCCGTCGTCCTCGCCGGCGACGGCCCGAGCTTCTCCGCAGGCGCCGACGTCGACTGGATGCGCTCCTCCGTCGACCTCTCGTACGAGGAGAACGCCGCGGATGCGAACGCGCTGCGCGCGATGCTCGAGGCGATCGACGGCTGCCCCGCGCCCGTCGTCGCGCGCGTACAGGGCCACGCTCTCGGCGGCGGAGCCGGCCTCGTCGCTACCGCGGACGTCGCGATCGCGGCGCCCGACGCCGTCTTCGCCTTCTCGGAGGTGAAGCTCGGAATCATCCCGGCCGTCATCTCCCCCTTTGTGTTGGCGCGGATCGGCCCCGGCGCGGGGCGCCGCTACTTCGTGACCGGCGAGCGCTTCGACGCCGAGACCGCGCTCCGGATCGGGCTCGTGCACGAGGTCGCGGAGGATCTGGACGCGGCGGTCGAGCACCTGGTCGGCGAGCTTCTCTCGGCGGGACCGCAGGCGGCTCGCTGGGCGAAGCGGCTCGTACGCGAGCGCCCGGACGGGCCCGAGACGGCCCGCTGGATCGCCGAGCGGCGCACGAGCGACGAGGGTCAGGAAGGCCTGCGCGCCTTCCTCGAGAGGCGCCCGCCGAACTGGTAGCCGGGCGAAGAGCTAGCGGCAGTCGGCGCAGAGGCCGACGGTCTCGACGCGGTGGTCGGTGGCGACGAAGCCGTGCCGCTTCGCGGCGGCGCTCCTGCTCAGCATCGCGATCGCGCTCGTCTCGACCGAGGGCGGGATCCTGCTCGCGCTCGCCAAGAGCTCCATCTCGCCGAACCAATCGTGGCCGACGAGCTTCTTCATCACCACGATCTCGTTCTCGATCTACGCCGCTGCTCGGATCTTCGACTGGAGCCGCAGCCGTCAGGGCCGCGTGATCTCGAGCCCGCCGCGGCGCATGTGGGCCGTGACGTAGCGAACGCCGCCTGCGGCCGCCGTCACTGGGGCAGGGTCTGGAGCATCCGCCGCGTCAGATGGAGCGTCGCCCGGGCAGCGGCGAGCTTGCCGGCCGCGACCGTGATCCGGTAATCGACGGGGCGGAGCGGGAGCGGCGTCCGGAACTTGCCGCCCGCATCGAGGATCGGGTGCCCGACTACCCGCCACCGGCCACGCACCACGCGCCAGATCGCGACGGGCGCGTCCGGCCGCGGAGACACCGAGCCCGCGAGCACGCGCGCGCTGAGCGCCTGCACCTGCACGCGCGGCGCGACTGCGACCGAGACCGGTGGCCCGTTCGTGCCGGGAGCGACGAGGCGGAAGGCCGTGCTCGCATGCGGCTGGAAGCTCAGCTGCGCCGGATGCCGAATGTTCCGGAGGGCGCGCCAGACCCCGTCGCTGCTCTGTTCCTGTAGCACCGCTCCCTCGACGTCCACTGCGCGCGCAGCCACGGTCACCCGGTTCCCGTACAGCACGTGGGTGCTGCTCGCGGAGAGCTGCAGCTGTCCGATCGAGAACCACGTCGAAAGGAGGTGCAGCGCTCGCGCCACGCCGGCGGCGGGACGGCTTGCGACGGCGCCCGACGCCAGATGGAACACGACCGACTCGGCGCGCAGACTCGAATCCCTCTGCACCTGCACCGACTCGACGGGGCTCTCGAGCCCCAGCTGCGCGGCCAGCCGCGTGGCCGAGAAGTTGTACGGGCCCCAATCGTGGTGCGGCGAATAGGTGTCGTACGGATCCGGCACGGAGCGCAGGTAGGGGATCGGCGCGGAGCCCGGCCAGGCGTCTCGGACGGACTCGGTGCGCCCGCCGGAGCTCGAGGAGTAGTACGTCCGCGCGACCTGCCCGTCCCATGTCAGCACCTGGCCGAGCGTCGCGTACACCGCGTGATCCGAGCGTGGTCGCTCGGCGGCGACGCCGCCGTAGACCTGGTTCGCCGTGGTCGGCAGCAGGTCGTACCACGAGCTCGGCCGCAGCTCCGACACAGCGTACGAGCGGGCGGCGACCGCCTGCGCCTCCAAGGCGGCGAGCGGCCAGTGCGACGGCGACTCGGAGGGGACGACGCCGCGCAGGTACGTGTCGAGCGGGAGGCCGTTGACGACCGAGACGCCTCCACCCTGGCTGCGCAGGACCAGCGTGCCGTGGTACTCGCGCCCGTCGAACGTGAGCGGCGCGCGCGCACAATCGAACTCGGCGAGGCGCCCGAAGGAGAATCCCCTCCCGTGCTTTCGCACCGGGAGAACGAGCTTCGGCCCGACGCCGTACGTCCCGGCAGCAAGGGTCCGGCCCAGGCGCCTCCCGTCGGTGACGCGCATCGTCGTGGCGCAGCCCACGGTGACGGAGGCTGCCCCTCGCGCGAGCAGGACGCGCACCCGCGTGTCGCCGACGCGGCTCATCTTGGTGCCCGGGTAGTAGTGCGCGAGGATCCGGGGGTACTTCCAGCCGTGCAGCGCGTAGCCGTACGCGCCCCACTGGCTCATCCCGACGCCGTGGCCCCAGCCGTGGCCGGTGACGATCAGCGCCGTCGTCGCGGCGCGCGCCGTGCCCGCGGTCGCGCACACGACCGCTGCCACCAGCAGAGCAACCCCCAACCTCAGCCGCACGGGGATCGTCGTTCCACCTCCAAGGTCGGTCAAACGAGGAAGGGTAGAGCCGACCGCGCGAGCGCGCACGAGTCCTTCGGCGAGGTCGTGCCTAGACTCCGGCCGCATGCGCCGCCTGCTCGTCGCCAACCGAGGGGAGATCGCGCTCCGCATCTTCCGTGCCTGCCGTGCGGAGGGCATCGAGACGATCGCCGTCGCCGCGCCGGACGACCGCGGGTCGCTCCACGCCGAGTCCGCGGAGGCCCTGGTCGAGATCTCGTCCTACCTCGACCCCGCCGAGCATGTGCGCGCGGCGCGCGAGGCAGGCGCCGACGCCGTCCACCCGGGCTACGGCTTTCTCTCCGAGAGCGCGGAGCTGGCCGAGGCCGTGCTCGAGGCGGGCCTGACCTGGGTCGGCCCGCCGCCGGCGGCGCTGCGGGCCGGCGGCGACAAGCTCGCCGCGAAGGAGACGGCGCGCGCGGCGGGTGTCCCTGTCCTGCCGAGCGGAACGCCGGAGGAGGTCGGCTTCCCGCTTCTCGTCAAGGCAGCCGCGGGCGGTGGCGGGCGCGGCATGCGCGTCGTGCGGGCGCCGGACGAGCTGGAGGAGGCGCTCGGCGCGGCGCGGCGCGAGGCGGCGGCGGCGTTCGGCGACGACTCCGTCTTCTGCGAGCGCTACCTCGAGCGCCCGCGTCACGTCGAGATCCAACTCCTGGCCGACCGGCACGGCAACGTCGTGGCCCTCGGCGAGCGCGACTGCTCGATCCAGCGCCGCCACCAGAAGGTGCTCGAGGAGGCGCCGTCCCCCGCGCTCGATCCCGAGTTGCGGGCGCGGATGAGCGACGCCGCGGTCGCTCTTGCGCGCGCGATCGGCTACGAGAGTGCGGGAACCGCTGAGTTCGTCCTCGACGGCCGCGACTTCTGGTTCCTCGAGCTGAATGCTCGGATCCAGGTAGAGCATCCCGTGACCGAGCTCGTCACCGGAATCGACATCGTGCGGGAGCAGCTCCGGATCGCATCCGGGGAGGCACTGTCGTTCCAGAGCACCGAAATGCGCGGCCAAGCCGTGGAGGTGCGGTTGTACGCCGAGGACCCGCGCTCGTTCCTCCCCCAGGCCGGCCGGCTCGAGCGGCTGCGGCTGCCCGAGGGGATCCGCGTCGACTCGGGCGTGCGCGAGGGTGACGAGATCGGCACCACGTACGACCCGCTGATCGCGAAGGTCATCGCCGCCGGCGACACGCGCGACGAGGCGTTCGACCGTCTGGGGCGGGCGTTGCAGGAAACGGAGATCGGCGGCGTCACGACGAACCTCGCATTTCTGCGCTGGCTTGTCGCGCACCCGCTGGTGCGCGCAGGCCGCATCTCGACCGCGTTCCTGGCCGAGAACCCTCCCCTGTCGGAGCCTCCGGCAGCCGCGCCGGCCGACGTCTGGAGCGAGCCCTGGCGGCTGAACCTTCCCCCTCCGCCGTCGCGTCCGGCGCCCGACGTCGATGCCGTCGCCGCCGCGCACGGCTTCAGCGGACACGAGCAGTCGGAGGTCGTCGCACCGATGCCGGGAACGGTGATCCGCGTCCTCGTCGAGCCGGGTGCGACGGTGGCCGCGCGGCAGCCGCTCGTCGTGCTCGAGGCGATGAAGATGGAGACCCCGCTCGTCTCGCCGTACGACGCGACCGTGCGCGCCGTCCACGTGGCGGAGGGAGACCGCGTGGCGGGCGGCGCAGTGCTCGTGGAGCTCGACGAGTGAGCGAGGTCGCGCGGTTCGACGATGCCGCCGCGTTCCTCGAGGAGGCCGCGCCGCTGCTGCTCGCAGACGAGGCGCGGCACAACCTGATCCTCGGCATCGCGGGGACGATCCGCGACGGCCTGTGCGACGACTATCGGCTTTGGCTCGTGCGCGCAGGCGGCCGGCCGATAGCCGCGGCACTCCAGACCCCGCCGTACAACCTGATCCTCGCCCGACCCGAGTCGGACGCAGCGCTCGCCACACTCGCCGACGGGCTCGCAGACGAGGAGCTTCCCGGCGTCGTCGGCGCCGTCCCGGAGTCGGAAGCCTTCGCCGATCTGTGGGCGCCGCGCGCGGGCGCGACGGCGCGCGTAGAGACACGCCAGGGCGTCTACGCGCTCGAGGCGATCGTTCCGACGCCTCGGCCGACCGGCTTGGCGCGAGTCGCGGATGCGTCCGATCGCGACCTCGTCGTGCGCTGGTTGATCGAGTTCGGCGAGGAGGTGCTGCACGAGCACGGCCCCGGCCGTGAGCACATCGAAGCCACCATCGACGATCGTCTCAGCGGCGACCAGAGCCGAGGTGCCCTGCTCTGGGAGGACGACGGCGAGCCGGTCTCGCTCGCCGGGTGGGGAGGCCGGACGCCGAACGGGATCCGCGTCGGCCCCGTCTACACGCCACACGAGCTACGCGGCCGCGGCTACGCGACCGCGCTGACCGCCGAGCTCTCGCAGCGGCTCCTCGCCGGCGACCGCCGCTTCTGCTTCCTCTACACCGACCTCGCGAACCCGACCTCGAACGCGATCTACGAACGGATCGGCTACCGCCGCGTCTGCGAGTCGGCGGAGATTGCGTTCGACCGCTAGAAGAGCTTCTGCAGCTTCATCGCCGCGCCCATGTCGCCCTTGAGCTTGAGTTTGCCCGTCATGTAGGCGCTCGTCGGGTTCTGCTCGCCGGCGACGATCTTCTCGAAGATCTCCTGGGAAGCGCTGATGGTGCAGTCCGCGGCGTCTTCGATGCCGTCGTGCACGCTGACGCTGCCTTCCTCGACCTTGACCGTCCACTGGCCTGCGCCCTCGATGTCGAAGGCGTACGAGTTGTTCATGCCCGCCGTCTTCGTCGTGTCGGCGCGGGACGGAAGCGTCTCGAAGAACTCCTGCACGGTGCCTGGCATCTATCGCTCCTTCTCGGGGTCGAGCGCGAGTCTATGCCCCGCCGCCCGCGACGCACCGATACCATCGCGCTCCGATGACGAAGGTCGAGATCGCGCTCCCGGGACAGGCGGGCGCGGACGCACTTGCTCTTCCGGTAGCGCAGCCTCTGGGCGGCGACGGCGCGAAGATCGCCGACGAGAAGCTCGGCGGCCGGCTCGCGAAGCTCGGCGCGAGCGGTGAGCTGCGCGGCGAGCGCGGCGAGGCGGTTCTTCTCCACCTGAACGGCGAGCTGGAGGCACCACGGCTCGTCGCGGCCGGAGTCGGCAGGCGCGACGAGGTCGACGTCGACGCGCTCCGGACGGCGGGGGCGACGGCCGCTCAGGCTCTCTCCCGCGTGGGCGGAACTCTCGTCTGGCTGCTCGACGAGTCGCTGCCGGTGCCCCTGCCCGAGCAGGCTGCGGCGCTCGTCGAGGGGACAATCCTCGGCGCCTACTCGCCCGGGCGCTGGAAGGCGAACGACGAGGTTCGCGCGCCGGAGCGGATCGTCGTCGGCCACGCCGACGACCCGGAGCTCCAGGAGGCCGTCGAGCGCGCCGCGATCGTCGCCGAGCGGGCGAACCGCGCGCGCGATCTCTCGAACATGCCGCCGAACGAGCTCACGCCGCACACTCTCGGCGAGAAGGCGCAGGAGCTCGCGCGCGAGCACGAGCACCTGACCTGCGAGGTACTCGCCACCCGCGAGCTCGACGAGCTCGGCATGGGTGCGCTGACCGCCGTCGGCCGTGGCAGCCGCAACGAGCCGCGCCTGATCGTCTTGCGCTATGACCCGCCCGGCGCACGCGACGGCATCGTTCTCGGACTGGTCGGCAAGTCGATCACGTTCGACGCGGGGGGCATCTCGATCAAGCCGTCCGGCGGAATGCAGGACATGAAAGGCGACATGTCCGGCGGCGCCGGAACGCTGCACGGCATCGGCGCGCTCGCCGCGCTCGGCAGCCCTGTGCGTGCTATCGCCGCCCTCGCGGCCGCCGAGAACCTGCCGGGTGGAGATGCGTTCCGGCCGGGTGACATCCTCCGCGCCGCGAACGGCAAGACGATCGAGGTCATCAACACGGACGCGGAGGGACGGCTGGTGCTCGCCGATGCCCTCTGGTACGTCCGGCGCGAGGGAGCGACCCACGTGCTCGACCTCGCGACGCTGACCGGCGCGATGGAGCTCGCGCTCGGCGACCTCTACGCCGGCGCCTTCGCGAACGACGAAGACTGGCTCGACCTCATCATGGAGGCCGGCCGGCGCAGCGGCGACCTCGTCTGGCCGTTCCCGCTGCATCCCCGCTACCGGCGCTACATCGACTCGGCGTTCGCGGACCTGAAGAACGGCTCGACGTTGCGCCAGGCCTCCCCCGCGCTCGCCGCCGAGTTCCTGCACGAGTTCGCGGGCGAGGGTCCCTGGTGCCACGTCGACATGGCCGGCCCGGCATTCCTCGAGCGCACCCGCGGCGACTACCTGCGCGTACCCGGCGGCACCGGCTACGGCGTCCGGCTCATCGCCGAGCTCGGCAGGCTCGTCGCTTGAACTTCGAGCTGAGCGACGAGCAAGAGCTGATCCGCCGCACGGTCCGCGAGTTCGCGGAGACGAAGGTCGCGCCCGTCGCCGCGGAGCTCGACCGTGAGGCGCGCTTCCCGTACGAGCTCGTCGGCGAGCTCGGCGAGCTGGGCCTGATGGGCCTGCCCGTGCCCGAGGAGTACGGCGGCGCCGGCGGCGACACCGTCTCTTACGCGATCGCGATCGAAGAGCTGACGCGCATCGATTCCTCCGTGGCGATCACCGTCGGGGCGCACACGTCGCTCGGCACGATGCCGATCCTGCTCTTCGGCAACGAGGAGCAGAAACAGGAATGGCTGCCGCGGCTCGCCTCGGGCCAGGGTCTCGCCGCCTTCGGGCTCACCGAGCCGGATGCCGGCTCCGACGCAGGAGCGACGAGGACGAAGGCCGAGCTGCGCGACGGCGAGTGGGTGATCGACGGCTCCAAGATCTTCATCACGAACGCGGGCACCGAGATCAGCGCCTGCGTCACCATCACCGTGCGCACCGGCGAGGACGAGATCTCGAACCTCATCGTCCCGAACGGCACTGCCGGCTACGAAGTCTCCGCGCCGATGCACAAGCTCGGCTGGCATGCCTCAGACACACGTGAGCTCTCCTTTCACTCCTGTCCGGTACCCGAGGGGAACCTGCTCGGCGAACGAGGGCGCGGCTTCGGCCAGTTCATGGAGATCCTCGACGGCGGCCGCATCTCGGTCGCGTCGATGGGCGTCGGGCTTGCGCAAGGCGCCTACGACCTCGCCGCCGCCTACGCGAAGGAGCGTCAGCAGTTCGGGCGGCCGATCGCGAGCTTCCAGGCGATCCAGTTCCAGCTCGCCGACATGGCCACGGGGATCGAGGCGGGGCGGCAGCTCGTCTACCGCGCAGCGTGGCTCAAGGACGCGGGCAAGCCCTTCGCACTCGCCGCCGCGCAGGCGAAGCTCTTCACGGGGCTCGTCTCGAACCGCGTCGTCAACGCCGCGCTCCAGATCCACGGGGGCTACGGCTTCATGGAGGAGTTCGCGATCTCGCGCCTCTACCGCGACCAGAAGATCCTCGAGATCGGCGAGGGCACGAACGAGGTGCAGCGCATGGTGATCGCCCGCCAGCTCGGCTTCTAGAGACACGTCCGGAACCTGGTACCGGCCGTGTACGAAGCAGACATGCCTGATCCGGAGCGGCGCGGCCAGGCGCCAGCACCGACCGCGCGCCGGCGAGGACCCTCGGGACCCGTCTGGAACCTGGTACCGGCCGTGTCCGAACCGGACACGCGTGATCCGAGGCACAATCGAGGTTGTGATTCCGGTCATCGCCGCCGTTGTCGCGGCGCTCCTCTTCTTCCAAGCGGTCGCGCGGCTACGCCGCCGCGGCCGGCCCGACCTCGCCGGCTGGGATCGGGTCGCGCTTTTCGGCCTCGGGCTCGGAGTGACGCTCTTCGCCCTGATCGGCCCGCTCGACAGGCTCGCCGACGAAAAGCTGCTCTCGGCGCACATGGCCCAGCACGTCCTGATCGGCGACCTCGGCCCGGCGCTCATGGTGACCGCGGTGCGCGGTCCACTGGTCTTCTTCCTCCTACCGTCGGCGATCCTCGGGCCGCTCGCGCGCAACGCGCGCGTCCGCGCCGTCCTGGGCACGCTGCTCGAGCCGCGCGTCGCCTTCTCGCTATGGGTGGCGAATCTCGCGATCTGGCACACGCCGTACATGTACGACCTCGCGCTCGCGCACCAGAACCTCCACGACTTCGAGCACCTCTGCTGGATGGTCTTCGGGACGCTGTTGTGGACGCTGCTCGTCGACCCGGCCTCGCAGCGCCGACTGACCGTGGGCGGTCGCGTCGCACTCGCGGCGGCGATGTTCGCGGCTGGGATGATCCTCTCCGACGTGCTCGTCTTCACCTTCACGCCGCTCTACCCCTGGTACCACGGCGCGTACGGAATCTCGGCGGTCACCGACCAGCAGCTCGCCGGGATCGTGATGATGGTCGAGCAGCTTCTCACCCTCGGGACGTGCGTCGCACTCATCCTGTGGCCGCGCTGGAGCCGCTCCCGCTCCGGCCGGCTCGCGGCGGCAACGTGAGCCCGACCGACTTCAGCTTCGAGCCGATCTTCCTCGCGCTTGCTCTCGCTGCCGCAGTCCTCTATGTGCGGGCAGCTCGAACCGAGTCGGTGGAGACCTGGCGCCTCGTCGCCTTCGCGTCCGGCCTCTTCCTGATCGCGGGCTCGCTCAACTCGCCGCTCGAGACGATCGCGGCGCGCTACCTCCTGCTCATCCACCTGCTCCAGAACGGGCTCATCGCGGACCTCGCGCCGCTGCTCGTTCTGCTGGGTCTCACACCGGGGATGCGGGTAGAAATCGGCCGCCGTGGCATGAACCGGCTCCGCACGCGCTGGATCCTCCCGATCTGGCTCGGTGCCTGGTACCTGACACACATCGCGCCGTTCTACGACTGGGCGCTGCGCACCGGCTGGGGCCTGAACATCGAGCACGCGATCCTCATCGCGGCCGGTCTTCTCTTCTGGTGGCCGATCGTGAGCGGCCGCCTCACGCCGCCGGCGGGGCTTGCCTATCTCGCCATTGCGTTTATCGGCTCGTCCTTCCTCGGTTTGGCGTACATCTTCTCCAGCCGCCCGTTCTACGCGTTCTACGAGCACGCGCCGCGCCTGTGGGGGCTGTCGCCGGTCCGCGACCAGAACCTCGGCGGGATCCTGATGAACGCCGAGCAGACACTCGTCTTCCTCGTCGCGATCGGTTGGTTCGTCCTGCGGCTGCTCGACGAGGAGCATGCGCGGGAGCCGCTTTCGGATACATAGCGGAGGCCGGTGGTACCGTCGCGCCGTGCTGTTCAAGCAGCTCCTGAACGACGATCTGGGCTGCGCCTCGTATCTCGTGGGCGACGAGCAAGCCAGGGTCGCGATCGTCGTCGACCCGCCGTATCACGTCGACCCGGTGCTGGCAGAGGCGGAGCGCCACGGAGTCCGGCTCGTCGGAGTCCTCGAGACGCACACGCACGCCGATCACGTCTCCGGTCACGGGCGTCTCGCGCTCGAACACGGCATTCCGATTCGCGTGCACAGGGACGCCGGGGCAACCTTCGCACACGAGCCGCTCGAGGACGGAACCGAGGTCGAGGTCGGCGACGTCGTCCTGTGCACGATCCACACGCCGGGACACCGTCCCGAGCACTGCTGCTTCGCGGTCATCGACCGCTCCCGCGGCGACGAGCCCTGGCTCGTCCTCACCGGCGACTCGCTCTTCGTCGGCGATGCGGGACGGCCCGATCTGGCCGTCGAGGCGCGGGAGGGCGCCGAGGGCCTCTTCCACAGCCTGCGCCGCCTCGTCGAGCTCGGGGACGGCGTCGAGGTCTTTCCGGGTCACGTCGCCGGCTCCCTCTGCGGCGCGGCGATGAGCTCGAAAGCGTCGACGACGATCGGCTTCGAGCGCCGCTTCAACCCGTCACTCCAGGGCGAGCTCACCGACTTCCTCGCCGCGCGGCTCGGGCCGCAACCGCCGAGACCGCCGAACATGGAGCGGATCGTCGAGCTGAACCGCGGCGAGCTCCTGGGCGCGCAACCGCTGCTCGAGCAGATCGACTCGGCACCGGAGGGTGCGATCGTCCTCGACGTCCGCGCGACAGAGACGTTCGCGACCGGCCACGAGCCGGGGGCGGTCGGCATCCCGGTCTCCGGCTCGGGCTTCGCGACGAAGGCGGGATTCGTTCTGCCGGAGCGTCCGCTCGTCCTCCACGCCGCGGACGAGGAGGAGGCAGTCCGAGCGTCGCGGGGATTGCATGCGGTCGGGATGTTCGGGATCGCCGGCTGGCAGGAGGGCGGCGGCTCGGAGAAGCTCGAGCCGGTCTCGCTGGAGGAGCTCGAGCTTCTGCTCGCGACCGATGCGGTCGAACTGCTCGACGTGCGGGAGGCGGACGAGCGCGACGAAGGGCACATTCCGGGCTCGCGGCACCTTCCCTACAGGACGGCTCGGGCAGCGGCGGAGGCAGGACTGCTCAACGGCCGCCCGGTTGTGACGATCTGCGAATCCGGTCCCCGCGCGGCGGTCGCCGCGAGTGTGCTGCAGGCGGCCGGCGTGAACGCGCGACCCGTCCTCGACGGCGGCGTCGCGACCTGGCGCGGCGAGACGAGCTCGTTCCGCCGCTGCGGTTCCTAGCTACCCGCCTGCGATCCAGCTGATGAGCGGAATCTCCATCTCGTTGGCCGTCAGTCCGCCGTGCTGGCCGTGGAAGTGCTGCTCGAAGCGGCCGCGCTCGAGCCAGTAGGCCGCCTCGCCGGGTGCCGGCAGGACGACGAGATTCGCCAACCGCGACGTCAGCGCATCGGTGATGTTCGGTCCGAACAGCCCCTCGGCGAGCAGCGCCTCGACCCTCCGCACCTCCGCGACGGGCGCGAGCAGCTCGGCCAGATGCGCCTCGACCTCGTCCAGCCGCTCGGGCCGCACGTGCAGGAAGAGGTCCCGGCAGGACCCGGCAGGGGCGAGCGGTTTGCCGTCGGCGCCCACGACCAGGTGCTGCGCGATTTCGGGCCAGACGACGTTCACGTACGTCGTCCGCTCGGGCGAGATCTCCTCCATCCCGTGGTCGGCTGTCAGAAGGACCAGCGTCCCCTCCGGCCAAGGAGCCGCCGCGATCGTCGAGAGGGTCTCCTCCATCAGCGCCGCAACTTCGGGCGCGTTCGGCCCGACCATGTGCATCAGCGCGTCGGCGTCACCGAGGTAGATCGTCCCGTACGCGCGCTCCTCGGCTCCGAGCGCGGCGCACAGCCGCGCGAGGCCGTCGGCGTCGTCGTCGAAGGGATGGACCGTCGCAGGCTGGAGGAGCAGCCTGCTCGTGTGCGAGCGCGCGATCCCGGTCGGCATCGCCACGTGGCTCGGCACCGGCAGCAGCCGCCGGTAGATCGTCTGGTCGGGAAAGAGGTCGTGAGCGGTGAGTCCGGCGTCGAAGAGCGTCCCGGGACGGTCGTCGCCCGCAAAGCAGAACCACAGCGGCGTCACGAGCCGGTTCAGCCGCGGCTCGAAGACGTTCCACTCGTAGAGACCGTGCTCGCCGAGCCGGAGACCCGAGTGGATCGTGGTCGAGTGGACGGTCGTCGTCGACGGGAAGCAGGACGACCAGCGCTCGGCGTCCGCGACCTCGAAAAGGGGATGGTCGGCATGACGCTCGAGGAAGCGCCAGCCGAAGGCGTCGAAGTAGACGAGGACGACCCGCGGATGCCCTGCGAGCTTCGTCTCGATCAGCCCGGGCAATTCGTCGAAGCGGCGGTTCAATCGAGACGCTCGACCGGGTAGCCCCACTCGCGCATCTGGCCGAGAAGCTGCTCGCAGTGCTCCGGATCGCGGGTGAGCAGGGTGAGCGCGATGCCGGTGTAGCCGACCGGCACGCTCGACGGCTCGCGCTGGTGCTCGACCTCGACCACGTTCACGCGCTCGCCGGCGAGCAGATCGAGCAGCTTCGCCAGCTCACCGGGCCGGTCGAGCACGCGCGTCCGCAGGACGAGGTAGCGGCCGCTGAGCGCGAGGCCGCGCCGCATCACCTGAACCATGAGCGAGGCGTCGATGTTGCCGCCCGAGAGGAGCGCCAGCACCGGTCCGGATTCGCCCACCAGCCCTCCCAGGATCGCCGCGACGCCAATGGCGCCCGCGCCCTCCACGACGAACTTCGTCCGCTCGGCGAGGAGGACGATCGCCTCCGCGATCTCCTCGTCCTCGACGATCACGATGTCGTCGAGCGTCTCGCGGAGGATCCCCATCGTCAGCTCGCCGGGCTCCTTGACGGCGATTCCGTCCGCAATCGTGTAGCCGGAACCACCCGGCCGCGTCCCCGCCGCCTGGACGCCCACGATCCGCAGCCCCGGCCGCGCGGCGCGCAGCGCCAGTGAGATGCCCGCTGCGAGCCCCCCGCCGCCGATCGGGATCACGACCGCCTCGAGTTCGTCCATCTGCTCTGCGATCTCGAGCCCAATCGTCCCCTGGCCGGCGATGACGTGCGTGTCCTCGTACGGGTGGATGAACGTGCCGTCGGTCCTGCTGACGTACGCCAGCGCCTCCTCGAGTGTCTCCTCGAACGTGCTCCCGACGAGCTCGACGTCGGCCCCGTAGTTGCGGGTGGCATCGACCTTGGCCATGGCGGAGTCCTGCGGCATGAAGATGCGCGCGCGAGCACCAAGCTCGCGGGCGGCCCACGCCACCGCTTGGCCGTGGTTGCCGGCGCTCGACGCGGTGACGCCGGCGGCCAGCCGCTCGGGGTCGAGACTCGAGAGTTTGACGTAAGCGCCGCGGACCTTGAAGGAACCCGTCCGCTGCAGGTTCTCGGCCTTCAGGTAGACGGGCCGGCCGGCAAGGCGCGAAAACGTCTCCGTCGGGTAGAGCGGCGTGACGCGCGCGACTCCGTCGAGCCGCTCGCGTGCGCGCTCGATTTCAGGAAGCCCGGGTGCGGTCGCCGTCGCCATCGTGGATCCGGAACACCTTCTCGAGTATCTCCCGTACCGCCGTCAGCGGGTCGAGCTCACGAGCCTGCACCTCGCCGAGCAACCGACGCAGCTCCGCGTCGTCGGCGACCGCCCGCTCGAGGTGACGGCTCGCCCGGCTGGTGGCGACGGCGAAGACCTCGCGGGCGAGGTTCGCCCGGCGCCGCTCGTCGAGCTGCCCGCTCTGCTCGAGAAACGCGCGGTGCTCTTCGATCTTCTCCCACAACTCCGGGACGTGGTCGGCCCGCAAGGCCTCCGTCAGGACGATCGGCGGGTTCCAGTCTCGGCTCTCGTCCTTGAGTGATCGACCGAGCGCGAGGATCGAGCGCACTTCGTTGAGCATCGTCTTCGCGGCAGGGTGATCCATCTTGTTGATCGCGATCACGTCGGGAATCTCCATGATCCCCGCCTTCAACGCCTGCACGGCGTCGCCCGAGCCCGGCATGAGGACGAGGAGGACGGTGTCGGCGATCCCGATCACCTCGACCTCGCTCTGCCCCGCGCCTACCGTCTCTAGGAAGACGACGTCCTTGCCGGATGCGTCGAGCACGAGCAGCGCCTGCAACGCCGCCTCGGCGAGGCCGCCGAGGTGGCCTCGCGCGCCCATCGACCGGATGAAGACATCGGGGTCGAGGAAGTGGTCGCTGAGCCGGATCCGATCGCCGAGCAGCGCGCCGTGCGAGAACGGGCTCGAGGGATCGACCGAGACCACGCCGACGGTGACGTCGCGTTGACGGACGTGTCGGATCAGCGCCGAGACGAGGCTCGACTTCCCGACTCCAGGCGGGCCGGTGACGCCGACCGAATACGCGGAGCCCGTCTGCGGGTAGAGGTCGGCTACGACGCCGTAGGCGAGGGGATCCCCGTCCTCGACCAGTGAGATCGCACGTGCGAGAGCACGCCGGTCGCCGTCACGGACACCGGCGGCAAGCTCTTCACGCGTCCAGTCGCGGCGGCCGGGCACCGCGCGGACTCTAGTGGGCCGCTGCGACAGGTGTGGTCTCGGCCCGAACCTCGGCCTCCGCCGGCGTCTCGCCCCGGAGCTTGCGCGCGAGCACTGAGCCCGCGAGGGCGGCGACCAGCAGCAGCGCCCCGCAGGCTCCCCAGATCCAGCGTGGACCCGTCGGGGCGAGGAGCAGCCCACCGGCTGCGTTGCCGACACCGACGAGGACGTACGTGAGACTCATTACGAACGTGAGCGCACGCCCCCGCAGCAGGTCGAAGGTGCCGCGCTGGACGAGCAGCGCGTTGCAGACGATGGCCGCCCCGTTCCCGACGCCGGCGACGAGGACGCAACCTACGGCGACCCAGATGTTCGGGCTCGCCGCCGCCCCGACGTAGCCCATCGCCATCAGCGTCAGGCAGGCGCCGTAGGTGCGCGCGAGCCCGGAGCGAGCAAGCACGGTCGGGCTGATGAAGCTGCCGAGCACGAGGCCGGTGCCCATCGCGCTGTAGAGCAGCCCGTAGCCCAGGTCTCCGGCGGAGAACGTGTGCTTGGCGAGGAAGATCTCCACGGCGTTGGCAGCGCCCGTCGCAAGCGAGGCGATGCCCCAGGCCACGAGCACCGTCCGCATCGACGGCGAGCAGAGTGTCGCGCTGAAGCCGTCACGGAGATCGCGCCAGTGGCCACGCGAGAGCGCACGCTCGCTCTGCAGCATGCGCGGCGGGATCCGCAGCACGAGCAAGATCGAGACGACGAAGGAGACCGCGTTCACCGCGTACGCAGCCGACGGGCCGGCCGCGGCGGTCAGCACGCCGCCCAGCAACGGCGCCACCGCCCAACTCAGGTTCTCTACCGTCTGGAGCAGCGCGTTCGCGCGCGGCAGCTCCGCGTCGGGGACGAGGTTCGGGAGCCCGGCGTAGACGGCAGGCCGGAAGAAACCAGATGCGAGACCGGCTACGGCTGCGAGGGCGACGACCGTCGCTGCGTTCGGCGCGAAGGGCAGCGCCACGAATACTCCGACACGGACGGCGTCGGCGGCGATCATCAACGCGCGGCGCTCGAGCCGGTCGAGGAGCGGCCCGAGCAGGAGCCCGACAAGGAGCGTCGGCAGGAACTCGACGATCACCACAGCGGCCACCCAGGGGCCGGAGTTCGTCCGCTGCTGGACGTCGATGGCGAGGGCAACGGCCGCGAGCAGCGTCCCTGCGCTCGACACGAGCGTCGCGACGAAGAGGCTCCGGAATCCCGGCAGTCTGAGCGGCTTCAGCTGGGCGGAGGAGAGCCTCACCGGACCGCCCGAAAGTACCACCGATGCAAGCTGGTTACGAGACGCCCGAAAGGACGTGTCCCAACCCGACGGCGAAGAACTCGTTCTCCTCCGGGGTGCCCACGGTGACGCGGATCGCCTCCGGTGCGCCGAAGCCGTCGAGTGGGCGGACGATGACGCCCTCCCGCTGCAGCCGCTCGAACAGCTCGCGCCCTCCGCCGACGTCGGCGAAGAGGAAGTTGCCGCGAGACTGCCCGACCGGCTCCAGCCCGTGACCGCGCAGGATCTCGGCCAGCCGCGCGCGTCCAGTCGCGTTCAGCTGCCGGCGTTGCGCGATCTCCTGCGGATCGTCGAGGCTTGCGAGGGCGGCCGCCTGGCCAGTCGCAGCGACGTCGAATGCGCGGCGCACCTTGCTCGTCGCCGCCGCGACATCGGCGGGGGCCATCGCCCACCCGACCCGCAAACCCGCGAGCCCGTAGATCTTGGAGAAGGTACGGAGCACGGCGACCCGGCGGCCCTCGCGGACGAGGTCGAGCCCGTCGAGGTAGTCCTGGTCGTCGATGTACTCGAAGTACGCCTGGTCGAGGACGCACAGGACGTGCTCCGGGAGCCGGTCGAGGAACCCGAGCAGCTCCTCCCGGCCGTTCGCGGTCCCCGTGGGGTTGTTCGGGTGGCAGACGTAGACGAGCTTCGTCCGGGGCCCGATCGCTGCGAGCAGCCCGTCGAGGTCGTACTTGTGGTCGCGGAGCGGGACGCGGCGGGCCTCTGCACCGAGCTTGGCGGCCGTGAGGACGTAGCTCGGGAAGGACGGCCAGCCGCAGACGACCTCGTCGCCCGGGTCGAGCGTCGCCTGCGCGAGGAGGTCGATGATCCCGTCGGCGCCGGCGCCGACGATCAGCTCCTCGAAGGCCACGCCGTGCCGCTCGGCGAGCGTCGTCCGCAGGGACCAGGAGCCTCCGTCCGGGTAGCGGTTGAGCTCGAACGCGGCCCGCTCCATCGCTGCGAGCGCCGCCGGGAACGGCGGGAACGGGCCTTCGTTCGAGGCGAGCTTGACGACGCGCTCCAGCCCGAGCTCCCGTTGCACCGCCTCGACCGGCTTGCCCGGTTCGTAGGGGACAAGACCGTCGATCGATGAGCGGAAGAGGCTCAACTTTCCCGCTCCTGGCACCGGCAAAGCCGGTGCCTCTGCTCTCTGATGAGCTCCGTCGAGCCTACGCTCATGTCTTCCGGCGCCGGGAAGCGAGACGGCCGCGGGCACGCTCCGTCTTGCGGCGCGCGTTGCGCTTCCACCACTTCAGCATGGCCCAGCCGATGACGGCGTTTCTCCTGTTCACGATCGTCATGGGCTCCTCCTATCGGCCGTCGAGCCGCCCTAGGCTGGGGCGGCCGCGCGCGGTTTGCGGTTCGGGATGTGGATGGCCCGTCCGAGCGCGACGAGCCCAGCCTCCTTGATCGCCTCCGAGAGCGTCGGATGCGGCGCGATGCCGTCGGCGACCGTCTCCACCGTCGACTCGGCGTCGATCGCAACGACTCCCGCCTCGACCATGTCGGTCACGTGCGGGCCGACCATCACGAGGCCGAGCAGCTCGCCGTAGCGCGTCTCGTGGATCGACTTCACCCAGCCGACCGTCTCGTCCTGCATCACTGCGCGCGCGTTCGCGACCCACGGGAACCGTCCGACAGCCACGTCGTCGCCGTACTGCTCCCGCGCCTCGGCCTCGGTGAGCCCCACGGCCGCGATCTCCGGGTCGGTGTAGATCGGCCGCGGCACTGCACGGTTGTCGAAGACCGCCTCGTGGCCCGTCGCGTTCTCCGCCGCGATCTCGCCCTCGCGGAAGGCGGTGTGCGCGAGTTGCCAGTAGCCCGCACAGTCGCCGACCGCGTAGATGTGCGGGACGCTGGTGCGCCGGTGGTCGTCGGTAGCGACGCCGGCGCGCCGGTCGTACTCGACTCCGGCTTCTTCGAGGCCGATCCCCTCGACGAGCGGGCCGCGTCCGACCGAGACGAGCATGAGGTCGGCCTGCACGGTCTCGGCAGCGTCGCTTCCAGGGGGGCCGTAGTGGACGGTGAGCTGCGAGCCGTCGTCCTCGACCCTCGTGCACTGCTTGCCGAGCTGGAGCGAGATGCCGCGCTTCTCGAACTGCTTCCTGAGCTCCTTCGCCGCGTCGGCGTCTTCCTGCGGGATGAGGCTGTCGAGCATCTCGACGATCGTCAGCTCGCTGCCGAAGCGGCTGAAGATCGAGGCGAACTCGCAGCCGATGATCCCGCCGCCGAGAATGACGAGCCTGCCCGGAACCTGCTCCTGCGCGAGCAACCCGGTCGAGTCGACGCAGCGAGGCGAGTCGAGCCCGTCGATCGGCGGGCGCAGTGGATAGGAGCCGGTGGCGACGATCGCCGAGCGGAACGAGATGTCCTCCCCGCCATCGACACGAAGAGTGTTCGCGCCGGTGAAGCGACCGGTGCCCTCGACCCACTCGACCCCGTTCGCCTTGAAGAGGCTCGCGACGCCCGAAGTCATCTGCTTGCTGACGCCCGCCTTCCACACGTTTGCGGCGGCGAGGTCGAGCTTTGCCTCCCCCACCACGACGCCGAACTTCGCGAAGGACTCCTCCGCCTCTTTGAGCGCGAACGCGGTCTGCACCCAGGCCTTGGTGGGGATGCAGCCGACGCGTAGGCAGGTGCCGCCGAGCTCGGGCTCACGCTCGATGCAGGCAACCTTCGCGCCGAGCTGCGCAGCGCGGATGGCGGCGGTGTAGCCACCGGGGCCGCCTCCGAGGACGGCGACGTCAACTTCCATGCTCATCTCCTTCGCTCTCGCTGCGCTTGAGCGTACCTCGCGAGACCTGCGGTCTCGCCAGGTAGGAGAAGGCACTCAGGCAACGGGAGAGCACGGTCTCCCGTTGCATCCGTACAGAGGGCACATTGGCCGCGGAAGTGCAAGCCTCACATCCGTCGCGAAGGTTCGAAACGCTCAAGCCACAAGCAACGCCAAAGGCCGCAGGTTATGCCTCGGCGTAGCCGGGCTTAACCGGAGGCCGGACTGCGCTCGCGGCGGCCTCCGCCGCGCGTGAGCGCACCAAAGCGGCCTCCCACTCAGACCACCCAAAGCAAAACAGCACGAAGCCGCCGGGAGACCGCGCTCTCCTGGCGGCGCAGTTCCGTTGTCCCGGCGAGCGAAGCGCCAGCTTCGCGAGCTAGAGCTCGGCGACCATCGTCACGGTTCTGTCTTCACGCCGAACCTCGCGGAACCCGTGTTTCTCGTAGAAGCCGGTCTGGCCGGGCTCGGCGCTGAGGCTGATTCGTGAGAACCCGTCTGCCCGGGCGCGCTCGAGCAGCGCCTCGAGCAGCTCGGCCCCGATTCCATGGCCGCGCTTGCTCGGGACGACCGCGATCGTCAGCTCCGGCGTCTCCTCGTCCACGAAGCCGAAGCCGGGCGCCGAGGCGGGGAAGAGCCGGTACCACGCCGCGGCATAGGCGTTCGGGCCGGCGGAGGCGATCACCCCGGCGTCGCCGTGACGGCCCCAGTTCTTGACGTAGCGGTAGACGGGCAGGTCGGGGTCGCCGAGCCGCCAGTGGTAGGCGTGGCGGAGCATGTCGCGGAGGAAACGCGTGTCCTGCTGGTCGACCGGGCGCAGCATGCTCTACAGCTCCTCGGCCAGCTGGATCCGGTTGCCGTCGGGGTCGTAGACGTCGAGGAGACGCATCTCGCCGGTCAGCTCGAGCACGATCCCGATTTCGACTCCCGCCTCGCGCAGCCGCTCGGCCTCGTGCTTGAGGTCGGCGACATCGACGTGCGCGACGCCGACCTCGGCCGGCTCGCCCTCCACGAGCCCGATCTCCATCTCGCCGCGCCGGAGCTCGGACCAGCGCGCGTCGAAGTCGACTGCGAGCTCCGCGAAGCCGAGCACGTCCTGGTAGAAGCGGCGACCCTCGTCGAGGTTGCGGACGTGGTACCAGACCGTGGGCGCCATCAGAAGATAGTTCTACAGCGCGAGCCCCGGGTCCTCGAGGCTCTCCTTCAGGGTCTGGAGGAAGGCAGCGGCGGGGGCACCGTCGACGGCGCGGTGGTCGAAGGTGCCGGTGAGCGTCACCATCGGCCGCACGGCCGTCTCGCCGCCTATTGGGACGACGCGCTCCTCTGTCGCGCCGACGGCGACGATGGCCGCCTGCGGCGGGTTGAGCAGCGCGGTGAAGCGCTCGACCGCGTACATGCCGAGGTTCGAGATCGTGAACGTGCCGTCTTCGAGGTCTTCGGTGCGGAGCTTCGCCTCCCGTGCCCGGCCGACGAGATCGGCGCGCGCACCGGCGATCTCGGTCAGCGAGAGCCGTTCGGCGCTGCGGATCACCGGCACGACGAGACCCTGCGGCGCGGCGACGGCGAGCCCGACGTTCGCGGTCGGATGCAGCAGGATTGCGTCCTCGGTGAACTCCGCATTCACCTCGCGGTGACGCGTGAGCGCCTGCCCGCACACCTTGGTGAGGACGTCGGTAACGGTGATGCGGACGTCCGGGTCGCGCTCGCGGAGCCGGGCGACAAGGGCGTTCACGCGTGTCATGTCGGCCGAGGCCTCGAGCTGGAAGACCGGGATCTGCCACGCCTCGGTCAACCGGCGGGCAATCGTCTTGCGGACGTTCGAGAGCGGCACGCGCTCGACCTCGCCGGTGGGCACCCGAGCCGGTGCAGGCGCCGGCGCGGTCGGGCCTCCGTCCTCTACGCGCTCGATGTCCTCGGCGACGATCCGTCCGTCGGGGCCGGTGCCGCGAATCCCCGTCAGCTCGATGCCGCGCTCCCGCGCCATGCGGCGTGCGAGCGGCGAGGCCTTGCTCCGGCCGTTGCCGGACGCAACCGCGGCCTCATCGCGTACCTCCACGATTGCCGGGGCAGACTGCGGCCGGCTCGGCTTCGCCTCCTCGTTCGGCGGCGCGGCCGCCGCGACCTCGGGAACGTCCTCGCCCTCGGCACCGATGAAGGCGACGGTCTGCCCGACGGGCACCTCGCCCTCGGAGACCGCGATCCTGAGCAGGACGCCGGCCGCCTCGGCCTCGACCTCCTGCGTCACCTTGTCGGTGTCGAGCTCGAACAGCGGCTCGCCCTTCTCCACCCGTTCGCCCTCAGCCTTGAGCCAGCGGACGATCGTGCCCGACTCCATCCCCTGGCCGAGCCGCGGCAGGATGACCTCGGTCACCACGCTACGCCTTCCCGACGGTTCGCTTGATCGCGGCGAGCACGTCGTCGGCATGCGGCACCACGAACGCCTCCATCACGGGCGCGAACGGGAGCGGCGAGAACCTCGCTCCCACGCGCTCGATCGGCGCGTCGAGCCAGTCGAACGCCTGGTACTGGAGCACCGCCGCGACCTCGGCGCCGAAGCCCATCCGCGTCACCGCCTCGTGCGCGACGACCGCCCGGTTCGTCTTCTTCACGGACGTGACGAGCGTCTCCTCGTCGAGCGGCTGCAGCGTGCGCGGGTCGACGACCTCCACGGAGATCCCATCGCCCTCCGCCTCCTCCGCCGCCTTCAGGCTCTCGTGGACGAGCCGCCCCGTCGCGATCACGGTCACGTCCTCGCCCTCGCGGTGGACGCGCGCGCGGCCGAGCGGAATCGGCTCGATCTCCTGCGGCACGTTGCCCTTGATCGGATAGAGGGTGCGGTGTTCGAAGAACACGACCGGGTTGTCGTCGTAGATCGCCGACCAGAGAAGGCCGCGCACGTCTTCCGGCGTGGAGGCGAAGACCACTTTGAGCCCCGGGATGTGGACGAACCAGGCCTCGAGCTGCTGCGCATGCTGCGCTCCCGGCGACCAGCCGGCGCCGCCCTGCGTCCGGAAGACGACCGGCACGGTGAGTTGCCCGCCGGACATGTAGCGGAGCTTCGCCGCCTGGTTCACGACCTGCTCGGCGGCGAGTGTGAGGAAGTCCTCGTACATGATCTCGGCGACCGGGCGCATACCCTGCATCGCGGCGCCGATCGCCGTGCCCGCGAGCGCCATCTCCGAGATCGGCGTGTTGCGGACGCGTTCCTTGCCGAACTCGTCGAGCAACCCCGCGGTGACGCCCATCGAGCCGCCCATCTCCGCGATGTCCTCACCCATGACGAAGACGTCGTCGTCTTGACGCATGGCGGTCGACAGGGCGTCGCGGACGGCTTCTCGGTAGGTCAGCTCAGGCATAGACGTTCTTGAGCGCGTCTTCCGGCGCCGGGTCGGTGCCGTTCTTCGCGAACTCGACCGCCGCCTCGACGATCTCCGTCACCTCGGCGTCGACCTCGGCGAACTCGTCCTCGCTGGCGCCTAGCCGCTCGCGCAAGATCTCGATCGGGTCGCGCGTCGCGCGCAACTCCTTCGCCTCCTCGCGGTCGCGGTAGACCTGCGGATCGCCGATGTAGTGGCCGCTGAAGCGCACCGTGTCGAGGTGCAGGAAGACAGGCCCCTTACCGGAGCGCGCGTGGTCGAGCGCCTGCCGCGTCGCCTTGTAGACGGCCTCGACGTCCTGCCCGTCGGCCTTGCTCGCCTTCATGCCGAACGCCTTCGCGCGCGCGGAAAGGTCGCGGATCGGGGAGTGCTGCGACTCCGGCGTCGACTCGGCCCACTTGTTGTCCTCGAGCACGAAGACGGCCGGAACCCTCCAGAGCTGCGCGAGATTCAGCGCCTCGTGGAACGTGCCGATGTTCGTGGCCCCGTCGCCGAAGAACGCAACAGCGACACGGGGTTCGCCGCGCATCTGGAACGCGAGCGCAGCACCCGTCATGTGCGGCAGACCGCCGCCGATGACGGCGTTCGCGCCCATGTTCCCGCGCTCGACGTCGTAGAGGTGCATCGAGCCGCCGTAGCCGTGCGAGCAGCCCTCCTGCTTGCCGTACAGCTCGGCCATCAGCTCGTTCGGATATGTGCCCTTCGCGAGCGTGTGGCCGTGCGCGCGGTGAGTCGAGGCGATCACGTCGCCGTCCTCGAGCGCGCGGCAGACGCCGACGGCGCAGGCCTCCTGGCCGATCGCGACGTGGAGGAAGCCAGGCAAATCGCCCGCGCGGAAGCGCTCCTCGACCTTCTCCTCGAACCGCCGGATGAGGAGCATCTCCCGCAACACGTCGTGAAGCTCGCTCTTGGCCAGGGTCGCCCGCTGCTCAACCTTCGCCACGGGCCGGAGTGTACGGTTCGCGCCGTGCCGCTCGTCGATCGCTGGAACTCCGTCGAACGTGGCCTGGATCCAAGGTGGACCGAGGTCACGCTGAGCCTCGCGATCGACGACGACAGCGCCCGATCCCGCGCTGCTGCGCTGCTCGGGCCGGCGGGGCCGGGCGTCGGAGGCAAGCAGATCCGGTTCCACGTTTCGACGAAGGGGACAGGCATCGGACCCGAAGCGGCCCGCCGCCTCTTGCGGCGGATCGACGAGGAAGGCATCGTCGGACGCCTCGAGCCCGTCGAGTCCCGTGGCCTGCCACCGGAGCCCGAGCCGGTCGCCCGCTCGCTCGCGGACGGATGGCAGGCGGCGCTCGAGGTGCTCCCGTCCGATTGGAGCGACCTGGTGGCCGACCTCGAGTTCGATTCGAGCGCCGACATCGACCGCGCCGCCGTCCTCTGCGCTCCGATCAACCCGATCCAGTCGACAGAGAGGCCCGGGTTCCGCTTCAGATGCGCGAGCCGGCGCGGCTACGGCGCCTCCGCCGGGATGGTCGAGCGCTGTCTCACCCGGCTCGACGAGGCCGGAATCACCGGCCGCGTCCGGATCACGCGGGCGCTGAGCGACGTGAATCCCGTCGGGACGCAGGGGGCCACCTTTGCCGTGGGGCGTCGTCCCACCTGATGGCCGATCCCGTCACCTAGAACGTGGTCGAGCGCGGCTGGACGGTCGCCGCGAGCCACGGAAACAAGGTGGGGAGGTCGACCGCCCGCGCTATGTCCGGTCGGAGCAGGTCGGAGCGATCGAGGAGGGAACCGTCCATCTCACGATCGACACGGACGAGTACGCCGGCTGTCTCCGTATGAGGAGCTGCCACGTGGGTGAGCGTTTTCTGGCTCCGTAGCCCGAGGTTGGTTACGGTGCACCCGTCGTGGTAAGGAGAACAACGTGAACGGATTCGGTCTCTCGGACGCAACCAAGCGAGTGGCCGATCACGCGCGCTCCTTCGTCGAGCTCGAGGTGCAGCTGGCGACGGCCGAGCTGAAGAAGAAGGCCCAGGCCCTCGGCGTCGGCATCGGCCTTACCGGCGGGGCGGCAGTCTTCGCCTTCCTGGCGCTGGTATTCGGCCTTTTGGCCGCAGCCGCCGGCCTGGCCACGACGTTGCCGGTCTGGGCCTCCCTCCTGATCGTGTGCGGCGCGCTGGTCCTGGTCAGCGCAATCCTCGGCTTCGTCGGCATCAAGTTGCTGCAGAAGGGCGCGCAGCCGATCCCCGAGCAGGCACTCGAAGAGGCCGAGCTCACGGCGGAGGCGTTGCGCAATGGCGAAGGAGTCTGAGCTCAGGCAGGAGATCGCGGACGAGCGCCGCGAGCTCACGAACGCCGTTGCCGACCTGCGTGAGGAGCTCGACAAGACGGCCCAGCGCGGCAAGCAGATCGGAGTCGTGCTCGGCGCCGTCACGGCAGCCGCGATCACCATCCGGACAACGCTGAGGATCCGGCACCACTTCAGGGACTAGGCCCGCAGCACAGCGCCGAAGCGCGTCGCAAGCGCGTCGACGATCGACGCCCGCAGCGGCGCGACATCCTCGTCGGTCAGCGTTCTCTCGAGGGAGCCGAAGGCGAGCCGGAACGCGAGCGACCGCTTTCCTTCGCCGATCGTCGCGGGATTGCGGTACTCGTCGAAGACCTCGAGCTCGCGCAACAGCTCGCCGGCCGCCTCGCGGATCGCCGCGAGGAGCTCCGCGGCCGGCACCTCCTCGTCGACGACGAAGGCGAGATCCTGACGCACCTCCGGATAGGGGCTCACCTCCTCGAAGCCGACGACGTGCGGCGCCGCCTCGGCGAGCGCGTCGAGATCGAGCTCGAACGCACCCCAGGCCCCGTCGAGCAGCGCCGGATGGAGCTCGCCGAGCCAGCCCTCAGCGGTCCGTGCCGCCTTGCCCGGGTGAAGGTACGGCTCGCTCGTCCGTTCGTACGCGGGCTCGACGCCGAGCGCAGAGTAGATCTGCTCGACCGCCCACCTCGCCTCGGCGAAGCCGCCGTCGGCGAGGCCGGCGACGTGCCAGCGCTCCTCGGGGAGATCGGCCCCGATCTCGCGATAGACGCGCGCGACCTCGAACAGCGCGACGTCCTCCTCACCCGCGTCGGCGTTGCGGCGGGCGGGCTCGACCAGCGAGGCGTAGAGGACGCTGCGGAGCGCGGCCGCCTCGGCGGAGAGCGGCTCGGGCAGCCGCAGGTCTCCGTCGGCGACGAACGTCGTTGTGTACGCCTCGGCGTAGCCGGCACCCACCAGGACGTCCTCGACCTGCCGGCGTAGGCGCTGCTCGCGGGTCAGTCGTCCGAACATCGCCTCGCGGCGCGGCAGCGTGAACGGGATCTCGGGCAGCTTGAACCGAGCGACCTCCTCGATCAGGTCGACCTCGCGCGTCACGTCGCGGACGCGCCACGTCGGCACGCGAAAGCCTTTCTTCAGCTGCCCGAAGCCGAGCCGGCCGAGGATCTCGGCCTGTTCGTCGGCGGCCACCTCGAGTCCCATCAGCCCGCTCGCGCGTTCCGGCCGGAGCCGGATCACCGCCGGCTTCGGCAACTCGCCCTGCACGTCCTCCGCCCCGGTCCAGCGCGCCCCGCTCAGCTCCACGATCAGCTGCGTGGCGTAGGTCGCCGCCGGTCCCGCGACCTGCGGGTCGACGCCCTTCTCCCAGCGGTTCGACCCCTCTGTGCGCAGCGCGTGCCGCTCGGAGCTGCGGAGGATTCCCACCGGCTCGAAGTTCGCGGCCTCCAGCAGGACATTCGTCGTCGAGGAAGAGACCTCAGTCTCCTCTCCCCCCATGATCCCGGCCAGTCCGACCGCACGCTCGCCGTCGGCGATCACGAGATCCTCGGTGCTCAACGTGCGCTCGACGCCGTCGAGCGTCCGCACCTTCTCGCCCTTGCGCGCCCGGCGCGCGACGAGCCCGCCGCGGAGCAGGTCGAGGTCGTAGGCGTGCAGCGGGCTGCCGAGCGCGAGCATGACGTAGTTCGTCACGTCGACGACGTTCGAGATCGCGCGGACGCCTGCGCGGCGGAGGCGCGCCCTTAGCCACGGCGGCGAGTCCCCGCTCGAGACGTCGCGGAGGACGCGGCCGATGAAACGGAGGCAGGCTTCCGGATCCTCGATTCCGATCCCGGCGGGCTCGTCACCTTCGCGCTGCGGCTCTGCTCCCGGCATCGGCAGGAGCTCGCCGCCGAGGAGCGCGGCGACCTCGCGTGCGACGCCGTAGACGGCGTACAGATCGGCGCGGTTCCCGGTCGCCTCGAGGTCGATCACCTCGTCGACGAGCGGGAGCACGTCGGCGAGCGGCGTCCCCGCCTCGAGCGCCTCGTCCAGGACCATGATCCCGGTGTGATCGGTGCCGAGGTCGAGCTCGTCCTCAGCGAGAATCATCCCCTCGGAGAGCTGCCCGCGCAGCTTGCGGCGCTTGAGCGTCAGCCCGTCCGGGAGCGTCGCGCCGGGCAGCGCCACCGCGACCTTCGCGCCGGCGCCGAAGTTCCAGGCGCCGCAGACGATCGAGTACGGACGGTCCTCCCCCACGTCGACCGACGTGAGCTGCAGGCGGTCGGCATCGGGATGCTTCGCCGCCTCCAGCACGTGCCCGACACGGAACAGCGCGAGCTCGCCGAGCACGCCGACCCGATGCACGCCGTTGACCTCGGCGGTCGAGATCGAGAGCGCATCGGCGATCTCCTGTGCGTCCGCGTCGACGCGTACGTAGTCACGTAGCCAGCTGAGCGGAATCCTCATCGGAACTGCCTGAGGAAACGGAGGTCGTTCTCCCAGAAGACGCGAATCTCGCCGATCCCGTACCGCAGCTGTGCTGTCCGCTCGATGCCCATCCCGAAGGCGAAGCCCGTGTACTCCTCGGGACCCCAGCCGACGAACTCGTAGAGGTACGGATCGACCATCCCCGAGCCGCCCATCTCGATCCAACCGGAGTGCTTGCAGACCGGGCAGCCGGCGCCGCCGCAGTTGAAGCACGAGACGTCGGGCTCCATCGACGGTTCGGTGAACGGAAAGTAGTGCGTACGGAACCGCAGCTCCCGCTCGGGCCCGTACAGCTGACGCATCACGTAGAGGAGCGTCCCCTTCAGGTCGGCCAGGGTGATCTCCTGGTCGATGGCGAGCCCTTCGAACTGGTGGAAGATCGGGTAGTGCGTCGCGTCGATGGTGTCGCGCCGGTAAACGCGGCCGATCGAGACCATGTAGATCGGCGGCCGCCGCTCATCCATCTTGTGGATCTGCGCCGGCGACGTCTCCGTGCGGAGGAGGGTCTGTTCGTCGAGGAACAGCGACGCGCGCGGAGAGCGCGTGGGATGCCACTCGGGGAAGCCGAGAGCGTCGAAGTTGTAGCGAGTCGTCTCGACCTCGCGGCCGTCGACGATCTCGTAGCCGAGGCCGAGGAAGATGTCCTCGACCTCGCGCCGCACGAGTGTCGACGGATGGAGCGTGCCGCGCGGCCGGAGCTTCGGGGGTCCGAGCAGCTGGGCGGGCAACGTGACGTCGACACGCTCGGTGGCAAGGCGTTCTTCGAGCTCGGCGTGCGCGAGTTGCGCCTCCCGCTCGGCAAGCGCAGACTCCACCGTCTCGCGGACGGCGTTGAGCGTCATGCCGGTTTCGCGGTCGCGCACGTCGCGCAGTGCGAGCTTGAGCGCGCTCTGGCGGCCGACGTAGCGGACGCGCACCTCGGAGAGTGCGGCGAGCGACCGCGCCTCGGCAGCCGCGGCGAGCGCCTCCTTCTCGAGTTCGTCGGGATCCACGGTGGCGACCTTATCCAACGCTTTCTCCTCCTTTCGCGGGCACGGGTACGGGCGGCAGCTCACGCCCCGGCTCGCGCTGCGGAGGAGACGACGCTCGCCGGGCCGGCCAACGGCCGGCGATCTACCGGCCGCGCGGCGCCGGCTTTGCCGTCGCCGCTTGCAGCCTCAGCGCGCCGACGCCCCGGCGACGAGCCGGGGCTGCGTAAAGGCGAAGACGCGCGAAGCAGACATCTGCTCCGATACTACCGCCGATGAGCGTCTACGACCCCATCGCCCAGCTCTACGACCCGTGGAGTGCGAGCGTCATCGAGGACGTCTCGTTCTACGTCGGCGAGGCGCTGGCGGCGGGCGGCGAGGTCGTGGAGCTCGCCGTCGGCACCGGGCGGATCGCCATTCCCACTGCGCTCGCGGGCGCGCACGTGATCGGCGTCGACTCGTCCGCCGGGATGCTGGCCGTCTGCGCCGAGCGGGCACAAGAGGCAGGCGTCGCTGAGCGGCTCGACCTGCGCCTCGGCGATCTGCGCCGGCCGCCGGTCGACGAGTGCGTCCCCCTTGTCACGTGTCCGTTCCGGTCGTATCTCCACCTGCAGGACGACGGCGAGACGCTCGAGGCGCTCCGCGCCGCACGTGAACTGCTCCGGCCGGGCGGGCGCCTCGTCTTCGACGTCTTCACGCCGTCCCGCGAGGACATCGAGGAGACGCACGGCCGCTGGATCGAGCGCGAGCCGGGCATCGACGAGCGCGCCGACTGGGACGTCACCGCGCAGACCCTCACGCTCTCGGTGCGCGGCCGGCAGGGCTCTTCGACGATGACGCTCTGGTGGGTCGAACCCGCGCGCTGGCACTCACTCCTCGCCGAGGCCGGATTCGAGGTCCTCGAGTGCTTCGGCTGGTTCGACCGTCGGCCGTTCGCAGGCGGCGAGGACAGCGTCTGGATCGCCCGCCGGAAATGATCCGCTCGCAAATTGCGACAAAATCGTTTCGGCCAGGTCTTGATCCGGTGACGGCGTTCGCATAGGTTCCTTCTTGCGCCGAGCACGGAGCGCGAGTAGGTCGAAACCGCGACCGAGCGGTCGGACGAAGAGGGAGCAATCCCGAAGCGAAAGGCCGGTCGGACGAGGTGGACGAAAGCGAAACCGGCTCGGCGAAACTTTGGTCCGGCCCCCGAAAGGGGGCCGGACGCTTTTCTAGGCCGGGCCGCGCCGCGCGAGCTCGTAGAGCGCGATCGCGCCCGCCAGCGCCACGTTGAGCGACTCGCCTCCACCGGGCTGAGGGATCGAGGCGCGCTCGTCGCACTGATCGAGCAGCTCGGGCGGCAGTCCCTCCCGCTCCGCGCCGAGCACGAGGACGACATTCCCCCTGGAATCCAGCTCGGGCAGCGGGATGCCGCCGCCAGGCACGAGCGCCACTCGCTTGCCCTGCGGCTCGTCGAAGGTGCTCAGCGGCACGCGGAAGATCGAGCCCATCGACGCGCGAACTGCCTTCGGCCCCGTCGGATCGGCGCAGCCTTCCGACAGTGCGATGCCGGCGCCGAAGGCGTCGGCCGCGCGCAGCAGCGTCCCGACGTTGCCGGGATCGCCGACCTGCCAGAGCGCAAGCGTGACCGGTAGCGTTCCACGCGGCAGGTCGTCGCGTCTGAAGACCGCGACGACGCGCGGCGGATGCGCAAGCGCCGACACCTCGGCCAGCAGCTCGGGCGCGACGTCCTCTCCCGCCACGAGCACGTCCGCCGGCTCGAGCCCGGCGGCAACGCCGGACTCGAGTAGATCCTCCCCCTCGACCGCGAACTGCTCGAGCTTGTCGCGCCAGTGGCGATCGTGGAGCTTGCGGACGAGCTTGAGCCGCTCGTTGTCGCGCGACGTGATCAGCTGCCAGGGCCGCCGCTCGCGGCGGCCCGGTCTGCCGGCCGGGCGTCGGGGGCTTTGCCGCCGTCGCTTCCAGCCTGCAGAGCGGCCTTCGCCTGCTCGGCGATCGCCCCGAACGCGGCCGGGTCGCTGACGGCGAGGTCGGCGAGCACTTTCCGGTCGAGCTCGATGCCGGCCTTCGAGCAGCCATGCACGAACTGGTTGTACGAGAGCCCGTTCGCGCGGGCGGCTGCGTTGATCCGCGTGATCCAGAGCTTCCGGAACTCCCGCTTCCGCACCTTCCGGTCGCGGTAGGCATAGACGAGCGAGTGCTCGACCTGCTCCTTCGCGTACCGGTAGTGGGTGCTTTTACGGCCCCAGTAGCCCTTCGCCTGCTCGAGGACCTTGCGGCGCTTCTTCTGCGCCGCGACGGAACGCTTGACCCTGGGCATCGGTCAGCCCATTCCCAGCATCTTCTTGATCGCGCCGCGATCGGCGCCGGTGACCTCGCGGTTCTTGCGGAAGCCGCGCTTACGCTTCGACGACTTCTTCTCCAGGTTGTGGCTCCGCATCGCCGGCCGGCGCAGGATCTTGCCGCTGCCCGTCACCTTGAACTTCTTCCTCACGGAGCTCCGTGTCTTCACCTTCGGCATCTCGTTTCACTCCTGCATTCTTCGTCGGGCCGAGCAGCATCACCATGTTGCGTCCGTCCTGGAGGGGCTGAGACTCGATCTGCCCGATCTCCTTGACGTCGTCGGCGAGGCGGAGAAGTAGGTCGCGGCCCCGCTCCGGGTGGGTTTGCTCCCGGCCGCGGAACATGATCGTGACCTTCACCTTCGCGCGCTGGTTGAGGAATCGCTCGACGTGTCCCTTCTTGGTGTTGTAGTCGTGTACGCCGATCTTCGGCCGGAACTTGATCTCCTTCACCTGGATCTGGCTCTGGTGCTTGCGGGCCTGCTTCGCCTTCTGCTCCTGCTCGTACTTGTACTTCCCGTAGTCCATGACCTTGGCGACGGGCGGGTCGGCCTGGGCTGCCACCTCGACGAGGTCGAGGTTCTTGCCGTAGGCGTAGTCGCGCGCCTCGTCCGTGGTCTTGATTCCGAGCTGGCTCCCGTCGTCGTCGATCAGCCTGACGCGAGAGACGCGAATCGCATCGTTGATGCGCGTCGTGTCGCGTGGCGCTGGACGGGTCTGGTCGAATGGCCGGCGTCTGGGCCTCAAAGACAAATCACCAAGTTGGGCTTACTCCTCCTCGTTTCGCTGTCGCAACATGAAAAGCCGCTGCATGCAGCGGCCCGTTTCCCTCGTCCCAAAAATCCAACACTGCGACTCGGTTGAACCCCCGCGGTCCAGTTCTGGCCCGGGAGGTGAGGAACGGTCCGCCCCTGCTTTTCAGACGTCAGAGGGTAGCAAGCCTGGCGAGGAGGTCTGAAAGCGAGAGGGTCGATTGCTCGCCGCCGCGCTCTCGCACCGCGAGGCTGTCGTCCGACTCGCGGTCGCCGTAGACGATCGTGACGGGGATCTTGTCGAGCTCGGCGGCGCGGATCCGCTTGCCGATCGTCTCGGTCGGCTCGGCCACGTCGGCACGGAAGCCCGCCTCGCGCAACCGCACCGCAAGGGCCTGCGTCGAGTCGAGGTGCGCCTCCCCGACCGGCAGGACCCGCACCTGCACCGGCGCGAGCCAGAACGGGAAGTCGCCGGCGTAGTGCTCGGTGAGAATCCCGATGAACCGCTCGAACGACCCGAACAGTGCCCGGTGGATGACGAAGACCGGATGCTCGGCGTTGTCGGCCCCCACGTAGGTGAGGCCGAACCGCGCCGGCATTTGACGGTCGAGCTGGATCGTCCCGAGCTGCCACGACCGGCCGAGCACGTCGGTGATGTGCAGGTCGATCTTCGGCCCGTAGAACGAGCCCTCGCCCTCGCCGACGACGTATGGGATGTGGTTCCGGTCGAGTGCGGCCTCGATCTCACGCTCAGAGAAGTCCCACTCCTCGTCGCTCCCGAGCTTGTCGTCGGGCCGGGTCGAGAACTCCGCCCTCGGCTCGAGCCCGAAAAGGGCCATGAGGAAGCGGAGGTAGTCGATGCACGCGTCGAGCTCCGCCGGGATCTGCTCCTCGGTGCAGAAGATGTGCGCGTCGTCCTGCGTCACGTGCCGCACGCGCGTGAGGCCGTGCAGGGTGCCCGCGAGCTCGTTGCGATGCAGCGGCGCCGCCTCCGCGTACCGGATCGGCAGCTCGCGGTAGCTCCGGAGCGCGCTTCCGAAGAGGAGCATGTGTCCGGGACAGTTCATCGGCTTGATCCCGTACACCTGGTTGTTCTCCTGCGGAATGAGGAACATGTTCTCGCGGAACTTGTCCCAATGCCCCGAGGTCTGCCACAGAGCCTTGTCGTAGATGAGTGGGGTCTTCACCTCGGCGTAGCCGCGCGCAAGGTTCTCCCGCCGCCGCAGATCCTCGAGGAGGTTCCAGATCACCATTCCTTTCGGATGCCAGAACGGCGATCCCGGCGAGTGCTCGTCGAAGCTGAAGAGATCGAGCTGGGCTCCGAGCCTCCGATGATCGCGCTTCCGCGCCTCTTCCAGCCGCTCGAGGTACGCGTCGAGGTCGTCCTGGGAATAGAAGGCGGTGCCGTAGATGCGCGTCAGCTGCGGCTTCGAGGAGTCGCCGCGCCAGTACGCGCCCGCGAGCCCGGTGAGCTTCAGCGCCTTGATCGGCTTCGAGTCCTGCAGATGCGGCCCGCGGCAGAGGTCGGTGAAGTCGCCCACGCCGTTATGTGACTGGATGTAGATCGAGATGTCGCCTTCGGCCCTGTCGACGAGCTCGAGCTTGTACGGGTCGGCAGCGAACAACTTCCTCGCCTCGTCCCGTGAGATCTCCTGCCGCACCCACTCGCGGCCCTCGGCGAGCTCGCGCTCGATCGCGGCCTGGATCTTCTCCAGATCTTCCTCGCGGATCGGCTCCGGGAAGTCGAAGTCGTAGTAGAAGCCGTTCTCGATCGGCGGCCCGATCGCGAGCTTCACACCCGGATAGAGCTGGGTGACGGCCTCCGCCAGCAGGTGCGCGGACGAGTGGCGGAGCACGGCCAGGGCGTCCGGGTCGTCCTTGTCACGGACGGTCAGGATCTGAATCGGCTCGCCGTCCTGCAACGGCAGCCGCAGATCCTGCACGTGCCCGTCCGCCCGCACCAGCACGGCCTGCTCGGCCAAGTTCGGGCCGATCGCGCGCGCAGCGTCGAGGCCCGACGCACCGGCGGGAAGTTCGAGCTCCGAGCTGTCGGGGAGGACGACCTTCATGGAACCGGCCAAGGATATGCACCATGGCGAGGGCGACAAGAACTGGCCCCGGAACTCCATGAGGATCCAGGGCGCGGTGTACTCCGCGTCCGCGTCGTGGCGCGAGATCTCCACGAAGCCGGCGCGCTGCCAGGCGCGGACGGCGCCTTCGTTCCAGGCGTAGGGGTCGACGGTCACCCGTTCGCGGCCGCGCTCGTGGAGGAGATGCTCGGCCATTGCCCGCGCCGCGTCCGGGCCGAGCCCGCGTCCCCGCACTGACGGGATCAGGAACATGTCGAGCCCGTCGGGATGCACCTGGAGGTAGCCGACGGGCTCGCGCCCCTCTTCGACGATCCAGGCCTCGACGTCCTCGCGGGCGAGCCGTTCCTCCATCTCGGCGCGGGTGAACGACTCGCCGTCCCAGTAGCGTGAGACGTCGGGATCCGCGTGCCAAGCCACGAGACGGTCGACGTCGTCCGCGCCTACCGGCCGCAGCGAGGTCAATCGTCCGCGTACGAGAACGTCCACTCGACCTTCACCGAGTCGGTCGCGCCGCCGGCGCTCCGGTAGAGCGCGTTCGCGGGTCCGTTGTCGGGCTCCGTCAGCACGAAGCCGGTCCGGATCCCGCGCTCCCGCGCGAGCTCGGCGAGCCCCGCAAGCAGCGCAGATGCGATCCCGCGCCGCTGGTGGCTTTCGGCAACGTCGACCTCATAGACGAACAGCTTCGCCGGGTCGCCGTGCCGCCTCGGCAGCTCGTGCGCCAGTACGAAGCCGACCGGCCGTTCGCCGTGGAACGCAACGAGGAGCAGCGTCCGCGGATCCGCGAGCAGCGCCTCCGGATCGCCGCGGCCGCCATACATCGCGAGCTCCCGCACCACGCCCTCGTCGCCGGGCGCGAGCAGGCGAACCGCAATTTCCGGCGCGGCCGTTGTCGAATCGGGACCCTCGTCCACCGCAAGGAGGATCGCATGTCCGGCAAGCGACCTCGCGGAAGTCGTGGAGATGGCGGGGCGCCTCGATGAGGCGCCCCGTGCCACTCGATCTAGCCGACAGGTACGACGTTCCGAGCCTCGGGGCCCTTCTGACCCTCGGTCGGCTCGAACTCGACGCGCGCACCCTCGGCGAGGCTCTTGAAGCCCTCCGAGTTGATCGCGCTGAAGTGAACGAACACGTCCTTGCCGCCCTCGTCAGGGGTAATGAAGCCGTACCCCTTCGCATCGTTGAACCACTTGACGGTTCCGGTTGCCATTGAAACACCTCCCTCCGCGGAGTTCTGAACGGACAGGAGGCGCGAAGGACGCGCGACCGGTACTCGCTCGTAGTGCTAGTGCTGGGCGAACGGTAGCGCAGAATCAACGTCTGATGCAGCTTCTCGCAGCCCCCGACAAATTCCGCGGCACGCTCACGGCGCTCGAGGCCGCGGCGGCGATCGCCGCGGGAGCCGAGCGCGCCGGCTGGAGGGCCGCTGAGCTGCCACTCGCCGACGGCGGAGAGGGGACGCTCGACGTGCTCGGCGGCTGGAACCGGCGGACACTGGTCACGGGCCCGCTCGACCAGCCCGTGGAAGCTGCGTGGCGGCTCGAGGAAGAAGGGACCGCGCTGATCGAGGCAGCGCAGGCGTGCGGGCTCATGCTCGCCGGCGGGCCGGAGAGGAACGACCCACTGCGCGCGACGAGCCGCGGCGTCGGCGAGCTTGTTGCCACAGCGATCGCCGAGGGTGCGCGCCGGATCGTCGTCTGCGCAGGCGGTGTCGCATCGACCGACGGCGGCGTCGGTGCCGTCGAGGCGCTCCCAACGCCGTTGCCGGTGCCGCTCGAAGTGGCGTGCGACGTCGACGCGCGCTTCCTCGACGCCGTCGACGTCTTCGCACCGCAGAAGGGAGCGACTCCGGAGCAGGTGTGGATCCTGCGCGAGCGGCTCGCGCAGCTCGACGTCCCCGACCTCCCTGGCTCCGGCGCAGCAGGAGGGCTCGCCGGCGGGCTCGCGGCGGCGGGCGCGCGGCTCGTCCCGGGCTTCGAACTCGTCGCCCGCCGACTCGGGTTCGACGAGAGCCTCGCGGGCGCCGATCTCGTCGTCACCGGGGAGGGTCGGCTCGACGCGACGTCGTTCACCGGCAAGGTGGTCGGCCGCGTGCTCGAGCGTGCGGCGACCGCCGGCGTCGAGGCCCTCGTTCTGGCGGGTGAAGTCGCTGCAAACAGCCCGATCAGCGCGGTTTCGCTCGTCGAGCGCTACGGTCCCGAAAGAGCCTTCACAGAGCCGGCCGGATGTCTCGCGGAGCTCGTCGCCGCGACCCTGGCGGCCCGCCACAACGGACCCTAAGCTGCTGCCGAAACATGCCGAAGCCAGTCGCGAACGCACCGCACATCAGCTATCGCCCGGGGCTGGACGGTCTCCGCGCGATCGCGGTCGCCGCCGTATTCCTCTATCACTCGCGGATCGACTGGCTGCCGGGCGGCTTCCTCGGCGTCGACCTCTTCTTCGTCCTCAGCGGGTTCCTCATCACGTCCCTGCTGCTCGTCGAGTGGGAAGCGAGGAACCGGATCGACCTGCTCCGCTTCTGGCTGCGGCGCGCGCGGCGCCTGTTGCCGGCCCTTGTCGTCGTCGTGCTCGGGTCGCTCGTCCTCGCGTCGATCTTCGCCCGCCAGGACCTCGCGCACACACGCAGCGATGTGCTCGGCTCGCTCTTCTACTACGCGAACTGGCACCAGATCATCGCGAACCGCTCGTACTTCAATCTGATGGGCAACCCGTCGCTGCTGCAGCACACCTGGTCGCTGGGGATCGAGGAGCAGTTCTACATCGTCTGGCCGCTGCTGCTCGTCCCGGGCCTCGTGCTCGTCGGCCGCAAGCGGCTGCCGATGCTCGTGATCGCCGGCATCGCCGCCTCGGCTGCGCTGATGTGGATCCTGTACAACCCGAACGGCGATCCCTCTCGCGTCTACTACGGCACCGACACGCGCGCCTTCCTGCTGCTGATGGGGATCCTGCTCGCGCTGGTGTGGCCGTGGATCGAGCGGATGCGGCGCGCGGTGCCGCTGATCGAGCTGCTCGGCGTCGCGGCGCTCGTCGGCACGGTCCTCCTCTTTTTGAAGATGCAGGACTTCAACCCGACGCTCTACCGCGGCGGCGACCTCGCGGCGGCGTTCTGCTTCGTCGTTCTCATAGCGGCGGTCGCCCATCCCAGGACAGGGCTCGGTCCGGCGCTAGGGATTGCGCCGCTGCGCTGGGTCGGTGAGCGCAGCTACGGGATCTACCTCTGGCACCTGCCGATCATCCTGCTCTTGCGGCCGGGCGTGGACGTCCCGTGGACGGGGCCGGGCGTGGTCGTCCTGCAGGCCGCCATCGTCCTCGCGGCCGCCACGCTCTCGTTTCGCTTCGTGGAGGAGCCGATCCGGAGCGGGCGCCTGCAACGGCGGCTGGCCCAGCACCCGCGCCGCTACCGGCTCGAGGTCATCGGCGCGGGTGCGGTGGGCCTCGTCGCGGCCTTCGCGATCCTGTTCGTGACGCCCGCCTCGCTGAACCCGGTCGCCATCTACGTGAGCGCGCCCAAGGCCAAGGCTGCGACCCACCAGTCGAACCCGAACCCGCGCCCACATCAGGCCTCCGGCCCAACCGGCGGCGGCAGACAAACGAAGCAAGCCTCCCTGCCGCCGGGACGGATCCTCGCGCTCGGCGACTCGGTGATGCTCGACTGCTCGCGCGAGCTGAAGGATGCTCTTCAGCACCGCGTGCGGGTCGACGCAACGGTGGGTCGGCAGATCGAGGACACTGTCAACGAGCTCCAGCGGCTGCGGCGGCACCACAAGCTCACGAGGATGGTCGTGATCCAAGTCGGGAACAACGGCCCGCTCTGGCACCGCGACCTCGTGCGGCTACGCCACGCGCTGCACGGGATCCCGGACGTGGTCGTCGTCAACGTCCGCAACACCGCGAGCTGGCAGAACGAGTCGAATCACGCGCTCGTCGACTGGGTGCGCGGCTGGCCGGAGGCGCACCTCGCCGACTGGTACGGCAGCTCGACGAGCAAGATGATGCAGGACGGGACGCACCCGTGGCCGTACGGGTGCACGATCTACGCGCATGTGATCGCCGACGCGCTCCGCTCGACCTGAGCCGGATTCAATAGGCCTCGGCCAGCTGCTGGACGCGATCGGCCGCGTTCTCGGTCAGTGGATCGCCGTGGCCGACGCCGACCGTGAGCGCAGCGAAGGACGCCAGGCGCGCGAGCGTCGCCTTGTGCTGGACGTGGTTGAGGTTGAACACCCGCCACCCCGCGCAGAGGTTCGGCCAGGTTGCGATTCCGTCCCCGGCGATCAGGAACCGGCGTTCGGGCCACCAGAAGGTCAGGTGTCCAGGCGAGTGGCCGGGCGAGTGCATCACCTGCAGCGGTCCGAGCGTATCGCCCTCGTCGATCAACTCGTCGACGGGACACGGTGTGTGCCGCGGCCGGTCGAGCCACAGCCCGAGCTGGAACGGAATCAGCTTGAGCGACTGGTGCGGGACGATCGACACCGCCTGGGCACGGCGCTCGCCGGCGACGATGTCCGCCTCCCAGCGGTGGGCGTACACCGTCGCTCCAGTGGCACGTTTGAGTGCGGCGAGCCCGCCGAGGTGCGACCGGTGTCCATGGGTGATCGCAATCCGCTTGATGTCGGTGGGAGAACGTCCCAGGCGCTGCAGGGCGTTGAGGACGAGGCGGGCGTCGCCCTCGAAGAGCGTGTCGACGAGCGAGAGCTCGCCGCCCGCCTCGAGCAGAAAGGCGTGGACATGGCCGCCCTTGCCGTGCCCGAGACTGTAGATCCCCGGTGCGAGCTCCTTCATGCGGTCGCGGTGGCGGCAGCCGTCTGCGGCGCCCCGGTCGGCGCCGCCGCGCGCTTCCAGGGCGCGAACGGATTCCCGACGCCCTCGAGCGACGGTGCGAGCTCGGGAAAGTGGCGCAGGAGCACGCTGCGCATGCTGTTCGACTCGACCCAGTCGATACCGGCCTTGGTGTAGATCTCCGGCCGGTAGTCGTCGGTGAAGAAGCGATCGGCCTCGAGACGGCGCGAGGCCATGAGGATGAAGACGCGGAAGGCCGTGTCGCTGAAGCCGAAGCCCTCCGGCTTCGGCTCCGCGAACAGCCCGACCATGAGGTCGACGCGCTCGACGTCGCCGTAGACGCGCTGCAGCTCGGCGGCCGTCGCCGTGTCTCCCCCGGTCATCTCCTCGAACGTCTCGGGTGCCCTCAGGTGGAACAGCCGCCGGAACTCGTTGTACCGCGGCACGCCTCGCTCGCGCGTGCGCACGATGTCGATCGACGCGAGGTCGAGCAGCTCGCCGTCGGGCCGGTTGAAGTGCTGCAGGCTGCGCGGATAGTTGTGCAGCGCGATCGCACCGGGATGGGCGACCCCGAACGAGTACAGCGCGTCGGCGAGCGGGACCTGCTCCAGACAGTCGCGAACGTGCAGCGCGTTCACCTCGTCGAACGTGCGCTGTTGCAGGAGCCGGTCGTCGGCAAGCGCGCGGAACTCATACTCGTCGGGGATGAGCGGGTGCATCCGGTAGACGCCGACGAACTCCTCGGTCAGCGAGTACGGGACGCCGTAGAGCCCCTTCTTCGATCCCGGAATGCCGTGGAAGAACTCGGTCCGCGTGCGGCGGCCGAAGGTCTTGTCGAAGCGCTCACCGAGGATGCCGAACCAGTTCGCCCGGAGCCCGCGGATCGTCGTCGGGTGGGCGATGATCGCCGGCGTCCAGTCGATCGTGTGGATCTTGGCCATCAGCGCGGCGTTGACGAGGCGCGCCTTCTCGTAGAGAGCCTGGTCGTCCAGCTCGGGGTGCTCGGCATGCAGGCGCTCGCAGATCGCGTTGTGCTCGAGCATGAAGAGTGCGTGCAGCAGCGCGAGCCCGATCCAGAAATTGCCGGCCACGCCGCGCAGGTCGACGTGGGCTTCGACCTCCTCCGGCAGCAGCCCCTGGGGCGTGATGCGCAGCCGGCCCGCTTCGCCGCTGCGGATCGCGCGCGCGAAGACGGGATCGCTGCCGTAGATCTGCGAGCCGTCCCACCAGTGCGTATCGGCGGTGACGAACGTCGGCGGGCCGGAGGTCGGGCTGCTCGGATCCTTCCGCGTCCGCTGGATCTCCATCGGGTGCTGCGGCCACGGATCGTCTGCCGCGAGATCGACCTTCCACGGGTTCTCGGTCTCGTTCTGGCCGTGGCTGAACCAGTCGTGCACCTCGAACTGGATCCAGGCGCCGGCGAGCAGGTTGAGCGACGTCGCCGGGATGAACTCGTCGCGCGTCAGGAGCTCGAGGCTGACGCGGCGCGGGTTCGGCTCGAGCAGACGGTCGTCAGGGTCCGGATACGTGTGGTCGGGCGGGACGTTCCGACCGAAACGGCTGCCGAGACCGCCCATCAACGGATCATCGAGATCGTTGTACGTCCCGTCGATCGTGCGCGCGGTCAGATGGTCGACGTGCCACTCGTCGCCCGCGGGCGGCACGTCGAGCCGCCCGCGGCCGGAGTCGTAGAGGTTCTTCGCACGCAGACGGAAGCGGAGCCCGAGCACGACGAGCAAGCCCAGCGGCCAGGGCAGCTTGGCCCAGCCGATCCGGCGGTCGACCCATTCGGTCAACGAGCTGTAGAGGTTCTCGAGCATCCCGCCCTCCTCCGTGCGCGGCTTTCGATCGACCCGTTCTGCCGCACGGGACGGGACGTCCTTGCGCGATATCGTGACGCCGCCCGTGAGTGCCGTCAAGGGTTCGGAACCGCCGCCGCACATCGCCGACGTGATCGATCGCCTCACGACGATCGAGGCCTCGGCACCAACCTCCGACGGCGTGGTCTGCTTCGCCCGCCTCTACCGCGAGGTGACCGAGGGCGTGGCCGCCGAGTTGACCGGTGAGGGTATAGCCGACGCTCGCTTCGTCGAGACGCTCGACGTCCAGTTCGCCGGCCTGTTCTTCTCGGCGCTCGAGTCGTACGGTCACGAGCCCGGCAAGACGCCCTCGGCGTGGGTTCCATTGTTCGACCAGCGCTCCCGGCGGGGCATTGCGCCACTCCAGTTCGCGCTCGCCGGGATGAACGCCCACATCAATCGCGACCTGCCGGTGGCCCTGGTCGCGACCTGCCGCGAGCTCGGGCTCGACCTCGGAGAGAGCTCGCCGGAGCACGCCGACTACGAGCGGGTGGACGCACTGCTCGCCCAGGTGGAGACGCGCGTGAAGCGCTCGTACCTGACCGGCTGGCTGGCTCGGGTCGACCGAATCGTCCACCGGTTCCGGCGCATCGACGATGTGGTGGCCATGTGGGACGTCGACCGGGCGCGCGACGCAGCGTGGACGAACGCGCAGGCGCTCTGGGCGCTCGGCGGCGAGCCGCCGCTCGCGGGCGACTACCTGCTCGCGCTCGACCGGATGGTCGGACTCGCGAGTCGCGGACTCCTCATCCCTGCCGACTCGTGGCTGCTCAAGCTCCGCCGTGCACTTGACCTGCGCGGGCCGCCGTTCTAGCGTCGGCTCGTTCGGCTGCGGCGAGCTCGCGTAATCGATCGGAACCGTGAGGAGGTTGACGCCGTGGCCCTGGACGCTGCGTATCGGAAGCTGTCGGGAGCCGACGGCAGGCTGTTCGCCGACCCGCAGCCCGCACCGGACGAGATCTCGTTCCAGGTGGACAACACGAGCGCTGCCTACTACGACAGCGCCTACTACAAGCTGCACAAGGAGGACCTGCAGCCTGTCCCCGAACCCCGGACGGCTCAGCCCCGAGTCGATCTCGCCGACGTCCTGCAGTCGAACTTCCTCGACGCCATCACGGCGACCCAGCAGATCAGCTTCCACGCCGTCGGCGATACCGGAGCGGCCAAGGTCAACACCTTCCAGACCGCCAGACAGGCGCTGGAGAACGAGGCGAACGTCGCCGATGCGATGGCCCGAGACGTCCAGGTTGGCGGAGCGACCGGGCCTGCGTTCTTCTTCCACCTCGGCGACGTCGTCTACAACTTCGGCGAGGGGCAGTACTTCTACGATCAGTTCTACGAGCCCTTCCGCGCGTACGACCGGCCGATCTTCGCGATCCCCGGCAACCACGACGGCATGGTCTTCGGCGACGAGCCCGACCTGCCGCGCGTGCCGACGTTGACCGCCTTCCTGCGCAACTTCTGTGCAGACGAGCCGGCCTCCTCGCCCGACGCGGGCACCATCGTCCGGTCCACGATGAACCAGCCCGGCGTCTACTTCACGCTCGACGCTCCGTTCGTCTCGATCGTCGGCCTCTACACCAACGTCCTGGAGAGTCCCGGGGTCATCTCGAGCGAGAACGGCGCCTACCCCACTCTCGCCGGCGACCAGCAGCTCGACTTCCTCAGCGCCGAACTCGCGCGGCTCGCTCCCGCCCGCAAGGCGGGTGAGCGTGCCGTGATCGTCGCGTGCCACCACCCGCCCGCCTCGATCGACTCGAAGCACGGCGGCAGCATGGGACTCGCTCACGACATCGACACCGCGTCGCGCGCCGCCGGATTCTGGCCCGACGCCGTCCTGTCCGGCCACGCCCACCTCTACCAGCGCTTCACGAGGCGCGTCGACGGGCGCGAGATCCCGTACGTCGTCGCCGGCTCGGGCGGCTTCGCCGCGACCCGCCCGGTCGGAGGACTCCCCCAGACGCCTGTCACCGTCGGCGAGTACACGCTCGACAAGCCCCCGATCGTCGAGTTCGGCTACCTCACGGTGACCGTGGACCTGACCGGCCGCGACCACCACCTCACCATCAGCTTCCACGACCGCACGAATACGCATATCCACGACACGACCCACCTCAACCTGAAGACCGGCAAGATCCTTCGCCGCTGACCCGGCCCCCCTGCCGGGTTGACAGATGCCTGCGACGGTGGGACGGTGAGCGCCGGAGGGCTTCGATGCAGAACGGCCGGTTGACTCCGAGACAGCTGGCGTCGATCCACCACCCGAAGCTCGGGCTGTTCCTCGCGGCCGGCGACGCGGCCGCCTCCTGGAACACGATGCGGCTGTTCCTGCTCCAGCGCTACGGCTCGCGCGGCGACATCTACCCCGAGGGGCCGCTCGGCGCTTACCGCGACTTCGCCGGCCAGGTCCGGTGCAGAGAGCTCTACGGCAACAACGCCGCAGTTCCCGGCACCAGCAACCACGGGCTCGGCCACGCCGCCGACGTCGCGGACCATTTCATGGCCGGCCTCGTCGACAAGCACGGCGGCCTCTTCGGCTGGCATCACTGGGACGCGAAATGGGAGTGGTGGCACCGTGAGTACGACGGCGGCTTCGACCGGCCCGACCCGGGCCCCGATCAGCGGTCTCCCGTGCTGCGCAAGGGCTCCGGCGGCGTCGGGCAGGCCCCGTACATCCGACGCATGCAGCGGCGGCTGACCGCACTCGGCCGGGCCGTGGCCGACGACGGCGACTTCGGCGCGAAGACGGACCAGGCCTTGCGTGCCTTCCAGCGATCCCGGCGTCTCGACGCCGACGGCGTGCTAGGCCAGACGACGTGGCGCGCGTTGGGCCAAGCGACGCCCCCGAGGCCGAAGCCGAGACCGAAGCCGACGCCAAAGCCGACGCTGCTGCGCGGCTTCGACATCTCAGACGTCCAGGGAGACGTCGACTTCGCAAAGGCGCGCGCCTCCGGAAACTCCTTCGCAATCGTCCGGGTCGCGGACGGCGATGTCCGCGACGCGCGTTACGGGCCCGGCCGGATCGCGGCACTCCGCGCGAGTGGTCTCGCCTGGTTCCCGTACTACTTCGGCCGCGTCGCAGCACAGGAGAACAACGAGCGAGACGGCACCGCCGAGGCCGCGCTGGCGATCCAGCTCGCCCGCAAGGCCGGCTGGGGCAGGAAGAGCGACCTGCCGCTCGCTTACGACTTCGAGACCGCCAACGGCCGGCCCGCACCGAAATGCGCCCGCCATCTCCTCCAGTTCGTCGACGCCTATCGCAAGACTCGCGGCCACTACCCGATCCTCTACACGGGTCCGAGCTTCTGGACGAGCATCCTGCCCCACCTCACGTCGAGTCAGCGCAACCGTGTGGGCCGTTGCCCGCTCTGGATCGCGCACTGGGAGGTGCCGAAGCCCAAAGCCATCGAGCCGTGGGGAGACACGTGGATGCTCTGGCAGCACTCCGACCACGGCACCGTCCCCGGCGTCGCCGCCAGGTGCGACACCGACTACTTCAGGGGCAGCGCGACCGACTTCCCGAACCTGATCGTCACTTGACCTTGGCGCCCCCGCCGGTGACCGCCGGCCGCGCCGGCAGCCCGCCGTCGGTCGCGGTCGGCGGCTCGAGCGTCTTGCCGAAGGAGTTGATGTACGCCTCCTGCGCGGGTGCGGTGAAGAAGTCGTGGGCGGCGTTGAGTCCCCAGGCGTAGAGCGAGTCGGCGTCAGCCGGCGTGAGGCCGAAATCGGTGGTGCTGATCTGGTGCGTCGGAATCGAGACCGTCCGCGAGGACGTGGCGTGCGACAGCTGCTCGCGATCCCAGGCCTCGGTGGCCGCCGAGAACATCGCCTTCAAGAGCGGCACCTCCCAGAGTGGCCGCGGGATCTTCCGGTACGGCAGCCCCTCGTCGACGCTCGAGCCGCCGTGCAGCCGGAAACCCCAGGTCGGCCGCGTCGGGTGCGGGCCGTCGAACAGCCAGATGGGGAAGTTCGAGAGCAGCCCGCCGTCGACGACGTAGACCGGCCGCCCCTGGCGATGCAGCACGACCGGGTTGAACAGGAAGGGGTAGCTCATGCTCATCCGGACCGCATCGACGAGCGGGAAGGTGTCCTTGTCGAACGGCTTGCCGGCCTCATCGGTGTAGTCGGGCAGGTCGTCCGGGAGGATGATCATGCGGCCGGTGGTGATGTCCGAGCCGATCACGTGTAGGCGGTACAGGGTCCGCTCGTACTGGAGGTCGGTGATGTCGGGCACGTCGGCCTCGGCCGGCAGATCGCGCCGTTTGACGTCGCCGAAAGTGAGCTCTGTCTTCCCCAGTTCCTTCGCGAGCGGCGAGGCAGCGAGCTGCTCGCCCATCCACTCGAGGAAGTAGCGGCCCGGGGCCATTCCGCGCAGCCGGAAGACTGCGGTCCAGAGCCCGCCGATCCACTTCCCTCCGGGTCCGGTGTCGGCGAAGCGGGAGTACTTGGCCGCCGCGAGGATCCTCTGCAGGCCGGCGGCGTCGTAGCCCGCCACCAGAAGCGTCGCGACGATCGCGCCGGCCGAGGTGCCGGCAACGTTGACCCATTCCTTCACGCCGGCATCGCGCTCCGCGGACGCGATCGCCCCGGCGAACGCAATCCCCTTCACGCCGCCACCCTCGAAGACGGCGTCGGCGCGAGGCATCTTCTCTGTTGCCACTACCCCAACCTCCGCTACTCGACCTGCTCGATCACCCAGAAGTCCTGCGCAAGGTTCCGGCTCGTGGCGTAGTCCGCCGGCAGCCAGAAGTACCCGTGGTCTCCCCAGTCCGGCCCCCAGGAGTTGCGGCACTCGAAGTACAGCTGCCGCCTGATCTGCTTGTAGCCCACCGCGACGACGGCGTGCCCGCCGAGCGTGCTCTCACCGGGTTCGGGCATCGGGACGATCCCGTCGGAGCCCACGTCGCTCTCGAACGACTCGTACACGGTGAATCCGAACGAGATCGGATACCCGCCGGCGAGGACGTTCTGGATCCCCATCTGCGTCTGCGCGACGCGTGCGTACTGGATCGCCTGATGCTTGAGAGCGTCCCTGTATGACTTTGCGGGGGGCTTCCTCGCGAACTTCGTGATCACGTACGGCCAGTCGGTCTCGGGCGGCGCGCCGAGCTGCGCGACCGATTTGATCCCGTCCCGGATCTCGGCGCCGGAGTCCTGCGAGATCGTGCCCTCCATGGCGCGCTCGTTGTAGTAGATGAAGAGGCGCGAGGGCGTGGCGGCGTCGGCCTCTGCCTGCTTGAGCTCGTTGAACTCGAGGATCGCTCCGATGCTGTTCGCGGTGCAGGAGCCGAGCTGCCCCTGGTCGTACACCGCCGGCATCTCCGAGCGCAGGCTCACCCTCCGCGGCAGAGCCTTCGCCGGCTCGACCGCCAGCAGGTAGTCGCGCATGTCGGGATGGTCCGGCCTCCAGCCATAGCGCTTCTGCGTCCGTACGGCGAGACCGGCAGGTGCATCGCTCACGAGGTGCTCCTTTCTGGAGATGCGTCCGGGGCAAGTGGAGAAGCCGTCCCGGACGAGGGCGAGGCCGCAGGCGTCGGCGCGGGCGCGCTCTTTGCCTCGGGCAGGACCGAGGTGAGCGTGTCCTGCGCAAAGCGTTCGCTGAACCCGGCGAGGAAGCTGATCACGAGCAGGGCCAGGTGACGATCGCTCGTGCTCTCGTTCGCGGCGACCGGGAGGTGGAGCAACCCGCCGTCGAACGCGAACGAGATCGCAACCGCGAAGGCGCCGCCGATCAGCGGCCGCAGCCCGCCGAGGAAGAAGATGTACGGCCCGCCCACGTCGTAGTCCAGCTCGAAGCTCCCGCTGTTGATCCGCTGGACCACGCTCACGACCGCACCGATGGCGCCCCCGATGAGAGCGGCAACGGGAGTAGCCCAGGTGATCGACAGCCAGAGGGAGCCGAACGCGGCCAGCACCAGCATCACCGTCGCGATACCGCCGAAGTAGATGAGCTGCGCCTGCCCGTTAGCAGCCTCGCAGTAGTAGTCCTTGACCTTCTTGATCTCGACGCGCTCGTGCTCGACCGCCGCAGCGGTCTTCGCGTTGCCGCCGACCCCTGCGCGCGTGTCGACCAGGCTGAGCAGATGCGCCGCACAGGCGACGACAAGCTCGAGGCAGATCCGTTTCCGAACTCCTGTCAACACCGCGTTCGCCCGCACTGCGAGCTCGTCGCAGCGGTGCAGCTCGGAGGCGACCGCGGGGGCGGTCTTCGTAGCCCAGTCGCTCTCGCGATGGAAGCCGAATACCGGGGAGTGCAGGCCGGCCCATCGCTTCCTCTCGGTCAATGCGACCGCGCTCTCGACCTCCGAGCACCAGTAGGCGCGGACGATCTGGCCATGGTGTGCCTCGAAGGCGGTGAGCACCGAGTCGTAGGCGGCCTCGGCCGCGGGATCGGGCGTGCCGGCCTGACGCGCCCGCCACCAGGCGTGATGCGCGTACACGACCTCGGTGAAAGTCGGCGCGTGGCCCCCGTTTCCCCTGAATTGCGCCTCTACCTGCCGCACGGGTGAGACGTCGCTCATTGGCTCGATCAGCTCGGTCACCCGAACCTCCGATCCCGTGACGGCAGTCTCTCCTGCTCTGACCATAGGCGCTCAGCGCGGGGCGCACAAGAGGATTCGGTGGCACGCGTCACCGAATCGTCACGCCGCCGTCACAGGGCGGGCATTGACGTGCGGTAAAGCGCGTGCGATAAGAAGAGTGAGTACACGGGGGAAAGGACCAGACCGATGGACGCGGATGGTTATTGCGGCCAGTCGAGTCTGCGGCGAAGATGAGCACGTTCGGAGCGGAGCGCGTGAGCGCGCCCTCGCGGACGTCGAAGGCGGTCACGCTCGGGCTGCTGCAGGGCTTTCGCCTCGAGCACGACGGCGGAAACCCCGAGCTGCCGCTCGGAATCCAGCGCCTCGTGGCGTTTCTTGCAGTGCACAACCGCTCGCTGCTTCGGTTGTACGTCGCCGGAAACCTCTGGATCGACAGCAGCGAGGAGCATGCGAACGCGAACCTCAGAACGGCGCTTTGGCGCCTGCACAGGCTCGACTTCCGACTCGTCGACGCGAGCAGGAGCCACTTGTCTCTTGCCCCTGGGGTTGTCGTCGACTTCCACGATCTGAGTGGACGCGCACGGCAGGTGCTTCGGCACGAAGCCGCCCCGACCCGCGAGAACGTCGACGCAATCCTGAACGGCGGCGACCTCCTCCCGGACTGGTACGACGACTGGGTCGTTGTCGAGCGGGAGCAGTTTCGCCAGCTGCGACTGCTCGCACTCGAGACGTTGTGCGCCGATCTCTCGGCCGCCGGCTCATACGCGACGGCCGTCGAAGCGGGGCTCGCCTGCATCGCTGCCGAGCCCTTGCGCGAGAGCGCGCATCGAGCACTCATCGGCGCCCATCTCGCCGAAGGGAACCGCGTGGAGGCGATCCGGCAGTCCCGCCTCTACGAGGCGCTCGTACGCGACGAGCTCGGAGTCGAACCGTCCGCCGCGATCCGACGCATGCTCGAAGCCCCCGCGGTGACGGGACGCTGACGACCGCCCTCTAGGATTGCCACACGATGTCTGCGCCGCTCGGAGAACGAGCCGGGGTCATCGTGGTTCGCGCGTGGCTGGAAAGCGACGGGCGCGTGCGCGCACGCGTCACCGCGACCGACCTCTCGATGCGAGAGAAGAAGAGCACGTCCGCCGAGGGGGTCGAGGAGATCATGCGGCAGGTCCGTGACTGGCTCGAGCGCTTCGCCGAGTCGCCGCCGACGTGATCTCGGCCGGCCGTTCGCCGGCGTCAGGCCGCTTGCTTCTCGGCGCGCTCGTACACGGGTTCCCCCGCCTCGAGCACGTACGACCGGCCGTCGAGGACGAAGACGATCGCCGGCAGGTCGAGATCGGCGAGCAGAGCCTGGGCCTCTCGGAGTAGCAGAGCTAGGTCGTCGGTCTCGTCGCCGAGCTCCGCCGCAAAGAGCCACACAGGCTCGTCGTCGTGCGACCAGCCCGGCCAGCGGGGCCGCAGGCGGACGCGGAAAGCCTGGGCTGCCTCCCACGTCGGCAGCTCGAAGAGCACGACGTCGCTGATTTGGATTTCGAGATCGTCCACGCCCCAACAATGCGCGCCGGGCGGATCGGTGCGCATGACGCGACTGCGTCAATCGGCGTTTGGAATTTGTGTGGCGGGCTAGCCGGCGGGCTCGCCGGCCGCGCCCAGCTCCTCCTGCGCCGACCGCGTGATGAGGAGCGCCAGCACCGCACCGACGGCGTAGCCGACGAGCACGGCGGCGAGCGATTCCCCGAGACCCGGCTTCAGCGTCATGGTCCAGACGACCCCGAAGACGATGCCGAGGTTCGAGAACTCGACCACCCAGAGGCCGAGATGGAGGGTCATACGCCGCGCCTCCGGGCCAAGCGGGCCGGGGCCGTTCGCCTGCAGCGCCGCTCCGAGCTTGTGCCCCGTCCACTCCGCAATGCCCGCGCCCTGGATCGTGAGCACGACGAGCGCGACGATCGCGACGTCGATCCAACGAGTGCTCCACGACCAAGGAGAGACCGAGGTGCTCGTCATGTACGCGCCGGTCGCGAAGAGACCAATGATCGCGACCGGGAAGAACTTCCCGAGCTTGCCGGCCATCATCCCCCACGGTGCTGCCTGCTCCACGGTGCGCGCGGCGCGCAGCTGCAGGAGGCAGACGAGAACCACGGAGCCCGCACCGATGCCGATGAAGAGCGAGAGCAGATGGACGTAGAGGACGTAGTGGTAGGTGTTCAGAGCTTCTCCCCGCAGTCGGAGGCTGATTTGCCCCGAGGCTAGGGCATTGGGGGAGGCGGCTTCAAGCTCACTGCTGGGCGATCCGGTCGGGTACGTGAGCCGGCTCGCCTGCGCCGGAATAGCATCTCATGCCATGGCCAGCCGGTCGCTCTTCGTGGCAGCGCTGCAGACAGCGGGCGTTCCGGGCGACCCACGGGCGACGCTGGCCCAGTTCGAGCGCGACGTCCGCGCCCTGAAGGAGACGTTCGACGGTCTCGAGCTCGTGGTCGCGCCGGAGCTGCACCTGATGGCGCTGCGGCGACTCGTCGAAGGGGACGCCGTCCCGCCCTCTGAGCTCGCGGTCGAAGTCCCCGGCGAGCTGACGGACCGGCTGGGAGTACTCGCCCGCGAGACGGGGCTGTGGCTGATTCCCGGCACCGTGTTCGAGCGGGTCGGAGAAGCCGTGGCGAACACGGCGCTCGTGCTGTCGCCGACCGGCGAGCTCGTCGCCTCGTATCGCAAGTGTTTTCCGTGGCAGCCCTACGAGACGACGCAACCCGGCACGCGGACCGTCTGCTTCGACATCGACGGCGTCGGCCGCTTCGGGATCGCGATTTGCCACGACGGCGCGTTCCCGGAGATCTTCCGCTCCCTCGCCTGGCAGGGCGCAGAGGCGATCTTCCAGCTGGTGCTGACCGAGACCTCCGACCGGGAAGCCGAGACCGTCATCGCCCGTGCCAGCGCGATCGTCAACCAGGTCGCGGTCGTGAACGTCAACGCGGCCGCGCCGGTCGGGAACGGCCGCAGCCTCGTGGTCGACCCCGAGGGTGCCGTGCGCTACGAGGCCGGCGTCGGCGAGGAGGTCGTGACGGCGGTGCTCGACCTCGACCAGGTGCAGCGCGTGCGCGAACGCGGCAGCTTTGGCATCAACAAGCTGTGGGAGGAGATGGACCGCGTCGGGCCGACTCTCGAGCTGCCGCTGTACGGCGGGTCCTACCGGCCGCGCCCGCGGTAGAGCTCGAGCACCTTCTCGCGGGGCAGCGCACGGACGAGCCGACCCTCGCGGCCGACCGTGTCGACCGCAGCCCAAAGGGAGCACAACACGGCTTCCTCCGTCGCGTCGACGGCAGCCTGGAAGAGTGGATCGAGCTCGCGATCCGCGAACGAGCGTTCGCTCTCGGTCGCGAACGCGACGAAGATCTCACCGCTCCCGTGGTGCGCCACGGAACCTGCGCGCGCGAGTCCGAGGCCCGCGCGGCGCGCGAGCCGCTCGAGTTGCGGCGGAGCGAGCGGCGCGTCAGTCGCGACGACGGCGATGCAGCTGCCGCCGGGATCTGGGGCCTCGTCGGGCTGCTCGTCGAGCAGCTGTCCGACGGGAACCCCGTCCACGCGAAGCTGCCCGCTCGCGCCGAAGTTCGTGAGCAGGAGGACCCCGATGGTGTGGTCACCGGCCCGCCGGCTCGAGGAGCCGATGCCGCCCTTCCAGTCGAAGCAGCTCATGCCGGCGCCGGCGCCGACTGCGCCTTGCTCGAAGTCGGCCGTCGCGCCGGCGACGGCGTGGGAGACGTCGCCCGGCTGGACATGAGCCACACGGGCATCCGAAAGCCAGCTGTCGTCGCACTCGCCCACGACCGGGATGACGACATCGTCGACACCGACGCGCGGGTCGCGCGCCATCGCAACCGAGACGGCACCGTCGTAGACGCGCCCGACCGCATGCGTTGCGGTGAGGTAGACCGGCGTGTCGAGCAGGCCCCATTCCCGGATCTCGAGCGAGCCGGTCAGCTCGCCGGCGCCGTTGAGCACGGCCGTGCCGGCCGGAAGCGGGAGCGACGGCGGGACGACAGCAGTCACGCCGGTCCGCTCGACCGTGACGTGACCGACCGTGATCCCGACATCGGCGATCGAGTTCCGCGGACCGGGCTCGAGCGTCCCAATGACGATGCCGTCCTCGCGCGGCCGTGACATGGTGCGAGACTAATGCCTCGTCCGATGATGGTCTCGCGTTTCTGGCGCGCGAAAAGCGAGCGATGCAAGGACGCAGGGAGACCCGGTAGCCGTCGCTACCGGGTCGACCGAGGACGCGGCAGCGCGACGCTTTGCAGCCGCCAGAAATGCCCTGACCATCGTCGGACGAGGCATTGATGCTGCCGTTCGTCTGGAGCGACGACTGCATGCGGCACGAGCCGGACACGGAGGTCTGGGTCGGAGTGCGAACGCCGGCGACGGAAGTGCCGGCAAGGGCCGTCGCGATCCGCGAGGCGCTCGTCGCGGCCGGGGCACGCGAGCTTGCGGCCGTCGCGCACGACGATTCGGCGTTGCTCACCGTCCACGACCCTGCGCTGGTCGAGTTCCTGCGCACGGCGTGGGAAGACTGGTCGGCGTCCACCCTCCCCTCCGACCGCGTGGTGCCGTACGTCTTTGCGCGATCCGAGCTCACGGGCGGGCGCGCGCCCGCCACTCCGGCCGCTGTCTGGGCACGGCCGGGGCTCTTCGCCTACGACACGATGACCCTCATCGGCCCGGGAACCTGGGAGGCGGCGCGGGCCGCGATCGACGTCGCGCTCACTGCCGTCGACCTCGTCACCGACGGAGCGGAGGTCGCGTACGCATGCTGTCGCCCGCCGGGCCACCACGTCACGCGGTCGCTCTACGGCGGCTCCTGCTACCTCAACAACACGGCCGTCGCCGCCGCCGAATTGCTCGCGCGCGCCGGCGGCCCGGTCGCCGTGGTCGACATCGACGCACACCACGGCAACGGGACGCAGGAGCTCTTCCTCGGCCGCAGCGACGTGCTCACAGCGTCAGTGCACGTCGACCCGGCCGCGGGCTGGTTCCCCCACTTCCTCGGCTTCGCGGCGGAGAGCGACGCTGCGAACCTCAACCTCCCGCTCGCTCCGGGCACCGGTGACGACGGCTGGCTCGCGGCCGTCCGAGAGGCAGCGGCGTTCGCCGCATCCGCGCGTGCGCTCGTCGTCGCGCTCGGCGTCGACGCCGCAGCCGGGGACCCCGAGAGTCCGCTCGAAGTGAGCGGGGCAGGCTATCGCGAGGCCGGCCGGAGCCTCGGCGAGCTCGGCCTGCCGACGGTCGTCGTGCAGGAGGGCGGCTACGACCTCGACAGGATCGGGCCGCTGGTCGTCGAGACCCTGACCGGCCTTGCGAGGTAGAACACGCCGATGAAGCCGCTCCAGGACGGGGGAACGATCGGCGTCGGCGCATTCGCCAGCTCGTACGACATGCGCTCGGAGATCGAGCGCGGCGTCGAGTGGTGGCAGAGCGGCGGCTACCGGGTGAAGCTCGCTCCGGGGGTCTACGCGCGTGACGAGTACGTCGCCGGCGCCGCGCGTAGCCGCGCCGACGACCTCCACGCCCTCTTTGCCGATCCCGAAGTGGACGTCGTCCAGACGCTCCAGGGCGGGTTCGGCTCGAGCGAGATGATCCCCCACCTCGACTTCGAGCTCATCGCCGCCAACCCGAAGCCGCTCGTCGGCTATTCGGACCTCACCTCGCTGCACGTGCCGATCCGGCAGCGGGCCGGCTTCCCCACCTTCTACGGGTACGGGCTGATGGGCGTCGGCGCCAAGGACACGACCGACTTCACACGTGAGCGACTGCTCGACGTGCTCCGCGGCGAGGTCACGGGCCCCGTGCCGAGGGATCCTGACGACCCGTACGTGCGCGCGATCGCCCCCGGCCGCGCGACCGGGCCGCTCGTCGGCGGCTGCCTCTGGCTGCTGCTGCAAACGCTCGGCACCCCGTGGGAGCTCGAAACCGACGGCGCGATCCTCTTCTTCGAGGACACGCACGCACCGCCGTACTACGTCGACGGCCAATTGACCCAATTGCGCCACGCTGGAAAACTCACCAACCTGAAGGGTGTCGTCGTGGGAGACATGAACCGCTGCGACTACGGCGATCTCCCGCGCGACGTCTCGGACTGGCGCGCTACGAGGTCGATCGAGGACGTGCTCGACAAACATCTGCAACCGCTCGGCGTCCCAGTTCTCTACAAACTGCCCCTCGGGCACGGGAAGCACCAGGCTTCCATCCCGCTGGGGGTCCGTTATACGCTCGACGCGGACGCACGAACGCTGGCGGTGGACGAGTCCCCGTTCGAAGGCTGAGAGGGAGGGCACGATGAGGAAGAGGTGGCTTGCGGCGCTACCGCTGGTAGGCGCCGCGCTGGTATTCGGGATCTTTGCGGCGACCGCGACAGGATCCGGCAAGAAGGCCACGAGCGGAGGAGTCTTCCGCCTCGGCACGGCCTCCGGCATCGACTCGCTCAACCCGTATGTCGCGTTCAACCAGGACGCCTACAGCACGTTCGAGTACATCTACCCCGTCCTCGTCCAGCTGGACAGTCATCTCCACTACGCGCCCTTTTTCGCGCGGTCGTGGAAGTCGTCCAACGGCGGTAAAACATGGACGTTCAAGACCCAGCCCCACGCCAAGTGGAGCGACGGCAAGCCCCTCACGGCGGCCGACGCGGCGTGGACGATCAACACGGACATCAAGTACCAGAACGGCGGCGCGGCGAACGAAGCCGGATTGATCGCGCACATCAAGAACGCGACCGCGCCGAACGCGACGACGCTCGTCATCCACTACAAGCAGGCGCCGGGCAACGTCCTCGGCCAGTTCCAGCAGTTCTTCATCCTCCCGAAGCACATCTGGGCGCAGCACCTCGGCAAGAACGGTGCCGGACTGAAGACGTTCCCGAACCCTGCGCCGGTCGTCGGCTCGGGCCCGTTCAACCTCGTCCAGTACACGAAGAGCCAGATCACGATCTTCAAGCCCAACACCTCCTACTGGGGCCCGAAGCCGAGGGTCGGCGAGTTCGGCCTGCAGCAGTACTCGAACGACGACGCCATGGTCGAAGCGCTGAAGACGGGCGGCCTCGATGCGATCGAGGCCGTACCGGCAACCGCGATGAAGACGCTGAGTTCATCCGGCTTCGTCGTTTCGAAGGTCCCGGGACTCGACCAGACCGACTTCATCATCAACTCGAACCCGAAGAAGAAGCACCATCGCGAGCTCCTCAACCTGAAGGTGAAGGAGGCGTTCGACCACGCGATCGACCGGAAGAAGATCGACAGCGTCACCTGGCTCGGGGCCGCACGGCCGGCGAACTCGATCATCCCCGCCACGACCGGTGCCTGGCACAACCCGCACCTCAAGACCGTGAGCTTCAACCTCAAGCTGGCGAACCAGATCCTCGACAAGCTCGGCTTCAAGAAGGGCCCCGGCGGGATTCGCGTGGCGCACGGGCAAAAGATGTCCTACAACGTCATCACGCCGACCGACGTGCAGAGCATCCCGCGCACGTTCCAGATCATCCAGACCGACTTCGCGAAGATCGGTGTCCAGCTGAAGCAGCAGGCGCTGGACTCGAGCGCCGCGTTCGCCAAGATGTCAGGCCCCAACAACACGTACCAGGGCTTCGACCTGGCGATGTGGGACTGGACAGCGCTCATCGACCCCGACTTCATGCTCTCGGTAGTGACGTGCGCCCAGTACGGCGGCTGGAGCGACACGGGCTTCTGCAACAAGCACTACGACAAGATGTACTCGCAGCAGCAGCTGACCCCGAACCAGAACAAGCGACGCCAGATCGTCTGGAAGATGCAGTCGTTCCTCTACAAGCAGCGGCCTTATCTCTGGCTGTCGAACGATGACTCGGTCAGCGCGGTCTCGAAGAAGTGGGCCGGCTTCAAGAACACTCCGCAGGGACCCTTCAACGAGCTGAACATCTCGACCCTGACCCAGGTACACCAGAAGTAGGAGGTCCTCGTGCGGGGGACCGACTACGTCCTGAAGCGCGTCGGTTTCGCGATCGTCACCGTCTTCGTGGCGGTGACGATCAACTTCGTCCTCTTCCGCCTCGCGCCCGGAAATGCGGTCACGAACCTCTCGCGCGTGCCGCACGCGACGCAGCAGCTGCGCCACGCGCTCGAGGTGCAGTTCGGGCTCGACAAGTCGAAGTGGCAGCAGTACGTCATCTACCTGAAGCAGCTGGCCCACGGGAACCTCGGGATCTCGTACGCAAACGAGCAGCCCGTCTCGACGAACCTCCGGATCGACCTGATCAACACGCTGCCGATGGTCACACTCGGCACCGTCTTCGCGATCGTCTTCGGCACGTTCACCGGCGTCATCTCGGCCTGGCGGCGGGGGACGAAGACCGAGGGTCTGACGGTCAGCACCGCGCTCGGCTTCTACGCCATGCCCACGCAATGGCTCGGGCTGATGCTGATCATCATCTTCGCCGGGGTCTTCCCGACCGGCGGGATGACGAACGAGTTCCTGCTCAACCCGCCGTTCTGGGAGCACGTGAAGGATCTCGCGTCGCACATCTTCCTGCCGGCGCTGACGCTCGGACTCGTGCTGTACGGCGAGTACACGCTCATCGTGCGCTCGGCGATGCTCGAGACGCTCGGCGAGGACTACATCCTGACCGCCCGCGCGAAGGGGCTGAAGCCGCGGACAATCGTCAGGAAGCACGCGTTGCGGAACGCGATGCTGCCGATCACCACCCTCATTGCACTCTCGCTCGGCTACATCGTCGCCGGCGCCATCCTGATCGAGACGGTCTTCTCGTGGCCGGGAATCGGCCGCGCCGTCTACGAGGCGGTGCTCGAGCGCGACTACCCGATGCTGCAGGGAGCCTTTCTCGTGCTGACGCTCTCCGTCATCTTCTTCAACCTCGTCGCCGACCTCCTCTACTTCAGGCTCGACCCGAGGATCACTGAATGAGCGAGGCGACGTTCTTCGTCGAGGCACCGCCGGAGGGGGGCACGAGCCGCCGGGGCTTCGTGCTCCGGACGCTCCGCCACCAGCGCGTCGCGCTGGGAGCGGCTCTGTTCCTCGCTGCCTGCACGCTCATAGCGATCCTCGCGCCCTGGATTGCGCCATACCCTCTCCATGAGCAGGTCGGGCCGGTGTTCGGCCGGCCCTCGTGGCAGCACCTGCTCGGCCTCGACGACGGCGGCATCGACATGGTCACGCTCCTGATCTGGGGCATGCGCGTCTCGCTCGTCGTCGGCTTCGCGGCGACCTTCGTCTCGATGGTGATCGGGGGCACCGTGGGTGTCGTCGCCGGCTACTTCGGCGGCCACACCGACAACGTGCTCATGCGGATCACCGACTACTTCCTCGTCATCCCGGACGTCCCGTTGATGATCGTCGTCGCCGCGATCTGGGGGCCGAGCCTCTTCCACATCATCATCGTGATCGGGATCCTGCTCTGGACGAGCACGGCGCGCGTGATCAGGGCGCAGGTGAAGAGCGTGCGCGAGCGTGTGTACGTGAAGCGGGCGCGGGCGCTCGGCGCGGGCCACACGAGGATCGTGGTGCGGCACGTGCTACCGCAGGTCGCGCCGCTGCTGGTCGCGAGCACCGTCCTGACGATCGCGGTCGCGATCTTCGACGAGACCGCGCTGTCGTTCCTCGGTCTCGGCGATCCGAGCACCATCTCGCTGGGGCGGATAATCGAGAACGCATTCGAGCGGGCCGCGATCTCCACGGGAGCGTGGTGGGCGATCGTCCCGCCGGGAGTGCTGGTCGCGATGCTCATCCTCGCTTGCAGCCTCGTCGGCGGGGCGCTGGAGGACGCGCTCAACCCACGGCTGCGCGTGGCACACCTCTCCGCGCGCACCTTCCGGCTGCGGCCACTCGTGGGCCGCGGGAAGGACGCGCTGTGAGCGCACCGCTGCTGGAGGTCGAGGATCTCCACGTCTGGTTCGACCTCGAGGGCGGCGGAGAGCTGCACGCCGTGCAGGGCGTAAACCTCTCGCTCGAGCCCGGAGAGCGCCTCGGGCTCGTCGGCGAGTCGGGTTGCGGGAAGACGACCACGGCGCTCGCGATCATGGGCCTGCTCCCACCGAACGCCAGCGCCTCGGGCCGCGTTCTGCTCGTGGGGAACGACATCCTCGCCGGCGGCGAGGAGGCGATGCGGCCGCATCGCTGGGTGGACATCGCGATCGTCTTTCAGGGGGCGATGAACGCGCTGAACCCCGTGCGCACGATCGGCCACCAGATCGTCGAGGCGCTCGAGCTCCACGATCGCGGCAAGGGGGCAACCGCCCGGGCTCGGACGGCGGAGCTGCTCGAGGCGGTCGGAATCCCGGCGGGCCGGGCCGCGCGCTACCCGCATGAGCTGTCGGGCGGGATGCGGCAGCGGGCGGCGATCGCAATGGCGCTAGCCTGCGATCCGAAGGTGCTGATCGCCGACGAGCCCACGACGGCGCTCGACGTAATGGTGCAGGCGCAGATCCTGGAGCTGCTCGACGGGCTCTGCCAGGACTTCGGCCTCGCGCTCATCCTCGTCACGCACGACCTGCCTGTCGTGGCCCAGCTCTGCAACCGCGGGGCCGTGATGTACGCCGGCGAGATCGTCGAGCGCGGCCCGCTCGAGGCCATCTACCACACGCCTGGACATCCGTACAGCCGGATGTTGTTCGCGGCGTCGCCGGATCTCGCCGGGCTCGACGAACCGGTGCTCTCGATCGCCGGCGCGCCGCCGCGACTCGACCGGCCGATCGACGGCTGCCCGTTCAGGCCGCGCTGCGACTCCGTCTTCGACGCCTGCGGCGTCCGGCCGCGGCTCGAGCAGCTCGCGGAGGATCACGACGCCGCCTGCCACCTCAATTCGCGGGTTCCGGCGTGAGCGCGGAGCCGGCGCTGCTCGAGGTCGAGGATCTCGTCGTCCGCTACCCGATCCACCGCGGCCTCGTCGGATCGGCCACGCGCCGGCCGCGTCGTAACGTGCACGCCGTCGAGGGCGTCTCGCTGTCGCTGCAGCGGGGAGAGATGCTCGCCCTCGTCGGCGAGTCGGGCTGCGGCAAGACGACGACTGCCCAGGCGGTGCTGCGGCTGGTCGATCCCGTCTCCGGATCGATCCGCTTCGACGGTCGCAACCTCGTGCCGCTCGGGCCGCGTGAGCTGCGTCCGCTCCGCCGCCGGATCCAGGTCGTCTACCAGGATCCCTACGAGTCGCTCGACCCGCGTTTCCGCGTCCGCGCGGCGGTCGAGGAGCCGCTCCTGATCCACCGCCTCGGCGGCTCGAAGTCCGAGCGAGCCGCGCGGGTTCGCGATGCACTCGTCCGGGTCGAGCTCTCACCGCCCGAGCTCTACCTCGACCGGTACCCGCACGAACTCTCGGGCGGCCAGCGCCAGAGGGTGGCGATCGCGGCGGCGCTCGTCCTCGAGCCGGACGTGCTCGTCGCGGACGAGCCGGTCTCGATGCTCGACGTCTCCGTCCGGGCGGGCGTCCTCAACGTGCTCGACGGCCTTCGCCGCAACGGCCTGGCGATCCTGATGATCACCCACGACCTCTCCACAGCGGCCCGCTTCGCGCAGCGGATCGCGGTCATGTACCTGGGCCGCATCGTGGAGGAAGGGCCTGCGGAAGCGGTCGTGCGAAACCCGCAGCACCCGTACACGAAGGCTCTGCTCTCCGTCGTCCCGCGGCGCGACCCGCGGGACCGGACCCGGCCGGAGATCCTGAAAGGCGAGACACCAGACGCTGTGGCCATCCCCAGCGGTTGCCGTTTCCATCCACGCTGCCCGGTTGCGGTCGAGCGCTGTGCGGTGGAGGATCCATCCCTCTCGCAGCCGGCGTCAGCCGAGGAGGAGCATCGGGCTGCCTGCCTGCTTCTGCCTCAGCCGAGCACTGCGGCGGAAGAGCTCGGGTGAGCGGACACCGGCGCAGGCGCGAGCGGCCACCTACCAAGGCTCGTGAAGCAGAGAAGAAAGCCGGTTGACGCCGAGGGCGGATGATGAGAAGTTACGGCGAAATGAATCTGCGACTCAGCTACGAGTTCACCCTTCCGGACGAGCTCGCCGATGGTCTGATCGAGCACCTAAACGCGGCAAGTGCCAACATGACTGCAAGCCAGATCACCTATGCGCGCAGCGACCCCAAGCGACACGAGCTTCACAAGGAAGATTGGGCGAAGGTGCGTAAGGTCCTCGACGAGTGGGCGACCGAGGAACAGCTTGATCCGCGTCTCGAGCAGTTGCGGCAGCTCGTCGGGATGACTGCCAGCTAGACCGCCGTCAGGGGTCGGAACAGTGGCCCAGACAGTGTGACCGGCGCCGTTTACGCAATCGAGTCATGGCATCCTCCGGCTTGGCGCGGTGGTCACCCCTGACGAGATCCGTGCGATAGCGCAGACGCTTCCTCGCAGCTACGAGGTGTTCGTGCACGGTCAGATCAAGTTCCGGGTCGGTCAGATCGTGTGGCTCGCCCTGTCCAAGGACGGCGGGCGAATGGGCTGCGGCTTCCCAAAGGAGATGCGACAGGCCGCCGTCGAGGCGGAGCCACACAAGTTCCAGCTGCCGGGGCAGAGTGACATGCGGTTCAACTGGATCCACGTTCGCCTCGAAGCGATCGACGCCGACGAGATGCGAGATCTCGTCGAGGAGGCGTGGTCGAGGGCCGTGCCGCTCTACGTCGCGCAGGAATACGGCCGCACCCAGGGGTACCGGTAGATCGTCGCGCCGGCTGGCCTCTAGCAGCCGAAGCCGCCACTTTGCCCGCAACCCGCTGATAGGCTCGCCGCCGTTATGAGATCGAGAGCGCGCCGCCAACTCCGTCTGGTCGCGCTCGCAGCCGTGGCGACGGCCGCAGCGACGACGGCGGCCGGATGCGGCGGGGCCTCGACCACGACAACCACGACGAGCGCGGCCGCAGCATCGTGCGCGAAATCGCAGCTGACGCTGGTGAAGCCGGGCCAACTCACGGTCGGCACCGACAACCCGGCCTACCCGCCGTGGTACGCCGGCGGCACGAAGAGCTCCTTCTGGAAGGTCAACGATCCGGCAACTGGGAAGGGCTACGAGTCGGCGACCGCCTACGCGGTCGCGAAGCAGCTCGGTTTCAGCCCCTCCGCAGTGCATTGGACGTACGTGCCCTTCACCCGCTCCTTCGCGCCGGGAAAGAAGTCGTTCGACTTCGACATCAACCAGATCTCGTACACGCCTCAGCGCGCGAAGGTCGTCACCTTCAGCAAGTCGTACTACGACGTCAACCAGGCCATCGTCGTGCTCGAGGGAACGAAGATCGCGTCCGTGCACGACATCGCGGGCCTGCGGCCGTTCAAGCTCGGCGCCCAGGTCGGGACGACGAGCTACGACTTCATCACCTCGACGATCAAGCCCACGACGCAGCCGGCGGTGTACCCGCAGAACGCGGGCGCGGTGCAGGCGCTGAAGAACAAGCAGATCGACGGTCTCGTCGTCGACCTCCCGACCGCGTTCTACGTCTCGGCCGCCCAGGTGCCGAACTCCGAGGTGCTCGGACAGTTCAATTCGGGCGGCGGCGCCGGCTACTTCGGCATGGTCTTCGCGAAGGGCAACCCGCTCGCGGCGTGCGTTGACCAGGCGCTCGCGAAGCTGCGCGCGAACGGGACGCTCCAGCAGCTCGAGCAGAAGTGGCTGGCGAAGGCGACCGGCGCGCCGGTACTGAAGTAGACGAGTCGAGGCGCTCGCGCATCCTCGGCGCGCTGTCGGGAGCCGACGGCCGCCGGGGCGTTGCCATCGCGCTCCTCTCGACCATCGTCTTCCTCGTTGTCGTCGGGGTGGTCATCGCCAACTCGCCCGGCTGGCCCACGGTCCACAAGGAGTTCTTCAGCTGGCACTACTTCAAGTCCTCGTTGCCGGAGATCGCGAGGGCCTTCCTCCTCAACTGCAAGATCTTCCTGATCGCGGAGTGCCTCATTCTCCCGTTCGCGCTCCTGATCGCCGTGCTGCGGAGCCTGCCGGGGCCGGTCTTCTTCCCGCTGCGGGCCCTCGCGATCGTGTATGCCGACTTCTTCCGCGGTGTGCCGACGATCCTCGTGATCGCGATCCTCGGCTACGGCGTGCCCGGGCTGGAGCTCTCGGGCGTCCCGACGTCGGTGGTGTTCTGGGGGATCGTCGCGCTCGTGCTCATCTACAGCGCGTACGTCTCCGAGGTCTACCGCGCGGGCATCGAGTCGGTGCACCCGAGCCAGGAGGCGGCCGCGCGCTCCCTCGGACTCACCCGAGGGCAGACCCTCCGGAAGGTGATCCTGCCTCAGGCCATTCGCCGCGTGATCCCACCGCTGCTGAATGACTTCATCGGCCTGCAGAAGGACACAGCGCTCGTTGGCACGTTGGGTGCGCTCGAGGCGTTCAACGTGTCGCAGATCGCCACGGACGCAGCATTCAACTTCACGCCGTACCTCGTGGCGGCGGTCCTCTTCGTCGCGATCACAATCCCGCTCGCGCGCTTCACCGACTGGCTGATCGCACGCGACCGCCGCCGCCGCCAGGCGGCAGGAGTGTTCGCGTGAGCGCCCCGGCAGCGCTCGAGATCGAGGGACTGCGCAAGTCGTTCGGGGAGAACGTCGTCCTCGACGGGATCGACCTCTCCGTCGGCGAGCACGAGGTGACCTGCCTGATCGGCGCCTCGGGCGCCGGGAAGTCGACGCTGCTGCGCTGCGTCAACCTGCTAGAGCCTGTAGATGCGGGCCGGATCATGGTCGCAGGGGAGGAGATCACCCGGCGCGGCATTGACGTAAACCGGGTTCGGCGCCGGATTGGGATCGTCTTCCAGGCTTTCAACCTCTTCCCGCATATGAGCGTGCTCGCTAACGTCACGCTGGCGCCCAGGCTCGCGCTCCGTCAGGGGCGCGGCGAGGCCGAGGAACAGGCGCGCGCGCTGCTCGACCGCTTCGGCCTCTCCGACAAGGTGGAGGCGTATCCCGACCACCTCTCCGGCGGCCAGCAGCAGCGGGTCGCGATCGTGCGCGCCTTGGCGATGCAGCCGCGACTGATGCTGCTCGACGAGGTCACGAGCGCGCTCGACCCGGAGCTCGTCGCCGAGGTGCTCGAGGTGATCGGGGAACTCGCCGCAGGCGGGATGACGATGGTGATCGCGACCCACGAGATGGGCTTCGCCCGCGACATCGCGACACGCGTGTGCTTCCTCGATGCCGGCGTCATCCTCGAGCAGGGACCGCCCGAGCAGATGTTCGGCTCGCCGCGCGAGCCCCGGACGCAGCAGTTCCTCCAGCGGATCGTGAACGCGCACCGGCTCTGAGCCGGGGTGGGCGAGCTAACCCGTATCGGTCTGCGCTTTAGGCCGGTAGACGGCCCCGGAGGCGAGCCCGGTGTCCGCGTAGGTCGTGTAGGTGCCGGCGACTCTCTTCACTTCGGCGCCGTCTCGGTAGATGACGTATTCGCTGACGCCGACGTTGTCGGTCGACGCCGTCCAGGTGAGGTGAGCGAGCGCATCAGCCGGAGCTCCTCCTCGAAGCGGCCCGTCCGATCGAGTCGCGCGAACAGGTCCAACAGCGGGTCGATCTCGCCGGTGACGTTGCCCAGATCGAGCAGCTTCCCGCTGGAGGCCGCCTGCAGGAGCTTGTCGGCCTGCTCGATCTTCCCGGTTACCTCGTCCGCGGTCTCCTGGAAGTCCTCGATCGCGGCGACGGCTTTCGGCCGACGCGGCTCCTCCTCTTCCTGCCGGCTCCCGGGTGCGCCCTTCAAACGCATCGGCGAGAGCATCCGCATTCGTCCGCTCGGGGTCCGGCGCGTACTGGGCGAATGAGCCCGAACCGCTCCCGACGGCCAACGCATAGGCTCCGATCCGGATCGACGCTGGTTCCGCAGCCGGTTCCGCGGCCACCAGTCGTCTTCTGTTCGCTACGTGGAAGGCTCCGGGCCGTCGTCCTCGTCACCGTCGGGGCAGCACCGGTACTCCTGCGCCTTGTCGAGGAGCTCGATCTGGCGCTTCAGCAGCTCGTTCTCGAGGTGCTTGCGCTGCAGGTCGAGCTCGATCTCGCGCTCGAGGCCCGGCTCGCACGTGTCGCACTCGTCGAGGCAGCCCTTGACGATGATTCCCGCGGTCGGCAGGGCGATCTCCCGCTCCCAGCCGAACAGGGTCTTCGCCCGCTCGGAGACCTGGCCGTCCTTCGTGAGCAGGCCCTCCTTGACGAGCTCGGCCTCGGCGGCCTTCAGGGCGGCGTCGCGTACCGCAGCGCTGATCGCCTGCGCCCCGCTGACACCGGCGAACGCGGCGACGGAGAAGAGACGCAAGTTCTGCTCGGCCGCGAGCGCCGTCGAGGCAGTCTGCTGGACGCCTGCTCGCTTGTCGCTCGTGGCGAGAATCCCGTCCGGGATGACCGTGACGCCGTTCGACGGCGGAGGGTCGTTCAGCTGGACGTCCGTAGGCGCGGCCGGATCGAGCACGAGCCGGTCGATCCCGATCAGCTCCCACTTCAGGATCTGGCACTTGTTGAGCTTGTAGAAGAGATAGGTGAGCGCGTGGCAGTGGTTCGGGTTCACGAACGTGCGCGACGACGACTCGTACTGATCCTCCGAGGAACCTTCGGAATGGGAGCGCGTGCTGACCTCGCCGACGCTCGTCGAGCTCGCAGCGCGCGTGGCGACCTCCATGTGCCGGCTCGACGAGTCGGCGTGCTGGGAAAGGTTGCTTGCGAAGTCGCTCGTCGCCTTGGAGTCGTACGAGCTTCCCGAGGCAGAGCCGCCGATGGAGAAGAAGCCGAGATCGATGCCGAGCCCGCCGCCACCACCGACCGCGGAGCTGTGGAACGTCGACGTCGAGCCGGCATGTTGGTTGACGTTGACGTTCGAGACGGCGTTCGCCATCCCGGCCATGAACATCGACTCCTCCGACGTCGTGTGCTGCCGGTACGAGAGATCCGTCTCGCTGTCGAAGCTGAAGCGAGAGTGACGGTCGCTCGTGAAGAGCCGGACCGACTCGCCGGGCAGCAACGTCGTGGTGTAGGCGATATCGCCGAGCGAGAGAGGCCCCGAGCAACGGCTGAGCCGAAAGCGAAGGATGATCACGATCGGAATGTTCGCCCGCCCGGCGGCATCGCTCGACGGACGGAAAGGCAGCCGGAACGTGAAGTCGAGGTAGTCGCAGACGTCGCACGGCTCGAGCGGTGGACAGCAATCGATCGCGGCGATACCGGCGGGGCTCTTGGCCATCGTGGCGCTCCTCTCTCGTTCGGGTCGGACGAGTCCTAGCGCCCGCGCGTCACCGGACCGTCACCGCGGCGTCGACGCTGCGCGCTCACGATCCGGCCGACCGGGGACGCGAGCGTCGGTGTCGCCGAACCGCGGCGTTGCGTCTTCTTGCGCTTGCTCCCACAACACATCGAGGTCTCCCTTCTCGGTGGTCGCTCGCTCGAGGAGGCAGGCTGCCCCCGAGAGCGCGAGCCAGGTCAGCGGCGCCTCACGCGGCCGGCGGGCAACGGCGGCGGCGACCGGCGCAGCCGTCCAGATGCTGAGGCAGTGGAAGCAGTCCATCGCACTTCCCATCCATCCATCCCCGGCGCGTTGGCGGAGACGGACGACCACGTCGCCCGGGCCGTCCTCCGCCACGAGCAGGTGTGTGACTCGCCACGTGGCGAGAGATCCCACGAGGAAGCGAGCTGGAAAGCCGTGGTCCTGCACGGCTGCCTTCTAGCGGCCGCCCGTCACCGCCACGTCACGCGCAGTGACGGTGCCGTGACGGTCGCTTGACGTCGGAGTGACGGTCTCCGAGGAGGATGGCCGCCCAACTCGCCGCCGTCGGAGGAGGATCCGTTGCCAACCGCAGTCGAATACCAGCAGTTCTTGGCCGATGTGCAGGACTCGGCACACGCGATCGCCCGGGTTGCGAAGCAGGAGCCCGTGTTTGCGGCCACGGTGGACGCCTTGCGCGCGCAGGACGCGGAGTCCTACCAGGACATCCTGACGCGGCTCAAGCTGCCGGAGGAGTGCGGGCTGGTCTGCGGCTGGGTCTGCAGCAAGGACTGCGTGGTCCTCTGCCTCGAGCTCTGCGGACCGCCGAGGATCGATCCCAAGACGCTGCCGACCCCGCTCGAGTTCGCGAAGGTCGTAAGCCACGTCACGTCCGACGAGGAGCTCGTCGAGCTTCTCGCCGACGCGATCCAGGAGCGTGACGCAGACGCCTGGAAGCAGCTGCTGGCGAAGGCGAAGCTCGACGAGCGTTTCTGCCACCTGCTCTGCCACTGGGCCTGCATGGTCCATTGCCGGCTCGTCTGCCGCTACGTGTGCGCACCCGCCGGTGTCCCGCGGGGCCATCTGATCCCCGAGCTGGTCGCGGTCGGCAAGACGCTGAGCGAGTTCACCCGGCACGAGAAGCAGTTCGCGGCAGCCGCCGCGGGCGTCGTTGCGCAGGACTGCGACACCGTCCGCAGCAGTATCGCGAGCATCGGGCTCGGCAGCCGCTGCCGGGTGATCTGCGAGTGGTTCTGCAGCTGGAACTGCATCCGGGTCTGCCTGACGCTGTGCGGCCCGTTCCCGCTCGAGACGCCAGACGTCTCGGTCAAGGAGATGTGGGAGTTCGCCCAGGCGGTAGGCGCGCTGGCCGGCAAGCCCGAACTGGAGGAGCTGGCCGGCGCCGCCTTCCGCGAGGACGCGGAGGCCTTCGGGAGCCTCGTCGGCAAGCTGCAGCTCGAGCGCTTCTGCATCCAGCTCTGCCACTGGCTCTGCACCTCCCGCTGCCGCTTCTTCTGCCGCTGTGTGTGTCCGAACCCGACGCTCCAGCCCTGGTGGACGACGGTGGGCTGGTTCGACATCTACAGCGACATCGACGCCACGACGGGAAAGACGAACAAGAGCCTCCCGTACTCCGGCCTGTCGTTCGGAGGAGGCCCCAACTTCGCCTTCTACGACTGCATGCAGTTCGGCGGGTTCTGCCCGGCCACCTCCCCGGTCTTCCCGGGCGTGCCGATGCGCTATCGCTTCACCGTCGACGACGGCTCGGGCACGGGGCCGCAGCCGGTCACCGGCGACAAGGTCTGCACGGTCGAGGCCGGCACGCGGCTCGTCGACTGGCCGCAGAACCTGGGAGGAGTGGCCGGCCCGGCGCTCGTGCCGACGTTCCAGACGGTGACCATTGCCGGCTCGTCGGCGCCGGATCCCGTCCCGCCCGCGTCGGGCGACCCGTGGGTCGGGCCGAGCACCCACACGATCGCGCCCGACGGCGACGGCTGGGTCACGGTCGACCCGGACGCCATCGGCGGAGGGTTCCAGGTGCTGCTGGGCTTCCACTCCGAGTCGGTCGTCCCGGGCGGCTCAGCACCCGGGTCCGGCGCTGGGAACGCCGTCGCAGACCCCAAGGGCGGGATGGACCTCGCGATCAACTTCGAGGCCACGCGCACGACGGTCTCCTCGATTGACTACCAGAACGGGCTGAGCAAGATCCACGTCAACAACTGGACCGAGGTCAACGAGCTCTGGTTCACGGAGTTCGGTGTAGGCGACTGTTGCAACCCGATCGACGCGACCCTCTCCGTCGAGTTCACGGCGGATCACGAGGAGATGGACGCGGGCAAGTGGTCGCTGTCGATCACGAGCTGCAGCAAGTCCGCGCCCGGCGACATCACCCCGACGACGTCCAGCGGCACGGTGACCGTCTCGCCGAGGGGCGGCTACGGGACGATCGTCGAGGACACGAGCACGTGGCTTCCCTGCTCCTACTCGGCAACGCTGGCCACGCGGCCCGGGCTCACCACAGGGCTGAACGACCGAGGCGTGTGGGACGACACGGTGACCTTCTGCATCTGCGGTCACCACGACTGAACCGTGTGCAAGACAAGGCGCGAGAGCCGCCCGGCGGCGGCTCTCGGCCGTGACGTGTTGCGCGCTCGGCCCGCGTTTCACTCTTCGCGGTATTCCCGCTCGCCGGTAGTCGGGTCGTACCAGACGCGCATCTGCTTTCCCGAGGCGGGGTCGGTGAAGACTTCGCTCGTTGGCTGAGAGGACTGAGCGCCGGTCTTCTTGCTGTTTCGGTACCGGTCCCAGCCGAGGGCCGCGGCCACGACTCCAACCGCTACGACTGCCACGATCACCCACTCGATTGCGTGCATCGGCCCGCCCCTCAGCGTCCCGCACCGGGGTCGGGCGGCAGCCACTCGACGACGCGTGCCGTGCCGTAGGCCACGATCTCGCTCATGCTCCGGCCCATCTCAGTGGAATCGAAGCGCATCATCGTGACCGCGTTTGCCCCCATCGCGGCGGCGTTCTGCACCATGCGGTCGATCGCCTGACGCCGAGCATCCTCGTTGAGCTTGACGTAGGAACGGATCTCGCCGCCGATCAGGCTCTTCAGGAGAGCGACGATGTTCCCTCCCAGACTTCGGGATCGAACGGTCAGGCCAAACACCTGGCCGAGTGTCTTCACCACCCGCGCCTCTGGGATGTTCTCCGTCGTCGTGATGATCATCGGGTGGGAACCGCCGACTTCTGTCATCGCTGCCTCCTTCTGGCCGGGCGGGCCTCGCGCTGGCCGGCACCGTGCTTACCGCTATGTCGGTTGGATTGTTGATCCCGGCTGTGCTGGTGGGCTGGGGCACCGTCCGTGCCTTCACGTGCTGGCGAGGGCTCGGCGGGATCGCGCGAGTTCCAGCGTTAGTGACGAACGAACTGCTGTTCCTTGACGGCTACGTGCTGATCTTCTAGACGGCCCTTGCATTTGTGCAGGGTGACCTCGATTCGGTGGCCGGCGTCATCGTCGCTGTCGCAGCGCTGGCCGTGATCCTCGGCCTGGACGGGGCGAACCTCGGCGCATACGTGATGGGGCGCCATATGTTCGGCGGCGGCCCGGGGCCCTGGTCCGACGAGCCGTGGAACGGCTGGTGGGGTGAGAACCCCCCGTTCCACCTGCCGGTCTTCGTCGTCACACATCACGCGCGTCCACCGCTCGAGTGCGACGGAGGCACGACGTTCACCTTCGTCACAGACGGCGTCGCGGCCGCGGTGACGCGGGCACGCCAAGCGGCGGGAGGCCGAGACGTGATGATCGCCGGCGGCTCGACCGTCGCGCGCCAGTGTCTCTAGTCCGGGCTCGTGGACGAACTACGGCTCGATCTCGTGGCCGTCGTGCTCGGCGGCGGCGTTCGGCTCTTCGACGACGGAGACATGTCCGTCGAGCTCGAGCAGATCTCGGTCATCGAAGGCCACGGAGTCACGCATCTGGCCTACCGCGTGTCCACACGTTGACGCACGGTTTCGCGTTTCGCGGGTCAGCGCGCCGCGACGTCGCGAGCTGAGTGAAGCGACTCCAGTGACCGGCGGATCTCGCAGGTCAAGATCTCGTACATGGTCGGCTCGATGATCTCGAGCGCCGCATGAAGTGCAGTCTCGGCTTCGTCGGTCCGACCCTGCGCGATCAGCACGAGGCCCCGCGCGTGCAGCAGTGAGGCGCGCGTCCAGACGTCCCCGCGACCCACCCGGTGCTCGGCTTCGGAGACGAGACGGTCCGCTTCGTCCACCTTGCCTCGCTCGACCAAGACCTCCGCCAAGCCGCGCTCGGCCTCGGCGAGGAATCCTTGCTCGTGCGTGATCCGGAGCCGCCGGACGGCCTCCCGGAAGGTCTTCTCTGCCAACGAAAGTTCGCCGCGCTGTCGGTAGATCGAGCCGAGGTTGGAGAGCGTCCAGCCGTAACGCCCCGCCGCGCCGATCTCGTCGAAGATCTCCAGCGCCTGGCGGTAGTAGCGCTCCGCCTCGTCCGTCTTCGTCTCGCTGAGACGTCCCCGGACGCCAAGCGCGTACCCCATCGCTTCGCGACTTCCACTCGACTCCGCCAGCGACTCCGCCTGCTCCAAGAGCGCGACAGCGCCGGGGGCATCTCCCCGCACGCCCGCGATGGCAGCCAGCTGTGTCCGCGCGAGGCTCTCGAGCTCGGGCCGTCCGGCCCGGTGTGCCAGGTCGAGCATCGCCTCGGCGTGGCGCGTCGACCCGTCCCCGTCGCCGAGCCACCAGAAGATCGTCGTGATCAGGGCATGTGCGTCGTAGAGGCCGGCGAGCTCGTCTCCGGGCAAGATCGCGAGCGCTTCGTCGGCAAGGTCATGTGCCCGCGTGACATCACCCTCCGAGTGCAGGGCAAGGTCCGCGAGAAGCACGAGCGCGCGGCCCTGGACATCCCGCAGTTCGGCGGCGCGCGCTTCTTCGAGCACTTCCTGGGCTTCGTCGCCGAGTGTCGGCACATCGGCGAGGCGCCAGGCGGCGTGGGCGGCGAGATACCGCCGATCCGGGCTCGCCTCCAGCTCGACCGCTCGCAGCAAGGTCCGGCGAGCGACCCGCAGAGCGCCGCGGCGTAGGGCACGCCGACCGGCCTCCTCCAGCGCGTCCGCTGCAGAGTGCGCGAGGTCTTCGGGGACGGCCCCGTCGAGCTCGGCGAGCAGATCGGCCGCCTGGTCGAGGTGGTGAGCGCGGATCTCGGCCAGCTCGTCTCGTGCACGCTTCTCGACCCATGCAGCGAAGGCTTGGTGCTCTTCCGCGCGCCGCGCCTTGCTCATCCCGCCGTATGCCACGTCCCGGATCAGCCCGTGCTTGAAGCGCAGAGCAGCATCGCCTGAGATCGTCGAGAGCTCCTCGCGAACGAGGAATTCGCGCTCCACGAGCAGATCGAGGAGCGTCGCGACCTCGAGATCCGGAACGAGCGACTCGAGCGCGCCGCGCCAGAAGACCCGACCCACAAGGGCGGCGCTCTGGAGGAGCTGCTTCTCGCGGGCGTCGAGCCCGTCGATCCGCGCGGCGATCAGCGCCTGCAAGGTATCCGGAATGCCCTCGATGCCTCGTCCGTCCCGAAGCGCATGGGCGATCTCCTCGAGGAAGAGCGGATTGCCCTCGGCCCGCTCGAGCACGAGCTCTCGCTGCGCCGGTGCCACCTCGCCGCGGCTGAGGAGCGCGTCGGCCAGCTCCTCGCTCTCGCTCCCGCCGAGGGGAGCGAGATCGATCGCGCTCGCGCTGCGGATGCCTCCACCCCAGGAGGGACGACTGTCGAGCAACTCGGGCCGGGCCAGTGCCACGATCAGCACGGGAGCATCTCGGAGCGAGCGGGCGAGGTTCTCGATCACGTCGAGCAGCGGCTCCTCGGCCCAGTGGATGTCCTCGAAGACGAGTACCACCGGTTGCGCATCCGCAAGCTGCTCGGCCCAGCAAAGAGCTGCCCAGTTCAGCTGCTCCGGTGTCCGCTCCCCGTCCGCAGCGCCGAGCACTCCGAGCGCGACCGCAAGCAGGTCGGCAACAGCCTCGCTCTCGCAAGAGACGCGCAGCTTCTCGAAGGCCTCGTTCGCCGGGTCGTCGTCCGTGATTCCGACGCTGGCCTTGATCATCGAGGCGAGCGGCCAGTAGGTCACCCCCTCGCCGTACGGAAGTGTTCGACCCGCGAGCGCCGTCACCCGCTCGACGCCGGCGGTGAACTCGGTCACGAGTCGCGTCTTTCCGAGGCCCGGCTCGCCAAAAATCGTCACGAGCTGCGGGCGTCGATCGCGAACGGCCCGCGCCAACGAGTTCTCGAGCATCTCCAACTCGGGCTCGCGACCGACGAACGGGGTCGCGACGAGACGGCTCGAATCCTGCGCCCGGAGAGCGCGCCAGGTCCACAGCGGCTCCGCGCGCCCCTTGATCTCGAGCGGACCTGCTTCGTCGACCTCGACCGCACTTGCCGCGAGCCGGCGGGCCGCGCTGCCGATGAGGATTTCCCCCGGCTGGGCCCCCTGCTGAAGCCGCGCCGCCAAGTTGACTGCTTCGCCCGTAGCGAACGTGGAGTCGCTGTCCTCGATGACGATCTCTCCCGACTCGATTCCGATCCGTACGGCGAGGCCCAGCTGCTCCACCATCGGAACGATCTCGAGAGCCGCACGAACGGCACGCTCGGCGTCGTCCTCGTGTGTCAGCGGCACGCCGAACGCCGCCATCACCGCGTCGCCCGCAAACTTCTCGACCGTACCCCCGTGCGCCTCGATACGCCCGGAGACAGCCTCGAAGAAGCGGTTCACGCGCTGGCGAACGACCTCAGGATCCGCGCTCGACACGAGGCCGGTCGAGTCGACGAGATCCGCAAACAGGACCGTTGCGACCTTCCGCTCCATCGGTTGCATCGTAAGGGTCGGCCGACGATCCGGTGGCCGCCAGACTCGGTTGCCGTACCCTTTCCGCGCCGTGTCACCTCGAAGCGTTTCCTGCATCCTGTGGAATCCGACGCCGGTCTGACCGGGTCCTCCCTGCCTGCACGGTTCGAGTCCGTGCGGCTGCTAGGTCACGGCGGCATGGGTGTCGTGTTCCTCGCCTGGGATCGTCTGCTCTCCCGGCAGGTAGCGATCAAGATCCTCGGCTCGGAGTTCGCTGCCGACACGGTGGCGCGAGAGCGATTCGCCCGCGAGACGGCGCTCGCGGGCCGGCTCGGAGCGCATCCGCACATCGTCACGGCTTACGAAGCGGGCGATTGGGGGCAGCGGCCATATGTGGTCTTCGAGTACATGGCGAACGGCAGCCTCACCGACCGGCTCCAGGCCAACGGCACACCGCCCCGGGCCGAGGCATTGCGTTGGCTCGCCCAGGCCGCCGCCGCCGTCGACCACGCCCATGGTGCGAAGGTCATCCACCGTGACATCAAGCCCGCGAACCTGCTCCTGGACGCAGACGGGAATCTCAGCGTCGCCGACTTCGGCGTGTCGCGGCGCGACGGTGAAGCCACTCTCACTGCCGAGGGCGACGTGGTGGGCACAGTGGGCTACCTGGCGCCCGAGCAGCTCGACGGTCGAGGCGCAACCGCGTCGAGCGATCGGTTCGCCCTAGGCCTGGTTGCCTACCAGCTCCTAACGGGAAAGCTCCCCAGGGCGGACCGCCGTGAGCTCGCTCCCGCTGTCGAAGCGGTGTTCGACCGTGCGCTCGCCGACGAGCCGGACGGCCGGTATCCGACAGCGACCACGTTCGTCGCTGCACTCCGAGCAGCACTGGAGGTCGAACCCTCCACGACTCTGGCCGCGCCGACACGGCGGAGACTCCTCCCCCCGCGGACGACACCGGGAGCTCGTCCGGTCTCAGGGCCGCTCCCGGCGGCCGCACGGCACAGACAACGCGGGCGGCTCTGGCGGGTCGGGGTCCCGCTCCTCGCTGCCCTTGCCGTCGCTGCGCCGGCAACCGCCGGAGGAGTGGTGCTCGGCCGAAGGCTCACCGCAACGCAGCCGTCGCGGCCGCAGCCTCGCGAGCTGGTGACCAGATGCGCCGTCTCGCCGTTCGGCGCTGACGCAAACCTCGTCGTTTCCGGCATCGGCGCCCGCTCCTTCTGCCGCTCGCAGGCCCAGTCGCTGTCGGCGCAGGGCAGCGCCTGGGCATATCGCGCCGACACGCGGCTGCTCGCGCCGGACAGCGGCGACCCGCACAACCTCGGCCGCATCTGCGCGCTTGCTCGGGGCCGGTTGACGGTTGCGGTCTATGACGACCTCGGGCGGCAGATCGGCAACGATCTCTGCCACTCGTACGCCGCCGCCGGCTGGGAGCTCCGCAGCTAAGCCCGCCTCGGTGTCCTCCCGAACGCGTCGGAGGCTTGCGTTCGCTCCCAACGGGTCGTACGGTTAGGCACAAGGAACCGAGTCCGCTTGCGGCACGGACGAGACGGGAGGTCCGATGAACACCGTGCTCGCACGACTCCTTCCCGGCCATGCCGACGGAGACACTGCGGCCGTCCGCCAGCAGAAGGAACACCGCGACGTGCAGCAGGTGACGTTTCCCGACCTCGCCTGGGACCACTTCCATTGGGAGCACCAAAGGCGCACGGGCGAGTCCGCCCACCCGGAAGCCGCACGCCGCTATCGCAAGACGAGAGCCGCCTTTGAGGACAGGTACGGCGAGATCATCGGCGAATACTGGTCGATCGTGGAGCCGTCCGGGGTCGCACTCACGCACAAGAAGGTGCCGCTCCCGCTCAGCCCGATCATCGACGACACCCGTCAGTTCCACCGTTCCACCGACTGGGTAACGCGACACAACCCCGCGCTGGCGGACGTGCTGTTCGACTGCGAGAACCTCGCGATCCGTGTCAGTGAGGTGCTGAGGTACACCAGCGAGAGTGTCGGCCTGAAGAGGATCATGGCCGTAGCGAGCCACGTGCTCGGGGTGATCGACCGCGACGAAGGCAAGTTGGACGAGGCCAAGACAAAGCGCATCGCCACCGAGGAAAACCATGAGCTCCGGGAGATCCGCGACTACTACCGTCGAGCGGGCGCGCGGATCGGCCTGACGGTCTACACACAAGGGATGATCGTCGGGCTGCTCCTGATCGGCCTGCTGCTCGCGTTCGTCACCGTGGCGCTCCTGCTCTGGACCTCGGTCGACTGGGACAGTCATGACAGCCGAATCGTGACCTCGGTCGCGGCCGGGGCAATCGGCGCGTTCGTCAGCGTCCTGCAACGAATCTCGTCGGACAAATCGAAGTTCAGTGTCCACTACGACCTCGGGAAGCGCACGCTCTACATGCTCGGGAGCTACAGGCCTGTCCTCGGAGCGGTCTTCGGGGTCTTCACATACTTCGTGCTCGCCAGCCGGATTCTCCAGACGAAGCCGCCGAACGACACCAGAACGGCCTTGTACTACTACGGCTCGCTCGCATTCGTCGCCGGCTTCAGCGAGCGCTTTACCCAGGTACTGGCAAAGAGCGTCGAAGGCCTGGTCCCTGCTCAGGGAACGACGGACGAGTCGGACACCGGACCAGCGGACGGTGGCGATCAGGGAACGCCTGGGCTGGGCCGCGATGGAGCCGAGGCCGACGGTCGGGCGTCGTAGGCCTCAGCTGATGCGAATCAGCTTCTTGTTGACGAACTCGTCGGCGCCGTAGCGGCCAAGCTCGCGGCCGAAGCCTGAACGCTTCGTGCCGCCGAACGGCAACTCGGCACCGTCCGCGCCGACGATGTTCACGTAGACCATGCCGGCGTCGATCTGGTCCGCAACCCGCTCAGCCTGCTCCGGGTCGTTCGTCATCAGGTAGGACCCGAGCCCGAACGGCGTGTCGTTCGCGAGCGCGACCGCCTCCTCCTCCGAATGCACGCGATAGACCTGAGCGACGGGGCCGAACAGCTCTTCGCGGTAGATGTCGTTCTCCGGCGTGACGTCCGTCAGCACCGTCGGCTCGAAATAGTTGCCGTTGCGCTTGCCGCCGGCCGCGATCGTCGCGCCCTGCTCGGCCGCCCGGCGGACCTGATCCTCGAGGCGGTCGGCCGCGACCTGAGAGGACAGCGGCCCGACCTCGGTTCCGCGCTCGCGCGGATCGCCCTGCTTGGCGGCGGTGAGCGCGGCCGTGAACTTCTCGAGGAACGGCTCGTACAGCTCGTCGATCACGATCATCCGTTTGGCGGCGTTGCACGACTGGCCGGCGTTGTCGATCCGCGCAGCGACGGCGTCCTCGACCGTCTTGTCGAGGTCGTCGGTGCCGAGGACGATGAACGGGTCTGAGCCGCCGAGCTCGAGCACGACCTTCTTCAGATTCCGGCCGGCGATCTCTGCGACAGCGGCGCCGGCGCGCTCGGAACCGGTGACGGAGACGCCGCGGACGCGCGGATCGGCGATCACCCACTCGATCTGCTCGTTCGTCGCGTAGATGTTGACGTACGCCCCGTCGGGGAAGCCGGCGTCGGCGAACATCTGCGCCATCGCCTCAGCCGACTGCGGGCACTGCGGCGCGTGCTTCAGCAAGATCGTGTTGCCGATGATGAGGTTCGGCCCGGCGAAGCGGGCGACCTGGTAGTAGGGGAAGTTCCACGGCATGATCCCCAGCAGGACGCCGAGCGAGCTGCGGCGAACGACGGCCGACCCCTCGCCTTCGAGAAGTTCGATCGGCTCGTCCGCCATCAGCGCTTCCGCATTGTCGGCGTAGAACGCGTAGATCGACGCGCAGAAGTCGACCTCGCCGCGCGCCTGCCCAACCGGCTTACCCATCTCGGCGACGATGATCTCCGCGAGCTCCTTCCGCCGTTCCGAATGCAGCTCGCCGACGCGCCTCACCAACGCGGCGCGGTCGGAGATGGTCGCAGCCTTCGACCATTCCCGGTGCGCTCGGTCGGCGCGGGTGATTGCGTCCCGCAACTCGTCGTCACTGATCGTCGGGTACTCTTTGACCGTTTCGCCGGTCGCCGGGTCGACAACGGCATAGATGCTCGTCACTTCGCTCCTCCGTGGGTCGGACTGATGCCGACTCTACGCGATCGCCGTCCGCATGGCGCTAGCGCGGTCAAAGCTCGCCGTGCAGACATGGGCACCCGAGCGCGACGACAACGACGCAGATCGACTCGACTGGTCCGCGTTTCTTGCCCGGTTATTTCCGAACCGCCGTCGTCACGACCTGGTCGCACTCGCGGCATACCAGGCCTACAGACACTCGCTCGCACAGGGCTCTGCGAACCGCATCGAGCCCAAGGTGGCTGCGTGAGCCAGACCGAGACCGAGATTGTTGAGGGGATCGGCTCCGACTATGCGATCAAGTATGGGTTCTCCGTTACGGAGGATTATTTCTATAAGTCTGGGCGTGGGTTGTCGCATGAGTTGGTGGATGCGATTTCGTCGCATAAGGATGAGCCGGACTGGATGCGCAAGTTCCGCCATCGCAGCCTGGACTATTTCTATGCGCGTCCGATCCCGCAGTGGGGCGGCAACCTGAACGAGATCGACTTCGAGAACATCTTCTACTACATCAAGCCGACCGAGAACCAGGCGTCTTCGTGGGAGGAGTTGCCGGCGGACATCAAGGACACCTGGGACAAGCTGGGGATTCCGGAGGCGGAGAAGAAGTACCTGGCGGGTGTTGGTGCGCAGTACGAGTCGGAGGTCGTCTACCACAAGCTGCAGGAGGACCTGACCGCGAAGGGGGTCGTGTTCCTGGACACCGATACGGCGCTCAGGGAGCATGAGGAGCTGTTCAAGCAGTACTTCGGCACGATCATCCCGCAGAACGACAACAAGTTCGCGGCCTTGAACTCGGCTGTCTGGTCGGGTGGTTCGTTCATCTATGTGCCGCCGGGCGTGCAGATCGAGATGCCGCTGCAGGCGTACTTCCGGATCAACGCCGAGAACATGGGCCAGTTCGAGCGGACGTTGATCCTGGTCGACGAGGGCGCCTACGTGCACTACGTCGAGGGCTGCACGGCGCCGATCTACTCGACCGACTCGCTCCATTCGGCGGTGGTCGAGATCGTGGTCAAGAAGGGCGGCCGCTGCCGCTACACGACGATCCAGAACTGGTCATCGAACGTCTACAACCTCGTCACGAAGCGCGCCATCGCGGAAGAGGACGCGACGATGGAGTGGGTGGACGGGAATCTCGGCTCGAAGCTGACGATGAAGTACCCGGCGATCTGGCTGATGGGCGAGCGCGCGCACGGCGAGGTGCTGTCGATCGCGTTCGCCGGCACGGGCCAGCACCAGGACGCGGGCGGCAAGGCGGTGCACGTCGCGCCGAACACGACTTCGGTGATCACCTCCAAGTCGATTTCGAAGAACGGCGGCCGCGCCGGCTACCGCGGCCTGCTCGAGGTGAACAAGAAGGCGGTCGGCTCGAAGTCGAAGGTGGTCTGCGACGCGCTGATCCTCGACCAGCAGTCGCGCTCCGACACCTACCCCTACATCAAGATCGACGCCGACGACGTCGACATCGGCCACGAAGCAACCGTCTCCAAAATCGGCGAAGAACAACTCTTCTACCTCATGTCACGCGGCCTCACCGAGGCGGAAGCCAGCGCGATGATCGTCAGCGGCTTCGTCGAGCCGATCACGAAGGAACTCCCGCTCGAGTATGCCGTCGAGATGAACCGGCTGATCCAGCTGCAGATGGAGGGGTCGGTCGGCTAGTTCGAGGTCTCGGCCGCTGCTTCGGCGAACAATTGCCCGAGCTAACGGCTGAGCAGCTCGATGAGGCAGGTCCGCTGGCGCTCGGAGAGCTCGCCGACCGTCTTGGACGGGCTGACGCGCGCGACGGTCAGCAGCCGACCCGCCTTGACCGGACCGATCTTCGGCACCGCGACGAGCAGGTCGAACACCTCAGCACTGGCGAGGTAGTCGGCGCGGGTGGCCAGGACCAGCTCGAGGCGGACCTTGTCTGCACGCAGATCCTGCTTCAGTTTCGCCCGCAGCCCGCGAACCTGGTTCGCCTGCCTGAGCGCGATCATCCGGCGCTCCGACGAGCGGGTCGAGCCGACAGACAATTAGCTGCCGTCTGGCATGTGCTCCAGCCAGAGTGCGTCGAGTGTGTGAGGGACGACGTCGCGCTTGTCGAGGGTCGCAGCCGCTCCCGCTGCCCGCGCGACATCGCTCAGGCCGTCGAGTTCGGCCGAGATCACGATCACGACCGTCCGCGGCTCGTCCCGGCGGATGATGCGGGTCGTCTGGACTCCGTCCATGCCCGGCATTTTGAGATCGACCAGGACGAGATCCGGCTGTAGCTGCGGAAGGACCCGGATTGCCTCCTCGCCCGACCTGACGGTGCCGATCAGACGTAACCCGTTGGTGCCCGAGATGACGGAGGCGGCGACACGTAGGAAGACGTCGCTGTCGTCGACCGCCAGCACGCGCCCGCGCACGCCTGGTCGCCCGTCGGCGAGGTTCTTGCGAGCGCGCAGCAATTCGTGGGCGCTCGGCGGCCTGGGCGACTCGGCTTCCTCGACCGGTCCCGTCCGCTGGTTGACCACGCGGATCAGGGCTAGCGGGCCATCGGCGACCGGGGCGCCCGGTTCGGGCGGCGAAGAGTCCTCTCTGCTGCTCCGGTCACGTGCGTGCACGGCAGAAATCCCTCCGTCGCGTTACTCGACGACTAAGGGCTCGTCGCCGGCCCACTGGACCGGCCCCGCACCCACGTTCAGACCAGCAGTCCCGACACGGTAGGCCATGCCGGCACCGCAGCAGCGAACCTACCAACCTCGAGAAGAAAGCGATAGCCTGTGTGGGCGCTTACGACGCCCGCCGGGTAGCTCCCTCTCGCTCCTCATTCCTCCCGGGTGTTCAGCCTCCGAGGAGCAAGAGAAGGCGAGCCCCCACCATGGCATCCGAGCTCGGCGAACGTGGTCCCCGCGCGACCGCCATCTCCAACGCGATGACCAAGCTCCACCGAGAGCATCACGGGCGCGGGCCGGACAGCGTCCGCACCATCCTCGGCGAAGACCATGTCATCTGTTTCCTCGAGGACATCTACACCCCCGCCGAGCGCACGCTCGTCGAGGCAGGCGAACTCCAGGCCGTCCGCGAAGCGCGGCACGCCTTCCAGCGAGCGATGGAAACCCGATTCGTCGACGCTGTCGAAGCAACGACCGGCCGCACCGTGCGGGCCTTCCTCTCGCAAACCCACATCGCCCCCGACATCTCCTGCGAAGTCTTCGTCCTCGAACCCACCGGCAGCGAACCAGCCGACCACAGCGAACGCTAAATCGCCCCTTTCACAGAACCCAGGAAGCGGCACGCTTCACTGCGGCGAGCTGGGCATCGAGATCGCTAGGGTGGGCGGACTGGTCGAGGAATCGCGTGGCGCGCTGGCGCCCTCCTCCACTCAAGAGCGGAGGCGAACCGGTTGACGGCACGCGTTTATCCACAGACGACTGACGGCTTGCAGCTCTTCCTCAAGGACATCGGCAAGGTCGAGTTGCTGACTGCGGCTGAGGAGGTGGAGTTGGCGAAGCGGATCGAGGGGGGTGACCATCGGGCGAAGCAGGAGATGGTGGAGGCGAATCTGCGCTTGGTGGTTTCGATCGCGAAGCGCTATCGCAATCAGGGGCTGCCGTTTCTCGACTTGATCCAGGAGGGGACGATCGGTCTGGTGCGGGCTGCCGAGAAGTTCGACTGGCGCAAGGGGTACAAGTTCTCGACCTATGCGACCTGGTGGATCCGTCAGGCGGTTGCCCGTGCGCTGGCGGATAAGGGGCGCACGATCCGGATGCCTGTCCACGTGGTCGAGAAGTTGAACAAGATCGTCCGCTCCGAGCGTAAGCTGCGCGGCGAGTTGTGCCGTGAGCCGTTGGCGCTGGAGATCGCGAGCGACGTCGAACTCCCGCTCGACGAGGTGGAGCAGATCCTGCGCACCTCGCAGGCGCCGATCTCGCTCGAGAAGCCGGTGGGCGACGAGGAGGAGTCGGAGTTCGGCCACTTCCTCACCGACGAGAACTCCCCGCAGCCGGAAGACGTCGCAGCCGAGAGTTTTCGGGTGCGCGCGCTCACCCCACTCACTCGCCGGGCTGACGTTCCGCGAGCGACGTGTGGTCGAGCTCCGCTTCGGGCTCTACGGGCAGACACCGGCAACGCTGGACGACCTCTCGGGTCAGCCGGCAGTCACAAGCAGCGCGGCCGTCGCTGCCGCCAGCCCGAGGAGCGCCGCGTCGCCGAAGAGGAATCCAACGGAGTCGCGCACCTGGACTCGGAACGCGAGCGCGCCCTAGGCAGGGCCCAACCCGTCCTGGGGGAAGCCGCTCCAGGCGGCTTCCCCTTCCAGTACGGCGATCGGAGCATCCGTGCAACAGGCTTGATCAGGCGGCTTCCTCGAGCGCTGGTGTCAGCTCGCCACCGCCGTCCTCCGCCGGCATGGTCGCAGCGACACCCGGCTCGATCATGATCGCGCTGATGACTGCCGCGAGCGCGGCGAGGGCGGCGAGAACGTAGAACGCGACCTGGAAGCCGTGCGTCAGCGCGGCGCCGTCGAGCGGGCCGAGGCCGGGGTGTCCCTGGATGTAGTGGCTCGTGTAGGTGGTGGCGATCGTCGTCGCGATGGCGACTCCGATCGCCCCTCCGATCTGCTGGTTCGTGTTCAGCAGTCCAGAGGCCACACCGGCGTCATCGGGTTGCACGCCGGTGAGGGCACCGATCGACATCGGCACGAACGCGAAGGCGAGTCCGATCCCGCTCAGGATGAAGGCTGGGAACAGGTCGGAGAAGTAGGTCCCGTGAACCGGCAGTTGTGCGTAGAGGACGAGGCCGGCTGCCGAGAGCGCCATGCCAACCGAGAGGACGAGCCGAACACCGATGCGGGTCACCAGTGCCTGCGAGACGGCCGAGAAGCCGATGATCGCAAGGGTGAGCGCGATGTATGCGACGCCCGTCTTCAGCGCCGAGTAGTGGAGCACCTGCTGCATGTACAGGGTGAGCAGGAAGAACTGCGAGAAGATCGCCGCTCCCATCAGCAGAGCGTTGATGTTGGACGCCGTCAGCGTGCGCAGACGGAAGATGCGCAGCGGCAGCAGCGGCGCCGGCGAGCGCATCTCGATCACCACGAACGCTACGACGAGCGCGGCCGAGGCGATCAAGAGCCCAATCGTCTCGGTCGTGGCCCAGCCGTGCTGGCTCGCATGCGTGAGCGCGTACACGAGCAGCATCAGGCCCCCGGTGATCGAAGCCGCGCCGGCCGTGTCGAAGTGGCGATGGTCGAGCTCGGCGCGGCTCTCCTTCAGGAGCACCGGGCTGATCGCGAGCACGAGTACGCCGACGGGAACGTTGATGAAGAAGATCCAGGACCAACTGAGCGCGCTCGTGAGTGCGCCGCCCAGCAAGACGCCCGCCGCCCCACCGCTCCCGGAGGCAGCGCCCCAGATTCCGAGCGCGACATTGCGGTCGCGTCCTTCGCTGAAGGTCGTGGTCAGGATCGACAGCGCCGCCGGCGCGAGCAGTGCGGCGCCGAGCCCCTGTAGACCACGGAAAGCGATCAGCGAGCTCGATGACCACGCGAGCCCGTCGAGGAGCGAAAAGACGGTAAACAGGGCCATCCCGGCCATGAACACGCGCCGGCGACCGAGCAAGTCGGCCATTCGGCCGCCGAGCAGGAGCACGCCTCCGAACACGATCGCGTAGGCCGTGATCACCCACTGCAGCCCGTCCTCGCTGAAGTGCAGGTCGTTCTTGATCGTCGGCAGCGCGACGTTCACGATCGCCACGTCGAGCACGACCATGAACTGCGCCAGCACGAGTACGGACAGGACCAACCAGCGCCGGTCTCTGCCTTCGCGGACATCCGCGGCAGCTGCCATACTTTGAGCACTCATTCGTCATCTCCCTATATCGTGGAACGAATCCACGGTTTATCAGATCCATGATGGTCTGCGCTACTCTTGTGTTGCGAGATGAAGACACCAGCCGCCGATAGCGTCGATGCGCCAAACCCGTGCTTCCCGCGCGAGCTGGTCGCGAGCCCCGCCTTCCTGCTTGCGCGGCTCGGCGTGGGACTCAAGGCACGCGCGTTCAAAGAGTTCGAGCAGGTCGGCTTCAGCCCCTACCACTACAGCGTCCTGGCGCTCCTCGACGAGGGCGCCCGCGAGACGCAGGCGACCATCGCAGATGCACTGCAGCTCGACCGCAGCATGCTCGTGGGCATTCTCGACACGCTCGAGGAGAAGAACCTGATCGAGCGCCGACGAGACACCATTGATCGCCGCCGCCACCTCGTCAGCCTCACGCCGCCCGGCAAGCGCCAACTCGCTCGCCTCCGCACCATCGTCCAAGGAGTCGAGGACGAGTTCCTTGCGCCCCTAGACGCCGAGACACGCGCGACCCTTCACGCCACGCTGCTCACGCTCGCCGAGAACACCGACTCGCGCTTCGTGCTCGACGCCGTCGAGCCGGCACTCCCGCTCGCGCCGAGCCCGTAGGGAGGAGTGAGCGGCGCGCACGCAGATCGCTAGCGTGTTCAGCGTGACCGTGGAGCAGCGATCGCGACGTTTGCGTGCCCGCGCCACATCCGCAGGCCGGGCAGCAGGCACGACCACCCAGCAGGTGGGCACGGCGCTGGTCGAAGCTGTCGGGGAGCTCTCAGACGCTGCCGTCGACCGCGTGTTGCTGACCGAGGAGCGGGTGACTTCCGCCGCCGAGGGCAGGCGCCGGCTGGCCGGTGCGAGTGATACCGAGGCGTTGTCCGACAAGGTCCAGCGCGTCGTCGTGCTCGCAACGCCGATCGTCCGCGTCGTGGCGCGTGGAGCCCGCTTTACGCGCCTGCCCTGGGCGATGATCGCCTCGAGCTCGGTCTCGGTCGGGCTCACCGTCCGTACCGGCGTCCGCGAGCTCCAGGTGCTCGCCTCACTCGTCGCCTACCGGCTCGAACAGGCAACGGGCGCGCACAGCGACCCCAGACTCGTCAAGAAGGTCGCTATCGATCTGTACCTCGACCCGAAACGCGTCCCGGACCCGACCGAGAGCAAGGTGCGGCTGATCCGGCTCACGCGCAAGTGGGTGTTGCTCGGCGCTCTCGGGCGGAGCACATCCAAGCGGGCCGGCAAAGCCCTCGATGCCGCGGACAGGCTCGACGCGAAGGAGCTCGCCGCGCGTTGGGGGCGTTGACGGGCGACCGCTGCTAGCCTGAGTCGTAGGGACGGCGACAGCGCAGTCCCGTGAGATCCAGCTTCTCGTTCCCCCTTCGGCGGTTTCGGGTCTGCATCTCGAATCCGAGTCGAAGGAGAGTCGAACCCGTATGTCCCAGTCGTTTGGCGCGCTCGGCGTGAGCGCGGAGGTCGAGCAGGCGCTCGCCGCCCGCGGCATCGTCGAGCCGTTTCGTATCCAATCCCTCGTCGTCCCCGTCGCGCTCGGGGGCCACGACGTCCTCGGCAAGGCGCCGACGGGCTCGGGGAAGACGCTCGCTTTCGCGCTGCCGATCGTCGAGCTCGTCTCGGCCGCCGAGCCGGCTCCGGCCGCGCTCGTGCTCGCGCCGACGCGCGAGCTCGCGCTTCAAGTGACCGAGGAGCTCGTGCTGCTCGGCAAGCCGAAGGGCATTCGTGCGGCGGCCGCCTACGGCGGCGCCCCCGTCGGGCCGCAGGTGAAGCGCCTGCGCGGCGCGCACGTCGTCGTCGCAACCCCTGGCCGGCTCAACGATCTCGTCCAGCGGCGCCTGCTCTCGCTCGAGCACGTCAGGATCCTCATCCTCGACGAGGCCGACCGAATGCTCGACATGGGCTTCCAGCCCCAGGTCGACCGGATTGTCCGGCGCTTGCCGGCCGGGCGTCAGACGATGCTCTTCTCGGCCACGCTCGACGGCCCTGTCGGCGAGCTCGCCCGGACCTACACGAACAATCCGGCGCGGTTCGAGGCCGAGCTTCCCTCGCGCCATGCCGACGGTGACGTCGAGCACGAGTTCGTGGCGGTCACCGACGCCGACAAGCTCGAGCGGCTGATCGACCTGCTCGGCGAGGAGCGGGGGCTCGCCCTCGTCTTCGTGCGCACCAAGCGCGGTGCCGACCGGCTCGTTCACAAGCTGCGCGCTCGGCGGGTCGAGGCGGCCGCGATGCACGGAGACATGACCCAGGGCGCGCGCGAGCGGGCGCTCGAGCGCTTCCGCAGCGGCAAGGTGACGACGCTCGTCGCCACCGACGTCGCCGCCCGAGGCCTCGATCTCGACGCGATCAGCCATGTGATCAACTACGACCCGCCGGCGGACGGCAAGGGCTACGTCCACCGTGTCGGCCGGACCGGCCGCGCCGGGCGCTCCGGCCAGGGAATCACGCTCGTCCTGCCGGAGCAGCAGGCAGATGTCAGCCGTTTCGCGACCATGCTCGGACACCGCGAGCAGTTCGAGGCCACGGGCATGAAGACCCACCGGCCGAAGCTGATGTACACGAGCCGCCGCGGACGTCGCTCGAAGTGGTAACTGTGCTCGCTTCGTCAAGCACGCGGTAGTGGCCGGGATCGGATCCGCGCCGGCGAAGCTGCCGCGTCAGGCCCGTTCCGTGCGCTGCGCGGGGGTGGCCGGGCGCACCCGCGCGACATACGTCCTGTCGAGTTCCCCGAACAACGCGTCGAGGTAGGGATGCACTCCGATCGACGCCAGAGTGCCGCTCGCGGCCAACTCGCCGTTCAGCGTGAACGGCCCCGAGGTGAAGTTCGCCAACGACCACTGCTCCGGCCCGAAGGCGTAGGGCACGAGCCGCTCGAGCCGCGGGTCGCCCTCCGCCATCCCGCGCAGCTCGCCGGCCAGTCGCTGCAGCGACTCGTTCTTCTCGGAGTGCACGCCCGCCTCCACGTTCCCGGCGGCTTCCCGGTCGAGGCAGTAGATGAGCAGCTCGCGCACGGCCGCCGCGCGCTGCGTAGTCCTGTCGTCCACGCCGCCACGGTAGCGGCGCGGGCTGCGGCGCCGACAGTGACTGCGGCCGTTGGAGCGGAAGGGCCTGCTACGGTGGGCGCGCGGCCGCCGGCTCGGCGCTCGCACCTCCTTATGCAGGCGTTTCCCTCCCAGCGTCGCAGGCGCTAGTCGTGCTCGCTCGCTGCAATGACCTGCGCAACGTCGCGATCATCGCGCACGTCGACCACGGGAAGACGACGCTGGTCGACGCGATGCTCTGGCAGTCCGGTTCGTTCCGCGAGAACCAGGACGTCGCGGAGCGCGTGATGGACTCGATGGATCTCGAGCGCGAGAAGGGCATTACGATCCTCGCCAAGAACACGGCCGTGTCGCTCGGCGACACGAGGATCAACATCGTCGACACGCCCGGCCACGCCGACTTCGGCGGCGAAGTGGAGCGTGCCCTGACGATGGTGGACGGCGTGTTGCTGCTCGTTGACGCGTCCGAGGGGCCGCTGCCGCAGACGCGGTTCGTGCTGCGTAAAGCGTTGGAGCTGAAGTTGCCGGTCGTGCTCGTGATCAACAAGGTCGATCGCAGCGACGCGCGGCCGGCCGAGGTCGTGAACGAGGTGTACGAGCTGTTCCTCGATCTCGACGCGGAGAGTTCGCAGATCGAGTTTCCGATCGTGTACGCGAACGCGCGCGCCGGCCGCGCGGGAGTCGCTGCCGACGAGCTCGCGCCCGATCTCGGCCCCCTGTTCACGACGCTGCTCGACGCGATCCCGGCACCGAGCTACGACCCCGAGCATCCGCTGCAGGCGCTGGTCACGAATCTCGACGCCAGCCCGTACGTCGGCCGGCTCGCGCTGTTGCGAATTCGCCACGGGACGTTGCGCAAGGGCGCGCCGATTGCCTGGTGCCGTTCCGACGGGACGATCCAGCAGGCACGCGTCACCGAGCTGTACATCACCGAGGCACTCGACCGCGTTCCCGCCGACGAGGCGGGTCCCGGCGAGATTGTCGCGCTCGCCGGGCTGCCCGAGGTGACGATCGGCGAGACGATCGCCGACTCCGACGATCCGCGGCCGCTGCCCGTGACGACGGTCGACGAGCCGAGCTTGTCGGTGACGATCGGGATCAACACGAGTCCACTCGCCGGCACCGAGGGGACGCGGTTGACCGCGAGCCAGGTGAAGCAGCGCCTCGATGCCGAGCTCGTCGGCAATGTTTCTCTGCGGGTGCTGCCGACTGCGCGCCCAGATGCGTGGGAAGTACAAGGACGCGGCGAGTTGCAGCTCGCAATCCTCGTCGAACTGATGCGCCGCGAGGGTTTCGAGCTGACCGTCGGCAAGCCGGAGGTGTTGACGAAGGGGGTCGACGGCAAACGGCTCGAACCGGTCGAGCGTGTCGCAATCGACATCCCGGAGGAGTTCATCGGTGTCGTGACGCAATTGCTCGCACTGCGCAAGGGCCGGCTGCAGGAGATGGTGAATCACGGCACCGGCTGGGCGCGCATGGAGTACCTCGTGCCCGCACGCGCGTTGATCGGCTTTCGCACGGAGTTCCTCACCGAGTCGCGCGGCACCGGGATCCTGCACCACGTGTTCGAGGCGTGGGAGCCGTGGCACGGCGAGCTGCGCACGCGGCCGAGCGGCAGCCTCGTCGCCGACCGGCGCGGTCAGGCGACCGGGTTTGCGATCGCCAACTTGCAGGAGCGCGGGTCGCTGTTCATCGCGCCCGGCGACGAGCTGTACGAAGGGATGGTCGTCGGCGAGAACTCACGCGATAACGATCTCGACGTGAACGCGTCGAAGCCGAAGAAGCTGACGAACATGCGCGCCGCGTCCGGCGACGAGCTGGTGCGCCTGATTCCGCCGCGGCCGCTGTCGCTCGAGCTGTCACTCGAGTTCATCCGCGACGACGAGGCGGTCGAGGTCACGCCGCAGTCGATTCGGCTCAGGAAGGTCGAACTCTCAGCGTCGAAGCGGCAAACGCTGGCGTCGCGCGCCAAGCGCGAGCGCACGGCTGCAGCGCAGGCGTGAGCATCCTGGAGACGCCTCCTGCATAGACCACGCACGGTTTAACTCATCGTTCATCGGCCTGTAAGCCCTCCGAGAGAGACGCCTGCGACCGTCAGCGGCGTGCGGGGAATCGGCTCCGTGCGCTTACCGGAAGGTCAACGAATGAAGACGTTTCGCTTCACCGTTTTGCTCACGCTCTCTGCGGCGGCCGCGATTGTGGTGACGGGCAGCGCGGCGGCCTCGCCCGCACGACCGCAGACATCCAGGGTGGTTGGCCACGTGTACATCAACGACAACACCGCGCCCATCAACACGATCGCCGGCTTCGACCGCCGAGCCGACGGCAGCCTCACGGCACTGCCCGGCTCTCCCTTTTCGGTCGGCGGCTCCGGGGCCGGTCACGCCGACGCCTCGCAGGGCTCGCTGCAACTGAGCGCGGACGGCCGCTACCTGCTCGCCGTCGATGCCGGCAGCAACCAGATTTCCGTACTGCGAATCAAGCCCGACGGAGCACTCCAGCCCGCCGAAGGATCGCCTGTCCCCTCGGGCGGCGTCGATCCGGTCAGCGTCACCGTACACGGCGATCTCGTCTACGTCGCCAACGCCGGGCCAGGCAGCAACCCCGGCGACACCAACTACACCGGCTTCACTCTCAACGCGGGTGGACAGTTGAGGCCGATCCCCGACTCGACCTACATCCTGCCCAACGACTCCAAGCCCGGACAGGTGCTGTTCAACGGTGACGGGACAAGGCTCGCCGGCACCCGCATTGCCAGCTCGCAGATCGACAGCTTCACCGTCGGCAGCGACGGTCGGCTGACCACTGCTCCCGGCTCCCCGTACGACGCCCAGACGTTCTCACCGGCCCAGGGCTACGGCCAACTCGGCAGCGAGTTCAGTCCGAGCGACCCGAACGAACTGTTCGTCTCCGATGCCCACACGGCGGCCGGCGACGCGGCTTTCCCCGGCCTCGTCTCCAGTTTCACCGACGCCGCCGACGGCACCCTCACCCCAGTGGGCGCCCCCGTCGCCAACGACGGCGGCGCGTCCTGCTGGATCGAAATCAGCCACGACGGAAGCTTCCTCTTCGTCGTCAACACCGCCTCCGCCTCGATCTCCAGCTATGGGATCGGCGACGGCGGAGCACTCACGTTCCTTCAGAGCACGGCTCCCGGTCAGATCGGTGCTGGAGCCGAAGACGCACGCCTGTCGCCCGACGGCACCAGCCTCTGGGTCGTCGAATCTGGCACCGACGAAGTCACCGGTTTCACCGTCAACGGCGGAACCCTGACGCCACTCTCCTCAGCCAGCGGCCCCGGCGGAGCCACACCCTCCGGCATCGTCGTGAACTGACCCACGACGCTGAAAGCGGCGAGGCGGGATCGATCACACGATCCCGCCTCACCCCCGTTGGGCTATCGCTGTCACGTCTCTACGCCTCGACGACCTGGATGTTGAAGTCGCCTGTCCCGAGCACGCCCATGAGCGAAAGCCAGAGCGGCAGGTACATCTCGACGCCCCTCGCTGCCCGGATCCCCCCGAGGTCGATCATCGACTCCTCCGGCCAGCCGAACTCGCCCAACAGACCCTTGACCGTCTCCTTCGCAGCAGCTTCCTCGCCGGCAAGGAAGACGCTGTGGCGGCCGGGCACGCGTGACGGCTCGATCATCACGTAGGCATTCATCGTGTTCAGCGTCTTCACGACACGGGCGTCGGGGAACGCACGCTGGATCTGCTCGGCGAGGCTGTCCGCGTTCGCGACCGACAGGAGCGGCGGGAACCCCTGTGAGAAATCGAGCGGGTTCGCCACGTCCACGAGCACTTTCCCGGACAGGTTGTCCGCACCGACCGCCTCGAGCGCGGAAAGCGCGCCCGTGCCAGCGGTCGCGTTGACGATCAGCTCACCACGTGCGCCCGCCTCGCCAAACGGGACCAGCCGTAACGACGGGTTGTCTTGCTGCCACTCGGCATATGGCGGGTTGCCCATCGCGTCCGGGTCGGTGCGCGCCAGCGTTCGCTCGACATCGCGCGTTCCGATCACCACTTCGTGGTCGAGTGCAGCAAACCGACCCGCGAGCGCGCGACCGACCATGCCCGTCCCAAGAACCGCGATCCTCATCTCCCCACTCCTCTCGCCGGTGACCCCGCACGCGACGATACCGAGCCTGAAATGAGGCGCCGCAAGTGGCTGAACCAACCGCGGCGACCAGCCGCAACGCCAGTCTCACCGCTGCACGTCGGAAGTCAAAGCTTCGGTCCCTCTGGCCGGCGTCGGTGCTTACTACGGATGACCCACACGGGCCGCGGCGATAGAACTGATGCAGACGGCATCCTGACCAGGCGAGACAAGGTCCCGCCAACATCACTGAGGACGCCGACGGCCCGGAGGCTTCGAGTTGTGCTGGAAGCCTCCGGGCCGATAACGGCTGCGCGCAGGCCTCCAGGACGATCCCCCTTGTTCTACTCGCTGGGTTCGGGAGCCGAGTCGCAGCTGTGGCGTGCCTGACAACCCGGCTTCTGAGCAGCGAGATCTTCTCGCAAGCGTGCCAACGCCGATGCTCGGGCTACGAGCTCGCTCGGCTGAGCGCGAGGCGGGCGGCGATGGCCGTACGCCCCATCTGGATCGCCTGCGGGGTGTCGTAGAGCAGGAAGGCGGTGTTCGCCATCAGCAGGTGGCCGTTGAGCTCGAACGCGAGCTGATTTGGATCTTCGGCCCGGAGCTGGCCGGCGGCTTGAGCCTTCGAGATGAGTCGTGTGAGCTGGTCGGTCCAGTCGCGTTGGAACCCGGCAATGCGTTCCCTGACCAGTCCGGGGTGTGTGTCGAACTCGGCTGCGGCCGAAGCGAAGAAGCAGCCCCCGGGGAACACGCGCCGCTCGATGTGGGAGAGGAACTTTTCGCAGAGCACCTCGATCTTCGCGAGCGGCGTGGTCGCGTCTCTTGCCGGGGCGATCACCTCCGCCTCGAAGATCTCGCCTGCTGTCTCGATCGTCGCGAGCTGGAGCTCCTCCTTGGAACCGAAGTGGGCGTAGAGGCCGCTCTTGCTCATCCCGATGTGATCGGCAAGGCGCCCGATCGAGAGGCCTTCGAGCCCCTCGGTCGTTGCGAGCCTGGCGGCGGCGTCGAGGATCCTGTGCCGGCTGCGCTCGCCGTCTGCCCTGGCTTTCCGTGCCGCGTGGTCAAGGGATGTCTCGGTCATCGCTTGACAAGATAGCACGACCGTTCGTATAGTAGCAGCCAACAAAACGACCGATCGTGCTAACTAGAGAAGGATCCCGATGGCCAGTACCGAGATGCGCGAGGCGCAAGCCGTTCGGCTCGAGACGCGTCGCAAGAGCCCGGCCGGAGCGACCGACATGAGCGCCTCGGCTCGTGTGAGCGCGATCCTCTTCCTCTGCCTCTTCGCGGGCCAGGCCGGACTGATCGCGCTCTCGCCGGTTCTGGTCGAGGTCGCCTCCAACCTCGGCGTCTCGACGGCCGCAGCGGGGCAGCTGCGGACGATCTCCGGACTCGCGGCGGGCCTCACCGCGCTCTGCCTCGCCGCGGTCTCGAGGCGGCTCCAGCTCCGACAACTTCTCGTCGGCGGTTCCACCTTGCTCGCGGCCGGATCGCTGGCGAGCGCTGCCGCCCCGAACTTCGCGGTGCTCGCGCTCTTGCAGCTCGTCATCGGCGTGGCAGTCGCCGTGCTCGTCACAGCCGGGACGGCGGCCGTCGCCGAGTGGACGCCTCCGGAAGAGCGCGTCCGCGTCCTCTCCTGGGCCCTCGTCGGCAACCCGGCTGCGTGGATCATCGGGATGCCGGTCGCCGGACTCGTCGGCGGCGCCAGCTGGCGCTACGCCTGGCTCGGGCTGCCGCTGGTCGGAGCGGTGGTAGCCGCCTGCGCCGCAGCGACGGCCCGCGCTCAGCGCCGAGCGCCGCCGCTTCCGGCGGTCTGTTGGCCGCCCTCTCCGACCGTGACGTGAACCGCTGGGCACTCGGCGAACTCCTCGCAAACTCCGCCTGGATCGGATTGCTCGTCTACTCCGGCGCCCTCTTCACGGAGTCGTACGGCACCTCGACAGTCCGCACGGGAGTCGTTCTCGCGCTCGCCGCCGTCGCATTCGCTGCAGGAAACCTCACCTCGCGTCGCCACGCGGACGGCGACCTGCGGCAGCGACTCGTCGCGCTCGCGCTCGCCATGGCCGTGATCGTGCCGCTGTTCGGCATCGTGCGCCCGAGCTCGGCAGTCAGCGCCGGCCTCTTCGCTGTTGCTGCATTCCTCGGCGGAGCCCGCACCCTGCTCGGAAACGCATTCGGTCTGCAGGCCGCCCCCGAGCGAAGAGTCGCTGTCATGGCGACGCGGGCGGCTGCGAACCAGTTCGGCTACTTCGTCGGCTCCGCGGTGGGAGGCATCGCGCTCGCGGCCGCCGGCTACCCCGGCCTCGCCGTCGTCCTGGGGCTGTTCTTCGTCGCAGCCGCCGCAACCCTCGCGGCCCGGCCGTCCTACCAGACATGACGAGAGGCGACCCCAGCGGTCCGAATCTGCATCTCGAGAAGGTGCTGCGCGCGCCGAGAGCACACGTATTTGCGGCGTTCGTCGACGAGGGCGCTCTCGCAGCGGTGGCGGCGCTGCTGGCGAGAAGCGAACGGACGCGGACCATCAAGTCGTTGAGGCGTCCGCTGGACTCGGGGTAGACCCGCAACACCCTGGCTAGCGGGGAAAGCGAAGGAGAAAGGGGACGCGCGGCCCCCCTCTCCTCCATCCAGTCGGTTCTCGGGCGCCGGCTCATCCCCAGTTGCTACCGCTGGTGCGGGTCGAGGTTGTCGAGGAAGAGGCGTGGGGAGAGCACAGGGATCGAACCTTCGAATTCCAGCAGGTGCGCGTCTCGGGTTACGAGCATGGCGTGCGCGGACGCCGCCGCCGCGATCAGATAGTCGTCCTTGGGGTCTCTCGAGGTGACGCCGGGGGCTGGTTCCGGATCCTGAACCCATTCGGCGACACCGCGCAAGAGCTCGAGGAACCCGCTGATCTCTGCCTCGTCGAGGATACGCCGGAGTTTCGGGCGCGCGAGCGTGGCCGCGAGCTCTTGGAGCGAGCGCTCCGCACGACGAGCTCGAGCTCCCCCTCGAGCCACTTGGCGATTGGGCGGTAATGGGCTCGAACCAGTGACCCCGAGCTTGTCGGCTCGGCGCCGGTTCGCAGCGGTTCGCCAGCGTTCGGCTCGACCGCGTGGTTGGGCTAGACCCATACGCGAGGCGAACGGCGACCGGGAAAGAACGACGATCCGTGCCATCCTTGCCACGTCAGTCTGCGGTCGGAGAACCCGACGGCGAGGCGGCGCGCATCGCCCCCCAGACCCGCGAGGCCGTGTAGGGCGGATCGAGGTGGCGGATCCCGAGCGGCGTGAGCGCGTCCGCGACGGCGTTCGCGACTGCGGCCGGCGTGCCGATCGAACCGCCCTCGCCGACTCCCTTCGCGCCTAACGGGTTGAACGGAGACGGCGTCTCCCGAAGCGCAGCCGCGAACTCCGGCAGCGACTGCGCCGTCGGCAGGTGGTACTCGTAGAGGTTGACCGCGAGCGGCTGACCGTCGCCGTCGTAGCCGACCTGCTCGTGGAAGCACTCGCCGATCGCCTGCACAACCCCGCCCTGGACCTGTCCGTCCGCGAGCAGTGGATTGATCACGCGGCCACAGTCGTCGACCGCGACGAGCGTCCGCAGGTGCGTCTCACCCGTCTCCGGCTCGACCTCCACGGACGCGACGTAGGCTCCGAACGAGAAGACCGGCCCGGGAAGCTCGAAACGGGTCGACGCCTCGAGCGGCGCGGCCTCGCCCGCGTCGAGCCGCGCCCTCAGCTCGCACGCTGCAAGCAGCGCGGCCGAGCCGCCGATCGTGACCGAGCGGCTGGCGAAGGTGCCGACGCCCTCGGGGATCTCGAAGGAGTCGCCCCAGCGGACTTCGACCGCTTCCGGATCGACCCCGAGCCCCTCGGCGACGATCTGGGCAAACGTCGTCTCGTGGCCCTGGCCGTGCGGCGACGAGCCGGTGTGCAGGACGACGGAGCCGTCCTCGTCGAGGCGCAGGCGCGCGGTCTCCCAGCCGGGTCCTGCGCGCTCGACGTAGAGCGCGAGCCCGGCACCCGCGAGGCGTCCGGCGGCACGGAGACGGTCGCGCTCGGCAAGGAGGTCGTCCCACCGCGACAGCTCGAGAGCCGCGTCGAGCGCACCCTCGTAGTCGCCGGAGTCGTAGGTGTGGCCGAGCGGCGAGCGGTACGGGAAGGCGTCGCGCGGGATCACGTTGCGGCGGCGGATCTCGACCCGGTCGAGCCCGAGCTCGGCGGCGGCGCGGTCGACGAGCCGTTCGATCGCGAGCGCGGCCTCGGGCCGGCCGGCACCGCGGTAGGGGCCGGTCGGCACCTTCGTCGTGCAGACGCCCGTGACCTCCACGTCCGCGGCCGGGATCGCGTAGCAGCCGACGAGAAGCGAGGCGAGCGTCTGCGAGGAGACCGGCGTCGAGGTGTAGAGGTACGCGCCGAGGTCGGCGAGGACGCGGGCACGGAGGCCGAGCATCCGCCCATCCGCGGCGAGCGCCAGCTCCGCGTCGACATCGGCGCCGCGGCCCTGGTAGACGGCGAGCGAACTTTCGGTGCGCGTTTCCGTCCACTTGACGGCGGAGCCGAGACGGATCGCGGCGAGCGCGAGGGCCGCGGTCTCGGCCTGCGGAACGCCCTTGCTCCCGAAGGCGCCGCCGACGTCGGGGACGACGACGCGGAGCTTCTCGGGCGGGCGGCGCAACACCGTTGAGAGGCCGGCGAGCTGACGGTGCTGGTCCTGAGCGGAGAGCCAGAGCGTGAGCACGTCGCTCGCCGGGTCATGCGAGGCGAGAACGGCGCGCGGCTCGAGCGGAGCCGCGATGAGGCGCGGGATCCGCACAGTCTGGCGCACGGTCGCGTGCGCGTCGGCGAACGCCGCGTCGATATCGCCGGAGCCGAAGCGTAGGCGGAGGAGGACGTTGTCGGGTGCCTCGTCGTGGAGGGGCGGTGCGGCCTCTGCCTCGCGCGGGTCGACGAGCGCGGGCAGCTCTTCGATGTCGAGCGTGACCCGCTCCGCGGCGTCCACGGCCTGCTCGGCCGTGTCGGCGATGACGAGCACGACCGGCTCGCCGACGTAGCGCACGCGATCGCGCGCCAGCACCGGGTGCAGCACCGGCACGAGGTCGGTGTCGCGCCCGAAGACGGGGAACGGGTCGGTCTCGCCCTCGACTTCGGCTCCGGTGAGGACGGCGCGTACGCCTGGTGCCGCCTTCGCCGCCTCGGCGTCGATCCCGCACAGGTGGCCGTGCGCGTAGACGCTGCGCACGAAGGCGGCATGGAGCATGTCCGGGAGCTTCATGTCGCCGACGTACCGCGCCTCGCCCTTGAGGAAGCGCTCGTCCTCGAGCCGCGTGAGCGCCTCACCGATCCAACCGCGTACGGCGCTCCGCGTGGTCCTCACTCGAGCTTCTCCCGCAGCCAGTCGGCCGTGAGCGGACGGTACAGGTACGGGAGGTTGTTGCAGACGTGGTTTCCATCGTCGTACAAGACGAACTCGCCGCCCGGCGCCTCGTCCGCCTGGCGCTTCGTCTGCTCCCACGGGATCAACCGGTCGTGCCGGCCTGCGACCGCGAGGTACGGCCGGTCGAGCCGCGGCGCAGCGTCGGACAGGTTCAGCTCGGCCGCCTTCACTCGCGCCTCCTCCTCGTCCGCCGCGCCGAAGTGGTGCTGGACTGTCTCGCGCGTCGGTCGCGGCATCGTCTCCCAGCACTCTCCGAAGTCGAACGGGCCGCTGATCCCGACCGCCGCCTTGACGCGCGTCTCGTACGCGGCCGCGCGCGGCGCGTAGTAGCCGCCGAGTGAGACCCCAGCGAGCCCGACGCGACTGAGGTCGAGGTCGTCGCGCCCCTCGAGGAAGTCGAGCACCGCCGTGACGGCCTTCTCGTAGGCCGGCGCGATGCTCGAGGCGAGCCCCGTCTCGCCCTGGCCCGGCCCGTCGAGCGAGAGCGTCGCCATCCCGCGCGAGAGGAAGATGTTCTCCCACGTGAAGAACTCCTCCTTCGTCGAGTCGAGCCCCGGCAGCAGGAGCACGAGCGATGGCCGCTCGACGCCGACCGGGCGGCGCAGGTTCGCTGCCATTGCGATCCCCTCGTATGGGATCTCGAGCCGCTCCGCGTGCGGGTCGAGGTGGCGGTGCGCGTTCCGGAGCGCCTCGACCGCGAGGAACGTGTTCTCGCGGTAGCGGTTCATGTCGAGCATCCAGACGAACTTCCCGAAGTGGTAGGAGAGCGCAGCACGGTTCCACGCCTCGCCCGCGGTCCGCGTTCGCCCGGCCTCCTCCGCCTTTCGCGCGAGCCCCGCGTGCATGTCGCCGTTCGCACGCCAGGCCGGCAGCCACTCCTCCCAGGTCTCGACCGACCCGGTGACCGTCTGGAAGTCGTTCATGTCGACCCCGTTCGTGACGAAGCGCGGCGCCCAGTGCGCGATCGCCGCCGCGACCCTCTCGTCAGGCACGTCGATCTACCTCCTCGTTAGATTGCCGGTGTGCCGAGGATCCACTACGTCGACCCCGACACGCTCACGGACGCGAGCGACCGCGAGATCCTCGAGCGCGCGCGCCGCCACGGGACGCCGCGGCCGGAGAGCCAGGCGATCCGCGCGCACGTGCCCGAGATCCTGCGCACGTTCACCGCCTACTGGAACGCGACCTTCTCGGACGGGCACGTCGACAACCGGCTCAAGGAGCTCTGCCGCCTCTACGTGTCCAAGACCGTCGAGTGCAACTACTGCGGCGGCCAGCGCTCGGAGGCGGCGCGCGCGCAGGGTCTCTCCGAGGATCTCGTCGACGAGATCCTGCTCTTCGAGCAATCGGACGCCTTCGACGAGCGGGAGAAGACGGCCCTCGCGTACACGCGCGCGATCGCCTGGGATCCCGACCTCGCCGACGACGGGCTCTGGGAGCGGTTGCACGCGCACTTCGACGAGGCGCAGATCGTCGAGCTCGGCAGCTTCGTCTCCCTCACCGCGGGCGCGCAGCGCTTCGTGAAGACGCTCGACCTCGGGCACCGCGAGATCCTCGGCGACGGTGACGCCGGCCTTGCCTCTCACGCAAACGCATCCTGAGCGAGGAGGCGGAGCGCGTTGCCGCCGAGGATCAGCGCCTCCTCGTCCGGCGGGAGGCCGAGCGCGCGCACGATCTCGGTGGGCCGCTCCGTCCCCATGTCGAACGGGTAGTCGGAGCCGAGCAGGACCCGGTCGGCGCCGAAGAGCCCCACGAGGCCGCGGAGCACGTCGACGTCGTGGACGACCGTGTCGACGAGGAAGCGACGCAGCGCGGTGCGCACGTCGCGGCCGGGCGGGTGGATCTCCTGCTCGCGCGCGAGCCGGCCGCGGAGCGCCGGCAGGACGCCCCCGCCGTGGGCGAGCAGTACCTTCAGGCGCGGGTGGGCGTCGAGAACGCTGGCGGCGAGCATGTGCGCAGCACTCACCGTCGTCTCGAGCGGGTTGCCGACCGTGTTCCAGAGATAGTGCTCTTCCAGCACGGGCAGTGCGAGACCGTGCGAGCTCGGGTGGACGAACACGAGCGCACCCGTCTCTTCGGCCGCCGCCCAGAACTCGCGCAGGCGCGGGTCACCGAGGTAGGCGCCGTTCGGCACGGCCGGAATCTCGACGCCCCGGAGGCGCCCGTCCCGCATCAGCGCGACGAGCTGCTCGGGCCGCTCCGGCTCGACGGTGCCGAGCACGAGCACACGCTCGCCCGCAAGTGTCGCCAGCGCCTCGTTCTGGCGTCCGACCTCGACGCCACAGAGGTTGACCCACGGACAGAGGACGACGATGTCGACGCCGGCGCGGTCCTGCTCCTCGAGGATCCGGTCGACGTCTTGGAACTCGCGCAGCGCCGAGCGGATCTCGCGACCGCGGTACGAGACGACCCGGACGCTGTCTCGCAGCTCGACCTCCACCCCGAGGCCGGGGACGACCACGTGCGCATGGCAGTCGACGATCACGCAACCGAGAGCCGTCCGCGGACGGGCGCCGCGAGCACCTCCCGCGGATCGTGGCCGAGGTCCTCGAGCATCACGATCGCCGCGTTCCGCCCGGGCCCGCCGGTGACCGAACCGCCGGGGTGCGTCGTGGCGCCGGTCTGGTAGAGGCCGGGGATCGGCATCCGGTGCTGCGCCCAGCCGGGGACCGGCCGGCGCGGGCCGTCGTTCGGGTAGGAGCGATCGCCGCCGTGGATGGTGCCGTGCCACATGTGCGGGTTCGCCTGCTCGATGTCGACCGGGCTCTTGACGAGCTCCGCAAGGACGACGTCGCGCGTCATGTTCGGAGCCGCTCGCCGCATCGCCTCGAAGTTCTCCTCTGCGACCTGATGCTTTAGCGTCTCCCAGTTGGCGTCGTTCCACGGCACCATGCTCAGGAGCTTGACCGTGTGCTTCCCCTCGGGCGCACGGGAGGGGTCGACGACCGTCGGCGTCGCGATCAGCAGCCAGCGCGCGTGCACGAGCCTCCCTTCGCGCACGTCGCGGCCTCCCTGGAGCACGTCCTCAGGCCAGCCCACGACGCCGGCCGAGACGGCGGTCTGCGTCCCGCCGGGAGCCACGAACTTGGGCGCCTCGCTCGTCGCGTAGTACTGCGCGAGGATCGAGATCCCCGCGTCGTACGTCCTGATTCCGTCGAGGAAGTCGTCACCCCATGCCTCGGCGGGAGCCATGTCGACGAGCGGCTTGACGTGGATCGATGAGAGAACGGCGTTGCGCCCGAGGTACCGCTCACCGTCGTCGGTGACGAGGCCGGTGCAGCGGCCGTTCTCGACCACGAGCTCGACGACACGCTTGCCGCAGACGACGGTCGCGCCGAGGTCGGCCAGGCAGTCGAGGAGCGCCCGCGGCAGCTCGCCGGAACCGCCGAGCGGCAGCGTCCAGCTCTGCGCCTGGCGGCCCGCGACGATCGAGTACGCGAGCAGCCCCGAGCCGGGCGAGTCGACCGGCTGCGCGGTCTGGAACGCCTGCCAGAGTAGGTACGACTGGACGTAGCGGCTCTCGTACTCGAGCCGGATCACGTCGTACGCGCTCGAGGCGATCCGCCGCAGCCAGCGCGGCCGGTCGGCGAGGGCGACGTCGAGCGGCGGCGCGTAGCCGATCGGGTTGAAGCGGTAGGCGCCGACCTGCGGCCGAATTTCCGCGAACTCGTCGAGCCCGCGGCGGTACGTCTCCGCGTCGCGCTTCGAGAAGCGGGAGATCTCCTCCAGCGTGCGGTCGAGGTCGAGCCAGTGGGTGAACGACTCGCCGTCCGGGAAGACGACGTGCGCGATCGGGTCGGGGCTGACGTACTCGAGTCCGTACACCGACTTCAGTCCGAGTTCGTCGTCGCGGAGCAACGGGTTCGGCTGGATCAGCGTGTGCCCGGTCGAGCAGGAGTCGAAGTGGAAGCCGGGCAGGGTCAGCTCCTCAGTCGCGGCCGCCCCGCCCGCGGTCGGCCGTGCGTCGAGGAGGAGCACCTCGTGCCCGGCCTTCGCGAGATACGCGGCCGCGATCAGCGCGTTGTGCCCTGCGCCGGCGACCACAACGTCCGCGGTCGTGGCGCTCATCGCTAGGTCCTCCGGTTCATCGTCAGGAGCTTGAGCTCGGTCATCTCCTCGATCGCATAGCGGAGCCCCTCGCGTCCGGAGCCGGACGACTTCACGCCGCCGTAGGGCATGTGGTCGATCCGGAACGACGAGACGTCGTTGACCATCAGGCCGCCGACGTCGATGCGGTCGAATGCGTCCTCGACGACGCGTAGGTCGTTCGTGAACACCCCGGCCTGGAGACCGAACTCGCTGCGCCCGGCCGCGTCAATCGCCTCCTGCACGTCGGCAAAACGGTGGAGCCCCACGAAGGGCGCGAACACCTCGTCGCATGAGACGCGGACGTCCTCGGGAGCGCCCTCGAGAACGGTCGGCCGCCAGAGGTTCCCGTCCCGCTCGCCGCCGGTCAGCACCGTTGCGCCCGCCGACTTCGCCTCCTCGAGCCACTCCTCGATGCGCTCGGCGTTCGAGCGGTCGATCACCGGACCGACGTCCGTCGCCTCGTCCAGCGGGTCGCCGACCGCGAGCGCCTCGACGCGGCGAACGAGCTCCCGCGCGAACCCGTCGTAGACCTTCTCGTGAACGTACACGCGCTGCACCGAGATGCAGGTCTGTCCCGCGTAGGCGAACCCGCCCCAGGCGACCCGCTCGGCCGCGTAGGCGACGTCGGCGTCGTCGTTCACGATCACCGCCGCGTTGCCGCCGAGCTCGAGTGTCACCCGCTTGCGTCCTGCGCGACTCTTCAGACCCCAGCCGACGACCGGGCTACCGGTGAACGTGAGCAGCTTGACCCGGTCGTCCTCGACGAGCGGCCGTGCCATCTCGGTCGAGCACGGCAGCACTGCGATAGCGCTCTCCGGCCAGCCCGCCTCGAGCACGATCCGGCCGAGCGAGAGCGAGCTGCACGGCGTCTGCGACGCCGGCCGCAGCAGGATCGGGTTCCCGGCCGCGAGCGCGGGCGCGACCTTGTGCGCCACGAGGTTGAGCGGGAAGTTGAATGGCGTGATCCCGGTCACCGGCCCGAGAGGGACGCGCCGGATCAGCGCCTCCCGTCCCTCGTTCCCGGGCAACCAGTCGAGCGGCACGATCTCGCCGTAGATCCGTTTCGCCTCCTCGGCCGCGATCCGGAAGGTGAACGAGGCCCGGTCGACCTCGACCCGCGCAGTCTTGATCGGCTTGCCCGCCTCGAGCGCGATCGTGCGCGCGAGCGCCTCGCGCCGCTCGACGATGCCGGCGGAGATCCGCTCGAGCACCTGCTCGCGCTGCCACGACGGGAGCCGCCGTGTCGTCGCGAACGCCTTGGCCGCGCCTGCGATCGCGCGCTCGACCTCGTCCGGTCCGGCGCGATGCACGACCGCGACCGGTGCCCCGTCGTACGGGCTCCGGACCTCGTACGTCTCTCCGGTCTCGACCTCCTCGCCGGCGAGCACGATCCCGAGCTCGCCGAGCGCCGTCTCTGCCACGGCCATCAGGCCACCTCCTCCGCAACGTTCGCCTGTGTCTCGACGAGCGCGGCGAGCGTGTCCAGGAACTCGGCGCCGCGCGCGCCGTCGACGACGCGATGATCGAACGTCGCCGTCAGGGTCAGGACCGGCCGTACCGCGAGCGCGCCGTCGACGGCAGTCGGCCGCTCGACGATTCGGCCGACCGCGAGGATCGCCGCCTGCGGCGCGTTCACGATCGCCTGGAAGGCGTCGACGCCGTACATGCCGAGGTTCGAGATCGTGAACGTGCCGCCCTGCATGTCCTCCAGGCGCAGCGTGCCGGTGCGGGCCGCCGCGACGATCTCCTGCCGCCGTTTAGAGATCTCGACCAGGCTCAGCCGGTCGGCGCCGTGCACGACCGGAACGACGAGCGCCTCATCGGTTGCGATTGCGATCCCGACGTTGATGCCGGGCCCGGGCACGAGATCGCCGTCGTGCCACGACATCGTCAGGCGCGGGTGCCGGACGAGCGCTTCGGCACAGTGCTTCACGAGCAAATCGGTGACGGTGACGCCCTCGGCGCGGCCGGCCCGGAGCGCGCGTGCGTCGACGTCGCGCGTGAGCACGAACTGCGGCACCTCCTGCCAGGCCCGCGCCATCCGCTCCGCCATCCGCTGCCAGACGGCTCCGAGTTCGGCGACGGAAACGCCCTGCGCCGCTTCCACGTCGGCTGCGACGACGGCGCCGTTGGGACCGCTGCCGGCGATCGCATGGAGGTCGATGCCAACCGCCACCGCGAGTCGCCGCGCTTTCGGCGAGGCGAGCCTGCGGCGTGCCGGCGGGGCCGGAGCCTGAGCGACGGTTGCCTCTGCCGGGGCGACCGGTGCGGGACTTTGCGCCGGCTCGGCCGGTGCGGAGGGAGTAGCCGGCGCAGCCGCCAGCGCCTCGCCGTCGGCGAGCACGAGGGCGATCACCGTGCCTACTGGCACCTCGGCGCCTTCGGCCGCAGAGATGCCGGCGAGCGTCCCCTCGGCGGGCGACTCGATCTCGACCGTGACCTTGTCCGTCTCGACCTCGAGCAGCGGCTCGTTCTTCGCGACGGCAGCGCCGTCCGCCTTGAGCCAGCGCAGGACCTTGCCGGTCTCTTGCGCCATCCCGAGTGCGGGCATGATCACCTCAGCCGGCATGCGCTCCCTCGAACCTGGCGGAGTCGACGACAGCGTCGGCGACGTTCGGGTTGTTGAGGTTGGAGGTCACCTCCCGCTCGCCGGGGAGCGGCCCGCTGACGGTGTATTGCCCTCCTGCGGTGACGAGCAGTTCCTCTGCGGGGAAGCGCGTGATCACTTCGGCGCCGGTCGCCGTGACCACGAGCTGCTCCTCGATCCGGGCCGCCGACCAGCCGTCCGAGGACGGCCAGAAGGTCTCGAGCGCGAAGACCATCCCCTCTTCGATCGTCTCCGGGTAGTCGAACGAGACGAGGCGGCTGAAGATCGGCTTCTCCCAGATCGAGAGCCCGACCCCGTGGCCGTACTGGAGCGCGAACGCAGCCTCCTCGTCCGGGAAGCCGAACTCCTCGGCCCGTGGGAAGAGCTCGACCACTTCCGCTGTCGAGACGCCCGGGCGGACAGCCGCGATCGCCTGGTCGAGTATGTCGCGGCAGCGCTTGTACGCGTCGATCAGCGCCCGTGAAGCCGAGCCGACCGCGAAGGTGCGGTAGTAGCAGGTGCGGTAGCCGTTGTAAGCGTGGAGGATGTCGAAGTACGCCGGGTCGCCCGGCCGGAGCATCCGGTCGGTGAAGACGTGCGGGTGCGGCGAGCAGCGCTCGCCCGAGATCGCGTTCACGCCCTCGACGTGCTCCGACCCCAGCTCGAACAGCACCTTGTTCACGAGCGCGACGCAGTCGTTCTCGCGGAAGCCGGGCCGCAGCGCCCGGTAGAGCTGGTCGTAAGCGGCGTCGACCATCGCGCAGGCGGTGTTCAGGAGCGTGATCTCGTCGACGGTCTTGAGCTTGCGGACTTCCTGCATGAGCGCCTGCCCGTCGACGACCTGAATGCCGGCCTGCTGGAGCGCGAAGAGCACGGGCAGCTCGACGACGTCGACCCCCACCGGCTCGCCGAGGAGGCCGCGCAGCTCGAGCTCGTGCCGGATCTTCTCGGCGACCGACTCTGCCCGCCCCTCCACCGCGCCACGCAGCGTCGAGATGCCGGCGCGCGAGCGCTCCTCGCCGAGCCACGGGTTGTAGAGCTTGTGGTGGCGCGCGGCGGAGCCGAAGTCCCACATGATCGGCTCGTCGTCCTGCGGCAGCAGGCAGAAGCGGATCAACTTGTCCATCGCCCAGGTGCCGATGTGCGTGGCCGTGACGTAGCGGATGTTCGCCATGTCGAACATGAGCAGGGCGCCGAGGTCGGAGCGCTTCAGGTGCTCCTTCGCGCGGGCGAGCCGCTCCTGGCGGAGCCGGTTCATGTCGGCCCGCTGCTCCCAGTCGACCTGCATCGTCCCGTACGTGCGCAAGGCCATCGGCGTCTCCTCTCCTAGCCGCGGACGAGTTCCCGCGCAGTCTGCGCGACGAGCTCGGGTGTGGGAACGGTTTCGTCCTCGAGCGGCGGAGAGAACGGGATCGGCACGTCGAGCGCGGCAAGCCGGCGCACCGGAGCTTCCAGGTTCCAGAACGCACCCTCGGCTATGACGGCAGCGAGCTCGGCGCTCGCCCCGTAGCCGCGGTGGCCCTCGTCTACCACGATCGCGCGGCCCGTCTTCTGGGCGCTGCCGACGAGGGTGTCGCGGTCGAGCGGGACGAGCGTGCGCGGGTCGATCACCTCCGCCGAGATCCCGTCCGCCTCCAGCTGCGCCGCGGCGGCAAGCGCGACGCGCACCATCGAGCTTGTCGCAACGACGGTCACGTCCTCGCCCGTTCGCTTCACGTCGGCGACCCCGAACGGGATCGTGTACTCGCCCTCGGGCACCTCGCCCTTGACCGCGTAGTCCATCTTGTCCTCGATGAAGACGACCGGGTTGTCGTCCCGGATCGCAGTCTTCAGGAGCCCCTTCGCGTCGGCCGGCGTCGAGGGCAGGACGACCTTGAGCCCGGGGACGTGCGCCAGCCAGGCGTGGAGGCTCTGGCTGTGCTGGGCGGCCGAGCGGCGGGTCGCGCCCATCGTCGTGCGCAGAGTCAGCGGCACGTTCAGCTTCCCGCCGGACATGTAGTGCGTTTTCGCCGCCTGGTTCGCGAGCTGGTCCATGACGAGAGTCAGGAAGTCGCCGAACATGATGTCGACGACCGGGCGCAGGCCGGTCATCGCGGCGCCGACGCCGAGTCCGGTGATCCCCGCCTCCGAGATCGGCGAGTCGAGCACCCGCTCCGGCCCGAACTCGCCGACGAGGCCCGAGAGCACCTTGAAGGGAGTGCCTGCCTCGGCCACATCCTCGCCGACGATGAATACCGTCGGGTCGCGGGCGAGCTCCTCCCTCAGTGCGTCGTTGATCGCCTGGGCGAACGTCATCTCTCGCGTCGCGGCGGCCGTTTCCGTGGCGCTAGGCGTAGACATCCTCGGTCACCTCGCTCGGGTCGGGGTACGGAGCGTCGAGCGCGAAGGCGAGGCCCCGCTCGATCTCTGCGCGCGCCTCCTGCCCGACACGCATCAGGTCTCCGGCGGAGACGAGCTTCTGATCTACGAGCCACGAGCCCAGGACGATGAGCGGGTCGCGCGCTTCGCGCCAAACCTGCTCCTCCTCCTCGCTGCGGTAGTAGGAGCGGTCGATGTCGCCGACGTGGTGCCCGTGATAGCGGTACGTGTTCGCGACCAGGAACGCAGGCCCCTCGCCGGCGCGGGCACGCTCGACGAGCTCAGCGGTGATCGCGTAGACCGCACGAACGTCTTGCCCATCCACCTCTCGTGTCTCGATCCCGAACGCGCGCGGTCGGGCGAGAATCTCGCCCGCAGTCGTCTCGAGGTAATGCGTGTACTCGTTGTAGAGGTTGTTCTCGCAGATATAGAGCACGGGCAGCGACCAGAGCGAGGCCAGGTTCATCACCTCATAGACAACGCCCTGTCCGAGCGCGCCCTCACCGAAGAAGCAGACAGCGACCTGGTCGGTGCCGCGGCGGCTGGCCGAAAATGCCGCGCCGGTGGCGATCCCGGCAGATCCGCCGACGATCGCATTCGCGCCGAGGTTGCCGTTCTCGTGGTCGGCGATGTGCATCGAGCCACCTTTGCCCCGGCAGTAGCCGGCCTCCTTGCCGAGCAGCTCGGCGAACATCCGCCCCGGTTCGGCTCCCTTCGCGAGGCAGTGGCCGTGGCCCCGGTGGGTCGAGGTGATCCAGTCGTCGCGGCGGAGCGCGGAACAGACACCGACCGCGACCGCCTCCTCGCCGATATAGAGGTGCGCCAGGCCAGGCATCTTTGCGCTCCGGTAGAGCTCGTTCACCTGCTCCTCGAAGAGACGGATCAGCGTCATCCTCCCGTACATCTCGAGAGCAAGCTCGGCCGCGATGGGCGTCCCGGGTGCGGTTCTCGTCACCCCACCAACTCCTCGAGGATTGCAGTCTCGACGCCGGCCATCGCCGCCAACACGTCGAAGAGCACCGCGAAATCGCGCCCGCCGACCCCCATCCCATTCGCCGCCGTCAACAGCTCGTTCGTGACCGCCGTCGTCGGCAGCGGCACCGCGAGCTGCCGGCCAAGCTCGAGGGCGAGGTTCAGGTCCTTCTGCATCATGTGGCAGTCGAACCAGACCTCGTCAGGGTGCCCGAGTACGAGCGGGCCACGGTAGGCGACCATCGGCGAGGCGATCACCGACGCGAGCATGACCTCGACCGCCTTCTCCCGCGAGATCCCGCTCTTCTCCGCGAGCAGCACACCCTCGCTGAACGCCAGCATCTGAACGGCGAGCGAGAGGTTGACCGCAATCTTCATCGTCACGGCCGACCCGTTTGGGCCGACGTGGATGACCTTCGGCCCGATCGACCGGAGCACCGGCCGTGCCCGCTCGAAAGCCTCCGTGTCGCCGCCGACCATGAGCGAGGCTTTCCCCTGGTCGACGGTGACGGAAGTGCCTGAGACGGGCGAGTCGAGCATCGCTGCTCCGGCCGCCGCGACCCGCTCGGCGAGTGCGCGTGTGTTAGCCGGGCTTGCGGTGCTCATATCGATGTAGATCGCGCCCGGGGAAAGCCCTGCGAGGATGCCCTCCTTGCCTTCGGTTACCGCGCGCACAGCCTCGGTGTTCGTGACCATCGTGAAGACGAGCTCCCGGGTAGCGGCGACCTCGCGCGGGCTGTCGGCCAAGCGTGCACCCTCGGCGAGGAGCGGCTCCGCCTTCTCGCGCGTGCGGTTCCAGACGGTCACGTCGTGCCCGTCCGCGAGCAGCCTGCGCACGATCGAGCTCCCCATCACCCCGAGCCCGACGTAGCCGACCTCAGCCATCCCCGCCTCCCTTCTGGACGTCCAGCTCGACCCGAGCCAGGTGCGCTCGCATCTCGTCGCGGGCGCGAGTGGGGTCGCCGTCGGCGATCGCGGCACGGATGGCGCGGTGTTCCTCGACTGCGCGGGCGGCGCTGCCCGGCACCCGGAAGACGGTCATGAGCATGCGGCGAATGACGTCGCGGACCGCGTGCATGCTGTGGAAGAGGACGCGGTTGCCGGTCGCTTCAGCGACGGCCAGATGGAAGCGGAGATCAGCGTCGATAAAGACGTCGCCCTCAGGTTCCTCGAGGCCGTTGGTCATCTCGTCGATCGCCCCATCCATGAGCGTGAGATGCTCGGAGCTGTGCCGCTCGGCTGCGAGCGCCGCCGCCTCGCACTCCAAGATCGAGCGGAGCTCGATCACATCGTGCAGCCGCGTCTGCTCGTCGAGCGTGAGCAGGAGCCGGAGTGAGCTGTTCAGCGGATAGGCGGCGTCGGCTATGACGAACACCCCCCCGTTCACCGAACGGATGACCCCCTGCGATTCGAGCATTCGAAGCGCCTCGCGCACCGACGAGCGCCCGACATGGAAGCTTCCGGTCAGCTCGCGCTCCGTCGGCAGCTGGTCGCCCGGTTGGAGAGATCCATCCCCGATCAGCGCGACCAGCCGGTCGGCGACGAGCTCGTACGTCTTCCGGCGCGAGATGGGGCTCATGGGCATCGTCATGTCTGTTTGTCTGACAACTTAGAATCCAAGGTTACGCTGCCCTCGGTCTGCGAGGCAAGAACCCCGGTGGGCTCGAGCCGCAGGCCGAGGTACAGGGCGCCAATCTCGGGATGGTCGAGTACCTCGCGCCCCGTGCCGGACAAGCGGACTGCTCCGTTCTCGAGGACCACGCCACGGCTCGAGAGACGGAGCCCGGCGCGCGCGTTTTGCTCGACGAGCAGGATCGTCCGGCCTTGCTCGTTGATCGTGCGGATGCTCGCGAACACGGCTCGGCGCGTTCGCGGGTCGAGGCCCATCGAGGGCTCGTCGAGAATGATCAGGGCCGGGTCGAGCATCAGGCCACGTGCGAACTCGACCAGGCGGCGCTGCCCGCCGGAGAGCGACCCCGCCTTCTCGCGGGCGCGCTCCTTGATCATCGGGAACAGTTCCTCGACTGCAGCGAGCCGGCGGCGAACGAGCGGCTTGTCGCGCAGCGTAAAGGCGCCCATCTCCACGTTCTCGCGGACGGTCATCGCAGGAAAGAGACTGTGGTTCTGCGGCACCTGCACGATCCCGAGCGCGAGGATCTGCCGGGGGCGCAGGCCGACGAGTTCGCTGCCGCGGAAGCGGATGCTGCCACGGCGGGCGCGTAGCACCCCACTGACCGTTGCGAGAAGCGTGGACTTGCCGGCACCGTTCGGGCCGACGACGCAGGTGATTCCGCCCTCCGGGACCTCGATGTCCACGCCCTTGAGCACGTCGCCGCCGCCGTAGCCGGCGACGACACCGTCGAACGCCAGCAGGGCGCTCACCGCACGGCCTCCGCAGCGCCCTCCACCTCATCCTCGTCGGCGCCGCCGAGATACGCGTCGAGCACAGCCGGGTCGCGCCGCACCTCCTCCGGCGTGCCGGTGCAGAGGGACATGCCCTGGTCGAGCACCGTCACCGTCACGCACAGGTCCATCACAAAGCCGAGATCGTGCTCGACGACGAGGAACGTCTTGCCAGACCGGTTGAGCTCGCGGATGCGGTCGGCGATCTGGTTGACGAGCGTCGGGTTGACGCCTCCCGCGGGCTCGTCGAGCAGCAGCACGTCCGGGTCTGCGACCAACACATACGCGAGTTCGAGCAGCTTGCGCTGCCCGTAGGACAGGTTGCCGGCCGGGAGCGCGGCGAGCTCCGCTATGCCGACGAACTCCAGCAACTCCAGCGCGCGAGCCCGCTCTGCGGCCGAGCCCGCGTGGCGGAGCACTCCGCGTAGCCATGTCTGGCGGCGCTGTGTCGCCACGAGCATGTTCTCGAGCACGGTCAGACGCCCGAAGATGCGCGACAACTGGAACGTTCGGCCGAGGCCGCGTGCGAAGACACGGTCGGGGCTCAGGCCGGTAATCGGCTTACCCCGTAGCCGCACGACGCCGCGGTCGGGCCGCTCGTAGCCGGTGACGACGTTGAAGAGCGTCGTCTTGCCGGAGCCGTTCGGACCGATCAGACCCGCGATCGCACCCTCCTCGACTGCGAGCGATGCCCCCGCGAGCGCCTGCAGGCCGCCGAACGCCTTGTGAACGTCCTCGATCTCGAGCAGGGCAGTCACGGCCGACTCCGGAGCGGGGCCTGCACGCGTACGCCGGGACCCGGACTGCCCGCGCGGCGGGCGCGCGCATTCGCAAGCGCATCGCGCAGCGTAGGCACGACCCCGCGAGGCATGACGAGGATCACGACGAGGAACAGCGCACCGTAGGCGATGAGGTAGATGCCCCCACCGGCCGAGAACCGGAGCGTGAACTCCTGCTGCATCGACTCGAGCACGAGCGCGCCGAGCAACGGCCCCACGACTGTCGCCAATCCGCCGAAGAACGCCATCAAGGCAATCGTGATGTCGAACAGCGGGTCGAATGCGAACTGCGGGAAGATCTGCCCCAGGAAGTACGCGTAGACTGCGCCGGCCATCCCTACCGGGATGGCCGACAGCGTGAACGCGAACAGCTTCACCCGGCCGGTCCGGACGCCGAGGCCAAGGGCTCGGTCCTCATCGTCGCGGATCGCAAGCAACTGGAGCCCGAGCCGCGATCGGCGAACGACTACCGCCATCGCCACGGTCGCGACGAGGATGAGGAGGGCGACGTAGTAGAAGCGCTGGTTGTAGCCGACGGCCGTCCAGAGTGGGAACGGCGTCTGCAGCCCCGAGGAGCCGCCCGTGAAAGAGAGGTTGAACGCGAGCGTCTGAAAGATGAAGAAGATCGCGATGGTGATCACGACGAACGTGTGCCGCCGCGTCCGCAGAGAAATCAGGCCGAAGGGGATCGCGATCGCCCCGGCGACGATGCCGGCCAGAGGCACGAGCGCGAACGGCGTCCAGCCTGCGCTCACGTTCAGCTTCTCCGCACCGACCACGAGGGTGTAGGCGCCTGCGCCGAAGAAGACGGCGTGGCCCAGCGCGATGTACCCCGACAGGCCGGAGAAGACGTTCCACGCCGTTGCCGCGATCATGTAGATGAGTACGAAGAACGCGATCGAGGTCGTGGTCGGGTTCGAGAAGACGAGCGGGAACAGCACGAACGCCGCCGCGACCGCCAGCGTCGCGGCAAACACGCCGCCGCGACGCCGGAGGCTCCTCTCGCCGGTCACTGCGCCCGGACCGCCGCGCGACCGAAGAGGCCGGAAGGCCTGAAGGTCAGCACGATCACGAGCACCGCGAAGAAGACGAGGGTCGACCAGGTCGGCGACCAGGCGACGGCCACCACGTCCTCGACCACCAGCATGAAAACGGCGGCCACCAGCGCACCGCCGATGGAGCCGAGCCCACCGAGGATGACGATCGTGAGGAGCCGGGAGATGAGGTCATAGCCGCTGTTCGGATTGAACGCATTCGTGGCACCGAAGACCATTCCGCCGGCCGCCGTCACAGCGACGCCGATCCCGAAGGTGAGCGTCCGGACCTTGTTCACCTCGATCCCGATCAGCTCGGCTGCCCGCCGGTCCTGCAGGGACGCTCGCAGCGCCTGACCGAAGCGAGTCAGGTACAGCAGCGCATAAAGCAGCCCCAGCAGGACAACGGCCAGCATGAAGCCGTAGAGGTAGATGTACGGCAGATAGAAGCCGAGCACGTGAACCGACTTGTCGACGTACGGACCGTGTAACTGCACGAAGTCCGGCCCGAAGACCTGGATCAGGATGCCCTCGATGATGATCGCGACTGCGTACGTGACCAGGATCGACATGGCTGTCCGATCACGTTCCGCCAGCCGCCGCATGAAGAGCCACTCGACCGCGACTCCCACGACGAAGAGCGCCGGCACCGTTATGACAAGGGTCGCAAACAGGTCGAGCCCCAGGTGCATCGACAAGGCGTAGCTCAGGTACGCGCCGAGCACGACCATGACCCCCTGCGCGATGTTGATCACGTCCATCACGCCGAAGATCAGCGTCAGGCCGGCGGCCATGAGCGCGTAGACACCGCCGCTCAGGACGCCGTCGACGACCGCTTGCGCGTACTGGCTCGTCAACGCGTCACTAGCTCCAGGGCTTCTTCGGGTACTCGGGCTTCTTCGAGTGCTTGGCGCCCTTCGGCAGCACCTGGACGTACTTCCCCTTCTGCCACTGGAAGGTGAACGCCTTGATGGCGACGTTCTCCCCGAGCGAGTTGAACTTCACCGGGCCTTGCACCGACGCGAAGGTCTTCCCACTGTGCAGGTACGCGATGAGCTTCTTGTTGTCGAGGCTCTTGATCTTGGTGACCGCCTGCTGGGCGACCTCGCCCACCGAGTATCCCTCGGCAACATCCGCATTGATGCCGGACGCGTTGCCTCCGTACTTCTTGATGTACGCCTTCACCATTGCGCGGCTGAGCTTGTTGGCTTCGCCCCCATACCAGCCGTTCGGCACCATGACGCCCTCGGCGTTCGACCCGACCGCCGACGTGAAGGCGGAACCCTGGTCAGGCCCGGCGGTCGCGATGAACGCCTTCGGGTTGTAGTGCTGCTGTGCGAATGCCTGGATGAACGCGGACACCGTCGGCACGTCGACCGAACCCAGGAGAACAGCCTGCGCCGTCGTCGCCGCCACCGCAGTTGCGATCGGGGTGTAGTCGGTGACCTCGGCAGGGAAGACCTTCGAGTAGACCGTCTTGATGCCGGCCTTCTGCATGATCTTCCGTGCTACCGGCAGCTGCGGCTCCGTGAACGGGTCGTTGCTCGTCGGGTACGCCGCCGTCTTCGGCCGCTTGCTCTTGGGCAGCGACGCGAGCCACTTGGCCGCGGTGACGAGCTGATTCTTGATGATCAGGCTCACGTCGAAGACGTTGTGGAGACCGTTCGCAAAGACGGCCGGCGCCCCGCCCGCGCCCTCGATCAGCGCGTAGCCGAACCGGTTGGCGACCTTCGATGACGGGACGGTGAGCAACGTCGAGAACGGTCCGAACGCCAGGTCGACGTGGTCGGAGGAGATCAGCTTCTGGTAGTTCGTCACCACCTGGGCCGGACTCGACGCGTCGGAGACGATGTCGAGCTTCACGTGGCACCCGAGCAGGCCGCCGTGCGAGTTCACATGTGCGGCCCAGAGCTTGTAGCCGCGCTCGAACGCCTGCCCGTCGGCCGAGAAGTCTCCCGAGAGCGACAGCGAGGCGCCGATCTTGATCAACTTGCCAGAGCCCTTGATGCAACTCGCGGCTGTGCGCTTCGAACCTCCGAGGCCTGCGGGAGCGAGCACGAGCGCCAGCACGAGCGCCAGCGCAATCCCCGTGGCGAGCATCCATCCCCCTCGCCGCTGCCATTGCCCTGCAAAACGCATCCGAGCCTCCTTTAACGACGAGGACGAGCACCGACGCAACCCTCTCCAGCCGGCACCCACCGATGGATCGTCAGACAATCTGATCCTGATGATCTTGCCGCGATCCTGACGGGTGGGAGTGCACGTGTCAAGCCCTGTGGCGACAGGGGCACAGCCCCCAGAAACGGCTTGATCAAGCGGTTTGCTCGCGCTAAGGGAAAGGCGGGGAAACGGGCGGTATCGGGCTCGAACCAGTGACCCCCAGCTTACGACGCTGACGGCGTGAAGGAGCCCACGCCCCTGTCTCTACGGGAGCGTCATAAGCGGGCGTGCAGCGCCTGGCCGCCCAGTTCAGCTCGCGAGCGCGTAGGCGATTGCCTCGTCGCGCTGCATCTTTTCGCCCTCGACGAAGAGTTGTGCCGCGGCTTGATCGCCGAGCGACGCATGTAGGGCCGCCAGTGTGTCTTTGTACAGGCTGGCCTCGTAGGCCTCTCGGGATAGGCCGATCTCCTCGGCGACGTGGTTGGACGCACCGAGGAGACGTGCTGCCCGGCGCGGGTTGTCGTTTGTGTTTGCGACGGCTGCGAGTCCGAGGAGAACCGTCCAGGCTGCGACCGATCCTGTGGTGGCGAAAAGCGTCAGGGCCTCACTCAGATGCTCGGCGGCTTTCTCGGCGTCTCCCCGACTTAGGACCGCAAAGCCGAGGTTCGTCAGGACGCGACCAGTTGCGTCCGGCAACCCGACCTCTCGCGAGATGGCGAGCGCCTCCGCGAGCGTGCCGGCGGCAGCGTCGAATTCTCCACTGATCAGGAGTACATTCCCGAGTTCGTTGAGCGCACGCATGAGCGACCAGCGATCGCCGCTCGTACGCGCGAGCTGCAGTGCCTGCTCGTGCATGCGTTGCGCCTCATCGAGATCGCCGTCAGCCTGGGCGACCCAAGCAAGCAGCGTCCGCGCGCGGGCGCGTGTGATGGTGTCATCGAGCTCCGTCGATAGATGGTCGATCTCCAGCGCCAGCGGCTTCATTTCCGCGGCGGAGTTTCGATACCCGCGCAGGGTGCACAGAGCGATGAGAGCGCGGACGCGAGTACGAGCGTCGCTATCGCCGAGCGCTAGCGCCTTCTCCAGCCAGACCTCCCCTTCGCGCCAATGACCGCGCTCATCCCACAGAGAGAGCAGCGCAGCGCCGAGCGTCTGAAACGCCGCTGCCGCCCGTGTCCTCTCGAACCACGCCAGCGCGGCACGAAGATTTCCGAGTTCGGCTTCGAGCCGGTCGAGCCACTCAGCCTCCTCGGGCCCTTGCAGCTGCTCGTTTGCGCAGTCCGCAAGGTCCGCATACCAGGCCGCGTGGCGGCTCGACATCTCGTGCGTCTCGGGTGACTGATGTAGCCGCTCGGTCGCGAACTCCCGGATCGTCTCCAGCATCCAGAAGCGGTCGCCGCTGCGGCGAGCGAGGCTCTTGTCGACGAGCGACTGGAGAACGTCGAGATCGGCGTCGCAGACCTCTTCGGTCGCATCGAGGGTGCTGCCGCCGGCGAAGACGGCGAGGCGGGCGAAGAGCTGCTTCTCGCCACCGCTGAGCAGATCGTGTGACCACTCGATTGTCGCGCGCAGGGTCTGCTGGCGCGGACCAGCGTCACGGCCACCCTTGAAGAGGTCGAGACGCTGGGAGAGGCGCTCGAGGATCTGGACGGGTGTGAGGACGCTGGTGCGGGCGGCGGCGAGCTCGACGGCGAGCGGCAGGTCGTCGAGCCGTCGGCAGAGCTCGCTGATCCTCTCATCCGGCTCGAGTTGTGCGCGAACACAGAAGAGCTCGACGGCCTCCCGCTCTGCTAGGGGAGGGACGGGATATTCCACTTCGCCTTGGATCCGCAGCACCTCGCGGCTCGTCACGAGCAGCCTCAAGTTCGGGCAGGCCTCGAGCAGTTTCGAGAGCTCGGGCGCCGCCTCCACCACCTGCTCGAAATTGTCAAGCAGCAGCAAAACCTCGCGCTCGCCGACATGCTCGACGAGGCCGTCTTTCGCTCCAAGCGTCTGCGCGAGCGTCTCCGTCACGAGCGTTGGATCGCGCAACGTCGCGAGGCCGATCCAGAAGACACCTGCCTTGACGGCGGGCACGAGCTCAGCGGCGACCTCGACTGCGAGCCGCGTCTTGCCCGAGCCGCCCGGACCCGAGAGGGTGACTAAGCGAGCGCCGTTAGCGAGCAGGCCGACGAGGTCATCCCGCTCCCGCTGCCTGCCGACGAAGGAGGAGGCAGGGTGCGGCAGGTTCGTATTCGAGATCGTCCTCAGCGGCGGGAAATGGTCGCTCCCGAACTGGAACAGCGCCACCGGCTCGGCGAAGTCCTTGAGCCGATGCTCACCGAGCTCGGTCAACTCGCCGTCGACGAGCCTCTGCGTCGCCGCTGAGAGCACAACCTGCCCGCCGTGGCCCGCCGCGGCGATCCGCGCCGCCCGGTGCAGCTCGCGCCCCGCGTAACCCTCCCCGGTCAGAACCGGTTCACCTGTGTGCAGACCCATCCGCACTCTGACGGGCCCTCGGGCAAGCGCCCGCTGACCATCCTCCCCCGCTGCCAGCGCCGCACCCGCATCAGCGAACGCGTAGAGAAACGCGTCCCCCTGCGTGTCCACCTCGACCCCGCCGTGAGCGCCGAACGATTCCCGCACGACTCGGCGATGCTCCGCGAGTGCCTCCACGTAACGCTCCTCACCAAGCTCGTCGATCAACCGCGTCGAGCCCTCGATATCCGTAAAGAGAAAGGTGACGGTGCCAGTAGGTAGCTCGACCCGCACGGAGCTAGATCATGCGCCGCTAAACAGCCCCCGTCCAGCCGCAGGTGCGGCTCCGGCCCCATTAGCCCGTCAGGCGCGACGTCCTCTCGCGGGCTGCTGCCGTCGTTCCGGGACAGCGTCGTGGGACACTCTCGACGGACCCCGACTGGAATACGTACCGTGTCCTGCGGGTCGGAACCATGGAGTTGCCTATCGTCCAGCAGACGCGCGAACTTGCAGGTGGAGTCAGGATGCCGGCGCTCGGCCTGGGCGTATGGCAGATGGCCGCCGGCCGCGAGACCGAGCAGGCGGTGGAGTCGGCACTGGAGGCTGGCTACCGCCACATCGACACCGCTTCGATGTACCGCAACGAGGCGAGCGTCGGGGCCGCCCTCAGGCGTTCCGGCCTGCCACGCGAAGACGTATTCGTCACAACGAAGCTGATGCCCGGACGGCCGAGCGCAGCCCGCGAGCTCGACAAGAGCCTCACGCGGCTGGGTCTCGACTACGTCGACCTCTACCTGATCCACTGGCCGCTCCCGCTCGCAAACGCGCGTATGTGGCGCCAGCTCGAGTCGCTCGAGGAACGCGGGCGAGCGCGTGCGATCGGAGTGAGCAACTTCGGTCGCGACCGGCTAGCGAAGCTAATCGGCTCTGCCGGGCGGGTTCCCGCCGTCAACCAGGTGCAGTTCAGCCCCTACCACTACCGGCGCCGGCTACTCGACTACTGCAACCAGCAAGGAGTCGTGTTCGAGGCGTACAGCCCGCTCGCTCGCGGCCGGGGTCTGGACGACCCGACGACCACTGCTGTCGCCGAGCGGCTAGGTCGCACGCCCGCCCAGGTCATGCTGCGATGGGCAATCCAGCACGAAACCGTCGTCATCCCGAAGTCGAGCCGCCAGGACCGCATTCGCTCCAACGCCCAGCTCTTCGACTTCGAACTCACCGACACCGACATGCATGACCTCGACGCGCTCGACCGAACAAACGGCACCGCCAACGCCCGATCCGGTCGGGGCCGCTGAGGGCGCCGCGAGGCCCTCCCGCTCAACCAGCTCGACTGCCCGATTAGCAGTGTGCTTACGGTTCTCGACGAACCCCGAGCTACGACTGTTGGGGAGCACGTTGAGAAGGAGCGCACCGCAAGACGGCGGCGTTCGTGGACTAACCACGTCGCCTTTGAAACGCAGTACCGCCACCGTCTGGCAGCGAGTCAGGCGGAGCGGACGCGGCCGAGCGGCTTGCTGGCCCGAAGGCCGGGGCGGCCTAGCCGAACGCTGCGCGCTCGAGCTAATCCCATGCACCACGGTGCGCGCGTGGGCCGAGTTGTTTGGAGCGTCCGGGAAGGCGAGGCTGGCGAGTTTGATGCGCCCGAGATCATGGACGGCTTTCGCTCAGTCGATCCCGTAGGTGAACCCCGGCCCGGCGACCTCCTACTCCTGCCGGATGGATCCGGTCCCTGGCGCGTCGTCGACAAGAGGCGAGCCGACCGGGCGGCAGCGCCTGAGAACGTGCTCGTCGTTCAGTTGTTCGGCGAGTAAGCAAGCCGCATAGCGGGTTAACCCAACGCCCCGGACTACTTCGCGGTGGGAGCTGCGGAAAGATGGCCGATGGAAGCATGTCCTCCTCGCGCGTCCCCCGCTTGCGAATCGCCTTGACGGGCCGAACCGAGTATTGCGCGAACCGCGTCGGCGGGTGGGTTGACACGTTCGTGGCGCCTCCATTGACACTCTGAACGCCGTCATGCCGGCGGGCGCCGTCGCGTCGAGGCGCTTCAGGTCCGACAGGCCGGGGTGCCGCCCGGGAGGCGGTAGCGCCAGCGTGCGATCAACGGGTATAGGCCAGCCGCGATCCAGCGGAAGGGAGGCACGAGAAGAACACTGCCCACGGCTGCCGGCCAGCCGGTACCGGCGGCTAGCGCGTGGGCGATAGCGAGGTGCCCGCGCGAACGACGGCCCGTGTCGTCGATCCACCATGCGGCAGAGCGGACGTCGTCGGTTGTGAGCGCGCGTGCTGCGAGCTCGTCCGCCGCAAGCGTCTGCCACGCAACGGCCCTCGCCCCGCCAGCCCATCGAGCGGCAACCCAGTTTGCGCTCGAAGTGCAGAACGAACAGTCACCGTCGTAGATGAGCAGAGGCACCGCAGAGTCAGTCGAGGTTTCCGCCGTAGAGTCTGATCGGAGCACGCTTTCATGGTATGCACTTCCCATGCTCCATCTCGTCCGGCCTTCTGACTCAGACCTCCATCGTGTTCTCGAGAAGTCGAGAGAGGCGAAGCTTTCCTACGCGGAGGTCGGAGCCACGAAGAGCCGTCCGCTGCCGGCGGGTTACCGACTCGACTATTACGAGCGGCGTCTCGGCTCCGGGGAAGGCCGCTTTGAGAGCGCGGTCGGTGCTCTCCATCGCTGGCAAGGGCAGATCGGCGCTGGTGTCCAGATTTTTCCGGACGGAGCAACGGTCGAGATCGACAGCACTGTCCTGTTCGTCCTTCGGGCGATGGGGCTTTGGGCGGTTGCGCCCTGCCGGGTCGTCTACGTCGTCGACGAACCCTCGCGATTCTGCTTCGCCTATGGCACGCTCCCCGGCCACCCGGAGCGCGGCGAAGTCGCGATGATCGTCAGCCGCGACGATGGTGACGTGGTCGCCCGGATTGAGTCGTTCTCGCGGACAGTTGATCCTCTTGCCCGAGCGGCCTCGCCGGTAACCCGCGTCATCCAGAAGCGGGTCACCAATCACTACCTCGAAGCCCTGGCGGCTGCGAGCACGGCCTCACCCAGCACGGACTAGAGGACGTTCAGCAACACGTCGGCGCCGCGCTGGCCGGAAACCGACACACGGCCGACCCGGTACCGACACTGACGTCGCGGCTGTAAAGGTCTCGTAAGTCTTCGTGGCCGCGTGTGATTTTTGGGGGTCGAAAATGGCCTCTCTATGTAGAGGGATATTTCCCTCGACGTGTTCCCGGCCGGGCGTATCCGTCTGGGCGGGTGCGCCGTTGATGTCTGGCTCCTCTGCTGGCGCGTCGACAACCGATGGACGATCACGACGCGCTGCACGGCGGCGGCAACGTTGTGCCGCTGCGACCCAAGACAATCGATGACGGTGAGATCAGGCTCGGCCCGGCGAGGGTCGAGCCGCTTACCGCTGCTCAGGAAGCGCAGGCGATCGAGCTGCTGACCGCCCTGTTCGCCGCCGCACTTCGGCGGCAACGGTCGTTTAGGCGGGCGGCATGACGGTTCTGCTTCTACGGCTGGAGGGCATGGGCCGTTCTGGCGTCCGTTCTGGGGGCCGTTCTGTAGTCCGTTCTGTCGGCCGGTCCGGACCGGATCCCCTCAAGGTCTGGAAAGCGCGTGCACAGTGGGCGATTTCGCGTCCTCGTAGAGCCCCCGACAAGGTGGCAGAGAGAAGAAGTTGTGCTGTTCGTGGCCGAGCTGCTGGCCGCGCGGCGTACGCCGCGCTTGCCGACGGCGTGGACGAGCGCGCCCGGATGGGCGCACTCGATCCTCGGAGGGGCGCGACCGACTTGACGTTCGCCGGGATCGATGGCCTCATGGACGACCACGCCAACGGAGGGGGTCGCACCTGATGCGGGTCTGTCTCTACCAGCGGATCTCGACCGACGAAGACCACGAGCCCACGTCGCTAAAGACGCAGCGGGAGCGGCTGGAGCGCTACTGCGAGGCGATGGAGGACTGGCGAATCGTCGCCGCCTACGAAGACCAAGCCTCCGGCACCAGCCTCGACCGTCCCGGCTTGCAGCAGGCGCTCGACCTTGCGCGCGAGAAGCGGATCGACCTGCTGCTCGTCTACCGCGTCGACCGACTGTCGAGGAAGGTACGGCAGCTCGCCGGGCTGTGCGAGGAACTCGACCAGCTCGGCGTCGTGCTGAAGTCGGCTACCGAGCCGTTTGACACCGGCTCCCCGGCGGGGCGGATGATGCTGCAGATGCTTGGCGTCTTTGCCGAGTTCGAACACGCCACCATCGTCGATCGCGTCACCGCCGGACTTGAACGCCGCGTCCGCGAAGGCAAATGGATGAGCGGCCGCACGCCGTACGGCTACACACGCGAGAACGGGCTACTCGTGCCGGACCTGGTGAAGGCACCGGTCGTGCGGCGCATCTTCCATCTGTACGCCGAGGGCAAGCTCGGCACGACGGCGATCGCTCGGGTGCTCGACGGCGAAGGCGCACCGCCGCCGCGCAAGCAAGGCTGGTCGCCCAACGCGCTCCAGCTGATCCTCGCCAACCCCGCCTACCGCAGACTCGTCCGCTGGAACGGCGAAACGCATCCCGGCTTGCACGAGCCGCTCGTCGACGAGGAGAAGTTCGAACAAGCGCAGGAGATCCTCCGCCGCCGCGGCGACGACGCATCCCTGCGGCGCGGCAACCCGAGCGACTTCCTGCTCTCCGGGCTGGTGCGCTGCCACCACTGCGGCCGCGCCTACGTCGGCACTTCGGCGCACGGACGCAACGGCCGCTACACGTACTACGCCTGCTCGACTCGCTACAAGTACGGGCCGAGCAAGTGCAACGGCGACCGGCTCCCGAAGGGCCGTCTCGAATCCGCCGTGCTCACCCAGCTCGCTGATCTCTACCGAGACGGCCGCGTCATCGAGAACGCACTCGCCGATGCAGCCGAGCACGTCGAGAGCGTACGGCCGCGGATCGAAGAGCAGCTCGCCTCAACCCGGGCCGAGATTGCACGGCTGGAGGCGAAGCTCGAGCGCTACTTCGAGGCCTTCGAAGACGGCAACCTCTCACCCGCCGACTGCCAGGACCGCGTCCGCGGCCACCGCGCCCGGCTGGAGACCCTGTGCGAGCACGAAGCCGACCTCGCCCACAGCGTCGACGCGCAGGCGCACACGCGGCCCGAGACCGCCGCCCTCAGCGGCCTCGCCGACCAACTCGGCGAGATCCTCGCCGGCGAGAGCCCCGAACAGGCCAAGGAGCTCCTACGCCTGCTCGTCAAAGAGATCCGCGTACACGACCGCCGCCGGATCATCCCCACCTACAGGATTCCGGCGGCGGTTCGCCAATACCTCGTAAGGTGGGCGGTACCGGGCTCGAACCAGTGACTCCCAGCTACGACCTACGGATGAAAGTGGAGCGCCCAAGAATCGTTGGCTACTCCGTCTCGGACGCGGCACCTCGCTCCGCCGTCCACCGTGGGCTGCCCGATCAGCCCGGCGGCCGGGCCGGAGTGATTGACTGGCGGTTCGACGGGGTATGGAAGGGCTGCCTCTGCGATTCCCGCCGCGTCTGGCAGGCGGCGGCCCACCCTGTTAGGGGGATAGCAAATGCACGCTACGCCCACCGCCGTTCGGCGAGTCCTCGCCCTGATCACCGCCGTATTCGTGGTCGCAGTCGTCGCGGCCGTCGGCGCTGGGGCAACGTCCGCCAATCCTGTCAACGGCTCTGACGCGAACGGCACCTATCTCGCGCTCGGTGATTCAGTTGCATTCGGGTACGTGCCTCCGAACGCCGTTCCTGCGCCCGACTACCTCGTTGCGCATTCATTCGTCGGCTACCCCGAGTACCTCGCCCAGCAGCTGAACGAACGCGTCACGAACGCGGCATGTCCGGGTGAGACGACGGCGAGCATGCTCTTCGCCGGCGCACAGAGCAACGGCTGCGAGAACTCGCCTGGCTCGCCGGTCGGCTACTCGACGCTCTATCCGCTGCATGCCCAGTACCACCGAACGCAGATGGACTACGCGCTCCATTACCTCGCAGCGCACCACCACACGCGCCTCATCACGATCGACATCGGCGCCAACGATGCCTTCCTCTGCCAGGAGACAACGCCAGATCAATGCAGCTCGCCACTCGAACTCGCCGGTGTGGCGAACGAGATCACAACGAATCTCGGCACGGTCTTCCACGACCTCCGAGTCGCCGCCGCGTACGACGGTCCGATCGTCGCGCTGACGTACTACTCGTTGAGCTACAGCGACCCGACCGCGGTGGCAAGCGCCCAGTTCCTCAACTCGGTGATCGCGGCCGTTACGACTGCGAACGGCGGGATCGTCGCGGACGGGTTCACTGCATTCGAGGGGCCGTCGCTCGCGTTCGGCGGCGACCCGTGTGCCGCCGGACTACTCATCAAGCTGCCCGACGGTTCGTGCAACATCCACCCGTCTCCGGCCGGACACCGGTTGCTCGCCGCGGCAATCGCCAAGGCGATCGGAGCCTGAGCGATCAGCACCTTCTCGGCAGCTCGCGAGAGGCCGCGCGAGCAGCCCGTCTGGGCAACGAAGCATCGGTCGTGCGCATCCACAGCGGTAACGGCCCACACGAGGAGATGGACAAGCGCCGATCGCGTGCTTCGAAAGCCCTGCACTAGGGTCATGAGTGACCCCAGCTACTTGCCCTGGTGATACCCACCTGAACGGGTCAGGTGAGAGGCGCTCTCCATGCTCGAACAGCAAGGGGCGCAGGCACGGACGAGTCCTCACGCCTGACACCCGTTCCACCGACAACCCGTCGACAGGCCTAGCCCGAGGATCGGCATCGACCGAGCCCTAGGTAAGACGAACACGTACTCTCGCGCCGGGGATCTGGTCGGCTAGTGACGGTCAGCCGAGCTGTTTGCAGGCTCTCTCGCTCTTGAATGCAGACGCGAGTGACCCGCCGGCGCTCTGAATCGTTTTGACTGTCGATTGCGCGGTGCTCTTGAGTGTCTGGAACTGCGGCACTAGCTTCGACAGCTCCGACACGATCTGCGCAACGGTCGCATTCGCGGGAAGCTTCGAAGCAGCCGACTTCACCGCCGCGCTCGTTGCTTGAACCTGCGTTGCCAGCTGGTCGATCTGCTTCTTCGCCGTCTGCCCCTCAGAGGTGTTCGGTGGCGGCACTGCCTTGATCTGCGAGATGAGCGTCCTGGTGGCGGTCTCGAATTGACTCAGCTTTGCGTCGACCGCAGCTTTCGTGATCCCGCCGCTGGGGACGGTCGCAAGGCTCTTGACCTCGGTCGTCCAGCTCCCAAGGGCTGTGCAGACACCGCTCGCGTAGGCCTCGTTCGCCTTCTTGTCGGAATTACCGCCGCCACCACAGCCCGCAGCGACGAGCGCCAGAGCCGACAGAAGCATCACGAGCGCAACCGGGCGCCTCACAGTCCCAGTCTACCCAGGGTCGCGCCGCCGATCCACGGGCGGCCAGCCAGCGGCCGGGGCAACCCTGTCACCGGGGCCGCCGTCGGGGCCGGTCGAATTCGTTGGGTAGTCGACCATCCCAGGCGCGGAGCTCGCGCAGAAGCCGCTTGTCCCAGCTCCGACGGTGTGTCCGTCGGCGCCGCTCGAGGAGCGCGAGGTTGAGGAGCAAGATCGTCAGCACCGCGGTCAGAAACGGAGGAAGCCAGTCCGGCATGAAGCTCCCATTGTGGCCCGCAAGCGGTCCGGTTCGCCGCAGCGTCGGTTGCCGTCTACCGACCGGCTACCGGAACCAGCCGGCTGCGAGCTCGTGAGCGAGGCCGCCTTCGCAGCGATAGGTGTCGGCGTAGGATCGCCTCGATGGCGCGGAACCTCCAGGTGACGCTCGTTTCGCGTCCGGTCGGCGAGCCGAAGGAGTCGGACTTTGCGTTTGTCGAGTCGGCGCCGCCGGAGCCAGGCGACGACGAGGTGCTGGTTCGAGCCCTTTGGCTCTCGCTCGACCCGTACATGCGGGGCCGTATGAGTGAGGCGCCTTCGTACGCGCGGCCCGTCGAGCTCGGCGAGGTGATGACGGGGCAGGGTGTCGGCGAGGTGGTCGAGAGCCGCTCCCGACGCTTCGCTGCCGGCGAAATGGTGGTCGGGCCGTTCGGCTGGCAGGAGTTCGCCGCAGCGCCTGCGCATCACCTCCGCCGGGTCGACTCGGAAGTCGCTCCGATCTCGACGGCGCTTCACGTGCTGGGGATGACGGGCCTGACCGCGTACTTCGGCTTGTTCGAGGTGTGCCGGCCGCTGCCGGGCGATACGGTCGTCGTCTCTGCCGCCTCAGGCGCGGTCGGCCAGATCGTCGGGCAGCTGGCGCGGATCGCAGGCTGCCGTGCGGTTGGTCTCGCCGGTTCGCCTGAGAAGGTCGACGACCTTTTGGAGCTATACGGCTACGACGCAGGGATCGACTACAAAGCGGAAGCCGTCGGCGAGGCGCTCGAGCGGACATGCCCCGACGGCGTGAACGTGTACTTCGACAACGTCGGCGGCGAGATCTCGGCCGCCGTGCACAGGCGGCTGGCGCAGAAGGCGCGCGTCGCGATCTGCGGTCAGATCTCCGAGTACAACCAGGTGCCGCCGCAAGGCGGCCCCAGTAGCCTCAGTTTCATGATCGTGCGGCGGGTGCGAATGGAGGGCTTCCTGGTCCCCGACTTCGCCCACCTGTTCGAGCCGGCGCTCGTGCGGCTCACGGCGTGGTTACGCGAGGGCCGCCTTCGTTACCGGGAGGATGTAGTAGAGGGGCTGGACAGGGCCCCGCGCGCGTTCATCGGCCTGTTGAACGGCGAGAATCGCGGCAAGCTCCTCGTCAAGGTCGCCGACCCGTGAGCTTCGACGGCACGGTCGTCCAGAACGCGATCTACACCGGCGGGGCCGAATGGCCGATCACGCCGGCCGAATGGGAGACTCGCGCCGAGGCAGCGCTCGAGCCCGAGGCGTTCGGGTACATCGCCGGGGGGGCGGGCGAGGAGCTGACGATGCGGGCGAACCGCGAGGCGTTCGAGCGGCGTCGGCTACGGCCGCGGATGCTGACCGGCAACAAGCAGCGCGATCTGACAGTCGACATACTCGGCACGCGCTCGGCCGCGCCCTTCCTTCTGGCGCCGATCGGCGTCCTCAGCATCGCGCATCCGGAGGGCGAGCTCGCCTGCGCGCGTGCCGCCGCTGCCGCGGGCGTCCCGTTCATCCTCTCGAGCGCCGCCTCGCACTCGATCGAGGAGATCGCCGAGGCGATGGGCGACGCCCCGCGCTGGTTCCAGCTCTACTGGATCAACGACCGCGACGTCGCCACGAGCTTCGTCGACCGCGCCGCCAACGCCGGCTTCGGGGCGATCGTCCTGACCCTCGACACACTGATCCTTGGTTGGCGCCCGCGCGACCTCGCCCGGAGCTACCTCCCCTTCCTCAGCGGCCAGGGCTGCGCGCAGTACTTCACCGACCCGGTCTTTCTCCCGCGCCTCGAGAAGCCGCCGGAGGAGGACATTCGGACCGCGGCGGCGACCATGCTCATGACCTTCCCCAACCTCGGCCTCACCTGGGACGACCTCGAATGGCTGCGCGGGCAGGTCGAGCTGCCGCTGCTCGTCAAGGGCGTGCTCACGGCGGAGGACGCTGCCCGTGCCCGCGACTGCGGCGTCGATGGGATCATCGTGTCGAACCATGGCGGTCGCCAGGTCGACGGCGCCGTCGCAGCGCTCGACGCGTACATCGAGGTGCGCGAGGCGCTCGGCAACGACGCGACCCTACTCGTCGACGGTGGGATCCGGACAGGCACCGACGTCCTCAAGGCAATGGCGCTGGGCGCCGACGCGGTGCTGGTAGGCCGCCCCTACGCATACGGGCTCGCCGCAGGCGGCCAGGCGGGCGTCGAGGCAGTGCTCAGGCAGCTGCTTGCCGAGACCGACATCACTCTTGCGCTGCTCGGCGGCAGGGCCGCCCGCGACCTGGACCGCACGTTCCTCGCCGGGTGACCGCCACGACGCGCTGCGTCCTCGTGACCGGAGCCTCCTCCGGAATCGGCGAGGCAACCGCGCTTCGACTCGCCAGGGCCGGCTGGCGCGTGCTGGCCGGCGTTCGGGCGAGCGCCGACGCGGAGCGCCTGCGCGCAGCGGGCGGGGAGCGGGCTCGGTGACGATCGACGTCACCGAGCCCGCGACGATTGCCGCCACGGCCGAAGGGCTTGGGGACGAGCCGCTGCACGGACTCGTCAACAACGCTGGGACGGCGCTCGCGATGCCGCTCGAGTTCCTCCCTCTCGACCAGTTCAGACGCCAGCTCGAGGTGAACCTCGTCGGACAGGTCGCCATCACGCAGGCGTTACTGCCCAACCTCCGCTCGGCGCGCGGACGAATCGTGAACGTCGGCTCGATAGCCGGGCGCAGCTCGCTGCCCTTCCTCGGGGCCTACGCGGCATCGAAGCACGCCGTCGAAGCCGTCACGGACGCGCTGCGGGTCGAGCTGAGACCGTTCGGAATCACAGTGACGGTCGTCGAGCCGGGAACGATCGCAACCCCGATCTGGCGCAAGGGTGGCGAGCTATTCCAGCAACTTGCGGCGGAGATGCCAGAAGAGCTGGGCGAGCTCTACGGAGAGCGCATGGCAGCCTTCCGGAACGCAGCGGCCGCTGCGGGACGGCGCGCCGAGCCGGCGGACAAGGTCGCGATCGTCATCGAGCGTGCATTAACGGGACAGCAGCCGAAGGCGCGGTATGTGGTCGGACGCGACGCGCAGCGGCGGGCACGCGTCGAGCGGCTCCCCACGCGTCTGCGCGACCGCGTATACGAGCGCTTCCTCCTCCGCTCCTGACGCGCAACGCGCAGAACTCAAGACGCGCTTGGCACATCTTGCAGCGTGTACCGCGAGATCGACTCACTAGCTCGAACCAGTGACCTCGCTGCGACCCCTGGTGGTTGGGCGCCTATCGGCTGTGGCCCTTTAGCTCGAAGGTGCCTTACTTCGCCAGTAGCGGTTGAGAGCACCCTGGGTCTTGATCGTCCAGACGAACCAGCCCAGGAGCGGCAAGAGGATCCACAGCCCTGTCCAGCCGGTCATGGGCGCCTCTCGCGCGTCGCTGCGATACATGCTCCCGATCTCCGACGGCATGACAAACCAGTTGATCGGGTTGAAGATGATCGCGATGAGCAGGCCGAGGATGCCGCCGATGCCGTTGCCGGTGTGGCGCTTCATCTCCTCGAAGTTCTTGTAGTACCAGTACAGGTGGTAGATGCCGAGCGTCACGATCGACAGAACGATCACGAACAGGATGCCGCGCGGCTTCCCGATAGGCCCCTGCGCACGCGCCGAGGCCGCCGGCAGAGGCGGTTGGACGACCGCGTCCGGCTGGGCGGCGGGCTCAGCCAAACCTGGGGTGGTGGGCTCTTCCGGAGTCTCGCTCACAACAGACCACCTCCGTCGTAGGCACGATGCGGGCAGGAAGTCGTTGTCTCCCGAACCGCGATGGACTAGGCCTCAGATCCTAACCGGGTTGACGCTGTTGCCGTTTTGCGCCCGGCCTGCAGAAACGGCTTGAACAAGCGGTTTGCGGGCGCTCAGGGAAACGCGAGGGAAATGGACGGAACTACTCGGTGCGCAAACCAAACGCTAATCCGCGCGGAGCCGCTCTCAGCCGCTTGAAGGCCGCTCCTCGAGTCGTGGCCACCGCGCGGTGAGCCTATCGTGGTGCGGCGGCTAGGTCTGCTTCGATGCCTCGATGTCGTGAAGCCGCCTCCTTAGGTGAGCGCCGACGTGTGCAGGAGGTAGTCGATCTCTTCCCATTCGACGGCGGCGGTCTGGTGTCCGGCGTCGAACTGTCGCAGCAGCGCGTCGTGCGCGGTGGAGGGTCGGGTCGTCCTTTGCCAGCTCGACGAGATTTGCCGTGGTCGCGGCCTTCGTCCTCAGGTGTGAGGACTGCGCCCAACTCAGCGTCCTCGCAACTGCGGCTACGCCGGTTGGCGTCGCGGGTCGAGCGCGGCTTCGAGGCCGTCGCCGACGAGGTTGATTGAGACGAGGATGAGCACGAGCACGGCCGCGGGAGCGCCCCATGTCCACCAGCCGAGCGAGACCGCGTTGAAAATGCCGATCCCGGTCGAGCTCGAATCGGCGATCAGGTTGCCGAGGGTGGGCCGCAGACCCGAGGAGATGCCGAAGCCGAGGAACTCCACCGTCGCGTCGATGATTACGATCTGCCCGAGCAGCGAGGTGAACGCCACCACGATGACGCCGGACGCGTTCGGGAGCACGTGGCGCACGAGGATCCGTATATCCGAGGCCCCGAGCGCTCGCGCGGCCTCGACGAACTCCTCTGAGCGGAGCGACGCGATCCTGGCCCGGACGACGCGGGCGACTAGCACCCAGAGCGAGAACGCGAAGATTAATGTGGCCTCCCAGATCGTCACCGGCTGGAAGAACGCGAAGGCGACGAGCATCAGGATGATCACCGGGAGGCCGCTGACGAGATCGGCGAACCGCATCAGAGCCGCGTCGTGCAGCCCCCCGTAGTAGCCAGCTAGCACGCCCACCAGCAGCCCGATCGTGGTGCCGAGCAACGCCCCGACGACCGCCACCTGCTCACTGAAGTGGAGTCCCCACAGCGTCCGGACGAGGATGCTGCGGCCGAGGTTGTCGGTACCGAAGACGTTGTTGTTCGCGAATGTGGGCGGGTGGTTTATCCAGCGCGTCGAGAGGTTGATCGTGTTCCATCCATGCGGAGCGAGCTCGTGCGCGAACGCTCCCGCCGCGAGGACGGCCACCAGGATCGTCAGGGCCGCCAGGGTCACCGGCTGGCGGGCAAGCCGTCGCAGCGCGCGCCGCCAAAAGCCAGGCCCGTGCGGCTGCATCTCGCTGACGGACGACCTGGCGCGCGGCCGGTCGGCTGTCGCGCTCACACCGCAGTCCGCATCCGCGGATCGAGCCAGGCAAGCACCACCTCGGCGAGAAACGACGTGACCAGCACGATCGTGGCCGCGATCAGGACGACGGTCTGCACCGAGTAGGTGGCCGCGAAGGGGCTCTGGGTTTGCGGCCCGGGAAAGTCTGACACGAACACGGTGCCAAGCCCGTTCAGCGCGAAAACCCAGTCGACGGCGAGCGCCGCGCCGAAGATCATGCCGAAGTCCGACAAAACGACGGCGACGAAGGTCGGCAGCGAGACCCGCAACGCATGACGGAGCACCACCGCTCGCTCGGATAGGCCCTTCGCGCGCGCGGTCACGACGAACGGGGCATCGAGCGTCTCCAGCAGCGCCGCGCGCAAGTAACGGGCCTGCAGAGCGATGAACCCCACTGCCAGCGTCACCGCGGGCAGGGTGAGATAACGGAACACGTTCCCGACATAGGAGAGACCACTCCCCGCGGCCGGACAGCCCTGCAGCACGCCGGCGTCCAGCCCCAGCGCGGGCGGGCACGACCCGGGCCATCCCGCGAGCGGAAACGGCCCCCACCCATATTCGTTGCCAAAGCTGAACAACAGCTTCTGCACGAGCAACGCGAGCAGAAACGCCGGCACACCCCAAGCCAGATACGAGAGTCCCCGCAACACGACATCGACAATCGAGCCACGCCAGACGGTCGCGACGAGCGCGAGACCGACCCCGAACACCACCACGAGCACCAAGGCCAGAAAGAGAAGGGCTGCAGTGTGGCCGAGCGCGTCAAGGAGGGTCGGCCCGGAGAGCGGGTTGAGCCTCGAGAACGTCGGCTGCCTGACCAGGGCGACGCTGCGTCCCGTGAAGACCCCCTTCAGCCACGTCCAATACTCCGGCAGCAACGGCTGCCCCTCCAGCGTCACGTCCTGCGACGCAAGAGCGCAGAAGCTGACCAGCGACAGCACCCACAGGACGAGGACACCGAGCACCGCCCGCCGCGCCACGAAGGCAAGCATCCCGCTCAAAGCACTAACAGGGATCCTGCGCGTCGGCGAAGAGACAGCAGGAACCGAAGGGCGGAGGAGCTGAAACGCGGAACTCGGCCATCCCGACTAGGCAGAGCCTGGCTTTGTGTCAAGGAGAACGCGCTACGGAGGAGCTTCGAGCCCAAACAGACGGCCTAGCCGCCGCAAGCTCTGACGGCGAACGCCGTGACCTTGCGCGGGCTCCACATGACGTAGGCGAGCCGCTTCGACCCCTTGCGCACGCGAGCCAGCAGCTCCATCCTCGCGGTCCGCGGCAGCTTCCCACTGAGCTGTATTCGGATGCGGAGGTCGACCTTCTTCCAATGACGCGCACCACACTGCAGGCGCAAGCCGCTGGAATCAGGCGCTTCCACCGTGCCTTGGGAAGCGAGCCCTTTGTGCGAGAACGCGGGTGTCTTCGTCAGAGGGCTACAGCGGTTTCCGTCGACCATCGGATTCTGATGGACCGAGTCGAAGAAGTAGAGGGTCGTCTGGATTGCTGGTGTGCCGGTCAAAAGCTGTGCCGCTGCCGGTGGATAGGGGGGATTGCCGCTCCCGTCCGGCCACACCCAAAGGAACACAGAGCGGTCCCCATGGGTCGTGCACTGGTAGCTTCGGTCGAGTGTCGTCTTCGGCGTCACGGATTTGCCCGCGTGCGTCACCTCCGCACCTGCAAATCGTCCTGTAAGGAGCGCAATAGCGATTACCGCGGCGATGGCGCTGGCTAGCCTTAGCACGGTGCTCGATAGCAAGGGGTGTTTTTGTGGCACGTGCAATACGGCGTGGGACAGCTGCAGTAGAAGAGGTACGTTCCCGGCGGGCACGTACCGATACAGTCCGTGTTGTCAAGGCAGCAGTAGGGAATGACGTCTGGCTGTCCACCCGGGGGGTTCGAGATCGGCGGCCAACGATTTGCTGCCGTCGTGGTCGAAGTTCCGACGCCAGCAAAGGCGCGTCTGTCGAAGAATGCGGCCACACCGATGCCGGTCGCGAACGTTACCCCCAGCTGACGCAGGAAATGAAGGCGGCTAGTCTTGGTTTGAACTGTCATCTTCCCTCCGATCGACGCGTTCACGAGCGATTGGCTGCCGCAAATGTGAGGCCCTCGTCCCGATCCGCAACCATCTCGACGAGCAGTCGGAGATCCACGACTGAGGTAGGGATGGCTCTCGCGAGAACGCGTCCGTCCCGACCGACGGCGAACGCGTAAGGGGTAGCGCTCGTTGCGAAGGCTGAAAACGTGGAGTCGGATTCGTCTGTTGCCACTCGGATAGGAGAGTCGCGGAGCCCGAGTGTGCTCAGATCGTCGCCGCTGGGCACGACCACGACAACGCGTTCATGAATCCATGAGTCCGCCGAGTCCGCGAGAGATGTGAGTACGGTCTGGCAGGGACTGCATCCGCCGCGCGCGAGCAGGACCACGTCGCCTTCCTCGCAAACGCGTTCAAGCGGCAGTCGTCCTCGACTCACCTCGTGAGCGACGAACGGCGGAATCGCTGCTCCAACTGAAAGCCCGCCCGGGGGCGTCTCCGGATCAGGTGGCCTCAGCGACGCACCAGCAGTTAGAGCATCGAAGAGCGGCGAGAGTCGACGCATGAGCCCGACGCATACCACGCCGGTACTCAGGGTCAACGCCGCCAACACGACGTACGCAACAACCCATGGAAGTGGCATTACGTGCTTGTTCCGCCTTCCAGGGTACGGATAAGAGTCCTAAAGATGCTGCTGGTCTCGGAAGCACTTAGGAGTTGATATGAGAGCAAGAGTGCCGCCGCGATCATGAGCGCCGGAAGGCCATAGTCACGGAAGCCCCCGCCCGCCGGGTAGTCGCCCGCCAACGCGTACACGCTCGCCGCAAGCGCGAGCAGGCCGTCTTCGATAGCCACCGCCCTCGACAGCATCCGGCCTGACCCACCAAAACAGCCACAGGGAATCCGTCGCCCGGTGACCAACTCGAAGCTAATGAGGACTGTGAACGAACCGAGGACCGCTGCGCCGGATGCAACCATCGCGCGGGGCCACAGGCCTGCAAGAAGGAGCCCGCCGAGTGCGAGTTCCGTCGCAACCACGGCGGCAGAAGCCTCCGTGATCAACGCTGCCGGGACTATTTCGTAGCGGCGAACGGCATCTCGGAACGCGGCTGGATCGAGCGCCTTCTGAACTCCTGCCCCGATAAAGATCAGGCCGAGAACGAAGCGAAACACGTCTGCGCTCAGACCCCACATGGCACGTCCTTAACTCGCCTGAGCAGATGCGACAAAGATCGTACACCGGCCTAGCTGGTAGGTCAAGACACGCCCCCAGCGGGCGGGAGCGAGATGACTGTCGACGCTCGAAGGAGACGACGGCCACGTCCCGTCAAGTGGTGTACGAGGCTGATCGCGTCATCCTCGCTTGACGTCTACGCGGCCGCTGGGATGGCGGTCACCTCCTCGTGCTCGTCGGCGGGGTCGGCGAGTGCTTTCGCGAGCGACTCGATGCTGAGGTAGCGGCGGCTGGCGACTGCCCACTCGTCGTTCTGTTCGGCGAGGACGGCACCGACGAGGCGGATGACGGCGGCGCGGTCGGGGAAGATGCCGACGACATCGGTGCGGCGGCGGATCTCTTTGTTGAGCCGCTCGAGCGAGTTGTTCGACCAGAGCTGCCGCCAGTGCTCCTTCGGAAACACGGTGAAGGCGAGCAGATCAGTCTCTGCCTCCTCGAGCAGGGCCGCGGCTTCGGGGAAGCGCGGGCGAGGTGGTCGACGATCCGCCGGTGTTGCTCGCGGACCATGTCGGCGTCGGGCTGCGCGAAGATCGTCCGCACCATCGTCGCGACGAAGCTCTGCGCGCTCTTGGGGACGCGGGTGAGCAGGTTGCGCATCGCGTGCGTGCGGCAGCGCTGCCAGGCCGCGCCGGACAGCGTGGCAGCGATCGCGTCGACCAGGCCGGGATGCGCGTCGCTGGTCACCAGCCGGACGCCGCTGAGCCCGCGTGCGACGAGCGAGCGCAGGAAGGCGAGCCAGGCGGCCCCGTCCTCGCTGGTGACGACGTCGAGGCCGAGCGATTCGCGGAAGCCGTCCCGGTTGACGCCGACCGCGTGCACGACACAGACGTTGACCGTGCGCCCTCCTTCGCGGCACTTCACCTGGAGCGCGTCGAAGGTGACGTATGCGTACGGAGCGCCGTCGAGCGGGCGCGTGCGGAAGTCCTCGACGATCGCGTCAAGGGGACTTCGCCAGCCGGGAGACCTGGCTCTTCGACATCCGCTCGACCCCGAGTTGCTGCACGAGCTTCTCCACTCGTCGGGTCGAGACGCCGGCGAGGTAGGCGTCCGCGATCACCGACACAAAGGCTTGCTCGGCACGCCGGCGCGGCTGCAGCAGCCAGTCGGGGAAATAGCTGCCCTCGCGCAGCTTCGGCACCGCGAGCTCGATCGACCCCACGCGCGTGTCCCAGTCGCGCTCGCGGTAGCCGTTTCTGCGGTTGACCCGCTCCGGGCTCCGCTCGCCGTAATCGGCGCCGCAGACGGCGTCCGCGTCGACGCTCATCAACGCCTCGGCGAAGTCCTTCACCATCGCCCGCAACAGGTCCGGGCTTGCCTCCTCCAGCTGCTTGCGCAGCCAGCTCGACATGTCCATCGTGTGCTCGACCACCGTGCTCCTCCTCGCTGAGTGTCTCGACAGGACCTCGCGAGGATGACGCGGTGGTCAGCCATCACCCGGACCCGCCGCAGCTGCTCCGCGCTCGCCTACGGCTCGCGCTCCACAGCTACGGCGGAGAAGACCTCAACCAGCTCGTACACCACGAGCCGGGACGCTACTGATGCCTATGTGGGAAACAGAAACCCCGCCTAAGCGGGGCTTTTCTTGATGGGCCGAACCGAGCATTGCGCGAACCGCCTCGCCGGCGACGTGGTCGCGGCACCACTAGCGCTCTGATCGCGACGTCACCCTCCATCCGTAGCGTTCCAGCGTTGCCACGGATCAGCGCCTTCTACGGGATCACGATCCGGATGTACCGGAACGAAGGTGCGCACGCCCGACCGCACTTCCACGCCCGGCACGCCGGTCAGGCGGCGTCGCTGGACTTCACGGGAGAAGTGATCGTCGGCTCGCTCCCGCGACGGGCGCTCGCACTCGTTGTCGAGTGGGCCAGCCTTCAACGAGGAGGAGTTGCTCGAGAACTCGCAGCGCGCTGCCGTTGGAGGAGCGGGTCCGCGCGAACTCCGGCGCGCTGGGTGACCTTGCCGGCAGTCGGGGATCCGCCCGGTTAGCCCGAGAGTGCTTGAACCGCGCCCAGGCTCGCCATATTCGGCTCGCCGCTCATGATGCCGGTGTCGAGGATCTGGCCGGTCTGCGCGTCGACGACGAGCGTCAATACCGACCCAGACGGCGGGGCAGCCGTGCTGCCCGGGGGAAGGGCAGCCGGGTCAGAGAAGTGCCCGTGCTCAACGATCAGGTAGGAGGGCTGATTGGAATCGACCACGCCGCCGAAATCGGCCGTATTGGCCTCCTGCCGGGTGGTCGCAACGTAGGTGATGGCTGATGGCGCCTGCTCGCCGTACTCGGCAGCCGCCGCCAGCGCGATCTGGTCGAGCTGGCTCGGGGGTACGCCGGCGCTCGCCGAGGAAACCAGGCGTGTCGCGCCGAACGTCCCGCCAACGGCGAGGACGATCGTCCCCACGGCGAAAAATCCCTTACTCCTCAGAAGCCTTCGCATCGGTCCCTCTCTCAGCAGCCGTAGATCCCGTCAATGAGATGCTCGAGCGCTTGCCCAGTCGCCCAATCAGCGTGTGTGCACGGCTTAGCGGTCGAGCGCAGGAAAGTCCCGCTGCCCCAATTGTTCGTCCAGGATCCGTTGACCTTGTTCGACATGTTGTCGGAGTCGCCGCTGGGAAGGTAGTTACTCGTCGTCGTCGTCTCCACGCCGGTTTCCATGGCGTGGGAGCCGGCGGCATTGTCTGTCGACTGCCCCACGTTTGTCCCGTTGATGTTGACGTTCCATGTGGTGGAACCGACGTTGACGATCCAAAGCCTGTAGGTATTGCCAACCACGGGCGTGAACGATGTGATGAGGTGCGTCTTAAAGCAGTCCTCGGTCCCAAAGACGCAAGCGTCATGGCGGTAGTCTGCCCAGTAGTACTCGAGGTTCGTTGAGCAGTCGAGGCTCTTGATGTAGCCAAGTTCGACCCAGTATGTGTATGTGTTTGTTGACCCAGCAGTTCCGACCCAGAGCGTCTGGTTGATATGGCTGCCATTCGAGGCGCCCGAAACGCCGACCGGGGAGACCGTGGTGTCAATGCTGCCACCCTGCTGGTCGTTGGCGGTGTTGTACCAGGCCGCTGTGCCCCAGTAATTTCCCGCCTGCAGGCTGCAGGCAGTGGCGACCTGGGAAGAAGCCACTCCGACGACTATCGCGGAGAGACCGGCAGCCAAAGCCAGCACACAAAGCCTGAACTTCATCGTCGCAACAATCTCACGGACGAATGCCATCCGTCAAGGGTCTCCGCGCGTAGCGTGACTCACGATCTCGCCGACTCCGTCTCCGCTCCGTTCTCCGCCGCTTCCTAATGAGAAGGTTGACTGCTCAGCTACCGACGCGCGCCGTGGGCCGGCGCTTGGGGACGTCACTTGGCCACGGGCCTCAGAGCGGGGCGCGCCTCCGGGCGTGGGATCCTCCTGCATCGGCCCCAGTCAATGCAGAATTGGTCTGGTCGTGACGATCAGCGGGAACTCGCCACGGGGCTCCGGGCATACCACGGATGTGGGGCGCTCGGACTCCGAACTTTGGGCGCGATCGCGTGCCGGCGACGGCGGGGCGTTCGGTGCGTTATTCGACCGGCACGCGCCGCGGATCTACAACTACGTCTTCCGGCGCATCGGAAATGCGACGACCGCGCAGGACATGCTCTCCGTTGTCTTCCTCGAAGCGTGGCGGAGTCGGGATAAGGAACTGCCGCCGGACAAGGTGCTCCCATGGCTCTACGGCATTGCGACGAATGTCCTGCGGCATCAGCGCCGGGCGGAGCGCCGCTACGCCGCTGCGCTGAGCCGACTACCGGCGCCCGAGCCGGAGCCGGACTTCGCCGTCGCCGCGGATGAGCGGGCCGACCACGAACGGGACGCTCGGGAGGCGCTCGATGCTCTTCGAGCGATCCCCCGCCGCGAGCAAGACGTGTTCGTTCTCTGTGCTGGGATGGAGCTGAGCTACGAGGACGCGGCGCTGGCGCTCGACGTCCCCGTTGGGACGGTGCGTTCTCGCCTCTCGCGTGCGCGGGCGCGGCTCCGGGAACTCGATCGCGGCTACGGGCATGAACAGGGTGACAGTACGACCGAGGAGGCACCGGTATGACTGACGAGTTTCCGTTCCCGGCACTGCACGAGCCGCAACCCGGTGAGCTGAAGAGACGCAGGGACCACCTGCTCAGCGAGATCACGCGCGAGCCGGCGCCGCGGAGCGGTTGGCGTGCGCCGGTCGGGCCGCTTCGCCTGCGTTACGCGCTACCTGCACTCGCAGTCGCGGGAGCAGCAGCCGCCTCAGGCCTGATCTTCACCGGCGCGCTCAGCGGAGCGAAGCCGGTGGCGAGTGGTCACCCGCCGGCGTACGAGCCACTTAAGCTCGCGTTCACGCGAGACGGCAGTGGTGCGGTGACGTCAATCGCGGTGACCGCCGAAGCCGCGACGCTCGGCGGGACCGCGAACGTTTACGTCGTCCAGGGACAGGACTACTCGACCAACGACGTACCCGTGAACCAAGTCGTCTTCCAGGAGGAAGTGCCGATGACCGACATCGCATCACCGGCAAGCGGCCCTCCCGGAACCGTCGCGCTCTCAACGTGGTCGGGCGTCATCCCAACGAGCGAGTGGAAGGGCGGATGCCAAAGCGGACCGTACGAGATCGCCCTGCAGGTCTCGCCGGCGAACCCCACGCCCCCGACGAATGGAGAAGCCGCCCTCTCTGGGTCCTTCACCTGCACGCCGCGGCTACCGCTGGGCGCGACCACGACGCAGCCGGCGACCACCGCGCCCGCGACGACAGCGCCGACGACCACCCAACCCGCCACCACCGTGACGACCCCGACCACGACCGCCACACCTACGACGACCGGTTAGGGGCGACCGCAGCTGCCCGCGCGGACGGACCGAGCGCCTGGCTAGCCACTTATGAGCTTCGCATGCGTGCTCGCGAGCTGCCCGGGCGGGCCGCCGCCGCCCAGGCGGCCCGCCCGTTTTGCGGAAGGGTGACCTATGTCGTCGTTTGTGATGTCGTCGTCGTCGATCCGGCGAGCGAACAGAACAACGCGCCGAGCGTGCCCCATTGGGATCCGCAATGAGCGTGAGGTGTACCTGGTTGAGGTCGGCGATGGCCGAGCAGAGTGGCCCGGGCACGAGATCGAGGATCGGGCAGACCGCCGTCGAGCTCAGCCAACCGGGGCTGCGTCCTCGAGCTGGAGCTCGGCGTTCGCAAGCGCGCCCGCGCTCGCGAGGATGGCGGTCAGCGGCGAACGGAGATCGTGGGAGACCGCACGCCAACACCGCAGTCTTCACTGCGTCACTGCGGCGCAGGGTCTCGGTTTCGAGCCTCCGCCTCGAGTGCGGCGCGGTCGGCCGCGACGGCTAGCAGCGCCGCCAGCGCCGGCAGGAAGCGCGCGCGTACAGTTGAGTCGAGCTCGTCAGCGGGCTCGAGGCCTATCGTCGCGTAAGTCTTTGCTGCGGCCTGTCCGATCTGGTGGTCGTGATGCGCATTCCTTAGATGGAGGGATCGTTTCCGCTGTCCGTGTATTCATGAGGCGGCGGGGGCGTTGATCTCCGGCTCCTCTGCCGCGCGTCACCTCTCGATGGGAGATTCATGGGTAACGGTGAGGACGGCACCGACCCGGCGCCGACGCGGATCCGACACAGCGCGAGCGTCTGTAAGAGGTACGTAAGAGCTGCCGGTCCGGCTGTGATTTTTGGGGGTCGAAAGTGGCCTCTCTATGTAGAGGGACATTTCCCTCGACGGCGTTCTCAGCCGCGGGCGTATCCGCGTGCGCCGCTGGGGCGTTGATGCTCTGCTCCTCTGCCGGCGCGTCGACAACCGATGGACGATCACGACGCGCAGGACAGCGGCGGCAAGGTGCTGCCGCTGCGCCCCAAGACAATCGATGACGGTGTGATCGGGCTTGGCCCGGTGAGGGTCGAGCCGCTCACCGCTACCCAGAAAGCGGAGGCGGTCGAGCTTCTGACCGCGCTGTTCGCTGCTGCGCTGCGGCGGCAGCGTTCGGCTATCTCGCTGCGGAGGGCGGCGTGAACGCCGCTCCTCTCTTTGCCAGTCGGTCCGGCCGTGACTGGCAAGCCAGTGTCCGCCCACTCGCGCGCTGCCACGCCGACCTCGCCGGCATGGCGCGCGCCCGACTGTATAGGGAGGTTCAGTCCTGATCGAGTTCCACATGCGCGGTGGCCGCGGGCACGCCGGCCGGCTGAGCCGGCGCGACGCACTCGCGACCGTCACCGATACAGATCGGCGTCTGCTCACGCTGCTCTGCGAGCAGCGCGTGCTGACGCAAACCCAGCTCGAACGGCTGCTCGCCGACACACCCGCACGAACGCTTCGCTACCGCACCGAACGCCTGACCAAGCTCGGTCTCATCGGTCGTAGCCGTCCCTACCGCGATAAGGGATCCGCTCCCTTCCACTACTGGCCGACCCGCGCGTCGGATGCGTTCGTGCGTGGCGAGCCGGTCCCGCGCGGCGGGGAGCGGGCGGAGCCGAACCCGCAGTTCCTCCACCACGCCGAACGACTCTCCGAGCTGTACGTGCTCCTGGAGGTGGAGGCGCCGACCGTTGGTCTGCGCCTGCACGAGTTCAGGCGTGAGGGTGAGGCGCGGGAGCTGTTCCGGGCGGGCGGGCGCGAGCGGGCGCTCGCCCCCGACGCCCTCATCCACCTCCGCGACGACGGTGGACGCGGCCTGCTCGCCTTCGTCGAGCTGGACCTGGGGACGATGAGCCACGCCCGCCTGAAGACGAAGGCATCCGCGTACGCCGCGTACGCCGCGCACGCCTGTTGGACGGAGCAGCATCCGTTCTGTCCCTGCCTGCTCTTCCTCACCACCACTGAGACACGTGCGATCGCGTTCCTGAAGATCCTCGGTGGGCAGCTCGATAGGCACGGGCGCGGCAACTACTACAGCCGCCGCCACTACTTCGAATGGTTCGCCGCCGCGGCCTGCGCGCACGCGCGCGAACCCGAGCGCATGCTCGCCGAGCCCTGCTGGGACGACCTCGCGCTCGCCGGCGGCGGCCTCACCCTCGGCGACTGCCTGAACAAGGCGCGCGTCGCATACGACGCCCGTCGTGCGAAAGAGGAAGCCGAGGAGCGTGCGCGTGAGGAGAAGCGCGAGCGGCTGCGCACCCGCCCGGAGGCGCTGCGTGCTCATCTGCGCGAGGAGCGTGTGCGCTTCCACGGTCACTTCGACCAGTTCGACGAGCCGGAGGCGGCGGCGCTGCAGCTGCTGCTCGCGTCCCGGGAGGACATGAGCGAGATCGAACGAGCCGCCTTCGCGGTGATCGTTCGCCAGCTCGGCGACGATCCCCTCAGGGCACGACCGACCGCCGAACCGGTCCCACCGACGGTTCGCGACCTCGACACGGTCGAGCTGCTCGTCGACATCTACCGGCGCCGGCAGCGAGCAAGACTGGACGAGCTCTCCCGCCGCTACGGGACCGGACCGACGATGCGCCAGCTCGGGCGCGACCTCGACAACGGCCGGCTGCTGAGCGCCTTCACCGTCGAGGGGCTCGAGAGCTCCGCGCGACGCGACCAGGAGACATGCCGGGAACAGGAACGCTTGCGCGTCGCCTACCTCGACTGCCGCGACGAGGAAGCGCGGGCGCGGAAGCATCAGCTCGGCCTCACGACACGGCTCGCACAGGGACCATCGGCGCTCCACCCGATCATCGATCGCGAGCGACTGCGGATCTGCCGCCGCTGCGACGAGATCGCCTACCCCAACCACGAGTCCGCACGCGATCAGTACGGGCGCCGCGTTCGTCGGCCCGCTTCCCGCTGCCCTTACTGCGGCATGAGCGACCTCGCCCCGTGGGAGGAGAGCTACCGGCCGCGGCTCCAAGCCGGCGCCCACGACGGCCCCCTGGAGGAGAGAACGTGAGCAGGTCCGGCACCTCGCCGAGGTGGCCTCGGAAACCGCATAACCATGCGGCGCACATGTCGCATTCAGGCGAGGTCCAAGTACCAGGCCGGGGAAGGCCCGTATGCGACATCCGGCCGCTCACGCGGCGACTTGACGTACGCCGGGATCGATGGCCTCATGAGCAACGACGACGACAAGGAGGTTGCCGATGATGCGGGTCTGTCTCTACCAACGAATCTCAACCGACGAGGACCACCAGCCCACCTCGCTGAAGACGCAGCGGGAAAGGTTGGAGCGCTACTGCGAGGCGATGGAGGACTGGCGGATCGTCGCCGCCTACGAAGACCAAGCCTCCGGAACCAGCCTCGACCGACCAGGCCTCCAAGCCGCGCTCGACCTCGCGCGCGAGAAGAGGCGCATCGACCTGCTCTTGGTCTATCGCGTCGACCGGCTCTCACGCAAGGTGCGTCATCTCGCCGCCCTATGCGAAGAGCTCGACCAGCTCGACGTCGTCCTTAAGTCAGCGACGGAGCCGTTCGACACCGGCTCACCGGCCGGGCGGATGATGCTGCAGATGCTCGGCGTGTTCGCAGAGTTCGAACACGCCACCATCGTCGACCGCGTCACCGCCGGGCTGGAACGCCGCGTCCGCGAAGGCAAATGGATGAGCGGCCGCACCCCCTACGGGTACACCCGCGACAAAGACACCAAGCTGCTCGTGCCGGACAAAGTGAAGGCGCCGGTCGTGCGTCGCATCTTCGACCTCTACGCGGAGGGCAAGCTCGGCACGACCGCCATCGCGCGCACCCTCGACGCCGAAGCAGCACCCTCACCTCGCAAGACAGGCTGGTCGCCGAACGCGCTACAGCTGATCCTCGCCAACCCCGCCTACCGCGGCCTCGTCCGCTGGAACGGCGAAACACATCCCGGACTGCACGCACCGCTGGTCGACGACGACAGCTTTGAGAAGGCGCAGGAGATCCTCCGACGCCGCGGCGAGGACGCATCGCTGCGCCGCGGCAACCCCAGCGACTTCCTCCTCTCCGGTCTCGTCCGCTGCGGCCACTGCGGCCGCGCCTACGTCGGCACCTCAGCGCACGGGCGCAACGCCCGCTACACCTACTACGCCTGCTCCACCCGCTACAAGTATGGACCCACCAAATGCAACGGCGACCGGCTTCCCAAAGACCGCCTCGAAGCCGCGGTGCTCGCGCAGCTCGCCGAGCTGTACCGCGACGGCGATGTGATCGAGCGAGCACTCGCAGACCTCGCGGCGGTCACCGAAAGCGAACGGCCCGACCTGGAGGAGCAACTCGGATCTACGCGCGCCGAGATCGCCCGCGTCGAGGGCAAGCTGGAGCGCTACTTCGAAGGCTTCGAAGACGGCCGGCTCGCAGCCGACCTCTTCCAAGACCGCGTCCGCGGCCACCGCGACCGCCTCGAAACGCTCCGCGAACGAGAAGCCGACCTCACCGCCCGCCTCGCCACACACGCGCACACACCGCCCGACGACGCCGCCCTCCAAGGGCTCGCCGACCAGCTCGAAGCGATCGTCGCCAACGAGAACCCGGAGCAGGCCAAGGAACTACTCCGAGTGCTCGTCAAAGACATCCAGGTGTACGACCGCCGCCGGATCATTCCCACCTACAGGATTCCGGCGGCGGTTCGCGCAATACCTCGTAAGGTGGGCGGTACTGGGC
>CAWIHQ010000004.1:0-598005 GCA_963835965.1 uncultured Actinomycetes bacterium
CGGAACAGATGCGTGCGCCCGGCGATCGCCTCCGCCTCCTCGGCCGACTCGGCGAGGACGAGACCATGCCCGCGAAGTCGCGCATCTGGCGCGCCGCGATCGCGTGGCCCGGATGCGACGGGAGCCCCGGGTAGAAGACCTGCTCGACGCGCGAATGCCGTCGAGCAACGCGGCGACCGCCGTCGCGTTCTGGCAGTGCTGCCGCATCCGCACGGCGAGCGTCTTGATCCCGCGCAGCACGAGCCAGCGTCGAACGGCCCCGGCACCGCGCCGCGCGACTCTGCAGGAAGTGCAGCCGCTCGGCGACGGTCGGGTCGTTCGTCACCGCGAAGCCGCCGACGACGTCGGAGTGGCCGCCGAGGTACTTCGTCGTCGAGTGGACGACGACGTCGGCGCCGAGCTCGAGCGGCCGCTGGAGGTACGGCGTCGCGAAGGTGTTGTCGACGACGAGGAGCGCGCCGGCCGCGTGCGCGGCATCGGCCGCGGCGGCGATGTCGACGACGTTCAGCATCGGGTTGGACGGCGTCTCGATCCAGACCATCCGCGTCGAGTCGTCGAGGTGCTCGGCCGAGGTTCGGGAACTCCTCGGCCGGCAGGTAGTGGAACCGGTAGCCCTTCGGCTCGTAGACCTGGGACGTCATCCGGTAGACCCCGCCGTAGACGTCGGCGATGAGCACGACGCGGTCGCCCGGGTTGAGGAGGTGCATGAGCGTCGTCGTCGCGCCGAGCCCGGACGAGTAGGCGACGCCGTGCTCGGCCGACTCGAGCGAGGCGAGCGCCGTCTCGAGCGCGTGCCGGGTCGGGTTCGCGACGCGCGAGTAGTCGTAGCCCTTGTGCTCGCCGACCGCGTCCTGGACGTACGTCGCGGTCTGGTAGATCGGCGTGATGATCGCGCCGGTCGCGGGATCGGGCTCCTGGCCGACGTGGATGGCGCGGGTCTCGAAGTCCATCAGGTCGATGCTAACCAGCGCTCGAGCTCGCTCAGCGGCTCCGCGAGGTCAACGGGCTTCTCGCCCGATTCCCACCAGACACCCTTGACGTTCAGCCGGCGCTCCTCTCGGTCGAAGACCGGCTCGATCCGGCCGACGAGCCGGTCGCCGTGGAGGATGGGCAGGACGTAGTAGCCGTACTCGCGCTTCGCCGCCGGGAGGTACATCTCCAGCCGGTAGCGGAAGCCCCAGAGCGCCTCGGCGCGGGCGCGGTCGTGGACGAGCCGGTCGAACGGCGAGAGGACCGTCGTGCGTGCAGGAACCGGCCCGTCCTCCGCCTCGGGATGCGCTACCAGCCGGCCGCGCTCGAGCCGCACCCCGAGCGCACGGAAGCGTTGTTCCGCGATCAGCTTCTCTGCCCGCGGCCAGGGGATCGTCTCCGTCTCGGGATACCACCGGGCTGCCAGATCCCAGACGCGCTGCTTGCCGCGGCGAGCGACGACGGCCACCTCGCCGCGCGCGGCGAGGATCTCGAGCATCAGCCCCATCTTGCGCGCGCCCCACCAGTCGTGGTGCTCGCGCTCGAGGCCCGAGTGATCCTCGATCTCGCGGGAGAGGAGCGGCCCGCGCCGGTCGAGCTCGCGCAGCACGTACCGGCGGAACGACCGGTTCTGCTCCAGCCAGTCGTTCGCGTTGCGGTTCAGCGACCGTCGCATCCGCGCTCGAAGCAGCGGCAGGTCTTCGACGGGGTAGATGAACGCGCGCCACTCGACGAGCTTCCGCTCCTGCCAGAGCAGCCGGTCGAGCTCTCGCGTGTCGAATGGCCCTAGCCGGCTCCAGAGGACGAGGTGCTGAGGCGGCGCGACGACCGAGATCGGGTCGAGCTGGAGGAAGCCGAGCCGGCGCACTGTCTCGAGCACTCCGCCCGCGGCGCCGTCGAGCCGCTGCGCGCGCACCGCGATGCGCCGCGCGTCCTCGACCGGAACCTCACGCATACCGCACCTCCTCCAGGCCGAGCACGCGCGCCAGCCGAGCGGCGGCCCGCTCGAGCTTCGCGGTGACGTTCCCCCGCATCCGCGGCTCGGGATGGAAACGCCGCACGTGCAGCACGCCCTCCCCGCGGTCGGCCTTGAGATCGGCACGGCCCACGATCCGGTCGCAGGCGAGCAGCGGCAGCACGTAGTAGCCGTACGCGCGCTCGTGCTCGCGCTTGTAGACCTCGATCACGTGGCGGAAGCCGAACAGCCGCTCGAGCAGCGGCCGGTCCCAGACCAGGTTGTCGAAGGGGCAGAGGAGGACGGGCGGCGCCGGGTCACCCTCCAGTTCCGCCTCGAGCATCCACGTAGAACGGCGGGCCGCCGTCGTCGGCATCCACCTCTCGCAGGAGGCCCTCGTCGACGAGCGCGAGGACGTGGTGGTGGAGGCGCGCGCGCCCGCCTTTGAGCCGCCAGTGCTCGCGGATCGCGGGCTCGGTCAACGCGCCGCGGGCGCGCACCGCCATGAGGGCGAGCGTGCGGAGCGTCTCGTCCTCGCCCGGGATGGGTGCGTCGAGCATCGCGCGCGGGATCACGCGCTCGGCGAGGTCGTAGCGGCGCTGGAACGACTGCCGGCCTGCAACGGCGAGCACTCCGTTGTCCCACAGCGCCTCGAGCACCATCTTCGCCGGCTTCCAGTTCCACATGTCGGTTCCGTCTCCGGCGCCCTCGAAGTCCCGCGACCCGAGCGGGCCTTCCGACCGAATGCGCTCCAGCACCGGCTCCACCAGCTCGGCGTGCTTCTGCAGGGCGTGCCGGTGGAAACCCCAACGTCCCTCGCCCTCCATCGTGCGGCGGCAGTGCGGCCAGAGCTCGATGGGGAGGAGGCAGGCCTCGTGCGCCCAGTACTCGAAGACGAGGCCGGAGACCAGCAGCTCCTGAAGCTCCGTCTCGCGATAGGCGCCGATACGGCTCGAGAGCGTGAGGCGGTGTGCGCGGTCGACCGCCGTGATCGAGTCGAGCTGCACCGCGCCCAGCCGGCGGATGGTGTCCTCGACCTCGCCGTCGCGCGCGCGGCGAAAGCGCGCCGCGTACCCCTGCGTCGACACGGCGAGCCGCCGGATCGCGGCGAGGCTGACGGTCGTGGTCGCCATTGGCTTCTACCTAGCAGGTAGCCGCCACGCTCCGCCGCCCGAGTCGATAGCCTCCGGCCCGTGCCGCGCCCGAGACGCCGTAATCCGTGGACCTCGACGGGCGAGGTTCTCATCTGGGTGCTCTTCGTAGCGCTCCTCTTCCCGGCCGGCTTTGCCGGCTGGGCGGTCGGGCACTACACCTCGCTCGGGAAGTCGTCGGCGACGGTCGTGCACACGGTCACTATCGGCTCGACGTCTGCCCCGGCGACCACGACCTCCGCCGCGACCACCACCTCAGCCGCGACGACGACCGCCGCCGCAGGGGGCGGCAGCGCGGCTGCCGGAAAGACGATCTTCGCCTCGAAGAGTTGCGCCACATGTCACACCTTCACGCCGGCGAACGCGACGGGCACCATCGGCCCGAATCTCGATACCGCCCCGGCGACCGATGCGAAGGCCGACAACAACATGTCCCTGGCGGCATTCATCAAGCAGTCGATCCAAAGCCCGGACGCCTACATCGCGAAGGGCTACACCAAAGGGATCATGCCGGCGAACATCGCCCAAGGCCTTTCGAGCAAGCAGCTGAACAACCTGGTCGCCTTCATCCTCTCGGGCACCGCGAAGTCCTAGCGACCGCTCGGGGGAGAGGACGCTGGCCCAACCGACGGCTTCGCCTACTGCGACCCGCCGACCGGGCGATAGACCTCGGCTGGAGTCCCGCTCACCGGATCTACATGCACCGGGTGGCGTCTCTCGAAGTTCGCACCGTTGGTCGTCGGATCAACGCCGCCCAGCCAGATGAGCAGCTCATCGTCGCCGATCGAGGTCACTGCGTAGAGCGTGTACATGGCTGACCGGCTGTGTCCCTCGTCCTCTGCCCAAGCGATGACCTCATGCACGTCAGCTGCTTCGCGAACGTACTGCTCGGCCGCCGCCCACATGACCCTCTCCTGCGTCGCGCCAGACACAAGATCCGATTCCGCGATCCGAGGCTGTCGCCAAAAGACGACGTAGTAGTCCTGAACAGGCGCGACAGCGGTGGCTCCCTTGGCCAGACCGGGCTCGATCCTCACGCTCACAGTCTGACCGACGCTCGACGGGTTCGTTCGGCGCACGTCCTCGCCGGGGGTCATTCCGGCGCACTGGCCCAACCGAGGGTCCTGTCTCTCGTGCTGCGGATGTAGCTTCTCGTCGGATGGCGGTTGTCGCCGACCGGGAAGCTGTCTCGTTCATCGCTGAGCACGGTGGCAGGCTGTACGTCTACGCCGATGCAGCCGGGATGAAGCACGTTAAGACGGAGCCGCCGCACGAGCTCTCCCTTCGATTCGAGCAGATCGAGGCAGACGGCTTCTTGATGTACGTCGAAGACGACATCGAACAGCCGGATATCTGGAGTGTGAAGTTCCATCACTTCCCCTTTCACCATGTCGATGTCCTCTGGGACGGCCACCAACCGGGCCCTGGGAACCCGTCGGGACCTGGACAGCCGTCACCCTGGTGAGAGGGCACCCCCAGCCGGGATGTCCCGATTCGTCAGAGGTCACTCCGGAACGCTCGCCCAGTCCAGGATGGCACCGCCCGGTTCGGCCCAGTAGCCTTTGTGCGTGGCAGGAATCACTCCACTTCGGCTCGCGGTCGTGGCGCTGACTCTCGCCGGAGCGACGGCCGCGGCAGTGTGGATCGTGACGTACCGCGTGCCCGAGCCCTATGTAGGATCGGCGCTCGCTGGCCGGAGCAGCAACATCCACTACCTGCCCAGCTACAGCTCACCAGCTTGGACGACACCCGTCGCTGTCCTGATCGGTATCACGGCTGTCGGAGCTGCGGTGCTCGTCCTCCGACGAAGCCGCTAGACACGCTCGGGGGTCGGTAAGACTCGGCGGGTTGGTCTGTCCGGGGGGATCGCCAGGCTGGTTGTCGCCGTGTCGGGTGTGGCACCCAGGACGCGGGTCGCTGGACGGAAGACGTCGCGGCAGAGCGAGCTGGCAGAGGGTCAGCGCTTGATGGGCGGCGACTCAGGCTTGTTGTTCACGCACGGGTGCCACTGAGCACGTCGACGACGCGCTCCTCCGCACCGTCGCCGTAATCCGGGCCGAGCTTCTGCTCGAGGATCTTCCGCAGCTCTCCGGTCTCCGCCAGCTCCTGCGTGATGTCGGCGCCGCCCACCAGCTCGCCCTTGACGAACACCTGCGGGATCGTCGGCCAGCCCGACACTTCCGACAGCTCCTGCCGGATTGAAGGATCGGGGAGGACGTCGACCGCCGTCACGGGAGAGCCCGCCGCCCGTAGGGCCTCGAGCGCCCGGCCGGAGTTGCCGCACATCACGAACTGCGGCGTGCCCTTCATGAAGAGCACCACCGGCTCGTTCTCGATCACGTCCTTGATCCGCGCGGAAAGCTCGTTGTCGCTCACGTCGTCCCCCTCGTCTTGATCCGAAGCTCGTGGATGGTGCCGTCGCGCAGCGGCCCGGCCAGCGCGTCGTTGACGAGCCGGTGCTGCTCGAGCAGCGGCAGCCCGTCGAAGCGCGGGCTCTCGACGGTCACCTGGAAATGGTCGCCGCCGCCGGTGCGGTCCTCGACGCGCAGTTCCGGCGCGTCGGGAAACGCGTCGCGGAGCAGCGCCTCGAGGTGTTCGGCGGCCATGCCCGGAGAGTAGCGACGCGCCACACGGTCACCGCTCGGCACGCGCGCGCCATTCCTCCCGCGTGTTGACCCGTGGGAACGGCTCGTCCGGCACGGACAGCCCGAGGGCGCGGCAGAGCGGCTCCCAGCCATCCCGTGCCTGCCAGTCGAGGAGGCGATCCGCCGGCGCGTCGCGGCGGACCTCCTCGTTGTGCAGCTCGCAGAACGCTTGGGCATGCTCGGCGTCGTCCCAGTCGGGGCCGATCTCGTGCGCCAGGAGCTCTTGCACCATCTGCCGCCAGTCTTCGTGCTCCGGCTCGACTGGGTTCCGGAGCACCGGGAAGATCGTCGCGTCGGCGCTTTCCCACCACTTCGCGGCGCTCTCGCGGGTCGAGAGGACGATGAGGGCGTCCGGGTTCGCGTCTGTGAGCTCGCGCCAGAACGCCGACGCAGGCCAGTCGACGGCAGCGACGGAGTCCGGCGGGAACGAGCGCCAGTCCACCTGGTCGCCACGCGTCGCAGCGCGCCACGTGGGCACGTCCTCGAGGTGCTGGAACACCTCGGCCATGTGGTAGCAGCGGCCGTCGAGCAGACGCTCGAGCGCGTCTTTCAGCGAGCGCGTCGCAGTGCGGGGCAGGCCGGCGCCGACGACGCGGAGCATCAGGAACCGCGGTGGGCCAGGAACTCGAGGAGGTCGGAGCGCGTGAGGACTCCCACCGGCTTCCCCTCGCGCGCGACGACGACGGCGTTCATGCCGCCGGTGAGCGTCGCGAACACCTCGTCGAGCGTCGCCGACGCCTCGACCGCGGCGAGCGGCGGCTGCATCGCGGCGGCGACGTCCTCGTGCACCGAGTCGGGGTTGCCGAAGACGCGCTCGAGCAGCGCGCGATCCTGGAGCGAGCCGATCACGTCCGCGAGCGACTCGCACTGCGCCGTCGCGTACGACCGGCAGCTGCGAGATGCCGTAGCGCTGCATCGTGTCGATGCCCTCGCCGACCTTCGCGTGCGCGGTGATCGTGACGAGCTCGGGCATCTCGCCGCCGTGCTTCGCGCGCAGCAGCTCGTCGACCGTCGGCAGCGTGGCCTGCCGCTCGACGAAGCCGTGTTCGAGCATCCAGTTGTCGTCGTAGAACTTCGACATGTAGGAGCGGCCGGAGTCGGGGATGATCGCGAGCACGGTTGCCTCCGCGGCCAGCCGCCCGGCGACCTTCATCGCGCCCCAGAGCGTCGAGCCTGCGGAGCCGCCGGCGAGGATGCCCTCCTCCCGCGCGAGCCGCCTCGCCATCAGGAACGAGTCGCGGTCGGAGACCCGGATCCACTCGTCGACGACCTTCAGGTCGATCGTGTCCGGCCACGTGTCCTTGCCGATCCCCTCGACGAGGTACGGATGGAGCTCCGACGCGTCCTCGGCGGTGTAGATCGACCCCTCGGGATCGACGCCGATGATCTTCACCTCGGGCTTCCGCTCGTGGAACCACCGGCCGACGCCCGAGATCGTCCCGCCCGTGCCGACGGAGATGACGATCGCGTCGAGCTCCCCGCCGGTCTGCTCCCAGATCTCCGGCGCGGTGACGTCGTAGTGCGCCTGCGGGTTCGCCATGTTCGAGTACTGGTCCGGCTTGAAGCCTCCCGGAATCTCCTCGGCGAGCCGCGACGAGACGGAGTAGTACGACTCCGGCGAGTCGTGGTCGACTGCCGTCGGCGTGATCACGACCTCGGCGCCGTACGCGCGGAGCATCGAGATCTTCTCCTGGCTCATCTTGTCGGGCATGACGAAGACGCAGCGGTAGCCCTTGCCTGCCGCCGCGATGGCAAGGCCGACGCCGGTGTTGCCGGAGGTCGGCTCGACGATCGTCCCGCCGGGCTTGAGCTTCCCCTCGCGTTCGGCCTGTTCGATCATCGCGAGGCCGATCCGGTCCTTCACCGAACCGCCCGGGTTGAGGTACTCGAGCTTGGCGAGGATCCGCGCGTGGCCCCGCGGCGAGAACCTGTCGAGCCGGACGATCGGCGAGTCCCCGACGAGGTCGAGGACGGTCGGATACTCTCGCGGCATCGCGGGGAAGCCTAGATCAGTAGTTGTCGTTGGAGGACTTCATGAAGATCACCGTGATCGGCAGAGGGAACGTCGGCGGCGGGCTCGCGCGTAAGTGGCGCGACGCCGGCCACGAGGTGAAGGAGCTCGGGAGGGACGGCGGGGACGCCTCGGCTGCGGACGTCGTGCTCGTAGCGGTTCCCGGTCCCGAGATCGCGAACGCCCTCGACAAGGTGACCGGTCTTCAGGGCAAGGTCACGATCGACGCGACGAACGCGGTCCGCGGTCGCAACGATGCCTTCGAGTCCAACGCGCACGAGATCAAGGCGATCGTCGGCGGCCCGACGGCGAAGTCGTTCAATCTCAACTTCGCCAACATCTACGACGAGATCGGCGCCCAGCGCGTCCGGCCTTCCAATCTCTACTGCGCCGAGGACGACGCGCGGGAGGTCACCGAGCAGCTCATCCGCGACGCGGGCTACGACCCGGTCGATGCTGGCGGACTCGATCGCGCCCGCATGCTCGAGGACCACCTCGAGCTGCTCTTCGCCGTCAACCAGGCCGGGCTCGGCCCGTTCTTCGTCCGCTACGCCAGCCCCGGCGAGCTCTGAGCCCCCTCGACTGCCGGGATCTCGTTCTTCACGAGCACCACCGCGGCGACGATCGCCGCGGAGGCGATGCCGGCGACCACCCAGAACGCCAGCGCGTAGCCGCTGGTGAACGCCGCTGCCTGCGACTCGCCGGACTGGAGCAGATGCGTCGCGTGCGACACCGCGATGCTCGAGGCGATGGCGACGCCGATCGCACCGCCGACCTGCTGCGAGGTGTTGAGCAATCCCGAGGCGAGTCCGGCTTCGCGTGGCCCGACGCCGGCGAGCGCGGCGATCGACACCGGGATGAAGGCGAACGCGATCCCGAATCCGAACATGAGATAGCCGCCGAGCAGATTGCGGGTGTAGGTCCCGTCGACCGGTATCTGCGCGTACCAGATCAGAGCCCCTGTATTGAGCGCAAGGCCGGCCACCATGACCGGCTTCGGCCCGATCTTCGTGCAGAGCCACTGCGAGAGCCCGGCGACGACGACCACCGTCCCCGCAGTCGCCAGGAACGTGATCCCGGTCTTCAGCGGCGAGTAGCCGAGGACGTTCTGCACGTACAGCGTGAGGAGGAAGAAGTCTGCGAAGATCGAGGCGCCGAGCAGTGCGCCCACGACGTTCGCGCCCGCCAACGTCCTGATGCGGAAGATCGAGAGCGGCATGAGCGGGTTCTCGACGCGGGTCTCCCAGACGACGAAGAACACGATGAGGAGGGCGGCTGCAATGAGCAGCACGATCGTCGTGGTGTTGCTCCAGCCGTCGACCGGCGCCTTCGAGATCGCATAGACGAGCAACGTGAGACCGCCGGTGACGGACGAGGCCCCGATCGCGTCGAAGCTCCGCCCGATGTCCGGCGCGCGGCTCTCGCGGACGATGCGCGGGGTGAGCGCGAGTACAAGCACGCCGACCGGGACGTTGACGAAGAAGATCCATTCCCAGCCGAGGTACTTGACGAGGATGCCGCCGAGCATGACGCCGGCGGCGGCGCCGCTGCCGCCCATCGCGCCCCAGATCCCGAGCGCCTTGTTCCGCTCCGGGCCCTCTTCGAAGGTCGTCGTGATGATCGAGAGCGTCGCCGGCGACACGATCGCGGCGCCGAAGCCCTGCACCGCGCGTGCGGCGACGAGCACGCTTGTCGAGCCCGCGAGACCGCAGACGAGCGAGGCGACCGAGAAGATCGCCACGCCGACGAGGAACATCCGCTTGCGGCCGAGGATGTCCCCGGCCCTCCCGCCGAGCAGCAGGAAGCCGCCGAACGTGATGGCGTAGGCCGTGATCACCCACTGCAAGCCGGTCTCGGAGAAGTGGAGGCTGCGGCCGATCGACGGGAGCGCGACGTTGACGATCGACACGTCCAGCACGGTCATGAAGAACGCCACGCAAACGAGCGCGAGCGCCTGCCAGCGACGCGGGTCGGGGCCGGTAGTGGTCATCGAGTCCGCCTCCATCTCGATAGCGGCCATCGTATGAGACGACGAACGGACGATGCCCCAAATCGACAGTTTGTCGCAGTAAGAGCTAATGCCGGAAGTGGCGACGGCCGGTGAAGACCATGGCGGCGCCAGCCTGCGCGACGGCGGCGATCACTTCCTCGTCGCGGCGCGAGCCGCCGGGCTGGACGATCGAGGTCGTGCCCGCGTCGAGGGCGATCTGCGGGCCGTCGGGAAAGGGGAAGAACGCGTCGGAGGCGAGCGCCGAGCCCTTCGCGTCGTGGCCGAACTCGGCCGCCTTCTCGACCGCGATCCGCACCGCGTCGACGCGGCTCATCTGGCCGGCGCCGATCCCGATCGTCTGCAGGTCCTTAACGAGCACGATTGCGTTCGAGGCGACGTGCTTGCAGACCCGCCAGGCGAAGACGAGGTCGCCCCACTGCGGCTCGTCGAGGTCGCCGGTCATGAGCTCCCAGGTGTCGCGCTCCTCGATCTCCGCGTCGGGGTCCTGGACGAGCATCCCGCCGAGCACGCGCTTGTAGCTCCGCTCACCGGGCTCGCCGGCGCGTCGCTCGCCGTCGAGGAGGATCCGCGTGTTCTTCTTGCGCCGTAGCGCGTTGAGCGCGTCCTCGGTATAGCCCGGCGCGAACAGCACCTCGATGAACTGCTCCGCGAGCTTCTCGCCGAGCGGCGTCTCGACCTCGCGGTTGAGGACGACGACGCCGCCGTAAGCCGAGGTCGTGTCGGACGCGAGCGCCTTGTCGTAGGCCTCCTCGACCGTGGTGCCGACCGCGACGCCGCACGGGTTCGCGTGCTTGACGATCACGCAGGCCGGCAGCGCGAACTCGCGCGCGAGCGAGCGCGCCGCCGAGAAGTCGTTGAGGTTGTTGAAGGAGAGCTCCTTCCCGTGCAGCTGCTCGACGCGTGAGAGGAGATGGCGGCGGACGCCCCGCTCGGCGTAGTACGCGGCCCGCTGGTGCGGGTTCTCGCCGTAGGCGAGGTCGAGGACCTTGTCGAGGGACACGACGAGCGAGTCGGGGAACTCCTCGCGCGCGTTGAACCACGTCGCGACCGCAGCCTCGTAGGCGGCGGTGTGCGCGAACGCCTCCGCCGCCAGACGGCGACGTGTGTCGAGCGAGAGCGCCCCGCTCGTGCGCAGCTCCTCGAGCACGGCGTGGTACTGGTCGGGCCGGCAGACGGGCGCACAGTGGGCGAAGTTCTTCGCCGCGCCGCGCAGCATCGACGGGCCGCCGATGTCGATCGTCTCGACGGCCTCTACTTCGGTCACTCCCCGCCGCGCGGTGACCTCTTCGAACGGATAGAGGTTGACGCACACGAGGTCGAACGCCTCGATCCCGTGCTCGTCGAGTGTGGCGACGTCGTCCGCCTCGTCGCGGCGGGCGAGGATCCCGGCGTGGACGCGCGGATGGAGCGTCTTCACGCGCCCGCCGAGCATCTCCGGCGAGTCGGTGACCTCCTCGACGTGCTCGACCGGCAGGCCGATCGCCTCGAGCGCGGCCGCCGTGTTCCCGCTCGCCACGAGCCGCCAGCCAAGCCCGACGAGCCCGCGCGCGAACGTGTCCACGCCGGACTTGTCCCAGGTAGAGATCAGGGCGCGCACAGTTCCCTCACCACCTCGGGGAGCAGTCGATGCTCGACGGCTTGCACGCGAGCGCGGAGCGATTCTTCCGTGTCGTCAGGAAGAACCGGAACTCGCTCGGCGGCGATGACCGGGCCGGTATCGATGCCCTCATCGACGTAGTGCACGGTGGCCGCCGTCTCGGGCACGCCGGCCGCGAGCACGTCCTCGATCGGATGGGCGCCGGGAAACTCCGGCAGCGGCGCCGAGTGGACGTTGACTACGCGGCCCCCGTAGTAGTCGAAGAAAGGCTTGCGGAAGAGGTGCATGTAACCGGCTAGAACGACGAGGTCGACGCCGCACGACTGCAGCCACTCGGCGAGCGCGACATCCCGCTCCTCGCGGGTCGCGTAGTCGGCGGCGTCGAAGACGGCGCTCTCGACTCCCGCGGCTTCCGCGCGCTCGAGCGCCCGCACGCCAGGCTTGTTCGAGGCGACGGCGACGATGGGCAGCCCGGCGTCGAGCAGCGCCTGGAGGTTCGTCCCCTCCCCGCTGACGAGCACACCGATCACGCGATCCGCCCGATAACGAGGTCTCCCGGCTCGGTGCTGCGCACGACGGCGCACCAGCCGATGCCGAGATTGAAGACGCGGCGCAACTCGTCCTCCTCGACGTGGCGGGCGAGCCAGTTGAAGACGGCCGGCCGCTCCCATGCGTACCAGTCGAGCTCCGCGCTCCGGCCGGCGGGCAGGACGCGCTCGAGGTTGCCGAGGATGCCACCGCCGGTCACGTGCGCAAACGCGAGCGCCCGGCCGCGCAACGTCCGGGCGACATCGAGGTAGAGCCGCGTCGGCGCGAGCAGGTCTGGTCCGTCGTAGTCCTCCTCCTCGAGGACGCGGCGGACGAGGGAGAAGCCGTTTGCGTGGACGCCGGCGGAGGGGATGCCGAGGACGTAGTCGCCCGCGACCACCCCGGAGCCGTCGATCAGCGCCTCGCGGTCGACGACTCCGACGCAGGTCGCCGCGAAGTCGAGCTCGTCCTCCCGGTATACGTCCGGCATCTCGGCCGTCTCGCCGCCGATCAGCGCGACGCCGGCCGTGCGGCAGACCTCCGCCGCGCCCTCGACGAGCTCCGCCACCTGCTGGAGCTCGATCCGGCCGGCGGCGATGTAGTCGAGGAGGACGAGGGGGTCGGCGCCGCACGTGACGACATCGTTGATGCAGTGCGCCGCCATGTCGGCGCCGCAGTTGCGGAGCAGGCCGCGGGGGCGGGCGACCATCGGCTTCGTCCCGATCGAGTCCGTCGAGGCGGCGAGCAGCCGCCGATCGTCGAGCGGGTGGAGGGCTGCGAAGGCACCGAAGCCCGTGGCGCCGGTCGACTCGACGGCGGCGCGCAGCCGTTCGACGACCGCCCCGGCCGTCGCGAGCGAGACGCCGGCCGCGTCGTACGTCGGTCCTTCCTCCGCCACGTGCCGAGTCTACGAAGACTGCTAGACGAACAGCTCGCCGAAGAGCTCCGGCCTGCCCTGCGGGCCGCCCCGGACGAAGCGGACTACGGTCTCGCCCACCTCCACGTTGGCACCGTCGCGCTGGGCGCCGAGGATCTGCGCGAGCGCCTTCGCCTTGCCCGACGGATCGTCGGCCTTGAGGTGCAGCTCCGACAGCCGCAACTCGTCACCCTGCGCGAGGAGCTCGTCGATCCACTCGCGCGGCGGGTGGAGCTCGAGCCGGTAGCCCGCATTGGTGGAGACGAACGTGCGCCGTCCGCCGTGTTCCTGGACGCGGAAGTCGCTCTGTTCCGCGCGTCCGATGGCAGACTCGAATTCGTCCTCGTCGAGCACGAACCCGAGGTGGTCGACGCGCGGTGTCGGCCACTGGCCCGGCTGGACGACGACATTCACTGCGCCCTTCTCGAGCTCGGTCAGCCGGAGCTTGAAGCCGATCGCGTCGAGCTCGTTCCACGCGATCCCCGGCTCGTAGGAGGTGAGGTCCTCGCCGATCCGGCCGTGGCGCGCGACGAGGTCGAACGCGAGCTTGCCGATGTAGCGCGCCTCGACCTCGCGGACGCGGCTCGTGACGAGGTGATAGTGGAAGAGCTGCACCGCCGCCCATCGTGCCAAGGCGCCGTAGGGTTCGGGGCGGTGCAGCGTGTGACCGGAATCGGTGGTGTCTTCCTGCGCTCGCGCGACCCCGCGGCACTCGCCGCGTGGTACGCAGAGCATCTCGGCCTCGACATCGAGGACTGGCACGGCTCGGTGCTCCGCGCAGCCGGAGGCGAGTCACTGGTCTGGGCGCCGTTTCCAGCGGACACCGAGTACTTCGGCCGCCTCGACCAGCAGTCGATGGTCAACTACCGCGTCGACGACCTCGACGCGATGCTCGCGCAACTCCGCGACGCAGGCGTCACCGTCGAAGGGCCGATGGAGCACGAGAACGGGAGCTTCGGCTGGGGTGTCGACCCTGAGGGGAACCGATTCGAGCTCTGGCAGCCCGTCGCCGGTCAGTGACCGTTACGCGCGGGCGGGTTCGAACCTGAGCTTCGCGGCCTCGGCGGGGACTTCCGTCGGGTAATCGCCGGTGAGACAGGCGCGGCAAAGCCCGGATGCGGGCCGCCGCGTCGCCTCTACGAGCCCGTCGTGGGAGAGGTACGCGAGCGAGGTGGCGCCCACGTGCTCGCGCACCTGCTCGACCGTCCGCGTCGAGGCGATCATCTCCGCCGGATCGGCGAGGTCGATGCCGTAGAAACACTGGCCGATCACAGGAGGCGACGAGACGCGGAGGTGCACCTCGGCTGCGCCTGCGTCGAAGAGCATCCGGACGATCTCGCGCGTCGTGTTGCCGCGGACGATCGAATCGTCCACCGCGACGACACGCTTGCCCGCCACCTCGGCGACGGGGTGGTATTTGAGCCGGATCCCCTGCCGGCGCAGCTCCTGGTCCGGCTGAATGAAGGTGCGCTGGACGTAGCGGTTCTTGATCAGCCCTTCGCTGAACGGGAGCCCGAGCGCGCGGGCGAAGCCGATCGCCGCCGGCGTGCCCGAGTCGGGGATCGGCAGGACGAGATCGGCCTCCACCGGGGCCTCCTGCGCGAGCCGCTCGCCCATGCGCACCCGCGCGTTGTGCACCTCGATCCCCTCGAGCCGGCTGTCCGGGCGGGCGAGGTAGAAGAACTCCCAGATGCAGAGAGCGCCGCCGTCGGGCCGCTCCAGCGCCCGCATCGAATGCAGGCCCTCGGCGTCGGCCACCACCAGCTCGCCCGGCGCGACCTCGCGCACGAACTCGGCTCCCACCAGATCGAGCGCGCACGTCTCCGAAGCGAAGACCCAATCGTGATGGATCCGTCCGACTACGAGCGGACGGAAGCCATGTGCGTCGCGAAAGCCGATCAGCCGCCCCTCCGACAGGGCGACGATCGAGTAGGCGCCCGCGAGCCGGCGCATCGCGTTCGCCACGGCCGTCTCGAGCGGTGCCTCGTCGTTCGCGATGAGCGCCGCGATCAGCTCGCTGTCGGACGTGGTCCCGAGCGGGACGCCGGCCTCGCGCAGCTCCTCGCGCAGCTGTCCGACGTTGATCAGGTTCCCGTTGTGCCCGAGTGCGACGGTGCGCGCCCGCCCGTGCTGGACGAGCGGCTGCGCGTTCGCCCACTGCGAGGACCCGGTTGTCGAGTAGCGGTTGTGGCCGATAGCGACCTGGCCCCGCAGGCCGCCGAGCTTCTGCTCGTCGAAGACCTGAGAGACGAGCCCGAGGTCGCGGAGCCCCGTCAACCGTCCGTGCTCGGAGACGGCGATCCCGGCCGACTCCTGCCCGCGATGCTGGAGGGCGAAGAGGCCGAAGTAGGTCAGGCGCGCAACGTCGCGGTCGGGCGCGTAGACGCCGAAGACGCCGCACACGGCTAATGGACCTCCCCGATCTGGACGAAGCCGCGTGAGCCGAGGTGGCTCACGCGCTCCCGCCGGCAGGAGAGGATCGCCGCTCCGCGCCGGGAGTCGTAGTCGGCCGGGAGCTCGACGGCGGCCTCGAAGCCGCCGCTCCAGGCCGCGGCCTCCGCGAGAGCCACCGCGATTCCGCCGCTCCCGACGTCGTGGGAAAGGGTCAGATGCGGCGCCGCCTTCCAGAGGAACCGGATCAGCGCTGCCTCGGCCTCGAGCGAGCCGTCAGGAGACGCCGCGAGGAGGACTGCGTCGCCGCTCCGCCACCGGCCGGGCACGCGCCGCACGTCCGGCACGAGACCCACGCACCCGACCACCGGAGTCGGCGGGATCGAGGCGCCGTCCGCGTCGTTGTAGAGCGAGACGTTCCCGGAGACGACCGGAATCCCGAGCGCTTCCGCCGCCTGTGCGATCCCCTCGATCGCCTGCGCCAGCTCGTGCGCGATCGCAGGCTTCTCGGGGTTGCCGAAATTGAGGCAATCGGTGAGTCCGATCGGCTCGCCCCCGGCGCAGGCCACGTTCCGTGCGGCGCCGAGCGTCGCCTGGACACCCGCCCGGAAGCCGTCGCTCTCACCGAGAGCCGGCCCCTGTAGCGCGACCGCGAGCCCGCGCAGCGACGGCCGCAGCCGCAGGACGGCCGCGTCGAGCCCCGGTCGGCGGACGGTACGGGAGCCGACGAGGTGGTCGAACTGCTCGATCACATCGCTCACGTCGAACTCGGGCCGCTCGAGGCGCCGCACCGGCCGCGCATCCGCCCGCTGCTCGACCTCGTAACGCGGGCACTCGTCGGTCAGGAACTGCGCGGGGATCTCGCCCACGACCTCGCCGCCGCGGAACGCCCGCAGCGCGCCTTCGTCGGTTACCTCGCCGATCGCCCGGCACGGCAACTCCCAGCGCGCGCACACGCCTTGCACCGCGTCGAGCATCTCCGGCCGGACGACCGCGACCATCCGCTCCTGCGATTCCGAGATCATGATCTCCCACGGCTCCATCCCCTCTTCGCGGAGCGGCACACGGTCGAGGTGGACGTCGATTCCGGCGTCGCCTGCCGCCATCTCCGAGAGGGCCGAAGCGAGGCCGGCGGCGCCGCAGTCCTGCAGCGACTCGACGAGACCGGACTCGACGAGCTCGAGCGAGACCTCGATCAGCTTCTTGCCCGTGAACGGGTCGCCGACCTGAACCGACGGCCGCTTGTCTGCGTCGTCCTCGCTCAGCTCGGCGCTCGCGAGCACCGAGGCGCCGCCGATTCCGTCGCGTCCGGTCGTCGCGCCGTAGAGCACGACGAGCCGGCCGGGCCCGCTCGCCTTCGCCGAATGGAGGCGGTCGCTCTCGAGCAGCCCCACGCACATCGCGTTGACGAGACAGTTCGAGGCGTAGGCAGGATCGAAGACGGTCTGACCCCCGACCGTCGGCACGCCGACACAGTTGCCGTAGTGGCCGATCCCGGCGACGGCCTGCTGGAACTGGAAGTCCGGCTCGCCGAACCAGAGGCCGTCGAGCAGCGCGATCGGCCGAGCTCCCATGGCGATCACATCGCGCAGGATCCCGCCGATACCCGTCGCCGCCCCCTGGAACGGCTCGACGGCGGAAGGGTGGTTGTGCGACTCGACCTTGAAGGCGACCGCGGTCCCGTCGCCGAGGTCGAGCACCCCTGCGTTCTCGCCAGGCCCCTGCAGCACGCGCTCGCCGGCCGAAGGCAGCCGCCGCAGGAGAGGGGCCGAGTGCTTGTAGCCGCAGTGCTCCGACCACAGCAGGGAGAAGACCGCGAGCTCGAAATGGTTCGGGTCGCGCCCGAGCAGCTCCCGGATACGGTCCGCTTCCCAGTCGGTGAGACCGAGGGAGCGGTGAACGGGCTCAACCCCAGCGAGCGCTTCGCGCTCACCGGGGGCCCCGAAGTTCTGGGCGGCGACCTCCGTCAGGTGATTCAGTGTAACCGCGGACGCGGCGGAATCTCACGCGTGCGGGCTACGTTGCGTTCAAGAAGTACATGCGTCGCCCGGTCATCATCCTCACGGTGCTCGCGCTCATCTGGGGCGCGTCGTTCATGCTGATCAAGATCGCCGACCGGGAGCTCACGCCGGCGACGCTGATCCTCGGACGCCTCGGCTCGGCTGCATTGCTGCTGGCGGCGATCGCGATGGTGCGCCTCGGGCCTCGCGCAACGGTCGCCGAGATTCGCCGCCGTTGGCAATGGCTCGTCGTGATCGGGCTCGTGAACACGGCGGTGCCCTTCTGGCTCCTCTCCTGGGGCGAGAAGCGGATCGACTCCGGGCTCGCGTCGATCATCCAGGGAGCCGTTCCGATCTTCAACGCGCTGCTCGCCTTCGCCTTCTTCCGTGAGGAACGGGTCGGAGGTCTTCGGCTCGTCGGCCTCGGGATCGGCTTCGTCGGGGTTGCCCTACTCATCGGCGAGCAGCCGCACGGCAAGCTCTTCGGCGCGCTTGCCGTCCTCGGCATGGCCCTCTGCTACGCGATCGGGACGCTGCTCGCCGGCCGCTACCTCCGCGGCACGCCGCCGCTGGTCGTCGCCCTGGCCTCGACGGCCGTGTCGACGATCGCCGTGCTGCCCGCAGGGATCATCCAGGCGCCGGCCGGGATGTGGCATGGGGAGACGATTGCGGCGATCCTGGTGCTCGGGTTCGTCGGCACGGCGATCGCGTACCTGCTCTTCTTCGCGCTGATCCAGCGCGCGGGCGCGAACTACGCGACGCTCGTGACGTACCTCGTGCCGCCGATCGCGCTCGCCTACGGAGCGATCTTCCTCGGCGAGAGCTTCGGAGGGGTTGCGTTCGGCTCTCTTGCGCTCATTCTCGCCGGTGTCGCACTCGCCACCGGCTCCGTTCGACTGGCCTCGTTGCGAGCCGGTCGAGCCGAGGCGCGCGAACCCGCGTGACGCGGAGGACCTCGACCGGCTGACGCGAAACCCTTTGGGGTGCCGGTCGAAGAGCACTGGCAGGACGCGCCCGAGGAGCACGACTTCCCGGCTGCCGCTGACTACCTGACCCTGCTTGCGCCTGCAAACGAAGTCTCGAAGGTCGTCGAGGCGCTGCGTTCCGCCGAGACCGCCCACCGGAAGGCGAAAGACTTGTTGCGGGCCAGTCGCCTCGGATTGCTCCCCGCCGACAACGTCCACGTCAAGAAGGACCTCGCCAAGGTCGCCGCCGGAGAGCGCCTATCGCCTGTGCTGCTCGTTCGCGGTCGTGGCGACAAGGGCGTGCCACTCACGGTTGCGGACGGCTACCACCGGATCTGCGCGAGCCACCACATCGACGAGGACGCCGACGTGCCGTGCAGGCTGGTCGCCTGGCCGTAGGATCCAGGTGCAACGGCGAGACCGAGGCGACGAACTACTTCTTCGGCATCGGCGACCAGGAGTCGGTGCTCGAGCTGACCTTCAACCACGACGGCCGCACGTACGACCTCGGCACCGGCTACGGGCACATTGCCGTCAGCGTCGACGATCTCGCGGTGTCGCTCACGGAGCTGCAGCAGCAGGGCATCGAGGCGGAACGCGAGCCCTACCGGGTGCGCGAAGGCGGCTCGCTGATCTGCTTCGTCCAGGACCCGGACGGTTAGCTTCGAACGTCGAGTTGAGCTGCGGCTGCGCCGGGGCCCCGCCGATGAGGGCGGGCGTCTGATCGGACTCGAGACACCTCTCTAGCCGCCATCCGTCGTTGCCGCGCGCTCCGCCTCCTCGTAGACCGCGATGAAGCGGCGGTAGGTCGCGGAGATTTCCTCGGCTCCGCGCTGGATGTCGAAAGCGGTGGGATCGGCGGAGAAGGCTACGACGGCATCGGCGAAGATCGAGCGGCCGACGGCGAAGCCCGCGTATCCCTCGACGCCGGCTCCCGCTCGCAGCCAGGAGTCGACGCGCTCGACCGACGCGCCGCGGCCGAGGACGAGACAGCCGACGCGGTCCCGCCCCTCGCGACGAGCGGTCTGCGCGATCGAATTGCACGCGTCCCGGTCGTCCACGCCTTCGATCTTCCAGAGGCCGGGCTCGATACCGGCGTCCTGCAGCGTCTCGATCGCCCGGATCATCAGCTGCGGTCGCACTTCCCGGTCGTAGCGGTCGCCGTCGCCGTCGACAGAGCGCAGCTGTTCATCGGTGGGTGGTACGAGGAGCTCGAAGAGGAAGCGGCGATCGTGTGCGTGCAGCCAGTCGGACAGCCGGCGCAGGCGCGCCTCCTGTCGCCGGTTGAGCTCGGCGTCGCCGCCGGGGTTGTAGCGGACGAGCGCTTTCGCGTAGGTGGGCTGGTACTCCTCGATCGCGCGGGCGAACTCGTCGCCGTGTTCGAATTCGAACTCGTCGCGGCCGGTTTTCTCCACCGGCATGGCGAAGACGACGCCCTCCTTGCGCGCTTCGCGGGCGATGCCGGCTCCGTACTGCTCGTCGATCAGGATGCCGGCGGCGTCGCGCGGCGCACCCTGGGCGAGCGCGTCGAGGAAGCCCCGCCACACGAGCATCTTGGCCGCGAGCAGCAGCTCGGGATCGTCGCCGACCATCTTCTCGAACGAGCCACGATGGTCGACGGCCAGGATGTAGAGCCTGCTGCCGGGTGTCATCGCGTCTTCACCGTGACCGCGGGCTCGACGATCGCCTCCTCGGCGAGTGCCCGTGCCCGTTCGGCGGCGAGCAGCCCAGGCCCGGGCAGCTCTGCGTTGGCTGCGGCCGCGCCCAGTGCGGCGGCCAGCGCATCCGGCCAGTCCTCGCCGCCGGCGAGCGCGGTGACGAGGCCGGCGAGGAAAGCGTCGCCGCTCCCGACCGGATAGGGGCCTGCAGCGGTGAGCGAGCCTCTCCAGGCGCTTCCGTCGGGTGCCAGGAGCACTGCACCGTCGCGGCCGGAGGTGACCGCGGCCGCGTGTCCGTCGCCTCCGATCCGTCGCCGCAACATCTGGGCCGCCTCCAATGCCTCCCCGGCAGAACCGACAGGGAGCCCGGTCAGCGCCGCGGCCTCGCTCGCGTTCACCTTCAGGAACGCCGGCTGCGCGGCACCGAGGGCGGTCGTATCCACGGCGACGTTTCCACCTGCCGTTGCGAAGCGCTCGTAGCCCTCGACCGGAGCGCCGGGCGGCAGCGACCCCGAGACGGTAGTCCAGTCGGCCTCCGCGGCAGCCTCATCGGCCGCGGCGGTGAACGCCTTCCACTCCTGCCGCGAGACGGCGGCGCTCTGCTCGTAGAACTCGGTGAGCGAGCCGGACTCCCGGTCGGCGACCGAGAGGCAGCTCCGGGTCTCGCCAGCACAGGGGGAGGCGGCGAGGGGTATGCCGATCCGGTCCAGCTCGTCTGCGATCCAGGCGCCGGTCCGGCCGCCGAGCAGCGCGACCGCGCGAACCTCCGCCCCCAGCGCGGCAGCGGCGCGGGCCGCGTTCAACCCCTTGCCGCCGGCGACCCGTACGAACCGGGTCGGACGGTGGATCTCACCCGCCCGAAGACGCTCCACCTCGAACAGGCGATCGATGGACGGGCTGGGCGCGACGCAAACGATCACTGGGTAGCCTCCGCCAGGGTCGCCTCGGCTAGGGTCGGCTGGGCGCCGGTGCCGCCGGCCGCCCGCATCGAGAGCGCACCACAGGCATTCGCGAGCCGCAGCGACTCCTCGGGCGGCCGGCCGGCCAGGTGGCCGGCGAGGAAGCCGGCGTCGAAGCTGTCGCCTGCTCCGACCGAGTCGACTTCCTCGACCGCCACCGCCGGCGAACGGATGACGCGTCCGCCGTCGACAGCCAGCCCGCCGTCCGCGCCGAGCTTGACGACCACCAGCACGCCCCCATCACGAGAGAGCATCCGGGCGGCCTCTTCCACGTCGGCGACACCGGCGATTCGTCGCGCCTCCTCGGCGTTGAGGAAAAGGATGCTGGTCTCGCCGAGAAGGTCGAGCAGGCCGCCGTCCCACTGCTCGCTCGGGTCCCAGTTCGGGTCGATCGACGTCGACGCCCCCGCGCTCCGAGCCTCCCGCAGCAGGCCGGCGAGACCGGGACGGAGCCCGTGTTGGAGGAAGTAGGAGCTGACGTGGACGTGCTGGGCGGCCTGCAGGAGCTGCCGGTCGGCGAGCTCCGCGGTCAGCTCGCTGATCGTCCCCAGCGCAGTGAGGATCGCCCGGTCCGAGCCGCGCACGAGCACGACCGTCACACCGGTTCGCGCCTCCGGGCGCACGACGACACCCGAGGCGTCGACTCCGCGCTCGCCCAGCGCGTCGAGCATGAGCCGCCCCAGCGGGTCCGCGCCCACGAGGGATGCGAGTGCCGTCCGGAGCCCGAGCCGCGCCGCCCCGCAGGCGACGATCGCGCCCGAGCCGCCCACCGTCAGCTCCGCGTCATCCACGACCCGCTCGACCTGCCCGAAAGCCGGCTCGACATCGCCGCCGCGCAGCACGAGATCGGGATTGCAGTCGCCCACCACGAGCAGGTCGAACTCGCTCACGGGTCTAGTCGTTTCCCGGACGCCGAGTCGAACAGGTGCAGGTCGTCCGGTTCGAAGGTCAGCTCCAGGACGTCGCCGGGACGCGGCTCGTCGCGTGCGTCGAGGCGTGTGACCGCCTCGGTGCCGGCCGCGGTCGCGAGCCGGCCGTGGACGATCACCTCGTGACCCATCGGCTCCACGACGTCGACCAGGTAACGGACCGCCGGCGATCCGTTCGCCTCGCGGCGGAGGCGCAGTGCCTCGGGTCGCAGGCCGACCACGGGTTCGGCGCAGCCTCCTGCGAGCTGTGCCTCTCCGACCCTCGTCCCGTCGAGGCGAAGGTCGCCGTCCGAGACGTGCGCGACGAGGAGGTTCATCGGAGGGCTGCCGATGAAGCCGGCGACGAAGAGGTTCGCGGGGCGCGCATACACCTCGCGCGGCGTCCCGACCTGCTGCAACTTGCCCTTGTTCATGACTGCGATCCGCTCACCGAGTGTCGTCGCCTCTACCTGATCGTGGGTCACGTAGACGCTCGTCGTGCGCACCTCCTGGTGCAGCCTTTTCAGGTCGGCGCGCAGTTGCGTGCGCAGCTTGGCGTCAAGGTTCGAGAGCGGTTCGTCGAGCAGGAAGACCTGGGGATGGCGTGCGATCGCGCGGCCCATCGCCACCCGCTGGCGCTGCCCGCCGGACAGCTGAGCCGGCTTGCGCTGGAGCAGCTCGTGCAGGTCGAGCATCGCGCTCACTTCCTGCACGCGGCCGCCGACTTCCCGCCGCGGGAAGCCGTGTCTGCGCAGCCCGAAGGCGATGTTCTGCTCGACCGTCATGTGCGGGTAGAGCGCGTAGTTCTGGAAGACCATCGCGATGTCCCGCGCTTTTGGCGAGAGATCGTTGACCACGCGGCCGGCGATCTCGATCGTCCCGGAAGTCGGAGCCTCGAGCCCCGCCACCATCCGCAACGCCGTCGTCTTGCCGCACCCCGACGGGCCGACGAGCACCATGAACTCGCCGTCCTCGATGGTGTGGTCGAGGTCGTCGATCGCAACGACTTTCCCGTCGAAGACCTTGGTGACCCGGCGGAACGCGACCTCCGCCATCAGCCCTTGACCCCGGCGGACGCGATCGAGTTGACGAACTGCTTCTGCGCGACCACGAATGCCACGAGCATCGGCAGCGTGGCCATGACGTTGCCCGCCATCAGCAGCGTCCAGTTCGTGGCGTGTGCGCCTTGGAAGGTCGAGAGCCCGAGCTGCAGCGTCATGTGGCTGGTCGACTGGATGGCAACCAGCGGCCAGAGGAAGTCGTTCCAGGTGTTGAGGAAGGTGATTACCGCGAGTGTGGCCAGGGCCGGGCCGGAGAGCGGGAGGACGATCCGGAATAGCACGCCGAGCCTCGAGCAGCCGTCGATTCGCGCTGCCTCCTCGAGGTCGATCGGCAGGGTACGGAAGAACTGGCGCATCAGGAAGATCCCGAACGGGGTGACGAGGTTCGGGAGGATGAGCGCGCCGAGGCTGTCGATCAGCCCGAGGTCCTTCATGATGATGAAGGTCGGGATCATCACGACCTGGAACGGCACCATCAGCGTCGCGAGGATGAGGACGAACACGACGTTGTTCCCGAAGAAACGGAGCCTCGCGAAGGCGTAGCCCGCGAGACTGCAGAACACGAGGTTCCCGAGGACACTCGCGCCGGTGACGATCGCCGTGTTGAGGAAGAAGCGTCCGAACGGCGCCGCGTGCAGCGCGTTCGTGTAGTTCTGCCAGTGGATCCCGGACGGCAGCACCGGCGGGAACTGCTGCGCCTCGTTGGATGTCTGGATCGAGGTCATCAGCATCCAGAGGAGCGGGGTGAGCATCAGGAGTGAGAGCGGCAGCAGCAGCGCGTGCCGCGGGCTCGGGACGAAGCGCCGCCGGGTGCGCGCGACAAGAGGTTCGGGCGCACGCAGCTGGATCGCGTGCTCGCTCAAGACGCGTAGTGCACCCGACGCCGGCCGATCCAGAGCTGGAGCAGCGTGAGCAGGAGGATCGCGAGGAAGAGGACGTAGGCGATCGCCGCGCCGTAGCCAGCTTCGAAGAACTGGAACGCCTGCTGGTAGAGGTAGTAGACGATGACCGTCGTGGCCATCAGCGGCCCGCCTCGCGTCGAGACGTAGACCTCGTCGAACAGCTGCAGGGCGTTGATCGACGACCAGACGACGAGCAGCAGCGTCGCGGGTCCGAGCAGCGGCCAGACGATCCGCCAGAAGGTGACGAAACGGCCGGCTCCGTCGATCTCCGCCGCCTCGAGCAGCTCACTCGGGACGCCCTGCAGCGCGGCGAGGTAGATGATGGCGTTGAAGCCGATCCAGCCCCACGAGGTCATCGCGACGACGGACCACAGCGCCTGGTTCGGATCCTGGAAGAACCCGTACGGCCCGAGCGAGAACCAGCCGAGCACCCAGTTGACGAGCCCGAACGTCGGCTCGAGCAGCCAGTTGAAGATGATCGCCGTCGCGACGGTGGAACAGGCGACGGGGACGAAGAACGCCGTCCGGTAGAGGCTGATGAACCGAACCTTCGCGTTCAGCAGCACCGCGACGCCGAGCCCGCCGAAGACGACGATTGGGACGAAGATCGCCGTGTACTCGAGCGTGCGTAGGGCCGATGCGCGGAAGTCGGGGTCGTGCGCCAGAGCCCGGTAGTTCGCGAGGCCGACCCACGTCGGCGGTGAGACGAAGTCGCTCGACTGGAACGAGAGGAGCAGCGACCAGACGATCGGGACCACCCCGAAGGCGACGATGAGCACGACCGCCGGCAGGAGGAAGGCCCAGCCGGCGGTGTGCTCCGAGCGGACGAGCCTCATCGCCTCACGGCGTGCGCAGGACCGAGTTGACCTGGCCGGCCGCCTGGTCCAGCGCAGCCTTCGGCTGCGCCTTCCCGAGCAGGACCGACTGCACGGCTTGGCCGAGGGCCTGCGAGATTCGCGGGTACTTGTCCGTGACCGGTCGGGCCTTCTTCGCATTCGCGAGATTCTTGACGAACATGCCGGTCCCCTTGTACTTCTTCACGAACTTCTTGTAGCCCGGCAACTTCACCTCCGACTTCCGGATCGGAAGATCCCCGGTCGCGAGCGCGAATTTCATGTGCCCCTTCGCCGAGAGGAACCACTTCATGAAGTTCCACGCGGCCGCGGAACGCTGCTTGCCGTTGTTGAACAGCACCCAGTTGTCAGGCCCGGAGATGGTCTGGTGGTTCTTGTCGCCCGGCAGGATCTGGACGCCGTAGTCGACGTTCGGGAAGCTCCCGAGATCCCAGGGACCGGTGTAGAGCATGGCGATCCGGCCTGAATTGAAGAGAGGCGCGTAGTTGTCGTTGCCGGAATCGAGGTAGACCGAGCGGTCCTTGACGACCATCTTCTGCAGCCAGGTGAGGGCTTTGACACCGGCCGGGGAGTTGAAGGCCGCGTGCTTGCCGTCGGGCGTGAGGATGTTGCCGCCGGCCTGCCAGAGGAGCGCCTCGAAGCGCCACACCGTGTCCTCCGAGCCGTCGTTGACGTAGGCCCAGCCGAATTGCTTCTTGCTGTGGTTCGTAAGCTTCTTCGCGGCACGCTCCATGTCCGTCCACGTCCACTTGGCCGTGGGGAAGGCGACATGCGCCTGCCGGAACAGCTTCTTGTTGTAGACGAGCGCGAGGTTGTCGATCAGCGCGGGAACGCCGATCACCCTGCCGTTCACCTTGCCGACCGCCCGCTCTGCCGGCCAGAGGTCGTTGTAATGGAACGAGCGTTGCTGGACGAGCTTCGTCAGGTTGAGCACCTTTGGGCTCTTGGCAATGTTCGCCGCCCACGAGCCGTAGAGGTAGGCGATGTCCGGGTACTTGCCGCCGGCGATGGCGGTCAGCACCTTCTGGAGTGCGTAGTCGGAGTTTCCGTAGAACTGTGCGGTCACGTGGACGTTGGGGTGTGCCTTGTTGTAGGCGGCGACTGCCGCGTTTATCGCCTTCCCCTCGTAGGAGGTGTAGCCGTGCCAGAGCACGACCTGGACGGGTGCCGCTTTCGGTCGTGCCCCGACCGAGCCGGCGGTGAGACCGGCGACAGCTACGGCGAGCAGGAGAGCAACGAGAGTGAGGATTCGGCGCTTCACGGCAGGCTTCCTTTCAGTAAAAGGGCTTCCTCTCAGTGAGACGCTAGGACGACGGAGCGAGTCAGGTTCCGTGGGTGGTCGGGATCGAGCCCGCGCGCTCGCGCGATCGCGAGAGCAACGCGGTGGACGAGCACGAGGTCGGCGAGCGGGTGCCGGTTTGTCTCGACGACGCCGGCCCCCGCCGAGCGAACGTCTGCCAGGAGGTCGCCGTCGGTGTCGCCGAGCGGCCAGACGACGGTGTGCGTGTCGGCGAGCGCGATCGGGCCGTGCCGGTACTCGAGCGCGGGATACGAGTCGGCCGGAACGAGCGCCGCCTCGCGCAGCTTCAGCGCCGCCTCGTTCGCAAGTCCGACCGTCCAGCCCCGGCCGAGGAACACGAACGAGCTCGCCCCCTCGCGGCCCGCGGGAAGCGAGGCGGCGAGGGCGAGCTCGGCCTGCGCGGCCGCTTCCTCTGTGTCGATCCCGATGCCGGCGAGCAGGAGGACGAGGGCAGCCGTGGCGAAGCGCGTCTGGACGACCGACGCCTCGTCGGCGAAGTCGAGCACGACGCTGTGACCGGCGAGCGCCGTGACGGGCGTCCTCTCGGCACCAGCGACCGCGTACGTCGGGAGCGTCGGCGGGAGCGTCGCGAGGGCACGCACGACCTCGGTCGTCGTGCCGCTGCGGGAGATGGCGAGCAGAGCGTCGTAGCGGCGCCCTGGCGGGAGCTCCGACGCGGGGAAGGCGTCGGTCTCGCCTGCTCCGGCCGCCTCCCGTGCTGCCGCATACGCCTGCGCCATGTAGTGCGAGGTTCCGCAGCCGACCACCGCGAGACGCGCACCGGCGGGCGGGAGCTGCTCGGCGACACTCGGGACCAGCGCCGCGGCGCGCCGCCAGACAGCCGGCTGAGTGGCGATTTCATGCTCGATCGCGCTCATTTCGCGGGACAATACGCCATCTTCGAGCATCGAACTAGCGGGAACCGAGCACAAGCGGGCTAGACTCGACCGCGGAATGCGCCAGACCGACCGGCTTGCCGCAATCCTCGAACGCCTCTCCGCGAGCGGCGGCGTCGGCGTGAGCGACCTCGCCCGCGAGTTCGCCACCTCACCCGCCACCGTGCGGCGTGACCTGCGTCTGCTCGAGCAGCAGCGGCTCCTGGCACGCACGCACGGGGGCGCCATCGCGCAGGGAGTGCTGTACGAGTTGCCCCTGCGCTACCGGGGCGCTCGCCACGGAGAGGAGAAGCGGCGGATCGCCCGGTGCGCGGCCGAACGCGTGAATGAGGGAATGGTCGTGGGGCTCACCGGCGGCACGACGACGACCGAGGTCGCGCGCGCGATCGCGGAGCGGAGCCGGCTGACGATCGTTACGAACTCCCTCTCGATCGCATCAGAGCTCGCCGTCCGACCGAACCTCAAGCTCGTGCTGACCGGTGGCGTCGCGAGGCCGGAGTCGTACGAGCTGATCGGCCCGCTCGCCGAGACGACCCTCTCGGGACTCCATCTCGACCTCGCGATCGTCGGCGTCGACGGCATCTCGGCGGCAGCAGGGCTGACAACGCATCACGAGACCGAAGCCAGCACGAATCGCGCCCTGATCGCCCGGGCCGAGCGCACGGTGGTCGTGACAGACAGCTCGAAGGTCGGCCGAGCAGCCTTCGCACGCATTGTCGACGCCGACGCCGTCGAGGAGTTGATCACCGATCCCGCTGCCGACGCTGACGAGCTCGCCCGCCTAGGCGAACTGGGCGTGGCGATCACCGCGGTCTAGAGGTTCTTCCCGACAGGTGCCGCCCGCAGCCCCTCCGGCAGCGCGTCCCCGTGCGCCGCCCGGAGCTCGTCGACGACCGCCGCGATCTCGTCGAGCGTGAGCGAGGCGGCGGTGTTCGGGTCGAGCATCGCCGCGTGGTAGACGTGCTCGAGCTTCCCCTCCAGGGCGGCGCGCACCGTGAGCTCGCAGACGCTCGCGAACGTCCGGTTGAGAGCAGCGAGCTGCGGCGGCAGGGCACCGACATGCGTCGGTCTGACGCCGGTGCGGTCGACGATGCACGGCACCTCGACGCAGCACCCCTCCGGCAGGTTGTCGATCAGGCCGTCGTTACGGACGTTGCCGTAGATGACCCGCTCGACCCCTGTCTCAATCGAGTGGACGATCAGCGAGGCGTACTCGAGCGACCGCTCGATCTCGAAGCCCCCGCCGCTGGCCAGAGCTGCACGCGTCCGCTCGTACTCGACGAGGTTCTCCTCGCTGCGCTGCACGTATTCGCCGACCGAGAGCCGGAAGCGCTCGATCAGCTCGTCGTGCCGCATGAACCACGGCACGTACTCCGCGCCGTGCTCCGAGGACTCGGTCGGGAAGTAGCCGAGCCGCCGGTACATCTCCACCCGGACGGTGCGCCTGAGCTCGGGGTCCTGCGCAATCGCCTCGTCGAGCAGCGGATAGAGGTCTTCCCCGGCGCGCTCGAAGCGGAGGATGAACGACTGGTGATTGATCCCTGCGCCGAGGAAGGCCACCTCCTCGAAGGAGACGCCGACGAGCTCGGCCAGCCGGCGCGTCGTGTGCTGCACCGAGTGGCAAAGGCCGACGACCCGCTGAATCGGCGACCCCTCGTAGACGGCCCAGCAGAGCATCGCCATCGGGTTCGTGTAGTTGAGGAGCCACGCATCCGGGCACCCGCGGTCCATGTCCTCGGCGATCCCGAGCATCACCGGGATCGTCCTCAGCGCCCGGAAGATGCCGCCGACCCCGAGCGTGTCGCCGATCGTCTGGCGGAGCCCGTGCCGCAGCGGAAGCTCGAAGTCGAGCACCGTCGCCTCGTGCCCGCCGACCTGCACCATGTTGACCACGTAGTCCGCCCCCTCGAGCGCCGCACGCCGCTCGCGATGCGAACTGATCGCCGCCGAGGCGCCGACCGCCTCGTTCGTCCAGCGGGCGATCGCCTCGCCCGCGGCCAGCCGCTCGTCGTCGATGTCGTGGAGCGCGATCTCGGCGTCGGCGAGCTCCGGGAACGTGAGGATGTCTCCCAGTAGGTTCTTTGTGAACTCGACGCTGCCGGCGCCGATGAAGGCGATTCTCACGCTCACGGGCGCGCGTCATCCTAGGACATCGGCGGGGAGACCCGTGCGCAAGGCGTTCGCGGTTACGATCAGCGCGGTGGCGCGATTCCTCCACACCATGGTTCGGATCACCGATCCGGAGAAGAGCCGTGCCTTCTACGAGGCGCTCGGCTTCCGCTTCGAGCGCGACATGGACATCGTCCGCAACGGCGAGACCGAGGCGACGAACTACTTCTTCGGCATCGGCGACCAGGAGTCGGTGCTCGAGCTGACTTTCAACCACGACGGCCGCACGTACGACCTCGGCACCGGCTACGGGCACATTGCCGTCAGCGTCGACGACCTCGCGGCGTCGCTCACGGAGCTGAAGCAGCAGGGCATCGAGGCAGAACGCGAGCCGTACCGGGTCCGCGAAGGCGGCTCGCTGATCTGCTTCGTCCAGGACCCGGACGGCTACCGCATCGAGCTGATCGACCGCAGCGGGAAGTAGGCGGGCTCAGGACGCGAGTGCTCTCGGCGGCCTTCGCGGAGCTGCCGGGCGCGCTTCGAGCTGCTCCCGCAGGAGCGAAACGGGCCGTGCAAACCCGCCTGAGGCTCTGTCTAGCCCGACAGCGCCTTCTGCAGCGCCGCGAGCGTCGCCGGGCCGACGACGCCGTCTTCGGCCAGACCCTTCGCGACCTGGAACTTCTCCACGGCCACCTGCGTCGCCGGCCCGTAGTCGCCGTCGGGCGTGCCCGGCGAGAAACCGAGTGTCGTGAGGGCCTGCTGGAGGGTCTTCACCTGCGCTCCCGTGTCGCCGGGTTTGAGTTGCTGCGTCGGGGCTTGCGTCGAAGGCAACGTGTTCGCGGGCGTGGTGGCCGGGGTCGTAGTGACCGGCCTCGTCGGCGGGGTCACCGGTGGCGCTGTGGTTTTCGCTCCGTTGAAGACACCTGCGGCGGCGAGGATCGCGAAGAAGATGGCGAGGACGGAGAGCGCGATGATCGCCACCTGCGTCATCGTCAGCTTCCGCCCCGCGATGACGATCTCGCGGTGGCCCGGCGAGCCTGCCTCCTCCTCTTCCGGCAGGACCCACACTTCCTCGACGTCTTCGTACACGCCGCGGTTGGCGCCACTCTGCGTCTCGGTCGGGGGCTCGGGCTCGTCGAACCAGTCGTCGTAGCCCGGGCCGCGCGGAGCTTCCATGGCCGGGACCGTACCGCGTTCGCACCTGCGGCGACAAGCCGTATAACGTCGGCGGGCCGTGACCGCGCTCCTCATCGTCCTCGCGATCGGCTTCGCGTGGAGCATCGGCGCGCACTACACGGGCGCGGTGATGGGGATGCCGCATGCCCTGCGCGCGATCGGCGCCTGGCAAGCCCTCCTGCTCATGGCGCCGCTGGCGTTCCTCGGTGCGACGTTCGCGAGCCATGCGGTAGAGCAACGGGTCGGCTCGGGCCTGACGGACAAGCCGCTGTCGGTGAGCCAGGAAGTGGTCGTGATCGGCGTCGCCTTCGCGGTCACGACGTTCTTCAACCGGTTCCGCATGCCGACCTCGACGATCCAGATCCTCGTCTTCTCGGTCATCGGCGTCGCCCTTGCAACCGGCACGGCCGTCGACTGGAGTTCGATCGGGCACCTGGTCGTCGTGTGGGTCGCTGCGCCGATCGCGGCGATCTTGCTCGGGCTCCTCCTGACCCTCGGCCTCGACCGCCTTCGGCTGGGAGCGCGGATCGGGACGGCTCTCGTCGCGATGGGCGCCGTCGCCGCGTTCGCGATGGGTGCCAACGACGTCTCGAACGCGAGCGGCGCGCTGGTTGGCACCGGCACCTTCAGCCCGCTCGAGGCGGGAGCGGTCGGCGGCGCCGCGATCGCCGTCGGCGTCCTCACCTGGGGGAAGCCGCTGCTGCGCCGCGTCGCTTTCGAGATCGTCGAGGTCGACCGGGCCATGGCCACGGCGGCCCAACTCGTGCAGGCTGCGGTCGTGCTCGCCGCCGTGGCCTTCGGCTTCTTCACCTCGATGAACCAGGCGCTCGTAGGGGCGATGGCAGGTGCCGGCTTCGCCCGCGGACGCGAGACGGTTCACCTCGCGACGCTGGTCTCGATTCTTCAGGGCTGGGTGCTCGGCCCGGCGGTGTCGATCGCGGCCGGCCTCCTCTTCGGCCTGCTCGTTCGCTGATTCGCCGCAAAGCCGACACGAACGCGTCACAGCTCCACCGCTACGGTCGTCGTCATGGCGACGAGGGCGGCGACACCGTGGGGACCTGCGGATCTCGTGGAGGAGCTGACCGTTCCGCAGCAGGCGGGGACCAAGCGCTTCGCATCCAAGGTCCAGCTGCTCGAGACCGCGAAGGGGGAACGGCTCGTCCGCTTTTCCTACGCGGGCGCCGGCGGCGGAACGCGCGGGCCGGTGACCCTCCGAGAGCGAGACATCGGACGGCTGAAAGCCGCCCTCGCCAAGCACCCCGCGCTCGCTCAGGCGCTGGGGCTCTAGTACACGCGTCCGCAAGTTATGGTCACTTCCCGGCGGCGTCTCGCCGCCCGTGGCGGCGTCCTCAGTCGCCCCGATAGTGACCACTATCGGGGCTCCCTGCGTCCTTCCCACGAACGACGAGCCACTCGCCGGAAAGCGACCGAACTTACAGACGCGTGTACTAGATCGCCGCGAGGACCAGTTCGCGGGCAGCGTCGACGAGCGAGGCGAGGAGTAGCGCACCGTCGTCCGAGCCGAGCAGCGGATCGACCGCGTGCTCGGGGTGCGGCATGAGCCCCATCACGTTGCCGGCCTCGTTGCAGACGCCTGCGATGCCGCCGACCGATCCGTTCGGGTTGTCGACGTAGCGGAGCACGACCTGCGCCGGGTCGAGATCCGGCGGCGGCAGGTAGCGACCGTCGCCGTGCTTCACGGGCAGCACGAGCCGCCGGCCGGCGGTGCAGCGCCTGGTGAACGGGAGGTCATCCCGCTCTACGATCAGCGGTACGTCGCGGCAGACGAAGCGGAGCGACTCGTTCCGCAGCAACGCACCGGGCAGCAGTCCAGCTTCGCAGAGGATCTGGAAGCCGTTGCAGATCCCGAGCACGAGCCCGCCGGCCTCGGCGAACTCGCGCACGGCCGCTGTCGCCCCTGAGAAGCCGGCGATCGCCCCGCAGCGGAGATAGTCGCCGTACGAGAAGCCGCCGGGGAGCACGACCGCATCGAGGTCCGGGAGCCGGCGCTCCTCGTGCCAGACCGCAACGGCCTCCGCGTCGAGCGCAGCAAGCGCCCAGAGCGCGTCGCGATCGTCCTGCGAGCCGGGATACGTGACGACCCCGATCCTCGGCTGGGGGCTAGCCAACGATCTCGACCTCATACGACTCGATCAACGGGTTCGCGAGCAGCCGCTCGCACATCTGCTCCACCTCGGCCTTTGCTGTTGCCTCGTCCGCGGCCTCGACCTCGAGGTCGATCACCTTGCCGATCCGCGCATCTCGCACCTCGAACCCGAGGTGGCCGAGCGCCGAGCCGACAGCTTCACCCTGCGGGTCGAGGATGCCCGGCTTCGGCCGGACCAGAACGGTTGCCCTCATCCGATCACGACGCTCGGGTTGTCGAGGTAGGCGGGGAACGGGATCGTGGTCAGCCGCTCGAACGCCTCGTGGTACTTCTTGCGCGTGACCGCCACGACATCTTCGGGCAGCTCCGGGCCGGGGTCCGTCTTGTCCCAGCCGGTCGTCTCGCAGTAGTCGCGGACGAACTGCTTGTCGAAGCTGTCCTGCGCCCGGCCGGGCTCGTACGTGTCGCCGGGCCAGAAGCGCGAGGAATCCGGGGTCAGCGCCTCGTCGCCGAGTACGAGGTTGCCGTCGGTGTCGAGTCCCAGCTCGAACTTCGTGTCGGCGATGATGATCCCCGCGCGCAGTGCGTGTTCCGCCGCCGCCTTGTAGAGCCCGAGCGAGACCCGTTCGACCTCGCGGAGCCGCTCCTCGCCCAGCAGCTCGGCCGCCTGCTCACGCGTGATGTTCTCGTCGTGTCCCTCCATCGCCTTGGTGGCCGGCGTGAAGATCGGCTCCGGCAGCTTGTCCGACTCGTGAAGGCCCTCCGGCAGCCGGTGCCCGCAGACCTCACCGCTCGCGCGGTAGTCCTTCCAGCCGGAGCCGGCGAGGTAGCCGCGCACCACGCACTCGATCGGCAGCATCTCGAGGCGGCGGCACTCCATCGAGCGTCCGTCGTCGCGGATGGCGAGCATGTGGTTCGGGACGATCGGCGCGAGCAGTGTGAACCAGTAGCCGGAGAGGCCGGTCAGGACGCGGCCCTTGTCCGGGATCTCGGTCGGCAGGACGACGTCGAAGGTCGAGATCCGGTCGGACGCGACGAGCAGCAGTCGGTCGTCTTCGAGGGCGTAGATGTCGCGGACCTTGCCGGACGCGATGTGGGTCTCAGGCATGTAGGGGCTCCTCCTTGAGGGCTTCGAGACGGGCGAAGACGGTGTCGATGTGGCGCGTGTACGCGCCGAGGTCGAAGGTCGAGTCGAGGTCGACGCGCGAGGCGATCTCGTCGTCCGCGCGGCAGAGCTCGCGGAAGTCGAGCTCCTCCTCCCAGGCACGCATCGCCGCGCGCTGGACGAGGCGATAGGCGTCGTCCCGCGCGAGGCCGGACTCGACGAGCCCGTTGAGCACGCGCTGGCTGAAGAAGAGGAAGTGGCTCGCCTCGAGGTTGCGGCGCATGTGCTCGGGCCGCACGACGAGACCCTCGACGAGCCAGACGAAACGGTCGAGCATGTAGTCGAGCGCGAGGAACGCATCGGGAATCGCGACGCGCTCGGCCGAGGAGTGCGAGATGTCGCGCTCGTGCCAGAGGGCGACGTTCTCGAGGCCGACGAGCGAGCACGCCCGGACGACCCGCGCGAGCCCGCAGATCCGCTCGGCGACGACGGGATTTCGCTTGTGGGGCATCGCCGACGAGCCCTTCTGGCCGCGGCCGAACGGCTCCTGCACCTCGCCGACCTCGGTACGAGCGAGGTGCCGGACCTCGAGGGCGAAGGCATCGAGAGAGGACGCGACGACCGCGAGTGCCGCGAGGAGCTCGGCGTGCCGGTCGCGCTGGAGGATCTGGGTCGAAGTCGGAGCGGGTTCGAGTCCGAGCCGCTCGCACGCGAGCCGCTCGAGCTCGGGATCCGTCGCGGCGTAGGTGCCCACAGCGCCCGAGAGCTTGCCGACGCGCATCCCCTCGAGCGCCCGCGCGACCCGCTCGCGACCGCGCGCCAGCTCGAACGCCCAGCCGGCGAGCTTGAGCCCGAAGGTGGTCGGCTCGGCATGGATGCCGTGCGTGCGACCGATCTGCAGCGTCTCGCGATGCTCCTCGGCGCGGGCAGAGACGGCCGCGAAGGCGCGGTCGAGGCCCGCGAGGATCAGTACCCCGGCCTCCCGCAGCTGCAGCGAGAGCGCCGTGTCGACCACGTCGGAGGACGTGAGGCCGTAGTGGAACCAGCGCCCCTCCTCGCCGAGCTGCTCGGCGACGGCGTCGACGAACGCGGCGGTGTCGTGGTGCAACGTCGCCTCGAGCTCGGCGACCCGTTCCGCGCTCGGCGGGGTCGCCCCGGCGATGCGCGCTGCGGCCTCGTCGGGCACGACTCCCAGTTCGGCCCAGGCTGCGGTTGCGGAGAGCTCGACCTCGAGCCAGGCCGCCAGCTTCCCCTCGTCCGACCAGATCCTGGCCATGGCCGGGCGGGAGTAGCGCGCGATCACGGCTCCAGTCTAGAGCGCTCGCCCGCCGGAGCCGACACCTCTCACGCGGGACCCCTAGCCGTGAAAGACAACCTACTCCGACGCGGATTTATTACGTGAAATCAGTAGAAAGGTGTTCTTGAAGTTGTATGTCCGAGAACATGGGCGGACCGACCGCTCCCAGGTGCTCAGCTCCGAAATTGCGGAGGTCTGTGCAGTCGCTAGGGCCAGTGTGAGTTCCGGAATGACCCCCGCGACGCCTAGCGCGGCCAGACGGAGATCGCAGCGTACCGCGCGGCCGGCGCCACCCTCGCCGTCCAGAGCCGGTGCAGATCGCCGACGCGGAGCTCGGTCACCTGGCCGGTCAAGAGTGACGTGGTCACGACGACGCCGCCGTAGGTGGCGAGGTTGAAGGAGCCGTACGGCACATGAACCGTGCGTCGCGAGCAGTAGGGACGGCGCCAGCAGAGTTCGGCGAGGGACGAGCCGTATCCGCTTGCGATCAGGACATACCTGCCGGAGAAGGCGACGTGCTGCGGCGCGCGACCACCGTCCGCACCCTCCAGCGGCTGCCCAGCCGGGGAGTAGAGCCGCACGTCGGAACTCGCCGCCGAGGTGACCCACACCATCTGCCCCTCGGGGTCGAACTGCAGGTCGTGCGCTGCAGACCGCGGGCGGAACCGGCCGACCACGCGCGGCTTCCGCGGATTGGAGGAGTCGAGTCGCACGATCGTCCTCGCGGTCTCGCCGAGCGCTACCCAGATTTGCCTTCCGTCCGGGCTGATACCGAAGTGGTGGGCATGGGCGCCGACGTAGACCCGGCCGACGATCTTGCGCCGTCCGAAATCGATCACGGACAGCTCGCCGGTAGCGTCGTCTGTGACGTACGCGAGCCGCCCGCCGGGCGCGATCGCGGCAACCTCGGGCCTCCGGAAGCCATGGAAGACCTTGATCGGCCGCAGGCTGCGCCACGCGAGCAGCGTGACGGTGCCTCTCGGATTGACGACCACGGCCGGACCGTGCGGCGCGGACGCGATCATGAGGGGGTCGTCGAGGTGGACGCGCCGGAGGATGTGGCCGCCGTACTTGCCAAGTGAGATGGCGAGCACCTCGTTCGCGGTCTCCGCGGTGACCAGCGCGACCGGCCGGCCGCTGGACGTCGCGGCTCCGGGAGCGGGCAGAAGGAGTATGAGGACGGCGGCCACTAGGGCCAGGAGCTTGCGCATACCTCCGATACGCACGACCGGTGCTCCGCGGTCCCTGAGGTTGAGGTCCCCCCGCCGAACCGAACCCCGCACACAACGGGGCGAACACCCCTACCCGGTTGACAGGCCGCACTCCATATGAGTGTTCGTAAATGCCGACCCCTGAGCGCTCGGGCTTGCACTAAGCCATGGTGCTAGCAATAATAGTGTTATGACTCTGCATGTTCCCCGGCTGCCGTTCACGCTCGATCCACTCATCGGGGAGGCCAAACGGAGGATGCGACGGCGGCGCGTCCTGGTTGGGGTGCTGCTCGTCGTCTGTGGAGCGATCACAGCCGCAGCGCTGACCGCCTGGTCGGCAGGTGGCCCGGGGAGCGGCGAGCCGCTCGGAACGCCGGGGCATGCGGTCGAGCACGCATTCGCCAATCGCGGTCTAGCAGTCACGGGCGCCACAGCGGCCCCCGAGCTATGCGATCCGTCTGCCTGCACGGGCCTTGTTCTCTGGGGTGGCGCCAGACCCGCCTACCTCGTTCCGCAGAGCGGGCGCGACTTCGTGCTCATCGTCTTCAGAACCTCTGCAGCTGCAAATCGCGTCGGAGCGTTCGAGCGCACCCATGCACCCTCGCTCGGAACATTCCTACGCGGCTCGACTCTGCTCGTGTACCTGAGATCCAGTTCACGGATCGCGCGGCTCAAAGCAGCCCTCGCTGCCGTCCCTTAGTACCTCTGGCGGCGTGGCCGTCGCCTGAGCCAGTTCGGGAGTGACCCCTGACGGCGTGACGATTCCGCGTGCGGCGGCGTATCGTTAGCGAGATGTGCGTAACAGTGACGGCTGCGCGGATGACGATGCGGCTCAGGCGTGCAAGGCTCGTCGGATTGCTGGTAGCTGCGGGAGCGCTGGTTGGGGTGCTGGTTGCGTCGAGCGCGTCGGCGGTGACTGCGCCGCGAACGGTTCCGCTGCACGTCACAGTGAACGGATCGGGAACTCTGCGCGTACCCGGAAACCCTGCGTTCACATGCCATGCCAGCTTCCCGGCCAGCAGCCACTGCCGACACACCTTCTACTTCCGCAAGGGACGCCGGATCGTGCTCAAGGCATCGGATCGCCTGCGAGCGGCTGGAAGCTGTGGAAGTGGACCGGGGCCTGTCACGGATCGGCGACGAGCTGCTCGCTACGACTGAAGGCCCGGCGGTTCGGGTTCGTCACGGCGTCGTTCGTGCCACCAGGTGACCGCCTGAACCCGTACGCGCTCGGGACGCCAGTGACCCTCTACGACCCCGCCAACACAGGCTGGCGAATGACGGTCAACTCCGCGACCATCAACGCCAACGCCCAGGTCGAGGCGGTCAACGGGAACGTACCGCCGCCAGCGGGCCATCAGTACACCCTCGTCAACCTCAGCCTGACCCTCCTGAACGGCGGCCCGATTCAGCTACAGGACTTCACCGTGGGCAGGTTGCTGGCGGAAACGCGCAAGCATGCCTACCTCACCGGCGAATGCACAGCGCCGTCTCTCGACCTCACCAACGCAGGCACCATCAACTCCGGTCAGACCGAGACAGGAAACCTCTGCTTCGTGATCTTCACCACCGACGCGAGCAAGCTCATGCTCACCGCCAACGACGAAGTCACAACCGCCTACGGAGTAGCAGCCGAGACTCGCTGGTTCGCGCTCCACAAGTAGCGGTCACTCGGCTGGGCCAGCGTCCTCCCGCCCGACCGGCCGGCGACGTTCGGGGACGCGTCAGGCGTTCAGGATCCGGAGCGCGAGTGCGGCCGCGTTGCGCGCGTTGTCGACGCCGACCGCCGCCACGGGGACGCCAGGAGGCATCTGCGCGATCGCCAGCAGCGCGTCGAGTCCGTCGAGCACGCTGAGGCTCGAGCGAAGCGGGACGCCGATCACCGGCAGGTCGGTCTGCGCCGCCACCGCTCCGGGCAGCGCGGCCGACAGGCCGGCGCCGCAGATGAGCACCCGTAGACCGCGGTCGCGCGCGCTCCGTGCGTACTCGGCGACGGCGTCCGGCGTGCGATGCGCCGACCGCACCTCGAACTCGTAACCGACTCCCGCGTCGTCGAGCAGCGCCGTGGCGCCCTGCATCCGCTCGCGGTCGGACTCCGAGCCCACGAGGATCCCGATGCGCGGGCCCTCAGACATTGGCGGCGATGTCCGTCCGGAAGTGCATGCCGGCGAAATCTATGTGCGCCGCCGCCTCGTAGGCCATGGTTCGTGCGTCCACGACCGTCTCGCCGACGCCGACGACGTTCAGGATGCGGCCGCCGTTGGTGACGAGCTGCCCGTCGTGCAGCGCCGTTCCCGCGTGGAAGACGAGCGCTCCCGTCGCTCCGGCCGATTCGATCCCCTCGATCGGCGTGCCCTGGTCGCCGCGCTCGGGATAGTCACCGCCCGAGAGCACGACCGTCACGGCGGCTCGATCCCCAACCTCCGGCTGCTGCGAGAGGTCGCCGGCGAGCAGCGGTAGCAGGCCGCTGTCGAGCCTGGGCAGGAGCGACTGCGTCTCGGGATCGCCGAAGCGGCAGTTGAACTCGATCACGCGCAGGCCGTCGCGGGTGCGAATCAATCCCGCGTAGAGGAGGCCCTGGAACGGTGCGCCGCGACGCACGAGCTCACGAAGCACCGGCAGGTGCACGGTCTCGAGGATCTCTTCCGTCTCATTGTCGGCAACGTCGGGCAGCGGCGAGAAGGAGCCCATGCCGCCGGTGTTCGAACCAGTGTCGCCGTCCCCGATCCGCTTGTAGTCGCGGGCCGGCGGGAAGGCGACGGCAGCCTCGCCGGCGGCCAGAGCGAAGAGCGACAGCTCGGGCCCCTCCAGGAGCTCCTCGACGTGGAACGGCTGGTCGGACGCTTGCGCGGCCTCGAGGGCCGAGTCGAGCTCGTCCTGGGTGTGGCAGACCCAGACTCCCTTGCCGGCGGCGAGTCCGTCGAGCTTGAGGGCGCACGGCGGCCGCGCGACCGGCAGCGTCCGGGCGCTTGGCACCCCGGCCGCGTCCATCACCTCCTTCGCGAACGACTTGGAACCTTCGATGCGTGCGGCGGCTGCGCTCGGGCCGAAGACTGCGATGCCGCGATGGCGCAACTCGTCGGCGAGCCCCGCGACAAGGGGAGCCTCAGGCCCGACGACCACGAGGTCGATCCGGAGCTCGCGGGCGAGCGACACCAGCGCTGATGGGTCGTCGGCGCGCACGGGATGGCAGTGGGCGAGCGCCGCGATTCCCGGGTTGCCGGGGGCGGCGTGCAGCTCGTCGAGGTCGCCGCTGCGGGAGAGAGACCAGACGAGCGCGTGCTCGCGACCTCCCGACCCGACCACCAGCGCCCTCACCGGAGGATCGTATGAGATCGCCCGCAGGGATACGCTGCGTCCCTGATGGACGCGCCGCCATACTCGGCCGCCGCGGTCGACGTCCTCCGGCTCCCGGCGGGCACGACCGAGCCGGACCGGGTCGCCGTCGAGGAGCCGCTGGAGATTCGGATCGGCGGCCGGCCGGTCGCCGTCACGATGCGGACGCCGGGCCACGATGAGGAGCTTGCGCTCGGCTTCTGCCTCTCGGAAGGGCTACGGCCGAACGGGGCGCGGCTGCCCGACGATCTCGCCGCGAACGCCGTCGAGGTCGATGCGTCCGGTTTCGATCCGGGGCGTCTGCAACGCAGCTTCTACACCTCCTCCTCGTGCGGGGTCTGCGGGAAGGGAGCGCTCGAGGCGGTCGCGGTCGAGGCGCCCCGAGTCGAGTCCGAGTTGCGGCTGCCGCTGCCCCTCGTGGCGTCGCTGCCCGACCGGCTGCGCGAGGCCCAGGCAGCCTTCGCCGCCACCGGCGGCCTGCACGCGACAGGGCTCTTCACGGCCGCCGGTGAGCCGCTGTGTGTGCGCGAGGACGTCGGCCGGCACAACGCACTGGACAAGGTGGTGGGCTGGGCCTTCCGCGAAGAGCTGCTGCCGCTTGCCGAGCACGTGCTTTGCGTGAGCGGCCGGCTGTCGTTCGAGCTCGTCCAGAAGTCCGCTGTAGCAGGCTGCCCGGTCCTCGTGGCGGTCGGCGCGCCGTCGAGTCTCGCCGTCGACCTCGCGGCCGACCGTGGAATCACGCTCTGCGGCTTCGTCCGCGGCGGCTCCGTCAACGTCTACACGGAGCCGTGGCGGATCAGGGGCTGACGGGCATCCTGCTCGTGGGCGGCGCGAGCACGCGCTTCGGGTCGTCGAAGGCGCTGGCCCGGTTCGAAGGGGAGATGCTGGCGGAACGGGCGTGGCGGCTGCTGGGCGAGGTGTGCGACGAGAGGATCGCGGTCGGCCACGGCGACGGCCTCCCGTTTTCGGCGCTCGAGGACGCGGGGACGGGCCCGGTTGCGGCGATCGCGGTGGGGCTGCGCAACGCCGCGTACGAGATTGCCGTCGTCGTCCCCGTGGACATGCCGCTGCTGACCGGCGAGGCGCTTGGGCTGCTGGCGGGCGCTTGCCGGGACGCGGCAGCGGCGCAGGCCGGACCGCTCCCGTGTGCCGTCGCGCGGCGTGCGCTGCCCGCGTTCGAGTCCGGCGAGCGCCGCCTTCGCACGGTGCTGAACGGTCTCGACACGGCCCGCCTCCAGCTCGAGGAGCGGCTGCTCGCGAACGTGAACACTCCTGCGGACCTCGATACGCTCGCGCCGTGAGCGATGCCTTCCGGGTCGACGGCGACGCCTATGACAACTTCATGGGCCGCTACTCGGTGTTCCTGGCGGAACTGTTCGCCGATTTCGCGGGTATCGCCTCGGGCGCTCGTGTGCTCGACGTCGGCGCCGGCACCGGCGCGCTCACCGGCGAGCTCGTTTCGCGTGGCGTCTCCGTTGCAGCGGCGGATCCGTCGCCCGAGTTCGTCGCCGTGCTCCGGAAGCGCTACCCGGATGTCGAGGTGCACGAGGGTCCGGCGGAGTCGCTTCCGTTCGGCGCCGACGAGTTCGACGTGGCGCTGGCGCAGCTCGTGGTCGCCTTCATGACCGACGCGTCTGCCGCGATCGCCGAGATGGCGCGGGTTGCCCGCCGGGTGGCGGTCTGCATGTGGGGCGTTGCCGAGGTCGACATGTTCCGCGCCATCGACCGGACGGCGGAGATCATCGGCATGTCGCGCGCGGCCGAGCCGCGTCGCTACAGGACGCCACAGGAGATCCACGATCTACTTGCGCCGCACGGGGACGTCGAGTCTGCCGAGCTCGACGTGACCGCGGGCTACCGGGACTTCGACGAGTTCTGGCAGGCGATGGACCGCGGCGTGGGGCCCGCCGGCCAGTGGCTCGCCTCGCTCGACGGCGACTGGCGGCAGCGCGCGTACGACGAGCTGTTCCGGGAGCTCGGCAGCCCTCCGGGTCCGTTCGAGCTGAAGGCGCGCGCGTTCGCCGCCGCCGTCACGCCCGCGTGAGCACCGAGGAGCGCTCGGCTCCGGTGCCGACGAGCGTCACCTCGACCTCCAGCTCGCGCTCGACGAACTCGACATAACCTCGCGCCGCGTCGGGAAGCTCGGCGACGGAGGAACAGCTGTCGAGCGGCTCGTTCCATCCGTCCAGCACCTCGTAGACGGGCTCCGCCGCGTGAAAGTCGCTCTGGTGCGCCGGGAAGTCGCGTGTCTCGGAACCGTCACGTGTCCGGTAGCGCACGCAGACCGGAAGCTCGGAGAAGTGGGAGAGGACGTCGAGCTTCGTCAGAGCGAGCTGGGCGATCCCGTTCACGCGGACCGCGTAGCGGAGGGCGACGAGGTCGAGCCAGCCGCAGCGGCGCTCGCGGCCGGTCACCGTTCCGTACTCGCCGCCGAGCTCACGCATCCGCGCCTGCTCCGGGCCGGCGATCTCGGACGGGAACGGCCCTTCGCCCACCCGGGTCACGTATGCCTTGGAGACTCCGACGACACGCTCGATTCGCTGCGGCCCGATCCCGACCCCCGTCGCTGCGTTCGCCGCGACCGGGTTCGATGAGGTCACGAAGGGATAGGTGCCGTGGTCGAGGTCGAGCAGCGTCGCCTGCGCGCCCTCGAGGAGGACGTGCTTGCCGTTCCGTAGGGCCTGGTCGACGTAGAGCGACGTATCGGCGACGTACGGGCGGAGCCGTTGCGCGTAGCCCTCGTATTGCGCCGCGACCGTCTCCAGCTCGAACCGTTCGGTCTCGTAGACGCGTTCGAGCCAGAGATTCTTCTCGGCGAGCGCGACCTCGATCTTCTGGCGCAGGATCTTCGCGTCGAGGATGTCCTGGACGCGAATCCCGAGCCGCATCGCCTTGTCGGCGTAGCAGGGGCCGATGCCGCGCTTCGTGGTGCCGATCGCGAGGTTGCCGAGCCGCCGCTCGCTCGCCTGGTCGATCGCAAGGTGCCACGGCATGATCAGGTGGGCGTTGCCCGAGAGGTAGACCTCGGCGGTTGGATGACCCCGGCCTTCGAACTCGTCGAGCTCTGCGATCAGCACCTCCGGATCGACGACGCAGCCGTTGCCGATCACGCACGGCTTGCCGCGGACGATCCCGCTCGGCAGGGCCCGGATCTTGTACGTCTCGTCGCCGACGACGATCGTGTGCCCGGCGTTCGGGCCGCCCTGGTAGCGGCAGACGACGTCGGAGTGCTGGGCGAGCAGGTCGACGATCTTGCCCTTCCCTTCGTCGCCCCACTGCGCGCCCACGATGACGGTGGCGGGCACGTCGGTGAAGTATGCCGTCGGCCTAGGCCGCCGCGCGCTCGCGGTAGTCGTCGCGCGCGTCCAGGTGGACCTCCCGGGCGAGGCGCCGCAGTCGGCTCGCCGTGGGGCCGCCGACGCGACCCGCCAGCTCCCGCCACTCGTGGTTCGTCGTCACGATCACGAGCCGCCGCTGCTGCTCGCGCTGGTTGACGAGGTTGTAGATGCGGTCGCGAGCCCAGCTCGACCAGTCCTCGGCGCCGAGGTCGTCGAGGACGACGAGCTCGTATCCGCTCGGGTTCGGCGGCGGCTCGCCGTCGCCGTAACTCTCGCGGAGTGCGTTCAGCCACGCGGGGACGTTGAGGAAGAGTGCGGTGGGCCGGGGCTCGCGGTCGCTCCAGATGACCTCGCGCAAGATTGCGACCGCGAGGTGTGTCTTGCCCGCCCCCGGATTGCCGCGGAGGAGAAGACCCTGGCGCAGGTCGGTGCCGGCCCTGAACTCCTTCGTCCACTGCCGGCAGACGGCGAGGGCGTTGCGCGTGTTCGGCACGGGCTCGAAGTTCTCGAACGTGCAGCCGTCGTAGGCAGAAGGGACCTGCACGCGCGCCCAGCGCTGGTCGGCGCGGCGCTGCTCGTCCACGACTTCCTCGGTGGCCCGGCACAGCTCGCAGAAGCGCTCGGCCGGAAACGTCTGGCCGAGGAGGACGACCTGTTCGGTCTCGAACTCCCGCCCGCAGCCCAGGCACGTCGCTTTGAGGCTAGTGGGCAAGGGGAGCGAACTTCGCGTATTTGCTGATGAAGGCAACCTTGAAGTCGCCGGTCGGGCCGTTGCGGTGCTTCGCGACGATCACCTCGGCCACGCCCTTGTTGCTGTCGTCCGTCTCGTCGCGTTCGTAGTACTCCTCGCGGTAGAGGAACATGACGAGGTCGGCGTCCTGCTCGATCGAGCCCGACTCGCGCAGGTCGGACAGCATCGGGCGCTTGTCGTGCCGCTGCTCGGGCGAGCGATTGAGCTGGGAGAGCGCGACCACGGGCAGGTCGAGGTCCTTCGCGATCTCCTTCAGGCCGCGGGAGATCGACGACACCTCCTGCAGACGGCTCTCCTCGCTGCGGCCGGTCGTCATCAGCTGGAGGTAGTCGACGACGACGAGTCCGAGGTTGGGCTCTCGGCGCTTCAAAGTTTGGGCACGGGCCCGGAGCTCGAGCAGGCTGAGGGCCGGCGTGTCGTCGACGTAGAGCGGCGCCGACTCGAGCTGGCCGCACGCCTGCGCGAGGCGCGGCCAGTCGTCCTTCGAGAGCTTGCCGGTGCGGATGTGGTGGGCGTCGACCTTGCCGCGCGAGCAGATCAGACGCTGTGCAACCTCCTGCCGCGACATCTCGAGGCTGAAAAAGGCGCACGGCGTCTGCAGGTCGACGGCGACATGGTTGGCGAACTCGAGGGCGAAGGCGCTCTTTCCCATCGACGGGCGGGCGGCGAGGATCACGAGGTTCGAGGGTTGGAAACCGGCGGTGATCTTGTCGAGGTCCTTGAACCCGCTCGCAAGCCCTGTTACCTCCGCGCCGGATTCGTAGAGATGGCTGATCCGCTGGAACGTCTCGACGAGCGTGTCCTTGAAGAGGACGAGCTCGCCCTCGGCGCGCCGCTCTCCGAGCTCGAAGACGAGCTGCTCGGCGCGTGCGACGAGCTCCGTCGGCTCGCCCTCTCGGTCCCAGCCGAGCTGGGCGATCTGGCCGCCCGCGAGGATCAGGCCGCGCAGTGTCGCGGTCTCGCGGACGATCTCCGCGTAGTGGCGAGCGTTCGCGGTGGCCGGCACGAGCCGCGCGAGTTCGTGCAGGCGGACGCGGCCGCCGATCGCCTCGAGCTCGCCGCGCTGCTCGAGCTCGTTCGTGAGCGTGATCGCGTCGACGGGCTCGTTCTTGCCGTAGAGCTGGAGCGCGGAGCGGTAGATCTTCGCGTGCGACTCGCGGTAGAAGTCGCTCGCGTCGAGGATCTCGCTGACGGCGGCGATCGCGCCGGGCGAGATCATCATCGCGCCGAGGACAGACTCCTCGGCTTCGAGATTCTGCGGGGGGACGGCGCCGGGGACAGAGGCCGGCGTCGGGACGGGGGCAAGCGACATGCGTGGCGATTCCAGCACTTCGCCCGCCGGGATTCCAGCTGGGGGAAAGTCTCTTTTGAACAGGTCTTTTTCGGCCATTTGCAGGAGAAACAAGCAGCATTGCAGGCGCGCCGGATGGCACGTCTGGGGATGGAAGAAGCGCTCGGAGCGGGAACTTCCCGTGGACTTCCACAGCCACTAAGAGGCTGCTGTGGAAGCTCTCGGGGTTACTCGTCGCCTAGCGCGGCGTCGGCGTCGGCCCGCCATTCGGGCTCTGCCTCGGCCTCGGACTCTGCGGCCTCCCCGGCTTCCGACGGTTCGGCTTCTGCGGCTTCGGCCTCAGCCGCGTCGGCGGCGTCCACCTCCGCGAGGATCTCCTCGAGCTCGACGGCCGGCTCGGGAGCCGCTGCCTCCTGCTCGGCGCGCTCGACGGCCTCCATCTCCGCGAGCTCTTCGTCGGACGGCAGCTCGCCGCCCTCCGGGATGACCTCGGTCTTCACCTCGACGCGCACGTCCTCGAACAGTCCGATCGGGATCTCGTAGCGGCCGATGCGTTTGAGGGGATCGCTCTCGATCTTGCGCCGGTCGACGCGGATCTTCTTGGAGCTCCAGATCTCGTCTGCGATGTCGGTCGGCGTGACCGAGCCGAACAGCGAGCCGGTCGGTCCGGCCTTGACCTCGAAGCGCAGCAGGGTCTTCGACAGCGTCTCTGCGATCTCGTTGGCCTGGTCGGCCGTCTTCGCCTCGTGCCGGGCGCGCAAGGTGTCGCGCTTCTGCAGCTCCGCCACCAGCGCCGGGGTCGCCTCCTCGGCGAGCCGCCTGGGGAGGAGGTAGTTGCGCGCGTAGCCGCGCGCGACCGAGACCAGGTCGCCGCGCAGACCGACGTGGTCCACATCCGAGAGGAGGATGACCTCCATCAGCGCTCCCCGCGGTCCCCGCGATCGCCGCGGTCGCCGCGATCGCGCCGTCCGCCGCCGCGCTCCTCGGAGCCCTCGGCGACGTACGGCAGCAGCGCCATCTCGCGTGCCCGCTTGACGGCGGTCGCCACCTGCACCTGGTGCCGCCGGCAGGCCCCGGTGATGCGGCGGCTGCGGATCTTGCCTCTCTCGGAGACGTAGCGACGCAGCTGGGTGGTGTTCTTGTAGTCGACCTCGGCTATGTGCTCCTTGCAGAAGAAGCAGTTGCGGCGCTTGATCTGCCCTTGGGGGCCGCCGCCGGGCCGTCTCCGCTGCTGTTGAGTCTTCTCTCTGGCCATGCCTCTCCTAGATGAGTAGTTCCACGGCCCGGGTCGCGGCAGCGAGGTAGGGACCGGTGGCAGTCAGGTCGAAGTCGGCGGTTCCTATACGCGCCGTCGACCCAAGGGGGCCACGATGCTCGCCGACCTCGACCTGTTGCTGATTGCCGTGTTCTGCACTGCTGACGATCTCCTGCCCAAGGGCGTGAAGAACGCCAAACGGATGCTGACCGATGCGGAGGTCGTCACGCTGTGTGTTGCTCAGGCGCTGATGGGGATCCCGTCCGATGCGCGGTTTCTCAAGACGGCGCGGAAGCAGCTTTCGCACCTGTTTCCTGTCCTGCCCAAGCGGCCCGGTTATCTCAAGCGCCGCCAGCGGTTGAGCGACACGATCGAGTGGCTGATCGGCGTGTTCGCGAGTGACAGCCCCGGCTATCACGACGACCTCGTGCTGGTCGACTCGACACCCGTCGAGTGCGCCCGCAGCATCGAAACGACCCGGCGCAGCCAACTTGGCGACGCCGCCGACTACGGCTGGTGTGCAAGCCATAGTCGCTACTTCTGGGGCTTCCGTCTCCACGGCCTGTTCGCGTTGGACGGCACCCCCCGCGCGCTCATCCTCACCTCGCCGAAGACCCCCGAACGCGACGTCTGCCTGACGCTGCTCGAACGCTGCCAACGCGAAGGGCACCTCTTCGTGATCGGCGACCTCGGCTACGCCGGCCGTGACTTCGAATCCTCCGCCGCCGAACTCGACGCCACGATCATCCGGCCGCGCCGCAAGAACGAAGACCCCGGCGGCCCACACCTCGCCCCGATCCGCCAACGGATCGAGTCGATCTTTCAGACCTGCAAAGACCTGCTCACGCTCGAACGCCACGGCGCCCGCACCCTTCACGGCCTCGGAACCCGCATCAAGACACGCTTCCTCGCCCTCGCCGCCGCGATCGCACTCAACCACAGACTCGGCCGCCCCCCGCGCTCGCTCGTCGACTACGTTGCCTAAACCCGTGGAATAACACTAGAAGGGGATGTCGTCGTCGGCCGCAGCCGGGAAGTCGGCGCTTTCCTGCTGCGCCGCGCCCGCGGGCACGAACTGGTTGCCGCCGTCGCCGTCGCCGCGGCTGCCGAGGAACTGGACGCTCTCGGCGATGATCTGCACAGCCTGCCGCTTGCCCGAGCCGTCGGTCGCATCCCACTCGCGCCAGTCGAGCCGGCCGTCGATGCCGACCGGGCGGCCCTTCGAGAGGTACTGCGTGCAACTCTCGGCCTGGTTGCCGAAGACGGAGACGTCGAAGTAGTTCGGCTTGTCGACCCAGCTGCCCGACTCGTCGCGCCTGCGGCTGTTCACTGCCACCCGCAGGCTGCATACCGGCGTACCGCCGGGGGTGTGCCGCAACTCCGGGTCCTTCGTCAGGTTGCCTACGAGAACGACGCGGTTGATGTTCGCCATGTCTTACTCCTGTTCCTCGCCGGGCTGCTCTTCCGGGGCAGCCTCCTCTTCCGGGGCAGCGTACTCGGGCTCGGCGCTCTCCGAAACGGCCGTTCCAGGCTGGGTCGTCTCGGCCGGCGCCTCCGGGTCTTCCGGCCGGGCGTCCCCGGCTCCGCCGGTGGCGCTTCCAGCCGGAACCGTCGCGGCGTCGTCGCGGGGCGCGCTCGTGCGCGAGCCGGCGATGTGGCGCGTCGCCAGGTGACGCAGCACGGCGTCGTCGATCTTGAGGACGCGGGAGATCTCCTCGAGCGTTTCCGAGTCCGCATCGAAGACGACGAGGTGGTAGACGCCCTCCTCTTTGTGCGCGATCGGATAGGCGAGACGGCGCCGGCCCCAGGCGTCGTGGCTATGCCACACGCCGCCGCTCTTCTCGACGAGGTCGCGAGCGCGGGCGACGATGTCGTCCTCGCGCGCCTCGGCCTGCTCGGGGTCCAGCATCAGCAGGATTTCGTAAGTCGTCACGTCCCGATGTCCTCCCTTCCCATGGTCTCGATGTCGGCCCCGACTGCCGGCGCTGCTCGGGACAGAACAGCGCGATGACGGGGCAGGAAGCGGCGGTCACTGTAGCATCGGCGCCGTGCGTCGCCTCACCGCCTGGATCGGAGGAGTCGCCGGCGGGATTGCCGCCTATCGCTTCCTTCGACGGCGCACGCAGATCGCGGCCGAGCCGGCCTCCGAGCCCGCGCCAACCCCTGAACCGACAGAGACGGACGAGCGCGCCGAAGAGCTTCGGACAAAGCTCGCCGAGAACCGCGTGGTAGACGAGCCGCCGCCGGGCGAGCCCGGCGAGCCCGCAGAAGCGGTCGATGACCGGCGGCAGCGCGTGCACGAGGAGGGTCGTGCTGCGCTCGACGAGATGAAGTCCGACCCGGGGAGCGGGTGAGCCGGCGGCGGGTTGCGTCCGTTAGTGCCGGCCGAGACTCTCTGACGGAGGCACCTCGCAAAACCGGTCTCGCCCGAGAACGCAACCCGCGCCTCTTCTCTACCTACATCCCATTGCCGCCCTCGGCCACCCCTGAGCGGACAATTGGGCGCTCGACTTTCCCAGCGCGGAGCCTCGTATGATCGACGAAACCGTGAAGGAGGGCGTGATTGGCAGTTGTCTACATCCAGGAGTTCCCGATCGCCGATCGCACGACGACAAACTACGACTTCGTCGCGGACAAGGTCGGCGATGGTCCCTTCAAGGGATTGATCGCGCACACGGCGGGGTACGACGATGAGGCCGGCGTGTTCCGGATCCTCGACGTGTGGGAGAGCCGCGAGGACGCGGAGCAGTTCCTTGCCGAGCATGTCCAACCGCTGGTCGAGCAGGGCCCGGAGGCGTTTCCGAATCCCGACAGCCTCGCCGAGCCGACCCGGGACGGCTTCTACGAGCTTCACCACATGGTGAGCTAGGAGGTCTTGGACGCCGGCGCCGTTCGTAGCGACGGAGCGGCGCCGGAGTCGAACCGACCTAGCCGTGGGCTGCACGACCGTACGGGTTTTGAAGCCTTTCGTTTTTTGGCTTAGCTATGCGCTATACTGACCCCGCGGGACAGCCTGCGGGACAGTCTCGCTCCCACTAATCGGCCCGGCACCGCTAGCACGGCCCGGGCCCGGCACGAGGAGGTAAGTCCTCATGCAAGACCAGCCTAACCCTGAGCGAAGGAAGCTCCCGACCGGGATCGAGGAGCGCCACTCGCGCGACTGCCGCAGCCTCGACGGCGGCAAATGCAACTGCCAGCCGTCCTACCGCGCCGCCGTCTACGACGCGCGGGCCAAGGCGAGAATCCGCAAGACGTTCTCCGGCAAGGGCGCGCTGACCGCGGCGAAAGGCTGGCGGGTCGACGCCGCCTCTATGCAGCGTCGCGGCCAACTGCAACGGGAGACGCGCCGCACCGTCCGCGAGGTCGGCGACGAGTGGCTCGAGAAGGCACAGCGGCACGAAGTCCTCAGCCGCAACCGCACCCCGTACAAACCGGCGGTGCTGCGCGACTACCGCTCGACGCTCGAGCAGGTCGTCTACCCCGACCTCGGCGGCATCCGTCTCTCCGACCTTCGCCGCTCGGACGTGCAAGCGCTCGTCGACCGGCTGGTCGGCTCCGGCCTCGCCGGCTCGACCGTCCGCAACGCGGTCATGCCGCTGAGGTCGATCATCCGCTACGCGATCCGCCGCGAAGGACTGATCGCGAACCCGACCGCCGACCTCGAGCTGCCGGAGGCGGGCGGACGCCGCGAGCGGGCTGCGACGCCGCTCGAGGCGGCGACGCTTCTGGCCGCGCTTCCCGACGAGGAGCGGCCGCTATGGGCGACCGCGTTCTACGCGGGTTTGCGCCGAGGCGAGCTACGCGGGCTGCGCGTCTCCGATCTTCGCGGCCTCGGGGGCGAGGGCGTCGCGTCGATTCGGGTCGAGCGGAGCTGGGACGACGTCGAGGGTGAGATCGCGCCCAAATCGAAGGCGTCCGTCCGCGAGGTGCCGATGCCGGAGACGCTGCGCGAGATCCTTCGGGCGCACGTCGAGGACCAGGAGCGGCGCGGCGACGACTTCGTCTTCGGGCGCAGCCGCCGCGAGCCGTTCGTCGCCGACACCATCCGATCGCGGGCGCTTCGCGCGTGGGCGGCGACGGCCGTCGGCGTCTTCCTGACCGGGCGGCCGCTCCCGGTCGAGCTCGTCCCGATCGGCCTCCACGAGGCGAGGCACAGCTATTCCAGCTTCCTCGACGCGGCCGGGATCTCCGAGACGAGGAGCGATAGGTACATGGGTCATTCGATCAAGTCGGTCAGCGGGCGCTATCGGCACCAGCTCGACGGTCAGCTCGCCGAGGACGCGGCGACGTTCGAGAACTACCTCACCGGTGCCGTGGCCGGGGAAGATCGTCCCACTCCAGGCGGCGACGGCATGAGCGCCCCCTGGGTCTACTTCCTCGCCAAGACCAACGACGGCAAGGTCCTCCTGATCGTTCGGCGCAACGGCCCGTTCATCGACCTGCTCTCGCGCGACGAGGGGTGGATCGACCGGCCGCAACTGCTGACCCGCTTCCACGACCCCGGCTATCTGGAGGAGGTCCCGTTCGAGGAGGCGCTGGCCGCAGCCGACGCGAGCGGCATCTTGATGCCGCCTTAGATCGCCGTCTCTGCCAGCGCGCGGCCGAGTTGCCGCACACCGGGACAGCACCGCACTTTTTGTCGCCGCGACAAAAGTTCCAGTGGCGGGAAAAGTCGCTTGCCGGCGCCTCAGCGGACTTCGGGCGGGAGGACGCTGGCCCAGGCGAGTCTCACGCCGCCTGACCGCTCTTACGAGCGGCCTCTCGGGCGTCTCTCGCCTCACCAAGGACGTCGGCGATGCGGCGCAGCGCGACTGGGTCGGAGAGCTTGACCGGAACGCCTTGCTCGGCGCAATGTCGTTTCACCCACGCTTCAACTCGTGTGGACCAGTCGTCATGCTGGGTCCTCGGGGAGTCACCAGCGGCGGCCGGGTCGCCGAGGCGGCAGCCGCGGGCCGGGGCGGTACTGCTCGACGACGACAGGGACGGCGCGAGCGTTCCCCCGCCGTCTAAGTGCCACACCAGCAACTCGCTGGTTGGCGAGTCCGGCGCGAAGATCCTGAGCCGACTTTGGCCGGTGCTGCGCATCCACTCGATGTCGCCGTCCGAGGCGGCAGCGCTACGGCTACCGGGGTGGCTGTGGACGAGCACCCTCCCGGAAGGAGGCACCCGGACCGGCTCGAACCAGCCTTCCTCACCGCAGAGGTTCGCGTCGGCAGATAGCGAGTGACCGATCCCGCTCCAGGGCCAACTCGCCTCCGACCTCCATGTTCGGCTTCGCCGCATCCGCGTGGCGCCGGACGGCGGCGAGCACTTCGCGGCCGATCAGGTATCTCTCGATCAACTCGTCGGCCGGTCGCCCGGCGGCATCGCGTCGCGCCGTCTTCGCTCGCGGGCGACCCAGGTTCGGCGGCTGAGGTCGAGCGGACTGGCGTCTTCGGGGATGCGCGACGGCGTCCGTCGTCGCCCCATTCGATTCCGCCTCTCCTAGAGGCTTGATGCGTATTCGGTAGGGACCCGCGTCTTCGCGACGAAGGGCTTCCGGTCAGTGTCCCCTCGAGATGGAGGCTCGAGATGACGCCCGATCTGGAAGCCCTTGTCGTTGCAGCGTATGTGTTCGCGGACGAGTATCCGGTCCCTGCCAGGCCTGGCCCGGTCGCGAAGATCAATGACGCGGAGCTGGTAGCGCTCGCTGTCTGTCAGGCGGCGATGGGGATCAGCTCCGATCGGCAGTTCCTCGGCCTGGTCGCCTACCGGCTGCCGGGCTGGTTTCCCGTACTTGCCATCGCAGTCGCAGTACAACCGCCGGCTGCGCAGCCTGACCGGGCTGCTCACGGTGGTGCAGCAGCGGCTGGCGAGGCTGCTCGACAGCGGCGGCCCGAGGCTCGCCGACGGGACGCTGATCGGCGTCGCCAACTACGCCGGCTGCGCGCGGCGGAGCGAGTTCGCCGGCAGCGCCGCCTACGGCTACTGCGCCGCCAAGAGCGAATACGTCTGGGGTGTTCGGCTGGTGCTGCGCACCGATCGGCGCGGCGCTACCGCTCGCCTACACCTGGGTACCCGCCAACGAGCACGAGTACGAGCCGCTACTCGACCTCGTCGACGCGGGCGAGACCGTGATCACCGATAAGGGCCTCTGGGGCCGCGCCTACAGCGAACGGATGAGCTGCGTCGAGGTCGAGCTGCTCACCCCGGCGCGCGAGCGCACCACCGCCAACCGCAGCCGCGAGCACGCACTGGCCTCTACCCGGCTGGCGATCGAGAGCGTCTTCTCGAACCTCAAAGAACAGATGCGGCTCGAACGCCACCTCGCCAAAACACCACGTGGGCTCGCGCAACGGATCGCACAACGACTGCTCGCGCTCACGCTCGGCATCCTGCTCAACACCCTCACCGGCCGACCCGCACGAGCCCTCGCCGCCTACGACGGCCGCTAACTCACATCAAGCCTCTAGCTGGCGCGTCGACGACGAAGGGAGCTGACGCAGGAACGCCTGTGGGCCCTGCGACGGGCGCTCGCGCGCAGCTCCGCGAGCGACGCGACGACGGGCGGTCCGGGTCGAGGAGGAGACGAGCTGGTCGGCCTACGGCTCCGGTGTCGCCTCCGTCTCGGTCTTCGCGCGGCTGCGCATCGGCGAGAGCGCCAGTGACGGCTTCTCCGCGACCCGCTCACGACGCCGTCTCCTCGACCGGCGACGGCGTCCCGGCGAGCGCCTCGCGCAACCGCGGCCCAAGCTTGATCGCCTGCTGCGGCCCTCTACCTCGGCACTCCAGCCAGCCTCATCGTTGAGGAGCGGGAGCCGGTTTGTCCAGCCGTCAAAGCTTCCGCTGGCGGCGGCGTTGCCTAGCAGCCCGTAGTTGTTGTCGTAGCAGAGGGTGAGATCGTCGCCTTCGCCCTCGAAGTAGGCCGTACTGACGAGCGTCTTCCCAGCCGCGAACGTCGCGAGGATCGCGACCAACACTTGGACGTCGTCAATCCAAAGGTCTTCCACCTCGATCGCCTCGAACGCCGCCCGGAAGAAGTTGGTCGTTTCCTCGCGGGTAAACGGTCTCCGCACTCTCATCGCCTCCTTGTCCTTCGTATCCTTGATCTCTGCCTCCCGTCGCCTCTCAGCGGCGAAGTCGACGCCGCCGACCTTGCCGACGAGCCCTCGAGCCGGTCACGCTCCCGCTTCGACAGCGCTCCCGAGTCGAACGCCCTCGACCGCCGCCTGGCCGAGCAGCTCGTCCAGCTCGGCTGTCTCGCCCTCGGCGAGCGGGTCCCAGTCCGGCCGAAGGATTTCGAAGACCCAGACCAGCGCGTCCGCGAACCGCGGTTTGCGTGGCAGCCGCGACTTCGCCTTCGTCCGTTCATCGCTCTCCTTCGTTGAGGGTTTCTTGGACGTGCACAACGTGTTCACACGGCTGCCGGACGCAGCTCGAGCACCGCTGCTCGCCTGCGAGTAGGACGATGTGCGCGCCGTCGCCGTCGCGAACGACCGCGACGAGTCCGTCCGAGCAGGCTTTGACGACCTGCACCAGCCGCTCCTCAGCGATGGCGGCCATTAGCGCGAACCTCGGCGAATCGCGATCGGCTGCCAACTCGGTTGCCGAGTGCCGACCGGCTCCGCCGGACGGTCACGACGAGGTCGGCGTCGAGGAAGACTCGCGCTTCGTCGTCGGTGATCGGCTCGACGTTGCCCGCCGTGAGCGCGTCGAGGACGGCGTTTCGAGCGGCCGCTGCATGCCAAGCCGCGCCGCCTCTTCGAGCGCTGTCCTGGTCGACGTCAAGACGAGCGGCGGCTTCACTGGCCGTCCCTTGCCCGATCGAGCAGCGCGTCTAGGTCTGCTTGGCCGCGCTCGACGCTCAACGGTCGATCCCGAGCTCGCTGAGCTGGCGGTCGAGCGCGTTCGCACGGCCAGCACCCGGAATCCGGCGCAGTCGACGCCTAGCGAAGCTCGTCGCGCCGCCGAGCGAGGTCCCGTAGCGCGCCGCAAGCGCCCGCTGTTCCGGCTCCGGGATCGCGTCGCGCCGCGCTAGCGGACGCTCGTCGATCCGGCCGCGAGCGACGTGGACGGACATAGGCGGCCCCGGCTCGCCGCGAGCGACCAGCCGATGACAGGCCAGCGCCACCGCGATCGCACGATCATCGTGGCGTCCGGAATCGTGATCCATCCTGAGAACGCCGGGACTCGACTCCCGAAGGCGTACGTTCGCGAGCTCGTCCAGCAATTCGGGGTCATTCGGCAGCCTCAGCGTGTGGTCGCGGAGCGCCACAAACAACGTCGACGCGATCCGCCCGGTCGACTGCGTCGTGAACGGGTACTCGGCGATGTTCACCCCGCGCGCCCGCAACCGCTGCACGAGCCCCGTTGCCTGCCACGGATCGGCGACGATCGAACCCGGGTAGCGGCGCGACACCTCGAGCAGGTACTCCTCGACCTCCGAGAGCCGCACCGGCTTGATCCGGCTGCCTTGCCAGACGCCGAGACGATCCAGCGTGAGAATGCTGTGCTCGATGTGGCAGGTCGCCACGACCGTCCGGTCGCGCTTCAGCCCGAAGTCGACGCCGTGGACGTAGCGCATCCCAGCGATCGGCTCCTGCGGCCCGTCCAAGACGACGCAGGCGGCGAGGTCCTCGGCCGCGACGAGCCGATCCTCGCCGCTCGTCCACACGTTCTCGAACAAGCGAGCGAAGCTCGACGCCGGCAGACGCCGCCGCTGCTCCGCGACCAGCTCGACCGGCATCCAAGGCGGCGGCCCGTGAACCTCCGAGACGCGCCACAACTCGTCCCCGATCGCGTGCCCGCGCACCTTCGCGCTCCAATGCGCCGGATCGCCCGCCGTCGTCGCCACGACTAGACGGCCGCCCGTCTTCGGGATCGCGCTCGACACGGCCTCCCACAGCCTCCTAGCACCCTCGTCGTCGGCCACTGACCCAGCTCGTCGCAGACGACCAGGAACGGCCGCAACCCCCAGGAGCCCGCCTCGTCCGCAGCCATCGCCTCCAGCGAAGCGCCCGTCTTGCGATTGACGATCTTCCAGCTCTGAACCTCGAGCGCCTCCTGAAGCGGCGGACCTCCACGCTGAACGAAGCCGGCCAGCGCGTCGACCAGGAGCGCGGCTTGGTCGCGATCGGCGCCGAATCCGTAGCTGCGGCTACCGTGAGGCGCTTGCGCGAGCAGCGCCTCGAGCGCGATGCCGGCCAAGTCGACGGTCTTGCTCCAGCCGCGCGCCCGGCCCAGCCAATGGAAGCGCTGCGCCAGGTACTCGTCGAGGATCGCGAGCGCGTCCGTCCGCTGCGTCTCGGTCGCGACGTCGCCCCAGCGGGAGCCGTCCTCGAGCGTCAGCGCGTCGAGCAGCCGGAGGCTCATCGCATCCCTTCGCGGAGAGCGGCGAGCGTCTCGTCCAGGCTGCGTCCGTTGCCGCGATCGAGGCCGACGGCACCGAGCCGCTGCTCGAGCTTCCCGAGCCATAAGCGCGCTGCGTTCAGCGCGGCGAAGTATTCGCGCAGCTCGCCGTTCCGGCCCTCGTCCGAATCGAAAAGGTCCACCTTCGCGAGCGAACGAGCCCAGCCGTCCAAGTAGCCGCCGGCGATCGCGTCGAGGTCGGACGCTCGCAAGCCAATCTGGCGGAGGAAACGGCGGCGATGGGCGCGAGCGCGACTCTTGATCTGGGTCGGCGAATAGCCGCCGTGCCGGAGCGCGTTTCGGTTGCCGGGACGCGCGTTTGGGTGTCCCGCGGCTGTCCCGCGTCGCTGCAAATTGGCACCTTTCCGGGTCTCGCTAACCCGGCTCATCGCCGGTCCGCCTCGATCGTCAGCGCGCCGTTGCGATCGAGCCAGCGTTCGAGCTCGGCGACGGCGACGAGGCGCAGCCGGCCGCGGCGGATCCAGCGCAGCTCATCTCGGACGTAGTCGTCGAAGAACGTCCGCGAGACGCCGATCGCCTCGGCCGCCTCCTCAGGCCGGAGCGCCAGGCGCGGCGAGGTCGGAGTCGTCTTCGCCTCGATCACGTCGCCTCCGCGTCCGCGAAGTACCCGGCTTCGACGAAGGCAAGGTCGGCGTGCTCCGCCTCGACGAGCTTTGCGTCGAGGAGTCGCGAGAGGTCGTGAACGATCGCGCCTTCGTGGGCTGGTAGCTGCTCGGCGAGGGCTGCGACCTCGTCTGGCGGGTGGGGCGGATGTTCGGCGACCTTGTCTTCGTCTCCGACCTCGTCCCCTGTAAGGGGAGGGACGAGGTCGGACGAGGAGTCGCGCACCTCGTCGGACGAGGTCGAGACGAGGTCGGACGAGCTGGACGAGGTGAAGGGTCGGACGTGCGTGCAGAGGCGGGCGCCGCGAGGTCCGGGCGTCTCGGTGGCGTAGCCCTCGGCGAGGAGCGCGTCGAGGGCGCGGCGCACGTAGATGGCGCTCTTGCCGAGGCCGGCCTTCTCGACGGCGCTGCGGGGGACGGGTGCGGTCTGCTCGGCGAGCCAGGCGGAGACCTTCGCCATGAGCACCGTCGGCTGCCAGGCGGCGCCGTCCGACGACGCGCGATCGGCTTCGAGTAGCCGCCAACTGATCGCGTGCGTTTCCGGGTCGCTCGTGAGCTCGACCTCAGCTGCGACGGGGCGGGCGAGGTGGCCGGGCCTGTCTTTGTGCGTAGCGATGCGGACGAGGCCGCTGGCGCCGCGGTGGAGGTTTCTGACGGACTCGAGGCCGAGGTGGACGTCGACGGTGCCGAGCTTGCGTTCGCTGCCGATCTGGAAGCGTCCGCGACTGTCGGGGTTCTTCGTGACGTGGTCGACGACGACGGTCGCGATGCCGCGCTCGTAGAAGGGCCGGATCCAGGTGCGCGCGAAGCGCTCGGCGTCGGAGCGCTTGTTGTCGTCCAAGCCGGAGGCGTCGTAGGCGCCGGCTGCGGAGTCGATGACGAGGAGCGTGACGCCGGCGTCGACGAGCGAGGCGACGTCTGCGTCGTCCGGCGGCTCGGTCGGGTTGAAGTAGTAGACGCTGCCGATCTCGTCGAGGCTCGCGCCGAGTTCGACGAGCATGAGCCTTGTCGTAGCCTCGTCGTTCTCGAAGTCGGCGAAGGCGCCGCGTCCGCGGCCTCCTCGCATGTGTTCGAGCAGGCCGATCTGCGCGAGCAGCGTCTTCGCGGCCTCTGACGGGCCGGAGAGCGCGTGGCGCTTGCCGCGGTAGAAGAGTCCGAGCGTGTCGGGCGGCTCGCTTGGCCGGGCGAACTCGGGCGCGGCCAGGTTGATCGCGAGCCAGCTCACCTCGGCGCGCTCATCTCCGGCGACCGGCTGCGATGACCGCGTCGACATCCTTCGGATCGAACCGGAGCAGATGACCGACTCGGACAGCGGGAAGGACCCCCGCGTCGGCGTATCGCCGAATCGTCCTCGGGCTCGTATTGAGCCGCTCGGCGACCTGGGCCGCAGTCGCAAGCTTCCAGGGCACTTCGGTCATCCGGGACATTCTCGGACGGGGTCTCCGAGTTGGAACGTAAGGTTCCAGAAATGGACTCGTCGAGCAGAGAGCTCACTCGGGAGCACCACCAGGCTCTCGCAACCATTCTCGATCCGGTGGTCCGCCGGGAGTGGGCCGAGGCTGCCGAGGCGTCGAGTTGGAGTGTGCAAGACCTCCGCGAGGCTCTCCGCGAGGCATCCGCCCTCGCGAAGCCGCGACTCTCGGAGCAGGAGCGCGAGAAGCTACTCGCGGAGATTCGCCGCGCGACCGCCGATCGCGAGGAGGCCGATCGCTACTGGCGACAGCTGATCCGACTGGGAGCGGAAGTCCTAACCTTGCGCGAGGTCGCGGAGGCGGCCGGCGTCAGTCACACGCACGTGCGGCGAATCCGAAAGGGACCCGACCCCGGCGGAGAGAGCCAGCACCTTCCCGGCCCCTCTACCTCCTCCGCCTGAGCGCCTCGTCGTGGTGACAGTGATTCTCTAGCACGATCGTGTCGTCGTCCCAGTAGAACGTGACGCGGTCACTGCGGGTGACCCGCGCCTCAAAGACAGGGTTTCCGTCGACGAAGCGACCCTCCATCTTCTTGGCGTGCAGCCCGTTGTCCCGCCAGTCCTCGCGGAGTTGTCTCACGCAGCCGAGGATCGCCGCCTGACTCTGGACGTCCTTCTTCTCGAAGGTCTTCCATAGACGTTTCGGTGTTCGGATCGGCGTCGTCACTCGTCGTCCGATAGGAACCACCGAACGATGTCGTTCGGGTCGTCCGAATCGAACTCGACGAAATCACCGCGGGCGAGAGCCTCCATCGAGGCGCGTACGTCGTCCTGCCACGGAATCGACCAGTAATAAGTCTGATCCGCCGGGATGGAAGGAGGCATCGAGTCGGGGACGCGCTCGGCTGCCAAGCTCGACGTGCTGATGACGACGGTGAACACGCCCGAGGACGCAACCGAGCTCGTGAGCATGTTCTTATCCATCTTCGGAGTCCTCCTCAAACAGGCTGTCGTACTTCTCTATTTGCTCTTGAAGGACGTTGACCCACTGTCCGAGACGTTCACGCGTCATCGATACACGAGCTATGGGATTCACGGGCACGAACTGGATCCTCTCAAGCTGCGCCTTCTGCTGTTCAGGAGTTCCGAGAACGACTGGAGGCGACACATGGCCGAAGACGAGCAGGAGTTCGTCCTTGCCGCCCACCTGAGCGAGTAGCTGGTTGGTCGCGCGAACGGGCACCTCTTCCAAGCCGACCCAAACAACGGGAAGCTGAATCGAAGAGATGTCGGAGGGATCAGCGTTCACGGGGGAGAGTGATAATCGCAAGGGCGCCGGATCGTCGCCCTAAGCGACCCCATCGGCGCGTGGTGAAGTTGACTATAGCGCTGGCTTGGCGTCGGAAGCCGTAGCAGCAGAACGGTTCGCCTCACTCCAGCTGCGCCTAGAACGGCCTCTGGTTTTGCCCGGACTCTTCTCGCGGCTTTCCTCGATCCGGAGACCGACCTGGCTCCCCTGCCGAGGACCTGCGGGACAGTTGCGGGACAGTCACTACGCGAAACGACGGGATTCGACGGGACGCGACGCGATCTTGCGAGCCGTCTGCCAGCGGTCGCCGCGATCCCGCTCGCCATGCGGTATTGCGGCTCAACGGAGCGGCGCCGGAGTCGAACCGACCTAGCCGTGGGTTGCACGACCGTACGGGTTTTGAAGACCCGCTGGGCCACCGGGCCCGGCCGCTCCGGCCCGAGCGTACCGAGCTACTTGTCGCCTTCGAGGTAGTGCGAGTCCCAACCGACGGGTGCGTACGCCTGTCCGGGCGCCGCCGCGCCGACCGAGAGCACGAGTGTGTCCGGGCCGCTTGCCCGTCCCGCCCGCTTCGCGCTCGGGTCGGTCACCCAGACGCACGTCCCGGCCGGAGCGTCCACTTCGTCTCCGGCGACTGTGAAGGTCGCCTGCCCCTCGACGACGTAGTAGAGCTCGGGAGCGCCGCTCGCGGACTCGTCGTGCTCGGGGATCACCGTGCCGTCGTCCTGCCCCGCCAGATGTTGATGCCGAAGGTCTCGATCCCGAAGTGGTGACGGACGGGGATCCAGTGCGGCCACTGGTTCGAGGCGATCTCGTCGATGTGGGCCTTCTCGTACGCAGCCATGCGCCGACCCTAATCGTCCCCGAGCCGTCTGAACAAGTTCTCGGGCGGCAGGTCCGCGAGCGAGTCGAGGACGATGTCGGCGCCGGCCTCCTCGAGCCCGAGCTCCCGCGTGACCTCGTTGGGGACCGCGACGCAGAACACGCCTGCCGCTTTTGCCGCCAGGACGCCGTTCGGGGAGTCCTCGAACGCGACCGCCTGAGCCGCGGTCACATCGAGCCGGTCGAGCGCCTCGAGGTAGAGCACGGGCGCCGGCTTGGCGCGGGCAGGATCGCGGTCGGCGGTGCAGATGGCGTCCCACCCGGTCGCCTCCTCTAGCCGCTCGAGATGCATGTCGACCCAGCGGCGGGTCGAGCTGGAGACGATTGCGCGCTTCAGCCCGTGCTGCCGGGCCGCGGCGAGGTACTCCGCGATTCCCGGCCGCAGCTCTTCGGCCTCGATCAGCGCGATCTCGTGCGCATACCGCCTCTCGTTCAGCGCCTCGCGCTCGAGCGGCTCGCCGACGAGCTCCTCGAGATGCTCCATCGGATCCCACGGTGCGTGCGTGGTGCCGACGAGCGTCGCCCACAGGTCGGCGGGCAGCTCGTGGCCGTACTCGCGGTAGAGGAGCTCCCAACCCGCCCGCGAGGCGAGCTCGGTGTCGAGGATCAGCCCGTCGAAGTCGAAGAGGAAGGCGCGGACTCGCATGCCGGTGCAGAGTACGGACGTGGCGATCCTGGGTGTCGACGTCGGCGGCACGTTCACCGACGCGGTGCTCGTCGAGGACGGACTGATCCGGACCGCCAAGGTGCCGACCGCGGTGCGGCAGGAGGAGTCCGTGCTCGCCGCCGCGCGTGCGGTGATGGCAGGAGGCGCCGGGCTGACCCGTTTCGCGCACGGGACTACGGTCGCCACCAACGCGCTTCTCGAGCGGCGCGGCGCCCGCCTCGCGTACGTCGGGAACGCGGGTTTCGAGCATCTCCTTCATCTGCGGCGCCAGACGCGCGCGCATCTCTACCGGCTCTGCGCGGAGCACTCCGAGCCGCTCGTGCCGCTCGAGCGCTGTCACGGCATCCGCGGACGACTCGGCCCAGAGGGCGAGCTCGAGGCGCTCGAGCTCGACACACTTCCAGATCTTGGCGAGGCGGAGGCAGTTGCGGTCTGTTTGCTGTTTGCGTTCCGCGACCCCTCGCACGAGCAAGCCGTCGCGGCGGAGCTGCGGCGACGCCATCCCGGCGTGCACGTCGTCGCGTCGCACGAGGTCGCACCTGAGTTCCGGGAGTACGAGCGCGCCTCGACGACGGCCGCCGACGCCTATCTCGCACCGATCGCTGCGCGCTACCTGCGGGCGCTTGCGGGGGCGGCGGTCGAGGTCGGGCTGCCGGAGCCCGTCGTAATGCTCTCGTCCGGTGGCGTTCTCCCGGCCGAGGAGGCCGCTGCGCACCCGGCGCGGCTGCTCGTCTCGGGCCCGGCGGGCGGCGTCGTCGGCGCCGGTCTCGTCGCGCGTCGCGCCGGCTTCGAGGACGCGATCGCCTTCGACATGGGCGGTACCTCGACAGACGTCTGCCTCCTGCCGGGCGGCCGGGCCGTGCGGGTGCCCGAGCGCGAGGTCGGTGGTCTGCCGGTCAGGTTGCCGTCGGTGGACGTGCACACCGTCGGCGCCGGCGGCGGCTCGCTCGTGAGGCGAGACGCGGGCGGCGCGTTGCGGGTCGGGCCGGAGTCGGCGGGCGCTGATCCCGGACCCGCCTGCTACGGCAGCGGCGGCGGCGCGACGGTGACCGACGCGAACCTCTTGCTCGGCCGGCTGCCGGCTGAGCTACCGGGCGGGCTCGTCCTCGATCGACATGCAGCGGCGGCGGCGCTCGCCGGGATCGACCCCGCCGCGGTCATCGAGGTCGTGAACGCGGAAATGCTGCGAGCTCTGCGCGTCGTCTCGGTCGAGCGAGGACACGAGCCGCGCGACTTCGCGCTCGTCGCCTACGGCGGCGCCGGCCCGCTCCACGCCTGCGCGCTCGCCGAGGAGCTGGGAATGGAGGCCGTGGTCGTGCCGGCGGCCGCGGGCGTTCTCTCCGCCCTGGGGCTCGCGGCCGGTGACGAGCGGCGGGATCGCGTCGCCTCGTACGTCCGGCCACTCCGCGAGGTCGAGGATCTGCCGCCGGAAGGCGAGGCGGACCTTCGCTACCGCGGCCAGTCGTTCGAGCTGACCGTGCCGCTCGGTAGCGAGCTGGCCGAGCGCTTTCATCGCGCGCACGAGGAGCGCTACGGGTACGCGGACCGAGGCCGGGAGGTCGAGCTCGTCGCCGTCCGCACCGCCGAGGTCGTGCCCGGGCCGGCGTTGGAGTTGCCGAGCAGCGACCCCCGACGCGTGGCCGGGCCTGCGTTGGTCGAACTGGACGGGTCGACGCTGTGGATCCCCCCCGGGTGGGAGGGGGCTAGGGATGGTCCCAGTTGGGTTGTGACGCGTGAGTGACGTGATCGCAACGATTCAGCTGCAAGTGATCGGTGCGTCGCTGCGGTCGATCGCTGAGGAGATGGGCGCGGTGCTGATCCGCTCTTCCTTCTCCGCGAACATCAAGGAACGCCGCGACTGCTCTACCGCGCTGTTCGACGAGCGCGGTCGGATGATCGCGCAGGCCGAGCACATCCCCGTCCACCTCGGCGCGATGCCGGACGCCGTCGCAGCCGTCATGCGACTGGATCTCGAGCCGGGTCAAGTCGCGATCCTCAACGATCCCTACACGGGCGGCACGCACCTGCCCGACGTGACCCTCGTCTCGCGCACGGTCCTCGGCTTCGCGGTCTCGCGGGCCCACCATGCGGACGTGGGCGGGATCGAGCCGGCGAGCCTCCCGGCGTTCTCGCACACGCTCGAGGAGGAAGGGGTGATCCTGCCGCCGCAGCTGCTCACCGACGAGGTGCTCGAGCGCTTTGTCGAGGCGACGCGCCAGCCGGAGGAACGACGGGGCGACCTCCGCGCTCAGCTCGCCGCGCATCGGCTTGCCGAGCAGCAGCTCGAGGAGCTGTGCGTGCGGCGCGGCCGGGACCAGGTGGCCGCAGCGATGGACGAGCTCTACGCCTACTCCGAGCGCATGGTGCGCGCGGCGATTGCCGAGCTGCCGGACGGCCGCGGCGAGGCAGAAGACGTCGTCGAGGCCGTCGACGGCGACCTCCCGATCCGCTGCATGGTCGAGGTCGCCGGTGACGCGATCCGGATCGACTTCACGGGGACGGCGCCGCAGTACAGCGGCAACCTCAACTGCCCGCTCGCGGTGACGAAGTCGGCCTGCTACTTCGTCGTCCGCTGTCTCACCGAGCCGGATCTCCCGGCCTCGGGTGGAGCCTTCGCTCCGGTGGCGGTGAGCGCGCCCGAGGGCTGCTTCGTCAACGCCCGCCGACCGGGAGCCGTCGCCGCCGGCAACACCGAGACCTCCTCCCGCATCGTCGACGTCGTCTTCGCGGCCTTCGGAGAGCTCCTGCCGGTGCCCGCAGCGGGGCAGGGGACGATGAACAACCTCGCCCTCGGCAACGACCGCTTCACGTATTACGAGACGGTCGGCGGCGGCCAGGGCGCGTGCCCGGACGGCGAGGGCCCGAGCGGCGTCCACGTCGCGATGTCGAACACGTTCGCCACGCCGGCCGAGGCGATCGAGCTCGAGTACCCGCTGCGCGTCGAACGCTGGGAGCTGCGGCCCGGCTCGGGCGGTGCGGGCGTCCATCGAGGCGGCGACGGCGTCGTACGCGAGCTGCGCGTGCTCGAGGACTGCAGGCTTTCGGTGCTCGCCGAGCGCCGACGCCACGCCCCGCCGGGCAGGGCCGGCGGAAACGATGGCGCTCGCGGCCGGACACTCGTGAACGGCGAGGAGCAGCCGCCGAAGCTGACGCGCCAGCTCCACGCGGGCGACGTCGTCCGGGTCGACACGCCGGGCGGCGGAGGGCACGGCCCACCCCAGTAGGCTCCTGGGCGTGGAGCGCCCGGTCAAGGTCGCGTGCGTTCAGGTCGAGCCGGTCGTGCTCGACCGAGAGGCGACGCTCGACAAGCTCGAGCAGGTGGCCGCCGAGGCTGCCCGCGAAGGTGCGGAGCTCGTCGTCTTTCCCGAGACATTCGTGCCGATTTATCCCTCGTCGCTGTGGGCGAAGGCGTTCGCCGGCTGGGAGACCACGGGCGCGAAGGAGACGTTCGCCCGCCTCGCGCAGGAGTCGGTCGCGGTCGGCTCACCGGCCGAGCGGCGCATCGCCGCGGCGGCGCAGGAGCTCGGTATCTGGATCGTCACGGGCGTCAACGAGGTCGAGCCCGAGCGGCCGGGGACGATCTACAACTCGCTCCTCTACCACTCTCCGGCGGGCGAGCTCGCCCTCCACCATCGCAAGCTGGTGCCCACCAACCACGAGCGCCTGGTCTGGGGCCAGGGCGACGGTCGCGGCCTGAGCGCGGTCGAGACCGGCTTCGGTCGGCTCGGCGGTCTGATCTGCTGGGAGAACTACATGCCGCTCGCGCGCGTCGCGCTCTACGAGTCGGGCATCGAGATCTACGTCGCCTCGACCGCCGACGACGGAGACGCGTGGCAGCAGACGCTCGTCCACATCGCGCGCGAGAGCCGCTCGTACGTCGTTGCGCCGGCGCACTTCCAGCGCGAGTCGGCGTACCCCGGTGACTTCCCGCTCGCCGCCGAGATCGAGGGGGCCGGGACGATCGGGCGCGGCGGCAGTGCGATCCTCGCGCCCGACGGCTCTTACCTCGCCGGGCCGCTGTACGACGAGGAGGGAGTCCTCTATGCGGAGCTCGACCCGGCGCGGCTGCTCGCCGAGCGGCAGCGCTTCGACCCAGTCGGCCACTACAGCCGGCCCGACGTCCTCCAGCTCACAGTTCGCGCGGACGGTGCGACGACGAGTACACGTCCTTCCGCGCAATCCGCCCGCCGCTGAGCGGGAAGACGTCCACGCCGTCCCACTCCTTGGAGCCGGTCGACGCGGTCCACTCGCAGACTGCGAAGTCGACACCGGTGTAGAGCGACCGCGTCGCGAACCGCAGCGTCGGGTTGTGGTGGAAGATCTCGGCGATGTGATCGCGAACCGCCGCGGCGCCTTCGGCCCGTTCGTCCGCCGTGTGGTTGTGGAAGACGATGTCCGGATGGTGGAGCTCGTCGATCGCGTCGAGGTCCTGGGCGTTCCACGCAGCGTTGTAGCACTCGATCAGGTCGCGGACAGCGGCTGCTTCCATCGTCTGCGGGAGCTTAAGCCCACCGTGGGTGCGGAGTAGCATCGCCGTCGTGGCGACGACGACCCGCAAGTACGACCTGTACAGCGACGCCTTTCGCGCGGAGACGTACGCGACCTTCGCGCGCATGCGCGAGCACGACCCCGTCTTCTGCCAGTCCGGGATCGACGGCGAGACGCCGATTTGGTGGGTGACCCGCTACGACGACGCTGAGGCGGTGCTGCTCGACGACGAGCGCTTCGTCCGCGATCCGAGGCTCGCCCTCCCGCCCGAGGCGCTCCCCGCCGAGCTTCCCGAGTTCTTTGCCTACATCGACAGCAACATGCTCAACCGCGACGGTGACGACCACCGGCGCCTCCGTCGCCTGGTCTCGAAGGCGTTCACGCCACGGATGATCGAGCAGTTGCGGCCGCGGATCCAGGAGATCGCCGACTGGCTGATCGACAGCGTCTCGGCCGCCCGCGAGATGGAGCTCGTCTCGGCGTTTGCGTTCCCGCTGCCGATCACGGTGATCGCCGAGCTTCTGGGTGTTCCCGCCGCGGACCGCGAGACGCTTCCGCGAATGGTCGGGTGCGATGGTCAGCCCGGCGCTGGCACCCGCCGAGCTGGAGCGGGCCAACGCGTTGCTGGGCGCCTTCGTCGAGTACCTGCATGCCCTCTTCGCCGAGCGCCGGCAAGAGCCCGGCGAGGACCTCGTGAGCGCGCTCGTCGCAGTCGAGGAAGGCGGTGACACGCTCTCCGAGGAAGAGCTGTCGAGCATGGTCGCGCTTCTGATCGTGGCCGGGCACGAGACGACGGTGAGCCTCATCGGGAACGCCATGCTCGCGCTCCTCGTCCATCCCGAGCAGCGGGCGGCGGTCGAGAACGATCCAGCGCTTCTGCCTCGCGCGGTCGAGGAGTTGATCCGCTACGACGGGCCGGTCGAGCGGACGCTGAACCGGTGGGCGGCCGTGGACGTGGAGCTTCGCGGCCGGAAGATCCGCCGCGGCGAGACGGTGATCGTCGTCCTCGGTGCCGCCGACCACGACCCCGATCGATTCGAGGCGCCGGGCACCCTTGCCCTGGCCGCTGAGCGCGACTCGCGGCATCTCGGCTTCGGTCGAGGCCGCCACTTCTGCCTCGGCGCGCCGCTCGCGCGGCTGGAGGCCGAGATTGCGCTGGGGACGCTGCTGCGGCGTTTGCCCGGCCTCCGCCTCGCAGTTGCCGAAGAACAGCTTCGCTGGCGGTTCGTGCCCCTATTCCGGAGCCTCGTCGCGCTGCCTGTCGCCTGGGACGCCTAAGCGGCCGCCGGAGGCGGTCGCGGTCTCCCTGCCGGGCGTCGGCGGCTTCGCCGTCGACGCTTCCAGCATCAGCGGCGGCGCAGGACCCGGGCATCGCCGACGCGTCGCGTCACCCCGTCGGCGTCGAAGCGCTCGAGGTAGAGCTGCGCCGTCTTCCTGCCGACGCCGAGGGCGTCGCGGAACTGCGCGAGAGTGATGCCGTCGACGAGCACCGCCCGCGCTTGCTCGTACGCCGCGGGCGAGATCGCAAAGCCGTCGCCGACCCGCACGAGCCTGCCCTGTTCCTCGAGGTAGCGGGCGAGCGTGGGATCCTCGACGCGCACCGGCTCGACTCCGAGCCGCGCGGCCAGCGCCTCCGCCGCCTCCGCGCGCTCGCCGAGCTCGGGGCCTGCGCCCGGCCGGTAGAGCCTCGCGCCTCGCAGCTCGAGCCCGAGGTGCGGGACGACAGCCTTCGCCCACTCGGCGGCGGGAACCGGAACGCCGGGGTCGAGCGGATCGGCGGCGTCGAGCGTCCTGTCGAGGTCGCCGCGAAGCTCGTCGAGCCACTCCTGCGACCAGCGCCACTCCCCATCCACGCGGACGGGGGCATGCATGAAGGTCTCACCGCGCTCGAGTGCCTCGAACCGCGCGAGGTCGGCGTGCCGCGCCGGCGCCGGATCGAGCACGATCCCGCCGCCCACGGTCGTGCCTGCGCGGAGTACGACGCGGTCTCCGTGCGACGCGACGACGGGCCGCGACAGGCGCAGCTGGGCAAAGTGGTCGCCGGCGCGCGCGACGCGGGCTGCCGTCTCCGCGGTGCCGTGGTGGAGCATGACCCGCGACGGTATCTCGCCGAGAGGGTCGAGCGTGACGTCGAGCCGGAAGCTCGGCCTGGCCGATCCCGGCGTGACGAGGACGTCGCCGCGCCGTAACTCCTGTCGCTCGACGCCGGGGAGGGAGACGGCCACGCGCTGGCCCGCCTCAGCGCGTCCGACAGGCCGGTCGTGCACCTGCACGCTCCGCACCCGCACCGTCCGGCCGCGCGGCTCGACACGGAGCTCGTCGCCCTCGCCGATCGTCCCCGACCACAGCGTCCCAGTCGCCACCGTCCCGATCCCGCGCAGCGTGAAGGAGCGGTCGACGTGCAGCCGAGCCGGACCGTCGGAGTCGTGTCGAGCTACCCGGGTCGCGACCTCGGCGAGCGCCGCCCGCAGCTCCTCGAGGCCGACGCCGGTGCGCGCGCTCGTCGCCACTACCGGAGCGCCGGGGACGAGCTCCTCCGCCTCGAGGCGCGCGAGCTCGAGCGTGTCCTCCTCGACGGCATCGACCTTGGTCAGGGCCACGACGCCGTGCTCGATCGCGAGCAGCCGCAGGATCGCGAGGTGCTCGTACGTCTGCGGGCGCGCGCCCTCGCCGGCATCGATCACGAGGAGGAAGAGGTCGATGCCGCTCGCACCCGCGACCATCGTGCGGACGAAGCGCTCGTGGCCGGGGACATCGACCACGGAGAGGCGCGTGCCGTCGGGAAGCTCGAGCGGCGCGTAGCCGAGGTCGATCGAGATCCCACGCTCGTGCTCCTCGGGCAGCCGGTCGGTGTTCTTGCCCGTCAGTGCCTCGACGAGCGCAGTCTTCCCGTGGTCGATGTGACCCGCGGTGCCGACCGTCAGCGGCATCTGGCGACGATCGGATCTTCGAGCGATTCGACGTTGAAGCCGGCGCCCTCGAGCAGCGCGCGCCACTGCTTCTCGTCGCGCTCACGGCCTCCCGCGAGGATGAGCATCAGTAGGTCGAGCCACTTCGCGCCGTCGGCGTCATTGCCGGGCTTGATCACGGACTCGTTGATCAGCAACCGCGCGTGAGGCGGCGCGGCGGCGCGGATCGTGCGCAGGATGCGCGCCGCGTCCTCGTCGGGCCAGTCGTGGAGAATCCCGGACAGGACATAGGCATCACCCGCCGGCACCGAGTCGAAGAAGCTTCCTGCAACGAACTCGATTCGGTCGCCGAGCCCAGCCTCGTCCCGCACCGTCTCGGGCAGGTCGAGGACGATGCCGCGCAGCTCGGGGCGGCGCTGGATCAACTCGACGAGCGTCGTTCCGTTGCCGCCGCCGACGTCGACGACGACCTCGCCCTCCCGCCATTCGAAGGCCGCAAGTCGGTCGGCGGCGCGGTCGCGCTCCCCCGCCATCGCGGCATCGAATCTCGCGCGCTCGGCGGGATGTTCCGCCAGCCACTCCCAGAAGCCGGTTCCGAACCGGTCCGGAAACGGCGCCTCCGATGTCGACGAGTCGAGATCCGTCGTCGCTGCGAAGAAGACGCCGCCGAAGAGATGCGCGAACTCGCTCCAACCCGGTGCGAGCAGGAGTCGCGAGCTGTCCGTATGCGCGAACACCCCTGGCTCGGTCTCGCAGAAGACGCCATCGCTGGCAAGCGCCCGCAGGAGTCGGTGCAGCGTGTCCGGGTCGCCGTTGAGGGCCGAGACCGGCTGCGGCCCGCTCGCAAGCGCCTCCGGGACGCCCGCGTCGACCACGGCCGCGAGAGCCTTCGTCATGAGGGCGCCGCGCAGAAAGTCCCAGAGCTCGCTCATCTCCGGGCTGCGGCGACCAGGCTCGCGGCCTCCACGGCCTCCTCGTCGGTAAGCGTGAGGCAGTCGAGCAGGAGTCGGCCGTCGCGGACGACGCCGACGATCGGCGGCTCGCCGGTGCGTAACGGCCCTGCGAGTGACTCCTCGAGCGCGCACGCGAAGCTCGGCAGCTCGGCGAGCGGCAGCGCGCCGCCGCCGACGCGACCGACCGTCTCCTCGACCTCGCCACCCGTCGCGGCGGCGAGCCGTTCGGCGCGCTCGCGCACGGTCTCCGCCTGCTGCGCGAGCGTGCGCAGGACGGGGATTCGCTCCGGCGCGTCGAGCTGCAGGATAAGCGTCCCCTCGAGCGCCGCCAGCGAGAGCTTGTCGATCCGCAGCGCGCGCTGAAGCGGGTGCCGGCGGAGCCGCTCGACGAGCTCTGCGCGGCCGAGCACGATCCCGGCCTGCGGGCCGCCGAGCAGCTTGTCGCCCGAGAAGCAGACGAGGTCGGCGCCGGCCGCGAGCGACTCGCGTGCCGTCGGCTCGGCTTCCACCAGTGCGATCGCGCCCGAGCCGAGGTCGTCGACGAGGGGCAGCCCGTGTTGCCGCGCGACGGCGGCGACCTCCTCGATCCGTGGCCGCTCCTCGAAGCCGACGACGCGGAAATTCGACTGGTGGACGCGCAGCACGACGGCAGTCTCCGGCCCGATCGCGCGCTCGTAGTCGGCGGCGCGCGTGCGGTTCGTCGTGCCGACCTCGACGAGCCGCGCGCCGGAGCGAGCGAGGACATCGGGGATGCGGAAGCCGTCGCCGATCTCGATCAGCTCGCCACGCGAGACGACGACCTCCCGGCCCTCTGCCAGCGCGGCAAGGGCGAGGAGGACGGCGGCCGCGTTGTTGTTGACGACGAGCGCGGCCTCCGCGCCCGTCAGCCGGCGCAGAGCGGCCGCAACGTGGTCCTGGCGCGATCCGCGCGAGCCCTCGGCCAGGTCGTATTCGAGGTTCGAGTAGCCCCGCGCGACCTCGGCGACACGCTCGACCGCCTCCTCGGCAAGGGGTGCGCGCCCGAGATTCGTGTGGACGACCACTCCCGTCGCGTTGAGCACGCGCCGCAGGCGCGGCCGGCGCGCGTCGGCCAGCTCTTTGCGCAGTCGCAGCGTGAGATCGCCCGGATCCGCCCCGGCCTGGATCTCTTCCCGTGCCCGGTCGATCACGAGCCGCGCCGCGTCGACCGCGAGCTGGTCGCCGGCCTCGCGCGCGAGCTCGTCCACCGAGGGCAGATCGCGCAGCTCCATCGCCAGACCGTAGCTCGCGAGTGCTGCGCACTCGCTCGCTGGGATGAAGGAACTGCGCCAACGGGAGACGCGGTCTCCCGTTGGCTTCGTGCTGAGGGCGCATTGGGCGGCCGGGGTTCAGGGCGCTGGTTCCGTCGCGAGCGGACGGGCCTGCGGCGCGTCCGCTCGCTACTCCGCGGCGGCGTAACGCACCGTTACGCCGCCGCCACGACGCCAATGAAGGTTCGAAACGCTCACAAACGCAAGCACCAAAGGCCGAAGGCTAAGACAGCCGCGAAACGGCGGCTTAGCCGCAGGCCGAACCGCGCTCGCGCCGGCCTCCGCCGCGCGCGAGCGCACCACAGCAGCCTCCGATCTCGAGCACCCAAAGCAGAAACAGCACGGAGCCGACGGGAGACCGCGCTCTCCCGGCGGCGCAGTTCCTTCTCCCTCCGCGGAAACGCGAAGCGTTTCCGCGGTAGCTGCTACTGCGCGTCCGCCTTACCCGGCGCGTGCGGGCTCGCCGCTCCGCCTGCGGAGCGGAAGGCGTCGAGCACCGTCTCGAGCGCAACCTGCGGGTCGTCGGTGAGGGTCAGCAGCGCGAGATCGTCGGCCGCGACCATGCCGTCGGCGAGCGCGCTGCGGCGCACCCACTCGAGCAGCGGAGTCCAGTACGCCTCGCCGACCAGCACCACCGGGAAGTGGAGGACCTTTCCCGTCTGGATCAGAGTCAACGACTCGAACAGCTCGTCGGCCGTGCCGAAGCCGCCCGGGAAGACGCAGAAGCCCTCCGCCGCCTTCACGAACATCGTCTTGCGGGCGTAGAAGTGGTCGAAGATCAGCCCGAGGTCGATGTACTCGTTCATCTGCTCCTCGTGGGGGAGCTCGACTCCGAAACCGACCGAGAGCCCTCCACCCTCGCGGCAACCACGGTTCGCGGCCTCCATCACTCCCGGTCCGCCGCCCGTGACGACGGCCCAGCCCGCCTCGGCGAAGAGACGCGCCGTCTCGCGGGCGACCGCGTACGGCCGCGACCCTTCGGGCGCTCGCGCCGAGCCGAAGCAGGAGACCGCCGGGCGATCGATCTTCTCGACACATCCTCGAAGCCGGCGAGGAACTCCTCGCCGATCGATCTTCGAACGCGCCCGGAGATGCTCGAGCGGTGTGGTGCGTCTGGAGGAGGTCGCGATCCTCCACGGCCTAGAGCATCCCGCTGTGACGGGTGGCGAGCAGCCCGCCGACGAGCCCCGCCGCGAGCAGCACGTACAGAACCGTGATGAGGTTGGCGTGCTCGGAGTCCGGTGGGACCGCCTCGACCGGGACGCCGTTCTCGTGGCGGATCCAGCCACGTCGCGACTGGGAGATCGCCTGGAATACGCTTCCCCCGTCGAGGAAGCCGATCGGCAGCAGGTTGAAGGCGTTGAGCAGGAAGCCGATGTTCGCGAGCACGAGCAGCCAGATCGTGTCGTGCGCCGAGCCGACGGCCCACACCGCCGCCGCGCCGAGACCGCCGAGGAACGGGCCGGCAAGGGCGACGAGCGCGCGTCGCCAGGGCGGGATGCCCGCGTGGCGCACGGTGACGAACGCGCCGAGGAACGGGATGAAGGTCGGCAGCGTGACCGGAAGACCCTGCCGGCGCGCCTCGAAGACATGGCCGAGCTCGTGCACGAGGATCAAGAGCACGAGGCCGAGACCGAACCGCCAGCTGTGGAACCAGAGCGAGTAGGCGGCGAACGAGACGAAGAAGGCGAAGAACTTCGCGAACCCGCCGGCCACGACGGCCAGACCGATGAGCCGGTCGAGAAAACCTCGCCGCTGCTGTGCCTGCGCGCTCACGATCCTCGGCCTATCCATTCCTCGCCGCCGGCGTAGACCTCCTTCTTCCAGAGCGGGATCGTGGTCTTGAGCGTCTCGATCGCCTCGCGGCACGCGTCCAGTGCGGCCGACCGATGCGGCGCCGATACGGCGATGACGACGCTTGCCTCGCCGATCTCGACCCGTCCGAGCCGGTGGTGGATCGCGACGGCGCAGAGCCCGTGGCGCCCGGTCAGCTCGTCGCCGAGGCGGGCGAGCATCGGCTCGGCCATCTCCTCGAACGCCTCGTACTCGAGATGGAGGACGTCGCGGTCCCGCGAACGGCGGCGGACTGTGCCGACGAAGCTCGCGACCGCTCCCGCCTCGGGATCCTCGACCTCTCGCAGCACGGCGGCGACGTCGAGCGGGCCCTCGACGAGCCGGAAGGAGCCGCCGCTGACCGGTGGGATGAGCGCCACCTCGTCGCCGTCCTCGAGCTCTTGGCCGCGCTCGACGTACTCCCGGTTGACGGCGTAGAGGACTCCAGGCGGCTCGTCGCCGAGCCCGAGCGCGGGCCAGACGTCCTCGACGCGTGCAACGTCGTCGAGCTCGAGACGCGAGCGTCCCGCCCGCTCGCGGAGCCCTGCGAAGAGGCGGACGGTGACTCGCACGCCCTGATCTTGCCTGCGTGCTCAGGTGCCGAGGTACTGCTGGAGCAGCGCGCCCGGCTCAGGCCGGAGGTCGGGGCGGAGCCTGTAGGAGTCGTCGCCCTCCCGGATCAGCACGAAGCCGGCCTGGCGCAGGATCGCCAAGGGTGATGGGTGGTCGACTTCGCGAGCCCGATCTCCTGCGCCGCATCCGTGAGCGAGATCGGCCCGTCCTGGAGGCGCTTCAGCAGCTTCAGGCGGCTCGCGTCGCCGAGCGCCTTGTAGACGCGGACGAGCTCGGCCGGGTCGCCTCCCGGCGGGTTGGTCGGCAGCTATCGGTGGGCAGAAGATCTTCACGCGCTTGTACTCGCTCATGTAGGCCCACGGACGCGGCGCGTAGACGGTGAAGAGCACGACCCGGTCGATCTCGGGCCCCGGCACCCACTGGATGCCGGGTGCCAGCCGCTCGACGACCTGCTCGGGAGGGACCGACTTCACAAGCTCGCGCTTCGCCTCCGCGTCCCGTTCGGCGAGCGTCGGGTCGGCCGATGCCATCCGTGGCAGAACGTGTTCGTTCCAGTCCTGCGGATGTAGTAACCGAGCAGGTGCAGGCGGAGCTCGATCGGATCGGTCGCAGCGAGGTGCTCGATGAACGCGGACGCCGTGCGTGGCTTCGGCGTGGTGTAGACGAGCCCAAGCAGAAGCGCCGCCGATTTGTCGGGGAGAAGCTCGGCGGCCCGGGCTAGCAACTCCGGCGGCGCTGCGGCTCGGACTTCCTCGATCCGGGCTGCCCCCAGCTCGTACGTGTCTTGTTCGGTTTCCACGAGCACCGTCGCGATGGTGAGCAGTAGCTCCGCCGCCTCCGAGGCGTCGATCTCGACCGTGAGGGCCTGGCCCCTCCGCGGGCGGCAAGCGTACCGGCCGTACGTAGCGTGCGGCCGGTGCGCTCGCGGTGTCACTCCGCCGCGTAGCCGCCTACGATCTGTGCGTGGCTCAGAGCGGCGACCGGCGCACCGAGTCGGGCATCGAGGTAGAGCCCGTCTACACGGCCGCCGACGCGCCTCGCGAGCTCGAGCCGCCGGGTGAATACCCCTTCACCCGCGGGCCGTACCCGGACATGTACCGCGGCCGGCCGTGGACGATCCGCCAGTACGCGGGTTTCGCCTCGGCCGAGGACTCGAACGCACGCTATCGCTACCTCCTCGAGCGCGGGCAGACCGGCCTCTCGATCGCCTTCGACCTCCCGACCCAGCTCGGCTACGACTCCGACGACTCGCGCGCGCTCGGCGAGGTCGGCCGCACGGGCGTGGCCATCGACTCCATCGCCGATATGGAGATCCTGCTCGACGGGATCCCGCTCGGCGAGGTCTCGACCTCGATGACCATCAACGCGCCCGCGTCGCTCCTGCTGCTGCTCTACGAGCTGGTGGCCGAGCAGCAGGGAACGGCGCCGGACGCGCTCCGCGGCACCGTCCAGAACGACATCCTCAAGGAGTACATCGCGCGCGGGAACTACATCTTCCCGCCGCGTCCCTCGATGCGGCTGACGACTGATCTGTTCGCGTATTGCGCCGAGCGGATCCCCCACTGGAACACGATCTCGATCAGCGGCTACCACATTCGTGAGGCGGGCTCGACCGCGGTGCAGGAGCTCGCCTTCACGCTTGCGAACGGATGTGCCTACTGCGACGCGGCCGTGGCGGCGGGGCTCTCCCCCGACGACTTCGGCGCGCGTCTCTCCTTCTTCTTCAACGCGCACAACGACTTCTTCCAGGAGGTGGCGAAGTTCCGGGCGGCACGGCGGCTGTGGGCGCGGATCATGCGCGAGCGCTTCGGCGCGACCAACCCGCGCGCGCTGGCCCTTCGCTTTCACGCCCAGACGGGAGGCTCTACCCTCACCGCGCAGCAGCCGGAGAACAATGTCGTCCGCGTCGCGATCCAGGCGCTGTCGGCGGTGGCCGGCGGCGCGCAGAGCCTCCACACGAACAGCTATGACGAGGCGCTCGCGCTGCCGACGGAGCACGCTGCGCGCATCGCTCTCCGCACGCAGCAGATCCTCGCCGCGGAGGTGGGAACGATCGACACCGCCGACCCGCTGGGCGGCTCTTACTACATCGAGGCGCTGACCGACGAACTCGAGGCACGCGCGTCGGAGCTGATCGAGCGGGTGGACGAGGCGGGCGGCGCCGTTGCGGCCGTCGAGTCGGGCTTCGTGCAGGAGCAGATCGAGCGGGCCGCATTCGAGTTCCAGCACCAGGTCGAGGCGGGCGAACGCGTCATCGTCGGGGTGAATGCCTTCGTGGAGGAGTCGAGCGAGCGCATCGAGCTCCTGCACATCGACCCCGCCGCGGAGCGGCGCCAGCTCGAGCGAACCGCCCGCGTGCGAGCGGAGCGGAACGCCGAGGACGCAGCCGCGGCGATCGCGACGGTGCGCGAGACAGCGCGTGGCGAGGCGAATCTGCTCCCGCCGATGCGCGAGGCGCTGCGCGCGCGTTGCACGGTCGGCGAGATCTGCGAGGCGCTGCGCGCCGAGTGGGGGATGTACGACGCGGTGCGGGCGCGCGCCTAGCCCGTCCACCACCCGGCGACGATCTCGCCGTCGTTCTCGTCGCTGATCGGCGCTCCGAACGCGACCAACGTGATCCCGTCGGAGCCGGCCTCGAGGTTGCGCATCACGCCGGGACCGATGCGCAGGATGTCCCACTGCCGCAGGTCGCGGACCTCGTCGTCGAGCTTGATCCGGCCCGAGCCCTCGGCGATCACGTAGATCTCCTCCTGCTCGCTGTGCGTGTGGCCGAACGGCTGGCGCACCCCGGCCGGCAGCTTCTCGATGCCGACGCCGCCGACCTGGCAGCCCAGATGGCGCTTCGGGAAGCGGACGTCCATGCCCTCCGGCATCTGGAACTTCGGGGCGACGTTCTCGACGTCGCCGAGGTTGACGATCGTGTAGTCGCTCATCAAGTCGATCTTAAGCGGTCGCGTCGATCGTGCTCCCAACCCGCAGAACGCAAACAGGAGAAGTACAGATGCACGACACTCTCACCACCCCGCTGCCCGGCTCATGGATGGTGGAGGCCGTTCGCACTGCAGCAACGACGTGAACAACGGTGCGGGGCCCGCGTACGCTGGCTCCGTGCGCATCCTGCTCGTCTCGCAGATGTACCCGGGGCCCGACGCGCCCGACCTCGGCACGTTTGTCGCGCAGGTGGAGGGTGAGCTCGCGGCGCGGGGACACGAGATCGAGCGCGCCGTCCTCGACACGCGCGCCGGAGGGAAGCTCCGCTACCTGACCCTCGCGCGCAGGGTGCGGGCGGCGAGCCCGCCTGACGTGGTCTACGCCCATTTCCTCGTCCCTTCCGGGCTGATCGCCGCACTCGCCGGCCGGGCGCCGCTCGTCGTCACCGCGCACGGGCGGGACGTCCGGAACATCGACGCGATTCGGGGCGTGGCAGCCGCGACACGGCTCGTCGTGCGGCGGGCGGCAGCGGTGATCTGCGTCTCCGACTATCTGCGGCGCGAGCTCGAAACGAAGCTCCCCGAGGCGCGCGGGAAGATCGAGGTCGTGTCGAGCGGCGTCGATCGCGAGCGCTTCGCGATCACCGATCCGCCGCCGGGCCCGCCGCGCTTCCTCTGCGTCGGCGCGCTCGACGAGCGGAAGAACGTCGTCCGCCTCGCCGATGCCTTCGCGCTCGTCGGCGAGGGAACGCTCACCTTCGCAGGCGACGGGCCACTCCGGCCGCAATTGGAGGGACGCGAGCGCATCCGACTGCTCGGGCGCGTCCCGCACGACGAGATCCCGCGCCTGCTCTCGGAGTGCCGCGTCCTCGCCCAGCCGAGTCTCGTCGAGCCGCTCGGTCAAGCGTTGCTCGAGGCCATGGCCTGCGGCCGGTCGGTCGTCGCCACCCGAATCGGGGGCCCGCCCGAGTTCGTCCCGCCCGAGGCCGGCGTGCTCGTCGACCCGCTCGACGTCAACGCCCTCGCGCGCGCGCTCGAGCAGGCCGCGGCGCTGCCCTGCCCGAACCTCGCCGCCCGCGAGGCAACCGCGGAGCACGACGTCCGCCGCCAGGCGGAGCGCATCGAGGCGACCCTCAGCCGGGCGGCTGTTTCGAGCCCGTAATGGCCCGAGCACGGGCAGCCCGGCCGCGCTAGACGGACACGCTGCAGCGTCCTCAGTCGCGCCCGTAGCCTGCGACTACGAACGCTCCCTGCGTCCTCGCATCGCGCGCGCCTATCGCACCCGGACTGCGCGTGGTCGTGCCATCACGAGCTCTGCTCTAGATCAGCAAGCCTGACCTCGACGAGCGGTCGGATCCGCTCCTCGAGCCCGGCCTCCCGCGCAAGGGCGAGCGCCTGCTCCCAGCTCTCGCGCGCCTTCGCCGGATCGACTCCCTGCTTGAGGCGGTTGTCCCCCGTGACGAGCAGCTTCTGGATCCGCTCGCGGACGTCCTCTTCCACAAGTCGACGCTAACAGCGAGGATGAACGGGTGTCCGGCCGCGCGAAGAAACCCGAGCCGCTCCGCGTGCTGATCGCCGACGACCACCGGCTCTTCGCCGAGGCGCTGGAGGCGATCCTCGCGGCAGACGAGCGGATGGAGATCGTCGGCCAGGCGAAAGACGGCAGCGAGGCGGTGGAGCTCGCGCGGACGCTCGCTCCGGACGTCGTTCTCATGGACGTGAGCATGCCGGTCCTCGACGGCTTCACGGCCACGCGCGAGATCCGGGCGGCCGGCGAGGGCGTCCGCGTCCTCATGCTCACGGGCTCGAACTCGCGCGCCGATGTCGACCGCTCGCGTGAGGCGGGCGCGTCCGGCTACGTCACGAAGGACCGCATCGCCTCGGAGCTGGTCGCGGCGATCGTCGAAGTGACGCGACGGCGGCTACCCTGAGCGCGTGCTCACGTTCCTCGCAGTCACCCAGGTGCTCATCATCGTCGGCATGACGTCGCTGATCCTCATGCATTCCGGCCGAGACGCGGGCATGGGAGGGATGGGTTTCACCCCGGCCTCGCAGGGCGGTACGCACATCGTGGAGCGGAACCTGACGCGCTACACGGTCGTACTGGCGGTGCTCTTCTTCGCGAACAGCATCGCGCTCTTCCGCTACCTGTCCTGAGGCTGCAAGCGTCGCCGGCCAAGCCGGCGACGCGCGGCCGAAAAGCATGGGCGCTGCGGGCGCTACTATGCGCGGGCTCTCGCGCTGGTGGCGGAATTGGTAGACGCGCTAGGTTGAGGGCCTAGTGGCCTTGACAGGCCGTGGAGGTTCAAGTCCTCTCCAGCGCACTCTTCAGGCTGCAAGCGCCGCCGGCAGAACCGGCGACGCGCAGCCGAAGAGCGTTTATGGCCGCCTCTGGGCGGCCTTTCTGTTGACGCCGTCCGGAGGAGTCCGTACCCTGCTCTCGAACATGTGTTCGTCACCGTCCCCGACCCCCGGAGCGTGAGATGCAGACCACAGCCGAGTTGACCGGCCGGCAGCGCGAGATCTGGAGCTTCCTCGTCGAATACGTCGACCGGCATGGCTATCCGCCGACCGTGCGGGAGATCGGCGAGGCCGTCGGGCTTGCGTCGCCCTCCACCGTCCACGCGCACCTCGCCAATCTCGAGCGTGCAGGGCTGCTGCGCCGAGATCCGACCAAGCCGAGGGCACTCGAGCTCGTCGGCAGAGGCAAAGGTGCAGCGAAGGTAGCGGAGACGGTTGCAGAGCTGCCGAAGCTGCCGCTACTCGGACAGATCGCGGCAGGCGGGCCGCTGCTGGCCGAGGAGAACGTCGAGGACGAGATTGCAGTGCCCGAGAGCCTCCGCGGCGATTTCCTGCTACGCATCAAGGGCGAGTCGATGATCGAGGCCGGCATCCTCGACGGCGACGTCGTCGTCGTGCGGCGCGCGCAGGATGCGCGCGACGGCGAGATCGTCGTCGCCCTCGCCGGCGACGACGAGGCGGCCGACGAGGCGACGGTGAAGCGGTTCTTCCGGGAGAGCGGACGCGTTCGGCTGCAGCCCGAGAACTCCGCGCTAGAGCCGATCTACGCCCCGCACGTCCAGATCCTCGGCAAGGTCGTGGGGGTGTTTCGGGAGCTTTGAGCTCTGCGACGCCCACGCCCCTCCACCGGACGCTCGAACAGGAGCTTCTCGCGGTGCTGCGCGGGGCGTCCTTCGAGTGCCCGGTCTGCGGCGAGTTCGTCCTCCACGAGGGCTCGCTCGTGCGCTGCCCCGAGTGCTCGATGCGCCTGCACGGGCGGATCGACGGCGAACGGGCTGGGCTAGCTCGGACCGGGGTACAATCCGGCTTGCAGGCCGGGTGACCGCGGCGGCTCCGCTCGTCAGAGCGGGGGCGTCGAGGAAAGTCCGGACACCGCAGGGCAGGACGCTCCCGACACGTCGAACGACACGAGGGAGGCGGCGAAAGCCGACGGAAAGTGGCACAGAAAACAGACCGCCGGCTGCGAATCTCCGGAGTCGCGGCCGGTAAGGGTGAAACGGTGGGGTAAGAGCCCACCAGCGGCCCTGGCGACAGGGCCGGCTCGCCAAACCCCGTCCGGTGCAAGGCGAACAGGCTCCGCCGACGCGGCCCGCCGAGGAGCCGGGTAGCCGCACAGATGGATGGCCACCCTAGACAGAATCCGGCTTACAGGCCTGCTACCGAGAAGCCCCGCTCCGGCGGGGCTTCTCTAGCTGGTGGGCTCGGGTCCCGTCAGGCCGAGCCTCTTCAGCGAGCGGTGGAGATAGGTCGCAAACGCGACCGCGCCGGTGCCGCTCAGGTGGATCTCGTCAGACGCGTACCACGAGGCATGCCGCGCGGAGTAGTGGTTCCAGTCGAGCACCGTCATCGTCGGCCCCCACTTCTTCGCCTCGGCGAAGATCGCGTGGTTGATGTCGACGTACTGCTTGCTCACTGCGTGCAGGGTGAACCAGAGGACGTGCTGGACACCGCGCTTCCATAGCGCCTTCAACACGATAGGGAGGCCGTGACGGTAGGTCGCAGGGTCGTCGTTGTAACCGACGAAGACCACGACGTTCGGCCCGATCCTCCGGCCGAGCGACCGCACGATCGCCAGGACGCTCGGCGGTGGGTGGCGCGTGAGGCAGCCCGGCTGCGTCAAGCGGCCGCATGGATGGAGCTCGAGGAGGACGCGGTTTCCCCGTTCGACGATCTGCTTCGCTGTCGAGTCCCAGGCCAGCGCCGCGCCGGACGAGTCGGAGAAGAGCGTCATGCGCTGGAGCGGCGGCTTCTTTCCCGCGGCCGCCGTCGTCGCGAGCGCGCAGCAGAGCAGGACTGCTCCGAGAAGTGCCAGAGACCGACCCACGGCGCTTGACTCTAGGCCGAGAGACAGCCGTTGGAAAGGACGGTTACGTACGCAAGACGACTTCGAGCGCGGTGCCGAGTCCGGGAGTGCTGCGGACGCTGAAGCCGCCGTCGATCGACGACGCCCGGTCGCGCATGTTCCGCAACCCTTGCCCGCCCATCGGTGCCTCCGGTGGGAAGCCTTCCCCGTCGTCCTCGATGGCGACGAACCGTTCGCCGGAGGGTCGCCGGCCGACCACGACTTCGGCCCGGGTCGCGTTCGCGTGGCGCCGGACGTTCCCCAACCCCTCCTGGACGATGCGGAAGATCTCGATCTGCTCATCCGGGGCGAGGCGGGTCGACGGGTCGATCTCGAGGTCGACCTCGAGATCGCCGTCGGCGGTCAGGAACTCGACGTAGCGGCGCAGCGCAGAGTCGAACGGGGCGGTGCCGCTCGCCGAAGACAGCGCGAGGATGGCGAAGCGTGCCTCCTGCTGCGCGAGCGCTGCCGCCTGCTTGAGCTGCGGGCCAACCTCGTCGACCGGCGTCCCCGCTTCGAGCATCTGGGCATGCGTCGAGACCGCAAACAGGTACTGGGCTAGCCCGTCGTGGATCTCACGTGCGACGCGTGCGCGTTCCTCCGCGATTGCGCGCCCGAGCTCGGCCGAGCGGATGGCCCGCCAGGCGCCGACGAGCATCAGCGCGAACGCGACCATGCGCAGGTAGTCGCCCGCTGCGACGTATGTCGTGCCGCGCGGCGGCGTGAAGACGAGATGGAGCGCAGCGAATCCCAGTAGCGTGAAGCCGAGCGCGAGCCACTTGGCGAGGTCGTCTCCCGTCTTCGCGAACCGACGGCCCCAGCCCACGACAGCAAGAAGGTCGAGCAGCGCCTGCACGGCGAGCGCGGAGGCGAGGCCCGGAGGGGCATCGGCGACACCCGGCGGCGGGGTCAGTACCGGCAGCGCGCCGCCGTGGGCCCGGAGAAGGACCCAGAGGGCCGCCAGCGCGACCGACGCGGCGAGGACGGTGTCGCGGAGCGCACGGTCGCGGACGCGGCTACGGCCCCCGACGAACGGCGCGCCGGCGATGAGGCCCTGGCCGGCGATGCCGCCGGCCAGCGCCGCCCATCCGTCCGCGCGACTGAGTGAGCCGCCGTCGAGCACAGGCACGATCACGAAGGCCACCGTCGAGAGCGACCAGATCAGGAAGCCCGCCGCCAGCAGCAGATCCGTGCGCAGCCCCGTGACAGAGAAGCGCGCGCCCGCGAGGAGCGCCACGAGGATGCCGGCGAGCGCCATGATCGTCTCGAGTACGAGCAGGAGCTGCGGCCGGTCGTACTGCGTCCGGAGTGCCGGATAGGTGAGGAGCAGCGCGAGGCTGGCCGCGAGCAGCCCAGAGAGAACGACCTCGCCCCAAAGCAGGGCCTGTAGCTCGGTTCGCTGTCTTCTCACATGGGTCTTGTCGGCAGATGGGCTGCTGCCGATAAGGAGTGCATGCCTGCGCGTGTTCTCGTCGTCGACGACCATCCCCTCACCCGCGAGGCGCTCGCGGCGCTCCTGCGTTCGCACGGCTTCGAGCTCGCCGGCATCGCGGCCGACGGCGAGGAGGCGATCGCGGCCGCGGCCGAGACACAGCCCGACCTCGTCCTGCTCGATCTCTTGATGCCCGGCCTCGACGGCCTCTCCGCGCTGCCTCGGCTCCGCGAGGTTGCGCCCGGATGCGAGGTCGTCGTGCTCACGGCGTCCGGCACGGAGGAGAACCTCCTCGCCGCGATTCGCGGCGGCGCCGCCGGCTACCTGCTCAAGACCGAGTCACCGGAGCGGATCGCCGAGTTCCTCGAGGGTGTGGTCCACGGCGACGCCGCGCTTTCCGGCCCCGTCGCGCGCAGGCTGCTCGACCAGGTGCGCACCGGCAGCCGCGGCTCAGGCGTGCCGGACAGCATCGCCTCGCTTCTCTCCGCTCGCGAGCTCGAGGTGCTGCTCCTGCTCGACGAGCATCACGGCACGGACGAGATCGCGCAGCGGCTCTTCATCTCGGAGCACACCGTCCGCTCGCACGTCAAGAGCCTCCTGCGGAAGCTCGGCGTCTCCTCGCGCCGCGAGGCGCTCGAGCAGCTGGCGCTCGCGCGCGGCTAAGACGTAAAGCCGTCGAGCGCTGCCCCGACGAGATCCGGCAGCGTCTCGAGGTCATAGCCGCCTTCGAGGACGGCGGCGACGCGGTCGGACAGAGCCCGGCAGCGCCGCGCGAGCTCGCGGAAGCCCTCCTCGGTGACGCGCATGTCCGAGAGCGGGTCCGCGGTGTGTGCGTCGAAGCCGGCGGAGACGAGCACGAGCTCCGGCGCGAACCGCTCCACGGCGGGTTCGACGACCCGCGCGAACGCGTCGAGGTACTCCTCATCTCCGGAGCCGGCCCGCAGCGGAACGTTGACCGTCGTCTCCGCCTGGTCGTCCGGCCTGCCGCTGCCGGGGTAGAACGGCCACTGGTGGAGCGAGACGAACAGGACGCTGTCGTCGTCACGGAAGATCGCCTCGGTGCCGTTGCCGTGGTGGACGTCGAAGTCGATGATCGCGATCCGCTCGAGACCGAGGCGCTGCTGGGCCGCGCGTGCGGCAATCGCGACGTTGTTGAACACGCAGAAGCCCATCGCGCGCCCGGCTAGCGCGTGGTGACCGGGCGGACGGACGAGCGCGAACCCGCCGCGCAGGGCCGCCTCGATCGCCGTCCCGGCCGCGAGCGAGGCAGCTTCGAAGGTCGTCGCGGTGCAGACGGTGTCGCCGTCGAGCCAGACTGCGTCCTCGACCGAGCGAACGAGCTCCACGTGCTCGGCCGTATGGCACAGAAGCAGCTCCTCGACCGTCGCGGCTCGGCCCTCGCTCCAGATGTGCTGGTGCGCGAGCAGCACCGCGAGCCGCTCGGGTCGCTCCGGGTGTCCGCCGGTCGGGTGCAGCCGCGCGAGCGCGGGATGTGTCAGGACGTCGATAGTTCGCCCACTCGCTTGGCGACCGCGCCGAGCCCGAGCCGTTCGAGGAAAGAAGACGCCTCCGCCCACGCCGGGGATGTTTCTGCGAGGGGAGGAAGGGGGGCGGAGGCGTCCATCGTGGCGATTCGCCGGAAGAGCCTCAAGTCCTCCGCCTCGGCTGCGAAGCGGCCGTCGGCCAGCGCAGCCTCGAGCGATCCGTACTGCGCGAGCACCTCGGCGGCCTTCTTCGGGCCGATGCCGCGCGCACCCGGCAGCTTGTCGGACGGGTCGCCGCGCAGCGCGATCAGGTCCGGCACCTGCTCGGGTTCGACTCCGTAGCGCTCGCGCACCTCGGCCGGGCCGATCCGGGCGAGCTCGCTCACGCCGCGCGTCGGCTGCAGGATCGTGACGCGCGCGCTCGCGAGTTGGAAGGCGTCCCTGTCCGAGGTCGCCACGAGCACGTCGCCCGGCCACTCCCGAGCCGAAGCGGCGAGGAAGTCGTCTGCCTCGTAGCCGGGTGCCTTCGCGACGAGCAAGTCGAGTGCGCTCACGACCTCGGGGAGGATCTCGAGCTGCTCGAGAATCGACTCCTCGAACACCCTTCCCGACTGGTAGGGCTCGAAAGCCTCGTGCCGGTAGGTGGGCACGGAGAGGGTGTCCCAGGCGACGAGGACAGCGTCCGGCCGCTCCGCCTGCCAGAGCCGCACGAGCATGTTCGTAAAGCCGACCACGGCGTTGAGGCGGATCGACTTCGGCAGCGCGTGGTAGGCGCGATGGGCGAAGGAGTCGCCGTCGACTGCGAGCAACACGCTCATTCTCCGCTCCAGCGGCGGCAAAGCCGCCGCCTGCGCTCCTCGGTGAGCTCCGTCGAGCCTACGCTCACAGGGTCGCCTCGAGCTCCGCGATGCGCGCCATCAACCGGTCGGTGGCCTCCTGCGACGAACGACGCACGTCGCTGGTCGCGCGGAGATCCTGCAGCTCGATCGGCGCGCCGAAGGCGACGCGCAGCGGTCCGAGCGCGAGCAGCCGGTCGGTGCCGGCGAGGGCCGCGGGAACGAGCGGCACCCCCGCCTCGAGGGCGATCCGTGCCGCGCCGGAACGGGCTCGAGCCTGGTGCTTCTTCACCAGACCTTTGGTGCGCCGCGTCCCCTCCGGGAACATCACGACGACGTTGCCCTCCCGCGCGAGCCGGGTCGCCGTCTCGATCGCCCTGACGTCGGCGCGCCCGCGGTGCACCGGAAACGCGCCCGCCGCGTCGAGCACGTACGTCGCCGGCCACCAGTAGAGCTCCACCTTCGCCATGAAGCGGAGCCAGCGCTGCGGGTAGAGCGGCATCCCGAGCGGCCACGGATCGAAGTTGGAGAGGTGATTGCAGGCGAGGACGTAGCCGCCAGTTGCCGGCACGTTCTCCATCCCCTGCACCCGCAGCCGGAACAGCCCGTGCAGAACCGGCCGGCTGAGCACGGCGACGACCCGATACAGGAGCGACGGACGCGGGCCCATACGAGAAGTATCCCGAGGATGGCTGGAAGCGCCGCCGGCAAAGCCGCCGGCGCCCGGCCGAACTACCCCGCGGCGTCTGCGCCGCGGCAGCGGGGGCTATCGTGACGCGCCGATGTCGAAGCGCTTGGTCATCGTCGAGTCCCCGGCGAAGGCGCGGACGATCGCCGGCTACCTGGGACCCGACTTCGTCGTCGAGTCCTCGGTCGGCCACATTCGCGACCTTCCCGACAGTGCGGCCGAGATCCCTGAGAAGTACAAGGGGGAGTCGTGGGCGCGGCTCGGCGTGGACGTCGAGCACGGGTTCGAGCCGCTTTACGTCGTCGACCCCGACAAGAAGAAGACGGTCGCGCAGCTTCGCAAACACCTCGCCGAGGCCGACGAGCTCCTGCTCGCGACGGACGAGGACCGCGAGGGCGAGGCGATCGCCTGGCACCTGCTCGAGGTGCTGAAGCCGAAGGTGCCGGCGCGGCGGATGGTGTTCCACGAGATCACGCGCGACGCGATCGAGCGGGCGCTCGAGGAGACGCGCGACCTCGACGAGCGGCTCGTCGACGCGCAGGAGTCCCGGCGAATCCTCGACCGGCTCTATGGCTACGAGGTCTCCCCGGTCCTGTGGAAGAAGGTGATGCCTCGGCTCTCGGCCGGCCGCGTCCAGTCGGTGGCGACGCGCCTCGTCGTCGAGCGCGAGCGCGAGCGGATGGCATTCCGCGCCGCGGAATGGTGGGACCTGCTTGCCACCTTCGATCCGGAGTCGTTCGAGGCGCGGCTCGTCTCTGTAGAGGGACAGCGCGTGGCCAGCGGCCGCGACTTCGGGCCTGACGGAAAGCTGCGCGGCGAGACGCGCCAGCTCGACGAGGAAGCTGCACGCGGACTCGCCGACCGTCTCCGGGGCTCCTCCTTCCGCGTCGCCCGCGTCGAGCGAAAGCCGTACACCCGGCGCCCGAGCCCGCCGTTCATGACGTCGACGCTGCAGCAGGAGGCGAGCCGCAAGCTCCGCTCCTCGGCCCAGACGACGATGCGGCTCGCGCAGCGCCTGTACGAGAAGGGGTACATCACATACATGCGCACCGACTCCACGACGCTGTCGGAGTCGGCGCTCACCGCCGCGCGCGAGCAGGTCACGTCCCTTTTCGGCGCCGACTACGTCCCCCCGCAGCCGCGCCGCTACGAGCGGAAGGTCAAGAACGCGCAGGAGGCCCACGAGGCGATCCGGCCCTCGGGCGATCGCTTCCGCACGCCGCAGGACGTGCGCTCGGAGCTCTCGCCCGACGAGCATGCGCTCTACGAGCTGATCTGGATGCGGACGATCGCGTCCCAGATGAAAGACGCGCAGGGGCAGACCGTTTCGCTGCGGATCGCTTCCAGCCATCCCGAGGCCGTGGAGTTCGGCGCCTCCGGCACGGTGATCACGTTCCGTGGCTTCCTTGCCGCCTACGAGGAGGGGCGCGACGACGACCGCGCCGCGCAGGAGGGCGACGAGGAGCGGCGCCTGCCGAACCTCGCCGAGGGCGACTCGGTAGAGCTGCGCGCGCTCGAGCCACAGGGCCACGAGACGAGCCCGCCTGCGCGCTATACCGAGGCGACGCTCGTGCGGACGCTCGAGGAGCTGGGCATCGGCCGGCCGTCGACCTATGCCTCGATCCTCGGCACGATCCTCGATCGCGGCTACGTCTTCAAACGGGGCACGGCTCTCGTTCCGGCCTTCCTCGCTTTCTCGGTCGTCGGTCTGCTCGAGAAGCACTTCGGACGGCTGGTCGACTACGACTTCACCGCCTCGATGGAGGACGACCTCGACCGGATCGCTGCGGGCGACGAGCACCGCGTCGAGTGGCTCGGGCGCTTCTACTTCGGCGACCCAAGCGCTGCCGAAGGCGGCGCGGTCTCCCAGCCGGGCGCCGACGGCTCCGCCGGCGGCGCTCCCAGCCTCGCCGGGGGCCTTCACGAGCTCGTCTCCGATCTCGGCTCGATCGACGCGCGCGAGATCAACTCCCTCGAGATCGGCGAGGGGATCGTGCTGCGCGTCGGCCGCTACGGCCCGTACCTCGAGCGGGACGGGCAGCGCGCGAGCGTCCCGGAGGAGCTCGCTCCCGACGAGCTGACCCTCGAGCGTGCCGAGGAGCTACTCGCCCAGCCCTCCGGAGACCGTGAGCTCGGCAACGATCCCGAGACCGGCCGGCCGATCGTCGCGCGCACCGGGCGGTACGGCCCGTACGTCACCGAGGTTCTGCCGGAGGACTCGAAGGAGAAGCCACGCACCGCCTCGCTCTTCAAGACGATGTCGCTCGACACCATCGGGCTCGACGACGCGCTTCGCCTGCTCCAGCTGCCTCGCGTGGTCGGGGTCGCCGAGGATGGGGAGGAGGTCGTGGCGCGGAACGGCCGCTACGGGCCTTATGTCCAGAAGGGGAAAGAGTCGCGCTCACTCGAGTCGGAGGAGCAGCTCTTCACCATCGACCTGGCCGGCGCGCTCGCGCTCCTCGCACAGCCCCGGCAACGGCGCGGGCAAAGGGCGGCTGCGACGAAGCCGGTCCGCGAGCTCGGCACCGATCCGGTCGGAGGCAGCGAGATCGTGCTCAAGGAAGGCCGCTTCGGCCCCTACGTCACCGACGGCGAGACGAACGCGAGCTTGCGCAAGGGCGACGACCCCGAGACGGTCACGCTCGATCGTGCCGTCGAGCTGCTCGCGGAGCGCCGTGCGAAGGGGCCGGCGAAGCGAGGCGGCCGCCGTCGCAAGGGTTCCTGAGCACTTCTCCACAAACTTCGCCGACCGGTCCGCGTCCTATGCTCACGAACCGGTCGTCGCGCGGAATACACTTGCCGCGCGGCTCGTTCGAGCGACCGGGCGTGTGCCGGAGCAGGGCACTCCCGGCGAGGGTGGTAACAGGAGGACTTCCCTCCTAAGGTACGAGGGCTTGCGGGCGAAGGGACGAGGCAGGATGAAGGGACTGAGGGAGCGCTGACGCAGAACCAGCTCAACGATTTGCTCGAGTCGGACCAGATCCGCGCCATCGTCGAGGGCGCAGAGGAGCGTGGATTCATCGATCCCGCTCAGCTCGAGGCGTTCGCGGCCGAGCTCGAGCTCAATGACCAGGAGGTCGAAGAGCTCACGCGCGAGCTCGAGCGCACGGGTCTCGAGATCGGCCAGCCGGCCGCGTCCGTGGCCGTCGCTGCGCCGACCGAGGCGCCCAAAGTGGAGGAAAAGGAGAAGCAGGAGGAGCCTGCACCGGAGCCCGGGGTGGCTCCCGTCGCGATCTCCGGCTCGGCCGACAGCCTGCAGCTCTTCCTCGCCGACGTCGGCCGCCACAAGCTGCTCACCGCGGCGGAGGAGGTCATGCTCGCAAAGCGCATCGAGCGCGGCGACCCGTCCGCGAAGCGTCACATGATCGAGTCGAATCTTCGGCTCGTCGTCTCCATCGCCAAGGGCTACCGCGGGCTCGGCGTCCCGTTCCTCGACCTGATCCAGGAGGGGACTCTCGGCCTGAACCGCGCGGTCGAGAAGTTCGACTGGCGCCGCGGCTACAAGTTCTCGACCTACGCCACCTGGTGGATCCGCCAGTCGGTGCAGCGGGCGGTCGCGAACCACGCGCGCACGATCCGCGTGCCCGTCCACGTCGTCGAGCGCCAGCAGAAGCTGTCGCGCGCGGCGCGGCGGCTCGAGGTCGAGCTTGGGCGCGAGGCGACGAAGGAGGAGCTCGCTGAAGCGACCGGCCTGCCAATGCAGCACGTCGACGAGGCGCTCGGCGCGGCGAATGCATCCGTCTCGCTCAACCAGACCGTGGGTGCCGACGACGAGGGCGAGCTCGGCGATCTATTCGCCGACCGTGAGGCGGCCGATCCGTTCGACGAGGCCGAGGAGTCGCTCCGCCGCCAGGGTGTGCGGCGCGCACTCGAGGCGCTCCCCGAGCGCGAGCGGCGGATCCTCGAGCTGCGCTTCGGCTTCGAGGGCGAGCCGTGGACGCTCGAGGCGATCGGGAACGAGCTCGACCTGACGCGAGAGCGGGTCCGCCAGCTCGAGGGTCAGGCGCTCTCCCGGCTCGGCGCGCTCCGCGACCTCATCTCGGTCGCGGCGGCCTAGCTCCGGTTCGCCACGAGCTCCGGCTCGGTCAGGTCGGTATTACGGAAGAAGAACGTCGCGCGTTCGCGCGGCCGCTGCTCGTCGATGTAGCGCCGCTGCGCGGGGAGGTAGCGGGAGCGGTATCGCTCGTGCGTCTCGTCGAGCGAGTCGAACCAGACGAGGTTGCGCTCGGCGCCCCGCTGCGCAGCGACGTCGAGCTCGGTTCTGCCCAAACGGTCGCGTCCCAGAGGTCGGCGAGCCGCGGCTGCTGGAGGAAGACACCGTCGGCGACGACCACGAGCTCGGGAGGTCCGCCGATGCTCAGCACATGCGCGCGGAACCGTTCGACATCGAACGCGTCGAGGTAGTAGCCCTCGGGTGAAAGATCACCGCGCGGGTAGCGCTCCGCCGTCGGCTGCTCGAACTGGTCGAGCGTGACGCGAACCGCCGGGCGCCGCCGCGCCGTGAGCTCCTGCGCCACCTCCTCGGCGAGGCGGGTCTTGCCCGCACCGTCGACGCCGTCGATCCCGATACGCGTCAGCCGGTCGGAAGCGTGAACTGCGGCGAGTGCGTCGCCGAGCTCCTGGAGGACGAGGTGTCGCGATGCCATGACGCCAATCCTCGCGCAGCGCCGAGGATCGCCGCGCGTTCGAGGGGAGTGACGCGGAGCTCGGGCGGCGGTCGGCGCAGGAACGAGTCGACGAGGAGTAGCTCGTCGAGGTCGAGCGCTCCCTGACGGCGCGCGGCGGCGAGACCCGCCTCGACCTCGAGCGCCGCACCGCCGCCCGGCGGCAGCGTCCGTTTCGCGGCGACCCTTCCGCCGGCGAGGAAGAGCGCTCGGACGTAGCCCGGGTCTTCCGCCGGGACGAGGACGCAGCACTCGAGGCGCCGCACACGGTCGAGGCGCTGTAGCTCGCGACAGACTCGCTCGAGCGCCGCCATCCGGTCGCGGAGCCGGCCTGCGTCCTCGAACCTCCTTGCCTCCGACAGGTCGTGCAGGCGACGCCGCAGGCGTGGCAACGCGGTCTCGGGCCGCTCGAGCTCGTCCGGCAAGAGCGCCCGTGCCGCGAGCTGCGCGGTGCGGCGCGACCGCAGCGGGCCGACGGGCGAGGGCCGAGCCGACGCGACCACTGATTCGCCGCGCCGCCGCAGCCACACCAACCGCTCCGGTCGCGACACGCGCGCATTGCCGGGCGGACGTAGCTCGCGGATCAGGCGCAGCTCCTCGAGTGCCGCCTCGAGCTCCGAGCCGGTCACCCGCCACTCGATTCGCTCCGCCGCTGCAACAGCCGCTTCGACGGCCGGCCGCTGCCGGTCGCTGCGGAAGTACGAGCGCAGCCGGGCTCGCAGATCGCGCGCGCGACCGACGTAGAGCACCTGCGCGTTGCGGCCGAGGAAGAGGTAGACGCCGGGGCGAGTCGGCGCGCCGAATGCGAGCTGCCGCTTGTCGAGCAGACGCCGCGTCCTCGTCGCAGCGAGCGCACTCAGGTCCGCGACGGTGCGGGCACCGCGCTCCTGCGCGAGCCCGATCAGCGCGAGCAGCAGCTCGGTGGTCGCGCGCGCGTCCGGCAGGGCCCGGTGGCACGGTCGCTCCGACGTGCCGAGAAACCACGCGAGCTGGCCGAGGCCGAAGCCCGCCACGCGCCCGGCGAGGAGCCTGCGCGCGAGCCGCACGGTGTCGACGACGGGCGAGCCGATGCGGGAGCCGGTGAGCCGCTCGGTCTCGCGGTCGAGAAACGCGAGGTCGAAGCGCGCGTTGTGCGCGACCAGGACGGCGTCGCCCGCAAAGGCGAGGAAGCTTCGCACGGCCTCGCCCGGCCGAGGCGCTCCCCGCAGCTGCTCGTTCCGGAGTCCGGTCACCGCGGCGGCCCCGGCAGCGATCGGCAGGCCCGGGTCGACGAGAGTCTCCAACTCGGCCTCGACCTCGAAGCCCCGGAGACGGACGGCCCCGATCTCGCAGATCCCGGACCGACCGGGGCGCAGTCCGGTTGTCTCGAGATCGACGACGACATACATCGCGTCCTCGAGCAGGAGCGCGGCGCCGGGCGGCTCGGCAAGTGCCACGGCGTCGCCGTTCCACGCGAGCCTGGCGTCGGTCTCCACAACGTCCGCGAGCAGCGAGCGCGCGAGCGCGACCGGCGCCTGCCGGAGAGCGAAGAGGCGGCGCGCCGCGTCCTCTGCCGGCACCGGCCCACGCTGCTCCTCCACGAGTTCCACGAGCCGGTCGGCCGCGTCTAGCCTGAGTTGCATGGTCGAGAGCCTAGGCGAACATACGTTCGCACGCCAGCTTGCGCCGCTCCGCGCAGAGCCTTCGGAGGATGCCGAGCAGGTGACGCAGGCTCTCCGCGGGGAGCCGCTACGAGTGCTCGAAGAGCGTGGCGAGTGGGCGAAGGTCGAGACCGCCTACGCCTATCCGGGGTGGGTCCGGCGGGAAGACCTCTCGGGCGAGTCCGATGCCGAGTGGCTCCGTCCTGCCACCGACGATCCCGTCCAGCATGCGCGCACGCTGCTCGGCACGCGCTACGAGTGGGGCGGGATGACCTCCGTGGGGATCGACTGCTCCGGCCTCGTCCACATGTCGTTTCGCGCGTGCGGACGCCTCGTGCCGCGGGACGCCGACCAGGTCGAGGAGGCAGGCGAGCGGTTGTCGGAGACCGACCTCCGCGCCGGAGACCTCGTCACATACGGCTCGCCCGAGGGAGCAGACCACATCGCCTTCTGGGTCGGTAGTGGGCGCATCCTCCACTCGACGCAACGCGACGGGATCGACGGCGTGGTCGAGGAGGAGGAGCCGGCGGAGCTGCGCGAGCGCCGTCGAGCGCTCGTGCGCCTCGGCCCCGCCTCCGAAGTGTCCGCTGAGCGCTAGATTTCGCCGCTCGCGTGGAGCCGACCGCTTTTCCGGGGCGAGTGGCCAGGGCCGCGGCGGCACTCCCACTCCTCGCCCTCGCTCTCGTCGCAGGCTGCGGCGGTTCCGGCCAGGCTGCGACCAGCGCCCAAGCGTCGACCGCCAGACGAGCGGCGACGACGACGCGGACGACGACCGCCGCCACGACGCAGACGACCGGGGCCGCTGCCAACCCGCACGAGTTCCCGGAGTTCCGGATCGCGATGGACGAGGCGACCGACTACCTCGATCCGGGCCTCTCCGACACGACCGAGGGCTGGGGAGTGATGTGGAACGTCTACCTCCCGCTGCTCGGCTACCGCCATGTCAGCGGGCCGGCGGGCGCGAAGCTCGTTCCGTACCTCGCGACGACGTTGCCTCGCATCTCGAAAGATGGCCGGACGTACCGCCTCACCCTGCGTGACAAGCTGCACTACTCGGACGGATCCGAAGTCGAAGCGAGCGACTTCCGGAAAGCGGTTCAGCGAGACTTCAAGCTCGACTCGGCCGGCGCCGCCTTCTTCCGGAACATCCGCGGCGCGGACAGCTACGCGAAGAGGCTGACGGGCCGGATTGGCGGCATCGTGATCAACAACGCGACCCGGACGATCGTCATCCATCTCAAGGAGCCGCAGGCTGACTTCTCGAACGTGCTCGCATCGGAGTTCGCGGCGCCCGTGCCGGCAGACGCGCCCGCGGCCGATACGTCGCTCCACCCGCTGCCCGCAACCGGGCCGTACGAGATCAAGAGCTACCAGCCGAAGTTCGGGATCGTCGAGGAGCGGAACCCGCATTTCCAGGCCTGGCGCTTCCACGGCGCCGTTCCCGCCGGCAACCCGGACCGCGTCACCTGGGACATCGTCCCGAGCGCCTCGGCCGCACTCAAGCGCGTCCTGACCGGCAAGGACGACTGGATGAGCTACTACCAGATCCCGAGCAAGCGGCTCCCCTCGATCGAGCTGAAGCACAAGCTGCGGCTGAAGTTCTTCACACCGCCGAACCTCATGTACTTCTTCATGAACACGCGGGTCGTGCCGTTCACGAGCCTCAAGGTCCGGCAGGCGGTGAACTATGCGATCTCGCGCCGCTGGCTGAAGCGCCTCGCGGGCGGCCTCGCTCACACGACCGAGAACATTCTGCCGCCGGGCTATCCGTCCTTCCGGCCGCACAGCCTCTACCGGCACAACCTGCGCAAGGCGATCCGGCTCGTTCGCGAGTCCGGCTACAGGGGTAAGCGGGTCGTCGTCTGGAACCACGACGTCCCCGCCGACCGGCCGTTCACCCAGTACCTCGTGGCGGTGCTGAAGCTGATCGGTTTCCGCGCCAAAGAGAAGGTGGTGACCGCAGGCAGCTACTGGACGACGATCGGCAACGGGAAGACGCGTGCACAGATCGGTTTCGCGAACTGGGTCCAGGACTATCCGCACCCGCTCGACTGGTTCCGACTCCTCGACGGGCGGACGATCACGCCGACCCACAACTCGAATTACGCGCACTTCGACGTCGGCTGGGTGAACCGCGAGATCGAGAAGCTGACCCGTCCGACGAAGCTGACGCGCCGAGTCGACCGCCGCTGGGCGCGCCTCGATCGACAGGTGATGCGGCTCGCCCCGTGGGTGCCCTTCCTCAACCAGGAAGGTACGGATTTCTTTAGCAAGCGTGTGGATCTCCACTGCTACGTCAATAACGTCCTGTACGAGTTCGATTACTCGAGCATCTGTGTCAGCAAGAAATAGTGGGTATTGATAAGACTTCGCTGTGGGCCATCCGGCCCAGCACAACTGTGCTCGCTACCCAGGAGGTGTAAGAGAGTGAGGACGAAGCGAGTGAGATCCGTCGCGGTCGCGGCGGTGGTCGCGGCGGGGCTCGCGCTGGTAGTGAGCGCCTGCGGCGGCGGTGGTGGCGGAACGACTGCGACCACCTCGGCCCAGGGGAAGACCTTCTCGAACCTGAAGGTTGTCTGGGGAACGACGGACTACATGGACCCGGGTCTCTCCTATCGGCTCGAGTCATGGCAGCTCTTCCAGGACGTCTACCTCGGCCTGTTGGCCAAGCGGTACGGAACCTGCGGCGTCGGAGCCGGCTGCACGCAGATCATCCCGGCGATCGCGCAGAGCCTGCCGAAGTCGAACAGCGACGGCACCGACCTCAAGTTCACGCTCCGCAAGGGGCTGAAGTACTCGAACGGCGAGTCGGTCAAGGCGAGTGACTTCAAGAACACGATCATCCGCGACTTCAAGTTGAACTCGCCGGGAATCGGGTTCTTCTCCAACATCGTCGGCACCGCTTCCTGTGAGGCGACCCCGACGAAGTGCTCGGCCATCTCGGGGATCATCGTGAACGACCAGGCGGGCACGGTCGAGATCAAGCTGATGAAGCCCCAGTCGGACTTCTTGTACATCCTGACGACGTTCTTCGCGGCGATGGTCCCGTCCTCGACGCCCCAGAAGGACACGGAGAATCCGCCGCCGGCCGCCGACGGGCCGTACTACATCTCGAGCTACAAGCCGAGCCGCTCGTTCGTCGCGCTGCGGAACCCGCACTGGAAGCCGATCCCCGGCATCCCGAACGGAAATCCGGACAAGATCACGGCGGTCATGACGGCCGACCTCGCGCAGTCCGCGCAGTACATTCAGTCGAACCAGTACGACTACGACGAGAACACGCTCCCGACCGACCGGCTGAAGCAGCTCCAGTCGAAGTACCCCACCCAGATTCACCTCTGGCGGACGCCTTCGACGTACTACTTCTTCATGAACCAGCGGACTCCGCCGTTCAACAACATCAAGGCGCGGGAGGCCGTCAACTACGCGATCAACCGGCAGACGCTGGTCGACCTGCGCGGCGGTCTCGGTGTGCCCACGTGGAACTTCCTGCCGCCGACCTATCCGCAGTACAAGAAGATCACTCCGACTCCCTTCCCGTACGACCTCGCGAAGGCGAAGCAACTCGTCCAGCAGTCAGGGACGAAGGGGATGACCATCGGTGTGTACACGCAGTCCGACGACTCGATCGCCAAGGCGCAGGGTGAGTACCTCCAAGGCCAGCTGAACAAGATCGGCTGGCATGCCGTGATGCACGAGCTCGCCAGCGCCAACTATTTCGTTGTCGTCGGCAACCAGGCGACGAAGGCGCAGATCGGCTTCACCGACTGGTTCGAGGACTACCCGTACCCGACCGACTGGTTCCAGGTTCTCGAGTACGGGCCGAACATCCACCAGATCCACAACAACAACAACTCGAACGTCAACTTCAAAGAGACGAACAACACGATCAACCATCTCAGCCACCTGCCCCCATCGCAGGCCTTCTCGTCGAGCACCGACAACGCTTGGGCTGCGCTCGACAAGACGCTCATGGTCAAGTACGTGAGCGAGGCTCCGTTCCTGAACAGCGTGATCACGTCGTTCTTCTCGACGAGGATGAATCCGAGCTGCGACGTCTTCACCGACCTGTTCGACGATCCGGCGGAGATGTGTCTGAAGTAACTCTGAAGTGACGAGGTAACTGCCGGCGCGGCGGCGGCAATCGCCGCCGCGCCGGCTCCATTCGAACCCAACGCATCTGTGGCTACCCCCGGAACCACCCAAGAGGAGTTCACTCTCGATACCGCCGCCGAGCTGGCGGCGGAAGAGGGTGGGTCGAAGATCGAGGGCAAGAGCCCGTGGGCGCTCGCGGGTCGCCGGCTCCGCCGCAATTACACGGCGCTCGCCTCCCTCGGCGTCTTCCTTCTCGTCGTGCTCGTCTGCATGCTCGCGCCGCTCTACACGAGCCACGTCTCACACCTCGGCCCGACCTTCGCGAACGCCGGCGGCGTCATCCACGAGAACGGCCAGACGATCCATGTCATTTCCCAGGGCGGCTCGACCTTCTCGAGCACGGGCCAAGTCCATCTGACGACGGGCGGCATCCCGATCGGTCCGCAGTGGGGCGCATCCGGCGGCCCGTACTTCTTCGGCGCCGACCAGCTCGGCCGCGACGTGGGCACTCGACTTCTGTACGGCGGCCGCAACTCGCTCTTCATCGGCATCACTTCGGCCGTGATCTGCACCCTGGCCGCGATCATCCTCGCCCTGCTCGCCGCCTACTTCGGCGGCGCTACCGACTGGATCATCTCGCGGGCCTTCGACCTGATCTGGGCCTTCCCGGTCATCCTGCTCGGAATCGCGCTCGGCACCGCCCTCAACATCAACGGCTTCCACCATGGGCCCATCAACATCGCCGCCGGCAGCCTCTGGATCCCGATAGCCGTCATCGCGTTCGTGTTCATCCCCTACATCGGGAGACCGTTGCGAGGACAGGTGCTCGCGCTGCGCAACCGGGAGTTCGTCGAAGCCTCGACCGCGCAGGGCGCGGGTCCGCTGCGGATCATGTTCACGGAGCTGCTGCCGAACATCGCCTCGTCGGTGCTCGTGCTCTTCACGCTGATCGTCGCGAACGCGATCCTCACCGAGGTCGCCCTCTCGTTCCTCGGTGCGGGCGTGCAGCCCCCGAAGCCCTCCTGGGGGACGATGATCGCCGACGGCCAGCAAGTGCTGTCGAGCGACCCCTGGCTCGCCCTGCTGCCGGGCATCATGATCACCATCACGGTCATCTCGCTGAACGTCTTCGGCGACGGGTTGCGCGACGCACTCGACCCGCGGGCGAAGGTCAGGATCGAGCATTGAGAGGGGCGCAGCGCTAGATGGTGGCGTTCCTCGCCCGGCGAACGTTCGGGATGATCATCGTCCTGATCGCCGTCAGTTTCATCACCTATCTCATCTTCTTCAAGATCCCCGGCGGCGACCCGGCGCAGCGCATCGCCGGCCGCACGGCGACGCCCGCGAACATCATCTCCATCCGGGACAAGCTCGGGCTGAACCACAACATCTTCGTGCAGTGGTGGGACATGATGAAGGCGCTGCTCAGCGGCACGCTCGTCTCGTACTACGACGGGACGAACGTGGTCCAGCAGATCAAGGAAGGAATGCCCGCGACATTCTCGCTCTGCATCGGCGCCGCGGTCATCTGGCTCGGCTTCGGGGTCCTCGTCGGGGTGATCTCGGCCGTCAAAGCCGGGCGAGCCTCGGACAAAGCGATCACCGTACTCGCTCTGGTCGGGATCTCGCTGCCGGTCGCCTGGCTGGGACTGATGCTCCGCTATTTGCTCTGCGGCGAGAACCCAAGCGGGTTGTCGTGGTTCCCCGACGGGGGTTATGTCCCCTTGACCACGAACCCCTGGCAGTGGTTCTACCACCTGCTGCTGCCGTGGCTCACGCTTGCCATCCTCTTCATCGGCTTCTACGGCCGGGTCCTGCGCTCGAACATCCTCGACACCATCAACGAAGATTTCGTTCGGACGGCGAAGGCGAAAGGGCTTTCTTCCCGCCGGATTCTCGTCAAGCACACGCTTCGCGCGTCGCTGATTCCGATCGTGACCCTGTTCGGGCTCGACTTCGCCGCCGTGCTCGGCGGCGGGGCGATCATCACTGAGGTCGTCTACAACATCCAAGGGGTCGGCTACTACGCGGCCCAGTCGATCCATACGCAGGATCTGCCGCCGCTGATGGGCGTGACGCTCTACGGGGCCGCATTCATCGTCGTCTTCTCGACGCTCGTCGATGTTGCCTACGCGTACCTGGACCCGAGGATCCGGCTGACCTGATGGCCGAGCGCCTGCTCGAGGTCAACGACCTCAACGTCCGGTTCGCAACCGAAGACGGGACCGTGCGCGCGGTCGACGGGGTCTCCTTCGAGCTCGAGCGCGGCAAGGTGCTCGGGATCGTCGGCGAGTCGGGGTCGGGGAAGAGCGTGACTGCGATGACGCTCATGGGGTTGACGCGCGGCGTGAACGCGCGCTTCGAGGGCGAGGTGCTCTACAAGGGAACCGATCTGCTCAAGGTCTCGGACCGCGAGATGCAAAACTATCGCGGCAACGAGCTCGGGATGATCTTCCAGGACCCGATGACCTCGCTGAACCCCGTCTACCGGATCGGCGAGCAGATCGTCGAGGCGATCCGATCGCACGAGAGCGTCGACAAGCGCACGGCTCGGGCGCGCACGATCGAGTTGTTGCGGCAGGTCGGCATCCCGAACCCGGACGTGCGGGTCGACGACTTCCCACACCAGTTTTCGGGCGGGATGCGCCAACGCGCGATGATCGCCATGGCGCTGTCCTGCAACCCGTCGATTCTCATTTCCGACGAGCCCACGACGGCTCTCGACGTGACGATTCAAGCGCAGATCGTCGAGCTGATCAGCCGCCTCAAGGACGACTTCGATTCCGCGGTGATCTTCATCACCCACGATCTCGGCGTGATCGCAGACATCGCTGACGAGATCATCGTCATGTACGCCGGCCGCGTCGTCGAGCAGGGCTCGAAACGCGACCTTTTCTACGACCCACAGATGCCGTACACCTGGGGCCTCCTGGGGTCGATCCCACGCCTCGACCGGCCGCGGCCCGAGCGCCTGCACACGATCGAGGGGATGCCGCCGTCTCTGATCAATCCGCCGCAAGGTTGCAAGTTCCAGCCGCGCTGTCCGTACGCGTTCGAGAAGTGCAAGGAGGAGCCGCCGCTCCAGAACCGCGTCGGCACGCCGGGCCACCTCGACCGTTGCTGGCTCGACATCGAGTTCAAGCGCGACCATCGCGACGAGACGATCTCGGGCGGCTCGGTGGAGGCCGCGTGACCATCCTCGAGCAGGCGAGCGAGTCGGGCGAGACGCCTCTGCTCGAGGTCCGGCACGTCAAGAAGTATTTCCCGATCCGCCAGGGCGTCTTTCAGCGTGAGGTCGCTCGTGTGCACGCCGTGGACGACGTGAGCTTCGCGGTGAGAGAAGGGGAGACCCTCGGCCTCGTCGGCGAGTCGGGTTGCGGCAAGTCGACGCTGGGTCGCACGATCGTGCGGCTGCTCGAGCCGACCGACGGCGAGATCATCTTCCAAGGGGCCCAGATCGGGCACCTCGGGGCGCGGAGGATGCGGCCCCTTCGGCGCGAGATGCAGATGGTCTTCCAGGATCCGTACGCGTCGCTCAACCCGCGCAAGCGCGTGGGGACGATCGTGTCCGACCCGATGAAGATCCACAATCTCGGCAACGCGGCCGAGCGAAAGCGGCGCGTCGGGGAGATTCTCGAGACCGTCGGGCTCTCGCCGGAGCACTACAACCGCTTCCCGCACGAGTTCTCGGGCGGCCAGCGGCAGAGGATCGGGATAGCGCGGGCACTTGCTCTGCGGCCGAAGCTGATCATCGCGGACGAACCCGTCTCCGCCCTTGACGTCTCCATCCAGTCGCAGATGCTGAATCTGCTCGTCGACCTGCAGAACGAGCTCCACCTCACGTACGTCTTCATCGCGCACGACCTCGGCGTCGTCCGTCACGTGAGCGATCGGATCGCGGTGATGTACCTCGGCAAGATCGTCGAGCTATCGCCGGCCGAGGAGCTCTACACGAGGCCGATCATGCCCTATACCGAGGCGCTGCTCTCGGCGGTCCCGATCCCGGATCCGGACCTGGCCGAGAAGCGAGAGCGGATCGTGCTCGAGGGAGACGTGCCGAGTCCGATCAATCCGCCGAGCGGCTGCCGCTTCCATCCGCGCTGCCGCTACGCGACTGATGTCTGCAAGCAGCTGGAGCCTCCGCTGGTCGACTATGGCAACGGGCATCTTGCGGCTTGTCATCACCCGCTCAACGTCGACCAGGCGACGCTGCAGAGAGTTGGAGTGGCGGAGCAGTACACGCCGGCCGCGGCGGATACGTCAGTGCTGCCGCAAGACACGTCCGGGCGCTCGAATCCGGCCGCCACGCCCACCGGTGACACCCATTCGGGGTAGTCGTGGGCGCTAAAGCGGCTTGGATGGGACGCCGATACTGCGGGCGTGGACGCTGCTGAGCGCAAGGAGATCCTGAGCCGTTATTTGACGCATTCGCGCCGTTTCGAGGAAGTTGCGGCGCGGCGTCGGGGTGCCGGGGGTGCGGACGTGATCCCGCTCCAGAACCCGCTTCGCGAGCTCGAGCAGGCGCCGACGACGCGCGAGGTTGAGGTGCTCCAGCTCATCTCGGACGGGCTCGTGAACCGGGAGATCGGCCAGCGGCTGTTCCTGTCGGAGGAGACGGTGAAGTCGCACGTGCGCCATCTGCTCGCGAAGCTCCAGGCACGCTCGCGTGCCCATGCCGTTGCCGTTGGCTTCCGCCGCGGGATTATCGGCTAGCGAGACATTCCGTCCACAGCGGTGTGGACAAAGGAAAGAAGAAGCGCCGGGTGAAGATCACCCGGCGCTCATGAATCGTTCTATCCGTCTCCCATCTCTTGCCCGGATCCCCCGCGCGGGGGATGATCGCAAGCTGTGGATAACGGACTATCCGACGGCTCTACCAGTTCCGCGATGCCCCTGCGATGGTTGCGCGGGCCGCGAGACGAATAAAGGAACGCATTGAGAACTCCGATCGATCGGGGACTGACGGCACCGCCAGCCTATACCCCTTTTGGGGGATACGCAAGGCTGGACCGGCTGGTCAAAGGTCTGGATAGCGCTGATCGCCGATCTGTCGCTTGGGCCTGTGCCCTGAGCGGCGCTGTCAATTGGCACCGTCGCCGCGCTCTGGCTCGACGGTTACCGGTTGCCGCATCTGTGGCCGCTTCTTGTTCTGGGTGCGGTCGCTGCCGCGGCAGAACGTCAGACAGTCGCAATCAATGAGCGCACGGAGATGTCAGTGGCGTTCCTTCCGCTCGTCTTCTCCGCTCTCGTCTTCGGGCCGCTCGGCGGGTTTGCTGTCGGGGTTCTCTCGACTGCTCTCGATCTCCGCAGATCGCCGCTCAAGTGGAGCGTGTACACGCCGATCCGCGGGCTGACCGCCGCTGCGACCGGACTTGTCGGCAGCGAAGCTCGTCCCGCAACCTAGCCACTTTGGCCAATATCTCCTGGCCAGCTTGGTCGGTTCTTTGGTCTTCGTCGCAGCAGACGGTTTCTTCACCACCGCGACGGCCTTTGTTCGCGGCAACGATCCAGTCGCACATCTTCAGGCGATCGCATCACTGGCTCTGGCTCACGGTGCCGCTCTACGTCCCCGTTCTTGACGCTTTTCGTCTACGCCTACCACACCTACTCGCTCGAACTCGTGCTCGTGTTTTTCGTTCCGACGCTTGCCGCACAACGACTTCTCCACCTCTACCGGCAGGAGAAGGAGGCGACACACCGGCTGGCGGCAGCAAATGACCAACTCCGACGGGCCAGCCTCTCGTTCGCCACTGCTCTCGTTGCGACGCTCGATGCCCGCGATCAGTACACGGCAGGTCATTCTGCGGCGGTCGCGATCTACGCGAGAGACATCGCGAAGCGCATCGGACTGTCGGAGGAGCAACAGGAGCTCGTCCACCTCTGCGGTCTGGTGCACGACATCGGCAAGATCGGCCTGCCGGCGGGCCTGCTCGAAAAGCCGGGCCCGCTGACCCTCGAGGAACGCCGGCAGATGGAGCAGCACTCCGAAATCGGCGAGAGGATCCTGCGCAACGTCGACGATTACTCGGAGATCGCAGACATCGTCCGGTCGCACCACGAGCGCATCGATGGAATGGGCTATCCAGATGGCATCAATGGCGATCGAGATCCCCTTCCTCGCGCGGATCATCGGCGTCGCCGACGCGTACGACGCCATGACCTCGGACCGCCCCTACCGCGACGCGCTGCCGAGCCGGGTCGCTCGAATGCGCCTTGCGCAGGCGGTAGGGACGCAATTCGACACAGGGGTCGTCGCGGCGTTCGAGGCGATTCTTGCGACGGCCGACGAGAATTACCGTTCCGGCCGAGGATCCTCGTTCATGCGCGAGCGAGCGCAGCTCGAGCAGGACGACGAGAAACGTTGGCGTTGCGCTAGACGTCGTCACTTAGGGCACGAGCCGCTTCAAGCCGAGACCGGACACCGAGCTTCTCGTAGATGTGCTTAACGTGCACCTTCGTGGTGGACAGGCTGATGTACAGCAGCTTCCCGATCTCCTCGTTCGTCAGCCCCTGGGCGAGGAGCTCATGCACTTCGCTCTCACGCGGCGTCAAGTTGGATTTCGCCTTGCGCCGCCCGAGGCATCCGTAAACCAAGCGAGGCGGCGAGGGATGCATCGCAGGGCGGCCGCAAGCAGCTCGCTGAAGCCAGTCGAGCGCCATCCGACTGCTCGGCAATGAAGGCCCCGAGGTGTGGCGCCGCGCGTACAGCGATGACGACCGGGTCCCACATTCCGGTGTCGACCGCTTGTTGCAAGCCGAGCAGCCGTTGTCGCCACGCTGCTCGGCTTCCAGCGCGATGATCGCTTCGGCAACGATGCGACAGCGACTGCGATTCCGAGATCACGGCTCACTCGGCGCGCTTCATGCGCCAACGCGTGCACTTCTTGATCTGTCACCGGCGATGGCGGCGAAAAGCGCTTGCCAACCGATGAACTCCCCATGTGGCGCGCTGCTTCAGACCCTCGAGAGGTCGTAGGGAGAGAACTTCCAGAGCTCGCTTCAGATCGCCAACGCTCGCATAGAGTCGAGCGCGCTGAATCGGCAGGCCGCCTCGGAAGTAGCTACCGGACGCATCTTCCGTGTCACGCTCAAGCGTCGAGATGCGTCCGGGTAGCAGCCGCAAAACGGCGCAAGCCGATGTGCGCACTCGCCGAGTGGCACTGCGCATACGGGACCGGGAATTCGAGCCCGCAAGTTCTCAGCCGCAGATGTCGAGGGCACTCGCTGCTGCGTGAGGCTCTCCTCGTAGCGGCCGCTCATGATCAGCGCGTAGCTGTACACACTCAAGACTCCGGTGTGTGCGATGGGATCGACCCCTCGTTCGCCAATCGAGAGCCGCCCGCGCGTCGTCGATTGCCTCGTCCAAGCTCGCCTTCGAGTCTCCGCCAACGCAAGGTCTCCTGTGGCGGTCATGAGCGACTGTTTAATGCCCGCGCCGTGCTTCCACCTGAAGTCGTCGAGGCTCCGGTGAGATCAGGCGCTGGGCCGAACAAGCTGCTGAGAGAAAGTGCAGCCACAGTGCTCCCTCGCGGGTTTCGGCGTGTTCGCGAGATGTCGCGGCAAGCTCATGCGTGTAGCTCAGCGCGATCTCGCGAGCGGTCCGTCAGATGCGCCGACGTGCCAGCGACGAGATGCGCGCGCGCAGCCAGATCTCCTTCGAGAGAGCGCTGCCGCTTGCGTGGCCAGGGCGATGGCTTGGTCGAGTTCGTTGCCTCGCAGCCGTGCCTCGCTCTCTGCGTAGTCGACCAAGCCGCCCTCGGATCCAGAGGACCGGGCGGCGGCGACCCAGCGGTGAAGGCTGCTCGTGCGACCTGTGGCCAGCAGGTCATCCAATGCGGCTTCGAGGGCTTCGGTGGCGAAGGCTGCGTCAGTTGCTACCTCGGAGACGCTGAGCGCCTCGTCCCAGTGGCGCAGGTCGAACAGCCTGCGGGCTTGCAAGAGCTGGGTCTCCCGCGTCTCAGTATCGGCGTCCCGGAAACGCCGGATCAGCAATTCCCGGAGTAGGGGATGAAGCGAGAGCGACTTCCGCTCCGTGATGGCCAGCAGGCCGCAGGTCACGGCATCCTCCATCACCTTGTCGGCGTTGGTGCCCAATACAGAGCGCGCCACCTCGATGTCCGTGATGGACGCGACGGCAAGCAACATCAGCGCGGTCTGTGTCTCCTCAGCCGCGGAGGCGAGCAGCTCGGTTGCAAGAAAGTCATAGAGCGTGTGCGAGAGAAGGCGGCTCGAAGTGAAGTCGACGTCGCCGCTCATTGCGGCGAGACCCAGGACGGCCGGCCAACCTTCCGCAGTTCGCATCAGGCGTGCTCGGCCCGCGACCGCGCCGACGGCGTCGAGCACCTGTGCGGCTTCCTTGTCGGTCATGGTGAGCTCGTCCACGCCGATCTCGAGACCTTCGCCGTACACCTCCAGGCGCGGCGTGAACCACTCGGGCCGCGTTCTCGTCGTGATCAGGAACCGGATGTCGAGACCTTCGACAAGCATCGACAGGAGCTCCTCCGCCTCGGCGGTCCCCGCTGCCTCCCACTCGTCCACGACGAGGAGGACTTCCCGGGACAGCGTCTCGAACGTGCGGAGAATCGCGCGGCCGAGAGGCTGGGGGCTCGGGTTGACCGAGGCGATGGTGGCGACTTTTTCCGGCTCGCGCGGCAACTCCGGCGCGATCGAAGCGAGCAGATCGTCGAACTGCACCGCCAGTAGCGCGACGTCTCCCGACGCACGAGTGGTGCGATACCACGCGACCGGGCCGGACTGCCGCTGCGACCACTGGCGCGCGAGCGTCGTCTTACCGTAACCGGCGTGAGCTGCGAGCACAGAGACGCGTGCGCCGCCACCCTCCGCGAGTCGCGCGATCAGTCGCGGGCGCTCGATGATGTGGTCGAGCGCGGGCGAGGCCGCCGCTGTGATCGTCTCCACCATTCCCCTGCCGGGCCATGGCCGCCCGGGATCCGAGAACCCTACTCCTGTCTCAACCCCTAGTCACGACCGCTACGAGCGGGGGACCCGCGCCCGGGGTAGGGCCCGAGCGCGGGTTGCCGTCAGCCCCCGGCGCCGGCTAGAGCCGGTGCAAGCTCACGCGCGAGGGGGTCCTCGCCGGTGAGCGCCTTGAACGCGGCAGGGATCTGCCGCCGCCTCGGCACGCCGAGCTTTTGGCGTAGGACATCGCAGTGTGCCTTCGCCGTTCTGGGCGAGATGCCGAGACGCTCTCCGACCTCGTCGTTCGAGCACCCGCGCGCGATCAGCACAACGATCTGGAGCTGGCGCTCGGTCAGGTCGGGCTTTGCCTCGTCGCTGCCTCTCATGGCTCGGCACGCTACGGCCGCGCCGGCGCGGCGCCTATCGGCCGACGGGGGTATTCGGGCGGGCGGCGTGCACGTCGCCGATGAAGCTCGCTGCGTGGCCGCGCGCGTTGGCCTCTTCGAGCTCCTCCTGCGTCAGGGCGCCGATCCGCAGCAGCAGGTCGAACTCGTCGCGGAGGTGCGTCCGCATCATCTCCGGCCCGTCCGTGGCGATCGTGAAGAGGACGCCGTGGTCGACGAACGTGCGGAAGACGTCGCGCACCGCCTCCTCGTCGGGCAGTGACTTCGTCAGGAGGTTCGAGGTGGGGCAGATCTCGAGGACGACCTCGCGCTCGCGCAGCTCCTTCATCAGCTCGTCGTCGCCGGCCGCGAGGATCCCGTGGCCGATCCGGTCGGGACGCAGGAGCTCGAGCACCTCGCCGATCTCGGCCCGGCCCATCTCGCCTCCTTCCTCGCCGACATGGATCGTCACGCCGAGGCCGGCGGCGCGGGCGTCCTCCACCATCGGCTGCACCCGCGAGTAGTCGTAGCGCTCGCCGCCGGGCCGCGGCCCCGCGATGTCGATTCCCACGAGGCCGCGCGGTGCCCAGCGAATCGCCTTCTCGACGATGATCTCGTTCTGGTGCGGCGTGAACGTCCGGTCCATCATCAGGATCAGGCCTGCACGCACCTGCGGATACTCCAGGCTCGCGACGTCGAGCCCGCGGATGGCGGCGAGGATGATGTGGTCGAGGTCGCGCTCACCCCCGCGGTTCCGCTTCATCGGGTTGAAGCGGAGCTCGAGCCTCGTGATCCCCTGCGACCGGTACGCCCCGCCGATTGCGCCGTGCACCGACACCTCGACCGCGGCCGGGCTCGACTGGATCAGCTCCGTCCAGTGGTAGATCGCGTCGAGCGCGTCGAGATCGGGCACGCCGCGCGGGTCGGACACGGTCACGAGCCGGTCGAAGTCCCAAAAGTCCTTGACCGGAAGTGCGATGCCCTGCCGGTGGGCGAGCGACCAGAGGATGTCGGAGGAGACCGAGCCGCCGAGGTGAGTGTGTAGCTCGGCGAGGCCTTCCATCCGCACAGCTTAATTCCAGCCCACCACCGCCCACCGGCGCCGGATAAAGCGCGGGCCGAGGAACGCCAGGCGCGCCAGGAGCAGGACGTCGAGCGCGGCCCAGACGCCGACGACTCCCCAGCCGAGCGCGTACGCGAGCGACGCCAGGACGATGAAGATCGCGCTCGCGGCGACCATCGACCACATCAGGAAGCGGGTATCGCCGGCCCCGATGAGGATTCCGTCCAGCGCGAACACGGCGCCCCCGAGCGGCTGCATCGCTGCGAGGAACGGCCACAGGAGCGCGGCTGCATGCAGGACCTGCGGGTCGCCGGTGAACGCCCGCGGCAGCGCATGCGAGAGCGGCGCGAGCAGCAATGCGAACACGACTCCGACTGCGACCGACCAGCCGATCATGCGCACGGCGGCCGCATAGGCTCCGTCGGCGTCTCCGGCTCCGAGCATCCGGCCGACGATGACCTGGCCGGCGATCGCGATTGCGTCCAGGACGAGCGCGATGAAGAGGAACAGCTGGTAGCCGATCTGATGCGCGCCGATCTCCGCGTCTCCGATGCGCGCGAGGAGGGAGGCGGCGAAGAGGAAGGAGGCGTAGAGAGCGACGGTGCGGACGAAGATCTGCCTCCCGATTCGGAAGAGCGGTTTCATTTCGCGCCGACTCGGTCGCCTCGACGGCGCGGGCGGGCGCAGCAGCTCGACGACGAACGCTACGGCCATCCCGGCCTGCGCGATCGCCGTTCCCGCCGCCGAACCGGCGATCCCCCAGTGGAAGACGTACACGAATAGCACCTCGAGCACGAGGTTGGCGACGTTCGCGGCGACGACGATCTCGAGCGGTCGGCGCAGGTTCGAGACGCCGCGCAGGTAGCCCTGGCCGGCGAGGGCGATGAGCGCCGCCGGCAGGCCGACGGCTGCGATCCGGAAGTAGAGGAGCGCCAGGTTGCCGGAGTGGCCGTGGCCGCCCAGCCCGGCCAGGAGTGGCGCGGCCACGATCTGACAGACGACGAGCAGAGCAACCCCGATGCCGAGAGACGCCCAGAGCGCCTGCGCCGCGAGACGTGCCGCCTCGTCCTCCCGACCTGCGCCCGTCGCACGCGCTACGACTGCGGTCGTCCCGTAGGTGAGGAAGTTGAAGATCGTGAATGCGCCCGCCAGCACCGTGCCGGCGAGTCCGAGCGCGGCGATCTGCGGCCGGCCGAGATGACCGACGATCGCGGTGTCGGCGAGAACGTAGAGCGGCTCGGCCGCAAGCGCGCCGAGCGCCGGCAGCGCGAGACGGACGATCTCGCGGTCGTGCGGGGAACGAAGACGCACCGGGCCGCCGACGATAATGGCCGGGATGGATTTCGAGCCCAGCCAGTTTTTCCGGCTGCCGTCCAGCCGCATCTTGCGGGTGTTCCTTGGGCTCGTGGTTCTGGCGTCGCTCGGCGGCCTGTTCTGGTGGCGGCGCGGCAGCCTCGAGGGGATCGGCAGCGCGTTCAGTGCCGTGCGCTGGGAGTGGGTGGTCGTTGCGATCTTGCTGAATCTCCTCTCGGTGATCGCTCGCGCTCTCGCCTGGACGATCGTGATCCATTCCGCGCTGGAGCCGCCCCGGCCTCGCGTGCCGCTCGTCTTCTCGGCCTTCTCGGTCGGATTGTTCGCGAACGCCCTGCTGCCGGGCCGGGTCGGCGAGCTCGCGCGGGTCGCCGTGCTGACGCGGAAGATGCCCGGGCGCAAGGGGGCGTGGGCGGCGCTCGTCGGGACGGTGTTCGCGCACCGCGTCTTCGACATCGTGCCCGTGCTCCTGCTGATCCTCTACGTCGTCGCGACCGCCAGCATCCCGGGCTCGGCCCGCGCGACCCTGCTGTTTGTGATCGGCTTCGGCGTCGGGCTGTTCGTGTTCGCGTTCGTCAGCGCGCGCCGGCATCACCACGAGATGGCGATCGAGGGGCTCGGCCCGGTGCGCCGGCTCCTCGCGATGGGACGCTCCGGGCTCGGTGTGATGCGCTCACCCGGTGGAGCGGCCGCCGCCATCGTCTTCCAGATCATCGGCTGGACGTGCCAGATCCTCGCCGTCTACACCGCGATGCGCGCGTTCGACATCCACGCGCCGCTGCCCGCGGCCGGGGTCGTCCTGCTGCTGATGAACGTCGTGACCATCTTCCCGTTCTGGCCGGGCAACGTCGGTCTCGTGCAGGTCGCGATCGCCTCGGCGCTCGTCGGCTACGGCGTGCCGTACAGCACCGGCGTCGCCTACGGCTTCGGGCTGCAGGCGATCGAGGCGTCGGTCGGCATCGGCGTCGGGCTCCTCTTCCTCGCGCGCGAGGGGCTGTCGTTCGCGATGCTGCGGGTGATGCCCACGGCGGACCAGGCCGAGCTTTCGCCCGACGAAGCCGCGGAGGATCCGGATCGGCCGGCCCAGCGCGCGGCCGCGCGCTAGCCGTTGCTCTCGGGTCGCGACTGCTCTGCCCGGCGGGCCAGCTCCTCGACCCGACCGTCGGCGGCGTCGAGCTTCGCCTTGCAGAAGGCGTAGAGCTCCTCACCCCGTTCCCACAGCTTCAGCGCCTCCTCGAGCGGTGCCTGCCCGCGCTCGAGCCGCTCGACGATCTGCTCCAGCTCCGCCTGCGCCTGCTCGAACGTCCGCTCCGCCGGCCCGGTCACGAGGTGACCTCCTCGACGCGCGCCCCGAAGCCGCCGTCGGCGAGCGTGACGTCCACGTGCGCGCCCGTGGAGACGTCCGAGGCCGAGGCTACGACGTTGCCCGAGTCCGTCCGGACGATCGCGTACCCTCGCTCCAGTGTTTGCACAGGTGACAACGCAACGAGCTTTGCTGCGCAGTTCTCGAGCACCGCCCGCTTCCGCTCGACCGCCAGGGCCGGCGCCAATCGCAGCCGGTCGCGCGTGCGCTCCAGCCGTTGGCCCTCACGCTCGAGAGCGATGCGCGGTCGGGCACGCAGCCGCTCGACCGAACGCGTGAGTCGCTGTCGGTCCTGCTCGAGCGAGCGCCTGACGCTGCGCGCGAGCGCCCCGCGGGCACGGTCGAGCCTGCCGAACAACTCAGCCAGCTCCGGCACGACGAGCTTTCCCGCGGCCGTCGGAGTCGAGGCGCGGACGTCTGCCGCTAGGTCGCAGAGCGGCGTGTCCTGCTCGTGTCCGACGGCTGAGACGACTGGGACCCGGCAGTCGGCTACCGCTCTGACGACGCGTTCGTCGCTGAAGGGAAGGAGATCCTCGAAGCTGCCGCCGCCTCGGGTCAGGACGACGACGTCGACCTCCTCGTGCTCGCAGAGAGCGCCTATGGCCGCCACGATCTCGGCGGCAGCGCGCGGACCCTGCACGTACGTCTCCGCCACCAGCACCGACGCCGCCGGGAAGCGGGAGCGGATCGTGGTCACGACGTCGCGCTTCGCGGCTGCATCGTTCCCGGTGACGACCCCGATACGGCGGGGCAGGAACGGCAGCGGCCGCTTGCGGGCGTCAGAAAAGAGCCCCTCGGCGGCAAGGGTCGCCTTCAACCGCTCGAGCGAGGCGAGGTGGGCGCCGATGCCGAAGCGCTCGATCGTGAGTGCGCGGAGCTTGAACTCCCCGCGCTGCTCGTAGAGCTCCGGCCGGCCGAAGACGTGCACCCGCTCGCCGTCCGAGAGGTCGAGTCGCAGCGCGTCGAACCTACCGCGGGCCATGGTCACGCCCACGCACGAGCCGTCGGCCGGATCCTTGAGCGTGAAGAAGACGGTCGCCCACCGCTCGTGCCGGCGGAGCTCGGTCACCTCGCCCTCGACCCAAACTGTCGGGAGGCGCGAGAGCCACTGCCCGACTCCGCGGTTGAACGCGGCGACGGAATAGACGGTGCGATCGTCGTACGGCAGCGCCTCGACCTTGGCCACGGGCGCAGCGTAGTCGCGCGACTGTTACAGGAGGATCTCGGCCGCCGTCTCGGGCTCGCAGCCGCGTCCGAGCATCTCGCAAGCGAGATGGAGGTCGGCTTCGCTCACGGCGAGCCGCTCGGCGAGCGACAGCGGATACCCGGCCTCGATCAGGATGTGGAGGCGCCAGCTCTCCACTTTCGAGCGCTCGTCGAACAGCGGCTCGAGGATGGGGGTTGTCGTCGTCTCGCTCATGGGCACACAGGTTCGTGCTGCTACCGACGAACCCTCCCGGGCGTTGTTAGGCGAATTTTTTGTAAGGACGTCAGGAACCGGGGACGGCTGCGGCCGACGCAAACCGGCGCATCAGCTCCTGCAGACGCGCCTCGAGCACGCCTCGCTCCGCCTCGACGTCGGCGCGGAGTTCTTCCATCCGATGCCGCAGCTCGCTCTCGAGCTCGCTGAGCCGCAGGTCCTGCGCGGCGACGAGCTCCTCGTGGCGCCGATCGAGGTCCTTCCCCACGTTCGAGACGCGGTGCTCGAGCCGTTGCGCGCCTGCGTCTCCGACGTGTGCGAGCCGTTCCGCGAGCACCGTCTCGGCTTCCCGGGAGAAGGTGGTCACGGCGCGGTCGAGCTCGCGGGCCAGGCGCTTCGCGGCGTCTTCCCGCGAGGTCTTGACGAGCTGCGCGAATCTCTGGGCGGCCTCGTCGGCATGGGAGGCCACCGCACGGTCTACGGCACGCTCGAGCTGCTCGATCTGCCGGCGTGAGACGTCTTCGAACCCGGCGCGCACACGCTGCACCGCGTCGACCTCCTCGCGCTGTGCCTGTTCGGTGAGCTCGCGCTCCCTGCGGGCCATCCGCTCCTCGAGCTCGTGCAGAGCCCTGCGACGGTCGGCCGCGTGCGTCTCGAGCTCGCTGCGCACGAGGCCGAGCGCATCGTCGAGCGTGCGGTTGAGCTCCGTGCGCAGCCGCGTCACTCCCGCGCGCTGCTCCTCGCTCTCGGCCGACAGCCGCTCGGCGTCGGCGGTGAGCCGCAGTTCGATCTCGCGTAGCAGCTGGTGCTGTCGCTGTTCGAGCTCGACGATCCGCGTCTTCGTCGCCTCGGCGATCCGGTCGAGATCCTGTGACCAGCCGGCGAGCCGCTGCTCGACCTGCGCCTGAACCTGATTCAGCTTCTCTGCGAGCGCCGCCGTCGCTTCGTGCTCCCATTGCGCCACGAGGGTCCGCCGCTCCTCCGCGATCTGCCGCTCCTGTTCCTCCAGCAACGAGCGCGAGTCGGCGCGGGCGCGGGCCAGCGTCAGCTCGAGTTCCTTCCCGGCTGCGGTCTTCTCCCGCTCCACGGAGGCGAGGAGATCCGTCTGCGCCTCGGCGAGCCGTGCGTCCACCGCCCCGACTCGCTTCAACGCGCGGCGCAGGAGGACGGCGGCTCCGGCGGCGAGCGTGCAGGCCGTCAGGCCGGCCGCAGCCACGGCCAGCGACCGGTCGTGGCGCAGCGCGAACGCGACCCAGACACCGGTGGCAGCGGCTGCTTCTAGGGTGGCGACTGTCACGAGGAGAGATGTCCGGCCGCGGCGGAGCGCGGCACCGGCGAGCGCGAGCGCGGCGAGCACGACGCCGGCGGCGAAGATGAGGTCGCAGATCGTCGTCAGCGCCACTCGGCCAGTGTAGATAGCGATTCACCGTAGATCGCTATCCCGCGCGGAAGAGAAGCAGCGCAACGGCGATGAGCACCGTCGCAGCGGCGAGAGCCTTCAGCGCCGCTTCAGGCGCGGCCGCGAGCGTGTCCGCGTCGACGGGCAGCGTCGTCCCGTCGTCGAGTTGGATCTCGCCGTCGACCGCGACGACGCGACGGCGGACGAGGCGGACCGGCGTCGAGAGCCTTCGCTGCACCCAACTCGTTGCGAAGGCGTAGGCCGCGCCGGCGAAGGCAGCGCCGCGGAGCGTCTCGGCCGACGCGAAGTACGCGGTCAGCACGGGGAAGGCACCCCAGGCCGCCGGAAACCAGAGCCCACCGTGGAACCTCCCGTCGAACAGCTCGAGGTTGTACGCGACCACGAGGAACGCGCCGACGGCCACGAAGACAAGCAGCCAGAGCGTGCGCGAGATCGCCACGGCGATGCCGATCGCCGCGGCAGCTGAGATGGAGACGGCCGCAAGGGCCGCGAGCACCGGCGGCGAGATGCGCGTCTGGAGCGGTCTGCCTCGGAGCTCGTCGAGGGCGTGGGCCCCTACGCCCATGGCGAGCGCGAAGGCGAGCGTCGTCCAGCCGAGCAGCGTCCAATCCATGTGCGGTGCGAGCGCGGCGCCGACCGCGACGTACGAGAGGTGCCAGAGCGTGTACGGCGGATGAAGGAGCGTGACGTAGTCGCGCCAGCCGCCCGAACGGAGCGCGTAGAACGCCGGCCGCGGCCGTGCCGCCGTCACGCCCGCGTCCCCCAGACGACGATGCCGCCACCGAGGCTGAGCCGTCGAGCCGCGACTTCGGCGAGGCCCGCCTCGCGCCAGGCGTCCAGGAGGCGCGGCTCCGGCCAGTCGCGCCAGAAGTCGCGAATGCTCGGGCCGAGGAAACGGCCGACGCCGCCCCAGCTCGGCGAGACGACGGCTCCCGCTGCCGGCAGCCCGAGCCGCACGTAGAGCTCCCAGAGCGGGCGCCACGCGCCGCGCGGGACCCCGAACTCGAGCATTGCCACCGTCCCGCCGGGCCGGACCACCCGGGCGAGCTCGCGCAGAGTCACGGGCACGTCGTCGACATATCGGAGCAGGTAGGTGAAGGTGACGGCGTCGAACTCCCCGTCCGCGAACGGCAGATCCTCGGCTCTCCCTTCGCGTAGCTCGATCCGGTCGCACAGGCCTGCGCGCGCGACGCGGTCGGCTCCGGCTGCGAGCATCTCCGGGCTCTGATCGACGCCGACCAGCGTGCGGGCCGAATCCGCGCGTACGAGCTCGGTCGCGACGGCTGCGGTTCCGGTTGCGACGTCGAGCACTCGACGTGCGTCGGGCGGGATCCGTGAGACGAGGAATGAGCGCCAGCGCGGGTCTTGGCCGAAGGAGAGCAGGCGGGCATAGCGGTCGTACGTCGGGCCGAGCGGTGCGAACAGCTCGCGCGCGTGACGGGTACGGGCGGAGGCCTCCACGGCCCTATTCTGGCCGCATGAGCGTCGCCGAGGACGTCGGGCGCATCGCGAGCGCAGCTCCTGGCTTCGCGGAGCCGGGCGAAGACCTCGCCGGCGTGCTCGTGACCGAGACTCTCGGCCGGCGCATTTATCTCTGCGCGTTCGAATCGGCGGAGGGGCGTGCCTGGCTCGCACTCGGTGCCGACGGGGAGCCGCTGACCGAAGGGAGGCTGGTGCGGGAGGCCGCCTCGCTCGCCGCGCTCTGCGAGGTGGCGGAGGAGTCCGCGGGCGGCGGGCACCTCACGGAGCTCCGGGCTCGGCTGGCCGAGCTGCGCGAGACGGACAACCCGGTCGGCATCGAGGAAGCGGAGGCCGCGGCCTCGGCCCTCGCCGAAACACTGCAGCCGGAGCCGCGCATTGCGAGCGGCGCCTACCTCGATGCGCTCGGCTCGGCCTCCCGGCGGCTCGAGCAGGCGCTCGGCGAGAGCGGCGCCTCTCCCTTCGCGGCGGCGATGCAGGCGGCGCTCGGCTCGGTGGAGGAGCTTGCCGCCGAGGTCGGGGGCAACTACAAGATTGCACTGGAGTGAGCGGTGAGCTCGAGAAGCGCGCTTCGGATGCAGAGCGGGAGCCGGTCGTCATTCGGCTGCGCGACGCGTCTGCCGAGGGCTCTCCGGCTTCTTCCTCATCGGCGAGCTGACGGTGCTGCGCCGCTAAGCTGGACCGCATGGAAGGCGGAGGCTTCGGATTCCCCTTCGGGGGCGACCCGGACGAGATCATGCGCGGACTGCGCGAGTTCGCCGAGCAGCAGGCCGAGAGCGTCCAGGAGGCACAGCGAGAGCAGTTCGCGACACTCACGCTCAACACCGCGGTCGAGCTGACTTCGGCAGCGCTGCAGCAGATTCAGCCGCAGGGCGGCGTGGACGAGCAGGCGATCGCGCTCCGCGATGCCATGCGCGTCCTCTTTCCCGAGGCCGTGGCGCTCGTCAGCGCCGCGCGCCAGGGGTTCATGCGCGAGGGCTAAGAACCTCTAACAGAACGAGCACGGGCTGCCGGAACGCGTTGGGCACGCACGCTGCCGCGTCCTCAGTCGCGTCGATAGCGCTGCTATCGACGCTCCCTGCGTCCTTGCATCGCACGCACCCATCGCGCCCCGTCAGCGCGTGGGTCATTCGGTTAGAGGCTCTGACTCGTGACACCCGTCGGGCTCTGCGCCAAGCCGGCGTGGTACGTGTTCTCGTACTCCGCGAGCGAGAAGGCGTCGAGGAACTTCGCCGCCGCCTCCCGGCCGTTGCGGATCAGCATCTCCTGCTTCTCCTGCGAGAGGTTGAACTCCGTGGTGGCGACGTCGCCTGCGTCGACGGCGAGCGTGCGCACCCGCGTCGAGTTCGAGACGAAGCGCTTGTCCCACGCCGACTCGGCCGTGTGGAAGATCTGGAACGCGAAGCGGAGTACCCACGGCGCGATCTTCCCGAGGGCGCCGGGGCCACCGAAACCCTTGCCGCCTTCGAGCGTGAAGCCGAACGTCGGGCGAGATGGAGGGCGTCCAGCCACCTTTGGGTCTACGTCCCACAGCCAGACCGGGAAGTTCGACAGTGTCCCGCCGTCGACGATGAAGCACGTCTGCCCCTGCGCGTCTTGAAGCCGGACCGGATCGAAGAAGTACGGGATCGACATGCTCATCCGCGCTGCACGCGAAATCTTGAATTCGTCGGGATCGATCTGCCGGCCGGTGGCCGGGTCCCTGTAGCCCCGCAGGTCTCCGGGGAGAACGAGTAGTCGTCCGCTGGTCACGTCCACCGCGATCAGCTTCAGCCACCAGTCGTCGTTCTGTTGACCGTTTTCGGGCGGCTTGCGGACGGCGGAGAAGGTCGCGCCGCCGAGGACGTCGTCGAACCAGCGCTCGAACGCGTTGCCGGGCGCCATCCCGTGTCCGAAGACCAGTCGCCCGAAGCCGAGCTGCTTGCTGTGGCCCGGGAAGTCCGCGAACTGGGCGAAGCTCGTCTTCTGCATCAGGTCGAGCATCTCCTGAGCGTCATGGCCCGTCGCGAGGTAGCAGGCGATGATCGCGCCCGCGCTCGCGCCGGCGACGTCCTTCCACCTGCGGATGGGTTTCGTCGGATGCTCGGCGAACCCGCAAAGCGCGCCCGCGAGCCCCAACCCCTTCACGCCGCCACCACGGAATACCGCGTCGGCCTCTTCGATCCACTGCATCGTTCCGCCTCCCCTGAGTTGTCCTGGCGCCGCAGTGGTCTCTCCGACCGTACTCCCGCCGGCGCTGTCCGACAACCCCAAGTGGCTGGAAGCGTCGTCGGGCTCAGCCGACGGCGCCCGGCCGGTAAACCCGGACGGCTTCGCCGCCCGTGGCCGACTAGAATCGCCGCGCCCGTGTCGCTGCTCGACTCCGCCCTCGTCCGCCTTCTGCCGGCGGTGCCGAAGCCCGTGGTGCAGCTCTTCTCGTCGCGGTACATCGCCGGTGCGTCGCTCGCGGAGGCGGTCGAGTGCGTGCGCGGGCTGAACGGCGGCGGGAAGATGGCCACCGTCGACGTGCTCGGCGAAGAGATCACGCACGAGGATGAGACGTGCGAGATCGCCCAGGCGTACGGCGACGTCTTCGCGGCGATCGACGAGGCCGAGCTCGACGCCAACGTCAGCGTCAAGCTCACCGCGCTCGGGCTCGAGCTCTCGTATGACCTCTGCCGCGAGAACCTCCTCGATGTCGTCCGCACCGCGGCCGGCTACGGGAACTTCGTGCGGGTCGACATGGAGGACTCCTCGACGACGGACGACACCCTCCGGCTCTACCGCGAGCTCCGCGAGGACGGGCACGAGAACCTCGGCGTCGTGCTACAGGCGCGGCTGCGACGCACCCTCGACGACGTCCGAGCGTTGGTTGATCTCCGACCGAGCGTCCGTCTTTGCAAGGGCATCTATCTCGAGCCGGGGACGGTCGCGTTCACCGACTACGAGGCGGTGCGTGCGAACTTCGTCCGCTGCCTCGACGCGCTCCTCGACGCCCGCTGCTACGTCGGCGTCGCGACGCACGACGAGTGGCTGATCGGCGAGTCGCTCGCGCGGATCTCGCGGCGAGGGCTCGAGCCGCTCGAGTACGAGCTCCAGATGCTGCTCGGCGTGCGCGAGAAGCGGCGCGACGAGCTGGCGGCGGAGGGGCATCGACTGCGTGTCTACGTCCCCTTCGGCGAGCACTGGTACGGCTACTCGCTGCGGCGGCTGCAGGAGAATCCGGCGATGGCCGGGACGATTGCGAAGGCGACGGCCGGCCGGGTCCTCCGCCTCGGCGCACGGTGATCTGGGCGCGGGCCGAGGGCTGCCGGGTCACGCTCGCGGACGGGCGCGAGCTGCTCGACCTGACCGGCGGCTTCGGCGTCGCGGCGCTCGGCCACCGCAACCCGAGCATCCTCGAGGCCTGGCGCGAGCAGGAGGTCGTGCATGCGCTCGGGGATCTGGCCGACGCGGAGGTGGCGGTGCGCCTCCGCGACGCGCTACCGCGGCCTGCGAAGCTCGGCGTGACGGGGGAGGACGCGGTCGAGATCGCGCTCCGAACGGCGCTGCTCGCGACCGGGCGGCCGGGCATCGTCGCGTTCGACGGCGCCTACCACGGCACCGGGCTGCTCGCGCTCGCCGCGACGGGCTTCGAGCGGTTTCGCGAGCCGTTCGCGCCGTGGCTGCCGGGTCCCGTACACCGGAGCGCGTACGGCGAAGATCCCGGCCTGCTGCCCGAGGATGCCGGCTGCGCGATCGTCGAGCCGGTGCAGGGGAGGGCGGGCTCGCGGGTGCCGCCCGAAGGTTTCCTCGAGACGCTGCGCCGACGCTGCGACGAGGCCGGAGCGCTGCTTGTCGTCGACTCGATCTATGCGGGGCTCGGCCGGGTCGGTGAGATGTGGCCCGGCGAGGAGGTCGCGGACGTGCTCTGTGTCGGCAAGGCGCTCGGCGGCGGCCTGCCGTTGTCGGCGGCGCTCTTTTGCCGCGACGGGCTCGAGGAGGTTTGGCAGCTCGGGCCCGAGGACGTCTACACGCACACGCACGTGGGGAATCCGCTTGCGTGCGCCGCGGGTCTCGTCGTTCTCGCAGAGGTGCCGAAGCTCCTGGGCCGGGTGCACGAAGCGGGCGAGCGCTTCGAGCGGGCGGGTTGGCACGGTCGCGGGCTCCTCCGCGCGCGCGAAGGGGACGCCGACGCGGCTCTCGAGCGTGGCGTCCTCGTCGTCCCGGCCGGACTCGACGGCTCCCTGATCCAAGCCACGCCGCCGCTGACGATCACCGACGCCGAGCTCGACGAGGCCTTCGAGAAGCTGGGCTAAGCCGCGCGGCGCGCGTAGAGGAGGAACGTCGCGGGGATCCGGCGGTCGTGGCGGCGCCGTGCGGTTCCGCCCGGATACTCCTCGAGCGCTTCGATGCGCAGGCCGGCGCGCACGAGCGCGCTCACGACTTGGCCGGTCCGCCACAACCGGTCGGGGTCGTCGGGCTCGCGAAAGTAGTCGTGGCGCCAGCGGAGAAAGTCGTCGACGCAGTCCGCGACGGGGTGGTCGTCGAAGACGAGCAGCTCGCCCTGCTCGCGCAACGCCGCCGCGATGCCGGTCGCCCAGCCCGCGAGGTCGTCGAGGTGGCCGAGCACGCCCTCGCCGGAATAGACGAGGTCGAACCGCCCGCGTCGCAGCTGGCGAGGCAGTGACTGGGGGTCGCCGTCCACCCAGAGGATCTTGGGCCACCGCTCGCGCGCCGTCTCGAGCGCAGCCGGTCTCGCATCGACTCCGGTCACTACCGCTCCGAGCTCCGCGAGCGTCGCGGTCGCCTCGCCCGTCCCGCAGTGAAGGTGAAGGACGCGCTTGCCTTTCAGATCGCCAAGCGTGCGCTGCACGATCGGCGGGAGCTCCACCGGCTCGGCCCGAGCTCGGTGCGCCGCTTCGAAGGCGCGGATGTTCTCATCGGTCGGCTCCATCCGTGGCCTACGCCCCGAGCGAGTAGCCGCCGTCCACGACGAGTGTCTGGCCGCAGATCATCGCCGCGTCGGGCGAACAGAGGAACGAGACGGCCGCCGCGACGTCGTTCGGCTCGACGAGACGCCCCGCCGGCGTGCGCTTCACGGAGGCGAGCATCTGCTCCTTGTTCGGGAACCAGTCGAGCGCCTCGGTGTCCACGACGCCGGCGGAGACGCAGTTGACGCGGATCCGGCGCGGTGCGAGATCGACGGCGAGATAGCGAACAACCGACTCGAGAGCCGCCTTCGACGTGCCCACGAGGACGTAGTTCGGCAGGACGCGCTGCGAGCCGAGGCTCGAGATCGCGAGGATCGCGCCGCCTTCCTCCATCGTCGGCGCCGTCGCGCGCGCGAGGGAGAGCAAGGCGCGTGCGTTTGCGGCCATCGTCCAGTCCCAGTGCTTGTCCTCGGTCTCGAGCGCTGGGCGGATCACGCCGGTGGCGGCGTTGTGGACGACGACCCGATACGGGCCGCCGGCGGCGAGCTCGTCGACGACCCGCGCGTCGGCGACGTTTCCTCGCACCAGCACCGCCTGGGCTCCCGCCTCCTGGACGAGCGCCGCGGCCTCCTCGGCCGCCGTGTCGTTGCGCATGTAGCCGAGCACGGCGCGCGAGGCTCCGTCGGCCACGAGCCGGAGCGCGATCGCCCGGCCGATCCCGCGCGTTCCCCCGGTGACGAGCACCGAGGCTCCCTGGAGGTTCATCGCCGCGGCAACGGATCGTCGGCAGGCGCTGAGCTCGGCAGCCCGCTCCAGCCGGGCCGGGTCTGCGGCTCGCGACGGCTGTCGGCCGCCTTCGAGGACGCGTGCCCGAGTCGGTCGAGCAACTCCATCTTCTCGTCTGCGTACTGCCGAACCGGGTGCTCCTCGGGCAGGTCGAGCACCAGCTCGCGCACGCGCGCGCGGAGCTGGTACGCGAAGTGCGGGGTCGCGGGCCCGACGAGCTCGTCGACGTCGGCAAAGGTCGGCTCCGGCATCGCTACGGAGCGTAACGGAGGTACGTTCGAGGGCGTGCGCCGTGTTTCTCCCGTCGACGCGATGTTGCTCGGCGCCGTCCTGCTCTGGGCGCTCAACATCACGATCACGAAGTACATGCTCGAGCACGGCTGGCTGCCGCTCGCGTACGCAACCATCCGCTACTTCGCCGCGATCTCGATCTTCTGGATCTACACCTGGTGGCGCGAGCGCTCGTTCCGGATCGCCCGCGCCGACTGGATCTACGTCGGCATTGCGGCGGCCATGATCTTCGTGAACCAGCTCTGCTTCGTCTACAGCCTCGAGTTCGCGCACGCCTCCACGGTCTCGCTCCTCTTCGGCACGTGCCCGATGTTCGTGGGGCTGATCTCCATCGCATTCCTGCACGCACACCTGCAGAGGTCGTTCTGGATCGGAGCGGGGCTGACCCTCGCCGGCGTCGCGCTGATCGCGGCCGGTGCGGGGGGCGGGCTCGTCTCGGGCTGGAAAGGCGACCTGCTCGCCATCGCGCTCGCCGTCACCTGGGCGAGCTACACCGTGGCGATCGCGCCGCTGATGCGCCGCTATTCCCCGTATCGGATCAGCGCCGTGGTGCTCGCGCTCGGCTGGGCTCCGCTCGCTCTCGTGAGCATCCCGCAGATCAGTCGCCAGGATTTCTCGTCCTTCTCGGGGACGGTCTGGCTCGGCTTCGCCTACGCCGTGATCGGGCCGCTCTTCCTCACGAACATCCTCTGGTTCACGGCCGTCGATCGGGTCGGCGCTCCGCGGGCGTCCATCTTCAACAACATGCAGCCGTTTTTCGGCGTGCTCTTCGCACTCCTGATCCTCTCCGAGTCCATCCACGGTCTCGAGATCGTCGGCGGCGCGCTCATCTTCGCGGGCATTGCCTACGAGCGGATAGGCCGAGATGTGATGGTCCGCGTGCCGACTGCCGAGTGAGCCGGCAAGCGGATCCACGGGGCACCGGTCGTGCGGGCGCTCGCGGCCGGGCTCGGGTTCGTCGAGGGTCGAGACTTCGTCGCCTTGGCCCAGCGAGGGCATAATCGGTGTATGGCCGAAGACTTCATGCCGCTGCTCGGCTGGGACCACGTCGAGTTCTGGGTCGGCAACGCAAAGCAGGCTGCGTACTTCTACGAGCACGCGATGGGCTTCACGCGGACGGCGTACGCGGGCCCCGAGACGGGAGTGCGCGACCGCGCTTCGTACCTGCTCGAGCAGGGTGACGTCCGCTTCGTCGTCACGAGCGCGCTGCGCGAGGAGCATGGGATCACGAAGCACCACGCGCGTCACGGCGACGGCGTCCGCGACATCGCGCTCACCGTGCCCGACGCGACGCAAGCTTTTCGCGAGGCGGTCTCGCGCGGCGCACGCAGCGTCATGGAGCCGAAGCGCGACGAGGACGAGTTCGGCACGGTCGAGCGTTCCGCGATCGCCACGTACGGCGACACGATCCACACCTTCGTCGAACGCGCCGACTACGGCGGCCCGTTCCTGCCCGGCTACGTCTCGGTCTCGGAGAACGGCCACGCCGGACAGGGTGTCGGCCTCATGAACGTCGACCACGTCGTCGGCAACGTCGAACTGGGCAAGATGGACTACTGGGTCGAGTTCTACGAGCGGGTCTTCGGGATGACGAACATCATCCACTTCGGAGACGACGACATCCAGACGGAGTACTCGGCGCTCATGTCGAAGGTCATGGCCGACGGAAGCGGCAAGGTCAAGTTCCCGATCAACGAGCCGGCCGAGGGCAAGCGCAAGAGCCAGATCCAGGAGTACCTCGACTTCTACGGCAGTGCCGGCGCGCAGCACATCGCGCTCGCGACGACCGACATCGTCGGCGCAGTCGAGAACCTCAAGGAGCGCGGCTTTGTCTTCCTCGACACGCCCGACTCGTACTACGAGGATGCGCCCGCGCGCGTCGGGGAGATCGCCGAGGACTATTCGGTGCTGCAGGAGCACAAGATCCTCGTCGACCGCGACGAGGACGGCTACCTGCTCCAGATCTTCACGAAGACGGCGCAGGACCGGCCGACGGTCTTCTTCGAGGTGATCGAGCGGCACGGAGCGACGACCTTCGGCGAGGGCAACTTCAAGGCCCTGTTCGAGGCGATCGAGCGCGAGCAGGCGCTGCGCGGCAACCTCTAGGAGGTCCAACGGACTTCTTCGACGACGCGAGGGCGGCGAGCCGGCAGGCGCGCTCGCTGCGCCGCGCCGGTCACCGTCCGTTCCCGCTCCCTGAGAGCAACTGGACGCTCGGCCAGACCTGGGAGCACACCTTCTGGGCGCACTGGGCGGTGCCTACGGCGGACGTCCGCGTGCGGGTTCCCGACGAGTTCGAGATCGAGGAGTACGACGGCAGCGCCTGGGTCGGAATCCAGTTCTTTCGCGTGCGTGCGCTGCGAGCCCGTGGTGCGCTGCCGGTGCCGGGGATCTCGAACTTCCTGCAGCTCAACGTCCGCACGTACGTCCGTGGCCCCGACGGCCTTCCCGGCGTCTGGTTCTTCAGCATCGACGCCTCGAGCCGGCTCGCTGCGCTCGGCGTGCGGCGGATCTACCACGTGCCGGCTTTCCACGCTCGGATGACGCTCGAGTTGGCTGGAAGCGCCGGCGGCCAAGCCGCCGGCGCCCGGTCGGTAGACAGCGCTGCCAAAGGCGGCGCTGGGGGCGGGTGGCAGGAAGCCGGGTGCGTCCGGGTCGGCGAGCCTGGCCGCGTCTTCGCCGCCCGCTACCGGACGACGGCCGAGACGCTCCAAGCGGAGCCCGGCTCGCTCGAGTCCTTCCTGACCGAGCGCTACCGGATCTTCGCCGGCGACGCTGCGGCCGAGATGCATCACGACCGCTGGCTGCTCAGTCCGGCGGAGGCCGAGGTCGAGCTGGCGTCGGTCGCGCCGTTCGCGCTCGGCGAGCCGCGCTGCTGCCACTTCGCTTTCCGGCAAGACGCGCTCATCTGGCCGCCGGAGCCCATCGCCTCCTGAGCCTTGGCTGGAAACGTCGCCGGCCAAGCCGGCGACGCCCGGCCGGGTAAACCGGGCGCCCCCGTACGCTTCTCGCCGTGGAGGCCCAGCGGAAAGCCGCGCTCTGGTCGGTGTTCGCGGCGCTCGCGCTGATCGCGCTCAAGCTCGGCACCGGCCTCGCGACCCACAGCCTCGGGCTCGTCTCGGCGGCGGCCGACTCGGGCACTGATCTCATCGCGGCGCTGCTGACGTTCTTCGCCGTCGGCGTTGCCGTACGGCCCGCCGACCCCGGCCACCAGTACGGACACGGGAAGGCCGAGCACCTCGCCGCGCTTGCGGAAGGCGCGATCCTCGTCCTCGCCAGCGTCTTCATCATGTGGCGCGCGGCCGTGCGGCTCGTCGACGGCGGCACGAGCGTGAACGCGACCTGGTACGCGCTGCTCGTCATGGGCATCGTGATCTGCATCGACGTCGCCCGGACGAGCGCGTCCTGGCGCGCGGCGCGCGCGTACTCGAGCCCCGCGCTCGCGTCGAACGCCGTCCACTTCGGCAGCGACCTCGGTGGCTCCATCGCGGTGCTCGCCGGCCTGCTGCTCGTCCGCGCCGGCCATCCGGGCGCGGACTCCGTTGCGGCGCTCTTCGTCGCCGGGCTTGTGTTGATCGCGGCTGCGCGGCTGATGCGGCGCAACATCGACGTGCTGATGGACCGCGCTCCCGCGGACGCGGAGGAGGCGGCACGCCAGGCGATCGCCGGCTTGCAGCCTCCGGTGCAGCTGCGGCGTCTGCGCATGCGCCAGGCAGCCGGGCGCGTGTTCGCAGACGTCGTGATCGCGGTCGCCTACGACGCGGCCGTCCCCCAGGGCCACGCGGCGGCCGACGCAGTCGAGCGCGTTGTGCAGTCGGCGCTGCCGGAAGCGGACGTCGTCGTCCACGTCGAGCCGGTCGAGGCCGCTGACGCAGCCGTGCGGGAGCGCGCGCATGCCGCGGCGCTCAACGTGCCGCGCGTGCGCGAGGTGCACAACGTCTCTGTCCTCTCCGTCGACAGCGGCACCGAGCTCTCCCTGCATCTCAAGTTGCCGGGCGACCTCCCGCTGGAGGAGGCGCACGCGATCGCCGAGGAGGTTGAATGGGCGATCAAGCAGGCGGTTCCGGAGGTGTCGTCGGTGCGGACGCACCTCGAGCCGCTCGGCGAGGAAGCGGCCGGTACCGAGGTCACCGGTGACGCCGCGACCGTGCGTCGCATCGTGCGCTCCGAGCTCGGCGTCGATCCCGCGGAGCTGCGCTTCGTCGACACCGACGAGGGGCTCGTCGCCTACCTGACGCTGCGGCTCGGCTCCGGAACGCTCGCGGCTGCGCACGCCGATGCGAGCCGGATCGAGGAGCTCATCCGGCGTGAGCATCCGGAGATCGCAGACGTCGTCGTGCACACGGAGCCCCGATGAAGCTGTGCATGTTCTCGCCACGCGACCAGGAGTTGGAGCGCGGTTGGCCGGGCCGGATCGACGGCGAGACGGTCGTCCAGCTCGCCGCGCAGACGCTGCAGGCGTTCTTCACCGGCGGCGGTCAGGCGCGCGAGCACGCGGAGTACCCGCTGGCCGACGTCGTCTTCCGCGCGCCTGTGCTCCGTCCGCCGTCGGTGCGGATCTTCGACGACGCCGGCGACTTCGCCTTCGCGAACCCGGCTGCGATCAAGGCGGTGGACGACGAGCCGAGCGTGCCGGGCGCCGAGCAGGTGGAACGCGTCGCGGCAATCATCGGCGCCGACGGAGCGATCGGCGGGTTCACGCCGCTCGTCGAATGGATCGCGCCCCAGCTGGACGGCGCGAAGCAGCGCGACTTCGCACTGACGCTCGGCCCGGTGGTGACGACACCGGACGAGGGCGCGCCGCCCGGCGTCGACTGGGAGCGGCTCGTGGCGCACGCGGGGGAGAACACGACGCTCTATCCCGGGGACCTGATCGTTCGGTGAAGGTCGCGGTCGTCGGCGCGGGGGTGATGGGTTGCGCGACGGCGTGGGCGCTGCGGGAGCGCGGCGCCGAGGTCGCCGTGCACGAGCAGTTCGGGCTCGATCACGATCGCGGCTCGAGTCACGGGCGCACGCGCATCTTCCGGATCTCCTATCCCGATGCCCACTGGATTCGCTTCGCGCAGGACGCGTACGCGGGCTGGCGGGACCTCGATCCCGATCTGCTCGGGCTCTACGGTCTGATCGAGCTCGTCGCGGATCCCGCGCTCACCTCGGCTCGCGCGCTCGACGAGTGCGGCGTGCCGTACCGGTTGCTCGATAGGCACGAAGTCCGCGCGCGCGGCGCGATCCTCCCCGACGGCTGGACAGCCTTGTACGTCGCCGATGCGGGCGTCGTGTTCGCCGACCGAGCGCGCCATGCGTTCCTCGAGGCGTCCGGCGTCGAGGTCGAGACGAACCGCCGGATCGAGTCCACCGACGACCTCGACGCGGACATCGTCGTCGTCACCGCCGGCTCCTGGATCCGCGACCTCGTCCCCGACGTGCCGGTGACCGTGACGCGCGAGACGGTCGCGTACTTCGAGCGGGACGGCCCGCCGCCGTCGTCGATCGTCGACCTCAACGCCGAGACGGGCGGCCACGGGATGTACTCGCTCCACGATCCGGTGCACGGGCTCAAGGCCGGCGCGCACCACGCCGGAGCCGAAACCGACCCCGACACCGAGGCGCCTCCCGACCCGGCGATCGTCGAGCGCATCGCTACCTGGGTGCGCGAGCGCTTCCCCGACGTCGGTCCGAATCCGGTCGAGACGCAGACGTGCCTCTACACGACCACGGCCGACGAGCACTTCGTCCTCGAGCGGCGCGGTCGTGTCGTCGTCGGCTCCGCGTGCTCCGGGCACGGTTTCAAGTTCGCCCCGGCGGTCGGCCGGAGACTTGCGGAGCTCGTTCTGAGCTAGGCGATACGCTGTCGCCATGCCGTTCTACCAGCGCCTCGGCGACCTCCCGCGCAAGCGCCACATCCAGTTCCGCGACAACGGGACGCTCCTCACCGAAGAGGTGATGGGCCTCGAGGGGTTCACCGGCAACGAGTCGATCCTGTACCACCTCCAGTCACCGTGCCGCGTGATGGAGCTCGCCGGATTCGAGCCCATCGAGCGCGAGGAGTGGGTACCCGACCAGCACGCGCACCGGCACTTCAAGACGTTCGACACCGAGCCCGACGGCGACGAGATCACCGGCCGCCGCCTGTTGATGTGGAACAACGACGTCGAGATCTCGCTCTGCCGCCCCTCCGGCTCGATGGACTACTTCTTCCGCAACGGCGAGGGCGACGAGGTCATCTTCGTGCACGAGGGATCCGGCACGCTCGAGACGATCTTCGGCGACCTTCCGTACAAGGACGGCGACTATGTGGTGGTCCCGCGCGGCACGACGTACCGCTTCAAGCCGGCCGGGCGGCCGCCGGAGGCGGCAGCGGTCTCCTCGCCGGGCATCGGCGGCTCCGCCGCCGATGCTTCCAGCATCAGCCCCCAGCGCTACCTCGTCTTCGAGACGCCGGGTCTGATCGAGATCCCGCGCCGCTATCGCAACCAGTACGGGCAGCTGATCGAGGGAGCGCCGTACTACCACCGCGACATCCATCCGCCGACCGAGCTGCACACGGTGCGCGAGCGCGGCGAGTACGCGGTCAAGGTGCGTGTCCGCGGCGGCTACCAGACGTACGTCGTCGACTACCACCCGTTCGACGTGGTCGGCTGGGACGGCTACCTCTATCCGTGGACGTTCTCGATCCACGACTTCGAGCCGATCACCGGCCGCATCCACCAGCCGCCGCCCTCTCACCAGACGTTCCAGGGCCAGAACTTCGTGATCTGCTCGTTCTGCCCGCGCAAGCTCGACTTCGACCCGCTCGCTGTGCCGATCCCGTACCACCACTCGAATCTGCAGTCGGAGGAGATGATCTATTACGTCTCCGGCAACTTCGGCTCGCGGAAAGGCGTCGAGGTCGGCTCGATCACGCTCCATCCGTCCGGTCTGCCGCACGGGCCGCAGCCCGGGCTCGCCGAGAAGGCGATCGGGATGCACGAGACGCACGAGCTCGCCGTGATGTGCGACACGTTCCATCCGCTCAAGCTGTCGAGTTTCGCGCGCGATCTCGACGACGGGACGTACTGGCGCTCCTGGTACGCGAACGCGCAGGACGGCGGCGCGGCCGAGGACTCCGACGCCTCCGGCGCCGGGCTGACCTCGCACCTCTAAGTAGTTCCACCGATGCCGCAAGCCGCCTCGGCGGCGAAGCTGGGTGGACATTTAGGAGGTGGGTAGATGAGGAGCCTAGTACTGGTGGGCGCGGCCGGTGTCGGCGCGTTCGCCCTTTCACGCAAACGGCTTCGGAACCTCGGCGCTACCCGTGCCGAGCGGCGGGCGACCCTGCCTGGAGACGAGCTCGTCCCCGGCGGGAAGAGCCCGTCCACTATGGCGGTCACGATCGACGCGTCGCCGTCCGCGGTGTGGCCGTGGCTTGCGCAGATGGGCTGCGATCGCGGTGGCTTCTACAGTTGGGACCGCCTCGACAACGGCGGCCGGCCGAGCGCGACGGAGATTCATCCGGAGTGGCAAGCACTTGCGGTCGGGGATCGCATGCAGTGCACACCGGACGGCCGTTGGTGGTTCAAGGTGGAACGCCTCGAACCGGATCGGGTGCTCGTCCTGCGGTCGTCGATCGACGTCGGCCGGCGAGAGCCGTTCGACCCCTCCGGGGCGGGACCGCGGTTCGCTGTCGACGGCGTCTGGACGTTCGTTCTCGAGGAGCTCCCGGACGGGAAGACACGTCTGATTGCGCGGGCAAACGGCGTCGTGCGGCCGCGGGTGCTCGCCGTCGGAAACCTGGTGTTCTGGGACCCGGCGCACGTGGTCATGCAGGCGCGGCAGTTGCGCAACCTGAAGCGACGCGCTGAGAGCGCACGACCCGAGCAGGTGCTCGCAGCGGCTGCGTGAGGAGGACATAGCCTGGGTCCGGTGGCGCTGTTCGAGATCCCGGAGCCGTTCGATTTCGAGCACTCGACTGCGCGCTTTCGCTCGTTTGGGCTCGACCGGGCGACGCTGTGGGAGGACGGGGCGTTGTATCGCGCCGTCGGCAGGCGGGAGGTGCGGATCGCCGCGGCGGACGGCGGCGTGGATGTCGACCCGCTCGACGCCGAGACGGAGGCGGTCGTCCGCAAGCTGCTCGGCTTCGAGTTCGACCTGGTCGGCTTCGCCGCGTGGGCGGCGGGAGAGGAGCGGATCGCTCCGCTCGTCGTCCGCTTCGCCGGCTTTCGCCCGACCCTCGCGCCGGACCCGTTCGAGATGCTCGTCGGTGCGATCACCGCACAGCAGGTCTCGCTCTTCGCAGCCCTGGCGATCCGCAACCGGCTCGTCGAGCGCTTCGGGGAGCAGGTGGGCCGGGTCTGGAAGTTCCCGGCGCCCGAGCGGCTTGCGGCAGCATCGGAGGAGGAGCTGTTCTCACTCGGCTTCTCGCAACGCAAGGCCGAGTACGTGGTCGGGCTCGCACGCTCCGATCTCGACCTCGCCGCGCTGGCGCTCCTGCCCGACGAAGAGGTCAAGGCGCAGCTGACGGCGCTGCGCGGGCTCGGTGAATGGACGGCGGACTGGTTCCTGGCGCGCCACCTCGGCCGCCCGCGCGCCTGGCCCGCCGGCGACCTCGCCGTGCGCAAGGCGGTGCGTGCGCTCTATGGTGACGTCGACGTCCGCGCGGCGGGCGCACGCTTCGAGCCCTTCCAGAACCTGACGGCGCACTATCTCCTGGCACAGTTCCTGACCCCGTGATCCGCCAAGCCTCGACCGCCGACCGCGACGCCCTCCACGAGCTCTGGCTCGAGTTCGGGAAGGAGATCGAGGACGCGCCCTGGCGCGATCCGGATTCGGACGAGGAGCTCGCGGAGCTCGACGAGCTGACCAAGGCGGGCACCGCCTGGATCGCCGAAAACGAGGCGGGCGAGCCGGTCGGGATCGCCTTCGGCCGCATGATGGGGAAGCGGGTCGCCGAGCTGCGCGGTCTCTACGTCCGCCCGGCTGCGCGGGGAGCGGGCTTCGCCACCGAGCTGACGCGGAGCTTCGCGGCGCAGATGCGCGAGGCCGGGGCCGAGGTGGTCGAGCTCGATGTCGTCTCCTCGAACGAAGGTGCCCGGGCGACCTACAACCGCTGGGGATTTCAGGCATTCGAGCTGCGCCTCGCCGCCCGGATCGATGACCTCGAACAGCGCCTCGTGCCGGCCGACGGGCCGACGTTCGGCTTCGTCCACGTCCAGACCGACGACATCGAAAAGGTCAAGCGGGACGCCGTCAAGGTGCTGCGTCTCGAGCCGGACGTCGAGGTCGAAGGCAATTGGATTCGCGTGCGTTCCGACCCGACAGACGCGGACCCGGAACGGTTGAAGTCGCTCGCGAAGGAGCTCTCGTACACGACCGGCGGAGTGACGCTCTCGCTCGGCATCCAGCGCGGCGCCGTCGTCCGCTACGACCTCTTCGACCGCGGCGCCGATGTCGACGAGTACCTGTCCGTTCCCGAGTTCTACGAGGCACTGCCGCCGGGAGACGCCTACGCGCTCGGCGCGAACGCGACGGTCGTCGGGCGGCTGACCGGCGCCGACCCGAGGCGCGTGCGGGAGGTGGCCCGCACCGCCGCCTCGCCCGGCGAGCTGCCGCCTACCCAGGAGCTGTACGAACAGATCGCAACCGTGATGGGGGTGCAACCATGATCACGTTGTACGACGCTTCGCGCTGTCCTTACGCCGCGCGAGCGCGGATCGTCCTCGCTGAGAAAGACATCGAGTTCGAAACCGTCGAGATCGACCTCTCCGACCGGCCTGCGTGGTTGTACGAGAAGAACCCGGCCGGACGGGTGCCCGTGGTCGAGGAGGACGGAGGCGACCCGTTGCCGGAGTCTGCGGTGATCATGGAGTTCCTCGAGGAGCGCTACCCGGAGCCGGCGCTGCTGCCGCCCGATCCCGCCGACCGGGCCGCGGTCAGGCTTCTCGTCTTCCGCGACCACGAGCTGACCGATCCGTACTACGCCTTCCGCCGTGGGGAGGACGGAGCGCGCGAGGAGCTCGACGCCGCGCTCGGCAGGTTCGATGCGTTGCTCGGCGAGCAGCCGTATCTGAGCGGTGCGGAGTACGGGCTCGCGGATATCGCCCTCGTGCCGTGGCTGCTCCGCGCGCGCGACATGCTCGGCGTGGAGCTCGACGGCTTTCCGTCCCTCGCCGACTGGCTCGCACGGCTCGAGCAGCGCCCGGCGATCGCAGCCGAGGTAGGAGTCGTCGCCGCGCTGTGAGGGCGGTCGTCGATTCCGGGTGGCTCGGGGAGCATCTCGGCGAGGACGATCTCGTCGTCGGTGACGTCCGTGGCCCGAACGCACACATGCGCGGTCACATCCCCGGCTCGCGGCCGCTCGTGCTCGGCTCGCCGCCGCCGGCGGCGGACGAGGAATCGGCGCGAGCCCTTGCGCAGGAGATCGCGCTGCGGCTGCGGCGACATGGGATCACGGGCCGCGAGCGGCTCGTGCTTGTCGACCGCGGCGACGGCGTCGGCGCGATGCCGGCGGCGCAGATGGCCGAGCTCGCCGGGCATCCCCAGGTTGCGATCCTCCTCGGGGGCATCGCCGCCTGGGAGGGCGAGCTCGAGGAGGGAGCGGTGGAGCTGGAGCCGGTGCGGGGGGCGGAGGCGGACTTCGAACCGAACCCGCAGGCATTTCCGACGCGGCAGGCGGTTGCGAACCGGCTCGGCGATCCGACGCTGACGATCCTCGACGTGCGGACGCCGGACGAGTACGCGGGACGCCGTGGCAACCAATGCGATCCGCGCCAAGGACACATCCCGGGCGCGCGGAACCTCGGCGTCGGTCAGCTGTTCGAGGGGCCGGGACGGCCGGCTCCGCCCGAACGCGTCCGCGAGCTCGTCGGTTTGCCCGCAGGGACGGAGATCGTTGCGTACTGTCACTCCGGCTCGCGCTCAGCGCTTGCCACTCTCGCTCTACGCGCTGCGGGTTACCACGCCCACAATTACGCCGGCTCCTGGCACGAGTGGAGCCGCCACGACGAGCTGCCGCTCGAGCGTTAACCGGCGCCGGCGCGGCAGCGGCAACGCGAGCAGCGCGGGCGTTAGGACAGCGCGATCAGCACAACGCCGCCCGCCACCGCCGCTGCTCCCGCGAGCCGCTCGATCCCCACGCGTTCGCGGAGGAACGTGCCGGCGAGCAGCGCTGCGATCACGACGCTCGTCTCGCGTACGGCGGCGACCTCGGGAGCAGACGCGAGCCGGAGTGCGGCGAGCACGAGGGCGTAGGCGCCGAACGAGGCGACGGCGGCCACGAACGTCGACAGCGTCAGCTGAGCGCGGAGCTCGCCGGCTCCCCGCCGGACCGCCACGAGCGGCACCGCGACGAGGCCGACCGGGAGCAGGACGAGCTCGAGGTAGGGCAGTGAGGCCGCGTGCTGCAGTCCCTCCTTGTCAACCAGCGTGTAGCCGGCGATTGCGCAGCCGATCGCCAGGGCGACGAACACGCCCTCGGCTCCCCGCCGTACCCCGCGCACGAGCACGACTCCGACGGCGACGAGGCAGACTCCGACTGCCGACAGCGCGGACACGTGGCGGCTCAGGACGATGGCAGTCCCGAGCAGCACCAGCAGGGGAGCGGAGCCGCGCGCGATCGGGTAGACGACCGAGAGCTCTCGCCGGCGGTACGCGGCGACAAGGAGTGCGAAGTACGCGCCCTCGAGTGCCGCCGAGCCGGCGACGTACGGCGCCACCGACCAGGAAACCGACCACGTCGCGGCCGCAACCGGCGCGAAGAGCAGGAGCGAAAGCCCGAGGACGACGGCGGTGCGGGCCTCGACGTCCTCCGACCCGCGCAGGAAGACGTTCCAGCCGGCGTGGAGAAAGGCCGCCGCGAGGGCGAGGGCCAGTGCCTCAGTCGGCACGCGCGGCGAGTCGCTCGGCCGCGGCGAGGAACGAGCGGCAGAGGCAACGTCCGAGCTCGTTCCACCGGCCGATCTGCGCGCGCGTCTGGGCCCGCAGCCCTTCGGGATCCGGCGGCGGATCGCTCTCGTCGGCGATCCAGCCGTCGAGCTGCGGCTCCGTCACCTCGGGGTGGAACTGGACGCCCCAACAGGCTTCGCCGAGGCGGAACGCCTGCAACGAGGCCGCGCTGTGCGCCAACGCGACCGCTCCCTCCGGCAGGTCGTGCGCGTAGTGGTGCCAGATGAGGCCGTCGAACCGCGCGGGCAGGGCCGAGAAGACGGGGTCCGTTGCGCCGGCGCCCGTCAGCGCGACCTCGCCCCACCCGATCTCGGGCACCGGCAGCCGCCCGACCCACGCGCCCGTCGCTCTCGCGAGCAGCTCCGAGCCAAGACAGATGCCCAGCGTCGGCACTTGTCGCTCGACCAGCCCGCGAAGCCAGTCGGTCTCGTCGGGCAGCCACGGAAACAGGTCGTCCTGGTCGGGATGCATGAACCCGCCGAAGACGAGGACTGCGTCGTAGGCCTCGAGCGGCTGGGGCAGCGGCGTTCCCCACTCGAAGCTCCAGTCGTCGCGCCGGTGCCCGGCCTCGGCGACGAGGGGACCGAACAGCTCGGGGCCGGCATCCTCGCCGTGGACGACCGACAGGACGTTCACCGCGCCACCCTACGTTCCGCCGCGTGCCGCGATCCGGTTCACGTCGAGGAGCCGTCGCAGCTGCTGCGCGTTGGTCGCCGCCTGTGCAACGCGGCCGAGCGGGTTGTCGGGATCCTCCGACGAGGCGTTGTTGTTGAAGAAGGCATAGGCCTGCTCGGCGTGGCCGGCGAGCTCGCGCAGTGGTTCGACCCACTCGCCGAGCTCCTCGTCGGAGTAGAGGTAGTCGAAGCGCTCGGCGGCCGAGCCGCCGCGCTTGTTCCAGGTCGCGAGGTTGCGGCCGTGGAAGCGGACGTACGTCGTCGGCGACGTCGTGGCGACGACCGTCGGCACGAGATTTCGCGCAGTGTCCGAGCGGGGGGCGTCGACGACGACATAACCGGCGCCGATCCGCTCGAGGAAGGCGAGGCTTGCCGCGCGGTTCTCGTCCTCCAGCCACGAGCGGTGCCGGAACTCGACCAGCATCTCGTCCTCGCCGACCTGCTCCCGCGCCCACTCGAGGTAGTCGAGCGACGCGTCCTTGTACACGACGTAGGGCGGCAGCTGGAAGAGGATGCCGCCGAGCTTGCCCGCGGCGCGGAGCGGCTCGAGCGCCTCGAGGAAGCGCCGGAAGACCTCGCCGCGGAGCTCGCGCGGCGGGCGGTCGACGCGGCCACGCTCGTCCACGGGCATCTCGTCGCGCAGGTCCTCCGGAATTGCCTCGGCCTTGACGGGATGCCGCGTCATGAGGCCGAAAGCCTTGACGTGCATCGTGAAGTCGTCCGGCGTCCGCTCGGCCCAGCCCTGCACCATCGACTCGCTCGGTAGCCGGTAGAAGGTCGAGTCGACCTCGACCGTGTCGAAGTGCTCGGCGTACCAGGCCAGCCGCTCCTTGGCCGGCAGCTTCGGCGGATAGAAGTACTTCGAGAGCGCCTCGTCGGACCACGAGCAGGTGCCGATGCGTACGGTCGCGGCCATGCCGCGGACGCTACCGCTCTACTTCGAGACTGCGCGCTTGAGCAGCGAGAGCTTGAGCGTGATGCGGCCGATCTTGATCGCCGGGGAACCGCCCGCCCCCCGGCCGACGATCGGCGAATAGACGCCGTCTGCGGAGGTCGCGCCGACGGTTACGACCAGCCGCTTTCCCCGCGGCAGCAGGACGGCCTCGTCGAGGAGCGGAATCTTGAGGGTGCCCGACGACCTCGTGAGCGGCGCCGCGCCGACAGTGACCGGCGTCTTACTTCCCTTCACGGAGGCCATCGCCCTGATCTCCGTCCACTGTCCGTCGTTGCCCGAGTAGCGGACGCTGAGAGAACCGTCGCCGAACGTCTCGAGCGGACCGCCCGGGAGGCGTACCGATCGGTGCACGGATCCGCCGAGGAAGAGCTTCTTGGTGCCGGGCAGGTTCACGCTCAGGGACCGCGCCCTTGGGATGCTCTTGTAGAGGCTCGTCCTTCCGTCCCAGGGGTCGTGCGCGAGCTCGACCCCGCCGCCGACGAGCTTCGGCCCGCCGACAAGGTACTCGTGGAGCCAGCCGACAACCTCGGCGAGATAGGTCGGCTCCTCGGCTGCTGGGTTCTTGGCGGGGAAGTGGCCGATGTCGCCGAGGTACAACCGCTTGGGGCCGGCGAGCAGCTTGTACGCGGCGGTCGCCTGGTCCAGGTCGAAGAGGAAGTCGTGGCGGCCCTGCAGCAACAGCGTCGGGACGGTGAGCGAGTGGAGCTTCGGACGCGAGGAACGGGCCGTCTCGACGCTCTTGACCGCAGCGCTCACGGTGCCCCCGAGCAGATCGTTCCGCGCTTGCGTGAGTGAGGGATCCCACTGGGAGAAGGGAACGACCTGGCCCAGCCCGGCGATCTCGCCGGCCTTCGGCACGCTGTTCGGGTTGAACGCCGAGCCGAGATCGGTCCACGAGATCGCCGGCACGATCGCTTTGAAGGGGACGCCGGCGGCGGCCGCATTCCAGACAACCCCACCGCCCAGCGAGAGGCCGAGAGCCCCGATCTGGGTGTTCGAGACATCGTTCCGCGCGGCGAACCAGCTGAACAGATCCCGCGCGTCCTGCACGTCCCTCGGCCCGTCGAGACCGAACTTGCCCCCAGAGCCGCCGGTGCCGCGGGCGTCGCAGGCGAGCGCCGCGAAGCCGAACTGCGCCAACGCGGCGCCGTATGGCTCCATGTCGGTGTGCGACTGCCCGAGGCCGTGGAAGAGAATTACGCCGGGCCAGCCGCCGGCCGGAGTGGTGCCGCTCGGGATGATGTAGGCGCACGCAAGTGGCGTCGCATCCGAAGCGGGGATCGTGACCTCGGTCCAGCCGGACGCGGCCGAGGCGCCGCCGGCGCACACGAGCGCTGCAGCGACGATGGCGAAGACGACTCGCGCCCGACCCACGAGCCGCACGCTAGCGCGCCTTTACGATGCGCGCCATGGACTCGCGGCCTGTGGGCGTCTTCGACTCCGGCGTCGGCGGGCTCACCGTCCTCCACGAATGCCTCGTGACGATGCCGAACGAGGACTTCGTCTACCTCGGCGACCACGCGCGCCTGCCGTATGGGCCTCGGCCGCTCGAGGAGATTCGCCGCTTCGCGCGCGAGATCGGCGCCTATCTCGAGCAGCAAGACGTGAAGCTCATCCTCGTCGCGTGCAATGCCGCGACCTCGGCGGCCCTGCCCCGGCTGCAGGAGGAACTCACGGTGCCGGTCGTCGGTGTGATCACCCCGGAGGCGCATGCCGCCGTCCAAGCGACCCGGAATCGGCGGGTCGGCCTCCTTGCCACCGCGGCGACGGTGGAGGCCGGCCGCTATGCCGAACTCGTCCACGCGCTCGACGCGGGCATCTCTTTCCATTCGGTCGCCTGCCCGGAGCTCGTGCCGCTGATCGAGGGCGACGATCCCTACGGCGAGGAGACCGAGCGTGCCGTGCGGGAATACGGCGTCCCGCTGCAGGCGGTAGGGGTCGACACCGTGATCCTCGGCTGCACGCACTACCCGCTCATCCGCAAGATCTTCGAGCGAGTCTTCGGCCGCGATGTGACCCTTGTCTTCTCGGCGGAGGAGACCGCCCGCGAGGTGGCGGAGACGCTCGCGCGCAAGGGCGTCGAGAACGAGCGTGGCCGTGAGGGTGCGTACCGCTTCCTCACCACCGGCGACCTCGAGGCCTTCCGCGAGCTGGGGCGTCGCTTCCTTCAGCTGCCGGTGCGGGAGGTCGAGCACGTCACCGTGGCGACGCTCGAGGCTGCAAGCGTCGCCGGCAAAGCCGGCGACGCGCGGCCGGAAGACCGGACGCCTGCGGCGTCCGAGGGGGCTGCTGCGTGAGCGCGCGGGAAGGAGGGCGGAGGCCCGACCAGCTCCGCGCGATCTCGTTCGAGGCGGACTACCTCGAGAACCCGCACGGCTCGGTCGTCATCACGCAGGGCCGGACGAAGGTGCTGTGCACCGCCATGGTCGAAGAGGAGGTGCCGCGGTGGCTTCGCAAACAGGGTCGCGGCTGGATCACGGCGGAGTACTCGCTCCTGCCGGCTTCGACCGGCGAGCGCGTCCAGCGGGAGGCTGCGCGCGGCAAGCAGCAGGGGAGGACCGTCGAGATCCAGCGGCTGATCGGCCGCGCCGTCCGTGCGGTTGCGGACTTCGAGGCGCTCGGCGAGCGGACGCTGTGGCTCGACTGCGACGTCCTTCAGGCCGACGGGGGCACCCGCTGCGCGGCGATCTGCGGCGCTTACGTCGCCGCGATGCGCGCACTCGAACGCTTCGGTCTCTCGCGCACGTTCCGCGACTCGGTCGCGGCTGTCTCGGTAGGCGTCGTGGAGGGCACGCCGCTGCTCGACCTCGACTACGCCGAGGACTCGAGCGCCGACACCGACATGAACGTCGTCATGACCGGCGACGGACGCCTCGTCGAGGTGCAGGCGACGGCCGAGCGCGACCCGTTCGCGCGCGAGACGCTCGACGAGCTGCTCGGGCTGGCGGCCGCCGGGATCGACGAGATCGCAGCGCTCCAGGCGGAGGCGGTCGCGCTTGAGCATCCTTAGTCGCTCGCCGTCACGCAGACCATCGGCTGGCCGGAGGTGCTCCTACGGCTGTCCGTCGCCGCCGTGCTCGGCGGCGCGATCGGGCTCGAGCGTGAGTTGCGCGAACGGCAGGCGGGGCCGCGCACGCATTTCGTGGTCTCCGTCGGGTCTGCTCCGTTCACGCTCGTCTCGGCCTACGGCTTTGCGAATTTCGGCATCAGCGTGAACGCGACCCGGATCGCGGCGCAGGTCGTGACGGGGATCGGCTTCCTCGGAGCCGGCGCGATCATCCGGCAGGGTCTCTCGGTGCGCGGCCTCACGACCGCCGCCACGCTGTGGCTGATCGGCGTGGCCGGCGCCGGCTACTGGGAAGGAGTGCTGATCGCGACGCTCGGGCAATCATCATGCTCGGGCCGCTCCGGGTGATCGCCTACCGCTTCCTCGTCCGCTTCCGGCCTGCGCTCGACCGGCTTCTCGTCGAAATTCCGGTCGGCGGCAGCCCGGTGCCGATCATCGATGCGATCGAACGTCAGCGCTGGATGGGATGAAAGCCGTCCTCTGCTCGCGCAATCCGCATAAGGCACGCGAGCTGGAACGGCTCCTACCGGGCTGGACGTTCCAGCCGCTCGACCGCGACGACTACCCGCCGGAGACCGGAGCGACGTACTACGAGAACGCGGCGCTGAAGGCACGGTTCGGCCGCGAACGCACGGGCGGCTGGGTTCTCGCCGAGGACTCGGGCCTCGAGGTCGAGGCGCTGGGCCGACGCCCTGGAGTCCTCTCGGCGCGGTACGCGCCCGAGGGCGCGCCGGCGGTAGCGAAGCTCCTCCGCGAGCTCGAGGGTATCGAGGGTCGCGCCGCGCGCTACGTCTCCGAGCTCGTGCTCCTCTCGCCGGACGGACGCGAGCTCCGCGGCACGGGCAAGCTCGAGGGGCGGATCGCGCACCAGCCCGCGGGAAGCGAGGGTTTCGGCTACGACCCGATCTTCGTCCCGGACGGCGAGGGGCGGACGGTCGCGGAGCTCGGCAACGAGTGGAAGGCCGGCAACTCCCACCGCGCCCGCGCGGCCCACGCATTACTCGAGGCGCTGACGGACTGAGTCGCACCGGCTCCACTACGCCGGAGGAGACTCCTCGTGTCCGGTCAGCGCCAGTGGCCCGGCCGCTTCTCGCTTGCGCTCACGCCACCACCAGTTGAGCTCGCCGCCGAAGATCATCACGTTGGCCATGACATACATCCAGAGCAGGAGGATGGCGGGGCCGCCGAGCGTCCTCAGCGTGACGTTGACGCTGGCGTGGCGGACGAAGAACGGCAGGGCCAGGAACGACGCCTCGAGGAACACGGCGCCTGCGATCGCGCCGGGGAGTGCCTCTCGCCAGCTCACCTCCGTGTTCGGCAGCCAGGTGTAGACGACGAGCAGGAAGACGAAGACTCCGGTGAGCGAAGCGCCGAAAGACAGGATGTAGGCGACGGCCGAGCTGTCGGCGAACCGGAGGTGGTGCTTGAGCACCGTCACCCCGAACGCGCCGACCACGAGGCTGACGAACAGGGTGGTCAGGACGGTCGCCATCAGGGCGGCGGCGATCCCCTTCCCGTGCAGGAAGCGTCGGTTCGGCAGCCCATAGACGATGTTGAGCGCCGACTCAAGCGCGCTGAACAGCGAGAGTGACGACCAGAGCAGGCCGATCCCCCCGATGATCCCGAGCGCTGCCGCGTTGTTCTGCACTCGGCGGACGAGCTCGATGATGTTCTCGAGCGACGTTCCCGGGAACGCGTGCTTCAGCTCCCGGATGAAGAAGTCGGACGCCTGCGCGCGGTGCGCGAGGCCGAAGAGCGAGAGCGTGAGGAAGACGAGGGGGACGAACGAGAGGAGCGCGAAGTACGCGACCATCGCCGCGAGGTGGGTGCCGCGATCGTCGAAGAACTTCCGTACGAGCTGGCGCCGGCGGATGCGCACGAGTGCAGAGTCTGCACCTTGATACCGTCGGAGCGATGGACGCGGCAGCCGCTCTCGCCGATCTCGTCGAGATCTCGCCGCAAATCGAGGCGGCGGCGATGGTGGGCGGCGATGGTGAGCTCGCCGGCTCGGTGGGCATCCCCGAGGCCCGTGCGGGTATCCTCGCACGGGCAGTGCGCGAGCTGCTCGACGGCGCCGCAGCGTTCCGCAGCGACCAGGGTCGCGTCACCCAGCTCCGCGCCGAGCTCGCCGACGGCGACGTGTTCGCCGTCGCCGCGGACGAGCGCTCGATCGTCGCCGTCGCGCGCCCGCGGGCCACGCCGGGGCTCGTCTTCTACGACCTGAAGCGCTGCCTCGCGGCGGTGGCCGATGAAGCGTAGGTTCTTCGCGGTGGCGGGCTTCGCGAGCGGTGCACTCGCCGGAACCGCGGCCTATCGGCATTGGTTCGGCGCGAACCGGGAGCGGCTCGACGTCTACTTCGACGACGGCTCCTTCGTCACGTTCGGAGCCGGCTCGCCGGAGGCGGCCCGGCTGCTGCCGCTGGCCCGCCAGGTCCTCGCTGTGGCTGGAAACGCCGGCGGCCGAGCCACCGGCGTCCGGCCGGAAGACCGGGCCGCCGAAGGCGGCCCAGGGGCCGGAAACGAAGGCGGGCCAGGGGCGCGGCGGACATGAACGACGCGGAGCTCCGCGGGGCAATCGTCTCGGCGGCCTATCTCGAAGGCGACTTCGTCCTACGCTCCGGCACGCGCTCGCGCTACTACCTCGACAAGTTCCGCTTCGAGACGCGGCCGGATCTCCTCGGCGCGCTCGGCGCCCGGATCGCCGCCGCCGTGCGCGAGCACGAGCCGGAGGCCGTTCGGCTCGCGGCGCCCGTGCTCGGCGCCGTGCCGCTCGCCGCAGCCGCCTCACTCAGCGGCGGGTTGCCGTTCGTCATGGTCCGCGACGAGGCGAAGGCCTACGGCACACAGAACCGGCTCGAGGGTGCGTTCGGAGAGGGCGAGCTCGTGTGTCTCGTCGAGGACATCGTGACCTCGGGAGGCGCGCTCGTCGAGGCGATCTCGGCGGTCCGCGAGGCGGGCCTGGTCGTCCGTACGGCGGTCTGTGTGATCGACCGGGAGGAGGGCGGAGCCGACGCTCTCGCGCGCCATGCTGTCCGCTTGCGCCCTCTTTTCTGGGCAGGAGACTTGCTGCAAGGCGAGAAAACCCCCGCAAAACCGCATGGTTGAGCCGCAAACGCGGAGTTGGTAGGGTCGTTCAGGCCCAGCAAGCGATCTACGACTGGAGGAGAGAGTGACGAAGCAGGAGTTTGTATCCGAGGTAGCCCGCCGCGCGCAGCTGTCCAACCGCGACGCAGGCAAGGCCGTCGACGCGTTCCTCGAGGCAATCACGGACACGCTGAAGGGCAGAGGCGAGGTCACATTCACAGGATTCGGCAAGTTCTCGACCGCCAATCGCGCGGCCAGGACGGGCGTCAACCCGCGCAACCCGACCGAGAAAGTGCACATCCCCGCGGCGACGGTGCCGAAGTTCTCCGCCGGCAGCGGGCTCAAGTCGGCCGTCAAGAGCGGGGGATCGTCCTACTAGCGCAACGGGCAAAGTCTCCTCCGAGGATCGAGAGGCCGCCTTCGGGCGGCCTCTTCGTTTCGGGACCGCATGTCCCGGGCGGCTCGTATCCTGAGAGATGTGAGTGGAGCGGGTCATTTTGCGGATCGGCTCGCTGCCGCGGTGGAGCGCAAGGGCGCGCCGCTCTGCGTCGGGCTCGATCCGGATCCGGCGCTCATGCCGGAGGGGCTCGGCGTCGTCGAGTTCTGTCGCGGGATCGTCGACGCCGTCGGCGACGTCGCGGTCGCGGTCAAGGCGCAGGCTGCGTTCTTCGAGGCGCAGGGGCGCGAGGGCTGGGCTGCGCTCGCGGAGGTCTGCGCCTACGCACGGGAGGCGGGCCTGCTCGTGATCGCCGACGCGAAGCGCGGCGACGTCCCGTCGACGGCCCGCGCCTACGCCGCTGCGTTCGCGCCGCTCGCCGACGCGGTCACGGTGAACCCCTACCTGGGCTACGACTCGCTCGAGCCGTTCTTCGCGTATGACGGCCTCGGGGTACTGGTCGTCCTGAAAACCTCGAATCCGGGCAGCGCGGACCTCCAGGACCTGCCGCTCGAGGACGGAAGGCCGTTCTGGGAGCACGTCGCGGGTCTCGTCGACCGGTGGGGAGAGGATCGGCTCGGCGCCGGCGGGCTCTCCTCGGTCGGGGCCGTGGTCGGTGCCACGCACCCGGAGCTGCTCGAGACAGTGCGCAGCCTGCTGCCGCACGCGGTGCTGCTCTTGCCGGGTGTCGGCATGCAAGGTGGCCGCCTCGAGGATCTCGCTGCCGCATTCAGCGCGGGTCCGGCGAGCGCGCTTCCCTCCGCCTCGCGTTCCGTCCTCTATGCCGATCGAGGCGCGGGCTGGCAGGAGGCGGCGGCAGTCGAGGCAGAGCGCCTCGCCGGCGAGCTGCGCACGGTCGCTGCCGTGGGCTGAGCCGTGGAGCGGAGTCGAGTCACGCGGTGGGCCGCGCCCGTCGCCTTTCTCGCGGCGGTCACGATCGGAGCTCTCGTCGTCCGGGCGGGATTCCAGCACGGCAGGCACCACCACGCGCAGACGACGACGGTCACCTCGAAGAAGAAGAAGACCCAAGCGCACGGCCAGACGCGGCCTCGCGTGCGCACCTACACCGTCCAGTCCGGCGACACGCTGGGAGGGATCGCAGCCAAGACGGGGACGACGGTCGCCAGGCTCGAGCAGCTCAACCACGGCATCGACCCGAAGGCCCTCCGCGTCGGTCAGACGATCCGCGTCCAGTAACCTCCGCTCCGGCGTGGTGTACCGGCAGTGATCGTCACCGTAACCCTCAACGCCGCGGTCGACCGCACGCTGACCGTTCCGAACTTCCAGTTCGGTCACCGGCACCGGGCGATGGACAGCCTTACGAGCGCGGGCGGCAAGGGCATCAACGTCGCGCGGGCGCTGAAGCGGCTGGAGACTCCGGTCGTGGCGAGCGGTCTCGCCGGCGGCCGCACCGGCGACCGGATCGTCGAGGACCTCGGCCTCGAGGGGATCCTCAGCGACTTCGTCCGCATCTCCGACGAGTCGCGCACCTCGATCGCCGTCGTCGACCCGACCGCGGGCGCGCTGACCGAGGTCTACGAGTGGGGACCTGCGGTGCGGCCCGAAGAGCTGCGGATGCTTTCCGACAAGCTCCACTACCTCTCGCGCGTGGCGAGCTTCGTCGTTTTCTCCGGCTCACTGCCGCGTGACGTCGAGAACGACTTCTACGCCCACGCGATCCACGATCTGACGCGGCGCGGCATCAAGTGCGTGCTCGACTGCGAAGGAGAGCCGCTGCGGCTGGGCGTCGAGGCCGAGCCGTATCTCGTCTCGCCGAACCAGCAGGAGGCCGAGAGCTTGGTGGGGCAGGAGTTCATGGACGAGGAAGACTTCGTGATGGCGCTCGACACCATCGCCGACCTCGGTGCGCGCAACGTCCTCATCACCCAGGAGACGGCGTGCTTCGCGCTCGTGCGCGAGGAGCGGCGTGTCCAGCGCTTCCGCGCGTCGATCCCGCGCGTCGAGCCGATCGCGCCGGTCGGGGCCGGGGACGTGCTGCTGGGCGGCTACCTGTCGGAGCGCTTCAACGGCCGCTCGGTCGGCGACGCGCTGCGCAGGGCGGTCGGCTGTGCGGCGGCTTCGGTCGTCGAGCTCGGCGCCGGACGCTTCGACCCGCGCGAGGCTGCCCGCCTCGCGGGCGGCGTCGAGATCGTCGAGCTCGAGCCCGTCGAGGCCTAGCCGACCGCGAAAGCGCGGAGGCGCCCGCCGACGCCGTGGTTCTCCGCCCAGATGAGCCGGCCGTGGGCGAGCGACAGACCGACGGTGTTCTGCCCCGTCTGCACGAGCTTCGCGTTGTGGTCGGTGTGCGTGGAGACGTCACGCAACAGGCGACCGACGCGGTAGACGATGAGCTGGTCGCTCGCAGCGAGCTCCGGAGCCGCGCGCTGGGAGACCAGCGCACTGCCGAGCTTCGTCCCGTCGGTCGCCGAGAACCACGAGATCCTGTCGTGGGGCCCGGCAAGCGTCGTGAGGACGGCGAGCACGTGGGAACTGAGCGCGATCGCGAGCGGGATTCCGTGCACGACCGGCTGGCCGACGACGTCTCCGGTCGCGGCGTCCACTACGGGAAGCGAGCTGTTGGTGGTTGCCGAGGGGCGGCCGGCCTTCACGATCGTCGCGGGGATGTACGCGATACGCCCGGCTGCTGCTGCGAGCTGGAGTGCAGGCTCTGCTCCGGGCAGCGGTGTGTCGCCCGTGCGGGTGACGATGTGGATCCCACCGTCTGCGATCTTCTGCTTGCACGAGCCGCCGGAGAGGCAATCGGTCGGATTGACGTACTCCACGTCGTCCCACGAGTACGCGAGCGTCCGGCCGGCGCCGGCGACGCCGCCGAGCCAGTCCCCTGTGCCGTTACTAGCGTGGGCGAGGCGCTTCAGCTGCCGCTCGGGACCTCCGATCGAGGCGGCCACGACCCAATCGATCGGCGCTGGCCCGCCCTCATGCAGCGTCCAGAGCGCCGTCGACATGTTGGCCGCGACGGCGAGCTGGGGCTGACCGTCGGTGAGTGTCCAGTTGCAGGTCATGCTCCCGGACGAGGGCTGGGGCAGACTCCGGTCGCGCTTGCCCGGAGAGAGGATGTGCACGAGGTTGCACCCCTTGGTACCCCCGGACGTGAGCCAAGCAGCCACGGTGTTGTTTTGCGCGACCGCCGCGATCGGACCGTTTGCGCTCTTGCGCAGGGTGTGAGCAGTCGGACGGCTCGCGACCGCCGAGCCGGCGAGCAGGAGCAATCCGGCGGTGGCAGCGAGAAACCGCACGGCGTGACGGTAACTGCGGCCTGTTAGGACGTTGTCAACGCTGCTTGTTACCCTGCTCTTCTTGACGGAGCCTGTAGCAGCCGAGCTGAACGCCGACGACGTCCAGCGGCTGCTGGAACTCGACCGGAAGTTCGGTTCCGAGGGGCTCACCTTCGACGACGTGCTCCTCGTCCCGGCCGAGTCCCATGTCCTCCCGAATGACGTCTCGACGCGCGCCCGGCTCACGCCGTCGATCGACCTGGCGATCCCGATCGTCTCGGCGGCGATGGACACCGTGACCGAGGCGCGTCTCGCCATCGCGCTCGCCCGCGAGGGCGGGATCGGCATCCTTCACCGCAATCTCTCGATCGAGGCGCAGGTCGCCGAGGTCGACAAGGTGAAGCGCTCCGAGTCGGGGATGATCGTCGAGCCCGTGACCCTGCCCCCCAGCGCGCCCGTGCACGCGGCGCTCGAGCTGATGGCGCGCTACAAGGTCTCGGGTGTCCCGATCACCGACGGCGAAGGCGTCCTCGTCGGCATCCTCACCAACCGGGACCTCCGCTTCGAGAACGACGTCGACCAGCCGGTCTCGGCGCTCATGACTGCGCGCAACCTCGTCACTGCGCCCGTGGGCACCACGCTCGCGGAGGCGGAGGAGATCCTCCACCGAAACAAGATCGAGAAGCTCCCGGTTGTCGACGCCGACGGGCGGCTGCGTGGCCTGATCACTGTCAAGGACATCCAGAAGAAGATCGAGTTCCCCGAGGCGACGAAGGACGACCAGGGCCGGCTGCGCGTGGGCGCCGCCGTCGGGGTCGGGCCGGACGCGCTCGAACGGGCCGAGGCGCTCGTCGGCGGGGGCGCGGACGTGATCGTCGTCGACACCGCGCACGGTCACTCCGTCGGAGTGATCGAGATGGTGCGCCGGATCAAGCACGCGGTTGCAGTCGAGGTGATCGCGGGCAACATCGCGACGGCCGAGGCAGCGCGAGCTCTCGTCGACGCGGGCGCGGATGCGGTCAAGGTCGGGATCGGGCCGTCGGGGATCTGCACGACGCGGGTCGTCGCGGGAGTAGGCGTGCCGCAGATCAGCGCTGTGCACGACGTGGCGAGCGCGGTCACGGAGAGCGGCGTGCCGGTCATCGCAGACGGCGGTATCACCTCGTCGGGCGACATCGCGAAGGCGGTGGGAGCCGGCGCCGACGCGGTCATGCTCGGCGGCATGCTCGCCGGCACCGACGAGACGCCGGGCGACGTCGTGCTCGTTCAGGGCGAGCGGTTCAAGGAATACCGCGGGATGGGCTCGCTCGGCGCGATGAAGGCGCGCGGCTTCTCGAAGGACCGCTACTTCCAGGGCGACGTCGAGGACGTCGAAAAGCTGATCCCCGAGGGAATCGAAGGGCGCGTCGGCTACAAGGGCCCGCTCCAGCACGTCGTCCACCAGCTCGTCGGTGGGCTGCGTCAGGCCATGGGCTATTGCGGCGCCGCGACGGTCGACGAGATGAAGCGCGCCCGCTTCGTCCGGATCACGGCGGCGGGGCTGCGCGAGTCGCACCCGCATGACGTCACGATCACGAAGGAGGCGCCGAACTATCGGCGCTGAGGAGGCGCAGGTTCTTGAGTTTCCCGGCCACGAGGACAGGCCGGTGCTGGTCATCGACCTCGGGGGCCAGTACTCGCAGCTGATCGCGCGCCGCGTGCGCGAGTGCCGCGTCTACTCCGAGCTCGTCGGACACAGGATCACGCCCGAGGCCGTCAGGGCCCGGAACCCGTACGCGCTCGTGCTGAGCGGCGGCCCTGCCTCCGTCTACTCCGACGACGCGCCGCGCGTCGACCCGGCCCTGTTCGAGCTGGGCGTACCGACGCTCGGGATCTGTTACGGCGCGCAGCTGATGGCGCTCGAGCTCGGCGGCCGCGTCGACCGTACCGGCGTGTCCGAGTTCGGACGAACCTCGATGGAGACAACCGAGTCGCGGCTGCTCGCCGACACGCCGCCGGAGCAAACGGTCTGGATGTCGCACCGCGACACGGTCGTCGCCGCCCCCGAGGGTGCGCGCGTCGTCGCAAGCTCGCCGGCGACGCCGGTCGCCGCCTTCGAGGCCCCCGAGCGCGGCCTCTACGGCGTCCAGTTCCATCCCGAGGTCGTCCACACGCCGCATGGCATGGACGTGCTCAAGAACTTCCTCTACCGCGCCGCCGAGGCGCCGCCAAGCTGGACTCCGGCCGCCGTGATCGAGGAGCAAGTGGCGCGGATCCGCGCGCAGGTGGGGCACGAGCGCGTGCTCTGTGCCCTGTCGGGCGGCGTCGACTCGGCCGTCGCGGCGCTGCTCGTACACAAGGCGGTCGGCGAGCAGCTCACGTGCGTCTTCGTCGACCACGGCCTGCTGCGCCAGGACGAGGCGGAGCAGGTGGTGGAGACGTTCGGCGAACACTTCCACGTCCCGCTCGTCCACGTGCAGGCACAGGAGCGCTTCCTCGAGCTGCTCGACGGCGTCGAGGAGCCGGAGGAGAAGCGCAAGATCATCGGCCGCGAGTTCATCCGCGTCTTCGAGGAGGAGGCGCGAAAGCTGGGTCAAGAGGGGGGCGAAGTGCGCTGGCTCGTCCAGGGGACGCTCTACTCCGACGTGATCGAATCGGGCGGCACCGAGGGCGTCGCGGCGACGATCAAGTCGCACCACAACGTCGGCGGCCTCCCCCCGGACATGAAGATGCGGCTCGTCGAACCGTTGCGGCTGCTGTTCAAGGACGAGGTGCGGCGCGTTGGCGAGGAGCTCGGGATGCCCGAGCGGATGGTCTGGCGCCAGCCGTTCCCGGGCCCGGGCCTCGCGATCCGGATCATCGGCGCCGTCACCGGCGAGCGGCTGCAGATCCTGAGGCAGGCCGACGCGGTGTTGCAGGAGGAGGTGCGGCGCGCAGGGTTGTACGGCGAGTTGTGGCAATCGTTCGCCGTGCTGCCGGCGGTGCGGTCGGTCGGCGTGCAAGGAGACGAGCGCACGTACGGCTACCCGATCGTGATCCGCGCGGTGACGAGCGACGATGCCATGACCGCCGACTGGGCGCGGCTTCCGTACGACCTCGTGGAGACCATCTCGGCCCGGATCGTGAACGAGATCCCGGGGGTCAACCGGGTCGTGCTCGACGTCACCTCCAAGCCGCCCGCGACCATCGAGTGGGAATAGCCTAGGGCCCCTGGATGGGCTCCTTCTACGACCTCCTCAAGAAGCGCCGGGCCGTCCGTAGCTACACCGGCGAGGGCGTGTCGCGCGAGACGCTCGAGCGGATCGCCCGCGCCGCGCGCCGGGGACCGAACGCCGGCTACAGCCAGGGCCTGCGCCTGCTCGTCGTCGACGACCCGGAGACCATCGAGGCGCTGACGGCGACGGAGGACGACGAGCGCTCGCGGGCGTGGTTCCTCAACGCCGCCGCGCACATCTTCGTCATGACCCGGGAGCAGGACTACCACGACCGCTACACCCAGCCGGACAAGCTCGCGATCACCGGCGGCGTCGAGGTCGTGTGGCCGGTGCCGTTCTGGCATGTCGACGCGGGCGCCGCGCTGATGCTCGTGCTGCTCGCAGCCCTCGAGGAAGGCCTTGGCGCCGGTGTCTACGGCGTCCCGGCGGAGGACGATGAGCGCGTGCGAGAGCTCCTGGGGATTCCGGCCGATCTCACGATCGTCACCGGTGTCACCATCGGCCACCCGGCCGAGGATCCCGACTCGGACCGCTCCTCGAGCGTCTTCTCCCAGCGCCGGCGTGCGCAGGACGAGGTCGTGCAGTGGAACCGCTGGTGCTCGTAGAGCGGCTCGCCGCAGCAGGGATCGGCGAGACCTACAACCAGTACGCCGAGTCGCCGCGGCTGCAGGATCGGCTGCGGGGCTATCTCACTGCGCAAGCCGGTGCGAAGGTCGTGCTCGTCGGCGAGGCCGCCGGCTATCGCGGTGCGCGCGTCAGCGGGATTCCCTTCACGTCCGAGCGCCAGCTAACCGGCTCCGGCCCGGCAGAGGCGACGGCCACCATCGTCCACCGCGTGCTCGCGCAGATCGGCGTCGAGGACGAGGTGCTGCTCTGGAACGTCGTCCCCACCCATCCGGGCAGCGAGACCTCGAACCGGCGACCCACCAGAGCCGAGGTCGCGGCGGCGGCGCCGTTCCTCGACGAGCTGACGCGCGGGCGCGTTGTCGTCGCCGTCGGGCGACTCGCCGCCGCGGCGCTCGAAGCCCCGTACGTTCGCCATCCCTCGCACGGCGGAGCGGCGGCATTCGAGGCGGGATTGCGGCGAGCTTTCGCTACAATCGGCCGCCGGCGGGCACCTGTCCGCCTCTTTCTATGAAGACCTACAGCGCCAAGCCGGGAGAAGTCACGCGCGAGTGGTATCTCGTCGACGCCGAGGGCAAGACGCTCGGCCGGCTCGCGACGCAGATCGCCGACACGCTCCGCGGCAAGCGCAAGCCGCAGTACACACCGCACGTCGACACCGGCGATTTCGTGATCGTCGTGAACGCCGAGAAGATCCAGGTCACGGGCAACAAGCTCGACCAGAAGCGCTACTACCGCCACTCGGGCTATCCCGGCGGCCTGCGCAGCCGGACTCTCCGCGAGCAGCTCGAGCGCCGGCCGACGGAGGTGCTCCGCGTCGCCGTGAAGGGGATGCTCCCGAAGAACCGGCTCGCGCGCCAGCAGATCACGAAGCTCAAGATCTACGCCGGGCCCGAGCATCCGCACGAGGCCCAGAATCCTCGTCCCCTGGAGTCCGACCAGTGAGCCAGGTCGCTCAATACCGCGGCACCGGCAAGCGCAAGACCTCGGTCGCGCGCGTCATCCTCCGGCCCGGCGGCGGCGCCACCTGGGTCAACGGTCGCACGCTCGAGGAGTACTTCCCGCGCTCCGTCTGGCAGACGATCGCCGTCTCGCCGCTCAAGGTGGCCGGAGTCGAGGGCCAGTACGACCTGCGCGTACGCGTCCATGGCGGCGGCCTGACCGGCCAGGCGGGAGCTGTGCGGCACGGGATCGCCCGCGCGCTCGTCGAGGCCAACCCGGAGTTGCGCGTGCCGCTCAAGCGCGAGGGCTTCCTCACGCGCGACGCACGCCAGGTCGAGCGCAAGAAGGCCGGCCTGCACAAGGCGCGCAAGGCGCCGCAGTTCTCGAAGCGCTAGCGCAGCCTCTCGAGGCTCTCCAGGAGCAGGTCGAGCGCGAACTCGAACGCGCTCCTGTCCTGATGTGGGCCGTCCTCGAGGTGCTGGAGCCCGTGCTCGTGCAGATAGGGGAGTGTCGCGACAGGGATCATCTCCTCGAACCAGGCGCGCGCGTCCTCGATGTGCTCCGGCATCTTCCCGTGCGTCGATGCCCAGAGCGAGAAGCCGATGATGTGCGCATCGAGGACGTGATAGGCGTGATACGTGGTCTCGGCGGAGAAGCCGGCGCCGCGCAGGCAGGCGAGCAGGCCCTCCATGTACTCGATCCGGGCAGGGCGGATACGACCCGGCGACATCAGCATGGTCGCCGCCCACGGGTGCCGCTTCAGTGCCTCGTGCGCGGAGAGCGCCGCAGTGCGAATCGCGGGCAGCCCGCCGCTGGGGTCAGGCGGCTCCATCTCGGCGAGCACGAGGTCGAGGATGCCGTCGAGCAGGTCGTCCTTGTTCGCGACGTGGTTGTAGAGCGACATGGCCTCGTAGCCGAGGGACTGGCCGAGCTTCCGCATCGAGAGCGCCTCGATCCCCCGCTCGTCCACGAGCTCGAGCGCCGCGGCGAGGATGCGCTCACGGCTCAGGGGTCGCCGTTTCGTGGTCGCCATTGACATAGCTTACGCTGTATGTCATCTTACACCGTAAACTTACGGCGTATGGAGGAGAGAACGATGATGAAGGCACTCGTTCGGCACCGATTCGGCGGCCCCGGCGTCGTTCGCGTCGAGGAGGTAGACCAGCCTGAGCTGACGGACGACCGCGTTCTCGTGCGCGTTCGCGCGAGCTCGGTCAACAAGGCTGACTGGCACGAGCTGCGGGGCTGGCCCCGCTTCCTGCGCCCAGTCACTCGCAACGGCGTGCTGCGCCCCAAGAGCGCGCTCTTCGGCTGCGACTTCGCAGGGGTCGTGAAGGCGGTTGGAAAGGACGTCACCGACCTCGCCCCCGGCGACGAGGTGTTCGGCGGCCGGAGCGGCGCCTTCGCCGAGTACGTGAGCGCGCTCAACGTCGTCCGGAAGCCGGCCAACGTCACGTTCGAGCAGGCCGCGACGATGGGGATTGCGGGACTGACCGCGCTCCAGGGCATCCGAGATCACGGCAAGCTCGAGTCGGGTGAGCGGGTGCTGATCAACGGCGCCTCCGGCGGCGTGGGAACGCTCGCCGTCCAGATCGCGAAGGCTTTGGGCGCGCACGTGACCGCGGTGTGCAGTACACGCAACGTCGAGCAGACGCGCGCCCTCGGCGCGGACCGCGTGCTCGACTACCGCCGCGAAGACTTCACGCGCGAGCACGAGCGCTACGACCTGATCGCCGACGTCGCCGGAGGCCACTCGTGGCACGCCCTCAGTGCAGTCCTCGAGCCGGAGGGCCGGCTCGTGATCGTCGGAGCGCACGGCAGCCGCAGCCAGCTGCGGCACATCGCGGCCGTCTGGCTCGCGTCCCGCTTCAGCAAGCAGACGGTCAAATTCTTCGTCGCAAGTTTCAACAAACCGGACCTCCAGACGCTCGCGGACATGCTCGAGCGCGGCGACCTGAAGCCGGCGATCGACCGGACGTACGAGCTCGCCGAGGCGCAGGACGCGCTGCATACGTTTGGCGAGGGCCACGTCAGGGGGAAGCTCGTGCTCACCATGTAAGCCGCTATCGTCCCGCGCCGTGGCGCGGCAGCACTTCGGCACCGACGGCGTCCGCGGCGTCGTCGGCGACTCGCTCACGGCCGAGCTCGTGGAGCACCTCGGCAAGGCGGTCGCGCTCTGGTGCGGCCGGGGACGCATCTTCGTCGGGCGCGACACGCGGGCGAGCGGTCCCGCGCTCGAGGACGCATTCGCCGACGGAATCGCCTCCGGGGGAGGCACCGCGGTCCTCGCGGGCGTCCTGCCGACGCCTGCGGTCGCGCTCCTCGGCCTCGATCTAGCCGCGGTCATCTCCGCCTCGCACAACCCGCCCGAGTACAACGGCGTCAAATTCTTCGATCGCGACGGCCGAAAGCTGACGGACGCTGCCGAGGAGGAGATCGAGGCGCTGCTCGATGCGCCGGCGCGCGGGGGCGGCGAGATCGACCGGGTCGAGGTCGCCGAGGACAGCTACCTCGAACACGTGCTGGAGCGCTTCGGCTCCGACCTCACCGGCCTCCGCATCGCCGTCGATTGCGCGAACGGAGCCTACGCTGGCCTCGCGCCGCAGGCGTTCGAGCAGCTCGGCGCGGAGGTGACGGCGATCGGCAACGAACCGGACGGGACGAATATCAACGTGGGCTGCGGGGCGACCGACCTCGCCGCTCTCGCCGCTGTCGTCCGCGGGGGTCGCTTCGACCTCGGCATCGCCTTCGACGGCGACGGAGATCGCATGCTCGCCGTGGACGAACGGGGCGAGCCGGTCGACGGCGATCAGATCCTCGCGGTGCTCGCGCTCGACCTCGGGGTGGACGGCGTCGGGGTCACGACGATGACGAACCTCGGCTTCCACCGCCTGATGGAGGAGCGGGGCATTCGCGTCGTCGTCACCGACGTCGGCGACCGGTACGTGCTGGAGGCGCTCCGGCGAGAGGGGCTGCTGCTGGGCGGCGAGCAGTCCGGTCACCTGATCTGGCTCGACGGCCACGTGACGGGAGACGGCCTGGTCGCCGGGCTCCTCCTCTGCCGCGCGCTTCGCGGCGGCGCTCTCTCCGAGGCGGTCGCCGTCATGCCGCAGTTCCCACAGGTGATGCGGAACCTGCCGCGCGCCGGCCGCGGCCCGCTGTCCGGCGAGCTGCTCACCGCCGTCGAGGCCGTCAATGCGGAGCTCGACGGCGCGGGTCGCGTGCTCGTCCGGCCGTCCGGCACCGAGCCCGTCGTCCGCGTGCTCGCAGAGGCCGAGACGCCGGAGGCCGCGGAGAAGCTCTGTGCTAAAGTCGCCGCCCTGGTGACACACGAGCTCGGCTGACCTTCCGCGACGCTGCGAACGGGTCTGAGGCCGGGCTCTTCGTGTTTTCAGGGAGCGTTTTCCGTGTCCAGCGGGGAAAGGAGCGGACGTGTGCGGAATCATCGGATACGTCGGATCGCGCGACGCAAAGCCGCTTCTCTTGGAGGGACTACGGCGCCTCGAATACCGCGGCTACGACTCGGCCGGGATCGCGCTGCGCGAGGACGAGGAGCTCGAGTATGTGCGAGCCGTCGGCAATCTCGGCCACCTCGTCGAGGCGGCCGGCACCAACAGCTCCCACTCGCACCACGGGCTCGGTCACACGCGCTGGGCGACGCACGGCGGTGTGACGGAGGTGAATGCACATCCGCTCACCGGCTGCGAGCCGGGGCGGCTGGCCATCGTCCTCAACGGGATCATCGAGAACTACCTCGAGCTCCGAGAGCAGCTCGCCGCGCGCGGCCACACGCTCACCTCCGAGACCGACGCCGAGGTCGTCGTCCATCTCCTCGAGGAGGAATACGAGGGCGATCTCGCGCAAGCGTTGGGCCGCGTCTTTCCGCAGCTCGAGGGGCACTTCTCGATCGTCGCCATCCACCATGACCAGCCGGACGTGCTCGCCGGCGTAAGGCACCAGACGCCGCTCGTCGTGGGCCTTGCCGACGGCGAGAACTTCCTCGCCTCCTCCATCGCCGCCTTCCTCAGCGAGACCCGTACGGTCATCCATCCACGTGACGGCGAGGTAGTCGAGGTGACGCCGGACGGCGTCCGCTTCTTCGTCGACGGGGCAGAGGTCGAGCCGCCGGAGCGGCAGGAGGTCGACTGGGACGAGGAGAGCGCCGAGAAGGCCGGCTACGAGACGTTCATGCTCAAGGAAATCTTCGAGCAGCCGGATGCCGTGGCCGAAACGATCGGCGACCGCGTCCGCGGCCACCGGCTCGTGCTCGACGCGCTCGGCATGACCGAGCTCGAGATCCGGAACCTGCGCCGGATCGTGATCGTCGCCTGCGGCACGGCCTACCACGCCGGCGTCGTCGGCCGCTACATCCTCGAGGAGTGGGCCCGCGTCCCGGTCGAGCCGGACATCGCGAGCGAGTGGATCTACCGCAACCCGGTGCTGTCGAAGGACACGCTCGTGATCGGGATCTCCCAGTCGGGCGAGACACGCGACACCGTCAACGCGGTCAAGCTCGCGCGCGAGAGCGGCGCGCGAACGCTCGCGATCACGAACCTCATGGGGACGCAGATCACCCGCGAGGCCGAGGCTACGCTCTACACCCGCTGCGGGATGGAGGTCGGCGTCGCCGCCTCGAAGACGTTCACCGCGCAGGTGGCGCTGCTGAGCCTGCTGGCGCTCAAGCTCGCCGAGATCCGGCGGACGCTGCCGCAGGAGGAGATCGACTTCATCCTCGACCGCTTGCACGAGCTGCCGCAGAAGATGCAGGAGTTCCTCGACGGCGACCACCCGATCGAGTCGATCGCGCAGCGCTTCCACGACAGTTCGTTCTTCCTCTACCTCGGCCGCCACATCGGGCTGCCCGTCGCGCTCGAGGGAGCGCTCAAGCTGAAGGAGATCTCGTACATCCCGACCGACGCGTACTCGGCCGGGGAGATGAAGCACGGGCCGATCGCGCTGCTCGACGAGGGGACACCGGTCGTCGTCGTGGCCACCAACATCCACGTCTACGACAAGATCGTCTCGAACATACAGGAGACTCGGGCGCGCGGCGCGCATGTGATCGCGATCGCGACCGACGGCAACGAGGACATCCAACACCATGCCGACGACGTGATCTACGTGCCGCGGACGCCGAACTTCCTTCAGGCATCTCTCGCCGTGATCCCGCTCCAGCTCCTCGCCTACCGCATCGCGCGGCTGCGCGGCCTCAACGTCGACCAGCCGCGCAACCTGGCGAAGACGGTGACCGTCGAGTAAGACTCCGAGGATGGGGTTTACCGAGCGGCTGGCACGCGCTTGCGCGGCGAGACCGCGTAGGACCTTCGTCTTCTGGGGGCTCGCCGTGCTCGCGGCACTCGCGCTCGTTGCGACCTCGCTGCACGGGCTGAGCTCGCAGGGAAACGTCATCGGCAAGCCGGACTCGACCAAGGCCAAGGACGAGGTAGCCAAGGCGTTCCCGCGCGAGGCGGCCTCCGCGAAGGCGGACGTGATCGTCATCAGCTCGCGTCGCTACACGGTCGACGAGCCCCAGTTCCGGGCGTTCGTGAAGCGCGGGGAGACTGCCCTCCGGGCCACGGGGAACGTGCACGGGGCTCGGGTCGTCGCAGTTTCGCCGGATCGTCACTCTGCGCTCGTCTCGCTTCTCATCGACAGCGACTCCGGCGCGAAATCCGTCGAGCAGGTCGTGCAGAACGCGAACGGCAAAGGCTTCACGGTCGGCATCACCGGCTACCACTCGACCGGCTACGACTTCGGCAAGCAGTCGCAGACCGACCTCGAGAAGGGCGAGCTCGCTTTCGGCCTCCCCGCTGCGCTGATCGTCCTCGTCCTCGTCTTCGGTGCCCTCGTCGCCGGGCTCGTGCCGGTGCTGACGGCGATCCTGTCGATCATCGTCGCGCTCGGGCTCGTCGCGCTGATCTCTCTCGGCTTCTCGCTCTCGGTCTTCATCGTGAACATGCTCACGGGCATGGGCCTCGCGCTCGGGATCGACTATTCGTTGTTCGTCGTCTCGCGCTACCGCGAGGAACGCCTGCTCGGGCTGTCGAAGGAGGACGCGATCGCCCACACCGGCGCCACGGCGAGCCGCGCCGTGCTGTTCAGCGGCTCGACGTTCGTGATCGCGCTGCTCGGGATGTTCATCGTCCCGACCTCGATCATGCGCAGCCTTGCGCTCGGCGCGATCCTCGTCGGAATCGTCTCGGTCGCAGCGGCACTGACGCTCCTGCCTGCTGTGCTGAGCGTCGCCGGCGACCGCGTCAACTCGCTTCCGGTTCCGTATGTCGGTCGCAACCTCGGCCAGGCCGACGCGGCGGAGGGCCGCTTCTGGCGCAGGATCATCGAGGCTGTGCTCCGCCGCCCGGCACTCTCACTCGTCCTGTCAGTCGGGTTCATGCTTCTTTGCGCCTCGCCGATCTTCGGCCTCCATATCGGGGCTAACGGCGTCGCGACGCTGCCGTCGAGCCTGCCCTCGAAGCAGGGCTACGTCCTGCTCCAGCGCACCTTCCCCGTCCAGAATCCGGAGCCGGTCCGCGTCGTCGCGGTGGGCGGTGACTCGGCTGAAGTTCACCGCGGCCTCGTGCAGCTCGAGCGCCGGCTCGCGGCCGAGGGGAGCTTCGGCCGCGGCACGATCCAGACGGCTTCACGCGACGACGTCGCGCTACTCACCGCACCGGTTCGCGGCGACCCCGTCGGTGGCGCGGCCGTCGCTGCGGTACGCGACCTCCGCTCGAACGTCATCCCGTCGATCTTCGACGGCACCGGCGCGCAGGTGTACGTCGGCGGCGACACGGCCGAGAACGTCGACTACTTCGATGCGGTCTCGAATCCGACGCCGTACGTCTTGCTCTTCGTGCTCGGGCTGAGCTTCGTGTTGCTCACGGTCGCCTTCCGCTCGATCATGGTCGCGCTCGTCTCGATCGTGCTCAACCTGCTCTCGGTGGGCGCGGCCTACGGGCTGCTCACGCTCGTCTTCCTCGACGGCCACGGCGCGAGCCTCTTCGGCTTCCAGCACACGCACGTGATCGACGCCTGGGTGCCGCTCTTCCTCTTCTCGGTCTTGTTCGGCCTGTCGATGGACTACCAGGTCTTTCTCATGAGCCGGATCAAGGAGCGCTTCGACCAGACCGGCTCGACCAGGGACGCGGTGGTGTGGGGCGTCGCCTCGACGGCTCGGATCATCACCGGGGCGGCGCTGATCATCGTCGTCGTCTTCCTCGGCTTCGCTCGCGGCCAGCTCGTGATGTTCCAGCAGATGGGCTTCGGTGTCGCGGTCGCGCTCCTGCTGGACGCCACGATCATCCGCTCGGTCGTGCTCCCGAGCATGCTGACCCTCCTCGACCGGCGCAGCTGGTACCTGCCGCGCTGGCTCGAGTGGCTCCCGCACGTCGAGGTCGAGCGGCCGGCCGAGGCGGCGGACGCGGTGACGACCTAGGCGGACCTCTGAGACCGCGCTGGTCGTAGCAGAGGCTCCCGCCGCGGGGGATCGTCATCCAGCTGATGCAAGCCGAGGAACGCCCCGATCGTTCGGGGGTGGGAAGTGGCCGCCGCGGATTCGTGCGGACAAGATCACGGGGACGCGGCGTCAGCTCGCGCGCGCGTGCGCCGAGCTCCGCACGGTTCGCTAGTCGGGCTTCTGTCGCAATTGCTTCGTCCGGGAGCGTCGCTTCTTCTGCTCGAGGCGACGTTTACGGGCCGCGGCGGTCGGCTTCGTGGGCACACGCTTCCGTTCGACGCGGAGCGCCTCCCGCAGCGACGCGACGAGGCGCTCGACCGCGAGCTCGCGGTTACGCGACTGGCTCCGCTCGTCCTGCGCCACCGCCCGCAGCACCGGGCCGGCGCGGGAGATCACACGCCGCTTCTGCACGTCGGTCAGCGCGTTCGACGCCTCGACATCGAAGACGGCGACGGCCCGCGTCTCGGACTTCTGCGCGTGCTGCCCGCCGGGCCCGCTCGAGCGGGAGACCTGCAGCTCCACCTCCGCCAGCGGCAGGACGACCGAGCGCGTGACCCGAATAGACTCGACGGCCATGGCCGCGATTCTGCTCGACGTGGACGGCGTCCTGCACGTCTCCGGCCAGCCGCTGCCGGGTGCGGCGGCCGCGGTGCGCAGCCTTCGCGAGGACGGGCACCGGCTCCGCTTCGTCACGAACGCGACGACGCGCTCGAAGGCGGACCTTGCCGCGGGCCTACAGGCGATGGGCATCGAGCTCGAGGTGGGGGAGGTGCAGACGACAGCCGACGCAGCGGTCGAGGCCCTGCGTGGGCGGCGCGTCCTCGCGCTCGTCATGCACGCGCTCGTCGGCGACCTCGAGGGGATCGAGCTCGTGGGCGACAACGTCGACGCGGTCCTGATCGGCGGCGCGGACGACTCGCCCGAGACGAACCTCGTCTTCTCGTACATGAACCTCGCGCGCGCGTTCGCGGAGCTCGAGCTCGGGGCCGACCTCTACTGCCTCCACCGCAACCGCTGGTGGCAGACGCAGCGCGGGCCGCTGCTCGACTCCGGCTGCTATGTCGCCGGGCTCGAGTATGCGGCTCAGACCGCGGCGACGGTACTCGGCAAGCCGAGCCCCGCCTACTTCGACGCCGCCTGCCGAGCGCTCGACGCCGAGCCCTCCATGGCGTGGATGGTCGGCGACGACCTCGAGACCGACGTTGCCGGGGCGCGCGGCGTCGGGATGCGCGCCGTGCTCGTGCGCACCGGCAAGTTCCGGCCCGACGCCGTCGAACAGTCGCGGATCAGGCCGGACGGGATCGTCTCCTCGATCGCCCATCTCCCCCAGTGGCTCGAGGAGCACATGGCGTGAGCGTCCACGTTGGCACCGATTTGATCGAGATCGAGCGGATCCGGCGCGCGCTCGCGCGCTACGCGCGCTTCCGCGAGCGCTGTTTTACGGAAGCGGAACGCGCCTACTGCGACTCGCGCCGGAACTCGGCGCAGAGCTACGCCGGCCGCTTCGCGGGCAAGGAGGCCGTCGGCAAGGCGCTCGGCTTCGGGGTCGCCCGGGCGTTCGCCTGGCAGGAGGTGGAGATCGTTGGACGTCCGAAGCCGGCGGTGCGTCTCTCCGGCCGGCTCGACGAGCGGGCGGCCTCGCTCGGGATCGAGGCCGTCGACCTCTCGATGACGCACTCGCGCGAGCTCGCGCAGGCTGTCGCGGTCGCTACAGATGCCTGAGCTCGAGCCGCTCTACTCCGCAGAGGAGATGCGCGCCGCCGAGGCGGGCCACGACGTCGACGCGATGATGCAGCGCGCGGGGGCGGCCGTGGCCGAGGAGGTCATTCGCCGCTTTCCCGACGCCCGCCGCATCGCGCTCCATGCGGGTGGCGGCGCGAACGGCGGCGACGGACGCATCGCCGCCGAGATTCTGTGCGCACAGGGGCGTGAGCTGGTCGACGAAGTGCCGGACGTCGTGATCGACGCGCTCCTTGGCACCGGGCTGAAGGGAGCGCCGCGGGAGGAGACGACGCGGCTCATCGAGCAGATCAACGAGGCGGGCGTTCCCGTCGTCGCCGTCGACATTCCCTCGGGCGTGAACGCGTCGACCGGAGAGGCAGCGGGCGGCGCCGTCCGGGCCGACGTCACCGTGACGATGCACGGCCCGAAGGTCGGCCTTGCGGTCGCTCCTGGCCGCTTCCACGCCGGTGAGGTGGCGGTGGCGGACATCGGCCTCGAAACGGCGGAGACCGAGCACCGGCTCGTCACGCCGGAGATCCTGGCCGAGGTGCCGCGCCGCTCGCCGCGCGACAACAAGTACACGGCGGGCCACGTCCTCGTCGTCGGCGGCTCGCGCGGCATGACCGGAGCGCCGGCGCTCGCCGCCCGCGCCGCGTTCCGCGCCGACGTCGGCTACGTCACGATCGCCGCCCCGGCCGAGTCGCTTCCGGTCCTCGAGACACTCGTGCTGGAGGCCGTGAAGCGGCCGCTGGAGGATGTGTCCGAAGCTGCTGGACGCGCGAAGGCGCTAGCCATTGGACCTGGACTCGGACGCGAGAAGGAAGCGAAGACGCTCGTCCGTCGCCTCCTCACCGAGGTCGAGCTGCCCGCGGTCGTCGACGCTGACGCACTCTTCGAGCTGGAGCCTGGCGAGTGGCCGGCCCCTCGTGTCCTCACCCCGCACGAAGGCGAACTTGCACGCCTGCTCGGGCGCGAGTCGAAGGAGATCGCGGCGCACCGGCTGGCCTCGGTGCAAGAGGCGGCGGAGACGTTCCGAGCGGTCGTCGTGCTCAAAGGCGAGGACTCCCTGGTCGCGGCCCCCGGTCGCGGCGTGCTGGTGTGCGCTCTCGGCCTCCCTTCGCTCTCGACCGCCGGCACCGGAGACGTGCTCACCGGCGTCACGGCCGCCTTCCTCGCAAAGGGGATGGAGCCACAGCGAGCGGCCGCTGCGGCCTGTGTGGCGCAGCAACTCGCATCCCACGAAGCTTCACAGCGCTATGGCCTCGTCGCGAGCGATGTGATCGAGGCCCTGCCGCGCGTGCTGGCTCTCGGTATCGGGTAGCCGGTCGATCCGCCAGATCTCCTCGGGAACCCGGAAGTTCTCGAGGCGGCCGGTCCGCTCCAGCCAGAACACGCGCCAGGGCGAACCGATCTCGAGTTGGAGTGAGAGCCAAGGGCCACTACGGAAGGGACCGAGGGACGGCGGGCGAGCTTGTCCCAGCGGGCGGCTACCGCGGCGAGCAACACGAGGGCTGCGAGCGCGACGACCCCGCAGCCTGTCCGTACGACGCCCAGGCGGGAGCCGCCTTCTCATCGGACCGCAATCTGCCCCGCCTCCCGGCGTCCAACTAGGCTGGACGACCGTGCATCGGAGCGAGATCACGATCGACCTCGGCGCGATCCGCCACAACGCTCGGCGGCTGCTCCAGGCGCTCGCCGGAGCCGAGCTCTGGGCCGTCGTGAAGGCGAACGGCTACGGCCACGGCGCAACCGACGTTGGTCGGGCGGCGCTCGAAGCCGGCGCTTCGGCGCTCTGCGTCATCACCGTCGCCGAAGCGATCGATCTGCGTCGCGAGCTCCCGGAGGCGCGGATCATCGTGATGTGCCCGACCGACGAGCTCGCCGCAGCGCGCGAGGCGCGCGTGGAGCTCGTCGTCTCCGTCAGCGGCGAGATTCCGGCGGACCTTCCGGTGCACCTGAAGCTCGACACCGGCATGGGCCGCTGGGGGCTCGCGGAGCTGCCGGAACCGCCGGCGAACGTGCTCGGACTGATGAGCCATCTCGCCACGGCCGACACCGACGCTGCCTTCGCGCAGCGGCAGATCGCGCGCTTCCGCGAGGCGACGGAGGCGTACTCGCATCTCACGCGCCACATCGCAAACAGCGCCGCCGCGCTGCGGCTGCCCGAGGCCCGCTTCGATGCCGCCCGCTGCGGGATCGCGCTGTACGGGATCTCGCCCTTCAACACGGATCCGCCCGCGAACGATTTGCGGCCCGCGCTGGCGTGGCGGAGCCGGCTCGCACGGGTCTTCCTCCTGCAGCCCGGAGAGAGCACCGGCTACGGACGACGGTTCGTCGCCGAGCGGCCGACGTGGATCGGGATCGTCCCCGTCGGCTACGCGGACGGCTTCCGTCGAGACATGAGCGGCACCTACGTGCTCGTCGACGGCGAGTCGCGAGAGGCGGTCGGCACGGTCTCGATGGACGCGTTCGCCGTCGAGCTCGGGCGCGAGCTGCCGGTGGGAACGCCGGTCACCATCGTTGGTGACGGCCTGCCGATCGAACGCCACGCTCGGGTCGCCGGAACGATCGGGTACGAGATCGCCTGCGGGATCAACTCGAACCCGGCCCGGGCCCGCCGTGTCGTCGTCGACTGACCGCTTCGCCCGTACGGCGGACCGCGTCGCGGCGCGGCAGGACTCTCGCGCGGCGCGGCTTGCGGAAGAGGTGCACGACTTCGTCCGGCCGCGCGGCGACGAGCGCGCGCTCGATGTCGGCACAGGCGTAGGGGCGCTGGCCTTCGCCCTCGCTCCGATCGTGCGGGAGGTCGTCGGGCTCGACCCCGTCCCGGAGCTGCTCGAGCTCGCGCGAGTCCGCAGCCTGTCGAACACGGAGTTCGTCGAGGGAGACGGAACTGCGCTGCCCTTCCCCGACGCCGCGTTCGACCTCGTGGGCACACATCGCACGCTCCATCACATAGCGGAGCCCGAGCTCGTCGTGGCCGAGCTCGCCCGGGTGACACGCGCCGGTGGTCACGTGGTCGTCGTCGATCAGCTCGCACCGGACGACCCGGCCGCGGCCGCTGCGCTCCACGAGTTCGAGACCGCGCGCGACCCCTCGCACACGCGCCTGCTCACCGACGAGGAGCTGCGGAAGCTCTTCGCGGCGAGCGAGCTCTCACTCCTCCGTGAGCGCCACGAGGAGGAGCGGCGCGACCTCTCGACGTATCTCGACCTCGCGGGCTGTGAGGGCGACCGCCGCGCCCACGCCGAGGCGCTTGCGGGAGCCGACGCCCGCGTCCTCGCCGCGAGCGTCGGCTGGTATCTGCTCGCGCGGAGCTAGCTCCCGGTGACGCCGCCTTCGAGGCTGGCGAACGCCTCGCGCAGCTGCGCGCGTTCCGTCTCGAGCTCGGTGAACGAGAGCATCAGGCGCCGCTCCCCCTCGGGCGTCAGACGCAGGTGAGCGACCCGCGCGTCCCGCTGCGACTGCTCGCGCTCGATGAGCCCCGCGCCCTCGGCGCGGCGCACGAGCTCGGTCACAGTGCTCTGCGCGAGCTGCATCCGCTCGGACAGCTCGGTCACCGTTGACTGCTCGCCGCCGTTGCTCGCGCCCTTGATCATCATCAGCAGCGTGTAGCGCTGAGGCGTGAGCCCCGACTGGCGGGCAATCTTCTCGCTTCGCCGCAGGAAGTGCCGTAGAGCTGACCGGAACTCCGCAACGGCGATTACGTCCTGGATCGTCGCCTCCTGTTGGACCATGCTGCGATTCTATGGAGCTTTCGGCAGGCGCGAAAGGACACGGGTGAATACGTTCGGCATCGCGTCCTGCAGCGGGGCGACGGGACCGTAGTACCAGGGAACGGTCGTCTCACCGCGACCTTCGTCGAGCGAGCGGAGGACGTGCGCCGCAACTTCCTGCGGGCCGATCACCACACGCTGGACGGGTGACGGCAGCCAGGACTGCGGAAATCCCTCCGTCTCGGTGAAGCCGGGTTTGACCGTATGCACCCGGATCCCCTCGCCGCGCAGCTCGGCTGCGATCGTGCGCGAGAAGGCGAGCTGGGCGTGCTTCGAGGCGGAGTACGGGCCGCTCGGTGGCCCGGCGACGACGCCCGAGACCGAAACGATGTTGACGACGTCCGCCGGCGCCGCCGCGCGCAGGCCCGGCAAGAAGCCGCGGAGGCACCAGATGGCGCCGAGGTAGTTGATCCGGATCAACCGCTCGATCACTTCGGGATCGCCGTCGAGGAAGCTCGTTCGTCCCGGGATCCCGGCGTTGTTGACGAGCAGGTCGATCTTCGGCTGCCGCTCGAGCACGCGTGCCGCGACGGATTCCACGGCAGCGCGGTCGGAGACGTCGCACGGCTCTGCCTCGGCGTTGAGCTCGTCGGCGAGCGCCTCGAGGCGCTCGGCGCGGCGGGCGAGCAGGATGCAGAGGTCGCCGCGCGCCGCGAGCAGGCGCGCAATCTCCACCCCGATGCCCGAGGAGGCGCCAGTGACGACCACGACCCGGCCCACGCAGGAGAGGCTATCTCTGGAGGAGGCCTCGGCGGAACGGAGGCCATGCCGGCCCGCCGCGCTGAGCGCCGCAACTCCTCGCTTCGCTCGTCGGCCGACTTCGTCGGCTGCAGCGTCTTCGGTCGCGCCGATAGGAACCGCTATCGGCGCTCCCTGCGTCCTTGCCTCGCGACACCCATCGCGACGCTCCAGCGGGCACCGCCCCACCGAGACCTCCTAGGATCGCCTCGATGGCCGGAGCGTTCGCAGGGAGACGAGGGCTGGTGCTCGGGGTCGCCAACAAGCGATCCATCGCGTGGGCGATCGCGCGCGAACTGGCGGCAGGCGGAGCGAGCCTCGCCTTCACGTACCAGGGCGAGCGAATCGAGCCCACGGTGCGCGAGCTGGCCGCCTCGGTCGACGCCCCGCTGGTGACGGAGTGCGACGTCCGCTCAGACGAAGACGTGGCGCGGGTCTTCGGTGAAGTGGGAGAGGCGTTCGGCGGCGAGCTCGATCTGCTCGTCCACTCCGTCGCGTTCGCCGCGGCGGAAGACCTCGAAGGCCGCTTCACCGACACGCCGCGCGATCGCTTCTGGCTCGCGGTCGACGTGAGCGCCTACTCGCTCGTCGCCTGCGCGCGTGCGGCGGAGCCGCTGCTGGAGAAGGCCGGCGGCGGCTCGATCCTGACGATGACGTACCTCGGCGGCGAGCGTGCGGTGCCGCACTACAACGTGATGGGCGTTGCGAAGGCGACACTCGATGCGTGCGTGCGCTACCTCGCCTGGGATCTCGGCGCGAAGAACATCCGCGTGAACGCGGTCTCTGCCGGGCCTGTGCGGACGCTCGCGGCTCGCTCGATTGCAGGCTTCACGACGATGGAGGACATCGTCGAGGAGCGCTCGCCGCTGCACCGCCACGTCACCGCCGACGACGTCGGCGCGGCGGGCGCGTTCCTCCTCGGCGACGGTGCGGGCAACGTGACCGGGACGACGCTGTACGTCGACAGCGGCTACCACGCGATGGGCATGTAGCTCAGACCCGCGTCCACGCGGGACGGTCGACTGCGACCTCGATCGGTAGCGCATCCGCCGGGGCTGCGTCCGAGGATGTCGACAGCCCGAGGTGCTCGGCGAGGAACGGGCTCAGGTACCGGCCGACGATCTTGCCGGGCGGCCACCACAGTGGCTGGGTGTCGACGACCGACGGGCCGGCTTCCTCGTGACGCAGGAACCGCGGCACGAACCCGGTGAAGAGCAATCCGCGCAGGACCGGGCGGCACGGGCTCGGCTGCACATGCGCCCCTGCGTCAGCGGCGATCGCGTCGGCGACGGCATCCGCTTCCTGGGCTGCGATGCCGCCCTGCTTGATCGAGGACTGCATGAGATCGCCGGCGGCGTAGACATCGGTGAGTCCGGCGACGCGGCCGTACTCGTCGGTCGGGACGAAGCCGCGTTCGTCCTGGGGTATGCCGTCGAGAGGAGCCCCCTCCAGCCTCGGAAGCGCGACGACGGCGTCGGCGGCGACCGCGCCACCGTCCGCGACTTGGAGCTCGCCGTCTCCGAACGCAACCGGCACCGTCGCCGTTTGAAGGGCGATCCCGCGCATGTCGAGCAGCTGCGCCATCGCCTCGCTTGCCTTCGTCCCGAACAGCCCGAGCGGCTGCTCTTCCGGCGTGACGACTGTGAGCTCCGCATGCGTCATGTGCTCGGAGAGGTACTCGCCTGTCAGCAGGGCGAGCTCGTAGAGCGGCAACTGCCAGGTCGAATCTGCCGGAACGGCGAAGGCGAGCCGCCCCAGATCGCGAGTGGTCGCCCGCTCGAGCAGACCCGCCAGCTCTTCGCCGTCCTCGGGAAGGCCGCGGAAGGTCAACGCTCCGGGCACGGCGGGGAGCGGCCGCGCCCCCAGCGCGAGGACGAGGACGTCGTACTCGACCGTACTTCCGTCCGCGAGCACGGCGCGCGTCTCGTCCGGGTTCACCCCGACAAGCGCACCGTGGCGCAACTCGGCGCCCGCGGCGCCGACGAGCCGCGCGAGCGGGAACCGGCGAACCTCGCCGACGTGGAACGGCTCGGCCACCGCGAGCGGCCGGTAGACGAACTCTTCCTCCGGCGCGATCAACTCGACCGAGACGTGCTCCGCTGCGATCGCCTGCAGCGCGAGCGCGGCCTCGAGCCCGGCGACTCCGGCGCCGGCTACGACGACGTGCCTGCGACCGTCCTTCATCGCCGGTGATGATCGCACCGTGACCCCGCTGCGGCATCCGAAGCAAGTACGGATTCGCGCTCGGTGACCGTCCGGACCGCTGCCGCCGATTTGCGCGTATTCGGGGTGTGAGGCGTCTCCTCCCGGGGCTGCTGCTCGTCCTCTTCTACCACCACCACTGCGTCCCCGGCACGGCGCCCAACCGGCGGAACCACCAGCTCTCCGGCACCGCTTCCTTCGTCGTCGAGCTCTCGGGCGGACGCGTCTCACCGCGCCAGGTGCGCCGCCACGGCGTGCAGTGCTCGCTCTCGGCGCTGTGCTCAGGCGCCCGCGTCGCCGGTGAAAAGCGCGCGCAGGTCGAGCGACGGCGCATGCGTCTGCGATGCGAGCGAGACGTACTCGCGGCCGAGGGCATCTTTCGCGGCTCCGAGCACGGTGCTCACCAGGCCGAGTGAGAGAGCCAGCTCCTTCGGCCGCAAGCGTGCGCAGAGCGCGGTCCACGTCGCTTCTTCCAAGGCATTGAAGGCGCCCTGGACTTCCGTGAGGTCGTAGCCCGACTCGAAACGCTCCGCGGCGAGCTTCCGCGCGTAGTCGAGCACGCCCTCGAGATCGCGGCTCGACAGGGCCTCCAGCAGCTCGTCGTAGAGCAGCTCGATGCGGCGCCGGGTTTCTTCCTGCCCGGCCGCCTCGTAGTGGGTCCGGCTGTGCCGGAGCGACTCGCAGGCCGCGTCGACGATTGGCACTCGCTCCTGCTCGAGGACTTGCAAAACGTCGGCGCTTCCCCCAGGTTTGTTCATGGAGCTCCTCGTCTCGACGCGGGTGAGGATACGCGTCCGTGCTCACCACGCCTGCCGTTCCGTAGTTCATCCGGATGCGGCTGCCTCGAAGCGCGGCGACTATCGGCGCATGGTGTACGTCGAGCATCGGTCGGACGAACTGCCTGTCGCCTTCGAGATCGCAACCGTCGCCGATGCGATGAGCAACGGCGTCATCAGCTGTCCGCCCGAGGCGCCGCTGAGGCTCGTGGCCCGGATGATGGTCACCTTCGGTGTGCATGCAATCTTCGTCTTCGAGCACTCGGACGAGGACGACGAGGCGCCGCAGTTGTGGGGCGTCGTCTCCGATCTCGATCTCGTGGCGGCCACGCGGCTCGATCTCGACACGCTTACCGCCGGTGCGACCGCGGTCACGCCGCTCGTCACCGTTAGGGCCGACAGGTCGATCGCCGAAGCGGGCAGCCTGATGGCCCAGTACGGGGTCGCGCACCTCGCCGTCACCGACCCCGACTTCGACCGCCCGATCGGCGTCATCTCGACGCTCGACATCGCGCGGGCGATCGCGGCCAGTCTCGGCCCACGCGAGATCTTCGCCTCGGCTTGACGTAGCCGGAGAAGTCCGGGTTTTTGCGCATCAAGACAGCGGCATCTCCGGATTCAGCCGGCGTCCAGGAGGATGAAACTCGCGCCATGGACGAGATGCACGCAACACTCGATCGGCTCGAGACGCGGATCGAAGACCAGGGAGCTCGGATCGACGCTCTCTACCGCCTTCTCGAGCTGCGCGGGATTCTTCCGCAGGCCGTCGACGCGGGTCGGGGCGACGCGCTGTCCGACGAGGAGCCGGAGGTCCTGGACCTGCCGTCCTGGCATGAGTCGCCGCGGCCGGCGAGGCGCTTTCACGTCGGTGAGGCAACCGGCGTCTAGGTCGAAGCTCTTCTGGCCGTCAGGTGGGGTAGGGCGGCGGCTCGGCCGGCGGCGATCCGGTCCCGGTACCAGAAGAAGCTGTCCTTCGGCACCCGCTCCAGAGTCAGGTAGTCGACGTAGACGCCCCCAAGTGCGAGCGGCGGGGCGGAGGCGCAGGAGCGCCTCCGCCCGCGTTGGATCACTCTTTCGTGATCTCGACCTTCTTCGGCTTCACGGTTGGCAGCTTCTCGGCATGCACCTCGAGCACCCCGTTGGCGAATACCGCCTTCAGGTGCTCGCTGTCGGCCTCGTTCGGGAGGACGAAGCGGCGTTCGAACATGCGCTCGAGCCGCTCGTGGAGCGCGAACTCCTTCGTCTTCTCCTCCTCGACCTTCTCGCGCGAGCCCTTGATCGCAAGCGTGTGGTCGTAGACCTTGATCGAGAGCTCCTTCTCCTCGTAGCCGGGGACTTCGAGCTCGACGACGAACTCGTCGTCGGTCTCGTAGACGTCGGCGGCGGGAGCGAGCCCGGGCGCGAAGCCGATCTCTTCGAAGATGCGCCGCATGCGGCGCTCCATCGAGTCGAGCTCCGTGAAGGGTGTCCACTTGACGATGGTCATGTGTCACCTCCTTCCAGCTGCATGGTGACCGCTGCGCGTGCGTGCGCCATCGTGGGAATCACCGATCCGACGGGGCTCGCCGGTCGTTTCAGGCTGCGCGCTCGAGCAGGTGGGCCAGCCCGCGCACTGCCATTTCGGCGCCTGCCAGACGGAGCTGTCGCAGCCGGTCCGGATCGCCGGCCGGATCCACCGCGACAACCCAGGCAAAGCCGGCTGCCGCCGCGGCGGCCACGCCGGCCGGGCTCGTCTCGAACGCCGCTGCCGACTGCGGCTCGACACCGAGCCTCCGGCAGGCGGCGAGCAACCGGTCCGGAGCGGGCCGGTTGCGCAGGTGCTCGGCCGCGATCGTCTCGGCGTCGATGCTCCCGTCCACGAGCTCGTCGAGGCCGCTCCGCTCGAGCATCTCGTCGGTATGAGCGCTTGCAGAGACGACCGCGCAACTGATGCCCGCGTCGTGCGCTAGCTCGAAGTAGTGACGAACGCCGTCGAACGCGCGGACTCCACGCTGCTCGAGCAGCAGACCGAGCCACTCGTTCTTGCGGTTCGCCAGCCCGTGCACGGTCTCCGCCCCGGGCGGATCGGACGGCCGCCCCTCGGGCAGGCGGATGCCGCGACTGGCGAGAAATGCGCGCACACCCTCGAGCCGCGGCCGGCCCTCGATGTGCTCCGGATAGTCCCTGCGCGGATCGAACGGCGCGCTCAAGCGCCCGTAGCTCGTCTCCGACCGAGCGACGAGCAGCTCGTTCAGCGTCCGCGCCCATGCCTCCCTGTGCAGGCCGGCGCTGCCCACGAGCACATCGTCCAGTTCGAATACGCAGGACCGAACCGCCGGCGGAAGCCCGAGCGCTCGCCGGGCGCGCCCGCGGGGTAGGAACGGCTCCGCGAGCTCGGTCGGAAGCCCCTCGTCGAGCGCGAACTGGCGAAGCTCTGCTGCTGCCGTCCCGAACTCGCCGCGTAGATGACGCTCGTGTGCCTCGAGCTCCTGGTCGGGGAGGACGCCTTCCTCCGCGCGCAGCGCCTCCCGGGCCGAGAGCAGCGCTTCCCGCCACTCGGAGCGGAGGAGGTCGAGCTCTGCGCGTTCGGCTTCCCTGTCGGTCATACCGCCAGGGTGCACCCGGCCGATCCCCAGTGCATCCGCGAAGACCCGGGTCGCGACCTCAGCAGTTCTCCGGATGCCCGCGCCGCGGGAGGCGGCGACGATGCAGACCAGAGAGATTGGAGGACACGATGAACGCCCAGACGTACGAGAACGTCTTCGCCGCGATGCGTGGTGAGGCGGTTGCGCATGCGCGGTATCTGCTGTTCGCCGCAGCGGCGCGCAAGCGAGGAGAAGTGAGGCTCGCCTCGATGTTCGAGGGGATCGCAGCCGTCGAGCTGCAGGAGCACTTCGCCGAGCTCGCGGAGCTCGCCGGGTTCGTCGGGACGGATGCGGACAACATCCGCGGCGCGATCCTGGACGAGAACTGCGAGGTCGAGGAGACGTATCCGCGGTTCGCCGAGCAGGCCCGTGCGGCCGGCGAGCTCGCGGTCGCGGAGCGCTTCGAGGAGACGGCGGAGGACGAGCGGGAGCACGAGAAGACGCTCGAACAGGCGCTCGAGCAGCTCGAAGTCCCGGTCTAGTCGCGTTCCGGTCGCCGCCGACGTCGGGGATTTCCCGCAGGCGAGACGGGGAAGATCCGCCGTCAGCTTCCGCGGTAGCCCCGACGACTCCGGCGCAGCACCACCCGACACTACGACGAAACGCACCACGGTTCGAAAGGAGTCGGGACATGCGCAAGGCACTGGAAATTGGAGGATTCATCGCAGCGGCCGTCCTCATCGTGTTCGGCATCGTTGCCATCGCGATGGGCGTGAACGGCCGGAGCACGGTCAACAACAGCCTCTCGCACGAGTACATCGTCGCGGGATCCGACATGACGCCGTCGGCGATCAAGGCCGAGGCGCAGAAGGCGGGCATCGCGTCGGCGGTCAAGCAGTGGCCGACGATGAACATCGCAGGAAAGACGATCGACACCGGCCCCGAGGCGCAGGCGATGGCGCAGTACATGCACATCCACGCGCTCGAGGCGACGGGTGGCTACACGTACGCCCAGATGGGCATCTACACGGCGAAGCCCGGGACGCCGAAGTCCCAGCTGATGACGGGCGGCGGCACGGACAACACCGCGTTCGCCGCGATCGATCCGACGACGAAGCAGCCCGTGCAGAACGGCGCTCGGCAGGTCTGGATCAGCGAGACCGCGCTCACGAACGCCCTGAACATGAGCTTCATGGCTTCGCGGATCGCACTGTTCGGGATCGTGGTCGGGATCGCCCTCCTCCTCACAGGAATCGGCTTCGCAATCCTCTCGGCCGTCGGGGCGCTCCGGAATCCGGAGACCGTTCTCTCGTTCGCGAAGAAGCCGGACCTCAAGAAGACTCCCGCGGTGCCGGTGGCATAAGCAGCCCGACTCCACCGTAGGACAGTGAGGGCCGCTGCAGAGCGGCCCTCACGCTTTGCGCGAACTACGGGAAAGGCCGCATCCAGGATCCGCGGGAGGCACGACGCCTTCCGGGGGCTCGGCGGCGACGATGGCGGCATGGGAATCGAGTCCACGACGCATCTCTGCTCGCTCGAAGCGGCCGTCGGCAGGCACGAGGCGTGCCCGGAGGGTGCCTGTCCGTTCTGGGAGCCCGGCGGCGCGGCGCTCGATGGACGCTGCGCGTTCGAGGAACTCGACATCACGGCCGACGCCGCGCTTGCAACCTGGCTGCTCGAGATCCGTGAACGTTTGGCCTCGTCAGAATCGACCGTGGCCGCGGACGCTGCACGCAGCCTCTTCCGTCACCTGCTCAACGGATCGGTCGAGTAGAGAGCGAGGCCCGGCCCCGCGTCACTCGGCCTCGAGAAGACCACGGTCGAGCGCGTACGCCACCAGGTCTGCCCGGGTCTGCAGCCGGAGCTTCTGCATGATGTGCGCCCGGTGTGTCTCGGCCGTGCGGACCGAGATGTAGAGCATCTTCGCGATCTCCTGGTTCGTGTGGCCGAGTGCGAGCAGACGCAGCACCTCCCGCTCGCGGTCGGAGAGCGGATCCTCCTCGGCGAGCTTGGCCGCTTCGGCGTCGGCCGCCACGAGCCGCGCGCCGAGCTCCGGGTTGACGTAGCGCCCGCCGCCGGCGACCTCGCGAATCGCTGCCACGACCTCGTTGTCGGCCGCTTCCTTGAGGACGTAGCCGCTGGCACCCGCCGCGAACGCCTCGCGCACGTAGCGAGGCTCGTCCTGCATCGACAGGATGAGCACCTTCGCGTCCGGGTTCTCGTGCTTCAGCTGCGGCAGCACTTCGAGGCCCGTCTGCTCGGGCATGACGACGTCGAGCAGGATCACGTCGGGCTTGAGCGCCCGCCCTTGGAACACCGCATCGCGGGCATTGCCCGCCTCGCCGACGGGCTCGAGGTCGTCCTCTGCCTCGAGGAGCAGCCGCAGGCCGGTCCGGACCACGGCGTGGTCGTCGACGATGAGGACCCGGATGCTCACCCGAGAGGCACCTCCGCGACGATCGTCGTCCCGGCGCCCGGGCGCGACTCGATCTCCAGCCGCCCGTCGACGAAGGACAGCCGCTCGCGCATGCCGAGTAGCCCCACGCCTTCCCCGCGGACGGCTCTCTGGTCGAAGCCGGCCCCGTCGTCCTCGATCACCGCTGCGACGGTGGACCCGCGCCGGGCGATCGAGACGCTGATGTTGTGCGCCTTCGCGTGCTTGACGATGTTCGTGAGCGACTCCTGCACGACCCGGTACAGCGTCGTCTCGACCTCGGACGGCAGCCGCTTGTCGCCGAGCGCCGAATGGAAGTCGACGCGAATGTCCGACTGCTCCGCGAACGCATCGGTCAGCCGCTCGAGCGCCGGCACGAGCCCGAAGTCGTCGAGCACGGCCGGGCGAAGCTCGACCGCGAGGCGGCGGACGTCCTGGAGAGCGCTCACGACCTGCTCCCGCAGCTCGACGAGGGCGGAGCGCGCCGGGTGGTCCGCGAGTGCCTCCTCGAGCGGTTTCAGCCCGAGCAGGATCGAGGTCAGTGCCTGCCCCGTCTCGTCGTGGAGCTCGCGCGCGAGCCTCTGACGCTCCAGCTCCTGCGCCTGCACGACGCGGCGGACCGCATCCCGCGCCACTCGCTGCGACAGCTCGACTGCGACGGCGGCGCGGGCCGCGAATGTCTCGGCCAGCCGGAAGTCGTCGTGGGAGAAGCGAGGGTCGAGGCCTTCCTTGTCGTGGATCTCGAGCACGCCGATACCCTGGTCGCGCGCGATCAGGGGGATCCACATGCCGGTCCGGGCGGCGAGTTGCCGCGAGACCTCCTGGTGCACCTCGGGATCGTCGAGCACCGAGTCGATGCGCTCGCTGCGCCGACGCTCGAGCACGGCGCCGCTCTTCGACCCGGACCGGGAGATGGTCGTGCCGAGCAGACCCTCGGCGCCGGCCACCGCCGCGAACCGCAGTGCGTCACCGCCGCTCGGCAGCGCGAGCGCGACGACGCGGGCTCCGAGCAGCTCGCGCAGGCGCCGGACGACGAGGTCGAGCAGCTTTTCGAGATCGGTTTCGGTGGCCAGCGCGTTGCCGACCTCCTGCAGCGACTGCAGCTGCCGTGACCAGCGAGTCGAGGCCTCGTAGAGGCGCGCGTTCTCGATCGCCACCGCCGCCTGGCCGGCGAGGAGCGTGACGAGCTCCTCGTCCTCGTCCGTGAAATCCTCGCCGCTCTCTTTTTCGGTGAGGTAGACGTTCCCGTAGGCGACGCCGCGCAGCAAGATCGGCACGCCGAGGAAGCTGCGCATCGGTGGGTGCCCGGGAGGGAAGCCGACCGACCGCGGGTCCTCGGCGAGGTCGTGCAGGCGTAGCGGCCTCGCCTCGCGGATCAGCACCCCGAGGATGCCCCGCCCGCGCGGCAGCGCGCCGATCTCGGCGCGAAGGGCGTCGTCGATGCCGTGGGTGACGAACTGCTCGAGTTCCAAGCCGTTCGCGTCGATCACGCCGAGCGCCGCGTAGCGCGCGCCCGTCAGCTCGGCCGCCACCTCCACGAGCCGACCCAGAAGTGCGTCCAGCGACAGCTCGGAGGTGACGGCGACTCCCGCCGCGAACAGCGCGCGCAGACGCCCTTCGGTGACCGACAGCGCGTCCATTCGGAACAAGCCTAAACCTAGGTGCGTGGTTTCCCGCACCAGCAGACGGCTCCGCCCGGATGCCGATACCCTCGACCTGGACGAACACTGTCTCCATGATCACGAGAAGGAGGCAGTGAGATGAGCGATACGAGACCGATTCTGTTCGCGACCGACGGGTCGCCTTCGGCCGAGGTGGCACAGCAGGAAGCGTTCGAGCTCGCCCAGCGGCTCGACGCTCCGCTCGTCGTCGTCTCCGTCGCGCACGCCCACCTGCCCGCGGTCGGCTACGCCGGCTACGGCTACTCGAACATCGTGGCCGAGCTCACGCAGGCCGAGCACAAGCGCGTGAAAGAGCTCCTGGCCACGATCGCCACCTCTGCGTGTGCGGCCGGCCTGTCGTGCTCGACCGTCCTTGCCGACGGGTTCGCCGTCGAGGAGATCTGCGAGGTTGCGAGCGAGCACGACGCGCAGCTGATCGTGGTGGGCTCCCACGGCTGGGGCGCCGCGCGCCGGTTCCTGTCCGGCAGCGTCTCGACCGGGCTCGTCCATTCGGCGCCGTGTCCGGTACTCGTCGTCCGACCGCGGGAGCAGCCCGCCCAACACGCGGCGGCCGCGTGAGCGTCGCGGCGGCAGCCACGGTCGAGGCGACCGACGTCATCCTCCGCGACGGATCGACGCTCCGGCTGAGAGCGCCGGCCGCGGAGGATGCCGACGCGCTGCTCGAGTTCTTCTCGGGCCTCTCCGACCACAGCCGCTACCTCCGCTTCCACGGCTTTCCCGCGCTCGGCCCGAAGCTCGTCGAGCCCCTGCTCGTGCCCGACTGGCAGGAGCGGGGCGCGCTGCTCGGGTCGCTCGACGGCCGCATCGTGGCCGTTGCGAACTGGTTCCGGCTGCGCGACCCGCGTGCCGCGGAGGTGGCCTTCACAGTCGGCGACGAGTTCCAACGGCGCGGAATCGGAACGCGCCTGCTCGAGCAGCTGGCGGCCCGGGCCTCGGAGGCCGGAATCGAGGAGTTCGTCGCCGAAGTCCTGCACGACAACGCCACGATGCTCCACGTCTTCCGCGATGCCGGCTTCGCGGTCACACGCGCCGGCGAAGGCGGGGAACTCGAGATCCGTTTCGCGATCGCGCCGACCGACGCCTATCGCGAGCACGTCGCCGAGCGGGACCACGTCGCCGTGCGGGCCTCGCTCGAGCCGTTCTTCCAGCCGCGCTCCGTCGCCGTCGTCGGCGCCTCGAAGCGCCGCGGCTCGATCGGCGGTGAGCTCTTCCGCAACATCCTCACCGGTGACTTCGCCGGCTCCGTGTACCCGGTGAACCGGAAGGGCGACTCCGTCGCCGGCGTACACGGCTACGGCACGGTGGGGGAGATCGCAGAGGCCGTCGACCTCGCCGTCATCTGCCTCCCGGGAGAGCTTGTGCTGGACGCGGCAGAAGAGGCGCTCGCGGCGGGCGTTCGCGCGCTCGTCGTCATCTCGGCGGGCTTCGCCGAGACGGGCAGCGAAGGGACGGAGCGGCAGGAGCGGCTGCTCGAGCTCGTCCGCGCTCACGGCGCGCGCCTCCTCGGCCCGAACTGCCTCGGCATCGCCTCCACGGCCGTTCATCTCAACGCGACCTTCGCGCCGCGCAGCTTCCCCGCCGGCAAGATCGGCTTTTCCTCCCAGAGCGGTGCGCTCGGGCTCGCGTTGCTCGAGCGCGCGGAAGCGAGCGGCCTCGGCGTCACCTCCTTCGTCTCGATCGGCAACAAGGCGGACGTCTCGTCGAACGACCTGCTCGAGTGGTGGGAGGATGATGACGCGACCGAGCTCGTCGTCCTCTACCTCGAGTCCTTCGGCAATCCACGCGCGTTCGCGCGGATCGCGCGCCGGCTCGCACGCCGCAAGCCGATCCTCGCACTGAAGGGCGGAACGACGCGCGCCGGCATCCGGGCGGCGGGATCGCACACCGCCGCGCTCGCCGGCTCGGACGCCGCGGCCGACGCGCTCTTTGCGCATGCGGGCGTGATCCGGGCACGCACGCTCGACGAGCTGATCGACGTAGCGGCCCTCCTCTCGGCTCAGCCCGTGCCGCGCGGCCGGCGAGTCGCCGTCGTCACGAATGCCGGCGGTCTGGGAATCCTCGCTGCGGACGCATGCGAGGCGCTCGGCCTCGAGTTGCCGCCGCCGAGCGACGAGACGCGCACCGCGCTCGCCGCGTTCATGCCGGCCGAGGGGAGCGCCGCGAACCCGATCGACATGCTCGGTGGAGCGAACGCCGAGAGTTTCGAGAAGGCGCTTCCACCGGTTCTCGCCGATCCCGCGTTCGACGCCGCGATCGTCCTCTTCGTTCCGACGGTCGGTACGGACGAGGAGGTGGTCGGTGCCGCGATCAGCCGAACTGCAGCGGCAGCCGTCGACAAGCCTGTCCTGTGCGCGTTCCTCAGCGCGAAGGGCGCTCCCGTCTCATTGCAGAGCGTGGCGCATGTGCCGTCCTTCGCCTATCCCGAGGCCGCCGCGAAGGCGCTCGCGAGAGCGGTCGAGCGCGGTGAATGGCTCCGACAGCCGGCGGGCACGGTCGCCGAGCTCGAGTGCGACCGCGACGAAGCGCAGGCCGTCGTGGGGGAGGCGGTCGCCGCGGGCGGGGGCTGGCTCGATCCCGGACAAACGCGCCGGCTGCTCGAGGCCTACGGCGTTCCGCTCGTGCCCGAGCGCGTCGCGGCCACGACGCTGGAAGCGGTCGAGGCGGCGACCGAGCTCGGCTTCCCGGTCGTGCTCAAGACGGCTGCACCCGGCGCGCACAAGACCGAGCAGGGCGGGATCGCTCTCGACCTCGCCGACGAGGAAGCCGTCGTCGAGGCGGCCGAGCGGATCGGTCCTCCGTTCGTCGTCCAGCCGTTCGTCCGCGGCGGTGCCGAGCTGCTCGCGGGTGCCGTGCAGGATCCTGTTTTCGGTCCGCTCGTCGCGTTCGGGCCCGGCGGTGTCCTGGCCGAGCTGATCGGGGAGGCGCAGTTCCGGCTGGCGCCGCTCACCGACCGCGACGCCGGCGAGCTCGTTCGCTCCGGCAAGGCCGGCCGGCTCGTGGCCGGCTTCCGAGGAACGCCGCCCGCCGACCAACAGGCGCTCGTGGACCTTCTCCTGGGCCTCTCGCGGCTCGTCGAGGAACTGCCCGAGGTCGTAGAACTCGACCTGAATCCCGTGCTGGCGCTCCCGGACGGCTGCCTTGCCGTCGATGCCAGGGTGCGCGTCGCGGAGCAGGGGCACGCGCATCGCACGAAGAGCTGGTAGCGGGAACGTCGCTTATCTGCACCTTGGACGGCGCGGGTGTGGTCGAGTGCTCACGCTAACCGCCGCTGATGGCGGCGATGACGTCGAGGCGCGAGCGCTCCGCGACGGGCGTTTCCAGCCCGGCCCGCTCGCCGTCGACGTAGGCATGGATGTGCGACCGCAGGGTCGGGCCTTCCGCGACCAGGCGGTCGCGGAGGCCCGGCCACTGCTGTTCGAGCGAGTCGATCGCAGCAAGCACGGTTGGGGCCTCGACCTCGAGTCGGCGTGGCAGCCCGGGGAAGAGCGGCGTCAGCGTTCCGGGAAGCCTGACGTCCGCCACGTCAGTCGAGGATGGCCACGTCGACCGAGGAGATCGAGGGCAGGTAGCTCGCGATCTCGCTCCACGTATCGCCCTCGTCCGCGCTCGCGAAGATCTGCCCGGTGCTCGTGCCGAAGTAGACGCCGGGGACGTCGTGCGAGTCGATCGTCATCCCCTGCCGCAGCACACCGAGGTGCGCGTTCACCTGCGGCAGGCCGTCGCGCATCGGCTGCCAGCTCGAGCCGGCGTCGCGCGTGCGCCAGACGGTTGCCTTGCCCTCGTGCATCGTCCGCCCGTGGCCGCCATCGACCGGGATGACGTAGAACGTCTCTGTGTCGTGGGGATGGACGACCGCCGCGAAGCCGAAGTCGCCCGGCAGGCCTTCGGTGATCTCGGTCCACGACAGGCCGGCGTCGTCCGAGCGGTGCATGCCCACGTGGTTCTGCTGGTACATGCGCTGCGGGTCGGCCGAGCGCACGAGCTTGTGCACGCAAAAGCCGACGTCGTCGTAGTCGGCCGGCCAGTCGCGGCGCAGGCCCTTGTTGCGCGGCGTCCACGACGAGCCGCCGTCCTCCGTCTCGAATGCGCCGACTCCCTGCACGATCGTGAAGAAGCTGTCGGAGTCGCCCGGGTCGGTGACGAAGCCCGAAATCCCGAGGTGCCCGGGCGGCTGGTTGGCCGGATCGTCCCAAGCCTCGCTTCCGTGCTGGCCTGACAGGGTCGACAGGAGCGACCAGGTCTTGGCGTTGTCGCGGCTCTCGAAGATCCCCGGCGCCTCGACGCCGACGAGCAGGCGGTCGCCGGCGCGCGCGAGCGTCGACACCTTCGAGATCTTGCGTCCGTCCTCGTCGCCGTAGGAGAGGCCTTCGCTCGACATCTCCCACGTCTCGCCAAGATCGGCGCTGCGCCAGACGGCGGAGCCGTGCCACTCGCTCGCGGCGGCCGCGTAGATCTCGCCGGTGGTCGGGTCGTAGATGGCGTGAAAGACGGGCCATCCCTCGCAGTACGGGCCGCGCAGCGTCCAGTCGCGGCGGTCGTCGCTCTCGAGCACGAACGTGCCCTTGCGGGTCGCGACGGTCAGCATTGTCTTCGGCATCGATTCGCTCCTCAGCGGTCGCGGGACTGGTCGAGAGTGTTGCCGATCGGCCACTCTCTCGGGAAGAGACTGCGCGGCCGCCGGAAACTCATCGCCACCGGCGGCCGCTGTCACGAGGCACTGGTCAGCCGGCGAGAGGCTTCCCGGTCTCCAGGAGGGTTTTGAGGCCGCGGGATGGCTGCTGAGGACGGGGGCCGGGCCTGATTTGGCTGGGCTAGGGCGCTTGCGGATTCCCAAACGGCTGGCTGCTTGTCTGTTGGTCCGCAGCTAGGGCTGGCCGCTGGAGACGGTCGATGGGCTTGAGCGTGCACGTCCGCAGTCTTCAACCGGTGTTCAGAAACTGCCTATTTGCAGGGTGTTTGTACCGTCCGGCGCGGCTGCTTACATGAGTTGCCGTGTTCCTCAGCCGATTCGCAGATCCGACCCCCAGTAACCGCCCGAACCTGAGCTTCCGGCAGGAGCTCACTGCGACAGGCGCGCTCAAGGATGAGTGGAGCTTTGTTTGGGACGACGCGCTGCGGTCGAACATCGCGGCGACCCTCCAGGACGTGGAGTTCGATGTCTACCTCGTGAACCGGTACAACGTCTTCTGGACGCCGCGCGCGATGAAGTTCAAGCACGCGATCGTCCAGGCGGCATCGGTCGCGGAGGCCGTCCTCGATTACATGCTCCGGATGGTCGAGGACGACCCGCGAGCGCAGAAGGAGCTTGGCTCGAAGTGGACGCTGCGGGACTTCGCGAAGGTCCCGATGCCCGGCGTGGACTTGCCGGAGGGAGTACGCGTCGTCTCCGGCACCCAGGAGCAGATTCCGAACGTCCTCGACCGGAATACGAAGATGCAGCTGCTGATACGAGCGGCCCGCGCGGTCGAGATCGTCGACGAAGATCTCGCCAAGGAACTGGACACGCTCCGCGACCTCAGGAACCGCATCCACATCAAGACCCTCACGGACCCTGAGTACGACGCGTACGAGCCGAAGATGGCGAACGATGCGCTCGACGTTCTCGCACGCTTCCGCGATGTTGCTCTCCAGTGGACCGTAGAAACGCGGGCGGCGGAACTGCGCGAGCCCGTGCTGTCCAACGACCTCACGAGCCAGGTCAGGTCTGCGCACGCGAACCGCGACGACAACACCGAGTTCGACGTGGCCGCGGCGCTGGCGGTCGATGACCTGGTGGTTCACTCGACCCTCGGCGAAGGGCTGGTCGTCGCCGTCGAGGGCGAAATCGTCTCTGTGCGCTTCTTCGGCGACGGCGCCGTTCGTCGGTTGATGCTCCCTTACGCCCCGATGTACAAGACCGGGGTGTTCAGGGCCGACGACGACATCCCGTTCTAGGTTGGCCACGAACGTTGTCTCCTTGCTCGTGGTCGCGCTCGGCGGCGGGATCGTCGCAGCGTTGTTGGGATCGTGGTTCGACCGGCTCTCGGCGCTGGAGGTCGCTCGACTAGTGGTGCAGGCGGAACTCATGGCCAACCTTGCGGCGCACCACGCATTCGCAGCCCTCGGACCCGGCGACGAAGCACCGCATGTCCAGTACTCGACCAGCGGATGGCTCACCCACAGGGACAGGCTGGCCATCAGAGCGCAGCGTTTCCCGGACGTTTGGCAGGCGCTCACCAACTTCTACGCGCTTGTGCTGGCGCTGCCCTATGACAGCAGTCCGCTCGACGAGGACAGCGAGACGCAGGCGAGCTACGCCGTCGCGAACCTCGACGTGCTGGAGCCGAGCACTCTGGAGCTCGTCCGGTGTATGGGCCACGACGCGCTTGGGCGATCTGGCGTGAGCGGCGCCGCGCGAGGGCCGCTCACGCTAAAGGAACTGGCTGCTGACTAAGCGGAAGGTCCGACCATTGGCTGCCCAACTTCCAGCAGCGTCTTGGGGCAGGTCGGGCCGGGTCGCGTCAGCGCCCGGGCGTTCGGATCGCCGCCCGGCCGGAAGCCCTCACCACGGGCTCTTCCCGACGAGGGACTTTGCTTCGGTCGCAATCGCCGTATCCACTTTCGCGCCGAGCTCCTCGACGAAGGCCCTCCAATCGAGGGCGTTCTGCTTGTAGAAGTCGGGAGGCGCCTTTCCCGTATCCACGATCTGCCCACGCTCTTCAACAAGCCTGTCTAGCTTCTCCTTGTCGTCGTCGGATAGATCGCAGAACGGGTCAACGCCCACGCGCTCGAAGAGACCGGCGACGGTTTTGACATCCGCTGACAGGACGCCGAAGTCGCGGGCCTTCTCAGCGTCGCCCTTGGCCCGGGCTCGAACCATTTGGACCCAAAGTTCCCGCCACCCAGGGTGGACAACGAGATCCCATGCCGTCGGCGGCGGCTGCATCTTCATCAGCCAGTCTCGAACGCTCGCTGGGACGTTGCCCTCCCCGATTTGCTCTGCAAGCGCTGTTGTGACCTCGACGGCCACCTCCTCCACGTAGTTCTCCCACACTGCATATGAGAGCGCTACGGAGGCGACAAAGAGCGACTGCTCCTTCTTCGAGGGCTTGCCAACGCCCGACTTCGCAAAGCTCAGCACGTCATCGACCGCCTTGAGGCCGCCCCGCAAATCCTTCAATGCGTTGCTACGGCGATGGTGTGAAGCATGTCAGGGCTTACGACCACCTAACCGCCTCTGCTCACGAAAAGGGCGGCTCGTCGCCGCCCCGTTCGACCCGTTCAGGTGTGCGCTACGCCGCGGGGCTAGCTCAGTCTGGATCAGTCATCGCACGTCATTTTTAGAGGTTTCAGACCGCTGAGGACGTACATCCAGCCGCCGGCGACGCTTTCCGCCGTCTTCGGCGCGCCCTCGAGTTGGTCGTGCACGACGGTGAGCCTGGTGATGCCGCCGTCCTGGGGCTCGATCTCCCAGGTGACGCGGCTCTCCGCCTCCGCCGCCAGATCGGGGTCGTAACCCGCCGTCCAGCCGTGCACGAGCCTGCGCGGGGGATCGGCCTCGTACACCTCCTCGTCCCACTCGGCATCCCCGATCGCCGAGAAACGGCGGCCGTCGCGCACCTCGATGCGGGCGCCGAAGAAGTACTGCCGGGTGAACTCCGCCTGCGTGATCGCGTTCCAGACCTGCTCGGGTGTGGCGCGGATGAAGACGGAGTAGACCTGCGTCGTCTGTGCCAGCCCAGGGCCGCCGCTTGCGACGGCCCGGTCTTCCCGCTGGGCGTCCGCGGCTTTGCCGCCGACGTTTCCTGCAATGGTAGTCATGCGGTGTCCTCCAGTTCGTGCTTGAGATCCGCGAGCGCCGCCACGCGGTGCTCGGTGTACTTGTCGATCCACCGGTCGTGGATGAGCCGGATCGGAACCGGGTTCAGGAAGTGGAGCTTCTCCCGGCCCTCCCGTCGGGTGACGACGAGCCCGGCTTCCTCGAGCACGCGCAGATGCTTCATCACACCGAAGCGGGTCATCTCCAGCTCGGACTCGAGCTCCGTGAGCGTGCGGCCGTCGCGCTCGAAGAGCTGGTCGAGCAAGTGACGCCGCGTCGGATCGGCGAGCGCCTTGAAGACCTGGTCGTCGTCCACCTTCTGGAGATTACGTGACCAAAGGCGATTTCCTTGACGGTAGGTAGTTCAGCGGCTATTCTTGGAGGGAGCAGGGGGCGGTGCTGAGGTTGGGTTAGTGTGACGAGTGCTCGAAGGAAGGGGAGGCCCTGCTGGTGTACTGTCGTGTAGCGTGTCTCGACTCGATCTCCCGACTCCTCGACTCTCGATCTCCTCTCATCCGTGATCGGGAGGTGAAATCGACGGCCACGACATCTCCATGACCTTGTCGTGTCTCGCGGGTCGCCGCGTCCCCGCTTCGGGAACTCGCTCGGACGCCTGCGAGCGTCGGGTGGAACTCCGGAATACGGATCGCAGTAGATGCGCCCTGGCTCTCGTTCGTCCCGCGCTTATCGTCCCATTCGAGCTTGCGCCCCTCGTCCGCTTTCGCGTGCCGGTCGGCGAGACCTTCGGCGTCTGGAAGAGAGGGCTGAGCGGAACATCGCCTGCGTAGCGGGCGGCATTGAGGTAGAAGGCGATCGCCTTCCGCGCTGTGTCGCCCGCACCCCGTATTCGGCGAACACCTCCAACAGCTGTCCCGTGGTCGCGTTCTCCTTGCCAAGCTAGACGGCTTCGGGGTAGTGCTCGCGGAGGACGCGTGCCAGCACCGTCTGCCGCTCGGACTTCGAGCCATGACGAACTCATGCAAGATCGGGAGCGCGGCCCGTCCGCGTCGATGAAGCGAGCGAGCGCATTCCCGCGATGTACTGCGTCTGCGCCGCGCCCGACATTCCCAGGAGGAATGAGCGATCGATGCGCTTCGGGATGCCCTTCTCCTTCATCAGATCCGCCTGGTTCAGGAAGGTCTTGTACGCGAAGTACGGGGGCGCCTGCTTGGAACTATCCGTGGCTGTCTCCATCAGCCAACCTCCTGGTACGTGTGGATTGTCTCGCGTACCGTAGCCGGTACACCCGCGTGGCGCAAACACGGATGCCGGAGAAGTGCGGATTTCTTTGGCACGACCCGACTGTCTCGCGTAGCTTGGGAGCAGGAGGTGAGTGCAAATGCGCTTGGCTGAGCCAGGAATGGCGGTGACGGTTCGCACGGCGGATGGAAAGGAACTCGCGCGTGTGGCTGTCAGCGGTGTGGTCGATGGGGCAGATTTCCCGTCGTCTGGGTCTGCTCGGAGGAGGAATGGGCCGCGGCGCACGGGAGCGGGAACGTTCCGACAGCGCTTCCGTGGCCTGCGGAGGATGTACGGCCGGCTGAGGAACAGGTGCCCGCGTGACCGAGAAGAAAGAGCCGGAGGAGAAGCCCTATGCGCGAGCGGACTTCATGCGCGATCTCGGAGAAGGCATCTAGGAAGCTAGAGCCGGAGAAGAAGGCGAAGAAGCGAACGCCCTTCCGGACGTTCCGGAGGAAGACCTTGAACATCGGCACGCGATCGTGGCGGTGGCTGTACTTGAACGCGAACTCCTGCACGTAGAGTCCGAGCCACTTACGGGCTGACGTTGTGCTGGACGCCTGAGAGCCCACGCTTCACGTTGCCGAAGAACCCCTCGATCGTCTGCGTATGAACGTCGCCCTGCGCGTAGATCGATTCCGTGTGCTTGATCGTGTAGTGACGTGCGAACTCCGCGCCAAGTCCCGCATATAGCGTGAACTCGTCCGTGTAGATCGTCGCGTCTGGGCTGACGTTGGCGCGGATTGCGGCGTGGAGCGTTTCGCGGCTCCGGTCCGGAACGACGATCGCGCGTGCCCGACCGCCGCGCTCGACCATTGCGAGATCGTCGGGCGACTCTGAATCTTCGCCATAGCGTCCTGCCGACGCCGTGTCGATGTTGCGGCGCGCGACGGTCCCCTGCTCGAATCTTCCCGCCCCACGCTGACTCGTCAATCTCGACCTCGCCGCGCAACGGCGTTGTGTCGTCGTCGAGTAGGAGGCGCCGGATCATGTTGAACATGCGCCATGCCGTCTTGTACGTCACGCCGATTTCGCGTTCGAGTTGCTTCGCGCTGATACCGCAGCGTGTCTGGCTCATGATGAAGATCGCGTGGAACCACACCGCAACGGCGTCGTGGACTTCTCGAAGATCGTCCCCGCTGTCGGATGGACATGGTGGCCGCACGAATCGCATGAGACGAGTGCGGCCTTTACGCGATGGACCGGCGTGGTCTGCCGCACTTCGGACAATCGGCAGTGATCCGTCGACGCTGGGAGTTGCGCCAGAGGTATGAGGCAGGCGTCATCCGTCGGGAACGGTGGAAAGGTGAGCGTGTACGCTTGGGGCGGGGGGCGCAGAAGAAAGGAGTGGGGCAAGGTCACATGTCAAGTTGTCCCTTCGCTCAGCTGAACGGCTTCATCAGCATGTCGAAGACGACGACCATGAGCACGGCGACGTCGATGCGCGCGATGAGGAGAATTTCCTTGATCGCGGCCTGCGTCTCTGCCGCGGCGGCGCCCTTCGTCTCGAGCAGGTTCGCGACCCGCTTCGCACGCGGGGAGAGGAAGGCGATGCCGGTCGTGAAGGTCATCGCATAGCCGACGAGGCCGATGACCACCCAGGTCGTGCCGAAGCCGATGTGGTCGTTGATCACCATCGTGATCCCCATCGCCAGCACGACGAGACCGGCCGGCGCGAACAGCTTCTCGCCGACGAACGCCGCCTGGCGGGCGATGGTCGCGAGCTCCTCCGGGTCGTTCTTGTTCTGTGCCAGGAGCGCGAGCACGGTGAGCATGATCCCGCCGCCGACCCAGAAGACGGCGACGCCGACGTGGATCAGCTTGAACACGGCGAACCAGTGCGAGGGCGCGTCGGTCGTGTTCAGGGCGAAGATCAGGCCGACGGCGGCGACGGCCAGGCCGATTCCGACGGTGAGCGAGCGGGAAGCGCCGGTGTCGGTCCGCGGCGCCTCGGCGAGGGGAGTCGTATCCATGGCCCGAGTAAACGCGATGCGGCGGACGGTTACAAGCTGCGCGCAGCCGCGATCAACTCGTCGACGTCGGGCAGCTCGCTCGGCTCGTAGGCCCACGCGCAGCGGACGACGCCCTCCACGTCGACGAGGAACGCGCTGCGCCGCGAGACGTCGCGCATCCCGTTGTGCTCGTAGGCGACGCCGAAGCCGTGTGTCGCCTCGGCGTTCCAGTCGGACAGCAGCGGGAAGTCGAGGTCGAGCGCCTGCATCCAGGCGACGTGCGTGTACGGCGAGTCGCGCGAGATTGCGAACGGCTCGACCCCGGCGTCCTGCAGCTCCGCTCTCCTGTCACGCAGGAGCTCGAGCTCGCTCGTTCAGGTCGAGGACCAGTCGAAGAGATAGAAGAGGAGGAGCAACGGCCGGTCGTGGAACAGATCGCCGATGCTCGCGCGCTCGCGCGGCGTCGTCCAGACGACCGCCTCGAGCGGCGCTTTCTCCCCGGCCTCGAGCATCCCTCGATCCTATGCGGCGGCGGCCGGCTCGGGCTTCGGTGAGACCTCCGTCGCCACGGCGATCTCCCTCGCCACCTCGACGATGTCGCCCCGGCCGCCGAAGGCGGGGTCTCTCGGCCGCGCGCCGGCGGCTTCGCCGCCGGCGCTTGCAGCCTTGAGCGTGTTGAAGACATGCAGCTGCCGGTCGGCGCCGTTGCCGCGGCGGAGGATCTCCTCGACGCCGGCGAGCTCTTCCTCCGAGCCGAGGTCGCGAGCGTGCGGGCGCAGCGTGTTCAGTGTCCGCCGCGCGAGCGCTGCGACCGGCAGCCGGTTGCGCCGCCCCGTGTGGAGGTCCATCACCGGCGCCGACAGGCCGTAGCGCGCGGCGAGCCACTTGTTCTCGGTCGTGAGAATGCGGTGGAAAGACGGGATCTCCTCGCCGCGCTCCACCAGCTCTGCGTAGTGCTTGACGAGCGCCTGGCAGTAGGCCGTGATGGCGATCGCGTCCTCGAGTCGTGTCACCGCGTCGCAGATGCGGATCTCGACCGTGCCGAGACGCGGGTGGAGGCGGATGTCCCACCAGATGTGCGTGTAGTCCTGGATGCACCCGGTCTTCTCGAGTTGGTTCACGACTTGCGCGTAGTCGGCGTAGTCGCGGAAGCGAGGCGGCGGGCCGGAACGCGGGAAGGCGGCGAAGATCATGTGGCGCGACGAGCGGAGCCCGGTCGGCTCACCGCGCCAGAACGGAGAGCTGGCCGACAGCGCCACGAGCTCCGGGAGATGGGCGATCAGCCCGTTGACGACCTGGATCGCCTTCTCCGCGTCGTCGACTGCGACGTGGACGTGCATCCCGAAGATCAGCTCGCGCCGCGCGATGTACTGCATCTGGTCGACGAGCGCGCGATAGCGGTCTTTGGCCGTGATCCGCTGCGCCTCGAAGAGCGAGAACGGATGCGTGCCGGCCGAGCCGACGCGCAGGCCCTTCTCGCGCGCGACATCGGTGACGTAGCGGCGGATGCGCAGCAGTTGCTGCTGCACCCCGGCGGGCGTATGGCAGACCGGCGTTGCCACCTCGAGCACCGACTGCATCAGCTCCGGGTTGATCCGCGGCTCCAGCTCGTGGCCGGCGACGGCAGCGAGAACGGTGTCGATGTGCTGGACGAGGTCGAACGTCTCGCTGTCGAGGAGCATGTACTCCTCCTCGACGCCGAGCGTGTACGGGTCGCTCGCGCCGAAGGCGTGATCGAGCACGCTGCCGCCGGGCGGGAAGTGCGAGCCCTTCCCCGTGATCGAGGGCGGGATCAGCGAGTCGCTCATGCTGGGACGATATCCCCTGGGTTTGCAGGAAGAAAGCGTCGGCCGAGAATGGCGAGCCTCATTCGGGGAGGAGCGCGTCGGCCTCGATCTCGACCTTCCAGGCTGGATCGAGCAGCCCCTTGATCACGAGCATCGCCGAGGCGGGCTGATGCCGACCGAACACCTCGCCGTGCGCGACCCCGACTGCCTCCCAGTCGGCGGCGTCGACGAGGTAGACGCGCGTACGAACGACGTGCTCGGGCGCCGCGCCGAGCCCGCGAAGCGCATCGACGATGATCGTGAGGCAACGCTTCGCCTGCTCGTATGCGTCGTCGGACTCGATGCCGACGGGGGCGGTTCCGGAGATGTAGACGTGGCGCCCGTCGCGCACCGCTCGGGCGTACCCGACCGTGTCCGCGAAGGGCGAGACCGCAGGGACGGTTGCGCGCGCCACCTTCCTAGTATCCTCCGCTGTGGAGGCGCTGCGAGCGATCGAAGGCTGGGGCGCGGACATCGCCGCCGCCGGCGTCGCGCGGGCGGACAGCGTCGTCGCGATCGACGGGCCCGGCCGCACGGAGCTGCCGTGGGCATCCGTGACAAAGCTGCTGACCGGGGTCGCGGTGCTCGTCGCGCTCGAGGAGGGGACGGTCGACCTCGACGAGCCGGCAGGGCCGCCCGACGCGACGCTCCGCCACCTCCTCGCCCACGCCTCCGGGCTGCCGGTCGACGGTGAGCAACCGATCACCGAATCGGGTCGCCGCCGCATCTACTCGAACACCGGCATCGAGCTCGCAGCGCGTCTCGTCGAGCAGCGGGCGGAGATGCCCTTCGCCGACTACTTCGCGCACGCGGTCGTCGGGCCGCTCGGCCTCACCGGGCGCCTGGCCGGCTCGCCCGCCCACGGTTACCGCGGGCCGCTCGAGGACCTCCTCACGCTCGGCCGCGAGCTCCTGCGACCGACCCTGGTGGCCCCCGAGACGCTGGCCGAAGCGACGACCGTCCAGTTTCCCGGCCTCGTCGGCGTGCTGCCGGGGTTCGGTCGGATGGAGCCGAACGACTGGGGCCTCACCTTCGAGCTGCGGGACACGAAGTCGCCGCACTGGACCGGTGGGCGAAACTCCGAGCGGACCTTCGGTCACTTCGGCGCGAGCGGCACGTTCCTTTGGGTCGATCCCGCGGCGGGGGTGGCATGCGGAGTGCTCACCGACCGGCCGTTCGGCGACTGGGCGAAGGAGGCGTGGCCCCCCTTCAGCGACGCTGTCCTCGCCGAGCTCTCCGGCTAATCGTCGGCGAAGAGCGGCCGCAACAGCTCGTCGAACGTCGCCCGGTCGCAGCTCGCGAGGACCGCGGGAGTCATCGCGGACACGGTCGCCGTTCGGGGGATGCTCATCGCGGGCGCGACCTCGCCGAAGTAATCGCCGGGGCGGAGCACGCTGCGCGCGCCGAGATCGCGCTGGCTGACGGCGAGGACACCCGAAAGGAGGACATAGAAACGGTCGTCGGACTCGCCCTCGCGTACGAGGACGGTGCCGGGCGCAACCTCCGTGCGCTCCATGCGTTGCCCGAGCCGAGCGAGCGTCTCGCCCGGCAACCCGGCGAGCAGCTCGATCCGGGCGAGCTCGTGCTGGGTGGCGGAACGGCGCGGCGAGGCTAGCTCCTCTCCTCGAGTCGGTTAGGTCCGGCCGTCCACGAAGTTGAGCCGAACGGCCCATGGCCATTGTCCGGGTTCGTGTCGATCATGCCCATCAATGAGCGTAGGCTTGACGGAGCTCATCAGAGAGCGGAGGCGCCGGCGTGTACGGAGCCGCAGCGGAAGATGAGCGAGCGGGGGTTCCACCGGATCGAAGACGACATCGCCGAGACCTGGTTGGAGGACTGGGCGGGTGCCGGTCTGGGAGAGCTCGAGGCGTATCTCGCCAAGCATGCCGATTTCCTCCGCTTCGTCGAGGGTCGCGACGCGGCCCAGACGGCGGACTAGCCCACTGACCTTCCTGAGGGCGCAGAGAGCGCGGCTCTCCGCGGCAAGCGCCGGCGGCGAAGCCACCGGCGCGCGGCGCAGAACCGAGCGGCCGCATTCGGCGGCCGCGTAGCCGCGCTCTCAGCTTTCGAAGCCGAGCTGGCGCTCGAGCATGCCCTTCGGCATCGCGCCGACGGCGGAGGCCTTCGGGGCACCGCCCTCGAAGAGCATCATGTTCGGGATCGACTGGATCCCGTAGCGCATCGCGAGATCCTGGTTGTCGTCGATGTTCACCTTGACGAGCTTGAGGCCGCGCTCGTCGGCGATCCGCTCGAGGACCGGTGCGACCGCGTGACACGGCCCGCACCACTCGGCCCAGAAGTCCACGAGCACGGGCTTGTCGGCCTGCAGGACCTCGGTCTCGAATGTGGAGTCGGTTACGTCGTTTGTCATCGTTTCCTTCCCGTGTTCAGTGTGAGTGGAGGCGGTTCTACCCGCCCTCCCAATGGTAGGAACGCCTCAGCCTAGACTTGCCTTCCCGATGCTGAAGCCAATCTTCCAACCTCTACCGGACAAACCCGATCATCCTCGCCTCGAGGAGGAGGTGCTCGCGCTTTGGGAAGCCGAGGGCACGTTCGCGAAGCTCCGCGAGCTGAACCGCGGCGGACCGACCTTCTCCTTCGTCGACGGCCCGGTGACGGCGAACAGGTTCTCGCTCGGCGTTCACACGGCTTGGGGACGGACGCTGAAGGACGTCTTCCAGAGGTACAAAGCGCTGCGCGGCTTCGACCAGCGGTACCAGAACGGCTTCGATTGCCAGGGGCTCTGGATCGAAGTGGGTGTCGAGCGCGAGCTCGGCCTCAACTCGAAGCGCGAGATCGAGGACTTCGGCCTCGAGGAGTTCGCCCGCCGTTGCCGCGACGTGGTCGTGCGGTCGTCCGAGGCACTGACCCGCGGCTCGATTCGCCTGGGCCAGTGGATGGACTGGGGCAACGACTACCTCACGTCCAGCGACACGAACATCGAGTACGTCTGGCGGATGCTGAAGTCGGTCCACGAGCGGGAATGGCTCTACCTCGGCCATCGCTCGACGGAGTGGTGTCCGCGCTGCGGCACCTCGATCTCTCAGCACGAGCTGATCGGGTCGTACGTCGATCGGGCCGACCCGTCGCTATACGTGCGCCTTCCGCTGCTCGACCGCCCCGGCGAGTACCTGGTCGTCTGGACGACGACCCCGTGGACGCTGCCGGCGAACGTCGCAGCCGCGGTCAACCCGGAGGCGGAGTACGGCCGCCGGAAGAATGGCGAGTGGGTTGCGGCCGCGCGCTATCCGACTGAGGAGCTCGAAGACCGGCGGCGGGGCGCGGACCTCGTTGGCTGGACCTACCGCGGCCCCTTCGACGACCTGACGGAAGTGGACCACCGGGTCATTCCGTGGGACGAAGTCTCGATGGACGAGGGCACCGGCATCGTGCACATCGCGCCCGGCTGCGGGACCGAGGACTTCGAGCTCGCGCAGGTGCATGGGCTCGAGGTGATCCAGCCGGTCGACGAGTCGGGTCGCTTCTACGACAACTTCGGCTGGCTGCACGGGCTCTCGACCACCGAGGCCGCAGAGCAGATCATCGGCAACCTCGAGGAGAAGGGCGTTCTGGTCGAGGCCGGGCTGCACGAGCACCGCTATCCGGAGTGCTGGCGGTGCCACACGCCCTTGATCTTCCGCATCGCTGATGACTGGTTCATCTCGGTCCGCGAGTTGCGGCAGCAGATGCTCGACGCGAACGCGACGGTTGAGTGGACGCCGGAGTACATGGGGAAGCGGATGGACGACTGGCTCCGCAACATGGGTGACTGGAACATCTCCCGCCGCCGCTACTACGGACTGCCGCTGCCCTTCTATCCCTGCGCGTGCGGGCACCTCAACGTGATCGGGTCGCGCGCCGAACTCGAGGAGCGTGCCGTCTCCGGGCTCGAGCAGCTGGAGGAGCTCCGGCGGCCGTGGATCGACCGCGTGCCGGTGCGCTGCGCGGAGTGCGGCGAGCCGGTCGCACGGATCATCGAGGTCGGCGACGTGTGGCTCGACGCGGGGATCGTCCCGTTCTCGACGCTCGGCTGGGAGAACCCGGTGTGGGTGGAGGAGGGAAACGCGACGGGCGCCGCGCGCGGGCTGACGAAAGCGGACCTTCCGGATCACGCCTACTGGGAGAAGTGGTTCCCGGCGGACTGGGTGAGCGAGATGCGCGAGCAGATCCGCCTCTGGTTCTACTCGCAGCTCTTCATGTCCGTCGTCCTGACGGGCGGCGCCCCATTCAGACGTGTCCTCGGCTACGAGAAGATGCTCGACGAAAGCGGTCGCGAGATGCACGCGTCGTGGGGTAACACGATTCCGGCCGAGGAGGCGTTCGGGCGGATGGGCGCGGACGTGATGCGGTGGCAGTACTGCTCGCAGCCGCCCGACCGCAACCTGCTGTTCGGTTACGGCACGGCCGAGGAACTGAAGCGCAGGCTCCTCACCTTGTGGCACTCCGTCAAGTTCTTCGTCGATTACGCGAACGTCGCCGGATTCCGGCCGTCCTGGGAGAGCCTCCAGCCGGACGCAGTCGAGCCGCTCGACCGCTGGCTCGTCGAGCGGACGCGCGCCTTCGTCGCCGACGCGACTGCCGGCTACGAGCGCTGGCTGTCACCAGACGTGTTGCGCGACTTCGAGGTGTACCTCGACGACCTCTCGAACTGGTACATCCGCCGCTCAAGGCGCCGGTTCTGGGACAGCGACGAGGTCGCGCTGAGGACCCTCTGGTACGCGCTGGTGCAGACGCTCCGCGTCCTCGCGCCGATCCTCCCCTTCATGACCGACCACCTCTGGCGCGCGCTGGTCGTCGACGGGCCCGAGTCGGTGCACCTCGCCGGCTGGCCCGAGGTTGCCGAGCCGGACCGAGCGCTTCTCGACGAGATCACGGCGGTGCGGCGCGTCGTGGAGCTCGCCCGGCAGGCGCGCTCGAGCTCGGGAATCAAGCTGCGGCAGCCGCTGCGTCGGCTCGTCGTCGAGGGCGCGAGCGTCGACGGCCATCTCGACGAGGTCGCAGACGAGCTGCGCGTGAAGGACGTCGAGCTCGGGCCGGTAGAGGCGGTCGAGCTGCGTGTCAAGCCGAACCTGCCGGTGCTCGGACCGAAGCTCGGCCGTGAGCTCGGCGCAGTGCGCGAGGCGCTCGCGGCGGGCGAGTTCGAGGAGCTGCCGGACGGCCGCTTCCGGGCGGCCGGTCGCGAGCTGGAGCCGGACGAGGTGCTCGTCGAGCGGGGCGGGCGAGAGGGCTGGGCGGTCGCATCGGGCGACGGCGTGACGGTCGCGCTGGACCTCGGCCTCGACGACGAGCTCGTCCTCGAGGGCGAGGCGTACGAGCTCATCCACCTCGTCAACTCGCTCCGCAAGGAGCGTGGCCTCGAGCTGACGGACCGGATCGAGCTCACCGTGCCCGAGAGACAACGCGATCTGGCCGACCGTCACGGCGACTGGATTTCGCGCGAAGTCCTCGCGACCGAGCTCCGCGTCGCAGGCGATGAACTAAAGCTCGCGAAGCTGCGCTTCGCTCGCTGAGGAGAAGGAACTTCGCGAGCCGGAAAGCGCGGTTTCCGGCTCGCTTCGTGCTGTTTTGTCTTGGCTGCTCTGGAGGGTGGGAGGCTTGTGTCGTGCGCTCGCGCGCGGCGGAGGCCGGCGCGAGCGCGGTCCGGCCTGCGGCCAAGTCGCCGCTTCGCGGCTGTCTTAGCCTTCGGCCTTTGGTGCTTCCGTCGTTTGAGCGTTTCGAGCCAGACCGGCGCCGAGGCGGTGGCGTAACGGTGCGTTACGCCGCCGCGGGGTAGCGAGCGTGCACGCGAAGCCTGCGCGCTCGCGACGGAACCAGCGTCTGAACCTCCGCGGCCCCGATGTGTCCTCAGCACGGAGGCAACGGGAGACCGCGCTCTCCCGTTGCCGGAGTTCCTCATGTCTAGCTCGCGAGACCGAAGGTCTCGCGAGCTCCCGGGCGAAGAGCGAACTCTTCGCCCGGCTAAGCGGCCGCGCGCTCGGCTCGGCGTAGCTCGACGGGCAGCTTGAAGCTCACGTCCTCGTGCACGGGCTCCTGCTCGCACACCTCCGCGCCGCGGGCGCTGAACCACGCGCACACCTCGGCGACGAGCCGCTCCGGCGCCGATGCGCCCGATGTGAGACCGACCGTCTCGCAGCCGTCGAGCCAGGTCTCGTCGATGCCCCGCAGGTCGTCCACCAGGTGAGCCGGAATCCCTTCGGCGCGCGCGACGTCGACGAGCCGCTGGGAGTTCGAGGAGTTGGGTGAACCGACGACGAGCAGCAGATCGATCTGGCGCAGGAGCTCCTTCACGGCCCACTGTCGATTCGAGGTCGCGTAGCAGATGTCCTCGCGCGCCGGTCCTTCGACGTGCGGGAAGCGGCGGCGCAGCACCGCGACGATCTCGCTCGTCTCGTCGACCGAGAGCGTCGTCTGGGTGAGGTACGCCAGCGGCTGGTCGGCCGGAAGCGAGACGTGCTCGGCGTCCTCCGCCGACTGGACGAGGACGATCGCGTCGGGCGCCTCGCCGAGTGTGCCTTCGACTTCCTCGTGCCCCGCGTGTCCGATGAGAACGAGCGCGTAGCCGGCTTCGGCATAACGGCGGGCCTGCGCGTGCACCTTCGTGACGAGCGGGCAGGTCGCGTCGATCGTCGTCAGGCGCAACTCCTTCGCCTCGCGGCGCACCGCCGGGGCAATGCCGTGGGCGGAGAAGACGACGGTTGCGCCCTCGGGTACGTCGGTGAGCGCGTCGACGAAGACGGCTCCGCGCGAACGCAGGTCCTCGACGACGTGCGAGTTGTGGACGATCTGCTTGCGGACGTAGACGGGGCTCCCGTAGTGCGTGAGAGCCCGCTCGACCGTCTGGACCGCCCGTTCTACCCCCGCGCAGTAGCCGCGCGGCGAGGCGAGAAGAAGGCGTTTCACCACGGCCCGGCCACGATAGCCGTGGAACGGTCAGGTGGGAGTGAGAAGAAACCGGGCGACGCGATCTCGCCCGCTCACGACGACGCTTTATCCGTTGCAAAGATGGGCCGGACGGCCCATTGTCCGTCTCGCAAACGGTCTCTACCCTCCCAGGCACTGGGCGATGCGAACCGCGGCGTCTCCGGACGCCTCGCGGGGAGCAATCGGGAGAGCCCGCCGCACCGACCCCCCGAGCGGCGGGCTTTTCCATGTCTGGGCTCGGACGCCGGCCCGGCTGGACGCGGCTCCGTACAATCTCTGCGCCCAGTGCTGAACTCAGTTGAGCTCTCGACCGTTCGCGCGCTCGGCCGCGCCGCGGCCGCCGTACTGCTCCTGCCTGCCGTTCTGCGCCGCGGCGCCTGGCAAGACCGACGGGCCGGTACGACGAGGGAGTTCGAGAGCGTCAGCCGCGTCGCCGACGAGCTGGCCCGGATCGCAGACGTCGAAGGCGTCGCTCGCACGCTGCTCGACGAGCTTGCCGAGCTCTTCGGGGTCGGCTTCGCCGCATTGACCTTCGTCTCCGACGACGCGCGCGAGGCCTCGGGCTACCTCGCGCGTTCGGGCGGCGAGGATGTCGAGTGGTGGCGGGATTTGCGCCTCGACCTCGGAAACGAGCCGTCGGGAATCGCGAGCGCGGTGTTCGAGGCGACGGCGATGACGGTCTACGACACTGCGAGCTCCGGCGTCGTCAGCCGCCGGCTGGTCGACGCCGTGGGAGCCAAGAGCGCCGCGTTCGTCCCGCTGCTCGTGGAGGAGCGCGTGACCGCGGTGATCTCGGTCGCGACCCTCGACGAGCCCCGGGTGTTCTCGAACGAGGACCTCGGGGTCATGCAGACGCTCGCCGCCGAAGCTGCTGTCGCGCTCGAACGGCTGCGCGCCGGTGTCGCGCTCGAGGAGGCGCTGAAACGGAACGAGGAGCAGCTTGCGCAGCAGAGCGCCCTGCTCCGGGCGGCGCACGTGCTCAGCAGCGAGCTCGACTTGCCGGTCGTGCTCCAGCGGCTGGCCGACCAGCTCGCGCACCTCCTCGATGCCGACGCCGCCGACTGCTACCTCCTCGACCGCGAGCGCGGCCTTTTCCGCTGTGTCGCGCTGGACGGCTTCGACAGCTCGCTGCTCGGCTTCGAGTTCCCGCTCGACCAGGGCCTGGCCGGCGCCGCCGTCCGCGAGGGACGGCCGCTGATCGCGAGCGCGTACGGCGAGATCTCGGCACCGGTTCCGCACCCCGCCTACGACGGCTTCACCGACGTGATCACCGCGCCGATGGTCTGGAGCGACGAGGTGCGCGGCGTGCTCGGCGTCGGCCGGCGCGAGGGGCGGCAGTTCGCAGCCCAGGACGCGAACATCCTCGGGGCCTTCGCGGGGCTCGCGTCGCTCGCATTGCGGAACGCCGAGATGTTCACGCAGAGCGCACGCCAGGCGCGGATCCAGCGGGGCTTCTACCGGATCGCGTCGGTGCTCGGGCAGTCGCTGTCCCGCGCCGCCACGCTCGAGGCGATTGCCCAGGCTGCGGCGGAGGCGGTCGGTGGAAGCTCGGCGGCCGTGCTCGTTCCCTCGGGTGGCCGACTCGAGGCGGTGGGGACGTACGAGCTGCCGGCCGACCTTCGCGAGATCCTGGGCGAGCGGGCCTGGGGCCGCGAGAGCCCGCTCTTCCGCGCTGCGATCGAGGGGCGGATCATCGTCTCCTCGTCCATCGCCGACGACGAGCGGCTACTGGCAGATCTGCGCGAGGCTGCCGATGCGAATCGCTACCTGTCGCTGATCTCCGTGCCGGTCGACGCGCCGCGCGACGCAGGGCGCGGCCTCGTCCTCATCTTCTTCGCCGAGCGGCGCTCCTTCGGCGAAGACGACCTCGAGCTTGCACGCCACCTGGCCGACGCCACCAGCGGCGCGCTCGAGCGCAGCGAGCTGTTCGAGGCGGAGCGCGGTGCGCGCGCCCTCGCGCAGCAGCTCACGCGCACGGGTCGGCTGCTCGCGAGTGAGCTCGACCCGGCGGCGGTGCTGGACGAGGTCGTCCAGCAGGCGCCGGCGGTCGTCAACGCGGAGGCGGGAGCCTTCCGCCTGCTCGACGGCGAGCAGCTCGTCGTCACGGCAGCCGACGGAGAGGGCGCCGAGGCCGCGCTCGGCTCGCGGAGCCCGGCCGGCGGCTGGCTCTCCGGTGACGTCCTTCAGTCGGGGGCGCCCGTCGCGCTCGCGCACGCAGGCGAAGACGAGCGGCTCCGCGGCCTCGATCAGATGCTCGAGGCTGGCCACGCCGCCTTCCTCGGCGTGCCGGTCGGCGGCACGGAGGGAGCGACCCTCGGCGTGCTCGCCGTTTACGCCTCCGTGCCGCGCGAGTGGCGAGAGGAGGAGATCGAGGCGCTGCTCGCCGTGGCCGCGAGCACGTCGGCCGCGCTCTCGAACGCCGAGCTCTACCAGCGCGTCGCGCTCGAGCGGGAGCGCTCGGTCGCCATTCTCGCCAACATCGCAGAGGGGATCGTCGCCGCCGATCGCGACGGCAAGGTCGTTCTCTGGAACAGTGCTGCGGAAGGGATCACGGGAGTTCCGGCTGCGGTCGCGCTCGGCCGCGCCCCGGTCGACGTGTTGCAGCGGAGCCTCGAGTCCACCGACGATGGGGCGCGCGGCGAGCGGCTCGTTCCGATCATGCGCGGGCGCGAGGAGGTCTGGCTTTCGGTCACCGAGGCGGTCATGCGCGATCCGCTCGGCGCAGTTGCGGGCCGCATCTTCGCCTTCCGTGACGTCTCGAGCGACCGGCTGGTCGAACAGGTCAAGTCCGACTTCGTGAGCACCGTCTCGCACGAGCTCCGCACGCCGCTCACCTCGATCTACGGATTCGCCGAGACGCTCCTGCGCCAGGACGTCATGTTCGGCGAGGAGGAACGGCAGACGTTCCTCCGCTACATCGCCTCCGAGTCGCAGCGGCTGACGTCCATCGTCGACACGCTCCTCAACGTCGCCCGCCTCGACACGGGCGATCTCCAGGTCAACCTTGCAGAGACCGATGTACGTGACGTGGTCGGTCAGGTGCTCGACATCGCCTCCAGGGTGGAGGTCAACGGGCACCGCTTCGTCGTCGAGCTACCCGAAGAGCCGCTTGCCGCAAGGGCGGATCCCGAGAGGCTGCGTCAGGTGTGCGCCATCCTGGTCGAGAACGCTGTGCGCTACTCGCCGGGCGGAGGCACCGTGACCGTCGTCGCCACCCGGCGGCAGGACCTGGTCGAGGTGAGCGTCGCGGATGAAGGGATCGGGATCCCGCAGTCGGACCAGGAGCAGATCTTCCGCAAATTCTATCGCGGCTCCGCCGCCGAGCTACGTGCCGGCGCCGGCGGTACCGGCCTGGGGCTGTTCATCGCTCGCGGCCTCGTGACGGCCATGGGCGGCCGGATCTGGGTGTCGTCGCAGGAGGGCGAGGGCTCTCGCTTCGCATTTGAGCTTCCCGCCGTCGCTGCCGATCCTGTCGGGAGAGGAGAGGAGCGAGTATGAGTGGCGACATGGATGGGTATATGCGGCCGGTGCCAGACGGGGGCGAGGTGCAGGTGCTGGTGATCGACGACGAGGCGCCGATTCGGCTGCTCTGCCGTGTCAACCTCGAGGCCGAGGGGATCTCCGTGCTCGAGGCCCCGGACGGCACGACGGGGCTCGACCTCGCGCGGAACGAGCAGCCCGACGTCGTGCTCCTCGACGTGATGATGCCCGGCCTCGACGGCTGGCGGGTGGCCGAGGAGTTGCTGGAGGACGACCGCACGCGCGCGATCCCGATCATCTTCCTCACGGCGCGCGCGGAGTTTCGCGACCGGGCCCGCGGGCTCGACATCGGCGGAGTCGACTACGTGACAAAGCCCTTCAACCCGCTCGAGCTCGCTCCGCTCGTACGCGACCTGCTCGCCCGCATCGATCGCGGCGAGCGCGACGAGCTGCGCGGCGAGAAGCTCGCCGAGCTGCGCACGCTCATCGAGTCGGAGTAGCGGCGAAGCAGCCGTAGACTGCGTCTCGTCGGGGCGTAGCTCAGCCTGGTCAGAGCGCCCGGTTTGGGGCCGGGAGGCCGGCAGTTCGAATCTGCCCGCCCCGATTCCGCGCCGGGATCGCGGCCGCTTCCGTTCAGACCCCATGCGGGCATCCGAACAGCGGGGCAGCGTGCAGCCGGAGCGGGACGAGCCGCGGCTCCACGACCCGGGGCTCGGCGATCTCTCCTTCCGTGACTGGCAGGCGATCTTCGTCGGCGCCCTCAAGGGTTCCTCGAGGACAACGGGACGATGCTCGCCTCGGCGCTGGCGTACTCGACGTTCTTTGCGATCCTCGCCGTCCTCCTCGTCGTGGTCGGCGTCTTCACACTCCTCGTCGGCCCGCAGACGATCTCGGTCGGGCGCCTTCGCCTTCTACACGTCGAACTTCGGCTCGTACAACAAGGCGTGGGGCTCCCTCGCCGCTGTGATCATCATGCTCATGTGGCTCTGGCTCGCCGCGATCGCGCTGCTCCTCGGTGCCGACGTCAATGCCGACGCCGAGCGGAGCCGGAAGCTGCGCGAAGGCCGGCTGCTGGTGGCGACGCGCTCGGGTTGAAGTGCCCCCCCGCCTGCTCGTCGGCGAGGAAGCGAAGTAGATAGGCCGCGAAGGCTCCGAAGAAGACGAGCGCCTCCTCGGCCGCCATCGTCACGCCGGCGATCTGCTGATCGGCGAGCGGGCCGGGCCCCCAGGTGCGCGGCGCGTGGACGTAGAACGGATAGATCGCGCGAGGGATGAGCGCGAGCAGCAGGCCGAGCGGCGACGCGAGCACGAACGCAGCGAAGAGGTAGGCGGCCTTCGCTCCCGCCGACGCTTTCCCGTGCACGACCGGCCACCAGACGCAGATGCCCGCGGCGAGATAGGTCAGGTGCTCGACGTGGAGGAGCGAGTGCGGGCGGCGGAGCGCCGCGTCGTAGATCCAGGGCAGGTGCCACGTGTAGTAGGTGACCAGCCAGAGCGGAAGCGCGACGAACGGCCGGAAGAGCGGGAAACCGGCCGCCCGCCCGGCGAGTCGCGGCGGGACCGCGAGCACGAGCAGCGCGGGAGCCCACTCCGCGAGAACGACGTTCTGCAGGAGGTGCGCCCAGAGGAACGTGTGGTTCGCGAGCGGCTCGAGCTGCGTGACGAAGGCGGCGAAGACGAGGCCGACGCCGAGGGCTCCGGCGACGAGGCGCGGGCGCGGGATGGGGCCGCCGCGGTAAGCGAGTGCCAGTCCGACCGCGAGCACCGGCGCGAGCCCGATCGCCTCCGCCGAGGGATGCATCTCGCTACCGTACCCAGCGCCTCGCGGGTGTAGCTCAATGGTAGAGCCCTAGCCTTCCAAGCTAGTTACGCGGGTTCGACTCCCGCCACCCGCTTCTTCTTCTTCCCGCATGGTTGGCCGGAAACCCGCTACTGGAGCGGGCTTCCGCGTCTCAGGGTCTCCTCAGCGTTTGCCGCTTGAAACCACTCGAACCCGCCCGATACTTGCACGCAACGGGCGCGCACCCTTGAAGAGGTGGGACAGTTCCGGGGGCAAGCCAGCACGAGCCGGAGGGCGTAGCGAGGTCGAGCACGCAGACCGTGCGCGGCAAGCGCGGGTCGAGCGAGCGGAGGTCCGTGCGGACAGGCCGCATCCGCCCGAGGCTGCTCGCGGCGCCGCAGTTCTGAGGCTTAGAGTTGTGGCGCCGCGAGGGCGGACGACCGGACCGACCGGTGCATGCCCGCGGACGGCGTCCAGAAATGGTGCTGAGAACCGAACCGGAAGCCGTGGTGCGGCATCTTCTGCGACCCGGCAGGCAGCGTGCGGTTCACGAGGCTCGTGTAGAAGGTCTGCATCTTGCTGAGAATCGCCTTCTCCTGAGCAGAGCTGAGATGCTTTGCGGTGACCGCCTCGTCGAGCCTGGTCTTCGTGGCGGCCATGAGCGCGGCGACGACGCCGTCGGCGGTCTTGCCGTGCGCCTTCGCGATCTGAGCGGGGCTCTTGCCGGATGCGAGAGCGCTCTGCAGCTGTGCCTGCGTGATCCCGAGGTAGGAGGCGACGGTCTTGAGGCCCGTCCCGAGCATCCCGCCGGCGAGGCCTGCGCCGAACATGCCTCCCCGATGCCCGAACCCGAAGCCGTGACCGCCGACGCCAAAGCCGTGACCGCCGAAGCCAAAGCCGTAGCCGAGCCCGCCGACGAGCGGCATCTGCCCCTTGTCGATCCGTGCCTTGAGCTCATTGGCTTGCTGCTTCGTGAGCCGGCCGGCCTTGACAGCGGCGTCGATCTGGTCATCGAGCGCCTGCCTGAGCGCCGAGGAGAGCGCGCCCGGGGTTACATGTAGACGGCCCGCCGCATCGTTGATGATCGCCTTGCTCTGTTCACTCGGTGACTCGAGTTTCGTTGCGGCGACAGCGCTCCCGGCGACGACGACGGCAAGCGCGATGACGCCCATCATGACCCAATAACGACGGCGCATTTGCTCCCCTTTCGTGCTAATCGTGGCACACCGGAGGGGTGCAATCCATGCCCGTCAGGATTCTTACCGAAATCTCACGCTTGGATCCGAGATGACGACGGCCGACCGTCGCGCTACTCGCCGCCGGCCTCTCCGTCGGCTACTCCAGTCGAGGCGGTCGAGAGACTCCTTGCCAGGGTGTCGTGACTGCCGCCGGTGATGCGGCGGTAGTCGGGGTGATGGTGGCGGCAGACAGGGTGGCCGTGCTCGGGGTGCGGGTGCCAGGCGAGGCGCCAGCACCGGTTGACGTGGCAGTTGCGCTGGCGGATCCAGATGACGAAGGCGGTAAGTAGAGTCAGCTCACCGACGTCCGAGCCGATGCCGGACCAGAACTGATAGCCACGGCCCGAGAGAACGTGCTCGAAGTAGGTCTGGAACCAGCCCGGCAACTCGCGCCGAGTCTAGGCCCGTCGGCGGACGAATCGACCGGCGCTGAAATCCCGCCACAGCGCCGTGCTCATGGCGGGGCACGCTACTGCGGCGGGCCGCTGATCGGCGTGATCGTGCCGGTCTGGGCGGTTCCGCTCGTATCCGTCCAGCCGATCGAGACGGCCTTGCCGGGCACGAGCGAGAGGACGACCCTGAGGACGTCCGCCCTCGACGAGATCGTGGCCCCGTTGAGCGAGGTGATGACGTCTCCCTTGACGAGTCCCGCGAGGTCGGCCGGCTTTCCCGACACGACCGACACGATCTTGGCGCTGCTCGAGACATCCTGGAGCAGCACGCCGAGGAACGCCGTCGGCCCGACGTGGACGATGGCGCTCGATTTGCCGTTCTCGATCTGGCGCGCGAGCCGGAGCGCCTGCGTGAGCGGGATCGCGAAGCCGCGGTGGACGCCGGAGGTCGAGCCGGCGGTCACGATGCCGAGGACGCGGTTCTGGCTGTTCTCGAGCGGCCCGCCCGAATAGCCGGGCACCACGGGCGCGTCGGTGGCGATCAGGTTGTTCAGCGTCTCGGGGTCGCCGCTGTCTCCCGTCGCGATGATCTGCTGGTGGAGGGCGATGATCCGGCCCCGCGCCGTCTTCGGCGGGCCGCCGCGGCCCTGTGCGTTCCCGCGGGCGACGACACGCATCATGACGTGTAGGGGGATGGCGCCACCTCGCCTGACCGTCCCCAGGCCCGAGGCGTTCGCCAGCTGCAGCACCGCGATGTCTCGCGAGACGGAGTAGCCGACGACGGTGGCGGTGTACTTGGTGTGCGTCGTGACGTCGACGACCTTGAACTTCGTCGCTCCCGCGATCACGTGGTTGTTCGTCAGGACCTCTCCCGAGCGCGAAATGATCATCCCGGTCCCGGCGGCGAGTCCGTGCTCGTAGCCGAGCGTCGTGTAGATGTCGACGATGCCGACGTTCGGGGCGGCTCTCACGGTGTGCGTCGAGTGCCCGGTGGCGCCGGCCGGAGAGGCGGCTACGGCCGGCGCCAGCGTCGCCAGGACGGCGAGCAGGAGGCGTCGCGTCAGTCCGGGCACGAGAGCATCAGAGCAGGAGTCGATGAGCCATGTCTAAGCGATCTGAAAGCCGCATGTAAGCGTCGGTTCGGCCATTTTGCAGCAGATCTTTAACCCGACCGGTACGGGCCGCCGCTCCTGGCTGCGGTTAGAGATCGATCCGCTCTATGACGACGGATTCGCGCGGGCGGTCCGCGGAGTCCGTGTCCACCGCCGAGATCGTGTCGACCACGTCCATGCCGCCGGTGACGCGGCCGAACACGGTGTGCTTGCCGTCGAGCCACGGGCACGCGTCCGCGGTCACGATGAAGAACTGGCTCCCGTTCGTGTTCGGGCCTGCATTTGCCATCGCCAGCGCGCCGCGCACGACCGGGTGGTCGTTGAACTCGTCCTCGAAGGTGTAGCCGGGGCCGCCCGATCCCGTTCCTTCCGGGTCGCCGCCCTGGATCATGAAGTCTGGGATGATCCGGTGGAAGATGACGCCGTCGTAGAATCCGTCCTCGGCGAGCTTGCGGAAGTTCTCCACCGTCTTCGGCGCCTCGCCTTCGAACAGCTCGAGAGCGATGGGTCCGTGGTTCGTGTGCAGGGTGGCGGCGGTCACTGCGGCGGAACGCTATCGGCTAGCGGCTCGAGCGCGCCGGCGGTAGGTTCGAGCGATCCGTCGCCGAGTCCCGCGACGGCTTCGCGCAGGAGTGCCCGGGCGGCATCGACGTCGTCGGCGGAGAGGACGGTCGCGACTCCGGCGAGGTGCTCACCCCGGCCCTCGTCCCAGAGCTCGATCAGGACCGTGTCCAGGTCGCGGCGCGGAGTGTAGGAGTCCTCGGCCACGCCGACCCGAACCGCCACGACACGCCCGTCCGGCAGCGCCACCTCCTGCTCGAGCGAAACGCTTCGGAGGGACATCGTTGTGCCATTCCGCCGGAGGTGGGTCGGGTTGAAACCAGTGCAGGAGTAGGACCACTGCTGCGCGAACTTGCGCCGAACGGCCCATGGCGGTTCTTCCCGACAACCGCAACCGTGTCCGCGTGAGCGGCAGCAGAGCACTCCGGTTCTCCCTCGCCCTCGCGGTGCTGGTCGCGACCGCGTTCCTCGCCGATTCGGCGTTCGCGACGAGTCGCTCGGAGAGGAACCTCCCGACGCTGAACCATCAGGTGCTCATCGCGGTGAATCGGTTCCGCGCAGCGCACGGCCTCGTAGCGCTGCGCGAGTCGGCGGCTCTCGACAGGTCGGCGCGCCGGCACTCGCTCGAGATGGGCCGGCGGGGCTACTTCGGTCACTCCTCGGCCGACGGGACCGTGTTCTGGCGGCGCATCCAGCACTACTACCCCGCGACCAACTTCTCCTACTGGTCGGTCGGCGAGAACCTCATCTGGCAGTCGCAGAGCCTGGGCGCTGCTGCCGCGATGCAACTGTGGATCGCGAGTCCTCCGCATCTGGCGAATCTGCTGTCTCGCCAGTGGCGCCAGATAGGGGTCTCAGCCGTCGGTGTCCCCCGGGCTCCGGGCGTCTACGGCGGGAGGCACGTGATCATCATCACCACCGACTTCGGCGTCCGCCGCTAGCGAGCCCGGGCCCTCGGGCGCTCGGCGTCGCAGGTGGTAGAGCCCTATCGCCGCGGGGCCGAGCGGCAGCCAGAGGTTGAAGACGCGGTACGCGAAGACAGCGAGGACGGCAGCGGGCAGGCTATAGCCGACCCAGACGAGCGCGAACGGTAGGAGTGCCTCGACGGCGCCCGCGCCCGCGAGCGGGAGCGTCCGCCGCGTCAGGGCGTACCCGGTCGCGTAGCCGACCACGACCGCCGCCACCGAGGGCGTGACCTGATCGAAGGCGGCGAGACAGACCCAGAGGACGAACACCTCGCCGGCCCAGTACAAGGCCATCCCGCTGAACGCGGCAGCACCGTGCCGGCGCGGCTCCGCGAGGATCCTCCCGACGACCGCGATCGCCTCGAGCGCCGGCCGCAGCATTCTGCCGATGCGTGCGCGGTAGATCACCTCTCGGTAGCGGACGGCGAGCAGTGCGAGCGCTGTGCCCGCGGGGACGCCGATCGTCCAAGAGAGCGTCACGGCCCGCTGCGCAGGCCAGTGGTTCAGGAGCAGGAGGATCGAACAGATGCACGCGCCCGCTGCGAGAACGGCGTACTCGAGCGAACCGAGACCGAGCACTCGGACCCGTGCTTCGTCCTGCGGGACGCCGAGGTCCTGAAGGGCCTCGAGATCCACCGCGAACCCGCCGCGCGGGAAGAACATGCCGAACCCCGCGGCGACGATCGCGGCCGCCCGCAGGCGTCCGAGCCGGACCTCACGTCCTATGTTCGCGACCTCTCGGTAGGCCACCGTGTAACCGACGTGGGCGGCGACGGCTCCGGCGATCGCGAACGGGAACCAGTAGGTGTCCGCGTGTTTGAGGTGCGACGCGACGGCGGCGTAACCCGCGGCCCCGGCCACGAAGATCGTCGCGATCAGCGAGAGCGCGCCCGCGAGGAGCATCAGCATCACGACGTGGTGCGGCTCGTGCTCGCGGTGATGCGCGAACAGCACCCCGAGAGGGCTGCCGCGCCGCCGAGCGCGCCGAGCAGGCAACCGCGTCACCGGCCCGATGATCCCGGTCGGGCTATGACGCCGACCGAGCGGCGGCGACGGCTTCCAGTCGGGAATCGACGCCGAGCACCTCGACCTGGCGGGGGGTGAGATGCGCGGGCGGCGCGGTGGAACTGTCGCCCGGCTGTTCCTCGATCAGGCCGAGGATGCCGACCACACCCTCGCCGTTCATGAGCGGCGCCCAGCTGAGCTCGACGGCCACCCGTGTGTGCCGGCGGTCGAGACCAGGACGCCGGTCGAGTCTGTGGCCGGGGCGGCGGCGATCACCTTCTGGGCGAACAGCTCGCGGGCGCGCCGGCTGTCCTCGGGCGAGACGACCGATTTGTAGTGGCGACCGCGAATGTCCCCGAGCAGCCGCTCGGCCGCAGGATTGTTCCAGCGGACGTCTCCCGTCGTGTCGAGCACGTAGCTCGGGACGCCGACGTGGTCCAGAGCCCCCTCGACGTCGCCGCCGACTGTCAGGCCGGTGGCCATCACGGAAGTGTGGCTGATCCGGCCCGACGATGACGCGTCCTTCACCACGTCCGCGAGTCTCCAGTCAGGTGAACTCCGAGTGCGCCCGGGAGGATTCGAACCTCCGACCCGCGGATTAGAAGTCCGCCGCTCTGTCCACTGAGCTACGGGCGCGTGCGCAAAGGGTAGACCGCTAGATTGCCGCCGATGGCGGACGCGCTCGAGCAGCTCAAGGAACGGCTGGCCGAGGTCATGGACCTCGGCAAGATCGCGCGCCTCCTCTCCTGGGATCAGCAGACGATGATGCCGCCCGCCGGCACCGCACACCGCGCCGACCAGTCCGCGACGCTGCTCCGCCTGATGCACGAGCGGTTCACCGATCCCGAGGTCGGCCGGATGCTGGAGGAGTTGCGCCCGCTCGAGGACTCGCTCGATCCGGATTCCGACGACGCCGCGCTGATTGCGCTCGTGCGCCGCGACTACGAGAAGGCGGTGAACGTGCCGGCGTCGCTGCGGGCGGCGATGGCCCACGCCGCCGCCGAGGCCCGGCCCGTCTGGGTGAAGGCGAAGGCGGAGTCGGACTTCGCCTCCTTCCTGCCGTCGCTCGAGCGGATCGTCGAGCTGAAGCTCGAGTACGTCGACTGCGTCGCGGACGGACCTGGAAGCGTCGTCGGCGAAGCCGACGACGCCCGGCAGGAAGACCACGCCGCCTCCGGCGGCGCTGGGGCGGCCGAGCGGTACGACGTGCTGCTCGACGACTACGAGCCGCAGACGACGACCGCGGAGGTCAGGACGCTGTTCGAGGAGCTGAAGCAGCCGCTGGTCGAGCTGATCAGCGAGCTGCGGGAGCGGGAGGTGGACACCTCGTTCCTGCACGGCGACTTTCCGCCCGACCGCCAGCGCGACCTCGCCTACGAGGTGACCGAGCTCTTCGGCCACCGGCCCGACAGCTGGCGGATCGACCCGACCGAGCACCCGTTCGCGTCAGGCGCCGGCCGCGACGACGTCCGGATCACGACGAACTACCACCCGGACTCGCTCGAGTCGCTCTTCTCGACGATGCACGAGTACGGCCACGGCCTCTACAGCCACCAGCAACCGCAGCACCTCGAGCGGCTGCCGACCGGCGGTCCCTGCTCGCTCGGGATCCACGAGTCGCAGAGCCGGCTCTGGGAGAACCTCGTCGGCCGCAGCCGTCCGTTCTGGCAGCTCTTCTATCCGCGTCTCCAAGAGACGTACCCCGAGCAGTTCGGAGACGTCGACCTCGAGCGCTTCCACGCCGGCATCAACGCCGTCACGCCCAGCCTGATCCGCATCCAGGCCGACGAGGTGACGTACGGAATGCACGTCATGCTGCGCTTCGAGCTCGAGCAGGACATGGTCGAGGGCCGCGTCGAGCTGCGCGACCTGCCGCAGCGCTGGAACGAGAAGATGTGGGATTACCTGGGCGTCGAGGTGCCCGACGACGGGCACGGCGTGCTCCAGGACGTCCACTGGTCCGGCGGGTCGATCGGCTACTTCTCCACCTACTTGATCGGGACGGTCGCCTCGGTGCAGATCTGGGAGGCCGCAATGCGCGACCTGCCCGACCTCGAGGAGCAGGTCGGCCGCGGCGAGTTCGCGCCGCTGCGCGAGTGGCTCGGCGAGCACATCCATGTGTTCGGCCGCAAGTTCTCGCCGCAGGAGACGCTACGGCGTGCAACCGGCTCCGCGATCGCGGCCCAGCCGTATCTGGACTATCTCCGCCGCACGTACGCGGCGTCGTAGCCTCATCTCTTGCAGAGCTTCGATCGCGAAGGTCTTCGGGCGCAACGGGGCCGCGCCGCCGCCTCGTTGTCGAACTCCCTCTGGTCGGCCAGGGCGGCTAGCGTGGAACGTGTCGCCTGATTGGCCTGTCGAGACGAACCGGCTGATGTTGCGGCCGTTCGTCGCCGCGGATTTCGAGGCGATGTACGCGATGCGGTCGGATGCCGAGGTCGCCCGCTACCTCTACCAAGAGCCGTTGTCACCTGAAGAGACACGAGACCTCCTGACCCGGAAGATGGCGGCGACCGCTTGGGCGAGTGAGGGTGACTGGCTCGGCGCCGCGGTCGTCGAGCGAGCATCCCTACTCGCCGTCGGGGATGTGGGGCTCCATTGGGTGAGCGAGCGGGACCGGACCGCGGAGATCGGCTTCACGTTCGACCCGCGCTGCCAGGGGAAGGGGTTCGCCACCGAGGCCGCACGCGCGCTGGTCGACTGGGCGTTCTCCGCGGCGGGCATCCACCGGGTCATCGGCCGCACGGAGGCTCGCAACACCGCATCGGCTCGAGTGCTCGAGAAGCTCGGGATGCGGCGCGAGGCCCACTTGGTCGAGAACGAGTGGGTAAAGGGTGAGTGGCAGAGCGAGCTCATCTACGCGGTTCTCGACCGTGAGTGGCCTTCCCGCTCCGCGTAGAGTCTGGTGGAGGCTCGGGGAACGTGTGGATGCCCGCGCCCCCGGGGGTGTCCACCACTTGACTCGGTTCGCGTTGCTGTGCATGGTCTTGTCACTACCCAACAACCAAGGAGTAACTGTGCTAGCTGCCTACTCGTTCGGCGACGTCATGTGGACGATGCTCGTGTTCTTCTGCTGGATTCTGTTCTTCTGGCTGCTCTTCGGCGTCTTCGGCGACCTGTTCGGCCGGCACGACATCAGCGGCTGGGGGAAGGCGGGCTGGACGATCTTGGTGATCATCCTTCCGTTCCTCGGAATCTTCATCTACCTCATCACTCAGGGAAAGAGCATGGGCGAGCGGGCGCAGCAGAGGGCGCAGGCTCAGCAGTCCCAGATGGACACCTACGTGCGGTCGGTCGCGTCGTCCGGCTCCGCCACGGATGAGATCGCCAAGGGCAAGGAACTCTTGGCGTCCGGCGCGATCACGCAGGCGGAGTACGACCAGCTCAAAGCCAAAGCGCTCACGACGTAGCCTTGGCCTCCCGCGACGGGGGTCCTCGCCCGGGCGAGTGTCCGGAGAGGACCCCTGACGCGTTGGGTCGTAAGACCTTTCAGGCGGTCGCAAGTCCCGGAGCACGCGTCGCATATCTGAGCGATGCTTCCGCCAGAGGAGATCCGCCCTGCCCTTCTGATCCGCGGACTCTCCGCTTGCACAACCTCGCCGAGGATGGCGGCCGGGAAGCCGCCGACGATCCAGAGCCAGACGAAGAGCGCCGCCATCTGCCGAGACTTCTCTCTCAGCGCCTCCGTGCGGCCGCCACAAATCTCAACCCGTTCGAAACGGGCGCTTCGGGCAAGGGTGGCGGACGGGACTCGAACCCGCGGCCACCGGGACCACAACCCGGAGCTCTACCAACTGAGCTACCGCCACCGAGCCGGCACAGCGTAGCGAGGAACCAGGCGAGATACCCTCTTTGCGCTCGGCCCCGTAGCTCAGCGGACAGAGCGGCAGCCTTCGAAGCTGCGTGCGGAGGTTCGATTCCTCCCGGGGCCGTAAAACCATCGATTTGCAGGAATTTTCAGCTTGGAGAGGGGCCACGAAGCGTCACAGACTCCGCCGGGACGTCACGAGTCGTCGAATGCGTGGGTACCCCGGTGGTGCCCCGTCCGCTAGCTGTCCGCGGGCTGATCGCTGGAGTGGCGCGTCAATCGAGGGCTTCGAGCTGGTACCGGTCGTCCTGGGTGGCGACGAGGACGCCGGCTCCCTTGGCCAGCGGCGGCACGATCTGGCCGGTGAGGCCGAGGATGGCGGCTTCGTTGGTTGGGCTGTGGCCGACGGCGAGCGCCCGGCCGCCGTCGGGGAGCCGGTCGAAGATGCGGCGGAGCGCGGCGCCGAGGAGCTGCGAGTCGTCGGCGACGAGTTCGGGGTCGGCCTCGCGGAGGGCGTCGAGTGAGCCGCTGCCGACCATTTGGTAGGCGGTGCGCCAGCGGTCCTCGACCTGTGAGCGCAGGCCGGGTTCGACCATGACGCCGCCCGGTACCTGTTGGCCGAGGGCGGCGAGGAAGCAGGCGAGCGTCTGCGTCGCGCGCTGGGCGCCGCTTGAGACTCCGAGGTGGTAGCCGCCGCGGAGTTGTGCGCCGATCGCAAGCGCTGCCGTCAATCCCTCGGCGGTGAGGATGTCCGCGTCGGCGTCGGTGTGCCGCCGCAGCTCGATCTCCTTGGCCACCGGGGCGACGCTAACAGCGAGTGCCTCAGTTCGCCGGGTTGCCCGGACGTGGCGTCGCATCGATCGAGGCTGGCAGCATTGCTTGGGTGCGAGTGCTCGAGGTGGAGTCGCAGTCTGGGTTGGCACGGGTCTATCTGCATGCTGCCGATTCGCCGCGCGCCGGTTTGCTGCTTGGTCATGGCGCGGGGGGAGGGGCGGAGGCGCCTGACCTGGTAGCCGTGAGTGAGGTCGCGCAAGCGGAGGGTGTCAGTGTCGGCTTGGTGGAGCAGCCTTACCGAGTGGCTGGGCGACGCTCGCCTGCTTCCGCGGGCCACCTTGACGCCGCCTGGCTGGCGGTGGTTGTCCGGTTGCGCGAGCGGGAGCTGCGCGCCTTGCCGTTGCTGGTCGGTGGGCGTTCCTTGGGTGCCCGGGTCGCCTGTCGCACCGCCGCCGTAACGGACGCGGTCGCGGTGCTGTGTCTGGCCTTCCCGTTGCAGCCGCCGCGGCGCTCGGGGGCGGCTGCGGCGCCGAGCCGTCTTGCCGAACTGGACGCGGTGGCGGTGCCGACCCTCGTCGTGCAAGGAAGGCGCGACCCATTCGGGATCCCACCCGCGGGCAGAGACCGAACGGTGGTCGAGGTCCCGGGTGACCACAGCCTCAAGGCGGACCTGGCGGCAGTGTCGGCCGCCGTCCAGCCCTGGCTGGTCGATCGTCTTACTGCGCTCGAATCGCAACCGGCCGTGCAGGCACGCACCCGACCGGACACGGTGGCAGGCGATACGACCAGCTAACGGCTGCGAAGACGAGCGAGCTCGCGCTGCGCTTTCTCGACCGCCGCCTGCGCCTTCTCCAGTTCCCGCCGCGTTTGCGTCCAGCGCCGCTGCGCCTGCCGCTCCTCCGCGGCCGCCGCCCTAAGCATCTCCTTTGCCTCCTGCAGCCGCGCCCGGGCAGCGCTGTCGTCCGGCCGGCCCGCCGCGGGAGTACGTCGGTTTGCGGGCCTCGCTTCCGCAGACGAGGGTTTCACTGGGGGCTCGTTTTTGGTTGGCGTGGCGGTCGCGCGTTTGGCGCTGGAAGTCTTGGCGGTTGTGGGTTCGGCGTGAGCGAGCAGGGTGCCGAATCCGGCCGGCTCCGGCTCGTGGACAAGCCGGGCCTGGAGAAGGTCGCGCGCAATGTCGTCGTCGACGGCAGCAGCCTGGAGCGTCGTCCGCACTGGCTCGCCGCCGAGGGCGACCAACTTGTCGAGTGCGACCCGCTCTGCCTGCGCGGCCGCGGCGGGGTCACCCTTGCCCGCCACCTGCGCGTCGCGCAGCCTGGCCGCCGCCTCCAGGAACGCCTCCACTTGGGCGCGGTGGCTGCGGACGAGCCGGTTCACCGCGCCGGCGGCGGCGGTCGGCTTGCGCAGCGCTTTCACCCGTTCTGCCTGCTCCCGATCCCCCGCCGTTCGCAGCTCACGCTCGGCCTGATTGCGCGCCTGCGTGAACTCCTCAGGCGGCAGCGCATACAGCCGATCGCTGATCTCGTCCGCGCTCACCTTGCTGATTTTCACTCACCTCGCCGCGCGCCGTCGTACAAATAGAAGAGCCTGCGCGCGTGACTGGGACCGGTGTGCAGCGTCGACCGGTTCTTCATTGGCCGCTCATGACGGGCAAGAGTTCGTACGCTGTGGCGATGGCACGTCTTGATGCCGCCACCGGCGATGGGATCGCGCGGCTGGAGGAGGCGGGAGACCTGGGAGACCTTCTGTTGACCCACTTTGCCGTCCAGCTAGACAACGCGGCCGGCGCGACCGCCATGGCCGATCGCTGACTGCCGAGAGCGTGGCCACCTTGCGCGGCTCTAGGGGATCGTCTGCGTCTGCCCGCTTCTGAAGTGGACTTTGAACCCACGGACGGCCGCCGACCACTTGCCTACGTAGACCCAGACGTTGTCCTTGACCGGAACGGTCACTGTGAGGCGGCGGTTTGCCGGGAACGACACGGCAGTCGCACCGTCGAGAGTGATGCCCCAGCTGATGGCAGGCGATTCCCCATGCGGCCCTTTGAATGCCCGGAAGCTCTCAACGGTGCTCGGCACCTTCTGAGTCAGCGGTGACGTACATCCAAGGGAGTAGCCCCCGCGCTTCATGTTGCTGGCGAGGCGGGGCATTCGCTCCATCACTACGCAGAGTTCGTCGCCGGTGGCCGCAACGGCAAAAACGCGTGCCCCGTCCGGGAGCTGCCTGACTAGACGCGAGGTGTCAGGCTCCAGCAGGCCTCGTCTGCTGTGCGTTAGCCGCGCTCGCTGCTTGTTGTCGAAGCGAATTGACGCAACGACGGCCGGGTCGAGTCTGTCGGCTGCGGTGCGCGGATGCTGGGCGGCTTTGATCCCGTGAAACGCACCGACGCTCGCAGCGATTGCTACGCCCACGCCGACTAGCGCGCCAACGGCCACTGCGGCGACGAACACTCGCCGCAACGGCCGACGAGCGGTCACGGAACCGGCGCGACGCAGCACATCACTCCAATCTGCACGACCGCGATCCGGCAGCGGGAGCATCCGCCCCAGCTCGGAAGCGATCAGCGGCTCCACGTCGATCATCGCTCAACCTCCTCCAAAGATCGCCGAAGCGCTTGATGTGCCGAACTCAACGACGCCGACACCGTGCCCACCTCGACACCGAGTGCCTCGGCGATTGCGCGGTAGTCAAGGTCGGCGTAGTAGCGCAGATAGACAGCAAGCCGTTGCCGCTCAGGCAGGGCCGCGACCCAAGCACGAACACCCGCCTCATCGGCGTTGCGCCCGTTCGCACTCCGGGCCTCGAACGCTTCGGGAACTTCGCGTCGGGCGACACGGCGACGTCGTGAAGCCAGAGCCGCGTTTACAACCATCCGCCACACCCAGCCCTCCACTGAGCCCTCATCCCGGAATGACCGCTGCACGCGTAGCGCCTGCGCAAACCCGTCCTGCACCGCGTCATGGCCTGCTGCTTCGTCGCCAAGGATCGCGGTCGCCACTCGGAGAAACTGTCGGTATCGTCGCCGATAGACCGCCTCGAGTTCGGGCGTGAGCGGAGCGCTTCGTGTCATCACCTAAACGATGCACCAGAGCCGGCAGTTTGTTTAGTCGCGCGTGTGCTTCGCGTTAGCGACGTGCTCGCTAGCCCAAACCACAGACGAGCTGTGGCGCCAGAGGTCGACTGCCCGGGTTGCGCTGGCCCGGCGATCGCAGCCGACATCAGCAGCTAGCTCAGCCTCGTCGTTGCGGTGGTGCGACCAGGTAGTCGAACCGGACCGCGCCAGCTGGCCCGGCGAGCTTGACGAGACGCACATGCCAGGTGGCCTTGGGCATGGGACACCACTCTTCGGCTTGGTTGCAGATCTCGTACGGCCCTTTGTGTCGGCAGGAGAGAGATGCGTCGCGGCCTCGTTGGTCGGACCAGCTGATCACGCCTGCACCGGCGAGGTGGGGGATCGAGGCGTAAGCAGTCACGCGCACACCGCGGCGGACGGTGAGCCGGTTGATGAGGATGACGCCGCTTCGCTCGCGAAGCGTGAAAGTGCGCGACGCTCGTCCGGCTGGCAGCTGAAATGTCCGCGCGGTTTCGAAGCCCCGTGTGGCGGTACGCGCCCGATTTGGCGCAGTCGCGCCAGACGGCTGCACGGCGAATAGAGCAGCTACTCCTGCGATCACGGCGCAACCGAAACTCAACCGTCGCAACGCCACCAACAGTGATACGGGAGGCAGGGCGTTAGAAGTCCCGCGGATCTCGGCGCGCTCCGGGACCGTTTTCCGGGACGGCGGCGTAATCCGGGTGGATGCTTCGCTGGGCCACCTCCATTGTCGGCGCGTTCCTCCTCGTCGTCGCCGCCGCCCCGGCATCGCAGGGACGCGACCTGGGGCTGGCGCTCCGGCTTGGCGGAACACCCTTGCAACTGCTGGCGGCTCGTGGCTCGCTCTGGGTCCTGACCTGCGATCGCGGCTGCACGGGAGAAGCTCGTCACTCGATCGGTCGCATCATCCGCATCGATCCACGGAACGCACGAGTTGTCGCTTCGGCCAAGATTCCGCGACCGGACACCGTTGCAGTCGGGGCGGGTGGCCTTTACGCGACCGACTTCGAGCACGGCACGATTCGCCGACTCGATCTCCACACGCTGGCGGTCGTCGGCGCGCTCAAGCTCAAGCTTCCGTTTCGATTCTCAGCGCGCGATAACGCCTTTCTCCCAGAGGCGGTTGCGGTGGGACGAGACGCCGTCTGGGTCGTCAGCGACCGCGGCGCGGTCGTTCGCGCAGACCTGCGGCTGCACCGTGCCGTGGCGAGCCTGCGCATGCCCCCGGACGCGTTCGGCGACCCGGTTGGCGGAATAGCAGCGGACACGGGTGGCGCCTGGTCGGCGGAGAGTTTGGCCGGTGTTTATCGCGTCGACCAGCGAGCGAATCGGATCAGCGCCAAGATTCGCGTGCCGTTGGCGACGGGCCGGTTTGACGCAGTGCAGGTCTTCCCGCTGGCCGGTCAGGTCCTAGTTCTCGGCGTCAAGACGTCCGGGGGCGCGCTCACGCAACGCAACCTGCTCGCTCGGATCGACGCGAACCACAACCGGGTCGAAAGAATCACGTCTCTTCCGTCAGGCCGAGTGGTGGCCACAACCGGGGCCGGCTCGCTCTGGGTCGCAAGACTCGGAGGAGCAACCGTAGGGCGCGTAGACCCGCGTACCGGCCGGGTTGTCGCCCGCTTCCGAGCGCATGCCGGTACGGCGCTGGCAGTCTCGGGCGGTCACCTTTGGACGGTCTCGCCGCGCGGCGTGGTTCGCCAGGTGAGATGAGCGACTGAACAGAACGGCGTCCTCGCCCGCGACAAGGTCGGTCTTACGCTCGGCGCTCGGGACTCCGTTCGAGCGGTCGCACGTAGGAGAGGCATGCACCTCGATCGGTGGTTGGTCGTTCTCCTGCTCGCCGCCGTTCCGTTGCTCGCCGTCGCGGGCAGCTCCGCTGCTTCTCCTGCTGCGTCGTGCCGCTGGCGGACGGCTGCAGTGGAGGAGCCACACCAAAATCTGTTCAACGCCCTCAACTCGGTAACGGCAACGCGGTCCGGAAGGGCATGGGCGATCGGTAGCTACTACACGGGTAAGGAGGCAGGCCCGAGCGGCGCCTTCATCGAGGAGTGGATGGGGCGACGCTGGCAGCTGGTGGGACGACCGTTGCCGAACGCCGACCTCTGGTCGGTATCGGCCTCCGACAACAACGACGCATGGGTGGTCGGCGACCATCTGGTCGAACACTGGACTGGATATACGTGGCGCAAGGTCAGGACGGCACGCGTTCCTGGCCGCAGCATCCTCCATGCGGTCGCCGCGGTTGGACCGCGGAACGCTTGGCTCGTGGGTTCGAAGTGGCAAGGTGCCGGAACCCGCGCCGAGACGCTCGTCGAGCACTGGAACGGAAGACGCTGGAGCGTCGTTCCGACACCGAATCCTCCCGTAGTTGCGTCGCGTCAAGATGCGGGCTTTGAAGCTGTGAGCGCTCGCTCCGCCTCGGATGTCTGGGCCGTCGGCTACGAGATCGTCGGCGGGCGAGGAGCCACCGTCCGCCACGGGAAGCCTGCCGCGGGGACGTTGATCGAGCACTGGAGCGGACAACGCTGGCAGATCGTGCCAAGTCCGAGCGTCCGTGCGGGCAACGGCGTTCTCAACGACAATCTCTTCTCAGTCTCGGCTGACCGTTCCAACGATGCCTGGGCGGCAGGCAGTTGGGGCAGCGGACACATCCTCGGTTATGGCGGCGGCGGCGACCATGCCCTCGTTCTGCACTGGGATGGACAGAGCTGGTCTCGTGCCTCGCTGCCCAAGATTGCCAAGCGGAGTCTTCTTGGGGGTGTCGCGGCTCGGAATGGACGTGCCTGGGCGGTCGGTGACCAGGGTGAACAACCCCGACAATCGACGTTGGTCGAACGCTGGAATGGAACTGCGTGGGCCGAGTCGCAAAGCCCGAGCGGCTTCACGCTGGCAGCCATCTCGATCCCACGGCGTGGCGCTGGATGGGCAGTCGGTTCAGCTGGAAGGAAGCCGCTTGCCGCGCGACTCGTCTGCGGCCGCAGTTAAATCTCGGGCGCCAGCCTCGCGGCTGGCCGCTATCCGTGTGCGAGCGGGTAGGTGAGGCCCGGCCTCGCTGCAGTGAAGCCGTCTCCGTCGGGCATCCAGCCTGCGTTGGTGAGGCCCGAGTTGCTGCTTTTGGCATCGAGCTCGAAGAACCAAGGGCGCACGTTCGGAGGGTGGCCGATGCTCAAGATGATCCGCTGAAGCATGTCGGCTGCTGCAGCAGATCCAGCACCGGGATCAGCAGTCCGGAACACGAAGACGCACGTCCCGTTGATCCAGGGGAGCGTCTTCGCGGAGTCGAGCGTGAGCGAAGCTTGCCCGGCGGCAGCCGCCGTCGCCGCTGAGTCGCACGTTCCCGGCGCGAGCGGAGAAACGTTCGGATCACTCTCGATCGGGTCGCCCTTCAGCGACCACCCCAGGAGGGATCGACCATTGGTGTCTCGATAGCGAACGGTCGTAATCGGATGTTGCCCGTGCGCACGCTGCCAGTCGGCGACAGCATGGCCGAGCACCTGAGCCTCGAACACCGCTTTGTTCTCGTACGTGTCAGCCGCTCCGACATCGCTCGGATGCGGAACCGAGAGCGTGACGATGAGGAGCAACCCTTCGACGGAGGCAGAGACGATCCGCCGGTCGCCGAAGCTCCGCTGCACCTGCGCGACAACAGCATCAACATCCTTCGCCCGCCTCAGCGAAGTCGGTAGGGCTGCGGCGCCGCCTCTACTAGCAACTCCGCCAACGATAGCCCCGGCGATCACCGCCGCGACGAGAGCCGCAGCGAGGACTCGGCGCCTTCTCGTCATGCCGCGAAGGCGTGTCACTTCGAACTTCCGGACGGACTGGCTGAGAACTCTAGGCATGCCGTAGGAGCGCTGTGAGACCGGGCCTCGCGGGCTGCACGGAATAGCCGCGAGGGTCGCGACTCAGAAAGCGGCGGGTATATGCGCAGAAGCTCGCGCGCACCTGGTAGCGCCGTTGACGGACGTCCGCCGCTGGCGCGCCGATCAGCCGCGTCCAGACACGGCAGCTGCGGCCAGAGACCTGCGCGCAGATCAGATACGAACCGGAGCCAGAACCACCCGCGAGCGCGTCGGGCGGCACTCGGGGGCTGCTCGCGGTTCCGCCACACAGGACTCGGGTGACTTGTGGCGCTGGCTTGGGTGAAGGGGCTTGTGGCGTCTGTCCGCGTGCGTGGACGGAGTTGATCAAGGCGGCGAGCGTCGCGCGGTCGACTTTCTTCGCATGCATTCCGACCCAGGCGATCGCCCAATAGCTCGCTCCGTTGACACGGAACCAGGCGCCCCATTGCTCGGGAGGCGGAGGTTTCTTTCCGGGAAGATTGAGCCCCTCGCCTGCCGCGTTGAACTGCCACAGCGACAATCTGCGCTCACCGAGCTTCACGTTCGCCACCCCGTTATCTGCCGGCGGTCGATACAGCTCGAGCGCGACGCCCTTCGACGAGAAGTGAGCGCCCGACCCGCCGATCTCCGGCTGCGCCTTCAAGGGATAACTCGCGATCACGACGCCGCGATCGCAGCCGCCCTTGCGATCACCCGTGACCGCAAAGCTGCAGCTCGCGAATCGACGCACGTAATACCGCCGCGGATAAGTGAACTGGAGGCCGGACACGTGGCCGGAGGGATCGGTTCGCGCCGAGCCCGAGGCAGCTAGCGCTACCACGGTAGGACCTCTGAGGTGAGAGATCGCGACCGGCCGGTTACCCAGACCGAAATCCGTCTGTCCCGTCTTCGACGACCAGACCTCCGTCGCGATCTTGCCTCGGGCAGGCTTCGCTTTGGCCGACGGACCAGTGCACCCACGGCAGACGAAATGACCGTGCAGGACGATCAGATAGAACCCCTTTCGCTCACTCGCGACCTTCTGCACCAAGTCGCCCGACGAGTCCTTCACGAGCAGATAACGGGAATCCGGCCCGTACACCTGCACGGTCTTCACCGAAGGATCTCCGAGCGATCTGGCTGCGCCTCGAGCTTCAGAAGCAAGCCGCTTCATGAGTGGAGCAGGCAGCGTCGCCGCGACTAGGCGGCGGGGACCGCCGGATGTCGCCCGATGGCTGCCACCACAGGCGGACAGCACGAGCGTCGACGCCACGAGGATTGCTGCGCCAGCTAACGCCTTCATGTCACGGAAGATACGACGCCCGGCGCGCAAAACGTCACGCTGCTACTGGATGGATGCCCTGCCTTGCGCTTTCCACGCGCGTAACGCGAACGCGAAGAGTGTCGTCTGCGATAGGGGATAACCGACTCGCCCTACAGGGCCTCACAGGGACCTGTCCGTGACTTGCTCCTAAGGTCGGTCCGCGGTCGCGCACGCTGGAGCGAGAGGAGTCAGTTCCCCCGTGACCCACGGAACCGAGAATGTCGGCGTAGACGAGCGGTGGTGGGGCCGGCCCCACCACCGCTGCATGCGCGGACGCATGGCCTCATCGTGTCTGGAGACGCTGCGTGAAGACAGGCTTGCCGCTCCGGCTCAGGCCCACAGTCGCCACGAGCCGTGCGCCCGCCTTGCGGTAGGCGGGGGGAATCTGATGGAGCAGGTGGCCGTCGACCGGTGTCAGCCGTTCGGTCCGGCCGTTCGCGTAGCGCAACTCGACCCTGGCAATGCCCGACCGCACTTCGGCCAAGTAGACGCCGCCGTTCCCGTAGACGCCGCCGTTGACCGCGGGCAGCTGCGCGAGCTCACGGGGCCTCCAGCAGCCGAATCCGCCGCCGGCTCCAGTTCCGAAGAGGTAGCAGGAGCCGCCACCCGCGCGGGGTATGACCCAGAGGTAAGCATGGGCGCCGCTCGTGGTTCGGAAGCTGAAGGGTTCGCGGGCCCGGGCCGCCTGCGCGCGGCGCGGCAACGAGTACTTCGTCCCGTCGGGCAGCGTCTGCAGGACGTCCTGGTCGAGCGGCTTCGTCACTCCGATGTCGTCCTGTCCAACGACCTTGCCGTTTCCGTCGAGAGCGACGACGGACGACAAAGCGTTATCGGTCGTCTGATGAGCGGGCGGAACGACGTAGGCGAAGAAGCCCGCGTCGATCGGAGCCGAGACCCAGGTGACCGGAATGCTGACACTCGAGCCGTCGGCGAAGCGGGCTTCGACGGTCTGCGCCTCGCCGCGCACGTACCCATCGGTGAAGGTCGCGTAGTCGCCGGCGAGCCACTCGACGCCGAGCGGACGGGCCCCCGGATCAGTCGTGGCCGCCGCCGCATCCTCCGGGTCGGCGCAGCCGCCGCCGTAATCCGTCCAGAGGAAGCAGAAGCCCCCGTCCGTCCTCGCTGCGACGTAGAGCGTGTGCTCCGTCGGGTTCGTCGGAGCGGCGTTGTTCGCGTCGAAGCTCGCCGTCATCACCTCACGGGCCTGGCCCACCGTCGCGTTGGGGCTAACGCCGTGCGGCAGCGCGGCGTCGTGGGCCCGGAAGAACGCCTCGACGCTCTCCGGCGCCGGCCGCGCCTTGAAGAAGTCGACGAAGGCACCCGGCCAGCCGAATGCGGCGGCGGAGACCGTCAGCGCCACGACCGCAACCGCGCCGGCTAGCGCGAGGCCGATCGGCGCGCGCCCTCGCAGCGCGGTATCGCGCCGCCGAACCGGCGAGTGTGCGGCGCGGGCACGGGCGAGCACGTCCCTCCACTCGCCGTCGTCGATCTGATTCGCGACCGCGTCGAAGCGGGCTTGGATCATCTGATCGATCGTCTCGTTCATGGTCGGACTCCTTCGTTGTCCAGGATCACAGCGAGCTCCTGCCTCGCCTGCGCCAGCGTCGCGGCGACGGTGCCGACGTCGAGCTCGAGCGCCTCCGCGATGGTCTGGTACGGCAGGTCGGCGAAGTAGCGCAGGAAGACGATGAGCCGACGGCGCGGCGGCAGCGCCCGCACCGCGGCGGTGAGCGTGAGATCGCGCTCCGGCTCGGCCAGCGTGGCTTCGACCTCGCCGAGCGGGACCTCACCTCCCGGCCGCGTCTGCTCGAGCGCGGTACGAAGCACGATCCGCCAGACCCAGCCCTCCAACGATCCCCGGCCGGAATACTGACCGCTCGAACGCAGCGCCCGCGCGAAACCCTCCTGCACCGCGTCACGCGCGGCCTCGTAGCTCCCCGCGACGGGCGCGACGCCGTTCCGGAACCGCACGTAGCGATCCCGGTAGAGGCGCTCGATCGCCACGGCCGTCTCGTCCACTGTGAAGAAGAGGCTAGAACGCCGCCGTTTCTTTAGCGGCTCACTCGCCTGAGCCAGAGTTCCCGGAATGACTTTGAGCCGGTGCGCGTGAGACGAGCTCTTCTTAGCCGTACGCGGCCAGCATCACGAGCGGCGCCCGAACTTACGCGGCCGGCCGTCGCGATTCGAAGCGTGTAATGAAACGACCTCGCTTCGGGATGTAGTAGTGAACCCCGGACGAGGAGGGCGCAGTGCGTGCCAGACGGAATGCAGGGAGGGAGATCACCAGGCTCCTAGAGGCGAACGACCCGGCGGACGGGATCGCGCTGACGGCGCCAGCGGTAGACGCCGCCCTCGACGAGCTTGGGGCGGCGATCATGGCCTTGCCCGTCTCCGCGAGTCCGCCTCGCCGTTTCACTCGCCCTTTCCTCGCCCTGGGAGTGGCGGCGGCGATGATCGTGATCGGCGGGGGCGTCGCCGCCGGGGCGGTGCTGAGCGCGCACACAGGAAAGGTTGTGCCCAAGGCGCAGGTGCCGATGGGCGGCCCAGGAGAGGAGCTCAATCCTGCTGCGCCCGACTTTCGCAGCGTGGCGCTCCAGATCTCAGCGGACATCCCGTATCCGCCCGGCTACGGAAGCTGGCGCGAACTTGTCATCGGAGACGCGAGCGATCCGTCCGGGCAAGTCAGCTCGGGCGCACTGCATGGCTGGTTCGCCATGAGCGCCTTCTGCGCCTGGGTGCGGGATTGGGACCAGGCGGTCGGTGCGGGCGACAGCGCGGGGGCGGCGACCGCGTCACAGACGATCGCGCAGGCGCCGGACTGGAAGGCGGTGACGGATGAAGACCCGCACCCGAATCCGTCCGCGCCCAACGATCCAGGCGCCGAGACCGGCACGCTCTTCGGCTGGCTGCTCCCCTATCGCGCTGCCGTGCTCGCCGGCGACCGCGCCCAAGTCGAGCGGTTGCTCGCGAACCGCTACGGCGACGGCCGCTGTTCGCTCTACGACCCGGTGATCCGTGCACGCGAGTCCGCTCAGGCGCGGGCGGCGCGAGCTTCGTCGCCGTCCGGGCCCGCTCAGCCTCCTACCGCGACCGTGCCCCCCGCGACGCAGCCGTGAGGCGCCCCGAGGAAGACGACCGCGCCGCGCGCTTCGAGGACCTCTTCCGTCGAACGCGACTCGATCTGCTTCGCTACCTCACCCGCCGCGCGGGGGATCCCGACGAGGCGGCCGATCTCCTGGCCGAGACGTACCTCATCGCCTGGCGCAGGTTGGAGGTGATCCCTGCCGGCGACGCGGCACGTCTCTGGCTGTTCGGCGTTGCACGCAACCTGCTCAAGAAGCGGGCGAGCCGCAGCCGCACGACCGAGGCGCTCGCCGAACGCCTCGCCGCCGAACTGCACGCTGCTCAGCAGACGGCCGAAGCGACAAACGACGAGCGCGCGCACCTCGCCCTTCGGGCCTTCGGCCGACTGAGCGAGCAGGACCGCGAGATCCTGAGCCTCACCGCATGGGAGGGCCTCAGGCCCGGACAGATCGCTAGCGTCATGGGCATCTCCGCGAACCGCGCGCGGGTGCGTCTCCACCGGGCCCGCACCAAGCTCGGACGGCAGCTGCGACCGGCGAAGCCGCCCACACAGCATCGACCCAGCGCCGTCGTCGACCCCGATTAGCGGACGCGGGCCCTCCCTCGGGCGGGATACCTACGGTGTACTCGAAGAGGTTGGTCTCTAGCAGCTATTCCCTCGCCTGGGCCACTGTTCCGCAATGACCCGCGAGCTAAGGGCGGTGAGCAGCGACAAGCGTGTCCAGAACTGCGCGCCCCTTGGCGGCAAGAGCAGCAGTCGCATCAGGGCTTAACAGGAGATATGCAGCGAAGTCCCGGCGGTTCGATGTGAACTCGATGCCTCCGCCCGGCCCCGGCCAACACTCGACCCTGCGACTCCGGATCGGAAGATTCTTCGCCGTGAAGCGATGTGGCCGCGGAGGGAAGACCGCACCGGGCGAGGGGTGCCGCCACTCGACGACCATCAAGCCCACAGCGCGACGCTTGAGCCGGAACGTCTCGGCCTTGCAGCCCCTCGGGAAAGCGATCACGCGGCTTGATGCGACAACGATCCTGACCAGCGGGTCTGCGTATGGCATCGACCGAGGAGCGACCCCAGCAGCGAAGAAGTGCCAGCCCGCCGGTACCGCGACACTGACTCCCGCTGTACCGACCCGATGAGAAGTCTGATTCGCGCTACCCACCGTGGCCGTAACGCACAACGCGAGGAGCGCGACCATCGCGGTGCTTCTGATGAGGTTTCTAATGGGGGTGACCTCCTCAGGCTTCCGGTCTCCTCAACTCTACGATTCGCGCCCCTCGGCGAGTCCTCTTACTCGCATGGACGAGCGGCCTTACGACCGATGTCTCATCAGAGCCGCCACGATGCTCATTCGGCGCCGAGCACCATAGGGACGTGCCGCTCGCTTGGGTCAGTGCCTTCCGGAATGAAGCTCCTGAGCGGAGTGACACGTGGACGCCCCGGCGACGTATACATGGAGACATGAGATCTGGTCTCGTCACCCTCGCGCTCATCGTCTGCGGTTTCACGCTCTCGGCCTGTGGTTCCAGCACGCGGGTCGATGTCGCTGGCGGCGTGATCCATCTCGGTCGCGGCGTGCAGTTGGCCTCTCTCCATAAGTCTGTGCTTGGGATCAAGCCTGGTACGGAGGCTGCGGTCGTTCGCTCGCGATTGGGTGCGCCTTTCGCTACGCCCCGTGCACGTCGTCTGACCTGCTTGGCCTATCGCGCCGAGCAATCAGGCAGTGCCGTTGACGCGCTCGACTTCTGCATCGATGCCACGCATCGGGTGCAGCGGATCTTGGTCGGCGTCCACGGTTGATCGACACTCGCCTGGGCCAGCGTTCCGTAAAGACCCCTGAGCGTCAGTCCGAGCGTCGCCGCCTGCGCAGAGTCGTCGTCGGGAGTGCAACTATCACCCCACAACCGGAAGGAGGCGGACGTGCGTGCAATCACGGTCACTGAATATGGAGCTACTCCTGCCCTGTCGGAGGTGGCGACGCCGGAGCCGGGGCAGGGGCAGGTGCTGCTCAAGGTGCGGGCCGCTGGCATGAACCCCATGGATCGGGTGCTCGCCTCCGGCGATTGGAAGCCGATGCCGGCGATGTTTCCGATGGTGCTCGGCGCTGACGGCGCGGGCGTGGTTGAGAAGATCGGTGAAGGGGAGTCGAGGTTTTCCGTCGGCGACGATCTGTTCGGCCAGTTGCTGCTCCCCCCGCTCGGCTCGACGGGAACGTACGCCGAGTATGTAGCCGTCAGTGAGGATGCGCCGCTCGCGATAGTTCCCTCAGGACTCGATGACGTTGTGGCGGCGGCGTTGCCGACGGCAGGTGGCGCCGGCCTCGCCTTGGTGGAGTTGCTCGAGCCGCTCGCGGACAAGACGGTGCTCATCGTCGGTGCGGGTGGCGGCGTTGGTTCGTTCGCTACCCAGTTCGCCGTGAACGCCGGAGCGAAAGTGATCGCCAACGTGCGCGCCCAGGATGCCGAGCGTATGCGTGCTTACGGTGCGATCGAGACGATCGATCACACCGTGGTCCCGCTCGCACAAGCGGTACCACAGGCGCACCCCGACGGGATCGATGCGCTCATCGACCTGGTGAGCGACGCCGCTGGCTTTGCCGCGCTCGCCTCGCTCGTGAGAGAAGGCGGTACCGCGGTGACGGCTCAATACGTTGCGGATGAAGAGGCCCTAAAGGCAGTCGGGATCACTGGCGTCAACTTCGCCTTGCCGTCGTCGAGTGCGCTCTTCGAGCGGGTGGCGGACGCGGTCGCCGGCGGACGCATCGTCGTCCCACCGATCACTCGCATCTCTATCGAGGAAGTACCAGCTGCTCTCAGTTCGGCGCAGAGCCGACCCGTCAGCGGCAAGACCGTGATCACGCTCTGACGACCAGCAAGGGCGGTCGACGTGGCCTCACGCGAGGAGGCGCTGAAGTGGGCTGCCAAGACCGCGGTCGCCTGCCGCTGCGCGCAAGAAGTCCGGGAGTTGATGCCCGACCCGACCCTAGGCAACTAGACGAGACTCGCCTGGGCACAGTCCTCACGCCCGAGTGCCGCGACTGCCTGCCCTAAGCCTGCCTAACCCCGACGCGGTGGGTACCCGGGTGGGCGCCTCGCTGGCTGAAAGGATCCGATTTGCAGGCGGCTTGGCTTCCTCCCGGGGCCATGAGGCGGTCGCATAGCATCGAGGCATGTGCCGGAACATCCGCGTTCTCCACAACTTCGATCCCCCCGCGAGCTCCGAAGAGGTGCACTCCGCCGCGTTGCAATACGTGCGCAAGGTCAGCGGCATGAACAAGCCGTCGCAGGCGAACGAGACTGCCTTCGACCGGGCTGTGCACGAGATCGCGCACATCACGGAGCACCTGCTCGCCGACCTCGTCACGACTGCGGCTCCGAAGGACCGCGAGGTCGAGGCGGAGCGTCGCCGCGCCCGCGCCGTCGCGCGCTTCGGCTGATCGTCAGCGGGTCGATAGCGGATCGCGTCGCCGAGCGCGTCTCGGCAGGTGATCAGCCCACCATGCCGTGTGCAGCTATGCCGGGAGGACCTCCGGCCACCCAGCGGCGCGAGTAGGGCCACCAATGGCGCCTCCAGGTCTGAGCGAACACGTGGTCAAAGGTGATCTCGCCGTACTTGCTGCTCACGTCCGCGCCGACCTCATGCCAAGGCGACCCGCATGGACCTCACCGAGGCACTCGTCGAGGGCGCTCGGCGCGGACTCATACGGGCAAGTCCGGCACGCGGGACGACGAGGCGGAAGCAGATGGCACCGCGAAGACGCACACGACTGCCAGGGCGGCGACGGTGCATTTCATTGGTGCACGAGCTTGCTACACCGCGCCGAATCGCGCAAGCCTCAGTCGTGATGGTGCGTTCGCCAGACCGCGACGACGGCGGAGACCGCCGCCGCGACGAGCACGACGGCGAGGGTCTGGCCGTCGATCTTCCCCAGTTGGCCGACGGCGGCGAGCAGGACGGCGAGCACGAGCGCAAACGCCCCGGCTGCCGTCGCGAGCGGGCGCATCAGCTCTTGTCGGGCTCGAGGTAGCGGCCGAACCACTCGAGGATCGCCTCGAACCGCTGCACGCGATGCACCGGCGAGCCGGAGCGGGACAGCTCGTGGCTCTCGGCGGGGAAGCGGAGCATCTCGGTCTCCTTGCCGAGCAGCCGGAGCAGCGTGAACAGGTGCTCGCCCTGCTCGATGTTGCAGCGGAGGTCGTTCTCGGAGTGGACGACGAGCAGCGGCGTGTCGATATCACGCGCGTACGTCGCCGGGGACATCCGCAGCCACTCGTCGACGTTCTCCCACATCGGCCCGCCGAACTGGCGCTCGAAGATCCAGAACAGGTCGCTCGAGCCGAAGGCGCTCACGAGGTGGTTGACGGATCGCTCGGACAGCGCCGCCTTGAAACGCTTCGTGTGTCCGACGATCCAGGAGGTCATGTAGCCGCCGTACGAGCCGCCGAGAACACCGAGCCGATCAGCGTCGAGAAACGGGAACTGCTCGAGCGCGCTGTCGACGACGCCCATCAGATCCTCGTAGTCCACGGAGCCCCAGCCCGGGCCTTCGCCGCCGCTCGGGCCGCAGATCGCGCGTCCCCACGCCTCGGAGTAGCCGGAGCCGCCACGCGGGTTCGAGAAGAGGACGCAGTAGCCGGCGCCCGCGTAGACCTGAACCTCGTCGAAAAAGCCCGTCCCGTACTGGGAGAACGGACCGCCGTGGATCGTGAGGAGAACCGGGTAGCGTCGCCCTGCCTCGAAGCCAGGCGGACGCACGAGCCACGCGTCGACCTCGGTCCCGTCGGCGGACGAGGCTCTGAACCGCTCGACCTCGACGATCTCCCGCCCCGCGACGAAGTCGTCTGCGACCGACGTGATCCGCTGCCCGTCGCGACTGAAGAGCTCGTGCGGGCGGGTGTGGGTGGTCGCCGTGTAGACGAGTGTTCCGGCAACCAGGTCGTAGATCCCGGTCGACTGCTCGCCCCCGACAAGAAGCTCAGGCTCGCCCGAGCCGTCGGCGGCGACCGTGTAGATGTGGACGTTGCCGCCGTCCTCTACCCCGAACGCGATGCGGTCGCCGTCCCAGACCGGCTCGCGGGCGAGCGGGAAGGGGGCGCACTGGCGGTCGAGAGAGCTCGTGAGGACGCGGCGGTCGCTCCCGTCGGCCCCCATCACGGCGACCTGGCCGTGGTGCGGGAACGTGCCGTCCTCGAGGAAGTAGATGTAGGCGATGAGCGTCCCGTCCGAAGAGAACGACGCCGCGCTTGCGTTCTCGTCCGGCTGGGTCAGCCGCCGCGGCTCGGCCCCCTCCCGGTCCACCTCGAGCTCGTACAGCGCCTCTATGAAATCGACGTCCCAGCGCTCGCCGCGCAGGGACGAGAAGACGATGCGGCTGCTGTCGGGAGACCACGCCGGCCCGTCGTTCTCGCAGTCGCCGTCCGTGAGTTGCCGCTCGTCTTCGCCGTCGAGGCCGACGACGAAGACGTGCTTGCGGCGGTCGCCGACCCAACCGACGCTGTCGAGCTTGAAGAAGACGCGGGTGAATCGCCGCGGCGCTCGCTTGCGGTCGTCCTCCTCCTCGTACGCCTCGTCGCGCACGCGGCGCGCGAAGGCGATTCGGCTCGAGTCGGGCGACCACGCGATCGACTCGACGGACTCCTTGCCGTCGGTCAGGCGCCGCGGCTCGCCGCCGTTCGCCGGCAGCACGTAGAGCTGTCCCCTCGCCTTCTTCTCGTCCTCGCCGTCGCGATTCGAGACGAAGGCGAGCCAGCGGCCGTCGGGAGACCAACGGGGAGAGCCGTCGTTCCGCTCCCCGGAGGTGAACTGCCTCGGCTCCTCGGAGCCGTCGAGCGTCGCAACCCAGATCGCGGTGCGGTAGGCGCTCGCCTCCTCGTCGATCCGGCTGACGACATACGCGACGCGGCGCCCGTCGGGGGACAGGCGCGGGTCGCCGACGCTCGTGAGTGCGTAAACGTCCTCGGGCTTCATTCCGGGCACAGAGGCGCGACTTTAGTACGAACGGCCCGTCCGCCGTGTCAGGCGCCCCCTATCCTTGTGGGGCGCGGGCGTGGCGGAACTGGCAGACGCGGCGGGTTTAGGTCCCGTTGGGCCGCGAGGCCCTTGGAGGTTCGAGTCCTCTCGCCCGCACTGGGCCGTGCGAATCATCCGGGTTGGATGACACCCGAGCGGCCCTGAGCCGGTTGAGTCGTAGGTATGGCAAAGCTCGTCGGGTTCGCCGCGCTCTTTGCTGCCGGTCTCGCGCTTGCGGGAGGGCTCGCCGCGAGCGGTGTTGCGGATGTCACGACGACCGAGACGCTCCCGGTCACGACCACCCTTGCGGAGACGACGACGGAGCCGGCGACCACCGTTGTCACGACCGTCGAGCAGACGACGACCGAGAACGTCACCCCGACGACGGCCACGACGACGAGCTCCAGCTCCGAAAGCTCGACGCCGACGTGGGCCTGGGTGGCGCTCGCCGTCCTCGCCGCCGCGGTGATCGGTCTCGTCGTGGCTCTCCTCACCCGGCGCGGCGGCATCTCGGCCGAGGAACGACAACGGCGGCTCGATGGTGCTGTCGCGACTTGGGCCGCGCAGGGTTGGGCGATCGTGAGCCAGACACCGGGCTCGGCCACGATGTCCCGGGGATCAGAGGTGATGGTTGTGAGCGTCGACGACAAGGGCCAGGTCGACGCCCGTTCGGTCGCCCGCCCGTGAACGCGTCCTAGGCGCGAGCCCGAACGGCGAAGGCGATGGCGGAGAAGATTGTGAGCCAGATGGCTCCGGCGAGGCCGAGCAGGCTGAGGTTCCAAGCGCTCACTCGCCTCGATCGTTCGACCTCGCCCGGCCGCTCCCTGCTTGAATGGACCGCGTGCAGACCCAGGTCGAAGAGCTGGCGGAGAACCATGTCCGGCTGACGGTTCAGGTTCCGTCGCACGACGTCCACCACGCCGTCGAGCACGCAGCCGACGACCTCGCGCAGAGCGTCAAGGTGCCCGGCTTCCGCAAGGGGAAGGTGCCGCGCCAGGTGTTGCTGCAGCGCGTCGGCCGCGAGCGGCTGATGACCGAGGCAGTCGAGAGCCACATCGGCGGCTGGTTCTGGAACGCCGCGGCGCGCAACCGTGTCCGGCCCGTGGCGCAGCCGGAGTACGACTTCGAACTGCCCGACTCCGACGACCAGGACTGGGAGTTCACCGCGACGGTCGCGGTGCAGGCGAAGCCGGAGCTGCCCGACTGGAAGCAGCTCGAGGTCGGCGTCGCCGAAATCGAGGTGCCCGAGGAGCTCGTCCAGCACGAGCTCGACGCACTGCGGGCGACGGTGGCCGAGCTCGTGCCGATCGACGGCCGCGCGGTCGGTCCGGGCGACACGGTCGTCGTCGATCTCGTGGCCGAGGACGAGACCCGGCGCGACTACGTGGTCGAACTCGGCCGGGGCGCGGTCGTGGAGGAGGTCGAGCAGGGCCTCGTCGGGATGAATGCCGGCGAGACGAAGGAGATGTCGTTCGAGCTCGCCGACGGGTCGACGCAGTCCCTCACGGCGACAGTCAAGGAGATCAAGGAGAAGGTGCTGCCGCCCGTCGACGACGACCTCGCCCGTGCTGCGAGCGAGTTCGAGACCTTCGCCGAGCTGCGAGCCGACATCGAGTCGCGCCTTCGCGAGCAGATCGAGGACGAGATCGAGACCCGTTTCCGCGCCGACGCGGCCGACGCGCTCGTCGATGCGTCGCAGGTCGAGGTCTCCGGGCCGCTCGTCGAGTCGCGCACGCGCGAGCTGCTGCGCGGCTTCGCCCGGCAGGTCGAGGCGCGCGGGGTGTCGCTCGAGACGTTCCTCGCCATGACGGGCCAGCAGCCCGAAGAGCTCGTCGCACGGCTCAACGACGAGGCGCAGCGCTCGGTCGCACGCGAGCTCGTGCTCGACGCGGTCGCCGACCAGCTCGGGCTCGACGTACCGGACGCCGAGGTCGAGGAGCTCGTGCGCGAGCAGGCCGAGGCGCTCGGCGACGACGCCGACGAGATGCTCGTGGCGCTGCGCGAGAGCGGCCGTTTCGAGTCGCTCCGCGAGGACCTGCGACTCCGCAAGGCGCTCGACCACGTGGCCGGCGAGGTCAAGCGCATCCCGCTCGCGCAGGCCGAGGCACGCGAAGCGATCTGGACCCCCGACAAGGAGAATCCCCCGACAGAGACGAAACTCTGGACCCCCGACCAGCCGCAGAAGACCGAAGGAGCCCGATCATGAACCCGCCGACCAATCTCGTCATCCCGTCCGTCATCGAGCAGACCTCGCGCGGCGAGCGCTTCTTCGACATCTATTCGCGCCTGCTCAACGAGCGGATCATCTTCCTCGGGACCCCGATCGACGACCAGGTGGCGAACCTCATCGTGGCGCAGATGATCCATCTCGAGTCCGAGGACCCGGACAAGGACATCAACATCTACATCAACTCGCCCGGCGGGTCCGTCTACTCGGGGCTCGCGATCTACGACACGATCCAGTTCATCAAGCCGGACGTCGCGACGACGTGCGTCGGCATCGCGATGTCGATGGGCGCGCTGCTTCTTGCGGCCGGCACGGAGGGAAAACGCACCGCTCTGCCGAATGCCAAGATCCTGATCCACCAGGTCTCGGGCGGCTTCCAGGGTCAGGGCACCGACATCGAGATCCAGGCCAAGGAGACGATCAGCTTGAAGCGACGCCTGGAGGAGATCATCGCCCTGCACACGAACCAGCCCGTCGACAAGGTCTCGAAGGACATGGAGCGCGACTACTACATGACATCCGAAGAAGCCGAGCAGTACGGCATCGTCGACCAGGTGATTGCCCACCGTTAGGGCAGTAGACGAATCCCCCGGAGCGAGGTAGAAAAAGAGCTATGGCACGCGCAACCGACGGCAACGAGCAGCTTCTCTGCAGCTTCTGCGGCAAGAGTCAGCGTCAGGTGAAGAAGCTGATCGCCGGCCCGGGCGTCTACATCTGCGACGAGTGCATCGATCTCTGCAACGAGATCATCGACGAGGAGCTGACGACACCGACCCAGCTCGACCTCGACAATCTGCCGCGCCCACGTGACATCTACGCCGTCCTCAACGACTACGTCGTCTCGCAGGAAGAGGCAAAGCGGACCCTCTCGGTTGCCGTCTACAACCACTACAAGCGCGTGCAGATGGGGACCGAGGACGACGAAGTCGAGCTCCAGAAGTCGAACATCCTGCTGCTCGGCCCGACCGGCTGCGGCAAGACGCTGCTCGCGCAGACGCTCGCGCGGATCCTCAACGTCCCGTTCGCCATCGCCGACGCGACAGCGCTGACCGAGGCGGGCTACGTCGGCGAGGACGTCGAGAACATCCTCCTCAAGCTGATCCAGGCCGCGGACTTCGACATCAAGAAGGCCGAGACCGGGATCATCTACATCGACGAGGTCGACAAGATCGCGCGCAAGGCGGACAACCCGTCGATCACGCGCGACGTGTCGGGCGAGGGGGTGCAGCAGGCGCTCCTGAAGATCCTCGAGGGGACGGTGGCTTCGGTGCCGCCGCAGGGCGGACGCAAGCACCCGCACCAGGAGTTCCTCTCGATCGACACGACCAACGTCCTCTTCATCTGCGGTGGTGCGTTCGCCGGCCTCGACAAGATCATCGCGCGTCGTATCGGCAAGAACGCGGTCGGCTTCGGCGCCGACGTCCGCTCGAAGCACGACGTCGAGTCGTCGGAGATGCTCGCGGACGTCATGCCGGAGGACCTCCTCAACTTCGGACTGATCCCGGAGTTCATCGGTCGGCTCCCGGTCGTCTCCGCCGTGCACCAGCTGCGGCGCGAGGACCTCGTCCAGATCCTCGAAGAACCGAAGAACGCGCTCATCAAGCAGTACCAGCGGTTCTTCGGCTACGACGGGATCGAGCTCGTCTTCACCGACGACGCGATGTGGGAGATCGCCGACCGTGCGCTCGAACGCGAGACCGGTGCGCGTGGGCTTCGCTCGATCATCGAGGCAGCGCTGCTCGACGTGATGTTCGAGCTGCCGTCGCGGCGCGACGTCACCAAGTGCGTGATCACGAAGGAATGCATCGCGCAGGGCATCCGACCGACGCTCGTCACGAGCGCAGAGGCCGCGGGCGACGAGCCGGACGAGCCCGTCGAAAAGTCCGCCTGAAGAGCTTCGCTCTCCAGGCGGTGTAAAGGAACTCCGGCGGGGAAGAGCGCGGTCTTCCGCACCTCCGTGCTGAAAGCTTGCTGCCCGCCGCGGCGGGCGCCTACGGCGCGCGCCGGGGAGCGGGGGAGCCTGCGGCTAAGTCGCCGCTAGCGCGGGTGTCTTAGCCTCCGGCCGAAGTTCAAAGTAGAAGTGCACTTGCCAATGCAAGCGGCTATTTAGGGTCACGCGGTGATGCGTCCTTTCGCGGAGGAAGACGAGGCTGCGGTCGAGGCGTTGCTTCGTGCCGCATGGCCAGCCGATCCGGAGCTTCGTCAGATCTCTGCTATTCACGGGCCTGACCTCGATGGCGAGGATCGGTGGCGGCGGACATTGGTCTGCGTTTCTTCCGGCGAGGTCGTCGGGGCGGGCACGTTAGTTGGGAGTGCCCGGCATCCCGCGAGGTACTTCCTGGTTCTGGTCGTGGCTCACGGCTTCCGTCGCCGCGGGATCGCGAGCGAGCTGTTGGCCAGGTTGGTTGCGCTCGGAGACGGTCGGCCTCTGTTGGCGCGTGTCCGGGAGACTGACGAAGCTGGGTTGGGTCGCTGGCAGCGCCACCGGCGACGAGGCTGCGCTTCGGGCGCTGGTTGCTGTCGAACTGGACCTCGCGCACTCGCTAGGAGCCCGAATGTCGATCGAAGCCGACGAAGCAAACCGCGAGCTATCTCAGATCCTGGACGAGTTGCCCGCGGTAATGGATCCGGCGCTTCTCCTACTCAGCAGCGACGCTCGACGTCCGCCGCGGGTACCCGGAACACCGGCCGACGGGAGCGGGGCGCGGCGTGTCGAGTCCTGAAGATCGCGTAGCGTTTCGCGGATGACAGCAATTCAAGTCGGGGCCGAGTTCGGGCCCTCGTCGTGGATCGAGGTGCCGCAGGAGAAGATCCAGGCGTTCGCCGACACGACGGGCGACCACAACTTCATCCACGTCGACCCGGAGATGGCGGCCCAGACTCCGTTCGGGGGGACGGTCGCACACGGCTACCTCACGCTCTCGCTCCTGTCGCAGATGTCGTACGAGGTACTGCCGCACGACGAGCCGGGCGCGGGCATGGCGCTCAACTACGGGCTCAACCGGGTCCGCTTTCCGGCGCCGGTGCCCTCCGGCTCGCGCGTTCGCGGCTCGTTCGTGGTCGGCGCGGTCGACGAGGAGGACTGGGGTCGGCAGGTGACGATGGCGGCGACGATCGAGCGTGAGGGCGGCGACAAGCCCGTCTGTGTGGCCGAGGTCGTGTACCGGTACTACCGGCTCTAATCTGGATCCTAGATCGGCGTTTTTACGCCCTTGCGGGCCTAACGTCGCCCGGCTAGGGTAGCTTTGGGATCCGAAATCGGATGCAGGAGGCGAGATGATCGAGGACGCGGCGCGGGAGCTCGAGACGCAGTGGCAAACGGACGACCGCTGGAGCGGAGTCCAACGGACGTACTCCGCCGAGGACGTCGTGCGCCTCCGCGGCTCCGTCGTCGAGGAGCACACGCTCGCGCGGCTCGGCGCTGAGCGCCTGTGGCAGCTGATCCGGTCCGAGCAGCCGGTTCGCGCACTCGGCGCCCTCACGGGCGGCCAGGCGGTCCAGATGGTGCGCGCCGGGCTCGAGGCGATCTACCTCTCCGGCTGGCAGGTCGCCGCAGACGCCAATCTCGCCGGCGCGACCTATCCGGACCAGAGCCTGTATCCCGCGAACAGCGCGCCCATGCTCGTCCGCCGGCTGAACAACGCACTGCTGCGCGCCGACCAGATCGACTGGGCGGAAGGACGGAACGGGACGCACTGGTTGGCGCCGATCCTCGCCGACGCGGAGGCGGGGTTCGGCGGGCACCTCAACGCCTACGAGCTCATGCGCGCGATGATCGACGCGGGCGCGGCCGGTGTCCACTACGAGGACCAGCTCGCCTCGGAGAAGAAGTGCGGCCACCTCGGCGGCAAGGTGCTCGTGCCGACGCAGCAGTTCGTCCGGACGCTCAACGCGGCCCGGCTGGCCGCCGACGTCTGCGGCGTGCCGACAGTCCTCGTCGCGAGGACGGACGCACTCTCGGCCGCCCTCCTCACGAGCGACGTCGACGAGTACGACCGCGATTTCGTCACCGGTGAACGGACCTCGGAGGGCTTCTACCGCGTCCGGGACGGGATCGACGCCGCCGTCTCGCGCGGCCTCGCGTACGCGCCCTACGCCGACCTCGTCTGGTTCGAGACCTCGACCCCGGATCTCGGCGAGGCGCGGGAGTTCGCGGAAGCGATCCACGAGCGCTTCCCCGGCAAGCCGCTCGCCTACAACTGCTCGCCGTCCTTCAACTGGCGCCAGCACCTCACGGATGACGAGATCGCGTCCTTCCAGGACACGCTCGGCGAATGGGGCTACCGCTTCCTCTTCATCACGCTCGCGGGCTTCCACTCGATCAACGCGTCGATGTTCGAGCTCGCCCGCGGCTACGCCGACGAGCAGATGCCGGCGTACGTCCGGCTGCAGGAGCGCGAGTTCGAGCTCGAGGAGTTCGGCTACACGGCGACCCGGCACCAGCACGAGGTCGGTGCCGGCTACTTCGACCTCGTCACGCAGGCCGTCGCGCCCGACAGCGAGACCCTCGCCCTCAGGGGCTCGACGGAGGAGGCCCAGTTCACCAAGGAGCCCGCATGAAAACCCCAAAAAGTGCTGCGCACTTTCCGGGGGCCCCGAGATGAGTGCGCTCGCCGACGTGGAGATCCTCGCCCCGGCCGACGAGGAAGTCCTCACCCGGGAGGCGCTCGACCTCGTCGCGCGCCTGCATCGCGAGCTGAATCCGCGGCGTCACGAGCTGCTCGAGCGGCGGCGGGAGCGGCAGCTCGAGCTCGATGGGGGCTCGCTGCCTCGCTTCCTGCCCGAGACGCAGGACGTGCGCGACGCCGACTGGCGGGTGAGCGAGGCGCCGGCCGATCTCCGCGATCGCCGCTGCGAGATCACGGGGCCCGTCGACCGCAAGATGATGATCAACGCGCTCAACTCCGGCGCCCGCGTGTTCATGGCCGATTACGAGGACGCGTGCTCGCCGAGGTGGGACAACGTCGTCGAGGGCCAGCGGAACGTGACCGATGCCCTGCGCCGCGAGATCTCGCTCGAGACGCCCGACAAGACGTACCGGTTGAACGACGAGATCGCGACGCTCCTGATCCGGCCGCGCGGCTGGCACCTGCCCGAACGGCACGCGGTCGTCGACGGCGAGCCGGTCTCGGCCTCCCTTTTCGACTTCGGGCTGCACATGGCGCGGAACGCGCGCGACCAACTCGAGCGCGGGAGCGGACCGTACTTCTACCTTCCGAAGCTCGAGTCGCACCTCGAGGCGCGCCTCTGGGCCGAGGCGTTCGCGCTCGCCGAAGAGCAGCTCGACCTTCCCCACGGGACGATCCGCTGCACCGTCCTGATCGAGACGATCCTCGCGGCGTTCGAGACGGAGGAGATCCTCTACGAGCTGCGCGACTGGGGCTGTGCGCTCAACGCCGGCCGCTGGGACTACATCTTCAGCGCCATCAAGAAGTTCCGGGCGCGCGACTGGGTGCTGCCGGACCGCGTGCAGGTGACGATGACGGTGCCGTTCATGCGCGCGTATACCGAGCTGCTCGTCCGCTCCTGTCACCGCCGCGGCGCGCACGCGATCGGCGGCATGGCCGCGTTCATCCCGTCCCGCAAGGATGCGGAGGCCAACGAGATAGCGCTCGCGAAGGTGCGCGAGGACAAGGTGCGCGAGTCGGGCGACGGCTTCGACGGATCCTGGGTCGCGCATCCCGATCTCGTGCCCACCTGCACCGAGGTCTTCGACGGCGTGCTCGGCGAGCGGCCGAACCAGCTCGAGCGGCTGCGTGAGGAGGTCGTGCCAGACGAGGCGGCGCTTCTGTCCATCCCTGATACGCCGGGTGAAGTCACCGACGCCGGCGTGCATACGAACGTCTCCGTCGGCGTGCGCTACCTCGACTCCTGGCTGCACGGCGTCGGCGCGGCGGCGATCGACAACCTGATGGAGGACGCCGCGACCGCCGAGATCTCCCGCTCCCAGATCTGGCAGTGGGTGCGCCACGGCCGCGTCGACGAGCTGGCCGTGCGCCACGAGATCGAGCTGGTGGAGGCGGGCGACGAGGCGAAGGAGCTCTTCGCCGCCGTTGCGCTCTCCGAGGAGCTCGAGGACTTCCTGACCCTGCCCGCCTACGAACGACTCGACCGAGGAGGAATCAGATGACCGAGACGATCACGAGAGCGAAGGAACGGTTCGACGAGGCCGAGCTCCTCGAGCCGGAAGATCCGCCGATCGCCGAGCTCGCCGACTGCACGTGCCCGGACTTCTGCGAGAGGGACCACGACAACGAGTAGGCGCGGCTTGCGGCGTACACTCGCCGTGTGACGCTCGACACCACCAAGGCCGACGACATCGCACTCGTGATCGAGGAGGCGATCGTCTCGGGCGAGCTCGAGCCGGGGACAGTCCTCCGCCAGGAACAGCTTTCCGAGCAGTTCAACGTCTCGCGCACGCCGATCCGGGAGGCGCTGCGGCGGCTCGCCGCACTCGGGCTCGTCTCGTTCGTCCCGAACCGCGGCGTTCGCGTCCGCACGATCTCGCGCGACGAGCTGCACGAGGCGTTCATGGTGCGGGCCGAGCTCGAGGCGCTCGCGACCGAGGTCGCGGCGACGAAGATCACGCCGGAGGATCTCGAGGAGCTCGCGGCGGCCGAGCAGCACTTCGCCCGGATCTCGAAGGATCTGCGCGCCCGCGAGCCCGGCGAGGCCCGACGTTCGATCATGGGCGATTGGGTGCGCGCGAATCACGCGTTCCACGACGTGATCTACCGCGTCGCCGACCTGCCGCTCGTCGAGCAGCTCGCGAAGAGCGCCCGCCGTTCCTTCTCAGGCCCGGCCGTCTGGGCGCCGGGAGACCACTCGATCGACGGCCTCTACGCGAAGAACGCCGAGCAGCACCGCGCGATCCGTCAGGCTCTCGCGGCCGGCAGCCCCGAAGGCGCGCGGGCGCTGGCGCGCGACCACGTCCTCGGCTCGTTCGCCCTCCTCGAGGCGATCCTCGAGCAGGTCGGCGGCACCTGGCCGCAGCCGAAGCGCTCGGCCGCTAAGGTCTCCTTATAGTCGCTGCCTGACCACATTCCGCGCATGGATCCGCTCTACAAACCGCAGGGCGTCGAGCAGCGCTGGCAGCAGACCTGGGAGGAGGAGGGTCTCTACGGGGCCGACGTCGATGCGCCGGGTGAGACGTTCGTCGTCATGCACCCGCCGCCGAATATCAGCGGCTCCCTGACGATCGGCCACTGCCTGCAGCTCTCGCTCGAGGACACACTCGTGCGCTGGCACCGCATGCGCGGCTTCAACACACTCTTCCAGCCGGGCTACGACCACGCCGGGATCTCGACCTGGGCCTCGATCGGGCGGACGCTCGCAGAGGAGGGCCGGAGCCAGCGCGATCTCGGCCGCGAGGGCTTCGACGCCTACGTCCAGGAGTGGCTCGAGCGATACGGCGGCACGATCATGAGCCAGTTCCGGCAGCTCGGCGCCTCGCTCGACTACCGACGCACGCGGTTCACGATGGACGAGGGCTACTACCGCGCCGTCACGCGCTGGTTCGTCCACCTCTACGAGCGCGGCTTCATCTACCGCGCGAACCGGATCGTCAACTGGTGCCCGCGCGACCGGACCGCGCTCTCGGACCTCGAGGTCGAGCACGAGGACGAGGACGACACGCTCTCGTACGTTCGCTACCCGTTCGCCGACGGGCCTGGCCACATCACGATCGCGACGGTGCGTCCCGCGACGATCCTCGCCGACGTTGCGGTCGCGGTCCATCCCGACGACGACCGCTACCGCGGCCTCGTCGGCAAGGAGGTCGTCGTCCCCTTCGTCGAGCGGCACGTCCCCGTCATCGCGGACGAGCGCGTCGAGCGCGAGTTCGGCACCGGCGCGCTCAAGATCACGCCGGGCCACGACCCGACGGACTTCGAGATCGGCCGCGATCACGGCCTTCCCGAGATCGCCGTGATCGGTCCGGACAGCTTGATGAACGACGATGCCGGCGAGCTCGCGGGGCTGACGCAGGACGAGGCGGGGCTGCGCGTGCTCGACTGGGCGTCCGAGCGCGGCCTGCTCGAGAGGCGCGAGCACTACCGTCACTCCGTCGGGCACTGCGTGCGCTGCCACAGCCGCATCGAGCCGCTGATCGTCCCGCAGTGGTGGGTCGCGATGGAGGCGCTCGCAGCCCCGGCGGTCGCGGCCGTGAAGGAGAGGCGCGTCCGCTTCACCCCCGAGCGTTTCGCGCGCGTCTACCTCGACTGGATGGAAAACGTCCGCGACTGGTGCATCTCGCGCCAGATCTGGTGGGGCCATCGCATCCCGGTCTGGTACTGCCCCGACGGCCACATCACCGTCACCGAGACGGAGCCGCAGGCGTGCGCCGAATGCGGTTCGGCCGAGCTCCGGCAAGACGAGGACGTCCTCGACACGTGGTTCTCGTCCGCGCTCTACCCCTTCGCGACGCTCGGCTGGCCCGACGAGACGCCCGAGCTCGGGCGCTACTACCCGGGCCACGTGCTCGCGACGGCGCGCGACATCATCTTCCTCTGGGTCGCGCGCATGATCTTCTCGGGGCTCGAGCTGATCGGCGAGGAGCCGTTCCGCGACGCGGTCATCCACTCGTACCTGCAGAACCCGGAGGGCAAGCGCATGTCGCGCACGCTCGGCACCGGCATCGATCCCGAGGAGGCGCTGGAGCCGTACGGCGCCGACGCGACGCGCTACGGGCTGCTCAAGATGACGACGGGGCAGGATCCCCGCTTCTCGTGGGGCACGATTGAGGAGGGACGGAAGCTCGCGAACAAACTCTGGAACGCGAGCCGGCTCTTGCTCATGGCCGGCGCGGTGCAGCCGGAGGCGCGGCCCTCGTCGGTCGAGGAGCGCTGGATCCTCGCGCGCATCGACGCCACACGAGCGGAGGTCGACCGAGACCTGGAGGTCTTCGACTTCGCCCATATGACGGAGCGGCTGTACCACCTCACGTTCGACGACTTCTGCGACTGGTTCCTCGAGTCGATCAAGCCGCGCCTCGAGGAGGAGGACGTGCGGGCGACGGCGCTCGCGGCGCTCGAACGGCTTCTCAAGCTGCTGCATCCGGTGATGCCGCACGTGACCGAGGAGATCTGGACGAACCTGCCCGCCCGCGAAACACGGCTGATCGTTGCGCCGTGGCCGGAGCCGCAGACCGAGTACTCAGCCGATCTGCACGCGCTCGACGAGGCGCAGACGGCGGCGCACCTGTACCGGCGCAGCGGCGTCAGGGTCGAGATCGGCGGCGACTCGCTACGGATCTTCGAGGCAGTCGTTCGCCCTTCGGACGACGGGCAGGGCGACGTCGAGGCCGAGCGCGGGCGGCTGCGCAAGGAGGTCGAGCGCAGTGAGCGGATGCTTGCGAACGAGAAGTTCGTCGCCAACGCGGCACCCGAAGTCGTCGAGGGCGAGCGGCAGAAGCTCGAGCAATACCGTGCCGAGCTCGAGGCTCTCGGCGGATAACAGGGCGTGGATCGAGTCGCTCGGCCCGTGGCCGGTGGACGGCTTCGGGACGGAGCGGATGCGCGCGCTGCTGCGTGAGCTCGGCGAGCCGCAGAAGCGCTTCCCGTCGATTCACGTCGTCGGCACGAACGGCAAGTCGACCACCACGCGGCTGACCGAGGCGCTTCTCGTCGACGACGGACTCCCGGTCGGCTCCTACCTCTCGCCCCACGTGCGCGGTTGGGCCGAGCGGATCCGGGTCCGCGGCGAGGAGGCGGACTTCGAGGCGGCGGTCGCGGCAGTACGCCCGGCCGCGGAGTCGCTCGGGGCGACACAGTTCGAGGCGCTGACGGCGGCGGCGCTGTTCGCCTTCGCCGCAGCGGAGGTCGATGTCGCCGTCGTCGAGGCGGGGCTCGGAGGACGGCACGACGCGACGAACGTCCTCGACGCGCGCGTGGTCGTCCTCACGAGCGTCGCGCTCGACCACATGGACGTGCTCGGTGACACGCGCGAGGCGATCGCCGCCGAGAAGCTCGCGGTCGTGCAGCCCGGCTGCACGGTGGTGCTTGCGGAGCCCGAGTGGCGCGAGCTCGCCGCGGAGAACGGAGCGGCCTCCGTCGTCCTCACCGGGCACAGCAACCTCGCGCTGGCCATTGCTGCGGCGGAGACCTTTCTCGGCCGGCCCGTCGACCCGCACGCCGCCGACGGCGTCGAGCTGCCCGGCCGCCTCGAGCGTCGCAGCGACGACCCCGTCGAGATCTGGGACGGCGCCCACAACCTCGCGGGACTCGGCTGGCTGCTGCCGCGGCTCCCGTCGGCGCCGCCCGGCGGGTGGACCGTCGTCTGCTCGCTGCTGCGCGACAAGCGGCCCGGGATGATGCTCGAGGCGCTGTCCGTTCTCGGCCCGACGCTCGTCGCGACGGAGAGCAGTAACGGCCGCGCGGTGCCCGCCGCGGAGCTCGCCGCGCTTGCCTCCGGCCACTTCGAGCGGGTGGAGTCCGAGCCCGAGCCGGCCGCGGCCCTCGCACGTGCGCGCCGGCTCGCAGGCGCCGACGGACCGGTGCTCGTCACGGGTTCCCTGTACCTTCTTGCGGACTTAAGTGCCGAGCACCGCCACCGATAACGCAGGCGAGAAGCTCTCGATGCTCGTCCAGGCCGCCGCCGTCCCCTCGGGCGCGATCGGTGCTGCCTTTGCAGCGGGCTGGGTTATCGGCAGGATTCTCCTATGAGCGTAGGCTCGACGGAGCTCATCAAAGAGCGGAGGCACCGGCTTTGCCGGTGCCGGGAGCGGGAATGACGCTGGCCAGCTTCCTGAGCTCCGGCACCCAGCACGCGATCCTCAACGGGCTCGCGTTCTTCGCCTTCGTGCTTTGGCTCTCGCTCGGCTACTGGACGTACAAGGACGCGCGACGCCGGATCGAGGATCCGTTGCTGATCGGGCTGTCGGTGCTTCTTGCACTCGCGATCCCGTACCTCGGGCCGTTCGTGTACATGCTCTTCCGCCCACCCGAGTACCTCGAGGACGTGCGCGAGCGGGAGCTCGAGGTCAAGGCGATGGAGGAACGCATCGCGGCGGTCGACCTCCGCTGCCCGGTCTGCCACGCAGAGGTCGACTCGGGCTATCTCGTCTGTCCCGTCTGCACGACGAAGCTCAAGCAGGCGTGTGTGAGCTGCGGCTCGCCGCTAGAGCCCATCTGGCAGGTCTGCCCGTACTGCGAGACGCCGATCGAGCCCGCGGTACCGGGGGCGCCGCCGGCGCTCGGCACGCGGCGGGCACGCCGCAGCAACAGGCGTTGACCGTGGCCCTGGAGCGCAGCCTCATCCTGATCAAGCCCGACGCCGTGCAGCGCCGGCTCGCCGGCGAGATCCTCGGGCGGATCGAGGCGCGCGGCTTCGAGATCCGGGAGGCGAAGCTCGTCACCGCCGGCCCTGAGCTCGGGGAGGAGCACTACGCCGAGCACCGCGAGAAGCCGTTCTTCGGCGAGCTTGTGGAGTTCATCACCTCGGGGCCGACCTGGGCACTCGTCGTCGAGGGCGAAGGCGCGATCGCGACGCTCCGCACGACGATCGGCGCGACGGACCCGGCGAACGCCGCACCCGGGACGATCCGCGGCGACCTCGCCTCCTCGATGCCCGACAACCTCGTGCACGGCTCCGACTCGCCGGAGTCGGCGGAGCGCGAGATCGCGCTCTGGTTCGGTGCCTGAGCCCGAGTACGTCGCGCTGAACCGGGCGAGCTGGACGAAGGCGAACGCCGAGTACACCGACCGTGCCGCGCGCGACGCGTGGGCGCGGGAGGAGATCGGCTGGGGGCAGTGGCATCAGCCGGAGCGGGAGATCGGGATGCTTCCGGACTTCGCGGCGAAGGACGTCGTCGAGCTCGGCTGCGGCACGGCCTACTTCGGAGCCTGGCTCAAGCGCGCGGGCGCCCGCCGTGTCGTCGGCGTCGACGTGACGCCTGCGCAGCTCGACACCGCCCGGCGGATGAACGACGAGTTCGACCTCGGGCTCGAGCTGATCGAGGCGAACGCGGAGGACGTGCCGCTGCCCGACGAGTCGTTCGACATCGTCGTCTCGGAGTACGGCGCCTCGATCTGGTGTGACCCCGCGCTCTGGGTCGCGGAAGCGGCGCGGCTGCTCCGGCCGGGCGGCGAGCTCGTCTTCATGCGCGGCTCGACCCTGCGCAACCTCTGCGTCCCCCTCGACGAGGGCCCGGCGACCGACCGGCTCCTGCTCCCGCAGAAGGGCCTCTACCGGATCGACTGGCAGGAAGGGGACATGTCCGGCAGCGAATTCCACCCGCCGCTGGGCGAGATGTTCGCGATCCTGCGCGAGAACGGGTTCGAGCTGCTCGACTTCCGCGAGCTCTACGCGCCGGATGATGCGGTCACCCATGAGTACTACGCCGAGCCGTCCGCCGAGTGGGCGCGGAAGTGGCCCGCGGAGGAGATTTGGCGAGCGCGCCTGCGGCCCCGCTCCTCCTAGCGTCGACCTCGCCGCGCCGGCGGGAGATCCTCGAGCAGCTCCGGGTTCCGTTCGACGTCATCGCGCCCGGGTACGAGGAGACGGAGGACGACCCTGTCGCGCACGCGCTCGGCAAGGCGCGGTCGGTGTTGGCCGAAGCGGACGGGCGGCCGGTGCTCGGCTGCGACACCGAGGTGGTGTGCGACGGTCGCGTCTACGGCAAGCCGGCCGGCCCGGAGGAGGCCGAGGAGATGCTCGAGAGCCTCTCGGGCCGCACCCACGAAGTGGTGTCCGGTTTGGCGCTGATCACGCCGATGTGGGAAGAGGTGCGGCACGAAGTGACACGCGTGACCTTCCGCGGCCTGACGCCGCGCGACCTCGCGCGGTACGTGGCGAGCCGCGAGTGGCAAGGACGCGCCGGCGGCTACGCGATCCAGGGCCAGGGCGCGGCGCTCGTCGAGCGGATCGCGGGCGACTACCTCAACGTCGTCGGCCTGCCGGCGGCGCTGCTCGTCCGCCTGCTCGCCGAGCGCTTCCCCGGTACGTACGGGTTCGGATGAGCGAGAGTGCCGTCAGAGCTGCGGTCGAGGTCGCGACGGAGCTCGGGCTGCGCAGCGACCAACCGGTCGTCCTCCGCGACGCGTGGCACGTCCTCGTCCACCTCCGGCCCTCGCCCGTCGTCGCCCGCGTCTCGAGCGGGCGGCCGTATCCGGAAGGCCCGCACGAGGACGGCGTGGTCATCGAACTCGCGGTCGGCTCGCACGCCGCTCGGGCCGGTGCGCCCGTCGTGCCGCCTTCCGGCCTGCTCGACCCTGGCCCGCATCGCCACGACGGCCATGTCGTCACCTTCTGGGAGTACGTGGAGCCGAAGCGCGAGGTGGAGCCGGTGGCGGCCGGCGAGGGACTTCGCGCGATCCACGAAGCGCTGGTCGACTACGAGGGAGAGCTGCCGTCCTTCCACACCGACGATCTCGCCAGGATCATCGACAGCCTCGAGCCGTCCGCCGACGTCGAACTGCTGCGCGAGCTCGGACTGCGGCAGCCGGCCGGGCGCACGCAGGCGCTGCACGGCGACGCGCACCTCGCCAACTGCCTGCCCGGGCCGCTGTGGCACGACTTCGAGACGGCGTGCCGGGGGCCGCGGGAGCTCGACCTCGCAGCGCTCGTCCTTTCGGCGCGGGTGCGGGGGGACGACGCATCTCGCATCGCGCTCGAGGCGTACGGCGACCACGACGCGGACCTGCTGGAGGAGTGCCTCCCGGTCTACGCGGCCTGGATCTACGCCTCGTTCATGATCGCGCTTCCCCGCCGCCCGGAGCTGGGGCCGGTCCTCGACGAGCGGCTCGCCTGGCTCCGAACGAACTACGCCTGAACAGGTCCCGAACCTTCACCAACGCACGGGCGGCGGCGCAACGGCACGTTACGCCGCCGCGGACCAGCGAGCGGACGCGCCGTTAGGCCCGTCGGCTCGCGACGGAACCAGTGTCTGAAGTTACACAGCCCAATGTGCCGTCAGCACAGAGCCAACGGGAGACCGCGCTCTCCCGTGGGCGGAGTTCCTTAGTCTCCGGGCGAAGAGCGAAGCTCTTCGCCCGGCTGAGAAGTCGGGGTGCCCAGATTCGAACTGGGGACCTCTCCGACCCGAACGGAGCGCGCTACCAGGCTGCGCCACACCCCGAAACCGCGCCATAGGGTAGCGAGCGATGCTCAGAGCGGTCCTCTTCGACGTCGACTTCACCCTCGCGCGGCCGGGACCGGAGCTCGGGCCGCAGGGGTATGTCCGCGCGGGGGAACGCCACGGGCTCACGCTCGAGCCCGGTCGCTACGAGGCGGCTCGAGACAACGCGCTCGTCGATCTCCGCCGCCATCCGGAGCTCGAGCACGACGACGAGATCTGGTTCCGCTTCACCGAGCGGATCGTCCGCGGTATGGGCGGGGAGGCCGACTCGGCGTACGCCTGCGCCGTCGAGATCACGCGCGCCTGGGAGCGGCACGAGAACTTCTCGCTCTACGACGACGTTCCCGCCGCGCTCGCCGCGCTCCGCTCTGCCGGCCTCCGCCTCGGGCTCGTCTCGAACTCCGCGCGCGACGTGCGCGAGTTCGCCCGCCACCACGGCCTCGAGGTCGACGCCGGCATCAGCTCCTTCCACCACGGCCGCACGAAGCCGCACGCGTCGATCTTCCGAGCCGTGCTCGACCTGCTCGGCGTCGAGCCGGCTGAGGCCGTGATGGTCGGCGACACGATCGCCGACGACATCGAGGGTGCGCTGGCCCTCGGGATGCGCGCAATCCTCCTCGACCGTGACGGAGTCCATCCGGAGTTCGAGCCGCGGATCGAGACGCTGAACCAGCTCCCGCCGCTCCTCGGGCTCTGAGCGCTACTCCTTGTCGGCGCGCTCGAGGAAGGGCCGGATGATGTCGATCGGGGCCGGGAAGATGATCGTCGACGCGGCGGAGCCGCTGACCTCGATGAGCGTCTGCAAGTAGCGCAGCTGCAGCGCGACCGGGTGCTGCTCGAGCACGATGGCGGCGTCCTTCAGCTTCTCCGCCGCCTGGAACTCGCCCTCGGAGCTGATGATCTTCGCGCGCCGCTCGCGTTCCGCTTCGGCCTGGCGTGCCATCGCCTTCTGCATCCCGCCCGGAATCTCGACGTCCTTGACCTCGACGATCGAGACCTTGATCCCCCAGGGGCCGGTGGCCTCGTCGATGATCTCCTGCAGGATCGCGTTGATCTTCTCCCGCTCCGAGAGAAGCTCGTCGAGGACGTGCTGGCCGAGCACCGAGCGGAGCGTCGTCTGCGAGATCTGGGAGGTCGCGGCCATGTAGTTCTCGACCTGGACGATCGCGCTCTTCGGGTCGACGATCTTGAAGTAGGCAACGGCATTGACCCGCACCGGCACGTTGTCCTTGGTGATCACGTCCTGGGGCGGGACGTTGAGCGTGACCGTCCGGAGGTCGACCTTCACGAGCTGGTCGACGACCGGGATCTTCCAGACGAGTCCGGGACCGCGCGGCGGATCGAGCAGCCGGCCGAAGCGGAAGAAGACCGCCCGCTCGTACTCCCGCAGAACGCGTACGAATCCGAGCACGACGGGATCCTATCTCCGCACTGTCAGCTGGAGACCGTCCACGGCCTCGACCTCGACCTCCTCGCCGGGCACGAGGTCCGAGTCGTCGGCGGTGTGGGCCTGCCAGAGCGCGCCGTCGACGAACACGAGCCCAGGCCCTCGTACCTCGGCGACCAGACCGACCATCTTCTGCACGCCGGTCTCCACGGGCAGTCGTCGTGCCGCGAGCGCCTTCCCCGTCGCAAAGGTCCAGAAGATGGCGATCGCCCCGCCGATGCCGATGATCAGCCACAGGTTGACGCGATACGCCCCAGGTTCGTTCTGGAACAGGAGCGCAAGGCCGAAGAGGAGCGATATGAGGCCGCCTATGGTGAGCACCCCGTGCGTCGGCGCGTGCAGGTCCACGATCAAGAGGACGACGCCGAGCAGCATGAGTGCCAGCCCTCCCCAACTCGGCGTCAGCACCGAGAACCCGTACAGGGCCAGCACGAGGCAGACCGCCCCGAGCGCGCCGGGCAGGACGATACCCGGATGGAGTACCTCGAAGATGAGCCCGACGATCCCGAGCAGGAAGAGGAGGCTGATCAGGTTCGGGTCGATGATCGTGTTGAGGAAGCGCGTGACAAAGCCGGGCTTGACCGTGTCGATCTCTGCGCCCGCCAGGTGCAGCGTGTAGGGGCGTTGCGCGTACTTCGTGTGGTAGCCGTCGAGCTGCTTCAGGAGAGCAGGCAGCGTCGGCGCGATCGCGTCGATCACGTTCATCTGCAACGCCTGCTCTGCAGTGAGGTTCGAGGCCACGCGCACGGCTTTCGCAGGCCACGTCGTGTTGCGGTGATGCGCCGCCGCGAGGGCGGTGAGCGAGGCGACGGAGTCGTTGATCACCTTGCGGCGCTCGTCGGAGGGGAGGTTCGCGCCGCTCGAGTCGATCGGCGTCGACGAGCCGATGTTCGTCGTCGGGGCCATCGCGAGGACGTCGGCCGCCTGGGCCACCCAGACCCCGGCCGAAGCCGCGCGGGCACCTTCCGGCGACACGTAGACGATCACCGGCACCTTCGCGGCCAGCTCCGCCTGGTAGATCGTCTTCATCGAGGTCGAGAGACCGCCCGGCGTGTCGAGAAGGATCACCGCGGCGTCGTAGTGGTCGTTCGCCGCGCGCGAGAGCTCGCTCGTGAGGTAGCCCTGCGTGACGGGATTGATCTCCAGATCCGGCCCGAACGTGATCGCGAGCACTCGCGGCTTGGAGTTCGCCCCCGCGGCGCCACCGACGAAGGCGAGGGACGCAAGCGCGACCAGCGCGACGAGGAGCGCCCGCTTCATGATGGAGCTCAGGATACGCCGCCACTCCGATCTACAGGCGTAATCTGTCGGGTATGCCCGCATGGGTCATCTGGGCCATCCTCGCCGTCCTGCTCGCAGTCGGCGAGGTCTTCACGCCGGGACTCTTCTTTCTCGGGCCGATCGCCGTCGCCGCCGTAGTCGCGATGCTGGTCGCGGCGTTGCACGGCCCCCTCTGGGCGCAGATCCTCGCTTTTGGCCTCGGCTCGTTCGCGGCCGTCGGCGTCCTACGGCCGATCGCCCGCGCCCACCTGACGATGCCGCGAGCGATCCGCACCGGCGCCGCGGCTCTCGAGGGCGCGAGGGCGATCGTCCTGCAGCCCGTCGACGGCCGCGGCGGGCGGGTCAAGATCGGAGGAGAGGAGTGGAGCGCCCGTTCCTACCAGCCCGACGAGGTCTTCGACATCGGCGACGAGGTCGAGGTCGCGCAAATCGAGGGCGCTACCGCTCTCGTGTACAGATAGGAGCTGAACCGTTAAATGATCGCTTGGATCATCCCCCTCGCAGTCGTCGTCTTCGTCCTATTCACCCTGTGGCGGACGGTCCGGATCATCCCGCAGGCGCGCGCCGGCGTCGTCGAGCGCTTCGGTCGCTACTCGCGCACGCTTACGCCGGGGCTGGCTATCGTCGTGCCCTTCGTCGATCGAGTGAGACCGCTGCTCGACCTGCGCGAGCAGGTCGTCTCCTTCGAGCCGCAGCCGGTCATCACCGAGGACAACCTCGTCGTCAACATCGACACGGTCCTCTACTTCCAGGTCACCGACGCCAAGGCGGCGACGTACGAGATCGCCAACTACATCCAGGGGATCGAACAGCTGACGGTCACGACCTTGCGGAACGTGATCGGCGGGATTGCTCTCGAGAAGACACTCACCTCGCGCGATCACATCAATACCCAGCTACGCAGCGTCCTGGACGACGCAACCGGCAAGTGGGGCATCCGCGTCAACCGCGTCGAGCTGAAGGCGATCGACCCGCCCGCCTCGATCCAGGACTCGATGGAGAAGCAGATGCGCGCCGACCGCGAGAAACGCGCCGTCGTCCTGGCGGCCGAAGGCGAGCGACAGTCGGCGATCCTCAAGGCGGAGGGCGAGAGGCAGGCGGCCATCCTTCGCGCCCAGGGGCAGCGGGAGGCGACGATGCTGCAGGCCGAGGGGCAGGCGAAGGCGATCGAGACCGTCTTCAACGCCATCCACGAGGGGAAGCCGGACGCCGAGCTGCTTGCGTACCAGTACCTCCAGACGCTGCCGCTGATCGCGCAGGGAGAGTCGAACAAGGTCTGGATCATCCCGAGCGAGTTGCAGTCGGCAGTCGGGAGGATCGCGGGCGCGGTGAAGGACATCGCCGCCTCGCCGCCCGCGGTCACAGACGGGCAGAAGCCCGAGTAGGCTCTGGCCGCCTTGGCCGAGAAGTCGGCAGCGCTGGAGGACAAGCGGCGGCACCTCCTCGACGCCGCCGTGCGCGTGTTCGCGCGCAAGGGCTTCCACGCGAGCCGGGTGAGCGACATCGCCGAGGAGGCAGGCGTCGCGCACGGCCTCCTGTACCACTACTTCGAGTCCAGGGACCAGGTGCTCGAGGCGGTCTTCCACGAGAACTGGAGCGTCCTGCTCGCACGGATCGCGAGCGTGGAGGAGACCGATGAGCCGGCGGCGGAACAGATCCGCCACATCGCGGCCATCGTTCTCCGCACCTGGCTCCACCTGCCGGACGTCGTGCGCGTCGTGATCCGCGAGTTCGGCCGCAGCCCGGAGCTGGCCGAGCGGATCGGCGAGCTCACGCAGCCGATCGAAGCGGTCCAGCGGGTGATCGCACGCGGGATCGAGCGCGGCGAGTTCCGCAGGGACATCGACCCGCGCTTCGCCGCGACCGTCGTCTACGGCTCGATCGACGAGCTGCTCACGGGCTGGGTGCTCGGGCGCCTGCCGGCCGGCGAAGAGGACGTCGCGGCGGCCGAGCAGACGTTGCTCGAGGTCACCCTGGGCGGTCTCCAGCAACCGTAGAGACGAGCTCTGCGAATCGCGCCGCGCCGACATTGCCGCCCGAGAGCACGACGCCGACCGCGCGCCTCCGTGCTTCGACCTTCCGGCTCAGAAGGGCTGCGACCCCGACGGCGCCGCTGGGCTCGGCGACGAGCTTCAGCCGGTCGAAGAGGAAGGTCATGGCCTCGACGATCTCCTCGTCGGTCACTGTCACGACCTCGTCCACGAGCCGGCGGTTCACCTCGAACGTCAGCTCTCCGGGCTCGGTCGCCTGCAGCCCGTCGGCGATGGTGCGCGGGACGTCGATGCGAACGCGGCCGCCGGCGGCGAGGGAGCGACGTGTGTCGTCGCCGGCCTCCGGCTCGACTCCTACGACTCGGATCCCGGGCCGCAGCGCCTTCGCGGCGGTGGCGCAACCGGCCAGCAGGCCGCCGCCGCTCACCGGCACGACGAGCAGGTCGAGCTCGGGCGCGTCCTCGAGCAGTTCGAGCGCAACCGTCCCCTGGCCGGCGATGACGAGCGCGTCGTCGTAGGGCCTCACGAGCTCGAGCCCGCGCTCTCCCGCCAGCTGTGCCCCGATCTCCTCGCGGTTCTCCGTCCAGCGGTCGTACGGCACCACCTCGGCGCCGTAGCCGCGCGTCGCGTCGAGCTTCGCGGCCGGCGCATCCTCGGGCATGACGATCGTCGCGTTCGAGCCGAGGAGCGCCGCAGCGATGGCGACGGCCTGCGCATGGTTGCCGGACGAATAGGCGAGGACGCCGCGCCGCAGCGCGTCCTCCTCCAGGGAGGAGATCTTGTTGAAGGCGCCGCGGAACTTGAAGGCGCCGCCGCGCTGGAAGCACTCCGCCTTCACGTGGACCTCGGAGCCCGTCCGCTCCTCGAGCGTCCGTGAGGTGAGGACGGGCGTGCGGTGAGCGACGCCGGCTAGGCGCTGCGCGGCGCGCTCGACGTCCTTCAGTTCGAGGCTCATCTGCAGGGAGAGGTGTCGCGACGGAAGAGGCCGAAGCCCCAGAGCCGGCCGTTGAGCAGGTAGTAGGCCGTGCTCGCCTGGGCGGAGTCATGCACCGGCGCTTCGTAGCCGCGGCAGACCACCGTGCGCGACGCGCCCGTGAGTCGGTGCACGGCAAGCACCGAGGAGCCGAACCCGAGCTTGTGCGGCGCGTGCCAGCCCGCGGGCCGCCAGAGCGTGTAGAGACCGGAGACCTGCCTGCCCGAGAACTCGACCGCGAGACCTTGCTTGTCGAACGGCGCATACGTGAAGTACCACGTCCGCCGCCGACAGTCGCGGCAGATCCCGTAGAACGTCCCGAGCGCGGCGCGGACGGCCCGCGGAGACTCCCCGAGCCGGACGCGGCCGAGCGACTGTCCCGGCACGAGCACTCCCGCCTTCGGCAGCCCGGCCGCCGCGGTTGCGGCGAGGAACAGAGCGAGTACTGCAGTGCCCAGCAGACTCCGCCTCATATGCTCGGAGTATGTCGTTGTGGGAGGCGGTCGCCGGGCTGGAGCTGCGTGTCGACGATTACAGGCTCGAACGGCGCGAATCGAAGACGCCCTCGGGCTGGACGCGGGTCACGACGACAATGGTCCTCTCGGCCGCCGGCCAGGACGGCGTGGGCGAGGATGTCACCTACGACGCCGAGATGCACGACGGCGTGCCCGACGAGCTCACGCTTGCGGGGACGTGGACCCTCGAGGACCTCTCCCACCGGCTCGACGACTTCGAGGAGCTGGCCGAGGGCTATCGCCGCTGGGCGTTCGAGAGCGCCGCGCTCGACCTCGCGCTCCGGCAGGGAGAGATCGGCCTCGGCGCGGCGCTCGGTCGCACGGAGCGCCCCGTCCGCTTCGTCGTCTCCACCCGCGCGGAGCCGGAGCGCTGGCTCGCTGTCGCGCCCGAGCTCGAGTTCAAGCTCGACGCGGAGAAGGACTGGGATCGCGAGCTGCTCCGGCGGCTGCGTGAGCTCGACTGCGTCCGCGTCGTCGACTTGAAGGCGTATTACCGCGGCACGAGCGTCGATCTCGCGCCCGACCCGGAGCTCTACCGCGCGGTGGCGGAAGAGCTGCCGGACGCGATCATCGAGGACCCGTGGCTCGAGGACGGCTGCCGCGAGGCTCTGGCAGGCGCCGAGGACCGGCTGAGCTTCGACGCTCCGGTCCACTCGCTGCAGGATCTCGACGGGCTGCCGCTCGAACCGCGTTGGCTGAACGTCAAGCCCTCGCGCTTCGGGACGGTGCGCGAGCTGCTCGACACGATCGAGGCGTGCGAGGAGCGCGGGATCTCGATGTACGGCGGGGGCCAGTACGAGCTCGGGCCGGGACGTTTTCAGATCCAGCGGCTCGCGAGCATCTTCTATCCCGACGGGCCGAACGACGTCGCGCCCCACGCGTACAACGAGGGCGAGCCGCGCGAGGGTCTTGCGCAGAGCCCGCTTCCTCCGAACGCCGAGGCTGGCTTCTGAACCTCTTCGACGACGAGCCGCGCCGCTTCGGCGACGACTTCGGGGCGACGCTCTGGGGAGGGACGCTGTACGAGCTCGAGCCCGGCAACTCCTCGCCGTACCACTGGCAGATGGGCGAGGAGGAGTGCTGCATCGTGATCACCGGCACGCCGACTGTGCGGACACCCGAGGGCGAGCGCGTGCTCCAGCCGTGGGACATCGCGTGGTTCGTCCGCGGGCCGGCGGGTGCCCATGGGCTGCGCAACGACGCCGCTGAGCCCGCGCGCGTCGTTTTCTTCTCGACCGTCTCCGATCCGGAGCTGGCCGTGTACCCGGACGAGGGCAAGGTCGGCGTCGTCGCGGGCTTCACGAACCCGAAGGTCGAGACGATCCGCGGCTGGGTGGAACCGCAATGAACCTGCGCGACACGGCGATGCCGCCCGCCGAGGAAACGCCGCCGGGCTTCGTCTTTGCCGAGCTGTCGGCGAGCGAGCGAACTGGAGATGAGCTGATCGGCGCGTCGCTCTACGAGTTCCCACCTGGCAACCAGCTGTGGCCGTACCACTTCCACGTCGGCAACGAGGAGTGGGCTGTCGTCGTCTCCGGCACTCCGACGCTGCGCACTCGGGAGGCGGAGAGAGAGTTACGCGCCGGCGACGTCGTCGGGTTCCCGCAGGGCGAAGAGGGTGCGCACACCTTCTACAACCGCGGCTCCGAGCCGACGCGGATCGTCATCTTCTCCACGCTGCGCAGCGGCTACCCGACGTATCCCGACAGCGACAAGGTGGCCGCAGGCGGGCGAGTGTTCCGTCGTGCCGACGCCGTCGACTACTGGGACGGCGAGGAGTCGCACGCCTAATGGAAGGCGTTCTCGCCGGTGAGTGCCTTGCCGACCGAGAGCGTGTGCACCTCGTGCGTGCCCTCGTACGTGAGCACGGTCTCGAGGTTGTTCATGTGGCGGATCACCGGATACTCGAGCGTGATCCCGTTGCCGCCGAGGATCGAGCGCGCGGTGCGGGCGACTTCGAGCGCGCCGCGGACGTTGCCCATCTTCCCCATCGAGACCTGCTCGGGACGGAGTGTCCCCTCGTCCTTCATGCGGCCGAGATGGAGCGCGACGAGAGCGCCCCGGTTCACCTCGAGCGCCATCTCCGCGAGCTTCTGCTGCGTGAGCTGGTAGCCGGCGATCGGCTTGCCGAAGACGATCCGCTCCTTCGCATAGTCCAACGCCGTCTCGAGGCACGTGCGTGCGGAGCCGACGACGCCGAACACGATCCCGAAGCGCGCCTCGTTGAGGCACGAGAGCGGCCCACGCAGGGTCGAGATCTCGGGGAAGCGGCTCCCCTCGGGAACGCGCACGTCGCGGAGGACGAGCTCGGACGTGACCGAGGCCCGCAGCGAGAGCTTGTGATGCATGAGCGGCGCCTCGAATCCGGGCATGTCCTTCTCCACCAGGAAGCCGTTGATGTCGCCACCCTCGGTGCGCGCCCAGACGATCGCGACGTCCGCGATCGAGCCGTTCGTGATCCACATCTTCGCCCCGTTGAGGATCCAGTCGGAGCCGTCCCGCTTCGCCGTCGTCCGCATCGAGCCGGGATCGGAGCCGGCGTCCGGCTCGGTGAGCCCGAAGCAGCCGATCTTCTCGCCCGCGTGCATCGGCGGCAACCAGCGCTGCTTCTGCTCCTCGGAGCCCCACTTCCAGATCGCGTACATCGAGAGCGAGCCCTGCACCGAGACCAGGCTGCGGATGCCGGCGTCGCCCGCCTCGAGCTCCTGGCAGACGAGCCCGTACATGACCGAGCTGGCCTCCGGCAGGCCGTATCCCTCGAGGTGCATCCCGAACAGACCGAGCCGCGCGAGCTCCGGGATCAGCTCGGTCGGGAGCTCGCCGCGCTCGAACCACTCGCCGACGTACGGCTTGACCTGCTCCGAGACGAGCTGGCGCACGGTGTCGCGGATCGCGCGCTCCTCGTCGGAGAGAAGCACGTCGAGCGCGAGGAAATCGAGTGGATCGAGATCCGTCCTCTTCGCAGTCGTCGCCACAGGAGCCATCGTACGGATCTATGCGGTTTCAGGCGCGACCAGTAATCTTTGACTGATCAGTCAATCAAGCTTTCCGGAGAACGCGATGGTGACCATCGACGAGGGCACGACCACGGGCGTCTCCTTCGCTCTGAGCGAGGAGCAGAAGGAGCTGCGCGGGCTCGCCCGCAGCTTCGCCGAGCGTGAGATCCGGCCGCACGAGGCGGAGCACGACGCCGACATGCTGCATCCGGCAGACCTGATCGTGCACGCGCACGAGCTCGGCCTCATGAACGTCCACGTGCCGGCCGAGTACGGCGGGCTGGGACTCTCCGCCTTCGACGGCATGCTCGTGGGCGAGGAGCTCTACCGGGGCTGCTCCGGCATAGGTACCTCCATCACCGCGAACGGCCTCGGCGCGAGCCCCGTCATCCTCTTCGGCTCGGCGGAGCAGAAGGCGCGCTGGCTGCCGCCCCTGATCGAACAGCCGATCCTCTGCTCGTTCGCCCTCTCGGAGCCGGGCGCCGGCTCCGACGTCGCGGCGTTGCGGTCGACGGCGGTGCGCGAGGGCGACGAGTACGTCCTCAACGGCTCGAAGACGTTCATCACGAACGCCGGGCACGCCGAGTGGGCCGTCGTGTTCGCGAAGACGGATCCAGCAGCCGGCCGCCGCGGCATGTCGGCGTTCGTCGTCGAGATGGGTTCCCCCGGGGTCACGATCGAGAAGCACCTCGAGAAGATGGGCCAGCGCGCCACCGACACGTCGGCCTTCGCGCTCACCGATGTCCGGGTGCCGGCCGAGAACCGGCTCGGCGAGGAGGGCGACGGCTTCAAGATCGCGATGGCGACGCTCGACTTCACGCGCCCGGGAACGGCGATCGGCGCGGTCGGCGTCGCGCAGGCGGCATACGAGCACGCATTGGAGTACGCGAAGGAGCGCGTGACCTTCGACCTCCCGATCGCGATGCACCAGGCGGTCGGTTTCATGGTCGCCGACATGGCCACCGAGATCCAGGCCTCTCGCCTCCTCTGCTGGCAAGCCGCCTGGATGCTGGACTGTGCGCTGGGAGCGTCGTCGGCAGAGCCGACGACGCCAGGCGAGAAGACGGCGCGCGTTCCGCGCGCTGGGGGCATGGGTCGCGAGGCGACGCTCTACTCCTCCTTCGCAAAGCGCTTTGCCGCGGACACCGCGATGAAGGTCACGACCGACGCGGTGCAGGTGCTCGGCGGCTACGGCTACATCAAGGAGTACCCGGTCGAGAAGCTCATGCGCGACGCGAAGCTGTTCCAGATCTACGAGGGAACGTCGCAGATCCAGCGGCTCGTGATCGCACGCGAGATCTTCACGCCGCGCTGAGCGGCGGCCCGAGCAGTGTCATGTCGTGCCGCTCGAAACAGGCGGCGACGTCGGCCGGGTTCGGCGCGCCGTTGCGCGTGAGCGGACCGAGCTCGGCGTAGAACGAGTGGCCGCCGCCCGGCGTGTACACGACGACGATCTCCGCGATCAAAGGCTGCGGATGAGTCGCTCGGCGAGCTCCGGAAGCTGACCCCGAGCGGGATGACGCGCGCCGTCATGCGGCTCGAGGACCGCGGCCTTCTCACTCGCGAGCAGGATCCGAGCGACGGCCGCGCGTCCTTCGCGACGCTGACGCGGCTGGGGAGAAGGCGGTCCCAGGCGTGGTCAGCTCGCCCGAGTGGCCTCCGCGGTGTTGATCGCCTCGACGAGCCAGTCGGGAATGCGCGTCGGCCGTAGCGTCGCGGCATCCACGCAGGCGTGCTCGGTGTGCCCGTCGGCGACGATCTCCTCGGCGCGGGCGATCGCGTACTCGTAGCGGAAGCGTGCGCCGCGAGGAGCCGTGCAGCGCGTGTGGACGACGAGCTCGTCGTCGAAGCGTGCCGCGACGCGATAGCGGCAGTGCGTCTCGAGCGTGAGCGCCTCGATTCCGCGGTCGCGGAGCGCCTGGTAGCCGCCGGCGAAGGCGCGTAGGTATTCGACGCGCGCGACCTCGAACCACACGAGGTAGGCGGCGTTGTGCGCGATGCCTTGCGCGTCGGTGTCCGCGAAGCGCACGCGCACTGGCGTCGAGAACGTGTAACCGTCCATCAGCGGTTCAGTATCTCGACATGAGCGTCGACCGTCTTGCCGAGCTGATGCGCGAGCGCCGACCCTGCGTCGTGCTCACGGGCGCCGGCATGAGCACCGAGTCGGGGATTCCGGACTTCCGGTCGGCCGGAGGAATCTGGGCGCAGTACGACCCGGCCGAGGTCGCGCACATCCACGCGTTCCGGCGAGATCCGGTGCGGGTGTGGGAGTTCTATGCGCTGCGGCTCGACGCGCCGGCCCGGGCCCCAGGGCGCCACCGGCGCCCGTCTCGGCCGGGCGTCGGCGGCTTTGCCGACGACGCTTCCAGCCCTGAGCCGAACGACGGGCACCGCGCCCTCGCCGAGCTCCAGGAGCAGGGCTGGATCCGCGCCGTCATCACCCAGAACGTCGACGGCCTCCACCAACGCGCCGGCTCGCGCGAGGTCGTCGAGGTGCACGGCTCGCTGCGCGAGGCCGAGTGCATCCACTGTGGAGTCCGTGTGCCGATGGAGGACGCCCTCGCCTCGCTGCCGCTTCCGCCGTGTCCGGAGTGTGGGGAGGTCCTGAAGCCGGGGGTCGTGATGTTCGGCGAGCTGCTGGCGGCGGAGGCGATCGAGCGCGCGCAGAGACTTGCGGCCGGGGCGGGCGTTCTCCTCGTCGTCGGCTCTTCGCTCGAGGTGCACCCGGTCGCCGCACTGCCCGGCGAGACGCTCGCCGCAGGCGGCGCGCTCGCGATCGTCAACCGAGGCGGCACGCCCTGGGACTTCCAGGCGGACCTCGTTGTCGACACGGCGGCCGGCGAGACAATGCGCGGGCTTGCGGCCGCTCTCGATATGGTCGGGGCGGACGAACCGAGGAGGAGCGATGGCTGATGGGAACAAGGATCTCGTGGCTCGGCTGACCGACCTGAGCGAAGGCGCCATCCAGCGGCTGTCGGAGGCACCCGGCGCCGACCGCGCCCTCCAGGCGGCCAAGGGTCTCGTCGACAAGGTCGACGAGCTACAGCGGCGGACGCGTGGGATCGAAGAGCTCGAGAAGCGGCTGTCGACGCTCGAGAAGCGGGTCGACTCGCTGGCCAAGCCGAAGCGCGCTCGCAAGCCGGCGTCAGGGGCCGGAGCGGCGAAACCAAAGCACAGCGGCGCGCCGAGGACGCCCTGATCGCTCGACCGCGACGGCACCGGCCGCGGCGGCCGTCGCCAGGAGCAGCCCGCCGACGAGGTCGGTCGGGGTGTGGAGGCCCGCGAGCTCGAGCAGGATTACCACCGCGGCGAGCCAGACCGCAAGCGAGATCCGCAGGCGCGGCCACGCGGCGGCGAGCGCGGCCGCCACCAGCGTGCACCGGAGCGCGTGACCGCTCGGCCAGGACGAGTCGAACCCGACGAGGTGGATCCCGTGCCGATAGAGCGGCTGTCGTGTGAGCGTGTGCCGAAACACGAGCTCCACCGCGACGGCAACCAACCACGCCGCTATCCAGCACACCGCCTCCTCGACTCGCCCGCGCGTCCAGAGCCGCCAGGCAGCGGCGCCGACGAGCAGGAGAGAGAAGACGACCTGTCCCGGCAGCGTCACGATCTGTGCGACACCGACGCCGAGCGGGTGGAATGGGGCGTCGAGCAGTGGCACGATCGACTCGAGCGTGGTCGGCGGAGACGAGAGCCCGCCCGCGAGTGGCATCGCGTGGTCGGCCGCCCACTGGTCGAGGTGCGTCGTCGCTCCGGAGGCGACGAGCCCGGCCAGTGCGCCGAAAGCCGCCGCGGCGGCTACCGCGACGCTACGCAGCGGGCACCCGGAGCCGCAGCGCCGACGGAACCACCTCGAAGCGCGCCGGAGTCTCCCCGATTGGCTCGCCGTCGACCTCGAGCGGCAGCGGCTCGGCTGCGCTGATCGCTACGGATGAGGACCGCAGAAGCTCCACCTTCGGGTGCGAGAGGTAACGGCCGCTGTACAGCTTCGGCGCCGTCGTGAGGAAGTCGAGCTTCGTCACATCGCCGATCGTCACGACGTCGAAGGCGCCGTCGTCCTGCTGCGCTTCCGGCGCGAGCTTCATGCCTCCGCCGTGCCAGTTCCCGTTCGCGACGATCACGTCGTGCATGGCGCCCTCCCGCCGGACGCCGTCCCCGAGCTCGACCACGACGCGCGTGTTCTGCCAGGCGAGGAACTCGCGCGTGAGCGCGTAGAAGAACGTGGCGCGTCCCCCTAAGACCTTCGTCATCGTGTTCGCGCGCCGAGCCACGGCTCCGCTCATTCCGGCCGAGCCGACATTGGCGAAGAAGCGGGTGGTACCGCTCTCGAGCTCGACCCGGCCGAGATCGATGGTCCGCGTCTCGCTGCCGAGCGCCACCCGCACGGCGTCGTCGAAGCGGCTCGGGATTCCGTGGGTTCGGCCGAAGTCCTGGCCCGTGCCGCACGGCAGTACCGCGAGCTCGGCGCCCCCGTTCGGCACCCCGTTCACGACCTCGTTCACGGTGCCGTCGCCGCCTATCACGACAAGGAGCGAGCCCTGTGCCTCGCCGGCCGCCTGCGCGAGGTGCCCCGGAAACTCCGACAGCACCTCATCGCCCTGCAGGCCGAGCTCGGCCGCCCGCTGCCGGAGCTTCGGCCAGCGCTTTCCGGTCGCGCCGTTGCCGGAAGCCGGATTGACGAGGAAGAGGATCCTGCGCTCGGCGCTAATCGGCGGTGACGGTCATGAGCGCGACGCGCGTCATCCGGTCGACCGCAGCCCGCAGCTCGTCGTCGGTGATCCGCGTGAAGACGCCCTCGACGATGATGTCCGACACGGTGAGGAGGCAACCACCGTGGACCTCCGGCACCTTCCCGATGCCGCCGATCGCGGCAACGGTGAAGAGCGCCGCCGCTTCCATCTCGACGCCGAGGACGCCGCGGCTCGACCAGCGCTCGTACTGGCCCTCGTTCGGGTTGTAGAAGACGTCGCTCGAGACGATCGGCCCGACGTGCATCGGCTGCCCGAGCTCCTTCGCCGCGTGCACTGCGCCGTGAATCAGCTCCCACGAGGCCGTCGGACAGTGCGGCTCGTCGTTGACGAGATGCCTCGCGGTCGCGTCGGCCGGGATCGCCGTCAGCGCGACGACGAGGTCACCGAGCGCGTGGTGAGGCTGGAGGCCGCCGCACGTGCCGACGCGCATCAGCCGCTTGCACCCGAGCTGGATGAGCTCCTCGAAGACGATGGTCGCGCCCGGACAGCCCATCCCGGTTCCCTGCACCGAGACGCGCTTCCCCTCCCACGTGCCCGTGTAGCCGAGCAGCCCACGCTCCTCGTTCACCTGGGTCACGTCCTCGAAATACGTCTCGGCGATGTACTTCGCGCGCAGCGGGTCGCCGGGGAGGAGGACCGCGTCGGCGTAGTCGCCGGGCTCGGCTCGGAGGTGAATCGGCACGGCGCGACTCTATCCACGTGAGGCATCGGGAATGATTCCGTCGTGCGTCAGATGCTTTCGCCGACGGTCGATCAGGTCCTCGCCTTCTGCGCCGAAGAGCCGGTCGAGCGTGTCTTCCTCGAGGACATCGCCCGGCGCGGGCTAGGGCGCTTCTCTGCCGTCGCCGGGCGGGACGGGCGGCTCGAGGCCCTCTGCCACATCGGCGCCAACATCGTCCCCTCCGGCGGTGGCTGCGCCGACTTCGCCCAGGCCGCCGCTCGCAGCGGCGCGCGGATGGTGATCGGCGAGGAGCGCGCGGTTGGCGAGTTGTGGGACGCCGCACGCCGCCGGATGCCGCGGCCGCGCGACGACCGTCCGGGGCAGCCCGTCTACGCGCTGCGGGAGGCGCCCGAGCCAGGGGAGACGGGGCTGCGCGCCGCTCGTCTGCCCGACCTCGATCTGCTCGTGCCGGCCTGTGCCGATGCGCATCGTGAGGAGATCGGCGTCGATCCGCTCGAGCGCGACGCCGAGGGCTTTCGCTGGCGGACGCGGCAGCAGATCGAGGAGGGACGCTCGTGGCTCTGGGTCGAGGACGGCGTGATCCGCTTCAAGGCAGAGGCGTCGGCGTGGACGCCCGCGGCGGTGCAGCTGCAGCAGGTCTGGGTCGACCCGAAGGCGCGACGCCGTGGCTACGCCCGCCGGGCGCTCCGCGACCTCTGCCGGCTGCTGCTCGAACAGGTGCCGGCCGTGTGCCTCTTCGTCCGGCCCGAGAACGCGCCGGCTCTGCGGCTCTACGACTCGATCGGGATGACGCGCGAGCTGACCTATCGCTCGCTGGTGTTCTGAGCGGCACAATCCGCGGATGGACGAGCTGCGTGACCGTGTCGAGCGCTTCGTCCGCGAGCACGAGCTGATCCAGGGCGGCGGCGAGGTCACGTGCCTCGTCTCGGGGGGCGCCGACTCGACCTGCCTTTGGCACGTGCTCGGCTCGCTCGGCTACCGCGTCTCGGCTCTGCACGTGAACCACAAGCTGCGGGGCGCGGACTCCGACGACGACGCCCGGTTCTGCGCCGAAGTGCTGGGCGCCGAGGTCGTCGAGCTGGACGGCACCGGTCTCTCGGAAGCCAGGCTGCGCGAGCAGCGACGCTCGGTAGGTCGCGACCGGCTGCGCGCGACCGGGCACACGGCGTCTGATCAGGTCGAGACGATCCTCTACCGGCTCGTCTCGCGCGGGGCGGCGACCGGCATCTCGCCGCGGAGCGACGACGGAGTCGTGCACCCGCTGCTGCCGCTGTGGCGCGAGGAGACGGAGGCGTACTGCCGCACCGCCGGGCTGGAGTTCCGTCTCGACGCCTCGAATTCCGACACCAAGCGTGGGCTGATCCGCGACGAGATCCTGCCTCTGTTGCGCCGGCTCCACCCGGCCGCCGACGAGAACCTCCTGCGTGCGCTCGACACGCGCGCGACGCTCCCGCCGGCGCTCGCCGAGCTGCTGGCGGCGCCCGTCGGCTCGAAGCGCGTCGACCTCGGAGGCGGCCTCCAGGCGGTGCGCGAGCACGAGCGCCTCTGGCTCGAGCGCGGCCCGGTCGACCTGGCCGGGGAGATCAGGTGGGGCGACTGGACTATCCGCTCGGAGCTCCAAGGGCTTAGAGTGCGCGGATGGAGGCCTGGCGACCGGCTGGCGGGTAGGAGGCGCAAGATCCAGGACGTGTTCGTCGATGCGAAGGTGCCGCGCTCGGAGCGGGAGGCGTGGCCTCTCGTCGTGCGCGGCGACGAGATCGTGGCCGTGCCCGGGATCGTCGAGCATCCGGGGGTTCAAGCTGTCCGCGACTGAGCTCGAACGGGCCGTGACGGAGATCCTGATCGAGGAGGACGATCTCCAGCGGCGGATCGCGGAGCTCGGCACTGAGATCTCGGCCGACTACGAGGGCCGCGACCTGCTTCTGGTGGGCGTCCTCAAGGGCGCCGTCTTCTTCCTCGCCGACCTCATGCGCCACCTGACGGTGCCCTGCGAGATCGACTTCATGGCCATCTCGAGCTACGGCGCGTCGACAGATTCCTCAGGCGTCGTGCGGATCCTCAAGGACCTCGACATCAATATCGAAGGACGCCACGTACTCGTGGTCGAGGACATCGTCGACTCGGGCCTCACGCTCTCCTATCTCGTCCGGAATCTCGAGGCCCGGGAACCCGCGAGCCTCGAGGTCTGCGCGCTCTTGACGAAGCCGGAGCGGCGCGAGATCGACGTTCCGGTGCGCTACACGGGCTTCGAGATCCCGAACCGCTTCGTGATCGGGTACGGGCTCGACTTCGGAGAGCGGTATCGGAATCTCCCATATGTCGGCGTACTCGACGAATCTCTCGTGCTGAACGGCGCGTAGCGGGGGATGCCGCCACCCCGTTACAGGGGTATGCCGCTGGTACCCTCAACCGTGAGATCTCGTGAATCGCTTCTTCCGTAGCGCGCTCTTCCCGCTCGTCATCATCGCGGCGCTCGTCTGGCTGGCGCTGCAGACGTTGAACCACGGCGGAACGCCGAATCACCCCATGACGACCTCTGGGTTCATCCAGGCGGTCAACGCCGGGCATGTCACGAGCAGCTCGACCAGCCCCGTCACCATCGATCCGAACAAGCAGTCGATCTCGGCAACAGTCGACGGCAACCCGGTGACCGTCCACTACGCGACGGATCAGTCGGAGTTCGCGATCGAGCAGGCGATGGAGGATCCCACCGGCGCTGGCGTAGCTCCCGTCACCTTCAACTCGAAGGGCGTTGGCTCGTCGCCGTGGTGGTCGATCCTCAGCAGCCTGCTGCCGTTCGTGCTCCTGTTCGGCTTCTGGATCTTCCTCATGAACCAGGTGCAGGGCGGCGGCTCGAAGGTGATGAGCTTCGGCAAGTCGCGCGCGAAGCGGATGACGCCCGACGCGCCCAAAATCGGCTTCAAGGACGTGGCCGGCGTGGACGAGGCGGTCGAGGAGCTCCAGGAGATCAAAGAGTTTCTCGAGAACCCGAAGAAGTTCCAGGCGCTCGGCGCGCGCATCCCGAAGGGCGTTCTGCTCTACGGGCCTCCCGGCACCGGTAAGACGCTGCTCGCACGCGCGGTCGCGGGCGAGGCCGGCGTCCCGTTCTTCAGTATCTCGGGCTCGGACTTCGTCGAGATGTTCGTCGGCGTCGGCGCCTCGCGCGTGCGCGACCTGTTCGAGCAGGCGAAGCAGGCGTCGCCGTGCATCGTCTTCATGGACGAGATCGACGCCGTCGGCCGCCATCGTGGCGCCGGCCTCGGCGGCGGCCACGACGAGCGCGAGCAGACGCTGAACCAGTTGCTCGTCGAGATGGACGGCTTCGAGATGAAGGACAACATCATCCTGATCGCCGCCACCAACCGGCCCGACATCCTCGACCCGGCGCTGCTGCGCCCCGGCCGCTTCGATCGCCAGATCGTCGTCGACCGGCCCGACCGGCTCGGCCGCCGGAAGATCCTCGAGGTGCACACGAAGGGCAAGCCGCTGGCGCCGGAGATCGACCTCGACACGCTGGCCTCCGGCACCCCGGGCTTCACCGGCGCCGACCTCGCGAACCTCGTCAACGAGGCAGCGCTGCTTGCTGCGCGCCGGGGCAAGAAGATCATCGAGCAGGACGAGCTGGAGGAGGGGATCATGCGTGTCGTCGCCGGCCCGGAGAAGAAGGCGCGGCTCCTCTCGGAGCACGAGCGCAAGATCACCGCGTACCACGAGATGGGCCATGCGCTCGTCGGCCACTTCCTCGAGCACACCGACCCGGTACACAAGATCACCATCGTGTCGCGCGGCCAGGCGCTCGGACTCACGATCTCGCTGCCGACCGAGGATCGGTACCTCACGACGCGCAGCGCGCTCATGCACCAGATGGCGATGACGCTCGGCGGGCGCGCGGCGGAGGAAATCGTCTTCCATGAGGTCACGACCGGCGCCGCGAACGACCTCGAGAAGATCACGTCGATGGCGAAGCAGATGATCATGCGCTTCGGCATGAGCGAGAAGCTCGGCCCGCGCGTACTCGGCCGTGGCCACGACCAGCCGTTCCTCGGCCGCGACTACGGCGCCGAGGCGGACTACTCAGAGGAGATCGCGCGCGAGATCGACGACGAGATCCGGCGCGTGATCGAGGAGTCGCACGAGCTCGCGCTGGCGGTGCTGCGCGAGCACATGGACGAGCTGCACAAGATCTCGACCATCCTGATCGAGCGCGAAACGATCGACAAGGATCAGTTCGAGCTTCTGCTCGCCGGCGAGGACGAGGCGACGGTCTTCCCGGACGAGGCGCCGGCGCAGCCGGAACAGCCGGAGCCCCAGCCGGAGCCGAAGCGCGAGCGCCCGCGTCCGCGGCCCTTCCCGCTGCCGGGCTCGGCCATGCAGGGCCCGGATCCCGCGAAGAGCTAGAGCTCGCACTGCCTACTTCCCGCGGGTAGCACTCAGTGGCTACCCCGATGCGGCTCTTCCCGGGGAGAGCGATCCTTTGGTAGGCGCCTACCGAAGAGGTGTTGCCATGCCGACCCAAGTCAAGATGAGCGATCACAACTATCACGCGGTCGTCAGTGTGAGCGACGGCGCACTGGCCGAAGCGATCGGCCAGACCCTCGCCACCGCCTACATCGAAGGAGGCACGCAGGCGCTGGCGCCGATCTACGAGGTCCTCTACCCGCCGATCCTGGCGGCCCTGCGCAACGCGGACGCCGACTTCGACGAGCGAAGCTTTGCGGCCGAGGTCGAAGCAGCCGAGGAGTCCTACCTCAACGCTGCACTCGGCGACAAGACCGGTCTGCGGAGGGCGTCGCTCTAGAGGCTTGATGTGAAATAGCCCGCGGCGCCGGATGCCGTCCCAGGCGCGGCGCGAGACCGCCCCGTCGACCTTGCCCAGGCCACCGGCCTGCGCTGCGGTCGCCGCGCCACCCTCGCTTGGCCTGGAACGGCCCCTGCGGGCGTCTATTTCACATCAAGCCTCTAGGAAGAGAGCACGCGCTCCAGAGCCGCTCGATCCGTCGGCTCGCCGTGCGCGGGAAGCACGAGCTCTACGGGCAGGTCGAGCAGCGGGCGGAGCCGTTGGGCGACATCGTCACGCGTCACGTGCTTGCGCCCGCCGAGCTGGATGTCCAGGCCCTCGCCGAAGTCCGAGAGCGAGTCGCCCGTGACGATCGCGTTGATCGACGGCAGCCAGAGGATGAGATCGTTGTCCTCGCGACCCGCGTACGCGGTGATGCCGAACGGCCACGCTCCGGGACCGCGGAAGTGTCCCTCGCCTTCGCCCGCGCGGAGCCAGGCGAGGTCCGCACTCTCCATGCCCCTCACCTTTTCGGGGTCGACCCCGAACTTCTCGACCCAGTCCCGCCACGTGTCTGCGGGCGGCGTGTCTACCGGCAGGCCGAGCGCGCGGGCGTCCCGCTCGTGGTAGGGGGCGGTCAGGACGACGGCGGTCGCGCGCGCGCGCAGCTCGTCGGGAACCGATAGCGGGTCGAACAAGAGGAGGTCGTCGCCGGCCTCGATCGCGTACGAGGAGACGAGTTCCGGCCACCACTGCTCCTCGTCCCAGTCCGGATGCGGCGTCTGCCAATGCCAGACACCCGGCCGCAGCTCCCGCATGCCCCGATGTTATTTGCGCTGCGTCGCTACAGGCGTCGGTGGCGCGTCGTAGAGCCGGTGTAGCATCTGGCTCAGCGTCGCCTGAAGCGGCTTGGTGCGTGGGTTGCCGGCGACGTTGTTCAGCTCCCAGGGGTCTTTCTTCAGGTTGTAGAGCTCGCGCCAGCCGTTCCTGTATTCGACATACAGGTTCCGCCTCGTCTGCACGGCGGTGTACGGCGGCGGCCCGCTCCTGTGGAGCAGGTTCCTGCCGAGGTACTCCTCGAGGAAGGCGTGGCGCCAGGGAACCTGGTCACCGTGCAAGAAGGGGACGAAGCTGCGCCCGTCCTGCGGCAGTCCCGGCTTGATCCCGGCCAGGGCGCTGATCGTGGGAGCGAGGTCGATGTTGAGCACGGGCTGGTTGTTGCGCCGGGCAGTGGTAGTCCAGGGCGTCCGGACGATCAGCGGCACGTGTGTCGAGTCCTCGAACGGCCAGACCTTGCCCCCGAGTCGGTGCTCGCCCCAGAGGAAGCCGTTGTCGCTCGTGTAGAGGATCACGGTGCGCTTCAGCTCGTGGCGCGCCCGGAGCGCCTGAACGACGCTACGGACGCTGCGGTCGAGGGCGAGCAGCGACTCCTCCTGGCGGATGCGGACGTGGTTGATGTAGAGCTGCGCCGCCGCGCTGAGCAGGTGCTTGTGCCAGAACCGCCACGGCTCCTTGCCGATGTTGCGCTGGTTGAAGGCAGGGTCGTGGAGCGGCGCGATGTTCTGCAACTTCCCCTGGTCGCGCTTGGCCGGGATCGCCGGCAGGTGCGGCGCGATCGGCGCGAAGTAGAGGAAGAACGGGTGACGTGCTCCCTGGATGAACTGGACGGCCTTGTGGGCCAGGACGTCGGTCGAGTAATCCGACGGCTTGTTCCCGTAGTGGACGAGACGGCCGTTGTCGTTGATCGAATAGTTGTAGTACTCCTCCATCGGGACGCTGTCCATCACCTGCCAGTCGTCCCAGCCCGGCGGGATCGCGTGGTGAACGAACCCGTCCGTGTAGGAGTTGACGTACTTGCCGACCAGCCCCGTCTCGTAGCCGGCCCGGTGCATCCAGACCGCGAGGTCGTTCGACTCCTCCCCGTCTTTGAAGGCCGGGTAGCTGTGCGGCCCGAAGTTGTCGAGGACGCCCGTGTGATGTGCGTATTGCCCCGTGAGGATGCTGGCCCGCGACGGCCCGCACAAAGAGGTCGTCACGTGCATGTCGGTGAACGTGACGCCGTGGTCGGCGAGCAACGTCTGGACGTTCTTCATCACGGCCGTCCCGTCCGAGCGCTCGTCGTCGCTCAGGATCACGACGACGTTGAGCCGTTGGTCGGCGCCGCGCTTGGATCGGAACACGCGCTTTGCCGCCGAGGCACCGACGACACCGAAGACGAGCAGCAACGCCGCCGTCACCCAGATCCACACGACCCTCCGCACGAACGGCTGCAAGGTAGCGGTACTTGCTAAGCGCTGCGTGAGGGTACGCAAACGCTGCGGGGGAAACATGCGGAAAATGGAACCCCGGACCGTGGGCGCCGGCGCGCTAGCGGTCGTCGTCGCCGATCGCGATCGGCTGCGTCGTCGACTCCTGTTTCATCCGCAGCATCGCCTCGATGTAGAGCTCGCGTACCACGTCCATGTTCGGCCGGGGGTCGTTCCGCCACGAGGCGGGCAGCGAGTTCCGCAGGCGGGCGCGTGCGGTGCTTTCCCGTTCCCAGTACGCGAGGAGGCGGTCGTCGATCATCGCAGCGGGTATGTCGGCACCGGGCGGCCGGTGCTTTAGTTTCCGGCGTGATCCCGATCGAAGAGCGGTTTCCGCGGCCGTCGGTGATGGGCGTCATCAACGTCACGCCCGACTCGTTCTCGGACGGCGGCGTCAATCTCGACCCCGACGTCGCGGCTCGGGCCGCGCGCCGGATGGTCGAGGAAGGAGCCGCGATCGTCGACATCGGCGGCGAGTCGACACGTCCCGGCTCCGAGGGCGCCTCCCAGGAGGAGGAGCTGCGGCGGGTCGTCCCAGTCCTCGATCGGCTCGGCGGAGAGCTCCCGGTCTCGATCGACACGTCGAAGGCGGCCGTCGCACACGCGGCGCTCGAGGGCGGAGCGATCCTCGTCAACGACGTCACGGCGCTCCGCAGCGACCCGGAGCTCGCCGGAGTCGTCGCCGGCGCCGGCGCCTATCTCTGTCTCATGCACATGCAGGGCAAGCCGCGGACGATGCAGAAGGAGCCCCGGTACGACGACGTGGCGGCGGAGGTCGCGTCCTTCCTCGAGGAACGGCTCGCCTTCGCCGTCGCGCAGGGCATCCCCGAGGAGCGGATCTGCGTCGACCCGGGCATCGGATTCGGGAAGACGGTGGCGCAAAACCTCGAGCTCGTGCGCCGGCTCTACGTCCTGACCGCGCTCGGGAGACCCGTGCTCGTCGGCTTCTCGCGGAAGAGCTCCTTGCGCCGGCTCACGGGGTCCGACGACCTGCTCGGGGCGAGCGTCGCGGCTGCCGTCGCCGCGTTCGAGCGCGGCGCGACGATCCTGCGCGTCCACGACGTCAAGCCCCACGTCGACGCGCTCACCGTCGCCGGCGCGATCGCGTGATCCGGGTCGAGATCCGCGACCTGCGCGTCTTCGGCCGGCACGGCGTGCATGAGGAGGAGCGTGAGCGCGGCCAGGACTTCCTCTTCGACGTCGAGCTCGAAGTGGGGGAGCGCGGGACGAGCGACCGGCTCGAGGACGCGGTCGACTACGTCGAGGTTGCGCGCGTCGTCCAGCAGGTCTCGGCTGCAGGGCGGTACGCGCTGCTCGAAGCGCTCGCCTCGGAGATCGCCGACGAGCTCGAGCGGCGCTTCTCGCCCGAGCGCCTGCGGATACGGGTCCGAAAGCCCGAGATCCGGCCGGCCGGACTCGAAGGCACGGTCGGCGTGACGGTCACGAGACCGTGACGCGCGTCTACGTCGGGCTCGGCGCCAACCTCGGCGACCGTGAGCGCACGCTAGGGGCGGCCGTCGCAGCGCTCGCCGGCGAGCCGGGGATCGAGCTCGTGGCCGTCTCGACCTTGCGCGAGACGGAGCCGGTCGGAGTCGGCGACCAGCCGCGCTTCCTCAACGGCGCCGCCGAGCTCGACACGAGTCTTGCGGCGCGCGAGCTCCTCGACCGCCTGCTCGCCGTCGAGCAGCGCTTCGGCCGGGTCCGCATCCCCGGCGAGCACGGCCCGCGGACGCTCGATCTCGACCTTCTCCTCTACGGCGACGAGTCGATCGACGAGGCCGGGCTCGCCGTCCCGCACCCGCGCCTGCACGAGCGGCGCTTCGTCCTCGAGCCGCTCGCCGAGCTGGCTCCCGCCCTCGTCGTGCCCGGGCGCGGGGACGTGGAATCCCTGCTTGCCGAGGCTGGAAGCGCGGGCGGCTGAGCCGCCCGCGCCCGGCCGAAAAAGGAGGGGTACACTGACCGCGGATGTCCCACCTCGACGATCTCGACGAGTACGAGGCAGAGCTCGAGCTCGCGCTGAAGAAGGAGTACCAGGCCGTCTTCGCGCTCTTCCGCTTCTGCGTGCTGACGCAGGACGCGACGTATCTCTGCAACAGGCTCGATGTGCAGCAGGCGGCGCCCACCGCGGCCGGCGGCCTTCCGTTCTTCCAGCTCGACCTCGAGGACGTCTGGGTCTGGGACAAGAACCGGCCGACGCGGATCATTCCGCGAGCGAAGGTCTTCACCTCGGGCGACGTCACGGTCGAGGAGCTGCGTGGCGAAGGGGACGAGCCGCAGTTGACCGCCGAGGCGCTCGCGGAGCGTATCGGCGAGCCGTTCCGGCTCGAGGAGGAGTAACTTCCCGGCCGCGATGCTGCTCGCGGTCGACGTAGGCAACACCCAGACCGTCTTCGGCCTCTACGAGGGGCCGGAGCTCGGCGAGCGCTGGCGGATCGCCACCGAAGCGCACAGGACCGGCGACGAGCTGGGCGCGCTGCTCGCGGACTTCCTCGACCTCGGCGCGGTCGACGGGATCTGCCTCTCCTCGACGGTTCCGAGACTGGTGACGGAGTACGAGCACGTCGCCGAGCGCTGGGCGAAGGCCGAGCTGCTCGTGATCGGCCCCGGCGTGCGCACCGGGATCGAGATCCAGTACGACGACCCGCGCGAGGTTGGCCCAGACCGAGTCGTGAACGCGGTCGCCGCGAAGGAGCTCTTCGGCGCCCCGGCGATCGTCGCCGACTTCGGTACGTCCACGAACTTCGACGTCGTGTCGCCGGCCGGGGCGTACGTCGGGGGAGTCCTGGCTCCCGGAATCGAGGTCTCGATGGAGGCACTGTTCGCGCGGGCGGCCCGGCTCGTCAAGGTCGACTACGTCGAGCCGCCGCAGGTGATCGGCAAGACGACCGCCGGCGCGCTGCAGTCGGGCCTCGTCTACGGCTTCGCCGGCCAGGTGGACGGCATCGTGGACGCGATCCGCCGCGAGCTCGGCGCCGAGGCGCCGGTGATCGGCACGGGTGGCCTCGTCGACCTGATCGCCCCGCACTCGCGGACGATCGGCCACGTGGAGCCGTTCCTCACGCTCCAGGGGCTCCGCATCGTCTGGGAGCGGAACCACTAGCGAGCGGGTGCTGCGCACCCGCTCGCTTGGGAGAACGGAACTGCGCCGCCGGGAGAGCGCGGTCTCCCGGCGGCTTCGTGCTGTTTTCGTTTTGGATGGTCTTGGTGGGAGGCCGCTGTGGGGCGCTCGCGCGCGGCGGAGGCCGGCGCGAGCGCAATCCGGCCTGCGGCCAAGCCGCCGCTGCGCGGCTGTCTTGGCCCCCGGCCTTGGGTGCTTTCGTGGTTTGGGCGTTTCGAACATCCCGGGCTCGAGGCGGCGGCGTAACGGTGCGTTACGTCGCCGCGGAGTAGCGACTGGACACGCCGGAGGCATGTCCGCTCGCGACGGACCTGGCGTGGGAACCTCCGCGGCCCAGTGTGCCCTCTGCACGAAGGCAACGGGAGACCGCGCTCTCTCCCGTTGCCGGAGTTCCTTTGTCCCGGGCGAAGAGCGCAGCTCTTCGCCCGGGACAAAACTAGCCGCCGCCGTAGACCGAGATCGGCAGGCGCTCGAGGAGGACCTCGTCCTCGGTGCCGGGCAACTCGGCCTCGAGCTGCTCGACGATCGGCGCCGCGCCCGGAGCCGCTGCGAAGAGCCGCGTCACGACCTCCTCGGTCGTCCTGAGCTGGACGAGTTCCTGCTTGAACGGTTTCGGAAAGCGGCCGTGGCCGAGGTACCAGCCGTAGAACTTCTTCAGGAAGCCGACTGCACGCTGCTCGCCGAGCTCCCGCACCGCCTCGCGGATGAAGACGACGAGCTCCGCGGCCACCTCCTCACGGGTCGGGTTGAACGAGTCGCCCTCGGCGATCTCGCGCAGGGCCCACGGGTTCCCCTGCGCGCCGCGCGCGACCATCACGGCCGCAGCTCCGGTCTGCTCGAGGACGGAGACGGCCTTCTCCCGCGAGGTGACGTCGCCCGACGCGATCACCGGGACGCCGACGCTGTCGACGAGCTCTGCCGTGACCGAGTGGTCGGCCTCGCCGGTGTACATCTGCTGCGACGAGCGCGGGTGAAGCGTCAGAGCCGCTGCGCCGGCCTCCACGAGCCGCGGCCCGAGCTCGAGGCACGCGCGCGAACCGTTCTCCAGACCGCGCCGCATCTTCACCGTCACGGGAACCTCGACGGCCGCCGCCACGGCCTCGACGACCCGGCAGGCGAGCGCGGGGTCCTCCATCAGATGCGCACCGGCGCCGGTCTTCGTCACCTTCCGCACCGGGCAGCCGAAGTTCATGTCCACGACGTCCGCGCCGGCGACCTCGACCATGCGCGCCGCATCGGCCATCGCGCGGGGATCGGCCCCGAAGATCTGGATCGCGAGCGGATGCTCGTCGCCGGCGACGCGCAGATAGCCGAAGGTGCGCTCGTTGCGATGCTCGATCCCGGCCGCCGAGACCATCTCCGAGCAGACGAGACCGGCGCCGAAACGGCGTCCCTGACGCCGGAACGCCTGGATACTGACGCCCGCCATCGGCGCGAGCACGATCCGCGTGGGCACCTCGACTCCTCCGATAGCCCACGGTTGCAGGAGGTTTGGCGGCATTTTGCGATGGTATCGGCGGCGTGTTGACGGGGGTTGATCGCGGGGGTACCATCCGCCCCCGCCGCCGGCCGGATCGCCGCCGGCCGTTTCAGTTTCGGGGTCCAGGAGGACAAAACGGTGAAGGAAGTCATCCTCACGCCGGAGGGCTACAAGAAGCTCCAGCAGGAGATCGAAGAGCTGTCGACGGTGCGTCGCCGCGAGGTCGCGGAGCGCATCCGCATCGCGCGCGAGTTCGGCGACATCATGGAGAACGCGGAGTACGACTCCGCGAAGAACGACCAGGCCCACCTCGAGGCGCGGATCGCGACGCTCGAGGAGCGGCTCACGAACGCGCGCGTCGTCACGAAGAGAGAGATCCGGTCGGGAGAGGTCTCGGTGGGGACGAAGGTCCGGCTCAGGGACATGGGCTCGAACAAGACGGTCGAGTACCACATCGTCGGCTCGGCGGAGGCCGACCCGGCTGAGCTGAAGCTGTCGAACGAGTCGCCGGTCGGCAAGGCGATCATGGGTCACAAGAAGGGCGACGTGGTCGAGGCGCCGACGCCACGCGGAGCGAAGAAATTCAAGATCATGGACGTGAAGGCCGCGTAGACTCGCGCGGCGATGCCCTTCCCAAAACGGTTTTCTGACCGGAACGAGGTCGCGGCCGTCCGCGCCGAGGCCGGGCAGCTCGAGCCCGGCGCGACCGATGACTCGACCAAGCGGCGCCTCGCCGGTCGAGTCATGGCCCGTCGCGACATGGGGAAGCTCGTCTTCCTCGATCTCGTCGATCGCTCCGGCCGCATCCAGCTGATCTGCCCGACGGAACACACGGGCGAGCTCGATCTCCACCTCGGCGACATCGTCGGTGTGGCCGGTTCGCCGGCCCAGTCGCGCCGCGGCGAGCCGTCGCTGCAAGTGGACGAGCTTGAGGTGCTGGCGCGGATCCGCGTGCCGCTTCCCGACACCTTCCACGGGATCGAGGACGTCGAGCTGCGCTACCGCAAGCGCTACCTCGACCTCCTGATGAGCGAGGAGTCCCGCGACGACGCGATCAAGCGCGCCCGGATGGTCTCGGCGATCCGCGCCTACCTCGACGGCGAGGGCTTCCTCGAGGTGGAGACGCCGATCCTGCAACCGCGGTACGGTGGGGGCTTCGCCGAGCCGTTCGTCACGCGCTCCGAGCTGCTCGACGCCGAGCTCTATCTCCGCATCGCCGACGAGCTCTACCTCAAGCGGCTCATCGTCGGCGGGCTCGAGAAGGTCTACGAGCTCTCGAAGGACTTCCGCAACGAGAGCTACTCGTACAAGCACTCCCCGGAGTTCACCCAGATCGAGTGGTACGAGGCGTACGCGGACTACAAGGACACGGCGGCACGCATGAAAGAGCTCGTCCATCATGCGGCCGAGGCGACGATCGGCGGGACGAAGACGATCTTCCGCGGGCACGACGTCGACCTCTCGCAATGGCAGGAGGTGCGGTTCGTCGAGGCGCTCGAGGCCCACGGCGTCTGGACACGGGACGAGGCCGAGCTGCGCGCGAAGCTGGCGGAGGCGGGAGTCGACATCTCGAGCGACCGCAGCTGGGCGCAGCTCACCGACCACGCGTACTCCCACTTCGTCGAGCCCGAGCTGACCCAGCCGTCGATCGTCTACGACTGGCCGATCGAGATGTCTCCGTTCGCCCGCACGACCGACGCCGACGAGACGCTCGTCGAGCGCTTCGAGGCGGTCGTGAGCGGGATGGAGTTCGCGAACGCCTTCAGCGAGCTCAACGACTCGGAGGAGCAGGCGCAGCGCTTCGCGCTGCAGGAGTCGGAGCGGGAAGCGGGCGACGCCGAGGCCGAGCCGGGCGATCCCGACTACGTCGAGGCGATGTCATACGGGATGGCGCCGAACGGCGGCTGCGGCGTCGGCGTCGACCGGCTGGCGATGGTTCTGCTCGGCAAGGACACGATCCGCGACGTCATCCTCTTCCCGGGCTTGCGCGCACGGGACTAGCGCCCGGAACCACCCGAACGCGTCACTCTGTACCGACGGAAGGGTCGGCTACGATTGGCGCACCTTCGACCGGCTGACGGCGTCTCATAGAGAAAGGAGTCGAGGGACTTGTTCGAACGCTTCACTGAACGGGCTCGCCAGGTCGTCGTCCTAGCTCAGGACGAGGCACGGGCGCTCAAGCACAACTACATCGGCACCGAGCACATCCTGCTCGGGCTGCTCCGCGAGGAGGAGGGCCTTGCGGCGCGGGTACTCGAGTCTCTCGACATCACGGTGGAGGAAGTGCGGGCGCAGGTCGCACGGATCGTCGGCCAGGGCGACGAGGTCACTACCGGCCAGATCCCGTTCACGCCGCGTGCGAAGAAGGTGCTGGAGCTTGCGCTGCGCGAAGCGCTGTCCCTCGGACACAACTACATCGGCACCGAGCACATCCTGCTCGGCCTGGTGCGCGAGAACGAAGGCGTCGCCGCCCGGATCCTGCTCGACTTCGACGCCGACGCAGAGAAGATCCGGAACGAGATCATCCGCATGCTCTCGGGCCCCGGCCGCCGCCAGGCGGGCTCAGGCGGCCCCGCGGGCGAGAAGTCGAAGTCCTCGAAGCTGCTCGACCAGTTCGGCCGCAACTTCACGAAGCAGGCGCAGGAGGGCAAGCTCGACCCGGTCGTCGGCCGCCAGACCGAGATCGAGCGGATCATGCAGATCCTCGCGCGCCGCCAGAAGAACAATCCAGTGCTGATCGGCGAGCCCGGCGTCGGCAAGACGGCCATCGTCGAAGGCCTCGCCCAGCGGATCTCGTCGAACCAGGTGCCCGAGATCCTCAAGGGCAAGCAGATCTACAGCCTCGACCTCGCAGCCCTCGTCGCCGGCTCGAAGTACCGCGGCGAGTTCGAGGAGCGGCTGAAGAAGGTCATGAAGGAGATCCAGCAGCGGGGCGACATCGTTCTGTTCATCGACGAGCTGCACAACCTCGTCGGCGCGGGCGCGGCCGAGGGCGCGATCGACGCGGCCTCGATCCTCAAGCCGGCTCTGGCGCGCGGCGAGCTACAGACGATCGGCGCCACGACGCTCGACGAGTACCGCAAGTACCTCGAGCGCGACGCTGCTCTCGAGCGCCGCTTCCAGCAGGTGCGTGTCGAGGAGCCGACCGTGGACGACTCGGTGCAGATCCTGCGCGGCCTCCGCGACCGCTACGAGGCGCACCACCGCGTCACGATCACCGACGAGGCGCTCAAGGCCGCGGCCGAGCTCTCCGACCGCTACATCCAGGATCGGCACCTGCCCGACAAGGCGATCGACCTGATCGACGAGGCCGCCTCGCGCCTCAGGATCAAGTCGATGTCGGCGCCGCCGCGCTACCGCGAGCTCGAGGACGAGATCGAGCGCGTCCGCAAAGAGAAGGAAGCCTCGATCGAGAACCAGGAGTTCGAGAAAGCCGCCTCCCTCCGCGACAAGGAGCGGAAGCTCACGCAGAAGAAGCGGGAGCTCGAGGAGCAGTGGCGGAGCTCCGAGAACCAGGAAGAGCAGCCGCAGGTCGGCGAGGAAGAGATCGCCGACATCGTCTCGATGTGGACGGGCATCCCCGTCTTCAAGCTCACCGAGGCCGAGTCCGCGCGCCTCGTCCGAATGGAGGAGGAGCTGCACAAGCGCGTCATCGGCCAGGAGGAGGCGATCGTCGCCGTCGCGAAGTCGATCCGCCGCGCCCGCGCGGGCATCAAGGATCCGAAGCGGCCGACCGGCTCGTTCATCTTCCTCGGCCCTTCCGGCGTCGGTAAGACCGAGCTCGCACGCACGCTCGCCGAGTTCCTGTTCGGCGACGAGGACGCGATGATCCAGGTCGACATGTCGGAGTACATGGAGAAGCACTCCGTGTCCCGGCTCGTCGGCTCGCCGCCGGGCTACATCGGCTACGACGAGGGCGGCCAGCTCACCGAGGCCGTGCGGCGCAAGCCGTACTCGGTGCTCCTCCTCGACGAGATCGAGAAGGCGCATCCGGACGTGTTCAATATCCTCCTCCAGATTCTCGAGGAGGGAAAGCTGACCGACGCCCAGGGGCGCCGCGTCGACTTCCGGAACGCGATCGTGATCATGACCTCGAACCTCGGGGCGGCTCAGATCTCCAAGAACACCGGCTTCGGCTTCACGATCGGCGACGAGTCGGGGCTCTCGTACGACGAGATGAAGGGTCGCGTGATGGGCGAGCTGAAGAAGGTCTTTCGGCCCGAGCTGCTCAACCGGATCGACGAGATCATCGTCTTCCACAAGCTCTCGAAGGAAGAGATCATGTCCATCGTCGATCTCCAGCTCCGGCGCCTGCGCGAGCAGATGGCGACGCACGACGTCTCAATCGAGCTCACCGACGACGCGAAGGAGCTGCTCGTCGACAAGGGCTACGACCCGGCCATGGGCGCCCGGCCGCTCCGCCGTGCGATCCAGCGCGAGATCGAGGATCCGCTCGCCGACTTCGTGCTCGGGCGCGAGCTCGAGCCGGGCTCGACGATCCTCGTCGGGCGCACGCGCAACGACGACGGCGAGCCGGGCGACGAGGTCGACATCACCTTCATCCCGGGCGAGGTCACGCCCGAGAAGGTGACGGTTCCGCCCGAGGAGCCCGCCGCCTCGAGCGACAACGGCGACGAACCGGGGGGCGAGGAGGAATAACCGCGTCGGCCGGAGTAGTCTCCGGTCGATGCGACTCGCAGTGGCCGTCGCTCTGGCGGGTGCTGTGGCAGTGGCCGCGACCGCTGCCTATGGCCGTGGCGCGGCACGCGGAGTCCCGCGCGGTTTCGATCCGGAAGCGGCGGCGGCGGTGGGGACGCACGATCTCTGGGTGCTCGGTGGGTACAAGTGCGCCTCGACTTACTGTCTCGCGCTCGTCCGCTCCACAGATGCCGGCAAGCACTTCAGACGGGTCGGCCTGCCGCCGCTTCCGTCGCAGGGAAATGCCCCCACCATCGTGTTCGCGAATGCGCGAGACGGCTTCGCCTACGTCGAGGACACGACACCGCTGTACGTGACACGCGACAGCGGGGAGAGGTGGCACCGCGAAGGGCCTCGCCGAGATGTCAGCGGGTTCGCCGCGGCCGGCGGCTTCGCTTACGTCGTGTCGGGTCGACACGAACTCGAGCGGTCGCGGGTCGGTCGAAACGCGTGGCAGAAGCTGATGCTTGCCGCCTTGCACCCGCCGTTCTCGCTGGCTGCTCGCGGGTCGGATGTCTGGTTCCTCGGGCCGCCGCGTCATCGCCCCGACTTCGACACGATCGCGCTTTCCGCCGATCATGGCCGCACCTTCACTCCGCTGAAAGGGCCATGTCTTGCCGAGCTGGGTGGAACGCTCGTCCCCATCGCAGACGGAGTCGTGTGGGCTGTCTGCCCGAGCGGGATGATGGCCTGGCTCGCGCTCTCGACGAACGGCGGCCGTTCGTTCCCCACGATCCGATCGGTTCACGACTCCGGTGGAATTCGACAGCCGGCACTGGTCAACAGTGCGCGGATTGCGGCTGCGTCCGCACGCGTGGCGGTCTTGAGCCGCGGCGCCGGCGGCGCCCTGCTGCGCACGACCGATGCGGGCCGTCACTGGAGTTCCGTACCGCGAACCGCTCGGATCGACGAAGTCTTCTGGCTCGCCTTCACCACGAAACGAATCGGGGTCGCGGCCGTGCAGCTGGGTCCCCGCGAGACGCAGCTGTGGCGGACGACCGACGGCGGCGCAAGCTGGCATTCCGTGCGGATTCGCTGAGCCCGTCTGAGCGGCTTTACCTGCGCTTGACAGTGAAGCGCCGCGATGAACCACCTGAAAGGGGACGAATCAACCGGCGTCGGCGCAGGATGATCTCCGCATAGAGCACAACCTCGGATGGGCCCCGATGCGGCGGGGGCTCCCGAGTTCCTCCCTCGAAGCAACGGAAGCGGCCCCACGCGGCGGGGTCGTTTCTGTTTCGGCACGAAGTCGCTTGGATCGCGAGAGGTTCGCGTCCGGCTGCGACCGTAGGGTGGGAGCGTGGCGAAGACGGTGGCCGTTCAGTTCAGCTGCACCGAGTGCGGCTACGCCTCCGGACGCTGGTTCGGGAAGTGTCCCGGCTGCTCAGCCTTCGGAACGCTGGTCGAGGAGGTCGTCGGGCAGGTCGCGCAGTCCCAGGCGCCGCCGAAGCCTCTGCTCCGGCTCATCGACGTGGAGGCGGCCGAGGCCGCGCGAGTCCCGACCGGGGTGCCGGAGCTCGACCGGGTGCTCGGCGGCGGAATCGTCCCCGGCTCGCTCGTCCTGCTCGGCGGCGAGCCGGGGGTCGGGAAGTCGACGCTGCTACTAACCGCCCTCGCGGCCATCTCGCGAGACCGGAGGGCGCTGCTCGTCACCGGCGAGGAATCGGTTGCGCAGGTCAAGTTGCGCGCCGAGCGGCTCGGCGGGGCGGAGGCTGTCGAGATCCTCGCGGAAACCGAGCTGGAGGCCGTTTGCCAGACGCTCCAGGCGGAACGGCCCGACGTCTGCGTGATCGATTCGGTCCAGACGCTCTACGCCTCGGAGCTCGGCTCCGCGCCGGGATCGGTCGCGCAGGTGCGTGAGGCGGCCTCACGGCTCCTACGCGTGGCCAAGGAGTCGGGCGTGGCGACGATCCTGGTGGGGCACGTGACGAAGGACGGCTCGGTCGCCGGGCCGCGCGTGCTCGAGCACCTCGTCGACTGTGTACTGCAGTTCGAGGGTGACCGCTACCACGCTCACCGCATCCTGCGAGCCGTCAAGAACCGCTTCGGCTCGACCAACGAGCTCGGTGTCTTCGAGATGACGGGTGCCGGGCTGGTGGGCGTACCCGATCCGTCCGAGGTGTTCGGCCGAACCGTCCCCGGCGAGCCCGGTGCGGCTGTTGCGTGCGCGCTCGAAGGGACACGGCCGATCCTGCTCGAGATCCAGGCGCTCGTGGCGCAGAGCGAGCTCGCCATGCCCCGTCGCGTGGCCACCGGTATCGATCCCAAGCGTCTCGCGATGATCGTCGCGGTGCTCTCGCGCCACGCACGCGTGGCCCTCGGTCAGGCGGACGTGTTCGTCAACGTCGCCGGCGGCGTACGGATCGACGAGCCGGGCGCCGACCTCGCCGTCGCGCTCGCCATCGCCTCGGCCGCCCGGCGAGTGCCGGTGAAGTCGAGCCTCGCAGCGTTCGGCGAGATCGGCCTCACGGGGCGTCTGCGGCCGACCGCGCAGGCCGAGCGCCGGCTCGAGGAGTGCGCGAAGCTCGGCCTCTCGGCCGTGGTCGCTCCGGCGGGCACGCCGGGGGCTGGAAGCGTCACCGGCGAAGCCGGCGACGCCCGGCCGAAAGACCGCGGCGCCTCCGGCGCCGCTGGGACTGGCAAAATCACGGTCGAAGCCGCAGAAACGCTGCGGCAGGCGATCCGAGCGGGGTTGGATGGCGACCGATCCGAAGGAGACGACTGAGCACTTGCTGGAAACGTCGGCGGCAAAGCCGCCGACGTCCGGCAGAAAGCCCGGCTCGCCTGCGGCGAGCCCCGGGACCGAGCATCGCCTAGGCGATCTCGGCTTCACACGGACTCCCGCCGAGGAAGACCCGCGCCGGAAGAACCCCGAGCTCCTCGCCGCGATCGCCAAGATCGCGCCTGGCACAGGGCTTCGCGAGGCCGTCGACGACGTGATCCGCTCCCACGAGGGGGCGCTCATCGTGGTCGGCGACCCGGGCGGGCTCTCGTTCCTCTACTCCGGCGGCATCAGGCTCGACGCGCCGTTCCGGCCGCAGCTGCTCTACGAGCTCGCGAAGATGGACGGCGCGATCATCGTCGACGAGGCGATCAAGCGGCTCGCGTGGGCGAACGTGCAGCTGATGCCGGACCCGACGATCCCCTCCAACGAGACGGGCACGCGCCACCGCACTGCCGAGCGCGTGGCGAAGCAGACGGGTGCGCTCGTCGTCTCCGTTTCGCAGCAGCGGGAGACGGTCACCATCTTCGTGGGGCCGGCGCGGTACCAGCTCGACCCGGTCGCGGACGTCCTCGCGAAGACGAACCAGGCGCTCGGGACGCTCGACACCTACCGCCAGCGGCTCGAGCAGGTGCTGACGCGCCTGACCGCGCTCGAGTTCCAGAACGCCGTCGTGCTCGACGACGTGCTCGTCGTCCTCCAGCGCGCGGAGATGACCTCTCGCATGGCACAGCGCATCATGCGCGACTGCGTCGAGCTCGGCAGCGAGGGGCGCCTGATCGGACTCCAGCTCGAGGAGCTGGTCGGCGATGTGCCGAGGGAGCGCGATGCGATCGTCCGCGACTACGCTGTTCTCGGCGCGGGTGACGAAGCGACCGCCGCACTCGCCGAGCTGGCGGCGCTGCCATACCAAGAGCTGCTCGAGTTCGGCAGGCTCGCCGAGGTGCTGGGCCACGACCGAGGGATCAATCCCCTCGACGAAACCGTCGTGCCGCGCGGCTATCGGACTCTTACTCACATCCCTCGGCTACCTGAGCCGCTCGTGCGCCGGGTCGTGTCCGACCTCGGGAGCCTCGACGCCGTCGTCCGGGCGTCGCAGCGCGAGCTCGAGTCGGTGGAAGGAGTCGGGGCGGTGCGGGCACGCGAGATCCGCGAGGGGCTCCGGCGGCTGCAGGAGCACAACCTCGTGGACCGCTATCTGCAGCTCTGAGAGGGCAGCTTTGGCCCAGCTTTGGCCCAGATTTGGCCCAGATTTGGCTCAGCCAGGCGGTTTCTGCTACACTCGTCCCCTGTGGCCGGCGCATAAGGGCGTGCCGGCTTTCTTGACGAAAGAGTGGCTTAGGGCCAGGGGAGGTCGGGCTTGTACGACGTCGGCGACAAGGTGGTCTATCCCCACCACGGGGCGGGAACGGTCGTCAAGAAGGAGAAGCGCGAGGTTCTCGGACAGCAGCGCGAGTATCTGACGATCAAGATCCTGCATAACGAGATGACGGTGCAGGTCCCATCCGAGAATGCCGAGAAGGTTGGTCTGCGGCGCGTGATCGGCGAGAAGGAGGTCGGCGTCGTCGTCAAGGCGCTGACGGGCGTCTCGACGGAGATGCCGAAGAACTGGAACCGGCGCTTCAAGCACAACCGCGACAAGATGAAGACCGGCGACATCCTCGAACTCGCCGAGGTCGTGCGCAATCTCGCCCTCCGCGATCGCGAGAAGGGGCTCTCTACCGGCGAGAAGCAGATGTTCGTGAAGGCGAAGAAGATTCTTGCCTCGGAGCTGATGTACGCGAAGGACATGGACGAGGAGACCTGCGCGGACTGGCTCGAGGAGGTTCTCGCCTCCGACAGCCCGCCGAAGCGCAAGACGGCGGCCAAGAAGAAGGCCGCTGCGGCCGCGACGGCCTAGCAGGCCCGGCTTCCGGGACATGTCCGTCTGGGTCATCCTCGTCGCTGCGGGGCGGGGGGAACGGCTCGGGCTGGACCGGCCGAAGGCATTTGCGAAGCTTGGCGACGAGCCGCTCCTCGCCGAACCGCTACGCCGGCTCGAGGCTTGCCCACGGGTGGACGGGATCGTTCTCGTCGCGCCGCCGGGCTGGGAGGAGCCTGCGATCCTCGTCGCCGAAGAGGAGGGCTGCGGCAAGGTGCATGCCTGCGTGGCCGGCGGCGAGACGAGGAGCGACTCCGTGCGCGCGGGCCTTGCCGAGGTGCCCGCCGACGCGCTCGTCGTCCTCGTCCACGACGCTGCGCGGCCGCTTGTGTCGGACGACATGGTCGAGCGCGTGCTCGCGCCGCTCTCCGAGGGCTGGGACGGCGTCGTCCCAGGGCTTCCCGTCGGCGACACGCTGAAGCGCGTCGGCGCCGACGGCGGTGTGCACGAGACGGTGTCGCGCGACGGGCTCTGGGCTGTGCAGACACCCCAGGCGTTCGCCGCGGACGCGCTGCGCCGGGCCCAAGAGCAAGGCGCCGACGCGACCGACTGCGCCGGCCTGGTCGAGGCGGCGGGTGGGCGCGTCAAGGTCGTGGAGGGCGATCCGCGCCTGCTCAAGGTGACCTCAGAAGCCGATCTCGAGACGGTGGCCGGATGGCGCTGAGCGTCGTCGTCTTCGACGTCGGCGAGACGCTCGTCGACGAGGCGACCGCGTACGAGCGCTGGGAGGCGGAAGGCGCGGCCGCATTCGTCTTCGCGGACCGCGATCTTCATGCCGACGCGCTGCCATGCCTCGCGGCGTTGCGAGCGCGCAGCCTGCGGCTCGGCGCGGCGGGGAACATGCACGCCCACCACGAGGAATTTCTCCGCCCACATGTCGATTTCGTCGGCTCGTCCGAACGCTGGGGCGTCCCGAAGCCCGACTCGGGCTTCTTCGCACACGTGGTTGACGAGGCCGGCGCTCCTGCCGAGGAGATCCTCTATGTCGGCGACCGGGTCGACAACGACGTCGTCCCGGCACTCGCCGCCGGCCTGCATGCCGTCCGCATCCGCCGCGGCGAGCACGCCCGGGTCGAGTCGCCGGAAGGGACGGTCACGATCGAGTCCCTTACCGAGCTTCCGGAGGCGCTCGAGCGTGTCTGAGTATCGGGTCGGCACGGGCTTCGACGCGCACGCGCTCCAAGAGGGCGTGCCGCTCGTGCTCGGCGGCGTCCGGATCGAGCATCCGCGCGGGCTCGCGGGCCACTCGGACGGCGACGTCCTCGCCCACGCACTCACAGACGCGTTATTGGGAGCCGCCGGGCTCGAGGACATTGGTGCGCTCTTCCCGTCGGGCGACTCGAAGCTCGCGGTTGCGGACTCTCTCGAGCTGCTGGCGCAGGCCTGGGAGCGGATCCAGGCACGCGGCTGGCAGCTGGCGAACGCAGACGTCGTCCTCGTCGGAGAGGAGCCGCGCCTCGCGCCGCATCGGGACGAGATGCGGCGACGGCTGGCGACGGCGCTCGGCGTCGATCAGGAGCGCGTGGCCGTCCGCGCTACGACGACCGACGGCCTCGGCTTTGCCGGCCGCGGCGAGGGCCTCGCTGCGCAGGCGGTGGCGCTGCTCGTCCGATGAAGCTCGCCCTCGTCACCCACGCGGAGCACCCCAAGCTGCGGGGAACGCTGCCGGACATCTGGCCCGAGTTCATGTCGCACGATCCGGTCGTCCAGTCTTTCTGGCCGCAGCTCTACGACCAGTACCCCGACTTCCAGCTCTGGGTCGTCGACCGCGAGGCCGGCCGCCGGGCGACCGTCGGCTACGCGTGCAGCGTGCCCGTGGGCTGGAACGGGACCCCCTCGCCGCGCGGTCTCGACTGGGCGCTGACGGACGGGGTGGAGGCGACGCCGACGACCCTGTGCGCGATCGTTGCGGGCGTGGTGCCGGAGTATCGCGGCTTCGGCATCGCCGAGACGATCCTCCGACGGCTCGCAGCGATCGGCGCGGGTCACGGCCTCGACGCGCTAGTGGCCCCGGTGCGCCCGACGTGGAAGGACCGCTATCCGCTCGTCGCGCTCGACAGCTACGCAGGCTGGCGGCGCGGGGACGGCCTCCCGTACGACCCGTGGCTACGCACTCACGAGCGGCTCGGAGGCGAGCTCCTGGCGACGGCGCCACGCTCGATGACGATCTCCGGCACCCGCACGGAATGGGAGGAGTGGACGGGGATGGTCTTCCCCGAGGACGGCAACTACGTCGTGCCCGGCGCGCTTGTCCCCGTTCACTTCAAGAACGGCCGCGGTGTCTACGTCGAGCCCAACATCTGGGTTCGACACGCGTTCTAGTTAGCGGCGCTTCTGCTGCTTCTCGAGCCGGCGGCGCATCTGGCGGTTCATCGTCTCGAGCTCGGGGCCTCCCTGCTGCTCCTGCATCTCCAGCAGCGCCGCGCGCTCCTCGCGGGTGAGGCGCGACATCGCCTTCTGCGCCTGCTGGGGATCGTGGAGTTGCTTCTGGTGGGGCTCGAGCTTCCGCATCGCGCTCGCGAGCTCGGGATTCGTGCGCTCGATCGCAGCCTTGGACGCCTTCTCCATCTGTCGCTTGAGGAAAGGCACCTTCGCCATCAGCGCGAACAGCGGCTTGAGGTAACGGCCGCCCTGGATGCGCCCCAGTAAGGCGAGGATGCCGAGCAGCACGAGAAGCCCGAGCAGGATCCAGACCGGGATCAGCAGCGTGGTGATATCCGCGGCGACCATCGGCCGGATGGTACCCGGCTACTCGGGGAGAGACACGGCATCTCCAACCACTCGCACGAGCCCGTCGCGCGCGAGAGACGCGACTGCCTCGGCATCCGCCGGCTGCGAGCCGGCGACGGCCGCGCGGAGAGCGGCCGCCCGCCGCTGGCGAAACGAGCCCTCGAATGGGCCTTGCCGGCGGCTCGGCTCGAAGCGGCGCCCACGCGACGGGCACGCCGCGGCGAGCGGGCAGACGTTGCAGCGCGGAATCCGCGCGAGACACACCGTCTTCCCGAGATCCATCAGCGCCTGCCCGGCGGCGGGGGAGAACTTGTGATCCGTGCGCTCCGACACGCGCCGCACATTGACGTCGACGGGCAGGACCGGGCGGCCGAATGCGAAGCAGGAAACGGCGTCCGCCGTGTAGCGGCCGACGCCGGGCAGCTCGGTCAGATCGTCGGGCCAGCCGTGGCCTGCGACCTGTTGTGCGGTCCGGTGGAGCGAAAGCGCACGCCGGTTGTAGCCGAGTCCCTGCCACTCGCGGATGACGTCGGCTATCGGCGCCGCTGCCAGCGCGTCGACCGTCGGCCAGCGGTCGAGCCAGCGCTGCCAGCGAGGCACGACGCGTTCCACCTGCGTTTGCTGCGACATGACCTCGCTGACGAGGATCGCGTACGGGTCCGTGGTTTTGCGCCAGGGGAGGTCGCGGCCGTGCTCGGCGAACCAGGTCAGCAGCAGATCCTCCACGGCGCGAACCTACCGCGCAGGCATCATCCTGCGGATGCGCCGCCTCATCGTCGTCGTCGGCGTCCTGATCCTGCTCGCCGGCGCTATCGGGGCGGCCTACTACGAGTCGACGCACCGCTTCGCCGGCAGCGTCAGGGGAACGTCGACCGAGTTCGACCCGGGCCGGACGGTTGCTGCGCCACCGGCGGGCTCGATCGTCTCGCCGATGTTCGGTGGCCAGCCACAGCACCTCCACGTGGGCATCGGGAAAGTGCGTCCACCGTTCCGGCGCGACTGGGTCACGGGCGGTACCTCGCTCATCGAGTTTCCACCGGCGATCGCCTTCCACTACCTCTACTACGCGAGTCTCAACGGGAATCTGATCGCCGTCTCCACGCGCACCGGACGCCGGCTCTGGACCGTGCACGTAGGCCGCTGCGAGGCGGCTTCGCCGGCAGTCGACCGGCTCGGTCGCGGCTCGGTCTTCGAGGTGTTCCTCAACCGCGAGCCGTGTGGGAGGGGCTCCGCGGCGAAGGGAGACGGCGAGGTTCTCGGGGTTGCCGCCGGGCCCGCACACACTCTTCGTTGGAGAAAGCACCTCGGCCCGACCGAGACTTCGCCGGTCATCGTCGGCAACCGGATCTACGTTGCCGACTACGACGGGATCGTCTACTGCCTGCGCGGCGATGGCCAGACGCTCTGGACCTTCCACGCCGGCGGAGCGGTGAAAGGAGCGATCGCGTACGACCGCGGCCGCATCTTCTTCGGCTCTTATGACGGCGAGCTCTATGCCCTGCGGGCGGGCGACGGCAAGCTGCTCTGGCGCGGGAAGTCGGACCGAGACTGGCTCGGCGGCCACGGCCAGTTCTACTCGACTCCCTCCGTCGCCTACTCCCGCGTCTATCTCGGCTCGACCGATGGGCACGTCTACTCGTTCGGCGAGCAGAGCGGAAAGCTGCGCTGGTCGTACCGCACCGGAGGGTTCGTCTACGGCTCGCCGGCCGTCTGGCACGGCCGCATCTTCGTGGGCTCGTACGACCGCACCTTCTATGCCCTCGACGCGGCGACGGGAGCTCTACTCTGGAAGTTCCACGCGAACGGCCCCATCTCGGGGTCCGCAACCGTCGTCGACGGCATCGTTTACTTCGCGACGCTCAAGCGCCGCACGTACGGGCTCGATGCGAGAACTGGGAAGCAGGTGTGGACGTATCCGGACGGCGCGTTCACTCCCGTGGTGACCGACGGGCAGCGGCTCTATGTCGTCGGCTGGGGGAAGGTCTACGCCTTCAGCCCGCGTAAGTAGTTCGGAGGCCGCGACCTCCGGCCCATAGACCCGCGCGACACCTGCAGTCGAGATCGGGCTACGCCGAGCTTCTGCGCGCGGTCGCCTAGTGCTTTCGCGGGAGAGCCGCGCTCGTGGCGCGCTTGCGAAGGCAAATCTGCCTACCGCTCGAGTACCTCCACGGTGTCTCCGTCGCTCAGCTCGTACTCCCTGCCGACCAGCTGCCCTGGAAAGCGTGCCGACGGCCCCCAGACCCGCGCGCCGGTGCACCGCGCGCGCAGCTCGTGGTGGATCGTGTCGGCTACGTCGAGGACTGTCGCCGGCGGGGACAGCGCGACCGGGTCGTCCCCGTCGCGCAGGTTGACGCGGACGAGGTCCGTGATGGCCCAGAGCTCCTCCCGCAGCCGGTCGAGGCTCGCGTCGTCGAGCACGGACACGGGCACGACGGCCAGCTCCGGATGCTCGAGCGGCGGCGCCTCGTCGCACTTCGTGGCGGCGAGGAGCGCAGGGAGGTCGATTCCGGCGGCGGCGACCTCGTCCCGGATCGTCTCGAGCTCCGCCAGGGGACGGTCGCACGCGTGACACCAGAGAATCGCGTCAGCGTTGCGCAGCACGCCGAGCAGCGCGCGGCCGCCGCCGCGATGGTCGGCGGCTCCCTCGATCAGGCCGGGGATCTCCACGAGCTGGACGAGCACGCCGCCCAGCCGCGTTGTCGCCGCAACCGGCCGCGTCGTGGTGAACGCGTAGTCGCCGGTTCGGATCTGGATTGCCGACAGCGCCTGCAAGAGCGACGACTTGCCTGCATTCGGAGGCCCGACGAGCGCGATCTGCGCCGCGCCCTCGCGCCGCACGGCGATCGAGTCGCGGTGCACGACCCGCTTGCGGGCCCGGGTCGCTGTCAGCTCCCCCTCGACCCACTTCCGCAGGTCGGCGTATGGCCCATTCCGGTAGCCGGGCAGCTCGGCGAGGATCGCGCGGAGCTCGCGGATCCGTTCGGCGCCGTCCTTCCCCACGAGGCGGCGCTTGATCAGTTGCTGCTGGGTGCGATGTGGCATCGGCATCGCGACGTACACCTCCGTTGCTATGGCTGGGAGCTGTCGGCGGCAAAGCCGCCGACAGCCCGGCGAAAACCGGGCCGCCGGGGAGGCGGCCCCGGGCGGGATCGCGTCGCGTCCCGCCGCTTCCCTAAGACGCTGTGGTGGGAAGCGGCGGACTAGCCGTTTTGGCAGAGAACCGTTGCGCGCCAGGACTCCATCGCGGGCGGAGCTTAGCCCTAGACTCGGCCGATGGTCAAAGTCCGTTTTGCGCCGAGCCCGACCGGCTCGCTCCACCTCGGCAACGCGCTCAGCGCGGTCGCGAACCGCCGCTTCGCCGACGAGCGCCAGGGCCGGCTGCTGCTGCGGATCGACGACACCGATCAAGCGCGGAACGTCGGGGGCGGACTCGAGACGATCCTCGCGGACCTCGAGTGGCTCGGGATCGGCTGGGACGAGGGGCCGACGTGCCAGAGCGAGCGGTACGTGCGGCACCGCGAGGCCGCGCACGTGGTCGGCGAGCCGGACGCCGAGGGCGCGCTTCGCTTCGGCCGCGCGACACTCCTGCGGCCGGACGGGACCCCCACCTACCAGCTCGCGACGGCGGTCGACGATCTCGACTTCGAGATCACCCACGTCCTCCGCGGCAGCGACCATCGGGCGAATGCCGACCTGCAAGCCGGGCTGATCCGCGCTCTCGGCGGCGAGCCACCGGAATACATCCACCACGGCCTGCTGCTCGGGCTCGACGGTCGGAAGCTGTCGAAGCGGCACGGGGCCTCGTCGCTCGCCGACCTGCGGGAGCAGGGCTTCCCGGCCGAAGCCGTGCGGGCATACCTCGAGGAGCTGGGACTGCCGCGCCACGACGTCCACCTCGACCTCGCCCGAGTGCGGCGGCTCTCCACCGAGACGCTCGCGAGGCTGAGCGACGAGGAGCTGGCCGAGCGCGTCGGCGTCCCGGTCTCGGTCGTTCCGGTGCTGCGTGGCGCGCGGGATCTCTCCGAGGCGCGCGTGTACGCAAAGCTCGTGCTCGAGCCGCCGGCGCGGATAGAGGGCGACTCGCCCGAGACCTTCTCGCGCTTCCGTGAGCTCGTCGAGGCGGGACTGGAACCGCGAGCGATCGTCCGCGAGCTGAAAGCCGTCGGAGGCGATCTGAAAGCGCTTCGCCTCGCGCTCACCGGGCAGGAGCGCGGGCCCGAGTTGACGGCCGTCATCGCAGCGCTGCCTCGCGACGAGCTCCTCTCTAGGCTGGAGCGATGAGGCTGTACAGCACCCTGTCGCGGCGACTCGAGGAGCTGCCGCCTCCACCGGGACCGGTCAGGATGTACTTCTGCGGCCCCACGGTCTACCAGCGGGCCCACATCGGCAATGCACGTCCCTTCGCGATCGGAATGTGGCTGCGGAACTGGCTGCGCCACCGCGGGTACGACGCGACGCTCGTTCACAACATCACCGACGTCAACGACAAGATCTACGACGCCGCTCCCGGCGCGAGCGCCGAGCTCGCAGAGCGCGCGACCGAGTGGTATCTCGAGGACACGCGCGACCTCGGGCTGGGGATGCCCGACCTCCTTCCGAAGGCGACAGATGCGGTCCCGTCGATCGTGAGCTTCATCGAGAAGCTCATCGACGCCGGCCATGCGTACGAGGCGAGCGGTGACGTGTACTTCAGCGTCGCTACCGACCCGGGCTACGGGCGCCTGTCGCGGCAGAAGGTGGAGCACATGGAGCCGGAGGAGGACAGTCCGCTCAAGCGTGCGCCCCAGGACTTCGCTCTCTGGAAGGCCACAAAGCCGGGCGAGGACACGTCGTGGGACTCGCCTTGGGGCGCGGGCCGTCCGGGCTGGCACATCGAGTGCTCGGTGATGGCCGAGGATGCGTTCGGCCCGGTCTTCGAGATCCACGGAGGCGGGCTGGATCTCGTCTTCCCGCACCACGAGAACGAGCTCGCGCAGTCGCTGGCGCTGGGCCACGACTTCGCGCGGATCTGGATGCACAACGGGCTCCTGACGCGGGCCGGCGAGAAGATGTCAAAGTCGCTCGGCAACGACATGACGATCCGTGGCGTCGTCGACGGCTGGGGCTGTGAGGTCGCGCTGATGCTTCTGCTCTCCGGCCAGTGGCGCAAGCCGCTCGACTTCAATCAGAGGACGCTAGAGCAGGCCGCTGCACAGCTCGAGACGTTTCGCAACGTGTTCCGCTCGCCGAGCGAGCCGGTCGGGGACTGGGCAGAGCTCGAAGCCGTGCTCGACGACGACTTCAACACCCCGGAGGCGCTTGCACTGCTGCACGGCTGGCGCGACCACGAGCTGCTGCGGCGCGCTTTTGAGGTCTTCGGTCTTGCGTCGATAGCAGACGCCGAGGAGCCGCCGCCGGAGATCGCGCAGCTCGCGGAGCGGCGGCGCGAAGCGCGGGGCGCGAAGGACTTCGCGGGCGCGGACCGCCTGCGCGACGAGATCGCGGCCGCGGGCTGGGAGGTGCGCGACGTCGCAGAGCCTCCCGGCTACCGGCTGGTCCGCCGCTCGTGACGCGGGAGCTGGTGTACGGGCGCCGCCCGGTGCGTGAGGCGCTGCGCGGCCCGCGTGAGGTGCTCGAGCTGTGGACGAGCGAGCGCGCCCTGCGCAGCGAAGCCTGGCTGCGCGATCTCGAGCGGCCGCGGGTGCAGACGAAGCCCGAGCGGGACATGTCGGAGGCGGCGGGAACACGCGACCATCAGGGAGTCGTCGCGTGGTGCGAGCCGTTTCGGTACGCCGACGCGCTCGAGCTCGCCGCGGGCCAGGCGCCCTTGCTCGCTTGCCTCGACCAGGTCAGCGACCCCCGGAACCTCGGTGCCGTGATCCGCAGCGCCGAGGGAGCCGGTGCGAGCGGCGTGGTCGTACCGGCGCACGGCGCGGCAAGAGTGACTGCCGCGGTGTGTCGCTCGTCGGCCGGCGCCGTCGAGCACCTCCCGGTCGCCGTTGTGCCGAATCTCGCCCGCTACCTCGCCGAGATCAAGAGCGGCGATCTCTGGATCGCGGGTGCAGTAGGTGCGTCGGGAACACCGATGTGGAAGGCCGACCTGTCGGGCGGCATCGCCTTCGTCTTCGGAGCCGAGGGCAAGGGTCTGCGTCCTCTCGTGCGGCGCACGTGCGACCTGGAGGTCTCGATCCCGCAGCAGGGCCGCGTCGAGTCGCTCAACGTCAGCGTTGCCGCCGCGCTCCTCCTCTACGAAGCGCGGAGGCAGCGCGATGTCTGAACCGACCCTCTACCTCTTCGACGGCTTCAACCTGCTGCATGCGGGCGACTTCGGCTCGCCCGAGGAACTCCGCGACCTGCTCGCGAGCTGGGTGGCGGCCCAGGGCGCGCGCGGCGTGCTCGTGTTCGACGGCCAGGGAGCGAGCGAGCGGCGCGGCCCTCTCGAGGTGCGCTGGGCCAAGGATGCGGACGCGCTGCTCGAGCACCTGGCAGTCGAACATCGGAGCAAGGAACAGGTCGCGATCGTCTCCTCCGATACCGCGGTTCGCGGCACGGCCGGCATCGAGGTGCGGAAGCTCGCGTCGCAGACATTCCTCGCCGAGCTCTCGCGGCCGAGCCAGCCGCGGGCGACACGGGGCGATCTACGCGACCGGCTCGATCCGGACACGCTCGCCCAGCTCGAGCGGTTACGCCGCGGCGAATGCTAGATCTCACTAGCTTCTTGGGTCCAGGACAAGCTGGGTCCAGAGCAATTGGACTTGTAAAACCTTGGACCGCTTGCTATCTTCGCCTCGACCACAGGGTGAGACTTCACCCTCACGACGCCGGGAGGCGCCATGGCTGCCCGCGCTGCGATAGCACGCTCGCCGCAGAAAGTTCAACGAGAACTCGAGGATCTGCAGCTCGTTCTCAAGGCCCGGAACGGCGACACCGTCGCCATGGATGCGCTCATCCGCCGCTATACGGGCTTCGTCCGCCTCAAGGCGAGCTCGTACTTCCTTGCCGGCGGCGACAACGACGACCTCCTCCAGGAAGGGCTGATCGGCCTCTACAAGGCGGTGCGGGACTTCCGCCCCGACAAGGAGACCTCGTTCCGCAGCTTCGCCGAGCTCTGCGTCACGCGCCAGATCATCACGGCGATCAAGACGGCAACCCGCTTCAAGCACACACCGCTCAACACGTACGTCTCGTTCAGCCACACACCGGCGGGACAGGACGGCGACGGCGAGTGCACGCTTGGCGACGCGCTGCCCGGCCCGGCTGTGCACGAGCCTCCGCTCGTCGTGATCTCGACCGAGGAGCTGCAGAGCCTCGTGTTCAACCTCGGCACGGGCCTCTCGCCGCTCGAGGCGGACGCCCTGCGCCTCTATCTCGAAGGCTCGTCCTACGAGGACATGGCCGACGAGCTCGGCTGCGACACGAAGACGATCGACAACGCACTCCAGCGCGTCAAGCGCAAGATCCTCTCGCATCAGAAGGGCCGCGAAGTCCTTCTGTAACGGTCGCTACGCTGGTCGGCGCGCCGGAGTAGCTCAGCTGGTAGAGCAACGCCCTTGTAAGGCGTGGGTCGTCGGTTCGAGTCCGACCTCCGGCTCTTTTCTCTCGCTTCCCCGGTCAGTGGCGCCGGTGGGGAAAGACCATGTTCGTGATCCGCACGCGACGAGTGCCGTCGGGGCGGTCGGCCAGCGTGCGGCCCCGGTAGGGCTCGAGGACGGCTCTGAGGGCGGCGGACACCTTCCGGGTCTCCTCGACTGTCAGCCAGAGATCGCCGTTGCCCAGGTAGGGGACCTCCTGCCACTCCTTCGGCTCCTCGTGAACGGTCGCCGCGAACGCCGCCGCCGCCGCCCGGCTGCGGTCGATGAAGGCGAGCGCCACGGCCGAGGCGGCGGCCGCCCCGGCCGGGGTGGAAGTGTCGAGGTCGACATGCCTTCCGCGGTCGGGCGCCCGCCACGGCCTCTCCCGTCCGTCGTTTCGGGCTGGAGCGGGCTCGGCGAAGTCGTACCGCTCCAAGAACTTCAGGTGATACGCCGTCGCACTCGGGCTCAACCCGGTGAGCTCGGCGCACTCGGTCGCCGTCAGCTCGTCACCTGACGCGAGCGCGTCGATGATCGCCATCCGCGCCGGATGGGCGAGTGCCCGGATGTCGCGCGGATCGTGCAGGCGCAGCGTGCTCTCGCCACGGGTCCGGACGTTGGGGGACGTTCGCTTGGCAGACATCGACTCGCGAAGCATAGTTTTGACAATGAGATATTAAGGTAATACTGTTCAACATATGCTTAACGTTGGTCGGGGACGCCGTGATCTGCTGATCGCCCTCGCCGGTCGCATGGTGTCGACGTTCGGCGACGGGGTGGCGGTCGTCGCCCTGGCCCTACGCCTGCAGGCCGACGGCGCCCACCCCTACGAGGTGGGCTTACTGCTGGCCGCTGGGACGATCCCGCTTGTGCTGCTCGCCCGGCCCGTCGGGCGGCTGGTCGACACGCACGACTCCCGGCGGCTCCTGGTGGGGGGCGGGCTGGTGGAGGTGGCGGCGACGGTTCCCCTGATCTTCGTCCACGCCGTCGTGCCGATGGTGCTACTGGTCGCCGTGCTCGGCGGGGCCGCGTCGGTGACTGCGGCCACCTGGTCCGCCCTTATCCCCCGCGTGGTCGGCGAGGAGCACCTGGCCGAGGCGATCTCGGCGCAGCAGTCGCTGAGCGTCCTCGTACTCGTCGCCGCTCCGGCCGTCGGCGGTCTTTTGACCGCCGCGTTCGGCTCGGGCCTGCCGGTGGCCCTCGACGCCGCCACGTTCGTCGTCGTGACCGTCGCCGCTGCGCTCGTCCGCACCCGCCGGGCGCCCAAGCCGCTCTACACCGACGACGGATCGGATCGGCTTCGGGGTGGATTCGCCATCCTCCGGGCCGATCGGGTTCTCGCTCCGCTGCTCGCCGGCGTGGCCCTCGTCGTCCTCCTGGTCGGCATGGTCGACGTCGTGCTGGTCTATCTGGTCCGTGAGACGCTCCACGCGGGAGGCGTCTGGTACGGCGTGGCCGAGGCTTCCTGGATGGCGGGCATGGTGGCCGGAGCGCTCGGGGCGGGTCGCGTTCGGACCGAACGTGGCCAGGTACGCGCGACGATCAACGGGGTAGCTCTCGCCTGCGCCGGGCTGGCCGGTTTCGCCGTCGCGCCGGCCGTCGCGGTCCTCGTTCCCCTCTCGGTGCTCGGCGGGATCGGGAACGGGTATGCCGGGACCTGCTTGTCGACTCTGGTCATGGCGCGCACTCCCGACAGAGCACGCGGCCGGGTGTCCGCCACCGCCAATGCGATCTTCGGGGGCGCCCAGGGCGCCTCGCTCCTGCTCGGCGGGGTCCTCGCGATCGCGCTGTCGCCCCAGGCCATCTACGCCGTTGCCGGCTTGCTCGGTCTTGCCGCCGCCGGAGTCGTCGCCGTCACGCTGGGATCCCGGACATCGAGCAGCCCGACCGCGGTCGACGCGACCGCCGCCGACCCAACTCCGAGTCGGTGACCCGAGGGTCGACGTGTCTCAGGTCTCGCGTCGCGCGGCTTCGACGAGCTTCGGCGGTGCAACCTCCCCGTAGGCGTCCTCGACGATTCCGGCGATCTCGTCGCGATCGAAGCCGCGGTCGAGGCGAACGCCGATCCAGCCGCGGTGCCCGACGTACGGCGGGACATAGAATCGCTCGGGATCGGCCTCCACGAGCGCTCCCTGCATCCCTGCGGGCGCCGCGCAGATGAGCGCGAAGCGGCCGTCGCCGTGGTGGCTGTCCCAGACCGTTGCGAACGAGCGCTTCTCTCGGATGAAGAAGGCCGGAGCGCCGTGCGACGGCCGCTCGCTCGTCTCCGGCAGGCCGAGACAGATCTCGCGGACGGCTTCGAGGATCCGCTCCTTCGTCACGACCGAGATCTTGCCCTGCGGTCGGGGCCTCCGAGGAGCGTGGCAAGCGCGCGCGGCAACTCGTCCGCGAGTCGCGCCTTGCGGACATAGTCGTCGGCGCCGGCCTGGCGGATCTCGAGCACGCGCTCCTCGTAGTCGTGACCGCTGACGGCAACGATCGGGAGCTGCGGGGCCGCCGCCCGCAGGCGCCTCGCGGCCTCGACGCCGTCGACCACGGGCATCTCGATGTCCAACACGACGGCGTCGGGCGCAACCTCTTCCGCGAGCGCGACCGCTTCGCGCCCGTCGCGTGCCCGCCCGGCCACGACGAAGCGGTCGTCCTGCTCCAGAAGGAGCGCGATTGCCTCGAGGAACGACTCGTCGTCCTCGGCCACGAGAATCCGAAACGGACGGGCCACCTCGAGCTTCGCTACCCGCCGTGGCATCGCCCTAAAGCCGCGTATTCCCCAGCGCCTGCTGGAGGTCGGCCCACAGCGTCCCGGGATCCTCGATCCCGACGCTGAGACGGAGCAGTCCGGGCGGGATGCGGTCTCCCTCCCAGCGGCTCCGGCTCTCGATCAGGCTGGTCACGCCGCCGAGCGAGGTCGCGTTGACGATGACACGGGTCGCGGTCTCGACCTTCCGCGCCGTCTCGGCATCCGCGACGTCGAAGGACAGAAGCCCTCCGAGGCCGGGATAGCGGACGATCTCGACCGCCGGATGCGCCCGCAGCCGCTCGGCGAGGAAGGCGGCGGTCTCGCTCTGCCGCCGCACGCGCAGCTCCAGCGTCTTCAGGCCGCGTAGCAGGAGCCAGGCCGGATCGGGAGCGGCGACGATGCCGGTGCGGCTGCGAAAGGTGCGCAGCTCCTCGGCCGCAGCGGCATCGCGGCAGACCACCGCGCCCAGCAGCGCGTCGTCGTGGCCGGCGAGGTACTTCGTCGCGCTGTGCAGGACGAAGTCGGCGTCGTGCTCGAGCGGCCGCAGGTGGACAGGCGTGGCCGCGGTCGCATCGACGACCACCGGTGCGGGATGGGCGGCAGCTGCCTCGAGATCCGGCAGTGTGAGGTACGGGTTGGAGGGCGCCTCCAGCCAGACGAGCTGTACGCCTTCGGGTGGCGGGCCGGTCTGGTCGAACTCGACGACGCGGAGTCCCCACGGCGACAGCGCGGCGAACGTGACACCGGTGCCGTAGTAGCCGCCGGCGGCGAGCGCAATCGTGTCGCCGGGCTCGAGCAGCGACAGGACGAGCGCCGTCGTCGCGCCCGCGCCGGACGGGAAGAGGAGCGCGGTACCGCCGTCCAGCTCGCCCAGCGCGGCCTCGGCGGCCGCGACCGTCGGGCTGCCGAAGCGCTGGTAGTGGAACTCCCGCAGCTCGCCGTGCTCGTCGTACGGCCAGATCGTCGATCGATCGAGGGGGTCCACGAGCGGAACCTACACCGGCTCGGGCTCGAGCTCTTCGAGCCGGCCCATGTAAGCTAGCTCGGGGAACAAGCTCCCCCAAGAGGCCGCGACGCCGATCATCACGGCGCCGCCCGCGACGACGGCCGCCACGGTTCCGATCAGTGAGGCCACCGCGCCCGACTCGAACGCGCCGAGCTCGTTCGAGGCGCTGATGAACACCCACTCGACTGCGCTGACACGGCCCTGCAGCTCAGGCGGCGTCATGAGGAGAACCGTCGTGGAGCGGATGTTCATGCTGATCATGTCGGCGAAGCCTGCGACCGCGAGCGCAGCGAGCGAGAGCGGCAGCGACTTCGACAACCCGAAGATGATCATCATCACCCCGAAGGTGGCGACCACGACGAGCAGCGTCGGGCCGGCGCGGTAGCGGAGTGGGCGTCGCGCGAGGATGATCCCCGCGAGGAGCGCTCCGGCCGCGGATGCAGCTCGCAGCAAGCCGACGCCGATGGGGCCGACGTGGAGAATCGTGAGCGCGAACACCGGCGCGAGCGCGATCGAGTCCCCGAAGAGCACGGCGACGAGGTCGAGCGAGATCGCGCCGAGGAGCATGCGCGTGTGGACGATGAACCCGATCCCGGCCGACAGGTTCTTCCACGTCAGCTTCATCGCGGGCGCGGTCGCTCCCACCGACTGGACTCCCAGGATGGCGACGAGGCCGAGCAGGAACAACGCGCCCGCGGTGATGTAGACGGCAACGGGCTCGAATTTGAAGATCACTGCACCGATCGCCGGGCCGACGACGATCCCGATCTGGGACGCCACACTGCGGAGTGCGATCGCTCCCGGCAAGAGCTCGGTCGGCACGATCTCCGGCGTCAGGGCGCGGCCTGCCGGGTTGGTGAGTGCTGAGGCGGTGCCCGCAATGGCTCCGACTGTGAGGAAGGGCCAGAGCTGGTCAGCGCCGGAGAGCGTGATCAGCACGAGGATCGTCGCGATCATGATCTGGAAGACGAGTCCGACGGCGACAACCGTGCGTCGAGAGAAGCGGTCGGCGATTTGTCCCGCGGGCAGAGCGAGGATCAGCAGAGGCAGGAACTCCGCCAACCCGACTAGGCCGAGGTCGAGCGGATCCTTGTGGATCAAGTAGACCTGCACGCCGATTGCGACGACGAGCATCTGTAGGGCGAGCCCGCTGGCGAGTGACGACGTCCAGAGGAATGCGAACGACCGCACGCGCAGAGCCGGAGGTAGGCGATGACTCAAGAGCCCGAACGTTAGGCTCCGCCGCGGTGGCTGAGGGACACGAAACGACCGCGGGCAAGCTCGGGTGGATGCAGGAGCTGCGGGAGCAGGCGCTCCATGCCGGCAGCAAGAAGTCCGTCGCGCGCCATCGAGAGGAAGGAAAGCTCCTCGCCCGCGAGCGGGCCGTGAAGCTCTGCGACCCGGGCTCGTTCGTCGAGCTCGACCGCTACGTCCGTCACCGCGAATCGAACTTCGGGATGATGGATCGCCGCCCGTACGGCGACGCCGTCGTCACCGGCTACGGCACGATCTTCGGCCGGCGCGTCTTCGTCTTCTCCCAGGACTTCACCGTCTTCGGCGGCTCGCTGAGCGAGGTCTTCGCCGAGAAGATCTGCAAGGTGATGGACATGGCCGTCAAGTACGGCTGCCCGGTGATCGGGATCAACGACTCAGGCGGCGCGCGAATCCAGGAGGGAGTCGTCTCGCTCGCCGGCTACGCCGAGATCTTCTGGCGCAATGTGCAGGCGTCGGGGGTGATCCCGCAGATCTCGCTCGTGATGGGCCCCTGCGCGGGCGGCGCCGTCTACTCGCCTGCGATGACCGACTTCGTCTTCATGGTCGAGGGCTCCTCGTACATGTTCATCACGGGCCCCGACGTCGTGAAGACGGTGACGGGGGAGGAGGTGACGTTCGAGGAGCTCGGCGGCGCGACGACCCACGCCACGAAGTCGGGTGTCGCGCAGTTCACGGCTCCTGACGAGGAGACGTGCCTCGAGGATGCACGCTACCTCCTCTCGTTCCTGCCCCAGAACAATGCGGAGCGACCGGCATGGAGCGCGCCGACCGATCCGGTCGACCGGGAGGACGCGGAGCTCGACGCGCTCGTCCCGGATCACCCGAACAAGCCCTACGACATGCACGACGTGATCCGGCGGGTTGTCGACGACGGCGAGTTCCTCGAAGTGAGCGAGCGCTGGGCCGAGAACATCGTCACGGGGTTCGCGCGGCTCGGCGGTCATCCGGTCGGTGTCGTCGGCAACCAGCCGCACTCGCTCGCCGGCGTCCTCGATATCGACGCCTCCAACAAGGCGGCGCGCTTCGTGCGCTCGTGCGACGCCTTCAACCTCCCGCTGGTCACGTTCGTCGACGTCCCGGGCTTCCTACCGGGTACGGCGCAGGAGTGGGGCGGGATCATCCGCCACGGCGCGAAGCTCCTGTACGCCTTTTGCGAGGCGACCGTGCCGAAGCTGACGGTGATCACGCGCAAGGCGTACGGCGGTGCGTACGACGTCATGAGCTCGAAGCACATCCGCGCCGACTTCAACTTCGCCTGGCCGACGGCGGAGGTCGCTGTGATGGGGCCGGAGGGCGCGGTCAACATCGTTTTCCGCCACGAGCTCGAGGGCGTGGAGGACTCCGAGGCGCGGCGCGACGAGCTGATCGCGGACTACAAGGAGAAGTTCGCGAATCCCTACAGCGCCGCCGAGCGCGGCTACGTCGACGACGTGATCGAGCCGAGACGCACGCGTCCCGTCCTGATCGACGCGCTCGAGACGACGCTGACGAAGGCCGAGCCGCGGCCTCGCCGCAAGCACGGCAACATCCCGCTCTAGTTCTCTATCACTGCGCCGCTGACGAGCAGGAGGCGGCGCGAGCCGCCGAGACCACCGCAGAACGCCGGGGTCGCCTCGTTCGAGCGAGCGGTCACGATCAGGCCGTGGCCGAAGCGGAGGATGAGGGTCGGCCGCACTGCGGCCTTCGGCCCGTTCCCGCCGCAGCTGAACCATTGCCAGAGGACGCTCGCCTTCGCGCCCGGTGAGAGCAAACGGACCGGGCGAAAGATGCCGGGCGCCGCGAACGTCGCCTCCCGTGTGGGCAGCCGCTTGCCGCGCCAGTCGATGGACGTTGGAGGTCGCCGGCTCGGCAGCGCGCAGGCGACGTTGCTCGTGTTGAGGATCGTCACGCCGCCGAGCAGCGTCCCCGTTGCCCCCTGGAAGAAGGTCGATCCAGAGAGCTGCGACGACCGGCAGAGCGGAGCACTCGCGTGGCCGGCGTTCGCCGGTGTGACCCCGCTAATATCGCCACCGGCAATCAGGGCATGGACGCTAAGGCCTAGCGCCGCAGCGATCGCAACCCCGGCCGCGCCGAGTAGTCTCCTCCGCAATTGACGGGCGCGAGCCTCCCTGATCAGGGCCTCGAGCTCGTCGTGGGACGGCGGCCTTGGTGGCGCGATCATTTAGTGATAGTATGAGCAGCACGATGCTCAAAGTCAAGATCGACCGACAGGAACCGACCGAGCTCTTCGAGCAAGTAGCGGCGGAGATCCGGCGCGCGATCGCGGATGGCGAGGCGAAGCCCGGCGAGCGCCTTCCGCCGGCTCGCGACCTCGCGGCGGTCCTCGGCGTGAACACGAACACCGTGCTGCGATCGTTGCGCCTCCTGCGAGAGGAGGGGCTGCTCGAGTTCCGGCGCGGCCGCGGCGTCACAGTCGCGGGCACGCCCGAGAAGGGCGCAGTGATCGTGCGGGCACGCGAGCTCGTCCGGTTCGCGCGGCAACAGGGCTACCGGCGCGACGAGCTCATCGAGCTCATCGAAGAGATCGCCTAGACGGCGACGACTTCGTCGCCCGCCGGCTGCAGCTCCTCGGCGAGGGCTCTCACGACGGCGGGATCGAACTGGGTGCCCGCACAGCGCTCGAGCTCTGCGAGCGCTTCTCGCTGCGGCATCGCCGGGTGGTACGCGCGCTCGGACGTCATCGCGTCGTAGGCGTCGGCAACGAAGATGATCCTGGCCCCGAGCGGGATCTGTTCGCCCACGAGACGGTTCGGATAGCCGGCGCCGTCCCATCGCTCGTGGTGATGGAGGACCCACTCCGCGACCGGCTGGACGCCGAGACTCTCGAGCATCCGGTAGCCGATCTGCGGATGCCGCTCGAGCATCAGCCGCTCCACCTCGCTCAGGTCGGCCGGCTTTCGGAGGACATCCTCGGGAATCGCGAGCTTGCCGAGGTCGTGGAGATTGCCCGCCAGCCGGGTCAGCTCGACCGCAGGCTCGTCCGCGCCGAGGCGGCGCGCGATTCGTGCCGAGTATTCGCCCACTCGCTGCGAGTGGCTCCCGGTGTAGGCGTCGCGCTCGTCGACCGCCTTCGCGAGGCTCTCTGCCGCCCGGTACTGCGCCGCGCGGTCCGGCGTATCCGCAATCTGCTCGAGGTTCGCCCGGAGGATCGACTCCGCCGCATAGGCGCGGACGCGGTTCTTGCCGTCCTTCTTCGCCCAGTACAGCGCACTGTCCGCGAGCCGGATCAGCTCGTCCCGTCCAGAGCCGTGCATCGGGTACGTCGCGACACCGGCGCTCACGGTCACGGGGCCGACGCCCTCCACGTCGAGTGCGGCGACCCGCTCGACGATCGAGCGCGCCACGGCCGTCGCCTGCCGCTCGTCCTGGCGGGGCAGGAGCACGGCGAACTCGTCTCCGCCGAGCCGGAACGACTCGCCGCCTTGCCTCAGGCGCGACGCGACCTGGCCGAGCACGAGATCGCCGACCGGATGTCCGAAGCGGTCGTTCACGCTCTTCAGGTCGTCGAAGTCGACGAGGCAGAGTGCGAGCGACGAGCCCTCGTGCTCTGCGGCCACGAGCTCGCGCTGCAGCCGCTCGTGGAAGCTCCGATGGTTGCCGAGACCCGTGAGCGGGTCGGTCAGGGCGAGCCGCATCGCCTGCATCGCCCTGTAAGTCGAGCGCTGATAGAGCGCAATCGCCAGAAGCGGTCCGGCGAGTGCGATCGAGAGCACGGGCTGGCGCTGCCAGAGGACGATCAGCGTCAGCGCCGCAGAGGCCATGAACGCGAACGGCGCCGTCGTCTGTGTGATGTTCTCCTTCGCGATCGTGAAGAAGGAGCGCCCGGAGTCGGCGGAGAGGACGGCGCTGATCAGGATGAGGTTGACGACCCAGTAGTAGAGGAATCCGCAGACCACGACCTGCGCGATGAGCATCGGCACCGAGTCACCCTGGAGGTGCTCGACGGCGAGCCCGGCCACGAGCGCCGAGAGGGCGAACATCGCGCCGTTGTAGGCGACGCGCAGCGGGGGACGCCGCTGGACGAGATGCGCGACCATCGGCCCTCCGGCGGCGACGATCACACCCGCCGGCCAGCCGAGCAGGATGATCGTGGAGACGGCGAAGACGAAGCCGAGCGTGACGCCGCCGGCGCTGACTCCCTCCACGGGCACGGGGAAGCGCTCGGCGACGGCCATGCTCACGAAGAGCCCGGCGAGCTGTGCCACCTCCTTCGCCGAAGGCGACGTGGCGGCATAGCGATAGAGGGCGTAGACGAGAGCTGCGGCGCCCGCGACGATCACGGGCACGACTATCACCAGCACCTTCGGGGGAATCGCAGCCGGCGGCCTCACCGATATGCCGGCGAGAGCCGGCCGCTCTTCACCCGCCACCCATTCCTCCCCTACGAGGTGTGTCGGTGCTTACCAGCCGAAGTTCAGCAGATGCGAGCCACCGAGATTCCCGAGTGCCGCGGCGACCATGCCGGCGACGGCCAAGAGAATCACCAGGCGAAACTTCCACTCGAGCATTGTGCCTCCAGGGGAGAACGTCGTAGGGACGCCAGACCTGGCGAATTGTGGGCGCGCCCGCTCCGAGCGGGAATCACCCGAAGGAGGTAGCGGCCTCACCAAAAAGGGGGAACTGCGCGCGGCGGAGGCGGTTTTAGGGCTCGAGCCCGGCCTCGCGCAGCGGCCGCCTGCCCCAGGCGAACTTCTGTTTGTACCAACCGGTGAGCTGGGCGAGCGCGACTCCCTGGTCGGAGGAGTGGATGAACCAGCCGTTGCCGACGTAGATCGCGGTATGGAAGACCTGCGATCCCTTCGAGTGCGTGCCGCGCGAGCCGAAGAAGATCACGTCCGCAGGCTGCAGCTTCTTGAAGGGGATCCTCTGCGAGCGCGGGACCTCGACACTCATCGCGTACGTCGTCCGGCCCTGGAGCGTCGAGGCGAGGCTTCCCTCGTTCGGATAGCTCTGGAGCTTGTAGACGCGCCAGACGAATCCCGAGCAGTCGTAGCCGCCGCGCGCCGTGACGCCGAAGTCGACCTCCGTCCCGTCGCTCGTGCCTCCCCAGACGTAGGGCATCCCGATCTTCGAGAAGGCGACGTTGAGGATCTGACGCTGCCAGTCGTTGACCTGCGGCAGGGTGAATGTGGCGGCGAGGCTCTTCACCTGGGCGATCTGCCAGCTGTCGGCGAGGAGGCCGAAGCTGAGGATCTGCGCCGCCGAGTACGCGGTCTCGGCGCGGGTCGCCGGATCCTGAGGCCGCAGCTCGAGGAAGTCCTGCGCTGCGGGATGGTTCAGCCGCAGGCCGAGGAGGCGGGCGACGACCTCGAAGCCGAAGCGCCCGGGGACGGTGAGTCCGTCGGCGCGTGCGCCCTGGGTGAACTCCTTCGCGGCCTTCCCGAGCCCGATCGCCTGCACGAGGCTGCGGTCGAGCTGCGCCATCGTCTCGGGGGCTGCAGGATCCGACACGGCCGGCGTGGTGGTAGTACCGCCGGTCGTGGTGGTACCGGTCGTCGTCGTGCCACCGGTGTCCGCGCCGGGCGGCGGAGCCGTTGATCCGAGCTGCGCCTGCAGGTCGGCCGCCAGACCGGTGAGCGTCTGGTGCGTGAGGGCAGCGTTGGGATGGAACTTGTGCACGTTCTTCGCGCCCATGAGCTTGTGCGCCACGACCGTGGCGATCTGCGGAGCCGCCCAGTTCGGGACGCTCCGGGCAGACCCGGCAGCCGCAGCAGTAGAGACGGCAGCGACGGCGCAGGCGGCCGCAAGCGTTGCGAGGCGCTGACCCACATCCCCGACATCGACCGGGACAGGTCAACGCATTAGCCTCTTCTGGGCATGGAGGTTCAGATCACACCGGAGCCTGACGAGTCAGAGCGCACCGCGATACTCGCCGCCCTCGCCGCCGAGGAGGCCGAGAACACGGCGGTCTCCGAGTGGGCGGCGGCGCTTCTCCCGGCGCGCGATGGAACGGAACACGACCCGTAACCGCCCCGTGCTGCCGGGCGTTCCCTCTACATGTGGGAGGAGTGCATCCGCTGTAACGAGGCTCCCGCCGTCGACGATCAGGGCTACTGCGGCCACTGTCACTGGGCCGTCCGGGCTGAGGTCGAGGAAGGGTTCTACGCCCTCCGTGAGTACCTGCGTGCATGGGCCCGGTTCGACGAATGGTGCGAAACTCGCGGCATCGCGGCCTGACCGGTCTCGCTAATCGGGCTGTGCGCGGCTGAAAAGCCGCGGCGCACTGCGCGCGTAGTCGAGGCCTGAAAGCCAAGTGAGAACGACCGCGACGAGCAGCGCCCACCACGCGACGCGGTTCGCCCAGGCGCCTGCTGCGGCGAAGCCCGCCACAGCTGCGGCGACTGCCTGAGCCCACGTCTTCAGCTTCCCGAGGTCGCGCGCCGCCAGCACGACGCCGCGCTCGACGGCCGCCTGCCGCAGGCCCGTGATCAGCACCTCCCGCACGACGATCGCTGCCACCATCCACGCAGGCGCAACTCCCGGTTCGACGAGCATCACCAGCGTCGCGAGCACGAGCACCTTGTCGGCGATCGGATCGAGGAGCGAGCCGACGGATGACGTGTAGCCGTACCGGCGGGCCAGCCTCCCGTCGAACCAGTCGGTCGTCATCGCGACGCAGAAGACGGCGGTCGCCCAGTAGTCGTGGTTGGGGAAGTTCCAGGCGTAGAGCACGACCACGATCGGAACCGACGCGACGCGCGCGACGGTGAGCTTGTCGGCCGCCGTCAGGTCCACTGCGTGGAGAATACGGCCCGCTCATGTTCGACAAGGTTCTGGTCGCCAACCGGGGAGAGATCGCGATTCGCGTCTTTCGGACGCTGCGCGAGCTCGGCATCGGTGCGGTCGGTGTCTATTCGGAAGGCGACCGCGCTGCGCTGCACGTCGCCTACGCCGACGAGGCGTTCCTGCTCGGGCCGACGCCGGCGGCCGAGAGCTACCTCGCGGTCGACCGCATCCTCGACGCTGCGCAGCGCGCCGGGGCGCAGGCCGTCCATCCCGGCTACGGCTTCCTCGCCGAGAACGCGGCGTTCGCGCAGGCCGTGGAGGATGCAGGTCTCGTCTGGATCGGTCCGCCGCCGGCCGCGATCGAGCTGATGGGATCGAAGACGGCTGCGCGCGCTGCGATGCAGGAAGCGGGAGTCCCGATCATCCCCGGAACGACCGATCCCGTCGGCTCGGTAGACGAGCTGCTCGGGCTCGGCGACGAGCTCGGCTTCCCGCTCCTGATCAAGGCCGCAGCCGGCGGTGGCGGCAAGGGCATGGAGGAGGTGCACGACCCGGCGCAGGCGGAGCAGGCGTTCGAACGCGCCCGGCGGCAAGGGCAGTCGTACTTCGCGAACCCGGACGTCTACGTCGAGAAGCTGATCGTCGACCCGCGCCACGTCGAGGTGCAGGTGCTCGCGGATGCCCATGGCAACGTCGTCCATCTCGGCGAGCGCGACTGCACGATCCAGCGCCGCCACCAGAAGCTGGTCGAGGAGACGCCCTCGCCGGCGGTCGACGAGGCGTTGCGGCAGCGGATCGGCGCGATCGGCGTCGAGGCGGCCCGGGCGTGCGGCTACCGCTCCGCCGGAACGATCGAGGGTCTGCTCACGCGGGACGGCGACTACTTCTTCATGGAGATGAACACGCGCATCCAGGTCGAGCACACGGTCACCGAGATGGTCACAGGGCTCGATCTCGTACGCGAGCAGATCCTCGTGGCTCTCGGGGAACCGCTGTCGGTGCGGCAGGAGGAGGTGGAGCTGCGCGGCCATGCGATCGAGTGTCGGATCAACGCGGAGGACGCGGCGTGCGGCTTCCTGCCCGCGCCCGCCGCGGTGACCGGCTACCGGCAGCCGGCGGGGCCCGGCGTGCGCGTCGATTCCGGCGTCGCGGCCGGCTACGAGGTCTCCGCCTCCTACGACCCGATGGTGGCGAAGCTCATCGTGCACGGCGTCGACCGCGAGCACGCACGGCGGCGGATGCTTCGCGCGCTCGACGAGTTCTCGATCGAGGGGCCAACGACGCTGATCGGCTTCCACAAGGCGCTCCTCTCGCATCCCTGCTTCGTCGCCGGGGAGACGTGCCACGGCGTCGTCGAGTCCGAGGAGCTCGCTGTGCGCGCGGCGGAATTCGATGGGGCGGTCCCCGTGGCACCGCCGATCGCGACCCAGGCAGGTCGGGCCGCGACCGTACAGCGCGTGCGCACGGTCGAGGTGGACGGGCGGAGGTTCGAGGTCAGCCTGTCGGAGCCCGAGCCGGAGTGGCGCGCACTCGCGCGGCGTCGGCAGGAGCGCGGGCAGCAGGGTGGCGCCGGTGGGGGCGGAAGCGATGCCGTCGTCTCGCCGATGCAGGGCACGGTCCTCTCCGTGCGCGTGTCCGACGGCGACGAGGTCGAACCCGGTCGGGTGATCTGCGTCGTCGAGGCGATGAAGATGGAGAACGAGGTGCACGCGCACCGCGCCGGCACCGTCCGCAGCCTCTCAGTCGAGCCCGGCCAGCCCGTGACCACGGGCCAGGTCATCTGCACGATCGAGGCCGACTAGCAATCCGCTGGCCTGCCGGCGCGCGTAGAACCCGGCGACCCAGTAGGAGGAGAGAGATGCTCAAGAGAACCGTCCTAGCCGCCGCATTGGCGATCGCCCTCGCCGCGGCCGGCGTCGCTGCAGCCGCGGCCGTCACCCATCAGTCGGTCGCCTCGAGCAGCGCGACCGCTGGAAAGGTCAGGCTGCAGAAGACGAAGATCGGCAACGTGCTCGCCACGAGTTCGGGCCGCACGCTCTACCTGTTCATGAAGGACAAGAACAAGAAGAGCGCCTGCTACGGACAGTGCGCGACGTTCTGGCCGCCGCTCATGAAGAAGGGGAAGGTCAGCGCCGCTGCCGGCGTGAAGGCGAAGCTGCTTGGCACCACCAAGCGGAAGAACGGGAAGCTCCAGGTGACGTACAAGGGGCATCCGCTGTACCTGTTCAAGCTCGACCACCGCGCGGGGCAGGTCGCCGGCCAGCGCCAGAACTTCTTCGGCGGAATTTGGTATGCGCTCTCGGCCTCCGGCGGTGCGAACAAGAAAGCACCTCCGGCGGGCGGCGGCACGACGACAGGCACCACGACGTACACGTATCCATAGCCCTAGACCTGACGGGAAGCCCTGAACTGCGCGGTCCACCGGCGTCGTGTCGTTAGTGTCCGGCGCCGGTGGACCTCTACGAGTACCAGGGCAAGGATCTCTTTCGGCGCGTCGGGATCCCTGTCTCCGAAGGGCGTCTGGCCACCACACCGGAGGAGGCGCGCGAGGCGGCGGAGCAGCTCGGCGGCCCCGTCGTCGTCAAAGCACAGGTGCTGACCGGAGGCCGCGGCAAGGCCGGCGGCGTCAAGCTCGCCGACGACCCCTCGGACGCCGAGGCCAAGGCCCGCGACATCCTCGGGCTCGACATCCGCGGCCACGTCGTCAGCACGCTCTGGATCGAGCAGGCGTCGGACATCGCGCGCGAGTACTACCTCTCGGTCACCTTCGACCGCGGCGCGAAGCAGCCGCTCTTCATGTTCACGACCCAGGGCGGCATCGAGATCGAGCAGGTCGCGGAGGAGAACCCGGACGCGCTCGTCCGGCTCCACGTCGATCCCCTCGAGGGCTTTCAGCCTTGGGTGGCGCGCCGGCTCGTCTACGGCGGCGGGGTCGAGGATCCCTCGGAGCAGAAGCAGATCGCGGCGATCGTCGAGAAGCTCTATCGCGCCTTCCTCGAGTTCGACGCGATGCTCTGCGAGATCAATCCGCTCATCGTCACGCCGGAGGGCGAGGTGAAGGCGCTCGATTCGAAGTTCACGGTCGACGACAGCGCGCTGCCGCGGCATCCGGACATCGCGGAGTGGCGTGATCCGACGGCGGCCGACCCGATCGAGACGTTCGCGCGCGAGAAGGGCGTGACGTACGTGAAGCTCGACGGGAACGTCGGCGTTCTGGCGAACGGCGCCGGCCTCGGCATGTCCACGGTGGATGTGGTCGCGCACGCGGGCGGGCGTCCGGCGAACTTCTGCGACCTCGGTGGAGGCGGCAGCGCAGAGGGCGTCGTCGACGCGCTCGAGGTCATCACGCGTGACGAGCAGGTCCGCTCGATCTTCTTCAACATCTTCGGCGGGATCACGCGGTGTGACGAGGTGGCGCGCGGGGTCCTTGCGGCGCTCGAACGCCTCGACATGTCGCGCTATTCGATCGTCGTCCGGCTCGACGGGACGAACGCGGAGGAGGGCAGGCAGATCCTCGCCGACGCCGGCCGGGAGAACATCCATCCCGAGGCGACGATGCTCGAAGGGGCGCGGCGGGCCGTGGAGTTGGCGGTGGCGTGACGGATCTTTGGAACGAGCGCGCGGAGGCGTATCGCGAGAGCGCGACCCACGCCTCCGGCGACGACCTCGACCTGGTCGTGGCCTGGTGCGAGCCGGGCCCGGGCGTCGACGTGCTCGACGTCGCCACCGGCGGCGGCCACGTCGCTCGGCGACTGCGCGAGGCGGGCGCGAAGGTCGTCACGGTGGACGCGGCGCCCGGCATGCAGCCAGACGTGATCGCGCCGGCGGACCATCTCCCGTTCGCCGACGCGAGCTTCGATGCCGTGGCCTGCCGCATCGCTGCGCACCACTTTCCCGATGCGCTCGCCGCCGTGAAGGAGATGGCGCGCGTGGCCCGCGACAGGGTCGTGATCTGCGACAACACGTTCACGAGCGAGAGCGCGGAGGAGGCGGACAGGCTGCGCGATCCGAGCCATGTCCGCAACTACGGCGTCGCCGAATGGCACAGCTTCTTCGAGCTGGCCGGTCTCGAGGTCGCCGACGAGGCGTTCATGGTGCGCGACGCCGGCTTCGAGGACTGGCTCGCGCGAACCGAGACGCCGGAAGACGTCCGCCCGCGCGTGCGCGAGCTGCTCGACAGCCGGATCCGGGACGGACGGCTCGAGCTGCCGACCGTCGTCCTCAAGGGAACCAAGGCCGCGTAGTGGCGATCATCCTCGACAATGACACTCGCCTCGTGGTCGCCGGCCTGACCGGCTCGGAGGGCCGCTTCCACGGCCTCCGCAACCGGGCCTACGGCACGAACCTCGTCGCAGGCGTCACACCCGGCAAGGGCGGCCAGGACGTCGAGGGCGTGCCCGTCTTCGACACCGTCGCCGAGGCCGTCGACAGGGCCGGCGCGAACACGTCGCTCATCTTCGTCCCGGCCCGCTTCGCGGTCGACGCGATCTACGAGGCCGTCGACGCGGGCATCGCCAGCGTGATCTGCATCACCGAGCACATCCCTGCGCACGACATGCTCCGCGCGTACACGTACTTCCGCGGCCAGGGCACGACGATGATCGGCCCGAACTGCCCCGGCGTCCTCTCGCCGGGCAAGGCGAACGCGGGGATCATCCCGGCCGAGATCTTCAGCGAGGGGAGCGTCGGGCTCGTCTCGCGCTCGGGGACGCTCACGTACCAGATCGGCCACGAGCTGACACAACTCGGCCTCGGCAACTCGACGATCGTCGGCATCGGCGGCGACCCGGTCGTCGGTTCGTCCTTCGTAGATGTGATCACGAAGTTCGAGGCCGACGAGCAGACGGAGCTGATCGTGCTGGTGGGCGAGATCGGCGGCGACGAGGAGGAGAAGGCCGCGGCCTACGTCGCCGAGCACGTGACGAAGCCGGTGCTCGCCTACATCGCGGGGTTCTCCGCTCCGCCGGGCAAGACCATGGGCCACGCGGGCGCGATCATCTCCGGCTCCTCGGGAACGGCGCAGGGCAAGAAGGAGGCGCTCGAGGCGCGCGGGATCGCGGTCGGCACGACGCCGACCGAGGTCGGGCAGATGGTGGCCGAGCGGATGAAGTAGCAGTAGCCCGGCCGGCCGGACTCGCGGCTACGCTCCGAGGGTGATCTCGTTTGCCCGTGGTGTTCCGGCGCCCGAGTGTCTCGCCGTCGAGGAGCTCGCCGACTGCGCTCGCGCGGCGCTCGAGCGCGACGGCCGGACGATCCTCAGCTACGGCCCCGGCGGCGGCTACGGGCCGCTGCGCGAGTGGCTCGCCCAGCGGCACGGCGTCGAGCCCTCGCGCATCGTGCTCACGAGCGGCTCGCTCCAGGGCTTCGTCTTCCTCGCCGAGCAGCTCGTCCGTCCCGGCACCCGCGTCCTCGTGGAAGCGCCGACGTACGACCGGCCGCTCAAGATCCTCACCCGCCTCGGCGCCGAGATCGTCGGCGTGCCGATGGACGAGGACGGACTCATCCCCGACGAGCTGCCGGAGGGCGACTTCGCGTTCCTGTACACGATCCCGACCTTCCAGAACCCGAGCGGGCGGACGCTCTCGATCGACCGGCGCCGCCGGCTCGCGGAGCTCGCGGCCGAGCGAGACCTGCTCGTGCTCGAGGACGACCCGTACGGGCTCGTCCGCTACGACGGCGAGCCGCTGCCGAGTGTGTTCGAGCTGGCGGGCGGCGGAGAGCAGATCGCGTACTGCTCGTCGTTCTCCAAGACGGTCGCTCCCGGCGTGCGGGTCGGCTGGTACGTCCTGCCGCCGCGGCTCGCGGCCGAGATCGAGGCGCTCGCCGTCTCGACCTACATCTCGCCGCCGTACCTCTCGCAGGCCACGGTGCTCGAGTTCCTGCGGCGGGAGAGCTTCGGCCCGAACCTCGAGCGGGTGAACGGCCTCCTGCGCGAGCGGCGCGACGCGATGCTCGAGGCGCTCGCGCGCGAGCTGCCCGAGGACGCGAGCTGGACGCAGCCGGAAGGTGGCTACTTCGTCTGGGTCGAGCTTCCGTGTGGCCCTCCGAGTAGCGAGCTGCTTGCGGAGGCCGAGGAGGCCGGCGTGACCTTCGTCAAGGGAAGTGATTTCTATGCCGGAGGGCGGGGAGGCGACCGGGCGCTCCGGCTCGCCTTCAGCTTCGTCTCGCCCGAGGAGATCGCCGAGGGCGTCTCAGTGCTCGGGAACCTGGTGCGAACGGCGGCGCCTGCGGCGCTCTAGCTGCGCGAGCAGGATCCCGCAGAGCACACCGACTCCGAGCGCTAGCAGGATCAGCCAGACGAGCGATACGCGGGCCGTCGCGAGCACGAAGTGCACGTTCACCTGCGTCCGGTTCTCGAGCACGAAGGCGATCGCGAAGGCAGTCAGCAGTCCCAGGACGATCAGGCGCACGTAGAGCCGCGGCTGCCAGCGATCGCCGACCTCGCTGGTGTCGATCCTCGGGCGGCGCAAGCGGCGCACGCCCGAATCCTACGAACTAGGCCGCGGCGTGTACCGCGACGGGCCGGGGCACGAGCCGCGGCTGCGGCGGCGGCGTCAACCGGCCGACGGACTGGACGCGGAACGTCGGGCAGATCGTCTCACCCGGAAGGGCGCAGAGGCCGGCCTGCCGGAAGTAGCAATCTGCACACGTTGGTGTGGATCGTTTGCTCATTGAGGTATTTGCTCTGGGAACTGCAGGCCGCTCTCGAGGTGCGATGATAGGCGCAGAGGCAGCAGAAGCAAGCGTTGTCGCGGACGAAAACTGACGAATTTCCGCCACTTTCGAGCGGGCGGAAAACGAGGGTCTCTCCTACGCCCGAGGAAGCGTTGCCAACGCGCGCAACGCTTGGTCGAGGGTGCGGACCGGGATGATCCGGAGGTGCTCGGGGGCGAAGCGCCGCGCGTCACGTGCGTTGGACCCAGCCGGCACGAGGAGGACCTCGACACCGGCTTTGCGAGCGTCGACGACCTTCTGCCTCACTCCGCCGATCGGAGCCACGGCCCCGTTCAGCTCCATCTCGCCGGTGGCTGCCACGCGATGCCCGTGGGTCACGTTCCGTCCGAGCTTCTGCATCACCTCGAGCGCGAAAGCGAGTCCCGCTGACGGGCCGCCTACGTTGCCGACGTCGATCGAAACGCGGACGGGCAGCTTGAACCTTGCCGCCTGCTCGGGCACGAATCCGACGAGCGCTCGTCCATGGTCGGGGACCGTCCGGATGGGGACCGTGATGAGTTTGCCGCCGCGGCGGACTCCCAGCTTGACGACGTCCCCGGGGGTGACGCGGCCGAGCGCAGTGTGGAGGGCCGTTTCGGTGAGAGTCGGCTTTCCGTCGACGGAGACGACGATGTCCATCGGCTGCAGATTGCATGGGGCATCCGTGCCGCCGATCAGCTGCGAGACGACAACTCCGGTGGGCCGCACGCCGACGCGGTAGCCGAGCTTGCGAAGAGCAACGGTCGCGGCGACGTGCTGGGAAAAGGTCATTTCCTGCAGTTGTGCCTGTTCCGCTTGTCCGGCGGTCGAGCAAGGAGGCAAGATGTCGCCCGCGGGGACGAGCGTTCCATTCGGGTGAATCCAGGGGAACAGCCGCTCGAACTCGCTCGCCTGCCGCTCGATGACGTCGAGGAAGTAGATCGATCCCGCGCCGCTCGGCGTGCGCGCGCCCTCTACCTTCACGAGCGGTGCCACAGGGTGCGCGATGTCAGGGAGGAGGAGGTACTCCCCCGACGGGACTCTGATGAGGATGAGGACCGTTACGAGCAGAAGGAGGACGACCGCGCCGACTGCGCGCCAGGGCGTGATGTGGCGTCTCAAAAAAGGAACCGCTTCAGTCCGCCGTCGACGACGAGGGTCTGCCCGGTGACGTAGCGCGCGCGGTCGGAGGCGAGGAAGCAGACGACGTCGCCGAACTCCCGCGGCGTCCCCCACCGCCTCAGGGCGATCTCCTCCAGCTGGGCCTCGCTCGGGCCGCCGGGGTAGAGCTCGTCGAGTCTCGCCGTCGCGATCCGGCCGGGCGCGACGCAGTTGACGGTGATGCCCTTCGGCCCGACCTCGCGGCTGAGCGTCTTCAGCCAGCCGATCAGCCCCGGTCGGAACGTGTTCGAGAGCGCGAGATGGGTCGTCGGCTCGAGCGCGGCGAGAGAGCTGAGCGCGAGGATCCGCCCGCCCGGGCTGCGCTCGAGGTGCGGCAGGCAGAGGCGGACGAGCGTCACGGCCGGCCTGAGGACGAGCCGGTAGGCGGATTCGAGCGAGGCATCGTCGGCGTCCTGCGCCGTTCCCGGTGGCGGGCCGCCGCCGTTCCAGACGACCACGTCGAGGCCGCCGAAGCGGTCGACCGCGGTCGAGACCGCCCGCTCGAGATCGGCGTCCTCCCGCACGTCCCCGACAACCGAGACGCCGCCGAGCCGTGCAGCGTGCTCCTCGAGCTCCTCGGCGCGCCGCGCGAAGAGGACGACGTTGGCCCCCTCCTCGGCCAGCGCCTCGGCGCTCGCGAGGCCGAGGCCCGACGATGCGCCGCAGACGAGCGCGGCGCGCCCGCTCAGTCCGAGATCCACGACCGGCCGGGCGCCTCCGGCGCCCGGGAACTTCGCTGGGCGTCGCCGGCTTTGCCGGCGGCGCTCCCAGCCGCCGGCAGTTCTCCCGAGCTGGCCACGACCCGGGTCGTCATCCCGCCGCGGGCGGCGAAGTCGCCTTCCACCTCGACGAACCGCGGCGCGCCGTCGGCGACGAGCTGCTCGAGCACCTCGTTCACGACTTCCTCCTGAAAGATCTTCCGCTCGCGGAACGACGTCAGATAGTCGCGGAGCGACTTGAGCTCATAGAGCTTCTCGTCAGGGACGTAGCGGATCGTGAGCTCGCCGAAGTCGGGTGCGTCGGTGAGCGGGCAGATCGAGGTGAACTCCGGTGCCCCGAGCTCGACGAGGTAGTCGCGCCCCTGGAACCGGTTCTCGATCGTCTCGAGCAACGCGGGCTCACGTCGAGAGCACGCCGACGACGTCACGAACCGCGTCGGCGCTGCGCTCGAGCGCCTCGCGCTCGTCGTCGGAAAGGTCGAGCTCGACGATCTCCTCGATCCCGCCAGCACCGAGCTTCACCGGCACGCCGATGTAGAGCCCGTCGATGCCGTACTCGCCCTCGAGCAGAGCAGTGCAGGGCAGGACGCGCTTCTGGTCGAGGAGGACGGCGTCGACCATCTCCGCGACCGCTGCGCCGGGCGCGTACCAGGCGGAGGTGCCGAGCAGCTGCACGATCTCGCCGCCGCCTTTCGCGGTGCGCTCGACCATCTGCTGGATCCGCGTCTCGGACACGAGCTTGCGCAGCGGGACGCCGCCGACGGTCGCCGCCGACACGACGGGCACCATCTGGTCGCCGTGGCCGCCGAGCACGAGTGCCTGGACGTCGCGGACGGAGGCGCCGGTCTCCCAGGCGATGAACGTGCGGAAGCGCGCCGTGTCGAGGATCCCGGCCTGGCCGAAGACGCGCTCCTTCGGGAAGCCCGAGACGTTCTTCGAGACGTGGCACATCGCGTCGAGAGGGTTCGAGAGGACGACGATCGTGCAGGCGGGGCTCTGGGCCACGATCTGCTCGGTCACGGAGCCGACGATCTTCTCGTTCGTCGTCACGAGGTCGTCGCGGGACATACCCGGCGAGCGCGGCAGGCCGGCGGTGATCACGACGACATCGGAGCCGGCAGTCTCCTCGTAGCTGTTCGTGCCGGTGATCTGCGGCTCGAAGCCGAGCACCGGGCCCATCTGGTTCAGGTCGAGCGCCTTGCCTTGCGGCAGGCCCTCCTTGATGTCCGTCAGGACCACGTCGGCGTAGTCGCGCGCCGCGAGGATGTGCGCGGCGGTCGCGCCGGTGGCGCCCGCTCCGACGATCGTGATCTTCCTTCTCATCATGCCGGGACCTCTGCCTCCAATTTCTCGCAGACCGCGTCCGCGACCTCGCTCGTTCCTACGGCGGTCGGGTCGTCGCGGTTCGGCTTCATGTCGTAGGTGACGCTCTCGCCCTCGGCGATGACGGTTGCGATCGCCTGCTCGAGCCGGTCCGCTGCGTCGCGCTCGTCGAGGTGGCGGAGCATGAGGACGCCCGACAGCATCTGCGCGATGGGGTTGACCTTGTTCTGGCCGGCGTACTTCGGCGCGGAGCCGTGCGTCGGCTCGAAGACCGCAGCCGTCTCGCCAAAGTTCGCGCCGGGAGCGACACCGAGCCCGCCGATCATCCCCGCCGCGAGGTCCGAGAGGACGTCGCCGTAGAGGTTCGGCAGCACGAGCACGTCGTACTCCTCCGGCCGCTGCACGAGCTGCATGCACATGTTGTCCACGATCCGGTCGTCGAAGTCGATGTCCGCGTTCTCGGCCGCTACTTCGCGGGCGACGTGCAGCCAGAGCCCGTCAGTGAACTTCATGATGTTCGCCTTGTGCACGGCCGTGACCTTGCGGCGGCCGTTGCGGCGCGCGTAGTCGAACGCGAACTCGAAGATGCGGCGTGTGCCGGTGACCGAGATCGGCTTGATCGAGATGCCTGCGTCGTTGTGGCGGAGCGTGCCGCCGCGAGCCTCGATCCACTGGATGAGCTCGGCGGCCTCGGGCGTCCCCTGCTCGTACTCGATGCCTGCGTAGAGATCTTCGGTGTTCTCGCGGACGATGATCAGGTCGACGTCGTCGAACCGGCTGCGGACGCCGGCATAGCTCTTGCATGGACGCACCTGCGCGTACATGTCGAGCTCCTTGCGGAGCGCGACGTTCACCGAGCGGAAGCCGCCGCCGACGGGCGTCGTGATCGGCCCCTTCAGCGCGACACCGGTCTCGCGGATGGCGTCGAGAACGTCGGGAGGCAGCGGGTTGCCGCCGTACTTCTCCATCACGTCCGCGCCGGCCTCGCGCACGTCCCACTCGAACTCGACGCCGGTCGCCTCGAGAACGCGTCGCGTCGCCTCTGTCAGCTCGGGCCCCGTACCGTCGCCGGGGATGAGGACGACCCTGTGCGCCATCGCGGGCGAGCGTAGCGAAGCGGCGGTTAGGCTCGGGCAGTGAACCTCGCAGAAGCAGCCGCCCGCGGCGACGAGCTCGCGGAGAGCGGTTCGGCGCAGGACCTCGCGGCGTTGAGAACCGAGTGGGACGACGAGCTGGAGGCGGCGGCACGAAGTGCGGACTTCCGCGAGCGGGCGCTTGCATTCCGTGCGGTCGGCATGTTCCGCTGGCGGGCGAAGGAGGAGCTGCTGCGACGCGGCCTCGACGACGGCAGCCCGGCGGCGCGCGGCTCGGCCCTTCTCTCGCTCGAGCTCCTTTCGCGCGATCATCCGAGCACGGTCAACTCGGTACGCCCGCTCCTGCACAAGATGTCTGCGGACGAGGACGAGAACTCAGCAGTGCGCCGGCTGGCGGTGCTGGCGCTGAAGAACGGCTCGGCGCAGCGCGACACGATCGTCCTGCTCGAAGGTCTAGCCGTCGACGAGGGCGTGGACGACAACCTGCGCCGGGCAGCCGGAAGCGTCGCCCACGGGCTGAAGCAGAAGGCTCAGGCCAAGCGCTAGGACGCGCAGGAACTGCAGACGCGAGCCTGAATCTCCCGCCCGCAGGACGGGCAGACGCGCCGCTTACGACGCCGTTCGAGAGCGCTTTTCTGGAGGCCCGCGGTGATCATGAGCCAGGCGGCCCCGAGGGTGCTGACCGCGGCGATTGCAACGTGCGGATCGAGGTGCATGCCTACTTCCTTGCTTGTCTTACATCCTGCAAACGGCGCGCATGTGGATGCGCCTGGAAATACAACTCGCGCCGCCTGCGATCGGATACGTGGGTGTACAGCTCCGTGGTGGCGAGATCGGCATGTCCGAGCATTTCCTGAACCGCGCGGAGGTCGGCGCCTCCCTCCAGCAGATGCGTGGCGAACGAGTGGCGCAGCAGGTGCGGGTGGATGCGCTCGGGTTCGAGCCCGGCCTTGCCCGCCAGCCGGCGCAGGATCAGGAACGCGCCGGCGCGGGTGAGCGGGCCGCCGTGCGCGTTCAGGAACAGCTCCTGCCGGTGGCGCCGGTCGAGATGCGGGCGACCGTGCGCGAGGTAGCGGCGGAGGGCGTCCGCTGCCTCACGCCCGATCGGAACGACCCGTTCCTTGCTCCCCTTGCCGAGGCAGCGAACGAGCCGGCTTTCGAGATCCACGGACTGCCGGTCGAGTGCGACCGCCTCGCTCACTCGCAGCCCGGCTCCGTAGAGGAGCTCGCCGAGGGCACGGTCGCGGAGATGTCTCGGCGTCGTGCCGGCGGCCGCGTCAAGGAGGCGCTCGACCTCAGCCGGTGAGAGCGTGCGCGGTAGCGTCCGGCGGCGCTTGGGAAGCTCGACGTTCGCCGCGGGATTGTCGGCCCGCGCGCCGAGGAGCACCTGGTGCCGGAAGAAGGAGCGGACCGCGGCGAGCCGGCGCGCGATCGTCGTCGGCGCGAGCCCGTCCGCGCGCAACTGCGCGACGTAGGCGGCGAGATCGTCGGCACTCGCTTCGGCGGGGGAGCGGCCGAGCCAGCCGGTGAGGTGGGCAAGGTCGCGGCGATAGGCCTCGACGGTGCGAGGTGCGAGCCGGGCCGAAGCGAGAGCCAGGAAGCCTTCGACGGCCGCATCGGGCTGCTCCTTCTTCGCCACGCGCGCTGACTTCGGCCCGGAACGTGCGACGCCTGCTCGAATTGTCGGGTGCAGCGCAGACATGTAGTCATCTACGGCTTCGTGCAGGGTGTCGGATTTCGCTTCGGCGCCGAGCGGGCGGCGAACTCGCGTGGAGTGTCCGGCTGGGTGCGGAACCGCGCCGACGGCGCGGTCGAGGCCGTCTTCGAGGGCGCGCCGGACGATGTCGAGGCGCTCGTGGAGTTCTGCCGCCGCGGGCCACGCGGCGCAAAGGTCGAGCGCGTCGAGGTCGAGGAGGAATCACCCGAGGGTCTGGCCGACTTCCGCGTCACCGGCTGAGGTCAGTCCTCGGAAGGGCTCGGCGCTGGCCCAGACGATCTCGCCGCGCGCGAAGTCCAGTTCCTCGAGCTCGTCCCGGCGCAAGCGGGCCGTGAGGCGCTCGCCGCCGCCGTCCGCGAGATCGACGCGGGCGTCTGCGCCGAGAACGGCGATGCGCTCGATCTCCACCTCCACGGCACCGTCGCTCGGCCAGCGCCGGAGCATCACCTCATGTGGCCGCACGAGGCGCTCGCCCAGGCGCACGGCGTCGCCGACGAAGCGCAGGACGAACTCGGAGGCCGGGCTGTCGTACAGCTCGGAGGGCGCGCCGACCTGCTCGAGCCGTCCGTGGTCGAGCACAGCGACGCGGTCTGCGACCTCCATTGCCTCCTCCTGGTCGTGTGTGACGAAGACCGTCGTCACGTGCACCTCCGCGTGCAGTCGGCGCAGCCAGTCGCGGAGCTCGGCCCGCACGCGGGCGTCGAGCGCTCCGAACGGCTCGTCGAGCAAGAGAACGCGGGGCTTCGCGGCGAGGGCCCGGGCGAGCGCCATCCGCTGACGCTGGCCGCCCGAGAGCCTTGAGGGATACCGGTCGCCGAAGCCCTGAAGCTGCACGAGCTCGAGCAGCTCGTCGACGCGCTCGCGGATCTCCTGCTTCGGACGCTTCCGGATCGTGAGCGCGAAAGCGACGTTGTCGCGGACCGTCATGTGCCTGAACGCCGCGTAGTGCTGGAAGACGAAGCCGACGTCGCGCCGCTGCGGCGCGAGGCCGGTAGCGTCCTCGCCCGCGAGCCGGACCTCGCCGGAGTCGGGGCGCTCGAGACCGGCGATAATGCGCAGCAGGGTCGACTTGCCGGAGCCGCTGGGCCCGAGCACCGCCGTCAGCGAGCCTGGTGGGATCTCGAGCGAGACGTCGTCGACCGCGAGGAACGAGCCGAAGCGCTTCGTGACGTTGCGAATCTCGATCGACATCTAGACGGCCTCCTTCGGCTTGGTGAGCATCATCAGGATGAGCACGAGCACGGCGATGACGGCAAGTACGACGGCGATCGCGTACGCGCCGCCTGTCTGGAAGTTCTGGATCAGGTCGTCGATGCGCGTCGTGGCCGTCTCGGTCTCCCCTTCGATCCGTCCCGACACGACAGCCACGGCTCCGTACTCGCCGAGGCAGCGCGCCGTCGTGAGGATGACGCCGTAGATCACGGCCCAGCGGATCGACGGCAGTGTGATCCGCCAGAACCGCTGCCAGCGGGTCGCGCCGAGGGTCGCCGCCGCCTGCTCCTGCTCGTTTCCGAGCTCGCGCAGGGTCGGGATCACCTCGCGGGCGACGAACGGGACCGAGACGAAGATGGTCGCGAGGACGATCGCCGGCAGCGCGAACAGGACCTGGAAGCCGTGCGCCGACAGCCAGCCGCCGAACCAGCCGCCGCGCGGCGCGTAGAGGAGGAAGAGACAGAGGCCGATGACGACGGGGGAGACCGCGAGCGGAAGGTCGATGAACGCGTTCAGCAGCCCTTTGCCGCGAAAGCGGCGGCGTACGATCGCGAGCGCGCAGAGCACGCCGAAGACCGTGTTGAGCGGAACGGCAACGGCCGTTGCGATCAACGTGACCTCGAAGGCGTGCACGGTGAGGGGATCCGAAAGGGCCTGCCAGACCGGTTCGAGGCCGTGCTGGAAGGTGCGGTAGAAGACCATCACGAGCGGCGCGAGCAGGATGACCACCAGGTAGCCGAGCGCCACCGCGCGCAGGACGAGCCGCCTAGGCACGCTCGTACCTCGTGACGTAGAAGCGCAAGGCTCCGATGGCGAGGAGCACGAAGAAAGCTGCTCCCAGAAGCACGATCGCGACGGCTGAGGCTTGCGCGGACTCGCCGTCCTGGATCAGGTTGAAGATGAAGACGGAAGCAACCTCGGTGTGGACCGTGGCCCCCGCGAGGAGGACGATCGAGCCGATCTCGCCGAGCGCCCGGGCGAAGGCGAGGACGGAGCCGGAGAGGATCCCCGGCAGTATGTTCGGCAGGACGATCCGCCGGAAGACGGTGAACCGCCCCGCGCCGAGCGAGCGGGCGGCCTCCTCCATCTCCACGTCGAGCTCGATCAGCACCGGCTGCACCGTCCGGATGACGAACGGAAGCGTGACGAAGCAGAGGGCGAGCACGATCGCCGTCCGCGTGAAGGCGACGTCGATCCCGACCGGCGAATTAGGGCCGTAGAGCGTTAGCAGCGTCAGGCCGGCAACGATCGTCGGGAGCGCGAACGGCAGGTCGATGACCGAGTTGACGAGCGACTTCCCGCGGAAGTCGTCGCGGACGAGCACCCAGGCCGTGATCGTGCCCAGCACGCCGTTGATCAGGACGACGACGACGGCCGCTCCGAACGTGAGCTCGAGCGCCGCCACGGCCGCCGGGCTCGAGATCGTCTGCCAGAACGCGTGCAGGCCGTCCCGCTTGGACTCCCAGACGAGCGCCGCGATCGGCAGGACGACGATCACCATCAGGTATGTCGAAATCACGCCGACGGACAGGGCTGTGCTGCCCCGTCCGTCGGCGCTTGCGCCGCGTGAGATCCTCTGGGCAGATGCGGCGAGAGTGCTAACTGGTGGGGCCTCCGACGGCTCGCTCGATGGCGATCATGCGGCCGTTATCGAGGTCGAACCAGACCTTGTTCACTTTTCGCCAGCCGCCGAAGAGCTTGTCGTTGATGTTGAAAGTGGGGCCGGTGTTGTACTTCTTGCGCCAGCCGGCGAGGTCGGGGCTCTTCAGGACCGACTTCACGACCGGCCGGTAGCCGCTCTCGGCGAAGATCCGCTGCTGCTTGGGGGCGTGGGCGTACTTGATGAACGCCTTGGCCGCCGCAGGTGCCGTCTTCGTCGCCACCATCGGCAGCTGGATCAGCATCGTCGGCTTGGGCACGACGAGGGTTCCCTGCTTGCCGGCGGCGAAGGCGGCGTGGGCCTCGCTCTCGTAGGTGATGAGGACATCGGCCTGGCCGGAGAAGAACGCGCTCGCGGCGCTCGAGCCGGATGAGGGCTGCGAGACGACGTGCTTGAACAGCTTGGTCACGAATTGAGTGGCCTTGCGGTTGTTCATTCCCGCCTTGCGCATCGCGCCGTAGGCCGCGAGGACGTTCCACTTGGCCGAGCCCGAGGGGAACGGATCCGGCGTCACGACCTGCACTCCAGGCCTGGTCAGGTCCTTCCAGCCATGGATGTGCTTGGGGTTGCCCGGCCGCACCACGAAGGCCACGACCGAGTCGGCCGCGATCCCGCCCTGCGGCGCCTTCCTCCAATTCTTGGCGATGAGACCCGCGTCGACGATCGTGTCGATGTCGAGCCCGGTCGAGAGAAACGCGATGTCGGCCGGCTGGCCGGCGGCGATCGCCTTGGCCTGCGAGCCCGAAGGCCCGTACGACTGCGAGAACGAGACTCCCTGACCGGCGGGCTGGTGCTGGAAGCGCGAAATGAGCGTTCCCATGACCGCCTTGGGCGTCGAGTAGGCGACGAGGTTGATCGTCGTCCCGGCCTGGCGAGCCTGCGCGGCGCTGGCGCAGCCGAAGACGACGGGGAAGATCAGGGCAAAGAGCAAGAGTCGACGCATCTGGGCGTATCCTTTCTCGGGATTACCTACCGTTTTACTAGGTATTTCCGAGACTGATACTTACCATAAGCGTAGAAGCTCGCGCAAACCCGAACAGACTCCGAACAGTCAGGCCTTGCGCTGCGCTGCGGCGATGTCCGCGAGCGTGGTCTGCTCGAGGACGCCGCGGATCTGCGTGCGCAGCTCGAGCCAGACGTCGCGCAGCCCCTCGGCCGGGCCGTCGTACGCAAGCTCGTCCGGCCGCACGCCGCGCACGGTGGCGATCGGCCCCTCGAGCTCACGGATGACCTCGGCGACCGAGATCTCCTCCGCCGGCCGCGCGAGCTGGTAGCCGCCCTCGGCGCCGCGCTGGCTGGCGACCAGGCCGCCGCTGCGGAGCTGGGCGAGGATGCTCTCGAGGAACTTCGGCGGGATTCGCTGGGCCGTCGCGAGCTGTTCAGCCGTCGTCCAGCCGGGCGGCGCGGCGGCGAGCTCCGCCATCGCCCGGAGCGCGTAGTCGACCTTGGCCGAGACCCGCATTCCGGCATTCTCGCGCCGGCGCTACGAACGGGGGTGCGATCGGTCGTAGACGCGGCGTAGGTGGCGCGGGTCGACGTGGCTGTAGACCTGCGTCGTCGAGAGCGAGCTGTGGCCGAGGAGTTCCTGGATCGTGCGCAGGTCGGCTCCGCCGTCGAGCAGGTGGGTGGCGAACGCGTGCCGCAGTCGGTGCGGATGGGGCACGACCCTGCGCAGCGTGCTCGTGTCGAGGCGCCGCCCGCGCGCGGAGAGGAAGAGCGCGTCGTTCGCGCCCGCCGCCAGCGTGGGGCGGGCTTCACGCAGGTAGCGGGCGAGCCAGAGTGCCGCCTCCTCGCCGAGCGGCACGACGCGCTCCTTGCCGCCCTTGCCGCGGCGGACGTGCACGAGCTCCTGCTCGAAGTCGACGTCGCCGAGGTCGAGGCCCACCGCTTCCGCGCTGCGCAGCCCGGCGGAATAGAGAAGCTCCACGAGCGCCCGGTTCCGCAGCGGGATCGGTCCGTCGCCCTCGAGCGCCTCGAGCGTGCGCTCGATCTCGGCGGCTGCGGGAGCATCGGGCAGGCGCCGCCCGCGGCGCGGGCCGAGACGGGCATCGGGGACGCGTTCGGGCCCGAGTGCGTGCCGGAGGAAGGCGCGCACGGCGGCCAGCTTGCGACTGATCGTCGAGGGGGCGAGCTTCCGACCTCGTCGCGCTCCCCCGAGCCAGGCGACGTAGTCGGCGAGGACGCGGACGTCGACCGCGTCGAGGCCCGTGCCGCGATCCTCGAGCCAGGCGCAGAACTCTGCGAGGTCGGCGCCGTAGGCGCGCCGTGTCGCCTCACTCAGAGCGGGCGAGGCGAGGAAGCGATCGGCTGCGGTACGAGCCTCCACGGATGACGGTTCGCCGGGCGTCGGGCCTTTCCCTTGCGCTAGCGTCATTTCCGTGATCGCGAAGCACGACGTGCTCGTCGTCGGCGCGGGCTGCGCTGGCATGCGCGCCGCGATCGAGGCCTTCGACGCCGGCGCGGACGTGGCGATGATCTCGAAGCTTCATCCGACCCGCTCGCACTCCGGTGCGGCCGAGGGAGGCATCAACGCCGCGCTCGGCAACGCCGCCGAGGACAACGCCGAGATCCACGCCTACGACACGGTCAAAGGCTCCGACTACATCGGCGACCAGGACGCGATCGAGATCTTCGCCGAGGAGGCGCCGGGCGACATCGTCCAGCTCGAGAACTGGGGCGCGGTCTTCTCGCGGGCCGCGGACGGCAGGCTCGCGCAGCGCCCGTTCGGCGCAGCCGGCTCGCCGCGCACCATCTACGCGGCCGATATCACGGGCCACGTCCTGATCCAGGTGCTCTGGGAGCAGGTGTGCAAGCGCGACATCCCGGTCTACGAGGAGTTCTTCGCCTGGCAGCTCGTGGAGAACGACGGCCGCTGTCAGGGCGTCGTCTGCTGGGATCTGCTGCACGGCGGGCTCAAGACCGTCGGCGGGAAAACGGTGGTGCTCGCGACCGGCGGCGCTGGACGGCAGTACCGCGTGACGACGAACGCGTACGCCTGCACCGGCGACGGGATGGCGATGGCCCTCCACGCCGGGTTGCCGCTCAAGGACATGGAGTTCATGCAGTTCCACCCGACGACGCTCTACCCGACCGGGATCCTGCTCACCGAGGGCATTCGCGGCGAGGGCGGCTACCTGATCAACAAGGACGGCGAGCGGTTCATGAAGCGCTACGCGCCGAACGCACTCGAGCTCGCCTCGCGCGACGTCGTCTCGCGCTCCGAGCAGACCGAGATCGACCAGGGCCGCGGCGTCGACGGGAGCGTCCTCCTCGACATGCGCCACCTCGGCGCCGAGCGGATCCTCGAGCGGCTGCCGAGCTCACGGGAGCTCGCGATGACGTACGCCGGCCTCGATCCGATCTACGACCCGGTTCCCGTCCGGCCGGGGGCGCACTACCACATGGGCGGGGTCGAGACCGACAACGACGCCGCGACGGAGCTGACCGGTCTGTACGCGGCAGGCGAGTGCGCATGCGTCTCCATCCACGGCGCGAACCGGCTCGGCGGCAACTCCCTCATGGAGACGATCACCTTCGGCCGGCGCGCCGGGCGCTCCGCCGCTGAGTGGGCGCTTTCGCACACGACGGTCGAGGTGCCCGAGTCGGTCGAGCGCGACGCCGAGGCCCGGCTGCGGGAGTTGCTCGACCGTGAGGACGGCGAGCGGCCCTGGAAGCTGCGCGAGGAGCTCGGCAACTCGATGCTCGAGAACTTCGCCGTCTTCCGCACCGAGGAGAAGATGACGAAGCAGATCGAGATCCTCGAGGGTCTCCGCGAGCGCTACCCGAACGTCTACGTCGAGGACAAGGGCGAGGTCTTCAACAGCGACCTGACGCAGGCGATCGAGCTTGGGAACATGCTCGATACCGCGCTCTGCATGGTCACCGCCGGAGTCGTGCGCAAGGAGAGCCGCGGGGCCCACGCGCGGCCGCACGACTACCCGACCCGCGACGACGACCACTTCCTCCACCACTCGATCACGCGCTGGGAGGACGGCGGCGTCGAGCTCTCCACGTCGGAGGTGCGGTTCACGAAGTGGGAGCCGCAGGAGCGCAAGTACTGATGCAGGTGGGACTGAAGATCTGGCGCTACGACTCGGCGACGGGCGAGCGCGCGCTGCGCGAGTACGAGATCGACGCGCCCGACGAGGCGACGCTCCTCGACTGTCTCGACATCGTCAAGGACCGCCACGACGGCTCGCTCGCCTACCGCAAGAGCTGCCGGATGATGATCTGCGGCTCGTGCGGGATGCGCATGGACGGCGCGGCCGTCCTCGCCTGCAAGATCCGGATGTACGACATCGCCGAGTCAGGCCTTGTTCCCGTGATCTCCGCGATGGGCAACCTCCCGATCGTCAAGGACCTCGTCGTGGACATGGATCCCTTCTGGGCCAAGTTCAAGGCGATGTGGCCGTGGCTCGAACCCGGCTACGACCGTCCCGAGGACGGGCGCGAGTACAGGATCTCGCAGGAGCGGATGAACGTGGTCCACAAGGAGTCGCTCTGCATCAACTGCGGCTGCTGTGTCTCGGAGTGCAACGCGATGGAGTCGGATCCCGAGTTCCTCGGACCGCAGGCGCTGGCCAAGGGGATGCGTTTCGTCGGCGATCCGCGGGACGGCGCCACCGTCGAGCGGCTCGAGCGGTACAACTCCGAACACGGGATCTGGGACTGCACGCGCTGCTATTTCTGCAACGAGCGCTGTCCCAAGGGCGTCGACCCCCGCGACGCGATCGCGAAGCTCGGCGCCGAGTCGATCCGCCTCGGCATCGATCGCGACATGGGTGCGAAGCACGCGAAGTGGTTCGTCCGCTCCGCCGAGACGACCGGCTGGCTGCGCGAGGAGGAGCTGATCCCGAAGACGCAGGGCTACGTCTCCGCCATCAAGCAGCTCAAGTTCGGCGCGAGCCTCGCGCGTCACGGCAAGGTGCGCCCCATTCCCGTCCCGCACACGGCGCGGGACGTGGACGAGGCGCGCAACCTGCGCAAGGTCGTCAACGAGCAGGACCGCCAGGGCGCTCTCGGGCATGTCCAGGGCGAGCGCGCGCTCGAGCGGCTCGCGCACGGTCACGCGGGCGAGTCGCTCGAGGAGATCTACGCGCGGCCCGGCGCTGCGCCGATGCCGTGGCTACCGACGCTGGAAGAGCCGGCGGCCGAGCCGCCGGCTCCCGGCGAGAAGACCGGCCCGCCCTCGGCGGGCCGTGGGGTGGAGGAGGAAGCGAAAGCGTGAGTACGACCGAAGCGCCGGTGAAGAGAGTCGCCTACTACAAGGGCTGTCTCGCGTCGCTCTCCGCGAAGGAGCTCGACAGCTCCACGAAGGCACTCTCGCCCATGGTCGGCCTCGAGCTGGTGGAGCTCGAGTCGGTGACGTGCTGCGGCGCGGGCGACATCCACGAGGCCGAGCCCGACTACTACCTCCACCTCAACGCGCGGATCCTCGCCTATGCCGAGGCCACGGGCTGCGACACGCTCATGACGGTCTGCAACGTCTGCACGCTCAACCTGCGCCAGGCGAACTTCATGCTCCAGGGAGATGCCGAGCTGCTCGCGCGAGTCAACGAGAACCTTGCGACCGTGGGCGTTCCGGCTTACTCCGGCAAGGTGGACGTGCGGCACTTCCTCTGGGAGATCGCCGAGGGCGAGGGCTACGAGAGGCTGAAGGAGGCCGCCCACCGAGGGCTGAAAGGGTTGAAGGTCGCGCCGTTCTACGGCTGCCAGATCCTGCGCCCGTCGAAGCTCATGGGCTTCGAAGATCCGGATCGGCCGTGGTCGCTCGAACGGATCATCGAGGCCTGCGGGGGCGAGGCGATCGACTACCCGGCGAAGGTCAAGTGCTGCGGTTTCCCGATCATCGCGGCACGGGAGGAGACCGCGCTCGGCGAGGTCATCCAGCCGGTCGAGCAGGCGATCGAGGCCGGTGCCGACGTGATGGTCACGCCGTGCCCGCTCTGCCACCTCTCGCTCGACGCCTGGCAGCAGAAGCTCGAGGCGTCGACGGGGCGCGCCTTCAAGATGCCGGTGCTCCACCTGGCGCAGCTTGTCGGCGTCGCGGCGGGGCTCGAGGAAGCGGAGCTGAAGTTCAAGCGTCACATCGTCGATCCGCGGCCGGCGCTCGAGCGACTCGAGGTCTGAAACCTCTCGGCTGGACGGTCGCAGCAGGCCTCGGCTGGGGCCTGCTCGAGGCCGGCTGGGTGCGGCTGCGCGAGCTGGAGCTCGACCTGCCGGGTCTGCCGCCGGAGCTGGACGGGCTGAGGATCGCGCATCTCTCGGACTTCCACTTCGGCGTGCCGTCGCCGGGAGTCGGGGCCGTCTGGCAAGCCGCGGTGTGGGCGCGAGAGCGGAAGCCGGACCTCGTCGCGATCAGCGGCGATCTCCTGACGCATCCGCGCGGCGAGCCGATGCTCAGGCAGCTCGTGCGGGTCCTGCCGCGGCCGACCTTCGCCGTGCTCGGCAACCACGACATCGCGCTCAGCCGGGATCCGCAGGCGCGGCGCTCCGAGCTGCGGGAGCTCGAGCCGGCGACGCTGCTCCGCGACGACGGGCAACTGCTCGAGCTGCGAGGCCGGAGCGTCTGGATTGCGGGAGCCGATCCGCGGCTGATCGTGCGCGGTAGGGCTCGGCGCGATCCCAACCGTCTCGCCCGAGATGCCGACTTCTCGATTCTGCTCTGCCACTACCCGCGGGTGCTCGACCACCTCGAGCCGGGCCGCTTCGACCTCGTGCTCGCCGGGCACACGCACGACGGCCAGATCGCGCTCCCCTTCCCCGGTGGGAAGGTCCGCTTCGCCCATCCGACCGCGCGCTTCAACGCAGGCGTCTATCGTGGGGCCGCCGCGACGATGCACGTCTCGGCCGGGCTAGGCACGACGTTCGTCCCGTTCCGGTTCGCGGCACGGCCCGAGGCGACGGAGCTGATCCTCAGACAGGGCTAACCTTGGCGGAGTGCTCCATCCGGCAATGGTCTGGGCGTCCCCGGCGGCTGCAAAGCGTCGCGACTCCTCGCTTCGCTCGTCGGCCGCCTTCGGCAAGCCTTCGCCGGCTGCTGCGTCCTCGGTCGCCTCGATAGCTTCGGCTATCAAGGCTCCCTGCGTCCTTGCCTCGCTCGCTTTTCGCGCGCCGGGAACGCGAGCCCATCACCGGACGGAGCACTAATGGCCGGTCAGGCGTCGATCTCGACCGAGATCCTCGCCCGTTACGCCGCGGACGCGGCGCGGGAAGTCGACGGAGTGCGAGGGCTCGCAGACAGTCCGCTACCGCGGAAGCACGCGGTGCGCGTGTCGGGGGAGAACGGCGCGGTGCGGGTCGAGCTGCACGTGGTCACGGAGTGGGGGGCGTCGATCCCGGCGGTGGGCAGGCTCGTCCAGGAGCGCGTGCGCGAGTATCTCCGCAGCATGGCCGACGTCGAGCCGGCGGTCGTGGAGGTCGTCGTGGACGCGGTGGGGCCCGTGAGCGTAGGCTCGACGGAGCTCACCAAAGAGCGGAGGGCGGGGCTAGGCCCGGGCCGGGAGCGGGAACAAACATGACGACGCGGATCTCCGGGCTGACGGGCGCGACGATCGAGACGGCCCCGGGCGTCTGTCACGAGTGCATCTGGTGGCAGACCCGGAACGGACGCAGCACCGACAAGCGCAAGTGGATCCGCGACGCGGAGGACGAGTGGGGCGCGTGGGGGACGGTCTACCACGACGACGACGGACGCCTGCTCGGCTCGATGCAATACGGCCCGGCGGAGCTCTTCCCACGCGCGCGCGAGCTCCCTGCGGGGCCGCCGAACGACGACGCAGTCCTCGTCACCTGCGCCTACCTCACAGACCCGTCGCGGCCGTGGGTGATGCAGTCACTCTTCCTCACCGCGATCGGCGACTCGCGCGAGCGCGGCGCCCGCGCGCTCGAGGCGTTCGCGTACCGCTACCCCGAGGGGGAGACGAACTTCGAGCGCTTCCACGTCCATCGCACGATCTTCCCGGCGGACTTCCTCGCTGACTTCGGCTTCCTGCCGGTGCGCTCGAAGGGACGGGTCGAGCTCGCTCGGCTCGAGCTCGGCGGCCTCCAGCCGGTGGAGGAGGGAACGCGAGAGAAGGTGCTGGCCAGAGTGCAGGAGGCGTTCATGCCCGCACCCGCGCCGCAGCGCTTCTAGCGGGCCTCAGGCGTGAGGACGCTGGCCCAGCCGAGTCTCCTCGTCCTTGACGCGGCGTGGGCGCTGCGCGAGCCTTTGGTGCCGTGAGACTTTCGTCCCGTGCGGCCCGGTGGGCACTCGCCGCGGTTGCTCTTCTTGCCGCCCTCGTTGGAATCGGTTTCGCAGCCGCGCCACACGTCGGCTGGGCGACCCCGTTCTCTCTACCGTCAGACTTCCGCTACCAGGGCTTGGAGTACTTTGAGAGCGAGTACCAGCCGGGCGTGCACTGCGCGGAACGGCTTCCGAAGTCGCTGCGAAGAAACGTCTTCCCGGCGCGCCGGGTTGGATCCGTCTTCGGCTACTTCACTAGCTCGAAGCCTGTACTTCTTCCCCGCGGGCCGGGTGGGTCGGACCTCACGCCTGACGGCCACCCCGTAGTCCTGCTTCTCGGTGACGGCGACTGTTCCGTGCAATACGCGGAAACCGCCGACCTGGGTTGAGCGCCGCAAGGCGTCAGGGGTCATTCGGGAACGCTCGCCCAGCGGAGCGTCACTTCGCCCGACCAAGCGTCAGAATCCCGGTGTGCCGACGGAACTTCTGTCACTCGGCTCGCCGGGTAGTGCGCTACGCGTCACGGTAAGCCCTGCCGTTTCCGAGCGGCCGTTGGCGGCGAACGAGGAGGCCGCGTTTGATGCTGTGTACGAAGTGGACGCGCAGCCGTTCGCGGGGACCCTGCGCGATGCGCTTCTGTCGTCCGACCTCCAGACTTGGCGCGAATCGCTGACCACGTTGGAGCTTCCGGGCAACGTGGTGCTTGGTGGTGGTCGAGCCGTCGAGTTGCGGCTTCACGTCGAACTCGCAAGCGATGATCGCTGGACGGCAGAGGTCCGGCTTCTGCGCTCGGGCGACGACCCGTTCCCGGAGCTTCGCTATCTGATCTTCGATGTTGGGCCTTTCGTCGAGCCTTCGCTCGTCGCAGTTCGGGAGTTGCTCAGGGAACATTCCTGAACACTCATATGGAGTGCGGCCTGTCAATCGCGCAGGGCTAATTGCCCCCGTGGTGTGCGGGGGTTGGTTCGGCGGGGGGAGCGCATCGGCTGTCGTCGACGTCTGTGTCGCGACTCATATGCGCGGGTTGGTGCCGCATGACCGGGTGTGCGATGGTGAGGAGCGGTGCCGTTGGTCTGGCGTCGAGCGTGGCCCGGTGGGGGCTGCTCGCAGTGTTCTCTCGGGTCGCTCCTCGCGTCGGTGCGCCGGTGCGCTCTCCTCGCCGAGCCGTTGGTCGTGGCGGTTACTCCATGGTCGCGAGCGCCCAGCAGTGTGCGGCGAGTTCGCGTGCGACCGCGACCACGACGATCGAGCGGGGCTTGCCTCGGGCCTCGAGCGCGTGCCAGCGTGCGTGCAGGCGGCGGGCGCTGTGTTCGGCTTGGGCTCGAACGGCGAGAGGCTTGCCGTCGCGTCTGCGTTCGAGGGTGACGCTGCGACGTGGCGGGCGGCGCTGGTGCCAGGCGGCCTCGACCAGGAGCCGGCGTGCGTGGCTGTTGCCGGTCTTGCTGATCGCGCCTTGGCGGCGCCGCTCGCCGCTTGAGTGCTCGCTCGGGGTGAGGCCGAGAAACGGCCCGAGCGACTGGGGACGGAATCTGTGCCAGTCGCCGAGCTCGACCGTCAACGCGAACGCCGTCAGCGTGGAGACGCCACGGAGACAGACGAGCCGCTCGACGACCTCGGCGTACGGCCGTTCGCCGGCGAGTTCGCTGATCGCCTTGTCGAGCGCGTCTCTCCTGGTCTTGGCGTCGAGCATCCGCCCGTAGCACTCGTCGAACACGATCGCCAGCGGCCCGCCGTCGAACCGCTGCCGGCGAAGCCAGGCGTCATGTGTGCGTGTCCACGCGGTCGCCTCGTACACGAGCCCATGGCGCAGCAGCAGCTTCGAGAGCCGGTGACGCGACCGCATCAGATCGCCACGCGCATCCTCACGTGCACGCACGAGATCACGTGCGGCCTCCTCTTCCAATGTCGGGATCCGTACCGGAGCGATCTCACCCAGTCGCAGCAGCCTCGCCAGCCGCTCGGCGTCGCGCCGGTCGGTCTTGACCCGGTCGGCTGCCGCCCGCACCCGCGACGGCGCCGCGACCACGCAGCTGATCCCTGCCTCGATACACGCACGCGCGAGCCGGTACCCGGTCGGCCCCGCCTCGTACACGACGCGAACCGGCGCCGGCAACGTCTGCAGCCACGCGACCGTCTCGCCGGACCCGGCCGGCACGCGCAGCGACCGCACCTCACCACTGCCCGCGTCGATCACGCCCGCGACCACCGAACGAGCGTGCACATCCAATCCAACCCAGCTACCTTCACCCATAACCGGCGCCTCCCGTAATTGCGGCTCTACCGCCGGGCCAATCCCGACGGCAACCCGCGCCAACTTACGAGCGAGGCGCCGGGCAGTCCATACGGTCTGGGCCAGCCGAGCGCCCTCTAGCTTGCAGAGCGCGGTTCGTGGATTCGCGTTGGCACGGTAGTGATTGACCCGTCCGAGCGCGTCACGATGAGTGCGGTTGCGGCGGTTGCCGGTATCTGGTTGTTCGGGAAGCGGTAGTACCAGGCGTCGTGGCCGAAGATCGCGTCTTGCGGCGTACCGTCGAGGACGACCTGCACGGCGGTTACTCCGTCTTTGGTCAGACCCGCTAGCTCGGTGGGTGGGCCGCTGGTGGGTGGGAAGTAAAACGTGCCGCCGCTGATGGAGGCCGGTTCGCCGACGATGAACGCCTTCTTGCAGCCCGCACTGAGACCCGTGATCACGAAGCAGACCTGCTTGTTCGTCGTCGGGAACACGTAAATCGAGCGGCGCTCTGGCCCCAGGTTCGACAGCAGAAGTCGTCCTTGCTCAACGAGCACCTCACCCGGCAGATCCGTCATCCCCGGAGGCGCTCCTTCGACAAGTGAGGCAGCGTGGGCTGCAACGGTCGGGGGTATCGGCTCCTGTGAAGGCTGAGCGAAGACGCTGGCCATCGCCTCGACGGCTGGTGCCTCCTCGAAGGTCACGCCCCCGCTGCTATCCACACGCGGAACATATCTCCGCCCGCTCGGGGGTCATTCCGGAACACTCATATGGCCCAGCCCTCCGTCCTACCGCCTGATTTGTGACGGATCGTGCTGTCGTGACGTATAAAGGGATGAGATGCATGGGCTCGCGCTGCATCGTGTGGCATTCCCCAGGCCACTTCCCGGTTGGAGGCTTGCAGTCGCCGTACTCATCCTCGGCGCAGCGTTCGCAGGCGCGGCTTTACTCCACTGGCATCGATTCGTGTACAGCTGCCCGCCTGAATCGCTCGCCCTGTGCGGGTATACCAAGACGCCTGGTTGGGTCGAGCCCACCGCGCTCGCGCTTTGCTTGTTCGGCGTCGCAGGATCCGCAGGCGTGCTCCTAACGGCTCGCCGTAGCAAGCCCTGAGCAACGGCTCGCGCGTCCCGGCTCAGGGGTCATTCCGGAACGGTCTGGCCCAGGCGAGGGAGCTTTGACCAGAGGTGTGCTTGAACCGCGCTATAACTGGGATCGTGAAGCTTCGCGCTTGCTTGGTCGTCTTCGCTCTCGTTGCGTTAGCTGTCGTGCTTGGCGGGGCGGATTCGGCGGTGGCGGCGAACGCCAAGGCGAAGCTCGTGCACACGTTCAGCCTCGCCTCCGAAACGCTCACCGTCACCATCACCGGTGACGGTGCGAGCGCGGGATCGGTCACGAGCTCGCCCGCAGGGATCGACTGCGGCTTGACGTGCTCACACGACTTCGACCAGGGGACCTCGGTGACGCTGACCGCGATCGGCACTGTTCACGACAACTTCGAGGGCTGGTCGGGTGGCGGCTGCCCCGAGACCGTCGACTCCGGCGACACCTGCACACTGACAATGAACAGCCCGACCTCGGTCACGGCCGACTTCCAGATCCACGGCGCACCGGCCCCGTGCCTCGTTCCCAACGTCAAGGGCAAGAGCCTCAGAGACGCAAAGTCTGCGATCAAGCGTCACGCATGCGGAGTTGGCACGATCAAGCGGGCGTTCTCGAAGAAGGTCAAGAAGGGCCACGTCATCTCCCAGAACCCAAAGGCGCACTACGGGGTAGGTAGGCCGTTCCTCACCAAGGTCAACCTCATCGTCAGCCGAGGACGGCACCCCTAGACCACGGCTACGGCGAGCCGGGCGGAGTAACCTCGCCCGCGCGAGTGTCCTTACGCAAGGGCGGGCTGCTGAGGCACGCGCGCTCGGGGGTCATTCCGGAACTGGCCCAGGCACGTCATCGCTTGAAGGGGGCGAGGGGAAGTTCGTGACCCACCGAAACTTGGGTGGTGGTCGTGCCGGAAGACCTCTTGTCCCTCACAGTGACGAAGGAGTCACCGGCGCGCCAACTAATCGTGCGTGTCAGCCCGCCAGGGAGATGTGTCGTCCAGGTGCCTCCGCTCGCGCTGACCGGCAGCTTGCCGTTCCAGTGCCCGATCGGCGTGAGGCCGTATTTCGCGGCGGCGCCGTAAGGGAGTTTCTCGGTCATCGGCGGCCCATGGACGAAGTCGATGTAGGTCTCGTTGAGCTTGGGAAAGATGATCACGCGGGCGAACGCCTCGGTCGGGAAGTCGAAGGTGACGGCCTTGTCGAGCGTGCGCGGGTCGTTCGTGACGGATCCCGGAATGAGTGGCACAACATCGCCCGCCGAGAGTCGGGTCGCGGTCGCATGGCCACCCTTGCGATCGGTGATCGAGATAGCGCCAGTGCGCCAATGCCAGATGATGGTGCGCTGACCGCCGTCTGGGAGCCGAACGCGCCAGACGCCCCCGATGGGATGTCCGGCCGAATCCATCAGGGTTTGAGCCGTTCCCCAGATCTTGCCGGAGTCGTCGCGCGGCTGGCGCCCTTTAGCCGCCGGAATCTGGCGGGCGGGGATGTTCGGGGCGAAGGCCCCGATTCCGCCCGCCCCCGGGACAAGCACGGTGTAGTCGCCGTCGGGCAACACGAAGGTGGCGCCCATCGACGGAACGATCTCCACCTCCTTGTGGCTCGGCGTCACGGGCGTGCAGTGCCCTTGTCCATCGCATTCGCTCGTCACCACGGTCGCCTGGCGATCAATGTCGGCAGGTGTCATGGCGTGCGACGGCCAGATCGCACGCGCAGCGGCATAGGCTCCACCTGCGAGGACGGCTGCTGCGAGGAGGCCACCCGCGATGAGCAGCACTTGCCTGCGAAGGTGCTGCTTGTGGAGGCGCTGGCTGCGGCGCGTCACGTCGGCCCAGTCGGGCTGGATCAGCGCCAGCCGGTCGAGGATCGTGCCCTCGCTCATTGGTATGCCTCCTTGATCCGGCGCCGCAGCGTCTTACGCGCGGCGTTTAGGGACGCGCCGACCGTTCCGGGTGCGATGTCCAGCAGTTGCGCGACTTCCTCGTAAGGGAGGCTCGCGTAATAGTGGAGGAAGACAGCGAGCCGCTGTCGTTCTGGCAACGAGCGAAGTTCGTCTCGGAGATCGTGCGCTGATGACAAGTCCCTTCCAAGCGGCGCAATCTCCGCCAACTCGTCCGCCGACAGGTCGGCGAATCGTGAGCGCCGCGTCTCGTCCCGAGCGACATTGATGACGATCCGCCACAGCCAGGCTTCCAGTGGGCCATCGCTGCGAAAGCGCCCCCGCTCACGCAGCGCACGCGCAAAGGCCTCCTGCACGACATCCCGCGCCGCCTCCGTCTCGCCAACCACCGCGTATGCGCCTGCCAAGAATGCGCGGAAGTGCCGTTCGTAGAGCAGCGCGATCATCGCTGGGTCAGCGCCTACGCCATGACGACCGCTCATGAATGTACGACGAAAGACGATCCGGCTTTCTTTAGCCGCCCTTGTCCCACCAACAGGATAGGCAGTCGCCTGCTCAGAGTCATTGCCGAACACTCATATGGAGTGTGGTCTGTCAATCGGGCAGCGTTGATCCGCCCCGGCTGTTTGGGGGTTAGGAGTCGGCGGGGAGAGCGCATCGGCTGTCGTCGACGTCTGTGTCGCGACTCATATGCGCGGGTTGGTGCCGCATGACCGGTGTGCGATGGTGAGGAGCGGTGCCGATCTCTGGCGTCGAGCGTGGCCCGTGTGGGCTGCTCGCAGTGTTCTCTCGGGTCGCTCCTCGCGTCGTTGCGCCGGTGCGCTCTCCTCGCCGAGCCGGTGAGGTGGTGGACTACTCCATGGTCGCGAGCGCCCAGCAGTGGCCCGCGAGTTCGCGGGCGACGGCGACGACGATGATCGAGCGGGGCTTGCCTCGTGCCTCGAGCGCCTGCCAGCGTGCGTGCAGGCGGCGGCTGCTCCGCTCGGCCTGAGCGCGCACGGTAAGGGGCTTGCCGGTGCGTCTGCGCTCGAGCGTGACGCTTCGACGCGATGGCGGGCGTTGGTGCCAGGCGGCCTCGATCAGGAGCCGGCGCGCGTTCGTGTTGCCGGTCTTGGTGATCGCGCCTTGGCGGCGTCGCTCGCCGCTGGAGTGCTCGCTCGGGGTGAGGCCAAGGAAGGGACCGAGCGAGGAGGGACGGAACCTGGTCCAGTCGCCGAGCTCGACGGTCAACGCGAACGCGGTCAGGGTGGAGACGCCACGCAGACAGACGAGCCGCTCAACCACGTCGACGTACGGTGGCGTGGCGGCGAGCTCTGCGATCGCCTTGTCCAGGGCGTCCCTCCTGGTCTTCGCGTCGAGCATCCGGCCGTAGCACTCGTCGAACACGAGCGCGAGCGGCCCGCTCGGGAATCGCTGCCGGCGAAGCCACGCGTCGTGAGCCTTCGTCCAGGCGGTCGCCTCGTAGACCGCCCCGTGCCGCAGCAGCAGCTTCGAGAGCCGGTGGCGGGCCCGCATCAGATCACCGCGGGCGTCCTCGCGGGCACGGACGAGATCACGCGCCGCCTCCTCCTCGGGCTCGGGCACTCGTACCGGCGTGACCTCACCCAGCCGCAGCAACCGCGCGAGCCGTTCGGCGTCCCGCCGGTCGGTCTTCACCCGGTCGGCTGCCGCCCGGATCCGCGACGGCGCGGCCACAACGCAGCTGATCCCCGCCGCGGCGCAGGCACGCGCCAGCCCATACCCGGTCGGCCCCGCCTCGTACACGACCCGCACCGGCGCCGGCAACGTCTTCAACCACGCGACGGGTTGCCTCCGACCCCTGCGGCACCCGAAGCGACCGCACCTCACCGCTCTCAACATCGATCACGCCCGCGACCACCGAACGAGCGTGCACATCCAGCCCGACCCAGCTACCTTCGCCCATAACCGGCGCCTCCCGTAATTGCGGCTCTACCGCCGGGCCAATCCCGACGGCAACCCGCGCCTAACTTACGAGCGAGGCGCCGGGCACTCCATACGGTCTGGCTCACGCGGCTGCGCGAGAGGCGGTCAGGTTCACCCCTTCGAGGGACCGACAACATCGGTGGGTTTTCCTACTGTTTGACCAGCCGAGCGTTCCGCCGTCCGCGGTGTCGCAATAGAGTCTGCATCCCGTGATGGCACCGCGGTTTTTCGGATCAGGATGCGTCCCGGTCGAGCGTTGCTAGGCATGACTAAGGACGGCACGGACGCCCCACAAGCGGGGGCTGGCGAGGAAGTGGTGGTCTCCGAGCACACTGCCGCCTTTCTCGTTCGCAACCGCGCAGCCGAGGTCATCGAGGTCGTTGAGCAGGGCGAGGACAGCCCCGAGAAGGAGTAGTCGCTCAGGGGTCCCGAACACTCGCCCAGGCGAGCGTCGGAAGTTGGACCTCAGCCGGTTGTGGTGGTGACGGTCACGGGGCCAGCGAATTTGGAGTTGGTGATTAGCCGCACGCGAAGTACGTGTCCGTCGCTGCCCCGAGCGACTAGCCATGCGGGGCGATGGCCGACGATCCAGCGCTGTTTCGGGAAGACGTGGAAGAACACACCGTCCGTCCGCGGAAGCCTCGTCGCGGTGCCATCCTGGAAGCGAACTGTAAGACTGGCCACGTCACTACCGGCATGCCCCCAGAGCAGGGTGAGGGACTGTGCCTTGTTGATCCGCAGGCGAATCGGCACCACTTCCCACAGACCGCGCGGAGAGGGGAAGCGGCGACACTGTCCTCCGTCGACGATTCGCTCGATCGTGAGCCAGGCGCAACTCCCCCGAACGGCCCAGTCGGGCGCAACCCAGATCGCCGCCGGGCCGACGGCTGTCGAGTGCGCGATCAACTTGTGCTTGTGGCGCAAAGCTGCGCCGCCTGGCGGTTTCCTGATCCCGCCAAAGCCGTGAGTGAAATACACCGGCCGATGGACAGTCAGCGAGGTAAGTTGGCCGACCGCTGGGCTGGTGGCACCACGCGTACCCGCCGCTCCCTTGCCCTGGCCGTTGCTAGTGCCGCCGCCACCGAAGGCAAGGAACAGCGCTACTGCGGACGCAACCCCGACCAAACCGACTGCGGAGAACCGCAATCGCCGCTGTCGCGCGCGCCGCTTCGCTTCGGCCATTAGCGGGTCGAACGAAAACGGTAGATACGAACGATGCACCGTCATAGCGCCATTATCGCTAGCACCAGGTTGGCCGTCAAGTTAGCGTCCCTCGGGGTCATTCCCGATCTCTCTCTCTCTGGTCCAAGCCACCATGCTCTCCCCTCGACATGTTCCAAAGAGCGCCTTGTGCACTCTCGCGCGTGAGGCGACGATCTTGCCGTGAAGAAGCTCGACGACCTCCTCGGAGGGGAGGACGAAGACGGTGACGAAGCGCTGATCGAGCTCTTGCCGGCGAAGCTCGATCGCCTGGAGCGCAGCTAGGCGGCTTGTGTCGCCGAGCGCGCGCCGTCGAGCAGGAGCTCGGCGATCTGCAGCGCATTGAGCGCTGCGCCCTTGACGAGGTTGTCGCACGCGAGGAAGAGGACGAGACCGTTTCCTTCCGAGGCGCGGTCCGGGCGGACGCGGCCGACGAGCACATCCTGGGTCTGAGCCGCCGCGCCGGGGGTCGGCATCTCGATGAGGCGCACGCCCGGAGCGGTGGCGAGCACCGACTCCGCATGCTCCGGTTGGAGCGGCTTCTCGGTCTCCATCCAGACCGACTGCGCGTGTCCGACGAGGACCGGAACGCGGACGGTCGTCGCACTGAGCGGCAACTCGGGCAGCTCGAGGATCTTGCGTGCCTCGGCCCGGATCTTCGCCTCCTCCTCTGTCTCGTCGCCGTCCCACGGCCAGTCGAATTCGAGGTCGTGCTTGTCGGGCGGCTCGACCCGCAGCCGCTCCATCCGCTGAGCGCCCGCGCCCGAGACGGCCTGGTAGGTCGAGAGGCGCACCCGCCGGAGCCCGGCTGCATCGTGCAGCGGCTTGAGGACGCACGTGAGCGGGATCGCCGAGCAGTTCGGGTTGGCGACGACGCGGGTCGTGGCGATCGCCTCGCGGGCGCGGGCGCCGTTCACCTCCGGGACGACGAGCGGATAGCCGTCCGCAAGCCGGTACGCGCTCGACTTGTCCACGACGAGCGCGCCGCCCTCCACTGCATCCGGGACGAGCTCGCGAGATGCGCTCGTGCCGCACGAGAAGAGGACGAGGTCGAGCCCACCCGCGAGAAGCGCGTCGGAGGTCGCCTCCTCGACCACGAGCCCGCCGTCGAGCTCCCGGCCGGCAGAGCGTGCGGAGGCGAACGCGCGGACGTTGCCGTAGCCCTGCTCGCGTAGGAGGCTGAGCGTCACGGTGCCGACGGCGCCGGTCGCACCCACCACGCCGACCCGGGCGTCGCGCGGGCTCACGCGGCTCCGAGCTCGAACGCGTCGTGAAGCGCCGCGACCGCCTTGGGGACGTCTTCGGTGCGGACGTGACAGGCGATCTTGATCGGCGACGTGGAGATGACCTCGGGTGCGACGCCGATTCCGTCGAGCGTCGCGAACGCCTGCGCGGCGATGCCGGGGTGGCTCTTCATGCCCGCGCCGACGAGGCTCACTTTGCCGAGGTCGTCGCGCATCGACCACTCGACTTCCAGCCCACCAAGCAGCTCCTCGCAGGCGCGCCGGTCCTCGACGGGAGCGCTGAAGACGATCTCGTCGCTGGAGACCTGGAGGATCGTGTCGACGTTGACGTTCGCCGCTGCGAGACGCTCGAAGAGACGCGCGGCGTCGATCCGGCGGACGCGGAAGAGGGGCTCGCAGTCGGTGTGCGCGACGCCGCTGATGATCGCCTTCTCGAGCACGGGATCCTCCTCGTCGACGATCCACGTTCCCTCGGCGTCCGAGAACGTTGACCGCACCTGCAGCCGCACGCCGTGGTTGCGCGCGAACTCGACCGAGCGTAGCTGGAGCACCTTCGCACCGCTCGCCGAGAGCTCGAGCATCTCCTCGTAGGTAACCGCCGGGAGACGGCGAGCGTGGGGAACGAGTCGCGGGTCGGCGGTGAAGACGCCCTCGACGTCGGTGTACATCTCGCACGCACCTGCGCCGAGCGCGGCTGCGAGCGCGACGGCGGTGAGGTTGGAGCCGCCGCGGCCGAGCGTCGTCACGTCGTGGGAGTCGGCCGAAACGCCCTGGAACCCGGCCACCAGCACGATCTTCCCCGCGTCGAGCGCGTCGTTGATGCGCGTCGCGCGAACCTCAGCGATCTTCGCCTTGCCGTGGACGGTGTCGGTTACGATGCCGGCCTGCGAGCCCGTGAGCGAGATCGCCTCGTGGCCGAGATCGTGAACGGCCATCGCGCAGAGCGAGTTCGAGATCCGCTCGCCGACCGAGATGAGCATGTCGTACTCGCGCGGGTGCGGGCGCGGCGAGATCTCGTGAGCGAGCCGGATCAGCTCGTCGGTCGTGTCGCCCATGGCGGAGAGGACGCCGACGACGCGCCGTCCCTCGTCACGCGCGCGCACGAGGCGGCGCGCGACGTCCTTGATCTTCTCGGTGTCCGCGACCGACGAGCCGCCGAACTTCATCACCACGAGGTCAGGCCCGCGCGCGGCCGAGTCGGCTGCGACTTCCGGAACCGTCTCGTAGTGGGTCGTCGCCACCGTCACATCTCCCTGCGCCCGGCGAGCGCTCGGCCCAGCGTGACCTCGTCCGCGTACTCGAGGTCGCCGCCGACCGGCAGCCCGCTCGCGAGCCGGGTCACGCGCACTCGGTCGGGCAGCCGGCCGGCGAGGTAGGACGCCGTCGCCTCGCCGGTCGCATTCGGGTTCGTGGCGAGCACGACCTCGACCACGCCGTCGCTCTGGACGCGGTGCATGAGCTCGTCGATCCGCAGGTGCTCGGGCTCGACACCGTCGAGCGGCGAGAGTGAGCCGCCCAGGACGTGGTAGAGGCCGCGGTACTCCGCCGTCCGCTCGAGCGAGACGACATCGACCGGCTGCTCGACGACGCAGATGGTGGTGCGGTCGCGCCGGGCGTCGAGGCAGATCGCGCACAGCTCATCCTCGGTGAGGTTGCCGCACTCGCGGCAGAAGCGCACGCGCTCCTTCACCTCCTCGATCGCTTCGGCGAGCGCGAGCGCCTCCTCCTTGGGCGTCTGGAGGAGGTGGAACGCGAGCCGCTGCGCGGTGCGGCTACCGATTCCGGGCAGGTGCGTCAGCTGTGCGACGAGGTTCTCGACGGATGGGCTCAGCATGCGCCCTGAGGGTACTCGTCTCCTTCGGACAGGCACTGGCACTTTCGTCGCCGCGACCGACCTGCGCGGGCGCGGCACCTCGCCGCTTGCCGTCAGAACGCGACCGGCCTAGCCGGTCGCCTGCGAGCGAGCGGAAAGCGAAGCGAAGCGGAGCGGGCGAAGCGGGAAACTAGTGAGGGCTGAAGTCGAATGCCCAGCCCCAGATCACGACGCCGATCAGGGCGAGGACGATCAGAGCCCAGAGCCAGTTCGAGAAGAGGTAGGGGCCGCGCACGCTCCGCCGCCGAGGCGGCGTGCTCAAAGGCCAGCCTCGGATGGCCTTTGAGCGTGTGGAAGGGGTGTGGGGGAACCGGGAGGTTCCTCCACACGGGACGAAAGAAGGGGGCAACGTGGGGGAAACATGGTTTCCCCCACGGGAGCGAGCCGAAGGCGAGCGACGCTCACTCGCCGAGCCCGGGGAGCCCGAGGCCGCCGAGGCCCATGTCGCCGAGCATCTGTTGCGCCTTCGCGTCGACGCCGGCCTGTGCCGAGCGGAGCGCCTCGTTCACGCCGGCGAGGATGAGGTCGGCGAGGGCCTCCGGATCCTCCGGGTCGATCGCGTCCGGCGAGATCTCGATCGCGACCACCTGTCCGGCGCCGTTCGCGGTCACCTTGACGAGTCCGCCGCCGACCGAGGACTGCGCGGTCTCCTTCTCCGCCTCCTCCTGCATACGAGCCACCTGCTCCTGCATCTGCGCGGCCTGCTGCATCAGCTTGTCCATGTCGAAGGAAGACACCGACCCCTAGCTTTCCCGCTCGCGCGCGTCGAGTGTCTCCTGAAGGAGCTCGAAGATCCGCTCCTCGCCGGCCGGTTCTTCGTCGGCCGCCGGCGCCTCGCGCGCCTCGCCGAGCTCGAAGACGAGCTCGAGCCGCCGGCCCGTGACGTCGTAGAGCGCGTCGGCGAGCAGATCCGCGTTCTTGGGGTCGCGCGCCAGGTCGAGGTGGAACTGGGCGCTCGGCGGGAACGCGAGCGTGAGCGTGTCGCCGCTCAGCTCCGCCGGATGCGCCTCGCGCAGCAGTGACGCGGTCGGGATGCCGCCGCGCTCCTCGACCGCCGGCAGCACGGTGCGTGCCCAGGCCTCCTGGAGCTGCGAAAGCTCGAGGCCCGGCGCGCCCACCGGGACGGGAACAGGCTCAGGTTGCGGGACGGGCTCTTGCGCTGCTTCGGCCGCGGCTTGGGCCTTGGGTGGAGGGGAAGCCGGAGCCGCAGGAGCCGGCCCCTGCCCCTGCTCGAGCCGCTCGACACGGAAGGCGATCGACTCGCGCGACAGGTCGCTCGCCGGCCGAGTCACCTTGACGAGCGCGAGCTCGAGCGGCAGCCGAGGGTCGCCGCCCTGGCGCATGTCGTCGACCGCGACTGCGAGCAGGTCGACGAGGCGCAGGACGGTCGCTTCCTCGAGCTGGTGCGCCTGCGCCTTCAGCCGTTCTCGCGCTTCCTCGCTCGTCGCGGCCGCCTCCGGCACGTCGCCGAGATGCTGGGCGAGCATGATCTGCCGCAGGTGCTCGATCAGGTCGAGGACGAGGCGCCCGAGGTCGTGTCCGCGCTCCGCAAGCTCCTCCAGATACGTGAGCGCGCCGGCGGTGTCGCGGTCGATCACGAGGTCGCAGATCCGGAAGAGCGCCTCCTCCTCGACCGTCCCGAGCAGCTCGAGCACCGACTGCACCGTGACCTCACTCCCGGTGGCGGACGCGAGCTGGTCGAGCGTCGAGACCGCGTCGCGGTAGGCGCCGCGACCGCTGCGCGCGACGAGGGCGAGCGCCTGGTCGGGCGCGTCGATTCCCTCGGCATCCGCGATCTGGCGCAGCACCTTGACGAGATCCTGCAGGCGCGGCCGCTGAAAGACGAACGTCTGGCAGCGTGAGCGGACGGTCGGGAGCACCTTCGAGAGGTCGGTCGTGCAGAAGACGAACACGAGATGCGGCGGCGGCTCTTCGATCAGCTTCAAGAGCGCGTTCCAGGCGGCGTCCGTGAGCTGGTGCGCCTCGTCGAGGATGTAGACCTTGTAGTGCCCCTCCACCGGCTGGAGGACGACGCGGTCGCGGATCTCGCGGATGTCATCGATGCCGCGCTGCGAGGCAGCGTCCATCTCGATCACGTCGAGGGAGGTGCCGGCGGCGATCGCGCGGCAGGCGTGGCACGTGCCGTCGGGCGTGGTCGTCGGCCCCTCGGTGCAGTTGAGGCATTTGGCCAGGATGCGCGCCATCGACGTCTTGCCGGTGCCGCGCGGGCCTGCGAAGAGGTAGGCCTGGCGCACGGCGTCGGCCCCGATCGCGTTGCTCAGCGTCCGGACCACCGCCTCTTGCCCGACGACCTCCTCGAAGCTCTGCGGGCGGTACTTCCGGTAAAGCGCAGCCACGTGACGATTCAAGCAGAACGGGTGACTGCAGACTCGCGCGCGCCGCCGCGCCCGACATGCGCGGGCGCGGCACACAGCGGAACGCCGTCAGCAGGCGAGCGGCGAGCCGCTCGCACTGAGCGAGCGGAAAGCGGAGCCGAAGGCGGAGCGGGCGAAGCGGGGAGAAGGCCAGGCACACCGCACACCTGGGAGTAACTACTTAGCGCTGCTTCCTCCCGGATCTGACGCGGTTCGCAGGCTCCCACTGCACGGGGCCTGGCCCGGCGGCCAGTGTAGCCTCGGGCCTCATGCCCGACGACGCCCGCCGCGCGCTTCTGAACAGGTTCTTCGACCACGCACCGACGTTCCCGCCGGCGAGCCTGCCGTTTGCCGAGGCACTCGCCGAGGACCGGCGCGCCCGGGAGAGCAAGCACGCGTGGATGCTCGGGCGATTCGTCTTGCCGGCGGCTCGGCTGTCGGAGCTGCCACAGGACGAGCATCGTGCGATTGCGGTGGTGGAGAGCGGGGGTGACGACAGGATCGAGGCCCAGGGCGAGGCGATCTACATCGAGAATCGTGCGCCCGACTACGTCGCGTCGCGCGGGGTTCGGGCCAAGATCCGCTGCGGTGGGGAACGGATCCCCTCGGTCGAGGAGCTCGCCGAGTTCGTCCGCGGCTGCCGGCAGCTGGGCGTCGTCTTCAAGGCGACCGCCGGCCTCCACCACGCGTATCCCACATTGGCTGGAAGCGCCGGCGGCAAAGCCGCCGACGCCCGGCCGGCAGACCCCGCCGCCTTCGGTGGCGGTGGGGCGGGCGAGCACGGCTTCCTCAACCTTCTCGCGGCGGTGGTCTTCGGCGACGAGGAAGAGGCGTTGCGAGAGCAGGCGCCCGCGTTCGCGCTCGACGCCGCGTCGTTTCGGTGGCGCGACCGGGAAGCTCTTCCCGGTCGGCTCGCCGACGTGCGCGCCTCGCTCTTCCACTCGATCGGAACCTGCTCGTTCTTCGAGCCGGTGGACGAGCTCGAACAGTTGGCGATCCTGTGAGCTTCGGAGCCGGACCGAACGGTCTCCTCTGGCGGGACGGGGAGGAGGCGGTCGACCTCTCCGGTCTCGGCGATGTCTTCGCCCAGCCGACGCTCGACGAGCTGCTCGCGAGCGGCCGGCCGGCATGGGAGGAGGCGATCGCCGCCGCGCGCTCCCACGACGGGCCGCGCGTCGCCGATAGGGACGCCCGCCTCCGCCTGCCGTTCGCGGTTGCCGACTACGTCGACTTCTACTCCTCGCTCGAGCACGCGACGAACCTCGGGCGGATGTTCAGGCCGGACCAGGAGCCGCTCCTGCCGAACTGGCGCTGGCTGCCGGTCGCTTACCACGGCCGCGCCGGCAGTGTGGTCGTCAGCGGAACGGACGTCGTTCGGCCCTACGGTCAGCGGAAGGCGCCGGACGAGGAGGCGCCGACCTTCGGCTCCAGCCGCCGCCTCGACTTCGAGCTCGAGCTCGGCTTCGTGGTCGGCGTTCCGACGGAGCTCGGCGAGGCCGTGCCGGTCGAAGCGTTCGCCGACCACGTCTTCGGCGTCGTGCTCGTCAACGACTGGAGCGCGCGCGACATTCAGGCCTGGGAGTACGTGCCGCTCGGTCCCAACCTCGGCAAATCGTTCCAGACCTCGATCTCGGCCTGGGTGACGCCGCTCGCGCTGCTCGAAGACGCGCGGGTCGAGGCGCCGCCGCAGGAGCCGCCGCCGCTGCCGCACCTCGCCGGCGGCCGCGACTGGGGGCTCGACGTCGCGCTCGAGGTGGAGCTGAACAGCGAGACGGTGTCGCAGGGAAACGCACGGACGCTCTACTGGACGTTGCCGCAGCAGCTCGCGCACGCGACGTCCAACGGCGCGTCGCTCCGCACGGGCGATCTGATGGCATCGGGGACGATCTCCGGTGCCGACCGGGGATCAGAGGGCTCGATGATCGAGCTCTTCCGCGGCGAGCGCTTCCTCGCGGACGGCGACGAGGTCGTCCTCCGCGGACGGGCCGCGAACGGCGTCGCCCTCGGCGAGGTGCGCGGGCGGGTCCTACCGGCGCGCGGTGCCGGATGAGCGTCCAGGGCCCGCGGCTCCACGAAGTCGACGTCCAGGCGATCGACGCGGCGAGGCTGGAGCCGTTGATCGGCGCCGAGCGAATGGCGCAGTTCGAGCAGGCGGCGGAGGTCGCGCGAGAGGCGCTCGCCGGTAGCTCCGTGCTGAACGTCAACTCGACCGGGGCGGGCGGGGGCGTGGCCGAGATGCTGCAGACGTTGCTTTCGTACGCGCGTGGCGCCGGCATCGATGCGCGCTGGCTCGTGATCGAAGGAGATCCCGACTTCTTCGCGATCACCAAGCGGATCCACAACGGCCTCTACGGGACCGCCGGAGACGGCGGCGAGCTTGGCGCCGCGGAGCGCCGCCACTACGACTGCGTCCTGCAGCAGAACGCCCACGAGCTGCTCGCGCTGATCCGTCCCGGGGACGTGGTCGTCATCCACGATCCCCAGCCGGTTGGACTCGTCGCGGCTGCGAAGAGCGCCGGCGCTCGCGTCGTCTGGCGCTGCCACGTCGGTCTCGACAGGCCGAACGAGTGGAGCGACCGCTCGTGGGAATTCCTCCGTTCCTACCTCGCCGAAGCGGAGGCGATCGTCGTCTCCCGCGCCGCCTTCGCGCCGCCGTGGGCGGATCCGGCGCAGGTGCACGTGATCCAGCCCTCGATCGACCCCTTCTCGGCGAAGAACGAGGCACTCTCGCTGCGAAACGCCCGGCTCGCGCTCGCCTATGTCGGGCTGCTCGACGGTGCGATCGAAACGCCTCCCCCCGTTTCGTTCGCCCGGCGCGACGGGTCACCCGGCCGGATCAACCGCCGCGTCGACGTCGTCCAGACGGGGCCGGCGGCGCCCGCGGACGTACCGCTGGTGGTGCAGATCTCGCGCTGGGACCGGATCAAGGACATGGCCGGCGTGATGGCCGGCTTCGTGCAGCACGTCGATCCCTCGCTCGGCGCGCACCTGCTGCTCTGCGGTCCCGTGGTCACCGGTATCGCCGACGATCCGGAGGCGGCCGAGGTGCTCGACGAATGCACAGGCCTCTGGCGGCAGCTACCGCACGCCGCGCGCAGCCGTGTTCATCTCGCCTGCATCCCGATGGCCGATCCCGACGAGAACGCGGCGATCGTGAACGCGATCCAGCGCCACGCCTCGGTGATCGCCCAGAAGAGCCTCGCCGAGGGCTTCGGCCTGACGGTCGCGGAAGCGCTGTGGAAGCGAAAGCCGGTTGTCGCCAGTGCGGTCGGCGGCATCGTCGACCAGATCGAGGACGGCACTCACGGGCTGCTCGTGCACGATCCGGCCGACCTCAGGGCGTTCGGCGCCGCGGTCGAGTCGCTGCTGCGGGATCGCGAGCACGCGGCGCAGCTGGCCGAGAACGGCCGTCTGCGCGTGATCGACGAGTTCCTCGGCGACCGGCACCTAGAGCAGTACGGCCTCCTCTTCGAGCAGCTCCGGCGCAGGCAGATCTGAGGCGGCCCGGCGCGGCTGCTTCGAGCCGCCGCGCCGGGCCTTCGTACCGCGTCCCTCTAGTGCAGGAGCGACGCGAGCGAATGGACTTGAACGGTGTCGCTCGCGTTGCCAAGGAAGGGAAGGTTCCAGTTCTGCTCGATGGTCTGGAGCAGGGAGTAGTGGTTCGTGGGAGTGTCGTCGGTCACGCCGCGGACGCCGTTTCGCTGAATGACGAACAGGGGGACGTGGCCGCCGCCGTACAGGGTGCCGCCGTTGAGGTCACCACCGCCGCCCGTCGTCGGATTCGCCGGCGTAGCGGGCAGGATCGGCGAGTCGCAGCAGCCGCTCGTGTCGTTCGGCCCGAACGGTGAGTCGTCCGCGAAGCTGCCCTCGTCCCAGGTGACGAAGATGGCCGAGTGGCCGGTCCAGGCCTTCGAGTTCATGATCGCCGTGACCCAGGTTTGCAGGAAGTCGTTCCCGTCCTGGTACAGGGCGGCCTGATTGGCGTCGGTCGGCGAGTCGGCGTACGGGCAGGTCGGTGTACCGCCGTGCATGTTGTTGCACTGGTTCGGGGTGATCCAGACGAACTGCGGGACCTTGTTGGTCGCCAGGTCCGTCGTGAGCTGCGAGAGCGGGACGACCTTGTCCGCCCGGGCCGGGTCGTTGTAGACGTCCGGGTACAGCAGGAACGGATTGTGCTTGCGTACGTACAGCCCGTCCGCCGTCTGGTCGGTCGGGTCACCGGGCGACGGGAGGTCTTCCATGTACGCCTTCCAGCTGATGTTCGCCTGCTCGAACTGGTCGACGATGTTCGCGTGGTCGAGCAGCGACGCCTGGTCGACGTCGTCGCTGTTGGAGCCCCAGGTCGAGCCGCTCGTGGCGGCGAGGTAGTTCGGGAGGCTCACATGTGTGACGCCGGAGTAATTCGTCTCGAGCCCGTACGTGTTCGCCAGGCTCTGGATGAACGTCGTGTGCGTGTTGGCCGGGTCGAGCAGATCGTCATAGGCCGTGTTCTCCATCATGATCACGAACACGTGATCCATGTGCGGGAAGTTGGCGGCCGCCGCCGGAGGTGTGTTGCCCGCAGGAGGCCCGGAGGCCGAGGCGGGCAATGCGTACGCCACAACAGCCGCGATGCAGGCCCCCACAAGAGCAGCGGCGAGCAGATGCCGGATGTGCATTGACGCTCCTTTCCGTTGGTCGATGAGGAGCACCGTGTGGACGGTGGGTCGAGTCGCCGTCTCCCCCGGCGGGGGTCCTAACGAACCTCGGGGGGAGGGACGCAAGTTGGAACTGTCCGGAGCCGAACCCCGATCGGGAGTAGCCGATCGACGAGTGAGGCGCTCTATTTCGGCGCGGGCGTCGAGTCTTGCTTCGAACCGAGGTGCGGTGCGCCGCCGATCAGGTCGTAGAAGCGGTCCCGACGGCGCGTCCACCGCACCTCGCGAGTGGCATAGCGGGCTTCGCTCCGCCGTAGCCTCCCGCCGCCCTGCGGATACAGCCGCCGTGCCCAGATGGAGGTCGGCTTCGCGAGGCGCAGCGCTCCGACGGCGGAGAGCGGCGCGAAGACGATCCCGAACAGGCCCAGCTTGAGCTTCCCCTTGAGCATCGTCACGACGACGAAAGCGGCAGTGAGCGCGATCAGGGCGTCGCCCAACGTCCTCGCGAGCCTGTCGCTTCCGACGTCGGTCGGGAGCGGAAACGTCGCCAGGATGGCGAGCCCGAGGAACGCGACCGCCGCCATGCAGGCATCGATCGATGCACGTCCCTCCGTCGTCCAGTAGACGTCGTCGAGATGGAGGAGCATCGCGAACTCGTCGAGCACGAGAGCAGAGCCTGCTCCGAACACGATTGCCAGCAGCGCAACCCCGAGCTCTGATGGCTCCAGGCCGATGGCGAGGCCGCCGGCGACGAGGCTCAGCACGATGCCGGGCACGAGATGGTGGACGTGGATGTCGCCGACGTGCGCGCTCCCCCAGCCGCGAGTCCGCGCCATTCGCGTGTAGAAGCGCGTTCCCGCCAGCGTGAGGATGAACGCGAGCAGCATGAGGAAGGCCGGCTCTCGTCCCGCGTCGTAGACGTGAACCTCGTACCCCGGGAAGAAGCCGAAGAGATTCATCCCGTTCCCGGCTGGTGCCGATATGTCGCTCGTGTCAGCTGAGCCATTGAATTCTTCGTTTCCCGAGTATGAGTCGGAGCTCTTGCAGCGGATCGCAGGAACGGTCGCAATCATGCTCTACGAGATGGAGCTGCGGTCCGACGGGACCTATGAGTGCCTGACGTTCGTCGGGTTGGAGACGCTGATCGGTTCTGTTCCCCCGGGCATGTCCTCGGAGGAGGCGTATGACGCTGCGGTTCACCCCGAGGACCGGGAGGCCTACAACCGATCGCTGGACGACCTCTGGCAGGGCGAGCCGGTCGAGGTCGAGTATCGGCTGATCGACTCCCGTGGCGAGGTGCGGTGGGTTCTCGACCGGATGAGAGCCGAGCACGAGCTCGGGGACGGCCGGCTACTCGTCAGCGGGGTCGTGGCCGACATCAGCGAGCGCAAGCGCGTGGAGGCCGAGGCGAGGGAGAAGCTCGCCTACGCAGCGCTGCATGACTCGTTGACCGGGCTGGCGAATCGGGCCTCATTCCTCGAGCATCTCGAGCTCAGTCTGAAGCGAGCCCAGCGCACCGCGAAGGGCGTAGGAGTCCTCTTCATCGACCTGGACAACTTCAAGCTGGTCAACGACAGCTTCGGCCACGGCGCCGGAGACGAGCTGCTGAAGGCAGTCGGTTCGCGTTTGCGCGGTGCGGTGAGAGGAATGGACGTAGTCGCGCGGCAGGGCGGTGACGAGTTCCTGATCTTGCTCAGCGACCTCGCGCTCCACGGCGTCGAGGAAGCCTTCGCGTCTCGAGCGACCGAGGCGGTCGCGAGCAAGGTCGGGGCCATCCTGAGCGAGCCGTTTCTCGTGGACGGGATCGAGATCTATGTCAGCGCGAGCGTCGGCATCAGCCTCTACCCCGCTGACGGCGACGATGCCGAGACGCTGCTGAAGCATGCCGACGTCGCCATGTACTCGGTGAAAGACAGTGGACGCGACGGATACGCCCGCTACAGCCGGCGCGGAACCACTGCGCTCGAGCAGATCTCGACGGCCGGCCGGCTGCGCAGGTCGATCGAGAGCGGACGGGGCCTCGTCCTGCACTACCAGCCGCTGATGAACCTCGAAACAGCAAAGGTCGTCGGCGTCGAGGCGCTCGTCCGGTGGCAAGACGGTGACCGGGGACTGGTGCCACCGGATGAATTCATTCCGCTGGCCGAGCAAGTCGGTCTCATCGGCTCGCTCAGCGACTGGGTCGTCGCCGAGGCGTGCAGGCAAGCCTCCGTCTGGCAACAGCAAGGCTTGGACTTCTACGTCTCGATCAACCTGCCGCCCTCCTACTGCCAGCCGACAGGCATGGCACACCTCGCGGCGGCCGCGAATGCAGCCGGAATCGGACTCGGAAGCCTGATGATCGAAGTGACCGAATCCGCCCTGGCTCCGGACAAGCGCGCAAACCTGGAAGACACCCTCGCCGACATGCGCCAGCAGGGCCTCCGGCTCGCGATCGACGACTTCGGAACCGGCTACTCCTCGCTGGGACGGCTCAACCAGGCCTGGGTGAACATGCTCAAGATCGACCGCTCCTTCGTCCAGGAGCTCGGCGAGAGCGATCACGCGCGCAACCTTGTCGCCTCGGTCGTCCAGCTCGCCCAGACGCTAGGCCTCGAGCCCCTCGCCGAAGGAGTCGAGACGGAGCAGCAGCGCAGCTTCCTCCTCGACCACGGATGCCGCTACGGCCAGGGCTTCCTGTTCAGCCGGCCGCTGCCGACAGACCAGATTCAGCCGTTCTACGACGCGAGCAACGAAGCCACCGCGAACTAGTGATGTAACCGGCAACCTTCGCCGGGCTCCCGGCCCGCGATCACACGGCGCGCTGCGGCGTCCTCGGTCGCGCCCATAGCTTTGGCTATGGGCGCTCCCTGCGTCCTTGCATCGCTTGGTGCTCGCGACCCGGGAACCGGGCAACGTTACCGGCCACATCACTAGCTCTCGGCCCTCCGGTCGCCGTGAAGGCGCCAGAAGTTTGCGAGCCATTCCGGTGAGACGTCTTGCCTGTCGACGAGCACAAGCGAGGGGAGAGCCAGGGACACCGGCCTGTCTGCCGCGAGGAGAACCACCACCAGGTCGGGATGCTGCTCGCGGAGCCGGCGCGCCGTCTCGATGCCTTCCAGCTCGGGCAGTTGCAGGTCGACCAGGACGAGTTGCGGCTCGAGCGCGTCGATGAGGTGCAGCGCCTCGCGCCCCGACGATGCAGTGCCGACGACTTCGAAGCCTGGTGTTGCCGCCACCAGGACGCTGAGGACGTGCTGGAAGACGTCGCTGTCGTCGACAACGAGTACGCGCACGGGCGATTGAGCCTGGGCAGGCACCATCCCACGGTGCCGCTCGCCCCCGGCCGGCCGCTAGACGTATTTGGATCAACGCACCCGTCGGGGGGTTGGATCTACCCGGGAAAGGCTGATCGAACAAGTCCGTGTTTTGGTCTTGCGGAAACCGCGCCGGCCGGCGAACCTCCAACCTTTGGCGGGCCTCTCCGTCACCGCCGAGCGCGGGCCGCGCGTCTGGTAGATGTTGGACAGGACCGCGAGAGCGGAAGACGCCGCATGCGCCGGGTTGCTGCTGGCTCAACTAGATGGGCAAGGGCGAGGGCGTTCGGCTCGCCGCCGCGGCGGTGTCTCCAATAGGAGCGGAGGCGCCCCGAATCGGAGGGTTGCGGGGCGCCTCTACCGCTGGTCGTGACTCGCAAGCCGGAGGGCTCGTAGCAGGAGTCTCCGTGACGCTACTACTGTCGCAGGAGGCGAATGGGCTGCGGTCCTGTTACGGCGTGGGGTCAAACAGGCAGGCCGACCACATGCCTTACGCGGTCATGACGGAGCCATCACGCGGTGATCACATCCGGTCGGCACCGTTCTGCGCGGAGAAGGGGCGGCAGTTCCTCGGCCGGAACAACCAACTCAGGGGTTTCACCCGGCCGAGCCGCCGCCCCACTCTGAGCAGCCGGAGACCTCCGAGTCCAAGTCGAGGGTGTTCGGCTCGCCGCGCTCCTTGGCTGACAACGTCGAAGCCCTCTGAGCAGCGCTTTCCGTAGTGGGCGCGGCTGGGATCGAAGCACGCTCGCCCGCTTTCGGCCGTTGGTCGATCTGACCGAGAATCCGCTCATTTGCAGGCACTTTTCTGGCCCGCGGGAGAGGCGCCGATTGGCGCTGGAAAGCTTTCTACGGGTTCTCGTGTGGTCTATATGTGGTCTGCGGGTGTTGCTCGTGCGGTAAACGCGCGTCGTTCGTCGCACCTTGGGTGCATATGCGTCTCCGCCTGTGTGGGGTTCGTGGTGGTGGCGGGATGCTGAGCGTGGCGAAGCTGAAGCTCGGTCAGGAGGCCTACTACGAGCAGCAGGTCGCCCGCGGTTTGGACGACTACTACGCGGGTCGGGGCGAGTCGCCGGGGATCTGGGCCGGCAGCGGATCCGCCGGTCTGGCGTTGGTCGGCGTGGTCGGCGACGAGGATCTGGGGACGTTGCTGCGGGGCGTCAACCCGGCGAGCGGGGAGCGGCTGCGCTCGCCGGTGCGGGCGCGGATCATCAACGTGCGCAGGCTCGTCGTCGAGACCGGCGAGTGGCGCGAGGAGCCGAAGCGGCACGACCCGGTGTCCGGGTACGACCTCGTCTTCTCCTGTCCAAAGAGTGTCAGTCTCGTGCACGCGTTGACCGACGACGAGCAGGTGCGGCGCGAGATCAGCGAGGCGCACGAGACGGCTTGGCAGGCGGCGCTCGGCTACCTGGAGCGGGAGGCGTGCATCGTCCGCCGCGGCAAGGGCGGACATGTCCGGGAGCACGGGTCGGGGTTCGTCGCAGCGGCGTTCCGGCACCGCACCTCGCGTGCCCAGGATCCGCACCTGCACACCCACGCCGTTGTTGCCAACATGACCCGAACCGGCGACGGCGAGTGGCGGGCGCTGGACGGCGAGGCGATCCTGAAGACCTACCGGCTCGCCGCCGGCTATCTGTACGAGGCGCAACTCCGGCACGAGCTCACACGTCGGCTCGGCGTCGAGTGGACGCAGCCGGTCAAGGGCATGGGTGAGCTGGTTGGCGTACCGGAGCAGGTGTGCCGGGCCTTCTCAACCCGGCGGCAGTCGTTGCTCGAGCATATGGAGGCGTTGGGCACCGAGGGCTTCGCTGCTTCTCGGGTGGCGGCGCTCGCGACGCGGGAGGCGAAGGACCAGGTGGACCTGCCGCGGCTGCGTGAAGACTGGAAGGCCCGGGCGGCCGAGCACGGCTTCGGCCGCCGGGAGCTCGAGGCGGTTCTCGAGCAACGGTCGCTCACGTGCGATCGCCCCGACGTCGAGCATCTTGCGGCCGTCTTGCTCGGCCGCGAGGGACTGACAGGGAAGCAGACGACGTTCACGATGCCCGAGCTGGTCCGGGCGGTCGCCGGCGCGCTGACGCAGGGCAGGAGCGTCGACGAGGTGCTCGAGATCGCGGGCGAGGTGTCGCGGTTTCCCGGCGTCGAGCTCGTCGAGACGCAGGAGGTGCCGGGACGCCCTGCGCGGTTCACGACCCGGGAGCTGCTCGCGGTGGAGCGGGAGGGGGTCGAGCTCGCGCTCGCCGGCCGCAACGTCGCGGTGCCGGCGCCGGAGCGGCGGCCGCTCGCGGAAGCCTTGATGTGCGCAGGGCGCGACCTGACGGGCGAGCAGCGGATGCTCGTCCACGAGGCCGCCTGCCGATCGGATCGGGTCGTCTGCGTCGCAGGGGTCGCCGGCTCGGGGAAGACACTGGCGTTACGGGCGCTCGCGAATGCCTACCGCGGCATCGACGCCACCGTGTTGGGGGCGGCGCCGAGCGGCCGCGCTGCCGACGAGCTCGAGCACGCTACCGGCATCCCGAGCCGCACCCTGCACCGGCTCCTCCTCGACGCAGAGCGCGAGGACGGCCTCCCGCACGGCTGCCTGCTCGTGGTCGACGAGGCGGGGATGGCGGAGACACGCGTCCTCGCCCCGCTCCTCCACGCCGTCGACCGAGCCGAGGGGAAGGTTGTGTTGGTGGGCGACCCGGCCCAGCTGCCCTCCGTCGGCGCCGGCGGCCTCTACCAGGCGCTCTGCGACCGACTCGACGTGGTCGAGCTCGCGAGCAACCGCCGCCAACTCGACCCGCTCGAACGGGAAGCACTCGCGCGGATGCGTGACGGTAACCCCGAGCCCTACCTCGCTTATGCCGCCATGCGCGGCCGCCTCAGGGTCGACGACAGCCCGATTGCGGCGAAGGAGCGGCTGCTCGCCGACTGGTGGCAGCAAGCGCAACCGAACCCGACCCGGTCGACGATGTTCGTCTACCGCCGCAATGACGTCGACGAACTCAACCAGGTCGCACACGCGCTGATGCTCCAGGGCCGCCGCCTGCGGGAGGAGGCCGTCACGCTCGGCGGACGCGAATACCGGGTCGGCGAGCAGGTCCTCTGCCGCCACAACGATGCGCGGCTCGCTCTTCGCAACGGCATGCTCGGCACGGTCGTCGAGCTCGACCGGGACGCGCTGCTCGTGCGCGACCGGACGCGCACTGTCCGGCGGGTGCCGTTCGCCTACGCGAGTGAGCATCTCGACTACGGCTACGCCCTGACCGTCCACGCCGCCCAAGGCCTCACCGTCGACCATGCCCACGTCCTCGTCCCCGACCAAGGCGCCCTACAGGAATGGGGCTACGTCGCCTGCAGCCGCGCCCGCCTCGAGACCCGCCTCTACCTCGCCGACCACGACACGCTCGAACGCGAAACACCGCTTCGCCAGCCCGACCCCGCCGCTCCGCCCGAACGCGCCGCCCGCGCCCTCCAACGCTCCTCCGCCGAGTCGCTCGCCCTCGACCAGCGCAGAGGGCGACGCGACACGATCCTCAACCAGATCGCTGAGCAACACGAGCAGGTCGACCGGCAGCGCGCGCACACCACCGAACAGCTCGCGAGGGCGCGACGTGAGGTCCAGCGCCTCCACAGCTGGAACCGCGGCCGACGGGCCCAGCTCGAAACCGAGATCAGCCGCCACGAGAAGGCGCTCGGCCGCTGCGACGCGAAGGTGGAACAGCTCCGCGAGCGTGCCGAGCGGCGAACCCGGGTGCTCTCGTTCGCCCGCCAGCGCGACGAGCTCGCACGCTCGCTGACACCGGAACCGCCGCGCCGCAGCCCGGCAATCAAGCTCGACCGCGAACCGCCCGGTCGTGGGCTGGAACTGTGACCGCCTCAGGCGCGGCGGTCGTGAGTCAGAGCAGGCGCAGGAACTCTTCGCGGCCCACGCTCGAGGTCTCGATGATCGCGGCGAGCGTTCCCCTGGCCAGGTCGCGTGCATGCATCGGCACGACCACGCGGGGATCAGGAGCTGAGGAGCTCGACGCGGCGGCTCCAGTCCGGCCAGCGCTCGTCGGCGGTTATCACATGCCTGGCCTTGCGCACGTCGGCGTACGCGAGCACGAGCGCATCCGGCATCCGCAGGGGGCTGCCGTGCCGGGCACGGAGTCTTGCCGCCGCGACTCCCACCGCCTCGTCGACCGGGTCGACCGCGATCTCGAGACTGGCGATCAGCCGGCGAGCCTCGCGCTCCTTGCCGGCCCGTACCGGATGCACGAGCGCCTCGGCGAGCGTGTGTGCAGGAATGCGCAAGTCGTCGTCGGCGTGCACGTCGAGGGCGTCGCGCGCGGCCTGATGGTGCGGGTCGGCCGGGTCGAGCAGCGCGATCAGCACGCTCGCGTCGAGGACGGTCAGCGCCACTCGTCGCGCAGCTCGTCGAGCGCACCCGCCGGCCAGACGTCGGGAAGCGCCCCCGCGGCTCGCTCGAGCGCGTGGCGGCGACGATCGCCAACCGTCTCGCCGCCGGGACGGGACACGATCACGCGGCCTTCGTCGTCGGCCTGGACCGCGAGCTCCTCGCCAACCTTGATCCCTGCCCGCTCGACCACGGCAAGCGGAAGCGTGATCTGGCGCTTCGGAGATAACCGCGTGAAACCACTCCTACGCTTTACTCGTCTCGGCACGAGTAAAAGTATAGCTGAGCGCAGATGCGCCCCGATCACGCTGACCTGGGAGGGCGCCTCTCACCCGACGTCACCACCGGGGCGTCCAGCGCGGCGGGCCCGAGGCTCTGGCCCGGCGGTCGAGAGCTGGAGTGACATCGAACGGGGCATTCGTCCGGCTTCAGCTCTGCCAGCGGCCCGACGGCGGACCGCTCACCCGGGCGAATCTTGAAGCTAAAGGGCATCGGGACCGCGACCGATACATCGTGCTATGGCCGACTTCGCCGTCACCCGCACCGTCGAGAAGGTGGAGATCGACGCCAACGCCGTCCTCAGGCAGGCGTGGCGCCTCTATAAGCGATTGTTCACTCGCTCGCTGGTCATGGGCGCTTGCGTGTTCGGTGTTCTGAACATCGTCAATGAGGTCGCGCGCACGGGGCACAGCGGCCTCATCGTGGCGCTCTTGTCGATCGTTGTGACCATCGCAGGCATTGCGCTGCTGCAGGGCGGCCTCGTGGAAATCGTGCGCGGACTGCACGTGGATGGCGACGATGAGACATCGGCCCTTGACGCGCTCGCCCGGGCCGGCGACCGTCTCGGCAAACTAGTCGCCGTATCCCTGTTGGTGGGGCTGGGCGTTGGCTTGGGCGTACTGCTGCTCGTGATTCCAGGTCTGGTGCTCGCCACGCGCTGGGCGGTGGCGGTTCCGGTGGCCATGCTCGAGAACGGAACAGCGCGAGATGCGCTGAAGCAGTCCCGTGCGATCGTCAGAGGGAACGAATGGAACGTGTTCAAGGTCTTGTTCGCAGTCGGTCTGATCTCCGGAATGGTGAGCCTTCCGTTCACGCTCGTGGGCGCTCACGAGGGACCGTTCGGCTGGTGGGTCGTCGTCACGCTGGGCTCCATGCTGACAGCGCCCTACGCGGCGCACGCGCTGACGGTCGTGTACTACGCACTAGTCCAGCCTGGTCAGCCAGTCGTGCAGCCGCCAGGCCAGAACTGGCACTCCATCTGGGACGACGAGGACAGCCGCACCCCGTAGGCCGGCCGCCAGTCGCACTCCCGAATCCCGTCCCCTCATCACTTTCCCGCGCGCTGCCGATGTTGGTGTGAGATGGGAGACAGCTCTGCAACCGCTCTGGGGGAGGAAATGCCGATAAGAGCCGTGCGGGGTAGACGCATGTGAACGTGATGCCAGAAGACGCGACGTTCATCCTGACAACGCCTCGGCCCTGGTTCGGCAACCAGAAGCTAGGCGCCTTTGTCGTCTCTCTCGATGGAAAGAACGCGGGAACTCTGATGCCGCGGGGTTCCCTCGAACTGAGCTGCGAGTCTGGCCGCCATCGTCTTCGCGCACGGCAGTGGTGGTATCTCAGCCCGCCGGTGGAGCTTGACCTCGCTCCCGGGGAAGAAGTTCGCCTTTCAGTGGACATCGTGCGCCGAGGGTCGTTTTTCAGCCGATGGCTGACGGCGATGTTCCGCCCCTGGCGGGCTGTCGCCATCACCCGGGATGCCTGATCCGAAGATCACTCGCAGGTGCATGTGGCTTGAAGTCGCCTCTCTCGTAAGCCTCATGCTCACTCTCTTTGGCCTCGATCACGGTTTCACAGCTGTCGCAGTCATAGGTGCCGTGGCTGTCGCCGTTTCTCAATGCCTCGCGCTTGCAGCTGCCTGGAAGTGGCATCGCCAGGCACGAGCCACCAGCCTGCGCTAGCCCGAATCGGGACTTGAGAACATCAGACGCTCGGCTGGGCGAGTTCGGGAATGAAGCTCCCTGAAGGGGAGGGCGACTAAACAAACTGGCCCGTCTGGTGCATCGTTTAGGTGATGGCACAGAGAGGGCCGCTGACCGGCGAGCTTGAAACTGTCTACCGCCGGCGCTACCGGCAGTTCCTGCGGGTTGCGACAGCCATCCTTGGCGACGAGGCGAGCGGTCACGACGCGGTGCAGGAGGGGTTCGCGGAGTCGTTGCGTGAGCAGAGTTCGTTTCGCCGTGAGGGGCCGCTCGAGGCGTGGGTGTGGCGGATGGTCGTGAACGCTGCTCTGGCTGGCCGCCGGCGGCGGGTCGCGCGGCGCGAGGTTTTTGAGCCTCCCGAGATTGTGATTGCAAACGGGCACGTCTCGGACGAGATGGGTGTTGGTACCTGGGTTGCTGTGCTTCCGGAGCGGCAGCGGCTCGCTGTCTATCTGCGTTATTACGCCGATCTTGACTACGGCTCGATCGCCCAGGCGCTCGGAATCGAGGTGGGGACGGTGTCGGCGACTTTGAGTTCGGCGCATCAGGCGTTGCGCCGCAGTCTGAAGGAGGTTGAGCGATGATCGATGTCGAGCCACTGATCGTCTCCGAGCTCGAGCGGATGCTCCCGCTGCCCGATGGCAGCCGTGCCGACTGGCGGGACGTGCTCCGCCGTGCCGGTGCTCCTCGTATGCGGCGTCGGCGGGCGCTTGCCCTCGTTGGCGCTGCGGCCATCATTGCTCTCGTCATCGCGGTTCCCGCGCTCGGGCTCGCCCGGCCTCTCATCGACTGGTTCTCGGCTCCGACTGCTCCAGAGCCGGCCCAGAAATCCTTCCAGTCGCTCGACATCGGTGCACCGACAGGAATGGCGCCAGGGGTCAGCGGAGCGGCCCGCAGCGTCATAGAGACACAGATCGGCGGCGAGAACGTACACCTCTGGATCGCTCCCACCAGCCGCGGCGGACTCTGCTTCTTGCTCGAGGGCTACGGCGGCGGCTGCGACCGCAGCCGCCAGCTACCGATCGCTCCTTCACTGGCCGCCCGCCAGATGAGCGGTCCGTGGGTGTTGTTCGGCGATGTCCTGTCCGCGAATGTGAACCACGTCGAGCTGCGCTATGCAGATGGAGAGAGCGTCACGATCCCCGTCGTCTATGTCTCAGAGCCGATCAACGCCAGCTTCTTTCTCTACCCGGGCATAAGCGGCCAGCCTTCCGAGTGGCCCGCCACGATCGCCGCGATTGGCGACGACGGAACGACTATCTCGTCCACCAGCTTCATCGGCCTCTCAAAGCCCCCGTTGCCCCTCCACAAGGCGCGGACAACTGACACGCAGCACGGTCGGGACTTCAACCGTTACACCATTCACTGGGGTTCGTGACTCACCCGAGTTCGTAACCGCACAGCGTGGGCGGAACCAGACATTGCGCAAACCACGTCGTGGTAGCCGACGCGCTCAGCGTCGCGTGATCCGCGCTCTCTCGGGCGGGGCGTATGGCGAGCGCACGCAGCAGCTAGTGGCCTCGATCTCGCGGTAGCGCCGTTCACGAGCTTCGGCGGAGTGGCCACTTGACTTCTGTTATTGATCGTAGAAGGATGTGTGTCGTCTCAATATCGCTGCGACTCGGATGTGCTTGCGGCGCACCTGGGGCCCGGATCGCTTGAGTTAGGGGGTCTCCGGATGTGGGGTCGCTTGAGGGTCGCGGGTTGGACGTTGGCACGCCTGGGGTTGGTCGAGTCGTCCGTGGTGGACTTCGGTCGGCGCGCTTTGAGCGTCCGGAGTCTGAGGCCCAGCGGATTGCGGATCGTGCTCGGACTGATCGTTGTTGGCGGCGTGGTCGTCTTCCCTAGCTCTGGGGTTGCCGGCAATAAGACGGCGACGACCAAGCACACACCTTCCGTGCCGCTGACAGTAGGCCCGGTTCCGAGCGGAAAGGTGGCGACCCGACCGGGGAGTGGCCGTGCGCCGTCTGGTGGCTACCCGGCGGCGCTCTCAAGCGGAACCCTGAAGTCGGATCGGAGCAGGAGGGTTCGCGAGACTGTCACGGATCCCGAAGGGGATTCCCTCACGGTCGCCCAGACGTTCCCCGCGCAGGGGTACTGGATAAACGGGGTCAATTATCTGAATTGCTACGACCTGGCCGGTTACCCGCCCCCCGGCGGGCCGGTCTACGCGGGCGAGGAGATCGGATATTGCGGGCTCATCGAGTTCTATGACTCGCTCACCGGCAATGAGTCGACCTCGAACAACACGCAGACGGACGCCGTCTACGACGCCTGTGGAACCGAGGTCGATAGCAGCAGTTACTCGGGCTGGCATGACGCGGGCGAAAGCTACTTCTCGAGTGGCGGCTACACCAGCAGCCTGCCCTACACCGTTCCCGAGAGCGGTGTCTGCTGGGGACAGTGGACTCTGACCTACGGCTTCACGGAGACCTTCAACGACGGCCAGCAACTGACCGACAGCCTGACCGTCACGTTCGACGCGTATCCGGTCAACCCCGCGCCCCCAGGCGCCTATGGGGTCGGTAGCGGAGACGCTTCGGTGAACAACCCGAGTCCGTGCGCCGGCGACCCGGTGAACTGCACGAGTGGGGATCTTTCGGAGACGTTCACGGACATCTCAGTACCTGGTCGGGGGCCGGGCCTCGACCTGACGCGGACCTACAACTCCTTGTCCGCATCGACCGAGGGGATCTTCGGCTACGGCTGGTCGTCCTCCTATGAGTCGAATCTGGTCGTGAACAGCGACGGCTCGGTAACGGTGACCGAGGCGGACGGTTCCCAGGTGACGGCAACGCCCGACGGGAGCGGCGGCTACACGGTGCCGACCTGGTCAGACTCGACCTTGACCCAGAACGGCGACGGCACCTGGACGTTCGTCCGTCAACAAACGACGACGTACACGTTCAGCTCCAGCGGGAAGTTAACCGCGATCGCGGACCGCAACGGCTACTCGACGCAGCTCGCCTACAACGGGTCGGGCCAGCTTGCGACTGCGACGGACTCCGCGGGCAGGACGATCACGCTCAGCTACGGGACTAACGGTCTTGTTTCGCAGGTCGAGGACCCGGCAGGACAGGTGACCAACTACGGCTACGACAGCTCGGGCAACCTGACCAGCGTCACCGACGCGACGAACAGGCAGCGGTCGTTCGGCTACGACTCGAATCACTTGATGCTGACGATGACCGACCCCAACCAAGGGGTCACGACCAACGTCTACGACAGCGCTGGTCGGGTGACGCAGCAGACCGACCCCGCCGGTCTGATCACCCACTTCGTCTATAGCGGCGACAACTACTCGGCCTCGGGCGGCACGACGACCATCACCGACCCTCATGGCAACGTGACCGTTGAGAACTTCACCAGCGGCGTGGTGCTCTCGGAGACCAAGGCAGCGGGCACACCGAACGCGGCGACCTGGACCTATCAGTACGACCGGAACACCTTTGGTGTGACATCGGTCACAGACCCCGACAACAACACCACCACTTCGACCTACGACAGCGCCGGCAACCTGCTGACGAAGAGCGAAATCAACCGCACCACCACTTACACCTACAACGTGTTTGACCAGCCGCTGACAGTCACCGACCCGCAAGGGATCGAGACCAGCTACAGCTATGACGCCAACGGCAACCTGCTGAGCAAGACGGTTACCGGCCAACTCGGCTCGCCGACCGCGACAACCACCTACAGCTACACGGACGGGCACGCCGGTGATGTGACCGAGGTCACCGAACCGGCCGGTCACGTGACCGACTACACCTACGACAACGAAGGTGACGTCGCCACGATCACCACACATCCGGCGAGCGGGGCAAACGACACGACCGATTTTGTCTACGACCAGCTCGGCCGCAAGGTCTGCGAGGCCTCACCAGACGAGACCGCGGTGGGCGTCCAGTGTCCGGCCGCGGGCCAGCCGCGCGTAGCCAACACCACGACCTGGGTCTACGACGCCGACAACGAGCTCACGTCCTCGACCAGCCCGCTGGGCAACACCACCTCCTACAGCTACGACGGCGACGGCAATCAAACCCAGGTCATCGATCCGGCCGGCAACATCACCAAGACCAGCTACGACGCCGACTCTCGCAAAGAGACGGTCACCACAGGCTACGGCAGCCCCAAGGCAGCCACCACCTCCTACAGCTACGACATCCAGCCAGGCAGCGGCGCCTGCTCGAACTCGGTCACAGGAGCGACCTACTGCACCACGACCACCGACCCGAGCAGCCAGACGACCGTCGACTACTTCAACTCCCGCGACGAGCAAATCGAACAGACCCAACCAACTACCGGCACCAGCAGCTCAAGCTACGACGCCGCCGGCAACCTCAGCACCCTCACCACCAGCGGCGGCAAAGCCAGCTACGGCTACAACGGCGCCAACGAACTGACCTCGATCACCTACTCCAACCCCGCCTCCGGCTATTCGGCGGCAGCGAATGTGACCTACACCTACGACTCCGACGGCAACCGCACCTCAATGAGCGACGCCAGCGGCACCACGACCTACAACTACGACTCGCTCGAACGGCTCTCCTCCATCACCAACGGCACAGGAACGACAGTCGCCTACGGCTACGACCTCGACAACGAGGTCACCTCGATCACCTATCCCGGCAGAAACCAGACCGTCAGCCAGACCTACGACGGAGCCGGACGCGAGTCGAAGGTGACTGACTGGCTCAGCGGTAGCACGAACTTCAGCTATGACGCCGACGGAAATCTGACAAGCCGGAGCAACCCGAACACGACCACGGTCACCTCGACCTACGACGCCGCCGACAACCTCCTCACCAGGCAGGACGCACCCACCTCCAACCTGTCCAACCCCTTCGCGAGCTTCAGCTATACCAACAACCCCGACTCCCAGGTACAAACCGAAACCGATACCGGGACTCCGGCACCCAGCTCGCAGAGCTACAGCTACGACCAGCTCAACCGACTATCAACAGCCACCACCGGCAGCTACGGCTACAACGCGTCCGGCGATCCCACGCAGCTGGGCCAGGCCAACCAAAGCTTCAACGCTGCGCACCAACTCACAAGCCAGACGTCCACGATCAGTCGCGTCGGCACCACCTCAGCCGGAGACAACGGCACCGGCGCAACACTCACCCTTACCCTCCCCACCGGCGTACAGGCCAACGACCAGATCCTTCTCGCCGTCAACCTGCCCGGAAACCAGTCGATCAAGACCACCCCAAGCGGCTACACCAAGATCGGCACCTACAGCTCCGGCACAGGAGCATCCAACACCCAACTCGTCCTCTACCGCCGCACCGCCCAGGCAGGCGACTCGAACGTCACCGTGACCTTCTCCAAGACCTTCGCCAAGGCCGCGACCCTCGTCGTCTACCGCGGAGTGAACCCGATCACCCCGATCGACGTCAGCTCCAGCGGAACGACCGTAAGCGGCCAATCGGTCACCGCACCATCGGTGACGACGACAAAGAGCGGCGACGAGCTCGTGCTCGCGCTAAGCGCCCAATCCTCGACGGCAGGAACCTGGACAGCACCCTCCCAGATGACGACGCGCGTAAGCCAAGCCGGAGGCCCAACCGTCGCCGGAGCGCTCGCCGACCAAGCGCTGACCAGCGCCGGCTCAACCGGCTCCCAGACAGCCACCTTCTCAACCACCGCCTCACTCACCGCAGCGCTCCTCGCCCTCGAACCAGCCCAGACCACCTACAACTACGACAGTCTCGGCGACCGCACGTCGATCGCCGCCCCCGGCGGCACGACCACGCTCACCTACGACCAACTCGGCCGTCTCACCAGCTACGGCTCAACCAGCTACACCTACGACGGCGACGGCCAAAGAGTCTCAAAGAAGACCGGCCACACCACCGAAGCGTTCACCTGGGGCCAGCCCGCTCCGAGCACGACCCCGCAACTCCTAGTCGACGGCAGCACCGACTACGTCTATGGCCCCGACGGCCTTCCGCTCGAACAGATAAACGGCACAACCGTCCTCTACTACCTGCACGACAAACTCGGCTCAACCCGGGCACTCACCAACGCCTCGGGCACGCTGAGCGCCACCTACAGGTACACGCCTTATGGCAGCATCGCGGGCTCAACGGGAACGGCTTCGAACCCGTTCGGATTCGCCGGTTCCTACACGGATTCCGAATCCGGGCTCCTTTATCTGCAACACCGCTACTACGACCCAGCGAGCGCGCAACTCGTCAGCGCTGACCCGCTCCTTGGCTGGACAGGCGCACCTTACTCCTACGTCCAAGACGACCCAACCAACGCGGTCGACCCCGCCGGTCTCTGCGGCTTCCTCGACGTTTCGTGCTACGCAGGTGCCGTAGGTCACTTCGTCGAGCGGCATCCCGTGCTCACGAGCGTCGTGCTGGGAGGCGCAGCTTTGGCAACCGGCGGAGCCGCCCTCGTGGTCGAGGAAGGAGTCGCGGCGATTGCTCTCAGCCAGGCCTCGGAGGCGCTTAGCCTGGCTGCAGCAGGAGTCGACGTGCGCACCTGCGCGACTACAGGTGACGCTGCGTCCTGCGCGGGCGTGGTGCTAAGCCTCACCAGTGCTGGATTAGGGACGCCAAGTGCGCTTGGGCTCCTCAGCCAAGCCGACGCTGATGCCTTCGCAGAGCTGGGCCTCGGAGTCGGCGCAGTTGGGACGCTTAACGACGCCGGACTTCTCCCAAGCATCGGACAGTCATGCGCGAGCACGTGATGCTCCCGTCGGACGAAGCTGACCCTCTTAGATGCTTGAGTCCATATGAGCGGACCCTCTGTGGTTGGTTCGTCGCACGTGCGTTCGCAGCCCGTACGCCTCGTTTCCTGAGCACACTCCAAAAGTACGGGCCGGAAGGCATGGCGTACTACAGCTGCGGTCGTGCATTTCTTCTCTACGGTTTTGTGCTCCTTGTGGGGGGAGTGGTTCTCGCCTCCTTCAGTCTCACCTTGTCTTACGCCCTTCTTGGGCTTGGCGGGGTATGCGTAATTCTTTCAGTGCGTCGGACCTTTTCGATGTACCGCGCGGGAAAGGAGTACCGCGGCGAATAGAAGATGCTTCGTCACACATCTCCCGCTGCCTAGCCGAGGTCGCTCGCTCGAAAGCTCGTCCTCCGTTGTCTACCGCCGGGTGAACCCGGTGACGCCTATCGATGTCAGCTCGAGCGGAACGACCGTGAGCGGCCCGGTCACCGCACCATCGGTGACGACGACGAAGGCCGGCGACGAATTGGTGCTCGCGCTCGGCGCCCAGTCCTCCTCGGCCGGAACATGGACGGCACCTTCGTAGATGCAGTCCCACGCGGCGACCCCGCCGGTCTCTGCGGCTTCCTCGACGTTTCGTGCTACACACGTGCCGTAGGTCACCTCGTCGAGCGGCCACCCCGCGCTCACGAGCGTCGTGCTGGGAAGCGCAGATTTGGCAACTGGCGGAGCCGCTCTCCACGCCCAGGAAGCCGAACTCGCCCTCGCCGCGCCGGACGAGGCCACACATGCGCCGACACCCGCGCTCATCGCTGAAGTCGCTGACCTCCTCGAAGGCGTCGTCGACGACGGCGACCCGCAGAAGGCGAAGGCACTCCTGCGCCTGCTGATCGACGAGCTGCGCGTGAACGGTCGCGCGGAAATCCTGCCGACGTACCGGCTCGTCACGCCCGAGGTTTGCGCAATGTCCGAAAAAGTGGTGTGGCCCCTTGCGCAAGCCGCTCGCTTGGGCCTTCCTCCCACTCGAGCTGCTGAGGACCTCGGCAGGCGCTCCATCAGTCGACGAGCATGGGCGAGTCACGGCTGGACGGTGAGTCGGTGCTCGAGTTCGAGCATGCGGCGCATGGTCGGAAGCACGTGGGGGTCGCGGACGGGGTCGTCGTGTGCTTCGAGCATGCGGACGAGGTCGGCGGGATGCGCGACTTGCGGCCGGAGGCCTTCGCCGATGGGTTCGCGGTTGGCGCGGCGGCGGAGGTCGTCGTAGCCGCGCGTTCCGGGCGGCGCGGCGACGATGTGGAGCTCCCCTGCGTCGCAAACGAACGGGACCCACGGCTCTTGTTCAGCGTCGAGTTGGTCGATGCCGAGAGGCTGCATGTCGACGCGGTGAGCGTTCATGGCCTCGAGCGCCTCCTGCAGCCGGCGCAGGTTGTCGAGGCGCAGGGAGGGGGTGATGGCGAGGTTCTCGGTGGTTTCCTCGGAGCCGTGGATGATCCGGGCGAGCCCTCCGATGACGACATAGGAGACGCGCGCGTGCTCGAGCTCGCGCAGCATCACGTATGGGTCGAGAGGCCAGAGGCGCCGAGCCGAGGCCAGCATCTGCGCCAGCCGCTCCTGCGGCGTGAGCCGGCGTACCTGCTCGATCTGCGCATCGAGTTCGCGGTCGGGCTCGTAGGGCTCCAGCACGGCGGGGATATCGAAGCCGCACGTCTGGAGGATGTGCCGGAGCGTCGAGTAGCCCGGCTCGACCGTGTCCGTCTCCCAGCGTCCGATCGAGCTCACCGGCAGACTGAGCCGTTCTGCCAGCTCGCCCTGTGAGAGGCCCGCTCGCAGGCGGGCCGACCGGATCAGCTCGCCGCTTGTCATCGCCCGAACCACATTCTAAGCGCGCTCACCTCATCTCAGGCACTATCCACATATTTGCTACACTACGCTTTTCCGAGGCAACCGTGATCGAGCGGCACTACAAGACGCGTGAGCTGGCCGAGCGGCTCGGTGTCCACCCGGACACGATCCGCCGGGCCGCCCAGCGCGGCGAGCTCGAGTCGATCCGGATCGGGCTCGACCGGATCTACGCGGAGAGCGCCATCGAGAGGTTCCTCGCGGCGAACGCCGACCCCGTGGTAGCGGCGTTGAAGAAGCAGCGGCAGACTCGGCCTTCCAGCAACGGAAGGGAGGCAGCCTGATGGCGATCCGCAAACGCGGCAAAGGCCGCTGGCAAGTCCGCGTCCGCCCGTTCCCCGAGGTCGTCCTCCCAACCAGGGAGGCCGCCGAGAGAGTCGAGCTGGACCTCAAGCTCCGACTCAAGCTCGGTCACCTCTATACCGAGAAGCCGACGACCTTCGGAGAGGAGCTCGACGCCCGCTTCGAGCGCAAGCAGGCGATGGGCGGCAAGCGCGGCCGGTTGCGGCCGGCGACCGTGCGCTTCTACGACCAGAACGTCAAGCCGTGGGAACCGCTGCGTGACGTCGCGATCCCGAACCTCCGTCGGGCGCTCGTCGAGGACCACATCGCGGCCCGCGCCAAGGTCGCGCCCACTGCGGCCCGCAACGAGCTGCAGTTCGCGAAGGCGGCGCTCCGCGACGCCGCGTCGCGCGGCCAGCTCGTCGACCCGGGGATCTTCCAAATCGAGCCGATCCGGATCGAGACGTGCGAGGCGGTCGCGCTCGAGCTCGAGCAGCTATACGAGATCGGCTCGTTCCTGCCCGAGCGCATCGGCCGGGTCGTGCCCTTCGTCGGGACCGTCGGCCTTCGCTTCACCGAGGCGATGACGCTCACCGATGACCGCGTCGACCTCGACGCCGGCGAGATCTACATCCCCCGCGACGTGAACAAGTCGCGGCGGCCGAAGCCGATCCCGCTCGCCCGCGCCGAGGTCCAGCTCCTGCGCGAGCAGCTCCTCGTCCGGCCGGCGGGAACGCACGTCGTATTCGCGACGGAGAAGGGCGGCCGCTACTCGGAGAGCGGGTTCCGGAGCGTCTGGACTCCGGCACTGCTCGGCGCCGGACTTACCCACGAAGAAAAGCGCAACGGGCGCACGCTCATCGTCGCCGACTTCCGCTTCCACTGGCTGCGCCACACCGCGATCTCACTCATGGCCCGCGCCGGCATGAAGCCCGAGCTGATCGCCGAGCGCGTCGGCCACACCGACGGCGGCGCCCTCGTCTACCGCCGCTACCGACACCTTTACAGCCGTGAGCTCAAAGACGCGGTTTCGGCTCTCGACGCGTTCCTCGCGCAGTCCCAATGTGGTCCCAGAGTGGTCTTGGAAGATGGCTGACCAGCGCAAACCAGCATGGTTGAGCCAGAAATCCCCATGGGCGCGGCTGGGATCGAACCAGCGACCCCTCGCGTGTGAAGCGAGTGCTCTCCCGCTGAGCTACGCGCCCGGACCGGCTTAGTCTAGCCGTTTACTGGCCTCCCGGATCCCCCGAATCGGGCTGGTTGCGCCCCCGTGCGAGATCCGTGCGAGATCCGGCTGAGACGGCCGATGGTGCGCCGGAAAGGCTCGAAACACCCCGTCCTAGACTCAACTACCGTCAGATGGCGGCAACTGCGACCACGATCAGACTCCCGGAGGAGCTGGGCGAACGGCTCGAGACCTACTGCGCCGCGACCGGCGCGGTGAAAAACCGAGTCGTCGTGATCGCGCTCCGGTCGTACCTTGGCGAGGAGGGCGTGCCGGCGCTGCCGGTGGCGTGCCGCTTCGAGGAGCTGCCGGAGAACGAGGCGGAGATCGTCGACGGCCTGCGCGGGCATCTCGACGCGCGCGAGTTGCCGTGAGCGAACTGGCGAAACGGCTGCACGGCGAGAGCTGCGGCTGCCACCGCTGCGTGGGCGCGCGGCCGGGGAACCAGCTTGCCCGCAAGCACGGCGCGTACCGGGCGGACATCGTCGTCGCGGCCGAGCCCCGCACAGAGGAGTACCTCGACTGGATCCGGGAGACAAGGCCGATCGGCGCGCCCTGCGACGAGATGTGCGAGCTCCGGCTCGCGATCGTCTACTGGCGGAGCGAGCAGGCGGTGGCGGCGATCACTGAGGCCGACGAGGCCGTCGGCGACCGGCCCATCGCCTCCTACGCGGGCGGCAAGACGTGGCTCCCGCAGCTTCGAGCCGACCTCGACCGGTGGATGGCTCGCGCGACCTCGCTCGAGCGCGAGCTCGGCCGTACGCCGGCAAGCAGGGCGAAACTCGGAGTCGATCTGACGAGGATCGAGCCGTCGATCGTGCGTCGGATGCAGGACGAGGCGAGGGCTCGTTCGTGAACGTCTGCGAGTGGGCCGAATCGACCTGGGTCGTCCCGGAGACAGGCGAGTTGATCCGGCTGCGAGCGTGGGAGCGCGCGGCGCTGCTGGCGATGTTCCCGGCGGACGGGTCGCCGTCGCCGTTCGAGACGTTCCTGCTCTCCACGGTCAAGAAGAGCGGCAAGACGACGCTGAACGCGATGGCGACCGGCTACGCAGGGCTTACCCTGCCGGCTCCGGAGACCCTGTACGTGGTCGCGAACGACGAGGCACAGGCGCAGGAGCGGGTCTTCGACCTGATCGCGAAGCAGGTGCGGACGATGGGCTTGGTCGCACGCGGAGCCGCGATCGTGACGAAGAGCGAGATCCTGTTCCCGGAGACGGGAACCAAGATCGTGGCGCTGCCGGCCGACTATGCGGGCGCAGCGGGCGCGATCTTCGGTGTCTCCAGTTTCACCGAGTTGTGGGCGTATCGTCACGAAGCCCACGTCCGTCTGTGGGAGGAGTTGACGCCCATCCCGAACCGGCGCTCGCTCCGGATCGTCGACTCCTATGCCGGATTCGCGGGCGACTCGCCGATCTTGGAGCCGATGTGGCAGCGCGCCCTCGCCGGCGAGCGGCTCGACGACGAGCTGCCGATCTTCGGCACCGGCAAGCTGTGGGCGTACGTCGACTCCGGCGAGGAGGCGCGCGAGCGCGCCTGGCTCGGCGACCCCGCCGAGATGGAGGGCTACTACGCCGAGCAGGCTGCGACGCTGCGACCCGGCACCTTCGCTCGTCAGCACCTGAACTTGTGGCAGTCAGGTGAAGAGGCGTTCGTGAGCGCCGAGGACTGGGACGCCTGCACGCTCCCCGAGCTCGCGCCGATGCTGCAGGAGCAGGCGCGTGGCCTCCGGGTCAGCGTGGGTGTCGACGCCGCGACGAAGGGCGACTGTGCGGCCGTGGTCGCCGTCGTGAAGGAACGGGACGGCCGAATCTGGCTGTTGGCTCACCGGATCTGGACGCCGCGCAAGGGCGATCCGCTCGATCTCGAGGAGACGGTGGAAGCGTTCGTGCTCTCGCTACACCGTCGTTATCGGATCGCGCGCGTTTTGGTCGATCCCTTCCAGATGGCCCGCAGCGTGCAGACGTTGCGGAAGGCAGGCGTCTCGGTCGAGGAGTACCCGCAGACCTCCGCCAACCTGACCGCGGCGGGCCAGAACTTGTACGACCTAATCCGGCAGCGCGGCCTCGTCGCCTACCCCGACGAGGAGCTGCGCCGGCACGTCCTCAACGCCGTCGCGGTTGAGTCGGGGCGCGGCTGGCGGCTGGCGAAAGAGAAGGCGAGCCGCAAGATCGACGGGTGCGTCGCCTTGTCCTTCGCCTGCCTGGACGCCGTCGAGCACGGCGGCGAGGTAGTCCCGATGCGGGTGTACGTCAGTCGCGATCTGACGCCGATCGGCGGGTCCGCCGCGGAGCTCGCGCATCGCGGACTCCTACCCGGCGGTACCGGCCTCGGCGCTTCGCCACGGCGGCGCACGCGAGCGGACCGGTTGGCGGAGAAGTTCCTGCCGGGGTTCTGATGAGGCCAGTCGTCTTTACAGCTACGAGGCCGGCGACCGAGCAGGCGCGCCGGCTGGGATTGCTGCGCTGCCTTGAAAACTGCGTCGAGGAGGGCCTCGCTCTGGGCCGGGTCGTCCCGGAATCCGACGGCAGTGCGACGGTGCTTCTCGACGAGGACGTGCGCGTGCGCGTTAGGCCCGTTCGTTCCAAGTTAGGCTCGAAACGACGCGGCTGGCAGCCGGTCGAGGTTCGCCGAGGCCCGCGCTGATGAATGTCGCCGCTGAAGTGGTGAAGGACGTCGTCGACGGGGAGCAGGTGGTCGTCGTCGAGGACGCCCACGGTCGTCATCTCGTCGTCGTCGAGTGGCGCTGCTCTAGCTGCCGTTCCCAGCCGTGTAGCCACGTCCTCGCCGCACTGAAAACGCTCAACAAGGAGGCACCATGTCCATCATCAAATCGCGCCGGCTGAGGAGGGACGAGTGGGGGAGCGTCGTCGAGCTCGTCTCAAATCTGGCAGCCGGCGAAAACCCGCGGCCGCGGCTAGACGTGGAAAGGGTGAGCGAGGCGGAGGCGGTCGAGTTGGCCGAGCTTGCCGAGCAGATCCGCTTTGGCGAGGTCGACCGCATGAACGCGAGGTTCTGGAAGCTCGTCGCCAAGGCGTCCGGCTTCCCCGACGACCATTTCGACCGGCGCGCCCGGGAGGCGAAGGCCGCCCGCAAGGCCGCCGAGCGCGAGGCCAAGGAGCGGCGGCTCAGGTTCAGCCGACGCGAAGAATCGGGTTTCTTCCGGGCCGCCGCCGCCGCGCTGCACGCCGAGGATTGCTGGATCGACGACGTCGCGGTGATGGTGGCGGTGCTCGCGCAGTTTGCGAGCGGCCGGCCCTTCAACGGTTCGTCCCATTTCACCGGCTCTGGCCGAGACGCCGCCCTCGTCGTCGATTGGAACAAAGGCGGCCTGTTCGGCCCCGTGGACGGGCAGGGGCGCCTCGACAACGTCCGCTCGCGCCTCGACTTCTTGCAGCGGGAGGGCTGGATCATCGTCCTCGAGGCTCGTGGGCCGGTGCGGTCGATCAAGCTCGGGCCGCGGCTTCTCGACGCGCTCGACGACGTCCCGGTCGGCGAGGAGCTGGTGGTATGAGCCATTCGCGGAGCCGCACGTCCACGCGGTACAGGCCGCGCAGCCGTCCGAGGACCGAGTCGGAGGCGACACTGGAGCAGGACGCGGAGGCCGAGGAGCGCGAGCACCAGCGCGCAGCCGCCTTCGAGGAGCTGCTCGCGTTGGCGCGTGCGCCGCTCCTCTCGGCCGCCGAGATCGAGGAGGCGCTTCGCCCAGGCTCGATCGTCTGGGCCGACGACGAGCATCCGGCACGGTTGCCGCCCGATGCGAAGCCGCACGACCTCGCGCGTGAGACGCAGGCGCGAAGAGAGCGCCAGCGCGTTCGGGGCGACGGCGTCGCCTTCGATCCGGAGACCGGCCGCACGGTCGTCACGCAGCGCGCGCTTGCTGCGGCCGCGCTCGGCGAGTTGCGGCGGCGCGTCCCGCGGGTTCACCCGTGCGTGGAGGCGCGTTGAGCGTCTACGAGTTGGTCATCGCCCGCGACGCGCTGGACGCGATCCGCGCGCACGCCAGCCGCGCGCCGTCGGGAGATTGGGAGATCGGCGGCCGGCTGCTTCGCGAGCAGGACCGGCTCATCAAGTACGAGCCGATCGAGAACGTCTCAGCCGCGGCGGGATTCTTCGAGTGCTCGCCCGGTGAATGGCCGAGCGACCCTTGGCTTCTCGTTCACAGCCATCCGAGCCTGCGCTGGCACGGCCTCTCGGACGGGGACGTTGCGGTTATGCAGACCTGGGCTATGCAATCGCTGGCCGTCTTCACGCCGCTCTGCGACCGGTTGAGCGTCTGGGTCCTCGACGCGGCCGGCTCGCGCGGCGTCCGCGAGGTGCCGGTCGTCGAAGCGAAGCGGCCCTCGAGCTGGCGGCCTCCCCCTCGCCGCCGCGGTCGTCGAGGGTGAGCGAATTGCCTAGGCGTTTCGGACGGCGCTGCTGCCCTATGATCGCTTCGTGAGTGTCCCTGAAGAAGGCCCTCCTGCTCGTGAAGTCCAGTACCGCATGGACATCGCCCAAGAGGATCAGGGGGGTGTCTACGCGAACTTTCTCGCTATCTGGCACAGCCCTCACGAGTTCACTCTCGACTTCGCTGGTCTCCAACCCCCGCAACCATCCGATCCGGAGGACGAAACCTCCCCCTTTGTGGTGCCGTGCCGCGTGGTTGCGCGAGTTAGGATTCCGGTGTCCGTAGTATTTGACGTGCTGCGCGCCCTGAACCAGAACATGACGCAGTACGAAGACACGTTCGGTCCGATCAGGCGCGTCGAGCCAAAGGACCAAGGGGACGGAGACACCGACGCATGACTGTTACAGCTTCAGCGACAGAGGCAGACGCGGCGGCCTACATCGAGGGCGTCACCTACGCGCCGCTCAATGGGGGCAGCGCCGGGCAGTACGTCGTCCAAGGGCGCCGGCAGTTTCACGTCGAAGTCGAACGCGACGGCGGAGCCTGGATCGTCCACGACCGCGTATCCGGGATCCACGGTGCTGGCGAAACGCCGTCCGAAGCGCTCGGCGATTTCCAGCGCGCAGCGAGGGAACACCTAGACGTCCTCGAGCGTCAGGATGCACTCTCCGAGGATCTCGAGGCGCAACTGCGCTACCTGCGCGAACGCGTCTAGCCTCGTTCTAGCCTAGAGTCGGCGCGTGGCCACGCGAAGCACGACAGTCGTCGAGTTCGCGCTGCTCGCAAAGGGGATGCAGCGAGACGAGAACCACCACCACATGTTCCGGAAAACGCTAGAGGGCGTTACGCACCTCGTCACTCGAACATCGCACGGAATGGACGAGATCGGAGACAGTCTCGCGAAGCGCATGGCTAACCAGTGCTGCCTCCAACTCAAAGAGTTCTGGGATCTCGTCGATTGTCCCCTCAGCGAAGATGAGTGGGACGCGCTGGTCCGCGAACGATGCGTAGGGGGACGCAATCCGTTCCTGGGGAGATAGCGAAGTGTCCGGCTAGTCGACCCAGCCCAGGCGCCGGTGAAGAAGACCATCGAGGGGCTGCTCAAGACGATCGGGCCGGAGTTCCGCGTCGAGTGGGCGGAGGCGGTGGCCGTCTCCGGCTGTCTCCTCCGTTCCGGGGCCGGACCGATGCTGAGGTTGCGTTCGCCTGCCTGAGCACCGTAGCCTCGTCTCGCCAGCGGGTATACCAAGGGAGGCCACGCAATGGAGGTTCACCGGATCTTCTTTCCGAGTCACGGCCGGATCCAGCGACGGGTCAACAAGCGGAAGGAGGAAGGACTCATCTTTGCCGGATCGGTCTGGTCGTTCTGGTGGGGGCCGTTCTGCGCCTTCCTCGTCTACGAGCGCCGCTAAGCCGCCATCCCTGTCGCCTATGGAGAAGAACTTGGCACTAGTAGATCGAGAGTATCCGCCAGCGGAAACCCGACTTGCTGATCGGGGTGATGAGAAGCCGACCGAACACGGGGAGCGGATCGCTTCCGGACCAGCCGGCGTCTGTCACCCTGAAATTGCAACGGAACGCCGCGAATCGGTCGCCTGACCTGGCCCCACTGCCAACGCAGTGCACGCTTCGGAGTGGGAATCCGTGCTCGACGACCGCGAGGTTCTTCTTGGGATCGTAGGGGGGGTTGTTCACCAAATTCTCTAGGCACTGCACTCGGTGGGTGGGGTCTGTCAGCCGTTTGCACCCTGCGAGTGCGGCGTTGTAGACAGCGACCTGCTTCTTCGCACGGCGGACCGAGCAGTCGCGTAGCCGAGCGCGAATCTGGACGCAGGGGACGGTCATCTTCTTGAGCAGCGTCCGGTCGGCGTACGACGTCGACCAGTACCACTTCTGCTGCGTTGTCGCCACGGCTCCGACCGGGCACACGAGCATCGCCGCTCCCACCATGACCAAGAAGAGGACAGTCCGGCGCCGCATACTCAGATGATCCTCCTCGGCTACGCAATCCACAAGGGTTGCGCCGGGTGCAGATTCTGGACGTACGGCCGGGGTGAGCGAACCGAACACTTCTGCGCGTAACGCCGTCGTCTCAGTCGGCTACGTTTTCGTCGAGCATCCGCTCCGGGCTTGGCCGCCCGTCACAGAACGAGGCGAGGCACCTCCTCCCCAAGGGGGTGCCTTCGTCGTTTCTGGGCGTGCTAGCCGATGAGATTTCTAATCTCTTGACCTGTGACGACGGCCATCAGATTCGAGCCCGCATCGTGGACGCTCCCGACGAGCGCGACCTAGCCGACGAGTCTTACTCGGACGCCTGGGCCGACGCCCTCGCCGTCGTGCTCGCGAAAGCGAACGACGGCCAGACCTTCAACTGGTCGAGAATCGCCCAGGACGGGACACTGGCGGAGTCCGGGGATCGTGCGGCGCTGTTGCGTCTGCGCCGGGCAGCGGGCATCCGCCCGATGCTGCGAAGCCGCCCTCCGGCGTGTCGAAGCTCGCGAACCGTTCAGCGTCCGCGCGAGCGTCGCGCCCGCGTGCGCTGCCGGCCCTCGCGGGGTTCGCCTCGACGAGCTAACGACGATCCTGACGACCTAGCCGAGGTCGCGGCGTGAGCCGCCGCGGCCGTCCGTGCGCGGACTGTCCAGACCTACTTGAGCGCGCCGTCGAGCTGCTCGTCGCCGACCCGAGCCTCGCCGCGCGTCCCGGCGAGCTGCGCGCCCTCCTCCACGGGCGTGGGTCCGACGTGCGTCGGCTGCTCAGAGCGCTGAGACGGCTTCAGGGGATAGAACTCCCCGCCGCGAGGCGCGGACGGCCGCAAAAAGGCGTCCTAAATCCCGAGAGAGGCGCTTCGTGAGCCGTCGCGGGCGCGACAAGTACGCCGAGGTCGGTCCGGCGATGCGGCGGGCGCTCCGGAGGGCGAACGCCGTGAGCATGGCCGACGGGGAACGTCGCGTCTTCAATGCCGCGCTCGAACTCACGGCGGGCGCGGGTCGCCTTTGGGATGACGTGTATGTCCCCGACGTGCGCCGGCTGACGGGTTTCCCGGAAGCAGAAGACACGTGGGTGCACGAACGCACGGTGCGCCGCTACCTAAAGCGACTCGCCGACCGCGGGATCTTCGGATGGGAGCCGAAGCGCGGCACCGACGCAAGCGGCAGAGGGTTCCCGTCGAGGCTGACCTTGCCGAAGGCCGAGCAAAGCGGGCGTCCTAGTGGCTCGGTTTCGTCGTCGGGTAGCGAGGAGGGCAAACCGGGCGTGCGCCCGATAGTACGAGTAGAGCAACCCCCTCCTAGAGAAGAAGACCTAGAACAAGAGCGGTTCTTAGGTGCGTCGCGCGCGTGCGCGAACGGCGGCGAGCCGGACGAGACGGAGATGGATCGACTCTGGGATGAGTCGGCTTCGCCGTCGAAGGGCGCGTACTGGGAGCCGGGCTCGTGAGCGGCGCGGTTTTCCCGGCCCGCCGCGAAAACCGCTTCGCGCGCCCGAAGGGGTACGCGGCGTGGCGGCCGCAGGCGAAGACGCGCGCGCTGCTCGAACAGGTCGACGAGGTGCTCGAGTTGTACGCGGACCACTTGCCGCTGACGGTCCGCCAGATCTTCTACAGGTTGGTGGCGGCGTTCGCTTACGAGAAGACCGAGCGGGCCTACGCGCGGCTCGGCGATCATCTCGTCCGCGCCCGCCGCTCGCGCTTGATCGACTTCTACGCGATCCGCGACGACGGCGTCGTCACCTATTCGTCGGGCTGGTACGCGAGCCCGAGGGAGTTCCAGGAAGAGACGGCGTACCGAATCCGCAACTACCGCCGCGACCGCCAAGAGGGGCAGCGCGTGCGGCTCGAGTTGTGGTGCGAGGCGGCCGGGATGGCGCCGCAGTTGGCGCGCGTCGCCAACATCTTCTCCGTCCCAGTCTTCTCCACGGGAGGCTTCGCCAGCCTCACCACGGTCCGGCAGATCGCCGACCGCGCCCTCGACCGGGACGTTCCGACCGTTCTCCTGCACGTCGGCGACTACGACCCTTCCGGCGAGTCGATCTTCGAGTCGATCGCCGTGGACGCCGCTGCCTTCGTCGAAGCCGACAGGCCGATCCGCACGCTCGAGCTGATACCACGCCGGGTCGCGCTCGTCGCGGCCCAGGTCGCCGCGTACGAGCTCTCGACCGCGCCGCCCAAAGCCTCCGACTCGCGCTCTCGCGGATGGAGCGGTGAGACCTGCCAGTTGGAGGCGCTGCCGCCCGACACGCTGGCTGACGTCGTCCGCGAGGCGATCGAGGCCGAACTCGACCTCGACCAGTGGCTCCGACAGGTAGAGCAGGAGCGCGGCGACAAAGCCGAGTTGCTCGGACTGCCGCGTGGCGCGGAGGCTTCGGACATCTACCTGGCCGGCAGCGACGACACGGAGCCGGAGGAGACGTGAGCGAGCGCGTCCCGACCGCCGAGGAGTTCGAGGCGCTCGTCGCGCGCGTCGCCGATCTCGAGGAGCGCCTCGCCGAGCAGCAAGCCTCGTGGCCGGAGTGGATGTCGGTTGAGACGGCGGCGCGCTACCTCGACTGCACCACTGAGCGACTGTGGAAACTCGTCGCCCGCCGCCAGATCCCGTACGCGCAGGAAGGCAAGCGTTGCCGTCTCAGCTTCGAGCGCGACGACCTCGACGAATGGATGCGCGCCCAGCGCATCGACCCTCAACCGACGAAGGAGACACCATGAGCAGCCGCAGGCCGCGAGGAGTCATCTATGCCGTCGATCTCGCCGACGTCGATTGGATCGAAGACGCAACCGAACCGCGGCCGCGCGGGAGTCTTCAGTCAGGCACGCCAGGCGAACAGCGCGGCGGCGATGAGCGAGCAGACGAGGATGGCGGTGAACTCTCCCGGAAACGGCCCGCCGTCCTTTATGGCGAGCCACACCCAGTCGCCGAACCACGCGGCTCCGACGAAGGCGCACAGGTAGACGAAGAACCGCCGGAAGAAGCGGGGGCTTGGCACGCCGCGAACCTAACACCGACTCCGAACCGCCCGGCCTCGTCGCCGTCGACCTCGGAACCTAGGGAAACGCCGCGCGCGCGCGAGGCCGCTGCGTCTCGCACGGATCTCGCACGGCTCCGCGAGCCCGCTATTCATGCGGGATTGCGGGGTGGCACTCGCGCTGGACGCGAGTGCTCCAAGGGCGTATGCTCAACACGACAACAGCAAAGCCCCGGCGGTGCGGAAACACCCCGGGGCGCGGACAAGGAGGGTTAGCTCCATGTCGGATTCATCCTTCCAGAGGGACGGCGCGACCGTAAAGCCGAAAGGCGTCCGCGAGCGCGTGGCGCCGGGCGTCTTCAAGCGCAGGACCCGGGACGGCCACGTCCGGTACGAGGTCTCGTTCGTCGATCGGGACGGACGCCAGCGGTGGGAGACGGTCGGCGGCAAGCTCGAGGAGGCGAAGCGCCGGCGGGCCGAGCTCGTCTCGAAGCCGCAGGAGCAGCGGCGGCCACCGTCGCGCGAGTTGTTCGTCGACGTCGCCGAGGCGTGGTTCGAGGCGAAGGCGCCGAAGCTCCGCCAGCGCACCCGCGACTACTACCGGTCGGCGCTCGACGCCGTCCTCGTCCCGCGGTTCGGACGCTGTCGGGTCGCGGTGATCGACGCCGACGCGATCGCGAACCTCGTCCGCGACCTCGAGCGCGAGGGTCTCCACGCCGTCGATCCCGGCCGTCCCGTCAGGCCGCTCGGCCAGTCGTCGATCGAGAACTACTTGAAGCCGCTCGCAGGTTCGCTCGCCTTCGCCGCGCGGCGCGGCTGGATCCCGGTCAGTCCGTTCTCGGTCATGACGGCCGACGATCGTCCGACGCGCGACGATGACCGCGCGCCCCCGCACGAATGGACGAGCGGCGAACTCGCGGCGCTGCTCGCGGCGTCGCGTCGTCTCGCTGCGAAGCCGGAGTCGCGGTACGACTACGCGCCGTTGCTCCAGTTGACGGCGACGCTCGGCCTGCGGATCGGCGAAGTCCTCGGGCTGACCTGGGGCGACTTCGACCGGGGCGACGACGCGGACTCGGCGACGCTCTCGATCTCGCGGCAGTGGTTGAGGACGAAGGCGTACGGCCCGACGAAGACACGGGCGGGGAACCGGACGCTCGCTGTGCCGGGCGATCTTCGCGAGGTGCTGATCGGGCTCCGCCTCGCGAGCAGGTTCTCCCAGGACTCCGACCCCGTCTTCGCCGCTCGGACGGGCGGGCCGTTGTGTCATCGGAACGCGACGATGCGCGGCTTCGAGGCTGCCCGGGATGAGGCTGGCCTCGACGGGTCGCTCACGTTCCACGATCTCAGGCACGCAGCCGCGAGTCGTCTGATCGCGGCGGGTGTCGATGATGTCCTGGTGGCTGACCAGATCGGGCACGGCGACAGTCGCGTCACCCGGTCGATCTATGCCCATGTCTACGACCGGGCGGAGAAAATGGCGGCGGTGCGGGCTGCGCTCGCCGGTGTCGGGGCGGCGGCCGACGCCTGAGCGTCGCGCCTGCGATGGCTGGAGGGCGGCTTTCGGGCCGCCCTCCGTCGTTCTGCGGGTTGGGCTCGTCGCGAGGTGTGGGAAACTTCGTGCTATGGGGTTCTTTCGTCGGCGTGCGGCGGGCTACCGCGCCGCCGTGCGCGTCGAGAGGTATCGGGCGCACGCAGCTCAGTTACGCGAGGACGATCCCGACTCGTACGCCCGGATGCTCGCGCAGGCGGATGGGAGCGACGCGGAGGGGGCGGCTCGCCGCGACCCGGACGCGTATGTCGCGCTCGTGCTGGCGGGCTTGGACGACTACATGTCTGCTGATCCCGAAGTGCAAGCTGGCTCGCCGTTCAGCGACGTGAAGCTCAACGTGGACGACGTTCTCGTCAGGGACACGCCGCAGTCGTACCTCGATCTCGCCGAGGTCCTCGATCCGACGTTGTTCGACCACCTGTACGCCGGGGTTCTCCGAGCCTGGGATGAGAGCGGCGGGAATGAGCCGCCCGCGCTGTTCCGCGACAACCCGACGTGGGTCGTCGGTCAGTTCCTCCAATACCGGCTAGAGCCGAAGGGCTACACCCTGGACGACGTGAACGGCCTCGTCGCGGAGGCGAGGGCGAGCGGCGAGAGCGTGTCCTTCGACCTTGCGGATCTGGAGGAAGGCAGGGACATCGACTACTGGCCCGAGATCGACCTCGACGCCGCCTGGGCTCGTATTAGCGAGTTCTGGGCCGGTGTCTACAAGGAAGCAGAGGAGGCAGACGCCCCGAAGTATTTCCCGGGATGGCTCGTCCGCCGCCAGGTCGCGGTCACCGTGTGGGACATCGCGATTGAGGCCCGTCCCGATCGAGAGGACGAGCTAACCACGGCCTTGCAGTCCGTCGGGCTGAGCGAAAACAACCTGTTCGATCAGAACGCCGAGACCGACGAGAGACTCGACGCGTTCCTGGAGGAGTACCACCTCGGGCAGTTCGTGGACGTGCTCGTCCAGGCGCTGAGCGCCGAGGACGAGTCGTAGCCGATCTCTGCGAGATCGCGTGCGAGATTCGTGCGAGAGTCACGGCTCTGGCCGCCTGTCGCCGCCTATGGACGGGCGGACGAGGAATCGCGCAACCAAGCGATTTCGTCTCGAGGCGGCGTTACCCGGCGGACGCCCGACGCGCGTGTGAAGCGAGTGCTCTCCCGCTGAGCTACGCGCCCGAAGACGCCCAATGTAGCCGTTCTTCGTGTGGGTCTCCGCTGCGGGCGGAGCAACAAAATCGCATCCCGTTACGAAGCTTTTGCGACTACCCTGCGGGCGTGCAGGAGTGCGCGTGCCACTGAGCGAGACCCGCCGGCGTAGGGGCAGGACATCGCGCGAAGAATGGGGTCGTTCCAGATGAAGAAGAGTCCTGCCAGGGCGGTTCTGGCAGCAGCGGCGGTCGGGCTCATCGCCTTCGCGGTGGCCGCCGCCACGGCGGACGTCGGGAGGGCCGGCATGCCGTTGAACACAGCCGGGTGGTCGAGCCGTCTGACGCCCGGCCAGGCGCGCCTGCTGTCGGCCAATGCCGACCAGCGGGTCATCGTCCTGTTGCGGAACCAGCACACCGGGCTGGCCGGCGCACATGCCGAGGCACTGCGGACGCAGGCGTTCGCGGCCGACCGGGCACCGATCGTCGCGCAGCTGCGGCAGCTGAATACGCCCCGCCTCGTGACCTTCCACACGGTCAACGCCGTCGCGACAACCGTCTCCGCAGCGGAGGCAGCGAACCTCCGTCGCAACCCGGCCGTCCTCGCCGTGGACCCTGACGCCGTCGTCGAGGGGCCGTCGGCCGATGCGAATCTGCTGCCCGGCGCAACGCGCGCGTCTGCCTCGAACGCGAGAGCGCTCCGCTTCCGTGGGGCCACGAGCTCCTCGAAGGCGGCGGTCAGCGGCTCGGCTCTGTGCGGAAAGCCGACCGCGCCGCTCCTCGAGCCGCAGGCCTTGCATCTGATCAACGCCGACAACCGCACCCACGCGAACAGCCCGATCACGAGCGGCCCGAAGAGCGCGCACAGTCTCGGTTACACAGGCGCCGGCGTGAACATTGCGGTCTTCCCGGACGGGATGGATCCGAACCTACCCGACTTCCAGCGAAACGGACACTCGGCGATCACGGACTACCGCGACTTCACAGGTGAGGGCGCCGGAGCTCAGACGGGCGGCGGCGAAGCCTTCGGCGACGTCAGCTCGCTCGTCGCGCAGGGGAATACGACATACAACCTCGACCAGGAGATCAACCCGGCCTTCGCTACGACCGGCGGCACCTGCGACGTCAAGGTGCTCGGTGTGGCGCCGGGGGCCGATGTCGACGTGATGAAGGTCTTCGGCAGCACCAACTCGAGCTTCACCAGCGTGATCCTGCAGGGGATCGACTGGGCCATCCAACACGACCACGCCAACATCCTCTCCATCTCGCTCGGGTTCCCCGGCCTCCCGACCAGCGCGTCCGAGGAGCCGCTGACAGCGATCCTCAAGAACGCCATTGCCGACGGAATCACCGTTGTCGCCAGCACGGGCGACTCCAGCCCGTCGAACACCGAGGGAAGCCCGGCCCTCGACCCCGGCGTCATCGGCGTGGCGGCGAGCACCTCGTACCGCATCTTCGCCCAGACGAACTTCTTCCTCTACGACCTGGCGCAGGCCGTCCACAACGGCGGCGCGCCCTCGTACCGTCTGGGGCAGAGCACTCCGGGCTGGCTCGACAACGAGGTCTCGACACTGTCCAGCTCGGGCGTGACCGAGGACCGGAGAGTGCCGGACCTCATTGCCCCTGGTGACCTGAACTGGGCCGCGTGCTCGACCGACACCGCCACCTACACCGACTGCGAGAACGCCATCGGCGGCAGTTCGATCGGCCTCGAGGACTTCGGCGGCACGAGCGAGTCGGCCCCGCTCACCGCGGGCGTTGCGGCGCTCGTCATCCAGGCGTACGAGAAGGCGCATCACAGCCGGACGCCGACGCCGGCCGTCGTGCGGCAGATTCTCTTCAGCAGCGCGACCGACCTCGGCGTGGCGGCAGAGAACCAGGGCGCGGGTCTGGTCAACGCGTTGCGGGCGGTTCAGTTGGCCACGGCGTACGGCAAGCACGCGAAGGCAGGCGGCCTGGTGCACTCCCCCGACGCGATCGCCGACCTCGGCAACGTCGGAGCGACCCACCGCCACACGGTCACGGTCAGGAACACCGGCCGCAGCAAGGCGAGGATCAAGCCGGTGCTCCGCACGCTCGGCCCGGCGCACACGCTCGCCGGCGGCAAGCTGAGCCTGTTCGAGTCCGGTAGGGGCACCCAGGGCCGCTGCGCCGGTGTCACCTCCGCCAAGTACTACACCGGCGAGACGATCCCGGAGCTGAACTGCAAGACGTTCAAGGTGCCGAAGGGCGTCGACGCCCTCGACTCGCGGATCGGCTGGCAGCCGCTGCAGTCGTGCTCCGGCTGCACCGCCGGTGAGCCGACCGTCCGCGAGATCCTGATCGACCCCAAGGGCCGCTACGTGCAGTACAGCGATCCGCAGGGCGATGGGTCCGGCTTCGCCGACGAGCAGGTGCACCAGCCTCTGCCGGGGAAGTGGACGCTGCTCCTCTTCGGCAGGGCCACCTCGAACTACGAGGGAGCGGTGAGCTACCAGGAGACCGCACAGACCTTCCGGACCATCCGCCATGCGGTCATGCCGGCCTCCAAGGTGCTGCGACCGGGCAAGTCGGCGTCGTTCACCGTCAAGGTGCCGGAACCAACCAAGCCCGGGTTCTTCACCGGCGCGGTCGTGTTCCACAGCAACCGGGCGTCCAAGCTCGGCACGATCCCCGTCGTCTCGGAGGCGAAGGTGCCGGTCACCAAGAAGAAGGCCGCGCACTTCACCGGCACGCTCATCGGTGGCAACGGCCGGCCGGGGGCCTATGCACAGGAGCTCAGCTACGAGTTCACGGTGCCGAAGGGCATCCACGACCTGGACATCAACATGAAGGCCTCCCACGACGGCTACGTGCTGCTCGGCCAACTCGTCGACCCGAACGGGAACGCCGTGGACAACCAGCTGAGCGTCCAGCAGGTGGACGCGTTCGGCGACAGCGACAACACGAACGCGGTGCAGCTCGTCTGGGCCAACCCCACACCCGGAACCTGGCGCGTGAACGTCGCGAACGGCCTGTTCTACCTGCCGGGACTGGACGTGTACTCCGGGCTCACCCATTCCACGCTCAAGGGCACAGTGAGCCTCAACACCTCGAGGGTCACCGCGACGGGGATGCCGAGCGGGACGTTGACTCCCGGCAGCACCGTCACGGCGAACGTCCGGGTGAAGAACACGGGGGTCGAGCCGGAGACGTACCAGCTGGACCCGCGCACGCTTTCGCAGACGCCCTACGACGGTGTGTCGCTGACCGACACGTCGGGCACGCTGCCGGTCCCCGTCGGCACCGGCATCCCGCAGTACATCGTCCCGCCGTTCAGCAGCCAGCTGAAGGTGACCACGAGCACGACAGGCTCGACGCCGATCCAGTTCGACCTCAGTCCCTACTGGGGCGCGCCGGATGTCGCCTCCCCGATCAGCTCGGGCGGGACGACGAGCGTGACGCTGACCACTCCGTTCGCGTCGGTGTGGGCGCCGGCGCCGTCAGAGGTGGGTCCGTTCGCCTCCCCGGCGACGTCGGAGGACTACTCCACGAGCGCCATGGTGACGACGCTCGGCTTCGACCACAACGCGACGCCCAGCACCGGCAACTGGTGGAACTTCGTGCTGAATGGTGGCGCGCAGCCGCATTCGCTCTTCCTGCTCCCGGGACAGACCGGCACGATGAGCCTGACTTTCACCGTCCCCGCGGGAGCGGCGGGCACGCCCGTAACCGGCGAGGTTCCGGTGGAGACGTTTCCCACCAACTCGGTCACCACGGGCGTCGGCGACTGGAGCTCCGACGTCTTGTCGGTGCTTCACTACTCGTACACCCTCGGCTAGCGCCGAGACCGGCGGCGGCCCTGATCAGTCCATGGCGAAGACCGTGGTGCGGTGCCGCGCGTGCCGCACCGCCGCCAGCGCCGCGGCGCAGAGGATCGCGCAGACGAGGAACGGCACGATGTCACCGGTTGCCGCGGCGACCGCGCCGCCGACTGCCGGCCCGATCAGCGCGCCGCTCGCCCAGGCCGCATTCATGACCCCGAAGGCCATCCCCTGGGGAAGACCGCTGCGCTCGGCACCCTCGGCAATCAAGGCGAACGCCGGGGTGAAGAGGACGCCGTAGGCGCCGGAGGCGGCAATCAGGAGCGGCACGTAGAGGAGCGGCCGTGGGGTCACGGCGAGACCGACCGAGACGGCCGCGCCGACTACGAGCGCCACTTGCACGGGAACCAGCACGCCGCGGCGGTCGACCATTCGCCCCGCGAGCGGTGAGAGAGCGGTCTCGAACGCGGCGCCGACGAGCCAGACGCCGCCGATGGCCGCCGCGCCCCAGCCGAAGTCGGCCAGCTGAAGTGGGGCGAGCGTCGAGAGCACGCCCCAGAGCAGCGACGGCAGCGCCATCAGGACGAGGCCCCCCACGAAGCGGGAGTTCCGGAGCGCGCGGGTGACCGCCGCGATCGAAGGGTGCTCCGGGGGCGGGGGGACAGACTCGATGCGGAGTGTCCACACGCCGAGTACGACAGCGAGGCCGGCGACTGCGCTGAAGACGACTCCGCGGCCGAGCAGCGCCGCGCCCGCTCCGATGACGGGGCCGAAGAGGGCTCCGAACACGGCCGCGCCGAGGGCGGTACCGATGAGCTCCCCTCGTCGCTCGCGGGGCGCCGACGCGAGCAGCCAGGCAAAGGCGCCGGCCCACGTGAAGCCGCTGCCGCAGCCCTGCACGAACCGTGCCGCCGCGAGCGGCCAGAAGCCGTGGACGAACGCGAAGGCGAGGCTCGACAGCCCCATCAGCGTCAGGCCGATGAGGACGGCGCGCTGCGCGCCGAGTCGCGCGGTCGCCCAGCCGCCGGGCAGCCCGCCCACGAGGGCGCCGGCTGCGTACGCGGCGACCAGGACCCCTGCGCCCGCCTTCGAGAGATGGAGATGGTCGGTGATACGCGGCAGGAGCGGCGTGAGCGCCGCGTAGAGCATGGTGTCCACCCAGACGAGTGCGCAGACAAGGAGCAGGAGACGGCGCATTGGCTTCCAGCCTATGTTCGTCCTACCGTTCGGGTGTGACACATCGGCCCTCCGGTGCCGTATGAAGGCCGTGAACGCGCTGCCGGCAGCCGTCCGACCTCCCGGTCGGGTGGCCGCACCATCATTCGCAGACGTCGTTGCGGAACACCTCGACGCCGTCTACCGCTACCTCGTCTACCTCACCGGCGATCGGGTGGCGGCGGAGGATCTCGCGGCGGAGACATTCGAGCGGGCGTTTCGCAGCTGGCGCCGCTTCGACCCGCGCCGCGGCGCGCCCCGCACGTGGCTCTGCCGCATCGCGCACTCCGCCGCCGTCGACTGGTTCCGGGCCGAGGCCCGGCGGCAGCGGCGGGAGGAGACCTACAGCCGCGACGAGATGCAGCTCGAGGAGTCCGTCTTCGCCGAGGGGCTGTCGCCGGAGCTCGACCGAGCTCTGCGGCGGCTGACTCCGGCGGAGCGCGAGGTGGTGGCGCTGCGCGTGCTGCTCGAGCTCGACGGCCCGAGCGCGGCGCGCGTTCTCGGAATCAGTGCAACGGCCTGTTCGACCCGGCTCAGCCGGGCTTTGCAGCGACTGGAGGAGGAGATGTCCGATGTCCGCAACTGACGGGAGCGAAATGAACGGGTACGAAGCCCTCGTCTCCGAGCTGCGGGCGAGTCCCCCCGTCGCACCGGAGCGCCTACGGCAGCGCGTGCTCGAAGGTGCGCCTGCCGCGCGCGCGCCTAGGTCGAGGAAGCGGAAGCTCGTGCTGGTGGTTGTGCCGGCCGCGGTCGTGCTCGCCGTCGGCGCCGCGATCGTGCACGGCTTCGTGAGCTCGGGTTCCCGGACGACCAGTGCGGATGTGCCAGCCGTGTTTGGCGCGGCACGGCAGGCGGTTCACAGCAGTCAGACGAAGACCGCGCGCGAACTGGCTCCCCCTGAGAAGCGACTAGCCACGGCGGCACGTAATTCGGCGCCGGCGTACTCGGCCGACCAAAGTGGGGTCGTCGCCAGCGGGTCGGGGACGGCCGACGCCCTCACGGGGACGACACACCAAGCGGTGACCATCCCGAAGAACCGGCTCGTGCACGCGGTCGCCTCGCTCCAGGTGGGGGTGAAGAGCTCCGACCTCTCGGCCAAGACGAACGAGGCCTCGCAGATCGCCGGCTCGTTCGGCGGCTATGCCCAGTCCGTCCGCTACGAGTCGACGCACCAGGGCGACGGTGAGGCCGTACTGGCGCTCCGCGTCCCGGTACAGAACGCACAGGCAGCGATCGCGAAGCTCGTCGGCCTCGGCACGCTGCTTTCACAGTCGGTCTCGACGCAGGACCTGCAGGCGAAGCTGACGCACCAGACGAGCGCGATCGGTTCGCTCCGGCGTGCGATCACCGTCTACGAGACCGCCCTGCAGAGCCCGACACTTTCGGCCTCGCAGCGCGTCATCATCCAGATCCGGCTCAACAACGCGCGCCGCGCGCTCGCCCGGTTGCGGCATGCCCGCACCGGCACGCTCGAGTCCGGCGCGACCGCAGACATCTCGCTCCTGCTCACAACGCGGAACCACGCGATCGTGCCGGCGCATCACCACGGGAGCACCCGCATCGGCCGGTTGCTCGGCTCGGCGGCCCACTTCCTCGCGCTCGAGGGGATCATCGTCCTCTATGCGCTCATCGTGCTCGCTCCGGTGCTCCTGCTCGGCGGGCTCGGCTGGTGGATCCTGCGCGAGCGGCGCCGGCGCGAGGAGCGGCTGCTCGCGTCCGCCTAGGGAGGGCCCGACGGAACAGTGGCTGTGCCGCAGGGCCGCGCTGAGCGTCGCGACTCCTCGCTTCGCTCGTCGGCCGGCTTTGCCGGCTGCTGCGTCCTCAGGAGTGCCGATAGGACACCGCTATCGGCACTCCCTGCGTCCTTGCCTCGCGACGCCCATCGCAGCCCTGCGACGAGCACCGTCCCGTCGGGCCCTCCCATCTGGTGAAATAGCGGCGTGCTCGGCTCAGAGCTCCCGGTCGGCCACGAGATCGGCCTTGTCGTCGTCGCGGCGATCTTCATCGCCTTCGCGCTCGCGTCCTCGTTCCTCGTGCCGCGCTACAAGCCGGACTTCCCGGGCCCTACGGGTCTCAGCACCTTCGTCATCGTGTCGGTGGTCATGTTCGGGCTGATGGTCGCGGCGGTGAATTTCTTCGGCTAGACCCCGTCAGGGACTTCGGTACCCTGTTCGGACTTCGGAGAAGTGGCCGAGTGGCTGAAGGCGGCGCCCTGCTAAGGCGTTATGGGGCTGAATGGCTCCATCGAGGGTTCGAATCCCTCCTTCTCCGCTAGCGCAGCGCCCGCCGCGGTTCTGCGCCCACCCGCGGAGGGGTGGCAGAGCGGTCGAATGCGGCGGTCTCGAAAACCGTTATCCGTCGTTAGGCGGATCGAGGGTTCAAATCCCTCCCCCTCCGCTCGGCTAACCCGAATCCCGCTCCCGCAGCGGGATTCGGCGTTTCGGACGCGGCTATTCCTCGCGCGCCGTCGACCTGCTGGAATCCGCTGGAATCCGCCTCGGACTGGTGCGCACTGGTGCAAAACTGGTGCGCGCGGCGCTCGAGTGAGACACTCCCGGCGTGACGGACGAGGCCGACCTCGTCGTGGCGGCTCAAGAGCTTGCCGTGGCGCTACGAAACGACGACCGCCGCGCGGGCGCGGAGACCCTTCGGCAGGTCCCGGCGGACCAGCGCAACCGTGTGCGCGGTCACGCAGAGACGATCGGACGATTCGTCGACCGGCTGTTGCACGAGCATCCCAGCCTGCCAACCGACGACGCGGGGCGAGACAGCATGATCAGGCAAGTCGCTGCGAGCGAGCGTCTGAGCCTTGAGGACGCAAAAGAGGCTCTTCGCCGACTCGGGAAATAAGCGGCGTCGAAAACGCCGGCGCCTTCGCGAACGCCACGGCGCTGAGCGCGGACTAGGCCTCGGCGAGCTCGACGAGCTCGTCGAACGACTTGAAGTAGTGCGAGTGAGTCGCGCGGATCGTCTCCTCGTCCTCGGCGACGAGCATCACGACGCCGCGCGTCTTGTCACCGCGCAGGCTGCTCTCGACCTCGAAGAGCTGCTTGACCGCCTCCCTGTCGTCCTCGATCCGCAGGACCTCCGCGTCTGCACGGCGGCTGCTGTGGCGGGTTCGGCCAACTCTGCTGCCGCAGGTTGGGTGAGAGTTCTCCGCGTGCCTGCAGGGGCAGCCTCAGGCGAGAGGACGCTGGCCCAGGTCAGCGTCCCTTCCTCCGGCGTCGCCTCGCCGTACTCTTCGTTCATGAGATACGCGATTCCAGTCGCGCTCGCCCTAGTCGCTCTGGTGGCCGCTGCTCTTATCGGCAGCTTGCACCTCAGCACAGCCGGGAACTACCCGGACTGCCTCCATCTCTCGCTTGTCTCGCCCTCGTGTCACGCACCGAGTCGGGGTACGTGGCAGATCCCGCTCGCCCTCGCCATCGCAGCCATAGGTCTAGGGGCGGCAGTCGCGGTTTGGAAGCGAGCTTGAGAACCGCCTCCCGTTAGACCGCTCAGCTCCGCGGCTCAGAGGTCATTCCGGAATGTTGGCCGAGGCGAGAGTCGCTACCTCCGACCGGAGAAGACGGCGGTACACTTTTCACCGTGCCAAGGGTCGCTCCACTTCGGCTCACACTGGCGGCGCTTATCATCGGCGTGGCTGCGGTTGCCGCGATGCGGGTTGCGACGTATCGGGAAGTGCACCCAGCGATCGGACTGGTGCTGCACGGGAGCCGGATGACGACCAGCTACAGCTCCCCTGTATGGACGACACCGCTAGTCGCCCTGATCGCAATCGCAACCGTCGGAGTTGCGGTCGCCCTCCTCAGACGCCGCTAGACGAAGTCAAGACCTTCCGGCTCAGGGGTCATTCCGGAACTCACTGTCATCGTGGGGGTGCGGTGGCGTCCGGCAGTCGCAAGAGACTCGGGTCGGCGGCGGCTGACTCCATTCGGAACTGTCGGTTGGTGCCGACTTGCCAGTGTTGTGTCGCCGCCGCCTTCCCGAGACCGTCGAGCGTGACCTGATAGGAGCTTGGCAGCTGCCTCGAGTGAGGCGTGTCCGCTCGCCGGTCGCCCCCAACGGAGTAGGAGGCGAGGCAGATGATCGTGATCGGGGTGGACGTGCACAAGCACTCGATGAGTGCTGTTGCTGTCGATGAGGTTGGGCGGCAGCTCGACGCGCTGGAGACGAGCGACGGTGGGGAGTTGGTCTCATGGTCGAAGCGGTTGGGTCGGCGACGGCTGTGGGCCTTGGAGGACTGTCGCCATGTGACGCGCGGCTTAGAGCGGACGCTGCAGCGGCACCGGCAGCGGCTGGTCAGGGTGCCACCGCGCTTGACGGCACCGGAGCGGCGACGCGGCCGGGTGCGGGGCAAGTCGGACCTGATCGACGCGCTCGCCGTTGCCAGAGCTGCGCTACGGGAGCCGCAGCTTGATCAACCGCGCCCGGGTGAGGCGCGGCTACGCGAGTTGAAGCTGTTGGTCGACCACCGCGATGACCTCGTCGACGAGCGGCGTCGCTGTCAGCAGCGGTTGCGCTGGCACCTGCACGAGCTCGAGCCCGACCTCCGTGTCCCGGCCGGCGCGCTCGACCGGGCGGTCTGGCTCGACCGTTTGAGCCGAAAGCTCGCCCGCCGGCAGACGACGCAGGCGAGGATCGCCCGCGCGCTTGTCGGCCGCTGCCGCAGCCTGACCCGCGCGATCGCAGAGCTCGAGCGCGACCTATCTGAGCGCGCCACCGGCCTCGCGCCGCGGCTGCTCGAGCTGCCCGGCTGTGGACCGTTGAGCGCCGCGAAGCTGCTGTGCGAGATCGGCCCGATCGACCGCTTCGGCTCCGACGCCCGACTCGCACGCCACGCCGGCGTCGCACCGCTCGACGCCAGCTCAGGCAAACACCAACGCCATCGCCTCGACCGCGGCGGCAACCGCCAACTCAACTGCGCCCTCCACCGGATCGCAGTAACCCAAGGCCGAGTCCACCCACCGGCGCGGACCTACCTCGAGCGCAAGCAGGCCGAGGGGAAGAGCCGGCGCGAAGCCCTCCGCTGCCTCAAGCGCCAGCTCGCCCGCACCGTCTACACAACCCTCAAAAGCGAGCCCCTATTGACATAGGAGCAACACTCATATGGAGTGCGGCCTGTCAATCGCGCAGGGCTAATTGCCCCCGTGGTGTGCGGGGGTTGGTTCGGCGGGGGGAGCGCATCGGCTGTCGTCGACGTCTGTGTCGCGACTCATATGCGCGGGTTGGTGCCGCATGACCGGGTGTGCGATGGTGAGGAGCGGTGCCGTTTGTCTGGCGTCGAGCGTGGCCCGGTGGGGGCTGCTCGCAGTGTTCTCTCGGGTCGCTCCTCGCGTCGGTGCGCCGGTGCGCTCTCCTCGCCGAGCCGTTGGTCGTGGCGGTTACTCCATGGTCGCGAGCGCCCAGCAGTGTGCGGCGAGTTCGCGTGCGACCGCGACCACGACGATCGAGCGGGGCTTGCCTCGGGCCTCGAGCGCGTGCCAGCGTGCGTGCAGGCGGCGGGCGCTGTGTTCGGCTTGGGCTCGAACGGCGAGAGGCTTGCCGTCGCGTCTGCGTTCGAGGGTGACGCTGCGACGTGGCGGGCGGCGCTGGTGCCAGGCGGCCTCGACCAGGAGCCGGCGTGCGTGGCTGTTGCCGGTCTTGCTGATCGCGCCTTGGCGGCGCCGCTCGCCGCTTGAGTGCTCGCTCGGGGTGAGGCCGAGAAACGGCCCGAGCGACTGGGGACGGAATCTGTGCCAGTCGCCGAGCTCGACCGTCAACGCGAACGCCGTCAGCGTGGAGACGCCACGGAGACAGACGAGCCGCTCGACGACCTCGGCGTACGGCCGTTCGCCGGCGAGTTCGCTGATCGCCTTGTCGAGCGCGTCTCTCCTGGTCTTGGCGTCGAGCATCCGCCCGTAGCACTCGTCGAACACGATCGCCAGCGGCCCGCCGTCGAACCGCTGCCGGCGAAGCCAGGCGTCATGTGTGCGTGTCCACGCGGTCGCCTCGTACACGAGCCCATGGCGCAGCAGCAGCTTCGAGAGCCGGCGAACCAGCGGCCTTGAGCGCGGCCGACGTCCGGCACCACCAGGCGGCGCCTGCGCTGGCGGGCGACTCGCTAGCCCAACCTCGAGCGCCCGGGCTCCCTGCGGACGAGCGGCGGCGCCGCGCGCCACGGCAGCGGTGGCGGCTTCGGCCGCGCCTCGCGTCCGCCGCACGGCGGCGAGGAGCGCGTCGGCCGGCTCGAGGGTCGGCTCGGTCACGCATCCTCCGGCCGTTCGTGCTCGGCCGCAAGCGCTAGAAGGAGATCGCCGGCCGGGTCGTTGATCTCGCCGTGCTCGAGGGCGCGCCCCAGCTCCGGGGAGATGGCGGGGCAGTCGTCCTCGTGCTGCATGCGGAAGTAGAACGCGCGACCAGCCGCATCCGGGGGAATATCGGCGACGGGCTCGAGCGTGCCGTCGTCGAGCACCTCGAACGTCTCGCGGACGGCGCCGCAGGCGCAGCGTCCGGTCACGGTCGCCTCGTTGCGGAGGCGGAGGCCGAGCTCGACCTTATCGCTTGCCGTTTCGGTCGGCGTCGGTGTCAGCCACAAAGCCCGGGCCCGCCGCCGCTGCTCGCGTGCACGCCGCTCGCTCACGGCTGCTGTTCTCCCGGCCAACCGCACCATTGGCGCGCAATCAGTTCGTGCGCCTGCTCGGGTGTGCACCCGAGGGTGACCAACGCCTCCCGCATCGCTGCATCTGTGGGATGCCCCCCGAGCGGGAACGACGTGCTCCTCATGGTCGCAGCGAACTCCCGAAGCGCTGCGAGCTCCGACTCGGCCGGGCTCGGTGACGGGGATATCACCGTCACTGTGAAGAACTCACGCCTTCGCTCCCCCTGATCTCGGCAACCTTCATGTCGTGCTCCTCTCTGCCGCGATCAGTGCGGCGTCTCGTGGGGACTGACGATCGGCGCGACGGGTCCACGCCTTCTCGCTGGCGGTCGCGGCGGGCAGGCAGCGGGCCTCGCTGAGGCGGAGTTCGAGTCCTGCGGGCACGCTGCTACGATCCGACCGCTGATCGTGAGCGGGCGCCGCCTCCGGGCGGCTCTCGTCGTTCAAGGGGCTCCTCGCTCCTCGACGCGCTCGAGGGGAGCACCTGCTCCAAGCTCACGCACCAGTACGTCGAGCGCCTCGGCGTAGCGGACGGCGTTCGTGCCGTTCGGCCGCACCTTCCCGAGCTCCCAGAGCCAGAGCGAACGGCGGCTGACGCCGATCAGGGCGGCCATTTCGGAAAGCTCGACGCCGGCTGCGAGCCGGAGCTGACGCGCTCGCGCTGGAGCAGGGAGCGTACGGGCGGCGCGGGCGCGTGCCGCGAGCATCGAAGTATCCACGACACCCTAGTTACCACAGGTATCACTAAGTGCGCAAGGCAAGCGGACTAGCGCAAACTAAGGGGATTCTGTGTGTCAGAGGGGCCTTGTCTCGGGGGTCTAGGCAGCACTAAAGGACTTGGAAAGGCTGACTGTTCACGAGCGGTTCATGTATGCTTCACTCATGGCGAGCGGGCGCAGGCTGACGGACGAGCAGCGACAGGAGGACTACTTCAGGACCCTCGCGGCCCGCGCGGACGAGCAAGACGGCGTCTTCGTCGACGATCTCAACCCGACGAACGACCCGAGTCCGAGCAGCGACCCGCGCGACCTGCGCGTCCGCGCCTTCGTGCACGCCTCCGGTGTCCTGTGGCTCACCTACGCGACCGTCCGCGGCCGCGAAGACGGGAGCGCCGTCGTCTCCGCCCTGAGCATCGAGGCGGTGCAGCCGGAGGACGCAGCGGTGACTGTGCGGATGCTCGTGCGCTTCCCGGTCGAGCTGCTTGCCCGCCTCGCGCTCGAGCGCGCGCACGAGGAGGCCCAGCTCGATGGTTGGAGCGAAGCCTACGGCCTGCCGGCAGTTCCGCCTCTGGAGGCGGTCGCCCGGATCGAGCGCGAGGCAGAGCGGCTCGGTGTGCGCTGGACTCCTCCGCGTGGCAAGCGCCCGACGCCAAAGGTCTTCTACGACGCCGTCGCGCTTGACGCGGCCGAGGAACACCGGCTCGGCCGGCCGGTCATCGACGGGCTGGTCGCGCGGCGAGGTCGCGGACAGTCGACGATCAAGCGGTGGATCAAGGGCGCCCGAGGGGTCGGGTCGCTGGAGCAGCACGGCTGGAAGCTCGGGCCGACCCACCCAGCCCGAGCTGAGAGTGAGGACAAAGCAACCGAGGCGAAGCAGGAGGACATGAGCCCAAGTGTCCGCGCACAGGCTGCGTACCGCAGGGTTGCCAAGCTACGCGCTCAGGTGGAGGTGGCCGAGAGCCGTGCCGCTGAACCGGCGGCGCCGAAGTGAACCTGACAGATGAAATGGCCCGGCGGCGCGGTAACGCCCCGGGCCCGACACCAGGAGGTAGATCCTGATGCAACAGGAGAGTACGACCACCACACTGCCGAAGCGACCGCCGACGGGCATAACGATCCGGCACGCCCGAGGTTGCCCGGCGGCCCAGGACAAGGACGCGGCATGCGCGTGCAAGCCGACCTATCAGGCATGGAGCTTCGACCGTCGCTCGCGTCGCAAGGTCTACAAGAGCTTCCGTCGGCTCCAGGACGCACGCGCATGGCGGAGTGACACATCGTCCGCGCTGCGCCGGCGGACGATGCGGGCACCGACAGCGACGACGTTTCGCGAAGCAGCCGAGGCGCTCATCGCGGGGATGCGTGACGGTTCGATCCGCAACCGCAAGGGCCAGCCGTTCAAGCCGAGTGTCATCCGCGGCTACGAGGCCGCGCTGCGGCTGCGCGTGCTTCCAGAGCTCGGCGCGCGTCGGCTAAGCGATCTTGGCCGCGCCGACTTTCAGGACTTCGCCGAACGGATGCTCGCCGAGGGGCTCGACCCGAGCACGATCCGCAACATGCTGATGCCGGCGCGTGTCGTCTTTCGCCGCGCTGTCTCGCGCGGTGAGATTGCCGTCAACCCGACCAGCGGCCTGGAGCTTCCAGCGGTCGAGGGCCGCCGAGACCGGATCGCGTCTCCGACCGAAGCGGCTGCCCTGATTGCCGCGCTCGACGAAGACGACCGGGCCGTGTGGGGTCTGGCGTTCTACGGCGGATTGAGGCTCGGCGAAGTTCGCGCACTCGACTGGAGCGACGTCGACCTCGAGGCGAACGTCATCCGCGTCCGCCGCAGCTGGGATCAGCACGCCGGTCCCGTCGAGCCGAAGAGCAAGCGCGGGACGCGCACCGTTCCCGTCCCGAAAATCCTGCGCGCGATCCTGCTCGAGCACCGGATGCGGCAGGGCCGCGGCGGCGTCGGTCTCGTCACCGGACGTGCGGCTGGGACGCCGTTCAACCCGACGACAATCAGCACCCGAGCGGCGCGCGCGTGGGCTCGGACGTTCGCCTGCGGCTGCCCGGTCGACGAGCAAGCCGACGACCGGCCCGACAGGTGCCCGCTGCACGACGAGCCGCCCCTGCAGCCGATCGGATTGCACGAAGCGCGGCACACGTTCGCGAGCCTGATGATCGCCGCGGGCGTGAACGCGAAGGCGCTCTCGACCTACCTCGGGCACGCGTCGATCAGCACCACCTTCGATAGATACGGACACCTCATGCCCGGCAACGAAGCCGAGGCCGCCGACCTGCTCGACGACTACCTCGCGCTGAGCATGCCCGCCCTCGAGGCTGCCGACCGGAAGGCGCGGTCGTGAGCCAACCCGAGGGCGTTAGGGTTGCGCCAAGCATGACCATCCCTCGACCTCTCTCGTTCAGGATTGGCGCCACGGTAGGCGCGTGTCTGAGGCTGCTGTTCTACGGCGTCATGCTCGCGTCCTGGGGCGGTCTCTGGATCCTGCTGCTGGTTGGCTTGTTGTGGCCGCGCCGAGACGTTGCCGAAACTGAAAATGGTGCGAGGAATGGTGCATCCGGCGGCTAAGCCGCTTGGCTGAGCCGAATCTGCGCGGTCTCGAAAACCGTTATCCGTCGTTAGGCGGATCGAGGGTTCAAATCCCTCCCCCTCCGCTTCTGCTCTCTCATGTGGCCACTCCGCGTACTCGAGCGCCGCTGCGACGCCTTGATCCGACATGGCTTCGAGAGCGTCAATGTGTACTGCCCATTCGGCCTGCGCGCGCCGGCGTTCAGTGGTCAGCTGGGTTCGCGTTTCCAGTGGCGATCTGGGCAGTCTTCCGGGGTGAGCGTTGTCGTGGTTCTCGCTGGTGGGCCCGATCTTCCTGCCGCGGTCGGGCTGCCGCCGGGCGCGACCATCATCGCCGCGGACGGCGGCGCCGAGCTTGCTCCTCGGGTCGATCTCGCGGTCGGCGACTTCGACTCGATCTCGGCCGATCGATTGGCGGCGATCGAGCGAATCGAGCGGCATCCGACGGCGAAGGATGCGAGCGATCTCGAGCTCGCGCTCGATGCTGCACTCCGGCTCGGGCCGGAGCGGGTGCTGGTCCTCGGCAGCGCGGGTGGACGGCTCGACCATCTGCTAGGCGGGCTGCTCCTGCTCGCATCCGACCGCTATGCGGGTGTCCAGGTCGACGCGCAGCTCGGCCCGGCGGCCGCGCACGTGATCAGGGGCGCGCGGCTGCTCGCCGGCGATGCGGGCGAGCTGATCTCGCTCTTCGCCGTCAACGGTCCAGCATTCGGTGTGGTCACGGATGGGCTCGTCTACCCGCTCCGGGGCGAGATGCTCGCGCCGGGCTCAAGCCGTGGTCTCTCGAATGTCTTCGTCGCCGCGGAGGCTCGGGTGACGCTCGAGCGCGGGGTGTTGCTGGCCGTACGGCCTAGCGGCACCGTGGCGGCAGAAGGCTAGCATCGACGACGGAGGTAGCCGGGATCCGCCGGCTCAAGAGGCCGCGTGCGTACATCCACTCGCCGAAGCGCTGCCAGTCGCGCACACGGAGGCAGCCGACACCGTCCGGCCCTGTCAGCAGTCGCAGCGTCGCCGGTGTCGCGCGGGCGAGGAAGGCGCGATCGGAGGCCGTGACGCGCTCGAGGATCGCGAGCGCGCGATTCGGGTGCGTGCGTGCTCCGACCGTGCCGGCGAGGAACGCCGCCACGAACCTCTTGACGGTCGTGCGGTAGCCGGCATCGGTACGCAGGCGCCTGCTGTTCGCGACGAGGACGAGCTCGTCGTAGTTGGGGATGCCGGCGCGGTTGACGGGAATGATCGTCGGCCGGAGGCCGCGCAGCTCGAGCTCGATCCCCTCGACGTTGCGGTAGACGCCGAGCACGGCGTCGACGCGGTGGGCCAGTAGCGCCGGAAGCAGGCTGTAGCCAACCGTCACGACCTTCACGTTCTTACGTGTGAGGCCGACCGAGGCGAGTGCCGTGTCGAGAGTGGCGTAGTCGGAGGGGACGCCGGTGATGCCGATCGTCCGTCCGGCGAGGTCGCGCAAAGATCTGACTTGCGGCTCGATCGAGATGAAGGAGTTGAGCGGCTGCGGTACGACGGCGGCGACCGCGACGACCGGCAGCTTCTTCGTGGCCGCGAAGAAGAGCTCCTGCTCGTAGCTGACCGCGAGGTCGCTCGACCCAGCCCCGACCAGCTTGAGCGGAGCGGTCGGGTCGGAGGGTGCGCGGATCGCGACGTCGAGGCCTGCTCGCGCGAACATGCCGCTCTCGCGGGCGTAGTAGAAGCCGACATGGTCAGGGTTCGGCGTCCAATCCAGTGTCAAAGTGACCTTCTGCCCGCCCACCGACGCGGCAGGAGCAAGCCAGACGAGCGATGCGAGCGCGGCGAGCACGGCGAGCACTACGAAGGCGGCGAGGGCGACGAGGGCGGCACGTCTAGGCATGAGCATTGGCCTCCGACTGCCAGGGGACAAGGAGGCGCTCGGCGAGGGTGACGAGCGCGTAGAGGGCGAGCGCGAGCGCGCTCAGAATGAGGACGGCGGCGAAGATGCGTGCAGTCTCGAGCGCAGGCTGAGCCTGCAGGATCACGAAGCCGAGCCCGGAAGAGGAGCCGGCCCACTCGGCGAAGACCGCACCGACCGCCGCGTAGGTCGCCGCGACGCGCATGCCTGAGAAGGTCGCCGGCAGCGCGCCGGGCAGCTCGACGCGCCGGAAGATCGCGAGCCGGTCGCCATGGAGCGTCCGCATCATCCGCACGAGCTCGGGATCGGCCGATCGCAGCCCGTCGACTGCGTTGACGACGATCGGGAAGAAGCAGACGACCGCCACCACGACGAGCTTCGACTCGATCCCGTAGCCGAGCAGAATCGCGAGGATCGGCGCGAGCAACACCGTCGGCACCGTCTGCGAGAGCACCAGGATCGGCAGCACGGCCCGTCGCACCGGCCACGAGAAATGAAGCAGCACCGCGATCGCCAGCCCCAACCCGACCGCCAGCAGGTAACCGAGGATCATCTCCCGCAGGGTGACGAGCGTTGCCGGACCGAGTAGCCCGACATCGGAACCGAGCGACGAGGCGACCGCCGAAGGCGCGGGGAACAGGTAGTCGGGCACCTGCGCCACGGTGAAAGCGAGCTGCCAGACCCCAACCACGAGCGCCAGAAGCAGCAGCGGCGGCCAGAGCTGTTTCATTCGATCGCCTCCAGCGCCCGCTCGCGCAACTCGACGAAGGCCGGGTCCGTGACCAGTTCGCGGCGCGACCTGGCGCGCGGAACGTCGACCTCCAACTCGGCGCAGACGCCTCCGTCCGCGAGCACCAGTACACGCTCGCAGAGCAGGAGCGCCTCCTCCACGTCATGAGTGACGAGCAATACCGTTCGAGACTCCGCCGCGAGCACGCCGATCAACCACTCCTGCAGCTCGGCACGAGTGATGGCGTCGAGCGCTCCAAACGGCTCGTCGAGCAGCAACACCTCCTTGCCCGCCAGCAGCGTGCGGAGAAACGCGACCCGCTGCCGCATCCCGCCCGAGAGCCGCGCCGGCGGCAGACGCTCGGCGCCCCCAAGGCCGAGCCGCACGAACAGCGGCGCCGCGCAGCTGCGTGCCTCGCGTCGCCCCATCCCACTGTTCTCGAGCGCCAGGCTCGCGTTGTCGAGCGCCGTTCGCCAGGGCAGCAGGCAATCGCGCTGCGGCATCAGCGCGCAACGCGCGAGCCGGGCCTCGGCACCCACCGCGCCGCCGACCGAGACCGTACCCCCATCGGGTTCGTCCAGACCCGAGACGAGCGACAGCAGCGTCGACTTGCCCGCGCCGCTCCGGCCCACGATCCCGACGCGCGCTCCGCGATCGACCCGCAGGGCGACCCCGTCCAGGACACGCCTCCCTCCGAGCACCCGCACGACATCGTCCAGCACCACCCCGGCGCTACTGCTGACCGGCGGGAGATTCGTTTCGACCAACGGCTCCGGCATACGCTCCCTTCGCCGGCATGACCCGGATCAGGTTCAACGGGTACACGCTAGGAAGCGCACTCTCAGCCCCTCCAACAGGGGCTCCCCGGTGCACGAACCTTAGCGCGCCGCGCCCAGCGTCGCCGGTGCGCGCCGTGGGTACTTGGCGGGGCGCGAATCTCCCCGTGGAGACCGGACCCGGTTCCTTGGACCGCCGAGTAGGGTCAGACCGATGCTGCTGCACGTATACGAGTGGGGCGACCCGCGGGGTGAACCGCTCGTCTGCCTACACGGCGTGACCGGATACGCCGGCGTCTACCAGCGGCTTGCGGAGGAGCGTTGGTACAAGCGTCGTGTGCTGGCGTTCGATCTCCGCGGGCACGGGCGCTCCGGATGGGAACCGCCTTGGAACTTCGCAACTCATGTGGCGGACCTCACCGAGACGGCGACGGCGCTCGGACTGCCGACCGCAGACTGGGTCGGTCACTCGTTCGGCGGTCGGCTGGTACTCGAGCTCGCCTCCGCTCAGCCGCAACTGGTGCGACGATCCGGCCTACTGGATCCGGCGATCCAGCTGCTACCCCAGGTCGCGTTCGGCGCTGCAGATCACGAGCGGCGCGAGCCCGTATACCGGAGCGCGGAGGATTACCTCGAAGAACGGCTGCTGATGTATCCGGATTCTCCCCGCGCCGCGATTGAGCACGAGGCTGCGCAGCACCTCGAACTTCAGAGAGACGGATCCCTTCGCCGGCGGACGTGCCAGGCGGCGGCGGTTTCGATCTACGGCGAGCTCGCCGGCGCCGCACCATCACCATCGACACTGGCAGCCGAGACGCTGCTGCTCTACGCGCCGGCCTACGGGCTCGTGTCTACGGTGCAGATCGAGGCGTATCGCGCTGTCTTGGGTGACCGGCTCCGCATCGTCGAGGTGCCGGGGATGCACATGGTGCAGTGGGACGCGTTCGACGAGGTAGCCACGGCGGTCGAGCAGCTCTTGAGCAGCGCGACGGATGGGAGCGACGCGGTCACCGATTCGTGACGGGGAGCAGAAGAGCGCCGGTTACCGGGGGCGTGTCAGCAGCGGTTCCCCGTGTCGGCCGATCAGCTGCTCGACGCGTCGGGTCAGGTCGGCGTCGGCGAGACCGCGGAGCGCGAGCGTCGTGCGCCGGCGCAGGATGTCCTCGGGGTTGCGTGCCCACTCCCGCTCGGCGGCGTAGACCACCTGCGCGGCGATGTCAGGCGCGTCCGGGGTCAGCGGCTCGAGCAGTGTCGGGTCGGTGAGAGCGGGTTCAAGCACCTCGGGGGCCAGCGAGCCGTAGAGGCCGAGCAGGTGGGTGCGCAGCATCGGACTGACCTCGACGGGGAGGCTCACGCGGTCGAGCCCGGCTGCCCCCGGAAGCGGCCACGGTTGACGGTCGATCCGGTGCAGGCCGAGATCGGCTCGCACACGCTCGAGGGTGTCCAGCGCGATCCGTCGATAGGTGGTCAGCTTGCCCCCCGCAACGGTCAGCAGTCCGCTTCTGTCCCGGATGTAGACGGTCTCGCGTCGCGCACGTGCTGTTTCGCGGCTGCTTTGCGGCAGCACACGCAGCCCCGCGAAGACGGCACGGATGTGCTCACGGCGGACGACTGGATCCTCGAGGGCGCCGGCCGCCTCCGCGAGCACGCGCTCGACGTCGGCCGGCTCTGCAACGACCGCGTCGGGGCCGCCTTCGTGCAGGGTGTCGGTTGTGCCGAGGAGCAGCATGCCCTCCCAGGGAACGGCGAAGCTCACCCGCACCTTGTCGTGCGGGATCGTGAGCGCCGCCGACCACGTCGTGTCCCCAGAGAGCAGTACATGCACCCCTTTGCTCAGGCGGATCGATGGCTCCAAGCCGGCGTCGGCGAGCCGGCGGACCTCGTCGACCCACGGTCCGGCGGCGTTGACGACCGTCCTCGCCGATACCGCGATAGTTCTGCGGTCGGCCACCACGTCGGCGCCCCTGACGCGGCCGCCGACGACTCGCAGCGCCGACACCGCCGCACCGTTGACAACGGTGGCGCCGCTTTCGGCCGCGGCTCGGACGTTGGCGAGGGTGAGCCGGCTGTCGTTGGTGACGCAGTCGACGTAGAGGCCGCAACGGCGCAGACCGGCCGGGCGCAGACCCGGCACCATGCGCAGCGCTCGCTCCGCCGAGACGAGCCCGTTCAGGCGGGCGCGGGCGAGCGTCGAGTAGACGGCGATCCCGGCCTGAACGACCGCAGGGCGGTAAGGGCCGGAGTCATAGAGCGGGAGCAGGAACGGCAGGGGCCGGACCAGATGTGGCGCGACGCGCGTCATGAGATGGCGGCGCTCCTCGTGTGCCTCCCGTACGAGGCCCACGTCGCCGAGGCGCAGGTAGCGCAGCCCTCCGTGGACGAGCTTCGACGAAGCACTCGAGGTCTCCCCGCCGAAGTCGCCGCGCTCGACGAGCGCGACCGCAATCCCGTGCCGGGCCGCGGTTGCGGCGATGCCGGCGCCGATTATCCCGCCACCCACCACCAGCAGATCGAAGTCTCGGCTGGCTAGCTCTTCGAGCGCTTGGGTGCGGCTCACGGCCCATGAGCCTAACGCTCACGACCAACGACGCTTGTGCGATGGTTGCGGTGGTGTGAACCACCCTTGAATGATGGTTGCGAAAGTGTGATCGTTGCCGGGTCAGATTGGGTCGTCGAAATCACTGCAATCACCAGGAGGATGTTGTGAGAGTTCGTCTGTCTAGGTCCGCTTCGCACCGCACCAGGCGTGCGCTACTCGCTGTCGCCGTCCTCGGCACAGCCGGGGCGCTCGCAACCGCGGCGCTGGCGTCGAACGCGTCGTCAAAGTCCTTCAACTGGTCCACCGCGAAGTCCGCGAAGGCGGGCGGCGGCAAGAAGGCCCTCATCAAGGCAGCGAAGAAGGAAGGCACGCTGAACGTCATCGCTCTGCCGACCAACTGGGCGAACTACGGCAAAGAGATAAGCACCTTCCACAAGCTGTACCACATCAAGATCGTCAGCTACAACCCGAGCGGCACGAGCGCCCAGGAGATCCAGGCGATCAAGACCTTGAAGGGTCGCTCATCCGCACCGGACGTCGTCGACGTCGGTGGCCCGTTCGCGTCCGCCGCTGCCGGCCAGAACCTGCTCGCGCACTACAAGGTCATGACCTGGGCGAACATCCCGAAGAACCAGAAGGCCTCGAATGGCAGCTACTACCAGGACTACGGCGGATTCATCTCGTTCGGTTGCAACCTGAACCTGCTTGGAAACACCCCGTGTCCGACCAAGTGGTCGCAGCTGAAGTCGGCCCAGTATCACAACGACGTCGATCTCAACGGCAGTCCGCTGTCGGCGAACGCAGCGCTGTCCGGGGTCTGGGCCGCGGCCGTCAACAACGGTGGCTCGGCCAGGAACATCGCGCCCGGCGTGAACTTCTTCAAGCAGCTCATGAGTGCGGGGAACTTCCTCGCGACCGACTGCAACGCTTCCGCGGTGATTGCGACCTCGTGTCCGATCACGCTCAACTGGGACTACCTGAACACGGCGAGCGCCTGGGGCCTGACCGGCGCCACCCACTGGCAGGTCGTCGACCCGAAGGGAATCCCGTTCGGCGGCTTCTATGACCAGGCCGTGAGCAAGTACGCTCCGCATCCGGCGGCCGCCCGGCTCTGGCAGGAGTTCCTCTACTCGGTGAAGGGCCAGAACATCTGGCTCGAGGGTGGTGCGCGCCCGGTCGAGCTCGGCGCGATGGTCAAGGCCGGCACAGAGAACAAGAAGGCGTACAAAAACCTGCCGAAGGTCACGAACCTCAGCAAGGCGGTCATTCCGACCACCGCGCAGTCCGTGGCCGCGAGCGCATACGTCACCAGCAACTGGCCGTAGGCGATCGCTGCACAGGACGCAGCCTTCGCAGTAACCACCGATCCCGCGGCGCCTCGGCGCCGCGGGATCGGCCGTCGTATCGCGTCCGGTCTCGGAAGCTGGGCCGGCATCCTGCCCTTCGCGGCCTACATGATTGTGTTCCTCGGGATCCCGCTGTACGTGGTGGTCCACGGGTCGCTGACGACTGAGACGAACCAGTTCACGTTCTCGAACTTCAAGCAGACGTGGGATTCCGCGGGCTACAGAAGCGCGTTCAAGAACAGCCTGCTCCTGTCGGTCTGGACCTCCATCGTCGGCGCCGTGTTCGGGACCTGGCTCGCGGCGGCTGTCGTTACGGCGAAACCCGGGGGGATGCTGCACCGGATCACCCAGAGCGGCTCCGGCGTACTCGCCTACTTCGCGGGCGTACCCCTGGCATTCGCGTTCATCGCCGCGCTCGGCCTGACGGGCGTCGTCACGGAGCTGCTCAAGCACTTCGGCATCGACCTGTACGCCCAGGGCTTCAACATCGCCTCGATGACCGGCGTCGGACTCTGTTACGTCTACTTCCAGGTCCCGTTGATGATCATCCTGATCACCCCTGCGCTCGAAGGCCTCCGCTCCGAGTGGCAGGAGGCCGCGCTCGGTCTGGGCGCCAGCAAGTTCGGCTATCTGCGTCACGTGGCGGTGCCGGTGCTGCTCCCATCGTTCGTCGGCGGCACGCTGATCTTGTTCGGCAACGCCTTCTCCGCCTATGCGACCGCGCTGGCTCTCGTCGGCAGCACGCTCGACATCGTCCCGGCGCAGATCGACAATGCGCTCAACGGCAACGTGCTCGTAGGCGCCGACCGTGCCGGGCTCACGCTCGGCATGGAGATGATCCTCGTCGTTCTGGTCGTCATGTTCGGCTACTGGCTCGTGCAGCGCCGTGCCCGGAGGTGGCTGCGATGAGCGCCGTCAATCCGGGCATGGACGAGCTCGGCGAGGGAAGCCTCGCCCGCGAGCTGGTCGGGGGTCCGCCGCCGTCAACTTTCCGCGCGAGGCGGCGAGAAGGGCCGCGCATCTGGCGGGTCGTCATCTTCGTCCTTGCCGGGATTTTCTTCCTCGTCCCGCTGGCGGCTGCCTTCAAATACAGCCTGCAGCAGGACAAGGGCGGCTACGGATTCGCGAACTACAGCGAGATCATCAACAACAAGGCGGTCCGGGCGCCGCTTGTGACCTCGCTTGAGATCGCCGCGATCAGCGCCGCGATCGTGATCGTGTTGATGCTTCCGACGGTCGTCTGGGTGAGGCTGAAGAAGCCCCAGGCGACGACTTTCATGGAGATCGTCACGCTCCTGCCGATCGTGGTTCCGCCGGTGGTCCTTGCCGCCGGCCTGGAGCAGTTCGAGCTCGTCGCACCACCATGGGTGGTCACAGACGTGTTCAACCACCCACTGAGCGGGTTGACTCCCTTCTACGTCGTGCTGGCGATGCCGTTCACCTATCGCGCGATGGACACCGGCGTGCGGGCGATCGACCTCCACACACTGGTCGATGCCTCGCGGAACCTCGGTGCCTCATGGCCTTCCACGCTCGCGCGGGTCGTGCTGCCGAACGTTCAGACCGCAGTGCTCGGAGCGATGTTCCTGACGGTGGCGCTGTGTCTCGGTGAGGTTGTGATCGCGTACCTCTTGCTGTACAACACTTTCCCGGTTGAGATGGTCAACCTGCGCACGCAGAGCCAGACAGGCGTATCGGTCGCACTCTCGATGATCACGCTGGTGTTCACGTTCCTGCTCCTCTTTCTCCTGTCGTTCCTCGCCCAGCGCCGCCGTGGCGGCCGGGCAGCAAGGGTCCTCTGATGATCAGATTCGAGAGCGTCCAGCGCATCTTCCCGGGCGTGACCGCGCTTGCGGGCCTCGACCTCGAGATCGAGGACGGCGAATTGATCGCGCTGCTCGGTCCTTCCGGCTGCGGTAAGACCACCGCGCTGAGGATCCTCGGGGGATTCGACCGCCCGGACGCAGGCAGAGTGCTCGTCGACGACCGCGACATCACCAAGGTGCCGCCGAACAAGCGCGACATGGGGATGGTGTTCCAGGCATACAGCCTGTTTCCCAACATGGATGTGCGCACCAACGTCGCCTTCGGCCTGCGAATGCGGCATCAGGGCAAGGCGACGCGCGTCAAGCGTGCCGACGAGCTGCTCGAGCTCGTCGGGCTCTCGGAGACCGCTGACCGGTATCCGTACCAGCTGTCCGGCGGGCAGCAGCAGCGCGTGGCGATCGCCCGTGCGCTCGCGATCGAGCCGACGGTTTTGCTGCTCGACGAGCCGCTGTCGGCGCTCGACGCCATCGTCCGCACCCAGCTGCGAGCCGAGATCCGCGGCCTTCAGCAGCGGCTCGGGATAACCACCCTGTTCGTCACCCACGATCAGTCCGAAGCCCTGTCGATCGCGGATCGTGTCGGCGTGATGCGTCACGGCCGCCTGGAGCAGCTCGACACTCCGGAGAACGTCTACCGCCGCCCCACCACACAGTTCGTGGCCGAGTTTGTCGGAGCGATGAACCGCCTGCCCGGTCGCATCGGAGACAACGACGCGGTACAGGTGCTCGGTCAGCGCCTGACACTGCTGAACCCCGACGGCCGGCAGCCCGGCGAGGCGGTCGACGCACTGTTACGTCCCGAGGCGCTCGAGATCGTGCCTGATTCGGCTGGGCCCGGAACGGTCACCGATCGCACCTTCCTGGGATCCGCCGTGCGGCTGGAGGTGACGCTGGACGCCGGTCAGAAGGTGCTCGTCGAATCGTCCAGCCTGAGCGCCCACGTGAAGCTCGGGGATCGAATCGCCGTGCGCATTCTCGCCGACTCTGTGGTCGTCGCGTAACGCGACGAGCCATAAGACACGTGCTACAGGGTCCCAGCGTGATTGCACATCGCGGCGCCTGGGGCACGGGTGTTCCCGAGAACTCGCTAGCCGCCTTCGAGCAGGCGATCGACCTCGGGGCGGACATGATCGAGTTCGACGTCCGGCGCACGCGCGACCGCGAGCTGATCCTTTTCCATGACGCGGAACTCGCCGGAGCGCCGGTGGCGAATCTGACCCGCTCGGAGATCGAGAACCTGGCGGGCGTGCCGCCGCCGTTGCTCGAAGAGGCGCTGGAGCTGCCGGGTGGCCGGATCGCGCTGGACGTGGAGCTCAAGGAGGACGGATACGTCGACGAGGTTGCGGACCTGCTCGCCGGCTTCGCAGCGGGCGGCGGCGATCTGATCGTGACCTCGTTCCTCGACCGCGTGCTCGCGCGGCTGAGGCAGCTCACACCGCAGCTCAGCCGGGGGCTACTCCTCAAGGGCTCGACCGAGCGCGCCCCTCAGCGTGCGAACGCGTGCGGCGCGACCATCGTCCTACCGAAGATGCAGCTCGTGGACGAGGCCACGCTCGCCGAGATCTCGGACGCCGGGCTGATCGTGATCGTCTGGGATTTCATGGCGACAGAGCACGCAGCGCTGCTGTCCGACCAGCGGATCAGTGGCGTCATCACCGACGACGTGCCGGGCGCGCTCGCAGCCCGGACGCCGATCTGACCCGTTATCCGTCGTCAGAAGGATCGAGGGTTCGAGTCCTTCTCCCTCAGGCGATCGTCAAGGTGTTCACGACGCGTTTGAACTGGTGTCCGATTCTTGCCGCGTGGGCAGCCGAGGCGGCGCTGACGCTGCCGATCTCCCCTCCGGAGTTGAAGTCGTGCGCGCCGTGCAGGGTGATGTTCTCGGGCGGCTTCTTGCCGATGAAGAACAGCGTCAGCCAGAGCTGGGCGGTGTTCTGTTCTTCTGTGCCGCAGCTCACACGCTTGATGCTGCTGTAGTTGGCGACGTGTTTGCGGCGCTGGCCACTGCCGTGGAAGACCTGGCCGCCTTCGATCTGCCAGCGTTGCGCGACATCCTCAACGTTGTTCAGGCATTCCCGAATCAACTCATAGGTGACCGCCGCCATCGTCACTCCCCTTTCAGCTGTTCAAGCGATTTCCAGAGCTTCTACGCGGCCCGCGTCACCCGACCGTCACTGCTCCGTCAACCTCCGCCCCTCAGCCCTCGGCGTAGGATCGCCGAATGGCGGCGGGAGATCGGGCGACGACGGTCCGGCCCGAGAGGGTCGAGCAGCCGATCCGTGCCGCCGAGCTCGTTGGCGCGATCTCTCTGGCGACCGATCTCGGCACCGGGCAGCCCCTCGAGCACGCGCTGAGAACAGCTGTGCTCGCCGTTCGCCTCGGCGAACTGGCAGGCGCCTCGCCTGGGGAGCTCGCGGACACCTACTACGTGGCGCTTCTTCATGCTTCCGGCTGCACGTCGAACAGCCATGAGGCCGCGCAGCTCTTCGGCGACGACATCGCGCACCGAGCCGCGTTCTTCCTGATCGATCCCGCCGATCCCGCCCAGGTACTCGGCTTCTACCGCGAGCACGTCGGTGCCGGTCGGCCGGCCGAGGTTCGGGAAGGCATGCTCGAGGCGGCTCTCGCGAACCCGGCGAGGGCGGGTGAAGCGTTCGCCGCGATGTGCGAGGTGGCACAGCGGTTCGCCGCGTGGCTCGGCCTCGAACCGGGCGTGCAGCGGGCACTCGAGTACGTGTTCGCGCGGTGGGATGGACGCGGGCTCCCGCGCGACGTCGCCGGGGACGCGCTTCCGCTACCTGCGCGTCTTCTCCACGTGACGCGGGACATCTCCCTCTTCCTCACTGCAAGCGGGCCCGACGCTGCTCGCGCCGTGCTCGAGGAGCGTGCAGGCGAGGCGTACGACCCTCGGCTCGTCGAGATCGCCGTCGACAACTTCGACGACGCTGTGAGCGAACTCGACCAGGCGCGTCTGTGGGAGATCGCCCTCGAGCGCGAGCCGTTCCCGCAGGTCACGCTGGTCGGTGACCGGATCGACGCAGGCTTCGAGGCGATCGCCACGCTGATCGGGCTCAAGTCGCCGTGGTTGCGTGAGCACTCGGTCACGGTTGCCGACCTGGCGGAAGCTGCCGCCTGGCGCGTGGGGCTTCCAGTCGAGGAGGTCACGTTCCTTCGGCGGGCGGCGCTTGCGCACGACCTCGGCCGGATCAGCGTCTCCAATGCGATCTGGGAGAAGCCCGGGCAGCTCGGTGTCGGTGAGTGGGAGCGCGTCCGCCTGCACTCGTATTTCACCGAGCGCGCGTTCGCCCACTCCCCGGCGCTCACCGAGCTGGGGCGAGTGGCGGGGTCTCACCACGAGCGGCTCGACGGGTCCGGCTATCACCGTGGCAGGGAGGGAGCGGCCATCGACCAGGCGGCCCGCATCCTTGCCGCCGCAGATTGCTATACCGCCATGCGCGAGGCGAGGCCCTATCGATCCGCGCTCGACCCGGAGGCTGCTCAGGCGGAGCTCGAGCGCGAGGTGACCGAGGGTCGGCTCGACGGGTCAGCGGTCGACGCCGTGCTCGCGGCCGCCGGCCATCGCGTTCCGAGGCGGTCCCGGGAGCTCCCGGGCGGGCTCACCGCGCGCGAACTGGAGGTGCTGCTCGCACTCGTGCTCGGGCACTCGAACCAGGCAATCGCCGACGGCCTCGGCATCTCCGCCAAGACCGTCGGGCACCACGTTCAACACCTGTACCAGAAGGCAGGCGTGCGCTCTCGTGCGGCCGCGACGGTCTGGGCATTCGAGCACGATCTCGTTCACGCGGCGCCATAGGGCGTTCGCCCGATGCGTCCCTGCTTGCTCGAGCGCACACTCGTCCTCACGTCGCGGTTAGCGGCGAACAAGGATCGAAAAGGAGGACGACGATGATCCTGGCGACGACGACGGTCGAGGATCTGGACCAGTTCGTGAAGATCTACGGCAGCAAGGGTGCCGAGAAGCGCAAGCTGCACGGGTCGAAGGGCTCGACGGTGTTCCGCGACCCGAACGAGACCGACCGGGTCTGGGCGATCTTCGACTGGGATCTGGACGGCTGGGGGAACTTCGCCTCAGATCCCGAAGTGCCGCCGATCATGCAGGAGGCGGGACACAAGAGCAGGCCGCAGGTCGGAGAGCTCGTCGGGCGGTTCGATGCCTGACCCGGAACGAACTCTGGCAGTAGCTACCCGGGCGGCGCTTCGCAGGAAGGCGAGCGCCGCCCTTCAGGCGGGGGCGCCGGTGCGTACGGCGAGCGCCCGCTTGAGGAGCTCGAGCGCCAGGTCGCCGTTTCCCTGCTCCTCGTGGATCTCGGCCATGGCTGTAAGGGCTGCGACGACGTGCCTGTCCGGGACCGGCGCCTGCTCGATCGCCAGCTCGTAGAGCTCCAGCGCGCGGGCGACGTCGCCCTGCTTCCGGAACACGTCCGCGACTGCTGAGTAGGCGCGGGCCGCGTCCCTCGGCGCGGCTGCGCTCAGACGCGGGACGATGCCGAGCAGGAGCTCTACCGCTTCTTCTCCTTCGCCGAGCGCGGACAGGGCGCGCGCTCGTTCGACGGTGAACATCGCTGCGTCAGTCGCCTTCCCAGCCGCCGCGACGATCGGCTCGCCTTCGTCGACAAGCGCGAGTGCTGCCTCCGGGTTACCCCGATCATTCTCGATGAACGCGAGCAATTGCAAGGCCCGGGCTGCCTCGAGAGTCTGCTCGCCGGCCTTCAGCGTGGCGATTGCCAGCTGCGCGTATTCGGCCGCGAGATCGGGCTCCCCCTGTGAGAGGTGGACACGAGACTGCGACCAATACAGGCTCGCCCGCAGGGTCGGATCGACGGTCCTACGGGCCAGATCGAGCACGTCGCCCAGCGTCGCGTGTGCGCGGCCGTAGTCGCCGTGGTCGATGTAGGCATTCGCGAGCAGGAGCGCGAATCGGATCTGGTCGAAGTCGTCTCTGCGGGCCCGTGCCTCCTCGAGCAAGCGTCCGAACAGCGAAAAGGCTTCGTCGTAGCGATTCTGAGACGCATAGCTGCGGCCGAGAGCGTTTCCGGCGGCTGACGCGTCGCCGGGGCCGAGCTCACCGGAATCCAAAGCGCGCTCCAACAGAGCAATCCCGTCCGATAGCTCGCCGCGGCGCAGCGCGAGTCGACCGAGCCCGAGCTGTGCCCGCGCCAGCGCCGCGGGCGAGTCCGCGTTCGCGCGCGCTGCGTAGTAGAGCTCCGCCGCCCGCTCTTCGTCTCCGAGTCGCAGGGCGATCTCGGCCTCGAGCAAGTCGGAGCTGAGGTTGTCGGTGTCGAGGCTGCCGGTTGCCAGAAACTCGGGCCGGACTCCGAGCCGCCGCGCGAACTCGTGAAGGATTTGCAAGGAAGGGACGCGGGCGCCGGCTTCGATCCGCGAGACATAGGCGGCCGTGCATCCTTCGAACGCGAGGTCTCGCTGCGTCAGGCCTGCGGCCTCTCGCGCCTGTCGCAGGCGTTGCCCGACAGCCACTGGATCGTCGACGTGCGTGGAAGGCCGGCGTGGCATCGCCTCGGCAAGACTACAGGCACATCCGGCAAGAAACGAGACGGCGGCGCGTGAAACCGCGCCGCCGTCGGTCGAGAGTGAGCGGGTTCAGTGAAGGTCCGGCCAGATGCCGTCGGCCAGAACCAACGCAAGCGACATCGCCGCCCCGAGGACGACGGCCAGCAATACGATCCTCGCTTTCACGGACTGTCCTTTCGACTCGATTGCCTGAACAGCCCGGCCGGGTGACGTGTGTTGTAAACAACGCGTCGGACGTTGCTGTCTATTGTCTTGCGAGCGCCGAGGGTTATAAACTCGAGGCGAGTTGGAACCTGCGGAAGAGCGAGCGATCTCCGAGTACAGGATCATCTGCGTCGTTCGTCGTGCCGATGGGCACGTCCGCTCGGTCGGGTACTCGGAGAGCGGGAACGGCGTCATGTACGACGATCTCTGGACGCTCGAGGAAGCCCGGGACGCGATCCAGCAGGGACACCGGCTCTATGCCGTCAGCCCGTCGACAGGCGTCGAGGTCGAGATCGAGCAGCACGGGGAAGGCATCCGCCTGAAACCCGGCGAGAGCGCCGATCACGACCTCGACGACCTGCCGACCTGCGGCTAGTACACGCGTCCGCAAGTTATGGCCACTTCCCGGCGGCGTCCTCGGTCGCCCCGATAGTCACCACTATCGGGGTTCCCTGCGTCCTTGCCACGAACGACGAGCCACTCGCCGGATAAGCAACCGAACTCACAGACGCGTGTACTAGCTCGATACGCTGAGCCGCCTCGGAGAGGTGTCCGAGCGGTCTAAGGAGCGCGACTGGAAATCGCGTACGTGCTGAAAGGTGCGTCGCGGGTTCAAATCCCGCCCTCTCCGCTGATGCGTGGCCCGGCTCGTCCGGGCCCGCACACCTTCAGTCGAGGATCCGGGCGATGAGATCCTCGCGCTTCAACACCTTCTGTGCGGTGCCGGCGAGGCGGACGTCGTAGCCTGCGTCCTTCGGGAAGAGCACCTTGTCTCCGGGCGCGACGCCTTCGGCCTCGGGGCCGACGGCGGTGACGATTCCGCTGCGGCAATGCGCCTCGAGACTCGCCGGCAGGATCAGCCCGGCGCGCGTCTCGGCCTCCTCTTCCGCGTACTCGACGACGACGAAGTCGTCGAGAGGCTCGAGGGACAGCCTCGTGGGACGCGGATCCTCCAACACGGAATCCACAATACTCCTGCTAATGGCCGAATCGCCGTTCGTCGAGCTCGAGGTCGGGACGCGCACCGTCAAGGTGACGAATCCGGACAAGGTCTTCTTCCGCACGCGCGGCGAGACGAAGCTCGACCTCGTCCGGTACTACCTCGCGGTCGGCGACGGCATCGTGCGTGTGCTCTACGAGCGGCCGACGCAGCTCAAGCGGCACCCGGAAGGCGCCGAGGGCGAGGCGATCTACCAGAAGCGCGTGCCGAAGCACCGGCCGGAGTGGATCGAGACAGCCACCGTCACCTTCCCCTCGGGCCGCACGGCCGACGAGCTCTGCGTCACCGAGCTCGCGCAGGTCGCGTGGGCCGCCAATCTCGGCACGATCGACTTCCACCCCTGGCCGTCGCGGCGGCGCGACGTCGAGCACCCGGACGAGCTCCGCATCGATGTCGATCCCCAGCCCGGCACCGGTTTCGCCGAGGCGAAGCAGGTCGCGGCGATCGTGCAGGAGACGCTCGACGAGCTCGGCTTCGTCGGCTGGCCGAAGACGTCGGGCAACCGCGGCATTCACGTCGCTTGCCGCATCGAGCCGAAGTGGGGCTTTCGCGAGGTCCGGCGCTGCGCCCTCGCGTTCGCACGTGAGGTCGAGCGCCGCGGGCCGAAGCTCGTCACGACGGCCTGGTGGAAGGAGGAGCGCGGCGAGCGCGTCTTCATCGACTACAACCAGAACGCCCGGGACCGGACGATCGCCTCGGCCTACTCCGTCCGGGCGCGTCCCGACGCGACCGTCTCGGCGCCGTTCCGTTGGGAGGAGCTCGGCGACCTCGAGACCGAGGACTTCACGCTGGCGACGATGCCGGGCCGCTACGCCGAGCTCGGCGACGTCCAGGCGGGCCTCGACGACGCCGTCTGCGACTTGCGCAAGCTGTTCGAGTGGGTCGAGCGCGAGGAGGCCGAGGGAGCCGGCGAGGCGCCGTACCCGCCTAACTTCCCGAAGATGCCGGGTGAACCGAAGCGCGTTCAGCCCTCCCGGGCGAAGAAGGACTAGGCTCGGCGTCGTGACCGACTGGGACTGGAACCGAGTCGTTTTCGACCACGTCAAGCTGACGGTCGGCGATCCCGAAGCGAGCAAGGTCTTCTACCGCACGGTGCTTGCGACGCTCGAGATCCCTCCACTCTGGGAAAGCGAGCGCGGCGGCCAGTACGCGAACCTCGTCGTGGTCGGCGCGGAGAAGCCGAGCACTCCCATCCACATCGGCTTCGTCGCCCGCACGCGCGACGAGGTGGACGCCTTCCACGCTGCGGGGCTCGCGGCGGGCTATCGCGACAACGGCGCGCCGGGAGTGCGCGAGCAATACAGCTCGGAAGCCGGAGGGCTGTACTACGCGGCGTTCCTGCTCGACCCCGATAACAACAACATCGAGGCTGTCCACCGCAGCGAGTATTCGTGCTAGCGGAGGGCCCTCCGCCGCAAGGTCATCGGATCGCCGAGGCTGACGCACGCGTTCAGCCCTCGTGCGCGGAGAGCGTAAGCGCATGAGCAAGATCGACCTCGCGCTCGTCGGGGCGCGCGTCTGCACCCTCGATCCCGAGAGACCCGCTGCGGCCGCCCTCGCGATAGCCGACGGCGAGATCGTCGCGGTCGGGAGCGATGCCGAGATCCGGGAGCTCGGCGCGGCCTCGGAGACCATCGACCTGCACGCCGCAGTCGTCGTCCCGGGGCTGACCGACAGCCACATCCACCCGCTGCAGGGTGCGCTGGACACGCGCGGCGCCGACCTCCGAGATCTCTCGTCACTCGAAGATGTTCGCGATGCGCTCGCCGCCGAACGATCGAGCTGCGCGCCTGGCCAGTGGGTGCTCGGCTTCGGGCTCGAGTACGGCGTCTTTGGGGAGGGCGGCATCCGCGGGGAGCTGTTCGAGGACGTCGTCCGGGGGTCGCCGGCGCTCCTGACGTTCATGGACCTCCACACCGCGGTGGCGACGCAGCGCGCGCTCGAGCTGGCGGGCGTGACCGGCCCGCGGGCCTTCTCGGAGAACGCGGAGATCGTCTGCCTGGAGGGCGCGCCGACCGGAGAGCTGCGTGAGTGGGCGGCCGTGGCGACTGTCGAGCGTGTGCTGCCGCAGCTAACCGACGCCGAGCGCTACGCGCTGCACGCGGCGGCGCTGCGCGAGCATGCGGCGGCGGGGTTGACCGGTGGCCACGCGATGGACGGGAAGCTTGCGACGCACGACCTCCTGCGCGAGCTCGAAGCGAACGGCGATCTCGTCCAGCGCTTCGTCGTCCCGTTCACGATCGTCCCCGAGTCGCAGCAGGACGACTGGACGGAGCTGCTCCCATACCGCGATGCCCGCGGCCGTCGCTGGCGGGCCGGCGTCGCGAAGTTCTTCATCGACGGCGTGATCGATGCGGGAACGGGCTGGCTGTACGAGCCGGACTCGGAGGGCGAGGGGACGCTGCCGTTCTGGCCCGACCCGCAGGATTATCGCCGCGCGGTCGCGACCTTCGCGCGCGCCGGCTTCCAGTGTGCGACGCACGCAACGGGCGATCGCGGCGTGCGTGAGGCGCTGGACGCCTACCGTGAGGCGGGGGCGGCGCCGCTGCGTGGCCGGCATCGGATCGAGCACATCGAGACGTTGCAGCCCCAAGACCTGCCGCGCTTTGCGGCCGAAGGGGTCGTCGCCTCGATGCAGGCGCAGCACATGCTCTGGTGCGAACCCGACCGCTCGGACAACTGGTCGCGGCGGCTCGGCCCGGAGCGCTCCGCGCCGCGGCGCGCCTTTCCGATCCGCTCGCTGCGAGAGTCTGGTGCGCTCGTCGCACTCGGCTCCGACTGGCCGGTCGCGCGCTTCGACCCTCGCCTCGGCCTCTCGGCCGCGCGGCTTCGCCGCCCACCGGGAGAGCAGAACCGGCCGCCGTACGACGACGAGGCGGTCGACGGTCTCGCTGCTCTCGCGGGCTACACGACGAGCGCAGCCGCAACCATCGGCGAGCAGGAGCGGCTCGGTCGAATCCGGCCCGGGTTCGCTGCCGATCTCACGGTCTTCGCCGACGACCCGGTGGAGTGCGATCCGGACGACCTGCCCGAGTTGCCGGTGGTGCTCACCGTGGTGGACGGCGAGGTCGTCCACCGAGCCGGCTAGCCGAGGAGGTCCTCCACTGCGAGGTCGTCGCGGCGGCGCGGCGGACGAACCTCGCGCCATGTGCAGTCCCTCGCGTTCTTGTCCGGACGGAAGCGGAGCAAGCGCGTGCCGTGGCGGAAGCGATGCTTCTCGAGCTTGTCGAAGCGCACCTCGACGACGAGCTTGGGCTTGAGCGGCGTCTCCTCGAGCTCGCCTGTGCCCCAGCGGTTGGGCTCGCTGAAGCGGCGGTCGCTCTGCTTGTCCACGAGGGGCAGCACCTTCGCCGCGATCTCGGCCTGGTTCTTCGCACCGACCGCGGCCGAGCCGACGTAGTCGAGGTGCCCGTCGTCGGCGTAGAGGCCGAGCAGGAGCGTCGCGATCGTTTCGCGGCCGCCTTTCTTCCAGCGGATCCCGGCCACGACACAGTCCGCCGTCTTGTGGGGCTTCACCTTCACGACTCCGTCGCGCGAGCCGGGGAGGTACGGCAGGCCGAGCTTCTTCGCTACCACGCCGTCGAAGCCCGCGGCCTGCAACGTCCGCAGCCACTCGGTTCCTTGCTCGACCTCGTCGGAGACCGGCGACAGCTCGAAGCCCCCGTGCTCTGGCCGCGCATCGCCGGCTTTGCCGGCGGTGCTTGCAGCCAGCGCGACCTTTTCCAGCTCGGCGCGCCGTTTCTCGATCGGGCGCTCGTGCACGGGCTTGCCCTTCCAGAGCAGCAGGTCGAAGGCCACGAACGTGGCGGGGATCTCGGCGGCGAGCTTGCGGACGCGGCTCTCGGCCGGGTGGAGGCGCATCTGCATCGCGTCGAAGTCGAGCGCGCCGTCGCGCGCGATCACGATCTCCCCGTCGAGCGCGGATTGCGGCGGCATCAGCTCGCCGAGCGGCCGCAGCTCGGGAAAGTAGCGGAGCAGCGGCCGGCCGTTGCGCGACCAGAGCGCGAGCTCGCCGCCGTCGTTCTCGAGCACGCCGCGAAAGCCGTCCCACTTCGGCTCGTAGCGCCAGCCGCCACTTGCCGGGAGCTCGGAAACCAGCTCGGCCTCCATCGGCGGGAAAGGAACGTTGGAGCCGGGCGCGTCTGCCATCTGGGGGTGGAACCTAGACGAGTTGTTCGTAACGCGCGATACTCGGTGCAGTGGCCGGCGTCGAGGAAGAAAGGGCTCGCGCCGCCAAGGTGCAGGACGCGCTGTACCGCATCGCCGAGCTGGCGAGCGCGGCGCAGGACATGCAGGAGTTCTATCGCGCGATCCACGAGGTCGTCGGCGAGCTCATGGACGCCCGCAACTTCTACATCGCCCTCTTCGACGACGAGCGCCAGAGGATCAACTTCCCGTATTACGTCGACGACCTCGACCTCGACCTCCCCGACCCCAACCAGTGGGACGAATTCGGCAGCGGCCACGCTCGGGGCACGACGGCCTACGTGCTGCGGACAGGTACGCCGCATCTACTCGATTACGAGCGCTGGGCCAAGCTCGTGGAGCGGGGTGAGATCGAACCGCTCGGCGTAACCGTCGAGGACTTGAGCTGGCTCGGCGTGCCGCTCAAGGCGGAGGGCCGGACGGTCGGCGCTCTTGTCGTTCAGTCGTACACGAAGGACGTCCGCTACACGGAGCAGGACCAGGAGCTGCTGGCGTTCGTCGGGCAGCACGTCGGCGCTGCTCTCTCGCGGGCGCGGGCGATCGAGGAAACGCGCCAGCGGAACGCCGAGCTGGCGCTGATCAACAGCGTCCAGGACTCGATCGCCGGCGAACTCGACCAGCAGGCGATCTACGACGTCGTCGGCGAGAAGCTACGAGAGGTCTTCGACGCGCAGGCCGTCGACATCGCCGTGCTGGACGAGAACACCGGCATTCTGCGCTTCGTCTACCAGATCGAGCGCGGCGTCCACTTCCCGAACGTGACGCTGCCGGTCATCGGCTTCAGGAAGCACGTAATGGAGACGCGTCAGCCTCTGGCCATCCTCGAGGGCATGGAAGGGGCCTGCGTCGAGTACGGCAACCCGGCGGCGGTCACCGGCGAGCCCTCTCCCCACGGCTCGGCCATCTTCCAGCCGCTCGTCGTGGGCGGGCGGCCGACCGGCGTCATCTCGATCCATAGCCTCGACCGTGAGCACGCTTTCGACGAATCGGACCAACGGCTGCTCGCGACCATCGCCGCAAGCCTGGGAGTCGCACTGGACAACGCGCAACTCGTGCACGAGACGCGGCAGCGGAACGCGGAGCTGGCGCTGATCAACAGCGTGCAGGAGGCGCTTGCGGGCGAGCTCGAGATGCAGGCGATCTACGACGTCGTCGGCGACAAGATCGACGAGATCTTCGACGCCCAAGGCACGTGCATCACGATCCTGGACGAGCCGGCCGGGCTCGTGAGCTTCCCGTACCTGGTCGAGCGTGGCGAGCGGTTGGCGCCGGCGCCGACTTCCCTGCCAGGCGGCTTCACGAAGCACGTGCTCGGGACGCGTGAGCCCTTGTTGATCAACGAGGACGTGGCGGCGGAAGGAGAGCGCTACGGCAGCTTCTTGGTGGCCGGGGAGTGGGCGAAATCCCTACTGTTCGTGCCCCTCATCGCCGGCGCCCGTGCAATCGGCGTCGTCTCGCTGGAGAACTACGACCGCGAGCATGCGTTCGACGACGGGGACGTGCGCTTGCTCACGACGCTTTCGAGCAGCCTGAGCGTGGCGCTGGAGAACGCGCGGCTCGTGTACGAGACGCGGCAGCGCAATGCGGAGCTGGCATTGATCAACAGCGTGCAGTCGGCGCTGGCGGGTGAGCTCGAGATGCAGGCGATCTACGACGTCGTCGGCGACAAGATCCAGGAGATCTTCGACGCCCAGGTGGTGGACATCGGCGTCTATGACTTTGCGGCCGGGTTGACCCGTTACCCGTACACGATCGAGCGAGGCGTCCGATTCCCGGACGAGCCGACGGCCACGGCGCGCTCGCACATGGCCCGAGTGTTGCTCGAGACGAAGGCTCCCCTTCTCATCGGCGACGTCCCCGCCTGGGGGCGGGAGACCGGTGAGGAGATGGCCGTGGTGCAGGGAGAGCCTGCGCTATCGGTGCTCGCTGCGCCGCTCGTCTCCGGAGACGAGGTGCGGGGACGAATCTCCCTGCAGAACCTCGACCGGACGAATGCGTTCGACGAGGACGATCTCCGCCTGCTGACAACACTCGCAAGCAGTCTGAGCGTGGCGCTCGAGAACGCGCGGCTGGTGCACGAGACGCGGCAGCGGAACGCCGAGCTGGCGCTGATCAACAGCGTCCAGGATGCGATCGCGGGCGAGCTCGATTCGCAGGCGATCTACGACGCCGTCGGGGACAAGATCCGCGAGATCTTCGACGCGCAGGCCGTCCAGATCACGACGCTCGACGAGGCGACAGGGCTCGTGCACTACCCGTACCTCATCGAGCGCGGTGAGCGAATGCAGACCGAGCCGGTTGCGCCCACGGGTTTTGGGAAGCACGTTCTGGAGACGCGCAAGCCCCTGCTCATCGTCGAGAACCTCGACACAAAGGCCGGGCAGTACGGAATCGAGCTTGAGATTGCGGCAGGCGAGTGGTCGAAATCGGTGCTGTTCGTCCCGCTGATCGCCGGCGGCAAGGCGATCGGCACCATCTCACTCCAGAACGTCGACCGCGAGCACGCGTTCAGCGAGTCGGATCAGCAGTTGCTCGAGACGCTGGCGGGCAGCCTGAGCGTGGCGCTGGAGAACGCGCGGCTGGTGCACGAGACGCGACAGCGGAACGCCGAGCTCGCCCTGATCAACAGCGTCCAGGACGCTTTGGCGGGTGAGCTCGAGTTGCAGGCGATCTACGACGCCGTCGGCAACAGAATTCGGGACGTCTTCGACTCGGAGGTCGTGCAGATCTCGATGCTCGAGGATGCGACAGGGCTCCTTTACGACCTGTACCTGATCGAACGGGGTGAGCGGCTCGAAGAAGAGCCGTGGACCCCGAGCGGCTTCTCGAAGCTCGTGCTGGAGACGCGGGAGCCGCTGCGGATCGTCGAAGATCTCGCCGCCGAGTCCGAGCGGCATGGGAGCGAGACCGTCGAGGGCAGCGAGATGCCCAAGTCGGTGCTCTTCGTCCCGCTCGTCGTTGGCGGCAAGGCGACCGGTGTGATCTCGCTCCAGAACGTCGATCGAGAGCACGCGTTCAGCGAGTCGGATCAGCAGCTGTTGGAGACACTGGCCGGCAGCCTGAGCGTGGCACTCGAGAACGCCCGGTTGGTGCACGAGACGCGGCAGCGGAATGCCGAGCTGGCGCTGATCAACGGCGTGCAGGACGCCATCGCAGGCGAGCTCGATCCGCAGGCGATCTACGATGCCGTGGGCGACAGGCTCCAGGAGGTCTTCGACGCGCAGGTCGTCTCGATCATCACCGTCGACGAGGCAACGGGCCTATCGCACTTCCCGTACATCATCGAGCGCGGCGAGCGGCTGTACGCGGAGCCGATGGCGCCGGGCGGCTTCTCGAAGCACGTGTTCGACACGCGCGAGTCGCTGCTGATCGCCGAGGACATGGACGCCGAGTCCGAACGGTACGGGAGCCCGACCATTGCCGGCGAGGACACGAAGTCCGCCCTCTTCGTGCCGCTCGTCGCGGGCGGCAAGGCTACGGGTGCGATCTCGCTGCAGAACGCTGACCGCGAGCACGCCTTCAGCGAGTCGGACCAGCAGTTGCTCGAGACGCTCGCGGGCAGTCTGAGCGTGGCGCTGGAGAACGCGCGGCTGGTGCACGAGACGCGGCAGCGGAATGCCGAGCTGGCGTTGATCAACAGCGTGCAGGAGGCGGTCGCCGGCGAGCTCGATGCGCAGGCGATCTACGACGCGGTCGGGAACAGGATCCGAGATGTCTTCGACGCCCAGGTCGTCTCGATCGCAACGCTCGAGGAGGCAACCGGGCTCATCAATTACCCGTATCTGATCGAGCGGGGCGAGCGGCTGCACGCGGAGCCTCGGCCGCTGGCCGGCTTCGCGAAGCACGTGCTCGAGACGCGGGAGCCGCTGCTCCTTGCCGAGAACCTCGACGTCGAGTCCGAGCGATACGGCAGCAGCGTCGTCGCCGGCGAAAGACCCAAGTCGGTCCTCTTCGTCCCGCTCGTGGCGGGCGGCAAAGCGGCCGGCGTGATCTCACTTCAGAACATCGATCGCGAGCACGCGTTCGGTGAGGACGACCAGCGGCTGCTGACGACGCTCGCCGGCAGCCTCACCGTCGCGGTCGAGAACGCACGTCTCGTGCAGGAGACGCGTCAGCGTGTCGGCGAGCTCGCGACCGTGAACAGCGTCGGTCATGCGCTGTCGTCACAGCTCGACCCCGACGCGCTCATCGAGCTCGTCGGCGAGCAGGTGCGTCAGACCTTCGGGGCCGACATCGCGTACGTCGCGCTGCACGACGAGGCCGCCGGACGGATCGAGTTCGCCTACTACTACGAGGGCGGCGAACGCCGGCCCGAGGCTCCGATGGAATACGGAGAGGGGCTCACCACGCAGATCCTCGACTCCCGCGAACCGCTCTTGCTCAACCGGAGGGAGCAGCATGACGAGCAGGTGAGCTTGGGAACACCGTCTCTCTCCTATCTCGGCGTACCGATCCTCGTGGGCAACCAGGGGATCGGTGTCATCAGCGTCCAGAGCATCGAGGAAGAGGGCCGCTTCGGCGAGGGCGACGTTCGCCTGCTCGCGACGATCGCCGCCAACGTCGGCGTCGCCATCCAGAACGCGCGCCTCTTTGCCGAGGTAGACCGCCAGAAGCAGTACTTCGAGTCGCTGGTCGAGATCAGCCCGGCCGCCGTCGTCGTCATGGATGCCGACGAGCGTGTGACCGGCTGGAATCCCGCCGCCGCGGCGCTCTTCGGCTACACCGCCGACGAAGCAGCCGGTCGCACGATCGAGGAGCTCGTCGTCTCGGACGAATTCCGAAGCGAGAGTCGCGACGTCACCGTCGAGGCACTCGAGCGGGGTCGAACCCGTCGCATCACACGTCGCTCGAGCAAGCGCGGCGAGCTCTTGGACGTCGAGATGGAGCTCGTACCGCTGCGCTTCGGCGGGGAGCACGTTGGTTTCTACGCCATCTACCACGACATCACCGAACTTCAGCGCGCCCGCCAGGAGGCCGAGGCTGCGACGCAGGCGAAGAGCGCCTTCCTCGCCACCATGAGCCACGAGATCCGAACGCCGATGAACGCCGTGATCGGCATGACCGACCTTCTGCTCGGCACCGAGCTGACGGGCGAACAGCGCGAATTCGCGGAGGTCGTCCACACGAGCGGTGACGCGTTGCTGCACGTGATCGACGACATCCTCGACTACTCGAAGATCGAGGCAGGCAAGCTCGACCTCGAGCGCGAGCCTTTCAGCCTGCGCGACTGCGTCGAAGGTGCGCTGGACATCGTCGCCCCGCGCGCCTGGGAGAAGGAGATCGAGCTCGGCTGCCTGATCGACGAGGGTGCTCCGGCCGGGATCGTCGGCGACCAGGCGCGCCTGCGCCAGGTGCTCCTGAACCTCCTCTCGAACGCGGTCAAGTTCACCGACGGCGGGGAGGTTGTGGTGCTCGTCGACGCCGAGGCGACCGAGCCGGGCTCGTACCGCGTCGAGCTGGCCGTCCGCGACACCGGGATCGGGATCCCTCGCGACCGGATGGACAGGCTCTTCACCTCGTTCAGCCAGGTGGACACGTCGACCACGCGCCGCTTCGGGGGCACCGGGCTCGGGCTCGCGATCTCGAAGCGCCTCGTCGACCTGATGGGCGGCACGATCTCGGTCGAGAGCGAGCAGGGGAAGGGGTCGACGTTCCGCATCTCGCTGCCCGCCGCAGCGGCCGATGTTCCGACGAAGATCGCGCTCGGCGACGGCCTTCCGCACCTCGTCGGCAAGCGGATGCTCATCGTCGACGACAACGCGACCAACCGCGAGATCGTCAGCCGGCACGCGCGGTCGTGGGGGATGGAGCCGGTCGCGGTGGAGCTGCCGGCCGCCGCACTCGAGCTGATCGCGACGGGCGAGTCGTTCGACATCGCCGTGCTCGACATGATGATGCCGGACATGGACGGGGTCTCCCTCGCACAGAAGATCCGCCGGCAGCGGAGCGAGTCCGAGCTTCCGCTGCTACTCCTGACCTCGCTCGGGCGATTGCCGCAGGCGCAGACGTCGACCGTGTTCTCCGCCCAGCTCTCCAAGCCGTTCAAGGCCTCCCAGCTCTACAACACGCTCGTGCAGCTGCTCACGGCCGGCGGGGCCGCCGAAGAGACGGTGGAGCCGGCGCCGGACGGGAAGCGTGCCAGGTCGGCGCTGCGGATCCTGCTCGCGGAGGACAACGCCATGAACCAGAAGGTGGCACTCCGTCTCCTCGAGCGCCTCGGTTACCGCGCCGACGTGGCGACGAACGGCCTGGAGGCGATCGAAGCGCTCGAGCGGCAGCCGTACGACGTCGTGCTGATGGACGTGCAGATGCCGGAGCTCGACGGGCTCGACGCCACGCGCCGGATCTGCGAGCGCTGGCCGGCCGAGACCCGCCCGCACATCGTCGCGATGACGGCGAACGCGCTCCCCGAGGATCGCGAGGCGTGCTTCGCGGCCGGCATGAACGACTACGTCGCAAAGCCGATTCGCGCGGAGGAGCTCGCCGCGGCCCTGAAGCGTGTGAAGCGGCTCGGTAACGGCAACGGCCGATCGAAGCCGGTCGAGTACGTCAGCCTCGACGACGGCGCAATCAAGAATCTGCGTGACCTCGGCGGCGACGACTTCCTCGGAGAGGTGATCGACGCGTTTCTCGCCGATGCGCCGGGGCTGATGGCAACGCTTCGCAGCTCACTCGCCGAGGGGAGCGCCGAGGAGCTGCGGCGCGCCGCGCACACTCTGAAGTCGAACGGCGCCACGCTCGGCGCCGAAGACTTCGCGGAGTTGTGCCGGATGCTCGAGCAGCGTGCGAAGGCCGACGAGCTCGACGGCGCCTCGGAGCTCGTCGACCGGGTCCAGCAGGAGTACCGGCCGCTCGAGGAAGCCCTGTCCGCCCTTGTTTCGAAATCGCCCGCGTGAGCTCGCCCGCTCCTGCCGCAGGCACGATCCTCATCGTCGACGACAACCGGGTGAACCGGCTCATGCTCGCCCGCGGCCTCGAGCAGGATGGGCACACCGTCGCCTTCGCCGAGCACGGCGGTGAGGCGCTCGATCTTCTGCGGCGGCAGAAGTTCGACCTCGTGCTGCTCGACGTGCTCATGCCCGAGCTCGACGGCTACGAGGTGCTGGCGAAGCTGAAGGACGACCCGCTGCTCCGTGACATCCCCGTGGTCGTGACCTCGGCCCTCGACGAGCTCGACAGCGTCGTGCGATGCCTCGAGATGGGTGCCGAGGACTATCTGACGAAGCCTGTCAACCCGGTGCTGCTGAACGCACGGATCAACGCGAGCCTCGAGAAGAAGCACCTCCGCGACCAGCAGCGCGAGCTGATCAGCAAGTTCGCGACCAAGGAGGTAGCGGACGACCTGCTCACGTCGGGCTTCTCGCTCGGCGGTCGGTACGTCGAGGCGTCGGCGATGTTCTGCGACATCCGTTCGTTCACGACGATCTCGGAGTCGCGTGAACCGTCCGAGACGATCGAGCTCCTCAACGACTACTACCTGCTGATGATGGATGCGATCACGGGCGAAGGCGGGATCGTCAATCAGATGGTCGGCGACGGCCTGATGGCGATCTTCGGAGCGCCGGAGCCGCGGGATGACCACCGGCAGGCGGCCGTGCTCGCGGCTCGCCAGATGGTCGAGCTGATCCGGCTGTTCAACGAGGAGCAGGCGGCGCGCGACAAGGTGCAGATCCAGATCGGAGTCGGGATCGCCTCCGGCCGCGTCGTTGCGGGCTACACCGGGACGCAGAACCGCGCGACGTATACGTGCGTCGGCGACACCGTCAACGTGGCAGCGCGTCTCGAGGCACACACCAAGGAGCTTGGCCGGCCGATCCTGATCGACGAGAACACCCGCAAGGGCATCGCCGACGGAATCCCGGTCGAGGCGCAGGGCGAGCTGCTGATGAAGGGGAAGACCGCGCCGACGAGCGTGTACGCGGTGCTGGTCGACGCAGCCGTCGCGGAGACGGCGTAGTCCCGCAACCTACGCCGCCGGCGCTCGTCTAACTTCGCGGGATGCGGCGGGTGGTCGTGACCGGGCTCGGCGCTGTGACGCCGATCGGCGCCGATGCGCCGTCGACGTGGCGCGCGGCTGTCGCCGGCAAGAGCGGCATCGATTTCATCCGCTCCTTCGACGCGAGCGAGTTCCCGGTGCGGATCGCTGCTGAGGTGAAGGACTTCGACCCGAGCCAGGTCGCCCCGCCGAAGGATGCGCGCAGACTCGACCGCAACGTCCTCCTGTCGCTCGGTGCTGCGCGGGAGGCCGTGGCCGACGCGCGGCTCGACGGCGCGTACTCGCCGGACCGGGTGGGGATCCTCTTCGGCACGGCGATCGGCGGGATCATGGGGATCGTCGAGCAGGTGGACGTGCTGCGCGAGCGCGGCCCCGACCGCATCGCGCCGACCTTCATCCCGAACGTGCTCGTCGACACGGCCAGCGGCCAGATCGCGATCGCACTCGGCTTCCGCGGCCCGAATTACGCGCCCGTTTCCGCGTGCGCGACCGGTTCGACCGCGGTCGGCGAGGCGGCGGAGGTCATCAAACGTGGCGACGCCGATGCTGTTCTCGCCGGCGGCGCCGAAGCTGCCGTCACCCCGCTCATCCTGGCGGGCTTCTGCGCGATGCGCGGCCTCGCGGCGGAGGACGAGCACCCGCCGCGGGCGTCGCGCCCCTTCGACGCGACGCGGGCCGGCTTCGTGATGGGGGAGGGCGCATGTGTGCTGGTGCTCGAGGAGCTCGAGGCCGCCGAGCGTCGTGGTGCGACCGTCTACGCGGAGATCCTCGGCTACGGGATGTCGAACGACGCGCACCACCTCGCGCAGCCGGATCCCGAGTCGGTCGGCGTCGCGGAGATGATGCGTGGCGCGCTCGGCCGCGCGGGCGTCGAGGCCGAGCGGGTCGGCTACATCAATGCCCATGGCACCTCGACGCCGCTCGGCGACGCGGCCGAGACACGAGCGATCAAGGAGGTCTTCGGCGAGCATGCGTACCGGCTCGCGGTCACCTCGACGAAGTCCGTCACCGGACACTGCTTCGGAGCCGCGGGCGCGATCGAGGCGATGATGTGCGTCCTGGCCCTCCGCGACGGCGTCCTCCCGCCGACGATGAACTACGTCCACCCTGATCCCGAATGCGACCTCGACTACGTGCCGAACGAGGCGCGCGAGATGCAGGTCGAGGTCGCCCTCTCGAACGCGATGGGCCTCGGCGGACACAACGGCTGCGTCCTCGTCGGGCGCGTGGTGTGATGGAGTCCCCTAAGGAGGGGGCTCGTGGGGGAACCATGGGTTCCCCCACGTTGAACGGCTGCGTCCTCGTCGGGCGCGTGGTGTGATGGAGTCCCCTAAGGAGGGGGCTCGTGGGGGAACCATGGGTTCCCCCACGTTGAACGGCTGCGTCCTCGTCGGGCGCGTGGTGTGAGCTGGGAAGGCCCGCCGGCTCCGTACCGGATCGAGACGGAGCGGCTCGTCGTCCGCTGCTACGAGCCGCGCGACGCGTCGCAGCTGAAGGAGGCGATCGACTCGAGCCTCGAGCACCTGCGGCCGTGGATGCCGTGGGCGCACCAGGAGCCGCAAACGCTCGAGGAGAAGACGCAGCTGATCAAGCAGTTCCGCGCCAACTTCGATTCCGGTGAGAACTTCACCTGCGGGATCTTCACCGCCGACGAGACGAGGGTGCTCGGGGGCACCGGGCTTCATCCGCGCATCGGGCCGGGCGGGCTCGAGATCGGCTACTGGATCCGCGCGAGCGCGACGAGGCAGGGGTTCGTCGCGGAGTCGAGTGCAGCGCTGACGCGGGTCGGCTTCGAGGTGTGCGGAGCGGACCGGATCGAGATCCGGATCGAGCCGCAGAACCAGGCGAGCTTCGGCGTTCCGCGCAAGCTCGGCTTCCTGGAGGAAGCGACGTTGCGGCGGCGCCTGCCGGCGCGCGAGGCCGGTCCGCTGCGCGACGTCACGATCTTCACCATGTTCCGCGAGGACTTCGATTCTTCGATCGCGCCGGGGATCCGCGCCTTCGACGCGCGGGGCGAGCAGCTGATCTAGCCCCGCAGCACGGTCACCGTCAGCTCGTCGAGCGAGCCGACGACGGCGTCCGCAAGTTGCAGCGCCTCCTCGTCGGGCGGATAGCTCGGGTTCGGAATCGCGACGACGCGCAGGCCGGCCGTCTTCGCCGAGCGGATACCCGAGTGGGAGTCCTCGACCGCAGTGCACCGCTCCGGCGCGACACCAAGCCGCCGGGCGGCCTCTAGGTACACGTCCGGCGCGGGCTTGCCGCGTTCGACCTCTTCCGACGAGACGGTGGCCTGGAAGCAGTCGGCGAGTCCGGCGAGCTCGAGCACCGTCTCGAACACCTCGCGGTTCGAGGAGGACGCGAGGGCGAGCGGAAACGAGGCAGCCACCCGCCGCACCGTCTCCGCGGCACCGGGAAGGAGCGGCAACTCGCGCGCGTACGCCTCGAGCATCCCGGCGACGACGTCGCGGTTGATCGTGTCCGGATCGTCCGGCACTCCAGCCTCCTCGCGGAGGAAGGTGGACCACTCGGGCGCGCTCATTCCCATCATCGCCCGCTGCACCTGCTCGTCGTACCGGCCGCCTCGCTCGCGCACGTACCGCTCGCGCACCGCGTCCCACACCTCCTCGGAGGCGAGCAGCACACCGTCGAGGTCGAAGACAACGGCCTCGATCATGCCCGCTCCCGGCGCCGGCAAAGCCGGCGCCTTCGCTCTTTGGTGAGCTCCGTCGAGCCTACGCTCACACGGAGTGGTAGTTGCTCTCGCGGTAGACGAGCGCATGGTGCGAGGGGCCGTGCTCGATCGAAAGGACGTCGGCGATGAAGAACGTGTGGTCGCCGGCGTCCGCCTCGGCTTGCGTCTCGGCCTCGATCCAGCCGAGCGCGCCCTCGATCAGCGGCGCGACCCGCCCCTCGCGGGTCGGGACGCCCTGCCAGTGGACGATCGGCGGGTAGCCGGCGGCGAAGCGGCGCGCGAGCTCCTCCTGCTCGGAGCCGAGGAGGCTGACGGCGAAGCGGCCCGCGCTGCGGAGGAGCTCGTAGCAGGAGGCGTCCTTCCCGATCGAGACCCCGACGAGCGGCGGCTCGAGCGAGAGCGAGACGAGGGAGGAGACGGTGACGCCCATCCGATCGCTGTCGACATCGACGCTGAGGATCGAGACACCGTGCGGCCAGAGCCGCATCAGGCCGCGGAGCTCGTCTCCCGTCGTCATGGCGGAGAACGCTACAGAGGGCGCGGCAGGAAGCGGCGGGGGTGAGATTCGAACTCACGGAGCCGTGAGGCTCAACGGTTTTCAAGACCGCCCCGTTCGACCGCTCCGGCACCCCGCCGCGGCGTCTAGTGTCGCAGCCGTGGCGACGATGCAAGATCTCGACGAGCTCGCGCTCAGAATGCCCGAGGCGACCAAACAGGTGGAAGACGGGCGTCCGACCTACCTCGTGCACGGGAACATGTTCTGCTTCCACCGCGGGCCGCGGAAGGACGCGGTGGACCCCGAGACCGGCGAGCGGCTGGTCGACGTGCTCGCGTTCCGGGTCGCCGACCTCGGCGTGAAGGAGATGCTCCTCTCCGACTCGCGCGGGATCTACTTCACGACGCCACACTGGAGCGGCTACTCGGCCGTGCTCATGCGCATACCCGACCTCGACCGGCTCGACCGCGACGAGCTGCGCGACCTCGTCGAGGAGGCGTGGCTGACGCGCGCACAGAAGCGGCTCGCGAAGAAGTGGCTCGCTAGGGAGTGACGCGTTCGGGCGCGCCGTACCCGCGTAGCACGTCTGGCACGTCGCCCTGGAAGTTCTCGAGGACGGCCAGCGCCATCCGGTCGACCACAGCCGTTCCGTTGAGCATGTGGAGTGGCTCGGGGCTCTTACCCTCGCGGTAGCGGATGCCCAACCGCCGGGCCTGAAAGTCGGTCGTGTTCGAGATCGAAGCGGCCTCGCGGTAGCGCTCCTGGCTCGGGAACCAGATCTCCACGTCGTTCGTCTTCACCGCCTGCGCGGCCATATCGCCCGCCGGAAGCGTGACGACGCGATAGGGAAGGCCGAGGCCCCGCACGAGCTCCTCGGTGTTCGCGAGCAGCAGCTCGTGCTCGTCCCAGGACTGCTCGGGCACCGTCAGCGCGAACTGCTCAACCTTGTTGAACTGGTGGACGCGGATCATCCCGCGGGTGTCCTTCCCCGCCGCGCCTGCTTCGCGGCGGAAGCACGGCGAGAAGGCGACGTAGTGAAGAGGGAGCTCGGAAGCCTCGAGTATCTCGCCCGCATGAAGACTCGCGAGTGGGATCTCCGCTGTACCCGAGAGATACAGATTGTCCGCCGGGAGCGCATAGACGCTGTCTTCGTCGGTGGGGAAGGCGCCCGTCCCTATCAGCGCCTCCTCTCGTACGAGCACCGGCGGAAGGACCGTGACGAAGCCCTTTGCCGCCAGGTTGTCGAGCGCGTAGCGGTACAGCGCGAGCGCAAGCAGGCCGGTGTCGCCGATCCAGTAGCCGAAGCGTGCGCCGCTCATTCTCGCCGCTCGATCCATGTCGAAGCGGCCGAGCTCGAGGCTCTCCTTCGGGTCAGAGAGCTGCTGCGGGTCGCCGACGACGCGCTCGACGCGCGCGTCGTCCTCGGTTGCGCCGTCGGGAACGTCGTCGGCGGGCACGTTCGGGATTCGCAGTCCAACTTCGTCGCGCGTCGCCTCGGCGTCGGCAAGCTCGCGCTCCACAGCCTGCAGCTCCTCCTTGATCCCCCGCAGCTCCTCGAGCTGCTCCGGCGTCGGCTTGCCTTTCACCTTCGTGCGGGAGCGGAGGTCATCGACGCGGGGCACGAGCTCGCGCCACTCTTCGTCGGCGGCGAGCCAGGCGTCGAACGTCTCGCCGGCGCCCCTGCGGGCCAGGCGGCGCCGGTACTCGTCCGGCTCGTTGCGTGCGGCGCGTGCGTCGATCACGTGACTGAGTCTAAGTAGGCCTCGAGGAGAACAGCCACGCCTTCCTCCTGCACGGAGGGGATGACGAGGTCGGCGCGCGCGAGAACGTCCTCGTGCGCGTTGGCCACGGCGACGCCGAAGCCCGCCCAGTCGAGCAGCTCGCGGTCGTTCTCGCCGTCACCGCACGCGACCGTCTCCTTCGGCCCGAAGCCGAGCCTGTCCGCGACGAACGCCAACCCGCTCCCCTTGCTCACGTCCGGATGCGTGAACTCGAGGAAGTACGGCAGCGACTTGGAGATGAAGAGGCGGCCGGCGAAGCGCGGCTCGAGCTCCCCCTCAAGCTCGTCGAGCGCGTCCGGGTCGCCGACCGCGACGAGCTTGGTCGGGTCGCGGTCGAGCCACGCGCGAAGATCGCCGACGGCGTGGATGTCGAGCTGCTGGAAGTCGGCGTAGCGCCGCGCCTCCGGCGTCACCTCCGCGACGTAGAGCAGGTCGTCGAGGTAGCAGTTGAGGTGAAAGCCGGCCGCGAGCACGGCGTCCATCGCCTCCCGCGCCTCGGCGAGCGGGATCGGGGCGTGGAGCAGGAACTCGCCCGTGGCCGGGTCGGCGACGACGGCGCCCTGATAGCAGACGACCAGATCGTCGAGCTGTGCCTGCTCGAGGTACGGGCTCACCGCACGGTACATCCGCCCGGTCACGACGACGACGTGGGCGCCGGTCGCCCTTGTGCGCCCCAGTGCTTCCCGGGTGCGCGGCCGAAGGACTCCGTCCTCGGCGATGAGCGTCCGGTCGAGGTCGAGCGCGAAGGCGGCGACGTGCGCCGGAAACGCGGCCGGAAGCTCTACGGTGCCGTGCCGCCGGTCGAGGTGACCACGTAGGCGGCCACGTCCGCGATCTGCTGTGCGCTGAGCTTCGACTTGAACGACGGCATCGCGGAGCCGCCGTTCGTCACCTGCGCGGTGACGGCGCGGTAATTGGGCTTCAGCTCGTCGAGATTCGGCCCGACCGTGCCGGTCGCGTGGGCGGCAGCAAGTGTGTGACAGCCTCCACACCCGCTGCTCGCAAACACGGCGCTGCCCTTCGTCGGGTCTCCCTTGAGCTTGAAGGCCGGGACGACCGGGAACGACGGCGCCGACGAGACGGTGCCTATCACCGTGTTGGGCGTCGGGGTGGTGACTCCTTCGGAGCCGCAACCGGCGAGCGCGACGGCGCCAAGCGCAGCGGCAGCGACGATGACTGCTGGGTGGCGCACCGCGGAGGACTCTAATGAACCGCTAAGACGAGGGGCTGCGGGAACCGGTGGATCATCCCGGCTGAGTACCATTAGGGACATGGAACGCAGAAGCTTCGGACGCGACCGCGGGCTGTCGCTGCGGATGATCTTCACGGGTGCGCTACTCGGCTTGCTCTACGTCGTCTTCGCCGTCGTCCTGTTCAGCGTCCTCCACTTCGGGCTCGTGGCGATGCTCGTGATCATCATCGGCCTCGCCTTCTTCCAGTACTACACGTCTGACAAGTTGGCGCTCAGGGCGTCCGGGGCCAAGATCGTCACGGCCGAGCAGGCGCCGGAGTTGCACGCGATGGTCGAGCGCCTCTGCGCGATGGCGAACCTCCCGAAGCCACGCATCGCGGTCGTCGACAGCGACGTTCCGAATGCGTTCGCGACGGGCCGCAACCCGAAGCACGCCGCAGTCGCGGTGACCACTGGGCTCTGGCGCCGTCTCGAGCCGCAGGAGGTCGAGGCCGTTCTCGGCCACGAGCTCTCGCACATCGCGAACCGGGACGTCCTGGTGATGACGGTGGCGAGCTTCTTCGCGATGCTCGCCGCGCTGTTGACCCGCTTCGGGCTCTACGCCGGCATGTTCGGCGGCTTCGGCGGCGGTCGGAACAACAGCAACAACAATCAGGTGCCCGTCTGGCTGATCGTCTTCCTCGTCTCGGTCGTCGTCTACGCGATCAGCTTCATCCTGATCCGGACGATCTCGCGCTACCGCGAGTACGCGGCCGACCGCGGCTCCGCGATCATCACCGGCGCGCCCGAGAACCTCATGAGCGCGCTCCAGAAGATCTCGAGCAACATCGCGCAGATCCCGCAGCGCGACCTGCGCGAGGTGCAGGGCATGAACGCGTTCTTCATCATCCCGACCAACTGGAAGACGAACATGAGCGAGTGGATGATGGATCACCCGCCACTCGAGAAGCGCCTCGCGGCTCTCTCCGAGATCGCCCGCGAGATGGGCAAGCCAGTCTCGTAGCGAGCGAAGCTGGCGCTTCGCTCGCTGGAGAAACGGAACTCCGCGGGCCGGAAATCGCGGTTTCCGGCCCGCTCCGTGCTGTTCTTGCTTTCGATGCTCTTGTCGGGAGGCCTGCCTCGTGCGCTCGCGCGCGGCAGAGGCCGGCGCGAGCGCAGTCCGGCCTCCGGCTAAGCCCGCTGCGCGAGCCTCCGGCCCTTCGCAGGGTTCTGGTTGAAGCGCCTAAATGGGAGCGTCGAAGAGCGCGAGCCACTTGCTGAGGTCGGGCTCGATCGGCAGCTCGGGTTCGAGCTTCGCCTTGAGCTCGAGCTCCTCCGCGTTGTCCCGCTCCTGCTTCTCGCCGGTCGGGACGAACGGCCACCACGTGCCGGTCTTGAAGCCGTAGATCCAGTAGACCGGGTGGCCGGAGCCGAACGCGGAGCCGTCGAAGCGGAAGGCCGCTGCGAGGAGTTGGCCGCCGAAACCGTGGTCCTCGAGCTCCGAGGCGAGCGTATGGACGCCCGCGACCTGGTCTTCGAGCTGCGCGTCGTGGACGATCACCCACTGGAAGCCGAACGAGTCGGTCTTGCGGTCGATCGTGGAGCCGGAGTCCCGGGCGACGCCCCGCAGCAGCTCCTCCGCATCGCTCTCGCTCGAGCTGAACTCGCCCGCCGAGAGCGGCTTGAAGATGAGCGCGGCGTCGCCGGCCGTCTTGAGCGAGCACTCGGTGTCGAGCGTCACGGCCGCCGTCGAGAGTGCGAACAGCTTCTCCGCCGCCGGCCCCTGCAGCTTCTTGCGGCCGAAGAGGATGTCGCCGAACCGGGTCAGGACTCGGTGGTTTCCTCGGCCGGTTGCGCCGCCGGCTCGGTGTCCGCCGCGGGGGCCGCCGGTGCGGCTGCCGGCTCCGCGGCGGCGGGAGGCTGCTCAGGTGCGGGCTCGGCATCGCCGGGCGCGATCTCCTTCTGCGGCGTGCCGGATCCGACCTCCGCCTTGAGCTTCGCGAGCTCGTCGTCGACCTGCGAGGCGGAGGAGATCTGGGAGAGCTCGCGGTCGAGCTGCGTCTGGTCGCCCGCGGTGAAGTCTTCGAGTGCGCCGGTGGAGGTGAGCTCGTCGATCGCAGAGGCGCGCGCCTGCATCTCCTCGGTCTTGTCCTTGGCGCGCTGGATGGCCAGTCCGGTGTCCTGCATGTGCTCGCCGATCCCGGTCGCCGCCTCGCCGACCTTGACCTGGGCCTCCGCGGCCGAGTACTGCGCCTTGAGGATCTCCTTCTGCGAGCGGAAGGACTCGATGCGGGTCTCGAGCTGCTGCTGGGCCGCGATCAGCTTCTCCTGCTGGTCCTCGAGCTGCTTCACCTGCCCGTCCATGTCCTGTAGCTGCGTCTGCGCGAGCGTCTTGCGCTCGAGCGCCTGCCGGGCGAGGTCCTCGCGGTTCGCCGCCACTGCCTGACGGGCCTGGGTCTCGAGCTTGACGACGTTCTGCTCCAGCTTCTGCTGCTGCAGCTCGATCCGCTTCTTGGAGGTGACGACGTCGGCCACGCCGCGCTTCACGTTCTGCAGCTGCTCGAGCATCTGCTCGTACGAGTAGTCGAGCGTCTCGGTCGGGTTCTCCGCCTTGTTGAGAACCTTCGAGTACTTCGACTTGACGATCATCGTCGTGCGTGACCACAGGCCGGCCATCAATCCTCCTCGTGGGGAACGCAGTTAGGTTACCGCCATGCTCGTTGAGAAGAGCACGCATCCCGAGTGGCTCAGCAACGCCTTTCTGATCGCAGCCGAAGGCGGGCCTGCACTGTTCGTCGACTCGGGAGCCGACGTCGCGCCGCTGATCGAGACGGTCGAGCGGTGGGGGGTGACGCCGGTCGCGATCCTCCGCACGCACTCGCACCACGACCACGTCGTGAACGAGGACGAGCTCGTGCGCCGGTACGCGATTCCGGTGCTCGCCGAGCCGGGCGAGTGGAGGTGGGACGACACGCGCGTGCGGGCCCTCGCGACTCCCGGGCACTCCGACGACGGCCTGTCGTTCGTCGTCGACGACGAGGTGGTCGCGACTGGCGACACGCTCTTCCGCGATGCGGTCGGCGGCGGTGACGTGGCGGCCGTGCGGCAGTCGGTGATGGAGGTTCTGCTCGAGCTGCCCGACACGACGCGTGTCCTCCCGGGACACGCCGACGAGACGACGATCGGGCGCGAACGCCGGGAGAACCCGTTCGTGCGCGTCTGGAGCGGTGCGGAGGAGGAGGGCACCGAGCGCGTCCGCGTCGGTGGGCGCGACGCGACGCTCCTCGTCTGGTCGCCCGACTACGACGGCAACGGCAAGGCATGGGTGCGCTTCGACGACGGCGAGGAAGCGACCGTCGGCGGCTCGCGCGTCGAGCGCAGCGGCTGAAAGGACCTGTCCGAAACGGCCAGTAGGTTGCGCGGCGTGCGCCTCATCGTCGCCCGTTGCGAAGTCGCATACTCCGGCCGCGTCTCGGCTGTACTGCCCGAGGCCGTGCGGCTGCTCATCCTCAAAGGCGACGGCTCGGTGCTCGTCCACGACGATGCCGGCGGCTACAAGCCGCTCAACTGCATTAGCTAGGTGACTCCAGGCTCGGAAGAGCCTCGCTTCGGCCAGTGCTCGTAATGTCCCCTGACAGTGTCCCGGAACGACAGAGACACTCGGGCAAGGGGACGGTCTCCGTGCCAGAGTCCCAGCCCATCTCGGCGAGGCTTGCAGTTCGCTGCGCGCCCACTCGGTGTGTGCGAGCGGGCGCGCGGAGGTGGGTCTGTTAGTGGCCGGGCGGTGGGCCTGGGGGGCCGAGGATCTCGAACCCGTTGCGCTTGGCAATCGGGGCGAGCCGCTCCACGTCCGGGTGGCCCTCCATGGGCGGGGGCGGGACGCGCTCGGGAGCGGGCTCGCCGACTTCCCGTTGGAATCCCTCGAACTGCACCGGCGCGAAGCCAACCAGTGCCCTCACTCCGCCTGCCTCGGCGTAGAAGGTGTGCGGAACGCCTTTGGGGCCGAACGCGAATGAGCCGGCCTTCAAGGAGAGGCGGGTGTCGCCGATCCAGACGGTGACCGCGCCTTCGAGGACGTAGAACCATTCGTCCTCCTCGGGATGGACGTGCCAGGGCGAGCCGACGCCCTCGGGAGCGACGATCTCGGCCAGGCCGTATGCCCCGCCGGTGTCGTCCTGGCCGATCTTGATCGTTTGCAGCATCCCGAGCAGCCAGAACGCTTCGCCCTCGTTCTCGTGCAGCGCGTATCCGGACTGTGCTCGTTCCGGAGCGATGGTGGCCATTGCCTGCTCCCTTCGCTTGTTGATGATATGATCCGCAACCATCTAATGAAGAAACAGTTGCAGAGCGGACTATCTCATGAGGAACAATCCTTGTCAAGTCCCGCGCCGGAGCGGCTGCGGGCCTGGCGCCTCTACGTCGAGAGCGCACTCGCGCTGCTGGACCGGCTCGACGCCGAGCTCGAGCAGGCCGTTGGCATCTCCCAGCGCTGGTACGACGTCCTCGTCCACCTCGAAGAGTCGCCCGAGGGCATCCCGATGAACGAGCTCGCCGAGCGGATCCTCTACAGCAAGAGCGGCTTCACCCGAGTCGTCGACCGCATGGAAGAAGCAGGGCTCGTCCACCGCACCCGCCCCGAAAACGACCGCCGCACCATCCTGATCGTCCTCACCGACAAAGGCACAGAAACGCTGGAAGACGCCCGCCGCCACCACCGAGACGGTATCCAACGACACTTCGCCCAACACCTCACCAACGCCGACATCAAAGCCCTCACCAACACAATCGAAAAGATCGCACCCACCCAGGCCCACTCCACCCCAGCCACATCCACGAAGCCGGCAAGCGGGCCTACGAGCTAGAGGGCTACCGATCGGCAAAGGCGGAGTGCGACCGCTCGGCCCACCATCAACGGGTCCGGAATGCGGCGAGTGGCCCAGTCCCGTAGAGACAGCGATACCACTGCCGGGTGCGGCAACGGCCCGACGGACGGAGGGACCCGGCCCGGGCGAAAGTCCCTCCCCTGAACCGCCTCCCTACCCATAACGGTCAGGCACACGCGGCATGGCTTTCGACTCGCCATCGGCGAGCCGTTGCTAGAGGAGACACGTCCGAAACGGACAGTAGTTTCCGCCGGTGCGCCTGATCGTCGCCCGCTGCGAGGTGAACTACCAGGGCCGCGCTGCCGCCTTCCTCCCCGAGGCTGTCCGCCTGGTGATGATCAAAGGGGACGGCACCGTCATGATCTGGGACGATTCGGGGAGTTACAAAGTTAAGCCGCTCAACTGGATGACCGCGCCGACGTTCGTCGCCGACGAGGGTGACCGGCTGCTGGTGACGAAGCCGAAGAGCGAGGACGCGCTCGAGATCCGCCTGCTCGAGGTGCTGAGCGATGTCGCGCACGACATGGGCGAGTCCGCGGCGCTGCAAAAGGACGGCGTCGAGCGCGACCTGCAGGAGGCGCTCGCTGCCGCGCCCGAGGCGCTCGGGGAGCCGTTGACGCTCGTGCGGCGCGAGTGGCAGACGGAGATCGGCCCGGTCGACCTCATGTGCCACGACGACGCCGGCGAGTGGGTTGCCGTCGAGGTCAAGCGGGTCGGGACGATCGAGGCCGTCGAGCAGCTCACGCGCTACCTCGAGTTCATCCGCCGCGATCCGGCGAAGGCCGGCTGCCGCGGGATCCTCGTGGGCCAGCGGCTGAAGCCCCAGGCCCTGGCGCTCGCGGAGTCCCGCGACATCCGCTGCGTCACCGTCGATCTCGCCGTGCTGCGCGGCGAGATCGAACCCGATCTGACGCTCTTCGCGGCCTAGCGGATCGCTTCGACCGCGGCTGCCACGCCCGCGCGCACGCCGTTCGGATGCGCATACGCGGCCGAGCCGAGCAGGAGCATCACGCCGTCCCGCGTGCCTGCCCGCTCGAGCTGCTCCCGGATGTTGTCCGCCCCGACGCCGCCGCCGATCACGGCTGTCGCCGGACGTGCCGCCGAAATCTGTTCCCGCACCTCGTCGTCGGTGTCGAACGTGCGCGGGGAGAAGGATCCGACCTGGACGTAGTCGGCCCCGAGGCGCCGCGTCAGCTCGGCAAGGACGCGCGCGGAGACCGAGACCGGGCCGCCGCGGCGAAGGAAGGCCGAGCCGACGCGGTGGACGAAGATCGGCAGCCCGTACGCGCGGAGCCGCGCGATCGAGCCGAGTCCGGCGAGGAACGCGTTGACCATCAGAGCCCGTGCTCCAGCTTCGACGATCGCCTCGACGTCGGCGCCGGTCACGTTCGCGGCGTAGAGGACGTCCCCGGGGATCGTGGCGTTCACGGCGCGGACCCGCTCCGCTGACGACCGCTGCAGCTCGTCGTCCTTGACGAGGACGGCACCGCCGGCGGCGAGCTCCGCGGCGAGCGTGGCGGCCTCAGCCGAAGTCAACCCGAGAGCCGGCTTGACGATCGCACCGACCGAGATACCCGGCTCTGCGGGGAAGGCCGGCCCAGGCAGCCCGGCCGGCCAGTCCACCTCGACGAGGCGGCAGTACTCGACGTCGCCGCGATCCGCCCATTCGCCGGCAACGCACGCGGCGAGAAGTTGCTCTGCGCTTGTCTCGCCCTCGAGCGTTGGGAAGTCGATCGTCACGCGCTCCCCCTCGACCTCGATCACGCGTGCCCGCACCTGCTCCGGCCCGTCCGGCAGGCTCACCGATTGGAGGATCGCGAGCGTCTCGCCCCACTCAGGCGGACGGATTGCGAAAACCGCGCGCACCCTCGTATCGTAGGACCGTCGTCGGGGCGAACGAGGAGGAGGAGGTGCGAGATGGCGGTGAAGCTGCACCGCTGTACCGGACAGTGGGTGAAGATCAAAGGCCATCCCTGCTGGCGCGTCGAGAAGGCGCTCATGGACATGGGCATCGAGTACGAGCGCGTCCCGGGCCCGCATTCGCGGAAGAAGCGCGAAGTCATGATCGAGCACACGGGGCAGAAGAACTATCCCGCGATCGAGTTCGAGGACGGGAGCTGGTACCGCGAACAGTCGAAAGACATGGAGCGGACGATCCGCGAGGGACGCCTGCTGGAACAGGCATCGCAGGGCGCGTCGGCGGAGGGCGGCTCGGCAGACGCCTAGCTACACTGAGCCGCCGCGGGGCTATAGCTCAGCTGGGAGAGCGCCTGGATCGCACCCAGGAGGTCGCCGGTTCGAGTCCGGCTAGCTCCATCACGAACCGTCACGCTCCGGCGCACAGCCAAGCCGTTTCGGGCGTCACAAACTCAAAGGGGCACTTCAACGCGGACCCGCCGCATAACGCTCCGTGCCGCTCCGTGTGTGCCACCAGCGTGCCACCGGGGGAACGGCCGTGACCGAACACTGCGTCGTCGGCCAGCAGCAAACGCTCCGTCAGCGGCGACCGCGCAAGCCGCGCATCTGTCCGCCCGAGCGAATCACGGCGGAACTCGCACGGACGTGCCCGCATCGGCGGAGCCTCCGGCGAGAGATCGACCACGACCAGCTCGCCGCCGTATGGCTCTGCGTCCGCTGCGGCGAGGAGACCGCACACCTACTCCGGCCGCCGGGGGCAACGTGAGCACGCTCACCGCCGAGGTAATCCCGAACCTTGCTAAGCGGCGGCTCGCAGTCGAGGGACCGCTCCTGCCCGGAACCAACGCCGTGCTCTTGGGGTCGATCGCAGTTGCCGCCGAGCTGAGACTTCAGGACGTGCCCCAAGACGTCGCCGAGGAGATCGTGCTGAAGATGCCGCTCGAAGCGACGTCAACGAATCCTGTTCGCCGCCTCCGCAAGCAACAGCGTCGCGGAGTGGCATTCGCCTACCACCCGCCCGACGGGCAAGCCATCCTCTCAGGCTGTTGCCGGGACCCGCGGCCCCGTACCGGCAACCACTCGACATCGAGCCTGCGGGAGCAGTTCGTCGGCTACTGCGATGACGACTGCGAGGCTACGTGCCCGATGCTGCGGGCCATCCGTTCTCCCGACCGTGCTCTCTGGGGGACGCCCCACGAACCCGTCGTGCGGTCGAACCTTTGGGTACAGGGCGGGGGGCTTGGTGCTGCGGGGCGGGACGTCTATTGCCTCGTTGCGGCGCAGGCCATCGTCCGGGGAACCGAGGAAGTCCAAGCGTCGAGCCGGTACGTCACGATGAAGCTCGACGGCCTCTACAGCGACCGCCACGTGCGCCGGATGCTAAGCGCGTTAGACACGCACGGCCTGATCACGCTCCGCCGGAAGCGGACCGGACTGAGGCGGGTCGAGACGGTCTCGTCGGAGGACCTGGTGAAGCTTGAGGAGCATCTCGGAGTGGCTGGGCGACGGTCGCAGAACGTAAAGGAGGCGCGGTTGGGTTCGGACGCCCACGCGGACTGGCTCGCCGAGGACTTCAAGCGTCACAACGACCTTTCGGCGGCACTTGCGGCCTGGGATCCGTACGGCTCCGTTCGTACAGATATGTCCCAATGAACTCCTCGCCCTATATAGAGCTGGACGCCCTCGTCAGAGGCGAACCAGAAGTAGTGGAAGGTTCGTCTAAACGCGAAATCCGAGGGATCGATCGGTCCAGGGCGAGAGCCGGGAAGGCGTTAGGACCGAAATGGTGCGGTCCTGGAGGTGTCCGGCGCGGACAGACCGGAAGCGCGGCGAGGAAAGGTCGAAGCGTGAAGGAGCGAGCTGACCCGGCGCCTACAGTTCTCGTCGATGAGCTGTCCAGCATTCGCGCTCGGATTGCTTGGCGCGATCCGCAGCCCAGGCGCGATAGCGCTGATTGGAGCGATCGCAGGAATCGCTGGGGCCACGGTGGGCGCGCTTGCAGGCGGCTTCAGCACCTACAAGATTGAGGATCACCGACAAGAGTTCCAACGGAAACGCGACGAACGCGCGGAACGGCGCGAACGCGAACGAGAGCTGGCCACCCTCCGAGGGATCGCCCGAGTCTGGCGCACGCAGCTCGACGACCTGAGGCACCTTCTCAGCCAGGCGATCGACCCCGGACACACGCTTGAGTGGTGGGAGGACGAGTTCGATGTCGAGACCGCGATGTCGACCGAGGATATGAAGGCTGTGGCGGCCGTGGCTGCCGGCGCCGAGTGGGACAGGATTGATCTCGGCCTATCCGCGGTGCGCGCCATCACGGCGATGCGCTCGGCGGACTGGAAGGAGAACGACGGCAAGATGAGGGCCGAAGATAGAGCGATCGCAAAGAAGGCGCTCGGGCAGATAGTCAAAGCAATGGACGTTCTTCAGGACATCGCAGAGCGTTCACCGACCGGCGCCGGGGAAAGAGACGAGGCCTGAGGCACGCAGCAAGGACAGGGCGAAGGGAAGTGTGTAGGCGGCCTTTAGATCCTGGCCCCCTTGCTCCGGTTGCACGACTCGCAGCGAAGCTCGATGTTCCGCGCCGTGTTACTGCCGCCCTCGATGACCGGAATGATGTGGTCGAACTCCAGCCGCTCCCGCGACCCGCAGTCCACGCAGCGCCCCTCGTCTCTTCGCCACACCTCTCTCCTGACTTGCGCCGGGATCGCCTGACGGCGCCGGGTCGTAGCCGCCCCAGGCTGCTGGTGTGCCACCGCCCAGGCCGTCAGATCCTTCGACCTCCTGTTCGTCGCCGCAGCGAGGTCGTTGATGTTGGCCATCGCCTCGTTCATTCGCCGAACTGAAGCCTCAAACTCGTTCGGCGTCTCCAGCCCGTGGTCTATCGCATCCGCTGCCGCCACGGCGTGGTCGAAAACGGCCCGGTTAATTTTGCGGATCTCGGTGGTTCGCGGTGTCGGAGCCGCGCCAAGCCCGGACTTCGCGGCGGTGGCGGCGTCACGGAGATTCCGCGTCGCAGCCTCAACGGCCAGCCAGGCGTTCTCGTCCCCTGGGAGGGCTTCCTTTGCGCGCACAGCGCCCGCAAGGGCTTTCAGCGGCTCGGAGACCTGGCGGTATAGAGACGCGGAGCGCCTGAGCCATTCCGCTTCGGCCGAAGGGTCAACCGTGACTCCGCTCTCATCCAGCACTACGCCGCCTCGCTTCGAGATGCGCGCCGAACGTACCACCCGGTGCTCGCTCTAGCCAACTAGCGCCACGGCCCTCGCCCGCCAGCGCCGACTCAGGCCCGGCCGGCCTGACGCTACGGGGCGGGAGCGGGAGACGCAAGATGGCCGAACGGGACAGGTGCGGCGGCCTCAGTCGAGCGGTGCATCGGCCGTGCCGACCGGGCGTCCCCCCTCGGGCAGCTCCAGGGGTTGGTCGGGAAGCCCCAGGATCGAGCGAAGCGTTCGGCGCTTCGCGTAGGGTTCGACGGCGCCCTTCCCCGCCGTGATCCAGTCCCGAAGCTGACTCACCCAGGCCTCCCAGGTCACCTCGCCGGACTCATCCCACTCTCCGTCGGTGAGGAGCGCTCTGCCGAGGGTCTCGGCGGCGCCGTAGGCGACTTCTAGGTCGATCAGCACGTCGGGATGCGCGACCTCGGCGAGCGCGCCCGCGTGTGTTTCCCAGAAGCCGAAGCGCGGCACGACCGGCGGCGGCCCCGGCCCGAACTCGATGGCTTGACCCGCAAGCGCTTCGCTGCGGCTCAGCTCACTCCAGATCAACCTCGCCGCCGCCCGTCCGCGACGTCGTCTCCGGAACCACTCGGCGCCCTGACCGGCGACGAAGCCGAGCACCGTCCCGGCACCGACACCGATTAGTGTCCACCAGCCAGCGTTCACCCGGCCACCGTAGCCCGACGTATCCTCCGACCTGTGACCGACGAGACGCAAACAATCAACATCCAGCTTCACCACACCGGAGGCGAGCTAGGAGAGGTTCTCGAAAACGTCCCGCTGACAGACCTCGGGCTGGAGAAGATCCCACCCCCGGGTGCGGTTACCGACTTCCTCGGCAAGCGTTGGGAGTGGGAAGGTGCGCCTCGCCCGTCGCAGGCTGGCGACCGCGTCGTCGCAGAAGTGTTCCACGTCCACGAGCGACCTTAGGGGCCTCGACCCTGGGTCAACTCGCTTGCTTCTGAGAACGCCATAGGGAAGGAAAGAGAGGAAGCGCAGGGGTATAGGGGGTGAACTTCCGGCCGCAGGCGCTCGACCCACGCGCTCTCAACCCAGGGGCGGAGGGGGGTAAAGAACGGGCCAAGCCCGCCCCCCAGACCACGGCCCTCGCGCTCGGAACTACAGCGGCGGCCGAGCTGGATGACGCTAGCGTGAGTAGTTTCGCCTGCTCATAGCGGATTTGCTATACCTACGTCTGCTTGGACCCAGGCGTCCGGTCCGCTCCTTCCACTCCCCCCGTCCGGTTCCTTCAAACCCCCTTCCGGCTGCCCGGCTAACGCCGGGCTGCGGGGGGTCCGCCCCCGCCTGCGGCCGGGGTCGGGAGTCGCTTCGCCTGCTTCGGCGCGAGGCGCCGCGGGGTGCCAGCGCCAGTCAGTGCGGCTTTGGACGGGTACCCCTGAGGCGTCATCGCCTCGCATCCGCGGCCGGGCTAGATCCAGGACTGGGGCGGCGTCGCGCCCGTGCTATGCGTATCCGGCTTCAGCACGTGCCCGCGGCGCACAAGCACGATGTAGGTGGCGTGCCACCAGCGCTTGCTCCCTGCCGGGTAGTGCCAGCGTTCCGTGAAGGTGACCTCAACCATCCCGATGGTGCCGTGGCCACCCTTGATTCCCTTCGGCGGGTGGTAGGTGAGGAGCTGCGTCGCGCAAGTGCCGTCGAGCCGCATCTTCCCTGGCACGTACGGCCCGCCACGTGGGATCTGACAGCGAATCGAAGACACGCGAAGCGGGAAGATCTTGAAATCGACACTGCTTCGCCGCGCGGCACGGATGTCAGCGGTTGTCGTTCGTGACTGAGGCGGTGGGGTCGGCGCGGGCGAAATCGCCGTCGTGACCCCTCCCTTCTTACTGCCGCCGCACGCTGTCAAGCCCGCTACCGAGGCGAGCAGCAACACCGCGAGTAGGACACTTCTAGCCTTCATCTCTCCTCATATACGACGCAGGTGGCCAAGCCGTCACATTCTGCCTCCCGGCTCCGCCTAAAGCACCCTTCCCGGCTCCGTTCCTGATTGAGACGGGTCGGATTCGATGCAGCCGCTTCTCTCGGGGAGGAGCCTGCAAGGACTGGCAGATGAAGCAGGAGAGCAGCGTGGACGAGGCGGACCGCGGGTTCCGGCGATCTCGCTAAAGAAGGTCGCACTGGAGTAATAGGTTCTGGTGCGTTGTTCGCCCAGGTTGCACCGTTGCGACCCGCGCGGGACAGCCACCGAGACGGTCCGGCGGTCGTTGACCGTAACCGAGGCGGTAGCGGCCAGGGGCGAGGCGGAGGTTGAAGTCGTGGCCGGAATGAACACGCTGACGCTCGACGACCCTGCCGCGGAGGTCATAGACGACGATAAGGCCGCCTGCGTTCGCGATCGTGCGTTCCGCTCCCCCGTGGTTGATGTGCACCACTCCAACGAGGTGCCCCTTCGCCGGACGATGCACGACCCCGACGCTTGAACGATTCGTTCGACTCTTTCCGGTCCGCGCCGCGTGGCCGCTGGCGCAAGCAGATGCACCGAACGCGATTGCGAGGAGCAACGGGCCGATGACGAGCGCTCGTTTCATCTCACCAAGATACGGCGCCACGCCGCGAGAACGTCACATCCGGACAGGGAGGGCGCTCGCTTGGGCCAATGTTCTGGAGTGACCCCTGACACTGTCCCAGAACAACAGCGACGGCCACTACTATTCAGGTGTCGTGAAACGTGGAAGGGTCGGCGTGGCGCTCGCCGCGGTCGGTCTTGCTGCCGCGTCAGCAACCGCTGCCTCAGGCTCGCACGAGGGCTTGCTCCGACCACTGCACCTCCCTCAGATCGCGCCCGGTGCGCGCTGCCCGGTGTCCCACGTCGATCGCCGCATCCAGTTTTCGCGTCGCTTCGGTGTTGGCCTCGGCATCGGCAGAGGCCCGGCGTATCCGATCGGACTACCTTCAGGTGACCTCCAGCTCGCGCCCGCCAGAAACTTCGGCAGCCGGTTCTGGGCAGGTCAGAAGGTGCTCTGGTTCGTGCTACCGGCGTACCGCGGCCCAGTGCTGATTCGAGGCGCGCGCATCGACGGCCGCGGGCTCGTTCGCTTCCAGCGTGGAAACGTCCCACCCAAGCGGCTGCGGATTCCAGTCGGTGAGACGCAGGGGGCTCCTGGCAACCCGGTGCCGAAGGGCACGCGCTACCTCCCCTCCTACACGCGCGTGCGCGGTCCCGGCTGTTACGCGTACCAGATCGACGGCACGACCTTTAGCCGCGTCGTCGTCTTTCACGCGAGTCGGTAGCGGAGCCGCGTCGGCCCAGCTCTCGCGAGGGAAGTGCCGCTCGCCTGGGCAAGTGATGCTCCCACCCGAACCTCCCGGCTCCGCCGACCGCACCCTTCCACGTTCCTTCCAACGTTGAGACCGTTCGAAGATGGCGCTCGTCCGTTGGAGGAGGAGGCGCCTACCGCAGGTAGGTCCGGTGTCGCGGGCCAGGACTAGACTCGTGGAATGGCAGGCTTCGTCGAGATCGGTCTCGCCGACGGGACAAAGCTCGTCATCGAGAACGCCTCCGAGGACGAGGTTCTCCAACGGCTGGCCCAGCGGAGCGGCCCAATTGGCGCGGCCACCCTCGAAGCCCGCGGCGGAACGTTCCGCGTTCTCCCCGAGCACGTCGTCTACGTGCGGTACGTCTCCGTGGACTAGGCGCGCCGCGGGCGGCTGGCCAGGCCGCCAACCGACAGCAGGAAGCAGCGTGGACGAGGCGGGCAGGGACTGGGCGATGAAGCAGGTGCGTCTCCGCCTAGGTCGGACCCGGAGATTCCCCGAGTGACATCCGGGAGCCTCGGTAGTTTTTCTGGAGTACGAAGCGCCCCCGCGGCAAGCCACCGGACAGACAGCCGGGAACGGGGAGGGGCGCCTTAAGTGGAAGTCGGTGCCGCGTCGCAGATCGGGTTCAACCGACCTGAAAGGACGCGATGCAGCAGCCGACCACCACAACCAGAGCGCACGAACTCACAATCGGCCAGGCCGCCGCTGAGCTGGGCTACTCATACCGGCACACGCGCTATCTGATCGCCCAGGGAAAGATTGCTGCCCGTGTCGTGAAGCGGACGGGGCGCGGCCCGGAGTGGCGAGTGAGCCGCGACGAGGTCGAGCGGTGCGCGGCACAACGGCGGCAGCCGTGAGCGACGAGTCCCGCATCCTCAGCGACCTGACTGCTACGGCCCGTTCCGACCTAGGCCTTGACCGTCTCGACCCGGAGCCGGAGCCCGTGGCGCCGGAGACGCAGGCACGACTGGACGCGGAGGCCCGTCTCCGGCGCGAACACGCCGCGTTCGTGGCGAGCTTGCCCCGCGAGGGGCGCCGCGGTCGCCGTGAGATCGAGGGCGAGCTGGACCGGGCCGAGCGCCGCCTCGAAGCCCGCGAAGCCGGGCTCAGGCACGCCGGACCAGAGATGCGTAGCCGCGCCGAGGCGAACCTCGCCCGCGTCGAAGAGACCGTGGCCCGCCTCCGCGCCGAGCTAGGCCTCGACCGCGCCGTCAGCTTCGAGGACGACGACGAAGGCCCGCCGTCCGAGTGCTACTGCCGCGATTGCGGCGAGCTGGCCTTCCCCGACGCTCAGGCCGCGTTCCGCGCGGGCTTCCGATGCACCCGATGTTGGCCCCCGTCGTGGGCCGCCACCAACCATCCGACCCGAAAGGGGCACCACTGATGTCCGAGTACGCCAGCACCGAGACCGGCTTCTCCCAGGAGACGGTCGCCACCTTCACCGAGGCTTACGAGCGCGGGGACGCGGAAGGCGCCCTCGACGCCTTGGACGCCGATCTCGACCGCCGCCGCGATGCGGCAGCCGCAGCCCGCTCCGCATTAGCGACACCCGAGGAGACCGTTCCGACGCCCGAGGAGGGGATTCTTGCGGCGGCACGGCAGGCCGCGGAGAAACGTGAGCGCCGGGCGAAGGATGCGAAGCTCCTCCGCGACCACCTGGCCGAGCAGCACGCCGGGGAGGCAGATGCGATCTTGCGACTCTCCAACGACGAGGTCTTCCAGCTCGCCGGGATCGAGAAGAGCGCCCAGCAGCTCCGCGACGAGGAGCAGGAGCAGCGAGCGAACGATCCGACCGAGCGCAAGGCGGCCGCACAACGTGACCTGATGGCCCGCTGGTGGACGCTCGCGCCAAGCGATCGCGAGGCGCAGGCCCGCGCGCTCGGCGGAGACCCCGCGGCCATCGAAGCCGAACTCTGGCGGCAGGAGAACAGCCGCACCCGCTACTAGACCCGAAAGGACCCACGCCAAATGCAGACGTACACCGACACCAACAAGGGCAGCTTCGACCCGGCGACCGTGCCGCCGCTGCCCGGCCCCGAGTCCCGCTTCGAGGGGCTACCTACCAACCCGTCCGGCTACGCGATGCCCGGCACACAGGTCGCAGCGGACTCCTGGACGATCCTCTTCGACCGCCTGAAGGACAAGGCCGAGCCGATCCAGCCCGAGTTCGTGTCCGTCAACCTGATGTTCTGCGGGCGTGACGTCACCTCCGGCGAATACGTCCTCCTTCCGCGCGGAACCATCCGCGCCGTCCCGACGCTGAAGAACAAGCGGGAAGGCCGCTTCGGACGAGGAGGGAAGGAGACGGCCGGAGCGATCCTCGACGCGCTATTCGAATCCGGCGCTCCGGGTGTCCGCGACGACGCCGTCTGGTCAGCGTTGCAGGAATGGGCGCAGCGCACCCAGCCCGACGGGACGACGATGCGGCGCGTCTCAGACCTGACCGCCCTCGCCTGCCTGTACCGCGCGGGGATCCTGGGCGTCCGCCCGGACGAGCTGCCCGGCATCGGCCGCGAGCACGCCCACGCCGAGGCCTAACCCTTCCGGCACCGTGACCGTCTCTTCCCAGCTTCCGATCCCGCTGCCGTCTTTCGCCGAGGCGGGGGCGGGCGCGGGAGTGATGTCCGACCAGGGACCTAACGTGTCTTACACGTTCCGTCGTGCAGAGGAGGTCACCGCAGCGTGAAGTCACCACCGATCACCGTCCGCCTCACCGCAGAGCAGCGGGCTGCGCTGGAAGAGGCCGCCAAGGAGGCGGGCCTCACGCCAGGAGAAGCGCTTCGCCGCGGCGCCGAGCTGTTCGTAATCGCCCACAAGCCCGCCACCAGTCGTAGAGGCGTCCGCCTCGACAGAGCCGCATAGACGTAAAGAGACCGCCTGGCAGGGCGGTCTCGGAAAGGAGTACGTAAGTGACAGTGACAACGATACGAACGCCCTCGGACAGCCTCACGCCTGCGGCAGCCCGCGCGATCCGCGGCTTGTTCGCCGAGCTGGACGCGGCAAAGGCTGAAGAGGAGGCCGTCGCTGCCGAGCGGCGCACACAGCCGCGACGGTTCTCGCTTGCCGAGCTGGCGGAACGCGACCGTGACGCGCAGGTCCGGCGCGACCGAGCGATCTTCGCGCTGCACCTGGGGCTAGGCAAGCACGCGAACGAGGCCGTCCTGGAGACGACCGCCTTCAAGGTCGCCGTCGAGCGCTACCGGCAGCTCGTGAATGCCCCGCAGCCGGAGCCGCAGGAGGCGCAGATCCTCCAGTTCCCGAAGCGGTCAGTTGAGGATGACCCCTGGATGAACTCGAAGGAGTCCGCCGAGTACGCCGGGTGCCTCAGCGACAACGGCGTCGTCTCTTCCCGCTGGCGCGAGACGCTTCGGCAGCTCGTGGCCCGCGAACTAGCCCACCACATCGGCGAACACCCAAACTCACCGATCCGTGTCCGCCGCTCCGTCGTGGACGACGTGATCGAGGGGCGTATCGACCTGGAAGGAGGCGCGTGATGGCGGAGACAAAGACGATGAAGACGCTCATCGGCACCGCACGCGAGCAGGAGCGCTTCGGCGAGAAGGGCTGGGAGATTCGCTACCGCAAGCCGGATGGCACCCAGCCGCGCCAGTGGTTCCGCACGAGGCGAGCGCTCGAAGACTTCACCCGTGACGAGTACGACCGCCAGCAGCGCGTCCGCCGCGGACTCCCAGAGCCGGGTCGCCCCGTCACGTTCAAGCAGCTTGTCCACCTCATCACGGAGCAGGAGCCCGAGGACCGCTGGCGGGACGAAATGCTCGCCTACCCGCTCGCCCGGTTCGGCCAGGAGCAGGTGCGCCGCATCCGCTCCGAAGAGGTCAGCAAGTGGATCTACGACCTGGAAGGCGCGAAGACCGGAAAGCCCCTGAGCGGCAAGACGAAGCAGCACATCCTCGCCGCGTTCCGGGCGATCCTGGAGCGCGGCATCACCTGGGGCTACCTCGACGTCAACCCGGTGCGGCCCGCCGCCGTGCGAGCGCCGCGGGCCGTGCCGACGGAGGTGCATCCGTTCGAGTCCTGGGCGGAGGTCTATGCGGTGGCACGCGCCGCGGGAGAGCGCTGCGGCCCGATGATCCGGTTTGCGTGTGCCACGGGCCTGCGGCCGCAGGAGTACCTGGCGCTGACCGCCGCTGACATCGACCGCGAGAACCGCGAGTGCCACGTCCGCCGCACCGTCGTCAAAGGCAAGGTGAAGGCCTCAGGCAAGACGCGCGGCTCGCTGCGAACCGTGCAGCTCACCGACGAGGCGCTAGCAGCGCTCGAGGCCCTCCCGGCGAAGCTCCGACCCTCACGGTTCCGGCCCGACCGGATCGTCTTCGAGGCGCCCAAAGGCGGCCATTGGAACCTGAACAACCTCCGCAACCGAGTCTGGAAGGAGGCCGTCGAGAAGGCCGCTGACGAGGAGGGGAAACCGCTTGGGCTCGCGGCCCGGCCGCTGTACCAGACCCGGCACACGTTCGCCACGCTGGCACTAGCTCAGATTGGGAACCTCGACTGGATCAGCGAGCAGCTCGGGCACGCCGACTCGGCGATCACGCGGCGGCACTACGCGCGCTGGCTCCCCGCCGCGGACAAGCGCAACCTCGCCCTCCTCAACGAGGCCTGGAACAAGGAGACGACGAAGCTGGGTGTGCCAGGAACGTGCCACGCCGAGGAGGCGAAGTAGCCGATGCCCGCTCGTGGAGCCACACCAGGCGATCCGGCCGCCCTGGATCGCACCCAGGAGGTCGCCGGTTCGAGTCCGGCTAGCTCCATCGGGGAACGCACTGGAAACGGCGGTGGTCTACTCCTCGGCCTTGGCCACGGGGCGCGGTCGCTTCACCTTTCTCGGTCTTCGTACCGGCGCGATCGCATCGCCCAGTAGCCGCAGCATCGCTTCGATGTCGAACGGGTCCCCGCCGGCGACACGGAGCGCGAGGCCGTTGAGGAGGGAGGTCGTGAACCGACCGAGCTCGACCGACGAGACGTCGCTGCGGAGCTCACCCTCGGCCTGCTGTTGCTCGAACCATTCGCCGATACGGGGGCTGGGGTCGGCCGATCTCGCCTCGAACCGCCGGACGAAGTCCTCGTCGTGTCGCATCCGGCTCTCGGTCTCGATCAGGACGGCCAGCCACTCCGGGCTCTCCGCCGCCAGGGCGCGGAACGCTCCGTCGAGGCCGGACTCGAGGAGGATGTCGCCGAAGCGGGCGTTCATCTCCATCGCGAGCGCGACGAACAGGTCGTTCTTGTTCTCGAAGTAGTGGAAGATCGCGCCGCGCGAGAGGCCCGTTGCCTCCTCGAGCCTCGCCACAGTCGCGCCCTCGTACCCATGCTCGGCGAATGCGCGGCGCGCGCCGGCGAGGATCTCCGCGCGGCGGGCGTCCAGATGCTCCTGCGTCACCTTCGGCACGGGCGGAATCCTAGTCACTTGACAAAACCGTATGTACGTTTTATTTTACCGCGCGTGCTGAGGAACCGCTCACTCATCGGACTGCTGACCGCCGAGCTCGTCTCGTTGACGGGTACAGGCATGACGTTCGTCGCCCTACCGTGGTTCGTCCTGGCAACGACGGGCTCGACGGCGAAGATGGGCTGGGTCCTCGCCGCGGAGATGCTGCCGATCGCCATCTTCGGGATCCCGGCAGGAACGGTGATCGCAAAGCTCGGCGCCAAGAGGACGATGCTCATCTCGGACGCCGCGCGGGGGCCGCTGATGCTCGTCATCCCGATCCTGCACAGCACGGGACATCTCTCGTTCGCAGCGCTGCTCGGCACGACCTTCGCGATCGGGATCTTCGCCGCCCCGTACTTCGCCTCGTCGCGGCTCATCATCCCGGAGGTCGCGGGGGAGGACGAGCGGGCGGTCGCGAGCGTCAACGCCGTGCTGTCGGGCGCGAACCAGCTGACGCAGCTCGCGGGGCCTGTGCTGGCCGGCCTACTCATCGCGGCCACAACCCCGGCGACCGTGCTCGTGGTCGACGGCTGCACGTATCTCTTCTCCTTCCTCGTGATCGCGACCGTCGTCCGCGCCGGCAAGCGCGTCGAGGCGGCCGCGAAGCAGAAAGGCGTGTTCGCCGGCGTGAAGTTCCTGCTCGGCGACTCCCTGCTCGGTCCGATCACGATCGCGGCCTGCGTGATCAACTTCGTCTCGCAGGGGATCATCCTCGGCGTCCAGGGCGTGGCGTTCTTCCGCTACGACGCGAACGCGCACGTGCTCGGCTTCCTCTTCGCGGGCTTCGGCATGGGCGCCCTCGCCGGCGCGGTCGTCGCTCAGCAGGCGACGCAGAAGGTGCCGCTGCTGAAGCTCTCGGCGTTCGCGATCGTCGCCATGCCCCTGCCGCTCTTCCTGCTCTCGCCGACGACGTCGTGGCCCGTCGCGACGGTCAGCATCGGCGCGTTCGGGTTCTTCGTGCCGCTGGTCAACGCGCCGATCGTCGGCCTCCTCACCATGCGCACACCGGCGGAGCTCCGGCCGAAGGTGATCACGGGTTTCATCACGGTTGCGACCATGGCCGGCCCGTTCGGCTTCATCGCGGCCGGCTACCTGTTGCGGAACGTCGCGCTCGGTTCGTTCTTCATCGGCCTGCCGGCGCTGCTCACGCTCGGCAGCCTCGCCTTCGCTGCCGTGCTGCTACGGCACCGGGAGGACGCGCCGGGCGAGGTCGCGGTCGTGAGCGGTTAGGTCCAGCCGCTCACCACAACGGCGGCCGCAAGCGTCGTCGGGACGAGCAGAATGCCGAGCCGCGTGTAGGTTGCGATCGAGGGCCGCGCGCCGACGGCGCGTGCGGCCTGCAGCCAGAGAACGGCCGAGAGCGAGCCCGTGACCGCGAGGTTCGGCCCGAGGTCGAGTCCCAGCAGGAGCGCGTTGGGATGAGGGAGCGGCCTCGTCGCGAAGAGCACCGTCGCGGGCAGGTTGTTGACGACGAGCGAGGCGGCCGCGCCGATGCCCGCGGCCGACCAGGCGTCGCTCGAGCCGAGCAATCCGGCCGGGCCGTTCCAGAGGCGGGCACACGTCCCGAGGGCGACGGTGACGGCGAAGAGGAACGCGAGCAACCGCGCGTCGAAGCGCGGCCGCAGTCTCTGCAGTGCGGCGACTGCGACGCCGACGGCCAGCACGGGAATCGCCGGATCGGGCAGTACCACGACGAGCAGTGCCGCGGCGACGGTCGCGGCCGCGCCGAGTCGAAGCCGAAGCGGTGGCAACCCCCCGCGAACTTGCCGTCCAGACTTCCCGGGCCGGAAGACCAGGACGATGAACCCCGCAGTGATCGCGCACGCGGTCAGCCAGACCGGGAGCATGTGCGCGGCGAACGATCCTCCGGCTTGCGGGTCGCTCCGCAGCATGAGCAGGTTCGTGAGGTTGGACCCGGGCAGCAGGAGCGAGGCGGCGTTGGCCATGAAGACCGAGCCGTAGAGGAATGGACGTTCGTCGAGGCCCCGCCCGCGCGCGGCGTGTAGGAGAACCGGCGTGAGAAAGACGACGGACGTGTCGAGGTTGAGCACCGCCGTGACCGCCGCGACGAGCCCGAGCAGCGCGACGAGCAGGCCGCGCGCGCCGAGCCGCGAGCGGGCCAGCCGCGCGCCGGTCGCCTCGAACAGTCCGTCCTCGGCTGCCGCCGCGCCGATGAGCAGCAATCCCGCGACGAGCACGAACGGCGGCCATGCCTGGTTCGCGGAGGCTACGATCGCCTGAGTAAGCACGCTAAACAGTAAAGCAAGCTAAACTAATGCCACGCCCGCGTCACCATCCCGCCGGACGTCAGGCGGCGGAGAGGCTCGTTCGCACGGCGCCGCTCGTCAGCCGCTGGATCGAGCGCGTGCTCGCCGCGCACGACCCGCCTCTCACCGTCGCGCAGTATCTGGCGCTGCAGGCGATCGCCGACGGGGAGGTCGTCGGCGCCGAGCTCGCGCGCCGCGCGGCCGTCTCGCCGGCAGCGATGTCCCAGCTTCTCACCGCGCTCGAGGACGCGGGCATGCTGACGCGCGACCGGCACGAGGACGACCGACGGCGGCAGCCGCTCTCCTTGACCGAGCAAGGCAGGTGGACGCTGCAGTCGGCGCAGACCGCGTTGCGCGAGCGGCTCGCCGGGCTACTCGCGGACATGCCGAGGGCGGAGACCGACGCACTCGCCCGCCTCCTGGAACGCCTGGAAGCCTCGCTCAGCGGAACGCCGCCGCCGCCGCGGCCGAAGCCGCGCAAGCGTCCATGAACCCGTAACTCAGGCCCCGGCGAATACCGGGGCCCGAGTCTCGAGTGAGAGCTCAGTTGCTCCAACCGGGGAGCGGCGGTGGAGCACCGCTTCGACCGCCGGGAGGGCCTATGGCGTCGAACGAGCCGTCGAGGTGGATCTCGACCTTGCTGCCGTCGGACTTCGTCACCGTCACCTCGTAGCCGCCGCCGAAGTAGTTGGTCGTGACGTCGCCGGCGGTGCCTCCGCCGACGGCCTTGACCGCCGCCGCCTTCGCCTTGTCCGCCGCCGCGCCGGCGACCGCCTGCTCATGGTCCTCGTGCGCGGCGGTGCCCGGCGCGGGCATGTTCCGCAGCGCGGGCGGCGGCTTGCCCGACGCCGCGCTCGGGGCCGCCGTCGTGCCGGAGTGGGAGGTTGCGGCGCCGGCGACTGCGGCGCCGCCGACTGCGGCTCCGGTGAGGGCGGCGACGCCGAGTCCGAGCTTCTTGACCTTGCCGAGCATGCTGTTCCTTTCGTTCGACCGGGCTCGTCCCGGGTTCGGAAACCACGATGCAGCCGCCGCGTTGGAGCTTCCTTCGGCATCGCTAGGAAGGTGCTGAGGATGGGATTCCCGGCGATTTCCCAGGCGATTCACAGCAAGCCGTGCGAAGGTTCGGGTCGTGAACGAGGCGAACGGCAGCGGCAGGATCCTCGTCGTCGACGACGAGCCCTCGATCGTCGACGCGGTCGCGACTGCACTCCGCTACGAGGGCTTCGAGGTGCGCGAGGAGGGGACGGGCCGCGGCACCATATCCGCCGTGGCGGACTTCGAGCCCGATCTCGTCGTGCTCGACTGGATGCTTCCCGACCTCGACGGGATCGAGGTCGGTCGGCGCCTGCGCGAGCAGGGCTTCAAGACCGCGATTCTCTTCCTCACTGCCAAGGATGCGGTCGAGAACAAGGTCGAGGCGCTGCGCGCGGGCGGCGACGACTACGTCACGAAGCCGTTCAGCCTCGCCGAGGTCGTCGCTCGCGTGCAGGCGATCCTGCGGCGTACCGGCGGCGATCTGCCGGGCGACCTCCTCCGCTTCGCCGACGTGACCCTCGACGAAGCTCGGCACGAGGTCCACCGCGGCGAGACGCGCGTCGACCTGACCGCGACGGAGTTCTCGCTGCTGCGGTACTTCCTGCTCAACCCGCGCCGCGTGCTCTCGAAGGGGCAGATCCTGCAGAACGTCTGGCGCTACGACTTCGGCGGCAACTCGAACGTCGTCGAGACGTACGTGAGCTACCTGCGCAAGAAGCTCGACGCGCTCGGGCCGCCGCTGATCCGGACGATCCGGCAGGCGGGCTACATGCTCGAAGCAGAGGAGTAGTGGTGTCGCGGCTCTCGCTGCGCACTCGGCTGCTCGTGGGGGTGATCGCGCTCGCAGCGGTCGGCCTCGTCGCTGCAGACGTCGCAACGTACTCGGCGCTCAGCTCCTATCTCCTGGGCCAGGTGGACAGCAACCTGAACCAGGTACACATCGGCATCGAGAGCCAGGTGTTCGAGAGCCAGGTGTTCGGCGGTTCCGAAGGCCCCTCCCCGGCACAAGTTCCCGGCGATTGCGTCCAGGTGCGCCGGATCGGCGGGGCCGTGGTCCTTCACGGGTGCTTTCCGGCTTTTCACGGCCAGGAGCAACCGCCGGCGCCGAGACTGCCTGCGCAAGTCTCCCTGCCTTCGCAGCCGAACACGCCGGAGGGCGACCGCGTCCGCTTCTTCACTGTTGCGGCAGCGTCCGGATCCGGGCAGTACCGCGTTCGTGCCTCGGAAGAGGCGCAGCATCCCGGCTTCGTCCTCCTCATCGCGCAGCCGCTTCGAGGCGAGGACAGCACGCTCCACCGTCTCTTCCTGATCGAGCTCCTCGTCACCGCCGCCGTCCTCGCGGCGCTGGCGGTGCTGGCACTGTGGATCATCCGCATCGGTCTGCGGCCGCTGCGTGCGATCGAGGAGACGGCGGCCGCGATCACCGCCGGCGACCTCTCCCGCCGGGTCGAGCACGCGGATTCGCAGACGGAGGTCGGTCGCGTGGGCAGCGCGCTCAACACGATGCTCGACCGGATCGAGGCCTCGGACCGGCGCCTGCGTCGGTTCGTCGCCGACGCGTCGCACGAGCTGCGGACCCCGCTGGCCGCGGTGCGGGCGTACGCCGAGCTGTTCGGCCGCGGAGCGTCGGCGCGTCCTGCGGATCTCGAACGGTCGATGTCCGGGATCACACGCGAGTCCGAGCGGATGAGCCTCCTCGTCGACGACCTGCTCCTCCTCGCGCGCCTCGATGAGGGCCGTCCGCTCGAGCGGCAGCCGGTCGACCTTGCCACGGTTGTCGGCGAGGCGGTCGACGCCGCGCGGGTGGTCGAGCCCGACAGGCCGATCGAGCTCTCCGTCGAGCCCACGACCGTGACGGGCGACGAGACCCGGCTCCGCCAGGCACTCGACAACCTGCTCGCAAATGCTCGGGCGCATACGCCGGCCGGCACGCGGGTCTCGGTCGCGCTTCGGCATGTCGACGGACGAGCGGAGCTGGCAGTAGCCGACCACGGGCCCGGACTGACGGAGGAGCAGGCGGAGCGCGTCTTCGAGCGCTTCTACCGCGCCGACAGCTCGCGCACACGGGCGAGCGGCGGCGCGGGTCTCGGCCTCTCGATCGCCGCCGCCGTCACCGAGGCGCACTGCGGAACGGCTGAAGCGCGGCCGACGCCCGGCGGCGGCGCGACCTTCGTGATCACGCTGCCGCTGGCCGCCGGCTGACGGAGCCCCGCCGCGCTACGCGGCGAGGTCGTCGGGGAGGGGTGCTGCGAACGCGTAGACCGCGGCGTCGTGCTTGCGGCGGTCGAGCGTGAAGGGGATGAGCATCGTCGCCGCGACGGCGAGGACGACTCCGAGATCGAGGATCCCGTTGACGAGGATTGCGCTGTTGATTGACATGTCCTCCAGACTCGCCCCTGGGAATGTGTTCCCCCTGGACGCCTCGTAAGAAAACGCTGCGAAGTGGAGGGGCCGCTCGCGCGGCCCCTCTCGTCAGTTGACTCGATCGTCGGGACGATCCGGCCGGAAAACGAACCGGGCGATGATGCCCGGGTCGTCGCCGGCCGGAAGGTCGGGAACCCGCGTGGCCACCCACGCGTATTCGTCCTCCGGATAGGCCACGACGTCGGGATAGCTCAACGAGCTCATGGCAAGGATCCGCGCGGGCTCGGCGTGCGGGTTGCTGAAGGCGTGCAAGCCCGCGCGGCCCTCCGGACAGAACAGGAAGTCGCCGGGAGCGAGCTCCTCTTCCCGCTCGAGGTTGCGGACGACGGGCCGCCCGCTGAGGACGAAGAACATCTCCTCTTTGCCGTAGTGCATGTGGACCCTGTCTCCGTCGTAGCCGGGCCCAAGCTCGTAGAGCGTGGCGCCCATCTTTGCTTCGTCGGGCCGCCAGAAGATGCGGCTTCGCGAGTCGGTGTCCTCGACGTCCCAGGGGGCGTCGGCGAACAGGTTCTGGTGTTGCATGAGGTCGTACCTCCGTGGACTAGCGGTTGTGGCGAAGCGAACCGCCCCGCGTCCGCGGCCGGTTGCCTCGCCCGAAGGGGAAACCGCTAGTACGCCGCCGGATCCACGGCGCGATCGTACTCGCTGCGGGGTTCTCCGGATGGCGGTCGCGCCGCCAGAGCGAGATACTTGCTCTATGTCCGAGTATCCCGTCCGGCTTGAAGGCGAGCCCACCGAGCCGCTCTCTCGCTGGCTCTGGCTCGTCAAGTGGTTTCTCCTGATCCCGCATTTCGTCTGCCTCATCTTCTTCTGGATCACGGTCGTCCTCGCCACGATCGCCGCCTTCTTCGTGCTGCTCTTCACCGGCCGCTACCCGCGCGGGCTCTTCGACTGGAACGTCGGCGTCCTGCGCTGGACCTGGCGGGTCGCGTTCTACGGCTACAGCGCGCTCGCCACCGACCGCTACCCGCCCTTCACGATGGGCGAGGCGGCGGACTATCCGGCACGCCTCGAGATCGACTATCCCGAGCAGCAGCGCCGCGGCCTGCCGCTGATCGGCTGGTGGTTGCTCGGAATCCCGCAATACGTGATCGCGGGGGTGCTCTCCGGCAGCGGTCTCGGCTGGGGCCGCTACGGCGGCGGAGTCGACGGCATCCTCGTCTTCGTCATCGCGATGCTGCTTCTGTTCAAGAACCGCTATCCGCGGGACGTCTTCGACGTGTTGATGGGCTTCAACCGCTGGGCGGTCCGCGTGGGTGCCTATGCGTTGCTCATGACGCCGCTGTACCCGCCGTTCCGGCTCGATCCGGGTGGTCGGGAGACCTGAGCTCCTAGTCGTCGGCGTGCTCGTCGCGCGGCCGGCCCGTGGTGGGGCGGACCGTCCAGTGCGGCGCGGCCGGGATGTGGGTACGCGGGCTCAGCCCGCCCACCGGCCCGTTGTCGGCGGCCGCGCTGTTCAGCAGCAGGACGTTGGCCAAGATTGCTCCGGCCGCAGCAGCGACGACGACGAGCGCAACCAGCAGCTTCACCCTCAAGCAGCCTCCACTCTCGCAATCGAGATCGCGCCCATCGGACAAGAGTCGCACGCCTCTTGCACCGCCTCATCTTCGCTCATGGCGGTACGGAGGACGGCGAGCCCGTCGTCCCCGAGTTCGAACACCTCGGGGGCGATTGCTTCGCAGACGCCGTGTCCGTTGCAGAGTGAACGGTCGATCGAGATCCGGTACATCACGTACTCCTTTCGGGTGCTGGACGGGTGGGACGGCCGAGCGCCCGCCACGCGGTGGCGAAGGCGACCGCCCCGACCGCCCCGAGGTAGAGGTCGTGCGCCCACGGCTGCGTCGAGTCGGTTCCCGAGGCGAAGCCGTGGAGTGTGGCGAGGAGAAAAACGAGATACGTCGCCCAGTGGAGCCGACGCCAGTTGCGAGGGCCGATCCTCTTTCGCAAGGCGAACGAGACATAGATGAGCGCCATCAGCTCTGCGGCGACTACACCGACCGCCACGGCGGCGGGGCGGTAGGGCGACGCGCCCGGGACCAATAGGCCGGCGAGCGGCATGTGCAACGTCCGGTCGAGCAGCAGCGTCGCGCCGTGCAGCCCGAGCATCCCGAGGCCGAGCAGCGCGAGGAACCGGTGCACGTCCATCGTCGGCGCGGGTTTGAGCGCGCGCCCGAACGGCTTCGACTTCAGCACCAGCCCGGCGAGGACGGAAGCCGTGAGCAAGCCGTAGGCGGTCAGGCCGCTCGTACGCGCGAGCAGCCAGAAGGTCGGGTCGGTCTTCACGACGTCCTCGTGACCACGTGGGCGGGCGGCAGGTTCACGACCTGCACGGGGGCGGCGGCTGCCGCGGCCGGAGCCGCCTGTGTCACTGCGGCGGCTGCCGCGGCCGCCGCATTGACGCGTGCGATCTGCGCTCGGCGCGCCTTCAGCTCGACGCGGTACCTCGCCCAGCGCGCAGCAACGGCCCTCTGGACGAGTTTCGCTTCGCGCTGGAGCTGCGCCTGGCGGATCGCGAGCGTGCGCAGGCGTGGATCCGCGCTTGCCGTCGCCCAGGGATGGGCGGCAACGACCGCCCAGGCGAGGAAGAAGACGACGAGCGCGAGAGCGAGCCCGTACAGGCGGCCGTGATGGCTAGTCATGTCCGCCTCCGCCTCCTCCGCCGTCGGACTCGTGGGAGCCGTCGTCACCGTGGTGGGTGTGGATGACCGTGACCACGGCCGGGGGTCGGTGATAGATGATCCGAGGCGCCTGCTGCTGAGCCGGCGCCGCCGCCGGCGCCGCTGTCGAGGAAGGCTTCGGGACAGGGGGTAGAGCCGGTGGCTTTTCCTTGAGCTCCTTCTGGAGCTTCGCGGCGTAGGCCCCGAGCTGTTTCGTCCGGGCCACGATCGCTGCGTCGTTCGTGTGCCGCGCCGCACGGCCTAGGTTGGTCGTCCGCGTGAGGGCGACTGCCCCGAGGACGGTGGCGCCGGCGACGAGGAGTGCGAAGAGAGTGACGTGCGCTTTGTTCATGCCACCGACGGTAGGTGGCTCCGGGTGAGGCCTGGGAGAGCCGTCGGCGAAGCTTCCGACAAGCCGCGGTAAAGGTTCGGCTAATTCCGGATGCCGAGTGGCTGGGCGGGCACGACACTCGGTCTGTGCACATCCTGGTCGTCGAGGACGAGGACGCGATTGCCGACCCGCTCGTGGTCGGGCTGCGGCGGGAGGGCTACGACGTCTCGCGCGTAGCGACGGGCAAGGGGGCGCTCGAGGCCGCGCCCGCGGACCTCGTCCTGCTCGATCTCCGCCTGCCGGACATCGACGGCCTCGACGTGTGCCGGCAGCTGCGCGAGCGCTCACGTGTCCCGATCATCGTCGTCACAGCCCGTGGGGAGGAGAGCGACCGCGTGGTGGGGCTCGAGCTCGGGGCCGACGACTACGTCGTCAAGCCGTACGGCCTGCGCGAGCTGATCGCCCGGATTCGCGCGGTCACGCGGCGCGCAGCTTCCGACGGCAGCAACGGCGGCCCCTTGCGGGCGGGAGAGCTCGAGGTCGACGAGCGCTCCCGGCGCGCGACCCTCGACGGCCGTGAGCTCGAGCTGACGCCGAAGGAATTCGACCTGCTCGCGGCGCTCGCGCGCGACCCAGGCGCCGCCCTGAGCCGCCAACGCCTTCTCGCCGAGGTCTGGCAGACGAGCTGGTACGGCTCCTCGAAGACGATCGACGTCCACGTCGCCGCACTGCGGCGCAAGCTCGGCGACCCGGGCTGGATCGAGACCGTGCGCAGCGTTGGCTTCCGCCTGCGCGTGCCGTGACGCGGCGCCTGCTGCTCGGCTACCTCGGGGTGACGCTGTTCGTCTTGCTCAGCCTCGAGGTGCCGCTCGGCGTGCAGAACCAGCGCACCGAGCGCCGCGACCTGACGGCGAAGGTCTCCCACGACGCGATGGTGCTCGCGGCCGACTCCGAGGACTCCGTCCAGACACACACTCGGAGGCGGCTCGACGCGCTTGCTGCAATCGCCTCCGACTACGCGGGGAAGACCGGAGCGCGGGTCGTGATCGTCGACCGGCGCGGTCTGGCCAGGATCGACACCAGCCGGCGTGTCCCCGGCACCGAGAGCTTCGCGTCGCGGCCGGAGATCGCCGCGGCTCTTGCCGGCAGATACCCGCGCGGCGTCCGCAACTCGAGGACGCTGCACGAACGGCTGCTCTACGTCGCTGTGCCCATCGCTTCGAACGGCAGGGTGCACGGGGCGGTACGCATCACGTACCCCTTCTCCGCCGTCGACTCGCGCATCCGCCGTTACTGGCTCATCCTCGCGTTGATCGGTGTCGTGGTACTCGCGGGCGCCGCGGTCGTCGGCGTCGGGCTCGCGCGCTTCGTGAATCGGCCGCTGCGACGCCTGGAGGATGCGGCAGCGGCGGTCGGGGAGGGACAGCTCGATGCTCGCGCGCCCGAGCGGGAAGGCCCGCCGGAGGTGCGGTCGCTCGCCGTCGCGTTCAACGAGACCGTGGCAAAGCTCTCGCGGCTCTTGCGCTCGCAGGGCGAGTTCGTCGCCGACGCCTCGCACGAGCTCCGGACGCCGTTGACCGCGCTCCGGCTCCGGCTCGAGAGCCTGCCGTCGAGCCATGACCGCGATGCGGCGCTGCACGAGGCCGATCGCTTGCGCGATCTCGTCGACGATCTCCTCACGCTGGCGCGGGCGGACGCCGGCACCGAGTCTTCCGCCCGCGTTGACGCGACTGCGGCCATGCGCGAGCGCGTCGCGGCGTGGCTGCCGCTGGCGGACGAGCACGGCGTCGATCTCGTCGCGCAGCTGGACGGGCCGCTGCCGGTGCGCGCGGCGCCCGGGCGTCTGGCCCAGGTTCTCGACAACCTCCTCGCCAATGCGCTCGAGGCATCACCGGACGGCGGGACGGTCACGGTGTCGGCTCTCGCAGCGTCGCCCTGGGTCGAGCTGCACCTCCGCGACGAAGGCCCCGGCCTCTCGCCGGAGCAGCGCAAGCGGGCGTTCGACCGCTTCTGGCGCGCCGGATCCGGTGCCGGCGGGTCGGGCCTCGGGCTCGCGATCGTCAAGCGGCTCGTCGCCGCCGACGAGGGCGAAGTCGAGCTCGGGGAGGCGGCGGGCGGGGGAGTCGACGCGGTGGTCCGCCTGCGTCCTGCCTGAACCTTTACCGAAGCTTGGCCGCGGGCTCGCCCGCCGTTTGCCGGCGAAGCCGTACAACGCAGGCATGAACGCAAAGCGCTCCATACTCGGACTGGCGGCCGTCCTCACCGCGACCGTCCTCACCGGCGGCGCCGCGATCGCCGGGCTAGCACATCGGCCCGCTCCACCGGCGACTCCCGCGACGGTCGTACAGCAAGCACCCGTGCCGCCCACACACTCGTGGAGCGAGGGAGGTGACTGATCATGCAGCGCGTCTGGGTAGTCGTACTCTCCGTCTGGGCGATGCTCGCGATCGTCGCGGTGCTCGCCTGGTCGTCCCGCCCGTCGGCCTCTCTGCCGCCGGCCTCGGCACCGGCCGTGCAGGTCGTGAAAGGCCCAGGCGGGAAGCAGCACCTCGTCGTCCTGAAGGCGCCCGCGCACGCGACGACCGCAACGTCGGCGGTGGTGCACGGATGAGCACGCTTCATCGCACCGAGTGGCGCGCCGTCGGCACGACCTGCGCCGCCGCCGTCACGGCCGGCTCGCACGACGAGCACGAGGTCTCGTGGGCGCTCGCCGCCGCACGAGACGAGGTCGCCGCCTGCGAGCGCGAGCTCTCACGTTTCGAACCGGCCAGCGACCTCTCCCGCCTCAATGCCGCCGGCGGCCGGTGGACTCCCGTCGGCCGCCGGCTGCGCGAGGCGCTCGGTCTCGCGCTCCGCGCGCGGGAGGACACCGGAGGCCGCTTCGACCCCACCGTTCTCCCCGCGCTCGCTGCGGCCGGCTACGACCGCTCCTTCGAGCTGCTCGAGGAGCGAGAGGCACGGTGGGCGGATGACTGGCGCGCCGGCACCGCGATCGAGCTCGACACGCGCAACGGCTGCGCGAGGCTCGAGCCGGGCTCGTCCGTCGACCTCGGCGGGATCGGCAAAGGTTACGCAGCCGGCCGCGCGCTCGAAGCCATGCTCGCCGTCTCCCCGACTCTTGCCGGGGGACTCGTCGACCTGGGTGGCGATATCGCCGTTCGCGGCGAGTCTCCGGAAGGCGGCCCGTGGCTGGTGGCGGTCTCCGACCCGCGCCGTGCGGGCGAGACGCTTGCAGTTCTCGCCCTGGACAGCGGTGGGGTCGCCACCTCCGGCCGCGACGCGCGGCGTTTCGGCCCTGCTCGCTCGCTCCACCATCTGATCGATCCGGAGACGGGCGAGTCGGCACTCGGCGGCCCACTCACCGTCACGGTCGTCGCGCCGGACGCTGCCGCCGCGGAGATCCATGCGACGACGCTAGCCATCGCCGGGCCGGCCGAGGCCGAGGAACACGTGGCCGCCAGATCTCGGATCTCCGCCCTCTACGTTCCGCACACCGGACCCGCGATCCCGCTCGGACGGCTGCCGCTCGTGTCGCAGCACCTCGTCGTGAGAGCTGCATGACCGCCGTGCCCGTCGCCTGGCTCGTCGCGCGCTCCGCCGGCCTGGTGGCGTTCGGCCTGCTGACGCTGTCGGTCTGGCTCGGCCTGGGGATGAGCACGCGCCTCCTGCCACCGAAGCGGACGAAGCTGCTGCTCGGCCTGCACCGGACGCTCGCGTGGACGGGCCTCTGGATGGTCGGCCTCCACCTCGGCGCGATCCTGGTCGACCCCTTCCTCCACTTCGGCGTCCTCGCGGCGCTCGTTCCCGGTGCGGCGACCTACCGGCCCGGCGCGGTCGCGCTCGGTGTCGTTGCCGGGTGGCTGACCCTCGCCCTCGCCGCCTCGTTCAACGCGCGGCGCTGGATCGGGCAGAAGGGCTGGCGCCGGCTCCACTACGCGACCTTCGCCGCCTTCTGGCTCGCCCTCGGGCACGCGCTGTTGGTCGGCACCGACCTCAAGGGTTTCGGCGGCCCGGTCACCGCGATCCTCGCCGCCGCCCCTGTGCTGTGGCTGAGCTTCTACCGCTTGCTCACGCCCAAGCAGGTTCCGGCGCGTGCCGCAGCGGCACCCCTGCCAGCCGCCGGCTAGTCGCGCGTCCCACCGGCGGCCCACCGCCGGCGGCCACTACCATGCGCCACCGTACGGCACCGACGAGGAGGAGCGTTGACGATCACCGACCGGCCGGAAGACAGCCTCGCCGTCCACGGACTGCGCGTCGCAGGACGCGTGCTCCACAACCCGACGACGTCGCAGCTCTACACGGCCGCGCTCGACCGCGGCGAGGGATTGCTCGCCGAGGACGGGCCGCTGGTGGTCGATACCGGCCGCTTCACCGGCCGCTCGCCGAAGGACAAGTTCGTCGTGCACGAGCCCGGCTCCGAGGATCGGATCTGGTGGAGCGAGACCAACGCCGAGATCTCGGAGGAGCACTTCGACGGGTTGCGCGCGAAGGTCGTCGCGCGCCTCGAGACGCGTGACGTGTACGTGATCGACGCCTTCTGCGGCGCCGACCCGAAGCACCGGCTCGCGGTGCGCGTCCTCACGACGCACCCGTACCACGCGCTCTTCGCGAAGACGATGTTCATCGAACCCGCCGAGTCCGACCTCGCCGAGTTCGAGCCGGACGCGCTCGTCCTCCACGAGCCGGAGGTCGAGGCCGACCCGGCGCAGGACGGCACGCGCACGGAGGTCTTCGTCTGCCTCCACCCGACGCGCGGCGAGATCCTGATCGGCGGCACGTTCTACGGCGGCGAGATCAAGAAGTCGGTCTTCACGCTGATGAATGACCGCCTGCCGCTCGAAGGCGTCATGCCGATGCACTGCTCGGCGAACGTCTCCCAGGACGGTCAGGACGTCGCGGTCTTCTTCGGGCTCTCCGGCACGGGCAAGACGACGCTTTCGGCCGATCCCGAGCGGCTGCTGATCGGAGACGACGAGCACGGCTGGGGCGACGAGGGCGTCTTCAACTTCGAGGGCGGCTGCTACGCGAAAACGATCCGCCTCTCGGAGGAGGCCGAGCCCGAGATCTGGAAGGCTGTCCACAGCTTCGGCACCGTGCTCGAGAACGTGGTGGCCGACGAGTGCGGCGTGCTCGACCTCGACGACGACTCCAAGACCGAGAACACGCGCGCGGCGTACAAGCTCGACGAGATCGCGAACGCGCTGCCGGCGAAGCGCGCCGGACATCCACGGTCGGTGATCTTCCTCGCCGCCGACGCCTTCGGGATCCTGCCGCCGATCGCGCGGCTCAGCCGCGAGCAGGCGCTCTTCTTCTTCCTCTCCGGCTACACGTCGAAGCTCGCGGGCACGGAGCTCGGGGTCACCGAGCCGCAGCCGACCTTCTCGACCTGCTTCGGCGCGCCGTTCTGGCCGCAGCGGCCCACGGTCTACGCGAAGCTGCTCGGCGAGAAGCTCGACCGGCACGACGCGACCGTCTGGCTGATCAACACGGGCTGGACGGGTGGGCCCTTCGGCGACGGGCACCGGATGCCGATCCAGGCAACCCGCGCGCTGCTCGGCGCGGTGCTCTCCGGCGAGCTCCACGACGTCGAGTTCCGCACCGATCCCGTCTTCGGGTTCGAGGTTCCGGTGGCCGCGCCGGACGTCGACGAGTCGCTGCTCGATCCGCGCTCGACGTGGGCCGATCCCGAGGCGTACGACCGGAAGGCGCGCGAGCTCGCGCAGATGTTCGCCGACAACTTCGGGGCGAAGCACGCGGACGCGCCGGCGGAGGTCGCCGCGGCCGCGCCCCAGCCCTAGCTCAGACCACAGCGAGCGCGGCGGGCTACGTCGCGGAGGCGGCCCGGGAGCCGCGGGAGCCGAGCCGCCGGCACGCCTACCGATGTCTCGCCCGCGCGCGGCCCTCCCGTGCCCGCAGCTTCCACTTCCGCGCCTCCTCCTTCCGCAGCAGCACGTCCTGACGCTTCGCGATCGCCAGCAGCTCGCGCTGCAGCTTGCGCCAGCTGTGTAGCCGCTCGCCCGGCAGCTCCCCGGTCTCGACCGCGGCGAGCACCGCGCACTCCGGCTCGTGCACGTGAGTGCAGTCGGCGAAGCGGCAGTCCGAGGCGAGCTCCTCGACGTCCTCGAAGGTTGCGTCGAGGGCGGCGGAGCCGGCGTCCCAGAGCTGCAGTTCGCGCAGGCCGGGCGTGTCGATCACGATGCCGCCGCCGGGTAGGACGAGCAGCTGGCGGTGCGTCGTCGTGTGGCGGCCCTCGTCGTCGTCCTCGCGCGTCTCCTTCGTCGCCATCGCCTCCTCGCCCACCGGGACGCCGGAGGCGTACCGGGGTCTGTCGCCGGGCGGCGCCGGCTTTGCCGGCGACGCTTCCAGCCACATCCAGCGGTTCACCAGCGTCGACTTGCCGACGCCGGAGGAGCCGAGCAGGACGGCGGTCATGCCGGCCTCGATCCGCGCCCGCAACGCGTCGCAACCCTGTCCCGTCACGGCGGACACGACGTGCACAGGGGCGCCGAGCGCGACCGCCTCGACCTCGGCGACGAGCGGCCACGGGTCGTCGAGCCGGTCGGCCTTCGTGAGCACGATCTCGGGAGAAGCGCCGCTCTCCCAGAGTGTGACGAGGTAGCGCTCGATGCGGCGCGGCTCGAGATCCGGCCCGAGCGACGAGACTGCGAACGCGACGTCGACGTTCGCGGCGAGCGTCTGCGCGGTGGTGGTCAGGCCGGCTGCGTTCCGGACGATGGCGCTGCGGCGCGGTAGCACCGCGCGGACGAGGCCGTCTGCCACCGGGCCGCCGCCGGCGGCCCGGGGGTTTCCGCCGGGCGTCGCCGGCTTCGCCGACGACGCTTCCAGCGACAGGCCGACCCAGTCGCCGGCGCCGACGTCGAGGCCTTCGTGCATGAGCCGCCCGGGCAGGCGGGTGCGGACGGAGCCGGCCTCCGTCCAGACGTCGAAGGCGCCGCGGTGGACGGCCGCGACGCGGCCGGGCACGAGGCCGGGCTCCAGGTTCTCGGCGAGCTCGGGATTCCAGCCGAGCTCGTCCAAGTCGTAGCCGGACGTCGGCGGCTTCGCCGACGACGTTTCCAGAAACTGATCAAATCCAGGCAACGCAAAGCTCCTTCACACGAGATGGGACGCCGCACGCGTCCCGGGAAGGAGCGTCCGGCGTTAGGTCAGGAAGACCGAGGAGGCGACAAACGCAAGCTTCATTTTTCGCACCTCCTCTCGCCGGGGACGGACGCAGGTTACGGCGGCCATCCGCGTACGTCAACTCCAGAGAAGCGCGCGAAGCGCCGCTGAAGTGCGATCGAATTGGCGAAATGCGCGGCTGAGTGGTACGAATCCCGCGCGATGCGCAGTGAAGACGTCCGGCCTCTGCGAATTCCGACGAGTGGCTCAGAGCGTGGCCCCGTGGCGCCGGCGCGCCAGACGGACGAGCTCGACCGCAGGATCATCGAGGCGCTGCAGGCGAATGGGCGCGAGTCGTTCCGGTCGATCGCCGCGCGCGTAGGGGTCTCGGAAGCAACCGTTCGCGCCCGCTACGGACGGCTGACGGCGCAGGGGATTCTTCAGGTCGTCGCCGTCACGAACCCGCTCGGGCTCGGCTACGAACAGGCTCTCGTCGGCATCAAGACCTCCGGCTCGCCGGAACAGGCGGCGGACGCGATCGCGCGTTGGCCCGAGGCGGACTACGTGATTGCGACTGCAGGGCAGTTCGATCTCGTCGTCGAACTCGTTGCTGCCGACCGGCGGCATCTGCTCGAGCTCACGAGCCGGCTGCGCGCACTGCCGGACGTCGTCTCGACTGAGACCTTCGTGTACCTGGAGATGTGGAAGCAGCTCTACGACTGGGGAAGTGGCATGCCAAAGGAGGAAACGACCAGATGAGCATCACGCAAAGCGCGACGTCCGCAGACGACCTCCGACGCCTGGCGAACGACCACCTGTGGCTTCACTTCACACGCATGGGCGGATACGACCCGCCGATCATCGTGCGCGGCGACGGCTGCTACCTCGAGGACGTGAACGGCAAGCGCTACCTCGACGCGCTCGCCGGGCTCTTCTCGGTCAACATCGGCTACGGCTTCGGCGAGGAGGTCGGCCAGGCCGCGCTCGAGCAGATGCGCGAGCTGCCCTTCTACACGAACTGGTCGTACTCGCATCCACGCGCGATCGAGCTCGCGGCCGAGGTCGCATCGCTCGCGCCGGGCGACCTCAATCGCGTCTTCTTCGTGAACGGCGGTTCGGAGGCGGTCGAGGCGGCGTGGAAGCTCGCTCGCCAGTACTACCAGGCACGTGGCACGAAGCGCGTCCGCACCGACGCCAGCGGGCTCGACGCCGAGATCCGCCACGACGAACACCTCGCCTCACCGCCGGGGCGCCGCTACAAGGCGATCGCGCGCGAGGTTGCCTACCACGGCACGACGTTCGGGGCTCTCTCGATCAACGGAATCTCGTCGCTGCGCGTCCCCTTCGAGCCGCTCGTGCCGGAAGTGCGGCACGTGTCGAACACGAACCGCTTCCACCGGCCGCAGGACGAGACGGAAGAGCAGTTCACGGCTTTCCTGCTCGACGAGCTCGAGCGGACGATCATCTCGATGGGCCCGGAGACAGTCTGTCTCGTGCACATGGAGCCGATCCAGAACGCCGGCGGCTCGTTCATGCCGCCTGCCGGCTACTGGCGCGGCGTGCGCGAGATCTGCGACCGCTACGACATCCTCCTCTCGGCGGACGAGGTGATCACCGCCTTCGGGCGCGTCGGCCACTGGTTCGCCTCCGAGCGCTTCGACATCCGGCCCGACATCGTCACATGCGCGAAGGGGCTTTCCTCCTCGTACGCCGCCATCGGCGCAGTAATCGCCACCGACCGCGTGATGGAGCCGTTCCTCCACGACACGTCGATGTACGCGCACGGGATCACGTTCGGCGGCCACCCGGTGATGAGCGCGATCGCCCTCAAGAACATCGAGATCATGAAGCGGGAGCGGATCAACGAGCACGTGCTGGCGAACGAGGGCGCGTTCCGGGCCACACTGGAGCAGCTGCTCGAGCTGCCGATCGTCGGCGATGTGCGCGGAGCCGGCTTCTTCTACGCGATCGAGCTCGTCAAGGACAAGGAGACGCGCGAGACGTTCTCCGACGAAGAGTGCGAGACGCTGCTGCGCGGCTTCCTCTCCCCACGGCTGTTCGAGAAGGGCCTCATCTGTCGCGCGGACGACCGCGGAGACCCCGTTGTGCAGATCTCGCCCCCGCTGGTCGCAAGTCAGTCAGAATTCGACGAGATGACCGGCATACTCGGGGACGTGCTCGCGGAGGCATGGGGGCAGCTGCATTGACGGCCGAAGCTGCGGCACCCTCTCAGGCCGCTGCGGCGACCGAGTACGACATCCGGCTGATCGGCCTGACGAAGCGCTTCGACGACGTCGCCGCCGTCGACGGCATCTCACTCGACATCGACCGGGGCCACTTCTTCGCTCTCCTCGGGCCGTCGGGCTGCGGGAAGACGACGACGCTCCGGATGATCGGCGGCTTCGAGGAGCCGACGGAGGGACGCATCGAGCTGGGCGGCGTCGACGTGGCACCGCTGCCGCCGTACAAGCGCGACGTGAACACCGTCTTCCAGTCGTACGCGCTCTTCCCGCATCTCTCGATCTTCGAGAATGTCGCCTTCGGACTGCGGCGCCGCGGCGTGAAGAAGGGCGACCTGCGAAGGCAGGTCATCGAGGCCCTCGAGCTCGTCGGCCTCGCCGGGCTCGAGCGTCGCAAGCCCCGACAGCTCTCCGGCGGCCAGCAGCAGAGGATCGCCCTCGCTCGCGCGCTCGTGAACCGGCCCCGTGTGCTCCTCCTCGACGAGCCGCTCGGTGCGCTCGACCTCAAACTGCGCAAGGAGATGCAGCTCGAGCTCAAGCGGATCCAGAACGAGGTCGGGATCACGTTCGTCCACGTGACCCACGACCAGGAAGAGGCCATGACCATGGCCGACCGGATCGTGATCATGAACAGCGGACACATCGAGCAGCTCGGCACTCCGAGCGAGCTCTACGAGTCGCCCCGGACGGCGTTCGTGGCCGGCTTCCTCGGCGTCTCGAATCTTCTCGACGGCGAGGTCGTGGACGCCGACAGCGTCAAGCTGTCCGACGCCACGGTCGTTCGTGTGTCCCGCGAGGCGCTCGCCAACCGGGAAGGAAGCATCCAGATAGGTGTTCGCCCGGAGAAGATCCGCATCGGAGGGGGAGAGGCGAACTCGCTCTCGGGAACCGTCACCGAGAGCGCGTACATCGGAGTCTCGACGCAGTACATCCTCGACACGCCGGCCGGGCCGGTGACCGTATACGTACAGAACGACCGGCCCGGAGGCCAGGTCGCGACAGGGGAGCGACTGACGCTCAGCTGGAGCCCGGAAAGCACCTTCGTCGTCGACATCTAGGAGGGCGTGCCATGACCGATCCCATCAGCCGTAGGACCTTCCTTCGCCGCGCGGCGGCGAGCGGATCGCTCCTCACAGTTCCTGGACTACTCGCCGCGTGCGGAGGCGGAGGCGGAGGCGGCGGAGGCAGCTCTACCGGCGCGACCACGCAGCAGCTTGCGAAGACGCTCCACTTCTCCAACTGGACGCTCTATATGGACACGGACAAGAAGAACCACACGTTCCCGTCGCTCGTCGCGTTCCAGAAGAAGACCGGCGTCCACGTCGACTACACCGAGGACATCAACGACAACGAGTCCTTCTACCACAAGATCCAGCCCCTGCTTGCCCGCGGTCAGTCGACCGGGCGCGACATCGTGGTGCTGACGGACAACGACCGCTATCTAGGGCTGATGCTGAAGAACGGCTATGCGGAGAAGCTCGACAAGAGCGCGATCCCGAACATGAAAAACCTCGTCGACGTGCAACTCCATCCGAGCTTCGACCCGAACCGCGACTACACGCTGCCGTGGCAGTCGGGCATGACGGGCATCGCCTTCAACGACACGCTCACCGGCCCGGTGCTCTCGATCGACGAGCTGCTCGGGAACTCGAAGCTGAAGGGCAAGATCACCGTTCTCAACGACATGGCGGACGCGCTCACGCTCGTGATGCTCTCGAACGGCGACGACCCGGCCAAGGTGACCGACAAGTCGTTCAACGCCGCCTACAACCGGCTCAAGCAGGCCTCGCAAAGCGGCCAGATCCGGCAGTTCACCGGGAACGACTACGCGGTGTCGCTTGCGAACGGCGACCTCGCCGCCGCGATGTCGTGGTCCGGCGACATCGCGCAGATCGGAAACCCGCACATCCACTGGAACTTGCCGAAGGACGGCGGCGCCATCTGGACCGACAACATGCTCATCCCCAAGGGCGGCGACGTCTACACGGCCTCGGTCTACATGAACTACGTCTACGACCCCAAGGTCCAGGGGCTGATGGAGGCCGGCGACCCGAAGCTGAACATCACCGGCATCTACTACATCCCGCCGGTCAAGGGGGCGGGGACGTGGGCCAAGAAGTTCAACCCGCCCATCGCGGCCAACCCGCTCATCTTCCCCTCAGCTGAGACCCTCAGCCAGGTCCACATCTTCGACAACGCGGCGCTGAACAACGAGAAGTACGTGAACGAGTGGAACAACCTGGCCTTGGCGTAGCGATTGGGCCTCCTCCACCGTCATAGGGGGCTGACGCCCTACCTGCTGCTCGCGCCGGGGATGCTCTGGCTGACGATCTTCTTCGTCGTGCCGCTCGGCTTCCTCGCCTACCAGTCGCTGGAGTCGGGGAACATCGACTTCGGCTACGCGTTCACGTGGGCCTGGGGGAACTACTGGCACGGGATCGGCCAATACCGCTCACAGTTCGTCCGGTCGATCGAGTACGCCGGCCTGGCGACCGTGATCGCGCTCGTCGTGAGCTACCCGGTGGCGTACTGGATCGCCTTCCGCGGCGGCCGCTGGAAGAACCTTCTGCTGCTCTTGATCGTCGCGCCGTTCTTCGTCACCTACCTCATCCGGACGCTCGCGTGGGAGACCATCCTGTCCGACCACGGATTCGTCGTGCGGACCCTGCAGGGCATACACGTCCTCGGTAGCAGCGGCAGGTTGCTCGCAACGGGGACAGCGGTCGTCGCCGGGATCACCTACAACTTCCTGCCCTTCATGGCGCTGCCGTTGTACGTCTCGCTCGAGCAGGTCGACCAGCGACTGATCGAAGCGGCTGAGGACCTCTACGCGAACAAGATTCGCGCCTTCCTGCGGGTGACCCTGCCCCTCTCGCTCCCGGGCGTTGTGGCGGGCACGTTGCTGACGTTCATCCCGGCGGCGGGCGACTTCATCAACGCCCAGCTGCTGGGTAGTCCCAACAACTACATGATCGGAAACGTCATCCAGGCGAACTTCCTCGCGTCGAGCAACTACCCGTCGGCAGCCGCGATGTCGTTCATCCTCATGGGCGCGATCCTCGCCTTCGTTGCGGTCTACGCGTTCGTCGTCGGTACCGAGCAGCTGACGGGGACAGCCTTGTGAGTGCCGTAGCCGCTCAGCGCGCGCCGGCGAGGCGCAGCTTCGCCGCAGCGATCTGGAGGTCGGTGAAGCGGCAGGTCCTCACCGTCTACTCGATCCTCTTCTTCGTCTACCTGATGCTGCCGATCGCTGTGGTCGCGCTCTTCTCGTTCAACAACCCGCCCGGCAAGTTCAACTACACCTGGCACAGCTTCACGTGGAACAACTGGCACTACTGGAACGGCGTTCCGGGGATCCAGGCCGCGATCGAACTGTCGCTCGAGATCGCCTTGATCGCGAGCCTCATCGCAACGGCGCTCGGCGCGGCGATCGCGCTCGCGCTCGTCCGCTACAACTTCCGCGCCCGGGCGGCTACAAACATCCTCATCTTCCTGCCGCTTTCGACGCCGGAGATCGTCCTCGGCGCCTCGCTGCTGACGCTCTTTCTGAATTTCACGTTCATCCAGTTCGGCTTCTGGACGATTCTCATCGCCCACGTGATGTTCTGCATCAGCTTCGCGGTCGTCACGGTCAAGGCGCGGCTGATCGGCTTCGACCGCCACCTCGAGGAGGCCGCGATGGACCTCGGCGCGAACGAGTGGAAGACCTTCCAGAAGGTGACGCTGCCGCTGATCGCGCCCGCGGTCCTGGCGGCATTCCTCCTCTGCTTTGCGATCTCCGTCGACGACTTCGTCGTGACGTACTTCAATGCCGGAACGCGGGTGACGTTCCCGATCTACGTCTGGGGTGCGGCGCGCATCGGCGCACCGGCGCAGGTGAACGTGATCGGCACGGCGATCTTCGTGATTGCGATCTCGGGAGCGCTCGCCAACGTGCTCATCCAGATGCGCCGCGAGAAGCACGCTTGAGCCTGCCGTCCGGCGAGCCGCGACTTCCCTCGTGGTGGCTCGAGGACGCGCTGGCCCGGGAGGGCGATCCGGAGCCTGCGCCCGCGCTCTCGGGCGATGCGACCGCGGACGTCGCGGTCGTCGGCGGTGGCTACACGGGCCTCTGGACGGCTCTCGCGCTGCGCGAGCGGCAGCCCGATCTGCGGATCGCGCTGCTCGAGGCGGAGATCTGCGGGCACGGCCCGAGTGGCCGCAACGGTGGCTTCGTCCACGGCTACTGGGGCGCCTTTGCTTCGATCCTCCCGGTGCTCGGAGAAGAACGAGCCCTGGATCTCGCGAGCGCCGGGCAGCAGATCGTTCCCGGCATCCGGGCGTGGGCCGAGCAGCGCGGCGAGGACGTCTGGCTGCGCGAGGCGGGAATGCTCGAGGTGTCGGCTGCGCCGTCTCAGGATTCGTCCGTGGAGAAGGCTGTCGCAGCCGCCGCCGGGGTGGGACGCTCCGACCAGGCTGTCGCGCTCACACCCGAGGAAGTGGCACAACGGGTCTCGTCGCCCGTTTTCCGCGGCGCCGTCTTCTATCCGGACGGAGCCACCGTTCACCCGGGCCTGCTCGTGCGGGCGCTGCGGCGGGCAGCGCTCGACGCCGGGGTGACGCTCCACGAGCGGACGCCGGTGACGGCCGTTCGCGCCGGCTCGCCGAGCGAGCTGGAGACTCCGAGCGGAATCCTGCGCGCGCCGGAGGTGGTCCTCGCGACGAACGCCGCACTCACGGGCTGGAGCCCGGCTTCGCGCAACTTGACGAACTTCGGCTCGTACGTCGTGCTGACGGAGCCCGCGCCCGACGCGCTCGCCGAGATCGGCTGGACGGGCGGCGAGGCGATCTTCGACGCTCGGATGTTCCTCCACTACTTCCGCACGACGAACGACGGGCGAGTGCTCATGGGCAGTGGCACCGGGCCGATCGGCTTCGGCGGCCGCATCGACGACCGCTTCTCGCTCGATCAACCGACGGCCGCACGCGCCGAGGCAGGATTGCGCCGTCTCTTGCCCGGCCTCGACGGCGTCCGCATCGAACGCGCGTGGGGTGGGCCGATCGATGTCTCGGCCGACCATCTGCCTTTCTTTCGTACGAATCCGGGCACGCGGATCCACTACGGGGCCGGCTACTCGGGGCACGGCGTGGGGCCGAGCTGGCTCGGCGGCCAGATCCTCGCGTCGCTCGTGCTCGGCGTCGAAGACGAGTGGACGCGCTCGCCGCTCGCGACCCGCGAGGTGCCGCGCCTGCCGCCGGAGCCGTTCCGCAGGGTCGGTGGCGGTCTCGTCCGCTGGGCGATCATGGCCTGCGAGGCGGCCGAGGAGGAGGGACGCCGCCCGTCGCTCGCCGCGAGAACAGCGGCCGCTCTGCCCCGTATGCTCGGGATCGAGCTCGGGACGCGCTAGCGCGGGGAGTACGCTCGGCCGGATGCAGGTCCTCCTCTGCGACGTCGGGCCGCGGGACGGGCTCCAGAACGAGCCGGAAGTGCTTCCGCCCGAGACCCGGGCAGAGCTCGTCGACCGGCTCGCAGCGGCCGGGCTGCGCCGCATCGAGGCCGTCAGCTTCGTCCGCGCCGAGCGCGTGCCGCAGATGGCGGCTGCGGAGGACGTGATCGAGCGCGTCAACCGGCGCGACGGCGTGGAGCTCGCGGGCCTCGTCCTCAACGAGCGTGGCTGGGAGCGCTTCGCCACCGTCGGCCTGGACCGCGTCAACGTGACGTTCGCCGCGACCGAGACCTTCAATCTCCGGAACGGGAATGCGACGCTCGCGGAGGCGGTCCAGCGCGCAGAGGCGATCCTCGGCGCGGCCGGCAAGACCCCGGCGACGGTCACGATCTCCTGCTCGTTCGGCTGCCCGTTCGAAGGGGCCGTCGATCCCGGGCTCGTGGCCGAGTTCGCAGCTCGGTTCTCCGGCCGGGCGGAGGTCGTCCTGGCCGACACGATCGGCGTCGCGACTCCGTCCGCGGTCCGCGCGCTCGTCGAGCAGGCACGGGCGGCCGGCTTCCACGGCCACAACACGCGCAACACGGGCTACGCGAACTGCCTCGCCGCCCTCGAGGCGGGTGCACACGTGCTCGACGCTTCGGTCGGCGGCCTCGGCGGCTGTCCCTTCTCGCCACGCGCGACGGGCAACGTGGCGACGGAGGATCTCGTCTATCTGCTCGAGGGCGAGGGGATCGAGACGGGCATCGACCTCGACGCGCTCGTCGGCGTCGCGCGCTGGCTGGAGGAGGTGCTCGGCCGGACACTCGAGGGCTACGTCTACCGCGCGGGGACTTGGTCGCCGCGCTGAAGACTCGCCGTCCGTAGCCCGCGCAGCGAGCGGACGGCCCAGCCGTCGAAGCGCAAGAGGTCGGAGATGTCCGAGAGCGAGAAGCTCGGGACGGCGTGGTGCAGCGTCGAGGTCACGGTCAGGCGTACGCGTGAATGCTGGGCGGCGTGGGCGAGCGCTTTCGTCTCCCCAAGGGGGAAGTACTTGTCGTGCGGCGCGGAGGCGATGTCGACCGGGGCTCGGAGGCTGGCCGCGCCGGCGAGCGGCGAGAGGCGGACGATCGAGGCACGTAACTCCTGCGGCAGGGCGGCAAACAGCCGATCGAAGCGAGCTGGGTCACGGTTTGCGAGCAGCCGGACGACCGCGCGTGCAGACGGCGCGACCTGACCCGGTTGCAAGCGGCGAAAGAGGGCGAGCGGATCGCGTGAGCCCTCGTGCAGCCGCAGCAGCTCCGCGAGCAGCCGGCTGCGGTCGCGGCTCGCCGGTAGGGCGGCGACAAGAGAGCGCGCGATTACGAGCGGAAGGAAGCTCGTCGTCGAGTAGCGGACGAGCTGCCCGGCCTCGTCCAGGCTGTAGCGGGTGGTCGCGAGCCGAATGGCGTTCTCGAGGTCGGTGTAGGGGGCGATGCCGGCGACGAGCGTGACACGCTTCGCGAGGCTCGGCTGCTCCGCGGCGAGGAGGCCGAGCGACGCGCCGACCGACACGCCGACGAGACCGACTCGCCCGCCGGCCGTGTCGCCACGGTCCGCGGCGGCGCGCACCACCGCGATCGTCGCCGTCAGCGTCCGATCGGTGATCTCGCCGCGGGAGAGCCCGGGCGGGTCGGGAACGAGCACGAGAAATCCGACCCGGGCCAGCGCACCGGCCAGCCGTTCCACCTCGGGATGGTGACGGCCCCGCGCGGTAATGCCGTTCAGAAACACCAGCGTGGGCCAGCGGTCTCCGCCGCCGGGCCGGTAGACCGTCGTCGGCACGCCCGCGACGGGACCGTCCCGAACGCGCGGTTTGTCTGTCAGTTCACGCGCCGTCCACGCGAGCACGGGCACTCTCCCCGTCAGGGCGAGCACGGCTGCCGTGCGAGTTTGCGCGCTGACCCAGGAGTGGTAGACGATCCCCGAGATCACAGCGCCGAGCACGAGGACGAGGAGGACGGCGCGAATCCGGCCGAGCCTCTTGAGGGTACGTGCCATGCGGGTGCGAATCGGCCCACCCGTGGCTAGCTCGGTGGCCCGAGAGGGACGGCTTCCGGCGGCAAGCGATCGAGCACGTCGTCCGGAAGATCGTAGGCTCGGAAGACGAGGTATGCGGCCACGAGGATCACGCCGGCCAGCGGGCCCACGAGCCGTACGCCGAGCGTGTGTCCCCGCGTATCGCCCAAGAGCCGAAGGAGCACCACGAGCAAGGGGGCTACCGCGACCGCAGTCCGCTGCACGAAGCTGGAGGCGCCGAGATATGTCGCTTCCCGGCGCTGGTTGGTCGCGGCGCTGTCGTCGTCGATCACGTCCGCCGTCAGAGGCACCGGAAAGAGGAAGTTCGCGCCGATCGGGCCCCCGACGAGTGCCGCCACGACGAGCAGCTGTGCTGACGCCGGAATGCCCGGCAGGAGCCCGGCGACGCCGAGCAGCGGAAAGGTGGCGGCTGCCGCGAGGATCGACAGGCCGTAGGCATGTCGCTTGGAGGTCCTTCGGCCGAGACGGGCGAACAGAGGGACGCAGGCGACGGCCGAGGCGATCGCGACCGCCAAGAGCAGAGTCGCGCTGAGCCAGCTGTGCTTGCCGACGACTGCATGAACGTAGAAGGGGATGTCCGTCTGGAGGAGCTGGAAGGCGAGCGCGAACAGGACCACGGTCGGCAGGAGCACGCGGAACGATCTGTGCCGGAACGTCGCCTTCAATGCAGCGCGGAATCCGATCCCGGCCGGAACGCGCGACCGCTTGGCCCGCTCCCACACCCCGCCGATCGCCACGTACTGGCAGACGAGTGCGAGTGCGGCGATGGCGACCGCCATCACTCTGAACCCAACCGCATGGACGAGCGCCGTGCTGACGACCAGCCCGATCACCGTCCCGCCGATGCCCAGGTAGACCTTGATCGCCTCGAGGCTCATCCGCTCGGTGCTCGTCGAAGCCATCTCGGGGAGAAGGGCCTCGTAGGGACCGACCACGACCGACCCGAACAAGGAAACCGCCTCGAACACGAGCAGGAGGTAAACGGCCGTCGCAGCGTTCTCCGCGTCGGGTGGCGGTGTGAACAGGAGCACGAAGAAGATCGACCAGAGCGGTGCGCCGAGGACGATGTAGGGAATCCGGCGACCCAAATGGGAACGGGTGCGGTCGCTGAGGTAGCCGACGATCACGTCGTCGAGCGCGGCGACGACGCCTCCGACGAAGAGCAGCGCCCCGACCGCGAGCGACGGCAGGAGCGTCGGCAGGTGCGCGTCGCTCGGCGGCGCGTAGTAGTAGAGGAGCCACAAGCCGCTGCTCTTGCCGAGCGCCTCGCTGCCGACTCTGCTCGTCCCGTAGAGGAGCTTCGTCCGCAGCGGAATCGTCATGGCTGTCAGCCGAGCCGGACGACGCCCGCAGCGGCGAGCCCGACGATCTCGTCCTCGGCGTAGCCCAGCTCGCTGAGGACCTCCGCGGTGTGCGCGCCCAGGCTCGGCGGCGGCGCAGTGTGGCGCACTCGCTCGCCGTCGGCCGACAGCGGTGCCGCGACCGTGACGAAGTCTCCGAGCGACTGCAGGATCCCGAGCGCCTCCGTCTGGGGATGCTGCGCCGCCTCGCCGACGTCGTGCACCGGTGACGCCGGCACGCCTGCGGCGACGAGCGCCTCGAGCAGCCCCGCCGACTCGCGCTCCTTCGTGCGCTGCTCGAGCAGCGCGAGCAGCTCCGGGCGGTTCGCCACGCGGTCGGGGTTCGTGAGGAAGCGCGGGTCGCGGGTCAGCTTCGGCACGCCGAGGACGCCGCACAGCGCGGCAAAGAGCTTGTCGTTCCCAGCGACGATCATCAGCTCGCCGTCGCGCGTGGGGAACACCTGGTACGGCGCGATCTGCGAGAACGCGCTCCCCTCGCGACCGGGCACGACGCCGGTGCCGAGATAGCCGACGAGCTGGTACGAGAGCTGGGAGAGCGCGGTCTCGTAAAGGGAAACCTCGAGCGTGCGGCCGGCGCCGGTGCGTTCGCGTTCGTACAGCGCGGCGAGCACGCCGAGCGCCGCCCAGACCCCGGTGCCGAGGTCGATCAGCGACACGCCCACGCGCACCGGCGGCCGGCCGTCCTCGCCGGTGACGCTCATGATCCCCGAGGCCGCTTGCAGCAGCGGGTCGTACCCCGGCTGGGCGCTCAGCGGGCCGCGCGAGCCGAAGGCACCGATCGAGCAGTAGACGAGCGCTGGATTGCGCAGTCGGAGCTCGTCGGCGCCGAGTCCATGCCGCTCTGCCGCTCCCGGGCGGAGACTTTGCACGAATACGTCCGCGCCGTGGGCGAGACGGAGCACGATCTCGCGGCCGCGTTCGTTCGCGAGGTCGACGGCGAGCGAGCGCTTGCCGGCGTTCGAAGCGAGGAACATCGCGCCTTCTCCGTCGAGAAAAGGAGGGCCCCAGGCGCGGGCGTGGTCGCCGCTGAGCGGCTCGACCTTGACGACGTCCGCACCGAGCGCAGCGAGCAGCTGCGTCGCGGTCGGCCCCGCGAGCGAGGACGTGACGTCGACGACCCGACTGCCGCCGAGAGGGCGCAGCTCCGTCACCCTGGGTGCTCCCAGACGACGTGCGGGCCTCCGTCCGGCAGCTCCACGGTCGTGGTCGGTCGAGCGCCTAGCCGCTCCGCGACTCGCTGCGACCGGATGTTCCGAGGCGCGATGAGGGAGATTAGATCCTCGCGGCCGAGCCAGTCGCGGACGGCTGCGGCCGCCTCGGTCGCATAACCCTTGCCCCAATGCTCATACGCAAGCGCCCAGGTCAGCTCCGGCAGCGCATCCTGCAAGCTCGACCGGCTCCAGTGGACGGGGTCGTAGAAGTTGAAGCCAACCCTCCCGATCCGCTCGGCGGCCCCCGTCTCGACGATGAGCTTGCCGGCCGGATAGGTCTCCCACCCGTCCAGCCAGAGCTGCACGACGTCCCGCGGTGCCTCGTCGAGACCGCCGAGGAACTCCATGACCCGAGGATCGGTGAGAAAGGGCGGCGGATCTTCGACGTCGGCGGGCGTCGGCCTACGGAGAAAGAGGCGCTCGGTGCGGATCACAGGGGGAGCATGATCGAGCGCTCGAACTCGATCACGGCCTCATCGCGCTGGTTGAGGCCGCGCGTGTGGACGGTCACGATGCCGAACCCCGGGCGGGACTTCGACTCGCGTTTCTCCAGCACCTCGGTCTCGGCGCGGATTGTGTCTCCGGCGAAGACCGGAGCCGGTAGGCGCACCTCGCGCCAGCCGAGGTTGACGCCTCGCTCCGACACGTCCGCGACGGACAGACCCGTGACGAGCGCGAGCGTGAACGTCGAGTCGACGAGCGGCCGTTCCCACTCGGTGGTCGCGGCGTACTCGGCGTCGAAGTGGACCGGGTTCGTGTTCAGCGTGAGCAGTGTGAACCAGACACTGTCGGCCTCCAGTACGGTGCGCCCGAAGCGGCTTCTGTAGACGGCTCCGACCTCGAGTTCCTCGTACGTGCGACTCACACCGGAGATCATCGCAGCGATGCACGAGCTCGCCCTCGAGCAGCGGCGGGCACTCGGCGTGCGCGCGCCGTGGCACGTCGGCGACATCACCTGGGGGCTCCGCCAGCACGAGGGGCGGGAGGACGAGTGGAAGATTCGGATCTGGAAAGACGGCAACCGAACCGTCGCCTGGTCGTGGTTGAAAGGCGACCACCCGGGCGTGCTGCTCGACTTCGACGTCCGACGCGATCGGCTCGACCTCCTCGACGAGATCCTCGCCGAGCCCGAGGCCCGGAGCACCGTCTCTTTCGAGGACGACGGCGAGGTCCGCGCGGCCCTCGCGCGGCACGGCTTCACGCGGGAGGGTGCAGACGTGAACCGGCAGGGCTCGGTCATGCACTTCCTCGCACGCGACCTGCCCGACGCGCCCGAGCCACCGCCAGTGCGCGAGGGCTTTCACTACCGGACGGTCGAGCTAGGCGACCCGGGGGAGCGCGTCGCGATTCACCGGGACGTCTGGGCGCCGTCGCGCGTCACCGAGTCGAGCTTCGCCACGGTCCAGGCCTCGTGGCCGTACCGCGCTTCGCTCGACTGCGTCGTCGAGACGCCCGACGGCCGCTTCGCCGCCTACTGCCTGATCTGGCCCGACGACGAGAACCGGGTGGGCGAGCTCGAGCCCGTGGGAGTGCGCGAGGAGTTCCGCCGCCGCGGCCTCGGCGCCGCGGTCTGCAAGTACGCGCTGCGCCGCCTCCACGAGGAGGGCGGCCGGCAGGCGATCGTCTACTGCGTCACCGACGGTGCGTGCGACCTCTACGAGTCGATCGGCTTCCGCCGCCACGCGACGCTGGTCGGCTACTCGCGCTGACCCTTCTTCAGGAACCTTTCCAACCCCGATTCGATCTGACCCTCGACGAAGGCGTTGATGCGCTGCTCCATCCGGGCTCCCATGTCCTCCTCGGGCGGCTTCGGCTTTTGCGTGTTCAGCGGCTTGCCCGCCAGCGAACGCCCGTCGATCGTCAGCTCGTAGATGTGCTCGTGCTGAACGTCCTTCAGGTGCTGCTGCCCGAGGTCGTGCACGGCTACGCCCTTCAGGGAGCTGGTTGCCGAGCAACGCTCGCGTCGTCTCCAAGATGAGGATCTGGCCGCCGTGACCCGCCGCCGAGATGCGGGCGGCGCGGACGACGTCGAGCCCGAGGTAGCCCTCTTCTCCCACGTGCGGCTCGCCGGTGTGGACCCCCATCCGGACACGTACCTCCTTCCCCTCCTGCCATTCGTGATCGTGCAGCGCACGCTGCGCGTCGACCGCGGCCGCCACCGCGTCGCGCGCGCGGGGGAACGAGAAGAAGAAGGCGTCGCCCTGCGTGTCGATCTCCGTCCCGCCACGGGCGCCGAAGGTCTCGCGGACGAGACGGCGATGGTCGCCTGAGACACGCCCGTAGGCCTCGTCTCCCAGTTCCTGCAGAAGCTGTGTCGACGCCTCGATGTCGGTGAAGACGAATGTGACGGTGCCCCCGGGCAGGGTGCTCATGGGCGCCTACGCTACCCCGATGAACCGGCTCGCGCACGAGACGAGCCCCTACCTCCTCCAGCACGCCGACAATCCGGTCGACTGGCAGCCGTGGGGTGAAGAGGCCTTCTCCGAGGCCCGGAAGAACCGGAAGCCTCTGCTCGTCTCGATCGGCTACTCCGCCTGTCACTGGTGCCACGTGATGGAACGGGAGTCGTTCGCCGACGAGTCGACCGCCGCCCTCATGAACGAGCTCTTCGTCAGCGTCAAGGTCGACCGCGAGGAACGGCCGGACGTCGACGCGGTCTACATGGACGCCGTCGTGGCGCTCACCCACCAGGGCGGCTGGCCGCTCACCGTCTTCCTCACGCCGGACGGCGAGCCCTTCTACGGCGGCACATACTTCCCGCCCGAGCCGCGGCACGGGCTGCCCTCGTTCCGGCAGGTGCTGCGTGCGGTCGCCGACACCTACCGAGAGCGGCCGGACGACGTCGCCGCCCAGGCCGAGGCGCTCGTCGGCGCGCTGCGTCGCTCGGCCGAGACCGAGCCGTCGCGCGAGCCGCTCTCCCAAGCACTGCTCGCGGAGGCAGAGAGCGGTCTGCTCTCCCAGCTCGACCAGCGCTGGGGCGGCTTCGGCCACGCGCCGAAGTTCCCGCCCGCGTCGGTCCTGGAGTTCCTGCTCCGGCGTGGTGCGCTGGAGCCCGTGCGCCTCACCCTCGACGCGATGGCGTCGGGCGGCATGTACGACCTCGTCGGCGGCGGCTTCCACCGCTACTCGGTCGACGCGCAGTGGCTCGTGCCGCACTTCGAGAAGATGCTCTACGACAACGCGCTCCTCGTGCCGCCGTACCTCCACGCGTGGCTGGTCACCGGCGAGGAGCGGTACCGCGTCGTTGCCGAGCAGACCCTCGACTACATGGTGCGCGAGCTGCGGCTGCCGAGCGGCGGCTTCGCCTCTTCGCAGGACGCCGACACCGACGGGGTCGAGGGGCTCACGTACACGTGGTTGGTGGAGGAGGGCGCTCCGCCGGAGCTGCTCGAACCCTTCGAGCACGGACGCTCGATCCTGCGCGGAGAGCTGGACGAGGAGACGCGAGCGCGGCTGCTCGAGATACGCGATCGGCGACCGCAGCCGGCGCTCGACGACAAGGTCATCGCCGCCTGGAACGGACTTGCGCTCGGCGCGCTCGCGGAGGGCGCGCGCCGCCTCGAGCGGCCCGACCTCCTCGTCGCGGCGTGCGAGCTCGGAGCGCTGCTTTCGGCGGATCCACCGTGGAGGACGCTGCGCGACGGTCGCACGAAGCACCCCGCGTACCTCGAGGACTACGCGAACGTCGCGCACGGGCTCTGCGAGCTGCACGTCGCGACCGGGGACCTGCGCTGGCTGCGGGAGGCGCGGCGGCTCGCGCTCGCCGCCGTCGAGCTCTTCGGGGACCCGGGACGGGGCGGCTTCTTCCTCACGCCGGCCGACGGCGAGCAGCTCGTCGCGCGGCAGAAGGCGTTCGACGACAACCCGACGCCGTCCGGAAGCTCGATGCTCGCCTTCGTCCTCATGCGGCTTGCGCGGATCTGGGGCGACGACGAGCTCGAGCGGACGGCGGTGGGTGCGCTGCGCCTCGTCCGCGACCTGCTCCCGCGGGCGCCGAGTGCGTTCGGCTGGGCGCTCTGTGCGCTCGACTTGCATCTCTCGACGCAGCGCGAGCTCGCGATCGTCGGCGATGTAGATTCCGACGTCGCCCGCGCTGCCCTGGCCGGCTTCGACCCGAACGCCGTCGTCGCGTTCGGTCCGGCGGAGGACGTCCCACTGCTCGAAGGCAAGACGCTCGTCGACGGCAAGTCCGCGGTCTACGTTTGCGAGCGCTTCGTCTGCCGCGCTCCTGTCACCGACCCCGAGCAGTTCACCTGAAACAGCGAGGGGGAGCCGGAGCTCCCCCTCGTGAACAGCGTTCGGGCGGTGCTAGTGCCCGCTGTTGAGCACCTTGCCGAACGTCTTCCAGTCGCCGCCGGCGCCGCCGGCCCACTTCTCGAAGATCAGCTGCTCCATCGGGAAGGCGCGCTTCTTCGATGTCTTGACGACCATCTTCGGATAGATGAACGGGTTGTTCGTCTCGTCCATGTTGCGGAGAGCATGCATCAGGCTCGTGCGGGTCGGGTTCTTGCCCGCGTGCTTGAGCGCGTCGACGAACGTATATGCCACGCCCAGCCCGTAGACGAGGTTGTTGTCGCCCGACGCGAACTGCTGGTCGAGGCTGCCCACCCCACCCGGCGCGTACTTGTGGATGATCATCTTCGCGAGCTTCATCCCCCGCAGGTTGGGCTGAGCCGTCTGGCTCTCGACATAGGTCGTCGAGACGACGCCGTTGAGGCTCGCGCCGTTCTGCGCCGCGATCTGCATGAAGACCCGGTTCGCCGAGACGTTGTTGTTGATCGTCAGCGGGTGCCAGCCCGGAACCTGTCCTTCCGTGGCAAGCGCTGCGATCGCGGCACTGGGCGTCGCGAAGATCACGAACACATTGGCGCCGCTCCCTGCGATCTTGACGACGTGTCCGCCGACCACCTGCCCCGAGTCGGTGACGTTGTAGGGCTCCGCATCGACGATCTCTCCCGCGTGCGAGCCCAGCCCGTTCCTCAGCCCGGTGAGGTAGTTCTTGCCGTAGGCGTCGTTCTGGTACAGGACGCCGATCTTCGCGTTCTTCTCGTGCTTGAGGATGTACTTCGCGTAGAGCTTCGCCTCACCCGGATAGTCCGGCTGCCACCCCATCGTCCACGGCTTCGTCGAGCCCTGGCAGACGTGATGGACGCAGTTCCCCCAGTACGCGTCGCCCGTGGCCAGCAGCACCTGCGGGATATGGCGCTTGTTCAGATAGCCCCAGGTCGACAGGCCGGGTGCGGTCCCAAGGCTCCCGACGATCGCGAAGACGTGATCCTTCTCGACGAGCTGCTTCACCTCGCCGGGGGTCTCGCCCGGGTTGTACTGGTCATCGAGGGTGATGTCCTTGATCTTGCGATGGTGGACGCCGCCGTTCGCGTTGACATAGGCGTAGTACGCCTGCTCGGCCGACGGGATCGTCTTGTAGAGCGCCGCCGGGCCGGTGTACGGGAACGTGCCGCCGATCGTGATCTGCTTGCTCGTGACCCCTGGGGTTCCCTTGTGCGAGGCGGCAGCCGTGCCCGCCGCCGCGGTTGTGGCCAGGAGCACGAAGAGCAGTGCTCCAAGCTTCTTACGGTTTACAGGCATGGATGTGCCCCTCCGATTTCGAGTGTGTCTCTAGAGACGAATTCGGGAGCAGTTTGATGGACATTGAACTACGGTTCAAGCACGGGCGAGACGGCGGATTCTTGCAAGTAGACCGGCGAAGCCGTCGGGGAGCAGGAGCATGATCAGAATGACCGCCGCTCCGAAGACGACGTCGCGGCCGTGCTCCGCGCCGATCACCGGCACGCTCGTCGAGACCTGGGGCAGGAGCCCCACGAAAGCCGCGCCCGCGAGGATCCCCCAGAGCGAGCCGAGCCCGGCCACCGCAGCGCCGACGAGGATCTGGAGCGAGAGGAAGACGTCGAACTCGCTCGGCTGCGCGAACCCGTTCAGCGCCAGCACGAACAGCGAGCCCGCAACCCCGGCGTAGGCGGCTGAGATCCCGAAGGCGAGCGTTTTGTAGACGGGCAGCTCGACTCCAGAGGACACGGCCGCGATCTCGCTGTCCCGCACCGCGCGGAAGGCGCGGCCGACGCGGCCGCGCAGGATCAGCCACGCGAGCACGAAGAGGATCGCCGAGCTCGCCCAGGCGGCCTTGTAGACCCAGAGGTTGCTGGGGATCTGCGACTGCCGGACGTTGACGCCACCGCTGCCGCCGAGGAAGGTCGAGTACTGGAGCGGGATGTAGGGGACGGAGACGGCAAGGGCGAAGGTCACCAGGGCGAGGTAGACGCCCGAGAGCCGGAGCGCCGGCAGGCCGACGAGCAGGCCGACGACGAAGCAGATTGCGAAGGCCATGAGCATCGTCACGACGAGGCTCGTGCCGTGGTCCCGCGACATCACGGCAGTCGTGTAGCCGCCGATGGCCATGAACGCGCCGTGGCCGATCGAGATCTGGCCGGTGTAGCCGGTGAGGATGTTGAGGCCGAGCACGGCGATGAAGAAGATCCCGACCTGGGCAGCGAGCGAGACGTTGTAGTCGCTGAGGATGAACGGCAGGATCGAGAGCACCGCCGCGACGACGAGCAGCGCGGCGAGCGCGGGGATCTTCGGCTTCATACCCGCCGCACCTCCCGGTGCCCGAAGAGGCCCGAGGGCCTCACGAGGAGAATGACCAGGAGCACGGCGAACGCGAGGGGAAGCTGGAGGTTCGATCCGACGTACTTCTCCGGCACGTACCCGACGATGAGGTTGAGGGAGACTCCGATGGCAAGCCCGCCGACCAACGCCCCCGCCGGGCTCTCGAGGCCGCCGAGGACGGCGGCGGCGAAGGCGTAGACCAGGATCTGCTGCATCAGGACAGGCGTGAGGAAGAGCTGCGTAGGCTCGGCCATCAGTCCGGCTACCGCGCCGAGCGCGGCGGCGAGCCCCCATCCGATCGCGAGCATCGAGTCGACGCGGACGCCCACGAGTGCGGCGGCCTCCGGCCGCAGCGCTGCGGCGCGCATCCCGAGGCCGAGCTTCGTGAAGCGGAACAGCGCCCAGACCAGTACCACCGAAGCGAAGACGACGATCATCATCCCGACGTAGAGGTGTCGAATCGGGACGCCGCCGACGTCGAAGGAGCCGATGCCGAACGGGCTGCGCATCAACTTGAAGTCGCCGCCCCAGATCCAGTTGACGATTCCGTCGATGAGGATGAAGAGGCCGACGGTCACGATGACCACCGCGATCACCGAGTGGTGCTGCACGGGCCGGATGAGCGTGACCTGGAGCACGGTTCCGAGCGCGAAGGCGATCGCGAGGGTCGCGGCGAAGGCCGCCCAGTACGAGAGGCCCCACAGCATCAGCTGGTAGGCGATGTAGGTGGTCAGCATCGCGAGTTCGCCCTGCGCGAAGTTGATCACGTGGGTCGCGCGGTAGACGAGGACGAGCGCGAGAGCGAGGCTGCCGTACACCGAGCCGATCGCGAGCCCCTCGATCGTCAGCTGGGCGAAGGTCGTGCTCTTCAGGCAGCCGATGAGCAGGAAGACCGCAGCGCCGAGGAGGAAGAGCACGACGGTGACGGTGCCGGCGTCGATCGCCCAACCGCGGGCGCGGAGGCCGGCGATCGGTGAGCTCTCGGCGCTCCCCATCCCGTTAGTAGCCGAGATAGCTGCGGCGGACGGAGTCGTCGGCTGTCAGCTCAGCGCTCGAGCCGGAGAGCACCACGTGGCCGGCCTCGAGCACGTAGCCGGCTTCGGCGGCCTGCAGCGCCAGGTGCGCATTCTGCTCGACGACGAGGACGGTCAGGCCTTCCTTCTCGTTCAGCTCGCGCACGATCCGGAACAGCTCCGCCACCAGAAGGGGGGCGAGGCCGAGCGACGGCTCGTCGAGCAGCAGGAGCCGCGGCCGGAGCACGAATGCGCGGGCCAGCGCGAGCATCTGCTGCTCACCGCCGCTCAGCGTCCCGGCCTGCTGGCGCCGACGTTCGGAGAGCCAGGGAAAGTACGAGAAGACACGCTCGAGCTCGGGCTGGACCGAGCCGCGCCGCGTGTACGCGCCTAGACGGAGGTTCTCCCAGACGGTCAGTTCCGAGAACGTGCCGCGCCCCTCCGGCACGTGTGCGACCCCGAGGCGGGCAACGGCCGCGGGGCCGAGCCGGTTCAGCGGGCGTCCCGCGAGCTTGATGCTCCCGGAGCGGCGCACGGTGCCCGAGACCGCGCGGAGCGTCGTCGTCTTGCCCGCGCCGTTCGGCCCGAGCACGGCGACAACAGAGCCCTCCTCGACCGCGAACGAGATCCCGTGCAAGACATGGACGGGGCCGTAGCGCGCCTCGACGTCCTCGAGCTCGAGCAGGGCGGTCATGCCGCGATCTCTCCGCCGAGGTATGCCTGGATCACGGCGGGGTCTCGCTGCACGTCGGCGGGGGCGCCGGCGGCGATCGTCCGCCCGAAGTCGAGCACGTGCACGTGCTCGCAGACCTCCATCACGAGCCGCATGTGGTGCTCGACGAGGAGGATCGTCAGCTCGCGCTCCTCGCGCAGGCGGCGGATGAGGCCGACGAACTCGTCCACCTCCTCGTGATTGAGGCCGCCGGCCGGCTCGTCGAGCAGTAGCAGCCGCGGCCGGCTGGCGAGCGCGCGCGCGAGCTCCACCCGCTTCAGCGTCCCGAAGGGGAGACCCGATGCGGGCCGCTCCGCGTGCTCGGCGATCCCGACCTCGGCGAGCGTCTCGAGCGCGTGCCGCTGCTGCTCGCGCTCGCGTTGCAGGCGCGTCGCGGGATGCGAGCCGACGAGGACGTTCTCGAGCACGGTCATCCTCGGGAACAGCTCGAGGTTCTGGAACGTGCGGGTGATCCCGAGCCGGATCACGCGGCTCGGTCGGACGCGCCTCAGCGAGCGGCCGTCGAAGACGATGTCCCCGGAGTCGAGCCGGTAGAGACGGGTGATCGCGTTGAAGGCGGTCGTCTTCCCGGCGCCGTTCGGGCCGATCAGGCCGACGATGGAGCCCTCGGCAACTTCCAGCGAGACGTCGTCGAGCGCGACGATCCCGCCGAAGCGGAGCCGCGCGTGGTCGAGCGAGAGGAGGGCCACTCAGTCGGCCGCCTGCAGAGACCGGCCGCCGGCCGACTGCATTCCGGCGAGCATCCCCGGCGGCGCCGCTCCCTCCGGGAAGCGTGCGAGCAGCTCGGCGAGGAGCGCGTCCGGCTCCCAGCCGTCCGGCGCGTCGAGCAGTGCGTCTGCGCTCCAGCCGCGTAGCGCGTTGACGGCTCCGCCCCAGACGTGGAAGACCTGGCCCGTGATCGCCTGCGCCTCGTCGGCGCACAGCGCGACGACGACCGCGGAGACGTTCGCGGGGTCGAGTGGGTCGAAGCCTTCGGGCGGCGCGTTCATCTGGAACGTCTCCTCGGTCATCCGTGTGCGCGCGTTCGGCGCGAGGCAGTTCACGGTGACGCCGTAACGCTGCAGCTCCTGCGCGACGATGATCGTGAAGCCTGCGATGCCCGCTTTCGCGGCCCCGTAGTTCGCCTGGCCGACGTTGCCGAAGACGCCCGACGGGCTCGACGTGTTGACGACCCGGCCGCGCACATCCTCCCCCGCCTTCGAGCGCTCGCGCCAGTACGCCGCGGCGTGGCGTGTGGGCGCGAAGTGGCCCTTGAGGTGGACGGAGACGACGGCGTCCCACTCGTCCTCGGTCATGTTCACGAGCATGCGGTCGCGGAGGATCCCGGCGTTGTTGACGAGGATGTCGAGCCGGCCGTACTCGTCGACGGCCTGCTGCACGAGCCGTTCGGCCCCGCCGAAGTCGGCGACGTTCTCGCCGTTCGTGGTCGCTTCGCCGCCTGCGGCCCGGATCTCCTCGACGACCTGCTCCGCCGGGCCGGAGTCGGAGCCCTCACCTGCGAGTCCGGCTCCGAGGTCGTTGACCACGACCCGGGCTCCGGCGCGCGAGAGGGCGAGCGCGTGCGAGCGACCTATGCCACGCCCGGCCCCCGTGACGATCGCGACCTTGCCGCTCAGATCGGGCATCGACGGGAGCTTATTCGCCTTCGTAGCGGTCGAGGTAGTGGGGGCTCGCGATCAGCAGCCGCTCTGCGACCTCCGCCTTCACCCGTACGAGCGTGCCGGCGGGGACGACGCCGGCCCGAATCCGCGCCGCGAGTTCCCGCTGCTCGGCGTCGTACTCGGGCGGCAGCTTGCCGAGCTCGCGTCGCACGATGCCGAGCGCGTTCAACGCCACGAGGGTGCGGAAGCGGAGCCGTTGGTCATAGAGCGTGGGGAGGATCTCGCCTGCGAGGAACTCCTCGATCGCCTCCGCGAGCTCGTCCGGCGTCGGGCGCTCGCTCATGTCACGCCCCGTTGCTCGAGCAGGTGGCAGATCTCGTACTCGACCTCGGCGCCGAGGCGGCCGAGGATGGCGAGCTCGACGCTCCGGTCCTGGCCGGTCAGATGCCGCTGGGCTTGCGTGAGGCAGCCGATCGCCCAGCCGACGTTGCCCGCGAGCTCCCAGTAGTCGAGCTCTTCGGGGCGGACGTCGAATCCGGTGAGCTCGTTGTAGCGCTCGAGGTAGGGCTCGACGTCGCCGATTCCGCCGAGCCGAAGGTCGTCCGCACCGAAGCGCCAGGCGCGAACGAGCCCGAACGCGAGGTCGCGCGCGGGATCGTCGAGATGGGCGAACTCCCAGTCGAGGACGCCGACGAGCCCGCTTTCGTCCACGACGAGGTTGCCGATCCGGAAGTCGCCGTGCACGACCACGAGCTCCCGCGGCGGCGGGCGCTGCTCGCGCAGCCACCGGAGTCCGAGCTCGATCGCCGGACGCGGCTCCCCGACCTCGTCGAGCTCGACCACCAGGCGTTCGATCGTCGCGTCTTCGAGGAACGGCAGCCGCTCCGGCGCCAGCGCGTGGATCTTCGCGAGTTCCTCCGCCATCTGCACCGGCAGCCGCTCCGGCACCGGCCCCCGGACGATGCGGCGCCCGATCGTCTCGCCCTCGAGCCGCTCCATGGCGAACGCCTCACGCCCCTCGAGGTCCTCCATGTACGCGACCGGCCGCGGCACCTTGACGCCCGCTTCGTAGGCCGCCTGCAAGACCTCGAACTCATGCCGCAGCGAGAGCGTGTGCCGGTGGATCACGCCGCCGCCCGCACGCCGCACGAGCAGCTGCTCGCCGCCCGCGTCGACCGCCCACGCCTCCTTCGACGCGCCGCCGGGCAGCAGCACCGGCTCGGAGATCGGGCCGAGCACCGCCTCGAGCGCCTCGCGCATGTCTGCGATCATCGCCGCTGTGACCGACAAGCGCGAGCGTGTGCGTGTGTTCATGGAGGAGCACGTCTATCCGAACGAGAGCGCGTTGACGCAGGAGGACGACGCGGCCGACGCGCTCATCCGCGACCTCCAGCAAAAAGCCAGGGACGCAGGCCTCTGGGCGCCGCACCTGCCGCCGGAGGCCGGCGGCTCGGGCAGCGGCTTCCTCGAGTACGCGGACCTGAACGAGGAGATCGGCCGGAGCTTCATCGCCCAGCTGATCTTCGGGTGCCAGGCGCCGGACGCGGGCAACGCGGAGATCCTCCACCTCTACGGCACCGACGAGCAGAAGGAGCGGTTCCTGCGCCCGCTCGTCGCCGGCGAGGTGCGCTCCTTCTTCGGCATGACCGAGCCGGAGGTTGCCGGCTCCGACCCGACGCTCCTTCGCGGACGAGCCGAGCGGGACGGCGACGAGTGGGTGATCGACGCGCACAAGTGGTTCTCGTCCGGAGCCGACGGCGCCGCGTTCGGCGTGGTCATGGTCGTGACCGAGCCGGAGGCCGAGCCGCACCGGCGCGCCTCGATGATCCTTGTCCCGACCGACACTCCGGGCTACGAGCTCGTGCGGCGCATCCCGGTGATGGGCCACGAGGGCCGCGGCTGGGGGACGCATTGCGAAACGCGCTTCACGGGCGTTCGGGTGCCGCTCGCGAACACGCTCGGCGAGCCCGGCGACGGCTTCCGGATCGCGCAGAAGCGGCTCGGCCCGGGGCGGATCCACCACGTCATGCGCTGGCTCGGCCAGATGCAGCGCGCCTTCGAGCTCATGTGTGCCCGGGCCCTCGAGCGGGAGGCGTTCGGCGGTCCGCTCGCCGAGAAGCAGACCGTCCAGAACTGGATCGCCGAGTCGGCCGCCGACATTCAGGCGTGCCGGCTGATGACGCTGCAGGCGGCGCACCGCCTGGACATGGCTGGAAGCGTCGGCGGCGAAGCCGCCGACGCCCGGCCGGAAGACCGCGCCGCCTTCGGCGGCGCTGGGGGCGACGAGGTACGGGTCGAGATCTCGCTGATCAAGTTCTTCGCTGCGCGCGTGCTAGGCGAGGTGCTCGACCGGGCGCTGCAGGTGCACGGCGGCCTCGGCCTCACCGACGACACACCGCTCGCGCTCATGTGGCGGATGGCGCGCGGCGGCCGGGTCTACGACGGGCCTGACGAGGTGCACAAGGCCGTCGTCGCGCGCCGCATCCTGCGCTCCTTCGCGGAGGGCGACGGCTGGCGCTTCACGTAACGCTCGAGGGGCGGCGAGTCCGGCTCGAGCCGCTCGAGCCGCAGCACGAGGAGGCGCTCTGGGCGATCGCGCAGGATCCGCGCGTGTGGCGGCTGATGCGCGTGCGCGGCCACGAGGGCCGCGAGGCGTTCCACGCGTGGTTCGAGTCGATCGACTTCGGCTTCGCGCACTACCTCGACGGCGAGCTCGTGGGCCACACGAGCTTCCTCAACGACCGTCCCGCGGACCGCGTCGTGGAGATCGGCAACACGTGGCTACGGCCGGAGGCGTGGGGGACGGGAGCCAACACCGAGGCGAAGTACCTCCTCCTGCGGCACGCGTTCGAGGACGAGGGCTACCTCCGCGTCGAGTTCAAGACGGATGCGACGAACGAGCGGGCGCGGGCCGCTCTCGCGGCGCTCCCGGCCGAGTTCGAGGGCGTCTTCCGCAAGCACATGCTGGTACCCGGCGGCGCGCGGCGCGACTCGGCGTGGTACGCGGTGATCGATGACGACTGGCCGAAGGTAAAGGCAAGCCTCGAGCGCCGCCTGGGGTGGACGGAATGATTCTCGTTCAGGCCTCAGCCGGGGCTCGGCCGAGCTCTGCGACTAGGCGGTCGACCGTGTCCTTCATGCCGCCGCGAAACATCGGCCACCAGCCGGGTCACGCCGTCGTCCGGGAGGTCCGCGGGGAGCTCGACATGGATCGTCATCGTGGTGCCGGAGCTGCTCTGCTTCAGCCTGAGCGTCACCCGCGCGCTCTGGTCGAGGTGTTCGAGGTCCACCTGCGGCCAGCCGTCGGTCGCGCCCCAGGCCGTCCAGGCATCCGCCTCGGCGAGCGGTGTGGGTTCGGGGCGGCACGGGCGCCACTGCGCGGATCTGCCCTTGACCACGAAGCCTGCCCGCGCGAGCACTTCCTACGCGAGGATGTTGACTGCCCGCGCGGCGACCAGAAGCACCGTGACGAGCGAGAGCATGGACTCGGCTGCCATCAACGCTTTCGCTGTTCGTGTCAGCGGCATGGCGTCCGTCGGGCTGAACGCCGTTGCGTTGGTCAGCGAGAGGTAGAAGTAGTCCCAGAGGCGGGGCGCCCAACCCTCGCGAGCGAGTTGGGGGTTCTCGTCCTGCGGGAACTGGAAGTCCGGCTTGCGCGGCCCGGTCGCCAGCGCTCGCGCGACCGGGCCACCGCAATCGAGTTCCCAGAAGGCGAGGCCGAAGGCGATCGCGTTCGTGACCCACACCACGCCGCCGCTGGCGAGAAGCTGAGCTCCGGTGATGTGGGTCGCGGAGTGCGCGATCAGCGAGGCGACCAGGACGACGACGCCGAGCACGTTGAAGGCCCAGACGACGGTGAGGAGGCCGATGACGATCTCGCGCCTGTGGTCATGACGGACGAGGCGGTTCAGGCCAAGCAGCAGCGTCGCCGCCAGCACGACGTACGGCGCCGCGACGACGAGCCACATCCACCAGAGCGACCGTCCGAGCGATTCCCAGCCGGCGTGCTTCGCCACCAACGCCTGTGTGACCAGGACCGCGGCTGCGACGAGCGCGAACGGAGCGGCATCGTCGCGAGCCTCCCGCACCGCCGCATGCAGGCGAGCCGAGCCGGGATCGTCCGCGCGGGGAGGTAGGGCGACGCCCATTGCCGGACCAGGATGCGTCCATCATCGGACGGTGGCGACGCCGCCCTCGCCCAAACCAACCGCCTGGGCCAGTTTCCGGAATGCCCCTGAGCCGCGGGCTGGGCCAGTGATGCGGAATGACCCCCTGACGATGTCCCCCGTGACGTCGCTAGCGATGTGAGGGATGCCGCGTTTGAAGCTATCGAGCGAGCCAGTAGGAGCGGCTACTCGTGGTTTGGGCCATCCCCGTGCCCGTCGAGCCGCGCGCGCTGCTGGTGATCGAACTCAGCTGCTGAACGCCGACAGGTCTCGCCGCATCCGCACTCGCAGCTGAAGCCGTATATGTGTTCGAGGCCGACCGGGGAGCATGTCGGCAAGACGCCGGATTTGCATGTTCAACGCCCTGGCGATTCCGCTATCCACTCTGGCACTCACGTCGCCGGACGGGCTCGCAAAGATCATGGCTGCGGAGCTGGCGCTGGTTCATTCGGATGGTTCCTTCAACGCCGCTCGGCGGCTGAGAACGAGAGCGGGCCGCCTTGTGAGCGGCCCGCTCTATGCGCGATGGTCGGAGGCACCGCAGCCTTTTCGCCGCCGCTGCAGTGGTGGACGGCTAGATGATTGATGCCATGACTTAGCTGGAGGCTGGTCCCCGGTCGGTGACCATGTGGGCCGCATGATTCTGAAGGGCGGTCTCCACGCCGGTCAGGGTGGCGCTCTTGAAGGCCAGCCGAGGGGCGCGGACCTTGACCATGCCGAGGTCGCCAGGCTGACCGGCGGCGATCGTGCTGGCGGTGACGCCGTTCCTCAGCTCGATCTTGGTGTTCGGGCCGACGGTGATCATGACCCCCGTCTGACCGTTCAGCAGCTTTCCGTGGCGGTTCGACCTCTTGACGTCGATCGTGAGCGACCCGTTCGTTTGCGTGCTCGAGTCGTACGGGACATAGGCATAGACCATGCCCTTGAGCACGTACATGACATTCGCTTTGCCGTGGTTCGTGTGCGTCCCGGCGGTCGGGGGCTTGCCCTTCGCCAGTGCAACGCTTGGGATCATCAGGGCGGCGATCACGAACGGAAGCAGCTTCTTCATTACTGACTCTCTCCTTTGCTCGTTCCTTGCCTTGCCTCCCCTGTGCTCGGATCGTGGTTCGGGAGTGTTAGCGGGCAGCCACGCTCGTGTAAGCGCCTCGTAAAAGCTCACTGGCCCTGGGCGAGCGTTCAGGAGTGAGCCCTGACGAGGCGGTCTACTGAGTCAACTGGCGGAAGAGGGATGCCATGTCTGAGCAGATCCACTCTTCGGCGAACAGGCCGTCTCGGACGCGGTAGAACTCGTGGCTGACGTAGCGGATCGTGCGTCCGGTGGCGGGGATGCCTTGGAACTCTCCTTGGTGGGTGCCGTAAAGCGTGAGGCGGAGGGCGACTTTGTCGTCTGCGGCGACGAGGTCGTCGATTTGTGCTTCGAGGTCGGGGAACGCGCGCCTGACCAGGGTGAACCCTTCCTGCCACGCATCGCGCCCGAGCGGCTCGGGGAACTCCGCGAGGTGCATCACAAAGTCCGGTGCCATGACACTGAGCAGCCGCTCGGTGTCACCCGTGTTGAACGCCTCGACCGACTCGACCACAAGCGCCGCGTTCGCCTGCGCAGGCGCAGCTTGCGAGCTCATCGCTGTCTCCTTTCGATCCATACGGCGGGGCGCTGACGCAGCACCGTCCGACGAATGTAGTTACTATAATTCACTATAGAGGATCTACAGCAATGTGAAGCGCTGCTCGATCGTGTCCTGGAGCTTGTCGTCGTCCTGAACGACGACATGGCGCAGGCGAACGAGGCGCTCGGCCTCACGCCGTCTCGCACCCATCTGCTCTGGGAGGTCGGACAACGCGGCCCTGTGCCCCAGCGTGTTCTTGCCGCAGCGTTGAAGGTGACCCCGCGAGCAGTGACTGGGCTGGTGGATGCGCTCGCCGACGACGGGCTCGTGACACGCGAGCCGCACCCGAGCGACCGGCGAGCGACCCTGGTGACCCTTACCGCGCGAGGCGAGACACTCGTCAGGCAGCTGAAACGGGATCACAAAACGCTTGCGCGTGCGCTCTTCGCGCCGATGTCTCGCTCGGAGTTCGACGGCTTCAGGCGCGGGCTCGGCGGCGTCATCGATCGGCTACGAACCCATCTGGGAGCCAAGGGACCCGAATCACAACACGCCAGGCCGTAGGGCACACGCCTGGGCCAGTTCCGGAATGAAACCCCTGGCGAGGGGCGTGCGGCTAGCGTCGTACGGGGAGGCGTCGGAGGCGCAGCGTTACGGTTGTCCCCGAGTGGCGCAGAACCGTGATCTTGGCAATGTTCTGGATCGTGAAGGTCTTGCCGCGCATTAGCCAAAGGTGCCTCGGCCCGCCGTTGCCGACAAGGACATCGGGTCTGCGCTGGGGGAAGGGGATCGCAGTTGGGTTGGCAGGTGTCTGGTGGACGAGGACGCCCTTGGTGACGCGCTTCCAGATTGAGGTTCGCAGGGAGGCGTCGTTCCCGATTGCCGCCCGATGGTCGATCCAGTACTCGACCTCTCCACGGCGGATGACGAGCGCTTGCGGGAGCCTGCTTGCCGCTTCGAGTGCGGCAAGGCGATATGTGCCGGGGACACGGACGGTCTTGACGTTGACGGGGAAGCCCGCCTCGGCCTTCTGTAGTGCGCCGAAGTCGCCCGTGCCACTGCCCATCACGTCGAGCGGGTTCCCGTACGGATCAAGCAGGCACTTCTTCTCGCAGTCGGGCGAGCCGGCGTGACTGATCCCAAACGTATGCGCAAGCTCGGCTTCGAACAGGGCGGGCGTTGCGGGAAGCCCCACTGTTCCACGGTGGAGCGCCGGACTTCCGAAGTCGACGTATTGGCACGGCGTGGCGTAGATGACGTGGGGATAGCTTTGCGGGTTGTAGCTCGACGCAGCCGCTTGGCCCTGATCCACGATCCCGGGGCGGTTCTCGCAAATCGAATCGTCGGCGTACGCATTGATCCAAGGCGTCTCCGTGAATACCAACTGCACCGTCCCGAACGAAGCTCTCGCGTAGAACTTGACCGATGGAGCTGTTAGGTCATACACGTTCGGAACCGGCTGCGGCCCCCAGGTTGCTTTAACCACCAAAACCCGCACCACCTGGCCGCCAGCCGTAGCTCTCGCGCTACCGCACCCGAGGACGACCCCAACCGCTACGACGAGCAGCAGCCGGGCTGGAACTGATACGCGCACCCGCACGTAGTCGCAGACGAGATGCGAGCGCCTGACGGCGCCTTCGCGTCGAGGCTCGTCGGGGCGGTGGTCGGGAATGACCGCTGACGGCTGGTGCGGAGTTGCTGTGTGGGATGCGACCCTCGGAGGGACTGGCGACACCGGTTGTTAGCGCTGACGGGTGATCGGGCCGACGGCGCGATCCCTTCCAGCTTCTGCGCTAACGCGCCGACCGAATGCCGTTCCATCTGGGGCGAGTTGCCGCCGACCGCAACGCCCGCAGCAAAGGTGGGCTTCAGAGTCGGTGGAGGTCTCGTCAACGCGCCAACGATGACCAATCACAGCGCACAGGACTGCGCCGATTCGCATATCGAGAAGGGTAATACCTCTTGCAAAGGATTCCTACGCCGCGAGCGGAACGGCTCGCGCCCTTGCGAGTTCCAGAGCGAGCCGTCCGAGGATTGTTAGCAGTAGCCCTCCCGGGTGGGCCGTTCCGGAATGACTCCTGGGCGCGTCTGGGCTTGTGCGGTTGAGGTTGAGGGAGGTCGGCTTTCGGGTCGCCCTCCCTCGTTCTAGGATCGGGCGTGATGGCGTTGGTCTTGCGCTTGGAGTGCGACGGCGTCGATTGCGCGAACGCGGTCGAGGTTCCCATCGGGCCTGACCAGACGCCGGGCGAGGTCGTCGCGGCCGAGGGCTGGAGCTTGGTTCGGCTCGGCGACGAGGAGGTTCTGCGTTGTCCCGAGCATCCGCTACGACAGGGGTTGATCCCTCTTACGCCGCCCGCCGCGTGAAGACGGTTGTCGAGCAAGGTTGGCGTGAGCGGCTCTCGCCGTTGCCGGTGTGGGCAGTGTTCGGGACAGACCCCTGAGAAGCCGCCCACCGTGAGTACGCTCCGTCCTGTGACAGAGACGCGAGTGCGGCCGCTTCAACGGCTGAGTGTGCCCGCACCTGCGGAGCGGGCGAGCCTCGTCCGTCGAGCGAGGCTACTCGCCTGGGGTGGCAACGCTTGGCACGTGTTCGAGTTTGCGATCGCTGTGGGGGCGGGCATCGCGGCGTCCTCGATCGCGCTGATCGCTTTCGGAGCCGACAGCCTGATCGAGGCGCTGGCCGGATTCGTGATCCTTTGGCGCTTCGCAGCGAGCCGTGCAGAGTCAGAAGCCGCCGAGCGTAGAGCGCAGCAACTGGTCGCCGCCAGCTACTTCGTCCTCGTCGCCTACATCGTTGTCGAGTCGATCAGGACGTTCCTGGGCGGCAGCCACCCATCGACCAGTTGGGTCGGAATCGCTCTCGCCGCGTTCACGGCGGTGACGATGCCGCTGCTCAGCATGGCGAAGCGCAAGGTCGGGGTCAGGCTTGGATCGAGCGCGACCGTGAGCGAGGGTGGGCAGAGCATGATCTGCGCCTACCTCTCCGCTGCGCTGCTTGTCGGCTTGCTCGCGAACGCGATCGCCGGATGGTGGTGGGCCGACCCCACGGCTGCGCTCGTGATCGCGGCGATCGCGGGACGCGAAGGCGTCGAGGCATGGCGCGGCGACTTGTGCTGCGACAACTGCTAACCAGCGACCATCTGCACGCCCACGCTCGCCTGGGCGAGCGTCCTTACCTCCTGAAGCCCTTCCCAACCGCCTAGGCGCTCTGGTCGCGGCGCACGATCTGGGTGCAGCGGGCGCTCGCGACGAGTTCGCCGTCCTGGAACAGCTCGGCGGCGCAGAAGACGACGCGCCGGTTCCGTTGCACGACCCAGCCCGCGGCCCGGAGCGTCCCGGGCCGCGCCGAACGGTGGAACTCGGCGCGGAGGTCGGCGGTGAGGAAGTCCTCGCCCTCCGTCATCAGCGTCCAGCAGGCGCCGCCCATCGCCGTGTCGAGGAGCGCGGCGACCATGCCGCCGTGGACGATCGGCCCGCTCGGCGCGTGGAAGCTGTACTCGGGCGTCGCATCCCACTCGATCACCGCGCGGCCGTCGGCCTGCTCGACCCCGCGGTAGGCGAGCGTGTTCCAGACGTGCGGGTCCGGCGGCGGGAACTCGCCCCGGGGCTTTCGCGCACGCGGGCTCATCTGTGCGTCCTCATCTCGGCCCCGGAACTCCCGGGAAGCGGAACGGCTCGACGCGATTCGGCTGTACGACCCAAGCTCGGCCGGTCTCCGAGTCCGCGAGCACCCGCAGCGCCGCTTCCGCAACGAACGACGGTTCCATGAGGGGGACGCCCAGCCGCGCGCGAAACTCGCCTTCGACGAGCGCCGTGTCCGCGAAGCCCGGACAGAGTGCGTTGAGCCGAATGCCGCGCGTCGCGAGTGCCGGCGCGGCCCCCCGCACCCAGCCGACGACGGCGTGCTTCGTCGCCGTGTACGCCGGATCGTGCGGCATCCCCGTCAGCCCCGCGAGCGAGGCCGTGGCGACGATCGAGCCGCCGCCGGGCATCAGCCGTGCCGCGAGCTCGCGCGTCCCGTAGACCACGCCCTCGAGGTTGGCACGGAGGATGCGGTGCCACTCCTCGTCGGTCAGCTCGGCGGCGTCGGCACGGCCCGTGCCGGTGCCCGCGTTGAGGAAGGCGGCGTCGAACTCGCCTTCGAGTGAGCGCCAGGCCTCGGGCTCGCCTACGTCGAACTCCGGCAGATCCAGCACAACCGGCTCGTCGAGCAGCGCGCAGATCGCGCTGCCGATTCCGCCGCGGCCGCCGGTAACGAGCGCCTTCACGGGACGAGCACGACCTTCCCGACGCTGCGGCGCGACTCGACGAGCGCGTGCGCGTCCTCGACCTCGGCGAGCGGGAATTCGGCGCCGACGACCGGTCGGATTCTCCGTCCGCTCCAGAGCTCGAGCAGCTCGCGCGTAGCTGCCGCGATCACATCGGGCGCATGGCGGAGGAGGCGGCCGATGTAGACACCCTGCACACCGACGTTCCGCCCGACGAGCTGGGCCGGCTGTAGTTCGGGCCAGAGCCCGCCCGCGTAGCCGATCGCCACCAGCTGGCCGAGTGGGCGCAGCCGCCCGACCGCGGCCTCGAACAGAGCGCCGCCGACCGGATCGACGACGACGTCGACGCGCAGGTCGTCCGGCAGCTCGTCGTAGACGTATGCCTCCTCGGCTCCGAGCGCGCGGCAGAGCTCGAGCTTCTCAGGCGATCCGACGGCCGCGACGACGCGCGCGTTGAGCGCGCGGGCGACCTGGATCGCCGCACAGCCAACCCCGCCGGCCGCCGCGTGCACGAGCACCGTCCGCTCCTCCTCGAAGCGCACCTGCCGCGTCAGCGGGACGTACGCGGTGAGGAACGTGAGGAGGAAGCCGGCGCCCTCGGCGAACGTCGCGCCGTCCGGCAGCGCCACGAGCGAGGCGCGCGGCACCGAGGTGAGCTCGGCGTACGCGCCCGCGGGGAGCATCGCCATCACCCGCACCCCGTCCTCGAGCTCCCCTGCGAGCTCGACGCCGAGCACGGCCGGCAGCTCCGGCATCTGCGGATAGCGGCCACGCCGGATGAGGACGTCGAGGAAGTTGATCCCGGCCGCACGCACCCGGACGAGTGCTTCGCCTTCCTTCGGCACCGGGTCCGCGACCTCGCGGAGCTCGAACGGCGCGTCGACCGTCGAAAGGACGGCGGCTCTCAACTCGACGGTGCCGGCTCGATCTGGGCGGGCTCGGTCCTGAACTGCTCGCGCAGCGCCGTCTTGCGGAACTTGCCGACGCTCGTCTTCGGGATCTCGTCCACGAACTCGATCCGCTCGGGCACCCACCATTTCGCGAACCTCGGCGCGAGGAACTCGCGCAGCTCGTCGCCCGTCGCCGACGCGCCCTCGCGCAGCACGACCGCCGCCAGCGGCCGCTCGCCCCACTTGTCGTCGGGCACGGCGATCACGGCCGATTCGGCGACCGCCGGATGCGCCATGAGCGCGTTCTCGAGCTCGACGGACGAGATCCACTCGCCGCCGGACTTGATCACGTCCTTCGAGCGGTCCTTGATCTGGATGAAGCCGCGGGGATGGATCGAGACGATGTCGCCGGTGCGGAACCAGCCGTCGTCCGTCCAGCGGTCGCCGGTCTCGGGCGCGTCGAAGTAGCTGGCAGCGACCCACGGGCCGCGCACCTCGAGCTCGCCCATCGCCTCGCCGTCCCAGGGCACCTCCTCGTCGCCGGCGCGGACGCGGGTCTCGACGAACGGGAGCGGGAAGCCGACCATCGCCTGGAAGTCCCAGCGCGTCTCGGGGTCGGCCTCGGCAAGGTCGTACGGGAGCGCGACCGTCGAGGCGACCGGCGACGTCTCGGTCATCCCCCAGCCCTGGCAGATCTTCAGGCCGTGCCGCTCCTCGAAGGCCGCGATCATGGCGCGGGGCACCGCGGAACCGCCGACCAGCATCGCCTTCATCGCCGAGAGGTCCCAGCGGCCGGGCTCCTCGTCGAGTCGAGCGAGGATGCCCATCCAGATCGTCGGTACGCCCGCCGCCCATGTGACCCGCTCCCGCTCCATGTTCTCGAGGAGGCTGTCGGGGTCGAGGTGCGGCCCTGGGTAGACGAGCTTCGCGCCCTGCATCGTCGCGAGATACGGGTAGCCCCACGCGTTCGCGTGGAACATCGGCACGACCGGCATCACGGCGTCGTCGATACCGAAGCCGAGACCGAGCGGGTTGTTCGCGCCAACGCCGAGCGCGTGCAGGACAGAGGAGCGGTGCGAATAGACGACGCCGCGCGGCCGGCCCGTCGTGCCGCTCGTGTAACACATCGCGGCGGCCTCGCGCTCGTCGAGCTCCGGGTCCTCCCACTCGTCGGGATCGGCGGTCGCCAGGAGCTCCTCGTACGAGTCCTCGACGACGAAGACCTGCTCGATCGGCGTCCCGTCCCGGAACTGCTCGAGCAGAGGGAGGAGCGCGCGGTCGACGATGACTGCGCGGTCGCCCGCATGACCGGCGATGTAGTTGAGGTCGTTCGGGTGGAGGCGGAGGTTGAGCGTGTGCAGGACGAAGCCGCCGCACGGGACGCCGAAGTACGCCTCGTGGTGCTGGTAGTGGTTCCAGCAGAGCGTCGCCACGCGGTCGCCGCGCTCGAGGCCGGCTTTCTGCAGCGCGACCGCGAGCTGCCGCGCGCGGCGCAGCGTGTCGCGGTGGGTCGTGCGGTGGAAGCTCTGGTCGGGGAGGCGGGTGACGATCTCCCCGTCACCGAAGAACGACTCCGCCCGGCGCAGGAGGTGCGTCAGCGTCAGCGGGAAGTCCATCATCAGGCCGTCCATCCGGCTCATTCTCCTACGCGAGCAGTGCGTTCGCGATCTCGAGCCGCAGCTCGGCCGGGCGGCGGCCGAAGCCCTCGAGCCAGAGCGCCCGCTTGTAGAACCGGTGCAGCGGGTGCTCCCAAGTGAAGCCGATGCCGCCGTGCACCTGGATCGAGCGCTCGCACGCGGCGACTGCCGCCTCCGTGGCGAACGCCTTCGCCGCGGCCGCGGCGAGCGGCGCGCGGTCGTCGTTCTCCGCCACGCACCAGGCCGCCCAGTAGACGAGCGAGCGCGCGAGCTCGACGTCGGTGTACGTCTGGGCGAGCGGATGGGAGACGGCCTGGTACGTGCCGATCGGCTTGCCGAACTGCTCGCGCGTCTTGGCGTGCTCGACGCCGAGGTCGAGCGCTCGCTGCGCGATGCCGAGCGCCTCGGCCGCCGCGGCGGCGCGGATGCGAGGCGTCTCCTCCACAGGATGCAATCGGCGGGAGGGATCCACGGTGGCGAGGACGCCCTCGCTCGGCACCGGCCCGATGACCCCGAGGTAGAAGCCCGGATGGCAGACGTACCCCATCTCCTCGAGCAAGAGCGCCTCCTCGACGAACCCGAGCCCGGCCTCCGCAACGTCGAGCCAGCCGAGCTCCTTCAGCTCGCTCCAGCGGGTGTCTTGCTGCTCCCAGTCGCGGTCGAGGGGGAAGCGGTCGGCGAGCCAGGCGCGCGCCGCCTGCTTCAGCTCGAGCTGGTCCTCCGAGAGCGCGAAGTCCATCAGCGCGACCTCGGGAGGCCGAGCACGCGCTCCGCGATGATGTTGCGCAGTACCTCCGACGTGCCGGCCTCGATCGTGTTGCCGCGGCTGCGGAGCTGCTGGTGGTTCCACCAGCCGTCGTCGAGGATTCCTTCGGGGCCGCGCAGGTCGCGGGCGAGTTTCGTCAGCCGCTGGTTCGCCTCCGACCAGCGCAGCTTCACGCCCGAGCCCTCGGGTCCGGGGATGCCCGTGCGCTCGTACGTGCCGAGGGCGCGGTAGCTCGTGAAGCGCAGCGCCTGCAGCTCGATCCACTCGCGCGCGAGTCCGTCGCGCACAACCGGATCGGGATCTCGCTTGCGGGCTTCCCCGAGGAGCCGCGCGAAGAGTGCGTCGAGCGCGGCCGTGAGCGCGAAGCCGAGCGTCGCGCGCTCGTGCAGGAGCGTCGTCATCGCGACCTGCCAGCCGTCGCCCTCGTCGCCCAGCCGGTTTTCAGCCGGGACTTCGACATCGCTGAAGAAGATCTCGTTGAACTCCGCCTCGCCCGTGATCTGCCGCAGCGGCCGCACCTCTACACCCGGCGCATGCATGTCGACGAGGAGGTACGTGAGGTTCCGGTAGCGCGGCGCCTCCGGGTCGCTCTGCGTGACGAGGATGCAGAAGTCGGCGATGTGCGCGAACGACGACCAGACCTTCTGGCCGTTGACGACGTAGACGTCGCCGCGCCGCTCGGCACGCGTGCGCGCGGCGGCGAGATCGGAGCCCGCGTCCGGTTCCGAGAAGCCCTGGCACCAGATCTCGTCGCCCGCGAGGAGCGGCTGGAGGTAGCGCGCCTTCTGCTCCTCCGTCCCGTGGGCGATGATCGTCGGACCCGCCATGCTGAGCCCGATCACGCCCACGTGGGTGGGAGCCTGCACCGCCGCGAGCTCCTCGTAGAGAATCGCCTGGAAGCTGTGCGGCGCGCCTGCGCCGCCGTACTCCTTCGGCCAGGTCAGCCCCACGTAGCCGGCCTCGTACAGCGCGCGGCTCCACTCGCGCATGAACGGATCCTCGAATCGCTGCGCCCCGCCGCGCCCGCCGCGCTTGTCCTCGGGCAGGTTCGCCTCGACCCACGCGCGTAGCTCCGCCCGGAACTGCGCCTCTTCGGGCGTGTCGCGCAGGTCCATTGCGTGAGCTTACGCGGATGCCGCTGCGGGAACCAGCTCGCTCTGCCGCGTATGGGGCGGCTCGGCGACGACGCGCCGCCGACGCACCGGCAGCAGCGTCACGGCTCCGAGGATCAACGCGACGCCGATCCACTGCGTCCAGCTCAGCTGCTGGTTGTATGCGTAGATGCCGGCGATGATCGCCACCGCCGGATACGTCAGCTCGGCGAGCGACGCGAGCATCGCCGGAGTCCGCTGCAGCCCGTAGTAGTAGAGCCCGAGCGCGAGCAGCCCGGTGACGAGCGCGAGGTACAGGATCAGCACACTGTCGTGGCCGTTCGAGTACGCAGGCGCGCGCATGACAAGCAGCGCGAGCGAGCTTGCGAGCAGCCCGAAGAAGAAGCGGAGCGACAGGACGTGCTGAAACTCGAGCTCGCGGGAGAGGTACCGGCCGAGCACCGTTCCGAGGCCCCAGAGCAACGCCGCGCCGGTTGCCTCCGCGACCACGACGATGCCCTTCGCGGACGGGTCGAGCGGATGCGACTGGTTGACGAGCCAGAAGCCGCCGACGGCGGGGAGGAAGAACCACCAGAAGCCCGGCCGCGGCCGCTCGCCGAGCAGGAGCGCTGCAGCGCCGATGGCGATGAACGGCTGGATCTTCTGAATCACGACCGGCGTGATGTAGTCGGAGTGGCCGATCAGCGCGTCGGTGAAGAGAATCGTTGCGACCGCCGACGCGCCGGCGCCGACGACGACTGCAGCCGTGACGTAACGCCAGCCGGCGCGGACGACGGCGCGAAGCGCGGGGAAGAGGAACGGCAGCGTGCAGAGGACGAGGATCACGTGCTCGCCGAAGACGATCGTCGTCGCCGAGGTGGTGGTGCTCATCGTCTTGCGGATGATCGGGTCGGTTCCCCACATCGCGGCGGCGACCGCGATCAGAAGGACGCCGGGGATGGCAGCCAGGCGACGGCTCATCCCGCCGAGCCTAGCGGCCTAAAGTCGGTCTGACGCCGTCTGAGAAACCCACGCGGGTCAGGCTTCGAAGCGAAGCAGTTCGTCCACGGCCTCGCGACGGCGGATGAGGCGCGCCTCGCCGTCCGCCACGAGCACTACGGCGGGCCGCGGGACGCCGTTGTAGGTCGAGCCGAGCGCCAGCGTGTAGGCGCCCGTCGCCGGCACCGCGAGCACGTCGCCCGGCCGCGGCTCCGGCAGTTCCGCCGCCTCGATCAGGACGTCGCCCGACTCGCAGTGCTTGCCTGCGATCCGGTAGACGCCGCCGGCCGGCTCGTCCGCGCGGTTCGCGAGCAGTGCCTCGTAGTGGGCGCCATAGAGCTGGGGCCGCGGGTTATCGGACATTCCGCCGTCGATCGCGGCGTACGTGACGCCGCCAGACTCTTTGACCGAGCCGACGCGGTAGAGCGTCACGCCGGCCCGGCCGACGAGCGAACGGCCCGGCTCGAGGATCAGCGAAACGCCTTCCGGGATCCGCTCGAGGAGCGGCCCAAGGAACTCGGCGACCGACGGCAGCCGCTCGTCACGGTTGTGGCGGACGCCGAGCCCGCCGCCGAGATCGAGGACGCGCGGCTGCCACCGAAGCCGTGCGAGGAACGCGAGCACGCGCTCGAGCGCGAGCACGCTCTCGTCCACGCGGCCGAGCTGCGAGCCGACGTGGATGTGTACGCCTTCGACCTCCAGCCCGAGCTCGCGCGCCCGCTCGACCTCTCGCTCGGCGGCATCGGGCGCGAGGCCGAACTTCGACTCCTCGTGCGCCGTCTGGATCGAGCGGTGGGTCACGGCTTCGACGCCCGGCGTCAACCGCACGAGCACGCGTTGCACGCCCGCGGCGGCGGCCGCCTCCGCCTCGCCCGGCGCGTCGAGGACGAGAAGCGCCCCGGTCTCGGCAGCCGCGCGCAGCTCCCCTTCGGATTTGTTGTTGCCGTGGAAGACGATCCGCTCGCCGGCAATCCCCGCCGCCCGCGCGAAGGCGAGCTCGCCGAGCGTGGAGACATCGGCACCCGCTCCCTCCTCGGCGAGCAACCGCAGCAGCGCGACGTTCGCGAACGCCTTCGTCCCGTAGGCGACGAGCGCGCCCGGCGCGGCCTCGCGGTACGCGCGCACCTGGCTCCGGATCGTGCGCTCGCAATATGTGAGCAGCGGCGTCCCGTGCCGATTTGCCAGCTCGCTCGCGCGAAGACCACCTAGGGTCAGCTCACCCGCCTCGATCAGCGCCGTCTCGGGAAGCAGCTCGAGCACCTTGCTAGTATCGGGATCCCAATGCAGGAGCTGCTTCTTACCTAGTCAAGGGAGACACGCGCGGCGTCGCCGCGCCAGCCTCCCAACGGCCTCTCCTCGGAGAGGTTTTTTCGTTCTGGAGCACGTTTTTCGATGACACCGAGATACGAACCCCACGAGATAGAGGAGAAGTGGCAGCGCGTCTGGGCGGACGAGCGGGCGTTCAACGTCCCGAACCCCGAGCCTGGAAGCGACGCCCGGGCGGGAGACCGCGGCGCCTTCGGCGCCGCTGGGGCACCCGCCTCGGATCGCCACTGGTACCAGCTCGAGATGCTGCCGTACCCGTCGGGCCCGAGCCTCCACATGGGCCACGTCCTCAACTACACGATGGGCGACGTCCAGACTCACGTGCGCCGCCGCAGCGGCTGGCACGTCGTGCGACCGATGGGCTGGGACGCATTCGGACTGCCCGCCGAGAACGCCGCGATCCGCGAGGGCCGCCATCCGCGCGAGACGATCGAGCGAAACATCGAGACGATGCGCGCCCAGATGAAGCGCCTCGGCTGGGCGATCGACTGGGAGCGCGAGGTTTCGGCCCACCAGCCGACCTTCTACCGCTGGACGCAGTGGCTGTTCCAGCAGTTCGTCGCGCACGACCTCTGCTACCGCCGGGAAGGACCAGTCAACTGGTGCCCCAACGACCAGACCGTGATCGCGAACGAGTACGTGGTCGACGGTCGGTGCGAGCGCTGCGGCGCGGAGGTCGAGCTCCGGAACATGACGCAGTGGTACATGCGGACGACCGCATACGCCGACGAGCTGCTCGAGTACGACTTGCCGGACGGCGGTTTCTGGCCCGAGCGGACGAAGGCGATTCAGCGCAACTGGATCGGCCGCTCCGAGGGCGCCGAGATCCTCTTTCGCGTCGAGGAGACCGGCGAGGACATCGCGGTCTTCACGACGCGCGCCGACACGCTCCACGGCGCCACCTTCTTCGTCGTGGCTCCCGAGCATCGGTTCGTCGAGGAGCACGCGAGCGAGGAGGCGAAGGAGTACGCGCGGCACGCCGGCGCGCGTCCGGTCGAAGAGCGCGCCGCGGCAACGAAGAAGACCGGCGTCTTCACCGGCTTCCACGTGGTCAACCCGATCGACGGCGAACGGCTCCCGATCTGGGTCGCCGACTACGTCCTGATGGACTACGGCACCGGCGCGATCATGGCGGTTCCCGCCCACGACGAGCGTGACGGCGAGTTCGCTGAGACGTTCTCGTTGCCCGCGAAGGTCGTGATCGACGAGGACGGCAAGCTCGTCAACTCCGGTCGCTTCGACGGGCTACCGGCGGAGGAGGGCGCGCGCGCGATCGTCGCGGCTCTCGAGGAAGAGGGGCGCGGCAAGGCGACGGTCCATTACCGCCTGCGCGACTGGAGCGTTTCGCGCCAGCGCTACTGGGGCTGCCCGATCCCCTTCATCCATTGCGAGCGCTGCGGCGTCGTCCCGGTGCCCGAGGACGAACTGCCGGTGATCCTGCCCGACATCGAGGACTACGCCCCGAAGGGGAGGCCACCGCTCGCCGCCAACGAGGAGTACATGGCCGTCGACTGCCCGAAGTGCGGCGGTGCGGCTCGGCGCGATCCGGACACGATGGACACGTTCGTCGATTCGTCCTGGTACTTCCTGCGCTACATCGACTCGCACAACGACGAGGCGCCGTTCGACCGCTTCGTCGTCGACTACTGGCTGCCGGTCTCGCAGTACATCGGCGGGATCGACCACTCGACCGGGCACCTGCTCTACTCGCGCTTCTTCGTCAAGGCGATGAACGACTGGGGGATGCTCGGCTTCCGCGAGCCGTTCGCGCGCATGTTCCACCAGGGCTGGGTGACGCTCGGCGGCACGAAGATGTCGAAGACGAAGGGGAACGTCGAAGGGCCGGACGCGGTGGTGGACGAGTACGGCGCCGACGCGGTGCGGCTCTACATCCTCTTCATGGGTCCGGCCGACCAGGACATGGAGTGGACGGACTCCGGCATCGAGGGCATCGTTCGCTTCCTGCGCCGGCTGTGGCGCGTCGTGCACGAGGTCGCCGAGGCGGCGCCGTCACCAGGTGAGCGGGAAGGGGCGCTGGCGCGGAAGGCCAACGAGACGATCGCCCGGGTGACCGACGACGTGCTGCGGCGTTTCCAGTTCCACACGCCGATCGCGGCTCTGATGGAGCTGGTGAACGAGCTGGGCGGGGCGATGGATGCGCCGGACGCGCGCTTCGCGGCCGAGACGGCGGTCTCGCTGATCCAGCCGTATGCGCCGCACGCCGCGGAGGAGCTGTGGACGATGCTGGGGCACGAGCGGCTGTGGGAGGAGCCGTGGCCGGAGGCGGACGAGGCGCAACTCGTGCGCGAGACGTTCGAGCTCGTCGTCCAGGTCAACGGCAAGGTGCGCGACCGGTTCCAGGTGGATGCCGGCCTGAGCGAGGACGAGCTCGTCGCGCGGGCGCGCGACAGCGAGCGCGTACGGAGCTTCCTGGACGGGGGCGAGCCTCGCAAGACGATCGTCGTCCCCAGGAAGCTCGTCAACTTCGTCGTCTAGTCCTCGCGCTCACGCGGATCCGGCCGATCGACGTTCCAGTGACGGCCGACGGATGCGAACCAGCGCACGCCGTCCTCGATCTCGCGCGGCGTGAGCATGAAGCGGCTGATCACGCGCTGCCCGCCCTCGAAATCGCCGTACAGGATGTCGACGCCGATGCTCTGCTGCGTCTCGACCGCGCGACGGGCCTCGCGGTAGCCGTCGCTCGAAGGGTCGCGGAAAGAGCCCTGCCAGAAACCGATGTCGCCTGGGGCGACGTACAGGTCGCGGGTGAGCGTCGTGAAGTCCTCGAGCGGAGGATGGGTTCTGTGGGCTTCGCGCGTGAACACGAGGTTCGGCAGGAGCTGCCAGCCATGGAGGACGGCGATCCCGGTGCCAACGTTGCGAACGGAGATGACGAAGTAGTCCGCCTCGTGGGTCACGCTGGCGACGCCCTGTCCACCGGGAACGTTGAACCAGACTCCGTCTTGAAAGCCGGCTTTGACCGCCGGGTCTTCGGTTCGGGACGGGACGAGTAGCGGGCGCTGGCCCGCGAGTAGCGACTGCTCCGCGACCCGAGCCGCCCGGTTGGCAGAGCGCACGGACGCGACAGTCACGCCGGCGAGCACGAGCGTCCCGCCTGCGGAAGCGAGCGCGGAGATGGTCACCCAGTCGGCCACGGCGCGAGTTTACGGAGCTGCGAAGAACCCGACACAGACTGGATCGAGATTCGTTGTCACGATGGACGACATGAATGTCCAGATCTCGGCACTGTCGCGACGCCAGCTCTTCGCGGCCGTTGCGGCCGCGGTCGTGCTGCTCCTGCTCGTGATCCGGCACCTCGGCGCCGGCGGGAGTCCAACGCCGGCGGTGACGCCGGTGCCTTCTCCCGTTCGTACGAAGCCGACCGCCGCGAAGCTGCTCGTGATCGACGTGGCGGGTGCCGTCCGACACGCGGGGCTCTATCGGCTCCGGTCGGGATCGAGAGTCGACGATGCAATCGCGGCCGCCGGCGGACCGACCGCCAAGGCACAACTCGACTCGGTCAATCTCGCCGCGCCCGTCGCCGACGGTGAGCAGGTCGTGGTTCCCGGGCGAGGCGCGGCCGGCGCCGCTGTCGCGAGCCCTCCCGCCGCGGGCTCTTCGCCTTCGGCTCCGCTCGACCTGAACTCGGCCACGCTCGAGCAACTCGAGAGCCTGCCGGGAATCGGCCCGGTGACGGCGCAGAAGATCCTCGACTACCGGCAGGCCCACGGAGCGTTCCACTCGGTCGCCGAGCTCGAGGGCGTGCCGGGCATCGGGCCGGCGCACATGGCACAGCTGAAGGGGCTGGTGATCCCGTGAGGTGACGCTGCGCCTTCCACATGCATTCGTCGGCGCTCTCTGTCTCGGCTTCGCGCTCGCGAACCTCTTCCGTCCGGCGATCGTTCCGACACTCGGCGTGGCGGTTGCGCTGGCCTCGGTCGGCCTCGCAGCCTCCGAGCCTCGCTTTCGGGCGGTGGCACTCGCGTGCGCGGTCATAGCCGTCGCGTGGGCTTGGGGAGGGGAGCGACTGGTTCAGCTCGACGGCGGCGTGCTTGCGTCCCGGATCGGCACAGCCGAGTGGGCGGTGGTGCAGGTCGAGGAGCCGCCGCGGCTGGGAACGTTCGATCAGCGGATGAAGGCGCTCGTGCTTCGCTGGGGAAGCCTGCGCGTCGGCGAGCCGGTCCTGCTCCAGCTCCCGCTCGGGCGATCGCCGCCGCAGGGCGCGCGGCTCAGGCTCCTCGGCGAGCTGAAGGCTCCGCCGGGACCATCGAATGGCTTCGACGAGGCGAAGTGGCTGCGCCGGCAGGGAATCCACGCGGTCCTGCGCGGTCAGTCGTACCGAATGGTCGGGCGGCGAGGCGGAGTCTCCGGGGTCGGCGACCGCGTCGGCCGCTGGCTCAGCGGCGACACGACACCGGGCTTGAGGGGCGAGAGACGCGACATGATCGAGGCGATCGTCCTCGGCCGCGCCGCCGGCGTCGACCAGAGCCTGCTCGACGACTTCCGGGCGACGGGTCTCTACCACTGTCTCGCCGTGGACGGGCTCAAGGTCGCCGCGATCGGTGGCGGGGCTGCGGCGGTCATCCTGTTCCTCGGCCTCGGAATCTACGTCGCTCAGACCGCGGCTCTGTTCACGGTGGCGGCCTACGCGCTCGCCGTCGGGCTCCATCCATCAGTGGTGCGTGCGTCGCTCGCCGCCTGTCTCGGGTCGCTCGCCTGGCTCGCAGGCCGCGAACGCGACCGTTGGCAGGCCTTGCTCGTCGGCGCGGCCGTACTCCTCGGCTGGAACCCGTACGCCCTGTTCGACGCCGGGTTTCAGCTCTCGTTCGCCGCCGTCGCGTCGATCTTCGTCGTCACGCCTCGCGTTGTCCGGGCGCTCGAGGGATACCCGGTGTCGCACGGACTCGCGCAGCTCATAGGCGTCTCCACGGCGTGCGGGCTCGCGACTGCGCCCGTCACGTGGTTCCAGTTCCACCAGATCTCGCTCGTCACCGTCCCGGCGAACGTCGTGGCAGTCCCGGTCGTCGTCGAGGTTCTCGGCCTCGCACTTCTGACAGCGGTCGTCGCGCCGGTCGCACCGCCGGTCGCGGCAGCGATGGCGCAGCTCAACGGCTGGGGCGCGTGGTTCGTAGCCATCTGCGCGCGTGCATTCGCGCGCATCCCAGGCGCGCAGATCACGTCCCCTCGCGCGGCCGCCGTCCTCGCCCTGGGGGCAGTCGGTGCAGCCGCCTATGCTTTGCAGCGTGGCGAACGAGGGCGAGCTGAAGCCGGTCTACCTCCTGACGGGGACCGACCGGCCGAAGATCGCGGTCGCTCTCCAACGCCTGCGGGGGCGGATCGGTGAGGACGCCACCGAGCAGCTCCACGCCGGGGAGACATCGGCAGAGGACGCGGTCGCCGCCTGCAATTCCCTCGGCCTCTTCGGTGGGGAGGCACGGCTGGTCTTGGTCGACGGCGTGGAGGGCTGGAAAGCGGCAGACGTGAAGGAGCTCGAGGCGTACCTCGCCGCTCCTGCGCCGGCCACTGTCCTCGCGCTCGTGGGTGACGGGATCAAGCGCGACGCAGCGCTCGCCAAGGCGGTCGCGAACTCAGGCCAGGTCCTGGCTTACGACGTGCCGAAGAAGCAAGTCCCCGAGTGGGTCGCCGAGCAGTTCGCCCGCCTCGGCGCCTCCGCCGACCGTGACGCGTGTCGTGCGCTCGTCGAGGCTGTCGGCGACGACGTCGGCGATCTCGCTTCCGAGATCCAGAAACTCGCGACGTGGGCGAACGGCGAGCCGATCACGCGCTCGATCGTCGAGGAGCTCGCTGTCGGGCGCGCCGAGACTCCGATTTTCGCGGTCACCGACTCCTGGGGGCGGCGAGACGTCGCGGCGACGCTGCGCGCGACAGAGTCGCTGCTCGAACGCTCACACCGACCGCGCTCCGGCGAGCTGATCCGCCTCGTCGCCTCGCTCGTGGGGCACGTCGGCCGGGTGCGAAAGGCGTCCCGCCTCGCAGACGAGGGTGTCCGCTCGAGCGAGATCGCGAGCCGGCTGAAGATTCACCCATTCGTCGCGGAAAAGTCGGCAAAGCAGGCCGGCAACTTCTCGCCCGACGAGCTCGCGCAGGCGATAGTCCGGCTGGCCGAGCTCGACGCAGGGGCGAAGGGTGGCTCTCGGCTCCCGCCCGAGCTCCAACTCGAGCGGACGCTCGTCGAGATCACGCGTCGCCCCGGCGAGCGCACCGGCTAATCCCTATTTGTCGGTAGCGCCGGCGACGATCTTCGCCGCCTGAGACTTGCGCCGGGCGACGGTGTTCCGGTGGAGCGTGCCGCGCGCCGCAGCCCGGTCCAGCCACTGGACGAGCTCGCGATGCCGCGCTTGGGCCTCCTCCGTGTCGCCGTCAGCGATCGCCTCGTTGAGGCGCCGCATGAGGGTCTTCGCGGTCGAGCGCCAGCGGAGGTTCTCCTGCCGCTGCCGTGCTGCCTGGCGGACGCGCTTTTCCTGTTGCTTGATGTTGGGCATCTCGGAAAAAGACCCGCGACTCGCGGGCCGGGCGATGGTAGCAACCCCGCTCCCTATGCTGCCCTCGTGGAGGATGCCGAGCGGCAGCGGCAGGAGCGGCGGCTCGCGCGTGACCGCCGCCGCCGCGAGCAGGGCAAGGCGACGTACTTCGAGAGCGAGGCGACCCTCGACTCGTGGCCGGTCGCACAGGACCCCTCCGAGCGCTCGACGGCGATCATCCGTCCGCGCCGCGACCCCAACCGCGACGAGTTGATCGAGCTCGAGGCGCGTGCACTCGATCAGGAGGGGCAGGCCGCGCAGGCCGCGGCCTTTGCTCCGACGGTCACGGCCGAAAGGACGAAGCCGGATGCGGAGCCGGACTCGGGACGCGCCCTTGCGCGCTCCGGCGTCATATTCGCGATAGCGACCGGAATCTCGAGGGTCGTCGGGCTGGTGCGAGAGATCGCGCAGGCCGCGATCTTCGGCATCAACGGCCCGGTCAACGCGTTCGAGATCGCCTTCCTCATCCCCAACACCGTGCGGTCGCTCGTGGCGGACTCGGCGCTGTCGGCCGCATTCGTCCCCGTCTTCAGCGACCTGCTCGTGAAAGGCGAGCGCAAGCGTGCGTGGCGAGTCGCATCGTCGCTCTTCTGGCTGATGCTGCTCGGGCTCGGCGGCCTCACAGCACTGTTCATCGTCATCGCGCCGTGGGTGATGGAGATCTTCGGGTATGGGCCGAACAACTTCGGCACGCTTGCGACGGGCCTGGCTCGAATCCTGTTCCCGCTCGTCCTCATCCTCGGGCTGACCGGGATCGTGGTCGGAATCCTCAACAGCTACGACCACTTCACGGTGCCCGCCCTGAGTCCGGTGTTGTGGAATCTGATCATCCTTCTCGGTCTCGGGCTCGGAGTGCAGAGCTCGAGCTCGAACTCGACGAAGCTCTACATCTATGCGGTCGCGATCCTCGTCGCGACGATCGCCCAGTTCCTGTTGCCGCTGCCGTGGCTGCGCGGACTGGATGGCTCGCTGCAAATGGTGATCGACATTCGCGACCCGGCGGTGAAGCGAACCTTCGTGCTGATGATTCCGGTGACGATCGGACTCGGTCTGATCAACATCAACGCTCTGATCGACCAGCTGTTCGCGACGCACTACCTGAATCCGAACATTGCGCCGGCGGCGATCGTGCGGGCCTTCCGGCTCTACATGCTGCCTCAGGGCGTGTTCTCGGTTGCCGTGGCAACTGTCCTCTTCCCCCTTCTGTCGCGTCACGCGTCGCGCCAGGACTGGAAAGCCTTCCAGAGGACCGTCAGCACCGGGCTGCGGCTCATCTCCTTCCTGTTGATCCCGGCGAGCGTGGCCGCAGCGGTCCTGGCCACGCCGATCGTGCGTCTTCTCTACCAGCACAGGAACTTCACAGAGGCGGACACCAAGATCGTCGCGCCCTGCCTCGCCGCTTTCGCGCTCGGGCTCACGTTCAACGGGACGATGCTGATGCTGAACCGCGGCTTCTTCTCGCTCCAGTCCCCGTGGATTCCGAGCTGGGTCGCGCTTGGGAACCTCGGTCTGAACGCTCTTCTGGACGCCGTGTTCTACCGGTTCGGGATCTGGGGAATCCCGTTGTCGACGTCGCTGGTGAACATCGCCGGGACCGGGGCGCTGCTCGTTCTCTTCCGGCGGCGAATGGCCGGCTTCGGGCTCCGGCAGACGGCCCGAAGCTTCGTCCTCGTGACCGTCGCCGCGGCGGCGCTCGCCCTGGTGGCGTGGGGGATCTGGCACGGCCTCGACGCAGAGCTCGGCCAGTCGCTCCCGGCGCAGATCGTCTCGCTCGGCGCCGGGCTCGCACTCGGGTACGGAGCCTTCTTCGGGATGTGCCGGCTGCTGGGAGTGCACGAGCTGGACACGATGTTGCGACTCCGCCGCTCCCGTGCCGCCTGACCTCGCACGCCAGCCCGTAACTGAGATCTGACACAGCTACGAGCCCGGCGCCACCGGTTGACCGGTAGCGTCGATCGCGAGGGCGGAGGGAGTCGCGCACCCCACCCTGGGTGGCAACTGGCCGTTCTCTGTAGAGACGCGCTAGGTGGGCGGGATCGCGCCGGAAAAGACGACCCATGCGATCAGGAACAGGATCGTTGCGGCGATCAGGATGGCCAGCACGACGCCGAACGCAGTCTCAAACAGCCGTCTTCGCACGATCTCACTCTAGGACGCTCCGCGCACGAAGACTGTCTTGATAACCCGCTACGGTGGGAGGGCGATGGCCGGGAAGAAGGACTACGACGCGACGAAGAACCTGCCGGAGGGCGAGCCGACACAGGTGTTGCCGAAAGGCACGAAGGTCGGCCTGCCGAAGCGTCGCAGCGTGTTCGCGGCGCTCGACAAGATCGCCAAGAAACCCACGAAGTAGCGGGCCTTTCCCGAGTTTTCCACAGGCGACGCAGCGCGCTCGGGTGCGGACTCGGACCTCTTTTCACCCTTGTTCCGTCCGATGGTTTGCGTATATGTTCCGTCCGTCATGGAAAACCACGGGACGCGTTTTCCACAGGTAACGGAGGCTGCGGCGACAATTTAGGGAGTGCCCGGGGCCGGACTCGAACCGGCGGCGCGGGGCTTAGTAGGCCCCCGTTCTTTCCACTGAACTACCCGGGCGTTCAGGGCGAAGTGGGCCCGAGGGAACGGCTTGGTTGCCAAGCCAGCGATACGCCGTCCCCTCGGGCCGACGTCCTGCTGCAAGAGGTCCTACCGACGCCGCCGGACGGCGCGAATGTTGGCGGCCTGACTCGACGCCGCCCCAACGGGTGGCGCCCTGCTAATGCGGAGGCCGATTCGGTCTTCGCCGTCGTCCCGAGGGCGGCGTCGAGTGAGTCCGAACTAGGCGTGCGTTGCGTTGTCGAGCAGGCTGCGGAACATCGCCCGGTCGTCTTGGCGATGGTTCCACTTCCAGACCCATTCGTTCAGGTAGCCCGGAAGCCAGCGTGTCGAGATCGCGTGGTGGGTGCCGCGCACGTCGGTCTTGAAGTGGCCAAAGAAGCCCTCGACGGTGTTGGTGTGTACGTCGCCCTCGACGTAGATCCGCTGCGAGTGGCGGACACGGCGGAACTTGTAGATGCCCGCGCGATCGAGGACGTTGTAGCCGCCCCAATCATCGGTAAAGACCATCGACCCCGGCAGAACGAACTCATGCAGCGTGGAGCGAATCGCGTGCGTCGTCTGCTCCTGCGCGCGGGAGTCGCCAACCACGGAAGCGCGCATCCGGCCGTCGCGCTCGACGGCAGCGAAGATCACGTCGCGACGCTTTGTGGCCGGACCCTGGTTCGAGCGACCCTCGGCGCGCAGACGACTCCGCTCGCCCTCGTGAAGCTGGCCGCCGACGTAGGCGGAGTCGGCCTCAACCTCGCCCGACAGCGGGCCGGTGTAGTCCTGCTCCATCAGGTCTTCGCGGATCTTGTGGAGCATCCGAAGGGCGGTCTTGTAGTTGACGCCGAGTTCGCGTTCGAGTTGCTTGGCGGCGATGCCGCACTTGGAACTCGATACGAGATAGATCGCGTAGAACCACAGGTGCAGGGACGTGCTCGACTTGTGGAAGATCGTCCCGGCGGTCGGGTGAATGTGGTGGCCGCATCCGGTACACGTCCACGACTGACGGCGCTGCGTCGTCTCGTAGCGCTTGAAGCTCCGCACCTGTTCGCACTTCGGGCACTCCGCGTGTTCGCCATCTTCTGCGTAGCGGGTGCGCCAGAGGTAGTCGAGACACGCGTCGTCGTCGGGGAACTCGCGGATGAACTCCATGAAGGAGATGCGCGAGTCGGAGGACTTCGCGCGAACCGGATTCTGTCTATCGACGGGAGGCATCTTGTGCCCCTCACTGTATAGACGGCGTCGGACGGACCTACTCGGCTTCCTCCTGCTCAGGCGGAAAAGCGACATCCCTGCTGTGAAAACGGACGAGGCCGCATCGCGTACAGGAGAACGCGACCGCGTGGATGCCGAACTCGGAGTCCTCAAACGGCACATTGGGCCGGAGGTTGCTGACGTGGAGTGTCAGCGGCGCGGCGTCCCAGATCGCCCAATCCTCATTCCCGCACGCCGAGCAAACGACCCGCTCGCCCGTCGCTTTGACCACCGCGTCAATGAACTCATCGACGCTCGCCTCGATAGGCATCTCGTCCATCGTCGTCTCCTTCGTTGGATGCAAGGGCGACTATGAAGCTTCTACAGAGAACGGCCAGTTGCCACCCTGGGTGGGGGTGCGTAACAGGGCATACGGCCGACCAGGCGAGTGGCCCACCGGCGAGCCGCATAGAGGGCTCGCGGAAGGCTCGACGAGCGGCCAGTACCATCGCCCGCGGGATGGACCAGACCCGCATCCGCAACTTCTCGATCATCGCGCACATCGACCACGGCAAGTCGACGCTCGCGGACCGCATCCTCGAGCTCACCGACGCTGTCTCGGCGCGCGAGATGCGCGAGCAGGTCCTCGACTCGATGGAGCTCGAGCGGGAACGGGGCATCACGATCAAGGCCCAGGCCGTCCGTGTCAGCTGGAAGGGACACGAGCTCAATCTCATCGACACCCCCGGCCACGTCGACTTCACGTACGAGGTCTCGCGCTCCCTGCAGGCCTGCGAAGGAGCGCTCCTGGTGGTCGACGCCGCGCAGGGCATCGAGGCGCAGACGCTCGCGAACGCCTATCTCGCGATCGAGAACAGGCTCGAGATCGTCCCCGTCGCCAACAAGATCGACCTCCCGGCGGCCGATGCGGTCGGGACGGCCGTCGAAGTCGCCGATCTACTCGGCGACGACCCGGCACACGTGCTCCGTATCTCCGCGAAGACGGGCGACGGCGTCGCCGGCGTCCTCGACGCGATCGTCGAGCGGGTGCCTCCGCCGGCCGGCGACCTCGATGCGCCCGCCCGCGCGCTCGTCTTCGACTCCTCATACGACCAGTACCGCGGCGTCGTCGCCTTCGTCCGCGTCGTCGACGGCTCCTTCTCCACCCGCCAGGCGCTGCGGACGATGGCCACCGACACCCGCTTCGACGCCGAGGAGCTCGGCGTCTTCTCCCCGGCCATGACCCCCGTTGAGCGGCTGGCGGCAGGCGAGGTCGGCTACATCGTCACCGGGCTGAAGGACGTCTCGCGGCTCCGGGTCGGGGACACGCTCACCTCGGGCCGCAGTCCGGCGGAAGACGCCCTCCCCGGCTACAAAGATGTCAAGCCGATGGTCTTCGCCGGGCTCTTCCCGACCGACTCGGACGACTACCCGGAGCTCCGCGACGCGCTCGAACGACTCAAGCTGAACGACGCCGCCCTCGTCTACGAGCCGGAGACATCGCAAGCGCTCGGTTTCGGCTTCCGTTGCGGCTTCCTCGGCCTCCTGCACATGGAGATCGTCCGCGAGCGGCTCGAGCGCGAGTTCGACCTCGACCTGCTGGTCACCGCACCGAACGTCGCATACCGCGTGCAGGAGAAGAACGGCGGCTGGATCGAGGTGCACAACCCCGCCGAGTTCCCGCGTGAAATCGAGGAGGTGGAGGAACCGTATGTGGCTGCGTCGATCATCGTCCCGAAGGAGTACGTCGGGGCCGTGATGGAGCTCAACAACGAGCGGCGCGGCACCTTCGGGAAGCTCGAGTACCTCTCGCCCGAGCGAGTCCACCTGACGTACGAGCTGCCGCTCGCGGAGATCGTCCTCGACTACTACGACCAGCTCAAGTCCCGCACACGCGGCTACGCCTCGTTCGACTATGACCTCGCCGGGTTCAAGCTGGGCGATCTCGTCCGCGTCGACGTCCTCGTCGGGAGCGAGCCAGTCGACGCGCTATCCCTCATCGTGCACCGGCAGTTCGCGTACGACCGGGGTCGCCTGCTCGTCGACAAGCTGCGTGAGGAGATCCCCCGCCAGATGTTCGACATCGCGATCCAGGCTGCGATCGGCTCGCGCGTCATCGCGCGGGAGACGGTGAAGGCGAAGCGGAAGGACGTGCTCGCGAAGTGCTACGGGGGCGACATCTCGCGCAAGCGGAAGCTGCTCGAGAAGCAGAAGGCGGGGAAGAAGCGGATGAAGCAGGTCGGCGCGATCGAGGTGCCGCAGGAAGCGTTCCTCGCAGTCCTCAACATCGGCCAGGGGCAGAAGAGCTGATGGCACTCGAGATGCGGCGGGAGTGCGAGCGCTGCGGTGTCACGCTGGCGGAGGACGATGACGCAGTCATCTGCTCCTTTGAGTGCACGTTCTGCCGGTCGTGTGCCGACGCGATGGAGTTCGTCTGCCCGAACTGCGCCGGAGAGCTCGTCGTGCGGCCGAAACGGGTGACGCCGTGATGCGGCGAACGAGACACCTCTACGTCCACCTCCCGTTCTGCGCCCACCGCTGCGGCTATTGCGACTTCGTCACGGCGACCGGTCGCGACCACCTGCACGGGGCGTACGTCGACGTGTTGCTGCGCGAGCTTTCCGAGGAGCACGACGGCTCTCCGGTGGAGACGGTCTTCCTCGGCGGCGGCACGCCGACCTACACTGCTCTGCCCGAGCTGCTGCGGCTGCTGGGCGCGTTGCCGCCGGCCCGCGAGCTGACGGTCGAGGCGAACCCCGAGACCGTGACGCCGGAGCTCGCGCGCGAGCTGCGCAACGCCGGAGTCAACCGAATCTCGCTCGGCGCGCAGACGTTCCAGCCGCAGCTCCTCGGCGTCCTCGAACGGCGAGCGACGCCGGCGGACGTCGAGCGCGCCTTCGGCCGCCTGCGCGACGCGGGCTTCGACAACCTCTCGCTCGACCTGATCTACGGGATCCCGGGACAAACGCCGGAGCAGCTCGCCGCCGACCTCGCAAGCGCGGTCGCGCTCGGCCCGGAGCACATCAGCGCGTACGAGCTCGAGGCCAAGCCCGGCACGCGGTTCACGGTCGCTCACGGTGCCGAGCTCGAGCGGCAGACGGAACAGATGGAGGACTACTTCGAGCGCGTCGTGGCGACGCTCACCGACGCCGGCTACCGCTGGTACGAGACCGCGAACTTCTGCCGGAACGGAAGGCGCGCCGAGCACAATCTCGGCTACTGGCTCGGCCGCGACTACCTCGGCGTCGGACTCGGAGCCGTCTCGACGCTCGGCGGCGAGCGGCGGCGCAATACACCGAAGCTCGCGCGCTATCTGCAGGGACACTTCGACCGCGAGATCGAGCACCTGGACGACGAGACAAGGACGCGCGAACGCGTGATGCTCGGCCTACGGCTCGACGAGCCTCTGGCGGTCGGCGGACTTCGCTCGGCCCTCGACGCTGACGGCCTCGCGCGCGTCGAGCAGCTCGGCCTCGCCGTCGACCGCGGCGAAACCCTTGTGCTCACCCGGCGCGGTCGCTTTCTGGGGGGCGCGGTCACGGCGGAGATCGTCGCTTGAGTCGACGAGCCGAAGCCGGAGGCACCGGCTAAAATCTCCTGCAAATGCCGGAAACAATGCAGCTCAGCGAACGGCAGAGCGCGGTCCTCCGCCGCGTGGTCGAGGAGTTCGTCGGCACCGGACAGCCGGTCGGCTCGAAGACGCTCGTCGAGCGCTCCGACCTGAGGGTCTCGCCGTCGACCGTCCGCGCCGAGCTCGCGGAGCTCGAGAATCTCGGGTTGCTCACGCATCCGCACACCTCCGCGGGGCGCGTTCCGACGGAGCGCGGCTATCGCTACTACGCCGACGAGTTGCTCGGGCGGCTCGAGCCGCAGCCGCCCACCTTTCCGCTCGATCTCACGTCCACGAGCAACGAGGTCGAGTCGGCACTACAGGCGACGACCGAGATGCTGTCGCAGGTCACACGACTGCTCGCACTCGTGTCGGCGCCCCCGCTCGAGGCGACGCACGTCCGGCACGTGGAGGTGCTGCTCCTGCAGCCGCAGCTCGTGATGGTCGTCGTCATCACATCGGCGGGCGGCGTCTCCAAGAGGCTCTTCCACTTCGAGGAGCCTGTCGACGCCGGTATCGCCCAGTGGGCGGGCGACTACCTGAACGAGGCCGTCGCCGGGCTGCAGCTGGGTACGGGCCTCCTCCGGCGGCGTTTCGAGGATCCCGGCCTCAGTGCGGCCGAGCACGCATTCCTCGACGCACTCCGGCCGGCGTTCGTGGAGCTCGTCTCCGCCGAGCAGCGTCTGTATGTCGGCGGCGCCGCCGACCTGCTCGGCGAGGTCCGGGCCGAGGAGCTCGATGCCTACAGAAGCCTGTTCGAGCTGGTCGAGCGCCGCGCCGATCTGGTCGACGTGCTCGGCCAGCCGAGCTTGTCGCCGCGTCCCTTCGTCCGCCTCGGCCACGAGTTCGCGCACCCGGCTCTCGCCGAAATCGCGCTGGTCGGCGCGTGCTACGGACTCGTTCACCGGGCACTCGGTGCCGTCAGCCTCGTCGGCCCCGTGCGGATGGACTACGAGAAGGCCCTCGGCGCCGTTCGATCAGCCGCTCAGGAGCTGTCGCGCTTCGTCGAGTCGATCTACGAAGAGGCCTGAGCTCCGCCCCCCGGCTTCGGCGGCAGACGCCGACGCTACATTCCGAGCCATGGCGACCACGGACCGTGACTACTACGAGTTGCTCGGAATCGGCCGGGAGGCGAGCGAGGCGGAGATCAAGCGCGCGTTCCGCCGGCTGGCCCGCGAGCTCCACCCCGACGTGTCCGACGCGCCGGACGCACAGGAGCGATTCCGGGAGGTGGTCGAGGCGTACGAGGTGCTCTCGAAGTCGGAGACGCGCGACCTCTACGACCGGTACGGCCATGCGGGCCTCCGGAGCGGTGGCTTCCAGGCCGAGCACGTCGACTTCGGCAACCTCGCCGACTTGTTCTCGGCCTTCTTCGGCGACGACGTGCTGTTCGGCGGCCGCGCCGGGGGTGGCCACGCCCGCGGCGCCGACCTCGCGGCGACGGTCGAGATCGAGCTCGTGGAGGCTGCCCACGGCGTCACCCGCGAGGTTCCGTTCGAGGCGGCCGTCACCTGCCGGCGCTGCAACGGCGACGGCGCGGAACCGGGCACCGCGATCACGAGCTGCCCGACGTGCAACGGTTCCGGACGGCTGCAGCAAGTGACGCGGAGCGTCTTCGGCGAGTTCGTTCGCACGCGGACCTGTCCGGCGTGCGCAGGCTCGGGTCGCAACATCGAGCAGCCGTGCGGCGAGTGTCGCGGCGCCGGACGCGTCGTCGAGGAACGGACCCTCACGGTCGAGATCCCACCGGGAATCCACCACGGCCAGCAGATCCGCCTTACCGGCGAGGGGCACGCCGGTCTCGTCGGTGGCAGGGCCGGGGACGTCTACGTCGAGGTGCGGATTCGCCCCGACGAGCGATTCGTGCGCGAAGGCGACGACATCTACGCGACTGTCGACCTGACCTTCACCCAGGCCGCGCTCGGTGCCACCCTCGCGATCTCTACGCTCGACGGGGAAGAGGATCTCGAGCTGCCGCCGGGCACGCAGCCCGGCGAGATCGTCGTCCTCCGCGGCCGTGGGATGCCTGTCCTGCAGGGTCGAGGCCGCGGCGACCAGCGGATCCTCGTCAACGTCCTCGTACCGCGCCGCCTCAGCGACGAGCAGCGCCGTCTCCTGCGCGAGTTCGACGAGCACGCCGACGACCACACCTACGGCAAGTCCGAAGGGCTCTTCGACAAGCTCAAGAGCGCGTTCCGCTGAGGCGCTACGTCGTCGCCGGCGGCGAGCCCGAGCTCGCGCTGCTGCTCCACATCTTCCCGGAGGGCGTCGAGGAGCTCGACGGCGCGTACGCGGTCTATGCCGAGGAGCCGCCGCTCGGCTTCGACGTCGTCGCGGTGGACGACGTGGCCGAGGGTTGGGAGGACGGCTGGCGCGCGTACCACCGCGGTATGCGGGTCGGGCGCTGCTGGGTCGGCCCGCCGTGGGAGCAGCCGCCGCCGGATGTGGTCGCGGTCGTGATCGACCCCGGCCGCGCCTTCGGCACCGGCGCGCACGCAACGACGCGACTCTGCCTCGACCTCCTCCAGGAGGTCGAGCCGACGAGCCTCCTCGACGTCGGCTGCGGGTCCGGTGTGCTCTCGGTGGCGGCGGCGAAGCTCGGTTTCGCGCCGGTGAACGCGGTCGACATCGACACGGTGGCGCTCGAGACGACCCGCGGCAACGCGCAGGTGAACGGCGTCGCTGTCGAGGTCGGAACCGAGTTGCGGCCCTCGAGGCTCGCCGTGATGAACATCGCGCTCGACGTCGTCGAGCGGATGCTCCCCGAGCTTCCCGTCGAGCGCACGATCACGTCGGGCTACATCGAGCGCGACAAGCCGCACGTCGAGGGATGGCACCGGCTGGAGCGGCGCGTGCGCGACGGCTGGGCTGCGGACCTGCTCGAATTGCGGCCGTGACGACGTTCTCGGTCCGCTTCCTCGGCTGCAAGGTCTCGCACGTCGACGCGCACTCGGTGCGCGAGCGGCTGCTCGCGGACGGCCACGAGGAGCGCGACGGCGGGGCCGACGTAGCCGTCGTCAACACGTGTTGCGTCACCCACGAGGCGGTCGCGAAGTCGCGGAAGGAGGCAGCTCGCGCGGCGCGCACGCACCGGCGCGTCTACGTCACCGGCTGCGGCGCGAACCTCGCCGGCGACGCGTTCGCCGGACTGCCCGACAACGTCGTCGTGGTGGCGCGCCGGAGCGAGGAGACGCCGGAGTTCGTAGCGGGCGACGTCGGCGCGATCGGCTGCGTCCAGGCGGATGCCCGCCTCGACCGCGTCCGCGCCTTCGTCAAGGTGCAGGACGGCTGCTCGTTCGGGTGCCGCTTCTGCGTCATCCCGCTCGTCCGCGGCGCCTCCCGCAGCCGCCCGGCCGAGGCAGTCCTGAACGAGATCCGCCGCCGCGTCGCCCAGGGCCATCGCGAGGTCGTCCTAACCGGGATCAACCTCGGTTGCTACCGAGACCGCGCCGCCGGCTATCGCCTGCCGCGGCTCGTCCGCGAGGCCGGAGAGACGTCGGGGCTCGAACGCCTTCGCCTCTCCTCGATCGAGATCAACCACGTGGACGACGACCTCGTCCGCGCGCTGCGCGAGACGCCTGCCGCGAGCCGCCACCTGCACGTGCCGCTCCAATCGGGCGACGACGGCGTCCTGCGCGCGATGGGCCGCCGCTACTCCGCAGGCACGTACCTGCGCCGGCTCGAGCCGCTGCGCGAGCACTTCAACCTCACGAGCGACGTCATCGTCGGCTTCCCGGTCGAGGACGAGCCCGCGTTCGAGAACACGCTTCGCGTCGCCGCCGAGGCCGGGCTGACGAAGGTGCACGTCTTCCCGTACTCGCCACGCCCCGGCACGGGCACGGCCGCCCAGGACTCGGTGCCGCCGCACGTGAAGAAGGAGCGGAGCGCGCGGCTGCGCGCGGCCTCCCATGAAGCGTGCCTTGCGTACTGGAGCGCGAAGATCGGCCGCGACGACCTGGTGCTCGTCGACCGGCCGGGCCGCGGCTACGGCGACGACTACTCCCCGTGGCTCGTGCCGAAGTCCGCGCCGGTCGGCGAGCTTCTCGGCGTCCGCGCTGCCGCGGTTTCCGAGGAGGGGATCCTCGCCGCTTGAAAGACGACTGCCTCTTCTGCAAGCTCTACCGCGAGGGCGATCACGTCGCCGCAAGCGACGGTTTCGTCGCCGTCCGCGACATCAACCCGCAGGCGCCCGTCCACCTGCTCGTCCTCCCCGAGCGTCACGTCGATTCGTTCCGAGAGATCGGCGAATTTCCGCCCGAGGAGGCGAGGCGGATGCTCGACTTCGTCGCTGACGTCGCTGCACGCGAGGGGTTGACGGATTACCGTGTCGAAGTCAACGTGGGCCCGAGCGCGGGCCAGACGGTGTTCCATCTCCACTGGCACATCAAAGGCGGCTGGGTGTGAGCTTGATCGAGGAGATCGACGAGGAGCTGAAGGATGCGATGCGCGCACGCGATGCGGAGCGTCGCGACACGCTGCGCCTGATCCTCAACGCGCTCAAGAACTCGGAGAAGGAGCTGCAGCGTCCCCTGAGCGAGGAGGAAGAGCTTCAGGTGCTGCAGCGCGAGCGGAAGCGGCGCATCGAGGCAGCCGAGGCGTTCCGCACGGGCGGGCGCGAGGAGCGGGCCGAGGCCGAGGAGCGGGAGCTCGAGGTTCTCGAGGAGTTCATGCCCGAGCCGCTCTCCGAAGACGAGATGGAGGAGATCGTCGACGACGTCATCGCCGAGGTGGGGGCGACGAGCATGGCCGACCTCGGTCGGGTGATGGCCGACGTGATGCCGCAGATCGCGGGCCGCGCCGACGGATCACAGGTGAGCCAGATCGTGCGCGAGAAACTCGCCTAGCGGCGGGCGAAGAGCTGCGCTCTTCGGCCGGGGGCTAAGGAACTGCGCGAACGGGAGACGCGGTCTCCCGTTCGCTTCGTGCTGAGGGCGCATTGGGCTGGGACGCTTCTAGCGCTTGGTTCCGTCGCGGGCGAGCAGGCTGCGCGTGCTCGCCCGCTGGTCCGCGGCGTCGTAGCGTGCCGTTACGCTGCCGCCTCGACGCCACAGAGCGTTCGAAACGTTTCGACAAGAACCAGCGCCAAAGGCCGGAGGCTAAGACAGCGGCGTTAGCGGCGACTTAGCCGGAGGCCGGAGCGCGCTCGCGTCGGCCTCTGCCGCGCGCGAGCGCACAACACAGGCCTTCGCCAGCCCGAGCATCCAAAGCGAAAAGGCACGGAGCCGGCCGGAAACCGCGCTTTCCGGCCCGCGGAGTTCCTTATTCCAACGCGCGAAGCGCCAGCTTCGCGCGTTACGGGACGCGGCGCGCGCCGTCGTAGCCGCCGAAGCTGCCGATGCTGTCGATGCGGACGACGGAGCCGGTGTGCGGGGCGTCGACGAACCTGCCGCCGCCGATGTAGATCCCGACGTGGCCGAGGCCGTTGAAGAAGACGAGGTCGCCGGGCGCCGGTGACGAGATCGGCGCACTCGCGTTCCACTGCGCCACGGTGTAGTGCGGGAGCGAGATCCCGAGCTGGGCGTAGACGTACATCACGAGACCCGAGCAGTCGAAGCCGCTCGGGCTCGCGCCGCCCCACACATACGGGACACCGAGATAGTGGAGCGCGATCTGGGCGGCTGCGGGATGGCCCGCGCCGGGACTCCCGGTCGGCACGTTCACCGGCGGCGGAGGAGTGAGGATGGGGGCCGACGACGTCTGCGCCTGCTGCGCCTGTTCCGTCGCCTGCTTCTTGGCTGCAGCCTGGGCCTCGAGCTCTGCCTTGAGGCGTGCCTCCGCGGCGGCCCTCTCCGCCCGTTCGCGCGCCGCCTCCTGCGCCTGAAGTTGCGAGATCGTCGTGTGGATCGACGCGAGCAGACGCTGCTGCTGTCCGAGCTCCGCCGCGACTGTTTGCTTCTCGGCCGCCTTCTCGCGGAGAGCTTGCTCGCGCTTCTGCCTGAGCTGCTTCAACTGCCGCTCCCGTGCCTGCACCGAGCGCTCGAAGCTGAGCGCCTGCTTTCCCAGTTCGGCGTCCTGACTCGAGAGCGCCTGCGCGGACTCGGCCCGGTCGATGATCTGCGAGAGGCTGTGCGCGCCGGCGAGGACGTCGATCGTGCTCGGAGCCCCGTTCACGTAGAGCGAGTAGAGGCGGGACATGAGCCGCTTCTGCGAAGCCTTGAGGTTTCCGCGCGCGATGTGCAGCCGGTACTGGTTCCGCTGCAGGCTCCGGTCGACCAGCGCAACCTGCTGCTTCGCGAGCCCCCACGCGTCCTGGGCCGCCTGGAGCTTGTTCCCGATCTGGTCGACCTGCGCCAGGACCTGGCGCTCATGGGCCTGCGCGGCCCGGATCTGCGGTGTCGAGTGCGCGCGGGCCACGGTCGCAGCGAAAGCCGCCGCGAGTGCGGCGAGACCGAGCGTGCAGAGGAGGGCGAGACCGTGACGTCGCATAGGAACGGCGGTGCAAAGGGGACCCGGAGGCCGTGACCCTAGCGTATGAAGACGATGGAGTCATGTTCGTGACCGACGCAACCAACCCTTTCAGAGGGCCTAATCCCTGCAGGAAAGCGCCGTAGCGACCCCTACACTGCTTTCTGTGCAAACGGTGCTCGACGTCCCGAACGAGGTTGCGGCGGAGCTCGCGGGCATCGGCGACGGCGTGCTCGACGCCCTTCGCGACCGGCTCGGCTGCACCGTCAACCTGCGCGGCAACCGCCTCACGCTCGCCGGTGACGACCTCAAGGTCGCGGAGGCGGAGGCGGTCGTGGAGGAGCTCGTCGAGCTCGTCGAGGGCGGCCAGGAGGTCGGCCCCGGCACCGTCGACGCCATCATCGGCGCCATCGACCAGGCCGAGGACGTGCACGAGATCTTCTCCGACGTCGTCTGGTCACATCGCGGCAAGCGGATCACGCCGAAGACCGTCACGCAGAAGCGCTACGTCGACGCGATCCGCGATCGCACGGTCACCTTCGGCATCGGCCCCGCGGGGACGGGCAAGACCTACCTCGCGATTGCGCTCGCGGTGGCGGCGCTCTCGGAGCGGCAGGTCGGCCGGATCATCCTCACCCGCCCCGCCGTCGAGGCGGGCGAGCGGCTCGGCTTCCTCCCCGGCGACGTGCTCGCGAAGGTCGACCCGTACATGCGCCCGCTCTTCGACGCGCTCTACGACACGATGGACCCGGAGAAGCTCAACACCTACATGGAGCGCGGCACGATCGAGGTGGCCCCGCTCGCTTTCATGCGCGGGCGCACCCTCAACGACAGCTTCGTCATCCTCGACGAGGCGCAGAACACGTCGCCCGAACAGATGCAGATGTTCCTGACCAGGCTCGGCTTCGGCTCGAAGATGGTCGTGACCGGCGACGTGACGCAGGTCGACCTGCCGCGCGAGCAGGCATCCGGCCTGATCCAGGTACGGGAGATCCTTTCGACGGTCGACGGCATTGAGTTCGTCGAGTTCAGCCATCAAGACGTCGTCCGCCACAAGCTGGTGCAGCGGATCGTCGAGGCGTACAAGCAGCACGCCGAGCAAACAGGAACCCAGCGGAGCCGGTGATCGAGGTCGAGATCGTCAACCGGTCGGGCAGGGATGTGGACGAGACGGCCGCGGTCGAGCTCGCGCAGTCCGTGCTCGCGGGAGAGGGCGTGGGGGCGGGCGAGCTCGGGCTCGCCTTCGTCGCGCCGGACGAGAGCCGCGCCCTGAAGCGCGATCACCTTGGCATCGACGAGGCCACCGACGCCCTCGCCTTCCCGATCGATGGGCTCGGCACGCTGCCGGACGGCATCCCGCGCCAGCTCGGCGACGTCGTCGTCTGTCCGGACGTCTGTGCGCTGGAAGCGTCGTCGGCACAGCCGACGACGCCCGACGGAAGACCGGGGCCGCCTGCGGCGCCCGCTGGGGGCGATGAGTGGCGCGGTCCGCTGGTGCACGCGCTGCTGCACCTCGTCGGCTTTGACCACGGCCCCGAGATGGAGGCGCGCGAGGCGGTGTATTCCAGATGAGCATCACGCAGCTGCCCCGCGACCCCGAGGACGAGCGTGAGCGGTCACCGCGCCGCTCCCCGCCGCCCGCACCGGGCCGGGCGCCGTCGCTGCTCGAAAGCTTCAACTACGCCTTCGAAGGGATCATTCACGTCCTCCGCACGCAGCGGAACCTCCGCATCCACTTCCTCGCGGCCGTCCTCGTGTTCGCCGGTGCGATCGCCGTCGGCGTCTCCCGGCTCCAGCTGATCGCGCTCGTCATCGCGATCGCGTTCGTCCTCGTCGCGGAGATGCTGAACACGGCGATCGAGGGGGTGATCGACGTCTCGACCACCTCTTTCGACCCGAACGCGAAGCTCGCGAAGGACATCGCAGCCGGCGCGGTGCTGATCGCGTCGATCACCGCCGTCGCCGTCGGCTTCCTCGTCTTCTCGAGCGCGGTCGGCGACCGCGCGACGCACGTTCTCGACCGGGTGCGCGACGCGCCGGCGGACGTGACGCTCGTGGCGCTCGTCCTCGTCATCCTGACCGTTATCGGAACGAAGGCGTGGACGGGGCGTGGGACGCCGCTCCGCGGCGGGCTCCCGTCCGGCCACGCAGCCGTTGCCTTCGCAGGCTGGGTAGCCGTGACGTATCTGGTCGCGGACCAGCACCGCTTCGTCGTCTCGGCGCTGACGCTGATCATGGCCATGCTGGTCGCGCAGACTCGGGTCGAGTCGGGGATCCACTCGACCCTCGAGGTCGCGTACGGCGGCGCTCTCGGCGCCCTGGTGACCCTCGTCGTCTTCCAGCTGGTCGGGGGAGCGTGAGCGATCTCGTCACCGAGCAGAAGCGCTACTACGCGGAGCGCGCGCCGGAGTACGACGACTGGTGGTACCGGCGCGGCCGCTACGAGCTCGACCCCCACGCCCTCGCGCGCTGGCAGGCCGACGCGGCGGAGGCTGAGGCGGCGCTCGAGGCGTTCGTGCAGATGCTGGAAGCGTCGTCGGCAAAGCCGCCGACTAAGGCTTGTGGGACGGTGCTCGAGCTCGCCGCGGGGACGGGGATCTGGACGCGCAAGCTCGTCCCGCTCGCCGAGCGCGTCGTCGCCGTCGACGCGAACGCCGAGACGCTCGTTCTCAACACCTCCGCCGCCGAGCTCGTGCGTGCGGACGTCTTCGAGTGGGAACCGGCCGAGCGTTTCGACCTCGTGTTCTTCTCCTTTTGGCTCTCGCACGTGCCCGAGGAGCGGTTCGACGAGTTCTGGGCGCTCGTGCGGGCTGCGCTCGTGCCGCGGGGGCGGGTCTTCCTTGTCGACAGCGGCGCGGGCGACACGGCGCACACGGGCACCGATCAGGCCGGCGGCGAGGAGACGCGTTCGCTCTCCGACGGGCGCACGTTCCGCATCGTCAAGCGGCGCTGGTCGCCCGCCGAGCTCGCGGAGCGCGTGCGGCCTCTCGGCTTCGGATTCGACCTCCACGACTCGGCGAACGGCCACTTCCTGTACGGCGGAGGTTCGCTCGTATGACCGCCCAGGAGCTGCTCGCGCGGGCCGACGCCGCCGCAACGTACGCGTACGCTCCGTACTCGAAATATCAGGTCGGGGCCGCGCTACTTGCGCGCGACGGCCGCGTCATCGCAGCGGCGAACGTCGAGAACGCGGCCTATCCACTGGGTGTCTGCGCCGAGCGGGCGGCGATTGCGAAGGCAGCGAGCGACGGCCTGCGCCCCGGAGACGTCGTGGCGATCGCGATCACGGCGTCGCCGTGCGGCGGGTGCCGCCAGTGGTTGCACGAGTGGAGGCTCGAGCGCGTCCACTTCCGCCGGGCCGACGGGACGGTGGCGACGTACGCCGCCGACGAGTTGTTGCCGGAGACGTGGGACCTGCCGGAGGGATGAGAAGCGGATTCGTGGCGTTCGCCGGCCGCCCGAACGTCGGCAAGTCGACGCTCGTGAACGCGTTGTGCGGCGGCAAGGTCGCGATCGTCTCCGACAAGCCGCAGACGACCCGGCGGCGCATCTTCGGGATTGCGAACGGCGACGACTACCAGCTCGTCCTCGCCGACCTCCCGGGCTTCCAGCGACCGCTCGACGCGCTCACCGAGCGCATGCAGCGCACCGTCGATGCCGCTTTCGAGGAAGTGGAGGCAGTTCTCTTCGTCCTCTCGGCGCGAGAGCGGATCGGCGCCGGGGACCGCTTCATCGCTGCCCGGGTCTTCGGGCTAGGCGTCCCCGTCGTGATCGCTCTCAACAAGGTCGATCGGCTCAAGGCCGGCCACGTCGCGCAGCAGATGGAGACTGCGGCCCGGCTTGGGAACTTCCATGCGCTTCATCCCGTGAGCGCAAAAACCGGCGACGGGATTCCTGCGCTACGCGACGAGCTCCTCGCACTGCTGCCCGAAGGGCCGCTCTACTTCCCGCAGGAGCTGCGCACCGACCTCTCGCTCGAGCTGCAGCTCGCCGAGCTCGTGCGCGAGAAGGCGCTCTGGCTGACGCGCGACGAGGTGCCGCACGCGATCTCCGTCGAGGTGGAGGAGATCGAGGAGAAGGTCGTGCGGGCCTCCATCCTGGTCGAGACCGAGTCGCAGAAGCAGATCGTCGTCGGCAAGGGTGGTGCGCTCGTGAAGGAGATCGGGACGCGCGCCCGGCCGGAGATCGAGGCGCTGCTCGGCCATCCGGTGTTTCTCGAGCTCAAGGTGAAGGTGCGGCCGAGATGGCGCCGCGACGCCACCACGCTGGAGCGCCTGGGTTTGTGAGACGAGAAGGCGGCGAGGCGATCGTCCGGCGGGAGGTCTGGCGCGGCGAGCCGAAGGTTGCGTGGGGCGGGATCGTCGTCGAGGACACGCCGTCCCTCCTCGCCCTCTACATGCCCGGAGGCAGTCCACTCGCCTTCGCCGACGACTTCTTCGGCGCTCCGCATCCCTGGTCGGGCCGCGAGCGCTGGCACGGCCACGGTGTCCTCCAGCTGCAGCGGCCCGGCGAGATGCATGCGGTCTGGGTCTTCTGGCACGGCTCGAAGCGCGAGTTCTGCGGGTGGTATCTGAATCTGCAGGAGCCGTTCCGCCGTACGCCGCGTGGCTTCGACACGCAGGACCTCGAGCTCGACATCGTCGTCGATCTCGACGGCGCCTGGAGCTACAAAGACGACGAGATCCTCGACGAGTGGGTGGCTCGCGGTCGCTGGACGGAGGTCGAGGTCGCAGCGATCAGACGCGAAGGAGCAGCGATCGCGGGCGAGCTGGAAGCCGGCCGTCAATGGTGGAGTGACGGCTGGGCGGACTGGCGACCTGACCCCGGCTGGCGGGCGCCAACTCTGCCGGCGGGCTGGGACCGCTCCGACTGAGCGAGAGTCGCTAGCTCGTCGAGCAGGTAGGCCCGCCCTGGGTGGCGAGCCAGGCCTTGAGTGCCCGGATACGCGCCGCGGCCTGGGCTAGTCGGTTCTGGAGGCGCGGCGAGCTCGCTTCGTCGGCGAGAAGCGTTGAGTAGCCGCGCTCGCTCGCGCTCTCGGCGCCGAAGATCAGCAGGTCTGACCCGGCGAGCATTGCTCGGGTCGCCGTGTGCGGAATCCTGTCCGCGGCGGGCGCCGTGAGCGAGTCGGTCACCGTCACGCCCCTGAAGCCGAGCTGTTTCCGCAACAAACCGTTGATGATGGTGCTGGAGAAAGCGGCGGGCCTCTTCGAGCCGTCGAGCTTGGGATAGACCGCGGTCGAGACCATCACGAGCTTCACGCCGGCCTTGACCGCGCTCTCGAACGGGAGGAGTCCCTGGCGGAGCTTCCACCCCGCGGCCCGGATCACGATCCGCCCGTTGTCGGTGTTGCCGTTCGCGAGACCGAGGCCCGGGAAGTGCTTCGCCGTCGCGGCGATCCCGTTCGTCTGCAGCCCGCCGACGAAGGCGCGGGCCATGCTCGCGTTCCACGTCCGGGAGTGCGAGAAGACGCGCGAGCCGAGGAAGTTGCCCGCCGAGCCGGGCGTGTCGACGACGGGAGCGAAGTCGATGTCGATCCCGACGGAGTGGAGAGCCTCTGCCGCACCCTCGGCTTGGGCGCGCGCAACAGACGGGCTCGTCATGTCGGCGGGTGCCTCGGTCGGAGGCGCCCAGGCGAGGCGCCGAACGATCCCGCCCTCCTGATCGACCGCGATCAGGAGCGCCTCGCCCTGCGTGCACGCAGCCTGCTGCAGCTCCGCCGAGACGGTTTGCGCGGTGTGTCGCGTGAGCCAGCCGTTGCCGAGGAGCACGACCCCGCCCATCTTCCCGTTGCGGATGCGCGTCAGGAACCGATGGCCCGGCGCCGCTGCGAGCGTCCCCATCACCGTCTCGGCGGTGTCGGAAAAGCCCATGACCGTGTGCTTCGTCGTCGCGGCGCCGGGCTTCGCCGCGGCCGAAGCGACTGAAACCGCCGCCAAGGCGACGAGACCCGCGAGCATCCTCAGCATCGCGGACAGGGTAGCCCTGGATTCGGCACGGTCGAACTCGGCGAATTGCCCGGTTGCAGGCCGGACTAGACTCAGCGCATGGCGCAGGCGCCCGCACTTCCGACAGGGTTCGAGCTGCCGCTCGAAGCCCGCCTGTCGCGAATCGGAGCCGTCGATTCAGTGGCGCTCGAGGAGCGCGCGGCCTCGCTTGCAAAGCGCTCGATCAAACGCGATGCGAAGGTCTGGGCCCTCCTCCTGGCGATCCGCACCACGGACCTGACGACCCTCGAAGGGGCGGACACGCCGGGGAAGGCGGCGGCGGTTGCCTCGAAGGCGCGGCGGCCGGATCCGGCCGATCCGTCGGTCCCTCCGGTGGCCGCCGTATGCGTCTACCCGAACCTGGTGCCCGCGGTACGCGAGCGGCTGACCGGGAGTGACGTGAAGGTGGCGGCAGTCGCGACCGGATTCCCCTCTGGCCAGTACCCGACGGCTGTGAAGGTCGCCGACGTCCGCGCGACCGTCGAGCTTGGGGCGGACGAGATCGACATGGTGATCGACCGTGGCGCCTTCCTCTCGGGTCGCTACGCGAAGGTCTACGACGAGATCGGCCAGGTGAAGGAGGCGTGTGGCGGCGCGCACCTGAAGGTGATCCTCGAGACAGGGGAGCTCGGCACCTACGACAACGTGCGCCGCGCGACGCTGCTCGCGATCGCAGCCGGAGCGGACTTCGTCAAGACGTCGACGGGGAAGATCTCGCCGGCGGCGACGCTGCCGGTCGCGCTCTGCATGCTCGAGGCGATTCGCGACGTGTACGAGGAGACCGGCCGACGCGTCGGCTTCAAGGCGGCGGGCGGGATCCGACAGGCAAAGCAGGCGGTGCAGCACCTGGTGCTCGTGCACGAGACCCTCGGGCCGGACTGGCTGACCCCGGAGCTGTACCGGCTCGGCGCGTCGTCGCTGCTCAACGACATCCTGATGCAGCTGCGCAAGGAGCGCACCGGCGCGTACCAGAGCGGCGATTACTTCACGCTGGATTGAAGAGAAACCGTTTCATGACACAGGCGGCAGACTCGCGCGAGCAACTCGGCCGTAAGCTTGCCCCCTCCCACAAGGGTGGGGGGTGGGTTTGGGGAACGCGCCCGACACGCCTCGCCCCCGTCCGCGTCGAGCGTGTACGGAGCAGGCGTGGCTGAGCTCGATAAGCCGCAGCGCGAGGTCGGCGTTCCCGGCGACTGGACGTACGCGAGCGCACCCGAATCCCGCGACATCGTCCACATCGCCGAGCGCTACGGCTACTTCGTGGGCGGCGAGTGGCTCGAGCCGGCAGAGACATACGGGACGATCGCGCCTCGCGACGAGGAGCCGCTCGCAGCAGTCGGTCAGGCCTCCCCTGCCGACGTGGGCAGCGCCGTCGCCGCCGCCCGAACTGCCTACGCCGACGGGTGGTCTTCGCTCCCTGGTTCGGAGCGGGCGAAGTACCTCTTCCGCATCGCGCGCCTCCTCCAGGAGCGGTCGCGCGAGTTTGCCGTCCTCGAATCGCTCAACGGCGGCAAGCCGATCAAGGAGTCGCGCGACGTCGACCTTCCGCTTGCGGCCGCCCACTTCTTCTACTACGCCGGCTGGGCCGACAAGCTCGAGTACGCCTTCCCGAACCGCCGCCCGCGCCCGGTCGGCGTCGCCGGCCAGATCATTCCGTGGAACTTCCCCCTCCTCATGCTCGCGTGGAAGATTGCGCCTGCGCTGGCCTGCGGCAACACCGTCGTCCTCAAGCCCGCCGAGACGACTCCGCTCACCGCGCTCCTCTTCTGCGACCTCCTTCGCCAGGCAGAGCTGCCCGCGGGCGTCGTCAACATCGTCACCGGTGACGGCCGCACCGGCGCCGCGCTCGTCGAGAACGAGGACGTCGACAAGATCGCCTTCACCGGCTCGACCGAAGTGGGGAAGGAGATCCAGCGGCGCCTCGCCGGCACCGGCAAGAAGCTCACGCTCGAGCTCGGCGGCAAGGCTGCGAACATCGTCTTCGACGACGCGGCGCTCGACCAGGCGGTCGAGGGGATCGTCAACGGGATCTACTTCAACCAGGGGCACGTCTGCTGCGCCGGCTCGCGCTTGTTCGTTCAGGAGTCGATCTACGAGCCGCTCGTCGCGAAGCTCGAACGCCGCCTGGAGACCCTGCGTGTCGGCGACCCGCTCGACAAGAACACCGACGTGGGGGCAATCAACTCGGCGGCCCAGCTCGAGAAGATCCGCGAGCTCGTCGCCTCGGGTGTCGACGAGGGCGCCGAGATCTACCAGCCGCCTTGCACCCTCCCCGAGAAGGGCTACTGGTTCGTTCCGACGGTCTTCACGAATGTCGCGCAGAGCTACCGGATCGCGCAGGAAGAGATCTTCGGCCCCGTCCTCTCCGTTCTCACCTTCCGCACTCCGGAGGAGGCAGTCGAAAAGGCGAACAACACGCCGTACGGTCTGAGCGCCGGCGTCTGGACGGAGAAGGGATCCCGCATTCTCTGGATGGCGCAGCGGCTTCGCGCCGGTGTCGTGTGGGCGAACACCTTCAACCGCTTCGACCCGACCTCGTCCTTCGGCGGCTACAAGGAATCCGGCTTCGGCCGCGAGGGCGGACTGCACGGGCTCGAGCCGTATCTGAGGTTCGACGAATGAGTCGGCTGCCCGTCAAGAAGACGTACAAGCTGTTCATCGGTGGCGCCTTTCCGCGCAGCGAGTCCGGGCGCACCTACGACGCGGAGGGTCAGAACGTCGCCCGCGCCTCGCGCAAGGACGTCCGCGACGCCGTCCGTGCAGCGCGCGCCGCGCAGCCCGGCTGGGCGGCTGGGACCGCCTACAACCGCGGCCAGGTCCTGTACCGGCTCGCGGAGATGGTCGAGGCGCGCGTCGCCGAGTTCGCCGAGCTGTGCGGCGGCCGCGACGAGGTGGAGCGTTCGATCGACCGCATCGTCTGGTACGCCGGCTGGGCCGACAAGCTGCCGCAGGTGCTCGGCGGCTCGAATCCCGTCGCCGGCCCGTACTTCAACTTCACGGTGCCCGAGCCGTCCGGCGTCGTGGCCGTCCTCGCGCCGGACGAGCCGCCGCTGCTCGGGCTCGTCACGAGGCTCCTGCCGCCGCTCGTCGGCGGGAACGTCGTCGTCGCCGTCGCCTCGGAGACCCGGCCACTCGCGGCGATCGAGCTGGCGGAGGCACTTGCGACGAGCGACGTCCCCGGCGGCGTCGTCAACCTCCTGACGGGCAACCACGCCGAGCTCGCGCCCGTACTCGCTTCGCACATGGATGTGAACGCGATCGACCTCTGCGGAGCGGACGGCGATGCACCGGACCTCGAGCGTCTCGCCGCGGACAACGTCAAGCGCGTCGTGCACGGCGGCGCTGATGTGCAGAGCCCTTGGGAGATCGCCGCTTTCCTCGAGCTGAAGACCGTCTGGCACCCGATGGGGCAGTAGGCCGGCGGCTCAGGCGGCCGGTAGTAGCGGCCGACGCCGGCAAGCAGCGCCCCCGGGGGCGCCGCAGACGTCGTCGACTAGACCATGCGTCCCCTGGGAAGACGTCCACCGCGTTAGCCTACGAGGCGAGGGATGGCGAGCCGCCGCTTCAGTCATGCAATCGCCGAGGGCGACGGCATCTCCGTCGTCGCTGCTGTCGAGGAACCCGACGCGGCCCGAGCCGCCGAGGCGCAGCGGGCCGAGGCGCTCGTCGTCAACGGCGACCCGGCTCGCCTGCGGGAGGCGACGGGCTTACCGATCCTGTGGCGCGCGGACGCAGCGGTCGACCGTGCAGCCGAAATCGCGGACGCCGTGACCCTCAGGATGCCGGACGAGGACGGGGATCAGGATCCGGCTCGGCGTCGGCACGAGGATGCGCTTGCGGCCGGCCTCGACTGCGCGGTGGAGGTGCGCAGCGAGGAAGAACTGGAGCGGGCGCTCGAGGTCCTCGACCCCGAGATCTTCCTCCTCGTGCCGCCGCAGAGCGATGTGGAGGAGCGCCTCGAGGCGGTGCTCGAGCTGCTCGCCGCGGTGCCGGCGGGGAAACTCGCGATCGCCGATCTCGCGGTCACGACCGAGGACGAGGTGTACGAGCTCGAGCGCGCCGGCGTGGACGCCGTGATCGTCCACGCCGCGGACGTATCGCCGCTCGCCGGCGAGGCTCCGCCGGAAGTGTGAAACAGCGCCGGTGACGAGCGGCGCGACCGCGATCCCGGAGGTGCAGGCGCTGCTGCGAGCACTCGCGGCCGGACGCGACGTCGCCGAGCTCGGAGCAGCCTTCGGGGAGACGGCAGCGTTGCTTGCCGAGACAGCACGCTCGGTCGTCAGCGTCGAACGCAACCCCGAGCGCTTTGCGGTCGCTCGCGAGCGACTTCGCGGAATCTCGAACGTCGACCTGCTCGAAGGCGATGCGTATGAGCAGCTCCGGGGCAGCGGGCCTTTCGGCCTCGTGTTCGCCGACGGAGGCCGTCCGTACGACTGGGAGGCGATCCTCGCGCTCACCGAGTCGGGCGGTCTGATCGTCAAGGATGACCTCACGCCCGGCCGTTCCGTCGAAGGGGACGACGTCCGCGAGTTCCTGTTGCAAGACGCGCGACTCGCCGCGGCCGAGATCCTCGCGACCCCGGCGATGGCGGTGATCGTCGCGGCCAGGCGCTAGCCGAAGAAGGCCCGCGCGACGTCGTACCACTCGCGGGGAACGACCTTCAGCTGCGCAGTCGCCTCGGCGAGCGGCACGGCGATCACGTCGTCTCCCCGCAAAGCGGCCATCTGCCCGAACTCGCCGCCGAGCGCGAGGTCTGCCGCCTTCAGCCCAAACCGCGTGGCGAGAACGCGATCTCGCGGCGTGGGGGAGCCGCCGCGCTGCACGTGGCCCAGCACGGTGACGCGCGTCTCGAATCCGGTGCGCTCCTCGATCTCCCGCCCGAGCGCCTCGCCGACACCGCGCTTCGCCATGACCACATGCCCGAACTGATCTTGCTCGCCCGCGTCCGCGAGCCCTGGCAGCTCACAGCCCTCGCTGACGACGACGATGGAGAAGTTCTTACCGCGCGCGTGCCGCTTGCGGATCGTCTCCGCGACCTCCTCGAAGTCGACTGGGATTTCGGGCATGAGGATCACGTCGGCGCCGCCCGCGATGCCGCTCATCACCGCGATCCAGCCGGTGTGGCGGCCCATCACCTCGACGACCATGACGCGGTTGTGCGATTCGGCGGTCGTGTGGAGGCGATCGATCGCCTCGGTGGCGATGAAGACGGCGGTGTCGAAGCCGAAGGTGTAGTCGGTGCCGGAAAGGTCGTTGTCGATCGTCTTCGGGACCCCGACGACCGGCAGCTGCTGCTCGGCATGGAGGCGCGTCGCGACGCCGAGCGTGTCCTCGCCGCCGATTGCGACCAGCGCGTCCAGCCCTCGGTCGCGGAAGTTCTGGAGCACGCGCTCGACGCCTCCCTCGAGGTTGAAGGGGTTCGTGCGGCTCGTGCCGATGATCGTGCCGCCGCGCGGGAGGATCCCCGACACCTGCGACGGGCCGAGACCGTCGAAGATCGGCTCGACGAGACCGCGCCAGCCCTCCCGTACCGCGACGACGTCCCAGCCGCCCGCGTCCGCGCGCCGGACGACGGCTCGGATGACCGCGTTCAGGCCGGGACAATCGCCGCCGCCGGTCAGGATGCCGAGATTCTTCGCCATTGCGGTCCGAGCCTAGATGCTCGGGCGCGGACGCAGGGTCGCCCATCCAGTGCCGAAGGTGGGGGTCGAACCCACACGGCCCATAGGGCCACCGGATTTTGAGTCCGGCGCGTCTGCCAATTCCGCCACTTCGGCTTGCCACAGCATGGTACGCGGCGCCGGCACAAGCCACCTCGCGCGCGTGCGCAACGTATTTCGTTGCGCAACAACAAGTGTTGCGCTAGTCTTGATGTGTGGCGGTCTCGATTGCAACGAAGGTGGACGCGCTGCGCATCGATTTCGGGTCGGCTGCGCGCCTCGCCGACATGCTCGGCGTCAGCCGTGCGCAGGTGACACGCTGGCTGCGCGGCTCGGGGATCGACCCGCTCAACGCCGAGAAGGTCGACCTGCTCGAGCTCGTCTGGTCGAATCTCCTGCGCCTGTACGAGCGCGAGGCGGCGCTCGCCTGGCTCTTCGGGCTGAATCCCGTGCTGGGAGACCGCCGCCCGATCGACCTGATCCGTGAGGGACGGACAGAGGAGCTGATGCGGGCGATCCGGGCCGAGCGCTCCGACTCGTTCGCGTGATCCTCAACCGGTGCCTGGCGTGGAACGAGCGCGCCGCGCCGGATGCCCCGGACAGCGCACTCTGGTTTCCGCAGCCGTACCAGGGCGAAGGCCGTCACGACAACCCGGCGGTGTACGGCTGCCTCTATCTCTCCGAGCAGCCGCTCTCGTGCGTCGTCGAGCAGCTCGCGCGCTTCCGCGGCCAGAGGCTCACCGCGTCCTTACTGCGCCGGCGTGGGTTGCCGCTCGCGCTCGCCGAGCTCGAGCTCCCCGACGACGCCCGGCTCGTCGATCTCGACGACCCTGCGGTGCTGCGCCGGGAGCGGCTGCGACCGTCCGGCGTCGCAACACGGCAGCGGGGGATGACGCAGCCGCAGGCGCTCGCCCTCCACGAGGAACACGCCGAGGCCGCCGGGCTGCGCTGGTGGTCGACGTTCGAGGCGCAGTGGCTGAACGTGACCCTGTTCGACCGGGCTTCGTCCTCGCTGCGGCTCGTCTCGGTGCGGGCACTGGATGTCGCCGACGACGAGATCGCCGCCGCCGCCGACGTCCTCGGCCTACGTTTCGCCTGAGCCCACGCGCACCGGGAAGTACGGCGGCGCGAGGAGAAAGCCGATGCGGGCGTCGGGACCGCGCTGGCCACGCGCCATCTGGAGCGCCGCGCCGACCCCGCCGATCGGCACGAAGCCGAGCTGCCGCACGGCGGCCGCGTCCCGCGCCCCCGCGACGTAGACGGCACCCAGCCGGTCGAGCGCGGGTCGGCAAGCCTCCCAGTCGCGAAACGGCAACAGCGGATGGACGGTGCGACCGGCCCGGTACTCCTCGATCGCGCGCGCGTCGGCGACGACCGCCTCCTCCGCAGAACCCAGCAGCACCAGGTCGCGGGCGATTGGGTCGGAGCGAAAGAAGACGTGGTACGGCTGCTGCGTGGGCCGGGCGAACGTGCGGCGGAAGCTGTGGACGAGGATGACGATGCCGCCGTCGCGGACGGGGAAGGCGTCGCGCCACAACCCGAGGGCGTGGGCGAGGCCCAGATGGGCCGCCAGGAGTGGGTTGGGCTTCTCGCGCGGCAGGAAGGGCGTGGTGCCCGGGATCCCGATCACGAGCGCGTCGAGGGGCTCGGCCAGCGTCGCCCGCCGCAGCTCGATCGCTCGGAGCAGGGCCTCGGCGTGGGCGACGGAAGGCGGACCTGCGAGCACGGCCGCCGCGCTCCGCATCCCCCGCAGCGTGCGGAGCACGCGGCGGCGAACCGCTTCAGGCGAGGCCGTGAAGGCAAGCCGCAACGGGGAGCGCGCGATCCGCTCGGCGGCCTCGGGGTCATAGGGATAGCCGCGCAGCAAGCCTGCGAACTGCGGGTGGTTGAGGACGAGCGAGACGCCGAAGAGCGGAACGCGAGCCGCCAACGCGCGCTCGACGAGCGTCGCGAGGCGCCAGCCCTCCGAGCCTCGGGTCTCGAGCAGAGACGCCGCCGTCGCGCGGCGCTGCGTCTCGGCGTCGGCGGCGGCGAGCAGGGTGGCAGGGCCGCCGTGCAGGACGCTCTCCGCTGCGCTCACGACGACGACGAGATCCGTCTCGACGAGCTCCGGCGCGACCCGCACTCGGGGCGCGCCGGGAGGGATCCCGGCGAGTGCCGGGTCCGCGGCATCGTGCACCTCCACCCGGCCGTGAAAGCGGCGGCGCAGCTCCGGCGTCACGAGGGTCGCGATCTCCCCGCGGCTCGCGCGCCGGGCGAGGCCGCCCGCGACGAGGAGGGTCTGCTGCTCGGTCCGGACGCCCAGCTCCTCGAGCGCCTCGCTCACCGCCGCGATCGCCAGCCGGCGCGGGTCGCCCGGCACCGTGGTGATCGGCAACGCGGGCGGTTCGACCACGATCGTCACCCGGGACGCTCGTGCGGCGAGCGCCTCGAGCGGCTCTCCGTCGAGCGGAAAGCGCAACCCCTCTTTCGTCGCCGCCTCGACGTCCGTCGCGCGGCCCGGCGTGGGAGGTCGCAGCACACGAGCGTCGGCGGGGGCCGACACCACGACGATGCGGGTACCCGAGAGGAGGGGGACGCGCGGCACCTGCGGATTCAACCAATGCGGTTAGCGGATAGGTACGGATTGCAGCCCGCGTGCCGGGGTTAGATGATGCGCCAATGGCTGACGAGGACCGCTCCCGGCGCGAGGTCAGGATCCTGCCGGCGGTGATCGCCGCCGGAGTCGCTGTCGCGATCGCGGTCGGCGCTGTGGCGTACGCGGCCGGACACTACGGCGAGAAAACACAGACGCTCACGATCCAGGCGGCCGGCGGGCCGGGCGGGACGGCGGTGACCCACCCGAAGGTGTCCCCGGAGGTGGCGGCCGGCGCGCACACGTTCGTCCAGTTCGGGTGCGTCGACTGCCACGGTATGCAGGGCCGCGGCGGGGTCGATCCGGCCGTGCCGGCCCTGAAGACGGTCGGCCAGAGCCTGACGGTGGCCCAGCTCACGCACATCATCAACCACGGTCTCGGCGAGTCGGCGGACCCGACGCAGCCGTACATGCCTGTCTGGGGAGAGGTCATCTCGAAGACGCAGGTCACGAACCTGGTGGCCTACATCCGGGCCGGCCTGCCGCCGGTCGCCGGCGCGCAGCCGGTCTCGATCCCGGCGGGTCAGGGAGCTGCCGTCGCCGGCGCCGCGCTCTACGTCCGCTACGGCTGCATCAACTGCCACGGCCCGAACGGTCTCGGCGGCGTGCCGAACCCGCTCTCTCCCGACAAGACGATCCCTGTCCTCTCGGGCCAGGGCTTCCGGCAGCAGTTCAACACCGACGCGAAGATCGCGGCCGTGATTCGCAGCGGCAGCGTGATCGGCCGGGCGCCGATCGTGAGCATGCCGCACTGGGGCGGGATCCTGTCCGACCAGCAGATCGCAGGGCTGATCGCGTACCTGAAGACGCTGAAGTAGCGCGGAATAGACTCGGAGACGATGTCTCCGAAGACTCTCACGGGCGCTGAGCTCGACCTCAACGACGCTCCCGCGCGCGACGCCGAGCTCTTCCTCGTCGACGGCAACAACCTCGCGTACCGGGCCTTCTTCGCGTTGCCCGAGGAGCTCGCCACCAGCGAAGGCTTTCCCACCAACGCGCTGCTCGGCTTCACGAACATGCTCTTCAAGCTGCTCTCCGACTACCGGCCGAAGGGCGTCGCGGTCGCGTGGGACACCCGCCCGGTGCACCGTCACGCGCAGGCCGAGGCGGTCGAGGTCGTCTACAAGGAGGGTCGCCGGCCGATGCCGGACCTGCTGGCCGAGCAGTTCCCGCACTTCCGGCCGATCGTCGCTGCGTTCGGCTACCGGAACCTCGAGTTCGAGGGCTGGGAGGCCGACGACGTGATCGCGACGCTCGCGACGCGGGCCGACGAGGCAAGCATCCGGACCTGCGTCGTCTCGACCGACCGCGACGCGTTCCAGCTCGTCTCGGAGAACGTCTGCCTGATGATGACGCCGCGCGGCGTGAGCGACGTCAACGTCTACACGCCCGAGCGCGTCGAGGCGCGCTACGGGATCCGGCCCGACCAGATCCCGGACTTCATCGGGCTGAAGGGCGATACCTCCGACAACATCCCGGGCGTCCCAGGCATCGGGGACAAGACCGCGGGCCAGCTCGTTGCGCAATACGGGTCGCTCGAGGAAGTGCTCGAGCACGTCGAGGAGCTGTCGCCGGCGCGCCGGAAGAACCTGACGGAGTTCGCCGAGCAGGCGCGGGCGGCCAAGGTGCTCGCGACCATGCGTCGCGACCTGGAGGTGGACTGCGACCCGGCGGAGCTCGTCCTCGTCCCGCCCGACCGCGCACAGCTGCGCGAGACGTTCCGGCAGTTCGAGTTCCGGGCGCTCCTCGGACGCGTCGACGAGCTCGACGAGGCCGTGCCCGCACGTGAGCGCATCTCGGCCGGAACGGGGGTCGCCTGGCGCGAGGGCGAGGTACCGCCTCTCGACTCGATTGCGGGAATCGCCGCGGACTGGGATGCCGAGGGCAGGGGGCGCGTTGCAATCGCGCTCGGCGACGAGGTCGTCGTCTCGCCGCGCCCGGAACGGCTCGAGGGGACGTTCGTCGCGCACGACGCCAAGGCGCTGGGCGTCGAGGCCGCCGACGACACGATGATCCTGGCCTACCTGATCGATCCGGCCCGAAGCGAGTACCTCCTCGACGACCTCGCCGCCGAGTACGCCGTCGAGGCGGTTGCCGAGCCGGAGGCGGAGGAAGAGACGGCGCGGCTCGTGCGTCACGCGGCCGTCACGCTCCGCCTGCGGGATCCGCTGCTCGATCGTGTGCGCGAGCGCGGCGCCGAGCCGCTCTACCGCGACGTCGAGATGCCGCTCACGGGCGTCCTCGGCCGGATGCAGGAGGCCGGTGTCCGCATCGACACGTACCGCATGGGGGAGATCACCGCCCGCCTCGCCGACCGCGTCGAGGAGCTCGAGTCGAGCGCCTACGAGCTGGCCGGCGAAGAGTTCGTGCTCGGCTCGCCGCAGCAGCTCGGTCGCATCCTGTTCGAGAAGCTCGAGCTGACACCCGGCCGCAAGGGCAAGACCGGCTACTCGACCGACACGAAGGTGCTGCGCGCGATCCGCGACGAGCACGAGATCGTCCCCGTGATCGAGGAATGGCGCGAACTCTCGAAGCTCCTCAACACGTACCTCGTGCCGCTCCCGTCGCTGATCGGCGACGACGGGCGCCTGCACACGACGTTCAACCAGGCCGTCGCCGCGACCGGCCGCCTCTCGACGACGAGCCCGAACCTCCAGTCGATTCCGATTCGCACCGAGCTCGGGCGCGAGATCCGCTCCGCGTTCGTCGCCGAGTCGGGCGCGCGGCTCATCTCGGCCGACTACTCGCAGATCGAGCTGCGCATCCTCGCCCACGTCTCCGGCGAGCCGAAGTTGCGCGAGGCGTTCGAGCGCGGGGAGGACATCCACACCGCGACCGCGGCCGAGGTGCTCGGCGTCGACCCGGCGAAGCTGACCCCGGCGGAGAGGTCGATCGCGAAGATGATCAACTTCGGGATCGTCTACGGGATCTCGGCCTTCGGTCTCTCCGAGAACCTCGAGATCCCGCGCGAGCAGGCGCAGGAGTACATCGACGCCTACCTCGCTCGCTTCCCGCTCGTGCAGGACTTCATCTCCCGCACGATCGAGCAGGCGGAGCGCGACGGCTACGTGACCAGCCTGCTCGGCCGGCGCCGGCCGGTGCCCGAGCTGCGCGTACGCAATCGCGCGACACGCGGCTTCGGCGAGCGTGTCGCCGTCAACTTCGTGATGCAGGGCTCGAACGCGGACATCATCAAGGTGGCGATGGTCGCGATCGAGCGGCGGCTGCGCGAGGAGGGAAGGAGCGCGCGGCTCGTGCTCCAGGTGCACGACGAGCTCCTGCTCGAGGCGCCCGACGCCGAGACCTCGGTCGCGAAGGAGCTCGTGCGCGAGGAGATGTGCAGCGCGTATCCGCTCGACCCGCCGCTCGCGGTCGACGTGGGCGCCGGCGATTCCTGGGCCGACGCGAAGGGCTAGCGCGCCTCCGACCGTGCAGGTTCGTCGAGGCTCGGCTCGGTGATCGGCGCCGGTCGCGTCTGCTCGCCGCGCACGAACTGGTAGGCGAGTGCCGCGAGCGACGCGCCGCAGATCGGCGCAACGATGTAGAGCCAGAGCGCATGCAGGTTTCCCGATACGAGCGCCGGGCCGATCGAGCGAGCAGGGTTCATCGAGGCGCCGCTGATCGGGCCGCCGAACATCGCGTCGAGCCCGACGGTGCCGCCGACGGCGATCGCTGCCGCTTCGCCGACCGCGCGGGTGTCGGTGGCGACGGCCATGATCACGAACATCAGAAAGAAGGTGAGCACCAGTTCCCAGAGGAAGGACTGACCCTGCGACCCCGACGGAAGCGTCGCGCCGACATCGGCGATGTTGCCGAGCGAACCTCGCAGCACTGCGGCCGCCGCGAGCGCGCCGGTGAGTTGTGCGCCCCAGTAACCGACGGCCCGGCTCCAGGGGAAGTGGCGGCTGAAGGCGAACGCGAAGGTGACGCTCGGATTGAAGTGGGCGCCGGAGATGTGGCCGACGGCGTAGATCCCGAACATGATCACCAGGCCGAAGGTGATCGCCACGCCGACGTGGCCGAGCGCATGGGTCTTGGCATCGACCATGACCGCGCCGCACCCGGCGAAGACGAGAGCGAACGTCCCGATCGCCTCGGCGACGAGGGCGCGCAGGTCTTCAATCCTCACTGGTCGGCGGGAAGAAGCTCAGCCATCAGCCGCTGCGCCCGCTCGTCGATCTGGTCGCGGATGACGCGCACTGCCTCCACGTCCTTCCCTGCTGGATCCTCCAGCTCCCAGTCCTCGTAACGCTTGCCGGGAAAGATCGGGCAGGCATCCCCGCAACCCATCGTGACCACGACATCGGCGGCCTGGACGAACTCGTCCGTGAGCGGCTTCGGGAACTCCTGGCTCAGATCGACGCCAACCTCTTCCATCGCCGTGATCACCGCCGGGTTGATCTCCTCGCCGGGCGCGCTTCCTGCCGAGCGGACGTGGATCCGGTCGTTCGAGCGGAGCTTCAGAAGCCCGGCGGCCATCTGCGATCTGCCCGCGTTGTGCACGCATACGAAGAGCACCTCAGGCTGATCGGTGGGCGCGAGATTCTGCGCCTGGGCGAGCGCGATCAGCCGCTCGCGGGCGAAGCGATGCGCCAGCACCGGCACGAAAACCGTGATCCGCGAGTTGCCCAGCGCATCGACGGACTCGGCGATGTATCGCTCGATCGTCTCGACGGAGAAGATCCCGGAGAACTCCTCCTTCAGTGCCTCCGCAGCGTTATGGACGTGATGCCGAGTGACGGGGTCGAGGGTCTCAGACACGATCGGCCTCCTCTGATGTGTATGTCTTGACTGCTTTGACGATGGCGCCGTGCATCCCGTCGACGACCTCATGGGTGAATTCGACGGAGACTTCCTCGAATCCGGCGGCTTCGAGTCCCGCGACGTATTCGCTCTTCGCCAGGGCACCGGCGATGCACCCGACGTAGCTCCCGCGGTCGCCTCTCTGCTCGGCCGTGAGGCGATCCTCGGCGACGACGTCCGAGACACCCACCCGGCCGCCCGGCCTGAGCACGCGCGCGATCTCGGTCAGCACCGCCGCCTTGTCGGTCGAGAGGTTGATCACGCAGTTCGAGATGACGACATCGACCGAGTCGGCAGGAAGCGGGATCCGCTCGATCAGCCCTTTCAGGAAGATCGCGTTCTCGATCCCGGCCTCCTCCGCGTTTCGTCGGGCGAGCGCGAGCATCTCGTCGGTCATGTCGAGTCCATAGGCGAGGCCGGTCGGCCCGACGCGCTTCGCCGACAGGATCACGTCGATGCCGCCGCCCGAGCCGAGGTCGAGGACGACCTCGCCCTCCTGCAGATCGGCGACCGCGGTCGGGTTGCCGCAGCCGAGCGAGGCAAGCACGGCAGCCTCGGGCAGTTCGCCCCGTTGCTCGGCCTCGTAGAGCACCTCGCCGAATCTCGTGCTCCCGACCGCGCTTGCTGCCGAATCGTCGTCACAGCACGACCCAGAACCACATCCGCAGCCGTCGCCCTCGCCGGTCACCGTCTTCGCCGACTCCGCATAGCGCCGCCGAACCTCCTCGCGCAGATCCTCGCCGGCGGCGGCCATCAGCAGCACGCTCCGTTCGCGAGGTCGGCGAGCGCGACAACACGCTCGAACGCTTCGTCGTTGATCGAGTAGTAGACCCATTTGCCCCGCTCCTCGCGGAACACGAGCCCGGATTCGACGAGCTTCTTCAAATGCTCCGACACCGTCGCCGGCGCGAGGCCGACCGGCTCTGCCAGGTTGCAGAAGCAGACGGGTTCCTCGCTAGCGGCGAGGAGGTTCACCAGGCGCACCCGCGCCGTGTTGCCGAGAGCGGCGAACAGCGTCGCGGTCGCCGACGCTTCCTCCACGCTCAGGACGGGAGCCGCGAGCGGAGCACAGCAGTCGATTGGTTCGGCAGAGACAGTCATCAATTCGGGTTTTACCGAACGGAGACCATCCCGCGCAACTCGGCCCTTGGTCTAGCGGCCGACGCGAACCCGGAACGGCCTGCTCCAGGCCCGTTCCCAGTACTGCCCGCCGGCCGGTTGGCTGTTCGCTTCGACGATGTAGATCGTCCGCGCCCGCGGTCGGACGCGTAGCTGCCAGACCGAGTGGGCAGAAGCCGGGCTCTTCGAGCGGTGAGGTTTGGCAGTGACGACCGCAATCCGGTGGAACGGGTGGTAGCGGTCGGGGCGCGCAAGCACGATCACCGGCTGCCGAAGGCCCTGAAACGCGGCCGGACTCTGCGTCGCAACAGCGAGTTTCCCGTGGAGCGTCAGTTCCGACCCGCGGCCGATCCCGTGGCTCTTTGCGCCAAGAGTGACGATGCGACCCTCGGCGGTGACGACGATGCTCGCCACAGCCGTCCCGTCAACCGTGTACGCGTAGTCGCCGACGACGCTCGAGAAGCCCCTGGTGCACTGCCCATATCCGCCTGGCGCAACCTGGATCGAGCAGCCGTTCGCAAAGGCGACGGTGTGCGGCACCGTGTCCTGGTTGATCCAGACCGGGTAAAGGCCCGCCGGGATGGTCAGAACGGCCGGAGACGGCCCAGTCGGCGTCAGGGAGATGAAGACGGCCGAGAGCGCCGAGCCGCTCGACGGGAGGGCGAGCACAGCCAGCACTCCGAGGAGAGCCACCTGCGCGATCAACCGCCGGCGCCGCACCATGATCTACCAACCGTAGCCTTGCCGGCGCTGGAGCAACCCGCGCCGTTCGGCCAGGCGTTGGTCGTCATTCGACCGAATCCACGCGCTCCCCACGCACCTGAGATAGTTGACGGCGTCAGAGAGGAGTTACAGATGGCTTACGGCGTTGTGCATCATTTTCCGGGCGGGACGCAGGAGCAATACGAGGCATCGATCGCGGCCGTCCATCCCAGCGACGGCACCCTCCCCGAGGGGCAGCTCTTCCATGCGGCCGGCCCGTCGGCCGACGGCTGGACGATCATCGCCGTCCACGAGTCTCAGGAGAGCTGGGAACGCTTCCGGAACGAAACGCTCATGCCGGCCATGGGTGCGGGTATCGAGGGCGGGTTCGCCTCGCCCCCGGACGAGACCGGCTTCCCGATTCACAACCAGCAGACGAACTAGGGCGACTAGAGGCTTGATGTGAAATAGACGCCCGCAGGGGCCGTTCCAGGCCAAGCGAGGGTGGCGCGGCGACCGCAGCGCAGGCCGGTGGCCTGGGCAAGGTCGACGGGGCGGCCTCGCGCCGCGCCTGGGACGGCATCCGGCGCCGCGGGCTATTTCACATCAAGCCTCTAGCTGTAGCCGAGGTCGGCGAGGAACGAGCCGGCCTCGGCCTCGACGTCCCCGAGCTGCTCCGGCGTCAGCTCTTTGCGCCAGCGGCCGATCGAGGAGTCGCGGAAGCGATCCAGCGCGCGATGGGTCGAGGTCACGTTCACGCTGAGGAACTCCGCGAGTGTGTCGGCCACGCTCGCGAGCGTCTCGTATCGAATCTCGAGCAGACGGTCGCCCGCGCCGGCCGCCCGCACCGCCTCGACGTACCGCCGCCAGGCCCACGCGCAGCGCCGGGCGTCGCTCACCTGCGCGAACTCCTCGCTCCGCTCGGGCTCGACCCAGAAGCGCGGCTCCGCGCCATAGGGAAGGCGCGCGTCGTCGCGCCCTTCCGTGTCCGCGCTCAGCCAGCCGCGCTCGAGCAGCGAGCAGACGACGTCGCGGCCGTCCCGCACCACGTGCACCGCGAGCGCCTGCGGGTAGGCCTCGAGCGCAGCACCGAGGACGTGTGCGGTTTCGGGCGTCTGCTCGACGCCGCGCAGCCCCCACGCGAGGCCGATGCGCCGAATCCGCTCGAGGATCGTCCGCAACTCGGCAGCCGACGGCCGCTCCGGCAGCGCCGCCTTCCACGGCGTCACCTCGCCGAAGTCGACGAAGCCGGGGAGGCCGCCGATCGCGCGGCCGACGAACGTCGTCCCGGAGCGCGGGCAGCCGACGACGAACACGAGCCGCTCCTCGTGCCCGAGCCTCGGTCGCTGCGCGAGCGAGCGTTCCGCGACCCGAACGCCCGCGGTGCAGTAGTCGATCAGCGCGCTCACAACATCTCGGGAAGGGAGTCCGGCACGAGCCCGAGCCCTTGCCGGAGCGTCTCGATCATCTGCTGTGCCTCGGCGAGTAGCGACGCGAGTTCGTCGACCTCGTCGCACGGCACCTCCACCGTCACGCGCACCGGCGAGCGGGCCGTGGAGGAGAGCGCGAGCGTCTCGGCGCCGTCGGTCGCCAGGGCTGTCACGTCCAGATACTCATCCCGGGCGAGCCGCTGTCCGGGCGCGAACCGCTCAGCCGCGGCTGTGAGCCGCTCGGCGAGAACGCCCGCGTAGTGGCCGGGCATACGGATCGTCGCTTCACCGCTGCGCAGGGCGATCGTCGCCGACCAGCTCCCGTAGGCGTCTCCGCGGCCGTCGTGCCGCAACACCGCCACCGCACAGGAGTCCGTGACGCCGATTGGGTAGCGCTCGTCCATCACGCCTCAGCCTAGCCCCGCCCGCCGGACGAACTTTGGCGGACCGCGGGTATATTGGCTCGCCGCATGGCGAACGAAACCATTAACGATCCGCGGCTCGAGGAAGGCGTCTGGACGACCGACCCCGAGAGCGGCGAGCTGGTCCCCGACTACGAGTCCACCTTCCCCACGATCGAGGAGGGGCAGGTCGTCAACGGCACCGTCGTCCGTGTGGACAAGGACGAGGTGCTCGTGGACATCGGCTACAAGTCAGAGGGCGTCATCCCGGTTTCGGAGCTCTCGATTCGCCGCTCGATCAACCCGGAGGACGAGGTCGCGATCGGCGACGACATCGCGGCGCTCGTGCTGACGAAGGAGGACGCCGAGGGCCGGCTCATCCTCTCGAAGAAGCGCGCGCGCTTCGAGATCGCTTGGAAGGCGATCGAGGGCGCCCACGAGAAGGGCGAGCCCGTCACCGGACGCGTGATCGAAGTCGTCAAGGGCGGCCTCATCCTCGACCTCGGCGTGCGCGGCTTCCTGCCCGCGTCGCTCGTCGACATCCGCCGCGTGCAGGACCTCGACGAGTTCCTCGGCCAGGAGCTCGAGTGCAAGGTGATCGAGCTCAATCGCTCGCGCAACAACGTCGTCCTCTCGCGCCGCGCCGTGCTCGAGGAAGAGCGCAAAGAGCAGCGGCAGAGGATCCTCGACCGTCTCAACCCCGGGGACGTCGTCGAAGGGACGATCTCCAACATCGTCGACTTCGGCGCCTTCGTCGACCTCGACGGGATGGACGGCCTCATCCACATCTCCGAGCTCTCGTGGAGCCACGTCAACCATCCTTCCGAGGTCCTGGAGATAGGCCAGACGGTCAGGGTGCAGGTTCTGGACATCGATCGCGAGCGCCAGCGGATCTCGCTCGGCCTCAAGCAGACGCAGACCGACCCGTGGCAGCAGGTTCTCGAGAGCTACCAGGAGGGCGACGTCGTGCAGGGCACCGTGACGAAGGTCGTCACGTTCGGCGCCTTCGTCGAGATCCTGCCGGGCGTCGAGGGCCTCGTGCACATCTCCGAGCTCGCGCAGCACCACGTCGAGAACCCGCGCGAGATCGTTTCGCAGGGCGACCAGGTCAACGTCCGGATTCTCGAGGTGGACGCCGACCGCCGGCGTCTGTCCCTGTCGCTGAAGCGCGTCGAGGACGGGATGCCCGTCCAGCCGAAGCCCGGTGAGGAAGGCGAGCCGCCCGCGCTCGGTCTCTCCGACGAGGTCTTCGCCGACGAGGTTCCTGCCGCCGAAGCGCTCGAGGCTCCCGTCGCGGAAGCCGAGCCCGTCGCCGAAGCCGAGCTCGAAGCCGAGGTTCCTGTTGAGGCGGAGCAGGCCCAGTCCCTTGTCGAGGTGGTCGAGATCGTCGAGGAAGAGCCTGCCGCAGAAGCTGAGCCGGTGGCCGAGGAAGAGCCGGTTGCCGAGGTCGAGCCCGAGGCGGCTGCCGAGGAGCCGGCTGTCGAGGCAGAGGTGCCGGAAGCCGACGCCTCCGACGAGGCCGAGCCGACCGAGTAGTGAAGCGACCGCTCGCGGTCGCGCTCACGGGCGGGATCGCAGCAGGCAAGAGCGAGGCGCTGCAGGCGTTCGCGCGCCACGGTGCGGCCGTGATCTCGAGCGACGACGTCGTCCATCGCCTCTATCGCGAGGACGAGGGGCTGCAAGCCGCTCTGCGAGAGCGCTGGGGCGAGCGCGTCTTCCAGGACGGCGAGGTCGACCGCGCGGAGATCGGCCGGATCGTCTTCGCCGACCGCGCCGAGCTCGCGTGGCTCGAGTCCGAGCTCCACCCTCGGGTGCGGGCGGCTACCGACGCGTGGCTCATCGAGCAGACCGCCGATGTTGCCGTCGCGGAGATCCCGCTCCTCTACGAGACCGGCGGCGAGGCGCGATTCGACCGCGTCGTCGTCGTGACCGCGCCCCCCGAGCTGCGAGAGGCGCGACGCGGGGCCGTCGCGGACAGGGAGGATCGGCTCGTGCCAGAAGATGAGAAGGTGCGGCGGGCGGACTTCGCGTTCGTCAACGACGGCTCTCTCGAGGAGCTCGACGCCTTTGTCGCCGCAGTGCTGGAGGAGTTACGACGATCCTGAGGCGCTGGATCGTCGCCGCTGCCGTCGTCTTTGCGGCGCTCGGTGCGTTCGTCTACCTGCAGCGGAGCGAGCCGCCGTGGTACGCGCGGCTCTGGTATCCGCTCCGCTACGCGACGAACGTCCGCGTCTACGCCTCGCAGGACCATCTCGACCCCGCGCTCCTCGCCGCGGTGATCGAGTCGGAGAGCAAGTTCAACCCAACTGCCCGCTCCGACGCGGGCGCCATCGGCCTCATGCAGCTGACGCCCAGCACGGCGAAGGGCATCGCGCAGTACACCGGCGGCAGCCGCTTTCGCGTCTCCGATCTCACGAACCCGGACATCAACATCCGCTACGGCGCGTGGTACCTCGGGCATTTGCTGAGCAAGTACGGCAACGAGCGGCTCGCGCTCGCCGCGTACAACGCGGGTCAGGAAAACGTCGACAGCTGGCGGAAGGCGCACGTGGGGATCCAGTTCGCCGAAACGCGGGACTACGTGAACAAGGTCGAGCGGCTGAAGGGGATCTACCGGCGGGCGTACGCAGGCCAGCTCGGCTACTGATAGCGCTGTGGTATTACCGCCGTCATGAAGATCCGGGCCGCGGTGCTGGAAGAGTTCGGTCGGCCTCTCGAGGTCCAGGAGATCGACCTGGCCGAGCCGAAGGCGGGCGAGGTCCTCGTGCGCCTCGTCGCCTGCGGCGTCTGCCATACCGATCTGTACACCGCGTCCGGCGCCGACCCGTCCGGCTACTCGCCGACGGTGCTCGGGCACGAGGGCGCGGGTGTCGTCGAACGAGTCGGTGGGGGTGTCGCCTCGCTCGCGCCGGGCGACCACGTGGTGACGCTCTTCTCGCCCCAGTGCCGGGAGTGCGAGCACTGCCGGGATCCGCGCACCAACCTCTGCCTGGCCATCCGCGAGCAGCAGAACCAGGGTTACCTGCCGGACGGGACTACGCGCCTGTCCCGCGACGGCGAGCCGATCCGGCACTTCATGGGGACATCGACCTTCGCCGAGTACACGGTGATGCCCGAGATCGCACTGGCGAAGATCGCTCCCGAAGCGCCGCTCGACCGCGCGTGCGTCTTCGCTTGCGGTCTCTCCACCGGACTGGGAGCCGCCGTGAACACGGCACGGGTGGAGCGCGCCTCGTCGTGCGTCGTCTTCGGCGCGGGCCTCGTCGGGCTCGGCGCCGTCATCGGCTGCCGGCTGAGCGGGGCTGAGCGAATCCTCTGCGTCGATCCTGCCGAGTCCCGGCTCGAGCTCGCGCGCGCTCAGGGTGCGACAGACACGCTCACCGGTGGGGCGGAGGTGGTCGAGCAGATTCTCGAGCTGACCGGCGGCTTCGGCGCCGACTACACGTTCGAGGCGACGGGTCTGGTCGGCGTGATGCGCCAGGCCGTCGAGTCGGCGCGCATGGGCTGGGGTCTCGCGACCGTCTGCGGGGTCGCCGGCAAGGGGGAGACGCTCGACGTCGTGCCGCGGCTCCTGATCACGGGCCGCCGCGTCGCCGGCTCCTCGTTCGGCGGGGTGAAGGGCCGCGACCAGGTGCCGCAGTTCATCGACCGCTTCCTCGCCGGCGACATCGACGTCGACCCGCTGATCTCGCACACGCTCTCGCTCGACGAGGTCAACCGGGGCTTTGAGCTCATGCACGCGCAGGACGGCATTCGCAGCGTGATCTCGTTCGACGGCTGATCACTACGCTGTTCGAGTGCCGCCGCTCCAGACGACCTCCGCCTACACCCCGACCGGTGACCAGCCGCAGGCGATCGAGAAGCTCGGCGAGGGGATCCTCGCGGGCGAGCGCTACCAGACGCTGGTCGGCGCGACCGGCACCGGCAAGACGGCGACGATGGCGTGGACGATCGAGAAGACCGGCCGGCCGGCGCTGGTCATCGCCCACAACAAGACGCTCGCGGCGCAACTCTGCAACGAGTTCCGGGAGTTCTTCCCGCACAACGCCGTCGAGTACTTCGTCTCCTACTACGACTACTACCAGCCCGAGGCGTACGTCCCGCAGGCCGACCTCTACATCGAGAAGGACTCCTCGCGGAACGACGACATCGCGCGGCTGCGGCTCGCCGCGACCTCGGCACTCTTCACGCGCCGCGACGTGGTCGTGGTCGCGTCCGTCTCCTGCATCTACGGCCTCGGCTCGCCGGAGGAGTGGCGCGAGCGCATGATCTACGTCGAGGTCGGAGCAGAACACGACCGCGACCTCCTGCTGCGGAAGCTCATCGACTCGCAGTACGTCCGCAACGACACGATGCTCGGTCGCGGGCGCTTCCGCGTGAAGGGCGACGTCGTCGAGGTGCAGCCGGCGAACCAGGAGACCGCGTACCGCATCTCGTTCTTCGGGGACGAGGTGGAGGCGATGACGCACTTCGACCCGCTGACGGGCGAGGTGCTCGCGAAGCTCGACAACCTCTCGATCTGGCCGGCGACCGAGTACGTGACCTCGCAGCCGACGGTCGAGCGCGCCGTCGACGAGATCCGCGACGAGATGGAGGCGCAGGTCGCGCACTTCGAGGAGGAGGGCAAGCTGCTCGAGGCGCACCGGATCCGGCAGCGCACCGAGTACGACCTCGAGATGCTCAAGGAGCTCGGCTTCTGCAACGGGATCGAGAACTACTCGCGGATCCTCGAGGGACGCGCCGCGGGGACACACCCGTTCACGCTGCTCGACTACTTCGCGGATGACTTCGTGGTCTTCGTCGACGAGTCGCACCAGACGGTGCCGCAGCTCGGCGGCATGCACGAGGGTGACCGGTCGCGCAAGCAGACGCTCGTCGACTTCGGCTTCCGCCTCCCCTCGGCGCTCGACAACCGGCCCTTGCGGTTCGACGAGTTCCTGCGCAAGGTGCCGCAGCTCGTCTTCGTCTCGGCGACGCCGGGGTCGTTCGAGCTCCGGAACTCGACGGTGGTGGCCGAGCAGCTGATCCGGCCGACGGGCATCGTCGATCCCGACGTCGAGTTGCGCGCCACGAAGAACCAGATCGACGACCTACTGAGCGAGATCCGCGCGCGCGAGGCGGCGGGCGAGCGCGTGCTCGTGACGACGCTGACCAAGAAGATGGCCGAGGACCTGACCGACTACCTGCTCGAGTCGGGTGTCAAGGCGCGCTACCTCCACTCCGAGATCGACACGATCGAGCGGATCCAGATCATCCGCGAGCTGCGGCTCGGCGAGTTCGACGTTCTGGTCGGCGTCAACCTCCTGCGCGAGGGGCTCGACCTGCCGGAGGTGTCGCTGGTGGCGATCCTCGACGCCGACAAGGAGGGCTTCCTGCGCGGCCGCACGAGCCTCATCCAGACGATCGGCCGCGCGGCGCGGAACGTCAACGGCAAGGTGCTGATGTACGCCGACAAGCAGACGGAGGCGATCAAGGAGGCGCTCGACGAGACGAACCGGCGCCGCGCCGTCCAGCTCGCGTACAACGAGGAGCACGGGATCGTGCCGGAGACGATCGCGAAGGGTGTCTCCGACATCGCCGAGCTGCTCCAGCTCGAGTCGCCGACCGTGCCTTCCTCGCGGCGCCGGCGTGGTGCGACGAAGGTCGAGGGGATGTCGCGCGAGGAGCTCGAGAAGCTCGTCGTGACGCTCGAAGAGGAGATGTACCTCGCAGCCGAGGAACTGCGGTTCGAGTACGCCGCGAAGCTCCGCGACGAGATCAAGGACCTGCGGCGCGACCTGCAGGCGCTCGAGCAGACCGCCGCGTAACAGGTCGCACTTACCAGCGCCTTCACGCCGCCGCGCTACGCTCCGCGGGTGCTGCTCGGGAACGTCATCGCTGCGCTCTTCCTCGCGTTTGTCACCGGTGCGTTGGCCCGCTTTGCCCTGCCCGGCCCCGACCCGATGCCGCCGTGGCTCACGATCGCCATCGGTCTCCTCGGCACCGTGGCCGGAACCGCGATCGTGCTCGCCATCGGTGGGCGCCATGCCGCCTCGTGGGCGGGCCTTGCAAGCTTCTTCGTCGCGGTTGGGCTGGTGGTGATCTACCGGCGCTTCGTGCAGAAACGGCCGCTCTGGGGGAAAGGCGCCTACCGCTTTCCCGAACGGGGCTTCGGCGTCGAGCAATATCGCGAGCGGTTGAAGCGGGCCGGCATCGATCCGGACCAGATCGGCTCGCAGCCGTTAGGCGTCTTCCAGTCGAGGCCGCCGATGCAGCCACCGTCGGCTACAGCCCACCCCCGGTCGGGCGACGACCCGACCGACAACCCGGCGCACTTTCTCGGTCTGCTCGAGGAGCTCCACGACACCGGCGTCCTCGAGGACGACGAGTACGCGGCGGCTCGGATGCGCCTGCTCGAGAGCCTGCGGGCCTAACGGAGGAAGCGACGCTCGGCGCTCAGGGTCCATTCGCCCCGCGACCAGCGGAACGTCCGGACGACGATCGCGTCTGCGTCCGCCTCGTGGAGATGGAGCCCGCGCGCCTCGCCCAGACGCTGCGGCCGCGGTTGCCCGAGCCCCGGCGCGACGGCGACCACGGCGGTGTGCGCCTCCTCGCCGACGACCTCGAACTCGTGCCGCTCGCTGACCGCCGCCTGGTGGATGTGGCCCGCGAGGATGAGCTCGGCGCCTGCGTCGACCAGGGCGCGCAGTACGCGGTTGCGGTGCGCGACAGGCCGCTTGTGCGCCGCCCGCCACGGGGAACCGATCAGGTGATGGTGGAGGACTGCGACCCGGAGGGCTCCCTCCTCGGACGCGGCGAGCCGTTCCGCCGCTCGCTCCAGCTGTCCGCGGTTCAGCGCGCCGCCCTGGTGGCGAAACTGCCGGGCCGAGTTGAGCCCCACGACGTGGAGGCCCGGCTCGGAAGCAGTCGGCTCGGTCGTCTCCCAGACTCGCTCGAACTCCGTCCACGGACGCACGAACCGAGCAGGCGTGTACGGGAGATCGTGGTTGCCGGGCACCGCGAGCACCGGCGGCCCGAGCGAGCGCAGCAGCTCCGCCGCACGTTCGAGCTGCTGCCGGCGCCCGCGGTGCGCGAGATCGCCGGAAGCCACGACGAGCTGGGGCTCGACCCGCTCGACGAGCCGCTTCAGCGCGCGCTCGACTTCGCGCTCCTCATGTGTACCCGCGTGGAGGTCGGAAACATGGAGGAGCCTGGCATCCACGACCGAACGAGGCTATAGATTGGAAGCAGTGAGCGAAGACACCGGCGAGATCTTCGACGACCTCTACCTCGGCATGCGGGCCGGCGGAGCCCTCCGCAAGCAGCGGCGCGGCGAGGAGCTGACCCACGAGGAGAAGGAGGCGCTCAGCCGCTGGCAGCGCCTGTCCACGGCACGCAAGGCGGCGGCGATCGGCGCGTTCGCCGCCGGCACGTTCGGACTCGGCTTCACGCTGGGCGGCCTCGTGTTCGGCCGCTGGCGCCGAGCCGGCTAGCTACCGTCCCGACCAGGATCTCCAGCAGTGTCCTCGTCACTGTGATCGCGGGGTAAAGCAAGCCTGCGCCCGACGAGCTGGCGCAGCCCGATCGCGGCGAGGAAGCTCCGCCTCGGATGGAGCCACTCCGTACTGGGGCGCATCGTCGACGCGATCACGAAGCCGAGGAAGAGCAGCGCCAGGGCGAGGACGATGCTGGAGACGGCGACGACGGTCGCCGTCTCCAGCTTTGCGTGCGGTTCCGGGCATTCTCCGAGGGATTCCCGGTCAGAACTGGAACGAAGCGAACATGGATACGCCGTTGATCGAGGCCCACCGGCACGGGATCGCACTCGCACGCCCGTTCCTACGTGCGCTTCTCCTCGCGCTTGCGGGCGCCGCGTGCTTCTTCGCGCCGTGGACGATCGTCGCGGTTGTCGGGGCGGTCCTCATGACCCTGGCTGCCGTGGTCGCGGTGGTGGCGGTCGTGCGCTGGGACCGGACGCACCTCGCCCTAACCGGTAGCGCGCTCGTCGTCGAGCACGGCTTCCTGAGTCGCCGCAGCGCGTCGATCTCGCTCAACGGGACGGTGTTCGAGGTCGAGCGGACGCTGCTCGGCCGTATCCTCGGCTACGGCACCGTCATCGCCGGCGAGCTCGAGCTGGACTACGTCCCGCGTCGACTCATGCGTCTCCTTCAGCAGCGGCGATAGGGACCGAGCCGAACGTCTGTTCGGCTCGGTAGAATGCCGTCAATATGGCTGCCGACGAGCTAGTGGTCCACGGCGCCCGCGAGCACAACCTGAAGGACATCACCGTCCGTCTGCCGCGGAACCGCCTCATCTGCATCACCGGGCTGTCCGGCTCCGGCAAGTCGTCGCTTGCCTTCGACACGATCTACGCGGAGGGGCAGCGCCGCTACGTCGAGTCGCTCTCCGCGTACGCGCGGCAGTTCCTGCAGATGATGGAGAAGCCCGACGTCGACCACATCGACGGGCTCAGCCCGGCGATCTCCATCGATCAGAAGACAACCTCCAGAAACCCGCGCTCGACGGTCGGCACCGTGACCGAGATCTACGACTACCTGCGTCTCCTCTACGCGCGGGTCGGGCGGCCGCACTGCCCGATCTGCGGCAAGCCGATCGCGGGGCAGAGCCTCGACGCGATCGTCGACCAGGTGCTCAAGCTCGAGGAGGGAACGCGCTTCACGGTCAACGCGCCCGTCGTGCGCGACCGCAAGGGCGAGTACAAGGACGTGTTCGAAGACCTGACGCGGGAGGGCTTCACGCGCGTCAAGGTCGACGGCGAGCAGTACGTCCTCGAGGAGGGCGTGCCCGAACTCGACAAGAAGTTCAAGCACACGATCGAGGTCGTCGTCGACCGACTCGTGATGCGGGCCGACCTGCGCCTACGACTGACGCAGTCGATCGAGACGGCGGCGGGGCTCGCAGACGGTCTCGTGGCGGTCGACCTCGTCGGAGATGATGATGGGAAGGGGGGCGAACAGCTCCTCTTCTCGGAGAACTTCGCCTGCACCGACCACGGCGTCTCGCTCCCAGAGCTTCAGCCGCGGATCTTCTCCTTCAACGCACCGCACGGCGCCTGCCCGCGCTGCACCGGCCTCGGCTCGCAGCAGGAGATCGACCCGGATCTGCTCGTCCCCGATCCGTCGCTCTCGCTCGACGACGGCGCGCTCGTGCCGTGGTCGGTCGGCGGTTCGTCGAGCTTCTACGAGGCTGTGATCCAGGCGGTCGCCGACCGGTACGAGATCGACACGTCGAAGTCGTGGTCCGAGCTGACCGAGGCGGAGCAGGACCGCTTCCTCAACGGCACGGAGGGCGAGAAGATCTATGTCCAGTACCGCAACCGGATGGGCCGCCGGCGGCAGTACATGCTCGCCTTCGACGGCATCGTCGCGAGCCTCCAGCGCCGTTACCGCGAGACCGACTCGTCGCAGCAGCGCGAGCGGATCGAGGAGTACATGAGCTTCCGGCCGTGCCCGGTCTGCAAGGGTGCGCGGCTCAAGCCGGAGGTGCTCGCGGTCACCGTCGGCGACAGGTCGATCCACGAGTTCACCCAGATGTCCGTCACGCGGGCGCTCGCGTTTCTCGATGGGCTCGGGTTGACAACCACTGAAGAGCTGATCGGCCACCGGATCGTGAAGGAGATCCGCGAGCGGCTGACGTTCCTCGACGACGTCGGAGTCGGTTACCTCACGCTCGATCGCGCGGCGGCGACGCTGTCGGGCGGTGAGGCGCAGCGGCTGAGGCTCGCCACCCAGATCGGCTCGCAGCTGGTGGGCGTGCTCTACATCCTCGACGAGCCCTCCATCGGTCTCCACCAACGAGACAACGCGCGCCTCATCGACACGCTCGAGCGGCTGCGCGACCTCGGCAACACCGTGCTCGTCGTCGAGCACGACGAGGAGATGATGCGCCGCTCGAACTGGCTCGTGGACATGGGCCAGGGCGCCGGGCTTCACGGAGGCGAGGTCGTCGCCGAAGGACCGGCGACGAAGGTCGAGCGCGTCGGGAAGTCGGTCACGGGACAGTTCCTCGCCGGCAAGCGCTCGATCGCGGTGCCCGAGCGGCGCGATGAGGACCGCGGCACGTTCCTCGTACGCGGCGCCGCGCAGCACAACCTCAAGGACATCGACGTCGAGTTTCCGGTCGGCAAGTTCGTCTGCGTGACGGGCGTGTCCGGCTCCGGCAAGTCGACCCTCGTGAACGAGATCGTCTTCAAGGCGCTCGCGAACCGGCTCAACCGCGCGCGCGTCAAGCCGGGCGCGCACGCTGGTGTCGAGGGGATCGAGGTCTTCGACAAGGTGATCGAGATCGACCAGAAGCCGATCGGCCGGACGCCGCGCTCGAATCCGGCCACGTACACCGATCTCTTCACGCACATCCGCGAGCTCTACTCTCTGACGCCCGAGGCGAAGGTGCGCGGCTACAAGCCGGGCCGCTTCTCGTTCAACGTGCGCGGCGGGCGCTGCGAGACCTGCAAGGGCGACGGGCAGATCAAGATCGAGATGCACTTCCTGCCGGACGTCTACGTGCCGTGCGAGACCTGCAAGGGGGCGCGCTACAACCGCGAGACGCTCGAGGTGCGGTTCAAGGGACGCTCGATCGCGGACGTGCTCGAGATGTCGGTGGAGGAAGCACTTAAGTTCTTCGCCAAGATCCCGAAGATTCGGCGCCGCCTGCAGACGCTCCACGACGTCGGGCTCGACTACATCAAGCTCGGCCAGCCGGCGACGACGCTCTCCGGCGGCGAGGCACAGCGCGTCAAGCTTGCCTCGGAGCTGTCGAAGGTCGCGACGGGGAAGACGCTCTACATCCTCGACGAGCCGACGACGGGGCTCCACTTCGCGGACATCGAGAAGCTGCTCGAGACTCTGCAGCGGCTCGTCGACGGCGGCAACACGATGATCGTGATCGAGCACAACCTCGACGTGATCAAGCAAGCCGACTGGGTGATCGACCTCGGGCCGGAAGGCGGCGAGGCGGGCGGCGAGCTAATCGCCGTCGGAACGCCGGAGGACGTTGCGCAGGCCGAGGACAGCTTCACCGGCCAGTTCCTGCAGAGCGTGCTTCCCGAGCCGGCGATCGCGGCCGCGTAGTCATGTCCCGAACGGACACTTGTCGCCGCGGCTACGCGTCGGCAGACTCGCGCTATGGAGGCAGACTCCGCTCCGTCCGAAGCGCCTGACGCCGGCTACTCCGGCGCGGCGGTCGCAGGAGCCGTGCTGGCAACGATGTTCTTCCCCTTCATCGCGCTGATCGCCGCGCTTCTCCTGCACGGCGGCCAGCCGGACCCGCGCAAGAGAGCGCAGCTGCGCACCTGGGCCTGGGCTTCGGGCGGATGGCTGGCCTTCTGGGTCGTCTTCACCGTGGTCTTGTCCTCGGTCACGATCTGAGCGAGACGGGCTAACCTCAGCGGACGATGGCGGCAACCGCCGACACCGCGCGCACGTCGGCGCTCGAGCGGAGCTGGTGGCTGCGCGCTCCGGCCGTGCTCGTCGCGCCGCGCGCGGTCTTCGTCTCGCTCCGGGACGACTCGGAGCAAGCGGTCGAGGCGCGGCAAGAGCCGCTGCTGGCGATCGCCGGGCTCGCCGGAATCGCGGGGGTGCTCGCGACTCCCGTCGCGCGCCAACTCCTGAACGACGCCTCGTTCTCGGTCTCCCTGATCCCGGTGTGGGCCTTCCTCGGCGGCCTCATGTACGCGGTCGCCGTGTACTGGCTGGGCGGCGGGCTCCTCTACGGCGCGGCTCGGCGCTTCGGCGGGCTGGGAAGCTACCGACGGGCGCGGAGCATGGTTGCGCTCTCCTGCGCTCCGCTCGCGCTCGCGCTCGTCACGCTCTGGCCGGTTCGGATCGTGATCTACGGGCAGAACCTCTTCCGAACGGGCGGCACTGACTGGGGGCCCGGCGATCGGATCTTCGGAGGACTCGTCTACTTCGCGTTCGCCTGGAGCGCGGTCCTGCTCCTCGTCGGCGTCCGGGCCGTCCACGGCTGGAGCTGGGCGCGGAGCCTCGCGACAGTCGGACTCGCTGCGGCCTTACCGGCGTTGATCGTGCTCTCGACTCATGTCGGGTCCTTCCCGCTGGACTGAATGCCCTCGAATGCGGCCTGCTCCTCCTCGGGCATGGCGTACGTGTGGCGCTCCTCGGGAAACGCGCCGCTGCGCACTTCCTCCGCGTAGCGCTCGAGCGCCTCGACGACCGCTTCCCCGAGCTCCGCGTAGCGCTTGGCGAGGCGCGGCGACCGGCCCTCGTAGAAGCCGAGCATGTCGTGCCAGACGAGCACCTGCCCGTCGGTCTCCACGCCGGCACCGATGCCGATCGTCGGCACCGCCAGCGCCCGCGTCGCCGCTCGCGCCACCGCCGGAGGGACGGCCTCGAGCACGATCGAGAAGCAGCCCGCGGCTTCGAGCGCAAGTGCGTCCTCGATCAGCTGCTGCGCCCGCTCCGCCGTCCTGCCCTGTGCCTTGAAGCCGCCGAGGACGGTCGCCGTCTGCGGCGTGAGGCCGACGTGCCCCATCACGGGGATCCCCGCGCCGACGATCGCCCGAGCCCGGGCGACCGAGGTGCCGCCGCGCTCGAGCTTGACCGCGTCCGCTCCGCCCTTCTTCACGAGCCTCACAGCGTTGTGGATTGCCTGCTCGTCCGACTCCTCGTACGACCCGAACGGCATGTCGGCGATCACGAGCGGCCGCTTGGCGCCGCGGGTCACCCACTGGGTCATGAACACGATCTCGTCGAGGGAGACCGGCACCGTCGACTCGCGGCCGTGCACGACCATGCCGGAGGAGTCGCCGACGAGGATGAGATCGACGCCGGCCGCGTCGGCGAGGCGACCGCTCGGCGCGTCGTAGGCGGTGACCATCACGATCTTGTCGCCGCGCCGCTTCATCTCGGCGAGCTCCGGCAGCGGGAGCTTCCCGGTCGTCCAGGACGCGTAGCGCGCGGGCTTCGGGTTGTCGCTCATCTGAGCTCTCCTTCCAGGAGGACGTTGTCGATCAGGCGGCTGGAGCCGACGCGGATCGCGGCGGCGAGGACCGTTGCGTCGCCGAGGTCGAGAACCTCGACGTACTCCGGCTCGAGTCCGTTCAGCGAGCCGCGTGCTGCGGCCACTGGATCGGCCTTGCCCACGGCAGAGGCGAGAGCCCGCGGTAGGCCGAGAGCCCGCTCGCGATCCTCCGCCGAGAGCCGGCGGTTACGCGAGGACAGGGCGAGGCCGTCGGTGTCCCGCACCGTCGACACGGCGCGGATCTCCACCGGAACGTTCAGGTCGCGGACGAGCCGGCGGATCACGGCGAGTTGCTGTGCGTCCTTCTGGCCGAAGTACGCACGTTCGGGCCGGACGAGGTTGAACAGCCTCAGGCAGACCGTGGCAACGCCGCGGAAGTGTCCCGGTCGGGCTGCACCCTCGGCTCCGGTCTCGCGGGGATCGACCCAGCTCGCGAAGCCGGGTGGGTAGAGCTCGTCGGCCGTCGGCGCGAACACGACATCGACGCCCTCTCTCTCCGCGATCTCGAGATCGCGGGCCTCGTCGCGCGGGTACTCGTCGAGATCCCTCGGCTCGTCGAACTGTGCCGGATTGACGAAGAGCGACATGACGACGCTGCGGTTCTCCTGCCGGGCCGCGCGCAGCAGCGCGACGTGGCCGTCGTGGAGGGCTCCCATCGTCGGCACCAGCCCTGTTCCCGAGGCAGTCTCCAGCTCGGCGATCGAGCGGACGAGCTTCATGCGAGCAGCACCGTCGCTCCGGCGAGCGTGTCGTAGAGGTGTTCGAGCTCGGGATGCTTCGCCCGGATCGCCTGCTTGTGCGCCTCGACCGTCTCCCAGTCGCCGCGGGCGATCGGTCCGGTCAGGTCGAAGCCGTGCTCGATCGTCCCGCGCATCAGCGGCACGAGCCCTTCCGCCGGAACGCCGAGCCGCACCGCTGCGCGCTGCAGCGTCACGAGGTAGTTCGACGCGAACACGGCGCCGGCGTGGTAGATCGCCCGGTCGCCGTCGGCCAGCTCGAACGGCTGCAGACCGAGCGTCTCCGCGAGCTCGCGCGCGATCGCGAGCGCCTCGCCGGTGTCGCCGGTGATCGCCGCCCAGGCGCCGTCGAACTGGGTGGGATCGCCGCTCCGGTCGAAGGTCTGGAGCGGGTGCAGCGAGAAACGGCGCTCGTGCGGCTCTAGTGCGGCGAGCGGCGTCGCGCCCGAAACGTGCCCCACCCAGGCACGTCCGGGTGTCAGACCCCTGGATGCGTCCGAAATTGCCGTGTCCGGAACGCAGAGGAGAACGACGTCCGGATCGTCCTCGCCCACGGCGACGCCGCGCTCGCGCAGGCGGGCGCCGGCGGCCGAACCGACCCGGCCCGAACCGATGACATGAACTCTCTCGATCACGATTTCGCTCCAGCTCCGAAGTGGATGCCGGGCACTGCGAATTGTACTCGTGCCGCATGCCGCGGCATGCTGCGCTTCATGACGAATGTGCCGAAGCCGAATGTGACGCTGCTGGGCGGCTTCGCGGCGGAGGCCGGCGGGTCCTCCGTTCCCGACTCGGCCTGGCGGCTCCGCAAGGCGAGGGAGCTCGTGAAGCTGCTCGCGCTCGCCGAGGGGCACCGCCTGCATCGCGAGCAGGCGATGGACGCTCTCTGGCCGGACCGCGCCCCGGGCTCGGCGGCGAACAACCTGAACCAGGCCGTGCACGCGGCTCGGCGGGCGCTCGGCGCCGACGCGATCACGCTGGTCGACGGCCTGCTACGGCTCGAGGCCGACGTGGACGTCGACGCCTTCGAGGACGCGGCGGGGGACGCGAGGCGCCAAGAGACCGGGCAGTCGTATCGACGCGCTCTGGCCCTCTACGGCGGCGAGCTGCTGCCCGAGAACCGATACGACGACTGGGCATCCCTGGACCGCGAGCGCCTCGCAGCCCTCCAGGCGGAGCTCGAGCGGAAGCTGGTCGAGCTCGGGGGAGCGCGGCCCGCCCTGCGTCCGCTGCCGGGCGAGACCTCGACGTTCGTGGGCCGCGAGCACGAGCTCGTAGAGCTCTCGGCCGTGCTTGCGCGCACGCGTCTCTTGACGCTGACCGGCGCAGGCGGTGTCGGGAAGACGCGGCTCGCCCTCGAGCTCGCCCGCGGGCGCGGGAACACCTACGCCGACGGCGTGCTGTTCGTCGAGCTCGACGCTCTCGACGACGCGGCTCTTGTCCCCGGCGCCCTTGCCGACGCGCTTGATCTGCGCGCCCTTCGGGGCGGTGCCGTCGTCGACGCGCTCATCGCCGAGCTCGAGCCGCTCGCGCTGCTGCTCGTCCTCGACAACTGCGAGCACCTGATCGGCGCGGCCGCCACCCTCGTCGATGCGCTGCTCCGAGGCGCGCCGCGGATCACCGTTCTCGCCACGAGCCGCGAGCCGCTGCGGGTGCCCGGCGAGGTCGTCTTCCGCGTTCCGTCGCTCGGGATTCCGGATCCTGCCCGCGAGGAAGAGCCGGAGGCCCTGCTTCGCTACGAGGCGGTGCGCCTCTTCGTCGAGCGGGGAGGCGCCGTGGCGCCGGGCTTCGAGCTCGATGCCGAGACGGCGCCGTCCGTCGCCCGGATCTGTCATCGCCTCGATGGGCTCCCGCTGGCCCTCGAGCTCGCGGCCGCCCGGGTCGACGCGCTCACACCGGCTGCGCTCGCAGACCGTCTCGACGACCGGTTCTGTCTCCTCCGTGCAGGAAGCCGCACGGCCCCGACGCGTCAGCAGACGCTCGAGGCGACTCTCGACTGGAGCCACGACCTGCTCTCGCCCGACGAGGCGACGCTTCTTCGGCGACTCGCGGTCTTCTCCGGCAGCTTCGTATTGGAGGCGGTCGAGGAGGTGTGCGCCGGCTACGGCCTCGAGCCTGTCCAGGTCGCGCTCTTGCTCGCCGACCTCGTCGACAAGTCGCTGGTCGCGAACGAGGACCGCGACGGGCTGCGGCGCTACCGGCTGCTCGAGACGATCCGCAGCTACGCCGCGACGCGACTGAACGCAGCGGGAGAGAGGGAGGCTGTCGCCTTGAGGCACGCTGCCTGGCTCGTCGAGTTCGTGCAGGGGCTCGACGAGCAGCTCGCAGGGCTCGACGCGGAGCAGGGAAATCTCCGGGTCGCACTCGAGACGTGGCTCGAGGCCGACCCGCAGGAAGCGCTTCGCCTCTGTGCGGTGGTCTGGTCCTTCTGGCTGCGCCGGATCGAGCTGCGGGAGGCTCGCCACTGGCTCGGGGAGTCGCTCAGGCAGGCCCCGGACCTGACGCCCGAACGCATCAAGGCACTGCTCGGACATGCCGCGATCGAGTTCCGCTCGGGAGACGCCGGCTACGGCTTGCCCAAGGTCGAAGAGGCGCTCTCGCTCGTGCAGCAGCTCGGCGATCCCGCGCTCGAATGGCGAACGCGCCACTTCCGAGCCGCGGTCGAGATCGCCGCCGACGACGGCGTGCGCGCGGCGAGCTTCTACGGGCCCGCGCTTCTCCTGGCGCGCGAGCACGGGCTCGCGCCGGCCGAGGCGGTCACCGCGTACTCGCTGGGGGCCGCGGCCTGGGTCGCCGGTGACGTCGCGGAGGCGGAGCGGCTCTGCGCCGAGAGCTTCGCGCTGTTCGGCGCTCTCGAGGATTCCGCCGAGTCGGTCCCCGCGCTCGTCAACGTCGCCGAGACGGTCCGCCTCGATCCCAACGCTCCCGGACTGCGCCTAGCGTTCGAGGACACGCTCCAGCCGTTCTCGGACATCTCCTGCCGAGTGGCCGCGGGATACGTCCTGATCAACTGGGCGAACGTCGTCCGGTCGGCGGGCGACGACGCGCAGGCCCGCACCCTGCTCCAGGACGGGCTCGTCCACTTCGAGCGAATCGGCAGCGACCAGGGGCAGGCGGACACGTGGGCGCGACTAGCCAACCTCGAGCTGGGAGACGACCGCTTGGACGAGGCGGCAGACCTCTTCGAGCGAGCGCGGCGGTTGCGGGAGCAGCTGGGCGACCGCCGCGGCGGTGCGCTCGCACTCGTCGGGCTCGGACAGGTGGCGACGCGCCGGGGCGAGCATGATCGAGCCGCCGACCTGCTTCAGGAGGCCGCCGATACTTTCCGCCGTGCGGGCGATCGCTGGGGGCTCGTGTCGACTCTCTGGCGGATCGCGGAGCTCGAGCACGCACGTGACCGCCCGGCCGTGGCGGAGGAGCGGCTCGAGGAGGCGCTCGCGATCGTCGCCGAGACGCGGCGCGTGCGGTGGAGAGCCGTCACGTGTGCCAACCTCGCGGAGCTCGCGCTGCTGCGCGGCGACGAAGCCCGCGCTCGGGAGTTGCTCGAGAGCGCGCTGGCCGGCTTCGAGACTCGCGGCGACTCGCAGTGGGTCGAGCACGTTCGCGCTCGTCTCAGCGCTGCAAATGCGGCGCAAATCGGGCGCTAAGCGCCTCTCGCTAGAACGGCGCGGACATGCTCGACGAGAAGGAGGAACTCATGACAGAGATGCTCGCGCCCGTGCTCGGCGAGGCGACGGTGCAGGAGTTGCGCGACGCGTTGCGCGGCGACGTGCTGCTGCCCGGCGACGACGGATACACAGAGGCGAAAGGCCTCTGGAACGGCGCTCACGACGGCAAGGACCCGGCTGTGATCGCGCGCTGTACCGGCACGGCCGACGTGATCGCAGCGCTCGGCTTCGCTCGGGCCTATGACCTTGCGGTCGCGGTGCGCGGCGGAGGTCACAGCGTCGCCGGCCTCTCGACGACCGACGGAGGGATGGTGATCGACCTGGGCCCGATGCGGAACGTCCGCGTCGATCCCGCAGCGCGTTGCGCCTTCGTCGGCCCCGGTGCAGTCTGGGGCGACGTCGATCACGAGTCGCAACAGTTCGGCCTCGCAACGACCGGCGGGCTCGTCTCGACCACGGGCGTGGCAGGGTTCACGCTCGGCGGCGGGATCGGCTGGCTGATGCGGCAGTACGGGCTCGCCTGCGACAACCTCGTCGGCGCCGACGTGGTCACCGCCGACGGCCGGCTCGTGCATGCGAGCGCGACCGAGAATCCCGAGCTCTTCTGGGGGCTCCGCGGAGGCGGCGGCAACTTCGGGATCGTCACCTCGTTCGAGCTGGCGCTTCACCCGGTCGGCCCGGAGGTCTACGCCGGCCCGCTGTTCCTGCCGGCCGACGCGGCACGCGATCTGCTCCGCTTCTACCGCGACTGGGCGCCAAACACTCCGGACGCGCTCACGACCGCGATCAGCCTCGCGACTGCGCCGCCGCTGCCGGTGATCCCGGAGGAGTGGCACGGCAAGAAGGTCGCGATCGTGATCGCGGTGGACGCAGGACCGGTCGAGGACGGGGAGGCGCTCGTCCGTGACCTCCGCACCATCGCCGAGCCGGTCGCCGACCTGATCCATCCGATGCCGTACACGTTCATCCAGGGCTTGCTCGATCCGCTCTGGCCGAAGGGGATCAACGCGTACTTCAAGGCGGCGAACCTCGCCCGCCTGTCGGACGAGACGATCGACTCGCTGGTGAGGCTCCACCAGGACACGCCGGGGCCGCAATGCGAGATCCACGTTCATCAGATGGGCGGCGCGGTGGCCCGCGTCGGGCAGACAGACACTGCGTTCCCGGAGCGGTCGATGCCGTTCGTCGTGAATGCAGTCACCGGCACGCCCGAGGCTGAGCTGCTCGGCGCGCACACCGAGTGGGCCCGCACGGTGATCGCGTCGACGAAGGCCGACCAGACCGGCCGCGCGTACGTCAACTTCCTGGGCGACGCGGGCGAGGCGGAGTCGGCCTACGGCGAAGAGACATACCGCCGACTCGTCGCTCTGAAGGACGAGTACGACCCCACGAACGTGTTCCGGCTCAACCAGAACGTCGTTCCCTCGGCGTAGTACCGCGCAAGAATCCGGGGGCGCACGGATGCGCCCCCGGCCCATTCCGGGCAGGCTTCATCCGAAGCTCATGGTTGAACGGCGATGCTCGGGTGAGAAGAGCCTCGTGCGCCAGTCTCTCCTCTTCCTACTCGCCCCGTTGGCGGCGGTGGTCGCTGGTTGCGGCGGGGCGGCCAGTCGCGCCGATCCCAGCGGGGCACACCCGCCGTCGCACCATCAGCGGCGGCTGCAGCTGAAGCCGATGGGGCCTTTCGCGCATCCCCTCGGGAGGGCTCACCTTGCGACCGGCTCCGATCCGTCTGCCCTCCCGGGGGACGTGCTCATCGCCGACCGCTCGAACAACCGGCTCCTCGTGGTCGACCCGCGTGGCCGCATCGTCTGGCGCTTCCCGCGGCCCGGGGGCCGAAGCCTGCCGCTCCCCGACGACGCGTTCTTCTCGCCGGACGGCCGCCGGATCGTGGTCACGGAGGAGGACGTCGACGTGGTGAGCCTGGTCGGCGTCGCGTCACACCGCATCGTCTGGCGCTACGGCGCGGTCGGCGTGCCCGGCAGCACTGCGAACCGGCTCGCCCACCCCGACGACGCGATGCTGCTGCCGAACGGCTCGATCGTCGCCGCGGACATCGAAAACTGCCGCATCGTTCTGCTCCGTCCGCCGGTGCTCCACCCGATCTGGACGACGGGCAGCCCGGCCCATGGGTGCGTCCACTCGCCGCCGCGCGCGTGGGGCAGCCCGAACGGCGCGTTCCCGCTCGAGGGGGGCGGGACGCTCGTGACCGAGATCAACGGCGACTGGGTCGACGCGCTCTCGCGGAGCGGCCGCCTCCTCTGGTCGACGCATCCGCCGGGCGTCTACTACCCGTCCGACTCGAACGAGGTTCGGCCGGGTCTGTACGTCACGGTCGGCTGGCAGAGCCCGGGCATCCTCGAGACGTTCGATCGACGCGGACGGCTCCGCTGGCGGTACCGACCGCGCGGGGGCGCCCCGCCGCTCGACCATCCTTCGCTCGCGCTGCCGCTCCCGAACGGCGACTTCCTCGTCAACGACGACTACAACGACCGCGTGATCGTGGTCGACCCGCGCACGAATCGCGTCGTCTGGCAGTACGGCCACACCGGAGTCGCGGGCAGCGCGCCGGGCTACCTCTCCCGTCCGGACGGCGTCGACCTCGTCCCGCCTGCCGCGCTGTTGTCGCGCATTCATGCGAACATTCGGTTGCCCGGATGAGTTCCGCCGCTGCAAGCCTCACCGATCTCCGCCGCATCTCGCCTCGCCGCGAGCTGCTGCTCGGCGCAGCGCTGACCGCCGCAATCGCGGGAATCGTGCTCGCCGTCGGCCCGGCTCCCGGCGATGCGCCGGTCCATCTCTATCGGACGTTCCTCGTCCGCGACGGCGCGCTCGTCTGGGACAACTTCTGGTACGCGGGGACGTACCCGCTCGCCTCCTACAGCCTCCTCTACTACCTGCCGGCCGCGCTGGTGGGGAACCTGCCGCTCGTCTTCGCCGCCGCGGTCGCCTCGACCGTCCTCTTCTCGTCGATTGCGTTGCGGGAATGGGGGAGAGCGGCGCTCTGGCCGTCACGCATCTTCGGCGTGCTCGCCGCGGCGCCGCTGTTCACGGGGCTGTACGCGTACACGCTCGGCTTCGCCGCGATGCTCGCGACGCTCAAGCTGCTGCAGCTGCGGCGGTTCTGGCTCGCGGGAGTCCTCGCCGCCCTCACGGTCGGCTTCAGCCCACTCGCATTCGTCTTCCTCTGCCTCGTCGTCGGCTCGTACGCAATCGCCCGGAGGCAGATCCCGCGGCGCGACCTCTGGTTCGGCGTTGCTCTCGGCATCGCGGCGGGGATCGAGCTGGCCGCCCTCATCCTCTTCCCGTCCGGTACCGGCGTCTATCCGTTTCACTGGATCGACTTCGTCGCGGTTCTCGGCGTGACAGCGCTCGGCGTCCTCGTTGCCCGGAACGCGCGGGGGGCCGGCCCGCTTGTGGCGTTCTATGCGCTGTGGGGCCTCGGCAGCGTCGTGGTCTACATCGTGCCCTCGCCGCTCGGGGACAACTGGACGCGTCTCAGTGCTTTCGTCTTCCCCGTCATGCTCCTCACGGCGAGCCTCGCCGGCTTCCAGCCGAGGCGTCTAGTCGTGCTCGCCCTCGCGGTGGCGTTCGCCTACAACCTCGTGCCCTACGCGCTGCTCGTGCCGTCCCGGCTCGACAACAACACGCAGCAGGCGAGCTTCTGGCGGCCCGCGATCCGTTTCCTGCGCCACCACGACCAACCCGGCTACCGCGTGGAGGTCGTGCCGACGGCGGAGCACTGGGAGGCGTACTGGATCCCCAAGTCCGGCTTCCCGCTCGCGCGCGGTTGGTATCGGCAGCTCGACGTCGCCGACAACCCGGCGCTCTACGCGAACCACCTCGACGCCTCGGCGTACCGCCACTGGCTTCGCTCGGACGCCGTTCGGTACGTCCTCCTCAGCCCGACCGCGCCGCTCGACTGGGACGGCGGACCGCAGGAGGCGCACGTCGTGCGCTCGCCGCGGTCCGGGTTGAGGGTCGTGTTCCACAGCCGGAACTGGACGATCTACGAGCTCCCGCATGCGACGCCGCTGCTGACAGGCCCGGCGAATCCGATCGTCACCTCGTTCGGCCACACGGCGATCCGTGGGCAGGTGTTCGCAGCAGGGCGCTATCTCCTGCGGAACCACTACAGCCCATACCTGCGTCTGCAGGGCGGCGGCTGCGTCTCGCACGGGCCCGACAAGATGACGTACCTCGACCTGACGCGGCCCGAGCGATTCTCGCTCAGCGTCCCGGGGACGCCGGACGGGCTCGTCCGGGAGCTCGTCGACGGCAAAGAAGCCACCTGCAGCTCCTAGCCCGGCTAGCATCCGAACCGTGCCCATCTACGAGTACGTCTGCATGGAGTGCGAGTCGCACTTCGAGGAGCTCGTCCGCGGCGAGGAGCAGGTCGCCTGCCCCGATTGCGCCGCCACCAAGGTCTCGCGCCAGTTCTCCTCCTTCGCCGTCCACGGGGTCACGAAGTCGGTGGCGAAGGTCGCCTCGGGCGGCGGAGGGTGCTGCGGCGGCTCCTGCGGCTGCAGCCACTAGCTCTGTGGCCAGGGGGGACGAAGACGGCGAGCTGCTGACGCCCGCCGCCCACGCCCAGCTGGAGTCCGAGCTCGCCGAGCTCGAGGGGCCGAAGCGGAAGGAGGTCGTGGAAGCGATCGCGACCGCACGGGCGCACGGCGACCTCTCCGAGAACTTCGAGTACCACGCGGCGAAGAACGAGCAAGGCCTGCTCGAGGCGCGGATCCGGGTGCTCCGCCACCGGCTCCAGCACGCGACGATCGTCGACGAGAAGCAGGCCGCGGCGAGCGGTGTCGTCACCGTCGGCTCGCGGGTCGAGCTCGAGCGCGACGACGGCGGACGCCTGGAGATCGAGATCACCGGTGTCGGCGGCGTCTCGCCCGACTCGCCCGTGGGACAGGCGCTGCTGGGCAAGGCTCCCGGCGACGAGATCGAAGTGGACGCGCCGCGCGGCCGCTGGCGGGCGCGCATCGTGTCCGTCGGGCGTGCCTCGTAGACTCGCTCCCGTGAGCGTAGGCTCGACGAAGCTCAGCAAGGAGCGGAGGCGGCGGCTTGGCCGGCGTCGGAGCGGAAAGTGAGTGCCGTTCCGGTGATGGCGATGGACACGCTCGAGGCGTACGCGACAGCCACCGCCGGCTGCATGCGCTGTCGGCTGGCCGAGGGCCGGACGCAGGTCGTTTTCGGTGCCGGTAACCCGCGCGCCGACCTGATGTTCGTCGGCGAGGCGCCGGGCTTTCACGAGGACAAGCAGGGCGTTCCCTTCGTCGGCCAGGCGGGGAAGCTCCTCGAGGGGCTGCTCGCGGGTGTCGAGTTGCGGCGCGAGGACGTCTACATCGCAAACGTGCTCAAGTGCCGCCCGCCCGGCAACCGCGACCCGCAGCCGGACGAGATCGAGGCGTGCGAGCCGCACCTGTTCCGCCAAATCGAGCTGATCGAGCCGAAGGTGATCGCGACGCTCGGCAACTTCGCGACGAAGCTCCTCTCCGGCCGTCCGTTAGGGATCACCCGGGTGCACGGCCAGGAGCAGGCGCTCACGATCGCCGGTCGCAGCGTCCTGCTCTATCCGCTCTACCACCCTGCGGCGGCGCTCTACACCCCGGCGATGCTCAACGTGCTCGAGTCGGACTTTGCCCGCCTGCCGGAGCTCATGGGACGCGGCCCCCAGCCCGCGGCGGTCCCGGAGCCTGAGCCGGAGCCCGCGGTCGCCGCACCTGCCGAGCAGCTAGGCCTGTTCTAGAGCGGCTCGTCGAGCCCCTGCACCGCGACCATGCGGAGGTTGGAGGCGCCCTCGCGCAGGCGCTTCGCCTCTTGGTACTCGGGCGAGTCGTACCCAGCGCCTGGCGGCTTCGAGGTCAGGGAACTCGAGGACGACGAGTCGCGAGGGATTCCAGTCGCCCTCGAGCACCGCGAGTTCGCCGCCGCGCACGACGAAGCGGCCGCCGCCCGCGTGGACGGCACCCGGCGACGCCGCCTTGTAGCGCTCGTACTGCTCCGGGTCGTACACATCGGTCTCGACGATCACGTACGCGGGCATGCTTGGATCGTACGCGTGGAGCAGCAGAGCCATTCCCCCGAGGAGACGGAGGCGTTCGCGGCGGAGCTCGCGCGGCGGCTCGCGACCGGCGACGTCGTCACCGTCGCCGGCGAGCTCGGCTCCGGCAAGACGACCTTCGTCCGCGGCGCGTGCGGTGGGCTCGGCGTCCGCGAGCGCGTCACGAGCCCCACCTACACGATCGGCCATCGCTACCACGGGGACGGTGTCGAGGTCTCGCACCTCGACCTCTACCGCTTCGAGGGCGTCTCGCCTGCGGAGTGGGGAGACCTCGAGCCGTACTTCGAGGGGGCGATCGCGTTCGTCGAATGGCCGGAGGCGGGGGAGGGAGTCCTGCCGGCGTCTCGCTTCGCGGTGCGTTTGCGGCATGCTGGCGCCGGGAGGGCGTTGGAGATCGAAGAGTGTTGACGCTGGCCTTCGATACGGCGACGGCGGTCGCGACGAGTGCGCTCGTCGATGGGGACGAGGTGCTCGGCGAGCGCGCCTCGCGTGCGCAGACGCTGCTCGAAGACGTGGACGCGCTCCTTCGCCAGGCGGGCGCGCATCCGTCGGACCTCGACCTGCTCGCCGTCGGTCTCGGCCCCGGCAGCTTCACAGGAGTCCGGATCGGGCTCGCGGCGGCGCGGGGCCTTGCGCTCTCGCTCGACCTGCCCGGCTCGGGCGTCTCCACCCTGGCGGCGCTCGCCGCCGGCGCGCCCGGAGCGCTGCCCGTCGTCGACGCGAAGCGGCGCGAGGTGTTCACCCTCGTGGACGGCGAGCCGCATGTGCTCACGCCACAGGAGCTGCCGCTGGACGGCGGCCTCTGCGTCGGCGACGGGGCAAAGCGCTACCGATCGCTGCTCGAGGAACGCGGCGCGGTCATCCCTCCGGACGACGACGAGCGGCACCTGCCGCGCGCCCGCTTCCACGCGGCGCTGGCCGGCGAGCCGGGTTCCGTCGACGAGCTCGAGCCGCTCTACCTCCGGGTGCCCGATTCCGAGAGGAACGTGCAGTGACCACGATCGAGCTGCGCCGCCTCGCGCTCGCTGACCTCCTCGCGATCGAGGAGATCGAGCGCCGCTCTTATCCGACGCCGTGGTCCCGCTCGATGTTCGCGGGCGAGCTCGCGAAGCCGAGCTCGATCTGCCTCGGTGCCTTCGAGGCGGAGGGTGAGGACGGCGCCCTCGTCGGCTATCTGATCGTCTCCCGCTACGTCGACGCGTGGCACGTGATGAACGTGGCCGTCGATCCCAGCCAGCGCGGGCGCGGCGTCGCGACGATGCTTTTCGAGCGGCTCTTCGACCTCACGGCGGACGACGCCCGCCGCGGCTACACGCTCGAGGTGCGCGTCTCGAACCGGAAGGCCATCGGCCTCTACGAGCGCCTCAGCTTCCGCTCGCGCGGCCTGCGGCGCGGCTACTACACGGACAACCGCGAGGACGCGCTGATCATGTGGAAGGACCCGGTCGCGCGCGACCGGCGGTAGCCCCCGCGTGATTCTCGGGATCGAGACGTCGTGCGACGAGACCGCGGCGGCCCTCGTCACCGACGACGGCGAGATCCGCTCCAACGTCGTCTCGTCGCAGGCCGAGCTGCACGCACGTTACGGCGGCGTCGTTCCCGAGGTCGCGTCGCGGCGGCACCTGGAGCTCGTCACGCCGGTGATCCGCGAGGCGCTCGCGGAGGCGGACGCGACTCTCGCGGACGTGGACCGCATCGCCGTGACCCGCGGCCCAGGGCTGATCGGCGCGCTCCTCGTAGGCCTGGCGGCGGCGAAGGCGGTCGCGTGGTCGCGCCGGCTGCCGCTCGCTCCCGTCGACCACCTCGACGGGCACGTCGCCTCGCTCTATCTCCAGCCGGAGCCGCTCGAGCCCCCGTTCCTCTGCCTGCTGGCGAGCGGCGGCCACACGCTGCTGCTCGACGTCCGCTCGCACACCGAGCAGGAGCTGCTCGGTTCGACGCTCGACGACGCGGCGGGCGAGGCGTTCGACAAGGGCGCGCGCTTGCTCGGCCTCGGCTACCCCGGCGGCCGGGAGATCGACCGGCTCGCTCGCGAGGGGGACCCGAACGCCTACGACTTGCCGGTCGCGCGCGTGGCGGGCCTCGACTTCTCGTTCTCGGGATTGAAGACGGCGCTCCTCTACGCGGTCCGAGACCTGGGCGAGGACGAGCTCGACGCGCGTCGCGCCGATTTCGCCGCTTCCTACCAGCAGGCGATCGTGCGGGCGCTTTCCGAGCGCGTGCGGGAGGCCGCGAAGCGCACCGGCAGAGACCGGATCGCGATCGTCGGCGGTGTCGCCGCGAACTCGGGGCTGCGGGCCGCGCTACCGGATGCGACCGCGGCACCGCTCGCCCTCTGCACCGACAACGCGGCGATGATCGCCTCGGCCGCCCGCTGGACCGAGGCGGTCGAGTACCCGCGGTACCTCGCCCTAGACGCGTACGCGTCGCGCTAAGCTCGCCGCGGCGTCAGGTTTTCCCGCCCGTTTGCAGCCACAAAGGAGTGACCTTGGCAGTCGCAACGACGTCCCACCTACGCGAGAACCCGTTCGAGCTGGCGCGCGAGCAGCTCCGGCGCGTCGGCACGACCTTCGAGATCGACAACGACCTGATCGCCGTGCTCGGCGAATGCAAGAAGGCGATCGAGGTCTCGATCCCCGTCAGCATGGACGACGGGTCGACGAGTGTCTTCAAGGGCTACCGCGTGACGCACAACATCGCCCGCGGGCCGTCCAAGGGCGGCATCCGCTACCACCCCGACGTCACGGTCGACGAGGTGAAGGCGCTCGCGATGTGGATGACGTGGAAGTGCGCGCTGATGGGAATTCCCTTCGGCGGCGCGAAAGGCGGTGTCGTCTGCGACCCGAAGAAGATGTCGCGCGGCGAGCTCGAGCGGATGACCCGCCGCTTCACGAGCGAGATCATCAACGAGATCGGGCCGGAGAAGGACATCCCCGCGCCGGACGTCGGCACCGACGGCTCGACGATGGCCTGGATCTTCGACACGTTCTCGATGAACAAGGGCCACTCCGTGCTCGGGGTCGTGACGGGCAAGCCGCTCACGATCGGCGGCTCGCTCGGGCGCGTCGAGGCCACGGCGCGGGGCTCGCTCTTCTGCATCCGGGACGCGGTCGCGAAGCTCGACAAACGCCTCGCCGGGATGACGGTTGCAGTGCAGGGGTTCGGCAACGTCGGCAGCTATCTCGCGAACTTCCTCCACCAGGAGGGCGCGACCGTCGTCGCGATCTCCGACTCGACGACGGCGCTCTACAATCCGAAGGGCATCGACGTTCCGGCCGCCTTCGCCTACAAGGCCGAGCAGCGGACGCTCGTCGGCCTCAAGGACGCCGAGACCATCTCGAACGAGGAGCTCGTGCTGCTCGAGTGCGACATCCTCGCTCCCTGCGCACTCGAGCAGGTGATCACCGCCGAGAACGCCGACCAGGTCAAGGCTGCGATCATCTGCGAGGGGGCGAATGGGCCGGTCACGCCGGCGGCCGACACGATCCTCGAGGACAAGGGGGTCCTCATCCTCCCCGACGTGCTCGCGAACGCGGGCGGCGTCGTCGTCTCGTACTTCGAGTGGGTGCAGGGCCTGCAGGAGTACTTCTGGAAGGAGGTCGAGGTGAACGCGAAGCTCAACGACATCGTGAGCCGCGCGTTCGACAAGACGTGGGAGACGGCCCAGAGCCGCAAGCTCCCGATGCGCGTCGCGGCCTACGGGCTCGCAGTGCAGCGGGTCGCGGAAGCGACCGTCACGCGAGGGATTTACCCGTAGCGGAGGTGGTTCTCTTCACCGCGTCGGGCTGCCACCTCTGCGCGGCGGCCCGGCGTGTCGTCACGGCGGCGCGCGACGAGCTCGGCTTCGAGCTGCGGGAGGTCGCGATCGACGGCGACGCCGAGCTCGAGGCCGCCTACCGGGAATGGATCCCGGTCGTGGAGATCGACGGGCGGCGGCGTTTCGTCTATCACGTGCATCCCGACGCGCTGCGGCGGGCGGTTGCACAAGCGAGCGGCTAGAGCGGCTGGTACAACAGAGAACGCTGTTACGAAGTCGAGCGAAGGGGGTCGTGTGGCCGAGCGCTTGAACGTCGGCGTCGCCGCCCGCCTGTCGCGGTACCTCCAGGTGCTGACGCAGGCACGAAAGATGGGCAAGACGAGGATCTCGTCGCAGGAAATCGCCGAGTACACGAACATCAACGCGACCCAGATCCGCCGCGACCTGTCCAATTTCGGCAAGTTCGGCAAGCGTGGGGTGGGCTACTCGATCGAGCTCCTGCTCGACGCGATCCGGAAGATCCTGCGCACGCAGGGCCAGCACAACGTGGCGCTCGTTGGCGCCGGCCGGCTCGGGCAGGCAATCGCCTCGTCCTCGATCTTCGCGGAGCACGGGATCAACATCGCCGTGGTCGTCGACACCGACCAGGCGAAGCTCGGGGAGCCGATCGGACGCGTCTCGGTCGAGCCGTACGAGCGACTCGCGGAGCTCGTGCGCGAACACAACGTCGTCGTCGGCGTGCTCGCGGTGCCGGCGAACGGCGCGCAGCAGGCGGCGGACGATCTCGTCTCTGCGGGGGTGAAGATCATCTTCAACTACTCGCAGGCGCTGCTCGAGACCCCGGCCGACGTGACGGTGCATACGTCCAATCCCGCGGTTGAGCTGCTCTACGCGTTGTACTTCCATCTGACGTAGCGCCCTAACGGTACGGCGGCCGGAGCGGGAGGATCAGCGGCGGTCTCGGCTTCTGGTCGAAGTCGAAGTCTTCGGCCAGGTTGCCGAGGACCGGTGCGTTCTCGCGGACGTCTGGGCGGGGGTCCGGGCGTCCGTCGGTCGTGGGGTCGATGCGCCTGTGGTGGAGGAAGTCGTCTTCGATGAACTTGAGGTAGGCGTCCTGGCTGAGGATCTGGTGATCGATGTAGCCCTTCTTCGCGTAGGGGCTGATCACGAGGGCAGGGACGCGGAGCCCGTAGCCCTGGCCGTCGACCACGGGCGGTTCGACGTGGTCGTAGAAGCCGCTCCAGTCGTCCCAGCAGAGGAAGATCGCGGTCGAGTTCCAGGAGCGCGAGCGCATGATCGAGTTGATCACACCGGTGACGTAGGCCTGCCCGTCGGTGATGAGAGCAGGCGGGTGGTCGCTGTCCTTGTCGCCGGGGACGATCCACGAGATCGACGGCAACCTGTTGTTCTCGAGGTCCTTGAAGAGATCGCTCAGCGGTTTGATGTCGCGGAGCTGGCGATCCTGCCGCACCGTGTCGAACCATGGAAGCGGGTTCCAGACGCCGGGCGTATGGGCGTTTTGCGGCACGGGCGCGCAGAACATCCGGTTGTCCGCACAGTCGGGCTGCGCGCCCTTCTGGACGTAGTAGCTCCAGCTGACTCCGTATTTGTGCAGGAGGTAGGTCAGGTCCGTCCACGCGTAGTCCGGCGCCTCGCCGCTCGTGCTGAGCGGTCCGCTGGGAGGATTGGCGGGGGCCTCCACCGCGCTGTGGCAGCTCATCGGGTCGCCCCTCGTCGTGCACTTCGCCGACCAGCCCGAGACGAGGTAGAGGTGCTCCGGCAGGCTCCAGGACGTGTCGGACTCGAACATGTGGTCCTGGAGCACGAAGTGGCTCGCGTAATCCCAGTAGTTGGGGATCTCGCGCCGGTCGTGGTAGCCCATGACGTCCGGCCGTTTCGGCAGCCACGAGCAGCGCGGATCGGTGAAGTAGGCCTCGCAGTAGCTCGTCGCACCTGACTCGGCCTGTCCGACGAAGCCGTCCATCTTGCCGCCGTCGATGTCTGCCAGGGCATTGTCGTGCCCGTGCGGCCCGCCGTAGTTGACGTCCGAGCTGTCGTGGTAGGGACGGTCGCAGCCGTTCCGCCGAGGGTCCGGGACACACGGCACCGCGCCCGAGTTTCCTGCGAGGCCGGGGATCCCGTCGGCGCCGGGGTACGTGCCGAAGTAGGAGTCGAAGGAGCGGTTCTCCTGCATGATGATCACCACGTGACGGATCTTGCGGATCGCCGCGGGCGTCCCATCGGACAACGGCTTCCCCGCCCAGGCCACGTGGCGGCGGTCCCACGGGAACTCCACCAGAGCGGCCAGCAGTCCTAGGAGCACGAGCACCGTAAGGCTGCCCAATAGCGCTCGCTTCAAGACGCCCCCTCAGGTTTTGTACCGATGGTGCGTCTCAGCATGCTCGCTCTGCGAGTCGTCCTGCTCGCGCAACTCGCGCGCCGTCGCTTGACGTAGCGTCCGCCGCGTGCGGATTCTGTTGTGGCACGGCTACCTCCTGGGAGGAACTGGCTCGAACGTCTACACCCGGGCGCTCGCGCGCGAGTGGAGCCTCGCGGGCCACGACGTCACCGTCGTCTGCCAGGAGCGGCACCCCGATCGCTACGACCTCGGCGGCGCGCGCGTCGTCGTGCCGGAACTCCCCGACAGCCTGCTTCCCACCTTCGTCCTCGACCGCTACGAGGGCCTCGAGGCGCGGCTGCTCGTGGACTTCACCGAGGAGGAGCGCGAGGCATACGTCGAGGCGAATGCGGCAGCGCTCCGCGAGCTCGCGCCGGCGGATCTCGTGTTCGCGAACCATGTCCTCCTCGGCGGTCCTGTCGGCGCTGCGAGCGGGATGCGTTTCCGCGTCAAGGCTCACGGGTCGGAGCTCGAGTACGCGATGCGCGGGCGACGCGACCTCGGACGCTGGGGGGCGGAGACGCTTGCCGGCGCGGAGGCCGTCTACGTCGGCTCCGAGCACATCCGCGACGTGCTCGAAGAGGTCGTCGGCCACCTCGATCGCGTGGAGATCGTCCCCCCAGGCGTCGACGTGGACGAGTTCCGCCCCGAGTCGCGTGAGGAGGCGCTCGCTGCGTTGGTCGAAGAGGCGCGGGCCGATCCGCCGAATCCAGATGGCGCAGAGGAGCGGCTTCCCGACGAGGGCAACGCCGCTCGCTTTGCCCGCTTCTTCGCCGAGGAGCGGCCCACGGTCGTCTATTTCGGGAAGCTGATCGAGAACAAGGGCGTTCACGTCTTGCTCGCGGCGCTCGCCGGCCTCGACGCGCGCGCGGTGGTCGTGGGCTTCGGCGATTTCCGCGAGCAGCTCGAGGCGCTCGCTCCGCTGGGTACGCTCTTCACCGGGGCGCTCGAGCATCGCCACCTCCGGCATCTGCTGCCGCTCTGCGACGTCGCCGCGGTGCCGTCGATCTTCCCCGAGGCGTTCGGAATGGTCGCAGCCGAGGCGGCGGCGGCCGGCGTCCTGCCCGTGGTCTCGGCACACTCCGGACTCGCCGAGGTGGCGGCGGGCATCGGCGAGGAAGTCGGCCCGGACGCGACCGCGCTCCTCACCTTTCCGGCCGGAGACGCTGCCACGCTACGTGAGCGTCTCGCAGCCATCCTCGCGCTACCCCCGGGACGCAGACGCGAGCTCGGCCGTGCCGCCCGCCGCGCAGTCGAGCGCCGCTGGAGCTGGAAGGTCGTCGCCGCCCAGCTGGTCGACACTTCAATTCCCTGAGTAGGCTTCGCGCGTGGGCGAGGAGCAGCGGCTCGGCTACGAGGAGATGCTTGCGCTCTCGCGCGAGTCGTTCGACGCCGTCCCCGATTTCACCCTCGCGATCGAGGAGGAGTTCGCGCTCGTCGACCCCGAGACGCTCGGCCTCGTCAACCGCTTCGAGGAGCTCCAGCAGGCCGCACTCGGAACGGAGCTCGAGCCCCACCTGGTCGGTGAGCTCATTGCATCGGAGATCGAGGTCCGCACCGGCCGCTGCGACTCGTTCGCCGAAGCGGCCGTGCTCTTGGGCGAGCGGCGGCAGCAGCTCCGCTCGCTTGCGGAATCAGGCGGCGTTGACCTCGGCGCGACCGGGACGCACCCCTGGAGCCCGTGGCAGGAGCAGCGGATCATCGACACGCCGCACTACCGCCTCAACGACGAGGTGCTGCGCTACGTCGTCTGGCGCAACAACTCGTTCGGCCAGCACGTCCACGTCGGCATCCACGGCGCCGACCGCGCGATCCGCGTCTGTGCCGCCCTCCGCAACTACCTGCCCGAGCTGCTCGCGCTCTCCGCGAGCTCGCCGTTCGTGGAGGGTGTCTTCAGCGGTCTCCGCTCGGCGCGCACGCAGATCTTCACGCGCATGTTCCCGCGCTGCGGCATCCCGGACGCGCTCGCGAGCTGGGACGAGTGGGAGGCGTACGTGCGCTTCCTCTACGAGACGGGGTCGATCACCGAGCACACCCAGATCTGGTGGAGCGTGCGCCCGCACCTCGCCTTTCCGACGGTCGAGGTCCGGATCTGCGACGCGCAGCCGGATCTCGCCGAGTCGCGCTCGCTCGCTGCGCTCTCGTACTCGCTGGCCGCGCGGATCGCCCGTGCGCTCGACGAGGGCGAGCCGCTGCCCGACCTGCCGCGCCGCCTGCTCGAGGAGAACTTCTGGCGGGCGATCCGCTATGGGATCGCCGGCGAGCTGATCGACTTCGCGAGCGGGGAATCGATGCCCGCCCGCGTGCGCCTCGAGCAGCTCGTCGAGTGGGTGCGGCCCGTCGCCGAGGAGCTCGGCGCCGCAGAGTGGCTCACGATCCCCGAGCGCAACGCCGCCGAGCGCCAGATCGCACGCCACGAGGAGGGTGCGTCGGCGCGCGAGATCTTCGAGGAACAGGTTCGCTGGCACCTCCGCACGCCCACTTCGTGACACGGCCGATCCGGCCTGTGTGGTAAAAACCAGCCGCGCCGGGGTCGTCTCGGCGCTGACTTTGTGACGCCCGGAGGGAGCTCTACTCGATGAGTTGGTTCATGGATCACGCCGTGCTGTTCGCGCTGCTGTGCGCCGGCGCAGCCGTCCTCTACGGCCTTTACCTCACCGTCTGGCTGCTGCGGCAGCCGGCCGGCAACGAGCGGATGCAGGAGATCGCGCGCGCAGTGCAGGAGGGCGCCGCCGCGTACCTGCGCCGCCAGTACCAGACGATCGCGATCGTCGCGATCGTGCCGTTCCTGCTACTCGGCTTCTACCACTCGCTCGGCTGGGCGACGGCGATCGGCTTCCTCGTCGGCGCTGTTCTCTCGGCCGCGGCCGGCTTCATCGGGATGAACGTCGCCGTGCGCTCGAACGTGCGGACCGCGGAGGCTGCGCGGCACGGGCTGCCGCCGGCGCTCAACGTCGCGTTCCGCGCCGGCTCGGTCACCGGACTCCTGGTGGTCGGGCTCGGCCTGTTCGGCGTCGCGGGCTACTACGGGATCCTCACCGGTTGGATCGGCGACACGCCGGACCAGGCGATTCATCACCTCGTCGGGCTCGCCTTCGGCGGCTCGCTCATCTCCGTCTTCGCGCGGCTCGGCGGCGGCATCTACACGAAGGCGGCGGACGTCGGCGCCGACCTCGTCGGCAAGATCGAGGCCGGGATCCCGGAGGACGACCCGCGCAACCCGGCCGTGATCGCGGACAACGTCGGCGACAACGTCGGCGACTGCGCCGGCATGGCCGCCGACCTGTTCGAGACGTACGCGGTGACCGCCGTCGCCGTGATGCTGCTCGGCGTAACGGGGGCCAACGCGTCGACGGGAACGAGTCTCTGGCTCTACCCGCTCTGCATCGGCGGCGTATCGATCATCGCCTCGATCGTCGGAGTCCAGTTCGCGCGCGTCGGGCCCGGCGGCAACATCATGAACGCGCTCTACCGCGCGGTCATCGTCGCGTCGGTCATCTCTGCGTTGCTCTTCATCCCGGTCACGAAGGCGTTCTCCGGCACGAAGAGCCTCAACGTCCTGGGGTCGAACATCATCCAGCACGGCTACTCGTTCGGCGACCTGTACGGCTCGGCGCTGATCGGGCTCGCGATCACCGCGCTGCTCGTCGGGATCACCGAGTACTACACCGGCACGCGCTGGAACCCGGTCGAGTCGATCGCGCGCGCCTCGCAGACCGGCCACGCCACGAACATCATCGAGGGCCTCGCCGTTGGGATGCAGGCGACGGCGCTGCCGGTGATCGTGATCGCGATCGGGATCCTGCTCGCCAACCACTTCGCGGGTCTGTTCGGGATCGGCGTCGCCGTGATGGCGCAGCTCTCGATGACCGGCCTCATCGTCGCGCTCGACGCCTACGGCCCGGTCACCGACAACGCGGGCGGCATCGCCGAGATGGCCGACCTCCCGCCTGAGGTACGTGCGATCACCGACCCGCTCGACGCGGTCGGCAACACGACGAAGGCCGTGACCAAGGGCTACGCGATCGGCTCCGCCGCGCTCGCCGCCCTCGTCCTCTTCGGGTCGTACTCGGACGGGCTGGCCCAGCACGGATTGCCGACGATCTTCCAGCTCAACAACGCCTGGGTGATCGCCGGCCTCTTGATCGGCGGCCTGATGCCGTTCCTGTTCGCCTCGCTCGCGATGCAGGCGGTCGGCCGCGTCGGCGGCGAGGTCGTGGAGGAGGTGCGCCGCCAGTTCCGCGAGCACCCGGGGATCATGGAGGGCACCGAGCGGCCGGAGTACGGCCCGGCGATCGACATCGTTACCGGCTCGGCGATCCGCTCGATGATCGTGCCCGCGATGGTGCCGATCCTGTTCCCGATCATTGTCGGTCTCATCAGCGTGAAGATGCTCGGCGGCCTGCTGATCGGAACGATCGTGACGGGCCTGTTCCTCGCGATTGCGATGACGGCGGGCGGCGGCGCCTGGGACAACGCGAAGAAGCTGATCGAGGACGGCCTCTACGGCGGCAAGGGCTCGGAGGCCCACGCGGCCGCGGTCACCGGGGACACCGTCGGCGACCCGTACAAGGACACGGCCGGCCCGGCGATCAACCCGATGATCAAGATCACGAACATCGTCGCGATCCTGCTCATCCCCCTCCTGATCTCGATTCACGGCTAGCGGAGTACCGTTGCCCGGGTGAGAACGCTCACCCGGGTCGCGGCTTCGGCCGGCGCGCTCGCGCTCGTTACCGGCGCGATCGAGCTCCTCAAGGGCCATGTGCCCGTGCTCAGCCTGGTGGTGCTCTACCTGCTCGCGATCATTCCGGTCGCGGTCGCCTGGGGAACTGCCTACGGCGTCGGCACGGCGATCGGGAGCATGCTCGTCTTCAACTTCCTCTTCGTCGAGCCGCTCTACACGTTCACGATCGCGGACACGAAGAACTGGTTCGCGCTCCTCGTCTTCCTCGTCACCGCGGTTGTCGTGAGTGAGCTCGCCACTCGGTCGCGGAGGCGCGCCGAGGAGGCCGAGGCCGCGCTCGCCGCGCTGCGCAAGCTGACCGAGGAGCGCGAACGGCTGGCCGGCGAGGCTCTCGAGGCGGAGGCGCTGCGCCGGAGCGACGCGCTCAAGACCGCGCTTCTGCGGTCCGTATCCCACGATCTGCGTTCGCCGCTCACGGCCATCCTCGCTTCGGCCGACGCGCTTGCGAGTCCCGGCTTGACACTCGAAGCGGAGGACAGGCTGGGTCTCGCGGAGACGATCCGCAGCGAGGCGACGCGCCTCGATCGCGTCGTAGAGCAGCTGCTGGACCTCTCGCGGCTCGAGGCCGGCGCCGCCGAGCCTCATCGCGAGTTGTGGCACGTGGACGAGCTCGTCGGCCAGGCACTTGCCGGTCTCGGAGCGGAGGCGGGTCGCGTTCGCCTCGGCGTCGGCTCGGATACGCCGCCGGTGGAGGTCGACGCCGCCCAGATCGAGCGAGTGCTGGCCAATCTCCTCGAAAACGCGCTCCGCTACTCGCCGCCCGGCTCGCACGTGCTGCTCCGGGTCGAGTGCGGCGCCACCGAGCTTCGCATCCACGTCATCGACTCCGGTACCGGCCTGCCCGACGAGCAGCGGGAGGCACTGTTCCAACCGTTCAGCCGCGGGACAGCCGGACACGGCTCCGGACTCGGCCTCGCCATCGCACGCGGGTTCGCGGAGGCGAACGGCGGGCGGCTCTGGGCGCAAGACGATCCCGGTGGAGGCCACCTCGTGCTCTCGCTCCCGCTTGCCGAGCGACGAGCGGCGGTACCCGCATGAGCGTCGCTCGCCGTCGGCTCGCTCCCCCGGTCGCCGGAGGCGACCTGGTTTTCCGGCCGGGCGTCGGCGGCTTAGCCGCCGACGCTTCCAGCCCGCGGGAAACCATGTTTCCCCCACGTTGCCCACTTCTTCTGCCTTCTGTGGGGGAACCTCCCGGTTCCCCCACGCCCCCTCCACACGCTCATTGGGCAAAGGTCGCCCAATGAGCGCCCGCGTACTCGTGGTGGACGACGAGCCGCAGATCCTGCGGGCGCTGCGAACGAGCCTGAACGGCGCCGGGTACGAGGTGGAGACGGCCGAGACTGCCGAGGGGGCGCTTGCGGCGCTCGCGGCGAATCCCCCCGACGCCGTGGTGCTCGATCTCGTCCTGCCCGACGGGAGCGGCACCGCCGTCTGTCGCGAGCTGCGCACCTGGAGCAGCGCGCCGGTCATCGTCCTGTCCGTTATCGGCGACGAGACGGAGAAGGTCGCGGCGCTCGACGCGGGTGCCGACGACTACGTCACCAAGCCCTTCGGCATCGAGGAGTTGCTCGCTCGGCTGCGCGCCGCACTGCGGCGCGCGGACGCTCCCGCCGACCCGGTCGTCGAGGTCGGCGAGCTGCGGATCGACCTCGAGAAGCGCGCCGTCTCTGTCGCCGGAAAGCCCGTCCAGCTCACACCGCACGAGTTTGCGCTCCTCCGCGTGCTCGCCCAGAATCCGGGAAAGCTGCTGACCCACACGATGCTCCTGCGTGAGGTGTGGGGGAGGGGCTACGGCGACGAGTCGCACTACCTCCACGTCTATGTCTCCCAGCTGCGGCGCAAGCTCGAGCCCGATCCGGCGCGGCCTCGCTACATCCTCACCGAGCCCGGCGCCGGCTACAGGCTTGCGGAGCTGGAAGCGACGCCGGCAGAGCCGACGACGCCCAGCGGAAAACCCCGCGCACCTGCGGCGCGCGGTCGGCCCTCTTGAGCACTTCCTGAGGCCCCCCGGCGGAATCCTGATCTCCGGCTGAGCCGGCCGGACCTAGCGTGGGAACGTGAGCGCGGCTACGCGTACGGAAGAGCGGTCCCTCGAGCCCAAACGTCTGCGCCGCGTGCTCGTCGGCCGGCCGATGCAGACCGGCCAGATGCACGAGACGTTGCTCCCGAAGTGGCTCGCGCTGCCGATCTTCGCGTCCGACCCGCTGTCGTCGAACGCGTATGCGACAGAGGAGGCGCTCGTCGTCGTCGTCGGCGCGGCGGGGCTGAGCCAGGCGCACCTCGTGTTCCCCCTCGCGATCGCGATCTCGTGCCTGCTCGCGATCGTGATCCTCTCCTACCGGCAGACGGTTCGTGTGTACGAGACGAGCGGCGGTGCGTACATCGTCGCGCGGGAAAACCTGGGCACTGCGCCCAGCCTCGTCGGGGCGGCGGCGCTGCTGACGGACTACGTGCTCACCGTCGCCGTCTCGATCTCGGCGGGGATCTTCGCCATCACCTCGTTCGTGCCGTCTCTGAGCTCGCACCGGGTCGGCCTCTCGCTCGTCTGCCTGGCGGTGATCGTGCTCGCGAATCTGCGCGGCGTGCGCGAGTCGGGGATGCTGTTCGCGCTACCGACGTACGCCTTCATCGTGGCGATCCTCGCCGTGGACGCCGTCGGGCTCGTCGAGTTCGCCTCCGGCCACCTGCACAGAGCCGTAGTTCCCAACCCGCTCGCCGCCGGAACGGGCGCGGTCACGACGTTCATCCTCCTCCGGGCGTTCTCCTCGGGGTCGACTGCCCTGACCGGGGTGGAGGCGATCGCGAACGGCGTCAACGCCTTTCGCAATCCCCAGGGGAAGAACGCCGCGAAGACGCTGGGCGTGCTCGGCCTGCTGACGATATCGATGTTCCTCGGCCTCTCCTACCTCGCGGTGCACGTCCATGCGGCTCCGAGCGCCACCGCGTCGGTCGTCTCCCAGATCGCTCGGGCCGTCTTCCAGCCGGGGACGCTCGGCGGCTTCATGTTCTACGTCGTCCAGGCGACGACGCTCCTGATCCTGATCCTCGCGGCCAACACCTCGTTCCAGGGCTTCCCCCGCCTCTCCGCCCTGCTCGCGCGGGACCGCTTCGCGCCGCGGCAGTTCTCGAACCTCGGCGACCGGCTGGTCTTCTCGAACGGGATGCTCGTGCTCGCCGCGGCCGCGGCCGCGCTGCTCGTCCTCTACAAGGCGAACACCAACAGTCTCATCCATCTCTACGTGATCGGGGTCTTCACCGCCTTCACGCTCTCGCAGGCCGGCATGGTGCGCTACTGGCAGCGGGTGCGGACGCCCGGCTGGCGCGGGCGGGCTCTCATCAACGGAGTCGGCGCGGCGGCCACCGGCCTGGTCACCGTGATCGTGGTCTGGACGAAGTTCGCCGAGGGCGCATGGCTCGTCACGGTCGCGATCCCGCTGCTCGTCTTCGCGATGCTAGGCGTGCGGCGCCACTACGCACGCGTCGGGCGCCGGTTGAGCGCGGGAGCGGCTGCGGTCGCGGCGGCGCCCGGTGCCCGCAACCGCACGCTGCTCGTGGTGGAGGAGCTCGACCCGGCGGCAGAGCGCGCGCTCGCCTTCGCCCGGGCGATTTCGCCGGCCGGGTTCCGCGCGATCCATGTCCCGCGGCACGGCAGCGATCCCGGGATCGGCCCGCGCTGGTTCCACCTCTCCGGCGGCGAGCCGCTCCTCGAGACGCTCGACCCGCACGGTGGGACGGTGGACGCAGTGCTCGAGCAGGTCTGGCGCCTGCCGCGCGGCGAGTCCGACTTCGTCACGGTCGTCGTCCCCGAGCAGTTCCGCCGCCGCGCGCTCAGAGAGGAGGCGCGGCACCGGTTCGAGTTCGCGCTCAAGCTGCGGCTGCTGACCGAGCCCGGCGTCGTCGTCGCGGATGTGCCGACAGTGGACGAGAGCGCGGACGGCCGTCCACTCGCCGTGCGGATCTTCGTGTCCGGCGCCAACGCAGCCTCGATGCGCGCCCTGAACTGGGCGGAGTCCATCGGTCTGCCGAACACGCGCGCCGTCAGTTTCGCCTTCGACGAGACCGAGGCGGCCGAGATGCGGCGCAAGTGGCTGGCCGCGGACGCGCGGGTGCCGCTCGAGGTGCTCGCGGCGCCCTACCGGGACATCGGCGATCCCCTCCTCGCGTACCTGCGCGAGCTGACCGGAGACGGGGAGGACGTACTCGTCGTCCTCCCGGAGCTGATTCTCCGCGGCTGGCGGCGGCTGCTCCACAACCAACGCGCCCTGTACGTGAAGCGCCTGCTGCTCGTCGAGCCGAACGTGATCCTCGCCTCCGTCCCATACCAGCTCATCCGATGACGTCGCGCGGCCGCGCCTCGCTCCCGTGGGGGAAACCATGTTTCCCCCACGATCCCCCTTCTTCTCGTCTCGTGTGGGGGAACCGCCCGGTTCCCCCACGCCCCCTCCACGTTCATCGGGCGAAAGGCGCCCGATGAAGCTGCCCGACGTCAGGACGTTCCACCTTCGCGCGCAGCACCTCGCGCGCTGGAGCGGCTCGATCGCCTACCGGAGCATCGTCGTGCCGCTGCTCGACCAGGAGGAGACGGAGCACGCCCTCGACCTCGCCTGTCGGCTCGCCGCCGACCGGGGCGCGCGCGTCGTCCTCGTCGGGCCGCTGGTTGTCGACCGCGAGCTGCCGATCGACTCCCACATGGACGGCGCGCTCACGAGCCTGAAGGAGCGGCTCGAATGCGCAACCGCGGTCGCGAGCTCGTACGGCGTGGCGGTGCGGCGGGAGATCGTCCGCACACGCCCCGGAAGCTTCGGCGAGGAGGTCGCGCGCGTCGCGGCAGAGCGCCGCGCAGAACTCGTCGTGGTCGGCTCGCCGGTCGAGTCGCGGCGCGGCTTCCACCGCGCCTTCCCACGGGAGGTCCTTCTCCTACTTCGCGACTCGCCGTGCCGCGTGATGATCGCGACCGGCCCGGTCGCCGGCACCGGCACTAGAGCGACCGCGGCGGGCACTACAGTCACGCCGTGGCACGACGGCGTCGCCAGGCGCACGAGCTCGAGCGCGTCCTCGGGGCGAACGCGCTCTTCGCCACCGCCTACGGCAACGTCGGCTCCTCGATCTACTACGCGCTTGGCGTAACAGCCTTCTTCGCGCTCGGGCTGACGCCCGTCGTCTTCGTCATTGCCGGCCTCTTCTTCGCGGCGACGGCGGCGACGTATGCCGAGGGGACAGTGAGCTTCCCGGAGGCCGGCGGCTCGTCGAGCTTTGCGCGGCACGCGTTCAACGAGCTCGTCTCGTTCGTCGCGGCCTGGGCGCAGATGCTCAATTACGTGATCACGATCGCCATCTCGGCGTTCTTCGTGCCCCACTACCTCTCGATCTTCTGGGAGCCGCTGAAACAGAATCCCTGGGACATCGTCGGCGGCGCGATCGTGATCCTCATCCTCGTCGCGCTCAACATCGTCGGGATCCGGGAGTCCGCCCGGATCAACATCGGCCTCGCCGCGGTGGACTTCGCTACGCAGGTCCTGCTGGTCCTGCTCGGCTTCGCGCTCGTCTTCAGCCCGCACCTGCTCGTCTCGAACGTCCACCTCGGCGTCGCCCCGACCTGGGCTCACTTCCTGCTCGCGATCCCGGTGGCGATGATCGCCTACACGGGCATCGAGACCGTGTCCAACCTCTCCGAGGAGGCGCGCGACCCCCTGCGGACCATCCCGCGCTCGATCCTGATGGTGGCGATCGCCGTCTTCGCGATCTACTTCACGCTGCCGCTGATCGCGCTCTCGGCGATGCCCGTGCACCTGGTCAACGGGCACTACGAGACCGTGCTCGGCCTGCCGCCGCCGCAGGGCTTCGCGAACGACCCGGTGCTCGGGGTCGTCTCAAACCTCGGTCTTTCGGGAGCCCTCCTGTCGGCGGTCAAGGTCTACGTGGGCATCCTCGCCGCTACGATCCTCTTCATCGCGACGAACGCCGGCGTGATCGGTGCCTCGCGGATCACCTATGCGATGGCCGGCTACCGGCAGCTGCCGAGCGCCTTCCGCCGGCTGCACCCGAAGTTCAAGACGCCCTGGCTGTCGCTGATCGTCTTCGGCGGTTTCATCTCGATCCTCGTCCTGCTTCCCGGCAAGACGACCTTCCTCGGCACGATGTACTCGTTCGGCGCCATGCTCTCCTTCACGATCGCCCACGCTGCGGTGATCCAGCTGCGGCGGCTGCGCGCCGGCGAGGACATCCCGTGGAAGGCCCGCCCCAACTTCCGGTGGCGCGGGGTCGACTGGCCGCTCTTCGCCGTGGTCGGCGGGGTCGGGACCGGCCTGTCGTGGGTCGTCGTCGTGATCGAGTATCCGAGCGCGCGCTATGCGGGGCTCGGCTGGCTTGCGCTCGGGTTCATCGTCTACGTCGTCTACCGCCGGCAGGTGCTGCACATCTCCCTGAGCGAGACGGTGCGCGCCCCGGTCGAGTACGGGCCGGCGGCCGCCCTCGAGTTCCGCAGCATCCTCGTGCCGGTCGCGCCCGGCTACGCCTCCGACGAGGCGATGGACTTCGCATGCCGGCTCGCGGCCGAGCGGCGCGCGTCGATCGTCGCGTTCACGGCGATCGAGGTGCCGCTCGACCTCCCGCTCGACGCGGAGCTGCCCGAGGACGTGCACGAGGCGAACGAGCAACTCGACGAGGCGCGCGCGATCGGCGACTCGTACGGCGTGCGCGTGATCGGCCGCATCGCGCGCACCCGGAACATCGGCCGCGCGATCGTCGACGAGGCCATCCGGCGGCATTCCGAGATCATCGTCATGGCCGGGCCGCGGCGGGTGCGCCTGCAGCGCGGGCGGCGCCAGATCTTCGGCGACGCGGTCGACTTCGTCCTCCGCCACGCGCCGTGCCGCGTCATGGTTGCGACTCCGCGCGAGCGCGCCGCTTGAGCAGCTTGCATCGCCGCTCGGTCCTCGTCTTCGGGTTCGTGGCGATCGGCATCGGCATCGCGCTCCTTGCCGAGACGGTCGCGATCGGCGGAGGCTCGACGGGCTACGTCCTCGGCGGGCTGTTCGTTGCGCTCGGCTGCGGGCGGCTCTTTCTCTTGCGTCGTCGCTGACGCGATGACGCAAGACGAGGAACTCCGCGGGCCGGAAAGCGTGGTTTCCGGCCCGCTTCGTGCTGTTATTTGTTTGGTCGATCCCTGGGTGGGAGGTTGGTGTGGTGCGCTCGCGCGCGGCGGAGGCCGGCGCGAGCGCGGTCCGGCCTGCGGCCAAGTCGCCGCTTTGCGGCTGTCTTGGCCGCAGGCCTTGGGCGTTTCCCTGGTGTGAGCGTTTGGAGCGTGACCGGCGTCGAGGCGGCGGCGTAACAATGCGTTACGCCGCCGCGGGGCAGCGGGCGCGCACGCGAAGCCTGCGCGCTCGCGACGGAACCGGCGCCTGAACCTCGGCGGCCCCAATGTGCCCTCAGCACGGAGCCGATGGGAGACCGCGCTCTCGTCGGCGGAGTTCCGTTTCGCACCTTGCGAGAGCGAAGCTCTCGCAAGGTAGTTTCCGCGGATGGCTCGCAAGCTGCCGCGGCTGCAACGCGTGCTGGACGCTCCGGCGCTCGCGTCGGTTGCCTACGGCGAGGTCGCGTCCTCCATCTACTTCGCCCTCGGCATCGTGGCGCTGCACGCGCTCGGCCTCACGCCGGTGGTCCTCGGCGTGGTCGGCGTTCTCTTCCTCGTCGTGACGCTGTCGTACGCGGAGGGGACGACGACGATCGGCGAGACCGGCGGCGCCGCCACCTTCGTGCGTGTCGCCTTCAACGACCTCGCCGGGTTTCTGACCGGCTGGGCGCTCTTCCTCGACTACCTGATCGTGATCGCGCTTTCGGCGCTCTTCTTCCCGCACTACCTGGGACTTGCGATCGGCGTGCATTCGATCGCCCAGCATCCGGGCGACGCGATCGTCGGCTGCATCGTGATCGCCGCGATCGCCGCGGTGCGCCTGCTGAGGCGGACGCGCCTCTACTCGCTGAGCCTCGCGGTGCCCGTGCTCGACCTCGTGACGCAGCTGCTGCTCGTGGTGCTCGGCTTCGCGTTCCTCTTCTCGCCGAGCGCGTTGACGAGCGGGCTCTCGGTCGGGACGCAGCCCTCCTGGCACGAGATCGCCTTCGCGCTGCCGCTCGCGTTCCTCGCGTACACCGGGCTCGAGACGGTCGCGAACCTCGCCGAGGAGACCCGCCAGCCGGGCCGCGACCTGCCGCGGAGCCTCTTCACGGGGATCGGTGCGGTCGTGGTCGTCACGGTGCTGATCGCGCTCGTCGCGCTCTCGGCCTTCCCGGCGCCCAACGGCGTCACGGAGCTTGGGACGACCTGGCAGCGCGCCCCGATCATGGGCGTCGTTTACGCGCTCGGGCCGCACGTCGCGTACTGGGTGGAGCGCGTGCTGCGGGTCTACGTCGGGCTGACCGGTGCGCTCATCCTCCTGGTCGCCGCAGCTACCTCGAACTCGGGCTTCGGCCGCCTCGCGTGCTCGCTCGCAGAGCACGGGCAGCTGCCGCGCCGTTTCGGCCGCCTCAGCCGCCGCAGCCTCCACTCACCGGAGACGGTCCTCGCGGCCGCGGGGATCTCGATCGCCCTGATCCTTTCGACGGCCTGGACGACGAATCCCGTCGGGTTCCTCGCGAGCCTGTTCAGCTTCGGCGTGCTGATCGCATTCACCGCCGCACAACTCGCGGTTCTGAAGCTCCGCTTCTCGAAGCCGGATGCAGAGCGTCCTTTCCGCGTGCCGCTCTCGGTCCGGGTTCGAGGGGCGGACGTGCCGCTGCCGACCGTGGTCGGAGCGCTGGCGACGACGGCGATCTTCGTTGCGGCGATGGCGACGCACATCGGCGCGCGCTACGGCGGCCCGATCTGGCTCGCGGCCGGCGTCGTCGTCTACCTCCTCGTGCGCCGCCAGCGCGGCACCGGTTTGCTCGAGCACGTCGAACCGCTGGAAGAGGGAGAGCTGCCCCAGGCGGAGTTCTCGAAGGTCCTGGTCCCGATGAAGCTCGGCGAGATCGGGGAGGAGATGGTCGCGACGGCGGTCAAGCTCGCGCAAGAGCGAGGCGCCGCGGTCGTGGCCTTGCACGTGATCCGCGTGCCGCTCGACCAGCCGCTCGACGCGGAACTGTCCGACCAGGAGGAACGGGCCGCCGCGTCGCTTGCGGAGGCCGCCGCGCTCGGCGCCGACCACGGCGTCACGGTTGAGGGATATTCCATTCGCGCCCGGTCGATTGGCGAGGCCATCGTGAAGGCGGCCGAGGAGACCGGTGCCGACCTGATCGTGCTCGGCTCGGCGCCCAAGTGGCGCCGTCAGTCGCGCTTCTTCTCTCCGACCGTGGACTACGTCCTGCGCAAGGCGCCCGCGGAGGTGCTCGTCGTCGCCTTTCCGCAGGGCGTGCTCGAAGAGGTCTAGCGAGCTACGGTTCGGCAGTCATGGAGGGGCTTTCGCTCAAGGCGCTCGTCATCGGCTGCGGTCGCGTCGGCTCGGCGATCGCGCTCCAGCTCCACCAGGAGGGCTGGGACGTGACTGTCGTGGACGAGAACGAGGATGCGCTTTCGCGGCTCGGGGAGAGCTGGCCCGGGGTGTTCATCGTCGGGCATGGGATGGACGCCGACCTTCTGCGCGAGGCCGGCATCGAGGACGCCGACGCCGTCGTGGTGGCCACCGACGGCGACAACACGAACATCATCATCGGCCAGGTTGCGCAGAAGCGCTTCGACGTCCGCTGTGTCGTCGTCCGCGTTCTCGATCCCGCCCGCGCGAAGTTCTACGCGGAACGCGGCCTCAACACCGTGTGCCCGACGAGCGTGGCCATCGACCGGCTGATGGACGCGGCGCGCACCTGCGCGATCCCGACCGTCCAGCCGTCCCAGGAGACCGAAGAGGTCGTCGGATAGTGCGCCGTCCAGCAACGGTCAGGGCGCCCCTGGCGGCTGCAAAGCTTCGCGCTGCGTCGTCCTCAGTCGCGCCGATAGCTTCGGCTATCGGCGCTCCCTGCGTCCTAGCGTCGCTCGCTTTTCGCGCGCCAGGGACGCGAGACCGTCACAGGACGGCGCACTGATGTACGTCATCGTCGCCGGCGGCGGCAAGATCGGCGCGAACGTGACCCGCTCGCTCCTCCGGCTTGGGCACGAGGTGACGCTGATCGAGCAGAAGCGCGACCGCTTCGAGCAGCTCGAGGACGAGTTCGAGCACCAGGTGCAACGCGGCGACGCGACCGAGCTCTTCGTCCTCGAGCGCGCGGGGATCGCACGGCCGCCGGACATCGTGCTCGCGCTGACCGGCGACGACGAGGACAACATGATCGTCGGCCAGATTGCGCGCGAGAAGTTCGGCGTCCCCAAGGTGATCGCGCGCGTGAACGATCCGCGGAACCAGCCGCACTTCGACCTCCTGGGGATCTCGCCGACCATCTGCGCGACTTCCAGCGTGATGGCGCTCGTCGAGCACGAGGTGCCGGAGCACGACCTCATCCACCTGCTCGAGCTGCGCGGCGAGAACCTCGAGATCGTCGAGGTGCAGATCGACAGCGACTCTCCGTCCGCCGGGAGGACCGTCGAGGCGCTCTCGCTGCCCGAGGGCTCGCGCCTCATCTCCGTCATGCGCGGCGGCCGCGCCGAGATCGCCGTCGGCTCGACGGTGCTCGAGGCCGGCGACCAGGTGCTCGCGATTCTCGAGACGGGGAAAGAGGACGAATTACGCCGCGTCTTGCTTCGTCGCTAGCTCTGATCCTCGTCGCGGGGCTTGCCCTCTCCGCCTGCGGAGGCAGTGGCGGCTCGACCGGCGGCGTCGCCGGCGCGCGCAAGACGGTCGCCGCCTCTGGCCACGACTGGACTCGCTTCGGCTGGGACGCGCGCCGCAGCAACGACGATCCGCACGCGACCGGGATCACGGCCGCGAACGTGGGCTCGCTGGTCCGCCAGCAGGTCCAGCTGCCCGGGACGGTCGACTCCTCGGCCATCTATCTCCACGGCGTGAAGATTCGCGGTGCGACCCACGATGCGTTCTTCGTCACCACGACGTACGGGATCACGCTCGCAATGGACGCGACGAGCGGCAACATCCTCTGGCGCTGGACGCCGCCCGGCTACTCGCACTGGGCCGGCTCGGCGCAGATCACGACTGCGACACCGGTCGCCGATCCCAGCCGGAAGTGGATCTACGCCGCGTCGCCGGACGGGAGGATTCAGAAGCTCTCGGTGGCGACCGGGCACGCCGTCTGGCGCCGCTCGATCACGAAGCTGCCCTCGCACGAGAAGGTCGCGGCGTCGCTCAACTTCGCGAACGGCCGCGTCATCGCCACGACCGGCGGCTACATCGGCGATGCGCCGCCGTACCAGGGACACGTCGTCGTCATAGCCGCGAGGAACGGCCGTCTGCTGCATGTCTGGAACTCGCTCTGCTCGAATCGTCACGCGCTCCTCAACCCGCCGACGTGCGGGGCGAGCGACTCGGCCATCTGGGGACGTGCCGGCGCAGTCGTCGTTCCGCGTAGCGGCAAGCTCCTCGTGGCCACCGGCAACGCGCCGTGGGACGGCCGCAGCCTCTGGGGCGACGCGGTGCTCGTCCTCTCGCCGAAAGCCAGGCTCGTGGGCAACTACACGCCGACGAACACCGCAGAGCTGAACGCCCAGGACCTCGATCTCGGCTCGACGTCCCCCGTCTATCTCACCTCGAAGCTCATCGCGCAGGGCGGCAAGGACGGGAAGATCCGGCTCCTTTCGCTCCGGCGGTTGCGGGGCACCCGGCCGCACCAGGGGCATGAACTGCAGATCGTCTCGACCCCGTCCGGCTCCCAGCTCTTCACAGCACCGGCGGTGTGGCGAAGCGGGACGCGGATCTGGCTCTTCGCTGCCGACAACGGTGGGACCCAGGCGTGGTCGCTGCGCGGCGGCCGCCTCCACTCGGTCTGGCGGAACGGCAACGGCGGCACGAGCCCGGTCCTCGCCGGTGGTCTCCTGTGGGTCTACGACCCGGGCGGCGGGCTGCGCGTCTACCAGCCGGCGAGCGGGAAGCTCATCGCGACGCTGAGTGCCGGCGGCGGCCACTGGAACAGCCCGATCGCCACCGACGGCCGTGTCGCGCTCCCGGAGGGCAACGCGAACGACCACGCGACGAGCGGCGTGCTCGACATCTGGCGCGTCAAGACCGGCTAGGCAGGGCGGCGGCGGCGCACCTGCGGCGCCTGCTGGCCCAGGGCGGCGTAGGCGAGCGCCTGGAGCGACTCGTTCAAGGACGCGAGCTCGCGGGCGAGGCGGAGAAAGTTCTCGTCGTTGTCGAGGCGCCGGTTGGTCTTCTCGAGCTCGTCGCCGATGCGGTCGAGCTTCTCGAGGATGAGGTCGAAGCGCCGATCGGACAGGTTGTGCTCCACCTGCTCATCGTAGTCCTGCGAGCTCCTCACGCGACCGCACGATGGTGGTCTCTCGGCCGAGCGCAGCCTGCACCTCGGCGAGCGTCCCGACTATCTCCACCTGGCGCGCGGCACCCGCATGCGCGAGCGCGATCTCGGCCAGCTCTCGAGGCGCGTCGCTGAAGACGCCGATCCGCGCTCCTCCGGCGGCGAACCTTCGCAACGCCGCGTTCGTGTCGGGACGGGGACGGATCCAGAGCGGAGCCCGGTCGGCCGCGAATCGGGACAACAGTGGACGCCAGTCGCCGAGCGCCTCGTCGAGAACAGCCGCCGCCTCCTCTCGGTCCTCGGGCACCTCGAGTTCCACACGAGCCCGCCGAGCCGCGTCCTCGAGCCACGCGTCCCACAGCGGCCGCGTGTCGGCGAGCACGCCGTCGAGGTCGAGTGCGAGTGCGAGGCCGGCCACGGAAGGCGATGCTAGATTCCCGCCACAAACCGGCGAGCGGTAAGGGAACTCCGGTGCGAGTCCGGGACGGTCCCGCCGCTGTAAGGGGAGACGCTCTTCCGCCACGACGCCACTGGGTCACGACCTGGGAAGGCGGCGGGGAGGGAGCCCCGAGTCAGAAGACCTGCCGCCCGCCGCGACATCCCGAACCCCTCGCGGAAGGAGGATTCGTGCACCGTCTCACCATCGCTGTCGTCACGGCCTTTGTCGCGGCGCTCACCGTCGTCTCCCTCTCGGCGGCCGCCCACCAAACCCCGCGCGCCAAGCACCGCTACCCGCACCGGATCATCTCGCTCTCGCCGACCGTGACCGAGGACCTGTTCGCGATCGGCGCCGCCAAGCAGGTCGTTGCGGTCGACAACCAGTCGAATTACCCGAAGCGAGCGCCGCGGACCAGCCTTTCCGGCGTGACGCCGAACGTCGAGGCTGTGGCGAGCTACCACCCGGACCTCGTCCTCATCTCGTACGACCCCGGCAACTTCGCGTCGCAGCTCCACCAGTTGGGGATCAAGGTCGTGAACGAGGCGGCTGCAAGCAACCTGAAGCAGGCGTACGGAGAGATCCTTCAGCTCGGCCGCCTCACGGGCCACAACGTCGGCGCGAAGGCCGTGGTGCGCTCGATGCGGACGCACCTGGCCGCGATCGTGGCGAGCGTGCCGAAGACGCGCCGCCACTTGCGCGTCTATCACGAGCTCGACCCGACGTACTACACGGCCACGTCGCAGACCTTCATCGGCAGCATCTACAAGCTCTTCGGCTTCCGGGACATCGCCGACGCAGCGGGCGGAACGGGCGACGGCTACCCGCAGCTCTCGGCCGAGTACATCATCGCGAAGGACCCGCAGATCATCGTCCTCGCCGACACGAGGTGCTGCGGGCAGAGCTTCACAACCGTTGCGGCCCGCCCCGGCTGGAGCTCGATCTCCGCGGTCCAGCACCACCGTGTCGTGGCGGCCAACGACGACGTCGCCTCGCGCTGGGGGCCTCGGATCGTGGAGTTCGCGCGGACGGTGGCACGGGTCGCGAAGCAGGGCTGAGTGGCCACCGCGGCCGGCAGAGTGGAGGCCGCACCCCGCGTCGAAGCGCGGGGCGTCAGCCTCCGCGCCGGCCTCGTCACCGTCGGGTTCCTCATCGCGGCGCTCGCCATCGGCCTCGCGGTCGGGCCGATCCACATCGGGATCGGCTCGATTCTGCGCTCGGTGCTCTCCTACGTCCCGTTCCTACACGTCCACCAACCGCTTGGATTCATCGACAGGACGGTGCTCTGGCAAGTGCGTGCCCCGCGGGTCGCGCTCGCCGCGCTCGTGGGCGGGATGCTCGCGGTCGCGGGCGCCTCGTACCAGGGCGTCTTCCGGAACCCGCTCTGCGACCCGTACCTGCTCGGCGTCGCCGGCGGAGCCGGGCTCGGCGCGACCCTGGCCATCATCTACGCCTCCGCGGCGGCGGCCGGAAGCAACTGGACCGTGCCGCTGGCCGCGTTCGCGGGCGCGATCGCAGCGGTGGCCGTCACGTACGCGCTCGGCCGCTCGGTTGGCGCCACACAGATGACCGGCGCGCTCGTGCTCGCCGGCGTGACGATGGCGACGTTCACGGCGGCCGTGCAGACGTTCGTGCAACAGCAGCACACGCAGCAGCTGCAAAACGTCTATTCGTGGCTGCTCGGCGGCTTTTCGACGGCGACCTGGCACGACGTCGCGATCTGCGCGCCGTACATCGCGGTGAGCTCGCTCGTGCTCGTGCTGCATCGGCGGGTGCTCGACGTCCTCAGCCTCGGCGACGACGAGGCGTCGAGCCTCGGGATCGACGTCGGACGGGCGCGCCTGGTGATCGTCGTCGCGGCCACGCTCGGCACGGCCGCGGCCGTTTCGGTGAGCGGCCTGATCGCCTTCGTCGGGATCATCGTTCCGCACACGATCCGGCTGCTGCTCTCGACGAGCTACCGGGCGGTCGTCCCTCTCTCGCTGCTCGGGGGCGCGGGCTTCCTCGTCCTTGCGGACGTGGTCGCGCGGACGGTTCTCTCACCGGCCGAGCTGCCGATCGGCGTCGTCACGGCGTTTCTCGGCGCGCCGTTCTTTGCCGTCGTCCTGCGCAGTTCCCGAGGCACGCGATGATCGAGACGTGCAACCTCTGGGTGCGGTTCGGGCCGGTTGCGGCCGTGCGCGGGCTTTCCCTGCGAGCGGAAACGGGAGGCTGGACCGCGCTGATCGGGCCGAACGGCGCCGGGAAGACCTCGGCGCTGCGTGCACTCGCGGGCCTCGCCGCGTACCACGGTGAGGTACTGATCGACGGACGGGAAGCGCGCCGGCTCGGCCGCCGGGCGGTCGCGCGGCTCGTCGCCTTCGTCCCGCAGAAGCCCGAGACGCCGCCGGCGCTGACGGTGGCGGAGTACGTCCTCCTCGGCCGCACGCCGCACATCCGATATCTCGGCGGCGAGGGCCGCCACGACCGCGAGGCGGCGACGCTGGCGTTACGCCGGCTCGACCTCGAGCGCTTCGCCGAGCGGCCCCTCGGCTCGCTCAGCGGCGGCGAGCTCCAGCGCGCAGTGCTCGCTCGCGCGCTCGCGCAAGAGGCGCCGGTGCTGCTGCTCGACGAGCCGACGACGGCACTCGATCTCGGCCGGCAGCAGCTCGTGCTCGAGCTGGTCGACGCGCTGCGCCGGGACGGGCTGACCGTGGTGACGACGATGCACGACCTCACGCTCGCCGGCCAGTACGCCGAGCGGCTCATCCTGCTCGACGAGGGCTCGGTCGTCGCCGAGGGAACGGCGGCCGAGGTCCTTTCGGCACCGAACGTCGCGGCCTACTACGGCGCGAACGTCCGCGTCGTCGAGGACGTTGGCGGCGTCTTTGTCCTCCCCGTCCGCCGCTAGCGCCGTCGTTAAGATGGGCGACGGCGCCCAGCGCCTTCCATGCGCAACTGACCCGTCCCATCCGACCCTGTCCCGCCAAGTCGTTGGAGGTCGTTGCGCATGTCTCGCCTTGCCGGCTCGCTCGTCGCGGCCGGAGTCACGAAGTCGTATGGAGCCGAGGTCGTCCTCGAGGAGGTCAGCCTCGTCGTGCCGCCGCGTGCGCGGGTCGGGCTCGTCGGCCCGAACGGCGCCGGCAAGTCGACGCTCCTCCGTCTGCTCGCGGGGCTCGAGGAGCCCGACGCGGGGCGAATCCGGCGCACGCCGCCGACGCTCGCAGTCGGCTATCTCGCACAGGAGCGGGACGGCGCAGGCGCGCTCTCGGGTGGGGAGGAGGCGCGTGCGGCCCTCTCCGGCGTCCTGCGCGGCGGCTTCGACGTGCTCCTGCTCGACGAGCCGACGAACGACCTCGACTTCGCCGGACTAGCCTGGCTCGAGCGCGCGCTCGCGGCGCATCCCGGCTCGGTTGTCGTCGTCTCGCACGACCGTGCCTTCCTCGACCGCACCGTCACGCGCATCGTCGAGCTCGACGAGTGGACGCGCCGGATGACGGAGTACGGCGGCGGCTGGAGCGACTACGAGGCCGAACGCGAGCGCCGGCGCGAGCGCCACTATCGTCGCTGGGAGTCGTCGGTCGCCGAGCGAAAGCGCATCGAGGAGCAGCAGCGCCGCATGGCCGATTGGGAGCGGCGCGGCTACGGTCAGGGTCGCAAGAAGAAGAAGTCGAAGGACGTGAAGCGGACGTACGGCGCGAAGCTCGCGCGGGTCGAGACCGTGGACAAGCCGTACGAGCCGTGGGAGCTCCAGCTCTCGCTCGCACCGGCGGCCCGCAGCGGCGAGGTCGTCGTCCGGCTCGTGGCTGCCGTCGTCGAGCGAGGCTCGTTCCGGCTGGGGCCGCTCGACCTCGCCGTCGGCTGGGGAGACCGTGTCGCGATCGCCGGGTCCAACGGGAGCGGCAAGACGACGCTGCTCGATGCGCTTCTCGGGCGGCTCCCGCTCGCCGCCGGCACGCGCTGGGTCGGCCCGGGCGTCGTCCTCGGGGAGCTCGAACAGGATCGCGCTGCTCTCACTGGGCCGCAGACGCTGCTGGAGGTCTTCCGGGACTTCGAAGAAGGGACTGCGCGCGCGCTGCTCGCGAAGTTCGGCCTCGGCGCGGACGACGTCCTCCGCTCGGTCGCCTCCCTCTCACCGGGCGAGCGCACCCGGGCGGGGCTCGCCCTGCTCGCCGCGCGCGGCGTCAACTGCCTGGTGCTCGACGAGCCGACGAACCACCTCGACGTCGAGGCGATCGAGGAGCTCGAGCGCGGCCTCGCGGGCTACGACGGCACCGTCGTCCTCGTCACGCACGACCGCCGCTTCCTGGAGACCTTCTCCGCCACCCGTACGATCGACCTATGAGCGTAGGCTCGACGGAGCTCAGCAAAGAGCGAAGGCGCCGGCTCTGCCGGCGCCGAGAGCGGGAAAACTGACTGCGACCGCCTCGATCCTCACGATCGGGAACGAGCTCGTCTCGGGCGACGTGCCGAATACGAACGCGGGCTGGCTCGCGCGCCGGCTGGCGCCGCTGGGCGTGGAGGTCCGCCTCATCGCAGCGCTCCCGGACGAGATCGACACCGTCGCAGCGTTCGTGCGCGCCGAGGCGCCCCGCGTCGACTTTCTCCTCGCGACCGGCGGCCTGGGCGGCACGCCCGACGATCTGACGCGCGAGGCGATCGCCGCCGCGTTCGCCGTTCCTCAGGAGGAAGTGCCGGAGCTCGCCGCCGGGTTGCGGGCGCAGTTCACGCGCAATCCCGAGTACGCGGCGCGCTGGGCGCTTCTTCCTCGAGACAGCCGGCCGCTCGCGAACCCGCTGGGCGGCGCGCCCGGCTTCGTGCTCGAGAACGTCTACGTCCTCCCCGGCCTGCCGTCGGAGATGGAGGCGATGTTCGCGTCGATCGAGGAGGAGTTCCGCCGCGGCAGCCCGATCGAGTCGTGGCGACGCGTCTACCGCACCTACGAGAGCGTGATCGCCGCGACGCTCGCGGAAACCGGCGAGCGCTGGCCGAACGTCCTCGTCGGCTCGTACCCGAGCTTCGGCGCCGGTGGTTTCAGTGTCGAGATCGTGCTCAAGTCGCGCGACGTCGCGGCGCTCGCGGCCGCGTCCGCCTGGCTAGCCGCCGCGATCGAAGAGAGCGGCGGACGGTAGGTAAAAGGCTGCGATTGCGAACGTCAGCGCGACGCTCGCGAACGGGCTCCAGATCGCGACGAGGAAGGCAATCGCGTACATCGGCACGCCGGGTGCGAACGCGCGATTGATCGCCCGCAGCGCAGAGTCGGGCACAGACTCGGCTATCAGGCGGCGACCGCCTGATGCATATCGCCACCAGACGTTGTAGATCACGGCCATGAGTACGAACGTCGCGTCATACACATAGACCGCCGCCTGCTCGCCGTCCTTCTGGAGAAACTTGGCGACGAGCCGCGTGGGGAAGGGGAGGAACGCGACTGTGAGTAGCAGCAGGAGGTTGAGGAACATGAGCGTCCGGTCGGCCCGAGCGATCGTCTCGACGCAGTAGTGGTGGTTCATCCAGATGATCCCGATCGTCAAGAAGCTCGTCGCGTACGCGAGGTACGACGGCCAGAGGTGGAGAAGCTGGCTGCCGAGAGGGGAAGCGAGTGGACCCGACGTGACCGAGAACGAGAGCACAAGCAACGTCGCGGCGATCGCGAACACGCCGTCGCTGTAGGTCTCGAAGCGGCCGGTGTCGGGCTCCACGGCTCGGATCGTCGCCGACGCGGCGGACGGTTACGCCAGCACTGGAGCGAGCTCGCGGCCGATCAGTCGGACCGGCTCGAGGTCGGTGTGGAGAAGGTGCTGGAGCATGACGCGGTCGCACCCGGCGAGCTTGTAGGCGCGAAGACGCTCGGCGGCCTCCTCGACGGAGCCGACGACCGCGAAGGCGTCCATTCTCGCGAGCCATTCCTCGAACGTGGCGTCCCGGGGCCGCCGCGCGTACAGCGTGTGTGCGCGCTCGAGCGCGTCCTCGCGAGACTCGCCGATCACGCAGCCGGTCATGACCGAGAAACGCAGCGGCCGCGCCTTCTCCCGGATGGCTGCGGCGTCTTCGGGCGAGACGAACGGCGTGTTGTACTCGTCCGCGAACCGGAGCGCGGGTTCGAGGGTGCCGCGTCCGCCTCCCCCGCCGACGAGCAGCGGCGGCCGCGGCCGCTGCACGGGCCGCGGCTGCCCGGGCGCGTTCTCGAGCGTGTAGTGCCGGCCGCGGAAGTCGACGCGCTCCTCCGTCCAGAGTCGGTGGACGATCTCGACCTGCTCCGCGAGCATCGCGACCCGTGTCCGCGTCTCGGGGAACGGGAAGCCGTACGCGCGGTGTTCGCGCTCCATCCAGCCGGCACCGAGGCCGAGCTCGATTCGCCCGCCGGAGACGTGATCGGCCGTCGCCGCCGCGTTCGCGAGTAGTCCAGGCGCGCGGAAGGTGGCGGGTGAGACGAGCGTGCCGAAGCGCAGCGTCGTCGTCCGCGCAGCGAGCGCCGCGATCGTGGTCCATGCGTCGTGTGCGACGTTCTTGGCGTCGTCCCCCTGCGAGATGTAGTGGTCGGAGCGGAACAGGGTGTCGACGCCGTGCTCCTCGCACGCGCCCGCGAGCGCGCACCAGTCCTGCCACGTCACGCCCTCCTGCCCCTCGATCATGAGCGCGAGTTGCATCGCGCGAGCGTAAGCGTTTCCGGCTGTGACCGCCTCCCCCGAGGGTGACGCAGTCCATCGCTACGATCGAGCGGTGGCCGCGACGACGCCCGAGACCTACCTCGCCGACCTGAATCCGGCGCAGCGGGAGGCCGTCCTCCACACCGAAGGTCCGGTGCTCGTGGTGGCCGGTGCCGGCTCCGGCAAGACCCGCGTCCTCACCCGCCGGATTGCGCACCTGCTCGGAGCGGTCGGTGTCAAGCCGCCCGAGATCCTCGCGATTACGTTCACCAACAAGGCGGCGGGGGAGATGCGCGAGCGCGTCGGGGACCTCGTCGGGCCGCCGGCGCGCGCCGCATGGGTGATGACGTTCCACTCCGCCTGCGGCCGGATCCTGCGCCGCGAGGCTCAGCGGCTCGGCTACCGCTCGAACTTCACGATCTACGACCAGGCCGACCAGATCCGCCTCGTCAAGCGCTGCCTCGAGGAGCTCGAGCGCGATCCGAAGCGCTTCACGCCGCGTGGCATCCACTCCCAGATCTCGAACGCGAAGAACACGCTCGTCAGCCCGGAGGACTACGGCGAGCGGGTCGCGAGCTTCTATGACCAGACGGTCGCCGAGGTCTACGACCTCTACCAGAGGCGCCTATTCGCCTCGAACGCCGTGGATTTCGACGACATGCTCTTTCTCACGGTCGACGTGCTCGAGCGCTTCCCCGAGGCGCGAGAGAAGTGGCAGGAGGCCTTCCGTTACGTCCTCGTCGACGAGTACCAGGACACGAACCACGCCCAGTACCGCCTGCTCCAGCTCCTCGCCCAGCAGCACCGCAACGTGTTCGCTGTCGGCGACCCGGATCAGTCGATCTACGGCTTCCGCGGCGCGGACATCCGCAACGTCCTCGAGTTCGAGCACGACTTCCCCGGCTCGTACACGATCGCGCTGGAGCAGAACTACCGCTCGACGCAGCACATCCTCGACGCGGCGAACGGCGTCATCACACACAACCGCGAGCGCAAGGAGAAGAACCTCTGGTCGGAGCTCGGCGACGGCGACCCCGTGCGCGTCATCGAGGTCGAGGACGAGCATGCCGAAGCGCGCTACGTGGCGGCCGAGATCGCGCTGCTCGTCGAGGAGGGCTTCTCGGGCAGTGAGGTAGCCGTCTTCTATCGCACCAACGCGCAGAGCCGCGTGCTCGAGGACGTGCTCGTGCGGCAGGGCGTCGCATACCAGGTGATCGGAGGTCCGCGCTTCTACGAGCGCGCCGAGATCAAGGACCTCGTCGCCTATCTCCAGGTGCTCGACAACCCGTACGACGCCGTCTCGCTCCTGCGGATCGCCAACCGGCCGCGTCGCGGCATCGGGGACACAAGCCTCGCGCGCCTCCAGACGTGGGCCGACCAGCGTGAGATCTCGCTCTGGGAGGCGACCGCCGAGGCCGAGATGGCCGGCGTCGGCGCGGCACCGCAGAAGGCGCTGAAGGCGTTCCGCGGCACGATCGAGTCGCTCACGTCCGCCGCGATGGAGCTCGAGGTGCCGGAGCTGATCGAGGAAGTGCTCGCGCGCAGCGGCTATATGGAGTCGCTCGAGGCCGAGCGGACGATCGAGGCTCAAGGGCGCATCGAGAACCTCCAGGAGCTCGTCTCCGTCGCGCGCGAGTGGCGCGAGAAGACGCAGGACACGACCCTCTCGGCCTTCCTCCAGGAGATCTCGCTCTACTCCGACCAGGACGAGATCCGCGGCGACGGCTCGCTCGTCACGCTCATGACGCTCCACAATGCGAAGGGTCTCGAGTTCCGCGCCGTCTATCTCATCGGGATGGAGGAGGGGATATTCCCGCACTCGCGCTCGATCGAGGAGCAGGGCATCGAGGAGGAGCGGCGGCTCTGCTACGTCGGGATGACCCGCGCTCGGGAGCGGCTGACGCTGCTGCACGCCTCCTCGCGGATGCTCTACGGCGGCCGCAACCACAACTTGCCGTCGCGCTTTCTCGATGAGCTGCCCGACTCCCATGTCGAGCGCGAGCGGCTGCGACCCGCCTCCTGGTCGGGCTACGGCGCGCCGCGGCAGAGCCAAATCGCCCCGCGCGAGGACGTCCCCGATCTCTCGACCGGCGATTCGGTCCGCCACTCGACGCTCGGCGAGGGAGTCGTCGTGCGGATCGAGCCGGGCGGCCTCGTGACGGTGCGCTTCGCCGACGACGGTAGCGAGCGGAAGCTCATGCTCGACTACGCGCCGCTCGAGAAGCTTTAGGGTCGCGGCATGTTCGACGTCCGTCCCTGTGCCGACCAGGACGAGTACGGCCGCGCCATCGGCGTGATCAGCCAGTACTTCAACTCGCCGCCGAACGACGAGCTGCTCGAGCTCTTCTCCCGGACGCTGCCGCACGAGCGGATGCATGCCGCCTTCGAGGACGGCCAGATCGTCGGCGGCGCGGGCGCGTTCCCGTTCGAGCTGTCGGTGCCGGGCGGCTGGCTCCCGTGCGCGGGGGTGACCGCCGTCGGCGTCCACCCGACGCATCGCCGCCGCGGCGTGCTGCGCTCGATGATGGACACGCAGCTGCGCGACGTCCACGAGCGCGGCGAGCCGATCGCGGCGCTCTGGGCCTCGGAGGAGACGATCTACAGCCGTTTCGGCTACGGCATCTCCTCCTGGGCCGGCGTGCTGAACGTCCCGCACGAGTGGGACGCGTTCGCCGAGCCGCTCGAGCTCGGCGGGACGACGCGTTTCGTGACGCCCGAGGAGGCGCGCGAGCTGTTTCCGCCGATTTACGAGACCGTGCGGCGCGAGCGGCCGGGGATGACGTCGCGGAGCGAGGCGTGGTGGGACGGTCGCCAGCTGCGCCTGCCTGAAGACGAGGCGAGCGCGCCGCGCCGCTTCGTCGTGCTCGAGCTCGACGGCGAGCCGCAGGCGTACGCGATCTACCGGACCCACATGAGCTGGGAGAGCGGCTCCTCCACGTCCCGGCTCGCCGTGCGCGAGGCGCTCGGCGAGACGCCGCGGGCGACGGCGGCGATCTGGCGGTTCCTCCTCGACGTCGACTGGATGGCCACGGTGGAGGTGCCGTTCGCGCCGCCGGACCATCCGCTGTTCCTCCTCCTCGCGACGCCGCGGCGGGCACGCTACTGGATGGGCGACTGCCTGTGGGTGCGGCTGGTGGACGTAGGCCCCGCGCTGTCGGGCCGTGCCTACGGCGAGGGCGGCCCGCTCGTCCTCGAGGTGCGCGACGCGATCTGCGAGTGGAACGACGGACGCTGGAAGCTCGAGGACGGCGCGTGCGAGCGCACCGACGCCGAGCCCGATCTCGCGCTCGACGTGGCCGCGCTCGGCTCCGCCTACCTCGGCGCGGTCTCGTTCACGCAGCTTCAGCAGGCGCTTCGCGTGGAGGAGTTCCGGGAGGGAGCAATCACGAGGGCGGACGTGCTGTTCGCGTGGCGCCCGCTGCCCTGGTGCCCGGAGATCTTCTAGCTACTAGGAGCGTTCGCGCACCGTTAGTTCGTGTTACGAACGGTTCACTTGAACGGGTGAACCGCGCGATCCTACCTCTTCCGAGGGACGCCGATTGTCTTGGCCGGGCCTACCTTCCGGCCTCCCCATGCGGCTTTTGTGGCATCCCCCCTCCCCGAAGAGCCGGCGACTGCGCTTGGTGCTCCCCGGCACCGCCTACGCCGGCCCTCTTGCCGCGTCCGCATCGGGGAACCTTTCCCCGCACGCATCGCCCATTGCGGTCGTCCCTTCTCCTTCTCCGCCGTAGGTGCACGGCGTGAACGTCAGGATGATCTTGGGAGCCTCGGCCGCAATCAACGGCCGTCGGCTCCCGCAGCCGGTCGCGGCCCAGGGGGTCGCCGCGATCATGCTCGATCGTCCGCTGGGCTGCCCGTGAGCGCGGCGGCGGTCGAGACCGGTCGCCGGCCGTCGCGGCTGCGCGAGGCGCAGATCGGCGCGCTGACTCCGGCTGCCTGGTTCTACTGGGCGGCGGTCGTCGCGCCGGCGGCGCTCGGGATCCCACTTGCGGCCGCCCACGTGGAGGCGATCGACTGGCTCCACTTCGCTGCCCTCGCCATGCTGGCGTCTCTTTCGCAGCTCCTCTCGTTCCACCTCAACCGCCGACGCGTCTTCCATCCCGCGATCCTCTTCGTCGTCGCAGGCGCACTGCTGCTGCCGCCCGAGCTGTTGATCCTGCTGGTCGTCATCCACTGCCTCCCCGACTGGCTCAAACAGCGCTACCCCTGGTACATCCAGACGTTCAACATCGCGAACTACGTGACCTCGGGAGTCGCCGCGTGGGCGGTGGGCCATGCGATCGGCTTCACGGCGTCGCCCGGCCGCGAGGCGGTGGCAGGTGCGTGCGCCGCCGTCACCTTCGTTCTCACGAACCGGCTGCTGTTGCTGCCGATGCTCTATCTCGGCCGCGGCCTGACGCCCCGCCAGACCGGCCTGCTCGACGGGGAGGACGTGACGATCGAGCTCGTCCTCGCGCTGATGGCCGTGTCGGTCGCGCATTTCTGGAACCACAGCCTCCCGCTCGCCGCGCTCGCGCTCGCGCCGCTGTTCCTCATCTACTTCACGCAGCGCGCCGTGCTGCGGCTGGAGGAGGCGGGCGAGACAATCGGCCAGCAGAACGTGTCACTCGAGGAGGCCCATCGCACCGTGATCGAGCGCTCGACGGCCGCCCTCGGTGCGCTGTCGGCGACGGTCGACGCGCGGGACACGTACACGGCCGGCCACTCACGGCGCGTCGCTGCCTCGGCGATCGTGATCGCCCGGGAGCTCGGCCTCTCGGGGCCGGAGCTCGACGTCGTCGACCAGGCGGCGCTCCTGCACGACATCGGCAAGATCGGCGTTCCCGACTCGGTGCTCCTGAAGGAAGGTTCGCTCACCGCGGCCGAATGGGTCGTGATGCGTAGCCATCCGGAGGAGGGCGCGCGCATCATCGAGCGGCTCGGCTACCTCGACGAGGTCGTCCCGGGGATCCGCCACCACCACGAGCGGATGGACGGCCGGGGCTATCCTGAGGGCTTGCTCGGAGACGAGATTCCGCTCGCCGCCCGGATCATCCACGTCGCCGACGCTCTCGACGCGATGACGACGAAGCGCCTCTACCGCGAAGAGCGCAGCTTCGAAGAGGCGCTGGAGGAGATTCGCCGCGGCCGTGACACGGACTTCTGCTCGCTCTGCGTGGACGCGCTCGAGCGCGCGGTCGCAGCACGGCGGATCGGCCGGCTGACGCCGGTGCGCGAAGCAGCCGCGTGAGCACGGTCTCGTACGGCGATCGCCTCCGGCGAGTACCCGCGCCCGCGCTTCCGGCGACCGCGCGCAACTTCTTCTGTGCCACGGTCGTCGCGGCGTTCGTCGCCGCGGCTGCCACGTCCGTCGCGCCGTACGGCGACGTCAGCTGGACGGTCTTCGCCGCGGTTCTCGCGGGAGGCGCGCTCGCGCAGGTCTTCGCCACCCACACAGCGGGGAACCAGGTCTTCCACACTGGGCTCGCCTTCTCGGTCGCGGCCGCCCTGCTGCTGCCTCCCGAGCTCGTGGTCGTGGTCTGCGTGCTCCAGCACGTCCCGGAGTGGCTGCGCCAGCGCTATCCATGGTTCATCCAGGGCTTCAACATCGCGAACGTGGTGTTGAGCGGGCTCGCGGCGTGGTCGGTGCGGGCGGTGTTCGCCCGGGACGGCGTGCACGTGACGCCCTCGGCGACGACGGCGGGGGTGATCGCTGCGTCGGCCGCGGCCGTGACGTTCGTGCTCGTCAACCACGCGCTGCTTGCCCGGATGCTCCGGCTGGCGCGCGGTCACGACGTCTCGGCGAGCGGCCTCTTCACGCTCGACGCCCTGATCCAGGACGGAGTCGTCGCCGCAGTCGGCGTGGGTCTCGCCTTCGTGCTTCTCCATTCATGGGCGCTCGCGATCGTGGTTGCGCTGCCGCTCGTGCTGATCCAGCGGGCGCTCGCGCTGCCCTCGCTTCGCGAGCAGGCGCTGACCGACCACAAGACAGGGCTGCTCAATCCGCGCGGCATCGACCAGCCCGCGCGCGCCGAATTCGCTCGTGCGCAGCGACTCGGGCAATCGCTGTCCGTGTTGCTGTGCGACATCGACGACCTGCGAGGAATCAACAACCGCCTCGGCCACCTCCAGGGCGATGCGGCGCTCGCGGTGGTGGCAGCTGCCTTCCGGGCCGAGCTTCGCGCGTACGACCTCTGCGCCCGCTTCGGCGGCGACGAGTTCCTCGTCGTCCTGCCGGAGACGGACGAGGAGGAGGCGGTGACCGTCGCCCAGCGAATCCAGGGCTGGCTTGCGACGAATCCGCTCCCGACGAACGAGGGCATGCTGGCGGTCGGCGTCTCGATCGGCGTCGCCTCGCTGCAGGAGGGAGAGCCAGACCCCGGAACGGTGCTCGCGCGCGCGGACGCCGCGATGTACGCGGAGAAGCACGCCGGCGGCCGCTCGTTCCTGACCGTGGGCTGACCGCGGGTACAATCCCCGCGACCGGGGGCGGTTAGCTCAGTTGGGAGAGCACCAGCTCGACAAGCTGGGGGTCACTGGTTCGAGCCCAGTACCGCCCATCGAAGGAAAGCCCTGCTAAGCGGGGCTTTTTTCGTAGGCCGCGACTTCGTCTGACTGCGGCACGACAGGCGTTATTTGGTCGTTTGTGCCCATTCGTGCCCATTGGGACCACTCGACGGCCCGGTCGTACTCGGTTTGCTCTGCCTTTGTCATGCGTTCGCGCCGCTTCACCGACTGTGCGTAGACGTTGAGGGTGAAGCGGACATCCTCATGTCCGATTTGCCGGCTAACGAAGACCGGGTCGTCGCCGCAGGCGGTTCGGAGTGATGCGTAGGTGCGGCGGAGGCCATGCGGCCGGACGTCGCCGAGCTGTTCGATCTTCATCTCGGCGAGCTTGACGTTTGCCCGCTCGATCGCCTTCATGAAGAGACGCTGCCGGATGTTCTGTCGGTTGTCCTTCCGGCCGGTTCTCGTCGGGAAGACGAGGTCGGTCGGCTTCTTGAACCGCGACCGGTCGAGATACGTCGCGAGCTCATCGCGGAGAGCGGGAGGGATATCGACGACGCGGACGCCGGCTTCCGTCTTTGACCGTGTGACCGTCAGCGTGCCCTTCGCAAGGTTCACGTGGCGACGCTCGAGCGAGAGCGCCTCATCGATCCGTAGCCCCGCCCCCGCGAGGGTCGCGAGAAGTGGTCGACCTCGACCGCCGAGAAGCGGCCTCTTTTCCTCGGCCTTGTTTCCCTCCGCTGCTTCGAGAAGCGTCATCAGTTGCTCGGGCTCGACCCACGGTCGCCGCGGCTTCGTGCCCTTCACCCGTCGCCGCTTTCCCGCTGCCGGGTTCGCCGAGATCAGCTCGTACTCGACGGCGACCGCGAGGATCTGTGAAAGCCGGGTCAACGTCTTGTTCAGCGTGTTCGCCGACAATGCTCCCTTCGGCGAGCTTCGCGGTCTTGTAGCGATCGACCTCACGGACCGTGATCTCGGTCAGCTGATGGTTTTCGAAGAACGGCAACAGGTGGTGCGTGAGCGACCATTTGTAGTCCTCGTAGGTGCGTTCGGTCAGCTCGGGCTTTCGGGTCTCGAGCCATTCGCTGCTGAACTCGTGGAACGTTGGTATCTCGGGCGGAGACTCGGCCGCCTGCGTTGGCGGTTGCCAGATGCCGCGTCTGACGTCGGCGAGCACGTTCGCGAGCTCGTGCTCGGCCTCGGCGCGGCTTGAAACGTGGACCGTTATGTATTGACGCTTGCCCAGGGCTCTGAATCGGAGCCCGTAGGACGTGAGGCCGTTCTTCCCCCGGCGCTCAACAACCGCTCCGGTCGGGGGTCTCGCCATCTCGTTCCTCCTTATCTTTCGGACGGCCGACGCTTTTCTCGCGCCGGCATGGTCATGTAATCAACTGCGCTCCGCGACCGTTGGGCCTCGACGGAGCACGACGGCTCTGGTCTACCGACGTCGAATGGGAAGCAAGGTTGCTACTTCGTTCGGACGCCTGCGACCTCGACGGGGAGGCCGAGCCCGGGCGGCTTGTTTGTTGGGCGCAGCCGGGCTGATGATTGGAAGGAGCGCTTGGTCGACGAGATCGAGCCGAAAGCGGAGCCGCGCTTTCGGGCCGTGGCCGAGGCGTCTCGCGCCGAGTTCGGCCGCGTGCTCGTAGACGTATGAGACATCCACGCAAAGATGCCTCGCGACCGCGTGAGCTGTAAGCCACCGCGACGCCTCGGCCTCGTGAGCGTGGCCTTGCTCGCTGGTTACGTCGGCGTGGTTAGCGCGGACACCCGTTACTGCGTCGGGTTGATGGGCGTGACGCGAATGAGGGTTTGCCAAGCCTCTCCTTTCGTGAGCATCGTGCTGTGGGTCGACGATCAATGGCCACTGCGAGGCGGGCGGGTGTTGCGCCAGTGGGCGTGTGAGCCGTAGCCGCTGATCTCGTCGTCGCGAGGGCTGCTGCTGGGTGCGTGCTCGCCGTGGCGGAGTGTGGTTGCGTCGCGGTCGGCGGCGATCTCGAAGAGCACTGATCGTTCGCGCTGTTGCAGCTGGTCGATCAGTCGGCTGGCTTGGACGCGGTTGGCTGGCGGGATGAAGCTGACGCCGCGGCTGTAGGCGAGTTCCTTGATGTAGGCGAGCTGACGATGGGTTGCTGGGTCGGTGGCGGCCATGGGGCTCCTCCTTGTGGCGGTGCTGGATGGAGCCGTGGCGTTGCGGCGGCGGAGCGCGGTGTCACGCGCCCGTAGGGCGCGGAAACCCGTCAGGGTTGACGCCGGGCGAGCATGTCGCAGACTGGCCGCGGCTCCAGCACCGCCGAGGAGGACCTGGCGCGTCGAGCCACTAGCGTCGAGGCGGCGGTTCGAGTTGACTCGCCGGGTGCGGGTGTTTGCGCTTGTCGACTCGTCGGTGGTCGAGCTGGTCGAGTTTTCGGTCGAGCTGTTCGCGCGACGCGAGGACGCCGAACGAACCCTGGCCGAGCTTCTCCACGACGAGCCCGAGTGGCGCGATCTCTTCCGGATCGAGGAGATCGACCTCGGCGAGCCGAGCATGAACTAGGTGAACTGACGCTCGCGGGCGCATGTCGGCGCGGCCCGCGATTGTCAGAGCAGGATCTCCCAAGCGAGCGCTAGGTCGCAGCCCTTTGCGAGCAGGTCGCAGGCGAGATGGAGGTCGATGTCGTGGTGAGCGGCGAGGACGAGCGCTTGCCGTTCGGGCCAGCCGGCTGCGAGCAGCTGCTGGAAGCGCCAGTCGTCGACTCCGCGTTCGA
>CAWIHQ010000005.1:0-39665 GCA_963835965.1 uncultured Actinomycetes bacterium
GTCCCTCAAGTCGGTACAGCCCCTAATCAGTCTTCGATTTCCAGATCCACCAGGTCCTTCTCGCCGAGTGGCCCGACTTCCGCGTCGGCCTCCTCCTTGGCTTCCTTCTCGCCGGAGACCTCGACGTCCTCGAGATCACCCAGCGCTTCGTCGGCCGGCAGGGTCAGCTCGCCGTCCTGGTCGACGCGTTCCTGTCCCTCCTCCTGCTCCTCGGCGGTCGGCTCGCGGCCGACGGCGCGGAGCGAGCCGGGCGAGAGGTCGATGCCGAGCTCCTCCGCGGCGCGGAGCAGCTCGTCCTCCTCCTCCCGCACCTCGACCTCGCGGCCCTCGTCCGAGAGGACATGGACGTCGAGGGCGAGTGACTGCATCTCCTTCAGGAGGACCTTGAAGGACTCGGGGATCGACGGCTCGGCGATGTTCTCGCCCTTGACGATCGCCTCGTAGGCCTTCACGCGCCCGACGGTGTCGTCGGACTTGATGGTCAGCATCTCCTGCAGCGTGTACGCGGCTCCGTACGCCTCGAGCGCCCACACCTCCATCTCGCCGAAGCGCTGGCCGCCGAACTGGGCCTTGCCGCCAAGCGGCTGCTGCGTGACGAGCGAGTACGGGCCGGTGCTCCGGGCGTGGATCTTGTCGTCCACGAGGTGGAGCAGCTTGAGGATGTACATGTAGCCGATCGTGACCTTCTGCTCGAACGGCTCGCCGCTGCGGCCGTTGTAGAGCTGCGCCTTCCCCGAGCACCGGCGACCGGCGGGCCGCTTGGGATCGACGAGGAACTGGATCGGCGAGTCGGGGTTCTGCTTCGTCCACTCGATCAGCGCCTCGTCGACGTCGAGAGGCGTGGCGCCGTCGAAGACCGGCGACGCGACCGCACTCGGGTTCCCGCCGTTGATGACCTGGCGCCGGTGCCGCCAGTCGACCTCGCCGTTCTTCTGTCCGTCACCCGCGCCGTCCCCACGATTTTCCTGCCGGGCGCCGGCGGCTTTGCCGTCGGCGCTTCCAGCATTCGCGAAGACGCCGTGCGCGGCAGCCCAGCCGAGGTGAGTCTCGAGCACCTGGCCGATGTTCATCCGGCTCGGCACGCCGAGTGGGTTGAGCACGATGTCGACCGGGCGGCCGTCGGGCAGGAACGGCATGTCCTCCTCGGGAACGATCTTCGAGATCACGCCCTTGTTGCCGTGACGGCCCGCGAGCTTGTCGCCCTCCGCGATCTTGCGCTTGGTCGCGACGTAAACGCGGACGAGCTCGTTCACGCCCGGCGACAGGTCGTCGCCGGCGTCGCGCGAGAACGTCTTCACGTCGATCACGACGCCACCCTCGCCGTGCGGCACCTTGAGGCTCGTGTCGCGGACCTCGCGCGCCTTCTCCTTGAAGATCGCGCGGATCAGCTTCTCCTCGGCCGTCAGCTCGGTCTCGCCCTTCGGCGTGACCTTGCCCACGAGCAGATCGCCCGCCCCGACCTCGGCCCCGATCCGCACGACGCCGCGCTCGTCGAGCTGCGACAGCGACTCCTCCGAGCGGTTCGGGATGTCGCGCGTGATCTCCTCGTCGCCGAGCTTCGTCGAGCGCGCGTCGATCTCGTACTCGTGAATGTGGATGGACGTGAGGATGTCGTCCTTGACGACGCGTTCGGAGATGACGATCGCGTCCTCGAAGTTGAAGCCCTCGAACGGCATGAACGCCACCAGCAGGTTCGCGCCGAGCGCGAGCTCGCCGTTGTCGGTCGAGCTGCCGTCGGCGAGCACGTCGCCCGCCTTGAGCTTGTCGCCCAGGCGCACGATCGGCTTGTGGTGGATGAGCGTGCCCTGGTTCGAACGCATGAACTTCGTGAGCGTGTAGTCGTCCTTGCCGTCCTTCGTCTCGACGACGACCCGCTCCGCGTCGACGTCCACGACCGTGCCCGGCCGCGACGTGACGACGACGTCGCCGGAGTCGACCGCGGCGCGGTACTCGAGGCCGGTGCCGACGAGCGGCGACTGGCGCACGAGCAGTGGCACCGCCTGGCGCTGCATGTTCGCGCCCATGAGCGCGCGATTCGCGTCGTTGTGCTCGAGGAACGGGATGAGCGCCGTCGAGACCGAGACGATCTGCGCCGGCGAGACGTCCATCAGGTCGACGACCTTCGCGGCCGACATGACGGCCTCGCCCTCCGAGGAGCGGCAGAGAACGGCGTCGGTGGCGAACTTGCCGTTCTTGTCGAGCTGCGCGCTCGCCTGGGCGATCACGTAGCGCGACTCCTCGACGGCGTCGAGATAGACGATCTCGTCCGTCACCTTGCCGCTCACGACCTTCCGATACGGCGTCTGGACGAAACCGAACTCGGAGACCGTCGCGTACGAGGCGAGGTAGCCGATCAGGCCGATGTTCGGGCCCTCCGGCGTCTCGATCGGGCACATGCGCCCGTAGTGGGTCGGATGGACGTCGCGCACCTCGATCGGCGCGCGCTCGCGCGTGAGGCCGCCCGCGCCGAGCGCCGACAGGCGGCGCCGGTGCGTGAGTCCCGCAAGCGAGTTCGTCTGGTCCATGAACTGCGAGAGCTGCGAGGAGCCGAAGAACTCCTTCAGCGCGGCGACGACGGGCCGGATGTTGATGATCGTCTGCGGCGTGATGGTGTCGACGTCCTCCGTCGTCATCCGCTCGCGGACGACGCGCTCCATCCGGTACAGGCCGACGCGGAACGCTTCCTGGATGAGCTCGCCCACCGTGCGCAGGCGCCGGTTGCCGAAGTGCTCGTACTCGTCGAGGTCGTTGACGATCGGGGCACGCGAGAGCGCCATCCCTTCCGCGGCGAAGTCCTTCGAGTCCTCCGGGATGCCGATCTTGACCGGCAGCTCGAGGAGCTTGCGGACGAGCGAGACGATGTCCTCGGTCGTGAGGACGCGGACGTCCTCCGGAACCTCGACGCCGAGCCTCTGGTTGAGCTTGTAGCGGCCGACCTTCGTCAGGTCGTAGCGCTTCGGGTCGAAGAACAGCGCGCGCAGGAGGTTCCGCGCGTTGTCGAGCGTCGGCGGCTCGCCCGGCCGCTGCTTCTTGAACACCTCGATCAACGCCTCCTCCTCGCGCGTCGAGGGGTCCTTGTCGAGGGTGTTGACGATGTAGTGCGAGTTGTCGAAGAGGGCGAGGATCGCCTCGTTCGACGAGGTGTCGAGCGCGAAGCCGGTCGTGGGATCCTCGGCCGGTAGCGCGCGGAGCAGCGTCGTGATCGGCAGCTTCCGCTTCCGGTCGATGCGCGCGTAGACGATGCCCTTCTTGTCGATCTCGAGCTCGAGCCACGAGCCGCGGCTCGGCATGAGGTTCGCCGTGAAGACCTGCTTCGTCGGGTCCTTCGGCTCCATCAGGTAGGCGCCCGGCGAGCGGACGAGCTGCGTCACGATGACGCGCTCCGTCCCGTTGATGATGAACGTGCCGAACTCGGTCATCATCGGGAAGTCGCCCATGAAGACGCCCTGCTCCCGGATCTCGCCCGTGTCCTTGTTCACGAAGCGGACCTTCATGTTGAGCGAGGCCTGGTAGGTCAGATCCTTTTCGCGGCACTCCTTGATCGAGAACTGCGGATCGCCGAACTCGAACTCGCCGAACTCGACGGCGAGCGTGCCGGTGTAATCCTCGATCGGCGAGATGTCGTCGATCGTCTCTCGTAGACCCTCGTTCTTGAACCATTCGAACGAGGCCTTCTGGATGTCGATGAGATTCGGTAGGTCGAGAACGTGCTCGAGACGGCTGAAAGTCGTCCGGGCGCGGGGCGAAGCGACCGTGGTGGTCAAGTAGAACAGCCTCCCTTGAAGCGTGCGAAAACGGGCAAGAAATCGGCGTCGGAGCTGCGAGCGGCCGAACGTCGGCGCAACCCGCCAGGATAACGGAACGACCCCCCTCACCGCAAGCCGAAGCCGCGGCGGTCGCCGGTATCGAGCCGAACTGTAGCGAATGGCGGTGCCATTCGCTACAGAAGACACGGAACTTCGCGAGCCGGAAAGCGCGGTTTCCGGCCCGCTTCGTGCAGTTTGTCTTGGCTGCTCTGGAGGGTGTGAGGCTTGTGTCGTGCGCTCGCGCGCGGCGGAGGCCGGCGCGAGCGCGGTGCGGCGTGCGGCTAAGTCGCCGCTTCGCGGCTGTCTTGGCCTCCGGCCTTGGGGCGCTGTCGTGATTTGAGGCGTTTCGAGCTAGACCGGCGTCGAGGCGGCAGCGTAACGGCACGCTACGACGCCGCGAACCAGCGAGCGCGCACGCGAAGCCTGCGCGCTCGCGACGGAACCAGGCGTCGGAACCCCACAAGCCCGATGTGCCCTCCGCACGAAGCGCGCCCGAGATCGCAATCTCGGGCGCGCGGAGTTCGTTTGTCCAGCGAGCGGGCGCGCAGCGCCCGCGAGCTACTTCAGCTCGACCGTTGCGCCTGCTTCTTCGAGCTGCGCCTTGATCTGGTCGGCCTCCTCCTGGGCGATGCCCTCCTTGACCGGCTTCGGAGCCGAGTCCACGAGGTCCTTTGCCTCCTTGAGGCCGAGACCGGTGACCGCACGCACGACCTTGATCACCTGGATCTTCTGGCCGCCCGCCCCGGCGAGGACGACGTCGAAGGACGTCTTCTCCTCCGCCGCGGCGCCGTCACCGCCGCCTCCGCCGCCGCCCGCCGGGGCGACCGCGACCGGAGCGGCGGCCGTGATGTCCCACTCCTCTTCGATCTTGTTCTTCAGCTCGACCAGCTCGAGGACCGACATCTTCCCGAGCGAGTCGAAGATGGTGTCGACGGCGTTCGCCATCACTCCTCCTCTTCGTCTTCAGTCGTGGTCTCTGCTTCCGCGGCTGGCTCCACTTCCTCGGGGGACGCCTCCGCACTCTCTTCTTCTGCCGCAACCTGCTCCTCGGCAGGCGCTTCCTCCGCAGCCGCGGCGCCTGCTTCCTCGCCGCCGAGCTGCTCGATGCGTGCATCGATGAGGCCGACGAGGTTCTGCAGCGGCGCGTTGAGCAGGCCGGCAAGCGTCGTGAGTGGCGCCACGATTGCGCCGAGCACCTGGCCGCGCAGCACGTCAACGGGCGGCAGCGTCGCGAGGCTCGCCACCTCTTCGGCCGTCACCGTGCGTCCCTGCATGATGCCGCCGCGGATCTCGAGCACTTGTGTCTCGCGTGCCGCGTCCGCGAGCGCCTTCGCCGCGGCCACCATGTCGCCGTCGGCCTCGAGGAAGGCGATCGCGCTCGGACCGTCGAGCAGCGCCAGCAGCGCGTCGGTGCCGGCCGCCTCCGCAGCGCGGCGCGTGAGCGTGTTCTTCACGACGGTGAAGCGCGCACCGCTCGCGAGCAGCTTTGTGCGTAGCTCGTCGATCTGCGGCATCGTCAGCCCGCGATAGTCCGCGACGAGTAGCGTTTCCGCAGCCTTCAGCCGCGCGGTCAGCTCCTCGACAACCTGTTCTTTCTGATCTCTCTTCATCTCACCTCGACTGGTCTTCTGTCCCCTCAAGGAGGCCTGCCAGCGGTCTTAGGCGGGTCAGTTGCTAGGCCGGAACTGTAGCGGCCTCCCCAGGCTGCTCGTCCAACTCCTCCACGATCCCCCGGATCCGAGCCGGATCGACGTGGATGCCGGGGCTCATCGTGCTCGTGAGCGTGATCTGCTGGATGTAGCGGCCCTTCGCGGCCGACGGCTTCGCACGCACGATCTCGTCGAGGACGGCGGCGTAGTTCTCCACGAGTGCCCGCTCCTCGAAGCTCTTCTTGCCGATCACGACATGGACGTTCGCGCCGCGGTCGGTCCGGTACTCGAGCTTGCCCGCCTTGGCCTCGGAGACGGCCTTGCCGACGTCCATCGTCACCGTTCCGGTCTTCGGGTTCGGCATCAGCCCGCGGGGGCCGAGGATGCGGCCCAGCTTGCCGACGTTGCCCATCTGGTCCGGCGTCGCGATGGCGACGTCGAACTCCGTGAAACCCTCCTCGATCTGCTTGGCGAGGTCGGCCGACCCGACGATGTCCGCTCCGGCCTGCTCCGCCTCGCGCGCCTTGTCGCCCTCGGCGAACACCGCGATCCGGACCTCCTTGCCGCTCCCGTGCGGAAGCATGAGCGTGCCGCGAAGCTGCTCGTCGGCGTGGCGGACGTTGAGGCCGAGACGGAAATGCAGCTCGACCGTCTCGTCGAACTTCGTCGCACCCATTGCCTTGAGCAGGCGAACGGCCTGGATCGGCGAGTAGAGCTCCTCGCGGTCGAAGCTGGCGCGGGCGCCGCGATAGCGCTTGCCGTGCTGAGCCATTAGCGGTCACCTCCCGAACAACTCGCGCGCTGGGGCGCCGAAAACCGAGCAGCGCAAGGACGCAAGGAGCCTTCGTAGCCGGAGGCTACGGAGGCGACTGAGGACGCCGCGATGCGACGGTTTGCAGGCGCATCCAGCGCCCGAGTTGTGAGCGAGGTGGCCGCTTTCAAAGGTCCACCTCCACTCCCATCGAGCGCGCGGTGCCGGCGATGATCCGCGCGGCCTGATCGATGTCGCGCGCGTTCAGGTCCGGCATCTTCGTCTCCGCGATCCGCTCGACCTGCTCCCGCGACAGGCGCCCAACCTTGGTGCGGTTCGGCTCGCCAGAGCCCTTGTCGAGCCGCAGCGCCTCCTTGATCAGAACGGCGGCCGGCGGCGTCTTCGTGATGAACGTGAAGGACCGGTCCTCGAAGACGGTGATCTCGACCGGGGTTATGCGGCCGTTCTGGTCGGCCGTCTGCGCGTTGAAGGCCTTGCAGAACTCCATGATGTTGACCCCGTGCTGGCCGAGCGCGGGACCGACCGGCGGTGCCGGGTTCGCCTGGCCGCCCGGGATCTGGAGCTTGATCAGGGTGAGAACTTTCTTCGCCATCTACTTCCTCAGTCCAATTTCTTGACGTTGTCGAATCCGACCTCGACCGGCACCTGACGCTCGAAGATGTTCACCATCACCTGGAGCTTCTGCGCGTCCGGGTTGACGTCGGTGATCTCGCCGTCGAAGTCCGCAAGCGGGCCGGAGGTTATCTTGACCGACTCGCCGAGCTGGAACTCGACCTGCGAGCGCGAAGGGGTGGCCGCACCGGCTCCGGTGTGGAGGATGCGGTCGACCTCTGGCTGCGAGAGCGGCACCGGCGTGGCGCCGGCTCCGACGAAGCCCGTGACGCCTGGCGTGTTCTTCACGACGGTCCAGGCGTCGTCGTTGAGGTCCATGTTCACGAGCACGTAGCCGGGCAGCGTCCGCTTCTCGGCCTGCACCTTCTGGCCGTCTTTCGTCTCGATCACCTGCTCGGTCGGAACGACCACCCGCCGGAAGCGGGCGCGCTGGTTCATCGACTCGATCCGGTGCTCGAGATTGGTCTTCACCTTGTTCTCGTGCCCGGAATAAGTGTTGATCACATACCAACGAAACATCTGCGTCTTCTCTCAGTCCTATCGCAGGAGCAGGTGTTGGACGACCCACTGCCACAGCCGGTCGTTTGCGTAGAGGTAGACGCCGGTGATGAGGCAGGCGACGAGGACGACTGCGGTGCCGCTCACCAGTTGCGGCTGGGACGGCCATTCGACCTTCTTGAGCTCCGCCCAGGACTCCTGGAAGAAACGGATACCGGGCGTGCCTGACCTGACCTCGTCAGCGCGCTCGCCGCGCGGGACAGCCGGCTCCCTCGGCGGCTCCTCTTCGGTGGTCGGGCGTGGCCGCGGCGCGGGCCGGAGCGGCGGCGTGCCGGCAGCCTGCGCGCGGCGCTGGCGCCGCTGTTGCCTGGTCGAGCGAGCCATCAGCGCGTCTCCCGGTGCAGCGTGTGGCTACCGCACCAGCGGCAGTACTTGCGGAACTCGACGCGGTCGGGCGAATTGCGCTTCGACTTCTGCGTCTGATAGTTCCGGCGCCTGCATTCGGTACAGGCGAGCGTGATTGCGACTCTGACTCCGGTTGCCATTCCTGTTCTCGCTCCGATGTACGCGCTCCAGTAGCGCCGGGTGGGCTCGAACCACCGACCTCTGCATTATGAGTGCAGCGCTCTGACCAGCTGAGCTACGGCGCCTCGCGCCGGCGCATAGTAGCGGAGACGAAGCCGATCGACAGCACGGCCGCGCCGGCCAGGACGGCGGCTCTCGCGACCCGTCGCAGGAGCTACGGCTTCGGCCGCACCTCGTAGTAGAGATGCTCGGGCCGGCTGATCGCTACGAGTGCTTCTCGACGAACTCGAGCGTCCGCCGCCAGGCATCGTCCGACGCCGCCTGAAACTCTTCCTGCTTGCGGTCGAAGAAGCTGTGCGGCGCGCCTTCGAACTCGATCAGCTCGTACTCCTTGCCCGCGTCGCGCAGGGCCTGCTCGAACTCGGCGTTGTCCTCGTGAGGGATGGCCTGGTCGGCCCCGCCCTGCAGGGCCAGGATCGGTGCGTCGAGCCGCGGTACGAGCTCGATCATCCGGCTCGGCCGGCCGTAGAAGCCGACGGCGCCGGCGAGACCGTGGCCGGAAGCGGCCGCGGCCCACGAGCCGCTGCCGCCGTAGCAGAAGCCGACGGTGAAAATAGCGCTGCAACCGAGTGCCTGCAGATCGCGGACGCAGGCTCCGACGTCGTCCTGCACCTGCTCCTGTGTCAGCTGCTGCACGAGCGGCATGTAGTCCCAGTCGTCCGGCCGCTTGTCGATCCCGGCGGTGCGACCGAAGTAGTCGAACGCGACAGCGACGTGGCCGCGCTCGGCGAAGCGCAGCGCAAGCTCCTCGTAGAAACGATAAAGCCCGCGGACGTCCGGCAGGACCACGACGCCGGTGGAGACGTCCCCATCCGGGAGCGCTCGGAACGCCGCGAACCGATTGCCGTCGGGGCTCTGCAGGACGAGGTCGTCGTGCGAGACGGCGGCGCCCGAGATCCGCGGGATCGGCGGTTCGGAGTCGAGGTCGAAACACATGGCCGCGAGCCTACGAGAGGAGGCGTGTCCTGTGCGGCGTACCCTGGGGGCGGTGGAGGACGAGTCGCAGCGCGACGAGATGAACGCCGCCATCCGGGCCCAGCGCGAGCGGGGAGCGGTGCCGCGATCGATGCTGCCGCCGGAGGAGGACTTGCCGCCGGCGTCGCCGGCGCCCGCAGTGGACGCAGAGCCGCCCGCTCCGGAGCGTCCGGCGCCGAAGCGTGGCCTGCTCGATCGTCTGCTCGGCCGCTAGCGAGAGAGGACGCCCGGTAGCCCTAGGTGACGATCGCGGAAGGCGCCCTGACCTGATCCACGCGCGCCGGGGGAGCTCCGGGTCTTCCGCTGCGCAGCGTCAGTCCCGAGCTCCCCCACCGCGGGGCGCGGCTAGGCGGCCTTCTTCCTCCCGAGCATCTTGTTCCACCACTCGTCCTCGTCGACGAGCGTCGCGACGACCTTCGGCCCGCTGGGCCACCTCGGCAGCGAGACCCGGCGCTGCTTGGTGAGCTCCTCGAGCACGGTCGATCGCAGGGTGTGGAGCCGCTCGTGCTGTGCTTCCACGTCGCGGGCGAGCTCGCGGCGCTCGGCCTCCCGCCGCTCTACGTCGTACTCGACCTCGAGCAGGCTGGTCGTGTGGCTTCGAGTCTCTTCGATGGTGCTGGACATAACGGCGCTCCTCCTCCACTCGCTGTAGCGGACGCCGCAGTTGTCCGTGCTCAATTGTCGTCCGGAGCACCTCGGGGGGCCATCCCTCGAACAAGCGTTTCCGCGTCGGTCCGTCCTCCGTTCAAGATCGATGCTTTTCGCGCCGATAGAAGTTGCGTGACTTCCCTGCGGCCGTTCGGGACTCAGGCATGAGCGCCTCCTCCGAGAGCGAGCGCATGCCGCCGCGTCAGCTCGGCGAGCTGATGACCGAGCTCGGGCTCATCAGCCAGGAACAGCTCGCGACCGTGCTCGAAGTACAGCAGCAGTCGAAGCGACCGCTGGGCCAGATCATCGTGGAGCTCGGTTTCGCGTCGGGTGCGGCAGTGGCACATGCGCTCGCGATGCAGAGCGGCGGCGCACTCCGGACCGAATACGGCTTCGCACTCGGCATTCCGCCGGGGGACGCCGACGAGGGCGCACGGGCCGACCTCCCGAGGCTTCGTCTGGCGCCGACGGCCGTCGCGCCGACGGCGCGTCCGAGTCTCGAGCCAGTCGAAGACCGCGAGCCCGCTGACGCGACAGAGCCCGCGCCGGTCGATGAAGCCGAGCCCGTCGTCGAGGAGTCCGAGCCCGTCGAAGAGGCAGAGCCGGTGGTTGAAGAGGCCGACCCCGTCGTCGAGGAGTCGGAGCCCCTCGAAGACGCCGAGCCGGAGGAGTTGCTCGACGGGGCCGAAGCGAGCGCGGAGACGCCGCTCGCCGGCGACGCCGATCCGATCGAGCTCGAGACGCTGCGCGCCGAGATCGAGCGCCTCGAGGATGAACTCACCGAGGCGAAGACGGCCGCCGGCGCTCAGGAGCGGTATCAAGGCGAAGTCGAGAAGCTCGAGAGCGCTCTCTCGGAAGCGCAGGTCGAGCACGAGCAGGACCTTGCCCGGCTGCGGGAGCACGAGCACGCCACCGCCGAGCTCGGGCGCCTGCAGGCCGCCGCCGCCGAACAAGAGCAGCTGCTGGCCGACATCGAGAGACTCGAGGCAGCGCTCGCCGAGGCGCAGACGACGCACGAGCAGAGCTTGAGCCGGCTGCAGGAAGAACACGGGCTCGCGACCGCAGAGATCGAACGCCTGCAGACCGTCCTCGCCGAGGCGGGAGGCGAGCGCGAGCAGGAGCTCGCGCGGCTGAAGGAGGAGCGCGACGAGGTCGCGACCGAGCTCGAGCGACTCCACGGAGCCCTCGCGGATGCGCAGGCCTCGGCCGCCGAACACGAGCGCCGCCTCGCCGAGGAACACGAGCGGCACGCCGGCGAACGTGAAGAGCTCACCGCCCAGCGCGAGCGTCTCCAGGAAGAGCTCGGTGGCGCGCTCGAGCGGCTCGCCGCCGTCGGCGCCGCAACCGAGGAGCGGGACGGGCTGCGCACCGAAGTCGAGCGGCTCGAATCCACGCTTGCCGAGGCGCAGACTGCCGCCGCCGCCGAGCACGAGCGACTGCTGGGCGAGGTCGGCCGGCTCGAGAGCGTCCTCGCCGAGACTCGGGCCACGCAGGAGGAGGAGCTCGGCCGGCTCCGGAAGAAACAGAAGCGCGCCCGGGAGGAGCTGGACGGACTGCAGACGACACTTGCCGAGGCGCAGGCCGCAACCGCCGAGCAGGAGCGCCGGCTCGTCGAAGAACAGGAATCGCATGCGGGCGAGCGAGACGAGCTCAGCGCCCAGCGCGAGCGGCTCCAGGAAGAGCTCGGCGACGCACTCGAGCGGCTCGTTGCGGTCGGCCCCGCCGCCGAGGAGCGCGACGAGGCTCGCGCCGAAGTAGAGCGGCTCCGGCAAAGCCTTGCCGAGGTCCGCGAGAGCTCTACCGCCGAGCTGCGCGGTGTCGTCGAGGAGCGCGACGGCTTGAGGAGCGAGCTCGAGGAGGCCCGGGAGCTGCTGCGGCAGGCAGAGCGCGTGCGCGAATCGCAGATCGCCCTCGAGGCCGAGCGCGACCGCGTCGTCGCCGAGCTCGAGCGGCTCCGGGTCACCGCCGCCGAGTCCCAGGCGGAGGCCGAGGAGCGGACACGCCTGCTCGCGGAGGAACAGGATCTGCACCGCGCTGAGCGGGAGACGCTCCTGGCTCAGCGGACGGTGCTCGAGCAGGAGCTCGGCTCCGCGATCGAGCAGCTCGCGGCTGCTGCTTCCGCCGCCGACGAGCGCGATGCGAAGCTCCAGCTCGACTCGCAACGGCTGCTCGAGGCGCTCGCCGCGGTTCGCAGGCTCGCAACCGAGCTCGTCCCCAGCAGCGAGGATCTCCCGGACGAGCTCGTAACCGAGCAGGCAGGGCCGGAGGTGGAGCCAGAAAGCGACGAGCCTGCAACCGAGGTTGTCGCAGACGAGCCCGACGCCGAGACGGAAGAAATCGACTACTCGCTGTTCGTCCCGGGCCCGAACGGCTACGAGCTCGTGCCGCAGACGGGCGTGCCGCCACAGGCCGGCCAGACCGTCGAGCTGGTGCTGCCCGACGGGGAAGGCCCTGTCCTCTACGAGGTCGTGCGCAGCGGCCGCACGCTCCCCGGCGGTGACGTCTGCGTCTATCTCGCGCAGGTTTGAGGCGTTCGGCGCCTAAAAGCGCCTAAAGAGCGGCGCTCGGAAAGCCGATAACTCCGCAGAGACACGAACTGGAGGCCCTGCAGTGGACGACTACTACTTCGAGAGCGAGACGACGTTCGACGACGAGCAGCGCGTCGAGCCGGGCGACGAGCGCGACGTGGCGATTGGGACCGCGCGCAGCTGGGAGCTCCCATACCTCGACGACCAGCCGCTTTTGATCGACAGCGAATCCGCCACCCGCGTCGGCGGCGAGGAACTCGCGCGCATCGGCGCCGCTCCGGTCCGCTGCGGCGACGGCAGCGTCCGCGTCGTCCTCGCAGACGCGACCCCGGAGCGCATCGCGGGGATTCGCGAACACTTCTCCGGCGCAGTCGACATCGGCGTCGTCAAGGCCTCGACGCTCGCCTCCCTGCTCGACAGCGCGTCGATGGCAGTCGCATCCTCCGGCACCGATCCGATCGCAAATGGCGCCGCCGCTGCGGCGCCGGTGTGGGGCCGGTCGCTCGAACGCGTCCTCGGCCTCTTCGACTCCGAGGCGACACGGCTGCAGGAACTGCGCGGGAAGATGCAGGAGCTCGGCGGCGAGATGGCCGCGCGCGAGCAGCGCGTGCAGGAGCTCGAGACCGAGCTCCAGCGGATGCGCCTCGAGCGCCTCCGGGACCAGGAGGCGGTCGACCGCCTCAAGCACGAGCTTGCGGACCGCAACAGCCGGCTCGAGCGCGCACTGACGAAGACGCAGGAGCTCGTAGCGATCATCCAGGGCGGACACCTGCGGTGACGAGGACGCCGGCACGCACGCTTGCGGCAGCGGGCATTGCCGGCACGGGCGCCGCGGCCGCTGCGGCTGCCTACCTCGAGGTCGGCGGGCTCCCGGGCGTGTTGTACGCCGCCGGGATCTGTCTGGCCGCGTTCCTGGGTGCGGTGGCGATCGTCGCCGGCCGGAGTGACGAAACGCGCGCGGCCGAGCCGGCGCCGGAGGCAGAGGCCGCTCCGCGGCAGCTTCGCCGGCGCCGCAAGAAGCACATCATCGCGGAGCTCCAGCTCGAGCTTGCGACCACGAGAGAAGAGCTCGAGGAGCACCGCCGGGCGCTCGCCAACCTCGCGACGCAGCTCTCGCGCGAGACCGAAACCGCCCAGCACGACGCGGAGCGGCTCGAGCAGCGAATCCGTGAGCTCGAGGCTGAACGTGACAGCCTCCTCGAGCTCGTCGCCGCGGAGCGCGAGCGGTTCGAGCAGACGCTCGACGATCTCGGCGGCGGCCTCGGCCGGCACGGCAACGAGCTCGCCGAGCTCGAACGAGAACTCGAGGCGCTCATCGCGCGCTGACCGCGGTTCGTCCGAAGGAGGGATCGGCTCGGAGACGGCCGATGCCGACGAAGACGGGCGAACAAGCCGGGAGAGACGATGCTCGTAAAGATCCTCATCGTCGGAATCGTTCTGATCGGGCTCATGGCCGCGATCAAGGACGGCCGCGTGCTGCGAGATGCCGGCCTGCTGAGCACCTGCAACCCCGTCACCGTCAGCGGCAAGTCCGACCTGACGCTGCTGAGCTGCTCTAAGGGCCGGCTCGACGGGTGGCCGAACATGACGAACCAGTCGTGCAACCTGATCTCAGTCCGCCCCAAGCACGAGTACTGGCGCTGCGCAGCGCCGGTCGTCTCGTCGCACACCCCGAACGGTTGAGGAGTCGAGAAACGCGTCAGCCCGTCCGGGGGAAGGGGCTAAAGCCATTGCCCCACCCGGCCGATTGGAGGGATTGCCCATGGATCTCGAACTAGTGCTCCGCCGCGCCGTCGAGCTTGGCGCAAGCGATATTCACCTGAAGGTCGAGCGCCCTCCGGTCGTACGCCGGGACGGGAACCTGGGTGAACTCGAAGGCGAGGTCGAGCTCACCGAGCGCGACCTCGAGCTCGCCCTCGAGCAGGTCTGCTCCGAGACGCCGAAGCGGCTCCAGACGTTCCTCGAGACCGGAGAGCTCGACAGCGCCTACTCGCCGGCCGGCCTGCCGCGGTTCCGCGTCAACGGCTTCCGCCAGCGCGGCTCGATCTCGATCGCCTTCCGCGTCATCCCGCGCGAGGTCCCCAACTTCGAGGAGCTCTCGCTGCCGGCGGGCGTCAGGCGCCTCGCCGAGGAGCACCGCGGCCTCGTCCTCGTCACGGGCGCAACCGGCTCGGGCAAGACGACGACGCTCGCCGCGATCATCGACCACATCAACCGCTCACGGCGGCAGCACATCGTCACGATCGAGGATCCGATCGAGATCGTCCACGGCGACCACGGGTGCATCGTCAACCAGCGCGAGGTCGGCCTCGACACGGCGTCCTTCGCGCAGGCACTCCGCCGCGGTCTCCGCCAGGACCCCGACGTGATCCTGATCGGCGAGCTCCGCGACGCCGAGACCGCCGAGACGGCTCTTGCCGCCGCGGAGTCGGGCCACCTCGTCCTTTCGACGATGCACACCGTCGACGCCTCGGAGACGATCGGGCGGATGGTCGAGTTCTTCCCGGCCGTCAAGCAGCAGCTGATCCGGTCGATCCTCGCCGGCGTCCTGCGCGGCGTCATCAGCCAGCGCCTCCTCCCCCACATGGGCGGCGGGCGTATCCCGGCTGTCGAGGTAATGATCGGAAATGCCCGGATCGCCGACCTGATCCGCGACAACAAGCCCGACGAGATCACCGAAGCGATCGCAGAGGGCGACTTCTTCCAGATGCAGACGTTCAGCAAGGCGCTGATCCAGCTCGTGCTGGACGGGAAGGTCGACCGCGAGATCGCAGCCAACGCCTCGTCGAACCGCCACGACTTCCTCATCGCGCTCGAGCGCGCCCTCAAGGAGCAGGCCGTCGCGGCGCAGGTCCAGCTCGATTCCGTGCCGGATCCCGACGAGGAATCGGAGCCGGAGCCGGCCGCGGAGGAAGAGGTCGACGAGACCACGGACCTGCCGAGACTCCGAGTCGCCGGCCAGCAGTAGCGATGAGACGGCTTCTCCCCCTGCTCGGGGTCGTCGTTGCGCTGGCTCTCTCGAGCAATGCGGCCGCGGACACGTTCCGCGTCGCGCACTCGCACGCGAGGCGCGCCGCCGCCGTGCCGTCCGCACAGAGCAGCGGGCCGGTGATGGCGTTCAGTCAGGCACAGAGCGGGCCGATGTCCTTCGCGGCCCTGCGCGGCATCTGGCAGGCGGCCGGCGCGACGTACGGCATCCCCTGGCCGGTGCTCGCAGCCATCAACAAGGTGGAGACCAACTTCGGGGCGAACCTCGGCCCGAGCTCGGCCGGAGCAGTCGGCTGGATGCAGTTCATGCCGTCGACCTGGGCGCGCTGGGGCGTCGACGCGAACGGGGACGGCGTCGCCGACCCGGACAACCCCACGGACGCGATCTTCAGCGCGGCTCGCTACCTCGCCGGCTGCGGCGGACAGTTCGACATCGCGCGAGCCGTCTACTGCTACAACCACTCGAGCAGCTACGTGAGCGAGGTGCTTCGGCTCGCAGCCGTCTACGGCCGCGGAGGTGGAGCCGGAGCCGGCACCGGGCTGTTCTCGGTAGACGTCCGGCCCCAGCTGGCATCTGCACGTAAGCAGATCGCCGCGTCCAACACTCGGCTCGCATCCGCGCGTGCCGACGCCAGGAGGCTCGGACGAGCCGAGCAGCACTTCCTCCACGTCGCCGACACCGCTGCCCTTCTCTCCGACCAGCTCGCGGCGCACAAGCGCGCCGTCCTGATCGGGGCGCGCCGCGCTGCGGCCGAGGCGCGGGTGAACCGGCTCCGGAAGCTTCTCTACTCTGCCCACACACGGCTCGGCGAGCTGCAGAACGGCCCCTCGCCGGCCACTCTGCCCCTCGGGATTTCGGGTGCGTCGACCAGCGGCGTCGTCTCGCTCGCGTTGCAGTACCTCGGAGTTCCGTATCTGTGGGGCGGAGCGACGCCCAGCGGTTTCGACTGCTCCGGGCTCGTCCAGTACGTGTACGCCCAGCTCGGCGTCTCACTGCCTCACAACACCGTCGCGCAGTGGCACGACCCGAGCGCGCTGTCCATTCCGCGAGACCAGCTCCAGCCCGGAGACCTCGTGTTCTTCAACCGGCTGGACCACGTCGGGATCTACATCGGCGGCGGGTACATCATCGACGCCCCGCACACGGGAACCGACGTCCGCATCGACAGCCTCAACGAGGGCTGGTACGCCGCCAACTACGACGGCGCGAAGCGGATCGTCGGCGCGCAGCTCGGGGCCATGCCCGAGGCAGGCGGCGCGATGACGTTCACCACCTCGGGCGGCAATGCGTTCACCTCGAACGTCGTCTACTTCACCCATTAGAGGGGTCATGCCCAACTTCCAAGCTTCCGATGCTCGTGCCGTGTCCGGGCGTATCCTCACGCTTCCCCGCGTTACCGCCGTCGCCGCTGCTGTCCTTCTGGTGAGCGCGACCATCAGCCTCGCCGCGGACAAGCCGGCAGCGATGAGCAAGCCGGCGATGCATGCCAAGGCGGCCAAGCAGGTGCTGGTCGTGCCTGACGTACGGAACCAGCTGTTCGTGTTCGCGTCGGGGACACTCGAAGACGGCGGCTTCGGCTGGAAGGTCAGAGGGGCGGTCCAGGGTTATCCCGCCAACATGGTCGTCTCGCAGAGCCCGAAGCCCGGCATGCATGTGCTGAACACCGGCGCTCCGACGATCACCCTGCGGCTCGAGCGCGGCAGAACCGCCGAGGCCGGCGAGCCCCAGAACAGGTCGCCGTACGGGGCGAGCCTGATCCGGCGGGCGAGGCACGCCAAGTCGGGTTAGCGGATGGCTGCGCGGATCCGGGCGTGGCTCGCACGGGAGGACGGCATGACTCTGCCCGAACTGCTCACGACGATGGCCATCCTCGGCGTCGTCCTGACCGCAATCGTCGGAGTCTCGGTCAGTGGCCTCCACGCGACGACCGATCTGAACCAGCGCTTCCAGGCCCAGCAGGACGGGCGCCTCGCGCTCGCCAAGCTGCGGAACGACGTCGAGACTTCCTGCTCGGCCGCGGTGGTCAAGCTGAACGTGCCGCCGTTGACGACGGTGTCGGCCGGCACGGCAGGCGACACCGTCACGCTCGACGACACGTGCGTCAACGGCGGCCAGCAGGTGACGTGGTGCGCGACCTCGTCCAGCGGCAACGCTCCATTCACCCTCTATCGCCAGGTCGGCCCGACCTGCGCCGTGAGCACCGGAGTCATGGAGGCTCAGGACCTCACCACCAAGGCCGACTTCACCTCGGTGATCACGACGGGCTACCACCCGCAGCTCACGGTCAATCTGCCGCTGGACGCGAACCTCCGGCCCGGCCGACCGGCCAACGCCGACCTCTACACGCTGAACGACACCATGATGCTGCGAAACGCGGCGGTCTCATGACGCGGCGCGCTCTCAGCTGTTTCCGGAACGAGCGCGGCCAGTCGCTCGTCATCGCCCTGCTCGTCATGACCGTCTTGGCGATCGCGCTCGCCGGCGTGTTGGTCTTCACCGCGGGCAACCAGCGGAACGCCAACGTCCAGAAGGCGCAGCAGGTGGCAAGCTCCCTCGCGGAGGCCGGAATCAACAACGGTGTCTCGGTGCTCTCGCAGGCGGCCGTCCCCGGCAACGTCGGCAACGCGTACCTGATCCCGCCTGCAGGCGGCGGCAACAGCATCCTGCTGCCGAGCTCATGGGCGACTGCCAATTCGAACACGTACTCGGGCGGCACGGTCAAGTGGTACGGGACGGTGGCCTCGGTCACCTCGGGCCCGCCCGCGAGCCAGGGCTGGTGGTGGACCCTGCACGCGAAGTCGACCGTGACGAACCCGACCGGGGGTACGGCGATCGTCAGGTACATGACCGCGAAGGTGCAGGTGAACGCTCCGCTGCCGGCGAGCTACAACGTCGCCGTGTGGAACACGGTCTATTCGCCCGGCACCGGCCAGACCTGCGACACGTCTGTCAACCAGGGCGTCACGATCAGTGTTCCGTTGTACGTGGGCGGCAACCTGTGCATGGCCAACAATGGAGGCGTGAACGCGCCGGTGTACGTGGGCGGCAATCTCAACATCTCCAACAAGCAGGCCTTCATCGGCTGCGCGAAGGTGAGCGGAAACAGCTGCTCGACGCCGGCGCCCATCAACTCCGCCCACGTCGGCGGCTGGTGCGAAGGGCCTTCCGGCACGCAGTACAGCCCCTGCCCGAGCGAGCCGATGACCGGGGGAAAGAAGGACACGAACATCTACGTGAAGAACCCGACCACCTGGAATGCCACCGGGAGCCGCGTCGGACTTCGCGGGCGTCATGGCACCGACGATCTGCTGGGGACCGGCCAGCTGCACGGGCGACCCCGACGGCGGCTGGTACACCGTCTCCTCGCCAGGCCCGCTGAACCCGTGCACGACGAGCACCGGAACGCCTCCGACGTTCGACAACGACACGACGATGAACGACAGCGTCCTCACGACCTTCAACCTCACGCCGAGCACGAGCTACTCGTGCACGACCCCACAGGGCCAGCTGTCGTACAACGCGACGACGCAGGTGCTGACGATCGCCGGCACCGTCTTCATCGACGGCAACGTGACCATGACGACGTCGGGCAACACGCCGGTCACGTACACGGGCACGGGCAGCGGCGGAGCGTGCACGAACAACGGTGACTGCCAGTCCGTCCTCTACGCCAGCGGAGACATCTCGGTCAACAGCGAGAAGCTGTGCGCGGTCGTCAGCGGCAACAACTGCGACTGGAACAACTGGAACCCGAACAAGAAGATCCTCATCTTCGCGTCCAACGGCCCGAACGGCATCACGGTCGGGCCGTCGCAGACCTCGTTCCAGGGCGGCCTCTACGCCACGAATACGGTCACCACCGGGCAGGGCGCGCTGACGGAAGGGCCGCTCGTCTCGGGGACCAAGGTGGTGAGCCTCGGGCAGCAGTTCGGCGGCACCTTCCCCCCGATCACCATCCTGCCGCTCTCGATCCAGCAGCCCCCGGGCGCATTCTGGATCAACCCGCCGACCGACTTCTGCAACGGCATCTCCGTTGCTGCTGAGTGCAGCGCGGCGCTCAAGCGCCGTTGCGCGGGTGTCGATAACAAGGTGATGGACTTCGTCCTCCCTCTCGTGTTCGTGCCCGGGCTGGCCATCGGCAGCTTCCTCGGCGTGGTCGCGGCCCGAGTCCCGCTACGCCGTTCGATCGTGCGGCCGGGCTCGGCCTGCATGAGCTGCGAGACGCCGATTCGCTGGTACGACAACGTGCCGGTTCTCTCCTATGCGCTCCTGCGCGGCCGCTGCCGCCGGTGCGGCATTCGCATCCCGCCGCGCGACCTCGCGATCGAGGTCACGACGGCGCTCCTCCTCGTCGGCTGCGTGCTCGCGTTCGGGTTCACGGCGAAGACGGTCGCGGCCGCGATCGGGTGCGCCGCGCTCGTCGTCGCAACGGCCACCGACCTCGAGCGGCGGATCGTCCCGAACCGCGTCGTGCTGCCGGCCGCGGCGGCCGTGCTCGTGCTGCAGACGGTGTTCTACCCGTCGCCGGCGTGGGCGCTCGGCGCCCTCGGCGCTGCAGGCTTTCTCTTCGTCGCGGCCCTCGCCTACCCGGGCGGCATGGGGATGGGCGACGTGAAGCTCGCACTCCTGATCGGCGCGCTGCTCGGCCGGACGACGCCGGTCGCGATCATGCTCGGCCTGCTCCTCGCCCTAGTCCCGAGCGTCGTGCTGATCGCACGACACGGCGCTGGCGCACGGCGGCTCGCGATCCCGTTCGCCCCCTTCCTCGCCGCGGGCGCGGTGATCGCGCTCTTCGCCGGCGAGTCCATCCTCCATGCCTACCTCAACCTGACATGAGGCGACTGCGGTGTCTGCCCAGCCTGCGGTGAACCGTGACGGGAGCCCGGCGCCGAAGGGCCCGGCCACTCCCGCGCCGATCTCCCAACTCATGGGCGAGCTGGTCGTCGACCTGCTCGAGCAGACCGGCCTGATCCCCGAGGCGAAGTTCGACGTCCTCCGGGAGAGAGCGAAGACCACGTCCGTGGTGCAGGTGCTGATCGACGAGGGGCTCGCCTCGAGCGAGGCGATTGCCCGGATCGTCGCCGCGCAGCACGGGCTGCCGGTGATCGAACTGGGCAGCGTCGGCATCGATCCGATCGCCGCCAGCTCGATGCCGCTGCACGTCCTCGAGCAGGTCAACGCCGTCCCCTACGCCTTCGAGGGCGACTCGCTCTGTGTCGCGATCTCCGACCCGCAGAACATCCACGGCATCGACGCGCTCCGCCTCGCGAGCCGCCATCCGATCGCGCTGCGCGTTGCCGCGAGCGAGGAGATCGAGAACGAGCTCGGCCGGCTCGCCCGGACCGCAGAGGCCTTCGGTGCCCGCTCCGGCCTGACCGAGCTCGAGCTCGAGGTGATCGACGAGGACGAGCTGGACGATCTCGAAGTCGACGACGGCATCTCCGACGCGCCGCTCGTCCGCCTCGTGAACTCGATCATCTTCGAGGCGGCCGAGGACGGGGCGAGCGACGTCCACTTCGATCCGCAGAGCGACGCGCTCGTCGTGCGCTTCCGGATCGACGGCGTGCTCCACGAGACCCAGCGGATCCCACGGCGGAGCGCGATCGGCGTCACGACGCGCCTCAAGGTGCTCGCCAAGCTCGACATCGCCGAGCGCCGGAAGCCGCAGGACGGCCGCATCTCCCTCTCCGCGTCCGCGGCGGGCCGGATGCTCGACGTCCGTGTGGCGACGCTGCCGACGGTCGAGGGCGAGTCGGTCGTGATGCGCCTCCTCGACAAGTCGAAGGAGCCGCCGACGCTCGAAGAGATCGGGCTCGGCCCCGCGATGCAGGAACGGCTGTCCGGGATCACCCACCGGCCGACCGGCGCGCTGCTCGTCACGGGCCCGACCGGCTCCGGCAAGTCGACCACGTCGTTCGCCGCACTGGCGGAGATCAATCGTCCGGAGATCAACCTGATCACCGTCGAGGACCCGGTCGAGTACCGCCTCACCGGCATGAACCAGGTCCAGATCAACCCGCGCGCCGGTCTGACCTTCGCCACGGCGCTGCGCTCCATCCTCCGCTCGGACCCCGATGTCGTGATGGTCGGCGAGATCCGCGACGTCGAGACCGCGAAGATCTCGATCGAGGCGGCCCTGACGGGGCACCTCGTCCTCTCGACGCTGCACACGAACGACGCACCGGCCGCCCTCACCCGCCTGAACGAGATGGGCGTCGAGCCGTTCCTGACGGGTGCGGCTGTCACCGGCGTTCTCGCACAGCGCCTCGCGCGCCGGCTCTGCGAGCACTGCAAGGAGCTCTACACGCCGAGCAAGGACGAGCTCTTCAACGCGCGCATCCCCGAGGAGCTCCGGCACGGGAAGACCGAGCTCTTCCGCCGGAACGGCTGTGTCCGCTGCCGTCAGACCGGCTATCGCGGCCGCATCGGCGTCTTCCAGTTCCTCGAGATGAACGAGGAGCTGTCGGCACTCGCGGCACGCAAGGCGAGCCACGAGGAGCTCGACCGCGCAGCCGTGAACGGCGGGATGGCGAGCCTGTGGGCCGACGGCATCGAGAAGGTCGTCGCCGGCCTCACGTCGCTCGAAGAGCTCGCGCGCGTCACGACCATCTAACGCTCCCCGCCGGACCGGCCGCTGCGACTATCCGGCCGTGCTCGAGATCGGCTGGAACGAGGTGCGGTCGCGCCGGATGGCGCGTTCGTCGCTCGACGAGCGGGCGAGCGCCGACCGGCTCGTCGACGTGGCCGGCGCGCTCTGCGGCGTGCACGCTCAGGTCCAGGCATCGGCCGAGCTGCAACTCGCTGCCCGGCTCGAGGGAGCTGCACAGGCCGACGTCCGCGCAGCGTTGTGGGAGGAGCGAACGCTGGTCAAGGCCTGGACCGTGCGCGGAACGCTTCATCTCCACCCTGCCGAGGAGCTGCCGCTCTGGCTCGCGGCCCGGCGCGCGGTTGTGGGCTCGGCCGATAGGGGCCTGCCCGCGTGGCCCGATCCGGCAGGGGTGGTCCATCCGGCCCTCGACGCCGGGGACGTCGATGCGGTTCGCTTGGCCGTCTGGGAGGTACTGGACGGTCGCTGCCTGCTCCGCGACGAGCTCGCAGAGGAAGTCGTGCAGCGGGTCGGCGCCGCACCGCAGGAGCGGCTGCGCTCGGGATTCGCGTTCTTTCTCGACGAGCTCTGCCAGGGACCGCCGCAGGGGTCGCGGATCACGCTCACGCGCCCGGACCAGTGGATCGACGGCTGGCAGGAGGTCACGGATCCGGAGGCTGCGCTCCAGGAGGTCTGTCGCCGATTCCTGCGCGCCTACGGCCCGGCTCGGCCGACCGACTTCCGCGAGTGGTGCGCGCTCGGCCGCGTTCAAGGTGGCGGACGCCCGGGCGCTGTTCGAGAGCCTCGGCGACGATGTGGAGGAGGTATGCGTCGCGGGTCGTTCCTGCTTCGTGCTCGCAGGCGACCGGTCATTCCCGGAGCAGAGCCACCAGGTGCGACTGCTACCGGAGTACGACGCGTACGTGATGGGATTCCGCGAGCGCGACCAGTTCGTCCCGCAACCCGTGCGCGACCTGATCGCGACCCACGGCCGCGGCCGCTACGAGGGGCCCGCAGCGGTCCGGCTCGTGCTCGTGGACGGGATCGCCGCCGGACTCTGGGAGCGCCGCAAGCGCGGCAAGCGTCTCGAGCTGGATGTGCGGCTCGCACGCCGGGTCAGGAAGTCGGATCGGGAGGAGCTCCGGCGTGAGGCAGAGCGTCTCGGAGTCTTCCTGGGGCTCGAGCCGGTGCTGAGCATCGACTCGGGTTGACGCAGTCGGCCGAGCGAGCGCTACTTGCGGCGGCCGCGGCTGCCCATGCTGAACTTCGTCGGGCGGCTGGCCGCGGCGAGGTCCTCGAGCGAGCTCGGCGGCGGCGTGAATCCACCGGGCGAAGCAGGCTCCTCGGCCGTCTCCGGCTCGGGCGCCGAAGTCTCGGGCTCCTGCACCGGCTCCGCCTGAACCTCCGGCACGGGCGTTTCGGAGTGTCCGGCAGCGAGCAGCTGCTCGGCCTCTCGCTGGGCGGTCTCCGAGACGTCGCGAGCCTCGACCCCTGCCCTGGCGATCAGCTCGTCGGCGGCAGCACGCGCGCTCTCGGCCGTCTGTGCGGCCTCGCCGCCGGCCCGGGAGAGCAGGTCGTCCGCTTCCGATCGCGCGGAACCCATGAGCGTCTCGGCCTCCGAGCGAGCGGCCGCCAGCAAGGTGTCTGCCTCGGCGCGGGCTGACGCGAGGGCGGCTTCTGCTTCGGAGTGCACGGTCTGCGTGGCCGCCTCGGCTTCGGCGCGGGCAGCCGCGACGATGCCGTCGGCCTCCGCTCGCGCCTCCGCCTGCAGCGCCTCGGCACGCTCGTTCGCAGCCGCGATCATCGCGCCGGCTTCCCCCTCGACCGCGCCCAGGCGCTCCTGCGCCTGTTGTGCTGCCTCGGCGGCCTGCCGACGATGTTCGTCGAGCTCCTGTTGAGCCTGCGTGAGTCCCTCGCGTGCCGCTTCGAGGTCGCGCTTGAAGTGGTCGAGCTGCGTCTCGCGCTCGTCGAGGGCGAGCCGGCGCAGCCGGACCTCCTCCTCGGTGCGCGTCAAGCGATCCTTTGCGGTCTCCTGCGCGTCCTTCTCGATCCGGTCGGCCAGCTCGACGGCGGCGCGGACGAGCTCGAGCGCCTCGAGGCGGGCCGAGCGGTTGTCGGCGGTGAAGCTCGCCGGGCCATAGCCGGAGTCCCCGCCGTCGGGATCCGGAGGCAGCCGCTCGAGCTGCGGCAGCGCGATGATGTCGGCGCCGGGCTCCGAATCGTGCTCTACGAATTCGCCCTCGTGCACCGGGTCCACGGTCTGCTCCGCTCTCGCTCTACGCGTGGATCTCGCAGCCGAGGTAGACGAGCGCCTCAACGGCCTCGGTCACGAACGTGCTCGCCTGCTGGGCGTCGGCGAAGTTGTACGACCGCGGCTCCACCCCGTCCTCTCGCGCCTCGACCTCGACGTCGACGACGCAGGCGTCACCGAGGTCGCGGGCCCGCATCGTCACGACGGGACGTCCGTGCCGGCTCGCGCTGCGAACGAAGAGTTCGCGAGGCTCGGGCTCGGCTGCCTGCTGGCGGCCGCCCCTTCTCATCAGCGCGCTTCGGCGACGGCCTGTGCGACCACGTCGCGGTCGACGAAGTCCTTGAACTCCGAGTCGATGCGATACGGCCGATGGACGACCAGGACGGCCGGCGTGTTGAAGACCCCGAGCTTGCGGAGGACAGCCGTGCCGCTGCGCTGATGGAAGACGTTGATCTTGACGAAGCCGGCTCCCATCTCCTTCGCGCCGGCCTGCGCCTCGAGGGCGGTGGCTGCGTCGACCTGCGCACCGGGGACGTACAGCGCGACGACGACCACGGAGTGCTTGTGGAGAGCCTGGACGACCGAAACCGGCAGTCCATGGGTGTTGAGCGTCGACGGCGTCACCGTGTGGGGGTGCGTCTTGCTCGGGGCGGGAGTCGTGGTGGCGGGACCGGTTGCGGGAGTGGTCACGGGCGTCGATGTCGCCTGCGTCGTGGTCGGCTTGTTCCGCGTGACGACCATGTAGCCGCCGGCGGCGACCACGACGAGGACGAGCAGGACGACAAGCCGGAGCTGGCGCGTGCTCAACGTCGAGTTCATGTCGCTCCTATCGGCAGGCCCGGCGGCGCGGGCCTCCCTGAAACGGGGGATACGAGGAGAGGCCGGGCAAAAGAGAGGGCGCGGTTTCCCGCGCCCTCTTGGTGGTGCAGTTGCTCGGTGTCGCTAGCCGGTCCAGCCTGGGCTGCTCGCGCCGCTCGTGTCCAGCCGGCGCAGGGATCCGTGGTCAGCCTTCAGTGACCACGGTGCCGCCGGGGCCTGCGACGCCCGCGTAATTGCCGCGTCCACGGCCGAGATGCAGTACTCCTGTCCGGCCGGGGTCGAACCATCCGCCACGCTGCTGGCCGTGACGTATCCACGATGCCGGGTCTCGGCAGCCGGGCACTCGAAGACCTGCAGCCCGGGGTCGTCAGCCTGCAGACAGCGGCAAGTCGATCCCGGTGTAGTTCTGTTGTTGTTCGCGTAGTAGTTCTCGGCGTCGGGGACCGCCGACCGGACATCCGAAGCGGCAGCGGTCTGCTGCGCGCTCTTCTGGAAGCCCAGATACGACGGGATGGCGATCGCGAGCAGGACGCCGATGATGATCAGGACGACGAGGAGCTCGATCAGCGTGAACCCGCTCTCGTCCCGGACGTTCAAGCGCTGTCTGAGGGAATGCATGCAATTTCTCCTTTGGACGGGTACCCAGACCCGGCCTCTATCGGCAGCGGAAGCAACGGCTCGTCCCCCCCACCCGAGTGATTCGCCTCACCCGCGGGTCACCCGCCGTGGGGGATGCCTGCCGCGCTCCGCGGCGCGTCTCCCTCGACCGAGTGATTCCCGGCGGGCTCCCTAAAGCGGGCGACACCGGCCGCCGATAGCTCGCTCGCATGACGCCGCAGCCCTTCTCCATCGACACGCTCCTGGAGCGCGTCGCCAACGAAGACGCCTCCGACCTCCACATCACCGCGGGGTCGGCGCCGCTCTTGCGCGTGCGCGGCCGTCTGGCTCCGCTCGAGGAGTTCGAGGTCTTCTCGCCGGAGGAGACGCGCGACCTTCTCTATCGCATCCTTTCGACCGAGCAGCAGAAGCGGCTCGAGATCGACCGTCAGATCGACTTCTCCTATTCGGTCCCGGGCGTCGCGCGCTTCCGTGTCAACGTCTACTTCCAGCGCGACACCCTGGCCGCCGCCTTCCGCCTCGTGCCGAAGCTGATCAAGTCGGCGCACGAGCTCGGCCTGCCGGAGGTTCTGCTCCAGCTGGCAAAGGAGCCCCGCGGCCTCGTCCTCGTCACCGGCCCGACAGGCTCCGGTAAGTCGACGACGCTCGCGACGATGATCGACTCGATCAACGACAGCCGGGCCATGCACATCGTGACGATCGAGGACCCGATCGAGTTCCTCCACCAGCACAAGGTCTCGGTCGTGAACCAGCGCGAAATCGGCGCCGACGCGAAGGGATTCGCCGAGGCGCTGCGCGGCGCGCTCCGCCAGGACCCCGACGTGATTCTCGTCGGCGAGATGCGTGACCTCGAGACGATCTCGGTCGCGCTGACCGCGGCCGAGACCGGGCACCTCGTGCTCGCGACACTGCACACGCAGAGCGCGCCGAGCACGATCGACCGCGTCATCGACGTCTTCCCGGCCGCCCAGCAGGGCCAGGTGCGGATGCAGCTCGCCGCTTCCCTCCAGGGAATCGTCACGCAGACGCTGCTTCCGACCGCCGACGGCCGCAGGCGCGTCCCGGCGCTCGAGGTGCTGCTGCCCGACGACGCCGTCCGGAACCTCATCCGCCAGGGCAAGACCGAGCAGATCTACTCGGTGATGCAGACGAACACGGGGCGCGGCATGCAGACGATGGAGCAGTGCCTCGCCGACCTGGTGCTGCGTAAGCAGATCAGCCAGGAGACCGCGTTCAACGTGACGAGCCGGCGCGAAGAGTTCGAGGCGTTGCTCGCACGCAGCGGAGTCGCACCTCGTACCGATGACCACCTCCCCGAGGCCCTCCGCGGCCTCCGAGTCGCAGGAGCCGCACAGTGAGTGGACTTTCCGATCTTCTGAAGAAGGACATCTCCTTCAAGCGCAAGCCGTCGACGAAGGCCGAGGCCGCCGCGCCGACGCCGGCGAAGACGGCAGAGGAGTCGCCGAAGGACGAGTCGCCGAAGCGCGCCAAGCGCGAGCTGTCGCTGCCCAAGCGCGCCCCGAAGCAGCCGAAGACGACCGGCAGCTCGGGCGGCCGGCACAAGCAGGTCGTCGGTCTGAGCATCGGTGCCTCCCAGCTCTCGGCCGCCGTCGTCGTCAACAACGGCTCGCCGAAGCTCGTCAAGGCCGCCCAGCACACGCTTCCGCCGGATGTCGTGGCGGGAGGCGAGGTGCGCGACTCCGAGGCACTCGCGAACGAGATCTCCGCCTTCTTCTCGGCCGCCGACCTGCCTCGCAAGAATGTGCGGCTCGGCATCGGCAGCAGCCGCACCGGCGTCCGGGTCTTCGAGCGCCCCGTCGTCGACGACCCGCGGCAGCTCGCCAATGCCATCCGCTTCCGCGCCTACGAGACGCTCCCGATCCCGATCGAAGAGGCGATGCTCGACTACCACATCGTGGAGGACTCGAACAGCCCCGACCGGGTGCTGCTCGCCGTCGCCTACCGGGACCTCGTCGACCGCTTCACGACCACCTGCACCGCGGCCAAGATCGAGCTCGTAGGCATCGACATCGAGGCCTTCGCCTTGCTCCGGGCCGTCGGCGGCGAGCCGCTGCCGGCCGGCGAGCGAGCCGAAGCCGCTCGCGTCGCCGTCTCGATCGGGAGCGACCGCACGACGGTTGCCGTTTCCGACGGGCGCGTCTGCGAGTTCACGAGAGTGCTCGACTGGGGCGGCGCACGCGTGACGGCCGCCATCGAGCGCGCCCTCGAGGTCGACGCCGGCGAGGCGGAGCGCGTCAAGCGGTCGCTCGACATCTCCACCCGCGCGTCGGAGGAGCCGGGCGACGAGCGCACGACCCGCGCCGTCGAAGCTGCGCGCCGCGAGGTCAACGGCCTCGCCCGCGAGCTCGCCTCCTCTCTCCACTTCTACCAGGATCAGCCTGACTCTCTGGGCTTCGCCGAGATCACGATCACCGGCGGCTGCGCCCACCTTCAGGGGCTCGCCGAGCAGCTCGAGGAGCTGATCGGCATCCACGTCCGTGTCGCCGACCCGTTCGCACGCGTCGGCTCCGGGCACGGCATCAGCTCCAACGGCCAGGACGGCGCCCTCGCCGTCGCAATCGGACTGGGAATCGAGGACTGATGCGCGCCGTCAACCTTCTCCCCCGCCAGCAGGTCCAGCAGAAGCGCGAGCGGTCGAACCCGACCGTCCTCGTCGCCGCCATCGGCGGCGCAGCCGTCCTGCTCGCCCTCGTCGGAGGAGCCCTGCTCGCCAACCGCAGCGTCGACCGTCAGCAGCAGGCGCTCTCCGCCGCGCGGGCCGAACTCGCCGCCACTCCCGCGCACCACCTCTCGGCGAGCACGCAGGCATTCCGCCGGTCGGTGCTCACGCAGCGGGAGCAGCGGTCACTCGCCCTCGCCGCGGCGATCGGGAAGCGCGTCGCGTGGGATCGCATCCTCCGCCGTTTCGCACTCGTCCTTCCCAATGACGTCTGGCTCACGAGCCTGACCGGGACCGTGCCCCTCGACTCCGCCGCTCCCACGACCGCGACGGCGCCGGGCGCGCTGCCGGCTGCGCCGACCGCCCTGACGATCAACGGCTACACGTACAGCCAGGCGAGCGTCGCACGGCTCCTCGAGCGACTTCAGGTCCTCCCCGACCTCGAGAACGTCCAGCTCACGAACAGCCAGACGTCACCGCTCGGGAACAAGAACGTCGTCAGCTTCACGATCGTCTCTGACATCCGCCAGGGAAGGGGTGCCTCGTGACCGCCCGCCTGAAGAACCTGTCGAAGGGGGCCCAGGTCGCGCTCGTCGCGGGCGCGCTCCTCCTCGTCGCCGCCGTCGGTTACTTCGCCGTGATCGGGCCGAAGCGCTCCGACGCCAGCAGCCTGAAGCAGCAGACGGCCGCGGTGCAGGCGCAGATCGCCAGCAACCGCTCGTCCGCCTTCACCACGGCGCTGCCGGCAGTCCGCTCCGCATCCGTCTTCCGCCTGGCGATGGCGATGCCGACCAAGCTGCAGACGCCCGACATCATCCTGCAGCTCAACGCGCTCGCCCAGAACTCCGGGATCTCGTTCGACCGGATCCAGCCCAACGCGGCAAGCAGCACCGCCGCAGCAGTCCCCGGCGCCGTCGGCGACGGATCCGTTCGTGGTCGAGCCGATCCAGGTCCAGTTCACGGGCAGCTTCTACAACCTCCTGAGCTTCCTCCAGCGGGTGCGCAATCTCGTGCGGGTCCAGGGCGACAGGCTGTACACCGCCGGACGCCTCTTCGACGTGAGCCAGGTCAGCTTCGCGGCCGGCCCGAAGGGGTTGCCGCAAATCCAGGCGACGCTCACCGTCAACGCGTTCGTGCCGCAGCCGCCACAGACGGCGACGCCGGCCACTCCGGGAAGCACTACGTCCACGACGACCACTTCGACGACGACCGGCACCACGACCACGACGTCGAGCGGTACTTCAGCCGCCCCGAGCACGAGTGGAGGGACCTCATGAGCCGCAAGAAGAGAATGCAGAACCTGCGGGAGGCGAAGGACCGTCGCACGAAGAAGGTCGCCCTCGGCCTGTCGGTAGTGCTCGTGGCCGTGCTGGCGTTCGAGGTGCCGAAAATGCTGCACCACGGCAGTGCCGGCAGCTCGCCTCCTCCGGCGACCACGACGACCGACGCCTCGGCTTCGCCTACGGCCCCGTCCACGCCCTCGACGACGGCGCCCGGCACCGTAGCCGCCGCCGCTCTGCCGACCACGGCGAGCTTGAAGCTGTCCAACTCCGATGTCGCGCCGCGGCAGTCGATCGGACAGCTCTACTCCTTCAGCCACTTCACCGGGAAAAACCCCTTCGTGCAGCAGGTCTCCACCGCGGCAGCGGGAACCGGAACGACCACCACGCCCAGCACCGGCACCCTCTCGGCCAGCGTCTCGGCCGGCTCGTCCGCAGGCGCCGCCAGCACACATGACCCCTCTCGCACGCTCGCAGCCAGCGGCGCAGCGAGGATCTCGGTCAACGGGCAGGTCGAAGTCGTCAGGGTCGGCGCGGGCTTCCCGAGCTCGAACCCGCTGTTCCGGCTCGTCGGCGCCTCTCACGGCAGCGTGAGGATCGGGATTGCGAACGGCTCCTATTCGAGCGGGGCGCGGACCGTCTCCCTCACCCTCGGCCGGTCGCTGACGCTCGTCGACACGGCCGACGGCATCCGCTACAAGATCAGGCTGCTCGCCGCGTCGTGACCGCGACTGCCGTCATCGGCCTCGGCAGCGGCCGCTCGAGCCGGCTCGTGGCGAAGCTCCGCGGCGAGGAGGGCCTCGGGCTCATCGAGCTGCTGATCGCGCTGCTCGTGCTCAACGTCGGGATCTTCGCCACGCTCGGCGCCTTCACGTCTGCGGCCACCGCCATCAACCGTGCCAGCCGTGTCTCCACGGCCGCGGCCATCTCCGACAAGACGATGGAGTGCTTCCGGGACTCGTCCTACGCGAACATCAATTGGGTGGTGGGAGCGCCGTGTTATGTGGCCACCACCACCGGTCCCGACGGCCGGACGTACAACCTCTCGGCGATCAGTCTCCCCCGGGAGCCAGCTCACCACCGGCACCTACAAGGGGAGCACCCAGGTGAAGCAAGTCACGCTGACCATCACGGACCCGGGCGACCACAACCGAGTGCTCGTCACGTCCAGCTCGACGTTCTCTAAATGCACACAGTCGGGCATCACGGGATCCGACGCGACCGCCTGCCAGAGCTAGCCATGGCCGGATTCGCTTACAGCGCAATCAGCATCGACGGTCTCGAGACCGTCGGCGAGATCCACGCCCCCGACCTCGAGGCGGCGCGCGAGCAGCTGCGCATCCGCGGCCTGCTCGCGCACAACCTGCGCGAGCTTCCCTCAGCCGGGGAGGAGGGCCTGCGCACGACGTTCAAGAAGATCAAGCCTCGCTCGATGCAGGTCTTCTCGCGCCAGTTCGCGACGATGATCGAGGCGGGCCTGAACGTCGTCGCCGCGCTCGTGATCCTCGAGGAGCAGACCGACGACAACTATCTGGCGGAGGTCATCGCCGAGCTCCGCGCCGACGTCGAAGGCGGTCTCCTCCTCTCGCAGGCGATGGCGCGCCACCCGAAGGTGTTCGACGAGCTCTACGTCTCGATGGTGCAGGCCGGCGAGGCCTCGGGGCTGCTCGACAACGTCCTCGACCGTGTCGCGGACCAGATCGAGAAGGCGACGAAGCTCAAGCGCCGCGTCAAGGGCGCGATGGTCTATCCGACCGTCGTCTTCACGTTCGCAACGCTCGTGCTCATCGCAATGCTGATGTTCATCGTGCCGATCTTCGCGAGGATCTTCACTTCACTGAACGGCCAGCTGCCGCTCCTGACGCGGATCGTCCTCGACGCGTCCGGTGTCCTCCGCCACCAGTGGTACATCGTCTTCCCGCTGGCGATCGGCCTCGTCTGGGGTGCACTCCGCTACAAGAAGACCGAGTCGGGCCGGCAGGCGTGGGATCGGTTCAAGCTCCGCGTCCCGCTGAAGATCGGTGAGGTCGTGCTCAAGGTTGTCATGGCGCGTCTGCTGCGCACGCTCGCCACCCTCGTGGCCGCGGGCGTCGACATCATCAAGGCTCTCGAGATCGCCGGCTCGACGGCGGGCAACTGGGTCGTCGAGAGGGCGCTCACCGACGTGCGCGTCAAGGTGCAGGAGGGCGTCCCGATCGCCGAGCCGTTGACGGCCAATCCCATCTTCCCGCCCATGGTCAGCCAGATGGTCCGGATCGGCGAGGAGACAGGCGAGCTCGAGCAGATGCTCAGCAAGATCGCCGACTTCTACGAGGACGAGGTCGACAGCGCGATCGCGAACCTGACCTCGATCATCGAGCCGCTGATGATGATCGGCGTCGGAATGATGGTCGGCGTCATCATCATCGCGATGTACCTGCCGATGTTCAGGATGATGCAGCTGATCGGGAGCCAGGCTCCGTAACGCCGGCGGCCACTCGCGAGACGGCATAGATCGCACGGATCGCGGCTAGCTCGATACCGCGTGCCACGGCTGGGTCCGGCAGGTCTCCCTGCAGGAGCTTCTCGAGCACCCGGAACGTGACCGGAAGCCTCGCGAGCGCGTACGTCGTGCCGGGGAACCGCTCGAAGGCGCGCTTCGCCTGCCACCCGGCCCGCGTCAGCGGCGTGATCCGCTGTTCGACGGCCGTCTGGTAAGCGTCGAGGTCTTCGGCGCGTCCGGCCAGTACCTCGAGCGCGGCGTCTGCCACCAGCTTTGCCGAGAGAAACGCCTCGTACATCCCGTCACCCGAAAGCGGGTCGACGAGACCGGCGGAGTCTCCGATCACGGCCGTTCGCCCGCGGGCGAAGCGCGTTCCGGGCGGCCGCATCGGCAACCGGTAGCCGCGCGTGTCCTGCGCTGCGTCCGGGTCGATCCCGTACGCCTCGCACATCTGCCGCAGCTCGGCGCGCAGCTTCGGCCCCTCCTCCCCGTTCCCGCCGACGCCGACGTTGATGTGATCGCCTTTGGGGAAGATCCAGCCGTAGCCGCCGCGGATGACGGCGATCTCGAGCACCATCGCACCCGCGTAGCGCGGCTCGTACGGATAGTTCGCCTCGAGGGCGACGCCGTGAACGACGCCGTCGGCGAGCCCGAGCTGCTTTGCGGAGGGGCCGTTGCAGCCGTCGGCGCCGATCACGATCCGCGCGTCGAGTTCGCGTGCGTCGGCCGTCTCCCCCTCTCGCACCTCGGCTCCCGCCTCCGCCGCTTTCTGCAGGAGGAAGTGGTCGAGCCGCCGTCGCTGCGTCATGTAGGCCAGCGGGCCACGCGAACGGCGCGTGAAGCGGTGCCGGTAGCGGAGACCGCACACCAGCCGGTCGACGACGTCCTCCACGACCGGCTCGATCGAGAACGGAAGCAGCCGGGCCGCGCGGCCGGTCACACCGCCGCCGCAGGGCTTGTCGCGCGGGAACGTCGCCTTGTCGAGCAGCAGGACGCTCGCGCCCGCGGTCGAGAGATGGTACGCGGCGGTCGAGCCTGCCGGCCCCGCGCCGACGATCGCCACGTCGTAGGTCGCCACCGGCAAGACGCTACGTGACGACGCGGTTCCGGAAGGTCCGCAGCGAGACGATCGAGAGTGCGACCGAACCGCCGGCGAGCGCGAGCGTGAACGCCCAGACCGGCATGTGCGGGAGCTGCGGCGTCAGCGACGCCCGCAGCGCCTCGCTCATGTAGACCATCGGATTGACGAGGACGAGCACCTTGAGCCAGAGGATCGGCGTGAGCACGGCCCACGGGTAGTAGATGCACCCGAGGAACGTGAGCGGGAGGACGACGACCGCGAACAGGAGCGTCACCTTGCGCGGGTCGAGCACGGTTCCGATGAAGAGGCCCATCGCGCCGGCGAGGAACGAGGCGAAAACCAGGGCGAACCCGAACAGCGCGGGGTCGTAGACGTGCACCTGCGGGGCCTCTCCGTGCGCGTGCACGAGGTAGACGATCGGGAAGACCACGCCCGCCGCCATGAGCGACTGCACGGCGCCGGCGAAGATCTTTTCGAAGCCCACGACCCAGACCGGCACCGGAGCGAGCACGCGATCCTCGATCTCCCTGCTGACGCTGAACTCCTGCACGAGCGGCAGCGCGACGGCCTGGATCCCCTGGAACATGACGGCCACGGCGATCAGCCCGGGCACGAGGACGGTGGAGAACGAGACCCCGCTCGGCCCGCCGTGAAAGCCCTGGCCGATCTTGGGAAAGACGTAGGCGAAGACGAACACGAACAGGAGCGGCTGCATGATCGTCCGCACGAGGAACTGCCCGAAGTTGCGGCGCAGGACGCGGATGTCGCGCGCGAGCAGGGCGCCGAAGGTCTGCAGATAGCGCTTCACTCCCTGTACTCCCTTCCGGTGAGGTTGAGGAAGACCGTTTCGAGGCTCGGAGGCAGGCTCGAGGCGTCGCGCACGGACAGGCCGAGTTCGACCGCGCCCTGGACGAGCTGGACGAGCACCCCCTCGGACCGCGCCGCGTGGACGCGGACGATCTGTCCCTCCCGCTCGACCGAGCGTACGCCGTCGAGCCGCTCGGCGCGCTCGGCGAGCGGCCCGGGATCCCCCTCCAGGGTCAGGGTGATCACCGTCTCGGCGCCGTGCTTCCGCTTCAGCTCGGCAGGCGTATCGACCGCAAGCGTCTTTCCGTGATCGATGATCGCGATCCGCTCGCAGAGGACGTCCGCCTCCTCCATGTAGTGCGTCGTAAGGAGGATCGTCTGGCCGGCGCGGTTCAGATCCTCGAGGATCCGCCAGAGGTTGATTCGCGTCTGGGGGTCGATGCCGGAGCTCGGCTCGTCGAGGAACAGCACCTGCGGCTCGTGCACGAGCGCGCGCGCCATCATCAGCCGCTGGGCGAGTCCGCCCGAGAGCTGGAAGACCATCGACTCGGCCCGCTCGCTGAGCGAGAACTGCTCGAGCAGCTGATCGGCGCGGGCGCGAGCCTGAGCGCGCGGAACCCCGAAGAAGCGGCCGTGGTAGTAGAGGTTCTCCCAGACCGTGAGCGCGCGATCGAGCGTGTTCGCCTGTGAGACGACGCCGATCTGGCGCTTCACGTCGGCGGCGTGCCGGCTCACGTCGAGCCCCGAGACGAGCGCGCGGCCGCCGGTCGGAACCACGGTCGTCGTCAGCATCCCGATCGTCGTGGACTTGCCGGCGCCGTTCGGGCCGAGCAGCCCGAAGAACTCCCCCCGCCGCACCTCGAGATCGAGGCCGTCGACGGCGACGAGCGTCCCGTACACCTTGCGGAGCTGCTCGGTCCGGATCGGCGCGTCGTCCATCGCCCCGAGAACGTAGCCGCCACTTAGCTGTTCCTCAGCAGTTACTCACCGAGGATTTAGCCGGGGGTGGTTGACTTCGACGGCGTGTTCTATCTCCGCTACATCCAGCGCGAGCTGCTGCGGCGAAGGGCGCGAACGCTCCTCACCGTGCTCGGGCTCGCTGTCGGCGTCGCCCTCGTGATCGTCATCTCCGGCTTGTCGAACGGCCTCAGCCATGCCCAGAAGACCGCTCTGAGCCCGCTCTCGAGCATCGGGACCGACCTGACGGTGACCCGCACGGCGCAAACGAGCAACGCCGGTTTCGGCGGCTTCGGCGGCGGCGACCGGGAGCTGCTCCAGGCGAACCAGTCGGTGATCACCGACCTCTCGAAGCTCGGCAAGCCCGGCACGCACTTCGTGCACGACTTCTTCCTTCCGGGCACCCAGCTCACCTTCCCGACGAGCCAGGGCACGCGGTTGAAGTCGCTCTCCGGCGTAGCCGCCGTTTCGCAGGGCCTCCTGCTCGTCGCCGAGCACCAGTCGGGAACCGTGCCGAAGATCGTCGCGAAGCTGAAGACCGGCGGTCAGACCTTCAACATCCACCGACGGATCACGCCGCTCACGGCTGCGGAGCAGCTGCAGGTACAGGCGTGCTTGCGGAAGAACGGGGTCACGATCCCGGCACCCGGCAGCGGCAGCGGCGGGGGCGGCTCCGGTGGCTTCGGCGGCGGCTCGGGCGGCTTCCGCCGCAGCGGACGGGACCAAGGCGGGTTCGGTGCGTTCGCGAAATGCCTGCCCAAGCGGTTCCAGAAGTTCACCACGAGATTCACGACGCCGCAGCAGACGCTCAAGCAAGTGCTCGACCCGCCGCAGACGAACATCCAGACCACGCCGTACACGATCGGCGGCGTCGACCAGACCCAGCCCGACATCGCGCTCGTCACGCCGAGCCAGGTGACCTCCGGCCGCTACTTCTCGCGGGCCGGCGGCGATCAGGCACTCGTGGCCGGGACGTACGCGGCGAAGGAGAAGCTGAAGGTCGGCTCCAAGCTCGAGCTCAACGGCGAGGCCTTCACCGTCGTCGGGCTCGTCTCGCCGCCGCTCGGCGGTCAGAGCGCGGACGTCTACCTGCCGCTGAAGCAGCTGCAGGCGCTCGCCCACGAGAAGGGCCTCGCCAACGTGGTCCTCGTCCGCGCCGACAAGAGCAGCTCGGTCTCGAGCGTGCAAAAGGAGCTCAAGGACCGGCTCGGCCCCACCGCCCAGGTCGCGAGCTCGAGCCAGGTCGCCGGCAAGATCACCGGCTCGCTCGTCAACGCTTCGAATCTCTCCCACAGCCTCGGGCTCGCGCTCGAGATCCTCGTCGCCGCCGCCGCCTTCCTGCTCGCGGCATTGCTGACGCTCTCCTCGGTCGGCAAGCGTGTGCGCGAGCTCGGGACGCTGAAGGCGATCGGCTGGACGCAGCGCCTCGTCGTGCGCCAGGTCGTCGGCGAGTCGCTCGTACAGGGGATCGTCGGGGGGCTCGCCGGGCTCGCGCTCGGAGTCGCCGCGGCCGCCCTGTTCGACGCCTTCGGCTACAGGCTCAGCGCGAGCTCGACCTCCGGCGGCAGCGGAGCGAACCTGCTCGGCCTCGGCAGCGCGACGCTGCGGACAGCGAAGCAGACGATCGCGCTGCACGCGCCGCTCACGCTGGACCTCGTCCTGCTCGGCATCGCGCTGGCGATCGTCGGCGGCCTGCTCGCGGGCGCCGCCGGGGGGCTGCGCGCCGCCAGGCTGCGTCCGGCCGAGGCGCTGCGGAGGGTGGAGTGAGCGCCGGGGGGCCGCTGTTCGAGCTGCGCGGCGTCGCGAAGCGCTTCCGGCGTGGCGACGTCGCGGTCGCCGCGGTGGACGGGGTTGACCTTGACCTCGGCGCGGGTGAGCTCGTGGCGATCGAGGGTCCGAGTGGTTCCGGCAAGACGACGCTGCTGCAGCTGCTCGGGGCGCTCGACCGTCCGGACGAGGGCCGCATCCTGTTCGAGGGCCGCGATCTCGCCGGCCTGAGCGACGGCGCCCTGGCCCACCTGCGCCTGCGAGCGTTCGGCTTCGTCTTCCAGCAGTTCAACCTGATCCCGACGCTGTCGGCGCTCGAGAACGTCGAGGCCGCGCTCGCCCCGGCCGACGTGCGCGGCGGCGAGCTCGCGGCACGAGCGGGAGCGTTGCTCGAGGAAGTCGGCCTCGCAACACGAGCCGATCATCTGCCGTCGCACCTCTCCGGCGGCGAGCAGCAGCGCGTTGCGATCGCACGCGCCCTCGCGAACGAGCCAAGGGTGATCCTCGCCGACGAGCCCACCGGGAACCTCGACTCGAAGACCGGCGCCGACGTGATCGACCTCCTCGCGGGCCTGGCCGGCCGGCGCGGGACGACGGTCGTCGTCGCGACCCACGACATCACCCTCGCCGCCCGCGCCCCGCGCCGCGTCGCGATGCGCGACGGACGGATCGTCGAGGCAGAAGCCGCCGAAGATCCCGGGGCTACAATGGCGCTCCCCTAGGGGGTGTGCCCGAGCGGCCAAAGGGAACGGGCTGTAAACCCGTCGGCTCAGCCTACGGAGGTTCGAATCCTCCCGCCCCCATCATCATCATCACCACCATCATCAGCGCTTCTTCCCACGACTGACGACGAGCTTGACTCTGGCGCCGCGCGTGAGCAGCTTGTGCGGTTTCGGCTTCTGAGAGATCACACGACCCTTCTTCACCTTCGTGGAGAAGGCGTGCCTGATCCTGCCGACCCGGCACTCGTGAGTCTTGATCGCGCGTTTCGCCGCCTTCAGGCGCTTGCCCTTGAGCTTGGGCACGACGCAGTCCTTGACGAAGGAGGCCGTGACCGACTGAGCCGTTGTCATCTTGACGACGCAACTCGCCGTCGCGGTACAGGCCCCGGCCCAGCCGCCGAAGGACGAGCCCTTGGCAGCACTCGCGGTGAGAGTGACCGAGCTTCCGTAGTCGTAGGCGTGACTGCAGCCGGTCCCGCACTCGATACCTGCCGGCGAGCTCGTCACCGTTCCCGCCCCGCCTCCCGCCGTGGAGACGGCGAGCATCTCGGGGATGAGGCTGAACGTGGCCGTCACCGGCGTATCGCCACTCATCGTGACCACGCAGGGACCGGTGCCCGAGCAGCCGCCGCCGGACCAGCCGACAAGTGTCGAACCCGTGGCCGGAGCTGCTGTCAAGGTGACGATCGTCCCGTCCAGATACACGTGCGAGCACGTCGTGCCGCAGGCGATCCCTGCCGCGAAGCTCGTCACGGTCCCCGAACCGGCCCCTGCCTTTGTCAGCGACAACGTGTAACCGGGACACGAGCCGGTGGAGCCGCCGCCGCTGCCGACCGTGACCTGGACGGGCGCGGAGGCGATGCCGTTCGCGATCACGCGAAGGTGGGACGATCCGGCGGCAATCCCGCTCGGGAGCGCGAAGGCCGTGCACGACGGCACCCCGGGTGCGATCGACCGGTTCGTCATGCCCGACGTGCGCGCATAGGTGACCGCGCCGGTGCCGTCGTTGGTGATCTGCACGAGCGGATAGTCGGTGCTGGGCTGATAGTCGTCCCCGAACGCGGCCCCATCGGAGAGGCCGTTCAGCTGCAGTCCGGCGAGCACGTACCCATGGCCCGGGGCGAGGTCGGTCGGGACGGCAGTGATCATCGGCGCATCGGCCGGGTTCGGCGAGCCAAAGTCCGAGAAGATCTCCATGCTGGTCGAGCCCAACCCTGGGGTGTAGAGCACCTGCCCCGTCGGGAGGAGCAGCATGTAGGTGTTGCTGCCGTTCGGGATCGAGGACGTAGCGTTGTCGGAAACCTGAGTGAAGCTCGTTCCGTCGAAGAGGAAGAAATGGGTTGGCGGCTGGCCAATGGGGCCGGAGTTGAGGGCAACGAGTACGTTCCCGTCAGGCAGGAGGGCGGCCCCCGAATCCTGCCCGTCGTACTGCATGCCGCCGATCACCGGGAAAGTCGGTCCCGCCGACCATGTTCCCGTCGTCACGTCGTATAGGGCGGTCGCGCTCGTCCACCCCTCCACGAAGACCTTGCCGTTGTACGTCAGGAGCTGGGGGCCAATCTCGCCTCCCGACGCGCAGACGATCAGCGGGGTTGGAGTTGTGCCAGCGCTCGACCACGCGAGCGTTGCCGGATCGAAGACCTCGGTGCTGCGCGTCGTGCAGGCCGGCGGGAGCACATCGACGCTCAACACCTTGCCGCTGGGAAGGAGCGTGAACCCGGCCTCTCCGTTGCCGTCGATCCTGCCGACGCCACCCGTCGTCGTCCACGTCAGCGTCGACGGGTCGAGGATGGCGTCGTCGTTGTTGGTTGTCCAGCCCGAAGCGCCGACCATCCAACGGCCGTCGGCGAGAACCTCGCTCGGGGCGTCGCCGATGCGCCCCTGCTCCCACGTCCCGCCGTCTGGAGCGAGGACCATCGTCCAGGTATTCGTGCGCGGGTTGTAGATCGCACCAAGGTTGCTCTCGGCCGGTACGCGGTTGAGCTGTTCGCCGCCCTCGATTGCAAGCCGTCCATCCGGTAGAACGGCGGAAGCGTACGCATGGGGCGCGTAGCCGTCGGGCATCGACGCGACCTGGCTCCACGTCCCGTCCACGTAGCTGCCGGTGCTGTCCGGAGTGAGGCGCCACCAGTTCGGGGAACCGCCTGCGCTAGCACCCAGGTCCTGCACCATGACCGTGCCGTCGGTGAGCAAGAACATCGCCCCAGGGTCGAACGGCGGCGGGTTCGTCAGTTCTTGCCAGGTCGGCGTAGCTGCGGCTGCTGGCGTGGCTCCGGAGAGGAAGAGCGCAGCGAGGACGACCGCCAACGCCACCCGAAGGATCGCGACACCAGTTCCGCTGAGGATGGAGCGCCACCGCATCAGACTCCTCCTCTCGATTCGGCCGTTTCCCTGGCCGACCGCGCGACCCTACTCCATCGTGATCCTCAGCACAAGGTCTCAGCGGGCAGATCGGCATGGAGCCCGCGGCGGCGGCGGCGGGCGCCCGCTCGGAACGGGGCTACAATCCGCGTCTCCAGCCCTCTTAGCTCAGTTGGTAGAGCACCTCCATGG
>CAWIHQ010000006.1:0-770907 GCA_963835965.1 uncultured Actinomycetes bacterium
CGGCCGAAGCCGAAGGTCGACATGCCGCCAACGACCTCGGGCCTAAGCGACAAACCCTCCCTGATTCAGTTGAGCTTCGAGATCGATTCGAACCGTCGAGTACACGCCGGAGGCCCGAAGTGTCTCAGCGCTGACCTCGATGACAGCCATTTCAGGCGCGAGGGCGTTAAGGCGCTTGGCCGAGCTGCGGGGGGGCCTTGTCTGCTTCGGCGAGCCTTCGAAACACGAGGGCAGTGTTATGGCCACCGAAGCCGAACGAGTTCGAGATGGCAACCTCGGCTTGCTCCTCTCGCGCTGTATGCGCGATGTAGTCGAGATCGCAGTCCGGGTCGGCGCTGGCCTGGTTGATCGTGGGCGGAAGGATGCCGCGCTGGAGCGCGAGGATCGTGAAGATTGCTTCGAGCGCGCCCGAGGCGCCGAGGGTGTGGCCGGTCGCGCCCTTCGTTGACGAGACCGGCGTGGCGTATGCCTTCTCCTCGCCGAGGGCAAGCTTCAGCACTCGCGTCTCGGCCGCGTCTCCGGCAGGGGTTGAGGTGCCGTGGGCGTTCACGTAGCCGACCTCGGCGACGTCGACGCCTGCGTCCGTGAGGGCCATCCACAACGCGCGGGCGGGATTGAGACCGATCGGGTCGGGATCGGAGACGTGATTCGCGTCGGAGGAGACGCCGTAGCCGATCAGCTCGGCGTAGATGTGTGCGCCGCGTGCACGCGCATGCTCGAGCTCCTCGAGCACTAGGACCGCGGCTCCCTCGGCCATCACGAAGCCGTCGCGCGCGCCGTCAAATGGACGGGACGCAGTCGCCGGGTCGTCGTTGCGTAGTGAGAGGGCTCGCATCGCGCCGAAACTCGCGACCGCCGCCGCAGTCACGGGCGCCTCCGTCCCGCCGCAAAACATGACATCTGCGCGGCCGAGCCGAATCGCATCCAGGCCGTCCCCGAGCGCCATGCTCGAAGCTGCGCAGGCAGTCGATTCCGTCAGCAGCGGCCCGCGCGTGCCGAGCTCGATCGAAACCCACCCGGCGGCAAGGTTCGGAAGCGTTTGCACGATCGAGAAAGGACTCACACGGCCCGGCCCGCGGCGAGTCAGCTGGATCACACACTCCTCGAACGACCCGACGCCACCGAGCGCCGTCCCGATCGCGACGCCAACACCCTCCGCGTTCGGCGCGACCTCAAGCCCCGAGTCCGACTCGGCCTGACGCGCCGCCGCCAACACAAGGTGCGCGCACCGGTCCATCCGCCGAGCCGCCTTGTGATCGACGAACTCGCCCAGGTCGAGATCCTTCACCTCGCACGCAAACCGTGTCGCCAAGCCCGCGGCGTCGAAGCGAGAGATAGGCGCCGCCCCCGACCGACCCTCCAGCAACGCCCGCCACGACTCTTCCACCGAGTTCCCGATCGGGCTCACCATGCCGAGCCCCGTCACCACAACCCGCCGCCGCTCCGCACCCACCAAGCCAGACTAGCCCGGCCGCTAGAGGAACCGCCGCTTGCCGACGCGTGCCTCAACCTGCCTGGTTCTCCCCAATGGCAGTCGTATGGAGCCGAAGGTCGCACGGCCATGACCTCAGCAGCAGCGAGCCTGCGCGGGCGAGTTCGTCGTTGTCCCGGAACGACAGTGACAGGCGGGTTCGCGCTTGCTGTTGGTTAGGCCCGCGGGCGTCGATGCTCTAGCCTCGTCTGGTGGTGATTTGCGCGAGCTGTGGGCAGGCGAATCCTGAGGGCGCGCGCTTCTGCAACGCGTGCGCCGCCCCCCTTGACGCTGCCCCAGCAGAGCGGGAGCAGCGCAAGACGGTGTCGATCGTGTTCTGTGACGTCACTGGGTCGACGGAGCTCGGCGAGTCGACTGATCCGGAGACGTTGAGAGGGTTGCTGGCTCGCTATTTCGAGCGCATGAGGGGGATCGTCGAGTCACACGGCGGCTCGGTGGAGAAGTTCATCGGTGACGCGGTCATGGCCGTATTCGGTGTGCCGGTGACGCATGAGGACGATGCGCTGCGCGCGTGCCGGGCGGCGGTCGAGATGCGCGACGCGCTGCCCGAGCTGGGTATCGCCGGTCGGATCGGCGTCAACACCGGCGAGGTCGTGACGGGAACCGAGGAGCGGTTGGCTACTGGGGATGCGGTGAACGTCGCGGCGCGGTTGGAGCAGGCGGCACAGCCCGGCGAGGTGCTGATCGGCGAAGAGACTCTGCGCCTCGTTCGGGCCAGCGGTGAGCGTGGGCGAGGAACGGCGGCTCGATCTGAAGGGCAAAGCCGATCCGGTCCGCGCGTATCCGCTGCTCGGGGTGACTGGTGAGCTGGAGCGAAGCTTCTCGACGCCGATGGTTGGGCGAGAGCGCGAGCTGCAAGCCCTCTGCGATGCGTTCGCGCGCGCTAGCGCCGATCGCTCCTGCCAGCTGTTCACGATTCTCGGTTCTGCGGGCGTCGGTAAGTCTCGGCTGGCGGCAGAGTTCTTGGTGGGCCTCGAGGCAGGGGTGGTGCGTGGGCGCTGTCTCTCGTATGGCGAGGGGATCACGTATTGGCCGGTGGTCGAGATCGTGAAGCAGTTCGCGACGCTGCCGGAGGGGGACGCGGCGCGGCCGTTGCGGTCACTGCTCGGCGAGACGGAGCTGCCGGCGAGCGCCGAGGAGATCGCTTGGGGGTTCCGCAAGCTGCTCGAGCAGGAAGCCCGAGCGCGTTCCTTGGTCGTGGTCTTCGACGATCTGCACTGGGCGGAGGAGACGCTGTTCGAGCTCGTGGAGCACGTCGCGGACCTCTCGCGCGATGTGCCGGTCGTGCTGTTGTGTATGGCCCGACCGGAGTTGCTGGAGCGCCGCCCGTCGTGGGGCGGTGGCAAGTGGAACGCGACCACCGTCCTGCTCGAGCCGCTCGACGCGGAGGAGACGGAGCAACTCCTTTCTGGGCTTGGCGAGGTGTCGCCCGAGCTACACGAGCGCATCGTCCAGGTCGCGGAGGGAAACCCGCTCTTTCTCGAGGAGATGCTCGCCCTCGTGCGGGACTCCGGTGGAGCGCAGGTGGAGGTGCCGCCGACCATCCAGGCACTGCTCGCTGCCCGCCTTGACCAGCTCGAGCCGGCTGAACGCTCAGTCCTCGAGCACGGTTCCGTGGAGGGCCGCATTTTCCACCGCGGGGCCGTCGCGGCGCTGGGTGACGGCGATGGAGAGGTCGACCGGCGTCTCGTCGCCCTGGTGCGGAAGGAGCTCGTTCGCCCCGACCGCGGTCAGCTGGCCGGCGACGACGCCTACCGCTTCCGACACCTCCTGATCCGTGACGCAGCCTACGAGGCGCTGCCGAAGGCAGCGCGCGCAGACCTGCATCACCGCTTCGCCGAGTGGCTCGAGGAGCACGGCAAGAGCCTCGTCGAGCTGGACGAGATCCTCGGCTACCACCTGGAGCAGGCTGCGCTCTACCTGGCTGAGCTCGGTCGGCCCGAGGGTGATGTTGCCCGGGAGGCTTCGGGACGACTGGCGGCCGCCGGCGAGCGCGCGCGCTGGCGCAGCGACCTGGAGGCCGCGCACTCGCTTCTGGGGCGTGCAATGAAGCTCGTCGAAGAGCCGGATGTCCATCTGGAGGTCGGGTTTGCAATGAGCCATTTCGCCGCGCGTGACGCAGAGCCGCTCCTCGAAGAGGCTGCGCGACGGGCCGACGCCAACGCGGATGCGGCCGGCGCTGCGCTCGCACGCGCGCTTGCGGCACAGATGCGGCTCTGGACCGGCGAGGGCTCGGCCGACGAAGCGGAGGAGCTTGGCCTCGCCGCATTGCCGCTGCTCGAGGAGAGACAAGATCACGCCGGTCTCGCCAGCATCTGGTTCGCGCTCGCCAACGGCGCCTACAACTTCCGCTGCCGCTCCGACCAGATCGCGCATGCGGCCGAAATGGCACGACGCTACGAAACGCTCGTCGGCCGACCGCACAACCGCTCTGACGCGCTCTACTCGTCGGCGCTCATGGAGGGGCCGATCCCGGTCGGCGAGGCGTTGCAATTACTCGATGGCCTCGATTCATGGTGGGCGACTGATTCGATCCGCGCGCTCCTGCTCGCCATGAGCGATCGGATCGACGAGGCGCGCGTTCTCGCCCACGCGGCCGAGCGGCACGCGCACGAGTTAGGGCGTGAGGCCGATTGGCCGAGCGGTGAAATCGAGGCTCTATCGGGCAACCACGAGGCCGCGGCGGATCGGTTCGGCGCATGGTGCGCCTGGCTCGACAAGCGTGGCCAGACGGCGGGGGTTTCCGCATACGCGGGATGGCATGGCCGGGAGCTGTGTCTGGCCCGACGCTACGAGGAGGCTGAACAACGCGCCCTACAGGCCCGAGAGCTCAACCAAGGACTCAACCAACAAGACCCCCTCACCCAGTCGCTCTGGCGGCAGGCCACCGCACTCGTCGCATCTCACAGAGGCGAGCACTCCGGGGCAGAGAGGCTCGCGCGAGAGGCACTGACGTACATCCTCGAAACGGACTCCCCGAAACTTCAAGCAGATACCTTCTGCGACCTCGCCGAGGTGCTCGAAGCCGCCGGACGCCACGAAGACGCGATCGCCGCCTGGCACGAGGCGCTCGACCGCTACGAACGCAAAGGGATCATCCCGCTCGCCCGCCGCACACGACAACGCCTCTCCACCCTCCAAGAGACGCCTACCTAGCCGCTGCGCTCAGGCATCACCCGAACACCGACCCCAATCTTGGCGAGGCGCAATGACCCTGTCCCGTAGAGACAGGGACAGATGAGTCGGGTAGCCGCCTGAGGTCTGTTTGCGAGAGTCCGCGGTGTGTCGAGGCCCTCAGCCGAGTTCGACGAGCAGTTCCTCAAAGTAGTGCGCGGCAGGCGCGATGTCCTCCAGCCGGATGTGTTCATTCGGCGCGTGTGCAGCGGTACCCCAGTAGGTCGCGTTATCGGGGACCGAGAGGCCGGGCACGCCGACGTGCCGAGCGAGTGGGCCGACGAAAGGAAGGCTCCCGCCGACAATGGGCTCGACGGACGCAGGCTTACCGGACAGCCGTTCGGCAACCGCGATGCACCGCGCGGCGAAGGGGTCGTCGAGCGGAGTCATCGCCGGATCGGCCGTCGCCAGCACGGTGATCTCGACGTCGGTATAGCCCCGGCGGTCAAGGTGCCCGCGGAGGAGGTCAAGCACGGCGGCTGGCCGCTGGTCCGGGACGAGCCGGAAGTCGAGCCAGGCGCTCGCCTGAGCCGGAAGCACCGTCTTCATTCCCGGGCCTTCGTATCCTGAATGGAATCCCGCAATGTTCGCGGTCGGCGCGAAAGCCATCCGCTCGAGCAGCGTGGGGCCGCTGACCCCGCCGAGAAAGTCTGTGACGCCGTACGCCTCGCGGAAATCGTCGTCAGCGGGACTTGCCGCCGCGACCGCCGCCTCCGCTGCGGCCGACGGCCTGCGCACGTCGCTCTCAAACTCATCCACGAGCACGCGGCCGTCTGGGGCGCGAATCGTCGCCAACGCGTTAATCAGTCGCCACGCCGCACTCGGTACGACGGCGGCGAAGCCGGAGTGAGCGTCGCTGGTGAGCAGTGCGATGTCGAAACGAACCGCCAGAACTCCTTTGACGCCTAGACCGATGAGCGGGCGCCCGTCACGCAGGTAGGCACCGCCCTCCCAGAGACATCCATCGGACCGCAGCAGATCGGCGTGGCGTCTAGCCAGCTCTTCGAAGTTCGGGCTTGCGATCTCCTCCTCGCCCTCAATGATCCAGCGGATCGTCACCGGCGGCGGCCCCGGAAGCGCGCGAAGGGTCGCGAGTCGGAGCGCGATCTGCGCCTTGTTGTCCGCTGCGCCGCGGGCGAACAGCTTCCCGTCGCGGATCGTCGGCTCGAAGGGGGGCGATTCCCATAGCTCGATCGGGTCGGCCGGTTGGACGTCGTAGTGGTTGTAGAGGAGTAGTTTCCATTCGCTCCGGCCGCGCAGTTCGCCCCACACCGCGGGCGGCCCCGCGCCAGCATCCAGCTGCCGCGTCTCAAAGCCGGTCTCCGCAAGCAACGCCTCGACGTGATCAGCCGTCTCCGCTAGAGCGCGGCCCTCGGCCGACACGCTCGGAAGGCGGCACAAGCCGTCGAGGAGCCGAACGGTCTCGCGCTCAACTCGGTCAAGGTCGATCGCCATGACCCGGCGATCGTACGCAGCATCCTGATCTAAGACCAGATCAAGCTGAGATTCCCCGATTCGTTGTCGCTGTCCTCCACGGACTCTGATAGCACACGACTGAGGGTGGTGGGCGGAGCCGAGATTCACATGCATCAGCGATCGCAACATTGCCGCCACCACGGCAACGCCTTGGCAAGAAACGGATTCTCGTGCGCACGTGGAAGACGCCGCCGCGCACGTCACCTCGTAATGGGGCGGGCGGCCGCGAACGACGCTCAACCGTTCAGGAACTGCGAGCTCCGACGACTCGAGCCGGTGGTCACTCCCAACCGCCGTGCGGGCGACAGTTAGGGTCGACGGGCCGCCGCCAGGAACGTCAGGCGAGCCGTCAGATGCCGCTGAAGGCATCGAACCCGCCGTCGATGGGGATGACGGCCCCTGTCACGAACGATGCGGCCGGGCTCGTGAGCCACACGACCGCGTCGCTTACCTCACCGGGCTCCCCGAAGCGGCCCGCGGGCGTCCGGGATAGGACGGCTTCGCCTCGCGGTGTCGGGGTCCCGTCCGAGTTGACGAGCAGTGAGCGGTTCTGCGCCCCGAGGAAGAATCCGGGGGCGACAGCGTTCACGCGCAGCCGTCCCCTGGTTGCGCGACCGAGGTCGACAGCTAGCCAGCGCGTCAGGTTGTCTACTGCGGCCTTCGCGGCGCCGTAGCCGACGACGCGCGTCATGGCGCGACGTGCGGCCATCGACGAGAAGTTGACGATCGATCTCCCGCCTTCAGGAAACGGCTCGGCGCGCATCGCCTCGCCGAGCACGCGTACGGGTAGGAGTGTTCCGTCGAGATTCAGCCTCACCACATCGCGGAACGCCTCGGTCGAGAGCTCGAAGAACAAGCCCTCGTCGACGTTGGCGGCCGGAATGTTGCCGCCCGCGGCGTTGACGAGGATGTCGATCCCGCCCCAGTGCTCGAGCGACGCGTCCCGCGCGAGCACGAGCTGCTCCTCGTCGAGCACATCTGCGACCAGTGCCTGCGCGTCCGCTCCTCCCCGCCGCAGCTCCGTCGCAAGTGCATCGGCACGCTGCGGAGACCGGCTGAGCACTGCAACGGATGCGCCGGCCTCGGCGAGCCCTCTCGCCACTGCTCCGCCAAGCACGCCTGTCGCGCCGGTGACGACCGCGACGCGTCCCGCAAGGAGCGTGGGACCGCTCAGGACGCCTGCTCCTGGATCCACGCGTGGCTGCCATCGAAGAACGGCACGAGCTCGCGCCCTTCGCCGGCGAGTACCCACAGGTAGTAGAGGGAATAGCCCGGCGCCGTGACGACGGGGTGATAACCCGATGGAATCGCGACGACATCGCCGTCGCGAACGATCTGGGCGCGCTCGTCACTCTCGTCGTAGAGCAGTTGCACGCCGAAGCCCGCCTCCGGTTTGAAGCGGTAGTAGTAGACCTCCTCGAGCGCGACCTCGTCGGGCGGCGCATTGCGGTCGTGCTTGTGCGGTGGATAAGACGACCAGTTGCCGGGCGGGCTCACCGTCTCGCCGAGCACGAGCCGTCCTGCGTCGTCGTCGGAACCGAGGATCGTGCGGATGGTTCTCGACCAGTTGCCGGTGCCCGCGGTGCGTATGTCGTGCTCGGACGCCCCGATCAGACGTGGGGCGCCGGCGGGTCGATCGGCGAGCGGAGCTGCCGCCACCGCGACGACTGCGGCCCTCTGCGCGGCGAGCGTCAGCGTCTCGTCCGGCGGGACGTACACCGCATCGCCGCCGACCTCGAACACGTCACCGGGGCGAGTCGCCGCGCCGAGCGCTACGCCGCCGATCGTTACGGCGACAGCCCCCGACAGGACGATCGCGCACATCTCACCGGCGTCGCGCAACGTCTCCCGCTCTCCCGTTCCAAGCTGCACGAGGCGGAGGTCAATGAGGTCGGTCTCCCGGCCGCGAGCGGCGAGCGTCGCGAGCACGCGCCGAACCCTAATCGGCGTGTCCGACGGGAAGAATCGTGCTCCTCCGCATTCCCTGCCGGCACGCGAAGCGTGACCCGCGCGTTCGCGGGCGTCGTCCTCGGTCTGATGTCTACTCGAGCGACTCCGGTCACCCTGCAACGCTCGCTGGCCGGACACGCCAGGAGGTCGTCGAATTCGTTGGCAATTTCTTGGCAACTTGCCCTGCCCGAGGGTGATCCAGCGTGCCGACCCAAGGTTCGAGGTGGCTCAACCATGAGACAAATGCTGGGCTGAGGAAGGCCCAGACGGGCGGCCGGCCTTTTCGCTCATCCCGCACAGATCCCGCACGCGAAGCGGCCGCGAGTCCCCGCCCGCAGCCGGCCCCAGCCGCAAATCCCCGCAAGAAGGACGAACGGCCCACCCAACCGGAGGTCGATCGGTCGCAGATCCAGGAGCGGCCAGTTTGCGGGTTGTTCGTGCCTCAGACAACAGCCCCAGCGGGCATCCCGCACGGATCCCGCGTTTACGCTCCTCCTGCGGCGGCGGCGGGCAGGCGGCGGCTCCTATGGAGACGCTTCTCGGGCGCCAGCCACCTCAACTCTAGGGTGCGTGTCAGGTGAGGCAGGTTCCGCGCTTGCAGGCGACCGAATGCGCGTGGTGACTGGCGGGAAGACGACTTCGATCGAGAGGCCGCCGTCGAGTAAGGGCTCGGCGGTGATCGCGGCGCCGTGCGCGACGGCGATGGCCCGCACGACGGACAGGCCGAGACCGTGCCCGTCGCCGTGGTGCAGGCGGGCGGGGTCGAGCCGCTGAAAGGGTTGGAAGAGGCGGTCGATCTCGGCAGGGGGAACGACGTGGCCGGTGTTCGTCACCGCAAGTACGGCTCCGCCATCCCTGCCTCCGGTGGACAAGTCGACGATCCCGCCTTCGACATTGTGGGCGATGGCGTTGTCGACGAGGTTGGCGACGAGCCGCTCGATGAGCCGGGGGTCTCCGTCGACGGGGGCGGGCGCGAGGGATCCATCGATCCGAAGGCCGAGCGCGTTCCCGCCGCGGCGCTCGTCGAGGGATGCGCGGACGAGGTCGGAGAGATCGACGCGCTCGCGCTGGTCGAGGCCGCTTTCGCTGCTGGCGAGGGTGAGGAGCGCGTCGATCAGCGTCTCCTGTTCGCGGTTGGAGGCGAGGAGCTCCTCGCCGGCGGTCCGCCACGCGTCCGAAGTGGAGGGGTCGCCGAGGGCGACCTGCAGGAGAGCGCGCTCGCGGGTCAGCGGCGTCCGCAGCTCGTGGGAGGCATGAGCGACGAAGCGACGTTGCGCCTCGAAGGACGCCTCTAGACGGGCGAACAGGTCGTCGAGCGTGTCGCCGAGCTCCTTGAGCTCGTCCTCCGGCCCGGCGAGAGCGAGCCGCTCGTGCAGGCTCGTGGAGGAAATCCTTCGAGCCGTACGGGTGATGGTGCGGATCGGCCGCAGCATCCGCCCGGCGACGACCCAGCCGGCCAGAAGGGCGAGCACGGCCACGACCGCCAGCGCGATTCCAGAGTCGACGAGCAGCTCGTGGGAGTCGGATGCGCGCTGTGCTGCCTGGGCCGATCCCGCCCGCGACACTTGGCGCTCGGCGCGGGCCAGCTGACGCACGGCGGCCGCCAGCCGGTGTTGGTCCTTGTTCAGCTGATGCTCGTCCCGTACCAGCTGAGGGGCGAACCCCAGCAGTCCTCCGGCAAACGGCGATCCACCCTTGCCGACGGCCAGGATCTTGAGCCGGTTCTGATCCTGCGCGAGCTGATGCTGCGCGGTGTTCAGGTTGTGGAACGCCTGCGGCAGCTGAGGCTGAAGCTGGTGCAGAGGCCGGACCGTGGGCGCGGGAGGGATCTGCGGCAGCCGTAGGGTGCTCGGCTTGGTCACATGCTCGAACAGCACATAGGTGCCCGCCACGAGAGCGACGCCCGAGACGAGGAAGAGGCCGGCGTAGAGAGCGGCGAGCCGCAGGCGGGCAGTGTGGCGCGGCACGCGGATCACGATCCTCCGATCCGGTAGCCGGTCTCGCGGACGGTCTCGATGAGCGGTGGTTCCCCGAGCTTGGCTCGCAGCCGATGGATGGTCGTCTTGACGGTGGCGGTGAATGGGTCCACATCGTCGTCCCACACCTTCTTGATCAGCTGCTCGGCCGAGACGGGCTTGCCTTCAGCGGCCAGCAGGCACTCGAGGACCGCGAGCTCCTTGTGGGTGAGCGGGAGTCGCCGGCCGGCGCGAAAAGCGACGCGCCGCACGGGATCGAGACTCAAGTCACGGTAGGCGAGCCGGGGCGGCGGCATCGGCGGGCGTCTGCCCACTGCTCGGATGCGGGCGACCAGCTCGGCGAACTCGAACGGCTTGGCCAGGTAGTCGTCTGCGCCCAGGCCGAGGCCGTCGACGCGATCCTTGACGGTGCTGGCTGCCGTGAGCATCAGGACACGGCTCGCCGATCTGTCCACAGCCAGGGTCCGACAGATCTCGTCACCATGGGTGCCGGGCAGGTCGCGGTCGAGGACGACGACGTCGTAGCTCGTGAGCGCGACGCGGGTAAGGGCGTCGTCGCCGTCGAGCGCGACGTCGACCGCCATCCCTTCCCGGCGCAGCCCAGCCGCCACGGCCTTCGCAAGCACTTCGTCGTCTTCGGCTACCAGGACTCTCATCGATCCGCGACTCCCGTCGGACCTGGCCAACGATGCCACGCACCAGGTAACAGCCAGGTAATAAGCGGCGTCACCGTGGCGTCACCCGTCGTTTCGTACAACTGCTCCGAATCCGCATCGACCAGGGAGACGGAGCAGATGAGACGACGCAGGGCATGGAAGGCGGGAGGGCTGGCGCTCCTCCTCGCTGCGGCCGCGATCACGCTCGCCGGCTGCGGCGGCTCCAAGGCGCCGGCAGTCGCGAACCTCGGGACGACGACATCGAGCAGCGACGCGGGCCAGACGAACACCACCGGCACATCCGGCCGCGGCGCGCCGGAGAGTCAGGCGCAGCTGCAGTCCGACGCCTTGAGGTACTCCCAGTGCATGCGCTCCCACGGAGTCCCCAACTTCCCCGACCCCTCGCCGGGAGGAGGATTCGTCTTCCAGGCGGGCAGCTTCGACCCTTCCTCGCCGGCCGTGAAGTCGGCGCAGTCCAAGTGCCAGAAGTACATGGGAGGCGGTCCTCCCGGCCCCGGCTCGGTCACGCACCCCACGGCGCAGTGGCTCGCGCAAATGGTGAAGGCAGCGGCGTGCATGCGCCGGCACGGCTACCCGGACTTTCCCGACCCTCGAACCTCGGTTCCCTCCAACCCGTTCGGCAACTCCGGCGCCGGCGTGATCTCGGACATCGACGGAGTGATCTTCATCTTCCCGGGTTCCATCGACACTACGGCGCCGCAGTTCTACCGGGCGGCGGACAAGTGCAAGTTCCCGGATCACAACCACTGACGGAGGAAGTCAAGCCTCGGTCGGCAGCCGGAGCGTGAAGGAGGCCCCGCTCGAGGAGTCGTCACAGGTCAGATCGCCGGCGTGCTGTTGGGCGATGCGTCGCGCGATCGCGAGCCCGAGGCCGTGCCCAGGCTTACTCGGATCGAGCCGGACGAAGCGCTCGAAGATGCGCTGGCGCTGATCCTCGGGCACGCCCGGGCCGTCGTCCCGGACGGTTGCCTGGAGATGCCCGTTGATCCGGTGCAAGCCAACGTCGATCCGGCCGGTGGGCTGGATGGCGCCGAGCGCGTTGTCGATGAGGTTCCGGAGGACGCGTTCGAGCGCGTCGGGGTCGCCGCGCACGATCACGCCGGAGTCGGCGTTCAGGGTGACCTCGGCCTGGGGTGCGCGTGCGTGCGCCGCCTCGACCAGAGGACGTGCGACCGACGCCAGATCCACAGCTACGCGAGCCGGGTGGGCCTCGAGACGAGCAAGTCCGAGGAGATCGTCGACGAGGCGGCCGAGGCGTTCGCTGTCTCGGGCGACGGCCGCTTCGAGGCGGTCGCGCTCGGGCCGCTCGGGTTGCTCGCGCAGGAGGGTCTCCACACTCGCCTGGAGCGCCGCGACCGGCGTGCGAAGCTCGTGGGAGGCGTCGGCGAGGAAGCGGCGGGTCGCGGCGTCGCTGGCGCGTGCCTCCTCGATCGCCGTCTCGAGCGCGTCGACCATCTGGTCGAAGGCGGCGGCGAGACTGCCCAGCTCGGTGTCGGTGCGGTTGGGCTCGAGGCGCAGCTTGGTCTCGCCGTCGGCGATTCGCGTTGCCGTCTCGATTACCGCGGAGAGTGGGCGCAGGGCCGTACGGGTTGCGCGGACGACGAGCAGGGTGGCGAGCCCCAGCGCGGCGCCTGCGACCAGGAGCTCGACGAGGAGCAGGCTGTTCACGGCGCGGCCGACGCTCGCGCGGCTGGCGCTGAGAGTGACACGCGTTCCGTCGGGCAGGACCTCGTCGAGGGTTAGCAGCGAGCCGTGGAGCGCCGGGACCGTCGAACCTCCCCTGGTGCCTGACCCGGGCCTCACGGGGGTGCCCGGGCGGGCAGCCTTGCCGTGTCCACGGACGCTCATGTCGGCGGCGATCCCCTCCCGTGCGAGGGTCGCCAGAAGAAGCTTCGCCTGGACGGCGGAGCCGGATTGCTCGACGAGGGCGCCTGCGCTCACAAGGCGGCTCCGGAGGTCGCCGTCGAGTCGGGCGCGGTACGCGAGGGTGACCGCGGCGACGACGGCCGCGAGGACGACCGCAAGCAAGACGAGCGTGGTGAGGATGACGCGACCGCGGAGCGAGCCGGTCTTCATCGCACGTCGAGCCGGTAGCCGAGGCCGCGGACGGTGTGGATCATTCGTGGGCCGTACGCTTCGAGCTTGCGGCGCAGGGCGCTGACGTGCACCTCGACGACGTTCGGGTCATACGCGTCGTAGCCCCAAACCTGGGTGAGCAGCTGGTGCTTCGAGAGCACGAGGCCGCGCTGGCGGACGAGATACGCGAGAAGCCGTAGCTCGGTTGCGGTCAGCTCGAGCGGCGAACCTTCCCGCGTGGCGAGGCCCGTCTCCTCGTCGACAACGACGTCCCCGGCTTCGATCGCCGCGCCGAGCCGGCCCGTTCGACGCAACACCGCACGTACGCGGGCGAGCAGCTCCTCGAGCGCGAACGGCTTGACGAGATAGTCGTCGGCGCCGAGCTCGAAGCCGTCCAGCCGATCCTCGACCGCGTCGCGGGCGGTCAAGAAGACGATTGGGAGGTCGCGGGAGACTCGCAGCTGCCGTGCCAGCTCGAACCCGTCGCCACTCGGAAGCATGACGTCGAGCACGGCCAGATCGGGGGCCGCGGCGAGGACCGGCTCCGGCCCTGGATAGTCGGCGAACCCGGTGACCGCGATCCCTTCCCGTCCGAGCGCGCGTTCGACCGCTAGCCGGACGGGCTCCTCGTCCTCGACGAGCACCACCCGTGGCGAGTCAGCGCGCACAGAGGAAGTATCGCCAGGACCCTGAGCGCCAGCTGAAGCCCGGCCTTATCTTCAGCTCCGGGACAGGAACGGCTGCGAGGCTCGAGATCGTGGGAAGCGTGGCCAAGGTCATCGCCACGGTGGGGCTAGTCCTATCGGCAGCGGCCTGCGGCGGCTCCCCGAGCAGTCATGTGGCGCAGCTGGGAACGACTGCCACCGCGACTGCGTCCTCGTCGTTTGCCGCGAGCGCAACGAAACCGGCGCCTGCGCTCGCCTACGCCACGTGCATGCGTTCGAAGGGCGTCCCGAACTACCCCGACCCGGGCCGCAACAGTGAGACGCCGAGCGGGCTGCCCAAAGTCGGCCTGCAGCAACTCGGGGTCAGCCTCTCCCAGTTCGAGACGGCCGAAGGAGCATGCAGGCATGCGCTTCCGGCCGGCGACCAGTCGAGCTCGGCCGCGGCCCAGCAGACGCTGAGCAAACTCGTGCGGTTCGCCCAGTGCATGCGCTCCCATCGCGTGTCGAACTGGCCCGATCCCACTGCCGCCCCTTCGAACGCAGTGGCCATGGGAGCCCCGCCCTACATGTTCCAGATGCAAGGACTCCAGGGCCTCGACGGGGGCGGGGCGTTCTCCCCTCGGATCACGGCCGCGCTACACGAGTGCTTCCACCTGACCGGCCTGACCAACCAGGAGGTCCCGTGGACCGGCTAGCCGCCAGGAAGCGTGCCCTCCACGCCCCGCCCGCGATCCTCGCCACCGCAGGTCTGGTCCTGCTGGCGGCGGGATGCGGCGGCGCGGCGGGAAGTCACGTGGCGCAGCTCGGCTCCACGACGACCACAGCGCAGACCGCATCATCGGCGCAGCGCAACGAACCGATCGCCTTCTCCCGCTGCATGCGCTCGCACGGCGTAGCGAACTACCCCGACCCCACCAGTAGTGGAGAACTGCCAAAGGTCGGTCTGCAGCAACTCGGCGTCAGCAGCTCCCAGTTCCAGTCGGCCCAGGCGGCCTGCAGAAGCTTCTACCCGACAGGTGGCTCGCTGCAGCAACAGGAAGTCCAGTGCGGACGAAACGACGATTGCTCACCAGCTCTGGTGCAGCAGTGGATGAATGCCGACCGGAAGCTCGCCCGGTGCATGCGCTCCCACGGGATTCCGAACTTCCCGGACCCGACCGGCGGCGGCCGCAGCGGCCCCTACTTCCCGATCTCCAAGGTCGGCATCTCTGACGGCGCGTCGCATGCGCCCGAGTTCATGACCAAGCTCAGCGAGTGCGGGCGCCTGCTAGGAGACAACGCGCCGGAGTCGTTCGGGTGAGCGCTGTGTCGGCTACGACGCTCGCAGTCGTGCGCGCCTCGGTCGCGATCGTCGCTGGCGCCGCGCTTGCCGTGGCGGCAGCGGGGTGCGGCGGCTCCGCGGGGAGCCACGTGGCGCAGCTTGGCTCAACGACGCAGGCGCCGTCCTCATCAGGCTCCCCGGGGGGATCGGGTCGCTCGGTCGCCTTGGAGTTCTCGAGCTGTATGCGTTCCCACGGCGTGTCGAAGTTCCCCGACCTCACGGACAGCAGCCGAGTGGCGAGCCAGCTGCCGAAGCTCACGGTCAGCCTGCAGCAACTCGGCGTCAGCAGTACCGCCTTCCAAGCCGCGGAGAAGGCCTGCCGGCACCTGCTCCCACGCGGCGGCCGGACAACCCCGAACGAGTCGCAGCGGGACCTGAACGCGATGCGGGGATTCGCCCGCTGCATGCGCTCCCACGGTGTGCCGACCTGGCCCGATCCAACGAACGGCCCCGCCGGCTGGGGGTTCAATCTGGTCAACGTGCAAGGCTTCGATCCGAACTCGCCGCAGATCGACCAGAAGATGACCCTCTGCCAACGCCAGCTGCACGGCGGCTTCGGCATTCCGCTGAGCCGCCCCGGAATCCCCGGCTGAGCGCGGGTCTCACGAAGCCTTAAGCAAGCTCTCAGCTTCGGGGACGGCTCGCTCAGGTTGCGATGCATACGCTTCGGCAGTGGCTGAGGGCCGGGGCGGGCGTGTGCTGGTCGTGGACGACGATCCCGACGTGCGCGACGCCGTCGAGACCGCACTCGGGCTGGAGGGCCACCGCGTCACGACCGCGGCCGACGGCTTGGACGCGTTGAAGCGGCTGGCGCAGGCGGAGTTCGACGCGGTCGTGCTCGATGTCCTGATGCCGAACCTGGACGGCTTTGAGGTCTGTAGACGCTTGCGAACCGCTGGTAATCGGATTCCGGTTCTGATCCTGACGGCGCGCGACTCGGAGGAGGACACGATTCGCGGTCTCGATCTCGGCGCGGACGACTACCTCGTGAAGCCGTTCGCGCTCGGGGAGCTGTTGGCCCGCGTGCGCGCGCTGCTACGGCGCGCGCGTCCCGCGGGCGAGGACGCTCCTCTCTGGTTTGCGGGCCTCTCGCTCGACCCGCAGACACGAGACACCTCCCGAGGCGGACGCCCGCTCGAATTGACCCGGACCGAGTACGCGCTGCTCGAGCTGTTCCTGCGCAACCCGCGCCAGGTGCTAACGCGGGAGCTGATCATGGAGCGAGTCTGGAACTACGACTTCGGGCCGACCTCGAATCCGCTCGAGGTGTACATCAGCTACCTGCGGCGAAAGACCGAGGCGGGCGGGGAGCCGCGTCTCATTCACACCGTGCGCGGCGTCGGCTACGCGCTGCGAGAGCCGTGAGCCTGCGTACGCGCCTGACGCTGGCCGGAGGCGGTGCCGTGTTCGTCGCGCTCGCGATCGCATCGCTCGTCATCTACTTCGACGTGCGCTCGAAGTTGCAGGACCAGGTCGACGTCTCGCTGATCCAGGCGGCCGAGAAAGCGGCGAGCATCTGGGTCGCTTCGCAGGCCGCGCCGAGGATTCCGCCCGCGAAGAAGGGGCACCTCCTGTTTGGCAAGACCGCGGACGGCCTCTTCCAGGTCATTCCGAGCGTGGCCGGCCGGACGAATGCAGGGCCATGGCTACCGCCTCTGGTCACGCGCGACACGTCGGTCGCACGCGGACTGTCGGCCCCGTACTTCAGGGACGTTCGTCTCGGCGGCGGCGCGATGCATCTGTACACGATGCGCCTGCCTTCCTCAGGCGACGGGCTAGTGCGGACCGTCCGCCCGGTGACCGAGGCGAACGCGACGCTCGCCAACGTCCGCCTGCTGCTCGTCCTCCTGACGTTAGGAGGTGCGCTCGCGGCCGCCCTGCTCGGACGACTGGCGGCGAATGCGGTGTTGCGTCCAGTGCGTGCGCTCGCCGGGACGGTACGTGAGGTGAGCGCGACCCGCGATCTCGACCAGCGGATCCCCGTGAGCGGCCGGGACGAGCTCGCGAGCCTCGCGGTCGACTTCAACACGATGCTCGTAGCGCTCGACGAGTCGCAACATGCTCAGCAGCAGTTGATTGCGGACGCTTCGCACGAGCTGCGGACACCTTTGACCGCGCATCGCGCGAACATCGAGCTGTTGGCGCGGCCGGACCTACCCGTCGAACGGCGCCAGCGCGTGCTCAACGCCGCCGTCCGGGCCACCGAGGAGCTCTCGGCACTGGTCGGCGATCTCATCCAGGCTGCCCGCGACGGGAAGTCTGTCGACGCGCGCGAGCCGCTCGCACTCGACGAGCTCGTGACGGCCGCGATCGAGCGCGCGGAGCACCGGGCGCCGGATCTGCGCTTCGAGAGCCACGTGGAGCCCTACCGCATGGTCGGAGCGCGCTCACGACTGGAGCGCGCAGTCGACAACGTGCTCGACAACGCGATCAAATGGAGCCCGCCCGGCGGCACCGTCCACGTTCACCTCGCCGACGGCGAGTTGACGGTTCGCGACCACGGGCCGGGCATCGACGCCACGGACCTACCTCACGTCTTCGACCGCTTCTATCGCTCCGCCTCCGCCCGCGCCCTTCCCGGCTCAGGCCTCGGGCTCGCAATCGTCAAGCAGACCATCGACGACCACGCGGGCAGCGTCGCCGTCACCAACGCAGACGATGGAGGTGCGATCCTCACACTCCGCTTCGACAGCGAGAACGGAGGCCCTTAAGGAAGCTCTCAGCCACCTCTCAGCCTCGGCACCCAAACGTTCAGGTTGCGGTGATGAGCTTGCCGCATGACACAGCGAAGTCGCCCACTCATCCTTCTCCCAGTCCTCGCGGTCGCCGCGCTCTCACTGCTCGCGGCCGGTTGCGGCGGCGGCGCCTCGCCCGGGGTCGCAAGCGTCGGCTCGTCCACGGCCACCACGGCCACCCCGACCGGACTGCTCGCCTACTCGCGCTGCATGCGCTCGCACGGCGTGCCGAGCTTCCCCGACCCGGGGGGCAAGGGCGGAATCCCGAAGCCCCAGGTCGTAGCCGCCGCTCAAAGCAACCCGCACAAGTTCAACGCCGCCGACGCCGCCTGCCACTACCTTGCTCCAGCCGGCCTGGGACCGGAGCAATCGCCGCAGGAGCAGCGCACCCAACTCGCGGACGAGCTCTCGTTCGCCAAGTGCATGCGCAACCACGGCGTGACCAACTTCCCCGACCCGAGCGCGCACGGCGGACTGACCGTGGCGATGGTCGAGGCCCAGGGCATCGACGTGCACTCGCCCGCAGTTCTTGGGGTCGTACAGAAGTGCCTGCCGGCATCGCACGGCGCGCTCACGATCGCCAAGGTCAACGAGGCGATCAGGAATGCCGGCGGCTGAGCCGACCAACGATCCTGACCTCGGCCCGTCTTCAGGGTCAGCACAGGAACAGCTGCAACGCTCGACGAGTGCGTCCCACCGGTGCGATCAATCGGGTTTCAGCCGGGTGACAGCCCCCGTTTCCTCGCTGTTACCTGTCCCCAGCTATCCCTTTGGGCAGCGGCACCGTCGCCGCGAGCACGAGGTGACCAGCCCATGCGACCGCGCCACGCCCACGCCGTCCTCCTCGGGACACTCGTCCTCTCCCTGCTCGCCGCCGGCTGCGGGACCGCAAGCCGATCACCCGGAGTGGCGAGCCTCGGTACGAACGGGACGACAGACTCATCAACCGCGGGCGCGCTGCCAGGTTCGACGCCGAGCGCATCGCCGGAAGTCGACAACGGCGGTCAGGCGATCTTGATCGGTGGCGGCGGGCTCAAGTTCTCCCAGTGCATGCGCGCGCACGGCGTAGCCAACTTCCCCGACCCGAACAGCCAGGGCGCGACCCAGTTCGGCCCCAACTCGGGGATCAACCCCCAGTCGGCGACCTTCCAGTCCGCTGCGCAGGCCTGCCGGAACACCCTCCGCGGCAAAGGCCCGCAGCTCAGCCCCGCCCAGCAGGCCAAGGCCCGGCACCAGGCGCTCGCCTTCTCAGCTTGCATGCGCAAGCATGGCATCCCCGACTTCCCCGATCCGATCTTCGGCGCCAACGGGAACGCCGGTATCCACCTCGCCGCCAACTCCTCCAGCGACCTGAACCCGAGCAACCCGACTTTCCAGGCGGCGCTGCAGGCCTGCCACGGCTTCAAGTTGGGCGGCAAGAAGGGCCCTGGATCATTCAATTCAGGCGGCCCCAAGTGAGTGTGCTTAGGACCCGGATCGACCGCCGCCGGCTGCTCGCGGTTGGAGGAACATTCGTCCTACTCGCCGGAATCGGTATCGCGGTGGCCGATCCATTCGCCGGTAGCGCCGCCGGCCCTCACGACTCGAGTCTCGACAACGGCTCGCCGACCTCGACCCGCCGCGTGGAGCGAACCTCGCTCGCCTCGCAAACACAGGTCAACGGCACGCTCGGCTTCGCCGACTCCTGGACCGTGTCCGTTCCCGCCGGCAACGCGCCGAGCGCGCTGTCGCAAGCCGAACAAGCGGACACCTCTGCTCGCTCCCAGCTCGCGGCGGCGGAGACAAGTGTCACAGCCGACGAGACCGACCTGACCCAGGCGAGGATGACGCTCAGGACCGACAAGACAGCGGAGAAGACGGCCTGTCGCGGCAGCAGCTCGACGGCTGCCGGCTGCACGATGGCAAAGCAGACTGTCTCTCAGGACGAGACTTCGGTCCTCATGGCCGAGCAGAAGCTAGCGGGCGACCGACCGCAGCTCGCATCGGCTCGGGCAGGACTCGCGGAAGCGGGGCAGGCACTGAGGGCAACAGAGTCGTCTGCGACCTCCTACGGCGACAGCTCGAGCTACACGATGCTGCCGCCGCCGGGGCGGCTCGTCGGCCGGGGCCAACGGTTGTATGCGATCGACGGCGAGCCAACACTGCTTCTGTATGGCTCGACGCCGGCCTGGCGCGCTTTCCGGGCGGGCATGTCTCCGGGCGGGGACGTCGCGGAGCTGAACGCGAACCTGCAAGCGCTCGGCTACGGCGTGTCGAGCGGAGACAGCTTCACCGCGGCGACGAGCGCAGCGATCTCCGCTTTGCAGCGGTCGCGCGGACTGTCTCAGACGGGTTCCTTGGATCTCGGCGCGGTTGTCTTTGAGCCGGGCGCGCTGCGGGTGAAGACGGTGACGCCGAGCGTCGGACAGCCGGTCCAGCCGGGGCCGCTGTTGACCGCGAGCTCCACACGCCATGACGTTTCTGTCCCGCTCGATGCCGCCCAGCAGTCGGAGGTCGCAGTTGGCGACCGGGTCAGCGTGATCCTCCCCGACAACAGCAAGACGCCCGGCGTGGTGAGCTCCGTCGGCAAGGTCGCGACGGCACCCCCGCCCGACCAGAGCGGTTCCGGGGGGTCGAGCTCGCCGACAATCGCCGTCGACGTTCGCCTTCTCCACGCCGCGGCGGCGGGTCACCTCGACGCGGCGCCGGTCGAGGTCTCGATCACCGAGCAAAGCGTCCACGACGTGCTGGCCGTTCCGGTGGACGCCCTCGTCGCTCTGGCCGGCGGCGGCTACGCGATCGAAGAGGTCGAAGCGGACGGGACACACCAGCTGGTCGCGGTCACGCCCGGACTGTTCGACGACGCACAAGGTCTCGTCCAAGTGTCCGGCAACGGACTCGCCCCCGGCCAGCGGGTCGTAGTGCCCGCCTCGTGACCGCCGAAGCGCCGACCCTCGTCTCAGGCCGCGGCACGCCTCGGGCAGCCGTGCCGGTGCTCGAGCTGGAAGAGGTGACGATGACGTACGGCGCCGACCCGCCGATCCCGGCGCTCCAAGGCGTCAGCTTCAGCGTCGGCACGGGAGAGCTCGTCGCGGTCGTCGGTCCTTCTGGCTCGGGCAAGTCGACGCTTCTTCATCTCATGGGGACGCTGGAGCGGCCCACCTCCGGGCGAGTCGCGATCACCGGTCTCGACGTCGCGGAGCTGGAAGATCGCGAGCTCGCCGCCGTGCGGGCGAGGCGGATCGGATTCGTCTTCCAGCAGTTCTTCCTCGCCGAGCACTCGACAATCCTCGACAACGTCGCCGACGGGCTCCTCTATGCCGGCGTCCCCGCAACGGACCGTCGCGACCAGGCCGCGAACGCGCTCGACGCCGTCGGCCTCGGCTCGCGGCTGAAGGCATCACCGCCACAGCTCTCCGGCGGGGAACGGCAGCGCGTCGCAATCGCGCGCGCCCTCGTCGGTGCGCCGGCGATCGTGCTCGCCGATGAACCGACCGGCAACCTCGACAGCACGACCGGCGAGCAGATCATGGCCCTGGTCGAGCAGCTCCACAGCAACGGCGCCACAATCGTCGTGATCACCCACGAGCACGCAATCGCCGCGCGCTGCCCGCGCCGCATCCAGCTCCTGGACGGCCGAGTGATCTCGGACACCATCGCCTGATGCAGGCCGAGCTCGCCCCGCCGCGACTCGGCTTCCCCGACCTGGCACGCGTCGCGAGCGTCGGCCTGCGCACCCGCCGCGTCCGCGCCGCCCTCTCCGCACTCGGCATCGCGATCGGCGTCGCGGCCATCGTTGCCGTGCTCGGCCTCTCCTCCTCGTCTCAGGCCGGCCTCCTGGCCGAGATCGACAAGCTCGGTACCAACCTCCTCACCGTCAGCAATGGGCAGACGCTCTTCGGCCAAACCGCCGAGCTGCCGCTTGCCGCGCCTGGAATGATCCGCCGCATCGGCCCCGTGCAGCAGGTCCAGTACACGGGCTCGACGAGCGCCAACGTCTATCGCAGCCCTCTCATCCCCGCGGTCAACACGAACGGGCTCGCTGTCGAGGCCTCGAGCCTCGGCCTTGCCAGAGCCATCGGAACGAGCCTCGCCGGGGGCCGCTACCTCAACCGGGCCACCGCGCGCGAACCCGTGGCCGTGCTCGGCGCCCAGGCGGCCGGCCTGCTCGGCATCGACCGCATCTATCCCGGCGAACGCGTCTGGCTCGGCGGCATGTGGTTCTACCTCGCGGGCATCCTCAAACCGGCAGCGCTGGCACCCGAGATCGACGACTCGGTCCTCGTCGGCTTCCCCGCCGCCGAGCGGTGGCTGGGTCTCGACGGCCACCCGACCATGATCTACGTGCGCAGCGTCACAAGCCAGACCGCTGCCGTCCAGACCGTCCTCGCCGCCACCGCCAACCCCGAAGCCCCCAACGAGGTCAACGTCAGCCAGCCCTCCTCCGCCCTCACCGCCCGCGCCGACGCCCAAGGCGCCCTCAACAGTCTCTTCCTCGGCCTCGGCGCCGTGTCGCTCCTCGTCGGCGCAGTCGGGGTCGCCAACATCATGCTCATCGGCGTCCTGGAGCGCCGCTCCGAGATCGGCCTCCGCCGCTCACTCGGAGCGACCAAGGGACAGATCCGCACCCAATTCCTCGCCGAAGCGATCCTCCTCGCCCTCCTCGGCGGCGCCGCCGGCGTCACCGCAGGCGCCATCTCCACCCTCATCTACGCCCACCTCAAACACTGGACCGCCGTCGTCCCGGCCACCGCCTGGGCAGGCGGCCTCGCCGCAGCCATCCTCATCGGAGCAATCGCCGGCCTCCTCCCCGCCATCCGCGCCGCCCGACTCTCCCCAACCGAAGCACTTCGCACTGTCTGAACAATGCGGCCGATGGGTCGACCGTTGCGCAAGGATGGCTGGATGGCACCGGCAGTCGTAGCCGACTCGCTGAGCAAGCGATTCGGCACTCTTCTCGCGGTCGATGATCTCTCGTTCGCCCTCGAGCCCGGCACGATCACGGGCTTCTTGGGCCCGAATGGCGCCGGCAAGACGACGACGCTTCGCATCCTCTTGGGGCTGGCGGCACCGACGAGCGGACACGCGTTGGTGTTTGGCAGTCCGTATTCGGAGCTCGAGCAGCCGGCTCGCCGGATCGGGGCAGTGCTGGAAGCGACCGACTTTCACCCTGGTCGCTCCGGCCGTGACCATCTGCGCATGCTCGGCGACGCGGTGGAGTTGCCTCGGGCGCGCGTCGACGAGGTCCTACGGCTTGTCGAGCTGACCGACGTCGCAGGTAGGCGGGTGAAGAGCTACTCCCTCGGGATGCGGCAGCGACTCGGCCTCGCGGCTGCGCTGCTCGGCGATCCCGAGCTGCTCGTTCTCGACGAGCCCGCCAACGGCCTCGACCCGGAAGGGGTGCGTTGGCTCAGAGACTTTCTGAGGGCATTTGCTGCCGGTCAGCGAACGGTGCTCATCTCGAGCCACGTGCTCGCGGAGGTCGCGCAAACCGTCGACCAGGTGCTGATCATCAACCGCGGCCGGCTCGTCGTCGAGTCATCGCTCGGGCAGCTGACCGCCCGCGTCGGCGGCTCGGTCCGCGTCCGCAGCCCCGAGCCGGACAAATTGAGGGCCGCCCTTCAGCAGGCAGGCATCGAGACAACACCGAGCAACGAGCACACGGTGCTCGCGCACGGAACGACCAGCGAGCATGTCGGCGATCTCGCCTTCGCGGCGCAGGTGCCGATCCACGAACTGATCGCGGAGAGCTCTTCCCTCGAGGACGTCTTCCTCCAGCTCACCTCCGAGCCAGCGTCATGACCGCCCAGTTCAAAGCCGAACTGCTGAAGATCCGGTCGACGCGCACCACGATCGGACTCGTGCTCGGCTTGATCGCGCTCATCCTGCTCTTCTCGTTGCTCTCGGGCCTGCTGACCAAAGCACCAAACTTGGTCAGCGCCGAGGATCAACGCGGCGTCCTCAGCGTAGGCAGCCTCGCGGGCGTCTTCTCTGCCCTTGCCGGAGTCATGCTCGTGACCAGCGAGTACCGCTACGGCACCATTCGGCCAACCTTCCTCTTCACGCCGAGACGATCGCGTGTGCTCGCGGCCAAGATCGCGGCCGGGCTTCTCGCAGGACTGATCTTCGGCATTCTCGGCGAGGGCCTCGGGTTCGCAATCGGCTACGCCGCCCTTACCGCTCGCGGCATCCACCTCGCGCTGAACGGCAGCCAGATCACCCTCCTTCTACTCGGCACCTTCGCTGCCACAGCGCTCTGGGGAGCTATCGGCGTCGGACTCGGCGCAATCGTGCGCAGCCAGGTCGCCGCGATCATCGGCCTGCTCGCGTGGGGCTTCGTCGCCGAGAACCTGCTCTTCGCGTTCGTACCCTCCGTGGGTCGCTTCGCCCCAGTCCACGCACAAGACGCCTTCATCGGCCTCACCACCCACCACCTCCTCCACGCCAGCGCCGGCGGACTCATCCTGACCGCGTGGACCGCAGCCCTCGCGCTAGCAGCCACCACCCTCGTAGCCCGCCGCGACGTCACCTAACTCGGGTTCGCTCGGCCCGCAATCACCAAGACCGTCCTGTCACGCCCGAGGTCGAAGGTTCGAGAGTCTCGGAGGCCGCACTTCGACGGTAGGGAAACGCGGTTCGAGTCCCGTCGCTCCCGTTCTTTTCCTATGCGGAAACAGGCCCTCTCGGGCCTGCTCCGTGTTCCGCATGTCAGGCGTCTTGTCTGGATCACGGTTGAGCGACCAACCTGAGAGCAGGCGTCAGCGTTGAAATTGGCGGAGCAGCAGCCCGGTCACGAGGAGACCACCCGCAACTCCTCACGCTCGGCGCTTGCCTGCGACACGAACCGGACGAGCTCGTCGAGGCGCTTCTGGATCGGCAACGTGCTGCCCTTCCGCTGCACGAGCACGCGCGGACGGCTGCCGTAACGCACGCTCGTGAGAACGGACGTCATCGGCAAGGCCCCGGTCGGAAGGGTATGGCTTGCCGAGGATCGCGTTCATGAGGGTGCTTTGCCACGGCTGAACTCACCCACGACTGCAAGTTGGAACTCGTCCTCGGCGAGGCGCGCCAGCAAGCTCCGCGTCTTCTGCCGCTTCTCGTCGTCGTGGCGCTCGTTGGCGACCGTCAGCAGCGCTCGGATCAGCTCGGCCAGCTCGAGCTTCCGCCGCCGATACTCAGCCAGCCCGCTCTCACGGCCGCTTACCCGTCTTCCTGCCGATCGACCGTGCCGCCGGCGATCATAGTCGGGAGTCGTGTTCTTGCCGAGGGCGGATCAGGCTACGACGTCCTCCGGTAGCAGATCAGGCGGGAGTCGTTGAGCGTGACGAGGCCGTTCTTCACCATCTCATCCAATGTTGCACGAAGCCCTTGAGCTTCTCCTCGGTGTCGGCGAACTCGATGACGACGGGCGTGTTTTTGCGGGCCGCGAGCGCAGTCGCCTTGTGGACACGTGAGCTAGCTCCGAAACCCTCGATGCCACGCGTGACGGTCACGCCGGCGAGTCGCTGCTTGCGTGCCTGTTCGACGATCTGCTGGTAGAGCGGCTTGCCCTGGTAGGTATCGGCTTCGGAGACGTAGATCCGAAGCAGCTGGCCGTTGGTCTCGGCGCTCATCCTAGGCCTGGGCCACGACCGCAATCGCCAGCCCTGTGTTGTGGAACAGCCTGACGATCAGGTAACTCGGCAATCTGGACCTCCATGCATTAGCTGCGCATAGGTGAGTGAGATCAACAGGGAGGCATCTCGGGATGCTTCGCATCAGTAGGTGTAGATGAGGTAGGCGACCAGGACCGTGAGGAAGAGGTAGAGGAGGTAGAGGTTGACGTCGCCCGACTGGATCGGCCGGACGAGATCGGCTAGCCATTCAACGGCGCGAACGATCGGCCGGTAGAGGAAGCGTTCGAAGATCGGCATGACGCTGAAGCCGTAGTGGACGGGGCCGGAGCGCCCCGCCGGGTCGTCTGAGGCGCGCTCGACGTGGAACTCCGGTCTGTAGAGCTCGTCGAAGGTCACGCGGGTCGGGTTGGCGTAGGTGGTCGCCGTGTATTGCATCCGTGCGCGGAAGTCGAGGATGCCTCCGTCCCAGACCGGAACGATCTGCGTTGGTCCGCGTGGACGGCTGCTGAAGAAGATGAGCAGTGGAACAGCGGCGACGCACAAGAGGAAGACGGCGAGGTACGTGGGCGAAAAGGCGGCGAAGTCCGTGTGGGCAGGGATGACGGTCAGCTGCGGCAGGAGCAGTCGCGAATGAATCTCGACGCCGCTTGTGGCGCGGACGACGCGGTCGAGGACGGCAAGCACGACCGGCGCGCCGATGGCGAGCCCGACGCACGCTGCGGCAAGTAGACCCGGACCGACGAGCGGCTGACCGCGCTCGGAGGCAGACGCGGCACCACGTGAGCGCGGCATGCCGAGGAAGGGGATGCCGAAGGCGCGGGCGAAGGCCATGATCGCCAGTCCGCTGGTGAGGGCGAGGCTGGCACCGGCGACGACGATCAGGATGCCGACGAAGTTGTTGCCGATCCTGAAGCCCTGGAAGAGTCCCTGGAAGATCAACCACTCGCTGACGAAGCCGTTCAATGGCGGGAGGGCGGCGATTCCGAGCGTGCCGATTAGGGTGATCACCGCACTGGCACGCAGCCGGTGGATCAACCCGCCAAGCTCGTCCATATCGCGTGTACCGGTCGTGTGCTCGACGACTCCCGCTTCGAGGAAGAGGAGCGTCTTGTAGACGCCGTGGTTGACGACGTGGTAGAGGCCCGCGAGAAGAAGGAACGCCCCGATTTCCCTCTGGCCATAAGCGTTGAAGACCATTGCCCCGCCTAGGGCGGTCAGGATGACCCCGATGTTCTCGATGCTCGAGTAGGCGAGGAAGCGCTTCAGGTCGCGCTCCATCAGCGCGTAAAGGATCCCGAGCACTGCCGAGAGGGCACCGAGGCCCATGGTCAGGATGCCCCACCAGGGTGGGCCGCCTGGCAGAAGTTCGAAGGCGAAGAGGGTGATCCCGAAAACGCCGAGGCTGATCACCAGCCCGGAAAGGAAGCCCGAGCCGTCGGCTGGAGCGGCTGGGTGGGCCTCGGGGAGCCAGATATGCAGGGGTACGAGACCCGCTTTGAACCCGAAGCCGACGAGGGCGAGCACAAAGACCGTGTCGCGCCACTCTGCCGAGACGTGGGCGGCAGCGGCTGCCATCCCGGCGAAGTCAAGGGTTCCCGTCTGGGTCGCGAGGATGGCGAAGGCCGCGACGACCAGCGCGAATCCAGTCTCGCCGAGCGCCAAGAAAAGGAAGGCGGCGCGAGCGACACCGGCTCGGCGGTGGTGACGGAGGACGACGAGGTAGGAGAAGAGGGTCATCGACTCCCAGGCGACGAGGAAGACGACCGCGTTACCGGCGACGAGCACAGCGAGTGAGGCGAAGAAGGCCAGGTTGAGCGCCGGGAGGTACCAGGCGCTGCCGGCGCCGGCGTGGTGATAGCGCGGCACGTAAAGGCCGATCGCCAGCGCGACGATTCCGAGCACCGCAATAAAGACGGCGGCCAAGGGGTCGAGTCGCAGAGTCACCGCACCGACGACGTTGCCCGCACCGATCGTGTGCGCTGCCCCTTCACCGTGAACAGCGACGAGCACGCCGCCGACAGCGGCCGCGGCGCCCCCGATTGCCGAGGCGGTAGCCGCGCCGAAAACCCCGCTCGAACGCCGGGCGAGAGTCCCGACCGCGACACCCACGAGCCACGCTGCAGCGCCGGCAATCAGACAGATGGTGGCGGCGTGGATCATGCAGTCGCCTCCTCCCGCAGGTCGAACCGCAAGGCCGTGACCTTCTCTTCGAGACGTCCGACGGCGACGAGCAGACCGTGGAGGAGTGCGAGCGGGCTTGGCGGGCAACCGGGGATGTAGACGTCTACGGGGACGACCTCGTCGACCCGCCCGTGCACGAGCTCGTCTTCGGCGAAGACGCCGCCGAGAGCGCAGGCCCCTACCGCCAGCACGATTCGAGGCTCAGGGATTGCCTCGAGTGTCTTCTCGAGTGCCGTATCGGCCGCACGGACAGCGGCGCCGCTTACGAGCAACAAATCGGCGTGACGTGGCGCCGGAGTAAAGAAGAAGCCGAGCCGGTGCAGGTCGTAGTAGGGCGAGGAGAGCAGCCGGATCTCCGACTCGCAGACCGCGCAGGAGCCGCTGTCGAACGTGCGGATGTGCAGGCTGCGGCCGAAGAGGCCAAACGCCCGGTCGTGCAACTCCCTCGGCAGCCGCTGCTCTTCGTTCATCGGCGTTCTCCGATCGGGATGCGCTTCACAAGGGCTGCCCGGTCCCGGCTCGCCAGCTCGAACTCGCCGCTCGGAACGACGGTCTCGCCCCCGACAGCGACGCAGTCGCCGCAACCCGTACAGGAGCCAAGGTCGAGCAGAAGGTCGCCGTTCTGGAGGCGTAGTGCGCCCGAAGCGCAGACGTCAGCCAAGCGTGCCGCGAGTTCCGGTGTCAATAGGTCGGAGCGGAAAGCCGGCGGCGTCGGAAGCTGCTCGGCCCAGGAGTCACGCGCGCGTGGGTAGCGCGTCGTCACGACCCCTCGCCGGATTCCGCGCAGGAACCAGAGCATCAGCGTGCGAACCCCGCGACGGTCTGCCAGAAGCTGGCCTCGATGATCGGGATGTCGGTGAAGACATTGCGGGCTCGCGCCGCGTCGTCGAAAGCCCGCCAGTTCCGCGCAGGGGCCGGCCGCAACCGCGCTCTCGTGATCCGCCCCTTGTCGTCCAAGCAGACGTAGGCGAGCGCCTCGCCCCGCGGCGACTCAGCCCAACCTAGACCGGTGCCTGCGTGGGCGGGCACCTCGGCCACTCCGCCACCCGCTTCGGAGAGAAGCTCGAACACGAGCCTCTCGGACTCATTGATTTCGGCAACCATGACCTCCATTCGGGAGAGGGCATCACCGGCGTGCCGTACGGGAACCGCAGGCGGCGGTTGCGTCACTCCCAGCCAGGGGTGGTCGCGCCGGGTGTCGAGATCGACACCGGAGGCTCTGGCCACCGGGCCGACAAGCCCGAGCCGTTGCGCAATCTCCTCGCCGACGATGCCACAGGCCTCGAGTCGGTCGACGTGCGAGTTCGTCCTGAGTAGGGCCCGAACCGCCCTCTGCAACTCATCGAGTGCGGGAGGAAGTAAGCGGCGGACGGCATCAGCGTCCGGTGCCCGCGAGACTCCACCGAGGGTGACGACGCCGAAGAGGTAGCGATGGCCGAAGGCGGCGAGGTTGACCCGCAGTAACTGCTCGAGTGCAATCTCTGCTTGCGCCTGCCCGACGGAGAGGCCCGTCGTCTGGCAGAGGATGGCGATCGCCTGAGCGTGGTTGTAGATCCGCTCCAGCTCTAGCGCAACAACTCTGGTCGAGGCCGCCGGACCCGGAGGGTTGGCGCTTCCGGCGGCCTCGACCGCCCGGCAGTAGGCAGCTCCGTTAGCCACTGCCGACAGTCCGTCAGTTCGCTCGACGAGGAAGAGGCCGTGCGCCGGATCGAGACCGTGCAAGCGGCGCTCGACACCCCGATGCTTGTGCCAGTGGAAGAGGTAGAGGTCGAGAACCTCCTCGCCCGTCGTGACGAGGCCCATGTAGAGGGACTCCCAGCCGGCGACGCGGACCGGACCGAAGGGAAACTCGAACGCGTCGCCGCGAACGTGGTGAGGGGCGTGCAACTCGCGGGGAACGGCACGACGGCTTCCCCCGCCCAGGAGTGGGAACGTGGCCTCTCCGTTCGGCGGCAGGAAGACGCGATTGAGCGTTTTATCGCCGCTCGGTCTTATCCCGACCTGCTCGAACAGCTCACACTCCTCGACGAAGGCCGCCGGCTCGGCGTCCGAAATCGGCGGGTGCCCTAGGTCGGTGAGCGGCGACTCGATCACGAGGTAGCGCTGTTCCCCGTCGAGTGCGTAGACGAGTCGGCCCGTGACTGCGCCGTCAGCCTCCGGCGTCCCGAACAGGTCGGCGAAGCGCGCCTCGCCCTCGGCCAGCGTGACGACCAGGGACTCGAGCTCCGGCTCCTCCACTCGGGCGACAAGAGTTCCGTCGCCGCGCTCGATCGTTTTGAGGTCTCTGAGCGAAGCGCTCATGTGATCGCTCCGATCGAATGCAGGATCAGGCTGTTAAGACCGCCCGGAATCCAGAGGCCGAGCACCAGGAGGGCCGCCATCCCGGCGACGAGCGGCAAGGCGCCGACGATCGACTGACGTTCTACGGCGGGATCCGTACTAGCTGCCGGCTCGCCGGTGGCCATGTCGGCGGTAGTGCGTACGAAGGCGATGAAGGCCAGGACGAGCAGCGCAAGGAGGAGGAAGGCGAGCCCGCTCGAGCCGCGGAAGCCGGCACGGATGATCGTGAACTCGCTCAGGAAAAGCCCGAAGGGCGGCGAGCCGACGATGGCCAGAGACCCGAGCAGCAGGACGCCGCCGACCAGCGGCGCTCGGGCCATCACTCCGGCCACGCGTCCGGCGTCGCGCGTTCGCCAGCGCTGTACGACCTCGCCGCTCGTCAGGAAGAGGACGCACTTGCCGATCGCGTGGTTCAGCGTATGCAGGAGCGCTCCGTAGAGGCCGAGCACACCGCCGAAGCCGAGAGCGACGGAGATGATCCCCATGTGCTCGATCGACGAATAGGCGAAAAGGCGTTTGAAGTTGCCTTTCCGGACCATGAACAGCGCCCCGATGACGATCGAGCCGAACCCGAAGACGAGCAGTACGTGGTTCGTGTAGCGGCCTAGCTCGGGCCTTGCGATCGCCTGGAAGCGGATGATCGCGTACATGCCGGTGTTGAGCAGCGCCGCCGAGAGCATCGCGCTGGCCGGGCTTGGCGCTTCCGAGTGAGCGTCTGGTAGCCAGGTGTGCATGGGCGCCAAGCCGACCTTCGTGCCGTAGCCGATGACGGCTAGGAGGAAGGCGAGCCGCAGGCTGTCGTGCTGGAGCGCGCCCGCGTGCAGGAAGAGCGCCGGCCAGGTCAGCCGTTGGTTCGGGCTGAGCGCGAGTGAGCTGGTCGAGTAGTAGAGAAAGAGCGTCGCGACCAGCGCCATGGTCACGCCGAAGGAGCTGATGATGATGTACTTCCACGCCGCCTCCAACGAGCGCGCCTGCGCCTCCAGGCCGACAAGCACGGCGCTCGCCAGCGTCGAGGCTTCGATCAGTACCCAGAGCAGCCCCAGGTTGCCGGTCTCGAGCGAAGCGAGCATCAGGCCGCCGAAGAGGGCGAAGCCCGCGGCATAGAGACGGATCTGGAGCCGGTTCAGGTCCTCGCGGCGTTCCTCGCTGCGCAGATACGCGATCGAGCCGAAACTGGCCAAGACGATGACGAAGGCGACCGTGAGCGTGAAGAACGAACTGAGCGAGTCGATGTAGAGGAAGCCGGAGCCGGCCTCGAAGGCGCCGTGGCCGGCGACGTGGACGGCGACCGCGACGGCGCAAGCGAAGCCGCCCACCCCTGTGGCGGCGAGGACGATGCCAAGCTCCCGCGCGCGCAGCGGCGCGATGGGCGCGAGCGCTGCGAGCAGGGGCAGGGCGGGGACGAGGATCACGAGGGCGGTCAATGCCGTAGCTCCCTCAGCTCCGGGGCGGTCGCAGTGGCCAGCCGGTGCGCGAGGCCGGAGACGAAAGTGATCATGATCAAGACAGCAGCGACCAGGTCGAGGAAGATTCCGGCTTCGACGATGAACGGGAACGTTGCCGTGAGGATGATGGCGCCGAGGAAGACGCCGTTCTCGAGGATCAGCCAACCGATTAGCTGGGCGATGGTGTGCCGGCGTACGACCATACAAAGGGCGCCGAGCAGGATGATCGCCGTCGAAATCGGCACGACCGCCGAGGCGACAAGCCCGTGCGGCAGGGTGCTCGGCCTGATAGCCAGATAGGCGAACGCGGTCAGGAAGGCGCCGATGATCAGCGAGGTCGAAAGCCCGGTCGAGACAGCGGCGTCGCGGTGCAGCTCGAGCCGGTCGAGCAGGAAGCGCCGGGTGGCTAGAGGAATCCCGATCCCCTTGATCAGGAAGGTCAGGGCAGCGAGCGCCCAGAGAGCCGGCTCATCGAGTGAGTAGGCGACAACGCCGGCCGCGAAGGCGAGGACGATCGATTGGAAGGCGTAGTAGGCGATGTAGCGGTCGAAGAGCTTCGAGCCAAGGCAGGCGAAGGCACAGAGCAGCATCACCACGGCGCTCAGGTCGAGCAACACTCCGGCGGTAGACGTGGCCGAGAGGCTCTGGGCAGTGAAGAGCAGCGTCATTTCCGCAGGACGTAAGAGGTAGCGATGCCGATCAGGGCCAGGAGAAACGAGGCGCCGAGAAACTCGGCGATGCGGAAGAAGCGCAATTTGGCGAACGAGCTGTCGATGATCACGATCGCCAGGCCACAGGCGCAGAGCTTGCCGAGGAGTGCTGCGATGCCCTGGAAGCCGCCGGCGATCGTGTTCGCGTGCCCGAGTCCCCAGGGCAAGACGAAGACGTTCATGAAGATCGCCGAGAGAAGGAAGAGCTTCATCCAGCTCGCCCACTTGACGATCGCGTACTCCCGGCCCGAGTACTCGAGTACCCGACTCTCCTCGATCATCGAGATCTCGATCGTGCCGGCGGGGTTGTCGATCGGGATACGCCCGTTCTCGGCCAGGACCAGCATGAAGAATGCGATCGCGCCGAGGACGTGGGTGGGCAGGACGTAGGCGGAGCCCGAATGGGCGATGGAGTGGTTCTCCAGGTAGGGATTGTCCGACTGCGAGAGCGCCGCGACCGTGAAGAAGACGAGGATCAGTGCGGGCTCGGCCAGGCTGCCGAGCCAGGTCGTGCGGCTCGAGCCGAGGCCTCCGAGTGGGCTGGCGGTATCGAGGGCCGCCAGTGAGATGACGAAGCTCGCCAGGGCTAGAACGAATGCACCTCCGATCAGGTCGGCCAGGAAAGCCAGGGGCAGCGGCTCGTCGGTGATGATCGGGACGATCGCCGAAACCGTCAGGTAGCAGGCGAAGGCGACAAAAGGGGCACCGCGGAAAACCCAGGAGGCGTGCTCGGAGATCGTGCTGCCCTTGCGAAGCAGCTTGGCCAGGTCTCGGTAGGGCTGGAAGATGTTCGGCCCGCGCTTCGACTGAACGATCGCCTCCGCGCGCGAGAGAACACCGGCATAGAGCGGCGCCACGAGAAGGACAGTCGCGCTCTGGAGTATTTGCAGTCCGTCGCCTGTCGACATGCGGCTTCTCCTCGATCCGTAGAAGCCATCAGCCACGCCGGAGTGCTTACCGGTCGGGCGTTACGCGAGCTTCATCGCGTGACGCTTTCAGTGGCGGCGATTCTATCCGCACGCTGGAGGCCCAGGTCAACGCGGACCTCCACGCTAAGCTCTCGTCGGCGGGCGTACGGGCTTGAGCGCGCGAGCGACAACCTCGGCGCCGTCGCCGGACCCCTGATCGCCGCCGGGCTCGTCGGTTGGCGGAAACGATTGAGTGGCTGATCGGCGTCTTCGCGGCGCAGAGCCCCGGCGCCGCTGACGATCTGCTGTTGCTCGACTCCACCCCCGTCGAATGTGGCCGCTCGCTTGAGACCGTGCGCCGCTCGCAGCTGGCCGATGTCTGCGGCTACGGCTACTCACGCAGCCATTCACGCTGGTTCTGGGGGGGCGACTGCATCTCGCCTGCGCAGCCGATGGGACACCGCGCGCAGCCGCCCTGGTCGCCGCCGACCGGCCCGAGCGGGAGGTCGCGCTCACGCTGCTGCCACGCGCACTCGCCGGCGGCGAGACGATCGTTTGTGACAAGGGCTACGCCGGCAGCGAGTTCGCCGCCGCTGTTGGCGAGATCGGCGGCAAGATCGCGCGGCCACCGCGCCGCAACGAGCCGCAACAAGGCCCACACCTCGCGCCGATCAGACAGCGAATCGAGTCGGTCTTCTGGACCTGCAAAGACCTCCTCACACTCGAACGCCACGGCGCCCGCACCCCGCGCAACCTCCTCGCCCGGATCGCGACCCGACTCCTCGCACTCGCCGCCTGCATCAGCCTCAACCACCAACTCGGCCGACCCAGCCGCGCAATCGCCAACTACACCGCCTGAGTCATGGCATCAATCATCTAGACTCGCTTGGAGGCGATGAGGCCCGCCTGGAACTGCCCTCGAGGCTGATGGCTTCTACCGAGCAAGGAGACCCGGTGGAAGCTGATGGACGCCTCTAGGCAGAGTTTGAAGTTCGTGAGCATCCTCTTTTCGGCGACCCCGCCTGACGCGGAACTCGAAGCTTTAGTTGAGCCGGACTACTTCGGCGACCTCAACCTCGACCAGGTGCTGGCGCGGCTGACACAGGAGCGGCGCGGCGAGTACCACCTCGAACCCTTCTTCTACTTCGCGCTCAGCGGACTCGAGTCGGTCGTCTACCGGCAGGACATCTGCCGCGATTTGGAGCGGGACGAGGTGCGCGCGCCGATCGACCGGTTCGCCGCCGAGATGCTTCGGACGCGCGAGCATCTCGGCCAGGCGGAGAAGCTCCGCCATGCTCTACAGAAGCAGGCCTGGCTTCTCGACGCCATCGCCATCTACTGCGATGCGGTCGAGAAGCTCGCAAGCGAGCTCGCCGAGCTCGACCTGAAGGCGGCTGGGCTGCGGCGGCTCGGGGCCTACCTCACTGACTATGCGCGCTCGCAAGCCTTCGTGACGCTCGCCGCCGAGACCCGGTCGCTCGAGCGTGAACTCCACTCAATCGAGTACGCACTGCACATCGACGGCCTGCACGTCACGGTGGAGCAGCCGCAGGGGCAGCCGGACTACGGCAGCGAGGTCGAGGCCGTCTTCGTGAAGTTCGCTCAGAGCGAGCCGCGGAGTCATCGCCCTCGGCTGCGCGACTTCCCAGATATGACCAACGTCGAGGAACGGATTCTCGACCGCATCGCCAAGCTCGACGGTCAGGAGTTCACCGAGCTGGCGGCCTATTGCAAACGGAACGACGACTTCCTCGATTCGACGCTCGCCCGCTTCGACCGCGAGGTGCAGCTCTACCTCGGCTACCTCGACCTGATCGAGCCGCTCCGCGCTGAGGGACTGCCGTTCTCGTATCCGGAGCTCTCGCCCAAGGAGAAGGAAGAGCGGATGTCCGACTCCTTTGATCTCGCTTTGGCGCTCAAGCTCGTTTCGGCCCGTGCAGAGGTGGTGACCAACGACTTCGAGCTGCAGGGGCCCGAGCGCGTCTTCGTCGTCACAGGGCCGAACAACGGCGGCAAGACGACCTTTGCGCGGACGGTCGGGCAACTCCACCATCTCGCCGCGCTGGGCCTGCCCGTGGCTGGTTCGAGTGCGCGTCTCTTCTTACCTGACCGCATCTTCTCCCACTTCGAGCAGGAGGAGGACGTGGAGACGCTGCGTGGCAAGTTCGAGGACGAGCTCATCCGCGTGCACAGGATCCTCGAGCAGGCCAGTCCGGCCAGCCTGATCGTCATGAACGAGAGCTTCAGCTCGACCACGCTCGACGACGCGCGCACCGTCGGCGAGCATGTGCTGGGCCAGATCCTCGAGCTCGGCGCGCTCGGGGTGTACGTGACCTTCGTCGACGAGCTTGCCTCGCTGAGCGAGGCGACCGTGAGCATGGTCAGCCAGGTCGTGCCCACGAACCCGGCGCAACGGACCTTCAAGCTGATCCGGATGGAGGCGAACGGTCTCGCCTACGCCTGGGCGATCGCCGAGAAGTACAGCCTGACCTACGAGCGCCTCCTGGAGACGATCCCGTTGTGAAGGTCTTCCTCCTCCACCGAGACCAGGACTTCCAGATCAAGCCCGAGTTGCAGGACGTGATCCTTCAGGCGATGGTTGACAGCTCACAGAACCCACATGCCATCACGAATGCCAAGCTGAACTTGGAGCGCGAGCGGGCCAAGCATCCGAGCCCGATGACCGAGTGGCCGACGCCCGACGAGCTGCTGACACAGGACCTCGAGCTCGAGACGCTTTGGCGGGGGATGGCTGGAGGAGACGAGTTCCTGTACGAGACCGCGCGCCGGGCGACGCTTTCGAGCCTGACCGAGCCGGAGGCAATCGTCTACCGCCAGCACGTCCTCGCCGACTGCCTCGACCGTCCGCAGGTCGTGCGCCGGCTTTACGAGCTCGCTCTAGAAGGGCTCGCTGCCGAGCGACAGGCGGGCGGCCTCTGGAGCAGTGCAACGCCGAGCAAGACCATTCGCCGCTCGGTCAACGCGCTGCGGCTGAACCTCGATGTGCTCCGCCGCCTCAGACAGCTAGCCGAACACGAGAAGGAAGGCTTCGCCTCGCCGGGCTTCCAGCGCTTCTTCTCGATGCTCGAGACCGAGCTCTCCGACGAGTACCTGACGAGGGTCGAACAGCATCTGAACGAACTCGAGTTCAAGCGCGGCCTGCTCGAGACCGCCTACCTTGGCAAGGGCTTCAAAGGACGCGACTATGTCGTTAGGCGCGAGCGGGAACGAAGGCGGTTCGAGCGCTTCCTCGGTACCCGTCGCTCGTCCGGTCTCTCCTTCGATATCCACCCGCGGGACGAAGCCGGCGCCCGCGCGCTCGAGGAGCTGAAGGCGCGCGGCCTTCACGGCGTTGCCGACTCAGTCGGGCAGTCGGCCAACCACGTCAAGAGCTTCTTCACGTCGCTCAAGCTCGAGCTCGCCTTCTACCTCGGCTGCCTCAACCTGCATGAGCGGCTGACGGAGAAGGGGGAGCCGGTCTGTTTCCCCAAACCGCTCGACCCGGATGAGCGCTCGCTCGTCGCCGAAGGGATCTACGACGTCGCGCTCACTTTGCACCTCGAGGAGCGGACGGTTGCCAACGACGTCGACTCCGACGGCAAAGCGCTCATCGTCATCACCGGCGCCAACCAGGGAGGAAAGTCGACGCTGCTGCGCGCGCTCGGGCTGGCCCAGCTGATGCTGCAGGCAGGGATGTTCGTCGGCGCCCAATCTTTCCGCGCCAACGTCTCAGCGTGCCTCTTCAGCCACTTCAAGCGTGAAGAGGACGAGACCATGGAAGGCGGCAAGCTCGACGAGGAGCTGCGCCGGATGAGCGAGATCGCGCGCCATTTCCTGCCCGGCGCGCTTCTGCTCTGCAACGAGTCGTTCGCCTCCACGAACGAGCGCGAGGGCTCCGAGATCGCGCGCCAGATCGTCCGAGCTCTGCTCGAGCGACGGCTCAAGGTCTTCTACGTCACGCACATGTACGACCTCGCCCACGGCTTCCACGCCCAGGAGGGGGCGGACGCGCTCTTCCTACGAGCCGAGCGTCTCCCTGACGGCAGCCGCACCTTCAAGCTGCGCGAAGGGGAGCCGCTGCCGACGAGCTTCGGCGAGGACTCCTACCGTCGCATCTTCGCCGACCGGCTCGAAAGCGAGCCCAAGCAGGCGGTTGGCAGGCAGCGGTGATCTCCGCTCCCGACGAGCGCCGGGGCCGACCTTGGTCGAGGAGAAGGAGAGTGACTCAATGAGCTCCAAGATTCATGACCTGCGGGCGAGGGAGATGCTCGACTCGCGCGGCAACCCGACGTTGGAGGTCGATGTCATCCTCGAGTCAGCGGCGCTCGGCCGGCCGCAGTTCCGTCCGGCGCCTCTACCCGACGTTACGAGGCTGTCGAGCGGCGAGATGGCGACCCGCACCGGTTCGGCGGTAAGGGCGTGCTCGACGTGGCTCTGGCCGTCGAGTCGGAGATTCGCGCGGCGGTGAGGGGCTTCGACCCCGAGGATCAGCGTGGTCTCGACGAGCGGCTGATCGCGCTCGACGGCACGCCGAACAAGACTCGGCTTGGCGCGAACTGCTTGCTCGGGGTCTCCCTGGCCGCTGCGAAAGCCGCAGCTGCCGACGCCCGCGTCCCCTCTACCGCTGGTTGGGCGGCGAGCAGGCGACGCTGCTGCCCGTGCCGATGCTCAACGTGATCAACGGCGGCGCGCACGCCCAGAACTCGATCGACCTGCAGGAGTTCATGCTTGTGCCGGCCGGGGCGGATAGCTTCGCCGACGCGCTCCGGCTCGCCGCCGAGACCTATCAGACTCTGAAGGCGCTCCTCCAGGAACGGGGTCTGTCGACCGGCGTCGGGGGACGAGGGAGGCTTCGCGCCGGATCTACCCTCGAGCGAGGCGGCCATCGTCACCATCCTCGAGGCGATTGAGCGAGCCGGCCACAGAGGGAAGGTCGTGCTCGCCCTCGATCCGGCTCCGTCAGGCCTTTTCACTGATGGCCGCTACAAGCTGGGGGGGAAGGGCGAGAGCTGGACACAGAGGCGATGATCGAGATGTACGAGGACTTCGTCTCTCGCTTCCCGCTCGTGATGATCGAGGACGGCCTCGCCGAGGACGAGTGGGCAGGTTGGCGGATGCTGACCGAGCGTCTCGGCGACCTGGTCGAGCTGGTCGGCGACGACATCTTCGTGACCAACGTCGAGCGAATCCAGCGCGGCATCGACGAGAAGGGCGCAAACGCGGTTCTGATCAAACCGAACCAGATCGGCACCCTGAGCGAGACGCTGGACGCGATCGAGCTGGCTCGCTCCGCCGGCTACCGGATCGTCGGCCATCGACCGAGATCGCGGAGAAGCGGTCCGACATTTTCGATCTCTTTTGGGGGTTTACGATCGTGTAGCTGCTCATGCGTGCATCCCCTGCGGAGCGAGGTTGCTTCGCCACAGCTGGAGCGTTTGCTGGAAGTGGTGCTCGGCGGCGTCGCGGTCGTAGACGGGGAGGTCGGCCATGGCGAAGCCGTGGCTGGTTCCCGGCAGCCGCTCGACGACCCCCGCCACGTTTTGCTCGGCGAGCTCGTCCCGGAAGCGCTCGACGACCTCGGGCGTCGCCGACTGGTCGTTCTCGGCGAAGGCGAAATAGAGCTCACCGCGCACCGAGGCGAGGTCGTGGTGGGGCGAGTCGGGCTCATCGGTGACGAGTGCACCCGGATGGATGCCCGCGGCAGCGACGAACTCGTCGGGGAGGGCTGCGGCGACGTGGAGGGCGAAGCGTGCGCCCATGCAGTAGCCCACGCAGACCTTTGGCCCTGGCGAGGCCGCCTGGTCGTCGGCGATTGCCGCGAAGATCGCCTCCGTGTCCGCGACGACCATCTCCGGCCGGACACTCGAGACGATTTGCATCAGCCGGTCGCGGAAGTCGGGGTCTCCCATCTGGGAGAGGTCGAAGCTCAGCTTCTCGCCGGAGCGGTAGAAGAGGTCGGGGGCGACGCAGTAGTAGCCGTCGGCTGCGAAGCGGCGCGCGTTCTTCTTCACCTGCTCGCGGTAGCCGACGCCGTCCATGTACAGCACCGCCGTGGGATAGGGGCCTTCACCCGCTGGACGGACGGTGAAAACGGTCATCTCGCCGTCTGCGGTCGGGACGCGGATCTCCTGTTCGACCATGTGTCTCTCCTTTAGGGCCGTGGGGCGGTCGCGGCCTGGTCGGGGACCAGCTCGCGCTCGGAGTCGCCGGCGCGCGGCGGTGGGATGCTCGCGGCGACGGCCTCGCCGGCGGAGGTCTGTCGCAGCGGCACCTCCCGCAAAAGCCACGTCAGCAGAAAGGCGAAGAAGATGATTCCGGTTGCCGTCAGGAACACCGGTTGGAGAGCCGCTGCGAATGCCTCGATGTACGGGGTGTGGACGGCGGCGGGTAGGTGTTTGACGACTTCTGGATTGGCTTGTGCCGGGATGTGGACGCCGCCGGGGAACTTGGCGGCAAGTTCGCTTCTGAGTCTGTTGGCGAAGATGGCGCCGAAGGCGGCGACGCCGATCGAGCCGCCGATGCCGCGGAACATGGTGGCGCCGGAGGTCGCGACGCCGAGGAGTCGATGCTGGACGGCGTTCTGGGCGGCGAGGACGAGAACCTGCATGACCATCCCCAGGCCGAGGCCGAGGATCACCATCGCGACGATCGTCTTCCACATCGGAGTCTCGACGGTGAGTCGCGAGAGCAGGAAGACGCCGGCGACCATGATCGCGGTGCCGATGATCGGGAACGGCTTGTAGCGGCCGTAGCGGCTGATCAGCTGGCCGCTGAGGATCGAGGTGACGAGAAGACCGGCCATCAGGGGAACGAGAGTCAGCCCGGAACTGGTTGGGCTGTGCCCTTTGACGACCTGGAGGTACAGCGGGAGGTAGGTGATCGCGCCGAAGAGGGCGAGGCCGACGATGAAGCCGATTGCGCTCGTGACGACGAAGACGCGGTTGCGGAAGAGCTCTAGCGGCAGGATCGGCTCGGCCGCGCGCCGTTCTACGAACGGGAAGACGACGAGCAAGCCGACGCCGGCAATGATCAGGAGCACCATCGTGGTTGAACCCCAGGCGTAGGTGGTGCCGCCGAGGCTCGAGAAGAGGACGATTGCCGAGAGGCCGCCGGCAAGCACTGCAGCGCCCAGGTAGTCGATGCGGTGGCGGACGTGGTCTGTGCGCGCGTGGAAAGCGATCGCAATCACGGTGAGGGCGATCGCGCCGACAGGCAGGTTGACGTAGAAGATCCAGCGCCAGGAGAGGTTGTCGACGAAGAAGCCGCCGAGCAGCGGCCCGACCACGGTCGAGACCCCGAAGACCGCGCCGAAGTAGCCCTGGTAGCGGCCACGTTCGCGGGGCGAGAAGATGTCCCCGAGCACCGCCATCGTGAGCACCATCAGGCCGCCGCCGCCGAGCCCTTGGAGCGCCCGGAAGCCGATCAGTTCCGTCATGTTCTGGCTGATCCCGCAGAGCACGGAGCCGATGAGGAAGAGCACGATCGCGCTCTGGAGCAGCTTCTTGCGTCCGTATTGGTCGCCGAGCTTGCCGTAGAGCGGCCCGGACACCGTTGAAGCGAGCAGGTACCCGGTCACGACCCAGGAGAGGTGATTGAGACCGCCGAGATCACCGACGATCGTCGGCAACGCCGTCGAGACGATCGTCTGGTCGAGCGAGGCGAGCAGCAGCACGAGCATCAGGGCGCCGAAGATCAGCCGCACGCGCTGCTGCTGCTGCGGCGCCGGCGGCGCCGCCACTGTCTGGCCCGCGCTCATTGCCGCTGCTTCTCGCGGCCGACGCGGCGGAGCTGCGCGCGCGTCAGCGGAGGCTGCTCGAGCGGGGTCGCAGCCTCCACCTGCAGCCCATCGATCAGGAAGCCGAGGTAGCGGCGCCACAGTTGCGGTGAGACTGCGGCGCTCAGCTCGATCACGCGGTCGCCGCCCCAGAAGAGCATCCCGACGTCCTCGGGGCTGAAGTCCGGCCGCAGCTTGCCCTGCTCTTGCGCGCGCGCCACGAGGCGCCCGATGAGCGGCTCGATCCGCCGGCGCATCGTCTCCGCCCGTTCCTTGCCGGGGAGCCGCCGCTCGAGCACCTCCTTCAGGCCGCGGTTGCGGGCGTGCAGGAGCAGGCCATCCTCGACGAAGCGACGAAAGCCGGTCCAACCGTCCGGCTCCGCGAGCGCTGCCTCGGCGATGAGAACGAACTCGTCGAATGCGTCCTCCAGGACGGCGTCGACGAGATCGTCGCGGCTCGGGAAGTGGCGGTAGAGCGTGCCCATCCCGACCTCGGCGCGTTGCGCGATCTCGCGCACCGACACCTCGACTCCCCCCGAGGCGAAGAGCTCGCGCGCGGCCGCGACGAGACGCTCGCGGTTGCGGCGGGCGTCACTGCGCAGCCCGTCTACAGACGCGGACTCTGCGGGTGCACGAGTCGACACGGCACGAGTATGGCACAAAACGGAGCAGACGCTCCGTTTGCTGGTACGATCGCCCACGTGCTCGCCCTCGCCCGCTGGTGCTCCGACCACCGCCGCGCCGTGGTGGCGCTCTGGATCGTCGTCCTGATCGCTGTCCTCGGCGGCTGGCGGGCGGCCGGATCGCAGTACGCGAACAACTTCTCGCTCGGCAACACCGGCTCCCAGCACGCAGCCGACGTGCTCCAGAAGAACTTCCCGGTGCAGTCGGGCGACCGCGACCAGATCGTCCTCTACGCGCCCGGCGGAGTGCGCGCGCCCGCCGTCCAGGCGCGGGTTGCGCCGATGCTCGCACGCGTCGAGCGACTGCCGCACGTTGCCCAGGTCGTGAGCCCGTACGCGCCGACGGCCCAGGGCCAGGTCTCCCGCGACGGCAAGACCGCGTTCGCGATCGTCAACTTCGACGAGAAGGCGAACCAGCTGCCGACGGGCGCGATCAGGAACGTGATCTCCACCGCCGAGGCGGCTCGGGCGACGGGCCTGCAGGTCGAGCTCGGCGGCCAGGCGATCCAGCAGACCGAAGTCAAGCCACCGGGCTCGCTGACCGGCATCGGCGTCCTCGCCGCCGTGGTGGTGCTTCTGGTCAGCTTCGGCTCCTTCCTCGCGATGGGCCTGCCGGTCGTGACCGCCCTGTTCGGTCTCGGCACCGGTGTCGGGCTGATCGGGCTCGGCTCGCACGTGATCGATCAGGCGAACTTCTCGCTCGAGCTGGCCGCGATGATCGGACTCGGGGTCGGCATCGACTACGCGCTCTTCATCCTCACCCGCTTCCGCGAGATCTACGGCGAAAACGGCGGCGACGTCCGCGAGGCGGTACTCCTGGCGATGGACACATCCGGGCGGGCCGTCCTCTTTGCCGGCGCGACCGTCGTGATCGCGCTGCTCGGCATGTTCACGCTCGGCGTCAGCTTCCTCTACGGCCTCAGCCTCGCCGCCGCCCTCGCCGTCCTGCTCGTCCTAGCCGCCTCCATCACGCTTCTGCCGGCGCTCCTGACCTTCTTCGGCCGTCGCGTCGGCCAGCCCGGCCGGCTCGCCCGCCTCATCCGCCGCGGGCCGCGCAGCGACGACCGCAGCGCTCGAACCGGAGGCGGGTTCTGGCCACGCTGGATCGGCGTCATCCAGCGCCACCCAGTGATCGCAGCGACCGCCGCGACCGTGTTCATGCTCACCCTTGCAACGCCGGCGCTTTGGCTCCGGCTCGGCTCCAGCGACGCGGGCAACAACCCCACCTCCTTCACCTCCCGCCGCGCCTACGACCTGCTCGCCCAAGGTTTCGGCCCCGGCTTCAACGGCCCGCTCAGCCTCGTCGTCCAACTCCCACACCGCGGCGAGACCGCCGCCTTGACGACCCTGCGCAGCGCCGTCGCCCGCACCCCCGACGTCGTCGCCGTCTCGCCACCACGGCTCAACCCGACCGGCAACGTGGCCGTGATCAGCGCCTACCCGCGCTCCTCGCCGCAGAGCAGCGAGACGACCAGCCTCGTCAAGCACCTGCGCAACAGTGTGCTGCCGCCGGTCGAACGGCAGACGCGGACGACCGTCTACGTCGGCGGCGCGACCGCGATCTTCATCGACTTCTCCGGCGTCCTCTCCGCCAAGCTGTGGCTGTTCATCGCCGTGGTCGTCGGACTCTCCGCGCTCCTGCTCATGGTCGTCTTCCGCTCCCTGCTGATCCCACTGCAGGCCGCGGTCATGAACCTGCTCTCGATCGGCGCCGCCCTCGGCGTGCTCGTCGCCGTCTTCCAGCTCGGCTGGTTCCCCGGCATCTCCCAAGGGCCGATCGAGGCCTTCCTGCCCGTGCTGATGTTCGCAATCGTCTTCGGCCTCTCGATGGACTACGAGGTCTTCCTCGTCTCCCGCATCCACGAAGAATGGACGCGCCAACACGACAACGCCGCCGCCGTCCGCGACGGACTCGTCGAGACCGGCCGCGTCATCACCGCCGCCGCCGCCGTCATGGTCGTCGTCTTCGCGTCCTTCATCCTCGGCGGCCAACGCGTGATCGAACTGTTCGGGCTCGGCCTCGCCGTCGCTGTCTTGCTCGACGCCCTCATCATCCGCTGCATCCTCCTCCCTGCCGTCCTCCACCTGCTCGGCCCGCGCGTGTGGGCGTTCCCGCAGCGGCTCGACCGCCGCCTACCGCGATTCGCGCTCGAACACGACGGCCCGGTGCCAAGGCCTGCCCTTGACGACGCCGCCTAGCTCGACCCAGGAGCCGATCGATGGGCGCCCGGTCGTGGCGGTGATCGGCGGCGGCTACGGCGGCTTCGCCGTCGCGAAGGGACTCGATGCGTTCGCGGATGTGACCCTGGTCGAGCCCCGAGACGCGTTCGTCCACAACGTGGCCGCCCTGCGGGCGCTGGTCGAGCCAGAGTGGCTGCCGGCGATCTTCCTGCCCTACGACCGCCTGCTCGCCAAGGGGCGAGTCGTGCGGGAACGGGCTGTCGAGGTCGACGCCGGCCGAGTCGTACTGTCCTCGGGAGAACAACTCGACCCCGACTACCTCGTCCTCGCGAGCGGTTCGAGCTACCCCTACCCCGCGAAGTCGGACACCGACGACACCAGGGCCGCCATCAGCCGTTACCGGCAGAGTCACGAAGAGCTGGCGCGGGCGGGGCGGATCCTGATCGTCGGCGCCGGCCCGACCGGGCTCGAGCTTGCCGGCGAGATCGACGCCCGTTGGCCGGAGAAGCGGATCACGATTCTCGAGCCCGAGCCAGACATCCTCGCCGGCCCCTACAAGCAGGAGCTTCGCGACGAGGTACGCCGCCAACTCGAGCAGCGAGGCGTCGCGTTCGTTGTCGGTGACGCGCTCGCCGCGGAACCAGCGAGCCCACCGGCCACGTTCGGGCCGTTCGCCGTCCCGACGAGCGCCGGCCGCACGATCGAGGCCGACATCTGGTTTCGCTGCTACGGACTCCGGCCTGTCAGCGACTACCTCAGCGGCGACCTCGCCGGCACCAGACAGCCGGATGGATCGATCGAGGTGACACAGACCCTTCAAGTCCAGGGGCAACCCGACGTGTTCGCGCTCGGCGACGTCGCCGCCGCCGACCTCAAAGGCGCCGGCCGCGCCAGCCGTCAGGCCGAAATCGTCGTCGCCAACATCCGCGCCCTCGCCGAGGGAAGCGAGCTTCAGAATTACGAGCCGTCCCCGCCGGCGATCGTGATCCCGCTCGGCCCAACCGGCGGCGCCTCAGAGCTCCCCGGCCAGGTGGAGATCGCCGGAGCCGAGCAGACCGCCGCCATCAAAGGCAGCCACCTGTTCATCGAGCGCTACCGCGAGCTCTTCGACCTCGCACAACCCGCCACTCCCTGACCCAGATCTCTACGAAAAGGAGACTCGATGCGCGCGTTCACCCTCGACAGCTTCGACTCCCCGCCCCGGCTGCGCGACGACCTCCCCGAGCCGCGTCCTGCCGACAACGAGCTGCTCGTCCGCGTCCAGGCCTCGTCGGTCAACCCGGCCGACGCCGCCATCGCCGCCGGGATGCTCAAGGAGATGGCCGAACACGACTTCCCCGTCACACTCGGCAGAGACTTCACCGGCACCGTCGAGCGGACCGGCAGTAGCGTCACGCGCTACCAGCCCGGCGACGAGGTCTACGGCTTCCTCCTCCACGCCAACCCGACCGTTCACGACGGCAGCTGGACCGAGCTGATCACCGTCCCCGAGGACAACTTCATCGCAGCCAAACCGGCCAACCTCGACCACGCACAGGCCGGCGCCGCACCCTTGGCGGGAATCAGCGCGCTCGCCGCCCTCGACGCCCTCACGCCCGCCCAGGGCGAAACCGTGCTCGTGATCGGCGCCAGCGGCGGCGTCGGCAGCTTCTTCGTCCAACTCGCCGCGCAGGCAGGCGCGCATCTGATCGCGCCCGCGCTCCCCGAAGACAGTCAGTACCTCCGCGAACTCGGCGTCGCAGAGATCATCGACCGCAACGCCGACCTCGACACCACAGTGCACCAGCACCACCCCGACGGCGTCGACGCCATCCTCGACCTCGTCAACTTCACACCGCAAGAGGCGCTCCTAAAAGAAGGTGGACGCCTCGCGTCAACACTCGGCGCAGCGGGCGAGGGAGCACAGCGCTTCGATCTGATGGCCGAGCCCACACCGGACAATCTGCAACGACTCGCCGACCACCTCGACGGCGGCACCCTTCGCGTCCACATCCATGCGACGTACGACCTTGCACACGCCGACGACGCACTCCAACACCTCACCGAACGCCACACACAAGGCAAGGTTGGGCTCGCCGTCCACTAGAGCGGGATCGCGAACGACGTAGTAAGCAGGCCCGGGCGGCCGGAGCTCCTCCAGGTCGAGGTCTTCCCCGGAGGCGATCACCGGCTCCTTCGCGGGAAGCCGCCGCGCCTCGTCGACGGCTACCCCGACCGCATCGCCTCGTTCGTGCGAGCGGCGGGCTCTGGCACACTCGGGTGACGATGCGTCTGGGGTCGCGTCTTCTGCTCGTGGCGGTCATGCTGTCGGCGTTGCTGGTGGCGCCGGCCTCCGGGGCCTCTCGCCCGCGCTCCGCATACGCCGGCCTGGGAACCTGGCTCGACATCTACGCGACGGCGTCCCGGGCGCACCCGGAACAGGAGGTGGCCGCGATGGCCCGAGACGGCGCGCGGACGCTCTACCTGCAGACCGGTAACTACGAGCAGAGCGTCGACCTCGTCCGCCCGGGCAAGCTCGGACGCTTCATCGACGCGGCCCACGCGGCCGGGATGCGTGTGGTCGCCTGGTATCTGCCTTCCTTTCTCGATCCGGCACAGGACACCCGGCGGGCTCTGGCCGCGATCCGGTTCCGGAGCGCGAAGGGCGAGCGCTTCGATTCCTTCGCGCTCGACATCGAGGCCGGCCTCGTCCACTCAGTGCCGCTGCGAAGCAAACGCCTGCTCCGGCTTTCCGCCCGGCTGAGGGCGGCCGTCGGGCATCGCTATGCCATGGGGGCGATCATCCCCTCCCCGGTCGGGATGCGCAGACATCCCACCTACTGGCCTCGCTTCCCCTACCGGCCGCTCGCCCGCTTCTACAACGTGTTCCTGCCGATGGCCTACGCCACCGACGCCGGCATCCGCGGTATACGAGCCACGCGCGCCTACAACGCCGCCGACATCGCCATCATCCGCAACCGCACCGGCAAACCGCACGTGCCCATCCACCTGATCGGCGGGCTCGCCAACGCGATGGGCGCGAGGGAGACGACCGGGTTCATGCGCGCGGTCGCCGACTGCAGCCCGCTCGGGTACAGCCTGTACGCCTTTTCCGTCACCAGACAGGCGACCTGGAAAGCGCTTGCCAGGCCGCCCGCCGGGGACGGGCGGCCCTGCACCTGAGTCCGTTATCCGTGCGGATAGAGCCGGGACTCGGCGGCGATGTACGCCGACGCACCGCGCACGACCTGCGCATTCGGATGCTGGTCCTGGAGGCTGAGGAGCTGCATCGACTCGGCATCGACGGGTAGCCCCTCGTAGGCGCCGAAGCGAAGAGTGACGCCCCCGCCGTTCCCCGTGGTCGTCCACTCGATCGGGCCATACGTCGCCGCATCGACGATGTAGACCTTCTTCCCGTCGAGCGACTCGAGGCGGATTGCGTCGCGACCGTCGACCGTGACGCGGCCGTCACGATGACGCGCCTCGAGTCGAGCAGCGCGAGGATCTCCGAGCGGAGCTCTTCCGGAAGCACGACGGCTGAGGACTCCCGCTGCCGTTCCCGCGCGAGCTGGTGCCGCAGGCGCTCGGCGCCCTGACGAGTCGCGAGAACCTTCGGGTGCGTGTTGTCCTTCCTCACGAGGTAGGCGCCCACGCTCACCCGCGAGCTGCCGGTGAGCTTCATGAGCTTGCTCTTGGAGACGATCGTGACGTTGCGCATCCGAGCCGCGAAGAGCTGCCGGCTCGTCGCGATGTAGATCGCGTCGGCGCGCACGTCGTAGAGCTCGTTCGTGTCGCCGCTGCTCACCGACTCCGCGCTGCTTCCAGGTGGCGACAGTTCTGTCCGCGTTCTGCTGCGTCGCGTTGAACTGGTAGTGGAGGATCGAGTCGTCCGAGGACTGGAGCGCCGCCGCGGCGCGCTCGACCACCGACGGCCCGCCCGTTCCCAGGACGTTCAGAGGCCCGAGCGCGGCCGCTGCGGCCAGAGCCGAAGGAACAGCACCGCGGATCATCCGGCGCCGCCTGCGTCGACTTCCGAGGTCGCGACGGACGGCGTTCTCGAGCTCGTCGCCGAATCGGTCGCCGCTCCTCGACCGCCGGCGTAGCCGTCCTCCGAGGCGAGCTCTGTCGGGAGCCCGAGGGGGCGGCGCGCCCGCGTCTCCACCTCGTTCCGGCGTACGGACTCGCGGCGACGTTGCGGGCGATGCCGAGGAGCCAGGGGAGCGCCGACCCGTCGGCCTCGTCCCGGGAGCTCCGGCGCGAGAGCCGCGCCTGCGCGAAGGTCTCCGCGGTCAGATCGCTCGCCGCCGACTCGAGCCGGCGGCGGAACCACGCGTGCACGGTCGAGACGTGCCGCCGGTAGAGCTCGCCGAACGCGCCGGGTTCCGACTCGGCCGCGTTGATGAGCTCAGCGTCCGTCCGGTCGGTCACGTGTCTCACACGAGGTAATGGAGGAACCGCGCCGAGTTGTATCTTCGGCCGGGGATGCAGACGCTGAGCGGAATGCTGGTCGTGGACTTCAGCCGGTACCTCCCCGGCGCGTTCGCGTCCCGCGAGCTGCTGGAGCTCGGGGCGCGCGTCGTCTGCGTCGAGCCTCCCGGCGGCGATCCCATGCGTACCACCGCACCCGCCTGGGACGCCGCGCTGCGCGAGGGCAAGGAGTCACAGGAGCTCGATCTGAAGCGCGACCCCCAGTCGGCGCGCGAGCTCATGCGTGAGGCGGACGTCGTACTCGAGTCGTTCCGCCCCGGGGTCGCGGCTCGGCTCGGCATCGGACCGGAGCACGCCTCGGAACACACTGTTTACTGCTCGATCACCGGCTTCGGCCTCGGCGGCCGCCATGAGCAGCGGGCGGGACACGACCTCAACTACCTCGGCTGGGCCGGCGTGCTCTGGGACACCGCGCCGGCGTGCCCGCCTGTCCAGATCGCGGACCTCGCGGCGGGCGGGCTCGGCGCCGTGACGAAGATCCTCGCCGGCTTGCTGAAGCGCGAGCGAACCGGCAGGGGCAGCCGGGTCGTCGTCTCGATGACCCACGGCTCGCACCGGCTTGTGGCGCACCGGCTCGGAGGCGAGGCCGTTCCGCGCCTGCTGACCGGCGGCCTGGCCTGCTACCGCATCTACGAGACCGCGGACGGCCGGCATCTCACCGTCGGCGCGCTCGAGCCGGCCTTCTTCCGCCGCCTGGCGGAGCTGCTCGGCCGGCCGGAGCTGGCGGGGCGCCAATTCGACACCGACCAGGAGACACTCGCGACCGAGCTCGCGGCGATCTTCAAGGCCCGCCCCCTCGCCGAGTGGTTGGAGCTCTTCGACGCGGAGGACGTCTGTGCCGGGCCCGTCGCCACGATCGCCGAAGCGGCGGCCGACCTAGTGTAGCGTTCGCGCGCCATGCAGATTCGGCGGGGTCCGGCGGCGGCGCTCGCGGGGCGGGTCACGAGCTACTACGGCTTCGAGCTGGAGACGCCCGAGCCGGTGCGCCAGCGCGAGGGTCCCGGCACCGATGTCGTCGTGATCCTGACGTTCGAGGAGCACTGGCTGATCGACGGCGAGCGGCACACGTCGTTCGTCGCGGGCCTCTACGACCGCCAGGTGACGACCGAGCACCCCGGCCGCTCGCTCGGCATGCAGGTCAACCTCGATCCCCTCGCCGCGCGGGCGCTCGTCGTGGCGCCGCTCCACGAGCTCGCACACCGAACCGTGCCGCTCGCGGAGATCCTCGACGCGCCGTTCCTCGTCGAGCGGCTCGCCGACGCGCCGGACTGGGACTCCCGCTTCGCCCTCCTCGACGGCACGCTCGCGCCGCTGCTCGGGGCCGCGCACCCGTCCCGCGAGGTCGCGTGGGCGTGGCGGCGGCTGCGCGCGACACACGGTCGCGTCGCGATCGGGGAACTTGCGGCCGAGCTGGGCTGGAGCCGCAAGCGAATCGTCGCCCGCTTCCGCGACGAGATCGGATTGCCGCCGAAGGCGGTCGCGCGGCTCCTCCGCTTCGAGCGGGCGCGCGAGCTCGCCGGAACGATGCCGTGGGGCGAGCTCGCCTTCGAGTGCGGCTTCTCGGACCAGTCGCACCTGATAGCCGAGTTCCGCCGGATCACCGGGCGAACGCCCGAAACATTTCTCCAAGACACGGCGGCGCAGGCGGCCTAGCGTGCGCGCCATGGAACAACAAGTCACTCCCTATCTCCTGTACGAAGACGGTGCGGCCGCGATCGAGTTCCTCACGGAGGCATTCGGCTTCCGCGAGAAGATGCGGACGCCCGGAGACGCCGGCGGCATGCACGCCGAGCTCGAGATCGCGCCAGACGGCGGCTGGGTCTACCTCGGCCAGCCGTCGGCCGAATTCCGCAACCCGGGCGTCGTCGGCAAGACGTCGTTCGTTTACGCAGTCGTCGACGATGTCGACAGCCATTACGCGCGCGCGAAGGCGGCGGGCGCTCAGATCATTGATGAGCCGAAGGACCAGTCCTACGGGTACCGGCATTACGGCTGCGCCGACCCCCAGGGTCACGAGTGGTGGTTCGCCCAGCCGATCGCGCAGGCGCAGTCGGATGGCTGACGTCGTCCCCTTCCTCGGCTACGAGGACTGCGGCGCGGCGGCCGACTGGCTCGTGCGCGCCTTCGGGTTCGAGGAGATCGAGAGGTTCGACGAGGACGGCGAGGTCACCCACGTGACGCTGCGCTCCGGCGACGGCCTCGTCTTCCTTGGGCATCCCGGCGGCTACGTCAATCCTCTCCACCTGCGCGAGCAGTGCGATGCGGTGGCGCGGATGTACGCCGTCCCGTGGATCGTCGACGGCGTCTGGGTCGCGGTCGACGACCTCGAGGCTCGCGCCGAGCAAGCTCGAGCGGCCGGAGCGCGCATCCTCACCGAGCCGGAAGACACGCCTCACGGCCGGCATTGCCGCGTCGAGGATCACGAGGGACACCGCTGGATGCTGCAAGAGCGAACGCACGGCAGCACGTGAGCGCCTAGCTGGAGTGGTCAGACCCGGGAGCCGCCCGAATCCGCGCATTCACGGATGCCATCCCCGCCGCGGCGCGGGACCATGACGTTGCCTCGAGGACAACGGAGGGAGGTCAAGATGACCGCAACCGAGCACATCCGCCCTGTCCAGCCGGGCGACATCGTCAGGACCAGCGGTCGCCACCTGGGCGATGCCGGTCGCACCGGCGAGATCGTCGCCGTGCTGGGCGAGGAGGGTCACGCGCACTACCTCGTACGCTGGGAGGACGGCCGCGAGAGCATCCTCTATCCCGGCGAGGGAACCACGATCCGCCCGTGCAACGACGCCACCGGCAGCGCCGACTAGTACCGTCGGGCCCGAGCCGCGTGCAGCGTAAGGTTGGCTCCACGTGAAGCACGTAGTGATCCTCGGAGCCGGGTTCGGCGGGTTGGAGCTTGGGAGCCGCCTGTCCGACGCGCTCGCCGACGAGGTGCGCGTCACGCTGATCGACCAGAACGACGGCTTCACGTTCGGCTTCTCGAAGCTCGACATCCTCTTCGGCCACGCGGACGCGGCGTCCGTCCGGATTCCGTACCGCGAGCTCGCGAAGCCGAGCGTCGAGTTCCGCCAGGAGCGCATCACGGCGATCGACCCCGCCGCCCGGCACGTGACGACGAACGGAGGCTCGTACGACGCCGACATCCTGGTGGTGGCACTAGGCGCCGAGTACGACATCGCCGCGACGCCGGGCTTCGCCGAGGGAGGGCTCGAGTACTACTCGATCGCCGGTGCCGAACGGATGCGCGACGCCCTGCCCGCGTTCTCGGGCGGGACGATTCTGATCGGAGTCCTCGGCCAGCCGTACAAGTGCCCGCCGGCGCCGTTCGAAGGAGCGTTCCTGCTCCACGACCAGCTCGTCGAGCGTGGGCTCCGAGAGGGGACGGAGATCCGGGTGGTCGCGCCGATGTCCGCGCCGGTTCCGGTCACGCCGGACGTCTCGCAGCGCTTCCTCGACGAGCTCGCGGCCCGCGGGGTCGAGTACATGGCGCAGGAGCGCGTCGTCGAACTCGTCCCGTGGGCGAACGAGGCCGTGCTCGAGAGCGGCGAGCGGCTGCCCTACGACCTGTTCGTCGGGATCCCGATCCACCGCGTGCCGGCCGTCGTCGCCGAGTCCGGGCTCGCCGAGAACGGCTGGGTTGCGGTCGATCGCGGCACCCTGATGACGCCGTTCCCCGATGTGTACGCCGTGGGCGACGTGGCGGGCATCCCGATGGCGAAGGCCGGTGTGTTCGCAGAGAACGCGGCCGGCGTGGTCGCCGACGGCATCGTGGCGCGACTCCGCGGCGAGACGTCCGAGCGGCGCTACGAAGGCGAAGGCAACTGCTACATCGAGTTCGGCAGCGGGCGCGTCGGCAAGATCGAGGCCAACTTCCTCGGCGGCCCTTCGCCGACGGCCGAGATCGTCGGGCCTTCCGTGGATCTCGCGGCCGACAAGAGGACGTTCGCCCCAACGCGGCGCGCGCGCTGGTTCGGCGAAGCTCCCGCGTAACGGCGACCTTCATCATTCCGGCTGTGCGCGCGCTTCCCCAGGGAACGGTCACGTTCCTCTTCACCGACATCGAGGGCTCGACGCGTCTGCTGCACGAGCTCGGGCCCGCGCGGTACGCCGACGCGCTCGCTGAGCACCGCCGGATCGTGCGGGAGGCTGCGGCCGCGCACGGCGGCGTGGAGGTCGACACGCAGGGCGACGCGTTCTTCATGGCATTCCCGACACCCGCAGGAGCTGCCGCAGCCGCGCAGGCCGCGTGCGAGGGCCTCGCCACGGGAGCGATTCGGGTGCGGACGGGGTTGCACACAGGCGCTCCGACCGCGACCGAGGAGGGCTATGTCGGCGAGGACGTTCACCGCGGAGCGCGGATCGCCGCGCTCGCGCACGGAGATCAGATTCTCGTGTCGCCGACGACGGCTGCGCTCCTCGACGCAGAGCCGCTTCGCGACCTCGGTCAGCACCGGCTCAAGGACTTCGACGGCGCGGTTCGCCTCTACCAGCTCGGCGACCGCGACTTTCCACCGCTCCGCACGCCCGGAAGCGTCGAGCTGCCGACTCCGGCCACTCCCTTCCTCGGCCGCGAGCAGGAGCTGTTCGACGCGGTCTCGCTCGTGTACGAGCGGGATCCGCGGGTCCTCACGATCGTCGGCCCGGGAGGAACCGGCAAGACACGCTTCTCGATGGAGCTCGCGCGCCTGCTCGGCGACGACGCCGAAGGAGGAACCGTCTTCGTGCCGCTCGCACCGCTGCGGGATGCGGAGTTCGTCCTACCAGCGGTGGCCGACCGGCTCGGCGCCTCCTCGCCGGATCCCGCGGCGATCGCAGCCCGCATCGGCGAGCGCCGGACCCACGTCGTGTGCGACAACCTTGAGCATCTCCTCCCGGGCGCCGCGCGTCCTCTGGCCGGGCTCGTGGCCGCGGTTCCGGCACTGAGGCTGTTCGCAACCAGCCGCGAGCCGCTCCGGATCCAGGGCGAGGCCGAGCTCGACCTCCCACCGCTCGTGCGCGACGAGGCCGTGGCTCTCTTCTGCGAGCGGGCGCAAGCCGTGCGACCGGACGTCACCGCCACGGACGCCGTCGTCAAGCTCTGCGACCGCCTCGACGGGCTCCCGCTTGCGCTGGAGCTCGCGGCAGCACGGACCAAGTTGCTCGCGCCCGAGGCGCTCCTCGACCGCCTCGCCGACCGCCTCGACGCACTCAAGGGCACGCGCGACGCCGAGGAACGTCACATGACGCTCAGGGCGACCATCGCGTGGTCGCACGACCTGCTCGACGAGGACGAGCAGGCGCTGTTCGCGAACCTCGGCGTGTTCCGCGGCGGCTGCACGCTCGAGACGGCGGAGCTGGTGTGCGACGCCGATCTCGACACGCTTGCCTCGCTGCTCGACAAGAGCCTGCTTCGCCGCCGCACGGGACGGCTCGGCGAGGAGCGCTACTGGATGCTCGAGACCATCCGCGAATTCGCGCTCGAACAGCTCCGCGAGTCGGGACGCGCGGACGAGCTGCACCGGCGTCACGCCGGGCGGATGCTCCAGATCGCCGGCGACGCCCACCTGAGCGCGGGCGATACCGAGGGGAACGTCGAGCTTGCTCTGGCGGAGCGCAACGATTTGCGCGCGGCGCTGGATTGGGCGGAAGGGAACGATGCGAGCTTCGGTCTCGAGCTCGCGGTGGAGCTCCAGAATTTCTGGAACGTGTCAGGCCCGCAGGAGGGTCTCGAGCGGATCCAGCGTCTGCTCGACTCCGCGGGAGCAATACCGATCGAGCTCCGCGCGAGAGCGCTGCGCGCGTGCGCCGGCGCCGCCGACCTCGCGGGTCACGACGAGCTCGCCGAGCGAGCGGCGCAGGAAAGCCTCGGGCTCTACCAGCAACTGGGCGACGACCAAGGGGTTGCGATGCTCGAGCACATGATGGCGGTCGGCGCCTGGCGACGAGGCGAATGGGACCGCATGCGAGAGCTGACGGAACATGCACTCGCTCTTGCCCGCGAGCGGTTCACCTTCCTCGAGTTAACCGGGCACTGGTTGTCGGGTCAGCTGGCACTCCACGACGGCGACGTCGAAGGCGCGGTCGACCTCACGCAACGGAGTGCGGAGATGGCGCGAGACGCCGGCTGGTCGTGGTGGGAGTCGGGCCAGCGGCACGAGCTTCTGATGCTTGCCCTTCGCCGTGGCGATCTCGACGAGGCGGAGCGGGAAGGGCTCCTCGCGCTCGAGATGGAGCGCACCCAGGAGAACCGGCTGTGGGCCCTCTACACGCTCGCCGGACTCGCGCAGGTCGCGCTCGTCCGCGGCGACCTCGAGCGGGCCGGCCTCCTCTGGGGCGCCGCTGAAAAGGAGGGCGAGAGCATCCCGCGGTGGCCCGACGAGCGCGCCCGCCGCATCGGTGCTCTCGTCGACGAGGATCGGGAGCCGGTCGTCGCGGCGCGGGAACGGGGGCGCGCACTGGATCTCTGGGAAGCGGCCGAGATTGCGCTACGAGCTGCGGGCTAGCGTCTCTAGTTGCGGCCCTTGCTGACGACGAGGTTGACCCTCGCGCCGTGCTTGAGCCGGCTACCGGGCTTGGGCTTCTGCGAGATCACGTGACCCTTCTTCACGGTGCGCGAGGCCGCATGCTTGATCCTGCCCACGCTGCAGGCGTGGGACTTGATCGACCGCTTCGCCGCGCTCAGGGTTCTGCCCTTCACTTTGGGCACTACGCACTTTGTCGGGGGAGGCGGAGGCGGGGTGAGCGTGAAGGTGGCGGTGACCGCCGTATCGGCATTGGTTGCAACCGTGCAGTTCCCAATACCGGAGCAGCCCCCGGCCGACCAGCCGGCGAAACTGGAGCCGGCGGCAGGAGTGGCCGTCAGCGTCACCGACGCCCCATGCCCGTAGCGGTGCGAGCATGTCGCCCCGCAGCTGATCCCGGCCGGCGAGCTGGTCACGGTGCCCGAGCCGCTGCCCACTTTGGACACCGTGAGCGAAACACCAACCGTCGTGAACATCCCGATGGCTCCGAAGGTCGTGCCGCCGCCGGTCTTGGCGACCAGTCGGAACTCGTACGTCGTTCCCCCCAACAGGCCGGAAAGGTTCGCCGAGACCGGGACGTCGCTCGTGCCCGAGCCGGGCAGGGCCGAACAGGGCGCGTTCGTACCGGACGCGCTGCCGATGCCGTAGCTGAAGTGGCAATCGCTCACGTTGAGGCCGTTCGGATTCACCATGCCGCTCAGAGTCACGGCTGTCTCGCCGATCGAGCCGGACGAGCCGGTGGTGACGACCGGCGGACTGGAGCCGACGAGCAGATTGCCGCTACGGTCCGCGGTCAGGCACACCGTGCTCGTCGGGCACGAGATGGAGGTCAGAGAGTTGGTCCCGTCGACGTGCTTGGTGCTCCAGGACGAGGCGCCGCCGGTCGGATCCGTCGAGCTGATGACGTTGCCGTGGTCGTCGACAGCAACGCAGAGCCCGGTCGTGGGACAGGTGACTGCAGAGATGACGTTGCTGCCGTCGACGTTCGCCGGCGTCCAAAGCGGCGAGCCCGCGCCCGGGTTGGTCGACGTGACTACGTCGCCTGTGGTGTCCGCGACCACGCACAGTGATGTTGACGGGCACGCGACGGCATTGAGGTTGTTGGTGTTCGGATCCCCCACCGAGGCCGGCGTCCACGATCCTGATGTCGGATCGGTCGACGTCAAGGCGTTGCCGGCGTTGTCTACCGCCACGCAGAAGGATTCCGTGGGACACGAGACGCCCGTGATCACGCTGCTGCCATCGACATTGTCGGCGACGTTCCATGCGCCGGAGGTGGCCGGATCCGAAGAGCTCGCGATAGAACCGTCCTGATTGACGGCAACGCATAGCGCCTCCGACGGACAAGAGACCCCGAACATCTGCTCCGTTGCAACCGGAACCGGCGCGCTCCACGCTGCCGGCCCGCCGGTGGGATTCGTCGAGGTGACGACGTCGCCGTTCCCGTCACCGGCGACGCATAACGACACTGACGGGCAGGACAGGCTCTCGAAGGTATTCGTCCCGTCGACGTTTGCGAGGCTCCATGCCGCAACTCCGCCGCCGGGATCCGTCGAGGTGAGCACGTTTCCGGAGTCGTCAACTCCCACGCATAGCGACGTCGACGCGCACGAGACACCGAAAATCTCGCGGTCGTCCCCATTGTTCGCGTCGATCTCGCTCGCCGACCACTTGGAGGCATCGCCCGTCGGATCGCTGGAAGCGAGTGCGCTGCCGTTGCTGTCGACGGCTACGCAGAGCGAGGCCGAAGCGCAGGAGATTGCCGTCATGTAATAGACGGCGCTTGCATCCACGGTCGCCGAGTTCCACGTCGGGGATGCGCCGGTGGGGTCGATCGAGCTCCAAACGTTTCCTGCCCCGTCGACCGCGAGGCAGAGAGAGGCGGACGGGCACGAGACTCCGATGAGCGGACCGCCGCCGAGCGTGACAGGGTTGCTCCAGGTCGATCCGTCGGTCGTGCTCACGGCGTTACCGCCGTAAGCGACCGCCACGCACGACGTAGTGCCCGGCACGCAGGAGATTGAGAGCAACTCGTCTCCACTGTCCGCAACGGTCGTCGCCCACTTCAGCGCGCCACCGGTCGGATCGGTCGACGTGACGGCGTTGCCGTTCTGGTCTACGGCGACGCAGAGCGACGCGGACGGGCACGAGACGGCTGCGAGCAAGTTGGTGCCGTCGACATTGACGGGGCTGTTCCAGGTCGATCCGCCGTTCGCAGACGTCACGATGTTTCCGTCCCCGGCCACCGCGACGCACAAGGACGCTGAGGGACACGACACGCCGAAGAGGCCGTTAGCGCTGATGTTCACCGGCGTGCTCCACGCGGCGGCGCCTCCCGTTGGATTCGTCGACCGAACCGCGTTGCCGTTCCCGTCGACCGCGACACACAACGACGTGGTTGGGCAGGAGACCCCGTCCAGGAAATTGTTGCTCGAGTCGATACTCGCGGCGGTCCACGCGGAAGGGCCGCCGGTCGGGTTGGTCGAGGTCACGACATCGCCGGACTGGTCGACTGCAACGCAGAGCGAGGCAGACGGGCACGAAACGGCCGACAGAGTGCCATTCGCAAAGTCGAGCGGGACCGGCGCAGACCAGTTCAAGGATGCGCCTGCCGCCTCAGCCGCCGGAACCGCAAACGGCAGGGCGACGAAGGCGACAACAACCAACCCAAGCCAATGCCATGACCGTCGCAAAGTGTGCGAGAGGCTACTCCGCTAACTCGAAGCGATCAAGGCTGTCTCGAAGCGGTGCCGGCAGTGGTCGGAGCAGAAATAGACGACCTGTCCATCGCGTTCCGAACGCGCCGCGGCGTTCGCCACCTCCACCTGCATCCCGCAGACAGGATCGATCGCATAGCCGGCACCGCCGCCGAACCGCTGCTGGTTCCTCGCCAGCCACCAGAGGCCGGCGAGGACGACGAGGAAGACGATGTTGAGGAACGTCGTGTAGTTCCAGCTGAACTCCGTCGGGGCGATGGTCGCGGGCCGCTCCGTCGGCTCGATTCCCAGGGCGCGGAAGAGGTACTCGACGATGAGGCCGGCAGCGCTCATCACGATCCAGAATGTCGCGAGCAGCTTCAGCATCATGTGCCGGCCGTAGTACCGGCGGTAGATGAGGAGCAGGGGCAGCGTGATCAGGTCGGCGAAGATGAAGCTGATGACGCCGCCGAAGCTGATGCCGCCGTGCCAGAGAGCGGCCGCGAGCGGGACGTTCCCGATCGAGCAAACGAAGCTGATGATCGCGATGAACGGGCCGACGATGACGTTCTGGAGCGACGTCCAGAAGCCGTGCCCGGTCAGGAAGATGGCGTTCCAGAAGCTCACCGGCACGAGCACGGCGAGGAAGCCGGCGACCAGGTAGCCGGTGGCCATCTCCTTCCGCAGCATCTTCGCGTCGGCGAACGTGTAGCTCGCTGCGTCGGCCCAGCCCGCGGGAGACCTCATCCGCTTCCGCCGGCTCCGACGCGACGTGCCCCCGCCGTGCACGTGGCCGCCGGAGCCTACGCTCGCCCGAGCTGCCTCGGTCTCCCGCCGTCGCAGTGCGACCCGGGCCAGAAGGACGAAGAGGACGATCATGATCACGCCGCCGACGAACTCGGCGAGCGCGAACTGCCATCCCATCAGCACCCAGAGGACGATCCCGAGCTCGACCACGAGGTTCGTCGAGGCGAACATGAAGACCATCGAGTTGACGAAGTCGGCGCCCCGCTGGAAGAGCGTCTTCGCCATCGCCGACGCCGCGTACGAGCATGAAGACGAGGCGGCGCCGAAGAGGGTCGCGCGGGTGATCTCCCGCGGGCCGCGGCGGCCGAGCCGCTTCTCCATCTCCGAGCGCGTGACGAAGGCCTGCACTGCGCCCGAGATCCCGAAGCCGAGCACGAGCGCCCAGAGGGTCACCCAGAACATGAAGAACGCCTCGCGGAACGAGTGAGCGATGTCGATCAGGACGTGCATTGCTCCTAGAGCGGCGGGCCTTCGGCGGCCGCCGCCGGCTCGTTGACGCCGCGCAGGAGGAACCCCCCGACGAAGAGCACCAGCAGTTCGACGAGCGTCAGCGCGACCCGATTGAGCGCCACAGCGCCGAGCGCCTGGCCCGGCGTGGCGACCGCGAGCAGCAGTCCGTACATCGACGCCTCGCGCGGCCCGAGGCCCGAAGGCGCGAAGACGAAGACGACGGCGACGATCGCGCCGACCGCAGCCACTCCGCCGAGGTAGACGATCGTCGCCGGCTCGGGGTGGCCGCCGACCGAGCGCAGCAGCAACCAGAGCGCGAAGCCGCCGAGCACCCACGTCCCGGCGTAGAAGACGAGCAGCACGCTGATCGTCCGTCCGCGCATATTCGGCAGCTCCTTGGTATAGCCTATCCGCCGCAGCACCCATCCTGCGAGCGGCCGGAAGACGCGCGGCTGGACGAGGACGGCGAGTACCCCGCCGAAAGCGACGAGCGGCCCGAGCGGGGCGTGCACTTCGTCGACGAAGGGAAGGCTGACCACGAACACGATCACGCCCGCCACCGCCGAGAGTCCGGCCTCGAGCAGCATCGAGGAGGTGACGAGGGCCGCGTCGGTCACGCCTGCGCGGCGGGCCGCGACGACGCGGGCGGCCGGAGCCCAGATCGCGCCGGGGATGTACTTCGCAAGCATCGAGAGCATCTCCGCCCTCAGGGCAGCTGGGTACGACAGCTGGATCCCCCACTCACTGAGGATCCGGATCCAGCCGAGCACGAAGACGAGGTAGTACGAGGCGAGCGCCGCGCACCCCAGCGCAAACAGGACGAGGTTCGCGTTGCTCACGTCGTGCACCGCGCCGTGAACCGAGCCGCGCAGCGCCCAGGCGAGGCTGGCGAAGAAGACGACGAGCACGATGAGCTGGACCGCGCCGAGCAGCCGGCGATGCCGGGATGCCCAGCCGGCTACGTCCGAAAGGCGGCTCACAGATGCTCCGTCCAGGAACGGTCTCCCGTTCCCGGCGCGCGAAAAGCAAGCGAGGCAAGGACGCAGGGAGCCTCGATAGCCGTAGCTAACGAGGCTACTGAGGACGCCGCATCGCGCCGCTTTGCAGCCGCCGGGGACGGCCAGACCGTTGCTGGATGGGGCATCACTACTCCACTCTTAGCACGGCGGCACCCCGGATCTGCCCCCGACGGAGCCGTTCGAGCGCCTCGTTCGCCTGCTCGAGCGGGAATGCCTCGACCTCGGTCCGCACCGGCACGCGCGGGGCGAGCGCGAGGAACTCCTCACCGTCGCGGCGCGTCAGGTTCGCGACCGAGCGCACGACGCGCTCCTCCCAGAGCAGCTCGTACGGGAAGCTCGGAATGTCGCTCATGTGGATGCCGGCGCAGACGACGACGCCGCCCCGGGCGAGTGCGCGCAGCGCCGCAGGCACGAGCTCGCCCGCCGGCGCGAAGATGATTGCGGCATCGAGCTCCTCGGGCCCTGGCTCGTCCGACGGCCCGGCCCACTCGCAGCCGAGCTCGAGCGCGAACGCCGCCGCCTCGTCGTCTCCGGGGCGGACGAAGCCGAACACGCGCCGCCCTTCGTGCCGAGCCACTTGCACGACGATGTGCGCCGACGAGCCGAATCCGTAGAGCCCGAGCCGCTCGGGATCACCCGCGAGCCGGAGGGAGCGGTAGCCGATCAGGCCCGCGCAGAGAAGCGGCGCCGCCTCCAGGTCCCCGTATTCCTCCGGGATCGGCAGGCAGTAGCGCTCGTCGGCGACGGCCCACTCCGCGTAGCCCCCGTCGAGGTCGTAGCCCGTGAAGCGGGCCGAGTCGCAGAGGTTCTCGCGACCGGAGAGGCAGTAGCGGCACGTCCCGTCCGTCGAGCCGAGCCAGGGGACGCCGAGCCGGCGTCCGTCCTCCGTCCGGCCGACGATCTGGTGACCGGGAACGAGCGGCAGCTTCGGGTTCGGAAGCTCGCCGTCGACCACGTGGAGGTCGGTGCGGCAGACCCCGCACGCGGCGACGCGCAGCAGAACTTGCCCAGGCTGCGGATCCGGCACCGGAACGTCCTCGAGCCGCAGCGGTTCGCCGATCGCGTGGAGCACCATCGCGCGCATCACTAGATTCTCTCGCGTGGAGAGGACCCTGCCGTACACCTGGTACACGGATCCGGAGATCCTGGGGCGCGAACGGGAGCGGATCTTCCTTCCCGCGTGGCAGTACGTCGGCCACATCGGCCAGCTCTCCACGCCCGGCTACTTCGCCGCCGAGGTCGGCCGCACGCCGGTCGTCGTCACGCGCGACCCCGACGGCATCGTGCGCGGCTTCGTCAACGTCTGCCGCCACCGCGGGTTCGCGCTCGCCGACGGGGAAGGCAGCCGCGAGACGCTGCAGTGCCCGTACCACGCCTGGACGTACGGGCTCGACGGCAGACTCCGCGCTGCGCCGCGCAGCGAGGAGGAGCCGGACTTCCCGCAGGACGAGCTCGGCCTCGTTCCGGTCGCCGTCGACACCTGGGGGCCGTTCGTCTTCGCGAATGCCGGCCCCGACCAGGAGCTGCTCGCGAACGCGCTGGGCTCGCTACCCGCGCAGGTCGCGGAGCTCGGGCTCGACGTCGACTCGCTCGTCCACCACTCCCGCTGGGAGGCGGAGATCGAGGCGAACTGGAAGATCGTGAGCGAGAACTTCCTCGAGTGCTACCACTGCCAGGTCGCGCATCCCGCCTTCAGCGAGCTCATCGACGTCTCGCCCGAGGCCTACGTGCTGTCGACCGACGGGCGCCTCTCGACCCAGCACGGCCCGCTGCGTACGGTGACGCCGGCCGACGAGCTGCCGCGCGCGCAGTTCCACTTCCTCTGGCCGAACCTCGGGATCAACATCTTCCCCGGTCGGCCGAACGTCTCGATCGGCCCGATCGTGCCGCTCGCGCCCGATCGGACGTATCGCTTCCTCGACTACTTCTTCGGAGCCGACGTCGAGGCTGCCTGGATCGACGACCTCCTCGCCTTCGACGACCAGGTCGGCCGGGAGGACCGGGCGCTCGTCGAGGGCGTCCAGCGCGGCGTCGCGTCCGGCATGGTCGAGCACGGCGTGCTCATGAGCCGTAGCGAGCAGCTGATCGCCCATTTCCAGTCGCTCACGGCCGTCGCGCTCGGCGACTAACCCTTCGGTAGTTCTCACCGGAGCGCGATAGAGTCTCGCCTCGTCTGGTCTCGACACAGGAGGGCAATCCGTGAAGCGTTTTCTCCCGCTCGTCGCAGTCGCGGCGCTGGCCTTGACGCTCGCAGCCTGCGGCGGCGGCGGCGGCTCGAGCAACACCACGACGACGAGTGCGGCCTCGAACATCCCGAACCCGATCGTCTACTGCGTTGACACGACCTACCCGCCGGCAGAGTCGATCGTCAACGGAAAAGCCGCCGGCTACGACATCGACATCGCGAATGCCATCGCGAAGCAGCTCGGCTCGACCGCGCAGATCAAGACCACCGGCTTCACCGTGATCATCCCCGCGCTTCAGCAGAAGAAGTGCAACGCGATCATCAGTTCGATGACGATCACGGCCGACCGGGCGAAGCAGGTCAAGTTCGCTCCGTACGTCGACGTCGGCGCCTTCCTGATGGTGAAGAAGGGTAATCCGTCCCACATCACAAATCTCGCGTCGCTGAGTGGCAAGTCCGCCGCCGTCGAGAGCTCGACCACGGAACTCGCCGGTCTCCAAGCCGAGAACAAGATCCTGCAGCAGCAGGGCAAGCCGCTGATCACGATCAAGAGCTACCCGGCGGACACGAGCGCAGCGGCCGCGATCCAGGCCGGGAAGGTCGACGCCTACTTCGCCGACGCGCCGCCTGTCCTCTACTACATCCGCACTACCCATGGGCAGTTCCAGACCGCCGGAAAGCAGCTCGAGACGGCACCGGAAGGCATCGCGACGCGCAAGGGCGATCCGCTCGGACCGCAGATCAACAATGCGATCCAGGCCCTGTACCTGAACGGGAAAATGAAGACGATTCTCGCGCACTGGCAGGCGAGCCAGTTCGCGCTGAAGCACCAGTAGGAGAAACCGCTGCCAGATGCACGGGCTCGTCGCAGTCGACCTGCACGTCATCTGGCAGCAGGTCTTCCACCCAAACTCCGTCTTCTTCCGCACGCTCTGGGCGACGGTCTACATCTCGGTCGTCGCCCAGGTCGCGGGAGTGCTCCTCGGGCTTCTCGCAGCGCTCGCACGCATGTCCCGGTTCGCTCTGTTCCGCTGGATCTCTGCCGTTTACGTCTGGATCTTCCGCGGCACGCCGCTGCTCGTCCAGATCTTCTACATCTACTTCGCGTTCGCCTGGCCGACGCTGCACTTCGGCTTCTGGACGGTCACCGACGCCGCGATCGCGGGCATCGTCGCGCTGAGCATCAACGAGGGTGCGTACATGCGCGAGATCATCCGGGCCGGCATCGACTCGGTCGACAGGGGCCAGATGGAGGCGGCGAAGTCCATCGGCATGACCTACGGGAAGGCGATGCGGCGGATCATCCTGCCGCAGGCGGCGCGCGTGATCGTGCCGCCCCTCGGCAACGAGTTCAACAACATGATGAAGAACACCTCGCTCGTCTACACGATCGGCGTGTTCGAGATGTTCGCCTACGCCGAGCAGAACTACTCGCAGTTCTTCATCGCCGACTACTTCCTCGCGATCGCCATCTGGTACCTCTTCCTCACCACCGTCTGGACGTTCATCCAGGCGTGGATCGAGCGGCGGCTCTCCCAGAGCGAGCGCGGTGACGAGCTGAGCTTCAGCGAGCGCCTCGAACGCGCGTGGAATCCGATGACTGCCTGGGGCCGGGGCGGCATCAACCGATGACCGAAGTCGTCATGCAAGCCGAGGATGTCCACAAGAACTTCGGCAGGCTCGAGGTGCTGAAGGGCGTCTCCCTCGAGGTCACGAAGGGCGAGACGGTCTGCATCATCGGCCCGTCCGGCTCGGGCAAGACGACCTTCATCCGCTGCATCAACCACCTCGAGAAGATCGACGGCGGCCGGATCGAGGTGAACGGCCAGCTGATCGGCTACCGGCAGCGCGGCGACAAGCTGGTCGAGGACAGCGAGCGCAACATCGCACGGCAACGGACGCAGATCGGGATGGTCTTCCAGCGCTTCAACCTGTTCCCGCACAAGACGGCTCTCCAGAACGTGATCGAGGCGCCGGTGCACGTGCTCGGCACGCCCAAGGAGCAGGCGGTCGGCCTCGGGACGGCGCTGCTCGGGCGCGTGGGGCTCGCGGACAAGGTCGACACGTATCCCGGCAAGCTCTCGGGCGGGCAGCAACAGCGGGTGGCGATCGCGCGCGCGCTCGCGATGGGGCCGGCGCTGATGCTGTTCGACGAGCCCACGAGCGCGCTCGATCCGGAGGTGATCGGCGAGGTGCTGTCGGTAATGGAGGAGCTCGCGGCCGCCGGGACGACGATGATCGTCGTGACCCACGAGATGGGCTTCGCGCGCAAGGCGGCCAACCGCGTCGTGATGATGGACGACGGGCTGATCATCGAGCAGGGCACTCCCGAGCACTTCTTCGAAGCGCCCGCGCACGAGCGCACGAAGCAGTTCCTCTCGAAGATCCTGTAAGGAAATCGTAACCAGGTTAAGTATTTCGCTAACCTGGTTAGCGAATGCCTCACGCGACGAAGCAGCAGCTCGATGCGATGGCGGTCGCCGATCGCCTTCGCCCCACGCTGCTACGTCTGGCCCGCGAGCTCCGGCAGGAAAGGATCGCCGGCGTCTCGCCGCATCAGGTCGGTCTTCTGATCTCGATCAAGTACGCGCCCGGCGTCACCGTCGGCCGGCTCGCAGCGGAAGAGCGGGTCTCCACCGCCGCGATGTCGAAGCGCGTCTCGCGGCTCGAGCGCGACGGTCTCGTCGCCCGCACGCAGAGCGAAGACGACCGCCGCTGCATAGGACTGACACTCACCGAGGACGGCCAGCGCACCCTCCGCCGCGTCCGCTCCCGCCGTACGGCCTGGCTTGCGAGCCGGCTCGGCGCTCTCACGCCCGCCGAGCTCGCTGCGGTGGGAGCGGCGGCGGAGCCGCTCGCGCGCCTCCTCGAGGGCGAGGTGTCGCGCGCGTGACCAAGACCGCGCGCCGCACGTTCCAAAGCCTCCGCTACCGCAACTACCGCCTCTTCTTCGGGGGCCAGATCGTCTCCCAGACCGGCTCGTGGATGCAGCGCATCGCGCTCGGCTGGTACGTCCTCCAGCTCACGCATTCGCCGTTCGACGTCGGCGTGATGGCGTTCGCGCAGTTCGCGCCGTACATGCTGTTCGGGCTATTCGCCGGTGTCCTCGCGGACCGGCTCGACGCGCGGCGCACCGTGATCGCGACACAGACGGCGCAGCTCATCTCGGCGTCGGCGCTCGCGTGGATCGCGCTCGGCGGCTTCGCGGAGCCGTGGATGCTCTACACGATCGCGTTCATCAACGGGACGGTGCTCGTGCTCGACGTGCCGTCGCGCCAGCAGCTCACGTACCGGATGGTCGGCCGCGAGGATTTGCCGAACGCCATCGCGCTCAACTCGACGCTCTTCAACGCTTCGCGGATCTTCGGTCCCGCGATCGCCGGCGTCGTGCTCGTCGCCGGCGCTGGAATCTGCTTCCTCACGAACGCAGTCAGCTACCTGGCTGTCCTGCTCTGCCTGCTGGCGATGCGCGTCTCGGAGTTCTTCCCGCTCCAGGAGTTCGAGCGCCCCAAGATCCTCGCCGGCACGCGCGAGGGGCTCGCGTGGATTCGAAGGCAGCCGCGGATGCTCGTGATCCTCTCGCTCGTCTTCGTGATCAGCACGTTCTGCTTCAACTTCAACGTCACGTTGCCGGTGCTGGCGAAGGTCACGCTGAACGGGCACGCCTACGTGTACGGGCTGCTGTCGGCGGCGTTCGGTGTGGGCGCGCTGGTCGGAGCGCTGGCCGCCGCCTCGCTGGGGCGCGCGTCGATGAAGGCGCTGCTCATCGGCGGGCTGGTTTTCTCGGGCGCCGAGCTCCTGCTTGCGCCTGTCAACTCGGCGCTTCTCGCCGGCGTCCTGCTCTTCTTCGTCGGCGCGGGCTTCACGGCCTGGTCTGCAAACTCGAACGCGATCATGCAGCTCGCCGCGCCCGACCACCTGCGCGGCCGCGTGATCGGACTGTACTTCTACGCCTTCAACGGCACGGGAGCGATCGCCGGGATCATGACCGGCTGGCTCTGCGACGTCGGCGGCACGGAACTCGCCTTCGTCGTCTCCGGGCTCATCGGCCTGGTCGCCGTGATGGCGACGGCGCTCGCACTCGGCTGGACTCCGCGCATCATGACGCGCCGCCGCGCCGACCAGCCTCAGCACGCCTAGTCGTCATGGCGCACCACTGACACTTACTTCGCTCCTAAGGGGCGCCAACTCCGTCCTCTGGAATCTAGCCTCTCCAATTTCAAAGCCGTGCGGCTCCGCTCTCTGCGGTGGGATAGGGGAGAGCTCGCAGTCGCCGCCACCCTAAAGGCAAGTAGTGTCTTTTTTAGTTATTAAGATCTACGCCGTCGCTAACTGTGCTAGCGTGTAACCATGAAGATCAGCCTGAAGCTCGCGAACGGCGCGACGCTCGAGTTCGACGGCGACGCCGCCGAGTTCGAACGCGTCTCCGATTTCCTCACGGATCCGCCGGACTCCTTGGTCGCCGAGCCGCCGCCCGGCTCGACTCTTTCCCCTCCACAGACCGGAGGATCAACGCCGGACGCGGGAGAGCCTGAAGCCCGGCTGGATCCCGCCGCGGTTGCCGCCCAGCTAGAGGCGATCGGAGCCCGGAATGATCAGGAGCGGGTCACGGTGATGACCCAACTCGCGATGGACAGTGGGCGGGAGGGCATCGATTTCGCGACTGTCTCCGAGCTCTATACGGACCTCGGCTTTCCCAAGCCGGCTCAGTTTCCTTCCAAGACCTTCGCCAACGCGAAGGCCTCAGGCCTCGTGCGACTCGTAACGCGAGGCCTGTGGCGGACGACTCACCTCCGCAGAACCGACTCACATCGGCGAAAACTTCGCGCACGGTCATGGACGAGCGGCCGACCGTCCGACGCGTCGGGTGCGCAAGAAGGCTTCTGGCAAGCGCGGGGGTGAGCCCAATTAGGAGGGACTGATGGCCTCGCTGCAACCCTGAAAGGATCACTGGTTGGGGCTAGAAAGGAGCGGGCCGGAGTGTGCCCCGGCCCACCATTCACGGAAGTCTTCACTTCCGTCACGCAAATTGTAGGACCGTCCAGCCCCGGGCGCAAATGGCGCGTGTGGAACGACTAGCTGACGACCCAGGTCTCGCCTGAGTGAAGCAGCGCGGCGAGGTCGCCCGTCCCGCGCTTCTCCTCGGCGACGCGCAACTGCTCCTCCATCAGGTCGTCGTAGACCGGGCGCTCGACGTTGCGGAAGAGCCCGACCGGCGTGCCTCCGTGCGTCGCCTGCGTCACGCGCGACAGCGCGAACGCCAGCGCCGGCTCCGTGTGCGTCTGGTCGTGGACGAGGACGCCGGCCTCGCCGGCGGCGCACGCCTCGATCGTCCCGTCGTCCCGCTGGCGCAGTGCCTTCTCGCCGTCCTTGCCCCACGTGATCGGCTCGCCGTGCTTGAGGATGATCCGATTCACGCCCTCCTTGTCGTCGCGCACGTAGTCGAAGGCGTCGTCGTTGAAGATCGGGCAGTTCTGGAAGATCTCGACGAACGCGCTGCCGCGATGCTCGGCCGCAGCGCGCAGCACCTCGGTCATCCCCTTCTTGTCGGTGTCGATCGCGCGCGCGACGAACGTCGCCTCGGCGCCGATCGCTAGCGAGATCGGATTGAAGGGCCAGTCGATGGAGCCCATCGGGGTCGACTTCGTCACCATCCCGACCTCGCTCGTGGGCGAGTACTGCCCCTTCGTCAGCCCGTAGACCCGGTTGTTGAAGAGGAGGATCTTGAAGTTGACATTGCGGCGCAGCGCATGGATCAGGTGGTTGCCGCCGATCGACATCGCGTCGCCGTCGCCCGTCACGACCCACACCGAAAGGTCGGGCCGCGTCGTCGCGAGGCCGGTCGCGATCGCCGGCGCGCGGCCGTGAATCGAGTGCATCCCGTAGGTGTTCATGTAGTACGGGAAGCGCGCGGCGCAGCCGATCCCGCTGATGAAGACGGTGTTCTCGCGCTCGATCCCGAGCTCCGGCATGAACGACTGGAGCGCGGCGAGGATCGCGTAGTCGCCGCAGCCCGGGCACCAGCGCACCTCCTGGTCGGTGCGGAAATCCTTCGCGGTCAGGTTGCCGTTGCCCTCGGTCACGCGGCGTCCACCAGGGCCTCGGCCGCGTCGGCCACATCCGCCGCACGCAGCGGGAAGCCGCGGATGCGGTTGTAGCCGATCGCGTCGACGAGGAACTGCGACCGGACGAGCTGCAGGAGCTGGCCGAGATTCATCTCCGGGATCAGCACCTTCTCGTAGCGGCGCAGCACGTCGCCGGTGTTGCTCGGGAAGGGATTGAGGTACCGGAGGTGGGCGTGCGCGACCTGCTTGTCGTTCGCGCGCACGCGCCGCGTGGCCGCCGCGACCGGGCCGTACGTCCCGCCCCAGCTGAGGATCAGCAGCTTCGCCTCCCCGCTCGGGTCGTCCACCTCGAGCTCCGCGATGTCGCCCGCGATCCCGGCGACCTTCTGCGCGCGCAGCCGAGTCATCAGGTCGTGGTTCTCCGGGTCGTAAGAGATGTTGCCCGTCCGGTCCGCCTTCTCGAGGCCGCCGATCCGGTGCTCGAGCCCCGGCGTGCCCGGCAGCGCCCACGGCCGCGCGAGCGTCTCGGCGTCGCGCAGGTACGGGAGGAACTCGTCGCCGGCGTTCGGCTCCGTGGCGAACGTCGTCGTCAAGTCGGGGAGCGTCTCGAGATCGGGCAGGAGCCACGGCTCGGAGCCGTTCGCGAGATACGCGTCGGAGAGGAGGTAGACGGGCGTGCGGTACTTGAGCGCGATCCGTACCGCCTCGATGGCCGCGTGGAAGCAGTCGGACGGCGACCCAGCGGCGATGACGGGAACCGGCGACTCGCTATTTCGTCCGTACATGACCATGAGCAGGTCGCCCTGCTCCGGCTTGGTCGGCATTCCGGTCGAGGGGCCGGCGCGCTGGATGTCGCAGATCACGAGCGGCAGCTCGAGCATGATCGCGAGCCCGACGGTCTCGGCCTTGAGGACGATGCCCGGGCCTGCCGAGGTCGTGACGCCGAGCGCGCCGCCGAACGCAGCGCCCACCGCGGCGCCGGCTGCGGCGATCTCGTCCTCCGCCTGGAATGTGCGGACGCCGAAGTGCTTGTAGCCCGCGAGCTCCTCGAGGATCGAGCTCGCCGGCGTGATCGGGTAGGCGCCCAGGAAGAGCGGCAGCCCCGAGAGCCGCGACGCGGCGACGAGCCCGAGCGACAGCGCCTGATTGCCGGTGATGTTGCGGTACGTCCCCGGCGCGAGCTTCGCCGGCTTCACCTCGTAGGTGACCGCGAACGACTCGGTCGTCTCGCCGAACGCGTAGCCGGCGCGGAGCGCCTTGATGTTCGCCGCTGCGATCTCGGGCCGCTTGGCGCCGAACTTCTCCTCGAGGAACCCGATCGTCGGCTTGATGGAGCGCCCGTACAGCCACGACATGAGCCCGAGCGCGAACATGTTCTTCGAGCGCTCGGCCTCGCGCGGGGTGACGCCCTCGATCTCCTTCAGCGCGCCAACCGTGAGTGACGTCAGTGGCACGGCATGCACCTGGTACTCGCCGAGCGAACCGTCGTCGAGCGGGCTCTGCGCGTACCCGGCCTTCTGGAGGTTGCGCTCGGTGAAGGCGTCGGCGTCGACGATCAGCGTCCCGCCCCTCGGCAGGTCGGCGATATTCGTCTTCAGCGCCGCCGGGTTCATCGCGACGAGGACGTTCGGCGCGTCGCCCGGGGTGAGGATGTCGTGGTCGGCGAAGTGGAGCTGGAAGCCGGACACGCCCGGCAGCGAGCCGGCGGGCGCGCGGATCTCGGCAGGGAAGTCGGGCAGCGTCGAGATGTCGTTGCCGAGCAGCGCGGCCTCGGACGTGAACTGCGAGCCGGTGAGCTGCATGCCGTCGCCGGAATCTCCCGCGAACCGGACGATGACCTGGGAGAGCTGCTCGACGGGCTTGCTGCTCATACGCTTTTCTTAGGTATAGCGCACGCCCCGGGGTCCTGACCTCAGAACTCCGTGAGAGAATCGGGGTGTGGAGCCGGTCGTCTCGGTTCGGGGCCTGCGCAAGAGCTACGGCAAGTTCGAAGCGGTCGCGGGGATCGACCTCGAGATCGAGCGCGGCGAGATCTTCGCCTTCCTCGGGCCGAACGGCGCCGGCAAGACCACGACGGTGGAGATCCTCGAGGGCTTCCGCACCCGCACGGCCGGCGAGGTGAGCGTGCTCGGAGTCGATCCGGCAGAGGGCGACGCAGCGTGGCGCGACCGCGTCGGCGGCGTCCTGCAGGAGTCGAATGCCGAGCCGGGGCTCACCGTGCGCGAGAGCCTCCAGCTCTACTCCGGCTATTACCGCGAGCCGCGCGACATCGACGAGACCATCTCGCTCGTCGGGCTGAAGGAGAAGGCCGAGACGCTCGCGCCGCAGCTCTCGGGCGGGCAGCGCCGGCGACTCGATGTGGCGCTCGCGCTGATCGGCGATCCCGAGCTCATCTTCCTCGACGAGCCGACCACGGGATTCGACCCGTCGGCGCGCCGCACGGCCTGGCACGTCATCGAGGGACTGCGACAGCTCGGCAAGACGGTCTTCCTCACGACGCACTACATGGACGAAGCAGAGGAGCTGGCCGACCGCATCGCGGTCATCGCCGGCGGCCGGATCGTCGCCGAGGGGACCCCGGGCACGCTCGGCGGCCGCAACCGCATGGCCTCGAAGATCCGCTTCACGCTTCCGGAGGGAACCGGTGCGGACGACCTCCCGTCCGAGTTGCGCGCGCTGGCTGCCGGCGACGACGGGCGCATGACGCTGACGACGCCGACGCCGCTCGTCCACGTCGGTGCGCTGGCCGAGTGGGCGATAGCGAGCGGCATCGACCTGCCCGACCTCGACGTGAGGCGGCCGACGCTCGAGGATGTTTATCTCGAGCTGACCGAGGAGCCTGCATGACGACGGCCGCCGCCCGCGGACCGCTCGCGCTCGTCCTCCACCAGGCGCGCTTCGACCTGCGCGGGTTCCTCCGCAACAGGCAGGCCCGCTTCTTCACGCTGGCCTTGCCGCTGCTCTTCCTGGTGATCTTCGACGGGGTCTTCGGCAACCACGTCGTCGGCCCGGGGTCGATGAAGGCGTCGGCCTACTACGTGCCCGGCATTGCGGCGCTCGGGGTGATCGCAGCCTCCTTCGTCAACCTCGTGATCTCGATCACGGCTCAGCGCGAGGGCGGCATCCTCAAGCGGCGCCGGGCGACGCCGGTGCCCGCCTGGGTGCTCGTCGGCGGCCGGGCGCTCACCGCGGTGGGAGTCTCGCTCGTCGTCGTCGCTGTCCTGCTCGCCTTTGGCCGCTTCGTCTACGGGGTCAAGCTACCGACCTCGACGCTGCCCGGCATCGCCTTCACGACCGTCGTCGGCTCGCTCACGTTCTGCGTCCTCGGCTACGCGCTCTCGACTGTCATTCAGAACGAGGACGCCGCGCAGCCGATGGTGCAGGCGATCATGCTGCCGCTCTACTTCATCTCCGGCGTCTTCATCCCGAACATCAATCTGCCGCCGTGGCTACGGCACGTCGCCACGGTGTTCCCGGTGCAGCATCTCTCGGACGGACTGCACAACGCCTACAAGCCGGGCGTCACCGGCGTCGGGATCGTCTGGGTCGACATCGGCGTGCTCGCGATCTGGGCGGCCGTCGGGCTCGCCGTCGCGCTTACCCGCTTCAGCTGGCTGCCGAAGGCCGCGAACGTCTAGTGTCCTGAGTCGCTAGTTGGCGGGGTCCCGCTGGTTGGCCTCGAAGTCGTCTTGGTCATCGGCGACGATGGGGGCGGTTATGGCGGTTCGTGCTGAGGTCGTGCTCACTCCTGAGGAGCGGGAGGTGTTGGAGCGGTGGGCTCGCAGGCCGACGAGCGCGCAGGCACTGGCATTTCGCTGCCGGGTTGTGTTGGCGGCCGCCGAAGGCCGCGCGAGCAAGGAGATCGCGGCCGAGCTTGGCTGCAACCACAACACGGTCAGCAAGTGGCGGGGCCGCTTCGCGCGGCGCGGCTTCGACGGTTTGCACGATGAGCCGCGGCCGGGCAAGCCGCGCACGATCACAGACGCCGACGTGGAGCGGGTGATCGTGAAGACGCTCGAGGAGCAGCCGAAGGACGCCACGCATTGGTCGACCCGGTCGATGGCGGCCGCGACCGGGATGAGCCAGTCCGCGGTGAGCCGGATCTGGCGGGCGTTCGGGCTCAAGCCGCACCAGACCGAGGCGTTCAAGCTGTCCCCCGACCCGCAGTTCATCGACAAGGTCAGGGATATCGTCGGCCTCTATCTCAACCCGCCCGAGGCTGCGGTCGTGCTCTGCGTGGACGAGAAAGCGCAGATCCAGGCGCTCGACCGCTCCGCGCCGGTGCTGCCGCTGATGCCCGGCGTGCCGCAGCGCCAAAGCCACGACTACATCCGCAACGGCAGCACCAACCTGTACGCGGCGCTCGACGTCGCCTCCGGCCAAGTGCTCGCGGAGATGACGCCGCGGCACCGGGCCGAGGAGTTTCGCCGCTTCCTCAACCTGATCGACAAGAACGTGCCGGCGCACCTCGACGTGCACGTCGTCCTCGACAACTCCTCGACCCACAAGACGCCATTGATCCAGCGTTGGCTCGTCCGGCATCCGCGCTTCACGCTTCATTTCACCCCGACCTACAGCTCCTGGCTCAATCTCGTCGAGCGCTGGTTCGCCAAGCTGACCACCAAATGGATCAAGCGCGGCAGCCACCGCTCGGTCCGTGAGCTCGTCGCCTCGATCCGCAGCTGGATCACCAACTGGAACGACGACCCCAAACCATTCATCTGGCACAAGACCGCCGACCAGATCCTCGACAGCCCCGCCGCCTACTGCCAACGGATCAACGACTCAGGACACTAGACGGCGGCGAGGACGACGACCGGATTCCCCGAGGGATCGCGGACTTCGGTACCGCCGATCCGCTCGGCGACGCGCGCGAGCTCCTCGTCGTCCGGGACGACGATCGTGTAGCGGAGCAGCCTCGCGGTCCCTTCCGGCGCCGGAGCCGCGCCGCGCGTCTCCCAGGTGTTGCCGCCGAGGTGGTGGTGGTAGCCGCCGGCGCTGAGGAACGCGGCCTGATCGCCGAGGTGCGCCGTCAGCCCCATCCCGAGCCTGTCGCGGTAGAAGGCGATCATCTCGTCGACGTCGCGGACACGGAGGTGGACATGCCCGACCGTCGTCCCGTCCGGTAGCCCGTCGAAATCAGCGTCGCCTGCCTCCGCAAGGAGCGAGTCGGTGTCGAGCGGGACCGTCGTCATCGTCTCCGAGACATGGCCCTCCCACTGCTCACGCGGGCGGTCGGCGTAGACCTCGATCCCGTGCTGATCGGGATCGCGGAGGTAGATCGCCTCGCTCACGACGTGGTCGGAGAGTCCCGTGAGTGGAATCCGCTCGCGCGCGGTGTGCGCGAAGAAGCGGCCGAGGCTCGCGCGATCCGGGACGAGCAGCGCGACGTGGAAGAGGCCGGTGAAGCCGTTGGCCGGCCGCGCGCCGGGCTCCTCGACGAGGCGCACGAGCGGCGCGTCGGCGCCCCTGGCCGTCGCAGGCGGCCGGTCTTCCGGCCGGGCGTCGTCGGCTCGGCCGACGACGCTTCCAGCCCCGAGCTCGGCCGTGCCGTTCTCGCGCGAGAGAACGCGGAGGCCGATCGTGTCCTGCCAGTACGCGAGCGAGCGGTCGAGGTCGGAGACGCTCAGCTCGACGAGTCCCATATGCGCGTCGGCGGCGATCTCCACGGGACGACTCTATCCCTGCGTGTGCTTGAGGGTGTCCTCGCGCTGCTGCGCCTGGGCGAGCGTGAGCTGCCCCGAGCAGACCTCGTCGTTCAGCTCGTTCTCGATCTGGTCGACGTCCGACGCGCGCGGGTAGGGCTCGGGCCAGAGGTTGCGCGGGTCGGTCGGGCTCCCGCCGAGCTCGAGGCTGATCAGGTGGTCCTCCTGGTACTCGGAGAGCGAGCCCGTCTCGCCGTACTGCCGCATCTGCTTCGTCTTGAGCGCGTTCGTGTACGAGACCGGCGGACGGATGGTCTCGGTCCAGCCGTGCTGGCAGATCGTCGAGCGGATGTTCTCCTGTGTCACGTCCGGGTTCAGGACACCGGGCGTACGCACCGGGTCGGCGAGGATCGCGTTGGCCGGGTGGCCGTGCCCGCGCGTGAAGAGCAGCACGACGGCCGCGATGAGAGCCAGGCCGACGAGGAGGTCGGCGGGAGTGAGCGGTCGCGACACTCGGGCGAAGGTAGGTCGCGCTCACGGGCGCCGCAAGACGCTCTTGGAGCCGTGTCCAGGCGAGGCAGTAGGCTCGCGGACATGGTCGAAATCGCTGTCCGCCCGAGCGGCCCGTACTCGCTCGAGCTCTCTACGCGGCTCGCCGGCGACGCGACCCGCCGGGTGCACGAAGGCCTCTTCACGGCGCGCTGTTGCGGCGCAGTCGCGCGCGCGTGGCAGTCGCCGGACGGCACGGTGACGATCCGATCCGAGTCGGCGGAAGCGGCCCAGAAGCTCCGCTGGACGCTCGCGCTCGACGACGACCACTCCGAATTCCTCGGGCGCGTCGCGGACGATCCCCTGCTCGGCCGGGCGGCGAAGCACCTGCGCGGGCTGCGGCCGGTGCGCACGGCCACGGTCGCGCAAGCGCTGCTCCGCGCGGTCTGCGGGCAGCTCATCGATTCGAAGACGGCACGAAGTCTCGAGCGGCGTGTGATCCGCGCGCTCGCGCCGCGGGACGAAAACGGCTGCTGCGAACCGCCCTCGACAACGGCGCTCGCGGCTGTCGCGCCTTCCGAGCTGCGTCGGCTTGGCCTGCACGAGCGGCGAGGCGCGGCCGTCGTTCGGCTCTGCCGGAGCCTCGAGCTCGAGCGGTTCCATGACCTGCCTACCGACGCGGTCGTCCGCAGAATCGAGCGTGAGCGCGGCCTCGGCCCGTGGTCGGCAGGCCTCGTCTGCCTCGAGGGACTCGGCCGCTTCGAGCACGGGCTCGTGGGCGACCTCGGCCTCATCAAGCTCCTGCGCGCGCTACGCGGGCGGCCGGTGGAGGCGTGGGAGACGACGGAGCTGCTCGAGCCGTACGGCGACTGGGCGGGACTCGCGAGCGTCTATCTGCTCACCGGCTTCAGCCGTGGGCTGATCCCCCTGCCGGCGGCCCGCGCCGCCTAGCCGCGAGCCCTGCCGACTTGACGACAGCATCGCCCGTTCATAGCCCGTTTGCTATGCCGATGCAACCACGGCAGACTCCCTCCATGAGCGAGCGCAAGATCGCCATCCTCGGAGGCGGGCGGATCGGGGAGGCCCTCCTCTCCGGGCTGCTCAGCTCCGGCTGGCGCGAGCCGAGCGAAGTCGTCGTCACCAGCCGGCGTCAGGAGCGAGTCGCCGAGCTGCGCGAGCGCTACGGCACCGAGGGGACCACCGACAACGCGGCCGCCGTCGGGGGCGCGGGCATCGTCGTCGTCGCCGTCAAACCGCAGGACATCGACGTCCTCCTCAGCCAGATCGGCGTCCACCTGACGACGGAGCAGACCCTCGTCTCGGTCGCGGCCGCCATTTCCACGGCGCACATCGAGGAGCGAATCGCCGAAGGCGTCCCGGTCGTGCGCGCGATGCCGAACGCGCCCGCGACCGTGCACGAGGGCATGGCCGGCATCTGCGCGGGCTCGCACGCAGGCGACGAGCAGCTTGCGCTTGCCGAGGAGCTCCTCTCGCATCTCGGCCGAGTCGTGCGCGCTCCCGAGACGTGGATGGACGCGATCACCGCGGTCTCGGGATCGGGGCCGGCCTACTTCGCGCTGCTCGCCGAAGCGATGATCGAGGCGGGGATCCTGCTCGGCCTCTCGCGCGAGGTCTCGACGACGCTGGTCGTACAGACGATGTTCGGGACGGCGAAGCAGCTCCGCGACCAGGGCATGCACCCGGTCGAGCTCCGGGAGTCGGTCACGTCGCCCGGGGGCACGACGATCGCCGCCATTCGGGAGCTCGAGCAGGCCGGCGTGCGTGCCGCGTTCCTCAACGCGATCCAGGCGGCGATGGACCGCGCGCGCGAGCTCGCCGAGGGCGGATGAGCTCCGTCGACATCACGGTCGTAGAAGACGCCGCGGCGGCAGCCCGGCTCGTCGCCGAGCGGCTCGCGGAGCAGGCACGCGCCGGCGGCAACATCGTCCTCACCGGCGGCTCGACCCCGCGCCACGCCTTCGAGATCGCCGCTGAGCTCGAGTCCGACTGGAGCAAGGCCGAGCTCTGGTGGGTGGACGAGCGCTGCGTGCCGCCCGGCGACCAGCGCTCGAACTACGGGATGGCGAAGGCGGCGCTGCTCGACCGGCTCGACGGCGCGCCGGCAGCCGTCCACCGGATCCAGGGCGAGCTCGGCCGCGACGACGGCGTGGCGGAGTACAGGCACGAGCTGACGGACGTCGGCGCCTTCGACCTCGTCCTCCTCGGGCTCGGCCCGGACGGCCATGTCGCCTCGCTCTTTCCGAACTTCCCCACGCTCGACATAACGAGCCGCGATGTCGTCGGCTCGGAGGCGGGACACGAGCCTTTCGTCGACCGCATCTCCATGACGTTGCCACGCCTGTGCAACACGCACGAGCTGCTCTTCCTCGTCGCCGGCGAGGACAAGGCCGAGGCAGTCGCGCGCGCGTTCGCGGACAAGCCGTCACACGCGACGCCGGGCAGCCTCGCGCGCGCGGCGGAGGGAACGACGCGGGCGATTCTCGACCGCGCAGCGGCTGCGAGGCTCTAGCCGAGTCCACGCCGCGCCGCGAGCACGTCGAGCGCGAGCGCAGTGTCGGAGACCGGAACGTCCTCGAGGAACGCCTCCTGCTTCTCGAACGAGCGGTGCAGAGAGGCGACGGCCATGCGGTACCGAGCCATGTCGTTGCCGGCGAGCGCCGAGAGCGCGTTTGCGACGTCCGCTGGAAAGCCCTCGCCGAGAGTTGCCGCGACCTCGGCCGCCTCTTCGTCCCGGTCGAGGACGAGGAGAGCGAGCGTCCCGGCGTAGCGGCCGATCGGCGAATCCGCCTCCACAGCGCCCGCGTCGAGTGCCCACCGGGCCGCGTCAATCGCCTCCTCGCCGGCGATGAGGAGCGACTTCATCGCTCCGATCGGCCGCCCCCAGGCAGCCGTCGCGGCGCCGGCATCCCAGCTCTCGCGGTAGCGCGTGGCCGCTCGCCGGAGCCACTCTGCCGCCTCCTCGCGATCGCCTGCCATGAGGAGGGACAGCCCCGCCGCCCACGCCGAGTTCGCAAGCTGCACGAGCTGGCGCTCGTCGAGCTCCCGCGTCTCCCCCGCCGCGTAGCGCGCCGCGGCGCGCTCGTACCGCTCGCGCCAGTCCACGCGCACAGACTAGGCTCGGCCCATGGCCAACGACGACTGGCGCATCCGGATCGAGGTCGAAGAAGAGGGCCACGCGAGCGGCCTGCTCGAGCGACTCACGGGCGACCTGGGTTCCGAGGCGCGCGAGCTGGCTACCGATCTCACAGCGCGCCGGCTCGCGGTCTCGCGCGACGAGAACACCGTCTTCGTCTACGCCGCAACTCGCGCCGAAGCCGAAAGCGCTCACGCGGTCATCGAAGCCGAGCTGCGCGCGCACGGCATCGAGGCGCGGGCGAGCGGGATCGAGCACTGGCTCGACGAGGAGGACCGCTGGGACGACGAGCCGCCGGGCGAGACGTGGGAAGAGGAAGAACTCGAGCGTGGCTTCGCCCCGTGGGAGGTGCGCGTCGAGTGCCCTTCGCGGCAAGAGGCCGGCGAGCTTGCGGAACGGCTCGAGACCGAGGGCTACAAGCCCGAGCGGCGCTTCCACTACCTCATCGTCGGCACCGCAAGCCGCGAGGACGCCGAGGCCCTGGCGGCCCGCCTTCACGGCGAGGTCGAGCCGGGGGGCGAACTCGTCTACGAAGTCGAGCCGACCAATCCGTTCGCCATCATCCTCGGCGGCCTGGGCCAGTAGCGGACGTTGACGAACCGGGCAGGGAGGGTATGCTTCGGTCTGCGCCGTTCGCCCAGGGGAACTCAGAGCCGAGCGCGCATCTCTTGATGGATTTGCAGCACCGAAGCGTGCTGCGCATATGCAAGAAGCAATCCCGCAGCCAACAGGCTCAATGGAGGCGGCCGACCCGGTAGTCGCCGCAGCTATCCGCGCGGAAGCGTGGGCGGGCGAGTCGTTCCTGCGCGACGGCGAGGACCCGGCCGAGGCACTCGGGGAGGGCACGGCCCGCCGCCGCGCACTCGACGAGGCAGTCGCCGAGATGGACGCGGGACGGAAGACTCCGTCGCAGCAATGGAAGGCCCGCTACGGACTCCTGCTCGGCCTCGAGCGCGTGCTCGCGGAGCCGGAGCCGCGCACCGCCGCCGGCACCGCGCTCCGCCGCCACCAGGTCGATGCGCTCGCCGGAATGCTCACCGAGCTCATTGCAGCCAGTCAGCGCTACGACGAGCCGAACGCCAACGGGAACGGCAACGGCCACACGGCGACGGTGGAGGAGCTCGAGCAACAGCAGGTCGAGGACGAGGACGAGGACTCGACGCTCGTCGTCGAGATCGAGGATGCGGAGCTTCCCGAGGCGCCGCAGCAGCACGACCCGGGCGCGGTGCGCCGCTACCGCTTCCGCCACCCGACCGCATCGGGCAAGACAATCGCCGCAGCGGGCTTCGTCGAGGCGGCCCGCACCCTCGGCGTGCTGATCCTCACGCACCGGCGCCTTCTGGTGTCCCAGTTCACACGCGACCTGACGACCGAGGGCTACGGCAAGCGTCTCACCGACGTGATCACGCAGGACAGCCGCAGCGCCAAGCAGGCGCCGCTCACGATCCAAACCTACGCCTGGTTCGCGCGGCACGTCGACTCGATCGACCGCGACGCGTACCAGCTCGTGATCTGCGACGAGGCCCACACCGCGCTCGGGGAGAAGACCTCGGCGGCGATCCGCTCCTTCCCCGAGCCCATCTACATCGGGATGACCGCGACCGAGCAGCTGATCGCGAAGCAGGTCTCCGATGTCTTCCCCGCCTCGGTCGACGACCTACCGCTGCAGGACGCCGCACGCCGCGGCCTGATCGCGCCGCTGCGCGACCTGCGCGTGCCGCCGGTCGCGGCCATCAACTCCGTGCCGATCGTCGGCGGCGACTTCGACCAGGACATCCTGGCCAAGACCCTCGACCACCAGGCGCTGAACCAGGCTGCCGCGAGCCTCTACCGCGAGCGCTTCGACAACACGCCGGGCATCGTCTACGCGGCCGGAGTCGACCACGCGTACAACCTCGCGACGGAGTTCCGGGCTGCCGGACTGAAGGCGGAGGCGGTGTCGGGCCGGACGCCACCGGTGCGCCTTGCCGAGACACTCGCTGCGTACGAGCGCGGCGAGATCAACGTGCTCATCAACGCGCAGCTGCTCGCGGAGGGCTGGAACTCGCCGCGCGCCACGGTCTGCTTCCACCTCGCGCCGACCGCGTCGCGGCGCGTCTACCAGCAGCGGATCGGCCGCATCATGCGCCTGCACCCGCGCAAGGAAGCGGGAATCGTCGTCGATTTCGTCCCCAAGGGAGCGACTCACAACGAGCGCGTCGTATCGCTCCACTCGCTCCTCGACGCGGACTTCTACCGCGAGGGCGCGCGCGTCACACCGGCTCCACGCCGCCGCTCGCAGCGCCGCGCCCGCCGCCGCCTCACGCCGGCGCCGTGGCTCGTTCCGGTCACGCCGGACGTTCGCCGCCGCATCGGGGTCATCCAGCGGGAGTGGCAGCGCATCGATCCCAAGTACCTCGACGAGGACGAGCAACGCTACTGGGCGACGATCGCCGGTCGCCAGATCCGCTTCGACGAGCGCGCCTCGTTCGTCCAGAAGCTGACCGACCGAAACGCGAGCAAGGTCGCGCTCGAGCAGTTTCTGACGACCGCCGCGGCCGAGAACCCGAACAGGCGGTTGCGGATGATGGCGTTGCAGGACCGCGTCTCGATGCACGTCGAGCGCGCCGACTTCGACGACCTCGTCACGCTCGTGACGCAGGCGCCGCCGTGGGAGAAGGAGCGGCTGGCGGGGATCCGCATCCTCCTGCGCGCGATCGGCGAGGAGAAGCCGGACGCGCCGGAGCAAATCCTCGCCCGCTGGACGTGGCGGCTCGCGCGGGCGACGCGCAAGGTGCAGGACCGGCGCGCCTCGGCGGAATATCCCGAGGCGAAGCGGCTGCTCGGTGCGCTCGCGAACTCACGCGGACACCGCCACGAGGAAAACGCCGCGAAGCTGGTGCAGGCGGCGCTCGAGTTGCCGCTGCCGGTGGGCGCCGCGCTCCTCGCGTCGGCGGAGGGCTACACACCGCGCGCGACGAAGCTCATCGACGAGGCGCGCGAGCGGCTCGGCACGATCCAGGAAGTCGCGCTCGCACTCGCGGAGAATCTCCCCGCGCCGAAGCAGGGCGGCGGCCGCAGCAGGCGGCGCCGCCGGCGGAGGCGCAAGGGCGGCGGATCGGCCCCGGTGAAGGCGACGCAGGCGAAGCAGAACGGCACCGGCCGGGGGAAGGACGAGGCGAAGCCCGAGCAGCCGCCGGAGGCCGAAGCCACACCGGCCGCCAAGGGCGACTGACTAGGACGCCGGGCCGCCGGCGCTCTCGCCGCCGTCGTCCCCGTTCTGCTCGCGCTCGCGAAGGAAGCGTGTCAGCTCGGCCGCGAGGCTCTCGCCGGAGGGAAGCTCCTCGGCCGCTTCCATCAGGTCGACGCGCCGCTCGAGCTCCTCGACATACGCCGCCGTCTCACCATCGGACTCGACCGCTTCGGTCACCTGCTGGCTGTATTCCTCCGCCGCCTGTTCAAGCTCCGCGACATCGATGTCCGCGCCGATCAGCTCTCCGAGGCGCCGGCAGAGAGCGAGCGCTGCCCGGGGGCTGGGTGCGAGGGAGACGTAGTGCGGGACGGCCGCCCAGAGGCTGACCGCCGGCAACCCGTCCTGCCGGCACCCATCGAGGAGGATGCCGACGATGCCGGTCGGCCCCTCGTAGCGCGACGGCTCGACGCCGAGCTCCTCCACGAGCGTCGGATCGCTCGCGGCCGCGCTCACCGGAGCGGGACGCGTGTGAGGAACGTCGGCGAGCAGCGACCCGAGCGTGACGACGAACTCGACCTCGAGGTCGTGGACGAGCTCGAGCACGAGCGCCGTATACGTCTTCCAGCGCAGGTTCGGCTCGACGCCGAGCAGGATCACCGCATCGCGGTCGAGGCCCGGGATCGGCGCGTGGAGGAAGGTGTTCGACGGCCATTCGATCTTGCGCGTGAGCCCGTCCTCGAGCGAGACGTTCGGGCGCACGGCCTGAAAGTCGTAGAAGTTCTCGGAGTCGATCTCCGCGAACGACTCGGCTCCCCACTGCTTCGCGAGGTAGCCGCCGCCGAGCGTCGCCCCCTGGCCGCCGTCGTTCCAGCCTCGGAACGCGGCAATGAGCACCGGGTTGCGGAGAGCGGGCCGCGAGGAGACGTTCAGCTCCGACATCGGCCCAGTCTAGGTTGCGGGGCCTGGTTGCGGCGTCTCGCCGTCCCGAATCGGGCGCCAGATACGCGCCGCGAGCCCGACCGTCCAGCCGACGAGAGCGGCAGCCGTCGCCACGTGCAGCACGACGAGCCACCACGGGACGTCGCCGTACGTCCGGTACTGCACCTCCCCGATCGTCATCTGCACCGCGAGAATCGCGAGCAGCCCTCCGCAACCGCGCACCAGCCACGGGTAGGTGGTACGCCGCGTCCACGCCCAGGCCGCGAGCACGAGGAAGACCATCCCGAACACCGCAACGGCCCGAACGTGCCAGTAGACGGCGGGATAGAAGGAGCCTAGGCGCGGCACGACCTGCGCCCCGGAGCTCCCGGGGAAGCGTCCCGCCGCGGTCGACGCCGTCCCGCTGACCGCGAGCACGGTCACTGCGACGACGAGCACGAGCCCGCCGAGCCTCGCGATCCCGGGCAACGGGGCTCCCTCCCCGCGGACGAGCCGCGACGCCTCGAGCAGCGTGAGCACCGCGAGCGAGACGAGCGTGAAGGAGAGCAGCAGGTGCGAGATCACGAGGTACGGGTTGAGGTCGTAGTAGACGGTGATCGCGCCGAGCGGAGCCTGCGCGAGCGTCCCCACGAAGACGGCGGTGGCCAGCCAGCGCCCGCGGCGGCCGAGGCCGCGCGTGGCCCACGCCGCCACAGCGAGCGCGAGCGTCGTGAAGATGGTGACCGCCGAGATGACGCGGTTCGAGAACTCGATGTACGAGTGGTAGCTCTGTGGGAGCGCGTGCTGCGTCGTGCAGGTCGGCCATTCGGGACAGCCGAGCCCCGATCCCGTGAGCCGCACGGTTGCCCCCGACGCGACGATGATCACGAGCACGCCGACCGCTACCAGCGCGATTCGGCGGAAGACGACCGGGGAGATCGTCCGGGCCAACCGGCGCGGAAGCGCGGCCGATGCGGACCCCGTATGCATGACGCGAGCGTAGCGAGCAAGGCTTCGCCTTGCTCGCTGGGAGAAGGAACTCCGCGCGGTCGAGAGCGCGGTCTCGACCGCGCTTCGTGCTGTTTTGTTTGGTCGATCCGTGGGCGGGAGGCCTCTGTGGTGCGCTCGCGCGCGGCGGAGGCCGACGCGAGCGCAGTCCGGCCTGCGGCTAAGTCGCCGCTGCGCGGCTGTCTTGGCCTTCGGCCTTTGGTGTTTCCATGGTGTGAGCGTTTCGAGCTTCACCGGCGTCGAGGCGGCGGCGTAACGTCGCGTTACGCCGCCGCGGACCAGCGAGCGCGCACGCGAAGCCTGCCCGCTCGCGACGGAACAGACGTCTGAACCTCCCGCAGCCCAATGTGCTCTCAGTACGGAGGCAACGGGAGACCGCGCTCTCCCGTTGCCGGAGTTCCTTTGACCCAGCTCGCGAGACCGAAGGTCTCGCGAGCTACTGAAGCAAGACGCCTGCGCCGTCCTCCACTGAGCCCACCCGGGCAAGGAAGAGGCCGGCACGCTCGAACTCGGCCTCGAGCGAGAGCGCTTTCTCGGCCGGCAGCGTCACGAGAAGCCCACCCGCCGTCTGGGCGTCATAGGCGAGCGCGAGCAGCTCGTCCGGCACGCCGCCGCTCTCCACGTGGGGGCCGGCGAAGTCGCGGTTGCGCGGGTCGCCGCCGGTGCGGACGCCGTCGCGCGCTGCCTCGACCGCGCCTTCGAGCGCAGGGAGCGCCGAGGCCCGGAGCCGGATCCGGACGCCGCTTCGCTCCGCCGTCTCGTGCGCATGGCCCAGCAGGCCGAAGCCGGTGACGTCCGTCACCGCGTGCGGCGAGAACGGACGGAGGATCTCGGCCGCGCGATCGTTCAGCGTCGTCATCCAGCGCGCCGCCTCGGTGAGATCGCCCCGCCGGGCGTCGCCGGCTTTGCCGGCGACGCTTCCAGCACTGCTGGCGAGCACCAGGCCTGTGCCGAGCGGCTTCGTCAGGAAGACCGCGTCTCCGGAGCGAGCGCCGCTTTTGATCCACACGGCGTCGGGATGGACGGTGCCGACGACCGCGAGACCGTACTTCGGCTCAGTGTCGCGGATCGTGTGGCCGCCGGCGAGGATCGCTCCCGCAGCGCGCACCTGTTCGTCCGCTGCCGCGAAGACCGCCGCAACGAGATCGGTCGCGAGCTCCTCGGGAAAGGCCGCGACCGAGAGCGCGAGGAGCGGGGTGCCGCCCATGGCGAAGACGTCGTTGAGTGCGTTCGTCGCCGCGATCCGGCCGAAGAGAGCCGGGTCGTCGACGAGCGGCGGAAAGAAGTCGACAGTGAAGACGAGCGCGCGCTCGTCGTCGAGCCGGTAGACGGCCGCGTCGTCCGCCGGGTCGAGTCCGACGAGGAGGTCATCTGCCTCGGCGGGAACGAAGCCCTTGAGTAGCTCCTCGAGCCGCGCCGCGGAATACTTCGCAGCGCAACCGCCGCCGACGGTGAGGCTCGTCAGTCCAGCAGTCTCGATCTCCACGCCGTTTACTGTAGGCGCAATGCCAGGGACTGCACTCGTCACCGGAGGCTCGTCGGGGATCGGGCTCGCGATCGCACGGATGCTGCGGGACGAGGGCTTCGAGCTGACTCTCGTCTCACGCCGGCCCGAGCGCATCGAGGCGGCGGCCGCAAAACTCGGCGCCGTCGCCATCGCGGCCGACGTCGCCGAGGCGGAGGAGTGCGCACGCGTCGTCGCCGAGCATCGCGACCGCTTCGGTCGCCTCGACGTGCTCGTCAACTCGGCCGGCGTCGGGATCGGCGGGCGGGTCGAGGACCTCCCGGCGAAGCACCACGATCTTCAGCTCGCCGTCAACCTGCGTGGGCTCTTCCTCGTGACGCAAGCGGCGATCCCGCTCCTGCGCGAGTCACGAGGCTGGATCGTCAACCTCGCCTCGATCGCAGGCACGCTCCCGACCCCGGGGCTCGCGACCTACGGCGCCACGAAGGCCGCGGTGATCGCGCTCACCCGGTCGCTGAACGACGAGCTGGACGGGGACGGCGTGCGCGCCGTCGCCCTCTGCCCGGGCTTCGTCGACACGCCGATGGCGCAGTGGTCCGGGATCGAGCCGGACGAGATGATCCGCCCTGAGGACTGCGCGGAGGTCGTGCGCATGTGCCTGCGGCTGAGTCCGACGGCACGCGTCCCGCAAGTGATCATCGAGCGCATGGGCTCGACGAACGGCGACGTTTAGTAGCCACGCCGATCTCGGCCGCAGCCCGCTTTGGTGTGCGACCCGTCCGACGGTCAGCGCGCGCCCAGCGCACTCGAGACGTGCCACGAGGCGCAATGCCGCTGTTCGCGACCGCTAGAGCAAGCGCGGGTCGTGCTTGTCGCTCCCAGGTCTAGCGGTAGAGGCCGCCGCCGTCGCTCATCCCGGTGGGACCGTGCAGATGGGCGCACGCGAGGATGTAGGCGAAGAGCGATGCGATGAGCAAGAGGTAGATGAGCCGTGTCCTGGTCAATTCGTCACCTCCTTCCCTTCCTAGAAGCGGACGTCCTGTAGAGCCTCAGCGGCCGTCCTGTACAGCTCGGCCGCCCGTTCGTGGTCCCCCCGTCGAGCTGCCAGGTCGCCCCGTGCAATCCACGCTGCCGCGCGGTGGCTACCTGAGCCGAGCTCGCCGAAGCTCGCCTCGGCGGCGCCGAACGCCGTCTCCGCCTCGTCGAGCCGTCCTTGTTCGAGCAGAGCGCGCCCCAGCACGAGCTGTGCGCTTCCGATTTCATCGACGTAGTCGACGCGTCCATCGAGCAGCTCGAGCGCCTGTCGCGCCTGATCTTCGGCCATCTCGATGCTGCCGATACGCAGATGAACCTGCGCGAGCGACGAGATTGCGCGACCGGCGTCCGCGTCCCGACCGAGGTCGAGTGCGATGGCGAATGACTCCTTGAGCAGCTTCACTGCCTGGTCGGTGTTGCCGAGCAGGAAGTTCAGGCCGCCGAGGTTGTTCGTGAGCTGACTGACGTGAACGCGGTCGGCGAGCTGCGCATAGGCCTCGCGCGCCCGCTCCGCGTAGTTCCGCGCCAGCACCCAGTGGCCCTCGCGGTCGGCGATGAGCGAGGCCTGGAAGTAGGCGGCACCGATCGTCCGGAGGTCTTCGACGCCTTGCGAAAGCTCGAGAGCGCGCTCGACGTCGTCCCGCGCGGCCTCGAAGTCCCGCTGGCGCTGCCAGCAGCGCGAGCGCCACGAGAGAATGTTCGCCTTCAGGGCGTCGCAGGGCAGGCCGGAACGCTCGGCGAGCCCGAGCGCCTCGTCGAACAGCGCAAGCGCCGTCTGCACGCTCGTGAGCTGGTAGCGGCAGCAACCGAGCCAGAACAGCACGTCCGCCCGCTCCACGTCGGAAAAGGACTCCGCCTCGGTGATCGCTCGCGCCTCGTTGAGGAGCTCGACCGCTGCGCGGTGCTCACCGATCCGCATCTTCGCGAGCCCCGTGCCGGCAACGGCACGCACCTGCAGCTCCGGCATGCCGGTCGCCCGAGCGGCGGCAACCAGCGGCTCGAACGCCTCAGCGGCCTCGGTGTCGTGCTGGGCCTCGTACAGAGCCTCGGCGCGCGAGAGGGCTCCTTCGAGCCTGGCGCGCTCGTCGGTCGCGACGCCGCTCGCCAAGAAGCCGGCATCGACTCCCAGCCGGTCGGCGAGCCATTCGATCGTGCCCTCGGTCGGGCGCGTCTTGCCGCGCTCGATCTGCGAGACGTACTCCTTCGAGAAGCGCTCGCCTGCGAGCTCGCTCTGCGTCAGCCCCGCAGCGACGCGGAGCTGGCGGAGCCGCTCGCCAAGGCGAATTCCCTCGGGGCTGGTCCGGCGGGCAGTGCGGCTGGCTGTCTCGCGCATGGGCATGGTCTCGGCGCTCGTTTAGTCAAGCGCATACTTCACTGAAGCGCAAGTTGGCCAGTTCGGCCATCCCCCATTTGAGCGTATTCATCACAAAAATAGGTCAACCATGCGAAACGCAAAATCACTTGACCGGGTTACTTGACGAGACCCCGAGAGGCTCCTATAGTGAGCGCACCTTGCAACCAGGCCGGACGCCAGGCCGAGGTTCGCAGGGGGCGTGCCGGAACTCCCGGTAGAGGAACGGAAGCGGATGGGCCGCAGATCCGCCTCCTATTTCCCGTCAGGAGTGGCGCGCCTCTCCGAGAAGGCCCCGGAGCCGCAGCCGGGGCCTTTTCATTTGAGTAGGTCAGCCCGAAGCCAGGCGAGACGAGACGCGCGGATTGCCTGGAGCTCGTTGTCGTCGAGAAGACCAACTCGCCTTCCGACCATGCCGAGGATGCCGCCCGCGAGCATGATCCATGCTTCGGAGTCGGCGTCCCGTTCGGCGGCGATCGCTCCCTGTGCCTGGCCGCGGCGGATCAGGCCCGCGACGAAGTCGTGCACCTCGCGCATGTGCCGGCGCAGGTGGCGCTTCAGCTCGGGATCCTCGGACGCTTCTCCCAGCGCCTGGACCCAGAGCTCCGCGAGCTGGAGCTTCGGCGACCGAACCGAGACATGCTCCTTGCCGATCGCCTCGACGGCGGCGCAGGCGTCGGACGCCTCGTCGAGCTTCCGTTCCCAGGCCGCCCGCGTCTTCGCCCAGACGTGCTCGAGCGCTGCGAGGTACAGGTCTCGCTTCGAGGCGAAATGCCGATAGAGGATCGGCTCCGAGACTCCAGCGGCGCGGGCGATCTCCGCGGTGGTCGTGCCGTGGTAGCTGCCGTCGGTGAAGAGGCGGATCGCGGTCTCGATCAGGTGCCTCCGGCGATCGGCGGCCGCCATCCGCGGCGCGGCGACGCTCATGCGGCCAGCTCCGCGATGTGCTCGCGCACGACTTCGGATCGCGTCCGCACAGTGACAACGGCGACGATCGCTCCGGCAAACGTGATCGCCGCGGCGACCGCGAAGCCCGCATGGAGCCCGTTGACGTAGTCCTGGGCGGTCAGCGGACTCTCCTGCGGATGGTGGAGGTACGAAGCGACGATCGCGCCCATGACCGCGATCCCGAGCGACCCGCCGACCTGGCGGAAGCTGTTGAGAACGCCGGAGCCGACGCCCGCCTTGTCGACCGGCACAGCTCCCATGGCGGCCGAGGTCATCGGCGACATCGTCATCGCCATCCCCACACCGCCGAGGATCATCGACGGCAGCAGCGTCCAGAAGTCGGAGTGGACGGTTACGCGCTCGTAGAGCAGCAGCGAGACGCCGACGAGAGTCATGCCGCCGCCCATCAGCCAACGCGAGCCGATCCGGTCGGACAGCCGGCCGGCGAGCGGCGCGATGATGATGATCAGCGTCACCATCGGCAGGAACGATGCTCCCGCCTGCGTGGCCGAGTAGCCGAGGATGTTCTGGATGTAGAGAGAGACGAAGAAGAAGACGCCGAACATCGAGAGCGACACGAGCATCGCCACGACGTTGGCGCCGGTGAACGAGCCGATCTTGAAGAGCGAGAGGTCGAGCATGGCCAGGCGCTGCCGCTTCTCGACCACGATGAAGGCGAGGAGGAAGACGGCAGCAAGCGCGAAGAGACCGAGGATCTCAGGCGAGGTCCAGCCGTGGCTGTTCCCCTCGACGAGCGCATAGCTGAGCGAGAAGAGGAAACCGATCGAGGTCAGGAGCCCGGGGAGATCGATGCTCTGCTCGGCGGAGGTGTCGCGCGACTCGTGGATCGCGAACTGGGAGACGACGATTCCGAGGATGCCGACGGGGACGTTGATGAAGAAGATCCAGTTCCAGTTCAGGTTCTCCACGATCAGGCCGCCGCCGAGCGGGCCGATCGCAAGCGCGAGCGCCGACACGCCCGCCCAGATCCCGATGGCCTGTCCGCGCTCTTTCGGCGGGAAGGTGGCGACGATGATCGAAAGCGTCGCCGGGTTCATGAGTGCTGCGCCGGCGCCCTGCACCGCGCGCGCTCCGATCAGGAAGCCCGCGCTCGGAGCGAGCCCGCAGGCGAGCGAGGAGAGTGTGAAGATCGCGAGTCCGACGACGAAGATTCGGCGCCGGCCGTACAGGTCGGCGAGCTTGCCGCCGGTGATCAGAAGCGCGGCGAACGTAAGCGCGTACGCGATCACGACCCACTCGAGCGAAGCGAGCGTGACGTGGAGGTCCTTCTGCATCGTGGGCAGCGCCACGTTCACCACCGTGTTGTCGAGCATGATCATGAACAGGCCGAACGAGACCGCCGCGAGCGTGATCCACTTGCGGTTCTCTTCGGCCGTAAGGACGCCAAGTACCCGTGCTCTCACGTTCTCACCCCGTCTGAAAGTTAGCGTCCACTAGGTTAGCGAACGCTAACTTAGCTCTGCGCCGGTCGGCGCCCACAGGTTTTCGACTGTTAGGCTGAAACTGCTATGAGGCTCGCTCTAGCGCAGATCGATCCGACGGTCGGGGACCTCGAGGGGAACCGCGAACTGATTCTCGCGCGCATCGAGGAGGCCCGGGCGTCCGGCGCCGACCTCGTGCTCCTCCCCGAGCTCGCGGTCACGGGTTATCCACCCGAGGATCTGCTTCTCCGGCCGGCCTTCGTCCGCGCAGCTCGCGCCTCACTCGACCGCATCGCGGTTGAGACGTACGACCTCGTCGCCCTCATCGGCGTGCCGCTCTACGACGGCGACCTCTACAACGCGTGCGCGATCTGCGCGGACGGTGAGGTCACCGGCTGGGCGAAGAAGCGGCACCTGCCCAACTACGGCGTCTTCGACGAGAAGCGCTACTTCGCCTCCGGCGACGAAATCGCGCTCATCGAGGTGGCAGGTACGAGAGTCGGGATCACGATCTGCGAGGACATGTGGGTTCCCGGGCCGCCGACGACCGAGCTCGTCTCGGCGGGTGCAGAGCTCGTCGTCAACCTCTCGGCCTCCCCGTTCCACGTGGGGCGAGCACAGGAGCGCGAGGCCATTTTCTCCGCGCGAGCGCGAGAGAGCTCCGTGCGTGTCGCGTTGTGCAACATGGTCGGCGGGCAGGACGAGCTGGTGTTCGACGGGCACTCCCTTGTCATCGAGAGCGACGGCAGCGTGCTGGCACGGGCGCCCGGGTTCGAAGAGGCGCTACTCGTCGTCGACCTGGAGCGCCCCGAGGCGGCAACGCTCGTCCCGTTTGTCGAGGACATCGAGCAGATGCGGCGCGCGCTCGTCCTCGGCCTACGCGACTACGTCGCCAAGAGCGGCTTCGCTGCAGTCGTCGTCAGCGTCTCGGGCGGGATCGACTCCGCCGTCACGGCTGCCCTGACCGTCGAAGCGCTCGGGCCGGAACGCGTCCACTGCGTCTCGATGCCGTCGCGCTACTCCTCCGAGGGGACGCGAGCCGACGCGCGCCTGCTCGCCGAGAACCTCGGTTGCGACTTTCGCGAACTGCCGATCGAACCGGTGGTCGAGGCCTATACCGGCGTGCTCGCGGACTCCTTCGCCGGGCGCGACGCGGATGTGGCGGAGGAGAACCTCCAGGCGCGGATCCGGGGGACGCTCGCGATGGCGCTATCGAACAAGTTCGGCTGGCTGCTCGTCGCAAGCGGTAACAAGTCGGAGCTGTCGGTCGGCTACGCGACGCTCTACGGCGACATGGCCGGCGGGTTCGCGCTCCTCAAGGACGTGTTCAAGACAGACGTCTTCCGGCTCGCGCGACATCTGAACGAGCGTGCCGGACGCGAGCTCGTTCCGCAGTCCACGATCGAACGAGCCCCGAGTGCGGAGCTGCGAGACGGCCAGCTCGACGAGGACTCGCTACCGCCGTACCCCGTTCTCGACCGCGTGCTCGAAGCCTACGTCGAGGAGGATCGCTCGCTCGACGAGCTGAGCGCGGACGGCTTCGACCCGGACGTCGTCGCGCGCGCAGTCGCGCTCATCGACCGGGCGGAGTACAAGCGGCGGCAGGCCCCACCGGGGGTGCGGTTGCGGCCGAAGGCGTTCGGGCGTGACCGGCGAACGCCGATTACGAATCGCTGGCGCGGCTGACGATCTGAGCGAGGTCCGTGGGGCGCGTCGGCAACGTCGAGAGCGCATCCGGCGCGAACCAGCGCTCCTCGAGCGACCCCTCCTCGCGCAGGTCCAGCTCCGGCGCCGGCTCGAACGACGCCACACGAACGAGATACAGCCGCGAGACGCCCGACCCGAATCCCGGCTCGTCGATCCCCCAGTGGCGCCACTCGGCGACAAGGGGGCCGATCGCGACCTCGCGTAGACCGCACTCCTCCCGCAGCTCGCGCCGGAGGGTTCCGAGGTCGTCCTCTCCTTGTTCCTGGCCGCCGCCCGGTGCAATCCACCACGAGCCGTAGTCGTCGCCGTAGCGAAAGAGGAGGACGCGACCGCCCTCGTCGACGAGCAGCGCCCGAACCGCGGTGCGCTCGGGCAGTCCACTCTGGCGGCCGGCGAGCTCGCGAAACCAGCGGCGCCGCTCGTCCCATGGAACAGCGGCGTTCGCCGGCGAGGTGGAGGGAAGGACGAAGAGTCTGGTGTCGCCAAGTGTCCTCTCCTGAAGGCCGAGCTCCGGCCGCGCACCAAAGGCGCCGCGGTACGCCTCCTTACCCACGAAGGCGAGCCACCGCGGCCGCAGCTCGCGGGCGATCCGCTCGAGCCGCTCGGCAGAGCCGGCAAAGTCGGCGCGACGCAGGTCGCCCGAACCGGGCGTGGTGCGGTACGCGGCGTTCGTGACGCCGATTCCCTCCTCGAGGAGGGAGAACTGCTCGTCGGGCCAAAACAGCCGGGAGGTCAACCGCGCCGCGTGCAGCAGGCGCCAGAAGTCGTTGCGCGGATTCGCGAAGTGCGCGTGGGCTGCGGCGGACACGCGGCCTGGATTGATGCCGACGAACACGATGCGGAGATCCTGACCGAGAACGTCCGGCACATCGCTGGGCGTCGCTTCCCGACCGGCCGTGTCCTTTGCCTGAGCCACGTATTCCCCCAATGGGGGAGCGAGGCGCCCTTCGCGAACGGTAGGCGACGAGCCGTCACGGCGGGGTGGCAACTCTGCGCCGAATGGTCGCCGCGCGGCTACGCGGCCTCGACGGCGGCCTCTGCCGCATCGAGCTCCGCCATGAGCTCTTCGGTCCGAGCCTCGATGCGCGCCTCGAAGTCCCGCCGCAGATCCTCGCCTGACACGGCAAGCCCGTAGTACCGTGGACGCCGCGGCTCGACCTTGACCAGGGTCACCGTCGAATCCCAGCCGCCGTATATGCGGACATAGCACTCCGTCTCCGACAGCGAACGCAGCCGTCGCACGTGCCGCAGCGTACGACGCGTCCCGGACGGAGCCGGACATCTGAGACCATGCGACCCGTGGCCGTCAGGGCGAAAGAGCTCCGATACGCGGTCGACCTCACGACAGGCGGCGAGTTGCAAAACGAGAACGGCGTCGTCCTCGACGTGCCCGCGGAATGGTCGGCCGAGCACCTGCTGCTCGCGGCGCTCGCCCGGTGTTCTTTCGAGAGTCTTCGCCACCACACGCGGCGCCTCGACATCGATATCCGGTCGGCCTCGGGCAGCACTCGGACGCTCGTGACGAAGCGCGAGAAGGACGACCGCTACGCGCTGCTCGAGACGGAGGTCGAGCTCGCCGTGACGCTCGACCCCGAGCCCCGGCATGACGCGCTCGCCGAGCTTCTTGCCCTCGCCAAGCGGGACTGCTTCGTCGGCTCCTCCCTCACCGCCGAGCCGAGGTATCGGTGGACCGTGAACGGCCGTACGATCGATTCGTGAGCGAAACGCTGACTCCGCCGCGGGAGCGGCTCGACCGCGGCGAGGGCACGGGTCTCGGCCGGCCGTGGCTCGTGATCGTGCTCAACGACCACCACAACACCTTCCAGGGCGTCGCGGCCGCGCTCTCGGCCGTTGTCCCGGGCGTCTCGTACGACGAGGGGATGCGGCTGGCGAACCGGATCCACAACTCCGGGCAGGCGGTCGTCTGGTCCGGCCTCCGCGAGCAGGCCGAGCTCTACTGGGAGCAGCTGCGCGAGCACGGACTGACAATGGCTCCGCTCGAGCAGGGATGACGTTGGACCTCGAGAGGATCCGGGCGCGATTCCCGGCGCTCTCCTCCGGTATCGCGTTCCTCGACGGGCCCGGCGGGACGCAGTGCCCGCAGTCCGTGATCGATGCCGTGGCCGCTTACCTGCGGGAGTCGAACGCGAATCTCGGTGGGGCGTTCGACGGAAGCCGTCGCAGCGACGAGCTCGTCGAGCAGGCGCACGCGACTGCCGCGCGCTTCCTCGGCTGCCGGACCGAGGAGACGATCTTCGGCCAGAACATGACCACGCTCAACTTCGCGCTCACGCGCGCGCTCGGGCGGACGCTCGCGCCGGGCGACGAGATCCTCGTCACGCGCCTCGACCACGACGGGAACATCGCGCCATGGCTCGAGCTCACGCACGACCTCGGCCTCCGGGTCGACTTCGTCGAGATCCGCAGCGACACGACTCTCGACCTCGACGACCTCGAGCGAAAGCTGACGGAGCGCACCCGGGTCGTCGCCTTTCCGCTCGCCGCCAACGCGCTCGGCACGATGCCCGACGCGGCACGCATCGTCGAGCTCGCACACGACGCGGACGCGCTCGCGTGGGCCGACGCGGTGCACTACGCCCCGCACGGGCCGATCGACGTCGCGACCCTCGGCGTCGACGTCCTCCTCTGCTCGCCGTACAAGTTCTTCGGCCCGCACCTCGGGCTCGCCTACGGACGCGAGGAGCTCCTGCGCTCCTGGCGGCCGTACAAGGTGCGCCCGGCGCCGGACGAGCCGGTCGGCGCCCGCTTCGAAACGGGGACACTCGCGCACGAGCTCCTCGCCGGGTTCGTAGCGGCGGTCGAATACATCGACGAGCTCGGCTGGGACGCAATCCAGGCACACGAGCGCGCGCTCGGGCAGCGATTCCTCGACGGCCGCCCGGGCAGCTGCGAGCTCTACGGGCTCGAGTCGATGGACGGCCGCGTCCCGACCTTCGCATTTCGAGTCGAGGGGATGACGCCGCGCGAGATCGCCGAGCGGCTCGCCACGCGCGGGATCGCGCTCTGGGACGGCGACTACTACGCCGTCGAGGCGATGACCCGGCTGGGATTGCAGCCCGAAGGCGCCGTCCGCAGCGGGTTCGTCCACTACAACACGTTCGAGGAGGTCGACCGGCTCCTCGCCGAACTCGCCGACCTCTAGGTCGCGTTGTCGGCCTTCGCAGCTGCTGCCGCAGCGATCCAGCGCGGATCGTGGCGACGGATCCGGTCGGGCTCGCGCCCGCGCGCCTCGGCGATCGCGACCGTCAGGCGCTGGAGGAGCACGATGTCGACGACAGGGTGTCGCGTCGGCAGTAGATCGACATCGCAGCCGAGCTCACGCAGCGCCGCCGCGGCCGCCGCTGCCCGTTCGGCGGCCACGCCGTCCCCCTCGAGGACGAAAGCACGCACCGACTCGTCCACCGCGGCGAGGTACCCATGCAGGAGTTGCTCGGTCTCGTACGCCTCAGCCGCGACCCAGGCGCCTTCGCGCAGCTTCAGCACCGCCTCGTGCGCGGTCGCGAGCTCCCTCCCCGCACCCGCCACGACGAAGCGCTCCTGCTCGCCCACTTCCGGCAGCGGCGCAGCGAGCGCCTCCTCGACGCCGCCCGGGAGCCAGCCGATGTCCTCGCCGTGCAGCGCCGCGATCGCGGCGACAGCGCTCGTATAGCTCGCGGTGTGGCACCAGCTCTCCTCGATCTCCGGCGTGCAGACGACGACCTCGTCGCACAGGTCGGCGATCGGCCCGTCCGGCCGCCCGGTCACGAGCCACCGCGGGCCCGACCACGCCTGCGCCGCCTCGAGCGTGAGCGGCGTCTCGCCCTCGTGGGAGACGACGACGAGCAGATCGGCGTCCCGCTCCGGCCTCAAGACGAGCTCCAAGGCCTGCACCGCCTCGCCTCCGGACTCTGTCACTCCTGTTTGGGCCGCATGGAACGACGTGCCGCAGCCGGTGAAGAGCAGCCTCGCCCCGTCGGGGAAGCGCCGGTCGGTCGGCACCTGAGCCAGCCATTCTGGCTGGGCGGCGATCGCGCGTCTCGTCTGTTCGCCGTGCATCTGCGACAGGTCTATACGATCGAGCGCGGTGACGGTGTTTCAACGCGACACGCTCGACAACGGCCTGCGCGTCCTCACGGCGGATCTGCCGTACGCGCAGTCCGTCGCGGTGATCGTGATGCTGGCCGCCGGCTCCCGCTACGAGCCCGCCGAGTCGAGCGGGATCGCGCACTTCTCCGAGCACATCTTCTTCAAGGGCACCGAGAAGCGACCGAGCGCCAAGGAGGTCGCCGGTGCGATCGACGCGATCGGCGGCGAGTTCAACGCCTTCACCGGCAAGGAGTACACGGCGTACTACGTCAAGTGCGCGGCCGAGCACCGCGACGTGGCGCTCGACGTTCTGGTCGACATGCTCCGCAACTCTCGCTTCGCGGAGGAGGAGATCGAGCGGGAGAAAGGCGTGATCATCGAGGAGATGAACATGTACTACGACACACCGCGTGACTTCATCGGCGGCGTGTACGAGGAACTCCTCTGGGGCGATCAGCCGCTCGGCCGCGACATCATCGGCAGCAAGGAAACCGTCCGCGGCGCCAACCGCGAAACCTTCATGGGCTACCTCGACCGCTGGTACAAGCCGTCGCGCATGGTGCTCGGCGTCGCCGGCCGAATCGGTGACGGTCTGCTCGACCGGGCGCAGGAACTGCTCGGCGACCTCGCCGACGCCGAGACCGGCGAGCCGGAGCCCACCGCCCCGCACGAGAACGGCCGCGTCGTCGTCCACACGAAGCAGTCGGAGCAGGCGCACGTCTCGCTCGGCGTTCACAGCCTCCCGCTCGACCATCCCGACCGCTACGCGGTCCAGCTGCTCGCGACCGCACTCGGCGGCGGCATGTCTTCGCGCCTCTTCAGCGAGGTCCGGGAACGGCGCGGGCTCGCGTACTACGTCTACGGCCTCAACCACAGCTACACCGACGCCGGCACGCTCTACTCGCAGGCGGGCGTGGACATCGCCCGCATCGACGACGCCGTGAGGACGATCGCCACGGAGTTGCACAAGGTCGCGGCCGAGCCGCTGCCGGCGGAGGAGCTCGAGAAGGCACGCAACTTCGCGAAGGGCCGCTTCGTGCTCCAGCTCGAGAGCCCGCAGGGGCTGATGCTGTTCGGGCTGCGGAAAGAGGTGCTCGAGCGGCGACTTCCCGACCCCGACGAGGTGCTGCGCGGACTCGACGCGGTCACGAGTGTCGACGTGGCGCGAGTCGCCTCCGAGCTGATAACGGCCGATCGTCTGCGGCTCGCGGTGATCGGCCCCTTCGACGATGCCTCACGGTTCGAGCCGCTTCTCGACGGCTAGCGCGCACGCCGAGCAGGTTTGCCCGGCGCAGATTTGAATAGGACGGGCGGCGGCGTTCCGCAGGTCGGCGGTCCAGTTGGCACCTTGCCCGGATCCGCCCGTTGGAGTGCCTTCGACCTCCGCTGCCGCTCGTACGCGAGGTTTCTACCATTCGCCGCAGACGGCGCCTAGCCTCCTAAAGGGGGAGCGCGTCGAGATCGGCCTCGAGGTGCTTCCTGTCCTCGCGGTTCCCGATCTGCGCGGTCTCCGTCCGGGCGAGCTCGTAGTTGCGGCGCGCCTCCTCCATCTCGCCGGCAGTGAGATGCGCGCGCGCGAGCGCCTCGAGCGCCCCCGCGCGGTCCCAGTCGTCCATCTCCGCAGGCGACGACTCGACGAGCTCGAGACAGCGACGCGCGTGATGCAGCGCGGGCTCGGGTCGGCCGAGCAGCGCGTACACCCGAGAGCACAGCCACTCGCTGCGCGCGCGGTTCGCCGTTGTCCCGCCCGACTGCATCCAGTGATAGGCGGACGCATGCGCACAATGGAGCATCTCGTCTCCGAGCGAGTCCATCAGCGTCCAGGTGCGGTTGTAGAGGTCGATGCCGAGCCGCCGGTGCTCCGCGGCCGCGAGTGACTCCGAACGCATTCCCATGAGCGTCTCCCTTCCGTCGATGAGCCGCTGCAGCTTCCCTCTGGACGCGCGAAGCTCGGCGTCGTGAGTCGCCATCTCCCGTCCAGCCTTCTCAGAAGGCGGATCGCCTCCGCTCGGTCGATCTGGTCGGCGAGTAGAAGCGATAACCGGTTTCGTCGTCGACCGCGGCCGGAACGAGAAGCCCGACCTCGTCGTAATGGCGCAGCGCCTTGACGCCTACGCCCGTGAGACGTGAGAACCGCCCGATCGGCATGACCTGCACGGTGTTGGGCTGCATCTGTACAGCATCGTGCCTCCGGTAGGGGGAGAGTCAAGGGGAGCCCGAAGGCTCCCCCTGCGTCAGGCCTCGGCCTCCTGGGCCGTCTCGTCGGATGCGCGCTTGGCGATCTCGTCGACCACGGTCGGGTCGGCGAGCGTCGTCGTGTCGCCGAGCCGGCGGTTGTTCGCGACGTCCCGCAGCAGGCGGCGCATGATCTTGCCGCTGCGGGTCTTCGGCAGCTCGGGGGTGAAGACGATGTTCGCGGGCTTCGCAATCGGCCCGATCTTCTCCGCCACGTGGTTGCGCAGCTCCTCGAGCTTCTCGACGGAGCCGTCGCCACCGCCCTTCAGTGTCACGTACGCGACGATCGCCTCCCCCGTCACCGAGTCTGCGCGGGAGCAGACGGCCGCCTCGGCGACCTCCTGGTGGTCGACGAGCGCCGATTCGACCTCGATCGTCGAGATGCGGTGCCCGGAGACATTCATGACGTCGTCGATCCGGCCGAGGAGCCAGTAGTCGCCGTCCCGGTCGATCCGAGCGCCGTCGCCGGCGAGGTAGATGTCGTCGTACTTCGACCAGTACGTGTCCCGATAGCGCTGGTCGTCGCCGAAGATCCCTCGGAGCATCGCCGGCCACGGACGCTTGAGGACGAGGTAGCCGCCTCCACCGGCACCGACCTCGTTGCCCTGCTCGTCGTACACCGCCGGCACGACGCCGGGGAACGGCCGGGTCGCCGAGCCCGGCTTGAGCGTCGTGACGCCCGGCAGCGGGGTGATGAGAACCATCCCGGTCTCGGTCTGCCACCAGGTGTCGACGATCGGCGTCCGGTCACCGCCAACGTGCTCGCGGTACCAGACCCACGCCTCCGGATTGATCGGCTCGCCGACGGAGCCGAGCAGCCGCAGCGAGGAGAGATCGTGCCGCTGCGCGTACTCCGGCCCCCACTTCATGTGCGAGCGGATCGCCGTGGGCGCCGTGTAGAGGATCGTCACCTTGTACTTCTCGATGATCGACCACCAGCGGTCCTTGTCGGGGAAGTCCGGCGTCCCCTCGTAGAGAACCGACGTCGCGCCGTTGCAGAGCGGCCCGTAGACGATGTAGCTGTGGCCGGTGATCCAGCCGATGTCGGCGGCGCACCAGTAGACATCCTCGTCCCGCTTCAGGTCGAAGATGTAGTGATGCGTCGCCGACGTGCCGACGAGGTAGCCGGCCGTCGTGTGGATGATCCCCTTCGGCTTCGCGGTCGTGCCGCTCGTGTACATGAGGAACAGCAGGTCCTCGCTGTCCATCGGCTCGCACGGACAGGAGCCGGGGTCGTCCGACATGTCACTTTCGAGCTCGTGCCAGTGGTGATCACGGCCCTCGTGCATCGGCACGTCACCGCCGGTCCGGCGGAGGACTACGCAGTGCTTCACGCCGGGCGCCGCGGCCAGCGCCTCGTCGGCGACCGTCTTGAGCCCGATCTTCGAACCGCGCCGCCACGCCTCGTCCTGCGTGACGACGACCTCGCATTTCATGTCGTTCAACCGCCCTGAGAGCGAGTCGGCCGAGAAACCGCCGAAGACGACGGTGTGCGGCGCGCCGATCCGGGTGCACGCGAGCATCGCCACGGGCAGCTCCGGGACCATGCCCATGTAGATCCCGACCGGCGTTCCCTTCTCCACGCCGAGCTTCTTGAGCGCGTTCGCGAAGCGGACGACGTCCTGCTGGAGATCCGCATACGTGATCGTCCGCGTCTCCCCTTCCGGCTCGCCTTCCCAGTGGAACGCCACCTTGTCGCCCGCGCCGGCCTCGACGTGCCGGTCGACGCAGTTGAAGCAGACGTTCAGCTTGCCGCCGAGGTACCACTTCGCGTACGGCGGCTCCCACTGGTAGAGCTCGGTGAAGGGTTCGAACCAGGTGACCCGCCCGCGACCCTCCCGCTCCCAGAAGTCCTCGAACGGGACGTCGTAGATGCTGCGCTGCGCGTTCGCCCGGGCCGCGAACTCCTCGGGGGGCGGATACGTCCGCTCCTCGAGGAACATCGTGTCGATCGCGTGATGGCTCGCCCCGGTCGTCACTGCTCCAGACCTCCTAATCAGGGTTCGAGGTCGTACGGGTAATCCGTGATGACCTCGGCGCCGCCCTCGGTCACCAGGACGATGTCCTCGAGCCGGACGCCGCCGTAGCCGGCGCGGTAGAGCCCGGGCTCGACGGTGACGACGTCACCGGCGACCAACGTCTTGTTCGCCAGGCGCCCCATGCCCGGCGCCTCGTGCACCTCGAGTCCGACGCCGTGGCCGAGCCCGTGGAAGAACCCGTCGCTGAGCGTCTCGCCGGGCTGCTTCGTGCGCTGCGTCGGCTCGCCGGCCGCTTCGAAGATGTCACATGTGAGGTTGAAGACGGCACGCGCCTCGACGCCGGCGCGAATCTCAGCGACGGCCTTGTCCAGCGCCTCCTTGCAGAGCCGGTGCCACTCGCGCACATCGTCGGGCACGTCGCCGACGACGAAGGTGCGGGTCATGTCCGTGTAGACCGCGGAGGCGTTGTCACGCGGGAAGATGTCGACGACGAGCGGCGAGCCCGGACGGATCGGCCCGGAGCCCATGTCGTGACCGACGGCGCCCTGTGGGCCGGGCGCGACGATGTACTCGTCGGCGGTCGTGTCGTGGGCCGCGAAGATCACTCTCATCTCCGCCTTCACTCGCTCGACGGTGAGCTGCTCGCCGTCGAGCAGCAACGCCGCGTCGCGGATCTCCGCGCTCCGGAGTAGCTCGCGGCAGGCGCCCATCGCAGCCTCGGCTGCGCGCTGAGCTCGCTTCATGCCGGCGAGCTGGGCCTTGGTCTTTGCGCGCCGGCGGTCGTCGAAGAGGTTCTGGTCGACGTCGAGCTCGACGCCGTCTGCGCGGAGGCGGTCGGCAAGCCAGACAGGGAAGTTCGCCGGCACGCTTGCCCGCTTCAGCCCGAGACTGCCGACGGCCCGGAGCGACAGCTGGGCATCGAGCTCGCGCGTGTCGATCCCCGACGCGATCAGCTCGTCGAGGCCGAGCTCCTCGAGCACGTGGACGTCGAAGAGGCCGAGCTCGCGCAACCGGGTGGCCTCCATCGAGCTGGCGAAGACATGCCGGCTGCCGTTCTGCTCGGCGTAGAGGAACGGATCGGGCACGCCGAGCGGCACCGCCTGCCGCATGTCGGCAGACCGGAAGGAGTCGGCGTAGATGAGGATCGCCTCGGCCAGGGGAGCGATGCTATCGGCCGCGCAAGGGTTCTCCTGGCGCTTCCAAGCGCTAGAGGCGATACTCGCTGGTCAAATGGCGGCGACCGGCGAGACAGAAGGCCCGGCGTTCCCCGTCGGAGCTGCTTGCCGGATCGACTCGCGTTCGCCGTGGCGCCAGATCGCTGAGATCCCGGTCGGGCTCGATCCCGAGGGAATTGCGGTGGACGTCAAGCGCAGGCGCGCGCTCGTGGCTTGCTCGCGCAGCGACTTCGTCTCGGTCGTCGACCTCGAGACGCACGAGGTGATGCGCGAGATCCCCACCGGCAACGAGCCGATAGACATCGGTCTCGACGCACAGACCGGCCGCGTCTTCACCGCCGACGCGCACTCCGACCAGGTCACCATCATCGACTCGGCGACGCTCGAGGTCGAGACCGCCGTGCCGGTCGGCGGCTATCCGTCCGGCTTGACCCACGTCCCGGAGTTCCGGCGGCTCTACGTCGGCAACTCGCTCGGCTCGACGATGAGCGTGATCGACCTCGATTCGCTCGAGACGGTGGCGACAGTGGACGCGGAGCCAGGCGCCGGAGCGATCGGCGTCGATCCCACCCGCCGGCTGGTGGTCTGCGTCAACTTCGTCGCGGCTTCCGCCAACTTCTACGACGCCGACTCCTTCGAGGAGGTCGGCAGGCTCGAGCTCGGCACCGGTACGTGCGCGATCGGGATCGTCCCCGAGCGTGGCGAGGCGTTCATCGTGAACTCGATCGCCGGCACTGTCTCGCGGGTCGACCTCGACCGGATCGAGGTGCTCGAGGAGATCCGCACCGGGTCGGCGCCCGTCGGGCTCACGATGCATCCCTCCCACGACCGCGTCTACGTCACGAACCGCGGCTCCGGCTCGGTCAGCGTGCTCGGGGTCGCCGACGGAGTCGAGTGGTCGCAGATTCCGGTCGGAGGCGGCCCGGGCGGCGTCGTCGTCGACCCGCACGACGGGCGGATTCTCGTCGCCAACGCCGGGAGCCAGACGATGTCGATCGTCGAGGACCTGCTCGCTGCGCGGCCGCCGGTTCCGGTGGTCGAGGAGCCGAGCCCGTGGATCGGCAGCAAGCTGCCCGCGTTCGCCCTCGAGGACTACTGGTCCGGCGAGCAGCGCACGAACCACTACTGGGCGGAGAAGAAGTACATCCTCAACTTCTTCGCGTCCTGGTGAGGACCGTGCAACGCGGAGGCGCCGTTCCTCGAGGATGTGCGTGTTCGCGAGGAGGCCCGGTCGGGTCTCGAGGTCGTGCTGGTCGACATCTGGGAGGGAACCGAGCCACGCCCCGAGGTCGAGCGATTCTGCGAGATGTGGGGGATCAAGGGGCCGATCCTGCTCGACCCGGGCGGCGAGCTCGCCGGCACGCTCGGCGTGCGAGGCGTGCCCACCAACGTCGTCGTCGACTCCGACGGGACGATCCGCGCGTTCGGAGCGGCGCGCCTCGAGGAGCTCGAGCACGCGATCGACGACCTGTACGGCCGAGGCTGACGAGTGCACCCCGCGTCACGCTGCCGCCGCCGCGGGCGCGTAGCTCCTCGTGCACCGAAGCGGCGCGTAAGGAAGCAGATCCTCCTCGTGCGCTCGAGCGAGCGCCGAGTACTGGAACTGAAGCGCGACAACCGGCCCACGAGAGTGCCCGCTCCACGAGCTCCCGCCGATTGTTCGCGAGCGCGCCGTGGCGAACCTTCCCCTCGGCGACGAGCTCCCGAAGCGCACCTCACGACTCCTGAACGAGCACGTTGGGCGCGGTGCCGACGCCGACGCGAGAGATTTCCATGTCGCTCGGGCCGAGCCGCCGCCGATCCATGCCGGTGTGAGACGCGGATAGGCTCGCCGGTATGCCCTTACTTCGGTCCGAGGAGGAGACGAAGGTACGCGAGTGGTTCGCGAAGCTCGAGCGGCCCGTCGAGCTCCTCGTCGCGCTCAAGGCTGGAAGCGACGCCGGCGAAGCCGGCGACGCCCGGCCGGAAGCACCGGAGGAGACGCCCAGAGCCGGGTCGGGCGACGTCGACTTCGGTGCGCAGCTGGTCCGCCTGTGCGAAGGGCTCGCGGCGCTCGGCGAGCGCGTGACCTACCGTTTGGAGGAAGAGCCCGAGGGCTTCCCGCGCTTCCCGGCCGTCTCGATCCGCCCCGACGGGCGAGATGCAGGAGTCCGCTACGACGGACTGCCCTGGGGCTACGAGCTCGGCTCCCTCGTCGGAGCGATCGTCGAAGCGGGCCGTGCGGAACCCACGCTGCGTCCCGACTCGCTCGCGGCGCTCGAGGAGCTCGATCGCGACCTCGCGCTCGACGTCTTCGTCACGCCGACCTGACCGCATTGCCCGCCGGCCGTGCTGCTGGCGTTTCGATGTGCCCTCGCTTCGGAGCGGGTCGCGGCGACCGCGATCGAGGCGAACGAGTTTCCGCAGCTTTCGCAGGAGCTCGGCGTCCGGGCCGTGCCGCGGATAGTCGTCGACGGCGAACCGCTGTGGGATGGAGCGGTCCCGGAGCCCGAGTTCCTCCGCCGGATCCTGGCGGCCTAGCCCGTCAGTCGAACGGCGAGCCAGAGCCCGGCGAGACCGCCGAGTGATCCGAGCGCAAGCGAGGCGAGGCCCAGGGCGCTGCCGCCCCAGGCCTCGGGCAGGAGCCCACCGACCGTCATCCCGACGCCGACGAAGATCCAGACGACCCGCCTATCCATAGGAGGTCTATCGGTCACAGGCGGACGCGGAATGAACGCCGTGGCCCCTTTACGGGCGGCCGCAGCTCGACCCGCGCGAGCACAGAGCCTCGAAGCCGTCCGCGGTACTCAAAGACGGCGATGCCGGCAGCGTGCGGGAAGACCTCCCGGCTTCGCGGCCGCAACGTCACGAGCTCCCGGCCGCGCCGGAGAAGCGCGACCCGAAGCCCGTCGCCGGCCAGCCGCTCCGTCACGTTGCCGCGGTTGACGAGCCGCAACTCGAGCAGACGCAGCCTCCCGTTGCGACGAACTGTCAACCCACGGGCGTCGAGGCGCCGTACGACCCGGCCCCGGACGCGGAGGTCGACGATGACGCCGACCCGCAGCCGCACCCGCACGTGACGCACCCCCAGCGGTCGCGTCGTCAGGAGCACGAGCGCCGGGTGGTCTCCCGGGGCGGCGCGCGGTGGAGGAACGGCGCGGACATGGACGACACCCTTCCCGCCGGGAGCGATCCGGATCCGCTTCGGGCGCATTCGGAGCCACTTCGCGCTGCCGCGAGCCGGCCGCGTCCGCGGCTTGCCGCGTAGCGAGCGAGCGAAGCCGGCCCGCGAGACGTCGACGAGCAAGGCGCGGCGTCCCGGGTTCCGGACGACGACCGCGGCGGTCGACGCTCCCGTCAACTTCACGCGGAGCGGGCTCGCGCTGAGCCCGATGCCGCGGCCGGCCGCGGCACCCGGGATGGATGCCGCAGCCGTTACGAGAACCAGTACCGCGAGAGCGCGTCTCACTTACCGATCACCGTGAAGGTCAGCGTCGCCGTGTAGTGCCCGGCCGTTACGACCGGCAGGGGCGAGACGAAGCCGACGCTCGTCGCCACCGTGTCGCCACCGTCCGCACTCGGGCCGCTCGCGCCGGCGATGGACAAGTCGGGCGCAGGTGCAATCGGCACCGCCGCCAGACCGCCGCCTCCGACGCCGATGCCGAGCGGCAGGTCATGCGGGGAGAACGCCGTCCGGTGGACGCTGAGCGTGTATCCGGCCGCGTCGTTGCTCGTCACCGTGATGTGCTCGGGCAGCGGATCCGGGGTCGTCCCCGGCACAGCGGCCGGGAAGCTCAGGGTCGGATGGTCGAGCGCGATCGAGAGCAGCGGCTGGATGTCGACGTCGACGTCGGCCGACCCGCTGGGTCCGTTCGGCGGGGGCGTCGCCGAGCACGGGCTCGCCGCCGCCGACGAGTTCTGCGGATCTGGTGCCGCCGTTGCGAAGTCGGCCGCGTTGTCGTCGGTGTCCGTGCAACCACCGTCTGCACGCGCAAGCGCGTTCGTGGCGCTGCCCGCGGGCGCCGCACCGCTTCCCTCGTAGTCCGCCGCGCCGCCGTAGCCGACGAGATCCTCCAGATCGGAGGCCGTCGAGCAGCTCCCGGCCGAGGCGCCGCAGGACAACGCGGTCGCGTCGTCGACGAGCGCGACCTTGCCGCCCGTGGCGGCGAGGTTCGAGGTGCCCGTCGCGTCGGCCGACGGCAGCGCCGCCCCGTTGGCTCCACCGGAGGCGAGCTGGACGAGGTAGCGGCCGCCCGCCGGGACCGTGCCGCTGAGCGCGGTCGACTGCCAACTCGTGCTGGCAGCGGACGCGTACTGGAGCGTCCAGCCGTCGATCGCGACCGGACTCGCGCCCCGGTTGAACAGCTCGACGTAGTCGTTGGCATACGCAGCACCGCTGTTGCCGCCGGCGGCGTAGAGCTCACCGACGACGATGCTCCCCGACCCGCTGCCGCGTGCCGAGGCAGCGGCGAGCGGGAGAGCGAGCAGCGAGAGCAGGAGGAGCAGGCAGATGCGCTTCATGGAGCCTCCGATCCGAGGGACGTGAACGGCTCCTTGCTACCGCCCGCCGCGTCGCGCCGACAGTGTCCTTTGCAAAGTCGGCACGAAACCGGCACGCATCCGCGCGCGACGCGAGGCCGCGGCGGACGGCTAGATTCAGCTCGATGGACGCGCTCGAGCGGGCAGGGCAGGTGGCGGTGTCATGGGACGATCGGCTGCGCGCCGACCTTCCGGCCGACCTCGAGATCTTCGACGCCCACACTCACCTCGGCACGGACATCGACGGGATGGTCGGGCGCTACGAGGAGCTGATCGGCTCGATGAATCGCTACGGCATCGCACGGGCCTTCATGTTCTGCCTCGACGAGCCCGACCGGCATCCCGGCTTCAGCGCCGGCAACGACCGGACGCTCGAGTTCGCGGCCCGCTCGGACGGCCGCCTCATCGCGTTCGTACGTCTCGCGCTCGACGAGGGGCCGATCGAGGAGGCGCGCCGCTGCCTCGATCTCGGCGCCCGCGGGATCAAGCTCCATCCGCGCGCCCAGAAGTTCCTGCTCAACGACGAGCGGCTCGCGCCCGTCTTCGCACTGGCGGCCGAGCGCGGCGTCCCGATCCTCATTCACGCCGGCCGTGGCCTGCCGCCGATCGCGGAAGGGCTCGAGAAGCTCTTCGACGCGCACCCCGGGGCGCAGCTCATCCTCGCCCACGCGGGCATCGCCGACCTCGCGAACCTCGCGTACCGCTTCTCGGGCAAGCGCGGCGTCTTCTTCGACAGCTCCGTCTGGAGCGCGATCGACCTGCTCGGCCTGCTGCGGCTCGTGCCGCCGGAGCAGATCGTCTATGCGTCGGACTACCCGTACGGGCAGCAGCCCGGCTCGCTCCTCCTTTCGTCCCGCGTCGCCCGCGTCTCGGGCTTCGACGACCGGCAGCTGCGGGACATGTTCGCCGGCAACGCGAACCGGATCGCGGACGGCGAGGAACCGCTCGAGCCGTCGGAGCCCTGCGGCCCAGCCGTGCTCGAGCAGCCGCTCGCTCAGGCGCGCATCCACCAGTACCTCTCGATGGCCATGCCGCTTCTGTTCGTGCGGCAGCCGGACGCCTTCGGCGCGCTCGGCCTCGCGCTCAACGCGACCGAGGAGCCAAACGGCACCCACCTGGAGGAGCTCGCGCAGATCCGCGAGCTGCTCGAGGCTGCACGCGACCTGTGGCGGACGCTGCCCGAGGCCGAAGACGACAGCGAGCGCCGCCAGGTGGCGCGCACCGCCGTCCGCCTGCTTCAGATTGCCGACACCGTGGCAGTGACCTCAGCATGACCGAGCTCCGCCTCACCGTGAACGGCGGCGAGCACGTCCTAGACGCACCGGTCGGGACGAGCCTCGCGCACGTCCTCCGTGAGCAGCTCGGATTGACGGGGACGAAGATCGCCTGCAACGAGGGTCACTGCGGCGCCTGCACCGTCCAGGTCGACGGCGAGCCGCGGCTCTCGTGCATCACGCTTGCGCACACGGTCGAGGGCGAGGTGACGACGATCGAGGGCCTGCGCGAGCATCCGCTCATCGAGTCCTTCGTCCGCGCCGACGCCGTGCAGTGCGGCTTCTGCACACCCGGCCAGGTCGTCTCGGCGGCCGCACTCGTCGCGGCGAAACCGGAGCCGACGCGCGAGGAGATCCGGCACGCGATGGCCGGGAACATCTGCCGCTGCGGCACGTATCCCAAGATCGAGGAGGCGATCCTTTCGTGGCAAGACTGATCCGCACCGAGAAAGAGGTCGAGGGACGCTTCGAGGAGGTGTGGATCGTCGTCGAGGAGGATCCGCTCGAGCAGTGGCCCGCCGGGCCGCTCGCGGTGGTCGGCCGGTCGGCGCCGCGCAAGGACGGCCACGAGCGCGTGCGCGGCGAGGCGCGCTACACGGCCGACCTCAAGCTGCCGGGGATGCTTCAGGCGGCAGTTCTCCGCTCGCCGCACGCGCACGCCAAGGTGCGGCGGATCGATCTCGCCCCGGCGCTCGCGCTGCCTGGCGTGCGTGCTGCGATCGGGCCCGGCGAGGCTCATGGGCTCGAGGAGGAGCCGGGCTTCTCCGGCGCCGCTGTCGCCGCTGTCGCGGCGGACACCTTCGGCCAGGCGCGCGCGGCTGTCGAGGCGATCGAGATCGAGTGGGAGGAGCTCGAGGTCGTGCTCGATCCGGACGACGCGGTCCGGCGCGAGCTCCTCACGGCAGAGCCGCGGCACTACGCGCGCGGCGACGTCGAACGCGCGCTCGCCGGCGCCGACGTCGTCCTCGAGGCCACCTACCGTACGCAGACCGTCCTCCACAACTCGCTCGAGACCCACCAGGCCCTCTGCGAGTGGCAGGGCGACACCCTCCACGTCTACATCTCGACGCAGTACATCTGGGGCATCCGCCAGGCGGTCGCCGAGACCCTCGGCCTGCCCGAGGACAAGGTGCGCGTCGTCTGCGAGTACATGGGCGGGGGGTTCGGCTCGAAGAACGGCCCGGACGAATACACCTTCGTCGCCGCGGAGCTCGCGAAGCGGACGGGGCGGCCGGTGCGCTGTGCGCTCACGCGGCGCGAGGAGCACACCTCGGCCGGCAACCGCAACGCCACCATCCAGCGGCTCCGGGCCGGCGCCCGCAGCGACGGGACGATCGTCGCGCTGGAGGGCGAGTTCACGAACTCCGTCGGCTGGTCGGGCTGGAACGCGTCGACCGAAGGACCGATGCGAATGCTCTACGACTGCGAGAATGTCCGCACGGTCACGTACGGAGCGCAGCTCAACACGCCGCCGATGAAGGCGTTCCGCGCACCGGGCTTCACCGAGGGAACGTTCGGGCTCGAGTGCCTGATCGACGAGCTCGCGGCCCGGCTCGGCGTCGACCCCCTCGAGCTGCGGCGCCGCAATTACGCGAGCTCGAACGAGGGCACGCCGTTCTCCTCCAAGAACCTCGAGGACTGTTACCTCCGGGCGGAGCCGCACTGGGAGCGCCGACACGAGGTACATGCGCAGTCCGACGCAGCCTGGAAGCGCGGGGTCGGGATGGCCAGCCAGATCTGGTACGGCGGCGGCGGGCCTCCCTCCTACGCCTGGGTGCGGCTCGGCTCCGACGGCCGCGCGACCGTGATCACCGCGATGCAGGACATCGGGACCGGAACGCGCACCGCGATGGCGCAGGTCGCAGCCGAGGAGCTCGGGTTGCCGCTCGAGCAGGTCGAGGTCGTGCTCGGCGACTCGGCGCGCGGGCCGTACGCCTCGATCTCGGCCGGCTCCTCGACCCTGCCCTCGATGGGGCCGGCGGTGCGGGCGGCCGCGGCCGATGCGAGAGAGCAGGTCGAGGACATCGCCGAACAGCGAGGCCTCCCCAAGGACACCCCGCTGCCGGAGATCGTCGCGGTGCTGGAGGAGTCGCAGATCCTCGGCAAGGGAGCCCGAGGCCCGAACCCGGCCGGGATGAGCGTCCTCACCTTCGGCGTCCACGTCGTCGAGGTCGCCGTCGACGTCGAGACCGGCGAGGTGTGCGTGGAGCGCGTCGCCGCGATCCACGACGTCGGGCGTATCGTCAACCCGCTCGGCGCCTCCAGCCAGGTCGAAGGCGGGATCATCCAGGGCATCGGGCACACGCTCTCGGAGGAGCGGCTGCTCGATCCCGAGACCGGTCGAGTCCTCACCACCTCGCTCGACGCCTACCGGATGCCGACGATCGCGGACGTGCCGGAGATCGTCTGCGAGTTCGTCGACCGGCCCGACGAGCACCTGACGAACCTCGGCTCGAAGGGGCTCGGCGAGCCGCCGATCGTCCCGATCGCAGCCGCGATCGCGAACGCGATCCGCGACGCGACCGGCGCCGACGTGCACGAGCTGCCGATCTCCCGCGAGGAGATGTTGCGGGCGCTACGCGAGGCCGAGCAGCGGGAGCGCGAGAAGGAGAAGCGTGGAGCTCCTGCGGCCGTCTAGCGTCGACGAGCTCGCGGTGCCGGCTGGAGGGGGAGTCTTCCTCCACGGCGGCTCCGAGGTCGTGCCGCTGCTGCGGGAGGGACTGCTGGAAGCCGAGCGCCTCGTCGACGTGCGGGGCGTCGTGCCGCGCGGAGTCGTGCAGGACGGCGTGATCGGCCCTGTTGTCATAGGAATGGGGACGACGCTCGCGGAGCTCGAGGTCGAGCCCTCGATTCCGGAGGCGCTGCGCGAGGCGTGCCGACTCGCGGCGTCGCCGCAGCTTCGGAACGTGAGCTCGCTCGGCGGCAACCTCCTCCAGGCGACGCGGTGCTGGTACTGGCGGCTCGGCTACCGGTGCCGCCTGCACGGCGGAGATCGCTGTCACGCACGCGACGGCGAGCACCGCGAGCATGCCATCTTCGCGAACGAGTTCTGCGCCTCGGCGCATCCCTCGGACGTGGCCGCCGCGCTCGTCGCGCTCGGTGCGCGGCTGCTCACCAACAGGCGCGAGCTCGCGATCGAGGACCTGTACCGGATTCCGGACGAGCGCAACCGGAGCACGACGACCCTCCAGGACGGTGAGCTGCTGCTCGAGGTCGAGTTCCCGCCGGTGGAGGCGAGCGTCTACATCAAGGCGATGGACCGCAAGCGCTGGTCGTTCCCGCAGGTCGGAGTCGCGGCCGCGCGCCACGCCGACGGTTCCACCCGAATCGCGCTGGCCGGTGTCGCGCCGACTCCATGGCGCATCGAGAGCGCCGACGAGCTCGACACGGCGACGCCGCTGCCGCGGACGGAGTGGAAGGTGTCGCTCGCGCGGGCGCTCGTGCGCCGCGCACTCGCACGCCTCGCGTGATCGCGGCGGTCGTCCTCGCGGCGGGCGCCTCGTCCCGCTACGGGACCGACCCGCCCAAGCAGATCGAGTTCCTCCCGAGAGTGCTCGCGGCGTTGCGGAAGAGCACGGTCGACGCGATCGTCGTCGTGAGCGGGGCGCACACACTTCCTGTCGAGAGCATCCGCTGCTCCGACTGGGAGCGCGGCCCGGGCGCATCTTTGCGCTGCGGCCTCGCCGCCCTTCCTCGAGCAGCCGAGGCTGCAGTCGTCGTGCTCGCCGACGGGCCCGGCCTCGACCCGCGTGCGGTCGACCGCGTCGTGGACGACTGGCGTACGAACGGTGGCGGCGCAGCGGCCGCGAGCTACGGCGGCGTCCGGCTCCATCCTGTTCTGCTCGCGCGCGCGCTCTGGGACGACGTCCCCGACGAGGGCGCGAAGTCGCTCCCGGCCCGCCTCGTCCCCTGCGACGACCTGAGGCCGCCCGGAGACGTCGACTCCCCTACTCGAGCGGGATCCTGAGAGCGGCCAGCTTCTGCCGGAGCTCCGCCGGCATTTCTGCGGTTACCGCCTTGCGCACGTAGATCCGCAGGCTCTCCTCGAACTTGTAGCGCCTCTTGCAGTCCACGCACCCGTCGAGATGTGCCTTCGCCTCGGCCGCCTCCTCATCGGTGAGGACATGGTCGAGATACGGCTGCATCATCTCCTCGCAGTGCGCGCAAGGGTCCTTCATGTCGCCTCCTCCAGGGCCGACTCGGCCAGCTCCCGCTTCAGGATGCGGCGCCCCCGGTGGAGCCTCGACATCACCGTGCCGACCGGGATGTCGAGGATCTGGGCCGCGTCCGCGTAGCTGAAGTCGCCGAGGTCGACGAGCACGAGCACATCGCGGAAGTCGTGCGGCACCGCTGAGAGCGCCGACACGATGTCGTCCTGCGACAAACGCTCCACGACCTGCTCCTCGTCGGAGACGCCGTCCCCGTTCTCCGCGAGCTTGTCGTAGAGGAAGTAGTCGTTCGCTTCGAGCGGCTGCATCTGCGGTGCCCGCTGCTGCCGCCGCCCGCGGTCGATGTTGAGGTTGGTGAGGATCCGCAGGAGCCACGCGCGCATGTTCGTGCCGGGCGTGAACGAGCGCCAGCTGCGGAAGGCCCGCGCGTACGTCTCCTGCATGAGCTCGTCGGCGTCTTCACGCGACGACGCCAGGTGCCGGGCGACACGGTAGACCTGGTCGGAGAGCGCAAGCGCGTCCTCCTCGAACCGGACGCGGGCGCGCGCCTCGCTCGCGAGCCGCTGCGCCTCCTCCGGCTCCGCGTCCATGCGGTCCACCGTACCAGCGTGCGCCACTCTCTCCCGAACGGCGGCGGGGACGCTGCTATTCCGCGCTAGCCAGTGCTAGACCGTGGCGAGTGCGGGAAATCCCGCCTTCGCGAGCTGCGCGACGATCGCCTCGCGGCTCGTCTGCTCGTCGTCCCAGGCGAGCGTCACCTGTCCCATCAGGTTCGCGTTCGCGCCCTCGAGACCCTCGTGGCCCTCGAGCGCATGGGCGAGCCGCATCACGCACCGCTCGCAGCGGACGCCGCCGACCTGGATCGTCTCGGTGACCGTCGCCATGGCGTCACCCTAGCGTTCTGGCAGCGATCTCCCGGACGGCAGCCTCCGGCCCGAGCTCGAGCTGGCGCGCCGCCTCCGGACCGCCGCCGTCGCGCCCGGCAGCGTCGCGGCGCTCCGCGTATTCCGCGCGGTCGAATGGCGGCGTCCCATCGGTCTCAGCGGCCTCCCGGACGAGGCGCTGCACCTCGCCGGCGAGCTCGGCCGTCCGTCGCAGCGACGTCGGCTGGTCGAGGACGCGCACCTCGAGGGTGCCGTGCTCCGGCCGCGGCCAGGCGTCCCAGTGGCGGCGCGTGCTGTCGCCGCGGGTTGCGGCCTGCCAGTCGTCCCAGCTCCGCAGCACGGGCGGTGGGCCGCCGGTCGGCATCTCGAGCAGGATCTCGGAACGGATCGAGCGCCGGCCGCTGTCCTCTCCGACCCAGAAGGGCGAGTTCACGGAGGCGGCGAGGAGATCCGGCAGCGAAGGCAGGACACCTTCGAAGGCCCGCAAGCAGGTATCGGGATCGGGGACGGCCACGTGCACGTGGAGCCCGCAGACGTGCTGCCTGTAGAGCTTCGGCCCGAGCTCGGCCTTGAGCTTCCGGTACCGATCGACCGGCACGATCGGCACTCGTCCGCGCGCGGTGGGATGCGAGCCCGTCGCGAGTACGGCAAGGCCGGCCGCCGCCGCCCGCTCGGCCACCTCCTCCCGAAGCGCCCGCAGCTCGGCTTCTGCCTGCTCCGGCGTCTCCACCACCGGGGTCGTGATCTCGACGAACGACTCGAACAGCTCCGGCTTGATCCGCTCGGTCGCCTCGCCGAACACGCGCGAGAACCCGTTGCGCGCGGGCTCGAGCGTCTCTACGTCGACGAGCATCAACTCCTCCTCGACACCGAGCGACCACGGCGGCGCCGCTCCGAAGCGGCTGAGATCCATGCGCTCCCTACTTGCCGCGGACGCCGTGGACCGGGCGGCCCGCCGCTTCCCACGCGTAGTACGAAGCGCTCGGACCGAAGTCGATCTCGTAGGAGATGATGCGCGGGTTACGGCCGACCTCTTTGGCGCGTTGCGCGTGGCGCAGGAGGTTCGGATCGTCCTGCTCCTCCCAGACGAGCACGAGGTGCGCGGCCGTCATGAACTCCGCGACGAAGAGGCAGCCGGGCGCGGGGCATGGAAACGGATCGGTGCTCACGCAGAACCACCCGACGTGCTCGTGCCCGTCCTCCGTCCAGAGCTCCTCGGCCTCCTGAGGGATGACGTGCTCGATGGTTCCGGCGGCGCCGGGCTGGATCTCCTCCCGCCTCACCTGCGCAAAGGTAGCGACAGCGTCTCGGTGGTCGCTACGTCTCTAGACTCGTGGCATGGAGCAACTGCAGGTCGGCGACGAGAGTTACGGGTTCCATAAGCTCGACGACGCCGCCACCCGGCTCCCGTACACGCTCCGGATCCTGCTCGAGAACGTCCTCCGCACCGGCTCCGGCGAGGGGGTCGAGGCGGTCTCCGGCTGGGTCGCAGACGCCGAGCCGTCGCGCGAGATCTCGTTTCACCCCGCGCGCGTCCTGCTGCAGGACTTCACCGGCGTTCCGGCCGTCGTCGACCTCGCGGCGATGCGCGACGCGATGGACAAGCAGGGCGGCGACCCGAAGGCGATCAATCCGCTGATCCCGGTAGAGCTCGTGATCGACCACTCGGTTCAGGTGGACGAGTTCGCGTCGCGGCTCGCGATCGAGCGCAACGTGGAGCTCGAGTTCGAGCGGAACCACGAGCGCTATGCCTTCCTCCGCTGGGGCCAGGGCGCCTTCGACAACTTCCGCGTCGTCCCGCCGAACACCGGCATCGTCCACCAGGTCAACCTCGAGTACCTCGCACGGGTAGTCGAGGTGCGGGACGGGGTCGCCTTCCCCGACACGCTCGTGGGCACCGACTCGCACACGACGATGGTCAACGGGCTCGGCGTTCTCGGCTGGGGGGTCGGCGGCATCGAGGCCGAGGCAGCGATGCTCGGAGAGGCGCTCTCGATGCTCGTGCCGCAGGTCGTGGGCTTCCGGCTGACGGGCGCGCTGCGCGAAGGCGCGACGGCGACCGACCTCGTCCTGACCGTGACCGAGATCCTCCGACGTACCGGAGTGGTGGGGAAGTTCGTCGAGTACTTCGGACCCGGAGTCGCCTCGCTTGCCCTTGCCGACCGCGCGACGCTCGGGAACATGAGCCCCGAGTACGGCGCAACGTGCGGCTTCTTCCCCGTGGATGAGGTGACGGTCGAGTACCTGCGCCTCACCGGCCGCAGCCCCGAGCGGATCGCCCTCGTCGAGGCCTATTGCAAGGAGAACCAGCTCTGGCACGAGCCGGAGGAGCATCCGGAGTACTCGCAGGTGGTCGAACTCGACCTCGGTGACGTCGAGCCATCGCTCGCCGGACCGCGCCGGCCGCAGGATCGCGTCCCGCTCGCCCGCGCCAAGGACGCGTTCATCGACTCACTCGACACCTTCGGGGTGGAGTACACGAACGGCACCTACGACAAGGAGATCGCGGACTCGTTCCCGGCAAGCGATCCCCCGACAGGCGACGGGGTCGCCGACTCCGACCCCGTGCCCATGCACACCGCGACCCTCGAGAAGAAGCAGGTCGCGGTCGACGGCGAGGACTACGCGCTCGAGCACGGCGCCGTCGTGATCGCGGCGATCACGTCCTGCACGAATACGTCCAATCCGTCGGTGATGATCGCTGCCGGCCTGCTCGCGCAGAAGGCGGTCGAGCGCGGGCTCGAGCGGCGGCCGTGGGTCAAGTCCTCCCTCGCGCCGGGCTCGAAGGTCGTGAGCGAGTACTACCGCGCCTCCGGCCTCGACAGGTACCTCGACGAGCTCGGCTTCAACACGGTCGGCTACGGCTGTACAACGTGCATCGGGAACTCCGGGCCGCTGCCCGAGCCGATCAGCGCGGCCGTCGCGGAAGGCGACCTCGTGGTCTGCGCCGTCCTTTCCGGCAACCGGAACTTCGAAGCGCGCATCCACGGCGAGGTGAAGGCGAACTACCTCGCCTCGCCGCCGCTGGTCGTCGCCTACGCGCTCGCCGGACGGATGGACCTCGACCTCGTGAACGAGCCGCTCGGCCGGGGCTCCGACGGCGAGGACGTCTTCCTCCGCGACCTCTGGCCGAGCCGGGAGGAGATCGACCAGGTGATCGGCAAGTCGGTCAAGGGCGAGATGTTCTCCTCCACGTACGCCGACGTCTTCACCGGCGACGAGCGCTGGCGCGGGCTCGAGACGCCGGAGGGCGAGCTGTACGAGTGGGACGACGCGTCGACGTACGTCCGCCTCCCGTCGTACTTCGAGGGGATGCCACGCGAGCCCGAGCCGGTCGCGGACGTCGAGGGCGCTCGCTGTCTCGTCCTGCTCGGCGACTCCGTCACGACCGACCACATCTCGCCGGCGGGCGCGATCCGGCCCGATTCGCCGGCGGGGAAGTACCTCGTCGAGAGCGGCGTCGAGCGGCGCGAGTTCAACTCCTACGGCGCGCGCCGAGGCAACCACGAGGTGATGGTGCGCGGCACGTTCGCGAACGTCCGCCTCAAGAACCTGCTCGTCCCGGGCAGTGAGGGGACGTGGACCGTCCACCTGCCCGACGGCGAGGAGGGCACGATCTTCGAGGTCGCCGCGCGCTATCGCGCCGAGGGAGTGCCGACCATCGTCATCGCCGGCAAGGAGTACGGCTCCGGCTCGTCACGCGACTGGGCGGCGAAGGGCCCGAACCTGCTCGGCGTGCGCGCCGCGATCGCAGACTCGTACGAACGGATCCACCGCTCGAACCTGCTGATGATGGGGATCGCGCCGCTCCAGTTCATGCCCGGCGAGAACGCCGAGTCGCTCGAGCTGACCGGCCGGGAGGAGTTCTCGGTCACCGGCCTCGAGGGCGGCGAGGCCGACGAGGTGACCGTGCGCGCCGACGGCAAGGAGTTCCGTGCGCGTCTCCGGCTCGACACGCCCCGCGAGCGGGAGTACTTCCGCCACGGCGGCATCCTCCAGTACGTGCTGCGCCGACTGTTGAGCTAGCGCTAGGAGTCGTTGACCCTTCCCGACGAGCCCCTCTTGGTCGTCGTAACCGGGCCGCCTGCTGCCGGGAAGACGACGATCGCGCGCGAGGTCGCCGCGCGGCTTCGCTTGCCGCTGATCGCGAAGGACACGATCAAGGAGGCGCTCTTCGACGGACTCGGCACGGGCGACCTTGCGTGGTCGCAGCGGCTCGGCGAAGCCACGTATCTCACAATGCTCGCGCTCGCGGAGGAGGCGGTGGGCGCGGGAGCGAGCGTCGTCCTCGAAGCCAACTTCATCCGCGGCGGCGAGGCCAGACTGGCAGCGCTGCGGGCGCGCTTCGTCCAGGTCCACTGCAGCGCACCGCTCGAGGTGCTGGTCGAGCGCTACGGCAGTCGGGAGCGGCATCCGGGCCACATCGATTCGAAGCGGATCGAGGCGTTGCGCGACGCGATCGAAACCGGACGGCACGAGCCGCTCGACCTGCCGGGCGAGACGCTCCGGATCGACACGACGAAGCCGGTGAACGTGGCCCGTCTCATCGAACGAGTGCGGGTGACCTAGCTTGCGAGGGCCCCGGAATCCCCCGTTGGGTCCTCCCCCACGCGCCTGACTCTCTCGTCCTTTGCAACCATTGGCTGGGTGCCGTCGGCTCCGCGTGAGTCTCGCCGGACCGGCCTCTCGTCGGTCGCGGTGCTTTCTCTCGTCGGCGTGCTCTTCGTGGGGTCGTCGAGCGCGTCGCGCCCGGCCTCGAACGGCGCCGACTACCGCGGGGCATCGTGGGTCGCGGCCAGCTCGAAGAACTTCCAGCGCGCCGACCGCCCCTTCGCGTCGCCGATCACACGGATCGTGATCCATACGACCGAGGCGTCTTACGCGGCGGCGATCCGTTTCTTTGCGCATGCCGGCCCCGCCGCGTCGGCGAACTACGTCATCCGCTCGAGCGACGGTGCGATCACGCAGATGGTCCACGAGAGAGACATCGCCTGGCACTCGGGCAACCGCCAGTACAACGCCACGTCGATCGGGATCGAGCACGAGGCCTTCGTCCGCGCCTGTTCCTGGTACACGAACGCGATGTACAGGTCGTCCGCCCGGTTGGTGGCCCACCTGGCGCTCAAGTACGGAATCCCGATCGACCGAACGCACATCATCGGCCACTACCAGGTACCCGACCCGTACCACCTGGGCGGGTTCGGCGGGTTCGCCCACCACACCGATCCGGGCCCGTGCTGGAAGTGGCGGAAGTACATGAGGCTGATCCGGACCGACGCCGGCGAGATCCCGGTGCAGCGGGAGGCCGTGCAGGTCGTCGGCAACGTGGCTCGCCCAGACTTCCGAGCGCCAGGTTGGCGGCGCAAGATCGACGCGGACGCGGAGCAGCAGTTCGGGCCGGCGTACTTCGTGGCGCGGCCGAGCAGCACGGCTGCCCCGGCGAGGTTCCGGCTCGCGATCCCGGCCACCGGCGACTACGCCGTCTACGCGTGGTGGCCCGCCGACCGAACGCGAAACCCGACCGTTCCATTCGGGATCGACACCAGCACGGGCTGGCACTGGCTGACCGTGAACGAGCGCACCCGCGGCGGCCGCTGGACGTACCTCGGGACGTTCACCCTCGCCGCGGGAGAGGGTTGGGACGTCAGAGTCTCGCGCGGCTCGACCTCCCGGGGAAGGATCGCCGCAAATGCCGTCGCGGCCGAGCCGGTCGGGCAGCCGCTCCAGTCCCGCCTTCTTCCGGGCGGATTCGGCTACGTGCTGACCGGCTCCGGGCTCGCGTCGACGGGCGATGCCGGTTCGAGCTGGCGTGCCGCCACACCGCCGGGGCTCGCTGCAGCCGACATCCGAGCAGTGCGATTCGTCGATTCCGAGACCGGATTCGTCGTGGGGCTGTCCGGCACCGAGCGGCAAGGGTTCAGCCTCTGGCGGACGACGGACGGCGGGCTGACGTGGACATCGTCGCCGCTGCCGGTTCCGACCACCGTCGACGTCTCGGCTCCCATCTACGTGGCCACAACGGACGAGTTGCACTGGTTCGTCAGCCTGTCGCTCCAGCAAGGCCTCGGGCGACTTGGGCCCGGCGTTCTGCTCGCGAGCTCGAACGGCGGCCGAACGTGGTCGCGGGGAGTCCTGCCGGGCAGCGGCGCGATCGCGTTCACGACGCCGACGCAGGGCTGGCTCGCGCCGGTCGACGGCGGCCTGTTCCGCAGCCGCGACGCCGGAGGCACGTGGCAGTCCGCGGCAGTTCCCGCCCCGGCAGGGTTCCGTTCGAGCCTCCCGCTGGCGGAGCTCCCGACCTTCAGCGATCCGACACATGCGGTGCTCCCGGTCACGTTCCGCAGCGACACCCGAGCGGCCGTGTCGTTCCTGACGTCGGGCAACGGCGGCACGACCTGGCGAACCGCCGCCACGGTCACCGGACTCCGCGTCCATACACCCGCAGGCCATGTTCCCGCGGCAATCGTGGACAGGACGAATTGGCTCGCGCTGCCCGACGGTGGCAGGCGGGTTGTCGGCCTGGTCGACGGCAAGCCCGTCCGGAGCGTCGCGACGGCCGGCCTCCCGCTCACCGCTCCCGGCTTCGAGCTCGAGGACGTCTCGTTCGCCTCGGCGGAGGACGGCTGGGCGACCGTGTCGACGTGCGCGGCCGGCACCGGCGCGAAGTGCACGCGCGGCGAGGCGCTGTACCGCACGCTCGACGGCGGCTCGATCTGGGCTCCGCTGAACGTGCCAACGGACGCGAGGCGGGAGCCCTGAACCATGCTCGCGCGGACGGTCTAGCACGGTCGGACGAGCTCGAGGGGCGCAGCCTCTCCATCGGGCCTACGCTTGCGGGTCGTGCGACCGCTCGCCGTGATCGGCCCTCTTACACGTGACGTCGTGGACGGCGGCGGCGAACGCATCGGCGGCGGGCCCTGGTACGCGGCACGGGCGTTGCGAGCCCTGCGGCAGGAGGCGATGGTGGTGGCGAAGTGCGGCGAGCCCGAGCGGCGCTCGTACCTGCGGCGGCTTGCGGCACTCGGCCTCCCAGTATCACTCGCGACCGCCGGCGAGACGACGTCCTTCTCGTTCCATTACGACGCCCGCGGGAACCGCAAGATGCGCGTCGAGACCATCGGGGAGCCGTGGGCCGAGGGCGACGAGCCGGAGCGCGCGCTCCGTCGGGTCGAATGGATGCACGTGGCGCCGCTGCTGCGCGACGACTTCCGGCCCGAGACGCTCGAGCGGCTCGCGCGGCGACGGCGTGTGCTGCTCGACGGCCAGGGGCTGGTGCGTGTGCGGCGGGTCGGCCCGCTCACACTCGACGCGGACTTCGACCGGGCGCTCCTGCGCCACGTCTCGATCCTCAAGCTCGCCGAGGAGGAGGCGCGGGCGATTCTCGGCGGCGGCGAGCTCGAGGAGCTGCGCGAGCTCGGTGTGCCGGAGATCGTCGTGACATTCGGCGTCGGGGGGTCGCTCGTCCTCACGCGCGACGCCGCCGTGCGCGTGACGGCGCGGCCGGCTCACGGCGACCCGACGGGAGCTGGCGACGCGTTCTCGGTCGCCTACCTGAGCGCGCGCGCCGGCGGCCACAGGCCGATCTCCGCCGCCCGACGCGCCACCGCCCTCGTCTCGGCCTTGCTCGCGGCGGCCGCCCGATGATCGCCGCGGTCGGCACCGTCGCGGGCGTCTTCCTCGTCGACGTGGAGGCCGACGCGCTGCTGGGCGACGGCAACGAGGTGCCCGAGGCCGAGCGGCCCGAGGTGTCGCTACCTCGCGTGGTGGCGGCGGCGCGCTCCGGTTCGACCCTCGTCGCGGTCGTCGAGCGGAGGCCGCCGCTGATGCTGTCGAACGACGGCGGCGCGACCTGGCGGGAGGCCGGAGGCGGGCTGCCGCCGGGCTTCGCGGTGGCGATCGCCGAGGAGGATCCCGACCGGATGCTCTACGCCGCGCGCAACCGGCTCTACGTCTCGGCCAACGGCGGCGTCTTCTGGCGCTCGCTGCCGTTCGAGCTGCCCGACATCGACTCGGTCGGCTGGATCGACTGAAGCCACGCGTCGGCGTCGGTGACCCGCACGACGTTCCGGCCCTCGAGGCGGCTGGCCCACCTCGCCGCAAAGCCACGATGCCTACTCAGCACCCACCAGACGATGGACTGCCTCCCGAGTGCGTTGCGCAGCGACTCGCGGTTCCCGTTCCAGAGCTCTGTACGCGTGAGAGACCGGACGAAGGTGCGTCGCAGAACGCGTCCGACAGCTCGGCCGTACGGAACGTCGAGCCAGACAATCGTGTCCGCCTGGTCGAGGACGATCGGGCCGAGCTTGCCGTAGTAGTTCCCGTCCACTACCCAGCCATCCGGCGCAGCGGCGAGCGCCGCGCGGACACGTTTCTGCAGCAGTTCAGCCGGCGCCTCGGTCCAGTTCGCATCGTGGTGAAGCGCGTCCAACTCGACATGCGGGACGCCGAGGATTGCGGCGAGCCTGTGGGCAGTCGTCGTCTTCCCTGAGCACGACGGGCCGATCACGGCTACGCGCTGCATCACAGCCGGAACTCTCCGCGCGCGACGACGACTGCCGAGCCGCCGACCTCGATCTCCTCCGGCGAGCGGGCGACCGCGTACAGCGTCGACGGTCGCCCGAGCTCCACGCCCTGGCGGATCTCGATCTCGGCGCCGAAGCCGATGCGACCGTGACGTGCGAGATGGAGTGCGAGCGGCCCGGCGGCCGAGCCGGTCGCCGGATCCTCGTCGACGCCGTGAGCGGGGACGAAGACGCGCGCCTTCCAGCTCTCGCCGTCGCGGGCGAAGCAGCACGTGCCATAGGGATTGAGCTCGAGGAGTGCCGTGACGTCGGGCCGTAGCGCCGCCACCGCGTCGGGCGAGCCGAGCTCGACCAGGACATGGCCCGGCCCCTGGCGATACAGCTCGACCGGGAGGCCCGACTCGCCTACACCGAGCAGGGCGAGCAGCTCGTCCGCCCCGTCGTACGGCTCGAAGGTGAACGGCGGCTGTCGCATCCGGCCGAAGACGATCCGCGAGCCGTCGCGCTCGAGCCGCACGGGCACGACGCCGGCTCCAGTCTCGAGCCGGAGCTCGTCCAGCTGCAGCGGGCCGCCGAGCACGAACGCCGTGCCGAGCACGGGATGGCCCGCGAAGGGCAGCTCGAGCGATGGCGTGAAGATGCGAATCCGCGCGTGCCCATCTCCCGCAGCGGGGTAGACGAAGACGGTCTCGGAGAAGTTGATCTCGCGCGCAAGCGCTTGCAGCCGCTCCTCGGGTATCTCCCGCGAGTCGGTGAAGACGGCGAGCTGGTTGCCCGCGAACGGCACGTCCGTAAAGGCGTCCACGAAGACGTAGCGGAACGTCGCCACGGGACGACCTTAGTCAGAGACGAGGCACCGCGGTTGACTGAGACGGTGGTGCTAGCGATAATGGCGCTATGACCGTGCAGTTTCCCCGCCTGCCCTTCTCGCTGGATCCGCTTATGGCGGAGGCGGGGCGGAGAGCGAGGCGCCGACGGGTGCTCGTGACGTCGGTCGCGTTAGCCGTGGTTGCAGCAGGCGCTGTGCTCGGGGTTGAGCTACGCGGTCTGGGGTCGGTAACCCCGGTGCCTGCGAAGCTAACCGTGCTCGCTGTGGGCGAAAGCGGACGCGCGCTCTTCCATCTCAGGTGCGATCCGGCCGGCGGCAACGTGGCGCAGCCCGCCAAAGCCTGTGCGGCAATCGCGGCGCAGCCCAGCCTCGTGACGAATCCGAAGCCCTTCTCCGACGGGGGCTCAAACACCTCGTACTTCACGATCACCGGCCGCCTGAACGGGAAGCCAGTCCACTTCAGCGGCGAGAGCAGCTGGACACCGCAGATGGCGCTGATCGACAAGCTCGGCCTCGCCGGACCGCACGGGCAGCCCCTCCATCTCGAACCGCGCCGACACGGCTCAGTCGCGCTGAACGAGAAGCGCACGTTCGCACCCGGGGTGCTTCGGCCGGGCGATCTCGTCACCTGCCGCGTCCACCACAGCTACCAAGGACCCCCGCTGGCGATGAGCGTCCCGATCCACCGCGGCTTCGGGGGCATGTTCGGAGCTACGCCGGGCGTGATGGCGGTCCGAGTACGAGCCGACGGAACGGTCATCGCCTTCTGCATCGCCCGCGACCGCCTACCTCTCGACAAACGAGGCCGGACCAGGCTGCCGCACGGTTGGCCGCCGTAGAGATCTCGCCCTGGGTCGGCACGGCGCGACTGCGGCGGCGGGTCATGTCTACCCTGTCCGCGGATGCCTGCGATCGAGGTCAGCGGCCTGCGCAAGGCCTACGGGAACCTCGAGGCGGTCCGGGGGGTCGACTTCTCGATGGAGGAGGGCGAGGTCTTCGGACTGCTCGGGCCGAACGGCGCCGGCAAGACGACGACCGTCGAGATCCTCGAGGGCTACCGCAAGCGCGACGCCGGCGAGGTGCGCGTCCTTGGTCACGATCCCGAGCGGCCCGGGCGGGACTTCCGCGAGCGGATCGGCGTCGTCCTGCAGCAATCGCAGCTCTGGCCGAATCTCACGGTGCGGGAAGTCCACGCGATCTTCGCCGGCTACTACCGCGCACCGCGCGACGTCGACCAGGTGATCGCGCTCGTCGGGCTCCAGGAGAAGGCGGGCGCGCGGGTGAAGACGCTCTCGGGCGGGCAGAAGCGACGGCTCGATCTCGGCATCGCGCTCGTCGGCGATCCCGACCTCGTCTTCCTCGACGAGCCGACCACCGGCTTCGACCCGCAGGCGCGACGCGCCGCGTGGGAGATGATCCGCTCCCTCCGCTCGCTCGGCAAGACCGTCCTCCTCACGACGCACTACCTCGACGAGGCCGAGCAGCTCTCCGACCGCGTCGCGGTGATGAGGGAGGGACAGATCGTGCGCGTCGGGACGCCTCGCGAACTGACCACGACCGACCTGCAGACGGAGATCCGTTACCGGCGGAACGGCGAGGAGGTGCTCGTGCGGACGGACGAGCCGACGCGTGTCCTCGCCGAGCTGACATCCGCAGCCGTCGCGCGCGGCGAGGAGCTGGAGGGCCTGCAGGTGCGGAGGCCGACGCTCGAGGAGGTCTACCTCGACCTCACGGCCGAGGACGAGGCGGCGGTGGCGCCGTGAGCGCCGAGGCCATCCGCGTCGCAGGGCGCCGCAACCCACGCGGGATCTTCGTCCACCAGCTGCGCTCGGAGCAGCTCGTCTTCTGGCGCAGCCGGGAGGCGGCCTTCTTCATCTTCCTCTTCCCGCTGCTCCTCTTCCTGCTGCTCGGCTCCGTCTATACGAAGAGGATCTACGGGGTGCCGGCGGCGGAGGCTCTGCTGGCTGGCCTCATCGGCTACGGCTGCGCGAACACCGCCTTCGCGGGGCTCGCGATCCAGCTCGTGATCCGGCGCGAGAACGGGATCCTCAAGCGCCTCCGCTCCACCCCGCTGCCGCCGGCGACGTACGTCGCGGCGCTGCTCGTCTCGACCCTCGTCGTCTTCGCGCTGCAGACGCTCGCGCTGTTCCTGCTCGGCCGCGTGTTCTACGGGACTCCGTTCCCGCCGGAATGGGGCTCGTTCGTCGCGACGATCGTGATCGGCGCGGCCGTCTTCGCGGCACTCGGCACGGCCACTGCGTCCGTTATCCGCTCGGCAGAAGGGTCGTCCGCGGTCGTCAACTTCATCCTCCTGCCGATGGCCTTCGTCTCGGGCGCGTTCGGGCCGACGGTCCACTATCCCGCATTCCTGCGCGCGATCGGCGACGTGCTCCCGCTCAAGTACTTCATCGACCTCGTGAACGCGGTCTACCTGCACGGGCACGGCGTCTGGACGCAGCCTCAGGCGCTGGCCGTGCTGGCCGCCTGGGGAGCCGCCGGCCTCGTCTTTACGATCTTCAAGTTCCAGTGGGAGCCACGCGAGCGCTAACCCGCCGCGTACGCCACGGTCACCGAAGCCTGGATCTGCTGCGTTCCCACCTCGATCGGAACGGTCGGTCCGGCGGCCTTCGCCTCGGCGAACATCGGCACCGGCGTCGAGTTGTCGCCCTCGTGCACCGTCAGCACCCTGCCGAGCGTGAGCCCCGCCGCGTTGGCGATCACCTGCGCCTTCCCCTTCGCCTGGACGACCGCCTGCTTCAGCGCCTGGTCGTAGAGGGAGGACTTGTCGGCGGTGTCGAGGTTGGGACCGTCGACGTTGTTCGCGCCGGCGCGGACCGCGGCGTCCACGAGCGCCCCAGACTTGCCGAACGCCGCCGTGACGTTCACCGAGTTCGACGCCTGATAGCCCGTGATCCGGGTGCCGTTGCTCGAGGTCTGCGGCCAGAGCGAGACCTGGGTCGTCTTGATGGAGGACGAAGGGACCCCGGCCCCCTTCAGCGCGGCAATGATCCTGCGCGCCTCGGAGGAGTTACGGCCCAGCGCCTCCGCGGCCGTCGCGCCGTTCGTCGTGACGCCGAAGTCGAAGGACGCCCGATCGGGCCTCGCGTCGACCGTCCCGTTCCCGGTCACCGTGATCGTAGAGCCGGCAGAAGGTGTTGCAGAGCGGCCGAGGTGTGGCTCCGCGACGCCGGCGATCGCGGCCGCGACGAGCAGCACACCGGCGACGAGGAGGATCGTGCGGAATCTGTTCATGCCGCATGTACGTCGCCGCCGTGACCCCGGGTCACGGTCACTCTCTTCTTCAAACCGTGCTACTCTCCAAAGCAGAATAGTGTGGAGCAGGCGCAACTCCTCAAGGGCGTGCTCGAGCTGGCGGTGCTGGCTGTGATCGCGCGCGGCGAGACGTACGGGTACGAGATCCTCTCCACCCTCGAGAGCGCCGGCTTCGACGGTGTCGGTGACGCGTCGGTGTACGGGACGCTGCGCCGCCTGGAGCAGGCGGGGCAGCTCGAATCCCGGCTCGCGGCCTCGGACAGCGGGCCGGCGCGGAAGTACTACGCGGTGACCCCGAGCGGCGCCGAGCAGCTGCAGGCCGGCACCGATACGTGGACGCGTATCAGCGGCGCGCTCGAGAGGCTGGTCGAACAGTGACCCGCGACGAGTACCTCCGCAGCGTCGGCTACTGGCTGAACGATCTGCCGTGGGGCGCGCGTCGCTATCTGTTGGCGGAGCTTCGTAGCCACCTCGATGAGCTCCCGGCCGGAACGGGTCTCGAGTCCCGGCTGGGGACCCCGGAGAAGTACGCCGCAGACCTGCGCTCGGCTGCAGGCCTCGAGCGGCGTCGCGGCCCGATCGCGTTCCTGCGCGCCCGCCGCCCGCGCAACCTGATCCTGACCGCCGCGGCCGTCGCGTTGATCGGCCTCGCAATCGGCGCCGTCGCCTGGATCGACAGCTACCAGCCGATCACGTTCGCAGGGGGGACCCAACTCCCGCTCGACGCTAAGCCATCCGTGGGACAGGCCGGCTACTCGGTCGTCTTCCGCAAAGGCCGCCCGTTCGAGTACGGCATCACGATTCAGAACACCGGCCGCTTCACGGTGCGGGTACTCGGCGTCCCCAAATCTCCACTGGATTTCTACTCCGCTCGTCTACTGATGTCCAAGGATCAGACCGGTCACTTGGACCAAAGGCCGCTTGAGCGCTTCAGTCCATTTGACATGAAGCCCGGGTCGTTCCGCTGGCTGGTCATCAAGGGCGTCTACGCGTGCACGACCGGAATGGGACGGGACACAGTCACCGGGGCTCCGAGCATTACCCAGTTTGCCTTTCCAGTCCAGTTCAGCTTCCTCTGGAGGACAGCAACAGCGTCGATCCCTCTCGACGAGCCGTTGGCGTTCAGCTTCCCGAAAGGCTGCCCGCCGGCGAAGATTCCGCCGACTACGCCGTAGCGGGCAGGTACGGCGTCCAGCCGGACGGGATCCGCGGCGCTGCGAGCTTGATGAAGAGCGTCGGAGTCGGGGCGCGAGGCGAGGTCCGGAGCTCCATGCCGACCTGCTCGAGCGTCCGGTCGCCCTTGCGCAGGTTGCACGGCGCGCACGCCGTGACGACGTTCTCCCAGATCGACTCGCCGCCCTTCGAACGCGGGACGATGTGGTCGAGCGTGAGGCGGCCGTTCGTCGTCCCGCAGTAGGCGCAGCGCCACCCGTCGCGCGCGAAGAGCGCCCGCCGCGAGATCTTGCGCTGGATCGCGCGCGGCACGCGCACGTAGTGGATCAGCCGGATCACATGCGGCCAGATGAAGCTGCCGGTCGAGGAACGCAGCGGCTTGTCGAGTCGCTCGATGACCTCGGCCTTGCCCTTGTAGACGAGCACGTGGGCGCGCCGAACCGTGCACACGTTGAGCGGCTCATAACTTGCGTTCAAGACAAGAACGTGCTGCAACCTGGGCGAAAAGTAGCAGCGCCGAGAGCGGCTACTGCTGCGACTTCATGGCCCGCTCGACCGCCTGCTGCTCCTCGGGCGAGAGGGAAACGGCAGCGTGGCCGGCATCGAGCTCCTTGATGTAGATCCGCGCGTAGTCCCGCCCCTGGATGGCGCTCAGGACGACGCCGCTGCGTGACGCGTCGAGCAGTGCGACCGACGCCGACTGGTGGCCGCCCGTTTGCTCGTAGGCGTCGTAGCGGACGACGGCGAGCCGCGACACGGTCGCGTCGAGCCGTCGCTCGAGGCGTCCGAGCGCTGCCGTGACTTCGTCGAGCGCGCGGTGGAGCCCGTCGACCCGCCCCTGGAGCGAGACGGCGAAATCGACGAGGTCGCCGCCACCGCTCCCTTGCAGCGTGAGCTGGGCCGCCCGGACCCGGCGCAGCCGCACGTGCAACACGAGAGCAGTCAAGAGACCGATCACGGCGACGACCCCAGCCGCGATCGCGATCCAGCCTGCAACCGGCGCACTCAACGGCTACCCGCCCGAGGGAATGCTGAAGAAGACCGGATACGAGGCGTGGTTGTTGGTGAGAAAGGTCTCCCCCGGCACCTTGCCGACCACGACGTTCACGGTGGCCTGGCCGGCGAAGGTCGACGGCGACAGCTGGAGGTTGGTGAAGGAAACGGTCTTCGCTTCCTGCGGGTTGATGGATTTGACGTAGTCGGTCTTTTGGAACTTCTGCTTGCCGAAGACACTCACCGTGAGCGTCACGGGAACGTGTGCCTCCTGGTAGCTCCCGATGTTCTTGAACGTGACCTTGAAGACGAGATCCGCGGCCACGTTCACCGTGGTGGGGCCTGACTCCGTGAGCGGCTTCGTCTGGCCGCCCGAGACGGCCTCGGTGCCGGTGAGCTCACTCCCGTGATTGCCGGTCACCTGGCCGCTGGCGTTCGTGGCACTCAGGCGCCGGTAGAGCTCCCTGAGCGCATTGGCACCGATCACCTCGGGGTTCGAGACGATCTGCGACGGTGGCGCGATCACGCCCTGCACGCCTAGCCTCTTCAAGGTTTGCGTCGCCGGCAGCCTGAACAGATCCGCCCAGACAAGGTCGCTCGCGCTGAGGGCTTTGGCCTGCGTGGCGAGGAGCTCGCCGACCGTGCCGGCAGGCTTCGATCCCGCCGTGGCAAGTGTGTTGGCGAGACCGGCGAGCGCGATCGCGCGCAGCTGGAGCGTCGCCAGCACCTGCTGGTGCGCCGCCTGAAGTGGTGCGGGCGGTACCAGCCGCAGCGCCTCGTTGTAGTACTCCTGCTGCCGCGCCGACCACTGCGCGAACTTCGTCTGGAGCCCATCGAGCGTGAGCTTCGTGTTGGAGTTGAGCTCGTTCGCGAGTGCGGTCGTCCCCGTGGCGGCTGAGCCCTGCGCGATCGGCTGCACGTTGTCCATATAGGACTTGTACTCGTCGTGTCTGCTCTGGCCCTGGCAGGAGCCGACCCAGAAGACGATGCCGACGACGACCGCAATGGCGAGCGCCACCAGGCCGGCGAGCCTCGCGAGAGCCACGGCTCCGGCAGGCGGCGGGGTCGGCCGCCGGGGACCGCCACCGCGCGACGGTCTGCTCCGCCGGCGCGGCCTGCCGGGCGCCTCGAGCGTCTCCGGCTCCTCGAAGAACCCGAGTTCGCTTCCTTCGTCGTGGCTGCTCACTGCGTGGCAAGCCTAACCACGTCGGGAAGGACAGTCCGACCGGGTCGCCAATCTCCGCTCTTGCATGGGAGAGGCCGCCCCAGAGCTCACCGGCATCGAGCTCGTCCTCGAGCGCTACCGGCCGTTGCGTCCCCTCGGGAGCGGCGGCTCGGGCTCGGTCTGGCTCGCCCGCGACGAGCGGACGGGACTCGATGTCGCGCTGAAGATCGTCGCGCGCGAGGGCAAGTCGGCCGCGCGGGCGGAGCGCGAGGCGAAGGCAGCTGCGCAGCTCCGGCATCCCGCCTGCCTGCGCGCGTACGGGTTCGGCCGCGACTCGCGGCACGTCTACATCGCGTACGAGTTCGTCCCGGGACGCACGTACCGCGAGGCGCTGCGCGCAGGCGAGCTGACCGATGATGCGGCAATCGAGGCCTGCGCGCAGGTGTGCGACGGCATCGCGCACGCGCATGCGGCCGGGATCCTGCACCGCGACGTCAAGCCGTCGAACGTTCTGCTCGCAGACGGTGATCGCGTTTCGGCGCGCGTGCTCGACTTCGGGCTCGCCCAGATGGCCGACGCCGAGACGCTGACCGAGGCCGGCGACGTGCCGGGAACGCTCGCATACATCTCGCCCGAACGGCTCGCGGGAAGAGAGGCGACGCCGGCGGCTGACGTCTGGGCGGTCGGTGTGATGTTGTGGGAGGCTCTGGCGGGGCGGCATCCGTTCTGGCGCGGCTCGATGCTCGAGACGGCGCGCGCGATCGAGGCCGGCGCGCGCCCGCTCGGCGAGCTCCGCCCCGACCTGCCGAAGCGGCTCCTGCGCATCGTCGACAGCACGCTCTCGACGAATCCGGCGAGGCGGCCGACGGCCCGCGACCTCGCGGACGCGCTGCGCGGCGTGGCCTCCTCCGCTTCCGTCCCGCGACCCGGTTTCCGGCTTCCGACGCGCATCGAGGGTCGGCGGGCGCTGACCGCCGTCCTCGCGGCGCTCCTCGCCGGCTGGACGTCGTCCACCTTGCCGTTCTACCCGCACGGCTGGCCGTTTCTGCTCGCCCTGGTTGCCCTGGCGGCGACCCTGCTGCGTGAGCGCGTGGGGATCGCACTCGCGCTCGCCGTGCCGGTGTTCCCGCTCGGCAACATCTCGCTCGGGCTCGCGCTCCTCTCCTCTGCACTCGCTGCCGGCTGGCTGCTCGTGACCTGGCGGGAGCCGCGTGCCACCCTCCTTTTCGTGGTCGGACCGCTGCTCGCGCCGGTCGCCGCGCTCGGCCTCCTGCCTCTCGCCGCCGCGCGCGTACGCTCGGGGCCGCTGCGCGCGCTCGGTGTGGCGATCGGCGTCCTCACGGCGGCGCTCGCTGCGGGAATCCGGCACGTCTCGCTGCCTCTCGTCGGCGGTCCCGCGCCCCTCGGGCTCGGCGTGACCGGAGCCCGCGACCCGTTCGACGTGGCCGGTTCCGTCGCCCGCGCAGCCGCCTCGCACCCGTCGCTTCTGCTCGAGACCTGCGCGCTCGCGCTCGTCGCGCTCGCCCTCCCGCATGCGCGCGCCCGGGGCCGCTGGGCGGCGGCCGGGCTCGGCGCCGGGATGATCGTGCTCACCGTCGCCGTGGTGCCGAGTGCCGCGGCGCTCCCGCTTCTGCTCGCGGCGTGGGCGATCGCGGCGGTCACAGCGCTTCGCGCTCCTGCCCTGGGGGTACCCTCAGCGGCGGCGTAATGGTGCTGCGCGGAATCGAGCAAAGGCTGGAGCGTGTCTTCGAAGGGGTCTTCGGCCGCGCCTTCCGCACGAACGTCCAGCCGGTTGAACTGGCGCGCAAGCTCGCGAAGGAGATGGACGAGCACCGCTCGACGTCGGTGACGCGCGTCTACGTGCCGAACGAGTACACGATCTATCTCTCTCCCGGAGACCGGGAGCAGTTCGAGGGCTACGAGAATTCGCTCGTGTCGGAGCTCGAGGAGTACCTCTCCGAGCACGCCGCGCGGGAGAACTACGCGCTGCTGACACCGCCGCGGATCCTGTTCGAGACCGACGAGGACCTCGGCGTCGGCGAGTTCGGCATCGCCACCCGGATGGCGCAGCATGGCCGGCGCGGCGACGAGGAGGCCGCGCCCGAGATCCCGTTACCCGGCGCCACCATGGTCTACAAGCCGCGGACGCAGCCGACCGAGGCCGCCTCTCTCGCCGACCTCGGGGTGGAACGGGAGGTCGCGGTGCTGAGCTGGAGCGACCAGCGGCGCGTCCTCGAGACGCAGCGCTCGGTGCTCGGCCGCTCGCGAGACGTCGACGTCCAGATCGACGACCCCAACGTGTCGCGCCGCCACGCAGAGATCGTGCAGGAGGGGTCGACGTACTGGCTCGTCGACCTCGGCTCGACGAACGGGACGGAGGTGGACGGGCGGCGCGTCCAGCGCGTGCGGCTCGCCGACGGCTCGCGCTTCACGCTCGGCGAGACGACGGTCACCTTCTCGACCGAGCGGGAATAGGCGCGCTGTGAGCATGCTCGCCTCGACGGGGGTCGCGGAGGTACTCCTGGCGCTCAAGATCGCGTTCCTCGTCCTGCTGTACCTCTTCGTCGTGCGGGTCATCCGCTCGGCTGGACGCGAGCGGCAGGCGCCGAGCCAGGACAGCATGATCCTCACGCCCGAAGCCGCCGCCGCGGCCGGGCTCCGCCGCGGGAAAGCGACGCGCAGGTCGGTGCGGCTCGTCGTCCAGCGCAGCCCGAGCCTCGAGGAGGGAGACGAGTTCCCGCTCAACTCGGCACCCGTCACCGTCGGGCGCGGCGGGCAGAACGACCTCGTGCTCGTCGGAGACGAATTCGCCTCGGCTCGCCATGCGCGGATCGAGGCGCGCGGCGACGGGGTCTGGGTTCAGGATCTCGACTCCACGAACGGCACCTACGTCAACGGCTCGCGCGTCGCCGGTGCGCAGCGACTCGGCGCGGGCGACGTCCTCCGCGTCGGCGAGACCGACCTCCTGGTGGATGAGGGCTGAGATGCCGGTCGGCGCGTACGCGGTTGCGAGCGACACGGGGCGCAAGCGGCGCCGCAACGAGGACAACTACGTCGTCGCGCCGCCGCTCTTCGCCGTCGCCGACGGGATGGGCGGCGCACAGGCGGGCGAGGTCGCGTCGCGGCTCGCTGCCTCGGCCCTCGAGGCGGGCGACTCCGACGGGCTCGACGGGACGAAGCGGATCGACGCGCTCATCCAGGAGGCGAACCGCCGCATCTTCGACCGCGCCTCGACCGACCCCACCGCCTCGGGCATGGGCACGACGATGACGGTCGCGCTCGTCGAGGGCATGACCGTCGCAATCGGACACGTCGGCGACTCGCGCGCGTACCTCATCCGGGGCGAGCGGATGGAGCAGCTGACCGACGACCACTCGCTCGTGAACGAGCTGCTGAAGAGCGGCAAGCTCTCGGAGGAGGAGGCCCAGATCCATCCGCAGCGGAGCGTGATCACGCGGGCCGTGGGCACGGATCCCGACGTGGACGTCGACGGCTTCACGATCGAGGCCGAGGAGGGCGACGTCTTCCTCATCTGTTCGGACGGGCTGAGCGACATGGTCTCCGACGAGGAAATCCTCGAGCTCCTCCACGCGAACCGCGAGGACCTCGAGCAGGCCGTGAAGGCGCTGGTGGCGGCCGCGAACCGCGGCGGCGGCGAGGACAACATCACGGCTGTCGCCTTCCGGATCTCGTCGGAAGCCGCGCAGAACCTCGAGGACACGGTAGCGATGCCGGCTCTCACCGGGAACGAGGAGGAGCCCGACGAGCAGACACGCGAATACGCGGAACCGCACACGGCCGGCGGTACGATGGTCATCGCGCCGCCCAGCGATGTGCCGGACGAGCTCACTGCGAGCGAAACCGCACCTCAACCGACCGCCGACGCTCGACGCGTCCGCCTCGTCCTGGTCGGCATCGTCGTGCTGGCGCTCGCGGCGGCGCTGCTCATCTGGGGTCTGTCGCGGTGACTCTGCGCAACCGCGAGCTGGCCGCACTCCTCACGGTCGGCGTGCTGACGGCGATCGGCTTCGCCACCGTCTACATCGCGCTCAAGTCGCAGATCTCGGGCGGCTCGCTCGGCTACGCCGTCTTCTTCTTCGGCCTCTACCTCGTCGCGCACGTCGTCGCGCGCCTGACCGTGCCGCTCGCCGACCCGTACCTGCTGCCGATGGCAGCGCTCCTGACCGCGATCGGCGTGACGGAGATCTACCGGCTCGGCCCCGGTAACGCGTTCCGGCAAGGGCTCTGGATCGTGATCGGCGTCGGCGTGTTCGCCGCGACGCTCCTCTGGCTGCGCCACGACTATCGCGTGCTCGAGCGCTACAAGTACGTCTTCGGGGTCACCGCGATCACTCTGCTCTTCCTGCCGCGGCTGCCTGTGATTGGCGAGTCGATCAACGGCGCTCGCCTCTGGATCCACGTCGGGTCGCTCCAGATCCAGCCCGGCGAGCTGGGCAAGATCGCCCTCGTAATCTTCCTGGCCGCCTACCTCCGCGAGAAGCGCGAGGTGCTCGCCCAGGGGAGCCTGAAGGACTGGGGGCCGCTGCTCGCGATCTGGGGCGGCGCGATGCTCCTCCTCTTCGTCACCGACGACCTCGGCAGCGCGCTCCTCTACTACGGGATCTTCGTCGCGATGCTGTACATCGCAACGGCGCGGATCGCATTCGTCGCCGGTGCGATCGGGCTCTTCCTCGTCGGCTCGTTCGCGGTCTCGCGGACGACGCCGCACGTGCAGGCGCGTGTCGACGTCTGGCTCGACCCCTACAAGTACGCCCAGACGACCGGATACCAGATCCTGCAGTCGCTCTACTCGATCGCGCACGGCGGCGTCGGCGGCACCGGCCTCGGGCGCGGCATCATGAACGGCCCGACCGGCCAGCAGATCGTCCCCGATCTGAATACCGACTTCATCTACTCGGCCCTCGCGCAGGAGCTCGGGTTGATCGGCGCGGCCGCTCTGCTGCTGCTCTACATGGGCTTCGTCCTGCGCGGCTTTCAGATCGCGCTCAAGGCGACCGACGGCTTCTCGAAGCTGCTCGCGGCCGGGCTCAGCTTCAGCTTCGCGTTCCAGACGTTCGTGATCGTCGGCGGCATCACCCGGGTCATCCCGCTCACGGGCATCACGCTGCCTTTCGTCTCGTACGGAGGCTCGAGTGTCGTCGCCAACTTCTTGCTGGTCGCGGGATTGATGCTCGTCTCCAACCGCGCCAACCGGGAGGAGGCCGCGGCGTGAACAAGCAGCTCCGGCACGTGTCCGTCGCGGCCCTGATCCTGCTCGCGGTCCTGGTCGTCTCGACGACCTACTGGCAGACGTGGGCCGTGGGCGACCTCGCCGCACAGAAGTACAACACGACCCAGCTCGTCGAGCGGCTCACGATCAACCGCGGCAAGATCTTCGCCGCCGACGGCACCGTCCTCGCCGACAACCGCAAGACCAGCAAGCACGGCCTCACGATCTACACGCGGCACTACTCCGCAGAACGACCTCGCGCCGCAGGTGATCGGCTACTCGACGAAGGCCGGGACGACGACCGGGCTCGAGCAGACGCTCGACGACTACCTGACCGGCGCGAACACGAACCTCACCAACACGTTCAAGCAGGAGCTCGACAAGCTCGGCGGCCAGACGGTGCACGGCGACAACGTCTACCTCACGCTCCGCCCCGACATCCAGAGGCTCGCGCAGAACGAGCTCGCCCGGCGCTGCGGCGCGGTCGTCGTGCTCGACGCGAAGACCGGCGCGGTCGTCGCGATGGCCTCGTCGCCCACGTACAACGCGAACCTCATCAACCAGCCTGGCGGCTTCACGAAGATCAAGAAGATCCAGGGGACCTGCGGCGACCACACGGCGCTCCAGAACAACGCGACGGCGGGTCTCTATCCGCCGGGCTCGACCTTCAAGATGGTGACCGCCGCTGCCGCGCTCGACTCGGGCGCCTACACGCCGAACTCGCAGTTCTATGACCCCGGCTACTGCACCGAGTACGGCCAGCGCGTCTCGAACGCGGGAAACCCCGACCAGAGCGGGCCGGAGGCCTTCGGCAGCGTCTCGCTCGCGCAGGGCTTCGAGCACTCGATCAACTCGGTCTTCTGCAACGTCGGGAAGCACATCGGTGGGCTGAAGATCCTCGAGTACGCGAAGCGGTTCGGCTTCTACTCGGTGCCGCCGCTCGAGACACCGCCGGGCACGAGCGCCGCATCCGGGCTGTACAAGAACGGGAAGCTCTGGAGCCCGACGAGCAACTCTCAGATCGATTCGGGCCGGCTCGCATTCGGGCAGTGGAACATGCTCGCCACGCCGCTCCAGATGGCGCTCGTGGGTGCCACGATCGCCAACAAGGGAGTCATGCTCAAGCCGTATCTCGTGCAGAAGGTCGTCGCCGCCGACGGCTCGACAGTCACGAAGACGGCTCCGCAGACACTCGGCCGGGTCATCAAGCCGCAGACCGCCGCCGAGCTGAACCAGATGATGCAGCTCGTCGTCCAGGGCGGGACGGGCGCGACCGTGGGGTTCCCCCCCGACCTCAAGGTCGCCGGCAAGACGGGCACCGCGGAGCTCGGCCCCAGCACCCTCTACGACGCCTGGTTCGTCTGCTTCGCCCCGGCCGACAACCCGCGGTACGTCGTCGCAGTCGTCGTCGAGAAGCAGCCGAACGGCTTCGGCGCCTCGATCTCGGCCCCGATCGCCAAGGCCATCCTCGAAAAACTGCTGGGCCGCTGAGCATGTCTCTACCCTTTAGGCGGCCGTGGCGGTAAGCGACTCTCTCATCGACACCCTCTTCGACGGGCGCTACCGGATCCAGCGCAAGCTCGGCGCCGGCGGGATGGCCGACGTGTACCTCGCCGAGGACCAGGAGCTCGGCCGCCGCGTGGCCATCAAGATCCTCAACGGGCGCCACGCGAACGACGACCAGTTCATCGAGCGCTTCCGCCGCGAGGCGAAGAACGCCGCAGCGCTCAACCATCCGAACATCGTCTCGATCTACGACCGAGGCGAGGCCGAGGACACCTACTACATCGCGATGGAGTTCCTCGACGGGCGCACGCTCAAGGAGCTGATCGTCAGCCGCGGCGCCGCGCCGATCAACGTCACGATCGAGTACGCGCGCCAGATCCTCTCGGCGCTCCGCTTCGCGCACCGGCACGGCATCGTCCACCGCGACATCAAGCCGCACAACGTCCTGGTCGACGGTGAGGGGCGCGTGAAGGTGACGGACTTCGGGATCGCGCGCGCCGGCACCAGCCAGATGACCGAGACGGGCTCGATCGTCGGGACGGCGCAGTACCTCTCCCCCGAGCAGGCCCGCGGCGGCGAAGTCGACCCGCGCTCCGATCTCTACTCGCTCGGCGTCGTCCTCTACGAGCTGCTCACCGGCAAGACGCCCTTCGACGGCGAGACGCCGGTCGAGATCGCGATGAAGCATCTGTCGACCGCACCCAAGCCGCCCTCCAAGCTCCGGCCCGACGTCCCGCCCGAGCTCGACATGGTCGTCTTGAGGGCGCTCGCCAAGAGTCCGGACGACCGCTACCAGAGCGCGGACGAGATGGAGGCCGACCTCGAGCGCGTCGCGCGCGGAGCGAGCGTCTCGGCGGCCACGGTCGACACCGCGACGATGGTGCTCCGCCGCCCCGCGACGGCGGCGGCGGCAGGAGCAGCGGCGACGGCCGCAACGATGATCGCGCCGCCGCCCTCTTCGGCCGCCAGCGCCCCACCTCCGGCGGTCGTGGACGAGGAGGAGTACCAGGAAGGCGGCGACCGGCCACTCTGGCCGTGGCTCGTCGCGATCGGCTTCGTCATCGCGGCGGTGATCGCGGGCTTCTTCGTCTGGAACGAGCTGTCGAGCGCGCCGCAGGTGGCGGTCAAGAGCTACGCGGGCCTGCCGCAGGCCCAGGCCGAGCAGCAGATCCACACAGCCGGCCTGGTCTCGGCTGTGAAGATGGTCGCGAACGAGAACGTCGCGAACGGCAAGGTCTTCAAGCAGGATCCGAGCGCGGGCTCGAAAGTCGACAAGGGCGGCACGGTCACGATCTGGGTCTCGACGGGGCCACCGAAGGTGACCATCCCGCCCGTCAAGGGCGAGCAGTGGACTGTGGCGCAACAGACCCTCGCAAACCTGGGACTGAAGCCGAAAAAGTTCATCGTCGGGGGTAACACGAAGGGCCAGGTGACAGCGACCGATCCGTCGGCCGGGACGTCCGTCCCGAAGGGGTCGACCGTGCGCGTGAACGTCTCGAGCGGGCCGGCGATAGCGACGGTGCCGAGTGTCGTGGGACTCACCATCTCGCAAGCCACGGCGAAGCTCAACGACGACGGCTTCAACGCCAATCCGAGGTACGTGGGCAGCACCGCGCCGAAGGACCAGGTCATCTCCCAGAATCCAGCGCCGGGTTCCCCGGAGCCAAAGGGGACGAGTGTGACTCTCAATGTCTCGAACGGACCGCCCGAAAAGACCGTGCCGGGCGTCGTCGGCTACACCTCGCAGCAGGCGGTGCAGGCTCTCGAGGCCGCCGGCTTCCAGGTCAACCAGCAGTACACGCAAACAGGCGCCGCAGGCGACAACATCGTCCAGTCCCAGAACCCGCCCGGTAATTCGCAGGCAGCGCAGGGTTCTACGGTGACGATCGTGATCGGCCAGCAGTCGCAGGGACCGCCGCCTCCGCCGCCCACGACGACGACCACGACGAACCCCGGGTGAGCCAGGCCCGCCGCCTCCGCGTGGCCATCCTCGCAGGCGGCCGCTCGAGCGAGCACGAGATCTCCCTGGCGTCTGCGCGCTCGGTCGCCGGGGCTCTCGACCCCGAGCGGTACGAGATCGCCGAAGTGGCGATCGGCCGCGACGGGCGGTGGGCTCTGGAGGCGGGAAGCGCGGCGTCCGAGCTCGGGCGAGGACCCGCCGACACGCTGCCGGTTCCGGCGGAGAGCGGGACGCTCGCGACGCTCGGCGTCGCGGACGTCGTCCTCCCGATCCTGCACGGCCCCTTCGGCGAGGACGGCACCGTGCAAGGACTGCTCGATCTCGCGGACGTCCCCTACGTGGGGGCCGGCGTCGCGGCGTCGGCGCTCGCGATGGACAAGGATCTGTTCAAGAAGGTCATGCGCGACAGCGGCATCCCCGTGGCGGCGCACCACGCGATCCGGCTCGGTGACGCGCTCGAGAACCCGTTCGGCTACCCGGTGTTCGTCAAGCCCGCGCGCCTCGGCTCCTCGGTCGGCATCACGAAGGTGCACGCCGAGGAGGAGCTCGCGCCGGCGGTCGAGCTCGCCTTCCGGCACGACGAGAAGGTGCTGGTGGAGGAGTTCGTCGCGGGGACCGAGGTCGAGGTCGGAGTCCTCGGCAACCGCGTGCCGCCACCGATCGCCTCGCTGCCCGGCCAGATCGACACGCTCGAGCACGAGTGGTACGACTTCGCCTCGAAGTACGACGAGGACGGGATGGAGCTGATCGTCCCGCCGCCGGACCTCTCCCAGGAGACGGTAGAGCTGCTGCAGCGCCGCGCCGTCGAGTCGTTCGTCGCGGGCGAGTGCGAAGGCCTCGCACGCGTCGACTTCTTCGTGCGTGAGTCCGACGGCGAGGTCGTCCTCAACGAGCTCAACACGATGCCGGGATTCACCGCGACGAGCGTCTGGGCGCGTCTGTTCGAGGCGTCGGGCGTCGGCTACGCGGAGGCGCTCGACCGGCTGATCGAGCTCGCACTCGAGCGGCACGAGCGCCGCTCGAAGCTCGTCTATTAGCTCGTCGCGGTTACTTCGGAGATCTGTGCGTACAGCTGCGGCGGCAATTGTGTGATCCAGACGACGTAGTACTGCGCGGTCCGACCCTGCAGCGTGAACGTCGTCGTGCCCGAGACGGTCTCCTTGGGGGAGTCAGGAGTCAAGGCGCCCGTCGGGGAGGGACTCGCCTGGATCTGCGCGACGAAGCCCGACGTCGGCGTCGTCACCGTCACATGCGCGAGCTTGACCGGACTGCCCGCGTCGAGGACGAGCCCGAGGCCGGTCAGGAGCCCGCCGAAGGCCCGGTCGCCGTACGTCTGCGTCATCCAGGATGTCGACGCGGAGCCGTCAGTCGCGCTTGGAGCGGTGTTCGCATGCGAGTCCGGGTGGCCCGGGTTGGAGTACACGTCGCCGACACCATTCAGATGCACGGCTGCACCCGTCGGGCCGCCACCTCCCGACCCTCCGTTGTGGTGGCCCGCGCCGCCGAGCAGCACCACGGCCGCGAACGCCGCGCCCGCGACGGCGAGCGCAAGCAATGCCCAGACCAGCGGACGCCGGCGGCCGGACCGCGCCGGAGGTCGATCGCGCGCCGGAGCAGGCGTGGGAGCCGTCACGAGCGTCATGGCGAGGTCGTCGTCCGGCGGCAGCGCGTTCCCATCGGCCTCGGTGAGGCAGGCACGCAACTCCTTGGCAAAGGCCCTCATGGAAGGAAAGCGGCGCGCCGGATCCTTGACCAGCGCACGGTCGACTGCGGCATCGAGCCGAGGCGACACGTCCGGCCGGCACTCGCGCAGGTGCGGCGGCGGCTCGTTGACGTGACGCAGCGCGACGGCGACGAAGCTGTCGCCGACGAAGGGGACGTCGCCCGTCAGCAGCTCCCAGAGCACGACGCCGAGCGAGTAGACGTCGGTCGCGGGCGAGACCGGCTGGCCGCTCGCCTGCTCGGGCGCGAGGTACTCGCCGGTGCCGAGCACGGTGCCGGTCTGGGTGACGCCGTGATCCACGTGGAGCGACCGCGCAATCCCGAAGTCGGTCACCTTGACCTCGCCCTCGCGACTGAGGAGGACGTTCTGCGGCTTCACGTCGCGGTGGACGAGCCCCTGGTCGTGCGCAAAGGCGAGCCCATCGGCGACGGCAAGCGCGAGCTCGAGCGCCCGCCGGACAGGGAGCCGGCCCGATCGCAGGACGAACTCCTTGAGGTTCTCGCCCTCGACGTCCTCGAAGACGATGTACTGCCGTCCGTCGTCGTCCCCGCGGTCGATGACGGTGACGATGTTCGGGTGCGACAGCTGCGCAACCGCGCGCGCCTCGCGACGGAAGCGTTCCAGGTACTCCGGGTCGTCGGCGTAGTGCTGGTGGAGGATCTTGATCGCCACGCGCCGCTCGAGCTGGCGGTCGCGGGCGCGGAAGACGCTCGACATGCCGCCGGTTCCCACGAGCTCCTCGAGCTCGTAGCGGTCGGCGATCAGGTCGCCCGGCTGTGGGGGCCGCGACACGGCAGGGGTTATCGGCCTCGGTCCCGGCACACCGCTTGAACGCGCGAACGCCGGGCGCGGCTACGCCAGGACCGCTTCCAGCGCCTCCTCCCACGCGGAGAGCCCTTCCTCGAGCTCAGCGTCGGTGATGACGAGGGGACAGAGGACGCGATTGCAGTTCGAGTGGAGACCGGCGGTGAGGAGCAACAACCCTCGGGCCGCGGCCTCCTCCGCGACCCGCGACGCGATGGCCGGTGCGGGTTCCTTCGTCCCCCGGTCCTCGACGTACTCGACCGCGAGCATCGCGCCGAGCCCGCGGACGTCGCCGATCGCCGCGAACCGCTCTTGCCACGCGAGCATGCGAGCGCGGATCGCGTCGCCGATCCGCTGCGCCCGCTCGACCAGTCCTTCCTCCTCGAACACATCGAGCACCGCCCCTGCGGCCGCGAGCGCGACGGGGTTGCCGACATACGTGCCGCCGATCGCGTTGTCCCAGAGCGAGTCCATGATCTCGGCCTTGCCGAGGACGCCGGACAGCGGCAGTCCGCCGGCGATCGACTTCGCCACCGTGATCAGATCCGGTTCGATGCCGTAGTGCTCGACGGCGAACATCCGCCCGGTCCGGCCGAAGCCGGTCTGCACCTCGTCGACCACGAGCAGAATCCCCTCGCGGTCGCAGATCGCGCGGAGGCCCTCCATGAACTCCTGCGGCGCAGGGATGAAGCCGCCTTCGCCCTGAACCGGTTCGACGACGATCGCGGCGACCGTCTCGGCTGCCACCTGCGTCGAGAGCGCGCGCTCGAGCGCGTCGAGCGCGTCGCGCGCGGTGACCCCGCGGTACTCGTCCGGGAACGGGACGCGGTAGACCTCGGGGGCGAACGGCCCGAGACCCGCCTTGTAGGGATGCGTCTTGGAGGTGAGCGTCAGCGAGAGGAGCGTGCGCCCGTGGAACCCGCCCTCGAAGCCGATCACGGCCGGCCGGCGCGTGTAGCCGCGCGCGAACTTGACGGCGTTCTCGACAGCCTCGGTGCCCGCGTTGAAGAACGCGGCCTTGACCGGGCCTGCAAACGGAGCGAGCGCCGTGAGGCGCTCGGCGTAGTCGACGTAGATCTCGTACGGGACGATCGTGAAGTCGGTGTGGAGGAAGCGCGCGGCCTGCTCCTGTACGGCTGCGACGACCCGCGGGTGCGCGTGGCCGACGTTGAGGCAGCCGACGCCTCCCGTGAAGTCGACGAAGCTGTTGCCGTCGACGTCGGTGACGATCGCGCCGCTGCCGTCCGCGACCACGATCGGCAGGTAGAAGCCGAGCGGATCGGCGACGACCCGCTTCTTCCGTTCGGTGATCTCGCGGGAGCGAGGGCCCGGGATCTCGGTGCGAAGCTCGATTGCGCGCATGATGGCCATGTGTTCACGATAGCCACTCCGCCCGACGGGGAATCGCGGTAAGAATCGCTCCAATGGTGCTCTCCGACGCGACGATCGCCCGCCTGCTCGCCGAGGGCAGGATCGAAATCGACCCGTACGACGACGCGTTGCTGCAGCCCTCCAGCGTCGACGTCCGCGTCGACCGCCTCTTTCGCGTCTTCCACAACAACCGCTATCCGTTCATCGACGTCAAGGTCGAGCAGGCGGAGCTGACCGAGCTCGTCGAGGTCGAGGAGGAGCATCCCTTCGTCCTTCATCCCGGCGAGTTCGTGCTCGGCTCGACGCTCGAGCGCATCCGCCTGCCGGACGACCTCGTGGCCCGCCTCGAGGGGAAGTCGAGCCTGGGGCGACTCGGACTCCTCATCCACTCGACCGCGGGCTTCATCGACCCGGGCTGGGACGGCCACGTCACGCTCGAGCTCTCGAACGTCGCCAACCTGCCGATCACGATCTATCCGGCGATGAAGATAGGGCAGATCTCATTCATGCAGATGACGGAGCCTGCCGCGACGCCGTACGGCGCCGCGGAGATCGGCTCGAAGTACAAGGGCCAGCGGGGGCCGACGGCCAGCCGCTACTGGCAGAACTTCACGTGACGGTCCTCGTCACCGGCGGGACGGGGTTCATCGGACCGCACGTCGTGCACGCGCTGCGCGCGCGGGAGACGCCGGTGCGCGCGCTCGTGCGCAACCCGGCCCGCGCCACGCGCCTCGCCGCCTGGGGCGCCGAGCTGGCCGTGGGCGACGTGACCGATCGTGCCTCCCTCCTCGCAGCCTGCGCGGGAGTGGACACCGTCGTCCACCTCGTCGCGATCATCCGCGGCCGTCCCGCCGACTTCGAGCGGGTGATGGCGGAGGGAACGCGGAACGTCGTCGCGGCCGCACGGGAGGCGGGTGCGCGGCGGTTCGTGCTCGCGAGCGCGCTCGGCCTCGACGAGCGGTCGAAGGACGCCGTGCCCTACTTCGCCGCGAAGTGGGAAATGGAGCGGGCCGTCCGCGAGTCCGGGCTCGAGCACGTGATCTTTCGCCCGAGCTTCGTCTTCGGCCGCGACGGCGGCGTTTTGCCGACCTTCATCCGGCTGGCGCGCTTCGCGCCGGTGACGCCGATCATCGGGCGCGGCCGGCAGCGGCTGCAGCCGATCTGGGTCGAGGACCTCGCGGAGTACTACGCCCTCGCGGCCACCGAGCAGGGGGCGGCGAACCGGGTGTTCGAGCTCGGCGGCCCCGAAGCGGTGAGCTGGAACGAGTTCTGGGAGCGCCTGAAGGGCGTGCTCGGCGTACGGCGGCCGTCGATGCACGTCCCCTTCGGCGCGATGCGCCTCCAGGCGACCCTGACCGAGCGGCTGCCCGGCGCGCCGGTGACGCGCGACCAGCTGACGATGCTCGAGCTCGGTGACAACGTCGTCACCGATCCGAGCGCAGTCGAGACCTTCAATCTCCCACTCGTGCCGCTCAACGAGCAGCTGCGCCGAGCGACGTGACGCGCGGCGTCGTCTACGCCGAGCCCGATGCGGCACCGGCCGTCGAGGAGCTGACCGTCGAGCCGCCCGGGCCGGGCGAGGTACGCGTCCGTGTCCTCGCCTGCGGGCTTTGCCACTCCGACCTCCACGTCGTCGAGACGAGGGGCTTCCACATGCGGTTCCCGATCCTGCTCGGGCACGAGGGTGCGGGAATCGTCGAGGATGTGGGGAGCGAGGTGACCTCGGTGGCGCCGGGCGACCGCGTCGTCATCGCCTGGCGGGCACCGTGCGGCGAGTGCCCGCAGTGCCGGCGCGGCGATGCCCGCCGCTGTTCCTCGCAGCTCCGAGCGAAGCGACGGCTACGCCGGGCCGCCGACGGCGCGCTGCTGACGCCGGTGCTGCGGTGCGGCACGTTCGCCGACCAGGCAGTCGTGCACGAGGCGTGCGCCGTGAGGGTGCCGGAGGAGCTGCCGGTCGAGCAGGCGGCGCTGCTCGCCTGCGGCTTCTCGACGGGAGCGGGAGCGGCTCTCTGGGCCACGCCCGTCCAGGCGGGATCCTCCGTCGCAGTGATCGGCTGCGGCGGCGTCGGCCTCGCAGCGGTGCAGGGGGCGTTGCTGCGCGGCGCCGAGCGGATCGTCGCCGTCGACGTCGCTGCGGCGAAGCTCGAGCACGCGACTGCCCTCGGGGCGACCGACGTCGTGGAAGCGAGCGCGGTCGATCCGGTGACGGCCGTCCGCGAGCTGACCGGCGGCCGCGGCGTCGAGTTCGCGTTTTCGGCAATCGGCGCGCCGAGCGGGCTCGCGCAGGCGATCCGGATGTGCACCTACGCCGGCACGGCGACCCTCGTCGGCATGCCCACGCCCGGCGCGAAGCTCGACGTCGACCTCGAGGCAGACTTCTTCTGGCCGCACGTGACCGTCGCGGTCACGCACGGCGGGGACACGATCCCGCAGAAGGACTTTCCCTTCCTCGCGCAGGCAGCGCTCGACGGACGGCTCGACCTAGCCCGCTTCGTGACGAGCACGATCTCGCTCGACGAGGTGCCTGAGCGCCTCGCGCGAATCGGCGAGCACGGCGAGATCAGGACAGTGGCGCTGCTCTAAGGATCTCTTCCGCCGTCTCCCCCGGGGTCTGCTCCGTGGTGTCGAGCCACAGCCCGACGCGCGGCGTGGTCGCGACGAATTCGGCGTAGTGCCGCTCGACGGTCCAGCCGCCGATATAGCCCTTGTCCTCGCGCCCGGCCTCGCGTGCGGCCACGGCGGCGACCGACGGCAGGAGCACGACCAGGTGGCACGGACGGCTTCGGATCATCTTCTGGTAGTCGTCGAGGAGCTGGCCTAAGACCACGTCTTCGAGCGCGACCACAAAGCCGGCGTCGAAATAGCCGTCGGCCGCGGCGGCGGCCAGCCGGTAGCGCAGCCTCAGCTGCTCGAGCGCCTCCGGCGACGGGTCGGGTGTCATCTCCGCGCGACCGCCGACGACGCTACGGCGGAAGAAGTCGCCCTCGAGGTGCGCGCCGCGGTCGAAACGTGCGGCGAGCAACCTGGCGACGGTCGTCTTGCCCGCGGCCATCGGGCCGGTGATCAGGTAGACGGCCTTGCGGGCTACGACTGTTTCCCGAACGAGGCGCGGCGGGCGATGTCCGCCTCGTCGACCATGTGCCCGTCGCGTTCGACGTAACCCTCCTTACCGCCGATCGCCAGCACCACCGCCTCCTCGTCGAAGGGGTTCGACACCTTGCGCGGTGTCGTCGCCTCCACGTGGAAGAGCCCGCCCTCGCCGAGCACGCGCTTCTCGCCCTCCACCTCGACCTCGACGCGGCCCCGGTGGACGAAGTAGAGCTCGTCCTGTGTGTCGTGGAAGTGGAGGAAGCCGTCGTGCCCGGGGAGCATCACGATGCCGTTGATCCCGAAGGCCGTGATGCCGAGCGCGCCGCGGATCTTGCGGAATCCCGGCCCGTCGCCGAGCTCGTCGAGGGAGGAGAACGCATAGGTCACGTCGAGCACTCCTCTGCCGTGTGCGCGAGCGGCAGCCGGCCGAGCAGCTCGGCGAGCTGTTCGCGTTCGGCCTGCGAGAACCGGGAACCGAACAGCTCCTCGATGTCGGCCAGATGCGAGTCCCGCGCGTCCTCGATCTTCTTCACGCCGGCCTTCGTCAGCACGGCGTACGTCACGCGAGCGTCGGAGTCGCACCGCTCCTTCGCCACGAGGCCACACGACTCGAGGCCGTCGAGCAGGCGGGTGATCCCGGACGCGGTGAGCAGGACGGAGCGGGCGAGGTCGATCCGGCGCATCCGCCGTCCCTCCGCGTAGTAGAGCTGTACGAGCACGTCGAAGTCGCTCAGCGTGAGCTCGTGCAACGCCTCGAGGCGCGAGGAGAGCTCCCGCGTGAGCGCGGCATGCGCCCGCAGGAAGCGCACCCAGGCCCCGTCAGGGATGGCCGGCGCTTCGAAAACTTCTTGTGTGGTCAATACTTGACTAGACAATCTTTTCTCGCTATGATCCTTGCGATGTCAAGTATAGCTCACTCGCCCAAGGAGGCAAGTTCTCAGATGAGCACTCTCGAATCCACCACCACCATCGCACCGGCCGGCACCACCTGGGCCGCCGACCCCGTCCACTCGAACGTCGCGTTCGAGGTCGAGTACGCCGGCGTGAGCACCTTCCGCGGCAGCTTCCGCGACTTCGACGCCACGCTCGAGGGCTCGACCCTCGCGGGCTCGGCGCGCGTCGCAAGCGTCGACGTGAAGGACGAGCAGCTCTCCGGCCATCTCCAGTCGCCCGACTTCTTCGACGCCGAGCGGCATCCGGAGATCGCCTTCCGCGCCGACACGCTTTCACTCGGCGACGACGGCGCCCTCACCGGCTCCGGCGAGCTGACCATCAAGGGCGTCACGAAGCCGATCGAGCTCAATGGCCGTCTCGCCGCGGCGCCGAGCGTCGACCCGTTCGGCCGCGAGCGCCTGGGTCTCACGCTCGAGACCGCAATCGACCGCAACGAGTTCGGCGTCGCGTGGAACGCACCGAACCAGAGCGGCGGCAACTACCTCGGCGACGAGGTCACGCTGAAGGCCGACCTGACCTTCGTGAGGCAGGAGGACTGACGATGCGGATCCTCGCCGTCTCTGGCAGCCTGCGGGAGAGCTCGTTCAACACGAGCCTCCTGCGGGCTGCGCTCGAAGCCGCGCCCGACGGCGTCGAGCTCGAGCTCTGGGAGGGAATCGGCGAGCTCCCGCTCTACAACGAGGACCTCGAGGCCGACGCGCCCGATTCGGTGCGCCGCCTGCGCGAGGACTGGGCGACGGCCGACGCGATCCTCTTCTCGACCCCCGAGTACAACGGTTCGGTCCCGGGCGGACTCAAGAACGCGATCGACTGGGCCTCGCGGCCGCCGCTCGAGGCGGTGCTTCGGAACAAGCCGGTCGCCGTCGTCGGTGCGAGCACGGGCCGGTTCGGCGCTCTCTGGGCCCAGCAGGACCTGAAGCGGATCCTCGGCATCGCCGGCGCCCGGGTCGTCGGGACGGAGATCCCCGTCGCCCGCGCGCACGAGCGGTTCGACGCCGAGGGTCGGCTCCTCGACGGAGAAGTCTTCGAACAGCTCCGGCTGCACCTGACCACTCTCGCCTCGGAAGCCGTCGCGGTTCCCGAGCGAGTCGCTGCCTGAGCAAAGAGAAGGGGCCGCCAAAAGCGGCCCCTTCTGCAGTAACCAGCGCGTAGTGGCAGAGGCGCCTTCCTGCTCCGGCCCCTCGCCCTTCGGCCGGGCGTCGGCGGCTTCGCCGGCGACGCTTCCAGCCTTGAGCTAGTCAGGCCGGGCGGCGCGGAACGCGACGTCCCCCACGCTGGCTAGGCGGTTCCCCGTAGGTCCCGGGGACGGCACCCCTACCCGCTGGTACCTCCACTGCCCGTACTGTCTGAAATCACTGCCCGACCACCTCCTTTCCGCGGTATCCGCACGATAGCCGACGACGCGGCTACCGCAAGGCCTGCTTACCGCAGGATCACGCTCAGTTCGAGCCCGCGGTCGAGCGGGACGGTGACGCTGAGGAGGGACGGGTCGGCCTGCCTCGCGGCGGAGTACCGGGCGAGCGGGTCAGGATGCGAGAGGACGTTGTCAGCGACCACGACGCCACCCGGCTCGACCCTCTCGCGCGCGAGCTGGAAGAGCTCTTCGTAGTCGTCCTTCTCGGCGTCGAGGAACACGACGTCGAAGACGTCGTCGATCCGAGGCAGCAGCTCGAGCGCGTCTCCGTCGCGCAGCTCGGCCCACTCCGTCAGGCCCGCCTCCTCGACGTTGCGGCTCCAGGCTTCGACCTTCGCCGGGTCGTACTCGAGCGACAGTACGCGCCCGCCGAGATAGCGGACCCCGGCGGCGAGCCAGATCGAGGAGTAGCCACGAGAACCCCCGAGCTCGAGCACCTCGCAGTCGGTCTGCGGCGCGACGAGCGAGAAGAGGAAGCGGCCCGTCGTCGGCTCGACCTGGCGTGCGCGCAGCTCGGGAGGGAGCCCGCGCTCCCGCTCGACGGCGTCCTCGCGCTCGAGGCGGTCGAGCACAGCGCGGACGCGGTCGTCGAGCATGAGTCGGAAACTATCGTTGAAGCGGTGCGCGCCGAGCTGACGATCGAGATCGCACGGACGCCCGAGGACGTCTTCTCCTACCTCACCGACGTCACGAACCTTCCGGCGTGGCAGACCGGCGTGAAGAGCGCGACGCTCCGCGAAGGGCAGATCGAGGAATCGCGGTCGCTGCTCGGTCGGGAGTTCAACACGACGCTGGAAGTCGTCGAGCAGGAGGCGCCGGGCTTGTTCACGCTGCGCACCCTCGACAGCCCGGTGCCGTTCACCGTCCGGCACGAGCTCGAGCCGGTGGACGGCGGAACGCGGCTGACCGTCACTGCCGATGGCCATGTCCCCGGCTTTGCCGCGGGCCTCCTCGCGCGAGGCGCGGAGAGACAGTTCCGCAAGGACTTCGCGCGGCTGAAGCAGATCCTCGAGAGCTAGGGGGCCGCGCGGCGCTCGGCCTCGACCGCGTCGCGCACCCAGCAATCGGCGCGGTGACTGTTGACGATCCCGCAGGCCTCCATGGACGAATACACCGTCGTCGGGCCGACGAACCGAAAGCCCGCGGACTTCAACCGTCGCGACAACTCCTTCCCGTCCGCATGGTCGCGGTACTCCCACATCAGCTCGTCGAGCGGCGTTCCCGCCTCGCGCAGCGCGAGCGTCGCCTTTGCGTTGGCGATCGCGGCCTCGATCTTGCCGCGGTGCCGGATGATCCCAGCGTCGGCGAGCAGCCCCTCGATGTCTGCCTCGCCGAAGCGCGCGACGCGCTCGGGCTCGAAACCGGCGAACCCGCGGCGGAACGCTTCGCGCTTGCGCAGGACCGTGATCCACGCGAGACCCGACTGAAACCCCTCGAGGCACAGGCGCTCGTAGAGCCCGCGCTCGTCGCGCACCGGGCGGCCCCACTCCTCGTCGTGGTACGCGATGTAGAGCGGGTCGCTCGTCGGCCAGCAGCGGATCGGCTCGGGCACTCCCAGGACCCTAGAGTCCAGGCCGATCCTCCGCAGAGTTCGCGAATAGTCGCTATTGATTCTTCCGGAAGATAAGCCGGTGCCGGCTTCGCAGACGGGTTGCCGTCCGACCGGGAATCTTGTATTTCTGCGGTAAGGCCGGAGGAAGCTGCATTCGGACGGGGGAGGGACGCCGTGTCGGTCAACGGCAACGGCAACGGAACAGGAATCTGGGGAATGACTCGCCTGGTGACGCCGGCGGTGGTCGCGCTCGTGCTCGCCGGTGTTGCACTGCCCTGGATTCTCGACGCGGGGACTGTGCATCTGCCGGCGATCGGAGCCGGCGTCAGCACTGGTTCCGTCTCCGGCCCGCCGGCCGTGGCGAAGGTCGTCGTGACGTCACCCTCCAAGAGCACGGGCCCGCAGCAACCCCCGCACTCAGCCGCAGCTTCTACCGCAGCGGCGCAGACGTCGAACCCCGCCTTCGGGAGCTCGAGCCACACCGGCGGCCAAGCAGCGACGAGCCCGGTCGTCGGTTCTGCGCACCAGTCCACGATCGGCCCGACTCGGACAGCGGCGCCACCGAGCCCCGTCACCAAGCCGAGCCCCCGCTCGCACCCACCGACGCCCGCAACCAAACCCGCGGCGAGCACCAATGAGCAGGCCAACAAGGGCAATCAGGAAGACCAGTCCCCGTCTACGACGTTGAACCACGGCCGCGCGCTCGGGCATCAGAAGCACGTCTTCCTCGGGAAGGCGGTCCCGGACAAGGGCCGCCCTCCGCGAGGCCTGGCGCTCGGGCACCGCAACCACGTCCCTCCTGGACAGGCGCGCAAGCACAGTGCGTCACACAGCCACGACGGCAACGACCAGGGCCAGGGCTCGCACGGCGACGACAGCGACGAGCAGGGCCACGGCTCGCACGGCCACCACGGTGACACCCCGCCCGGCCATGCGGACGGTTCCCACGGAGCCGATTCGCAGGGTCGGGGCCGCGGTCACTGAAGACCGTGCAGCGTCCGCTCGGACTCGGCCTCCGTCTGCGGCTGATGCTGACGTTGGCGGCGGTCGCGATCTTTCCCATCGCGTTCGTCTCCTACGTGATCGTCCGAGACGAGGTTCGCAACGTCACCCGCACGATCGACTTCGAGGTGCACGACGCCGCGCAGAACGCCCAGGCTCGGTTCTCGCGTCTCCTCGACCGGCGCCAGCTGCACGCGGTCACGGCGGCGTCGTCGCCGGGCCTGCAGGCAGCGATCAGCCGCCATGACACGAGGAGCCTCGAGCGGTACGCGCGTCGGAACGATCTGCTGGTCCAGGTCGGAGGCCGTAGCTACGGGCAACGATCGACGAACGCCGTCCCCGCTCGTGCGCAGCTCGTCAGCGGCGGTCGTGAGATCGGCTCGGTCGTCGCGGAACTGCCGCTCGATGCGGCGACGCTCGAGCAGATGTCGGCCGGCGCCGCTCAGGGAGTTCGGCTGGCGGTCGTCGATTTGGGAGGCCCGACCCCTCCCGCCACAACGCAGGGCGTGACGCTGCCGCTCACCCAGGTGGTGGGCGTCCGCGCCTATCTCCCCGGGCAGATCGCGTCCCACCGGAAGAACGCCGCCTATCTCAGGGTCGTCGAGGCCGGCCTGCTCGCGCTGGCCGCGCTCATGCTCCTGACCCTCGTACTCACCCGCCCCCTGCTGCGCGCGTTTCGCTGGACCGAGGAGCAGGCCAGCGAGGCACGTATCGACGCGCTCACCGGGCTCGCGAACCGCCGTGCGGTCGAGGAGATCCTCGCCGCCGAGATCTCCCGCGCCCACCGCTTCACCCACGAGCTCGCCGTGGTACTGCTCGACCTCGATCGCTTCAAGGAGATCAACGACTCCTTCGGCCACGCCGCGGGCGACGCGATGCTGCGGGAGGTCAGCCGGCTTCTCATCTCGCTCGCGCGCCAGGGAGACACGGTCGCCCGCTGGGGCGGCGAGGAGTTCGTGGTCGTCCTGCCCGAGACCCATCTCGCGGGAGCGCAACGCTTTGCCGAACGGCTGCGCCGCACGATCGAGTCCCATGCCGTTGGCGAGATGAAGACGAGCGCGAGCTGCGGCGTCGCGACAATGCTCCCGGAGGACAGCGTCGAAGAGCTGCTCGGCGCCGCCGACAAGGCTCTATACCAGGCAAAGTCGAACGGCCGGAACCGGACCGAGAGCGCGATCCGCAATCCCCGCCCCGCCGTGGCCTGAGCAGGGGGAACGAGCGCTCGTGTGGTCTCAGATGGGGCAGCAGAAGGTTGTCTTCCCGCGCTCCACCCGTCAGCGCATCCGAGAAGAGGCCCCGCCTCCCCCCGCAGTCCGGGCGTGACGGGGCCTTGTTGTGGTTCTAGCCCGAGCCCAGGCCGCCTAGCGTGAGCAGGAGCCCGAGGAGGGCGAGCACGAGCAGCACTCTGATGATCCACCTTGTCCTCGTCATGCGGAAAGAGTAGGTGGGAAAGATGGGTCGTGGGCTATCGCCCGAGCCGAGTGCGTCGGCGGATGCCGAGGCGCTTCTGGACGGCCCGGTCTTCCTCGCCGTCCTTCTTCGCCGCCCAAATGAATGCCCAAGCGACGACCGCGAGCGTGAACACGCTGGCGGCAGCAATCACTATCCCGAGAAAGGTGCTCACGACAGCAGCTTAGGTTCAGCCGGGCGGTAGCCCGCTCGCCTGGGCCAGCGTTCCGGACCGACCCCTGAACCCTGCACGGCCGCGGCCGGCTCCGGTTGTAGGGTTCCTGTGTACTTGAAGATCAGCGAGCGGATCAAGAGTCTGTTTCGACGGCAGCCGCCCACGGCGGGGGAGCTTTCCGCTCGCGCCGAAGCTGAGAGCGTGCGCGATCAGATCGAGGAAGACAAGGCCGTTCTCAAAAGCCAGTTCGACGCCCGCGGAGGTCCGTTCGGTGGAAGGTGATCAAAGGGCACAGTGAGTCAGACGTCGCGCGTCAGGAGACACGAGACTGACCTGGGCCAGCGTCCTCACGCCCGATCGATCGCCCACCGAGGCCACCCTAGGGTCACCTTCGAGCCTTTCTCCGGCGGGGAAGGACCAGCGTCAGGGCAGCTCGAGGACGATCGTGCCGTCGACCACACCGACCGGATAGGTCTCGACAGGCTCTGTCGCGGGCAGCGAGATCGGCCTGCCCGTCGAGAGCTCGAACATCGACCCATGCCGGGGGCAGACGACGCAGCAGCGGTCCTCGTCCCAGTCGCCCTCGCACAGCGGGCCATCGTCGTGCGAGCAGCGGTCCTCGATCGCGTACAGCTCGCCGCCGCAGTTGTAGACGCCGACGAACAGGCTCCCCTCGCGGACGATCTTCGACGAGCCGGGCGAGAACTCGTCGGCCGCAGCGACCTCGATCTCGGGCATCGGCCTAGGCCAGGTCGAGCTCGTCGAAGCCGGCGAGACCCGCGGGGAGCGGCGTCCCCTTCGCCTTGTGGAGAGCGACCTTGAGCGTCGTGAGGCCGAGCATCGCGCACTTGAGCCGCACCGGCGTGAGCGGGACGCCGATCTCGGCGAGCAGCTCGTCCTTGTCGAGGCCTGCAACCTCCGTTGCAGTCCTCCCGCTGACCATCTCCATCAGCATCGACGTCGCAGCCTGCGAGATGGCGCAGCCCCGGCCGGAGAACTTCACGTCGTCGATCGTTTCGCCATCCTCGCCGAACGCGACGTAGATCGAGACCTCGTCGCCGCAGAGCGGGTTCTGGCCCTCGGCTTCGGCATCGGCGTGCTCGATCACCCCGTGCCCGCGCGGGTTCTTGTAGTGGTCGAGGATGACCTCGCGGTACAGGCTCTCGAGCCCCGGCTCGCTCATGCGAACACCTTACGGACGGCGTGTAGGCCGTCGACGAGCTGATCGATCTCCTCGGGGATCGTGTAGAGGTAGAAGCTCGCCCGGTTCGTCGCCGCTACACCGAGCCTCTGCATCAGCGGCTGCGTGCAGTGATGGCCCGCGCGAATCGCGACACCATGGAGGTCGAGGATCTGCGCCACATCGTGGGGATGCACCCCCTCGACATCGAAGGAGATGATGCCGGCCCGCCGTGCGAGCGGCGGCCCGAAGACCTTCACCCATGGCAGCTCGGATAGCCGCGCGAGTGCATAGGCGGTCAACTCGTGCTCGTGGGCCTGGATCGCGTCGAAGCCGATCTCCTCGAGGTAGTCGATGGCCGTGCCGAGTCCGACGGCCTCGACGATGGCCGGTGTGCCCGCCTCGAACTTGTACGGCAGCTCGTTCCACGTCGTTCCCTCGAGCTTGACCGAGCGGATCATTTCGCCGCCGGTCTCGAACGGCTCCATGGCCGCGAGCAGCTGCTCGCGGCCCCAGAGGACACCCGCCCCGCCCGGGCCGCACATCTTGTGCGACGTGAAGCCGAGGAAGTCGCAGCCGAGGGCTTGCACGTCGAGCGCGCGGTGTGGAGCCGCCTGGGCCGCGTCGACGATCATGATCGCGTCGTGCTCGTGGGCCCACCCCGTCAGCCGCTCGACGGGATTGATGGTGCCGAGGGTGTTCGAGATGTAGTTGGTCGCGACGACGCGGACCCGGCCGGCCGACGCGATCTCGTCGAGCGCATCGAGCTGGAGCTCACCGCCCGCGTCGACTGGGATCGCCCGGAAGGTCGCACCGGTGCGCCCGGCGATGTACTGCCAGGGCACGAAGACGGCATGGTGGTCGAGCTCGCTCACAACGGCGACGTCGCCCGGCCCGAGATTGGCGAGACCCCAGGCGTAGGCAACGAGGTTCATCGCGTAAGTGACGTTCCGGGTGAAGATGACCTCGCGTGGCGACGTCGCGTTCAGCAGTCGCTGCACCTTCAGCCGGGCGCCCTCGTAGGCCTCGGTGGCACGCTCCGCTAGCTCGTAGACGCCCCGGTGGACGTTCGCGTAGTCGTGCTCGTAGGTCTCCCGCATCTGATCGAGCACCTGCCGCGGCTTCTGCGAGCTCGACGCGGAGTCGAGGTACGCGAGCGGCTTTCCGTGGATCTCCTGCTCGAAGATCGGGAAATCTGCCCGCAGCGTCTGCGCGTTGAGCTTGGGTACGGCGTTCACAGCCACTCTCAGATGGTAACCAGCGCCTTCACACCGTCTTCTAATCGCCTGTCAGCACACTGCCCGCTGTCATGAGGGAAAACTCGCGGATCGAACGGGCACGGCGGCGCGCGCGCACCGCGAAGGTCTGGCTCGGCGCGTTGACGGCACTCGTGTTCGGTGTCGCCTTCGTCGGCGCGAAGACCCATGCCCCGGGCCACAGCAAGGGGAAGTCGCAGCCGCTGGGCGCTCCCTCCTCCTTCGAGCGCGCGGTGCGGCGCAGCGCCCTCCAGAGTGGCCAGATCGCCCCGCCGGCCCAACCGCCGGTGGCCTCTAGCGCGACGTCGTGAGCACCAGAACCGTCGAACGCTTTCGCGCCATGGGCTGCGACGTCGCAGTTGCCGGCGGTGACCGGGCAACGGTGGCCGCAGTCCTCGAGCGCTGGGAAGCCGCGTTCAGCCTCTTCCGTCCGGAGTCGGAGCTGTCGCGCGTGAACCGTTCGCCGGCGCGCGTCCTCGCCGTTTCGTCGCTCTTCGCGCACGCGCTGCAGGTGGCCCTCGAAATGGCCGCCGAGACCGAAGGTGCCGTCGACCCAACGCTCTGCGGCCGCTGGCCCGAGGTCGTGCTGTCCGGCTGGATGTTCGCCCGCCCGCCCGGACTCGCGCTCGATCTGAACGGCGTCGTGAAGGCGCTGGCCGTCGACGAGGCCGCGGCGACCCTCGACGGGCCGGGCTTCGTCTCGGTCGGGGGCGATCTCGCCGTCCGCGGGCCGGTGGACGTCGCGCTCCCTGCCGGGGGTGCGATCCGGGTGGACGCGGGCGGACTCGCAACGAGCGGGACGGCGTCGCGCGGCGCGCACCTCGTCGATACCGCAACCGGCTGGGCGAGCGATTCGTGCTGGGAGCAGGTGACGGCGTCCGGCGCCACTTGCCTCGACGCCGACGTCGCGGCAAAGGCGGCCTTCCTGCTGGGGGAGCGCGGGCCCGATTGGCTGGAGACGCGCGGGATCCCCGGCCGCTTCGTAAGCGTGGACGGCGAGATCGTCGAGAACGGCGAGTGGCACCGAGCGACGGAGGCGGTGTGGGCATGCACGTGACCGCGAGTCCGGCGATCTGGTACGCGGCGCGCGCCTCGGGCGTCGCGGCGTACGTCGTTCTCAGCATCGTCGTCTGCCTCGGGCTCACGCTCGGCGGCAAGGCACAGAGCCGCCGCTGGCCACGCTTCTCGGTGGAGGACGTCCACCGCTTCGGCGGCCTCCTCGTGGGGTCCCTCATCGGTGTCCACATCTTGGCCATCGCCGCCGACTCGTTCCTCCCCTTCTCGCTCACCCAGCTGCTCGTGCCGTTCACGTCGACCTATCGGCCGCTCTGGACAGGGCTGGGGATCGCGGCCGCCGAGCTTCTGCTGGCGCTCGCGATCACGAATCACTATCGGAAGCGACTGCCCTACAGCTTCTGGCGGAAGGCGCACTACCTCAACTTCGCCGTCTGGGCCCTCGCATCGGTGCACGGCCTGATGTCGGGAACAGACCGCGGCGCCGCGTGGCTCGCCATCCTCTACGGAGTTTCCGTCGCAAGCGTCCTCATGCTGCTCGTCTGGCGCTTCGGCGGCTCGCGCCGTGTGCCCCGGATCGCGACGACCGGGGCGGTGACGGTCGTCGCATTGCCGCTCCTGATCATCGGACCGCTCCGGCACTCGCCGCCGCTGTGGAACGCTGCGCACGTGAACGAGAGCCTCACCGGCAGCGTGATCCGCAACGGGACGCAAACGCAGCAGATCGTCTCGTTCGTCGGGCAGGCCGGGCGTCCGCAGAAGCTTCTCGTGCGCGCCGACTTGCTCGTCGCGCCGGGGACGCTCGAGAAGACGTCACTCCAGCTCGAGTACCTGCCGAGCGGAGACGTCTGCCGTGGGCGGGTGACCAACGTCGGCGGCGAGAACTTCAGCGGAACCTGCCGGCTCTCGAACGGCGAGCAGCGGACCGTCGAGGCGAGCTGGGTGCCGAACGCGTCGGGAACCCGCGTCCTCGGCCGGATCACCTTGAGTGCCTAAGCTCGCGCCGGCGGCACTCCTGACCGTCGCCATCCTCGCGGCCGGCTGCGGCAGCAGCAGTGGCGGCACCCCGCCGCCGAAGACCACGACCACCGCAGGCAACCCGAGGCCACGGCTGAAGGTGACGAGGATCGGTTCGCTGCCGCGTGCGTTCTCCAAGGCCGCGGCGGTCGCGCTCCCCAATGGCCGGCAGATGGTGCTCGGCGGTTACACGGGAGCAGCCTCGCTCGACACGGTTCTCGCCGGCCCGCCGAGCCGGCTACGAGTCGTCGGACACCTCCCGCAGCCGACCCACGACGCGGCAGCGGCGGCCCTCGGCGGCTCCGTCTATCTCTTCGGCGGCGGCGAAAGCGTGTCGATGCCGAGCGTCGTCCGTATCGAGCCGCGCACCGGATCTGCCGCCGAGGCGCCCGCGCTGGGCGAGCCCCTCTCCGACCTGGGCGCGGTTGGGATCGGCAGCCACGCGTACCTCGTCGGCGGCTACACCGGCACGCAGTTCGCGACCGCGATCCTCCGCTACCTCCCGAGCGGCGCGGCCACCACGGTCGCGCGGCTGCCGACCGGCACGCGCTATGCCGGCGTGGCGGCGCTCGGCCGCACGATCTACGTCGCCGGCGGACTGACGACCGCCGGAGCGACGAGGGCGGTCTACGCGATCTCGCTCGACGGAGGCGTCCGGCGCGTGGCGACCTTGCCCGCACCGGAGGATCACGCTGCGCTCGCGGCGCTCGGAGGGAAGCTCTACCTGGTGGGCGGCCGACGCGTGCTCGCGATCGATCCCGGCTCCGGGAAGGTCTCGGTGGCGGCACCCCTACCCGCGACGCTGTCCGACCCGACGGCGACGACGGTCGGCAACCGGATCGTGATCGCAGGCGGCGGGACGAACGGCGTCTGGGCACTCGGCCCCGGCTAGATTCGCTCGTAGGCGGCGTCCTCCCAGATCAGGCCCTGCTGCTCGCGGCGTTCGAGCGCGAGCCCTTCCCGCCGAGCCGCCGCCGTCATCCGCGCGACCGGATGGATCAAGGCGTGGAAGTCCGACCCCGAGAGCCGGATGAAAGCGCTTCCGGTACAGGCGGGCGTCCAGCCTCGCCTGCTTCGCGCTGAAGAGGCGCTCGTAGCCTCCCGGCCCGGCAGCAGCCCGCCACGGCGCCGATCCTACTCCGGCTATCGTCGGCCGCCGATGTCCTCGGACTACGTCTTCACGATGTACCGGGCCGACAAGTTCTACGGCCCCGACCGGCAGGTGCTGGCGAATATCTCACTCTCGTTCCTGCCGGGAGCGAAGATCGGCGTGCTCGGGCCGAACGGAGCCGGCAAGTCGACCCTCTTGCGGATCATGGCCGGCCGGGACGAGCCCTCTTCAGGGGTCGCTGAGCTCGCGCCGGGCGCGACCGCCGGGCTGCTCGAGCAGGAACCGGAGCTCGACCCGGCCAAAGACGTGCGCGGCAACGTCGAGGACGGCGTTCGTCCGCTACGCGACCTGCTCGACCGCTTCAACGAGATCAGCGCCGCCTTCGCCGAGCCGGATGCGGACTACGACACGCTCCTCGCCGAGCAGGCAAAGGTGCAGGACGCGATCGACCGGGCCGACCTCTGGCAGCTCGACGACCGGCTCGACCACGCCATGGACGCACTCCGCTTGCCGGAAGGAGACCGCGATGTCGAGACGCTGTCCGGCGGCGAGCGACGTCGGGTCGCGCTCTGCAGGCTGCTTCTCTCTTCACCCGACCTGCTTCTCCTCGACGAGCCGACGAACCACCTCGACGCCGAGTCGGTGCTGTGGCTCGAGCGCTTCCTCGCGGACTACAAGGGCACCGTCGTCGCCGTGACACACGACCGCTACTTCCTCGACAACGTCGCCGGCTGGATCCTCGAGCTCGACCGCGGCCGCGGCATCCCGTTCCAGGGCAACTACTCCTCGTGGCTCGAGCAGAAGCAGACGCGACTCGCGCAGGAGGAGAAGCAGGAGTCGGCGCGCCGCCGCACGCTCGCGCGGGAGCTCGAGTGGGTGCGCTCCAGCCCACGTGCCCGCCATGCGAAGGCGAAGGCGCGACTCGGTTCGTACGAGCGCCTCCTCGCCGAGGAGCAGAACGTCAAGCTCGACGGCGTCGAGATCCACATCCCGCCGGGGCCGCGCCTCGGTGACGTCGTGATCGATGCCGAGAGCGTGCGCAAGGGCTTCGCCGACCGGCTGCTCGTCGACGACCTCACGTTCTCCCTGCCGCCTGCCGGCATCGTCGGGGTCGTCGGGCCGAACGGCGCCGGCAAGACAACGCTGTTCCGGATGATCGCGGGAGAGGAGCAGCCCGACGACGGGACGCTCCGCATCGGCGACACAGTCGAACTCGCGTACGTCGACCAGGCTCGCGGCGACCTCGATCCGGCGAACACGGTCTGGAAGGAGATCTCGGGCAACCACGACACGATCGAGCTCGGCAAGCGCGAAGTGAACTCGCGCCAGTACGTCTCCTGGTTCAACTTCAAGGGATCGGATCAGCAGAAGCGCGTCTCCAACCTCTCCGGCGGCGAGCGGAACCGCGTCCACCTCGCGAAGCTCCTCCGTTCGGGCGGCAACGTCCTGCTTCTCGACGAGCCGACGAACGATCTCGACGTAGACACGCTGCGCGCGCTCGAGGAGGCGCTGCTCGAATTCGCGGGCTGCGCCGTCGTGATCACCCACGATCGCTGGTTCCTCGACCGGGTCGCGACCCACATCCTCGCCTTCGAAGGGAACAGCGAGACGATCTGGTTCGAGGGCTCGTGGGGCGACTACGTCGAGTGGATGAAGGAGACCCGCGGGCCGGACGCACTCGAGCCGCACCGGATCAGGTACAAGCCGCTCGTTCGTAGCTGAGAGGACAGGCCGGCGGGCCGCCGCGGACAGCCCACCGGTCGATCAACGCTCTAGACGAGCGTCTTGATGAAGACGTCGACCTTCTCGATCGGGAAGGTCTCGGTCTTGATCACCTCGAGCTTGCCGATCTTCGCCAGCGCGCGGAATGCGGCGGCGTTGTCGGGATACTTCGCGAGCGCGAAGAAGTCCCACGGCCCCATGATGGCGAACGTCTCCTCGAGAACGCCGCCCTCCTCCTCGATGATGAACTTGAACTTCTCGAGGTACTCGGGCGCCTTGTCGAGAGTCTCATGGCCCTCGGGCGTCAGGGTGAACAGGTGCGCATACGTGAACACAGTGTCACCTCCCTTCACGAGCACGCTACGGCTCTACCCCGAGGAAGGCGTCAGTGAATCTGCGGATCTCGCGTGGCACGGCCGGCGAAGTGGACGGCAGGGCACGCGAGACGACCGCGCACGTGCTCGCCGAGCAGGCGCCGCTGCTGCCTAGGCCTGTGGAATCCGCGCCTCGAGCGCGGAGGTGACCGCGTCGCGCACGGGCTCGAGCTCGATCCGGTCGAGCACTTCCTGAAAGAAGCCGCGCACGATCAGCCGCTCCGCCTCCGACCGCTTCAGGCCCCGGCTCATCAAATAGAACATGTCCTCCCGGTTCACCCGCCCGACCGTCGCCGCGTGGGTGCAGCGGACGTCGTTCGCGAGAATCTCGAGCCCCGGGATCGGTACCGCGTGCGTCGTCGGGCTCAGCATGAGGTTGCGGCACTCCTGGTACGCGTTCGTCTTCTGCGCGTCCTTCTCGACGCGGATCATCCCCCGCCAGACCGCGGTCGCCTCGTCGCGCAGCGCGCCCTTGAAGGCGAAGTCGCTCTCGCAGTCGGGCGCGATGTGCTCCTGGAACGTGTCGTAGTCGAGGTGCTGTGTGCCGTCGGCGAAGTACGCGCCCGTGACGCGCGAGGTGGCGCCGCGCCCCGAGAGGTCGTTCTGGATCCGCGTCTTGCCCCTCTTCGAGCCGAAGCCGCCGGCGACCCAGTCGAGCTCGGCGTCGCGCTCGACGCGCGCGTGATGGTTCGCGAAGTGCCACGTCTCGCGCGAGAGGTTCTGGAGCGAGACGTACTCGAGCTTCGCGGCCGGCTCGACGAAAAGCTCGGTGACCGCGTTCGAGTAGGCCTCGGTGTCGGGCGCAGGCGACGCGTACTCCTCGATCAGGGACGCGCGGGCGCCTTCCTCCGCGACGACCACCAGCCGCCAGAACGTCTGGCCGGTTGCGGAGATACGGACGTAGAGCGGCTTCTCGAGCTCGACGCCCTTCGGCACGACGACCAGGAGTCCGTGCTGCCAGAGAGCCGCGTTGTGAGCCGCGAACTTCTCGTCCCAGCCGACGAGGGAGTAGAGCCGCTCGTGCTCCTCGGGGAGCGGCGCGAAGATGACCCCCTCGGGCGCCTTCTCGATGTCGATGCCGTCGGCGGTGACGGTCGCGTAGCCGGCGACGTCGAGGTCGAGCATCGTCTCGATCTCGGCAGACGCCGCGCCTTCGAACGAGTCCGGGTCGAAGCCGCGCAGGTCGGTGAAGCGCCAGTGCTCCTCCGTCGTGTCCGGAAGTGGCAGAGCGTCGTACGCGGCGAGGGCGTCAGACCTGCTCATCGGGATGCCTTCCGTCTGGGTAGGTCTCGTACCGGTGGTGGAGGGCGAGCCCGTTGCCGTCGGGATCCCTGAAGGCGGCACCGTGGCAGACTCCCGAGTCCCACGGCTCGCCGACGAACTCGATGCCGGCGGCTTCGAGCTTCTCCCTCGCCGCCGCGACGTCGGGCACGCGGACGACGATCGTCCCGAACGGAAGCGGCGCGAACTCGATCCCGACCTCCTCGGGCGCTACGAGCGAGAGCGTCAGGTTGCCGGTCTCGAACTCGATCCACGTGTCGGTCGAGCTCGGGCTCCTGGTCAGCCCGAGCGTCTCGCCGTAGAACGCGGCGGCACGCTCCCGATCGCGCGTCGGCACCGCGACGAAGTCGGTGCGCTGCACATCAATCACGGGGCGCGTACCTCCGGTGGAGCACGATCTGGTTCCCGTCGGGGTCCGCGAAAAACGCCATGTGACACACGCCAGTGTCGAGAACGTCCCCGCTGAAGGCGACGCCCTTCTCCTCGAGCTCACGCCGCGCTTCCGAGACGTCCGGAACGCGGAGCGCGAAGCCGGCGTCGTGCGGCGCACGGAACGCGCTGCCGATCTCCTCTAGCTTCAGGAGGTAGAGGAAGCCGTTGTCGCCGAGCTTGAACTCGGGGAACCCGAGATCGCCCGTCTGCTCGAGGCCGAGTGTCTCGCCGTAGAACTTCTTCGAACGCTCCATGTCGGTGACGGGCACGGTCCAGAAGTCGACGTGCTCCACGATCATGCGTCGAACCTCCTATGCAGTAGAAGAGCGTTGCCGTCCGGATCCTCGAAGAACGCCATCCGGCAGACGCCCGTCTCGATCGTCTCGCCGTCGAACTTCACGCCCTTCGCCTCGAGTTCGGCGCGCACCGCGTCCACGTCGCGGACGCGCAGCGCGAGCCCGGCCGGTGAGACTGCGAACTCTTGCCCGATGCTCGACGGATCGAAGACGTCGAGCGTCACCTGGCCGCAGCGGAACTCCATGTCGCTCGCGCTCTCGGACTCGATCTCCAGGCCGAGCGTCCCCGCGTAGAACGCCTTGGCACGCTGGATGTCCTGCGTGAAGACCGAGACGAAGTCCGTGCGCTCGACGGTCATGCGTAGGGCGCGTAGCGCTTGTGCAGGACCAGCTGGTTCCCGTCGGGATCGAGGAACGTCGCCATGTGGCAAACGCTCGTGTCGACGGTCTCGCCGACGAACTCGACGCCCTTCGCCTCCAGCTCCGCCCGCGCCGCTTCGACATCGTCCACGTGGAAAAGCGCGACGGCCTGTGACTGCGGCTTGAACTCCTCGCCCCACTGCTCCGGCATCCAGATCGCGAAGCACGTGTCGCCGACCCAGAACTCGCCCTTCGCATGCTCGTCCGGCCGCAGACCGAGCGTCTCGACGTAGAACCGCCGCGACCGCTCCCAGTCTCTCGAAGGAATGCCGACCGAGTCGACCTTCGAGATGAGGCTCACCCGACTGAGCCCTCCATCTGCAGCTGGATCAGCCGGTTCATCTCGACGGCGTATTCGAGCGGGAGTTCCTTCGTGATCGGCTCGACGAAGCCGCTGACGATCATCGCGCTCGCTTCCGCCTCGCTGAGGCCGCGCGACATGAGGTAGAAGAGTTGTTCTTCGCCGATTTTGGAGACGGTTGCTTCGTGTCCGATGTCGACGTCGTCGGCGTCGATCTTGATGTACGGATAGGTGTCGGAGCGCGACTGCTCGTCGAGGATCAGCGCGTCGCAGACCACCTTCGACTTCGAGCCGACCGCCTTCTTGTTCACCTCGAGCAGGCCGCGGTAGCCGGCGCGGCCGCCGTTCTTCGAAATCGACTTCGAGGTGATCACCGAAGTCGTGTTCGGCGCGACGTGCACCGCCTTGCCGCCCGCGTCCTGGTGCTGGCCCGTGCCGGCGAACGCGATCGACAGCACCTCGCCGTGCGCGCGCTCGCCCATCAGCCAGATCGCCGGGTACTTCATCGTCAGCTTCGAGCCGAGATTCCCGTCCACCCACTCCATCGTCGCGTCCTCTTCCGCGATGGCGCGCTTCGTGACGAGGTTGTAGACGTTCGATGACCAGTTCTGGATCGTCGTGTAGCGGCAGCGGCCGCCCTTCTTGACCACGATCTCGACCACCGCCGAATGGAGCGAGTCGGTCGAGTAGATCGGCGCCGTGCAGCCCTCGACGTAGTGCACGTAGGCGCCCTCGTCGACCAGGATCAACGTCCGCTCGAACTGGCCCATGTTCTCGGCGTTGATCCGGAAGTACGCCTGCAGCGGCATCTCGATCTGCACGCCCGGCGGCACATAGATGAACGAACCACCCGACCAGACAGCCGAGTTCAAGGCCGCGAACTTGTTGTCGTTCTGCGGAATGATCGTGCCGAAGTACTGCTTGAACAACTCCTCATGCTCCCTGAGCGCCGTATCGGTGTCCAGGAACACGACCCCCTTCGCGGTCAGGTCCTCCTGCAGCTTGTGGTAGACGACCTCCGACTCGTACTGCGCACCAACACCCGCCAGGTACTTCTTCTCCGCCTCCGGAATCCCCAGCTTGTCCCAGGTGTCCTTGATGTCCGCCGGCAACTCCTCCCACGAAGACGCCTGATTCTCGGTCGGCTTGATGTAGTAGAAGATGTTCTCGAAGTCGATCTCGTTCAGGTTGCCGCCCCACTGCGGGATCGGACGCGCATAAAAGTAGTCCAGACTGCGATGGCGGAACTTGCGCATCCAGTCCGGCTCATCCTTATGCGACGAAATCGCATCCACCAACTCATGCGACAACCCACGCCCAGACTTATAGAAATAATCCTCCGTAACGGAGAACCCATACTTGATCGCATAGTCGGAGCCGATCCCCTCAACAATCTCGGTCTCGGTCTGTGCCATTACGCCTCGGTTCCTGCCGGGATGAATGGATCGTACCCGTCGGCCTCGAGCTTCTCGGCGAGCTCCGGGCCGCCCGACTCCACGATACGCCCGTCGACGAAGACGTGGACGTGATCGGGCTTCACATAGTTCAGGATCCGCTGATAGTGCGTGATCACGAGCGCGCCCATCTCGGGACCGACGAGCTCGTTCACCCCGCTCGCGACCACCCGCAGCGCGTCGATGTCGAGCCCGGAGTCGGTCTCGTCGAGCACCGCGATGCGGGGCTTCAGCATCGCCATCTGGAGGATTTCGACCCGCTTCTTCTCGCCGCCCGAGAAGCCGTCGTTGAGGTAGCGGGAAGCAAGCTCGCGGCTCACCTTCAGGCGGTCCATCTGGGCGAGTAGCTCCTTGCGGAACTCAGGGATCGCAATCGGATCGTCGACACCGCCGTTACGAGCCTTGCGCACGGCGTTGATTGCGCTGCGCAGGAAGCTCGTCACGGTCACGCCCGGAATCGCGTGCGGGTACTGGAAGGCGAGGAAGAGGCCCCGCTGCGCGCGCTCGTCGGCGGCGAGCTCCGTCACGTCGCCGCCGCCGAAGAGCAGGCGCCCCTCGGTGATCTCGTAGGCCGGGTGGCCCATGAGCGCGTACGCGAGGGTCGACTTGCCGGAGCCGTTCGGTCCCATGACCGCGTGCACCTCGTTCAGGTCCACCTCGAGGTCGACTCCCTTGACGATCTCGGTGCCGTCTTCGAGCGCGACGTGCACGTTCTCCAACTTCAGCAATCCCACTCGCTCAGCCTCTTCCAGCTCGTTTTCTGTAAATAGCGGGGCTTTCGCCCCGCCCTGAACAACCGAGATCAGTCTAGCGAGAGGGCGTTGCTCCCGGCCCAGTCCTCGCAAACGCTGAGGTGGACCGGTACGCTGTGCGCGTGGGATTACTGCAGCCCTGGCACATCGTCGTCCTCCTCGCGATCGCACTGCTCCTCTTCGGAGGGAAGCGGCTGCCGGAGATCGGGCGCTCGCTCGGGCACGGGATGCGAGAGTTCAAGGACGGGATCTCCGGCAACTCGCCGGCACCCGCTGATGAGCAGCCCGAGCTCCCGCCCGCTGAGCCGCCGGCGACGCCGACGACGGCGACGCCGCCGGAGCGCGAGACCGTCTAGCAAGGACGCCCGTGACGAAGCTTCCGCGGCGGCTCGGCCACGCCGAGGAGGCGACGCTCGGCGAACATCTCGACGAGCTGCGCAGCCGGCTCTTCGTGATTCTTGGAGCGATCGCCCTGGGGACGATCGTCGCCTTCGTTTTCCACAATCACGTTCTCACCTGGCTCAACCAGCCGCTCCCGCTCGACCACCGCCAGCTCTACACGTTCGGCGTGGCCGAGCCGTTCACGGTCACCATCACCGTCAGCCTCTACGCCGGCTTCGTGCTCGCGCTGCCGGTCATCCTGTGGCAGGTCTGGCTCTTCTTCGCTCCCGCCGTCGATCCCGTAGCCGAGCGGAAGGTGCTCGGGCTCTCCCTCTTCGCTGTGGCGCTCGGCGCAGCGGGGCTCGCCTTCGGCTACTGGATCCTGCTCCCGCGCGCCGTCCATTTCCTCACGAACTACGACACGCAGCACTTCCACATCGCGATTCGCGCGAGCTCGTACTACAGCTTCGTCGTCACGGTCCTCGTCGGCGTCGTCATCGTCTTCCAAACGCCGCTCGCCGTGCTGGGCCTTGTCTATATCGGCGTCCTCAGCTCCCGTACCCTGCGCCGCAACCGCCGGACCGGCTATCTCGTGACGGCCGCTATCGCGCTCGCGTTGCCCGGCCCCGATCCGGTGACGACGTTCCTGGAACTCCTGCCCATGTGGCTGCTGTTCGAGGGGTCGATCTGGCTCGCGGTCGTCTTCGAGCGGCGCAGGGCGAAAGTCGCGCCTGCCTCGGCTACTCTGGGCGGCTGATGGCCAGGGCAGCGGTCAAGGCGAAGCAGCAGGCGAGGGCGAAGGCGCAGCCGGCGAAGGCGCGCGCCCGCGGCCGGCGACGACACAGCGGCGGCGGTAACCCGAATCAGGAGCTTTTCTTCGTCCGGCTGCGGCGGCACCAGAGGTGGGTGTACGCCCTGCTCGCCGTCGTCTTCGGTCTGAGTTTCGTCCTCGTGGGCGTCGGCTCCGGCAGCGGTGGCGGCGGCCTGAGCGGCCTGTGGACCGGCCTGTTCGGCGGCAGCGGCGGCAGCTCGATCTCAAAGGCTTCGGCCGAGGTGACGACGGACCCCGCGAAGGGATACCGCGACCTCGCCACCGCATATGAGCAGGCCGGCCATCCCGCCCTGGCGATCATCGCGCTCCAGCAGTATCTCGGGATCAAGAAGAACGACGCGACCTCATGGGGCGAGCTCGGCGGCCTCCAGATGTCGCAGACGAACACCTACGCGACGCAGTACCAGAACGCACAGGCGGCGGCGCAGGCCGCGGACCCGAGTGCGCCGTTCCTGCCCGGCGGCACGCTGGGGTCGGCGGTGGGCCAGAACCCAACCTATGCGGACGCCTCGCAGAGGGCGGCGGCCCGGACCTCAGCGCTGTACCAGAAGGCGACGGCCGCGGCCACGTCCGCTGTCACCTCCTTCCAGACGGCCGTGAAGATCCATCCCCGGAACGCGACCTACCTGCAGGAGCTCGCGACGGCGGCGCAGAACGCCGGCAACACTCAGGTCGAGCTCGAGGCGCTGCGCCGCTATCTGAAGGTCTACCCGAATAGTCCACTGAAGTCCCAGTACGCGAAGGCGATCAACGCGCTCTCGAAGAGCGCGGGCACGCCGTCAGCGCAGTCGGGCAACGGCGGCTAGTCGCAGACCTGCGGCCGCCGGTAGAAGATTGCGGGCTCGGCCGCGCGGATAGACTCACCCTCGGGCGGCCCGCCAGAGAGGGCCGGCGAACGACTTCGGGGGATCTGCATGAACTTCGACATCAAGACCGAGCAGCTCTCGAGCGACGCGTATGTCATCTCGCTCACCGGTGAGGTCGATCTCTACACGGCGCCGGAGTTCAAGCAGCAGCTGCTCGAGGTGATCGGGCAGGGCGGCAAGGACGTCGTCGTCGACTTCAGCGGCACGACGTTCATCGACTCGACGACGCTCGGCGTCCTCGTCGGCGGAGTCAAGCGGCTGCGGACGAACGACGGCCGGCTCTCGCTGGTCTGCAGCGACCGCAATATCACGAAGATCTTCGAGATCACCGGCCTCGACAAGGTGTTCACGATCTATCCCACGCGGGAGGAGGCCGTGTCGGCGGTGGGAGTCCCGCAGGGTTGAAGCGGCCGTACCGGGTCGGGGCCTTGGGGGCAGGGCTCGTGGTGGCGGCGCTGCTCGTCGCCGGCTGCGGCACGGGCGGCGCGGCGAACGCCGGGCAGCCACCCGACCTCCAGAACGGGGAGACGCTCTTCAAGGGCAGCGGCACCTGCGGGTCCTGTCACACGCTGGCCGCCGCCGGCACGACCGGGACAATCGGCCCGAACCTCGACAACGCCTTCGCCGGGGACGTCGCGCAGGGCTACCCGCAGAGCTCGATCGAGAACGTCGTCCTCGACCAGATTCGGCTCGGCTCGGGAGAGATCGCGACCTACACCACGAGCAAGGACTTCATCAGGCACCACTGTCTGAACCAGCAGGCGAAGTGCGTCAAAACGCCGATGCCGGCGGACCTCGTCAAGGGCCAGGACGCGATCGACGTCGCCGCCTATGTCGCCTCGGTCGCGGGTCAGAGCGGGTACACCACCTCCGGGGGGTTCGCAAGCCTCGGTACCAACGGCGAGGCAATCTTCAAGGGGGCGGGCTGCGCGGGCTGCCACACGCTCGCCGCGGCGGGGGCGACGGGGACGACCGGGCCGAACCTCGACCAGCTCAAGCCGGCCTTCCCGATCGTCGTCACTCAGGTGACAAACGGCGGCGCCGTCATGCCTGCCTTCCAGGGGAAGCTGAGCCCGGCCCAGATCCAGGCCGTGGCGAAGTACGTCTCCTCCTCCGCCGGGAAGTAGGTCGTCTCCTAGACACGGCTGACGGGAAGCGCGACCCGCTCGCGGATCGCCTCGAACATCCAGTCGTCGCCGACCACGAGTACCTCGTCGGCACCGAAGCCGCGCAGCGCGTCCTCGACCGCCAGCGCGGGATCGTCCGCTCCGACCTCGACGCGCGCGCCGTGCAGGCGCGACTCGAGCGCGGCCGCGGTCGCCTCGGCATCGCCGCGGCGGTCGTCCACCGCTCCGGTCAGCGACTCCCGCGTCGACGAGAGCGCAGGCACGACGACGAGGATCTCCGCCCCAGCCGGCACCGTCACTGTCTCCGTCCCGGGCGGCGCGACGACGAGCACGCGGTGCGTGCCCGGCGGCGTCCCGGAGGTGATGAGGGAGGGAGGCTCGGCTGCCCCGGGCACCGGCTCGTGCATGAGCCACCAGCCGAGCCCCCCGAAGGCGAGCACGGCGACCACGACGCCGAGCCAGGTGTTGATGTAGGCGGCCGCGATGATGGCCGCGGCGCCGACGATGACCACGCCCAGAAAGCGGTAGGCCTCGGCCTCGCTGCGGAGCGGGTTGCGCATCTCCCGCCCCTTACCCGCTCGTCAGAGGATGTAGACCGTCGTGAAAACGACGATCCACATCACGTCGACGAAGTGCCAGTAGATCCCGCCGACCTCGACGCCGTGGTGATGCTCGGCGGAGAAGTGCCCGCGGAAGGCACGGGTCGTCATGATGGCCAGGATCGTGAGGCCGACGAACACGTGGAAGCCGTGCAGGCCGGTGAGGCAGAAGAAGATGGTGGGGAAGGCGCCGTCCGACGTGTTGAAGCCGGCCCGCATGTACTCGAAGAGCTGCGATGTCAGGAAGGCGAGGCCCATCAGGAAGGTGAGCAGGAGCCCGGCCCGCATTCCCCAGACGTTGCCGCGCTTGATCGACGTCGTCGCCCAGTGCATCGTCGCGCTCGAGCTCATGAGGATGAACGTGTTGATCGTCGCCACGAAGACCGGCAGGTGGTAGGGCGGCGTCGGCCACGGCACCCCGTTCACGATCCTCACGAAGAAATAGGCCGTGAAGAACGAGCCGAAGAGCATGATCTCCGACGCGATGAAGAGGTACATGCCGAGCGTCTCGGGCCTGATCCGAGAGCTGTAGTGCGGCGCCGGCGGACCGTGATGCTCGTGCGGTTCGGCGTGCGAGTAGGTGGCTATCGCGGCGCCTCCGCGTAGGAGCCCTCGACGATCACGTGCTCGACGGGCAGGCCCGTCTCCTTGCTCAACCGCTCGACGACGTGCCCGCGCAGCCAGCCGGAGCTCAGCGGCTCGAAGGTCGACACGATGATCTCGTCGACGCGCTCGTCGTGCACTGCCTCCATCGCGGCACTGAACGGGTCGGGATGCGCGACCTGGCCGTGCGCGTCGATCCCCTCGCCACGCAGCTGAGCGAGGGCGCGCTTCAGCCGCCGTTCGGCCTCGGGATGCTCGCCGGCCGTCGGGTCGCTCTGCGGCGACATGATGAGGAAGCTCGCCGGGCCCGCCGCAGCGCGCTCGCGGATCTTCGCCAGCAGCGGCTCGCCGACCACGGTCTCGTTCGCGATCACGAGCACGTTCTTCTCGGTCGGGCCGTCGGTACCTGAGACGAGGTGCTCCACCGGGACCGAGCCCGCCGCGGAGCGGATCCGGTCGAGGACGCCGCGGCGCAGCCAGCCCGACTTTTCCTCGGGGTGCGTCGAAACGAGGATCTCGTCGACAGGTGGCTCGAGTGTCGCAAGCGCGTCGCGCACCGCCGCGGCGGGGTCCGCCTCGACGACGTAGCCGTCGGCGGGAACTCCGGCCTCGCGAAGATGGCCCAGCGCCCGCTCGAGCCGACGCCGGGCCGACGCGCGGCGCGTGTCGCTGTAGACGACGTAGCCCCGCTGCGGCTCGTTCACCGGCGAGACGACGGTGACGTGAAGGTCGTCGCCGCGGGCTGCGAGCGCGTCTCGCAGAGTCTTCGCGTCGACCGTCTCGTTCGCGACCACCAGCAGGTGCGTCACACGGGCACCTCCTCCATCTCACGAGCCTTCGACGGCGCGAGGATCGCATGCTGAGCACCGGGGACCCCGTACTCGTACGGCGAGCCCACGACCTGCGGGATCTCGTCGAAATTGAAGGTCGGCGGCGGCGAGCTGACTTGCCACTCGAGCGTCATCGCGCGCCACGGGTTCGCGGGCGCGATCTCGCCGAAGCGCCAGCTCGTGATCATGTTGTAGAGGAAGACGATCGTGGACACGCCGAGCGCGAACGACGCAAGCGAGATGAACATGTTGAGGTCGGCGAACTTCGGCAGGTAGTCGGCGACGCGGCGCGGCATTCCCTCCGTGCCGAGGATGTGCATCGGGAAGAAGGTGAGGTTGAAGCCGACGAAGGTGAGCCAGAAGTGGAGCTTGCCGAGCTTCTCGTCATACATCCGGCCGGTCATCTTCGGGAACCAGTAGTAGATCCCGGCGAAGATCGTGAAGACGGAGCCGCCGAAGAGGACGTAATGGATGTGGGCGACGATGAAGTACGTCTGGCTCACGTGGATGTCGATCGGGACGGCGCCGAGCATGACGCCGGAGAGACCGCCGATCACGAACATCGAGAGGAAGCCGAGCGCGAACAGCATCGGTGTGCGGAGGTGAAGCTTCCCTTCCCAGATCGTCGCGAGCCAGCTGAAGATCTTGATCCCGGTCGGGATGGCGATCAGGAGCGTCGTGACCATCATCGGCACGCGGATCCACGACGCCATGCCGCTGACGAACATGTGGTGCGCCCAGACCGAGAAGCCGAGCACGACGATCGCCATCAGCGAGAGCGCCATCAGCCGGTAGCCGAAGATCGGCTTGCGGCTGAAGACGGATATGACCTCGCTCATGATCCCGAAGCCGGGCAGCATCATGATGTAGACGGCCGGGTGCGAGTAGAACCAGAAGATGTGCTGGTAGCCCAGCGGGTAGCCCCCGCCGACCGGGTTGAAGAACGACGTGTGCATCACGTGGTCGAACATCGAGAAGAACTGCGAGCCGGCGATGAACGGCGTCGCGATCACGACGAGCAGCGAGGTCGTGAAGTTCGCCCAGACGAGTAGCGGCAGGCGCCAGAAGGTCAGCCCCGGCGCGCGCATCGTGATGATGGTGACGAGGAAGTTGAGGGCCGTCATGATCGAGGACGCGCCGGCCCACTGGACTCCCTGGTTGAAGAAGATCGCGCCGATCGGCTGGTGCTGCGAACAGAGCGTCGCGTAGCCGGTCCAGCCGCAGGCGAACGCGCCGCCGGGCATGAAGAACGAGCTCAGCATCATGATCCCGGCGATCGGCAGCAGCCAGAACGAGAGCGCGTTCAGGCGCGGGAAGGCCATATCCGCGGCGCCGAGCATGAGCGGCACGACGAAGTTCGCGAGCCCGGCAAAGGCGGGGATGATGAAGAGGAAGATCATCAGCGCCGCGTGGACCGAGAAGAGGCCGTTGTAGGTCTGCTGGTCGAAGTACTGGATTCCCGGCTTGGCCAACTCGGCGCGGATGAGCATCGCGAGCATCCCGCCGGCGAGGAAGAAGAAGATCGTCGTCACGAGGTACTGGACGCCGATCACCTTGTGGTCGGTGTTGACTCGGAAGTAGTCGCGCCAGCTCTTGGCGCCGTGGCCTGTGTGGTCCTCGGCCCGGGTCGGGTAGCCGAGCGCGTAGTAGACCCAGTAGTCGAAGGCTCCGATGCCGGCGAGGAAGCCGATCGGCGCGGCGACGAGTCCAGCGACGAGGACGAGCGGCTCCGTGAGGAGGATCGGGTGCCAGCCGGCTCCCCAGCGGACGAGGACGACGATCCCGAAGCCGATCCAGCCGAAGAGGACGAACATCCAGGCGCCGCGCAGGAGTCCGGGACCGAGCAGCAGCCGCCGGACGCCGCCCCCGGTCGGGCTCGGCGCGTGCTGGAGGTCGTGGGCGGCTGCGGTCGTCGTCACGCTTGGATCATCCCTTCTTCGCCTGGGCCGACTGGACGAGGAACGCCACGAGGGCGTCGAGCTGTGACTTGGTGAGGCTCTGCGCGAACGTTTCCGGCATCACGCTCTTCGGATAGCCGGGCTGAATGTACGCGTTCGGATTCACGATCGACTCGTGGATGAACGCCTCGAGCGGCTGGTGCGCCTGCTGCGCGTACGAGACGAGCTTGTCGAGGTCCGGCCCGACCTTGCCCGTCGCGTTGGCGGCGCTCAGCGTGTGGCAGCTCGAGCAGCTGTTGGCGTTGAAGACCGAGAGGCCGGCCGCCGAGGACGACGCGGTGGTCGTGGTCGACGTCGTGCCCGTGCTCGACGGGGGTGCCGGCGCAGCGGTCTTTTCCTGCTGCCTGAGCCAGGCGTCGAACTTGCCGGGCTCCATCACGACGGCCTGGGTGCGCATGAGCGAGTGGCCGAGGCCGCACAGCTCGGTGCACTCGAGCGGGAAGGTGCCGAGGCGAGTGGGTGTGATGTGCAGCTGCGTGACGAGGCCGGGGACGATGTCCTCTTTCTGCGAGAACTGCGGCACGAAGAGGGAGTGGATCACGTCGAGCGAGCGCATGTAGAGCTCGACGGAACGGCCTTTCGGCAGCCTGAGCACCGGGCTGGTGATGTTCTTCGCGTCGGGATAGCTGAACGTGAACTCGAACTGCTGGGCGGTGACGTCGATGCGCAGCGTGTCCTGCGCCTGGGCGTCGTTGCGGGAGAGAACGATCGCGCTGACGATCGCGATCGCGGTGACGAGCACGAAGGGGATCACCGTCCACGTGATCTCGAGACCCGTGTGGCCGTGCACCGGCGGCCCGTCCTCGAAGTCGTCCTCGCGGACGCGGAAGCGCAGGACGGAATAGGTCATCACGGCGGCGACGATCGCGAAGATGAAGATGCAAATCGCGATCACGAACCAGATGACGAAATGGATGCGCCCGGCCTCGCGCGACGCCTCGATCGGCAGCCACGTCGGCACGAGCGCGACGGCAGTGGCGACCCCGCCCGCGATCACTGCAAGCCCCAAGAGCGCGACGATGGAGCCCCTGCGCATCCGTTTCGGAGCCTAGACGAAAGGGGAGCCGACCCGGGCGAAGAGCATCGCTCTTCGCCCGGTAGCCAAGGAACTCCGGCAACGGGAGAGCGCGGTCTCCCGTTGCCTCCGTGCAGAGAGCACATCGGGTTGGCGAGCAGCAGACGCCAGTGCCGTCGCGAGCGCGCATGCTTCGCGTGCACGCTCGCTACCCCGCGGCGGCGTAACGCACCGTTACGCCGCCGCCTCGCGCCAGGGAAGTTCGAAACGCTCACACCACGGAAACACCCAAGGCCGAAGGCCAAGACAGCCGCAACGCGGCGACTTGGCCGCAGGCCGAACCGCGCTCCCGCCGGCCTCCGCCGCGCGCGAGCGCACCACAGCGGCCTCCCGCCCAGGGATCGACCAAACAAGTAACAGCACGAAGCGGGCCGGAAACCGCGCTTTCCGGCCCGCGCAGTTCCTTCTCTTCGCCAGGCGAGCGCAGCTCGTCAGGCGATAGGCAACTCGAGGAAGAACGACGAGCCGGTGCGCCCGTCGGAGTCCACCCAGATGCGGCCGTTCATCCGCGTCACGAGTTCCCGGGAGATGTAGAGGCCGAGGCCCGTTCCGCCGACGCCGCGCGTGAGATTCGGGTCGAGCCGGAAGAACTTCTCGAAGATCCGGTCCTGCTCGGCGGGCGGAATGCCCAGCCCCCGATCGGTGACGCGGAACCGCACGCGGCCGCCGCTGCGGCCGATCTCGACCTCGACGCGCCCGCTGTCGGGCGAGTACTTGATCGCGTTGTCGATCAGGTTCGTGAGGATCTGGCGGAGCTTGTCCGGGTCCGCGGCGACCTGCGGCAGGCCGCGCGACTTGCTCACGGCGACCTCGATCCCCTCCGGCCCTCGCGAGCGCAGCACGTCCACCACCTCGGTCGTGATCGCCGCGGCGTCGCACCGCTCGATCGCGATGCTCATGCGGCCGGACTCGAGGCGGCTCGCCCAGAGGATGTCGTTCACGATGCGAGCAAGCCGATCGGCCTCGCTCGAGACGACCTCGAGCAGCCGCTCGCGCTGGGACTCCTCGACCGCGACGTCGTGGCGGCGGAGTGTCATCGCCGCGCCGTAGATCGCCGCGAGCGGTGTGCGGAGCTCGTGCGAGACGGTCGAGACGAAGTCCGTCTTCATCTGCTCCACGGCGCGTTCGTCCGTGACGTCGCGGAATGCGTACACCGTGCCCCCCGGGAAGCGGACCGCGGAGATCGACAGCCACCGCTCCTCTCCGTGCACTTCCACCGGCAACGTCTGCGCGCGTGATGCTCCGCCCGCCTGCGGCTCGGACGCGACCGGGATCCGGGACTGCAGCGACTGCCAGTCGCCGAGCAGCTCGGCCATGGGCCGCCCGACGGCCTCGACCGCCGGCAGGCGAAGGCTGATCGCCGCGGTCGGGTTCCAGAGCCGGACGATGCCTGCCTCGTCGACGAGGATGACGCCGTCGTCGACGTACTCCAGCGCCTCGGCGGCGTGGGCGCGCTCCTGCGCCTCTGCGAAGAGGCGTGCATTGTCGAGCGCGAGCGAGATTCGCCGGCCGAGCTCCATAGCCATCGCCAGGTCCGACTCGTCGAAGCGCGGTTGGCCCTCAATCGTGCCGAGGCTGATCGTGCCGAGCGTTCGCCCTCGCGCGACAAGCGGCGCCACCAGGCCGGAGGTGTTCGCGATCCTCCGGATCGCCCGGGCGTGCTTGGCGTCGTGCGCCATCGCGTCGGCCTCGGCCTGCAGGTCCGGCAGCAGCTGCGGCTCGCCCGTGCGGAGGGCGACCTGGATGGGGTGCGTCGAGAGGGTCGGCGGATATTGCCCGCGCAGCTCCCGGACGAGCTCGGTCTTCTCCGGCTCCGCATGCACCGCGACGACCCAGTGGAGCTCGTCGTCCTCGTCGAACAGGTCGATCACGAGATAGCCGGCGAGGGCGGGAACGGCGAGCTCCGCGATCGCGGCGAGCGTCCGCTCCCAGTCGAGGCTCTCCACGAGCAGCTCGTTCGCGCGGGCGAGGAAGCGGAGGTTCTCCTCGGCGCGGCTACGGCGCGTCACGTCGGCGACCACGGCCACGGCGGAGACGATCGCGCCCTCCTCGTCGCGCACGGGTGCCGCGCTGATCTCCAGGGTGCGCAGCTCATCGCTCATCGCAAGCTCACGGCGCTCGCCGATCGTCACCTCGCCGCTCTCGATCGCGCGCTCGAGCGGCCAGCCGGCGGTGTCGAGCCCGCTCTCCCGGTGGTCGGAGCCGAGCGCGATTGGGGCACCCCAGACGCGCTCGAGCTCGTCGTTCCGCAGGACGACGCGGTGATTGGCGTCGGTGATCGCCACGCCGAGCGGCAGCTGCGCGATCACCGCCTGCAGCTGTGCCAGCGAGTCCTGCGCCCGGCGGTGGAGGACGCCGAGGTCGAGCGCGAGCGAGACCCGCCGCGCGAGCTCCGAGACGAGCTCGAAGTCCTCGTCCCCGTGGCGGCCCGGTTCGGCCGAGGTCACTGCGAGAACACCGAGCCGCCTGCCGCCGGTCTCGAGGGGGACGACGATGAGCGAGCGGGACTCCATGCGGACGAGCTCCTCCTCGCCCAGTCGCGCGACTTTCTTCAGCGGCCGGGTCAGCGCGGGTCGGTGGATCGGCTTCCCGGTGCGGAAGACTTGGACCACCGGGATGCGCCGGTGTTCAGCGACGTCGTAGACGGCGTCGATCTTGTCCAGGAGAGCCGAGATGCGCGGCTCCACGTGGGCGTGTGCGACGCGGACGAGCTTGGTCTCGCTGTTCCGTCCGATGTAGACGTGGCAGCCGTCGGCGACGCGAGGGACGACCAGCTGCGGCACACGCCGCAGCAGTTCCTCGTAGTCGAGCGTACGGGTCAGCTGCTCCGTCGCCTCGAGCAGGAGCGCGAGCCGTGCGCGCGACCCCTCGGCCTCGTTCTGGGCCTGCGCCCGTTCGATGACCGACGCAAGATGGTTGGAGATCGTTCGCGAAAGGAGGACCTCGCGGTCGCTCCATGCGTGCGGCGAATCTCGGTACAGGACGAACCTCCCAAGCTGCAAACCGCCGCGCAAGAGCGGGATGAACGCGAGCGCCCCGATGCCTTCCCTGCGGATCGCGCGCTCGAGCGCCGGCTCGAACCCCGCGCCGGCGACGTCCTCGATGAGGACGGGTTGCGGGTTCGCGACGTCCGGCGGCCACGGCGAGCGGCCGTCCGTGGCAGCGCGGTAGCGGTCGGAGAGGCCGCGCCAGGCGCGGAAGCGAAGTACGCCGTCGTCGTCGGCGAGCAGGACCGAGGCGCGGTCGGCGCCGGTGGCCTCGAGAAGCGTGTCGAGTGCCGCCTCGAGCACCTCGGCGAGTGCCCGCCCCCCGGCGACGGCGTCGGCGAAGCGGTAGACGGCGTCGAGGTCGCGCAGCCGCGAGCGCAGCTCCTCCCGCTCGCTCACGTCGCGAGCCGTCCCGAGCATGAAGCGAAGCTCGCCGTCGTCGTCGCGAACCGCGGATCCGTTGACCTCGAACCACGGGTAGCCTCCGCCCGCCCGGCTGAGCCTGACGGTGACGGCGTCGACGTCGGTTCCGGCGACGACCTCGTTCCACGCTTCGGTGGCAAGGCGCGCGTCGTCGGGATGGATCAGCTCGATCACCGGCATTCCTGCGAGATCGGCCGGCTCCCAGCCGAGGTTCGCCCAGGACGGCGAGGCGTACACGACCACACCCGTCAGGTCGCAGAGGGTGACGAGGTCGTGCGAGCGCTCGACGGCCAGCCGGCGGACGGCGTCGTCGACGCTCTCAGCCGTGGTAATGAGCGGCTCCGTTCCGCTGCTCGTTGCTCAGCCCCCCAGTCCGCCTTTTGCTCGTCGCAGTCTGCACGATGTACGCCAGAAAGGCCAGGATCTGGCCTAACCGGCTGCGATCGCCCGCAACAGAAAGACCATGCCTCTCGCTACTCCTCTTCACTTCAATGGGCGATGAGTGAGGCCGGCTGCAGCGCGAAGCCCACGCCGAGGGCCAGGAGGCCGACGCTTGTCGTTCAGACTGACAACGCATCTTCTTTGGCGACAGGTCAGGACGCGAGGCGGAAGCGGAGACCTGCCTCGCGCGGCCGCGCCGACGCATTGGCGGCGTTCGCGCTCGCCGCGACGTGCGACTCGAGCTGGCGGAGCACTTCGAGGTGTTCGACGGCCCAGAGGAGTGTGAGCGAGGCGCGCTGCGCCGGCGGGTCGCCCTGGGCGGCGGTGCGGGCGCAGTCGAACGCGGCGCGCCGGCCGTCGCGGTCGCGCAGGTGCGGGCCTGCGGCCTCGCCGCTGGTGACGAGCGCGTACCCGAGCGCGACGAACCACGACCGCATGACCTCCACCTCCGGGTCGAGGCGTTCACCGCAGCGGCGGAGCGTGGCCGGGTCCGGCGTCGTCGAGAGCGCCGCGAGCGACTGCGCCGCCCGGCGAAGGCGTGATGCGCAGCTGACGAGCGCCGCTACGTCCTCGGCGTTCATCCGAGTCGCCGAGCGCTCGATGAGGTATTGGCGGAACGCGTCGTCGAGCCGGTGGATGGAGGCGTCGGCGGTCGCGGCGGACCGCTGCACCGCAATGGGGTCGCCGCTCCCCAGCACCTCATGCATCGTCGCGGTGACGTACTCGGCCCCGCGCGCGTACGCCTCCGCGAGGTTCGACCGCAGAGCCGCGGCGGCGCCGCGTGGCCAGAACAGCAACCCCACGCCGAGGCTGACCGCGAAGCCGATCGCGACGTCCTCGATCCGGACCACGCCGACGCTCCAGCCCACCGGTTGGATCAGGTTGAAGAGGATGAGCAGCACGACCGTGAACCCCGCCTGGCCGGCGGCGAACGAGATCGCCCGCGGGGCGTAGGATGCGAGGAGGACCGCGAGGGGCAGCACGGCCCAGAGGGCGGCGTGGTGCGTGCCGATCCCGACTACGATCGCGGCGCCGACCAGGATTCCAGCGGCGGTGCCCGCGAGTGCGCTGAGAATCGACCAGCCGGTGCCGAGCGCGTTCGAGCGGAGCACCGAGAGAGTCCCGAGAACGATCCAGAAGCTGTGCTGGACGCCGGAGCGCTGCGCGACGAAGACGGCGATCGCGAGTGCCACCGCGCCGCGCAGGCTGTTCTGCAGCCACACCGACCGGACGGTCGCGTGTTCGATGGCGAACTGCTCGGCAGCCGCGAGCGCGGGATGCGGCGGAGGGTCGATACGGTCGTCGAGCGGCACGTTGCCGGCCGTGGCCCGCAGCGCATGGACCGCGAGCTGCCGCGCGGCGGAGGCGGCAGCGCGCACTCGGAACGACCGCGCGAGCTCCGGCGGCAGCACGCTGCCGTCGGAGCCCCAGGTCAGGTCCGAGAGTCGTTGCTTGATCGAAACGACCAGCTCGTGCTGCGCCGCGTCCAGCCGTTCGAAGTCCGCGCCGGCGCTCCCGCCGTCGAGCCTATCGGCGCTCGCGCGGAGAACAGCCGCGGCCGCAGCAAGGACCTCCAGCTCCGCGTCCGTGGCGGGCGCGAGCACGCTCTCCTCCCCCTTTGGCGCGAGGAAGGAGAGAAGCCAGTCGAGCTCGTCAGGAAGCGCCGCGAGGGCGGCGGTCGCATCGGTGGGGCCGGCAGGGCGATGCTGAGAGCCGAGGAAGCTGCGGGACAGGCTGCGAGCCTTCTCGCGGGCGGCTTCGCTCCGTGCGTCCAGCTCCGTCGCCCCCGTCTCGATCAAGTCGACCACCGACCGCACTGCCCCCGCCGCCGCCCGGCGCAGGCCGGCGCGGCGCCGCGGCGGCCAGAGGAGGAGGACGGCCGCCGTCCCGACGCCGGCGGCGAGCAGCCAGCCGAACAGGCGGTCGGGAATCGCCGAGTTCGACGCAGGCACGGTCGACGGCAGCACGAAGAGCAGCAACGCGCCGTTCGCCGCGGCCGCGAGATACCCGCTGAAGCCCGCCGAGAAGAGGATCGCGAACGCGACGACCGCCATCGCCGCCGCGGCGATCCACGGTTCGCGCGAGCACAGTGTCCCCAGTGCGATCAGGGCCACGCCCGCGGCAGCGAACCCGGTATACGCGGCCAGCCGCGCGCGCCGAGGGCCGCCGAACTCGACGAGCACCAGCACGGCGAACGAGCCGAAGGCCGCGAACAGCGAGACCTGCGGCCGCCCTATCACCAAGCTCGCGAACGCGAACACGCTCGGCATCACGATCGCGGCACGCGCGGCGGCCTTGAAGGCCTCGACGTCTACCACCGAGCGATCATACGGCGACCCCTTCCGGCCCGTGGGATGCCAAAGTTCGGCGCGCGCTCCGAGACATCGGTTACTCCGACCGGTCGGAGCCGAAGCGACCGCAGCGCTTGACGGGACGGTCAATATCCAGGAGTGGAATGAGTTCGCGCCACAAGAGCGTTGTTCTCGGGGTACCTCGTGTGAGCTCGGATCTGATGGGCCGTGCAGGGATCGAACCTGCGACCTTGGGATTAAGAGTCCCCTGCTCTACCAGCTGAGCTAACGGCCCGAACGGCGGGCCATTGTAGCCTCGCTCCGATGAATGTCCTCTCCGTCGTCGGGAACCGGCCGCAGTTCATCAAGTCGGGTCCCGTCTCCGCCGCCCTGCGCGCCGCAGGGATCGAGGAGGTCGGCCTCCACACCGGCCAGCACTGGGATCCGGAGCTCTCCGACGTCTTCTACGACGAGCTCGGGCTGCCCGAGCCGCGCTACCGGCTCGACCTCCACACCGCCGACTCCGAGACGATGCGGCCCGCGATCGCTGCGGTGCTCGCGCAGGAGCGGCCCGACTGGACGCTCGTCTTCGGCGACACGAACTCGACGCGCGCGGGCGCCGAGGCGGCCGGGGACGCCGGCGTTCCCGTCGCGCACGTCGAGGCAGGGATTGCGCAGCGGCGACCTGTCGATGCCGGAGGAGCACAACCGGATCGCGGTCGACGCCATGGCGGCGCTCCTCCTCTGTCCGGACGAGCGCTCGCGCGAGACGCTGCTCGCGGAAGGGGTGACCGGCCGCATCGATGTCGTCGGCGACGTGATGGCGGACGCGTGCTTCGCGCTCGCCCCGATCGCCCGCGAGCGCTCACGGATCCTCATCGAGCACGGGGTCGAGCCGAGCGGCTACGTCGTCGCGACGATCCACCGCGAGGCGAACGTCCGGCCGGAGCGGCTCGCGCGGATCGTGGACGGCCTCGGCCGCATCGGCGAGCGCGTCCTCTTTCCCGCGCACCCGCGCACCCGAGCCACTCTCGGCCGGACGCCGCCGAACGTCGAGGTGCTCGCCCCGGTCGGCTACCTCGACATGGCCGCGCTCGTCTCGCAGGCGCGCGTGCTCGTCACCGACTCGGGCGGCCTGCAAAAGGAGGCGTACTGGTACGGCGTGCCGTGCGTGACGGCGCGGCCGTCGACCGAGTGGACGGACACCGTCGAGCTCGGAGCGAACGTCCTCGTCGACGACGACCCGGACAAGCTCGCGGCCGCAGTCGCATCCGCGCGGATGCCCGAAGAGCGGCCGCCGCTGTACGGAGACGGGCACGCCGCGGAACGGGTCGCAGCTAGCCTTGCCGACCGTGGCTAGGAGGGTGTGGCGGAACGGTGCTCGTCGTCGGGGTGCGATGAGCGTCCCGAGGCAAGGACGCAGGAGGCGTCGATAGCGGTGCCTATCGACGCGACCGAGGACGCAGCATCGGGACGCTCAGCGCGGCCCGACGACACAGCCACTGCTTCGCCGCACCCTCCTCAAGGCGCCAACTACGACGTCGCGGTCGTCGGCGCCGGCTATGTCGGCGTACCTCTTGCGGCCGCGTTCGCCGAGGCCGGCTGCCGTGTCCTGCTCGTCGACGTGCTCGAGGACGTCGTCGCCGCCCTCAACCGCGGCGAGTCGCACATCGCCGACGTGCCGGGCGACCGGCTCGCGCAGCTCGTCGAGCGCGGCCTCGTCCAGGCGACGACGAGCTATGACGAGCTCATCGAAGCGGAAGCCGTCCTCATCGCGCTGCCGACCCCGCTCTCGCGCCAGCGCGAGCCCGACCTCTCGATCGTTGAGAGCGCTGCGCGCCGTCTCGCCGGGGTGCTGCGCGAGGGCCAGCTCGTCGTGCTCGAGTCGACCACCTGGCCGGGGACGACGCGCGAGGTGCTGCAGCCGATCCTCGAGGAGGGAAGCGGCTTGCGCGCAGGCGATGGCTTCTTCCTCGCCATGTCGCCGGAGCGTGTCGATCCCGGCCGCGAAGACTGGACGACGAAGACGACACCGAAGGTGCTCGGCGGGATCACGCCCGAGTGCACCCGCCGGGCCGCCGACCTCTATCGGCGTGCGGTCGACACGGTGCACGAGCTCACAAGCCCGGAAGCGGCCGAGCTCACGAAGCTGCTCGAGAACATCTTCCGCTCGGTCAACATCGCCCTCGTCAACGAGCTCGCGATCCTCTGCGACCGGATGGGGATCGACATCTGGGAGGTCGTGGACGCCGCCTCCACGAAGCCGTTCGGCTTCATGCGCTTCAGCCCGGGCCCTGGCCTCGGCGGACACTGCATCCCGATCGATCCCTTCTACCTGAGCTGGAAAGCGCGCGAGTTCGGCTTCTACACGGAGTTCATCGAGCTCGCCGGCAAGGTGAACGAGGAGATGCCCTACTTCTGCCGCTCGCTGGTGTCGCAGGCGCTGAACCACCATGCACAGCGCGCGATGAAGGGCTCGCGGATCCTCGTGCTCGGCGTGGCGTACAAGCCGGACATCGGCGACCTGCGCGAGTCGCCTGCGCTGAAGCTCATCTCGCTGCTGCAGCACGCGGGAGCCGAGGTCTCGTACCACGACCCACATGTCCCGCAGATCCGCGAGGAAGGCGTCGAGCTGTCAGCGGTTTCCTACGAGCCAAAGAACTACGACTGCGTCGTCATCGTCACCGACCACTCCTCGCTCGACTACGACCGCCTCGTCGACGAGGCGCCGCTCGTCGTCGACCTCCGCAACGCGACCGGCGCCAAAGGCTCGGCGGCGGAGCACGTCTTCAAGCTGTGAGCGAACGGCTGCGCGTCGGGCAGGCGGGGCTGGGCTACTGGGGCCGCAACCTCGCGCGCAACTTCGACGACCTCACCGAGCTCCGCTGGCTCTGCGACGCAAGCGAGGAGCGGCGCGCCGAGTTCGCAGAGCGGTACCCCGACGCGAGGGTGACGGGCGACTTCGACGAGCTACTCGCGGCGGACGACCTCGACGCCGTCGTGATCGCGACCCCCGTCCCGACGCACTACCCGCTCGCGCGCGCGGCGCTCGAGGCCGGCAAGCACGTCTTCGTCGAGAAGCCGCCGGCGATGCAGGTCGTCGAGATGGAGGAGCTGATCGGCCTCGCGGACGCTCGCGGGCTCGTCCTCATGCCGGGCCATCTGCTCCTCTACCACCCGGCCGTCCAGAAGCTGAAGGAGCTGATCGACGACCGGGAGCTCGGCGAGGTGCTCGTCGTCTACGGCAACCGCCAGAACCTCGGCAAGATCCGCAAGGACGAGAACGCGCTCTGGTCGCTCGGCGTCCACGACCTCTCGGTGATCCAGTACCTGATCCAGGAGGAGATCGTCGAGGCGGCGGCGCACGGCCACGCCTTCCTCAACGAAGGCGTCGAGGACGTCGTCTTCTGCTACCTGCGCTTCGCTTCGGGGAAGATCGCCCACATGCACCTGTCGTGGCTCGATCCGCACAAGATGCGGCGCCTCACGGTCGTCGGCCGCGACAAGATGGCCGTCTTCGACGACATGGAGCTCGAGCACAAGATCACCGTCTACGACAAGGCGCCCGAGCAGCCTTCGGAGACGTACGGCGAGTGGCGGACCCGAACGGGCGACACGTTCAGCCCCAAGCTCTCGAACGCCGAGCCGCTGAGACTCGAGTGCGGGCACTTCGTGCAGCTGGTTCAGGAAGGTTGGGATGGGCGCGAGATGCGGGACGGGCTCGAGGTCGTGCGCGCACTCGAACTCCTCACGGGAAGCTTGCACAGTGGCGGTTGAGCCCGAAATTCACCCGACCGCGATCGTCTATCCGGGGACGAAGCTCGGCGAAGGCGTGAAGGTCCTCGAGCATGCGGTCGTCGGCAAGCAGCCCTCGCTCTCGCCACGGTCCACGGCAAAGCGCGAGAAGCTGCCACCGGCGGAGATCGGCGACGGGACGATCGTCTCCACCGGCGCAGTCCTGTTTGCGGGAGCGAAGGTCGGAGCCCGCGTCATTCTCGGTGACCAGTCCTGCGTGCGCGAGCGGGTCGTCGTCGGCGACGACGTCGTGATCGGGCGCGGTTCCCTCGTGGAGAACGACACCACGATCGGGGCGATGGCGAAGATCCAGGCCGAGGTCTACATCACCGCCTACTCGACGCTCGAGGAGCACGTCTTCGTCGCTCCGTGCGTCGTGACGACGAACGACAACTTCATGGGCCGCACCGAGCGGCGGCACGAGCTGATCAAGGGGCCGACGATCCGCCGCGGCGCGCGGATCGGCGGCGGTGCGATCCTCCTGCCGGGCGTGGAGATCGGCGAGGAGGCGTTCGTCGGCGCCGGCGCGGTCGTGACGAAGAACGTCGAGCCGCGCATGCTCGTGGTCGGCAACCCCGCGCGCGTGATGCGGGGTGTGCCCGAGGACGAGCTCCTCGAGAACCAGTAGCGGCTAGCTCTTCGTCAGTTGCAACGCGTACCGGCCGCTGCCGCCGTGGCGCATGACCCGTAGCTTCACGTCGAACCAGCCCGTGTGCGGCGCCCGGTACGAGAGACGCTGCGTGCGCCCCGGATGTGCCGTCCGCACGCCCTTTCCGGTCCCCTTCCCGAAGACGCTCAGGTCGACCACCGCGTTCGGCCACCGTGCCGCTGCCCGCACGTGCAGCCGCTCGCCGCGCACGAGCTTCACTCGGTAGATGTCGACGGGGTCGTCCCAGTAATCGAGGGTCGCATCGAGGGACGGTCTCTTCCCCCACAGCTTGTGCGCCTGCGACGGCGTGTCGTTCGGCTCGAATCGGTCGGAAGGCGGGAGCGGGTTCCCCGAGCTGAGGAAGTTGACGGCCCTCTGCACGTCCAGGCTGCCCCAGCCGCTGTACATGTCGCGACCGACCGGGCACTGGTCGCAGCCGCTTGCAGCATCGACGTCGTCCGTGTGCCGCTCGAGGATCCTCGTGACCTGACTGCTCGTGAGCTCCGGGTCGACGCCGAACAGGACGGCCGCGGCCGCAGACACCTGCGGAGCCGCGAACGAGGTGCCCTCGGGGTGGTGGTAGTCGCCGATCGCGCAGTCGGTGTAGCCCTGCGCCTGGCAGTCCGGCTGTGCTGCCGTCAGGTCCTTCGGAAAGGTGGAGAAGATGCCGACACCCGGCGCGGCGATGTCCACGTAAGTCGTGTCCCGGTCGGAGAAATCGGGCACGTTGCCAGAGCGGGTCAGAGCACCGACGCCGATCACATGCGGCAGCGCGGCGGGCCAGCTCGCGAACGGCCACGGCGTCGTGGGCGCCTCGTCCGAGTTCCCGACGGCTGCGACGACGACCGCTCCCTTCTTGACCGCGTAGGCGACCGCCTGGGCCTCGACTTTGGAGTATGCGTTGAGCTCGGGGGCGAGCGGATCGCGGACTGCGCCGAAGCTGAGGTTGACGACGCGCGCGCCCTGGTTGACCGCCCAGCGGATGCCGGCCGCCTCCGCCTTGATCGGGATCGTGCCGTCGGCTGCGACGACCTTGGCCACGAGCAGCTGGGACGAGTAGGCCAGACCGACGACTCCGGGCTGGTTCAGCTCTCCGGCGATCTCGCCGGCGACGATCGTGCCGTGCCCCTGGTTGTCCGTACAGGGGTTGCCGCCGACGAAGCTCTTCGCCTTGGCGATCTGTCCCGGTTGGAAATCGGGCAGCGAGCAGTCGACGCCCGAGTCGACGATCGCGACCTTTACGGAAGCGAGCGCCGGCGGCGCATCCCAGGCGTCGAACGCGTTGTCCTGGCCGAGGTACCACTGCTTCGCGTAGTACGGGTTCGTCGGCGTGAAGGCCGCAGCAGAGGAGGTCGCCACGAGCGCAGCAACCACCATGCCGAGCAGCGCGAGCCCGAGCTTCTTCACTACTTCACGGTAGCCGCCTGCACCCGGATCCGCACGGGCGCGGCTGCGTCATTCGCCGTTGCGAGCCGGTACCTGGTCGTCACCATTGGCCTGACCGAGAACTTGAAGGCGCCGGTCTTGGCAATCGACCGGAAGTGGCTCCACGGTGTCCCTGCGGTGGATCGTTGCACGCCGACGCCGCTGACGCCCCGCACGACCCCCGTCAGCGTGACCCTTGTCCCCGCAGCGATCGCGGGGTTCGGCGACGGCGGCTGCAGCGAGAGGACGCCCACGCTGAACCACGCCGAGCGGAGGCCGAGCGCCGACGCGATCGAAGCGCCGTCGACGGCGGCCGTGAGCCGCGAGCCTCGCGAAAGGGAGGTGACCTTGAGCGTCTTCACGCGACGCGACGAGTTGCGCTTCACCGCCGCGTCGACAATCCGGCCCACGGCGCCGACAGCGCTCCCGAGCGTCTTCGCCGTCACGGGCACCGGCCCCCAGTCGTGGTACGGCGAGATCGTGTCGTAGGGATCGCGGACGGAGACGAGATACGGCCGGCCCGGATTGCCGAAGGCATCGGCCGCCGACTGCGTCCAACCGCCGGTGCTCGAGGAGAAGAGCGTGTCCGCCACGTCGCCGTTGTAGAGCACCACCTCGCCGGCCGTCTCGTCCACGGCCTGCCGCCCGGCCGGCGTCTCGGCGGAAACACCGAGATAGGCCTGGCTGCGCCCGTCCGCGTAGACGTCGAACGGGGCCGCGGCCTTCCGGCTTGCGAGCGCGTAGGAGCGGGCGGCGACGGCCTGCGCGTCGAGCGCCGCGGGAAGCCAGATTGAGGGCATCTCCGCCGGAACGACGCCGTAGAGGTACTGCTGGAGCGGCAGGACGTTGATCGCCCGGAGCTTGTTGTTCGGCACGTCGACGAGGATCCGGCCCCGATAACGGCGGCCGAACGTGAGCGTCGACCCCGCCGCCGGCGAGAACGTGAGCGGCGGATCGAGAGCCTGCTGCGGCCCGCCGTCGACTGCGAGCTCGAGCTTCGGCGTGATCGTCGTGGTACCCGCGGCGAGCGTGTGGTCGAAGCCGTCGCCGTCCTCGACCGTGACCGGCTTCTTCGACGAGATCGTCAGCTTCTTCTTCCCACTCGCGAGCAGAACGCGAATCGTGGTCGCGGTCGTCTGGCCGAGCGTCGTGCCCGGGTAGTACGCGGCGAGGATCTGGTCATACGTGTAGCCCTGCTGCGCGTAGCCCTGGGCTCCCCACTGGCCCATCCCGACGCCGTGCCCGTAGCCATGGCCGCTGATGAGGAAGAGCGCGCCGGAACCGGCCGGCGCCACGTACTGCGGGCCCGGCGAGCGCGCCGCGTGCGGTGCCGAGGCCAGCGTGACGGCGACGGTGAGAGCGGAGAGGGCGACGACAACGCGAAGCAGAAGACCCTGAGGGTAGCTTCCGATCCGTCCGGACGACCTGTAAGATTCCGGCGACATTGCGAGGCGACGGAGCCTCGGCCGGCACACTGTCGTTGGGACGACATCGGTGCCTGCCGGGGCTTTTCGCGTTCAAGGAGGGAGAATGGCCTACGTGGAGAGCAGGAACCGGGCGACATCCGACCCGGGAACACGCAAGGAGGTGCTCGCGGAGATCGAGTCCCGCGGCATCGAGGACGTGCTCCTCTGGTTCACCGATCTCGAGGGGCACCTGAAGAGCTTCGCCATCACGCTCAGCGAGGTCGAGGGCGCGCTCGACGACGGGATGGGCTTCGACGGCTCGTCGATCACCGGCTTCAACGCGATCGAGGAGTCGGACATGGTCGCGATCCCCGACCCCGACACATTCCGGATCCTGCCCGACGGCCAGACGGCACGGATGATCTGCGACGTGGTCACGCCCGACGGCGAGCCGTACGCCGGCGACCCGCGCTATGCGCTCAGGCGCGCGCTCGACCGCATGGAGGCGATGGGCTTCGACACGTTCAACGTCGGCCCCGAGGCCGAGTACTTCCTGTTCAAGGACGAGACCGGGACGGAGACGCTCGACGAGGGCGGCTACTTCGCGCAGACGACCCTCGACGCCGCGACCGGCGTTCGCCGCGACACGATCCGCGCGCTCGAGTCGATGGGCATCCCGGTCGAGTACCACCACCATGAGGTCGGCCCCTCGCAGCACGAGATCGACATCCGCTACGCGGGCGCGCTCGACATGGCCGACTTCATGCTCACGTACCGGCTCGTCGTGAAGGAGGTCGCCAAGCAGCACGGCTACCACGCGACCTTCATGCCGAAGCCGCTCTTCGGGGAGAACGGCTCGGGCATGCACACGCACATGTCGCTCTTCACGGACGGCCACAACACGTTCTTCGACGAGGACGACAAGTGGCACCTCTCCGACGTGGCGAAGGCGTTCATCGCCGGCCAGCTCCGCCACGCCCGCGAGCTGTCTGCCGTCTTCGCGCAGTGGGTCAACTCGTACAAGCGGCTCGTGCCGGGCTTCGAGGCGCCGGTCTACGTCGCGTGGTCGCAGCGGAACCGCTCCGCGCTGATCCGGATCCCGCTCTACAAGCCGGGCTCCGAACAGGCGACGCGTGCCGAGATCCGCTGCCCCGATCCGGCGTGCAACCCGTACCTCACCTTCGCCGCGCTACTGCACGCAGGCCTCGAGGGGATCGAGCAGGGCTACGAGCTGCCCGATCCGATGGAGACGAACCTCTACCACCTCACGTCCGAGCAGCGGCGCGAGCGCGGCATCGTCTCCCTCCCCGAAACCCTCGGCGAGGCGATCGACGAGCTCTCGCAGTCACAGCTCATGCGCAAGGCGCTCGGCCCGCACATCTTCGACCGCTACGTCGAGCTGAAGCGGAAGGAGTGGGACGAATACCGTGTCCAGCTGACCGACTGGGAGATGAAGAAGTACCTCGCAGTCCTCTAGACGCCTGAGAGCTGGGCCGCTGCGGCTCGTCCCTCGCGGCCCAGCTTGAATCTCGCTGCCTCCGGGTGTTTGATCCCGTGACGATCAACAGGGAGGCACATGGTGCGCATCGAAGGTTCTGTCAGCGCGATCTCGTGGATTCCGTCCGAGGCGATCCAAGGACTGCCGAAGCTGCCGTTCGAGCTCGGCGTCGGCCACTACGACGAGCCGCCGCCGGATCACCTGGAGCCCGGTGACCTGGGACGGCTCCGCGACGCCGACCGCTTCCGGGAGGCGAACGACCTGCGGGCGTGGATCGAGGTCGAAGCCGGCGCGATCGTCGGCGCCGGCTTTCAGGGAGGCGGGCTCGTCGGCTCGACGACGTTCCGCGTCGGGCCGAAGGCGATCGTCGTGCCAGGGGTTCCGTTCGAGGTTCTCCGCACCGGGCCGGAGGTCTCCGGAGACAGCGCCCGCTTCGTGCAGACGGTCGGCGGACGAGCGGGCTTCCCGGCGCCGCGGCGCGTCAAGGGCGGGCCGTTGTTCCGGATCCAGTCGGCGACGGCTTGGACGACGCTCGCGCTCACACTGCACGCGGACGGTCGCGTCGAGCACGAGCTCGTAGGAGCGAGCCCGTTCCCGCGGCACTGGATCTACGACGGCGAAGGCGCCCTGGCGCAGAAGAGCGGGGTGGTCGACTTCAAGGCGTGGTACCGGGAATCCCACGGCGACAACACGCCGTGGGGCGATGCGGAGTCGGAGGCGGTCGTGGCCGCGGCGGAGAGCGCGCTCGAGCGTGAGCTGTCGCGCACACTCCTCTCAGGCGACGCGAAGCTCCCGAGGCGAAAGCTCGACGAGGGAGAGACGCTGGTCGAGCAGGGCGCGCCCGGAGACGACCTCTATCTCCTCCTCGACGGCGTGCTCGGGGTCGAGGTCGACGGTGAGCAGATCGCCGAGATGGGGCCCGGAACGATGCTGGGGGAGCGGGCATCGCTCGAGAGCGGCGTCCGCACCGCGACGCTGCGCGCGCTCACGCCGTGCCGCGTGGCGGTGATCGCGTCGGAGCTCGTCGGCGAGGGTGAGCTCGTGGCGCTCGTGGCGCTCGCGGCCGACCGGCGACGCGAGGGCTGAGCCGGCTCGATCTGAGATAGGGCGGCGGCGGGCGGGCTGCTCCGTCCGCCGCTGCCCGCATCGTTTCCGGCGTGGCCGGGCTCGGCTCGCCGCTCCTCCTGCTGATCTTCCTCGCCGCCGCGGGCGCGACGTGGGCGGCCGGCATCGTGCTCTCGAAGTCGACGGATGCGCTCGATGCCCGGCTCGGTCTCGGCGACGAGATCGGCGGGCTGATCCTTCTGGCTATCGCAGGGACCCTGCCGGAGCTCGCGATCACGATCTCGGCGGCGGCACAGGGACACCTCCAGCTCGCGGCGGGAAACCTGATCGGCGGCATCGCGATCCAGACGATGGTGCTACTCCTCTGCGACATCGCCGTCGGGCCGCAGCGGCCGCTCACCTATCTCGTCGGCCGGCTGACGCCCGTGCTCGAGGGCCTGCTCGTGATCATCCTCGTCGCGGGGGTTGACATGGGAGCGCTGCTCAAGCCCTCGACGGCGATCGCCGGAGTCGCCAACCCCGCCTCCCTCGGCATCGTGGTGGTCTGGGTCGTCGGGCTCTACGTCATCCAGCGCGCGGCCAAGGATCCACGCTGGAGCCTCGAGACGCCGGGCAGCCGACCCGGGCGTCGTCGCCACGAGCGGTCGCACCCGGACCAGGCGCATCCGTACGCCGGCTCGTCGACGGCCCGGGTCGCACTCATCTTCGGCGCTGCCTGCGCGGTCACGCTCGCGGCCGGCGTGCTGCTCGAGGTGACCGGCAACGACCTCGCCAACCGGCTCAATGTGAACGGCGTGATCTTCGGCGCGACTGTGCTCGCAACTGCCACCGCGCTGCCGGAGATCTCATCCGGGATCGCGGCTGTGCGGCTTGGCGACAACGCGCTCGCGATGGGCGACATCTTCGGCGGCAACGCCTTCCAGGTCTGTCTCTTCCTCGTCGCCGATCTCGTCGCCGGGCAGCCCGTCCTCCAGTCGGCGGGAAGCCTCAACGCGTGGCTCGCGGCGCTCGGCATCGCGCTGACGGCCGTTTACGGCTTCGGAGTGATCAGCCGCCCGCTGCACTGCCGCGCCCGGCTGGGCCCGGACTCGCTCCTCGCGCTCGCGGTCTTTCTCGTCGGCATCGCCGGCCTCTTCTTCGTGCCGACCTAGGCCGGCTGCCAGACCATGAGGGCGAGGATCGCGACGAGCAGCAGCCCGCTCGCGTAGCTCGCCCACAGCGGGAGCCGCGCCGCGAGGAGGGCGCTCAGCACGGGGCTCGGCGCATCGCCCTCCACCGCGAGCCGTGCCGCGAGGTGGCGCGCATGCCGCGCCGTCCGGCCGCCGTACGCGCCAAGCGCCATGCTCGTCAACCAGAGCGCCAGTAACGCCACGACCCTCCTACGATAGGCACGTGGAGACGACCGACCGCCATCTGCGGCTGCTCACCGAGACGATCGCCGCCGTCAACTCCACGCTCGACCTCGGGGAGGTGCTGCACCTCGTCGCCAACGAGGTCGCCGCGGCGCTCGGAGCCGACGCGTGCTTCGTCTACCTCTACGACGAGGCCGCCGGCGAGCTCGTCCTGCGCGCCACGCACGGCACGCCGCTCGACGAGATGACGCGCCGCCCTCGTCTGCGTCCGGGGGAAGGGATCACCGGGTCGGCCGCAGCCGAGCTCCGACCGGTCGCGATCGCCGCGAACGCCGACCTCGACCCGCGCTGGAAAGAGTTCCCGAACCTGCCGGAGTCGGAGTACGAGTCGATCCTTGCGGTCCCGATCCTCGCGCGCGAGCAGCTGGCGGGCGCGCTCAACGTCCGTACCCGCGAGCCGCGCGAGTTCCGCCCGGACGAGATCGAGCTGCTGCAGGCGATCGCGAGCCAGGTCGCCCAGTCCATCGTCCATGCGCAGCTCTACGCCGAGGCGCAGCAGCGTGTCGCCGAGCTCGAGGCGCTGGCCCGCATCTCCGAGGCCGTCTCGGAGTCCCTCTACCTCGAGGAGTCGCTCGAGGCGATCGTCAAGACGACGATGGACGCGGTGCACGCGACCGGGGCAGCGCTCGTGCTCGAGGACGGCCGGATCGCGTGGCCCGAAGGTCGCGGCGGTGCCTACGCCGTCCGCACCCCGCTGCGCTGGAAACGGCGCCAGATCGGCGAGCTCGTGGCCGACCGCGACATGCCGTTCACCGACGAGGAGCGGGCGCTGCTCGAGGCGATCGCCCACCACGCCGCCGTCGCGCTCGAGCACGGCCGTGCGGTGATGCGCGGCGTCCTCGCCCAGGAGATCCATCACCGCGTCAAGAACAACCTTCAGACCGTCGCCTCGCTCCTGCGTCTGCAGGCGCGCGCCGAGGGCGTCGACCCGCGCGAGGCGCTCGAGCACTCCGTCAACCGGATCCTCGCCATCGCCGCAGTACACGAGTCGCTCACCGAGCAAAGGGAGGAGGATGTCGAGCTTGCAGAGCTCATCGACCGCCTCCGCGCCATGCTCGTGCAGGGCATCGGCGCCGGTCGCGACGTCCAGGCAGAGCTCGAGCCCGTGCCTCTCGCAGGCAGTCGCGCGACCGCGCTTGCGCTCGTCTTCTCCGAGCTGCTCCAAAACGCACTCGAGCACGGCGCCGGAACGGTGCGGATCGAGCTCGTCCGCCGCGGCGGCGACGTCGTCCTCTCGATTGCCGACGAAGGTTCCGGGGTCGACGGCGCGCCGAGCGGCACCGGGCTGTCGATCGTCCGCGCGCTGGTGGCGGACGAGCTGCAGGGCAGCTTCGCCTTCGCCGGCGCGCGCGCCGAGGTGGTCTTCCCGGCGTGAGCGATCGGAGCGAGGTGCTGATCCACGTCCGGCGCGCCGACGAGTTCCTGGTCGCGCACCGCTCGCCCGAGAGCGGCGGCTACTGGCACCCGATCGCAGGCGCTGTCGAGGCGGGCGAGGCGTCCCACGCTGCTGCGCTCCGCGAGCTGCGCGAGGAGACCGGGCTCGAGGCCGGCGAGCTGCAGCCGCTCAGCGCGTTCGCGTACACGCGGGAATCGTGGGAGGAGGAGCCCGGGCAGCGCGTGCACGTCGAGGCATTCCTTGTCGACGTCGAGCCGGGCTGGGAGCCCGAGCTGAACGAGGAGCACGTCGAATACCGCTGGCTGAGGCGCGAAGAAGCCGCCGAGCTCCTCTTCTGGCCCGAGCCCGCAGCGCTGTTGCGGAGCCTGCCGTGACCGAGCTCTGGCACGTGAGCGAGAACCCGGCAATCGAGGTCTTCAACCCGCATCACAACGAGCTGCACGCGCTCGACGAGCCGCTCGTCTGGGCCGTCGACACGCGCTACTCGTGGCTCTACTGGTTCCCGCGCGACTGTCCGCGTGCCTGTTTCGACGCGAAGGAGGACACAACGGACGAGGACGTCGAGCGTTGGCTCGACGGTGACCGGAAACTCCGCGTCAGCGTCATCGAGGCCGCCTGGCTCGAGCGGTTCCGCTCCGCCCGCGTCTATGCGTACAGGCTGCCGCCCGAGACCTTCGAGCCGTGGGACAAGTTCTATGTCTCGCGCGAGACTGTCGTTCCGCTCGAGCTCGTCGAGCTCGGCGACCTGCTCGCCCGCCACGCCGAGGCGGGGAACGAACTGCGCATCGCACCGTCGCTCTACCCGCTCTGGAACAAGGTGATCGAGACGACACTCGACTTCAGCGGCATCCGACTGAGGAATGCTGTGCGGCAGTGAAGATCCTCATCGCCGAGGACGAGACGATCATCCGGCTCGATCTCCGAGCGCTGCTCGAGAGCGCCGGCTTCGAGGTCTGTGCCGAGGCGAAGGACGGCGAGGAGGCCATCGACCTGGCACGGTCCGAGGAGCCGGATCTCGCGGTTCTCGACGTGAAGATGCCGAAGCTCGACGGAATCGAGGCGGCGAGGCGAATCCTCGAGGAGCGGCCGATTCCGATCGTGATGCTGACGGCGTACGGCCAGGACGAGCTCGTGTCGCGCGCAATCGAGGCCGGCGTCTTCGGATACCTGGTGAAGCCGTTCCGCGAGCAGGATCTGCTGCCGGCGATCGCCGCCGCCCGCGCGAGGCACGACGAGCTGCAAGCCGTCCGCGCGGAGGCGGAGTCCCTTTCCGACGCGCTCGCGGCACGGAAGGTGATCGAGCGCGCCAAAGGGCTGCTGATGGAGAAGGAGCAGCTCAGCGAGCAGGAGGCGTTCGCGCGGCTGCGCAAGGCGAGCCAGGCGTCGGGCCGTCCGCTCAAGGTGATCGCGGAAGCGGTCGTCGAGACGCTCACGGGAGACATGTGAGCGAAGCCGAGCACCCGAATGCGGCGCTCGTCCGTCGCGTCTTCGCCGCCTTCGGCAAGGACGCGATGGCGGTGTCCGCCGCCTTCGCACGCGACATCGTCTGGCGGGTTCCCGGCCACACCGTGATGAGCGGCGAGTACCGCGGCCGCCGCGAGGTCGTCGAGTTCCTGCAGCGCACCGGGCTCGAGACCGGGGGCACGTACAAGAGCCACCTTCACACCGTCTTCGCGGACGACGCGTGGGCCGTCGCGCTCTACCGCGCCATGGGCAGCCGCAATGGGATCGACCTCGACATCGACCAGGCGCTCGTGATTCGGATCGCAGACGGGCTCTGGCAGGACGTGACGGCAGTCCCGCTCGACTCCGCCTTCGAGCGGTTCTGGGCCTAGGGACAGCGAGCGAAGCGTCAGCTTCGCGAGCTCGCCTCGAACAGCTGCTCCCAGCGCTCGAGGAGTGCGGTGAGCGCGTCGCGGCTGCGCTTGTGGGCGGCGAGCACGTCGACATCGGTCCAGTCCTCGGCGAGTTTCGTCTCGAGCTCGGCGACCTCTGCCTCGCGGACGGCGATCTCGGCCTCGATCCGCGCGAGCTCGGAGGGGCGCCGCGGCTCGGGCTTCGGAGCCTGCGGCTTCGATGTCGGCTTTGCGCGCTCGAGCGGCGGTTCCGGCTTCGCGCGGGCCTCGCGCTCCTCACGCACCCGCAGTAGCTCCGCCCAGCCGCCGTCGTAGGCACGCAGCTCGCCGTCCTCGATCGCCAGTGTCCGTTCGGCGATCGCGTCGAGGAGCGCGCGGTCGTGCGACACGAGCAGCACCGTCCCGGGGAACGCATCGAGCGCAGCCTCCAGCGCCTCGCGGCTCTCGAGGTCGAGGTGGTTCGTCGGCTCGTCCAACACGAGGAAGTTCGCGCCCGAGGCGACCGTGACGGCGAGCGCCAGGCGCCGCCGCTCGCCACCCGAGAGCACTGAGACGGCCTTCTCGTGCGCATCCCAGCCGGAGAACAGGAAGCGGCCGAGGAGGTTCTGCGCGTCGGGGCGCGCGAGGCCGGTCATCGCCTGGACGCACTGGAGGACGGAACCGCGCGCATCGAGCTCCATCTCCTGCTGCGAGAAGTAACCGACCTGGACGCCGTGCCCGATCCGGACGCCGTCCCCGCGCACGAGCTTCTCGAGCAGCGTCGTCTTGCCCGAGCCGTTCGGTCCGACGAGGGCAACGTGCTCGCCGCGCTCGACGACGAAGGTCGCATCGCTTAGGAGGACGCGACCGCCGATCCCGACCTCGAGCCCATCCGCCTCCACGACGATCCGACCACTGCGCGCCGGCTTGAGGAACTCGAAGCCGAGGCCGCGTGTACGACGGGAGAGCAGTGCGATCTGGCCGGCGTGGACGGCCTTCTCCTGCTCGAGCCGCCCGATGTGAGTCAGCTTCGCCTGCGCCTGCTTCGCCTTGTCCTTCTTGGAACGGAACCGCTCGACGAAACGCTCGAGCCGCGCGATGTCCGCCTGGACGCGAAGGACCTCCTTCTGCGCGTGCAGCATCCGCGCCGCCTTCTCGCGGCGCCAGGCGTGCCACGGCCCCGGAAAGAACGTCCCGCGCCCGGCCTCGAGCTCGACCGTCGCCGTCGTCACTGCCTCGAGGAACCAGCGGTCGTGGGCGACGAGGATCACGGCCGCGTCGAGCGAGGCGAGCTCGCGCTCGAGCCACTCGAGGTTCGCAACGTCGAGGTGGTTGGTGGGCTCGTCGAGGAGGAGCAGGTCCGGGTCGCCGCCTAGCGCGCGGGCGAGCGAGGCGCGCGTCAACTCACCGCCCGAGAACGTCCGCAGCGGGCGATCGAGGTCGCCCTCGGCGAAGCCGAGCCCCCGCACGACCGTGGCGGCGCGGTCGCGCCACGCGTAGCCGCCGGCATGCTCGAGCCGGGCCTGCGCCTCGGCGTAGCGGTTCAGCGTGGCCTGCGCGTGGTCGCCTTCTGCCATCGCGCGTTCGAGGCGCTGGAGCTCCTCCTCCAGCGCGACGAGATCCCGCGCGCCCGCGAGCACGTACTCGCGGAGCGTGAGCTCCTGCTCGAGCGGCGGACGCTGGTCGTGCAGCGCCACCCGCGTCCCCTTGGCGAAGGCGAGCTCGCCGCCGTGCTTCTCGGTTTCGCCGGCGAGGATCCGCAGCAGCGTCGTCTTGCCGGCGCCGTTCGGCCCGGAGAGAGCGACGCGGTCCCGGCGCTCGACGGAGAACGAGACCCCGTCGAACAGCACGGAGCCCGCCAGTTCCTTGCGGAGGTTGGAGGCGATGACGACTGCCATGGCGGAGCCACTGTAGATTCGGCGAATGGCGCTGGCCACGTCGTGGCACATTCGCGGCAGCTACTTCGAGTCGTGCAACTGCGACCCGATCTGCCCGTGCCGCCGCATCGACGGCGTACCGGGCGGCCGGTCCACCCACGGCATCTGCGTCGGCGTGCTGTCGTGGCTGATCGAGGAAGGACAGGCGGCCGGGACGGATCTGGCAGGTCGGACCGTCGCCCTGGCGATCCACTACGACGACGATGAACCGGGCTCCCCGTGGACCTGGATCCTCTACCTCGACGAGCGCGCAAGCGAGGAGCAGCAGGCGGCGCTCGAGGCGATCTTCACCGGCCGGCTCGGAGGCGATGCGCTCGAGCACTTCCCGTGGGTGTGGAAGGCGAGCGAGTTGGTCGGCGTACGCGCGGTTGCGATCGACCTCGACCACACGCCCCGCCGGCAGTGGCTCCGCATCCGCGACTGCGTAACGGTCCGGATCCGCGACCGCTACGCCGGCGGGGAAGCCGTCACCTGCGTGATCCCCGGTCACGAGCGCGGCGGCGAGGAGCTCGTCGCCGAGGAGCTCCGGGTGGACGATGGGCCGCTCGCCTTCGGCTACAGCGGCACCTGCGGCTACGCCGCGACCTTCGCCTACTCCGGCTGATGGGCGCGGCGCGCTCCGCTGAGCTGCGCGCGCTCGCACAGCGCTTCATCCGGGCGCTCCCGCAGGACATCGGCGAGCTCCTCACGGGCTCCGTCTCGCGCGGCGAGGCGGATGAGCTCTCGGACGTCGAGATGCTCCTCGTCGCGCGAGACACCCCACTCCGTCTCAGCGCGCTCGGGATCGAGATGTGGCAGGAGGACTTCTTCGAGAACGGGACGATCGCCTGGTACACGGCGCTCGTCGAGGGCGAGGTGCTCGAGATGGCCGGGTGGACGCATGCACGTGTGGAGGGGCGCCTCGAGGGGATCCTCAGCGGCGAGATGATCGACCACACGCGCTTTCGCTTCGCCGAGGCGCTCTTCCACGGAATCCCGCTGCGCAGTGCCGGCGCGATCCACCGCTGGCAGGCGCGCCTCGCGGAGTATCCGGAGGCGCTCGTCGAGGCGATCGTCCACGATGCGAGCGAGGAGTGGCTCGAGCATCCGCTCGGGGTCCGCGCCCACCTGCGGCCCGGCGGCCGTCTATCGCTTGCGGCGATGCTCGCGGATGACCTCCAGAACGTCCTCCGCATCGTCTTCGCGCTCAACCAAACCTGGGAGCCGAGCTGGAAGCGGCTGCCGCAGCTCGTCGCACCGCTGGAGATCAAGCCGGAGCGGCTCGCGGAGCGGATCGACGAGGCCCTGGCGGGTACGTCGCTCCGGAAGACGCGCGAACTCGTGCTCGACACGCTCCTGCTCGCGCCCGACCTGCCCCGCGTCATGCTCGCCCGCGAGCGGACCGAGCAACTGCTCCGGGAGCTCGCGTGACGGGACTGCTCGCGCTCGACGTCGGCTCCTCCTCCGTTCGCGCCCAGCGGTTCGACGAACGCGCCGAGCCTGCCGGCGACCTGCGGCAGGAGGAGTACGGAACGGACGATCCCGCCGACGTCGCCGCGGCAATCCGCAAGGTGCTCGCGGACGAGGAGCCGGACGCGACCTCGTGCTTCGCGCACAGCCTCGTCGCGGTCGACAAGGACTGGAACGCGCTGACGCCGGTTCTCGGGTGGCGCGACACCCGCAGCGCGGGGGCGGCGGAGTGGCTCGCCCGAAGGCTCGACGCCGAGGCGATCCATGCGCGTACGGGCGCGTTCCTCCACTCCTCCTTCTGGCCGGCCAAGCTCGCGTGGCTCACCGAGACCGAGCCCGAGATCTTCCGCCGCGCAGCCTCGTTCGTCTCCTTCGCCGACTATCTGCGCGGCACGCCCGAGACGAGCCTCGGGATGGCTTCGACGAGCGGCCTGCTCGACCTCACGACCCTCAACTGGGATGAGGAGCTGCTTGCCGTCCTCGGAGTGGACGCGGAGCGGCTGCCGCGGATCTCCGACGTGCCGCTCTGGCCTGATGCCGCGTGCTCCAACGCGGGCGCCGGCTGCATGGGACGAACGCGCGCCGCGCTCATGGTCGGCACCTCGGGCGCGTTCCGCGTGCTCTACGAGAGTGACCGGCCGCAGCCCAAACCGGGCCTCTTCCTCTATCTCGCGGACTCGCGGCGCGTCGTCGAGGGCGGTGCGCTCTCCGACGGCGGCAATCTCTACGAGTGGCTCGAGCGGACGCTCGCGGACGCGTCGGGATCGCTCGCCGAGCGCGACCCACGTGACCACGAGCTCGTGTTTCTGCCCTTCCTCGGCGGCGAGCGCTCGACCGGCTGGAACCCGCACGCACGGGGCGCCGTCCACGGGCTCACCTTCGAGACGACGCCGCTCGACCTCCGCCAGGCCGCCTACGAGGGTGTCGCGTTCCGCTTTGCCGCAATCGCCGACCTGCTGCCCGACGTGAGCGAGGTCGTCGCCACGGGTGCCGGGCTCCTCCGCGACCACGATTGGCTCCAGATCATGGCCGACGCGCTCGCGCGGCCGATCCACGTCTCAGGCGTGCCTGAGGCGTCGCTCCGCGGCGCGGCGACCCTGGCGCTCGAGCATCTGGATCACGAGCTCGCGGAGGCACCGATCGTAGAGATAGTCGAACCGCGGCCCGAGCGCGCGGAGGCCTATCGCGCCGCGCGCGAGGAGCACCGGCGCTTGTACGACGAGCTCTACGACGCGCCGGCGTGAGCCCGCGCGAGGCTGCGCGCAGCGGCCGCGATGCCGTCGGCGTCGATGCCGGCTTCGGCGAGCAGCTCGGCCGGCTTGCCCGAGTGCGGCAGCTCGTGGACCGCCAGCCGGACGACGGGCGGCCGATCGTCGGCGTCGCCGAGCGCCGACAGCACTGCCTCGCCGAGCCCACCCTCCGCCCAGTGGTCCTCGGCGGTGACGATCGGGCACGTGAGCGAACGCAGCGTCTCCGCGTCGAGCGGCTTGATCGAATAGAGGTCGATGACCCGCGCCTCGATCCCCTCCTGCGCGAGGACGTCGGCGGCCTTGAGCGCCTCGTGGACGGTCATCCCTGCTCCCACGATCGCGACGTCGTCGCCCTGGCGCACTGTGCGTGAGCCGCCGATCTCGAACGCCTCGTCCGCGTCGTAGAGGACAGGAGTCGCCGGACGCAGCGTGCGGAGATACGCAATTCCCTCGACCTCGGCCATCCGCTCGACGAGCTTCGCGGTCTGGTTCGCATCACACGGATGCAGCACCGTCGAGCCGTGCACCGCGCGCAGTGAGGCGATGTCCTCGAGCGCCATCTGCGACGGACCGTCCTCGCCGATGGAGACGCCGGCATGCGAGCCGCAGAGGCAGTAGCTCGCGCGGCTGATCGCCGACATGCGGATGAAGTCGTACGCCCGTGAGAGGAATGCGGCGAACGTCGAAGCGAACGGGCGCCAGCCGAGCGCCTGCATGCCTACCGCGGTCGCGACCATCTGCTGCTCGGCGATGTACATCTCGAAGTAGCGCTCGGGGAACGCGTCGCGGAACTCGTCGGCGAAGGTCGAGTTCGAGACCTCGCCGTCGAGCGCGACGACGTCGCCGCGGGCTTTGCCGAGCGCCACGAGCGCGTCGCCGTACGCCTTCCGCGTCGCCACCTCCGCTCCGACCTCGTAACGCGGCAGCTCGAGCGCGCCGACCGGGAACTCGTGCTTCGAGGCTCCGGTCTCCGGCTTCGCAACGTCGACCTCGAGGTTGCGAACGCCGCCGAGGGTGGCGATCACTTCTTCGGAGTGGTCGAGCGCCTTGCCGTGGAAGCCGTTCTTGTCCTCCACGTCGGGATCGCCCTTGCCCTTGATCGTCTTCGCGACGATCACGACAGGCTGGCCGGCCGTGTCGATCGCCTCGGCGTAGGCGCGATCGATTGCCTCGACGTCGTGGCCGTCGATCTCGATCGCGTGGCAGCCGAAGGCGCGCGCGCGGTCGACGTACGAGTCGAGGTTCCAGCCGTGCATCGTCTCGCCGCGCTGGCCGAGCCGATTCACGTCGATGATCGCCACGAGGTTATCGAGCTCGAAGTGAGCCGCATGTTCGAGCGCCTCCCACTGCGAGCCCTCGGCGATCTCGCTGTCGCCGCAGAGCGTCCAGACGCGGAAGGGGAGCCGGTCCAGACGCTTGCCCGCAAGCGCCATGCCGACCGCATAAGGGAGGCCCTGGCCGAGCGAGCCGGTCGCGACATCGACCCACGGGATCCGCGGCGTCGGGTGGCCCTCGAAGATCGAGCTGAACTGCCGATAGGTCAGCAGCTCCTCCTCCGAGATCGCGCCGGCGGCGCGGAACATCGCGTACAGGAGCGTCGAGGCATGACCCTTGGAGAAGACGAGACGGTCGTTATGTGGGTCGTGCGGGTTCTCGAAGTCGTACCGCAGGTACTTCGCGAGCAGGACGGCCATCAGGTCGGCCGCGGACATGCCCGAGGTGGGATGGCCGGAGCCGGCCTTCGCGGCCGGCCGGATCGCATCGACCCGCAGCTGCTGTCCAAGCTCGCGCCAGAGCTCGACGTCGTTCATCGCTACGACCTCTCCCTTCGCCGGAGACGGAAACCGAAGCCGATTCTATGTACGGTCCTGCACGTGAAAGTTGCCGTGGCGTTCGACCATCGCGGAGTCCGCCTGCGCGAGACGATCCTCGAGACGCTGCGGGAGGCGGGAGACGAGGTCGTCGATCTCGGCACCGACACCGCCGCGGTGCGGATCGACTACCCCGACAAGGCTGCCGAGCTCGGCGCCGCGCTCAAGGACGGGCAGGCCGAGCGCGGCGTCCTCGTCTGCGGTTCCGGTGTCGGCGCTTCGGTGGCCGCGTGCAAGATCGTCGGCATCCGGGCAGCGATCTGTCACGACGTCTACTCCGCGCACCAGGGCGTCGAGCACGACGACATGAACGTCCTCTGCCTCGGCTCCGAGGTTGTCGGCCCGAGCCTCGCCGCGGACCTCGTGCGCACGTTTCTCGCGGCACGGTTCGACGGAGAAGAGCGTCACGTCGCCAGACTGGAGAAGATCCGACGCATGGAATCTGGAATGGCACTTGATCTTCAGAAGGAGGGGGCTCGTGGGGGAACCATGGGTTCCCCCACGCCCGAAGAAGGGATGCGGAATGGCTGAATCGAGACTTCACAAGCTGAGCGCGCGCGGGCAGTCGGTCTGGATCGACTACCTCTCGCGCGACCTGCTCGAAACCGGCGAGCTGAAGCGGATGATGGAAGAGGACGCCGTGGTCGGCGTGACCTCGAACCCGACCATCTTCCAGAAGGCGATCTCGCACGGGAGCGCGTACGACGAGCAGATCAAAGAGCTGCTCGAGCACGAGGACGATGCGAAGGAGATCTTCCTCCACCTCGCCGTGCGCGATGTCGAGAGCGCGCTCGACCTGCTGTGGCCGGTGCACGAGCGGAACGCGCAGGACGGCTATGTGTCGATCGAGGTCGACCCGAACCTCGCCTACGACACGAAGGCGACGTACGAGGAGGCGATCCGCCTGCACGAGTGGATCGCTCGGCCGAACCTCTACGTGAAGATCCCGGGCACCGAGCCCGGTCTCGAGGCGATCGAGGACTGCATCGCGGACGGCCGGAGCATCAACGTCACGCTGCTCTTCTCGTTGCAGATGCACAAGAGGTCGATGGAGGCGTACGTCCGCGGGCTCGAGCGTTTCGTCGAGGGCGACGGCGACGCGACGAAGGTGCGGTCGGTCGCGAGCTTCTTCGTCTCGCGCGTCGACACCGAGGCCGACAAGCGGCTCGAGGCGATCGGCTCGAAGGAGGCGCTCGCGCTCCGGGGCAAGCTCGCGGTGGCGAATGCCCGCATCGCGTACCAGCACTACGAGCAGGTCTTCAGCGGCGCGCGCTGGGAGGCGCTCGAGGCGAAAGGCGCGCTGCCGCAGCGCTGTCTGTGGGCTTCCACCTCCACGAAGAACCCGGAGTACCGCGATGTGCTCTACGTCGAGGACCTGATCGGCCCGCACACGGTGAACACCATGCCGGAGGAGACGATCCGGGCCTTCCAGGATCACGGCGAGGTGCGCGGCGACACCATCGAGGACGACCTCGACGAGGCCCGCGCGCTGCTGCATGAGCAGCTTCCCGCGGTCGGCGTCGACTACGACGACGTCGTGGCGACGCTCGAGAAGGAGGGCGTGCAGAAGTTCTCCGACTCCTTCGCCGAGCTGCTCGAGGGCGTGCGCGCCAAGCGCGAGACCGTCGCCGCCTAGCGCGTGAACCGGGAGAGGCTCATCGAGGGCATCTGGGAGCGCGACGCGACCACCTGGACCGGCAGTAACGAGGCGCAGTGGCTCGGCTGGCTCGACGAGCCGCTTCATGTCCAGGAAGGGCTCGACGAGATCCGCCGCTTCGCCGAGTCGCTGCACGACGAGGTCGGCGCCGTCGTGCTCTGCGGAATGGGCGGTTCGTCGCTCGCGCCCGAGGTGCTGCGGCGCAGCTTCGAGGTCGACTGGTTCCACGTCCTCGACACCACGCATCCCCGCGCGATCCGCGCGCTGGAGGAGAAGCTCGACCTCGAGCGGACGCTCTTCGTCTCCAGCTCGAAGTCCGGTACGACCCTCGAGACCCGCTCCCACACCGACTACTTCTGGGAGAAGACCCGCAAGCGGGGCGATCTGTTCTGCGCCATCACCGATCCCGGCTCCGAGCTCGGGCACCTCGCGCGCGAGCGCGGGTTCCGCGCGGTCTTCGCCGGCGAGCCCACCATCGGCGGGCGCTACTCGGCGCTCTCGCCGTTCGGAATCGTGCCGGCGGTGCTGATGGGCGTCGACGCAGCGCGGCTGCTCGAGCGAGCGCAGCAGATGCGAGAGGCGTGCCGCTCCGGCGCGGGCAATCCCGGCTACGAGCTCGGGAGCCGGTTCGGAGCCGGCTGGAGAGAGGGTCGCGACAAGCTCTGCATCGGCGAGGCGTCGCCGGGCGGGGGCGCCGCAGGCGACCCCGCGGTCTCCGGCCGCGCAGCGGCGGCTTCGCCGCCGTCGCTTGCAGCCAAAGCCTTCGGTCTCTGGGCCGAGCAGCTCATCGCCGAGTCCACAGGCAAGCACGGCAAGGGCCTCGTCCCTGCGCCGGGCGAGTCGCCGGACGGCCCCGACCGGCAGTCCGCCCAGCCCGAGCTGCCGGATCCGTACGCCCTCGGGGCGGAGTTCTTCCGCTGGGAGTTCGCGATCGCCGTCGCCGGCGTGTACCTCGAGATCAATCCGTTCGACCAGCCCGATGTTCAGGCCGCGAAAGACAAGACGAACGAGGTCCTCGCAACCGGCAAGGAGCCGGAGCTCGAGCCGGAGGGTTCGATCGAGGAGCTGCTCGGGGAGGCGAACGAGGGCGACTACGCCTGCGTGCAGGCGTTCATCGAGCCCACCGCCGAGAACGACCGGCGCATCGCCGAGCTCGTGGAGCGGCTGCGCCGCGAGAGTGGTCTCGTCGTCACCCACGGCTACGGCCCGCGCTACCAGCACTCCACGGGACAGCTCCACAAGGGCGGCCCGAACACCGGTCTCTTCCTGCAGGTGATCGACGACCCGGGCGACGAGCTCCCGATCCCGGGCAAGCCGTTCGGCTTCCGGCGGCTGATCCGGGCGCAGGCGGCGGGAGACCTCGAGACACTGAAAGAGCGCGGCCGCCGCGTCGCCAGAGTGAGATTGGAGGACCTCTAGTGCAACTGGGAATGGTCGGCCTGGGCCGGATGGGCGCGAACATGACCGAGCGCCTGCGCGCGGCCGGTCACGACGTCAAGACGTTCGACCCGAAGGTGGACTCGCGCACGGCAGGCTCGCTCGAGGAGCTCGTGCAGCAGCTCGACACGCCGCGGTCGGTCTGGCTGATGGTGCCGGCCGGGATCGTCGACTCCGTGGTGGGCGAGGTCGCCCCGCACCTGGCGGACGGCGACACGATCATCGACGGCGGCAACTCGTACTACGTCGACGACCTCCGCCGTTCGGGTCAGCTCAGCGGCAAAGGAATCCACTACGTCGATGTCGGCGTCAGCGGCGGCGTCTGGGGCCGCGAGCGCGGCTACTGCCTGATGGTCGGCGGAGACGACGAGGCCGTCGGCCGCCTCACGCCGGTGCTGGAGGCGCTCGCGCCCGGAGTCGAAGCCGCCGTCCGCACTCCCGGCCGCGACGGCGACGCGTCGCCGGAGGAGCAGGGCTGGTTGCATTGCGGGCCGTCCGGCGCGGGCCACTTCGTGAAGATGGTTCACAACGGCATCGAGTACGGACTGATGCAGGCCTACGCCGAGGGCCTGAACGTCCTCGAGCACGCCGACGTCGGGCTCCACACGCAGGAGACGGACGCCGAGACAACGCCGCTGCGCGACCCCGACCTCTACAGGTACGAGCTCGACCTCGCGGCCGTCACCGAGCTCTGGCGGCGCGGGTCGGTGATCTCCTCGTGGCTGCTCGACCTGACCGCGCAGGCGCTGCACGAGGCACCGGAGCTCGAGGAGTACGCGGGCCACGTGAGCGACTCCGGCGAGGGACGCTGGACGGTTCAGGCCGCAGTCGAGGAGGGCGTCCCGGCGCCGGTGCTCGCCGCGTCGCTGTTCAATCGGTTCGCCTCCCGCGGCGAGGCCGACTTCGGCGACCGTGTCCTCTCCGCGATGCGCAAGGGTTTCGGCGGCCACCTCGAGAAGAGCCCGGAGAGTGGCTGAGACGGCCGTACAGCCGGCGCGGGAGAACCCGCTCGCCGAGGGCCTCGCCCTGCGGCGGACGCCCGATCCCTGCGCGCTCGTCATGTTCGGCGCCTCCGGCGACCTGACGCACAAGAAGCTCATGCCGGCGCTCTACGCGCTCGCCGTTCGCCGCCTGCTGCCGGCCCGCTTCGCGATCGTCGGCGTGGCGCGCACCGAAGGTGACGACGACTCGTTCCGGCAGGACATGGAGACCGCGGTGAAGCAGCACGCGCGCGATCCGTTCCGGCAGGAGACCTGGGACGAGCTCGCCCCGCAGCTCCACTACATCGCGACCGACTTCGCCGACGCAGGCGGAGAGGACAAGGTGCACGATTCGCTCGCGAAGCTCGACGAAGACGAGCAGCTCGGAGGAAACCGCCTCTTCTATCTCGCGGTACCGCCGCCGGCGTTCCCGACCATCGTCGAGGCGCTCGGCAAGCGGCGCGACGACCGGGGCTGGACACGGCTCGTGGTCGAGAAGCCGTTCGGCCATGACCTCGAGTCGGCGAAGCACCTGACGACGACGCTGCTCGAGTACTTCAAGGAGGAGGAGATCTTCCGGATCGACCACTACCTCGGCAAGGAGACGGTCCAGAACATGCTCGCGCTCCGCTTCGCGAACGGGATCTTCGAGCCGATCTGGAACCGCCAGTTCATCGACCACGTCCAGATCACTGTGGCCGAGGCGATCGGGATCGAGGCCCGCGCCGGCTACTACGAGCACGCCGGCGCGATCCGCGACATCTTCCAGAACCACCTTCTTCAGCTGCTCGCGCTGATCGCGATGGAGCCGCCGATCGACTTCACCTCCGATTCGGTGCACAACGAGAAGGTCAAGGTGCTGCGCGCGCTGCACACGCCCGCGCCCAGATCGGTCGTACGCGGGCAGTACGGGCGCGGCTTCGTCGAGGGCGAGGAGGTCGTCGCCTACCGCGAGGAAGCGGGCGTCGCGCCCGACTCGATGACCGACACGTACGTCGCGGCGAAGCTCTACATCGACAACTGGCGCTGGGCGGACACGCCGTTCTACGTGCGGATGGGGAAGCGACTGGCGCGGCACGAGACGACGATTGCGATCCAGTTCAAGGCGGCGCCGCATCCGCCGTTCGAGGAGTCCGCGGCCGAAGGCCTGCGCCCGAACGTACTCGTCGTCCACGTGCAGCCGGACGAGGGCGTCTCGCTTGCGATCGGCGCAAAGGTGCCGGGCCAGGGGATGACGATACGCACCGTCCACATGGACTTCCTCTACGGCGGCGCGTTCCGCACCGGGATGCCGGAGGCGTACGAACGCCTCATCCTCGACACGATGCTCGGCGACTCGACGCTGTTCACGCGCGCGGACGAGGTCGAGGAGCAGTGGCTGCTCGTCGACTCGATCGTCGCCGCCTGGCAGCGCGACCGGCCGGCGTTCCCGAACTATCCCGCGGGCTCGTGGGGCCCGCCGAGCGCCGAAGAGCTCCTCCACCGGGACGGCCGGGCGTGGCGACGGCCCTGAAGGAGCTGAGCTGGTTCGGCGAGGACGTCTGCCTAGCGGATGTGGACACCGCGCTCGCGCGGCTGCGGGCCCAGGCGGCGGCCGAGACGGCGAGCATGCGCACCTCGGTGATGACGCACCTCGCCTGGGTGCCTGCTGCGTGGGTCGAACCGGCCCGGGCGGCACTCGAGGGGATGGCCGAGCGGCACCCGTCGCGCACCATCCTCCTCTTTCCCGAGCCCGACGCTCAGGACAACCGGATCGACGCGCGGGCCGAGGTCGAACGCTGGGAGGTGCCGGACACCGATCGCGGGCTCGTGACCGAGGTCGTAGAGCTCACGCTGCGCGGTGCGCGCGCGAACGCGCCGGCCAGCATCGTCGAGCCGCTCCTCATCTCCGACCTGCCGGTGTTCCTGCGCTGGCGAGGCGATCCGCCGTGGGGCGCGCAGGAGCTCGAGCAGCTGGTGGACATCACGGACCGGTTGATCGTCGACTCGACCGAGTGGAACGACGTGCCCGGCGCCTACGGACAGCTGGCGGGGCTCTTCCCGCGGTGTGCCGCCTCGGACATCGCGTGGGCGCGAACGTCGCGGTGGCGCTCGCATCTCGCGACGCTCTGGCCGGGGCTCGCCGATGCGCGGACCGTGCGCGTGCGCGGGACGGCTGCGCAGGCGTGGCTTCTCTGCGGCTGGCTGCGCTCCCGGCTCGGGCGGGAGGAGATCGCGCTCGAGCACGACCCGGCGGAGACACTCGAGGGCGTGGCACTCGACGGCGAGGCCGTGCCGCTCCCTCCCGGCGACCCGCCGGCTCCGAGCGACGTCCTCTCGGACGAGCTCGAGCGCTTCACGCCGGATCCGGTGTACGAAGCCGCAGTGCTAGCTGCGACCGGCTAGAAGCGACTCGAGCAGCCGCCCGGCGGCGAGCACCCGTGCGTCTTCACCCGCAGGGGCCGCGAGCTGGACAGAGGCGGGCAACCCGTCCTCGGCCGCTCCGCAAGGGAGCGCGAGCGCCGGCCAGCCGAGCGAGCTGAACGGATAGGTGTGGTCCGTGGCCGGCAACCGCAGTGCGAGCTCGTCCGCATCGGCCGGCGGAGCGACGAGCAAGACGGTCGGAGTCAGGACGAGATCGAGCTCGCCGATTGCCTCGCAGAAGCGCTCGTGGTACTCGGCCCGCCCGCGCTCGGCGACTGCCGCCTCGTCGTCGCTCACCCGCAGGCAGCGCTCGATCTTGCCGCGAACGTTCTCGCCGTAGAGCTCCTCGTTGCCGAGGAAGAGTGCGCGGTGCACGTCGGCGACCTCGCGCATGAAGTCGGCCCGGTTCGAGGGCGCGAGCGGCAACTCGATCTCGTGCCGGCGCGGAAAGACCGCCGCGGCCTCCGAGACCCGCTCCCGCACGAGGGGATCGGCTCGATCGAGCCAAGCAACCCCGACCTCGAGCTCCTCCAGCGACTCGAGCTCCACCGGCTCGAAACCAGGAGCCAGAACCCGTAGCAACCGTTCGCAACCCTCCACGGACGACGCCATGGGACCGACGACGTCGTAGCTCGGTGCGAGCGGGAAGCAGCCCTCGACCGAGACGAGGCCGTGCGTGGGCTTGAACCCGACGTTGCCGCACCAGGCCGCCGGGATCCGGATCGACCCCGCCGAGTCGCTCCCGAGCGCGAGCTCCACGTCGCCCGCCGCGATGGCGGCGGCCGAGCCACCGCTCGACCCTCCCGCCAGGCGTCCCGGCGCGACCGGGTTCGGAACCGTGCCGTAGTGCGCGTTCTGGGAGGAGATCCCATAGGCGAACTCGTGGAGGTTCGTCTTGCCGGCGACCCCGTAGCCCCCCGCCTCGAGCAGCTGGACGGCATCCGCGCTCACGGCGGGCACGTGGTCCGCGAACAGCACCGAGCCGTACGTGGTCGTCAGTCCCGCCGTGTCGAGCAGGTCCTTGACGGCGACCGGCTCACCCGCGCCCAGCTGCTGAGCTGGATGCGTCGGCGGCGAAGCCCGGCCAAGGACATGCGCCGCCGCCGGCGACGCGGGGGGCCGCGCCAGCCAGATCCCTTCCACTACTGGAAGTGGAGGTAGAGCAGCGCGACCCCGATGCAGCCGGCGAACACGAGTACGAAGACGCCGAACAGCATCCAGCCGAGACGGACATTCCGGCGCGCGAGCTCGGGATCCATCAGACGACGGCGTCCACGGCGAGCGCCACGAAGAGCAGCGCGAGATACAGGAGTGAGTAGTGGAAGAGAAGCATCGCGCGCCGGGGCGTCGTGTCCCGGCGCAGGCGCTCTGCCAGCCAGACGAAGACCGCCCCGAGCGCCAGAGCGCAGACCACGTAGAACGGCCCGGCGCCTCCCCAACCCCACGGCAGCAGCGTCGCGCCGACGAGCACGAGGGAGTAGAGGACGATCTGCCGCGCGGTCGCCCGGTCGCCGCGCACGACCGGCAGCATCGGCACGCGCGCGTTCGCGTAGTTGTCCTTGATCAGCAACGCGAGCGCCCAGAAGTGCGGCGGCGTCCAGATGAAGACGATCGTGAAGAGGAGGAGAGCCGCGATGCCGACGTGGCCGGTGGCAGCGGCCCAGCCGACGAGGGGCGGCACGGCGCCCGCGGCACCGCCGATCACGATGTTCTGCGAGGTCGACCGCTTCAGCCAGCGCGTGTAGACGATGACGTAGAAGAGACCGCCGACGAGCGCGAGTACGGCTGTGAGGACGTTCACCGCGCTCGCCAGCAGGACGAAGGAGAACGCCAGCAGCGCGAGCCCGAATTCGATTGCGCGGCTCGGCGGGACACGGCCCGAGGCGACCGGCCGGGAACTGGTGCGCTTCCCCATCAGCGGGTCGATGTCGCGGTCGAGGACGTGGTTGAGCGCGGAGGCGCCGCCGCACGCGAGGGCGAGCCCGACCATTGCCGCCGCTGCGAGTTCCGTTCCGGGCCAACCGCGCGCGCCCGCGATCATTCCGCAGAAGCCGGTGATGAGCAGGAGCGACATGATGCGCGGCTTCGTCAGAGCCACGTAGTCGCGCCACGACCCCCACGGCGTGCGCTCGCCGCGGAAGCTCTCGGCCACGACGACGACGAGCGCGGCGAGCGCGAAGGCAGCGAGCCCCGAGTGGGCGTGCGGAGCGGAAACCGCCGCGGCGGCGGCGAACAGCGCGGCCGCTGCCAGCGCGGCCGGGACGAGCCGCCGGTGCGCGTACCAGGCAGTGACGGCGAGCGCGGCGAGCGGCGGAGCCACGAGGGCCGCCAGCAGCTTGTGCGCCGTCCCCAGTCCCTCCGCGCCGGAGACGACCGCAAGCAGCGTTCCGCCCGCAGCGAGGAGCGCCGAGAGGCGCAGCCACGGGCCGGGCGCAACCGCAGGGAGCGCCGTCTGCCGGCCGCGCATCGGCGGCTTCGCCGCCGATGCTTGCAGCCAATGCGTCAGCTCGGTCCTCATTGAGGCTGCTCCGCGAGGCGCCGCCGCAGGTCGCGCAACGGCCGCGCGCTCGTCACGTAGGGCACGCTGTCGAAGTTGTACGCGGGCGGCGGCGAGGTCGTGTACCACTCGAGCGTGTCGGCGAGCCAGGGGTCGTTCCCCGCGCGGACCCCCTTGCGCAGCACGTGGGTGATCCAAACGTTGGCGACGAATACCCCCACCCCGACAGCCAAGATCCCGGAGCCGATCGAGGAGGTGAGGTTGTACGCCTCCCAGAGCCCGCCCTGGTGGTACGTGTAGACCCACCGCGGCATCCCGAGTAGCCCGAGCATGTGCTGCGGCATGAAGGTGACGTTGAACCCGACGAACATCAGCCAGAAGTTCCACTTGCCGAGGCGCTCGTCGAGCATACGCCCGAACATCTTCGACCACCAGTAGTAGAGGCCGCCGAAGAGACCGAAGACGATTCCACCGAAGGCGACGTAGTGGAAGTGGGCGATGATGAAGTACGAGTTGTTCAGCTGCCAGTCGACGGGGAAGGCGGCGAGGAAGATCCCCGACAGGCCCCCGATCGTGAACAGCGCGATGAAGCCGAGTGCGAACAGCATCGGCGTGTCGAGAATGATGTTGCCGCGCCAGGTGGTCGCAAGCCAGTTGAAGATCTTGACCCCGGTCGGGACCGCGATCACCATCGACGAGATCATGAAGAACGAGTCGAGCCCGGTGGACAACCCGGTCGTGAACATGTGGTGGGCCCACACGAGCATCGAGAAGAACGCGATGGCGAGGGTCGAGAACGCGACCGCCTTGTAGCCGAAGATCGACTTGCGCGAGAAGACGGGCAGGATCTCGGAGATCATCCCGAAGACCGGTAACACCATGATGTAGACCTCGGGATGCCCGAAGAACCAGAACATGTGCTGGTAGAGCACGATGTTCCCGCCCTGCGACGGGATGAAGAAGTGCGTCCCGACGGTGCGGTCGAGGAGCAACAGAGTGACGGCCGCCGAGAGTGCCGGCAACGCGAGGAGCAGGAGGATCGCGTACGTAACGATCGCCCAGACGAACAGCGGCATCCGCATCCACGTCATGCCGGGGGCCCGCATGTTGAAGATCGTGACGATGAAGTTGATCGCCCCGAACAGCGACGAGAGCGTGAGGATGTGGATGCTGAGGATCCAGTAGTCCTGGCCGTGGCCCGGGCTCGCCCAGGGGAAGTTCTCCGAGAGCGTCGGGTACGACCACCAGCCGGCATGCGCCGCACCGCCCTTCGCGAACCAGCTGAGCCAGAGGACGATCCCGCCGAGGAGGTAGAGCCAGTACGAGAGTGCGTTCAGGCGCGGGAACGCCATGTCCCGGGCCCCGATCATCAGCGGCACGAGGAAGTTGGCGAAGCCGGCCATGATCGGCACGACGACGAGGAAGATCATCGTCGTTCCGTGCATCGTCACAACCTCGTTGTACGAGTTCTTCGTCAGTAGCGTCTCGTTGGGCGTCGCGAGCTGCGAGCGCATGAGGAGTGCGAGGATCCCGCCCGCGATGAACCACATGAGGGCCGTCGCGATGTACATGATCCCGATCCGCTTGTGGTCGACCGTGACGAGCCAGCTCGCAACGCGGCCGCTCCTCCAGCCAACGGGGTAAGCCGCTTCCGACCTAGCCGCCACTCGTCGCTCCCACGGGCACGGCCTTGTAGATGTGCTTCTTCACGTAGGCGGCAAGGCCGTCGAGCTCCGCCTTGGTCCACGTGTCGCCGACCGGAGGCATCGCGCCCTGCGAGCCGGTGAAGCCGTTGTGCACGATCCCGGCAAGCGCGGTCGGCTGGATCAGGAGCGTGTTGTTGGCGATCGCCGGCCCGTAGCCGCCCTGCCCGAGGTTCGCGTGGCACGTCGCGCAGACGCCGTTCCAGATCTGCTTGCCGATCGTCTCCTGCCAGGTAGCGAGGTAGTGCCGATAGGCCCGCTGGGAGCCGGCTTGGACGGTGGCGAGCATCGAGGCGTGGAACACACCGCAGAGCTGGGCGCACTGACCGTTGTAGCTCCCGGGCTTCGCCTGGAACCAGGTGTGGTTGATCCGGCCCGGGATCGCCTGGATCTTGCCGCCGAGCGCCGGGATCCACCAGCTGTGGATGACGTCCGGCGACACGACTTTGAGGTCGACGACCGCACCTGCCGGGACGTGCAGCGTCCCGATCGAGCGGGCGTGACTCTTGGAGTCCGTGTAGTCGAACTGCCAGTAGTACTGGTGACCCTCGATCGTGATGTGGATCGGGTCGGCGGCGGCCGGTGCGGAGTCGATGTTCGGCAGCTCGTAGAAGACGAAGCCGGCGATGATCGCGAGGATCACGACCGGGAACACCGTCCAGATCAGCTCGAGGCGCGTGTGCCCGTGCACCTGCGCGCCCTCGACAGCACGAGGGCGGCCCCGGCTCCGGTACTTCACGATGAAGACGACGAGCAGCGACTCGACGAGGACGAAGATCGCTGCCGTGAAGCCGAGGATGAGGTAGTACGCGTGCTGAATGTGGCTGGCGTTCGGCGACGCCGGCGTGACGGGAGCGAAGCCGCCGTTTCCGGCTGCGGCGACGCCTGCCGTCGCGAGCGCGACAAGCACGGCGAAAACAAGAGGCGGTAGCTTGCGACGCACCCGCCGGGCATTCTATGAACGTGTCCGAGCGCACGCGGATCGAACTGCCGGAGTATGTGCCCGCCATCTTCGAGGTCTACGTCGGCGGGGTCCGCCAAGTGCCCGGTCGCGACTTCGAGCTGGAGGGACGGTCCCTCGTCTTCCCGCGTCCGGTCGAACAGGAGGGCCGGCTCGGCTTCTGGCGCTGGGCTTCGATGTGGCTCGGCATCGCGGGCACGTACCGCAAGCACGAGACGGTAGACATCGCCTACGAGGCCGACGGACGCCGCGAGGTCGAGACCGGCCTGCAGCCGCAACCGTACGAGTCAGACTGAGGCCGCGGCGAGCTCGGGCTGGGCCACGCCGTGTTCGAGCAGCGCCCCCACCGCGTCGAAGAAGACGTCGCGCTGCGGCGAATACATCGGGCGGAAGTCGACGGCGCCGTTGAGCTCTAGGACGACGAAGCCGCCGTTCGGAGTCGGCAGGAGGTCGACTCCCATGAGGTCCGCGCTCGCCGCGCGCGCTGCCGCGAGCGCCAAGGCCTGGGCTATCGGCGGTGGCTCGACCGGCTCGAGCTGCGCGCCGAGGGCGGCGTTCGTCCGCCACTCCCCAGCCCGCGCAATCCGGCACGCAGCCCCGACGACCCTCCCGCCGGCCACCACGAGTCGCAGGTCCCAGATGCGGCCGTCCACGACCGCATCGGTCTTCTGGCCGGGCATCGGCGGCTCCGCCGCCGGTGCTTCCAGCCTTGACCCGCCCGGCTCGACGAGCTCTTGCGCGAGGACGCCGTGCTCGCGGAACCACGGCTTCCGTTGCAGCCGGACGAGCGCGGCGTCCAACTCCTCCGCGGTCGTGCACCGCTCGACGTCGCGTCCCCAGCTGCCGAACCGCGGTTTGAGCACGACCGGTAGCTCGGGGACGGCCGCCGGAAGCGCCGGGCTGAGGAGGGTTGCGTGCGGATGCGGCAGGCCGGCGAGCCGGAGCCTGCGGGCGGTCAGCAGCTTGTCGTGGGCGACGACGAGGGATCCGGGAGGGTTGCGTACGTCCACGCCGCCGGCCGCGAGCCGCTCGAGCTCGCCGGTGCCGCTCTCGATGCCGTCGAGCCCTTCGCGCACGTCGAGCCTGGCCAGCGCGACGTCCCCCGGCTCGAGGGACGTCAGCGCTTTGTGCGGGTCGACGAGCTCGGAGTCGAGACCCCAGGCGCGCGCAGCGGCGACAAGGGCCTCGTTCGTCGCGCTGTGCCGATGGGCGACGACGGCGAACTTCATGCCGAAATCGTGCGGAGCGAGCAGGCTTCGGTGGGCCTAAATCCGGTGACGTGCTGGTGTCGGACTCGCTACCCGGCAGCAGCGGCACCGTCACGCGCCGCGGTCTTCGGAACCGGCTCGAGCCGATAGCCGACGCCGTATCGCGTCTGGATGAACGTGTGCGTAGACGCCTGGCGGTCGACCTTCTCGCGCAGGCGGCGCACGAAGACGTCCACCGTCCGGTCGCGGTGCGATTCGCGGCGACCCCACAGTTTCTGCAGCAGCTCGTCGCGGGTGACGACGCGGCCGCGGTCGAGCGCGAGCTGGTACAGGAGGCGGAACTCCGTCGGCGTCAGCTCGGCGCTCTGGTCGTCGACGTAGGCCTGGACCTCGAGCGGGTCGATCCGCAGCTCCTCGATCTCGATCGGCTCGCCGCGCGGTGTCTCCTCGCGGCGCATCGCCCGCCGGGATGCTGCGCGCACGCGCGCCACGAGCTCCTTCATCGAGAACGGCTTGACGAGGTAGTCGTCGGCCCCGATCTCGAGCGCGTGGACGCGATCGTGCTCGGTGCCGCGGGCTGAGACGACGACGATCGGCGTGCCGATCCCCTCGTTCCGAGCGGTCTCGATCAGCTTCCAGCCGTCGACGCCGGGCAGCATCAGGTCGAGCACGCAGACGTCCGGCTTCTCGTAGCGAAGCCGTGCCAGCCCCTGCGTGCCGTTGCCGACCTGGACGGGGTCGAAGCCGGCCGCGCCGAGGTGCCGCGACATTCCCTGCGCGATGACCTCGTCGTCCTCGACGATCAGAACCTTCGGCATGCTTCACTCATTATCGGTAGGGGCCGGATATCACCGGGTAGGCGAAGGGTAGACGTATGGTGAAGGAGTGGTGAACGACGAACGCGTCAGGGCTGTCGTTGCGCACAGCAGCGAGCCTGTGGTCGTGCTCGACAGCGAGCGGCGAGTCGTAGCCGCGAATCACAGAGCCGCAACGGCGCTCGGCGGTCTCGAGCCCGGCCGCCGCCTTGGCGAGGAGCAAACGGCCGCGCATCCAGATCTCCTCGTGCTCTTCCTCGAGTCGCCGCCGGAGCTTCCCGCCTACCAGGAGCTCCGGCAGGGTTTCACCGCGGCCGTCTCGCACGAGCTGCGCACGCCGCTCGCGCGGCTGCTCGTGCTGCTCGAGAGCGCGACGCTGCCCGGCTCCGACATCACCGAGCTGATGGAGCAGGCGCGCCAGGAGGTCGAGCAGGCACGCGAGTTGATCGACGACGTGCTCTTCCTCGGCGAGCTCGAGACGGGTCGCGAGGTCGTCTCGCTCGGTCGCACCCGCGCGAAGCCGATCGTGGAAGAGGTGGTCGCCTCGTTCGAGGAGCGCGCGAACCACGCCGAGGTCGCGCTCCAGGTCCGGGCTGACGGCCGTGTCGAGCTGCCGCTGCGACCGCGGATGCTGCGCGTCGTGGTCGAGAACCTGCTCGCGAACGCGATCCGCTACGCCGGGCCTGGATGCACGTGCACCGTCGAGCTGACGAATCCGGCCGACGGCCCGCTGCTCACGGTGTCGGACGACGGGAAGGGTGTCGATGCCAGCGACCTGCCTCGCCTCTTCGAGCGCTTCTACCGGGGCGACCAGGCGCGCACGAGCCGCGGCACGGGGCTCGGCCTAGCGATCGTGAAGCACGTCGTCACCTCGGCGGGCGGCGAGGTGGAGGCAACGAGCAGGCCCGGCCGCGGCCTCGAGATCCGCGCCCGTTTCCCCACAGCTAGCCGAAGCGGCCGGTGACGTAGTCCTCCGTCCGCTTGTCGGACGGAGCCGTGAAGATCTTCTCGGTCTCGTCATACTCGATGAGCTCGCCCCAGCGCCCGCCCTCCTCGCCGTGCGAGATCGAGAAGAAGGCCGTCATGTCGGCCACGCGTGCCGCCTGCTGCATGTTGTGGGTCACGATCACGAACGTGTACTCCTGCTTGAGCTCGTGCAGGAGCTGCTCGATCTTCTGGGTCGCGATCGGGTCGAGCGCCGAGGCCGGCTCGTCCATGAGGACGACGTCCGGCTCGACCGCGATTGCGCGCGCGATGCAGAGGCGCTGCTGCTGCCCGCCGGAGAGTCCGAGCGCGCTCGCCTTCAGCCGGTCCTTCACCTCGTCCCAGAGAGCCGCCTGCGTGAGCGCGCGCTCGACCCGGTCGGAGAGGTTGTCCTTCATGCCGAGCACCTTCAGGCCCCAGGCGACGTTGTCCTGGATCGACTTCGGGAACGGGTTCGGCCGCTGGAAGACCATCCCGATCGTGCGCCGAACGGCGACCGGGTCGACGTCGCCGGCCGCGATGTCCTGGCCGTGATAGCGAATCGTCCCCGTCTGGCTGAAGCTCGGGACGAGGTCGTTCATCCGGTTGAGGCAGCGGATGAATGTGCTCTTGCCGCAGCCCGAAGGGCCGATGACCGCCGTTACGAGGTTCCTGTAGACCTCCATCGACACGTCCTTGAGAGCCGGCTTCGAGCCGTAGATCGCGGTCAGGTTCTGGATGTCGAAGACCCGTTCCAGCCGCTCGCGTGGCGGCAACGGCTGACGCTTCGTCTCGACGCGCACGGCGTGTTCGATCGTACTCGACATGGACACGATCTCCCTCATCTGGCTGCGCTCGCCAGCTTGCGACGACTTCGGGTTGCGAGCCACCGGGCGGTCAAGCTGGTGATGAGAATGAACATGATCAGAACGAACGCCCCGGCCCAGGCGAGCTCGTGGTCACTGGGAAGCGGGGAGTCCGAGAGCTCGTAGATCGCGACCGGCACGCTCTGGAGCGCGGTCCTCGGGTTCCAGTGGATCCCCGGCCCGACGATCGAACACACCAGGAGTAGCGGCGCCGTCTCGCCTGCGACCCGCGCGACAGCGAGCGTTGCGCCGGTCAGAATCCCCCCGGTGGCCTGGGGCACGACGACCCCGAGCGTCGCACGCCAGCGAGGCGATCCCAGGCCGAGCGCTGCCTCGCGTAACGAGTTCGGAACGAGCGCCAGGACCTCGATCGTCGAACGCGCGACGAGCGGGAGCATGATCACGGCGAGCGCACATGACCCCGCGAACGCGCTCTGGCCGCGCCCGAGGACGATCAGGCCGTAGATGAAAACGCCGATCACGATCGCCGGGATGCCGTTGAGCACGTCGAGCACGAGCCCGACGCCGTTCCGGATGCCCCTCGGCGCGAACTCGTTCACGTAGATCGCGACGAGAATCCCGAACGGCAGCGCTATGGCGGTCGCGATGCCGACGATGACGAGCGAGCCGACGAAGGCATTCGCGAGACCCTGGCTGACACTCGACGTCGCGTAGGGCACTTGCGATTTCGTGAAGAGATCGAGGTTCACCTTGTTCCAGCCCTGTCTGGCGACCGACCAGAGAAGGATCACGAGGAGCGCGACGCCGACCGCAGCCGCCAGCCACCCGAGGAGCTCCATGCCGAGGTTGACCGCACGACGCCGTCGGAGCCTGTCGTTCGGCCGCCGAAACACGCCGAGCTCGCCCGCACTCATGCCGCGGTGCCCCCGAGCCTTCGTGCTGACCTTCGAACGATGACCTGCGCGAGCAGATTCACGATGAGCGAGAGGACGAGCAGGATCAGACCCAGGTACACGAGCGAGGATTTCTCGAGGCTCGCGGCCGCGTTCAGGAACTGGACGGCGATCCAGGCCCCGATCGTGTTGCCGTTGGCGAAGATGTTCTTGCTGACCGTGTTGTTGTAAGCGCCGATGACCGACGCCACTGCGATCGCCTCACCGAGGGCGCGGCCCAGGCCGAGGATCGTCGCCGCCGCCACGCCGCCGCGTGTGTAGGGGAGGATGACGCCGCGCACCATCTCCCACCGCGTCGCGCCGACCGCCAGGGCTCCTTCTTTCAAGTCGTCGGGAACGCCGAGGAAGAGCTCGCGGGAGATGCTCGAGATGATCGGGACGATCATGATCGTCAGGACCACGATTGCCGTGAAGTAACCGGTGCCGACGGAGTTCGGCGGCCCGAAGAGCGGGATGAAGCCGAGCGCTGAGTGGAGCGCCGGTTCGACATGGTCGCGCAGAAGCGGGGCGAGGACGAGAATGCCCCAGAGGCCGATGATGACGCTGGGGACCGCCGCCAGCGTCTCCACGAGCGCCGTCACCGGACCCCGCAGCCAGCGGGGCGAGAGCTCGGTCAGGAAGAGCGCGATCCCGAGCGCGAGCGGCGTCGCGATGAGCAGCGCGCCGAACGAAGTGATGGCTGTGCCGTAGAGGAAGGTGGCAGCGCCGAAGTGAAGGTGGACCGGGTCCCAGCCGACGTCCGTGACGAATCCCAGTCCGAACGTCGAGAGCGAGAGTCGAGCACCTTTGATGAGCTGCCAGGCGATCAGGCCGACGAGAACCGTCGCACCGAGCGCGGCGATGCCGGCGGCTCCTTGCAGGAGCATGTCGCCCAAACGGGCCCGCCGCCCCGGGAAGGGGCGGCGGGCTACGTCAGTGGTCGTATCGAGCGTGCTCACGATCCGGAAGATTCTCTCCTAGCTCGCTCCTACGAGTGGATCTTCTTGAGCGACTTCTTGTCGAATTTCACAACTGGAGCGGGAAGCGGCGAGAAGAACAGGTGTGGCCCGAACTTCTGACCCTTGGTGATCGCCCAGCCAATCAGTTGCTTGAGCGCCGCAGGCTGCTTGCTCGCCTTCGCCACGATGATGTACGTGTAGGTGGAGATCGGATATGCGTTCCGGTACTTGTGGCTCTTCGGCGGATTGACGATCGAGAGCGACCCGTCCTTCGCGGGATGGGTGTCGAGCGAAGCCGCCGCCTTGACGCCCGTCAGCTTCGGCACGACGAAGTTCCCCGACCGGTTCTTCATCTTGAAGTACGTCAGGTGGTTGTGGACCGGATACGAGGTCTCGGCGTAGCCGATTGCGCCGGGGGTCTGCTTGACCACCGCAGCGACGCCGGAGCTGTGCGGAGCGCCGGTGCCAACGGGCCAGCTCACCGCGGTGCCCTTGCCGACCTGGCTCTTCCAGGTCGAGCTGACGTGGGAGAGGTAGTCGGTGAAGTTATACGTCGTACCGGAGCCGTCGGAGCGGTGGACGGTGGTGATCTTCGTGCTCGGCAGGTTCTTGCCGGGGTTGAGCTTCTGGATCGCAGGGTCGTTCCAGTTCGTGATCTGGCCGAGGTAGATCTTGGCGAGCACCGGGCCGCTCATGTGCAGCAAGTCGTTACCGCCCGGCAAGTTGTAGAAGACCGCGGTCGACGCGAGCGCCCACGGGATCTGCATGCAGCCATTGCACGCACTGAACTGGGCGGGTGTCAGCGGAGCGTCGCTCGCGCCGAAGTCCGCCGTGCGCCCAGTGATCGCAGCAATGCCAGCGCCCGAGCCCACTGCGCTGTAGTTGAGCGTGATCCCGCGCGCCGACTGGACCGGGCCGACCCAGGCCTGCACCAAGGGCGCCACGAACGTGCTGCCGGCACCGTTCAAGGTGGCACTGCTGCTCCTGGCGGACGCCGTCCCGGCCGTGATCACAGCCAGGGAAGCGACGAGTGCCGCAGCCGCGAGAGCAAGGGTGATACGGACGAGCTTGCCGTTTCTCGGCATCTGACTTTTCCTCCTCCTCAGGGGTTCGCGGGCAAGGTACGACCGGTCCGGCGGAGGGTGGGATAACCCGGCGTTGCGAGGTGGAGACGAAGTGGTGACAGCGTCTGGCGAGCGAGGTCGAAGACCAGCTAGTACGCTGGCGCAGATGTCGATCGACACCGCGCTCGAGCAGATAGAGGCACAGCTCCAGGAGATGGGACAGCGAGTCGTCAGCGCCGTTCGCGGTGCGATGCGGGCGCTCGAGGAACGGGATCGCGAGCTCGCCGACGAGGTGATCGCCTTCGACGACGAGGTCGACAATCACTTCCTCAACATCGAGCACTCGATCCAAGCGCTGCTCGCGCTGCAGACGCCGGTTGCACGCGACCTGCGCCTCTTGCTCGCGATGATCCACATCAACCTCTTGCTCGAGCGCAGCGCCGACGGGTGCGTGACGATCGCGAAGCTCTCGCGGCTCGTTTCGGACGTCGAGCCGGACCCCGCGCTCGTCGAGACCTTGATAGAGATGGGCGAGCGCGCGGAGGAGATGCTGCGGGTGGCCCTCGACTCCTTCAGCCGCCGCGACCTCCCCGGCGCCGAGAGCCTCGTCGAGCTCGACGAGTTGATCGACCGCGCGAACCGCCGCTTCGTCGAGCGGCTGGTCGATGTCATGGCCGAGGAGGAGTTCCGGGAGTGGGGGTTGCGGATGGTCGTGGTCGCGCGGACGATCGAGCGGATCGGCGACCGGGCCGTCGACATCGGCGAGCAGACGGCTTATCTGCTCACGGCCGAATTCCGCGAGTTCACCGACGCCTCACATCCGGTCAGCTAATACTCTCCGGCGATGGCGGCTAGAGACGCGTTCGATCGCTACCGGAAGTGGCTCGTAGCACTCGCCGTCGTCCTCGGCATCGTCCTCATCGTCATCGCGGTCATCTACTGGGTCGAGCCGGCCGGCTCGCTGCCGTCGTTCTTCCCGGGCCACGAGGCCGGGTCGAGCCACCACCACGCGAAGCACGGCATCGCCGCCTTCCTCGTCGGCCTCGCGTGCCTCGCGTTCGCCTGGTTCAACACCGGGCCGAAGAAGGGCGCCGCCCAGGCGCCCGACGCCGACTGAGTGCACCCGATCAGCTACTTCCAGGCGGCGGTGCTCGGCCTGCTCCAGGGCGTATCCGAGCTGTTCCCGGTCTCGAGCCTCGGACACACGGTCATCCTGCCGAGCCTCTTCGGCTGGAACATTCATCAGGACGCGACGTACTTCCTGACCTTCCTCGTCGCCCTCCACCTCGCGACCGCGCTCGTGCTGCTCGGATTCTTCTGGGAGGACTGGGTGCGCATCGTGAAGGGGCTCGGCCGCTCGTTGCGCGACCGGGAGATCACCGACTCCGACGCGCGGCTCGGTTGGCTGCTCGTCGTCGCGACAATCCCGGCCGGGATCCTCGGGTTGACCCTCCAGGACTCCCTCCGCAAGCTGTTCGCCTCGCCGGAGTATGCGTCGATCTTCCTCGCGCTCAACGGCGTGATGCTCTACGGCGCCGAGCTGCTGCGCCGGCGGGCTCCCGTCGTCGCCGCCGACGACGACGAGCGGATCGCGCGGACGGTGGGCTGGCCGCAGTCCGTCGGCGTCGGCGCGGCCCAGTCGATCGCGCTCGTACCGGGCTTCTCACGCTCGGGGGCGGCGATGGGCGGCGGGCTACTCGTCGGCCTGTCGCACAAGGACGCCGCGCGGTTTGCCTTCCTGCTCGCGACGCCGATCATCTTCGCGGCGGCCGTCCTCAAGCTGCCCGACCTCGCGGGCTCGCAGGGGAACGGCGTGCGCGGCCCGGCACTCGTGGGTGCCCTCTGCTCGGCACTGAGCGCCTACCTCGCGGTGCGTTTCCTGATGCGGTACTTCGAGACGCGGACGCTGATCCCGTTCGCGGTCTACTGCCTCTGCGCCGGCACGGCCTGCGCGGTCTACTTCGCGGTGACCTAGAGGCGGCCATGCTGCTTGGCGAGGTCGCGCAGGCGCCGTGCAAGTGCCGGCGTCAGCGCGCCCCGCTCGAGCCGCCAGCGCCAGTTTCCTTCCGTCTTGCCGGGACGGTTCATCCGCGCGTCGCTGCCGAGGCCGAGCACGTCCTGCGCCGGGGCGACCGCAAGGGCTGCGCGGGATGCGTACGCGAGCTCGATCAGCCCCCAGTGCGGCGCACGCGGATCGAGTCCGGCGGCAGCCCGCTCGCGCGGGCGAAGGCTCGAGAACCAGCCGGCGGCGGTGTCGGTGTCGTGCGTGCTCGTGTACACGACTGAGTTGCTCCGGTGGTTCTCGAGCGCGTGCGGGTTGCCGGGAGCGCGACGGAAGGCCCAGAGAAGAACGACCGTGCCGGGGAGGCCCAGCTCGTTGCGCAGCCGGTGGACGGGCGGGGTGATGTGGCCCAGATCTTCGGCGATCAGCGGCAGGTCGCCGAGCTCGCGCTCGACGGCGCGGAAGAGCTCGGCGCCGGGGCCGGGCCGCCAGTGCCCGCGCTTCGCCGTCGAGTTTCGCGCCGGAATCGCCCAGTAGGAGACGAAGCCGCGGAAGTGGTCGATGCGGCAGAGGTCGACGAGCTCGAACGTGCGCCGAAACCGCTCGCGCCACCAGCGAAAGCCGGTCGCGCGGTGGACGTGCCACTCGTACAGCGGGTTCCCCCAGCGCTGGCCGGTCGCACTGAGCGCGTCGGGCGGCGCGCCGGCGACCTCGCCCCGCGCGAACAGCTCCGGCCAGCAGTCGAGGTCGGCGCCCTCGTCGGCCACGTAGATCGGCAGATCGCCGATGAGGCGGACGCCGCGCTCGGCCGCGTAGTCCCGCAGCGCATCCCACTCCCGCTCGAACCGAACCTGATGGGCCAGCGCGCCCGCGCCGCCGAAACGCGCCCAGCCGCCGGTCCAGAAGGGATGGCGTGCCACGAAGTCCTCCACCTCGCCGGCCGTGACCCGCGCGTCGGGCCGCGCAAGGAGCTGCGGGGACGCAGCGAACGCCGACGGCGACCTGTACGGCGAGCCGAGCTCGTCGGGCGGCCCGAGCGGCAAGACCTGCCACCACGACTGGCCTGCCGCCGCGAGCCAGTCAACGAACCGGGACGCCTCCCGGTCCAGCTTCCCGGACGGGAGCGAGGTCGGATGGAGGAGGATGCCGGCCGAGCGGGGGAGCTCCACGTTTTGATCCTTCCTCATCAGTGAGACTTCGGGCGTGGCGATCCCGAAGACCACCCCTGCACGGATCCAGATCCAAGACGTGTCGCCGCACGTCGACTGCGGCCGCTACCCGGTCAAGCGCACCGTCGGCGACAAGATCGAGGTGACCGCCCGGATCTTCCGCGACGGGCACGCGACGCTCGGCGCGGCGGTTCGCCACAAGTCCCCCGCTGCGACCCGCTGGTCCGAAACGCCGCTCGAGCCGCTCGGGAACGACGTCTGGGCCGGCTCGTTCGAGGTCGACCGGCCCGGTCTCTGGAGCTTCCGGATCGAGGCGTGGGTCGACCGGGTCGCCTCCTTCCAGGAGGAGCTGCGGCGCAAGGTCGCGGCGGGCCAGGCCGATCTCGACGGCGAGCTTTCGGAGGGCGCCGTGCTGCTCGGCGACGAGGAGTTGACCGTCGAGACGGCATTCGCCGCGCCGATAGGCACGCGCTCCGAGAAGGCGTGGTCGGCCACCTACTCGGTGGACGCCGACCGCGTGCTCGGCCGCTTCGGATCCTGGTACGAGCTGTTTCCGCGCTCGTGGGGCGGCTTCGCCGGCGTCCGCGAGCTGCTGCCGCGCTTCGCGGAGCTCGGCTTCGACGTCCTCTACCTCCCGCCGATCCACCCGATCGGGCACACGAACCGCAAGGGCCGGAACAACTCCGAGACAGCGGAGCCCGGCGACGTCGGCAGCCCCTGGGCGATCGGCTCGGAGCAGGGTGGCCACGACGCGATCGACCCGGCGCTCGGCACCGAGAAGGAGTTCCACGCGCTCGTCGCCGCCGCGAAGAAGCTCGGGATCGAGATCGCGCTCGACTTCGCGATCCAGTGCTCCCCGGACCACCCCTGGCTGAAGGAGCATCCCGAGTGGTTCCACCGCCGCCCCGACGGGACGCTGAAGTACGCCGAGAACCCCCCGAAGCGCTACCAGGACATCTACAACGTCGACTTCGGGAGCGAGGACTGGCGCGGCCTCTGGCAGGCGCTCTTTGACGTCGTCCTCCACTGGGTGGGCTGCGGCGTCACCGTCTTCCGGGTCGACAACCCGCACACGAAGCCGCTGCCGTTCTGGGAGTGGCTGATCGGCGAGGTGCGCCGCGAGCACCCGGACGTGGTCTTCCTCTCCGAGGCGTTCACGCGGCCCGCGCCGATGACGGCGCTCGCCAAGGCCGGCTTCGCGCAGAGCTACACGTACTTCACGTGGAAGAGCACGCGCTGGGAGCTGCTCGAGTTCCTGGGCCAGCTGCTCGAGTGGCGGGAGTTCTACCGGCCGAACTGCTTCGCGAACACGCCGGACATCCTCCACGAGTACCTGCAGAGAGGCGGGCGCCCGGCCTTCGAGGCGCGGCTCGTGCTCGCCGCGACGCTGTCCCCTTCATACGGCATCTACTCCGGCTTCGAGCACTGCGAGAACGTGCCCGTGCGACCGGGTTCCGAGGAGTACCTCAACTCCGAGAAGTACGAACTGAAGCAGCGGAAGCTCGACGGGCCGTTGCTGCCGCTCGCCGCGAGGCTCAACGCCGCGCGACGTGACAACCCGGCGCTCCAGTGGCTCGATCCGCTCACGATCCTCGAGACCGAGAACGAGCGGCTCTTCGCCTTCCTCAAGCGTCGGGACGAGAACAACATCGTCACCGTTGTCAACCTCGACCCGGTCGCGGCGCAGGCCGGCGTCTGCGTCGTGCCCGTCTCGACCGGACTCCCACCGGCGTACACGGTTCGCGACCTGCTATCGGACAAGAGGTGGACGTGGCGGATCGGCCGCAACTACGTCAAGCTCGGCCCCGGCCAGAGCCACGTGCTAAGGATCGGCTCCTGATGTCGGAGCAATGGTTCGAACGGGATCCACTCTGGTTCAAGCGGGCCGTCTTCTACGAGATCCACATCCGCGGATTCTTCGACGGCAACGACGACGGCTCGGGCGACTTCCGCGGCCTCATCGACAAGCTCGACTACCTCGAGTGGCTCGGGGTCGACTGCCTCTGGCTGCTGCCGATGTACGAGTCGCCGCTGCGCGACGGCGGCTACGACATCTCGAATTTCTTCGCCCTCCATCCGGACTACGGGTCGGTGGACGACTTCCGCGAGTTCGTCGAGCAGGCGCACCAGCGCGGCATGCGTGTGATTGCCGACCTCGTCATGAACCACACCTCCGCCGACCACCCGTGGTTCGTGGAGTCGCGGGCGGATCCGGCCGGCGCGAAGGGCGACTGGTACGTGTGGTCGGAGTCGGACGAGGGGTACCCCGAGGCGCGAGTCATCTTCATGGACGCCGAGCCCTCGAACTGGACGCTCGACCAGCTCCGCGGCGAGTACTACTGGCACCGTTTCTTCCACCACCAGCCCGACCTCAACTACGACAACCCGGAAGTGCGGGAGGCGATGCTCGAGGTGCTGGGCTTCTGGCTCGACCTCGGCATCGACGGCTTCCGGCTCGACGCCGTGCCCTACCTCTTCGAGCGGGAGGGCACCAACGGCGAGAACCTCCCCGAGACCCACGAGTATCTGAAGCGGATCCGCGCCGAGGTCGACGCGCGCTACCCCGACCGGCTGCTGCTCGCCGAGGCGAACCAGTGGCCGGAGGACGTCGTCGACTATTTCGGCGACGGCGACGAGTGCCAGATGTGCTTCCACTTCCCGGTCATGCCGCGGATGTTCATGTCACTGCGCCGCGAGGACGCGACCCCGATGTACGAGATCCTCGATCGGACGCCGAAGATCCCCGGCAACTGCCAGTGGGGCCTCTTCCTCCGCAACCACGACGAGCTGACCCTCGAGATGGTCACCGACGAGGAGCGGGACTACATGTACTCCGAGTACGCGAAGGACCCGCGGATGAAGCTCAACCTCGGCATCCGCCGCCGCCTTGCGCCGCTCCTCGACGCCGGCCGCGACGAGGCGGAGCTACTGCACGCGATCCTCTTCTCGTTGCCAGGTTCGCCCGTCCTCTATTACGGGGACGAGATCGGCATGGGCGACAACGTCTACCTCGGCGACCGGGACGGCGTGCGCACGCCGATGCAGTGGTCGGGCGACCGGAACGCGGGCTTCTCGCGCGCCGACTGGGCGCAGCTCTACCTCCAGCCGCTGATGGATCCCGTCTACGGGTTCCAGGCGGTCAACGTCGAGGCGCAGCTCCGCACGCCGAACTCCCTCCTGCGTTGGATGCAGCGCTTCATCGCGCTGCGCAAGGAGCATCCCGTCTTCGGTCTCGGCACCTACGAGCCGCTGCGCGCCGAGAACACGCGGATCTTCGCCCACATCCGCACGTGGGAGGACGACGTAGTGCTCTGCGTGCACAACCTCGCCCGTTCGGCGCAGGCCGTGCAGCTCGACCTCTCGGCCTACGCCGGGATGGTCCCCGTGGAGATGCTGGGTCGTACAGCCTTCCCCCCGATCGGGGAGCTGCCCTACCTCCTGACGCTCGCTCCGCGGGGATTCTTCTGGTTCCAGCTCAGGCAGGAAGAGCGGGTGAAGTGAGATGGACGAGCGCTCGTTGATCGAGTACATCAGCCGGCAGCGCTGGTACGGGGCGAAGTCGCGGACGGTCTCGCATTCGGAGGTGCTCGACACCGTCACGCTCCGTCAGGCCGAGCCGCAGCTGTCGCTCGCCCTCGTCGAGATGCGGTTCGACACCGGCGCGCACGACATCTACCAGCTCCTGCGTTCCGACGGCGCCGAGGACGCCCGCTTCGACGGCCTCGCGGAGGATGCGGGACTCGCGCGGGAGATCGTCAGTGCGATGCGGGCCGGTGTGACCCTCCAGGGCTCGGAGGGTGTAGCCGAGTTCAGCCCGGCCGAGGACTTTTCCGCGCTCGGCCGCGAGCTCGGCACCGGCCGGCTCGTCTCCTCCGAGCAGTCGAACAGCTCCGTCGTCTTCGACGACGCGCTCATCCTCAAGGTCTTCCGCCGTCTCGAGCCCGGGATCAACCCGGAGCTCGAGATGCTCCGCTTCCTCACCGAGCAGGGCTTCCGCAACATTCCGGCGCTCGGAGGCTGGTATGCGTACTCGGGAGGGCCGCTCACGGCGACGCTCGGTCTTCTGCAGGAGTACGTCGCCGGCGCGATCGGCGGCTGGGAGCTCGCGCTCGGCGAGATCGCGTCGGCGCCCGAGAGCTTCCTCGACCGGCTGGGACGGCTCGGCGAGGTGACCGCGCACATGCACTCCGCACTCGGCGCCGATCTGAACGATCTCGCGTTCGCACCCGAGGAGCCGAGCGTCGAGTCACTCGGCCTCCTGACCGCGACGGTGGACGAGGAGATTGCGCGGGTCTTCCTCTCGCTCCCCGCCGACGACGAGCGCCTCGCGCCGATCCTCGGCCGCGGCGAGGAGGTGCGCGAACAGCTGCGTCTCCTCACCCATGCCGGCTCGAGTGGACGCGTGATCCGCACGCATGGCGACTACCACCTCGGCCAGACCCTCTGGCGCGGCCGGCCGGGCGCCTCTGGCGCCCGGGAACTTCGGCCGGGCGGCGGCGGCCTTGCCGACGCCGCTTCCAGCCAAGGCGACTGGATCATCCTCGACTTCGAGGGAGAGCCGGCGCGCACGCTCGTCGAGCGCCGCCGCAAGCGCTCGCCGCTGCGTGACGTCGCCGGGATGCTCCGCTCCTTCGCCTACGCCGCAACGGCGGCCGAGCTCACACGTGCCGCCGAGGTGCCTGGGGACTGGGAGGAGCGGGCGCGCGAGCGGTTCCTCGAGAGCTATCTCGAAACGGTCGACGCGACGCTGCTGCCGCCCGGCGAGGCCGCGATCGAGCGTCTGCTCGCGGTATTCGAGCTCGAGAAGGCGGTCTACGAGCTCCGCTACGAGCTCGACAACCGCCCGGACTGGGTGGGAATCCCGGTGACGGGCATCGAGCGGCTCATGCATCAGGCAGCGGAGGCGTTGTGACCGTGAAGAAGGGGGCTCATGGGGGAAACATGGTTTCCCCCATGGCGAAGCGGCCCGACTGGGTGGGAATCCCGGTTACGGGTATCGAGCGGCTCATGCATCAGGCTGCGGAAGCCCTGTGACCGTCGATCTCGGCGGCAACCCACACGGCGTTCTCGGCGCGCACGAGGCGGAGGACGGCGTCGTCGTGCGCGCGCTCCGGCCCGAAGCGCAGGCGGTCCGCGTCCAGCCCGCGGGCATCGAGGCCGAGCTCAAGGATCCGGCGGGACTGTGGGAGGCGCTGCTGCCGAAAGCGCGCCTGCCGCTCGACTACGAGCTCGAGGTCGAGTACCCCGACGGGAACACATTCACGGTCCGCGATCCGTACTCGTTCCTGCCGACGCTCGGCGAGCTCGACCTCCACCTCGCCATGGAAGGCCGCCACGAGCACCTCTACGAACGGCTCGGGGCGCACGTGCGCGAGCTCGACGGCGTGGCGGGCACCGCCTTCGCCGTCTGGGCTCCGAACGCGCATTCCGTCTCGGTCGTGGGCGACTTCAACTCCTGGGACGGGCGTCTGAACCCGATGCGCTCGCTCGGCGCCTCCGGAATCTGGGAGCTGTTCGTCCCCGGCGTCGACGCCGGGACGAAGTACAAGTTCGAGATCCGGACGCAGGAGGGCCGCCTCCGCCTGAAGAGCGACCCGCTCGCCTTCCACACCGAGGTGCCGCCGGCGAACGCGTCGGTCGTCTGGGACGCGAAGCACGTCTGGCGCGACGGGGAGTGGCTCGAGCGCCGCGCAGCCGCCGACCCCCTGCGCGGCCCGCTCTCGGTCTACGAGGTGCACCTCGGCTCGTGGCGGCGCAACCCGCTCGAGGGGAACCGCCCGCTGACGTACCGCGAGCTCGCCGACGAGCTCGTGGACTACGTCTCGGACCTCGGCTTCACGCACGTCGAGCTCCTGCCCGTGATGGAGCATCCCTTCTCGGGCTCCTGGGGCTACCAGGTGACCGGCTATTACGCGCCCACCTCGCGCTTCGGGACGCCCGACGACTTCCGCCGCCTCGTCGACCGCCTCCACCAGCGTGGCATCGGCGTGATCCTCGACTGGGTGCCTGCCCACTTCCCCCGTGACGACTGGGCGCTCGCCACCTTCGACGGGACGCACCTGTACGAGCACGCCGACCCGCGCCGTGGCTCGCATCCCGACTGGGGGACGCTCGTGTTCAACCTCGGGCGGACCGAAGTGCGCAACTTCCTGCTCGCGAACGCGCTCTACTGGCTGCGCGAGCACCACGCAGACGGGATCCGCGTCGACGCCGTCGCCTCGATGCTCTACCTCGACTACTCGCGCAAGGCCGGCGAGTGGGTGCCGAACATGTTCGGCGGCAACGAGGACCTCGAGTCGGTCTCCTTCCTCAAGGAGCTGAACGAGACGCTCTTCGCACGCGAGGAGGGAATCGTCTCGGCGGCGGAAGAGTCGACCGCCTGGCCCGGCGTCTCACGGCCGACCTACCTGGGCGGGCTCGGCTTCGGCTTCAAGTGGAACATGGGCTGGATGCACGACACGCTCACGTACTTCCAGAAGGACCCGGTCTACCGGCGCTTCCACCACCACACGCTGACGTTCTCGCTCATGTACGCCTTCAGCGAGAACTTCGTCCTGCCGCTGTCGCACGACGAGGTCGTGCACGGCAAGCGGTCGCTGCTCGACAAGATGCCCGGCGACCGCTGGCAGAAGTTCGCGAACCTGCGCGCGCTCTATGCCTACATGTGGGCTCACCCCGGCAAGAAGCTGTTGTTCATGGGCGGCGAGCTCGGCGAGTGGGAGGAGTGGAACGCGGAAGGCTCGCTCCACTGGAACCTGCTCGAGTACGCCGAGCACCAGGGGATCCAGGCGCTCGTCCGCGACCTCAACCTTGTCTACCGCTCCACGCCGGCTCTCTGGCAGCTCGACTTCGACGCGGCCGGCTTCCGCTGGCTCGAGGCGAACGACGCCGCCAACAACGTCGTCGCGTTCGCGCGGGTCGGCGAGGACGACACGCCTCCGCTCGTCTGCGTCCTCAACCTCTCGCCGGTGACGCGCCACGACTACCGCGTCGGGATGCCCGTGTGCTGCCGCTGGCGGGAGGTGCTGAACACCGACTCGGCCTTCTACGGCGGAAGCGGAGCGGGCAACCTCGGCGGGGTCGAGGCCGAGGCGGTGCCGTGGCACGAGCAGCCGTTCTCGGCGACCCTGACGGTGCCGCCGCTCGGCTCCGTCTGGCTCGTTCCGGAGTAGCCGGAGTGCGTCGGCTGGGAGCCGTGCCGCGCGGCGACGGCATGGTGGACGTGTGCGTCTGGGCGGCCGGCGCCCAAGCGGTATCCGTCCGCTCGGACGAGGACGTCGAGCTCGCTCGGGACGGCGAGTGCTGGGTCGGCCGGTTCGGCGGCGAGGACTACGTCCTCCTCGCCGACGGCGAGGCGTGGCCCGACCCGTGCTCGCGGTGGCAGCCGGAGGGCGTGACCGGGCGCTCGCGCGTCCTCGACACCGCTGCCTTCGAGTGGAGCGACGACGGCTGGAACGGGGTCGCGCTCGACGAGCTCGTGATCTACGAGCTGCACGTCGGCACGTTCAGCGAGGCGGGAACGTTCGAGGGAATCCTCCCGCGCCTGCGCGGCCTGCGCGAGCTCGGGGCGACCGCGATCGAGCTGATGCCCGTCGCGACCTTCCCCGGCGAGCGCGGCTGGGGCTACGACGGCCTCTACACGTATGCCGTCCACCCCGCTTATGGAGGCCCGCACGGGTTGGCGCGGCTCGTCGACGCGGCCCACGCTGAGGGGCTCGGCGTGATCCTCGACGTGGTCTACAACCACGTCGGGCCGGGAGACGAGGCGCTGCGCGCGTTCGGACCGTACTTCACGGAGCGGCACGGGACCTTCTGGGGCGACGCGCTCGACTACTCGCGGCGCGGCGTGCGCGAGTGGGCGATCCAGAACGCCGAGCAGTGGGTGCGCGACTTCCATGTCGACGGCCTCCGCCTCGACGCGGTGCACGCGATCTTCGACGACTCGCCGCTCCACGTCTGCGCGGAGCTGAAGCAACGCGTCGGGCATGCGCTCGTCATCTCGGAGATGGAGGTCGGCGACTGGCGGCCGATCGACGAGTGGGGACATGACGCGCAGTGGGCCGACCGCTCCCATCACGAGCTGCACGTCCTCCTCACCGGCGAGCGCGACGGCTACTACTGCGACTACGGCTCCGTCGCCGCGCTCGCCGAGGACCTCGCCGGCGCCGGCCACGACCCCCGCCAGCTCGTCGTCTGCGCGCAGAACCACGACCAGGTCGGAAGCCGGGCCCTCGGCGACCGGCTGCCCGAGGACGCGCTGCGCGTCGCCGCCGCCGTCACGCTCTTCTCGCCCTGCACACCGCTGCTCTTCATGGGCGAGGAGTGGCTCGAGACCGCACCGTTCCAGTTCTTCACCGACCACATCGACCCGGCGATCGCGGAGGCGACGCGCGAGGGGCGGCGCCGCGAGTTCGCCGACTTCGCCTCGTTCTCGGGTGAGGAGGTGCCCGACCCGCAAGCACTCGAGACCTTTCTCCGCTCGAAGCTGCAACCGCGCGAGCCCGACCCGCTCTACTGCGAGCTGCTCGCGCTGCGCCGCGAGCTGCCGTACGAGCTCGAGGCCGAGGCGGACGAGGAGGCGAAGGTGCTGCGGCTGCGGCGGGGCGACGCGACGCTCGTCGCCGACTTCGACAACCGGCGCGTGGAATTCTCCACGGGGTGAAAGGCGGAGCATGAAGGTCTGGCCGGGACAGCCGTTCCCGCTCGGCGCGGCCTGGGACGGCGAGGGGACGAACTTCTCGCTCTTCTCCCAGCACGCCGAGCACGTGGAGCTGTGCCTGTTCGACGGCGACCGCGAGACGCGCGTCGAGCTGCACGAGGTCACCGCGCACAACTGGCACTGCTACATCCCGGGCATCGGGCCGGGGCAGCGCTACGGCTATCGGGTGCACGGGCCGTACGACCCGGCGAGCGGGCAGCGCTTCAACCCGAACAAGCTCCTCATCGACCCCTACGCGAAGGCGATCGAGGGGCCGATCGAATGGGACCGGGCCAACGTCCTGCCGTACGTGCCCGGCCTCGACGAAGACGCCGATTTCGAGCTCGACGACGAGGACGACGCCGATGCCATCCCGAAGTGCGTCGTGGTCGACCCCGCCTTCGACTGGGAAGACGACGGGGCGCCGCGAACGGCGTGGAACGACACCGTGATCTACGAGGTGCACGTGAAGGGGTTCACCCAGCGGCACCCCGAGATCCGAGACGACCTGCGCGGCACATACGCCGCACTTGCCTCCGAGCCGGCACTCGCGTACTTCCGCGAGCTCGGCGTCACGGCGGTCGAGCTGCTGCCGATCCACCACATCGCCGACGAGGGGTTCCTCCACGATCGCGGGCTCTCCAACTACTGGGGCTACTCCTCGATCGGCTACCTCGCGCCGCACGCACTGTACGCCGCGACGGGCAGGAGCGGCGAGCAGGTACGCGAGTTCAAAGGGATGGTGAAGGCCCTGCACGGGGCCGGGATCGAGGTGATCCTCGACGTCGTCTACAACCACACGGCCGAGGGAAACCACCTCGGGCCGATGCTCTCCTTCCGCGGCCTCGACAACCGCAGCTACTACCGGCTCATGCCGGACGAGCCGCGCTACTACATGGATTTCACGGGGACCGGCAACTCGCTCAACCCCATGCATCCCTCGGTGCTGCGGCTTGATCATGGACTCGCTCCGCCACTGGGTGCTCGAGTGCCATGTCGACGGCTTCCGCTTCGATCTCGCGTCGGCGCTCGCGCGGGAGCTCTACGACGTCGACCGGCTCTCGGCCTTCTTCGACATCATCCACCAGGACCCGGTGCTCTCGCAGGTCAAGCTGATCGCGGAGCCTTGGGACGTCGGGCCCGGCGGCTATCAGGTCGGCAACTTCCCGGTGCTCTGGGCCGAGTGGAACGGGAAGTACCGCGACTCAGTGCGCGACTTCTGGCGCGGCCAGGGCAACGTGGGCGAGTTCGCGCAGCGCTTCACCGGCTCCTCGGACCTGTACGGCGAAGACGGCCGCGACCTCGCCTCCATCAATTTCCTCACCGCCCACGACGGGTTCACGCTGCGCGACCTCGTCTCCTACAACGAGAAGCACAACGACGCGAACCTCGAGGACAACCGCGACGGCAGCGACGACAACCGCTCGTGGAACCTCGGCGCCGAGGGGCCGACCGACGACCCGGCCGTGCTCGCGCTGCGGGCACGACAGCAACGGAACTTCCTCACCACGCTCCTCCTCTCGCAGGGCGTGCCGATGCTGCTCGGCGGCGACGAGCTCGGGCGGACGCAGGGCGGCAACAACAACGCCTGGTGCCAGGACAACGAGATTTCCTGGTTCGACTGGGAGGCGGCGGACGGCGAGCTGCTCGAGTTCGCGCGCCGAGTGATAGCGCTACGGCGGCAGCACCCGGTCTTTCGGCGGACGTCGTTCCTCAGAGGCAAGGCCGGCGAGAGCGGCCTGCCGGACGCGTGGTGGTTCCGGCCGGACGGGCGGCGGATGACGCAACGCGACTGGACGAGCTCAGAGACGCGGACGCTCGGGGTCTTCCTCAACGGCCGGGAGATCCGCGAGCAGACGCCGCACGGCGACCCCATCTTCGGCGAGTCGTTCCTGCTGGTGTTCAACGCGCGCCCCGAGCCGGTCGTCTTCACGCTGCCGACGCGGCGCTTCGGCGCGCGCTGGCAGGTCGAGCTGGCGACCGGCGAGGCGCCGGACGAGCCGCTCGGGGCGCGGACGCTCCTCGCGGTGGATGCCCACTCCCTGACCTTGCTTCGGCGAGACTAGGCCGATGCGCATCTACCTCGCCGGGCCGATGTTCACGCCGTATGAGCGAACGTTCCTCGCCGACTGCGCCGGCCGGCTCCGGACTGAGGGCTTCGAGGTCTTCGTGCCTCACGAGCAGGGGCTCGTGGGGCAGCGACGCCACCCCCGAAGCGGTGTTCGCCGTCGACGCGGGCGGAGTCGAGTCCGCCGACGCGGTGCTCGCCGTCCTCGACGGGCCGTCTGTCGACGACGGCACGGCCTGCGAGATCGGCCTCTTCCACGGACTGAAACAGCGAGATCCGGAGCGCAAGGGAGTGGTCGGCCTGCTCACGGACCTGCGCGGCGAGCGGCGCGGCGAGTTCGCGACGAACCTCTTCGTCCGCGGCTGCATCGCTGCCGGCGGCGGCACCGTGGTCGACTCGCTCGACGACGCACTCGCGATTCTCCGCCGCTGGCGCTCGAACTAGCCGTCGCCTCCTTGGCTGAAGGCGAAGAAGTGGACCCACGGCTGCGCGTAGCGGACCGTCGCGATCGCGAGGATCGCGCCCACGACTATCGAGCCCGCCAGCAGCAGACGGCGCCAGGCGGTACCGGGCACGCGCTGCTCCAGCGGTAGGGGCCGCCGCCGCCAATCAGCGGTCGCGAGCTTGGGGATCGACCGGAGGTGCGCGAGCACGTGGATCGCCGTGACCACGAACCAGACGACGAACGACACCTTGTGGAGCCCCACCAGGACGCCTCCGGCAGGGCCGACGACCAGCAGCGCGACCCCGGTCGCGAAGACGGCGAGCGTGGCGGCGATCACGAGCGGCGCCATCAGGCGCAGCGGCAGGAGCGGGGGCCCACGGCGGACGTACTCCGAGGAACGGGCGTAGTAGCGCTCGAAGCGCCAACCGGTACTGCCGAGCTTGAGGAGGACCGGCGGGATCAGGAGCATCCCGAGCAGCACGTGCCACCAGATCAGCGGGCCGATCGAGAGGATCGTGACGCCGAGAGCCGCAAGCAGCACGACGAGTACGACGGCCGTCGCGGCGGTGATCCGCTCGTTTCCGTCGGCTCCCCCGCTGCGCCCCACCGGCGACGGTGCCCGCGCGGGCCGGCCTTCCAGCGTCCGCTGCTCTTTCGTCAACACGCTCCTATCGGAGCGAACGCGGATGAGAACGCGCTGAAGCGCTCACGCCGTTCTCACATGTCACGCGACAATGGCTACGACATGCGCGTTCTCGTGGTGGAAGACGAGAAGAAGCTCGGCGAGCTCCTCGGCCGTGGCCTGCGGGAGGAGGGCTATTCAGCCGACGTCGCCGATCGCGGCGAGGAGGCGCTCTGGATGGCGCGCGCCGTCCCGTATGACGCGATCGTCCTCGACGTGATGCTGCCGGGGGCGGACGGCTTCGAGATCTGCCGCCGCCTACGCCGCGAGAAGGTCTGGACACCGGTGCTGATGCTGACGGCGCGTGACGCCGTCGACGATCGGGTCAGCGGCCTCGATGCGGGCGCCGACGACTACCTCACCAAGCCCTTCGCCTTCGAGGAGCTGCTCGCGCGTATCCGAGCCCTGACCCGGCGCGGACAGGTCGAGCGGCCGACCGTGCTCGAGGTCGGCGACCTCCGCCTCGATCCGGCGGCACATCGTGCGTGGCGCGGCGAGCAGGAGCTCGACCTGTCGGCGAAGGAGTTCGCGATGCTCGAGCTGTTCATGCGCCGCCCCGGCCTGACGCTCAGCCGCACCCAGCTGCTCGACGGGGCGTGGGACATCGCCTTCGAGAGCCGCTCCAACGTCGTCGACGTCTACGTCCGCTATCTGCGCGAGAAGATCGACCGCCCCTTCGGCGAGGACTCGATCGAGACGGTGCGAGGCGTCGGCTACCGGCTACGCGCAGACTGACGCCGTGAATCGGCTGCCGATCCGCGTCCGTCTCACCCTCGGCTTTGCCGCCGCGATGGCCGTCGTGCTGGCGGCGGTCGGGCTATTCGTGTACCAGCGCGTCGCCAGGGAGCTGCTCGGAACCGTCGACCAGACGCTCGTCGGACAGGCCCGGGAAGAAAGCAGCTCGGGCAAGGTCGACACCGACACGGGCAGCGGCCGGACCCTGGCGCAGCTGTTCGATCCACAAGGGAGGATGCGCGACTCGCAACCGCCGGGGCAACCGCCGCTCGTCGGCCGGCAGGTTCTCGCGGACGCGAATGCCGGCCGGCGCGTGTGGCTGAACTCGCAGCTCCCCGGACGCAAGGGGCAGTGGCGCGTGCTCGCGCAGCCCGCGTCCTCGGGCACCGGGGTCGCCGTGCTCGCCCGCTCGCTCGCGTCGAGAAGCGAGTCGCTCGACCATCTGCGACACGAGCTGCTCATCTTTCTCCCCCTCGCTCTGCTCGCGGCCTCGCTCGGCGGCTACGCGCTCGCCGCCGGCGCGCTTCGCCCGGTCGAGGATCTGCGCCGACGAGCGGAGGCCGTGACCCCGGGCGAGCCGAGCCACCTGCCGGTACCGCCGGCGGGCGACGAGGTTTCGCGGCTCGCGGTGACCCTGAACGAGATGCTCGCCCGCCTGCAGGCGGCCGTCGAACACGAGCGGCGTTTCGTCGCGGACGCCAGCCACGAGCTCCGGACCCCCCTCGCGCTGCTGCGTACGGAGCTCGACCTCGCGCTACGGCGGCCGCGTTCACACGAGGAGCTCGAGAGCGCGCTCCGCTCGGCCGCCGAGGAGACGCAACGCCTGTCGCGGCTCGCCGAGGACCTCCTCTTCATCGCCCGGGCCGACGAGGGCTCGCTGCCGCTGCGGCTCGAGGTCGTCGCCGCCGGCGACCTGCTCGCCGACGCGGCGGCCCGCTTTGCGAGTCGCGCGGATCGGCTCGGCCGGAAGCTGCGGGTCCGGGACACCGCCCTCAACCTCCACGCGGATCCGCTTCGCGTCGGCCAGGCGCTCGTGAACCTCGTCGACAACGCTCTCACGCACGGCGAGGGCACCGTAGAGCTGGCTGCGGAGGAACGGAATGGGTTCGTCGAGCTTCACGTCCGCGACAGAGGCGCCGGTCTTCCCGACGACTTTCGTCCCCGCGCCTTCGACCGCTTCAGCCGAGCCGACGAAGCACGCAGTCGCGGCGGCTCGGGCCTCGGCCTCTCGATTGTCGAGCTCGTAGCGCGAGCACACGGGGGCGCGGCGGGCGTCGCCAACGGGCCGTCGGGCGGAGCGGATGTCTGGATCGCACTCCCTCCTGCTCCTCACCAGCCGCTCAGCCCGGCGCCTTCACCGCAGGGGATCCGGGAAGACGCCGGACCGGGCTGGCCGCGGCCCGCCGAAGCGGCCGAGCCGGGAGGGTTCGATGCGACTCGAATCGAATCACAACATGATGAAAACTCTCTAAGAGCGCGCTAAAGGTCTCTGCCGTTCCCCCGGCGGGCTGCTCCGTTGAGACTCAGACGCACCACGGCGCCGCCGTCCCGGGCGTTCTCGGCCTCCACCGTGCCGCCGTGAGCTTCGGCCACCTCGCGAACGATCGCCAGCCCGAGACCGGCTCCGGGCATCGACCGGGCGGCGGCCGAGCGGTAGAAACGGTCGAAGACGAGGGGCCGATCCTCGTCGGCGAATCCCGGTCCGTGGTCGCGCACCTGCAGCTCGCCGGCGGCGAGCGAGACCTCGACCGAGCTGCCGTCGCCGCTCCACTTCCCCGCGTTCTCGAGCAGGTTCCACACGGCACGCTCCATCCGGTCGCGATAGCCGTCGACGATCGTGGGCTCGAGCCCGTCGGGCTCCCATGAGACCTCGGGAAACCGGGTGCGTGCTCGCTCGAGCGCGTCCTCGACCACCTCGTCGAGCTGAAACTCCTGCTTCTCGGCCTGCGCGCCGTGCTGGGCAAGCTCGAGTAGCCCGGCGATGAGCGCACGCATCTCCTGCGACTCGCGGTGAAGGTCCTCGAGCAAGCGCCCGCGCTGCTCGGGATCGAGCTCGATGTCGCCTCGCAGGACATCGATGTTCGTCTGCAGGCTGGTCAACGGCGTCCGCAGCTCGTGCGAGGCGTCTGCCACGAACCGCCGCTGCGTGTCCAGCGACTCCTCGAGCGCGGCGAGCATCGTGTTGAACGACGCACCGAGGGCAGCGAGCTCGTCGTGACCTCCTTCCGGAACACGCTCGCTCGGCTCGCCGGTCTCGGCGATTCGCTCAGCGGCTGCCGTTAACCGCCGTACCGGCGCGAGGGTTGCGTTAGCAACGAGCCGCGCAGCTGCTGCAGCGACCGCAATCCCGCCCAGCGAAACGAGGATCAGAACGAGTCGTAGCCGGTCGAGATCGCGCTTGATGTAGCTGATGTCGCGCGCGACGACGACCGCCCCTCCACCTTCGACCGGCAGCACCGCCTCACGCATCGGCAACGTCAGCGTGTTTCCGGTCACGAGGTTGTGGCCCGTGACGGTGATGTCGCGGTAGAAGCGGTGCCCTCGACCGGCCGCAACCGCCTTGATCTGCGAGTCGATGGGCAAGTTTGCGCTGTCGGCCGTAGCGACACCGTCGGGAAATATCTTCGCGACGTAGTCCTGCTGATACTGATTGAAACCGTTGGTGTTTGCGTCCGGATTCTGCGCATGTTCCGTGAGCTGGGTGTCCACCTGCGAGTAGAGCTGGTGGCGCATTAGGAAATACGTCGCTGTACAGGCGAGCGCGACCACGACGGCGACAACGCCGGCGGCAACAAGCGTCAGACGGGTCCGGAGGCTCACGGCTCGCGCAGCACGTAGCCCGTGCCGCGGACGGTGTGGATCAGACGCGACTCGTCCTCGGCCTCCGTCTTCCGGCGGAGATAGCCGACGTAGACGTCGAGTGCGTTCGAGGAGTGGCTGAAGTCGTAGCCCCAGACGCGCTCGTAGATGAGCGAGCGCGGCAGCACCTGGCGCGGGTTCCGCATGAACAGCTCGAGCAGATGCGCCTCGGTGGTCGTCAGCTCGAAGCGGCGGCCGCCGCGGCGTGCGTCCATCGAGCCCAGGTCCAGGGTCAGGTCCGCGAAACGGAGGACTTCGCCCGGCTCCTCAGGCTTCGAGCGGCGCAGGAGCGCACGCACCCGCGCGAGAAGCTCCTCCAGGTCGTACGGCTTCGGGAGATAGTCGTCGGCGCCGGCGTCGAGCCCTTCGACCCGGTCGCCGACAGCGTCGCGCGCCGTGAGCAGGAGGATCGGGATGCGGTTCCCCTGCCGCCGCAGACGCCGTGTCACGTCGAGGCCGTCGAGCCCCGGCATCATCACGTCGAGAACGACCGCGTCGGGCGTGCGGGAGTCCACGGCCGTCAGAGCCGTGTCGCCGTCGGACGCGAGGGCGACCTCGTACCCGTGCAACTGCAGCGCGCGCTCCAGCGCCTCGCGTACCGCACGGTCGTCATCTGCAACCAGAACGAGCATTTCCGCTCTAAGTTTGCCGCGCGAAGTGAGATCTGCCTAAGCGGTGGAAGATCGACGGCGGTCAAGCGGCTCCACTAGAGGCCTCCGTGGTCGCGGTTCCAGTCCTCCGCGAGCTCGCGGAGGCCGGGCCCGCGTACCCGGACCGCGTCACGCGCGTGCAGCCGCATCCGGCCGGCGAAGTCGGGGTCGCGTGCCCGGAGCAGCGCGCGCGCCGCGTACTGCCCGCCCGTGCAGAGGGCGGCGACGCCGACACCCAAAGCGGAGTGGTGCTTGCGCCAGTAGCGGTGTCGGCCGCGCCACATCTCGTTGATCCGCCGCTCGGGGATTCCGGCGCTGAACTGCGATTCGTGGTGCACGACGGTCACCTGCGGGAAGTACTGCGTCCGCCAACCCGCGCCGCGTAGGCGCCGCGAGAGATCGGTCTCTTCGGAATAGATGAAGAACTCCTCGTCGAAGAGGCCGACCTCGTCGAGTGCCTCGCGACGGACGAGAAGCGCGGCCGCCATGGCCCAGTCGACGTCCCGGGTCTCGCTCCCGCCCGACTGGACGATTCCGGCGCGGCCGAGGGTCAGCAGGCCGAGCGCGGCGCTCGTGGGCGACGGAAAGCGCCACGCCGACGCCTGCGGGCGCCCGTCGGGATAGACGAGCCTCGGGCCGAGTGCGGCGACCCGCGGGTTCGCGTCCAGGTGGGCAACCATCCGCTCGAAGCCCCAGTCGTCGCTGGTGGTGTCCTCGTTGAGCACGAAGACGAAGCGGCCCGTCGTGGCATGGATGACGGTGTTGTGGTTGGCACCGAAGCCCGCCCGGTGCCGCTGCTCGATCACTCGAACGGCCGGGAAGCGCTCGCGGACCGCGGCCGCAGACCCGTCCTCCGACGCGTTGTCGAGGACGACGACCTCGACCGCGGTGCCCTCCGGAGGGACTCGAGGCAGGCGAGCAGCAACTCGCGGCTGTTCGTGTTGACGAGCGAGACGGAGACGTCGGGCACTAAACGGTCTGCGTCAGACCCTCCGCCCACGAGGGCGGCAGGTTGCGCAGCACCTCGACGCTCTCGAAGCGGGTCGGCTCGCGAACGCCTGTCTCCCGCGCCCAGTCGGCCATCCGGCGCAGGCCGTCGTCGAGCGACACCGTCGTCTCCTTACCGAAGACGGAGTGCAGCTTCGCATGGTCGGAGAAGGCATGGACGACCTCCTTCCGCGCAGGGAGGAAGTCGATCTCCGGCTCGGCCACGTCGAAGGCGCGCGCGACCGCGCGGGCGAGGTCGAGCACCGTGTACGGCATGTCGGCGCCGACGTTGAAGACCTCGTTCGCCGCCTCGGGGACATCGATCGAGCGCGCGATCACGGGGGCGACGTCGTCGATGTGGGTGAACGCCCGCGTCTGCAGGCCGTCGCCGAAGACGGTCATCGGCCGGCCGCCCATCACCTGGTTCATGAAGATCCCGATCACGTTCCGGTACGGATCCGCGGAGTTCTGCAGCTCGCCGTAGACGTTGTGAGGGCGAAAGATCGTGTAGTCGAGGCCGAACATCCGCTGGGCGGCGGCGAGATCGAGCTCGACGGTGTACTTCGCGATCCCGTACGGGTCTTCCGGCTCCGGGACGACGTCCTCCGACATCGGCGTCTGGGCGGGGCCGTAGACGGCGATCGAGCTGGCGAAGACGAAGCGCTCGACGGCCTCGGCCCGGAGGGCGGAGTTGAGGACGTTGATCGAGCCCAGCACGTTGTTCGTGTAGTTGAAGCGGCGGATGAAGTGAGACAGTCCCTCGGCCGCGTAGGCGGCCAGGTGGAAGACGTGGGAGAACTCGTGCGTCCGGAAGAGCTCCTCCACGACGTCCGGATCGGCGACCGAGCCGACGACGAAGCTCGCCCCCTCGGGAACGTTTTCCTCGTAGCCACCGCTGAGGTCGTCGAGGACGACCACGTCGTGATCTGCCGCGAGAAGGTGCCGGGCGACGTGGGCGCCGATGAAGCCGGCGCCGCCGGTGACGAGGACCTTCATGGCGGCGTGAGGCTAGCAGCGCAGCCCCGCGAAGCCGGTTCCTAGACTGCGCCCATGCGGAGTAGCCGCCGGGCCGTCCTCCGCTTCGCGCTCGGTGTCGCGCTCGCCGCGGCCGTCTTCATCGAGGTCGTCCCGCGCATCGCGAGCTACGGGAGCGTCGCGCACCGGCTCGGGACCGTCTCCGCGCCGTGGATCGCCGCTCTCGCAGCGGGAGCGCTGCTCGACATCGTGACCACCGCGCTGCCGTGGCAGGCGGTTCTCCCGCGGCTGCGGTTTCTGGCAGCGCTCGCCTTCACTCAGGCCTCCACGGCGCTGACAACCCTGCTTCCCGGAGGGGCCCCACTCGGAATGGCAATCTCCTTTGGCTTCCTGCGCAGGCTGCACGTGGATCGCGGACACGCTGCTTTCGCAGTCGCGGTGACCGGCATCTGGAGCCAGGTGATGATCCTCGTCTACCCGCTGGTCGGGGCGATCCTCGTCTTCGCCACCGGAGAACTCTCGAGTTCCACGCTCGCAATCGCAGGCGTGAGCGCGGCGGGCGGCGCGGTCATCGTCGGGCTGACCGTGGCGGCACTGCGAAGCGCGGGAGCGGCCCGGTGGCTCGGCGACGTCTCTGCGCGCCTGGCCGCGAGGGTCGCCCGGCTCTTCCGCCGACGCCCGCCGGACTGGAGCGGGGAGAGCCTCGTGAGGCTGCGGGCCGAACGGCTCGTACTGCTCCGCCGGCGCTGGCTGAGGCTGACCGTGGCCACCCTCGCCAACCAGCTCACTGCCTACGTGGTCTTCGAGCTGTCCCTGCGCGCAGTGGGGATCTCGTTCGCCAGCCTGCCGGCGAGCGAGGCGTTCCTCGCTTGGGCGATCGGACGCGTGATCAGCTCGTTGCCACTCACTCCCGGCGGAATCGGCGTCGTCGAGCTGGGCATGATCGGCACCCTGGTGGGCTTCGGCGCCTCGAACGCACACGTCGTGGCCGCGGTGCTTCTCTACCGTGGAGTGATCGTCCTGCCCACGCTCGTCATCGGGCTCCTCGCCCTGCCCTGGATACGCCGCCTGGCCCAGGCGCCCGCAGAGCCTTCCTAGGGAAGCGCCTCGGCGATTTCCTCACACGGGTCGTCGAAGCGCAACCGCTCCCGGACTGCCGAGACGATCCACTCGAGCCGGCGGAAGACGAGCGAGTCGCGCCGCTCTGCCTCGAGCCGCAGGCGGGTGCGCGCAAAACCGCGGTCGATGTAGCGGGGAGGTGCCAGCGGCGCATCGGGATAGAGGCGGCCGAGCGCGGCCTCGAGCGGACCGTGGTCGAGCACGGCGCGCGCGTAGTCCACCGTCTCGCCCGGCAGCGCATCGAGCACGGCCCCTGCCCGGACGAGTCCTTCCACGAGCGCCCACGGATGCGCGTCGAAGACGCTCGCCGCATGGGCTGGATACAGCCACTGCCGCTTCAGCATCGTGTACGCGACCTCAGCCACGTTCCGGCGCACCTTGAGAACCTTGAAGTCGCCGAGACCCTCCCAACCGCCGATCACAAACGGCTGGACGACGTCCTTGTACGCGAAGCCCTGCCGGAGCGCCGCATCGTCGAGGTAGGTCGTCATGTTTGCGAAGACGTCGGGCGCCGCACCGAGGAGGGTGAAACGCTCGTCCGGGACCAGGCTCTGCATTCGGCTCTGCACCCGGCGGGGCACGCGATCGCGATTGAGAATCTCGCCGTCGCTCGTCCACGCGGGCTCCGAGAGGCCGACCGCGCGGGCAGCCGCGACGTAGAGCAGGCTCGAGAGCGAGCGGGGCAGGGAGACGACGAAGAGCGAGCTGAGCTCCTCCGCGTGGGCCCAGGCGTTACCCCGCCTGAGTACTCGGAGCTTGCTCATCCGGGCAGCCTACGGACGACCGACGGGCAATTCATGTGAGATAGATGTGAATGAGACAACCCGAGGCGCTGCGTCCCGAAGGCCGCTTTACGTCGCTCTTACACAACGGTGTTGCGGAGCTGATGTACCGCCAGCACGATTGGTCGCGAAGGGAAAGGTGCGAACCCCAGTGAGGAGAGTTCACAGGATGAAGAAGGCAATTGTTCTCGTCGTGGTGGCGCTGGCGATTCCGACAAGCGTCGCCTTCGCGAAGGCGCACCCGACCCGCGGCAAGTCGAACCCGATGGTCATGTACGTCCTCAAGGGGACGCTGTCGAGCTACCAGGCGGCGACGGCCGACACCGCAGGCTCGATCTCGATCACCGTCAAGCACTCCAACTACCACGGCCGGGCACTGAATGGCCTGACCATGCCGTTCGCGACCACGATGAACACGCGTGTCAGGATGAAGAACGGCGCGACGACGATCACCGACAACGACAAGGGAGTCCTCAAGTTCAAGGCTCCGCTGCACAGGAAGGGCGACACGAGCCTGGTGACGACGCTGACGACCAACGCGAAGGCGCTGCACATCATCGACCAGTCCCGGCACTAACCAGACGCGACAGCGTCTGCCACGATCTGTGGCAACGAAGCGGCCGCAGCCACGAGGCGCGGCCGCTTCGCATTTCTCGGCCTATCGAGTCAGCGTCACCTTGCGGAGCCCGACCGGACTGTCGAGGTCCAGCCCGCGCAAGCTCGTCAGACGCATCGCCGCCACCTGGCCGGGAACCACAGCCGTCAGCGGGCTGAGCCACTCCGGAACGCCCGGCGCCAGCACGAGCTTCGTCTGCGCCCGGCGCAGCACCGCGCGCACGTCGGAGACCGCCATGAGGCGTGCACCCCGTGCGCGCAACGGCGGCACGATCTCCTCGACGCTCGGCCGCGCCGGTCCGCTCGGCGCGACGACCACGACGGGCCAGCCAGGCTGGATGGCGGCGATCGGGCCGTGCATGAGATCGGCCGGCGAGTAGGCCTCGGTGACGAGGCCGGATAGCTCGCGGATCTTGAGCGCGATCTCGTAGCCGGTTCCGTAGTTGACCCCGCGTGCGACGACCGTCAGCCCCACTGCATCCCGATACTCCTCCAGAGACGGGGTGTCGGTGAGAGACAGCTCGATCTGCGCGGCAAGCGCTTCGGGGATTCGCGCGAGCTCCTCCCGCGCGGTCACGTCGTTCCCCATCTCCGCGAAGAGAAGGGCGACCGCGCCGAGGGAGTTGACGTACGTCTTCGTCGCGGCGACCGCCTGCTCGCGCCCCGCCTCGAGGGGCAGCACGGCCTCCGCCGTCGCCGCGAGCGGCGAGTCGACGTCATTGGTGATGGCGAGCGTCGGCCGGCCCTGCTCCCGCGCCTCCGCGAGCACCGCGACGACGTCCGGGGACTCGCCGGACTGCGAGATCCCGATCACGAGTCCGCCGTCGAGACGAGGCGGCTGGCCGTAGATCGTGTACAGCGAGGGCGTCGCGAACATGACCGGCACGCGATGTGCGCGGCCGAGGAGGTATTGCGCGTAGCGCGCGACGTTCGAGGAGCTGCCGCGCGACGCGATCAGGAGGTAGCGGATGTCCCGCCGGCGGAAGAGCTGCGCGGCTGTCCGCGCCGAGCCCGCCTGGCGCTCCAGCAGACGCGCGAGCGCCTCCGGCTGCTCGCGCAGCTCAGTCTCGAGCCACGACATCGCTCCGCCCCGAGCAGAGGACGGTCTGGATCTCCAGCCGGTCGTCGAGCACGACGACGTCCGCGGGCGCGCCGGGCTCGAGGAAGCCGACGTCGCCACGGGCGAGGAAGCGCGCCGGCACCTCGGTCGCCGCGCCAACCGCCTGCTCGAAGGGAACACCGAGTGCGTGCAGATTCCGCACCGCGTCGATCATCGTGAGGACCGAGCCGGCGAGCGTCCCGTCCTCCCGCATCGGCGCGGCCCCGTCCTCCACCGCCACCTCGACGTCGCCGAGCTGGAAGGTTCCGCCGTTGCCGCCGGCCCCGGCAGCCGCCATCGCGTCGGTGACGAGCGCAACACGGCCTGCGGCGCACCCCCAGATGAGACGCACCGTCTCGTCGGCCAGGTGGTGGCCGTCGACGACCATCCCGATCACGACGCCGGCACGAGTGAGGGCAGCGCCGGCGATCCCCGGATCGCGAGAGCGGAAGGGACGCATTGCGTTGAAGACGTGCGTGACGCCACCGACCCCGAGGTCGAACGCGTGGTGGGCCTCCACCGCGGTGGCGTTCGTGTGTCCCGCCGAGACCGCTACGCCGCGCTCGCGCAGCCGCTCGATGAGTGCATCCGCGCCCGGCAGCTCCGGCGCGAGCGTCATCTGTGTCACAACGCCCGCGTCTAGCAGCCGGTCGAGCAGCGCGACGTCGGGAGCGCGCAGATGAACGAGCGGATGCGTGCCGGGCCGGTCGGGCGAAAGGAACGGGCCTTCGACGTGCGCGCCGAGGATGCGCGGGCCGGGCGCACCCCTCGGCATAGCCCGCAGGGCCTCGATCGTCGTCTCTTCCGCGGAGGTGATGAACGTCGGCTGGTACGCGGTCACGCCTGCGAGCAGCAGTGCTTCGCCGGCGCGGCAGTAGTCGTCACCGGAAGCGGAGAGGAAGTCGACGCCGCCGTAGCCGTTCACCTGGAGATCGACGAAGCCGGGGATCGCAACCCGGCCGCGCGGGCCGCGGGCAAGACCGACGGCCACAATGCGCCCGGCCTCGACGTCGACGTCGCCGGGGATGAGCTCCCCGCGCACCAGAGCCGCTTCGACTCCGAGCTTCATTGCCCGCTCGCCTTCCGGACCGAGCCGTCCGATGCCTCGAGACGTGAGCGGGCGGCGGCCGCGTCGACGCCGGCGAGGAGCGAGACGAGCGCGACCCGCGCGTCGCCGGCAGCGGCCTGCAGCGCCTCGTCCACTCGTTCCTCCGAGGCGCCGCTCGCGAGCACGACGTTGCGGCGGGCCCGTTCGCGAAGCTTCTCGTTGGCGGGCAGCACGCCGACCATCAGGCCGCCGTACGTCCGGCCGAGCCGGATCATCGTCACGGTCGAGATGGTGTTGAGGACGAGCTTCTGCGCGGTGCCGGCTTTCAGCCGCGTCGAACCCGCGATCACCTCAGGCCCGACCACGACCGCAACCTCATGCTCGGACAATGCGGCTGCCAGGCTGTCGCGCGCGCTCGCAACAGCAACGCCGAGCGCACCGGTCTCGCGAGAAGCCTCGAGCGCAGCGAGCACGAACGGTGTCGAGCCGCTCGCACTGACGGCGACGACGCAGTCCTCGGGCCGGAGGGCTAGCCCGTGGAGCGCATTCGTCGCCGCAGTGCGATCGTCCTCGTCCGCGTCCTGCTCGGCGACGACGGCGAGGACCTCCCCGGCTGGTGAGCCGAAAGTGGAGCCGCACTCCGCCGCGTCGAGCGCGGCCAGTGCTCCCGACGTGCCGGCCCCCGCATAGACGAGCCGGCCGCCGCGGCGCATGCGCTCGACGATCGCGTCGATCGCGACGGCGAGCGCGTCGCCGGCCTCGGCGACCGCCGCGGGAACGGTGGCGTCCTCGTCGTTGAGGAGCCGCACGAGATCGCGCGTCGAGCGGAGGTCGAGATCTGCGAGATCCGCGCGCGCAGCCTCCGCCGTCAGCGGCGTAGGCTCGACGGAGCCGCCCAGGAGCGCAGCCGGCGGCTTCGCCGGCGGCGGAGCGGGGAGAGTCTGCAGCCGGGCCGTGAGGGCCTCGCTCACTGCATCCCAGACGAGCGGCGCGTCCGGAGTCGCGAGATGCGTCATGTGCCGACAGGCTTCGTAACCCCACGTCCAGAGGTCGTCGACGCCCTCCTCGCGGGCTGCCGCGATCGCCGTCTCGAGCTCGGGGATGTCCTGGCAGTCGATCCCGAAGCTGGGCACCCAGAGCTGCGCGCCGACTCCGTGCCGGTCGGCCGTCTCGCGCAGCAGCCGGGCGAAGCGGCGCACGAACGACTCCGCCGAACCGTCCCAGTGCTTCCAGTAGGGATCGGTGACCAGCGTCGCCAGGCCGGGGAGCGACGCGACCTCGTCCCAGTCGGCGAGTCCCTGCGTTCCCTCGGTCGCAGGCAGGAGGCAGATCGCGTTCGACCCGCCGTGCGCGGAGACGTGCGCCAGCATCTCGCGGAGGAAGTCGACGACCGAGGCCTCTCGGAACGCCTGCACCTCCGGCGTCCGCTCACCGGGGACCGGACCGCCCCAACGCTCGGCGCACCGATCGCAGCGGCACGTCCAGCGCTCCGGATCGTCGACGCCGACGTGCATCGGGACGACCCACGCGGGCTCGTCCCAGAAGACCGAGTCGACACCACACTCGAGCACCCAGCCGGCCCACTCCTTGCAGAATTCGCGGTAGGCGTCGCTGTTGAGGCAGGCGGCGGCGACCCGTCGCCCGTCGTCGAGCACCTGGCACTCCTCGGGATGGAACGCGACCCAGCGGCTTTCGGCCTCGCCGCCGAACGTGCGGCCGAGCCCCCACGGGCTCGCCTGGACGCTGAGGCCGGCGGCGTGGGAGACGGCGACGATCTCGGCCATCGTGTCGCGGTAGTAGGCGAAATCATTCTCGGAGAACGTGTGGAGGACGCCGGTGTAGCCGCGGGCGGCGAGGTCGTCCATGTCCCTTTTCACGTGGCGCGGGATCCGGACGCCGAAGTACGAACAGCCGGCGCGAGGCATCGAAGTGGTCATGACCACCCTATGCTTTCACAGCGCCTGAGGTCAGACCGAACGCGATCCGGCGCTGGACGAGGAGGAAGAAGATGACGACCGGGATCGCGATCAGCGTCGAGGCGGCCATGACGGCGCCCCAGTCGACGCCGCCGATGCTCCCGCCGTAGAAGTTCGCCAGCCAGACCGTGATCGTCTGCGACTGCGGGTTGCTCAGGAGGACGTTGGCGAACACGAACTCGTTCCACACGGTGATGAAGGTGAACACCGACGTCGCGACGAGGCCCGGGGCTACGAGCGGCAGCAGGATCCGCGCGAAGGCGCCGAACCGCGTGGAGCCGTCGACCATCGCGGCTTCCTCGAGATCCTTCGGGATCCCGATCAGGAAGCCGCGCAGCGTCCAGACCGAGAAGGGCAGCGCCGTCGTCAGGTAGACGAGGATCACCCCCGTCAACTTGTTCACCTGTCCGTATTTGGCAAGCAACACATACAGCGGGATGATCAAGCCCACGGCAGGCAGCATCTGGATCCCGATCACGAGCACGATGAAGAGCTTCCGGCCCGTGAATCGGTACTTCGCGAGTGCGATCGCCGCCAGAAAAGCGAGCACTACGGCGATCGCGACCGTCACCGTGACGACGATCAGGCTGTTCTTGACGTCGGTCCAAAAGTAGGGTCGGTGCAGCACTGCGCGGAAATGCGCAAGGGTCGGACTCCCGGAGAGCCACGTCGGCGTGACGCTGTTGAGTTCGCCTGTCGGCTTGAACGCGCTCGAGACCATCCAGAAGACCGGGAAGACCATCACGGCGAAGACGGCGAGGCCGAGCGTGTTCCAGCCGGCGCGGCGGAGGACGCGGTGCGTCATTCGACCTCCCCGATCCGCACCATCTTGCGGACGTAGACGACGCTCATCGCAGCGACGATGGCGAGCATCAGAAGCGAGATCGCGGCGCCACGACCGAAGTCGTGGAGCACGTAGCCCTCCTCGTAGACGTAGACCCCCATCGTGTAGTTGGCGGGGACGATGTGGCCCTGACCGATCAGCAGGTACACCTGGGTGAACACGCCGAAGTCCCAGAGGATCGAGAGGCTCGTCAGGATGAGCAGGACGGGCATGATCACCGGCATGGTCACGTCCTTGAAGACGCGCCACGCACGCGCACCGTCGATCTCCGCTGCCTCGACGAGCTCGTGCGGCACCTGCGAGAGCGCCGCGTAGACCGTGATCACAACGAACGGCAGCGCACCCCAAACGATGAGCGTCGCCGCCATCGCCAGTTGCGAGAACGTCGTCGCGTACCAGTTGTGCTCGAAGTAGTTACCGATGTGGAGCTCGGTCAAGATGTAGTTGAGGACACCGTTCTGGCTGCTCGTCAGCCAGCTCCAGACCTGTACGGCGACGACCGGCGGCATCGACCAGACGAGGATCAGCCCTGCAGTGAGGAGGATCCGGACCCACTTCGAGATGCGCAGGAGGAGCAGCGCGATCAACGTTCCTCCGACCATCGTCAGCCCCACGTTTGCCGCGGTGAAGACCACGGTGCGCAGCAGCGTGTGCCAGAAGATCGGGTCATGGAGGACGCTGCCGAAGTTCGCGAGCCCGACGTAGATGCCGTGGTGCGAGACGAGCTCGAACAGCCCGTAACGCTCGAGCGAGAGCCGAACGAGGTTGTAGATCGGGTAGCCGAGGATCGCCCCGATTACCGCGACGACCGGGAGGACGAGGAGGAACGGAACCGCTCCACTCGCGAGGCGGCGGCCCGTCAGCCGCCGCCGCGACCGGATGGTCGCGGCGGCGGCAGTGAGCGCGGTGTCGCTCCCGCTCAGGAGCGGCCTACGACTCGTTGAGGGTTTGCGCGATGTTCGAGTCGGCCACCTGCGCAGCCTTCGCGACCGAGAGGTGACCCGTGAGGATCTGGCCGAGCATCGTCTTCAGGATGTTGCCGTTCTCGACGTCGACCCAGTGCTTCGCCTGCGGAATGAACCAGCTCCGCTTGGCCGCCTGCTCGTTCACGTTGTTGCCGAGCAGGTTGGTCGCATTCGGGATGTTCCCTTTCTGCTCCAGCGCCTTTTCGTTGGCGTTGCTGGTGAAGTCCGCCATCCAGGCCACGGCCTGTGACTTCGCGTTGCTCTGAACCGGTACCGCGAGGGTCGAGCCGCCGAGGAAGCCTGGGATCGGCTTGCCCTTGACGTGGCTCGGCATCACGAACTGCTTAGTGACCTTCGTGAAGTTCGGGCCACCCTTGGCGGTGGTGCAGCACGTGTACCAGGCAGGCCCGTAGTTCGCGGCCGTGAGTCCCTGCGAGAAGACGGTGTACGGGTACGGGTTTCCGGCGCCGAGCCCGCTGGCGTCGAGGGTCGCCGTCCGCTTCGCCTGCGTGGCGTCGAAGAAGGCCTTGAACCTCTTCAGCCCCTTGAGCGAGTTCTTCGAAGCGAGCGTCCCGTGCCACTTGCCGTGCGAGTACTTCGCGATCGAGCCCTTGTAGTCGAAGACGAAGCTCAGCGCGGTGTACCAGTCCTCGCCGCCGACGTAGAGGGGTGAGAAGCCCTTCTTGTGCCTCTCCATCTTCCCGATCTTGACGAGCTCGGCCTGGAATTGCGCCATGCTCTTCGGCGCCTTCTTGAAGCCCGCCTTCTTGAACAGGTCGCTGCGGTAGGTGATTACCCGCGAGCCGGCGTAGTACGGGATGCCGTACAGCTTGCCGAAGTACGTCCCCCAGGCCTTCATGCCTGTGAGCCAATTTTTGGAGTTGTCGAACTGTCCCTTGTCCGCGCTCAGGTTCACGAACTCGTTCGCCGCCATGTACGCCGTCATCTCGGTGTTTCCCATCTCGATGACGTCCGGCGTGTCGTTGCCGGCGATCGTGGCGTCGAACTTCGAAAGGTGGGTAGTCCACTGCTGGTACTGGACGTTGACGTTCCAGCCCGGATGCGAGTTCTCGAACGCATTGTTCGCGGCCGCGACGATCCCCGGCCAGCCGTTCTGCGCATCCACCTGGAGCCACACTGTGAGCGTGTGGCCCGCTGCTTTACCGCTCTGGGCGGTCGTCGCGGCGACGACCGAGAGCGCGACCGCGGCGGCGACCACCGCGAGAACCCGGTATCTCATACTAGATCTCCCTCAGGCGTCGACGCGCGAGCGGGGCGTCCAAAACGTCTGTGGCCGGGGGACGGACGCCGTCCAGCGGTGCGTCGAATGGTCTATACCAATCGGCCACGCCCGGAATCTCCCACACCAGACCACTCTTGTCAAGGTCCGGTGTCAGACGGGTTACGAGGACGTCAGCTCGGAGACGATCTGGTAGCGATCGCCGCGGTAGATCGAGTGGACGAACTCGAGCGTTCGGCCGCTCGCATCGCGGCTCGTGCGCTCGAAGAGGAACGCGGGCGAGTGGAGCGGCACCTCGAGCGCGGCCGACTCCTCCTCGTTCGTCACGGTCGGCTCGATGGTCTGCATCGCCGTCGCGATCTCGATGCGGTACCGAGTCCGCAGGAGTTCGTAGAAGGAGCCCTCCAGGTCACGCGGCTCGACGCCCGGAACGACATTAGCCGGGACGTGGAGCGTCTCGATCGCCATCGAGACACCGTCGGCGAGCCGAAGTCGCTTGACGACCACGACTTCGTCTCCTGGAGAGACATTGAGGAAACGGCCGAGGCGAGGCCCGGCCAGCTGGCGGGTGAGCGAGAGCGTCGTGCTGCTCGGCGCCATGCCGCGCCGGCGCATGTCCTCGCTGAACGAGGTCATCGTGAGCTGCTGCGAGATCTTCGGCTGCTGGACATAGGTGCCGCTGCCGCGCCGGCGCACAAGGTAGCCCTCGCGTGCGAGGTCGTCGAGTGCGGCACGGACGGTCAGTCGCGAGACGCCGAGGTCTGCGCTGAGCTGGCGCTCGGAGGGGATGGCGGTGCCGACGCCGAGCCGCTCGATGAGCTCGAGCACCTGCTGCCGCGCCGCGCTCTGCTTCGTCATCTTCGGCTGGGCATCGACCGACTCCATCGTGCAGGCGACTATAGAGGCACCTAGGGGAGTGGTCAATGCCATTGCGCTCAGTCGGCAGATGCGGTATAGACTCCACGATCGTTTCGGTGGCCGATATCGTCCTCGACAACGTCAGCAAGATCTTCTCCGGCGATGTGGTTGCCGTGGACGGCGTCTCGCTCACGATCGCCAGCGGCGAATTCCTCGTCCTCGTGGGTCCGTCGGGCTGCGGCAAGTCGACGCTGCTGCGGATGATCGCCGGGCTCGAAGAGGTGACGGCGGGGACGATCTCGATCGGCGAGCGCGACGTGACCGGCCTGCCGCCGCGCGCCAGGGACATCGCCATGGTCTTCCAGAGCTATGCGCTCTACCCGCATATGACCGTGCGCCAGAACCTCGGCTACGGGCTGAAGGTGCGCAAGACGCCGAAGCGCGAGATCGCCGAGCGAGTCGCGCGCGCAGCGCAGCTCCTCGGTCTCGACCAGCTCCTCGACCGCAAGCCGGCCGCGCTGTCGGGAGGGCAGCGCCAGCGCGTCGCGATGGGACGCGCGATCGTGCGGGAGCCGAAAGCGTTCCTCATGGACGAGCCACTCTCGAACCTCGATGCGAAGCTCCGCGTCACCATGCGTGCGCAGCTGGCCGCCCTGCACGGCCGGCTCGCCACGACGACGATCTACGTCACGCACGACCAGATCGAGGCGATGACGCTGGGTCAGCGCGTGGCTGTCATGCGGGACGGGCGGATCCAGCAGGTCGACACGCCGCAGGAGCTGTACGCGCGACCCGCCAACCTCTACGTGGCCGCATTCATCGGCTCCCCGGCGATGAACCTCGTCGAAGCCGAGGTGGCCGGCGGCCAGGTGCGCTTCGGCGGCTACACCATCCCGCTGCCAGAGGCACGCGGGCAGCCTGCCGGCCGCGTGGTCGTGGGCATCCGGCCCGAAGCGTTCGAGGACGCCGCCTTCGCCGAGCCGTCGCTGCCGCGAGTCGACGTCAAGGTCGAGGTCGTCGAGGAGCTCGGCGCGGACACGCACGTGCTGTTCTCCGTCGCCGCTCCACGGGTCGAGGTGGGAGAGGTACGGACGGCGACCGGCGAGGAGGAAGCGACGCTCGGGACGGTCGAGGGGTCGCTCTTCACGGCTCGCGTCGATCCGGGGACGTCTGCGAGGCCCGGAGCCCCGCTGCAGCTTGCCGTCGACCCGTCACGGTTCCACTACTTCGACCCAGACACCGGGCTCCGCCTCGCGCCCGAGCGCGCACTCACGGCAGTCGCCAACTGAGCCGTCCTAGACGGCGTTCGAGGCAGATGGTGCTCTAGCCGAGTGCGGGAACTCCGCCGGTAAGGGGCGCCGGGTCTGCGCGCCGGAGCCGCGACCCGCGGCAATCTGCCGACCGCACGAGCGCACCGGTTTCCCTCAGCGTCGCGAACGCATTCGGCAAGAGAGTGACCCGCTGGTTGCAGTCGCGCCCGCACTCGCAGAGGAACTCTCCAGGGAGATCGGGGTCGGCCGATGCGAGCAGATCGTAGATCCGGTCGTTGACCTCCTGGAAGAGGCGGGAGCGCTGGCCGGGACTCATGCCGGGAGCATGCTCCTCCGAGGTAGCCGAGCGAAACGGAAGGGCCCAGGCCTTACCGACGTTTTACGCCACTGGCGCCGCGGTTTGCGACGTCGACGACGCGACCGTTAGGGTCGCTCGAAAAGGAGGCAGGGATGGCACTGACGATCGGCGACACGGCCCCGGACTTCGAGGCCCAGACGACAGAAGGCACGATCCACTTCCATGACTGGATCGACGACTCGTGGGTGGTCCTCTTCTCGCACCCGAAGGACTTCACTCCGGTGTGCACGACCGAGCTCGGCTACATGGCGAGCATCAAGCCGGAGTTCGACCGGCGCAACGTCAAGATCATCGGGCTCTCCGTCGACGCCGCCGAGGACCATGAGAAGTGGTCGCGCGACATCGAGGAGACCCAGGGCACGGCGCCCAACTATCCGCTCATCGGCGACCCGTACCTGACCGTGGCGAAGCTGTACGAGATGCTGCCCGCGGGCGTCGAAGGCGAAGCGCAGGGACGCACGCCGGCCGACAATCAGACCGTGCGGAACGTGTTCGTGATCGGCCCGGACAAGAAGATCAAGCTGATCCTCGTCTATCCGATGACGACCGGCCGGAACTTCGACGAGGTGCTGCGGGTGATCGACTCGCTCCAGCTCACGGCGAGCCACAAGGTGTCGACCCCGGCCCAGTGGCAGCCCGGCGAGGACGTGATCATCGCCGGGTCCGTCTCGAACGACGAGGCGAAGGAGCTGTTCGGGGAGTGGGACGAGCCGAAGCCGTACATCCGGATCGTCCCCGACCCTTCCAAGGTTCCGGCCGGGGCTTAGAGAGAAGTCGACGGGAGGGGCGCTCGAGCGTCCCTCCCCAGCTGGTGGTCCGATACCCCGTCCGGGGGAGGCGTACCAGGCCCGGATCGCCGATCTCGTGTCAGTGTCTGCGGCTCCCGTCTCTGTCCGCGAGTACGACGACGGCGATCACCTCTCGCCGGGCGAGATTGCACGCCGCTACCGCACGCTGATCGAGCACCTGCCGCTCGTCGTCTACGTCGACGCGCTCGACGCGGTCAGCTCCAACATCTTCACGAGCCCTCAGATCGAGCCCCTCCTCGGCTACAGCGTGGGGGATTGGAAAGCCGACACGGATCTGTTCGCGCGCCTGCTCCATGAGGACGACCGCGTGCGTGTGCTCGCCGCCCACGCGCACACGCATGAGACGCACGAGCCGCTGAGCATCGAGTACCGCCTCATCGCCCGCGACGGCCGAGTCATCTGGCTCCTCGACGAGGGGGTCATCGTGCTCGACGACCACGGGCAGCCGCTCTACCTGCAGGGCTACCTCCTCGACATCACGCGCGAGCGCGAGGCGGAGCTGCAACTGCGGCAGCAGGCCCTCTACGACCCGCTGACGGGCCTCGCCAACCGGGCCTTCTTCCACGAGCGGCTCCGCCATGCGATCAAGCTCCGGCACGAGGAAGGCCAGGCGACCGGCCTGCTCTACATCGACCTCGACGACTTCAAGGGGATCAACGACCGGTGGGGTCACGACCTCGGCGACGAGGTGCTCAAGGAGGTCGGTAAGCGGATCGAGCAGTCGGTCAGGCCCGGCGACACTGCCGCCCGCCTGGGCGGCGACGAGTTCGCCGTCGTTCTGACGGAGCCGCTCACACCCGAGCACGCCGTGGGGGTCGCCGAGCGGCTGCTGAAGGAGGTCGGTCGGCCGCTGGACAGCGGGTCGGCGTCGCTCTACACCAACGCGAGCATCGGCATCGCCTTCGGCGACCACGACGAGACGCTGCTCAAGGAAGCCGATATCGCGATGTACCGGGCGAAGGCCCATCCTGAGGTCGGATTTGCGTTCTTCGATCCGGAGCTCGACCGCGCCGCACTCGACCGCTCGAAGCGCATCGGCGAGCTGCGGGAGGGCATCGCCCGCGGCGAGTTCAGACTCGACTACCAGGCGGTCGTCGACCTCGAGCGCAGCCAGATCATGGGCTACGAAGCTCTCGTCCGGTGGGAGCACCCGACCGCCGGCGAGCTCCCGCCCGGTGAGTTCATCCCGCTGGCCGAGGAGACGGGCCTCATCGTCGGCCTGGGCGAGTGGGTGCTCACGGAGGCGTGTACCGAGGCGACGCGGCTCTGCCAGTTGCACGCCCGCCCGATGCACATGTCGGTGAACGTCTCTGCCCGCCAGCTCCACCACCCCGACTTCCTGCGCCACGTCACGCGCGCACTCGACACGTCGGCGCTGCTTCCCAGCCTGCTCACGCTCGAGCTCACGGAAAGCACGCTGCTCACATCCGACGAGCGGGTCGCGCAAACCCTCCGCACGATCAAGGAACTCGGCGTCGTCCTCGCGCTCGACGACTTCGGGACGGGTTACGCATCGCTGTCGTATCTCCGGCAGTTTCCGATCGACGTCGTCAAGATCGACCGGAGCTTCACCGCGCATGTCGGTACCAAGGACGGCGACCTTGTTCTGCTCAAGGGCATCATCGACCTCGGCCACGCGCTGGAGCTCAACCTCGTCGCCGAAGGGATCGAGACCTCCGAGCAGCACACGATCGTCCGCAAACTCGGCTGCCAGCAAGCGCAGGGCTTCTACTTCGGTCGGCCCTCGCACCCCGCGCAGCGGGACCTCGACGCGTCGATCAGCGTCTAAGACCGCTGGCGCGGCCTCCCTTCGGGGTAGCGCGCGAGGCCGTCGTCGGGGATCGGCTCCCACTCGCAGGCGTAGTCGACGAACGTGTGCCACTGCGGACAGATTCCGTGACCCGGGTCGAAGAGCCCGAGCCGGACGCTCCCGACTTCTCCGGTGTCGGGGTACTTGCTCCAGAGCGCGCTGCCGCATGCCGAGCAGAAGCTCTTCGGCCAGCCATCGCCGGGCACGTACTCCTGCACAAGCTCCTCGCCGGCGACCAGGCGGAACGATCCGGGCACGAGCCGCGCCTGGGCGGAGGCCGCGGTGCCCGTTCGCCTCTGGCAACGCGTGCAGTGGCAGTAGCCGGCGCTCAGCGGCTCTTCCGTGACCTCGAAGCGGACGCCTCCGCACATGCAGTGGCCCGTGTAGCGAGCGTCGCTCACTGCAGAAGCGGCGACGGCGGGATACGCGTTTCGCCGTGGACCCCCTCGATCACCATCCCGACCTCGTCGACGTAGCACCAGCTCCACTCCTCCCCCGGCTCGAGCGAGCGGACGATCGGGTGCGACGTCTCGTGGTGATGGGCGGTCGCGTGGCGGTTCGGCGAGCTGTCGCAGCAGGCGACGTGGCCGCAGACCAGGCAGATGCGCAGGTGGAGCCACTTGCCTCCGCTGCGAAGGCAGTCCTCGCAGCCTTCGACCTCAGCCGGGAGCTCGCGCACCTGGACCTGATCGAGATGGGTGCAGGCGGTCGCGCTCATCGGACTGCCGCCGTCAGCTTGGAGAGGTGCTCGTGCACGAACTGCACCGCCATCGAGCCTTCGCCGACAGCCGTTGCGCAGCGCTTCGTCGAGCCCGATCGGACGTCACCGGCCGCGAAGATGCCGGGGACGCTCGTCTCGAGCAGGTTGGCGGCTCCTGCCGCGTCACCGGTAAGGATGAAGCCGTCGTCGTCCCGTGCGACCGCGCTGCCGAGCCACTCGGTGCACGGCCGCGCTCCGAGAAAGAGGAAGAGGAACGAGAACGGCAGCCGCGTGCCGTCGGTCAGCGTCACCGCTTCGAGAAGCCCATCCGGTCCGTGGAGCGCGGCGATCTCGCTGCGGTCGCGGATCGCAACGTGATAGCGCTCCAGCTCCTGGATGAGGTAGTCCGACATCGTCTCGCGCAGGTCGGCCCGACGGTGCAGGAGCGTGACGAGAGCGCCGCCTCGGGCGAGCCAGACCGCCGCCTGGCCGGCCGAGTTGCCACCCCCGACCACGCCGACGCGCGCCGCGCCGCAGAGCTGCGCCTCGGGCGGCCCAGCCGCGTAGAAGACGCTCGTGCCCTCGTAGTCGGAGAGCTCGTCGAGTGGAAGGCGCCGGTACTCGGCGCCCGTCGCGACCACGACGGCTCTCGCCGCGATCTCGTGCCCCTCCTCGAGGCGGACGATGTGATGGCCGTCCCCCGGCTCGAGTGCCGTCGCGCGGTACGGCGTCGCCGGCCTGGCCCCGAACTTCCGTGCTTGCGAAACTGCGCGGCCGGTCAGCTCGCCGCCGGTCAGCCCCGCCGGAAAGCCGAGGTAGTTCTCGATCCGGCGGGAGGATCCGGCCTGGCCGCCGAGTGCAGTGCTTTCGATCACGAGGGTGTCGAGCCCCTCCGAGGCGCCGTAAACGGCGGCGGCGAGACCCGCGGGACCGGCGCCGATCACGAGCAAGTCGGCTTCCTCGCGGCGGTCGAGGTCCCGGCCGACGCCGAGCGCGCGCAGGACGTCGCCGTTGGACGGGTGCTCCAGCTCTCCGCCGCCGGGAATCCGCACCAGCGGGGGCTCCTGGCCGTCCGGCGGCGGCTCGTCCTGCCACGAGTAGGGCAGGCGGTTCGCTCGAACGAACTCGAGCAGCCGCCTGGTGGGATCGGACGAGCGCGGGCCTACGATCTCGAGGCCGATTCCCTGCACGCGCTGGAGGGCCTCGCGCCGAGCGATGAAGGTCGAAAGCAGGAGGTCGCTGAGCTGACCGTCCTCGAACAGCAGCCCGCGAAGAGCATCCCTGTCCACTGCTATGTAGCGCAACGGCTGCTTCACGACCGCGGTCAAGAACACCGTCTGGCCCGAGAGCAAGTTCAGCTCACCGAGGAATTTCCCTGGGCCGCAGCGGATGATCTCGTTGCCGGTGCCGTCGAGGACCGCGACTTCGCCTTCCAGAATCGCCATGAAGAGATACGCCGTGTCGCCGACCCTGAACAGCACGTCGCCGGTGCGTGCGGTCCGCTCGTCGCCCACGCTGCCGAGCAGCGCCAGCTGCGAGCCTGAGAGGGACGGATCGGTCGGGTTTTCCACGAAACGAGCCTACTCGCGCACCCTCGGTCTGCGCGGGCGCGGTTCGCCGGGCATGCAACGTGCGTCACCGTCGTTGGTGGCTGCATGAAGCCACATCTCGTCGGGGTCAACCACGTCGCGCTCCAGGTCGACGACATCGAGGAGGCGGTCGCGTTCTACACCGACCTCTTCCAGGCCACTTCCGTGAACCGAATCCCGGGGGCCGCGTTCCTGCGGATGGGCGACCAGTTTCTCGCTCTTTTTCAACGGGGGCCACGCTCCGAGGAGCCGCATTTCGGGCTCGTCGTGGACGACAAAGAGGCGGCGCGTCGCACGTTCCAGGAAGCAGGCGTGGCAGTCCTTCCCGGCCGCTTCTTCGACATCCGCGACCCGAGCGGAAACCGGGTCCAGATCGTTCAGTACGACGAGATCCAGTTCACGAAGATCGGTCGCATCCTGGCCGGAATGGGCCTGGACCTGGGGAAATCGGAGCAAGCGCTGTCCGAGTTGCGAGCACAGGACCTCGCCGACTAGCTCGAGGCGTGTAACAGTTCCATCGAACCGGCAAACGTCATCGTGAAGGAGGGCGCCATGAGCCGCGAGCACGACGAGCGCACGGGACGGCCGCTGGTGAACGGCCGCGACAGCATCGAGGATCTCAGCGACGACGAGCTCGAGGTCGAGATGACGATCGCGGTAGCGGAGCCGCGCCATCGCGGCCTCAGACTCGACGCCCTCCTGCTCGAGCGGGCGCGGCGTCGGGGACAGCGGCAGCCGCAACCCGCCTGAGCGAGGCGGCTGTGCCCCCGGTCGTTCTCGCCGTCGACGTCGGGGGATCGCACGTCAAGGCGCTGGCGTCGAATCGCCGAGAGCGCCGACGGTTCGCCTCGGGCCCGTCGCTCACACCGGAGAAGATGGTTGCCGGAACCCTCGAGGCAGTAGCGGGCTGGACCTGGAGTCGCGTCACGGTCGGGATCCCCTCGCCGGTCAGAGCCGGCAAGGTGGTCGCCGAGCCGGTGAACCTCGGCGACGGCTGGGTCGGGTTCGACTTCGCGTCGGCCTTCGGGAAGCCGACTCAGGTCGTGAACGACGCGGTCATGCAGGCGGTCGGCAGCTACCAGGGCGGACGCATGCTGTTCCTCGGGCTCGGAACCGGCCTGGGATCGGCCATGATCGCCGACGGCGTGATCGAGCCGCTCGAGCTCGGCCATCTCCCGTTCCGTAAGAAGACGTTCGAGGATTACGTGGGCGAGCGGGGGCTGAAGAAGCGCGGCAAGAAGAAGTGGGCGAAGGACGTCTTCGCTGCCGTCGAGCAGCTCAAAGCGGCGATGGAGCCCGACGAGGTGGTCCTCGGCGGCGGCGGCGTCGACGAGCTCGAAGAGCTGCCGGAGGGCTGCCGGCACGGTGAAAATGAGAATGCCTTTCTCGGCGGCTTCCGCCTCTGGGATCCCAACTGGGTCTCGAGCCTGACGAAATAGCGTAGGGGCCGCCGGACGGCAGCCCCCACGTGATCCGATAGCGCGAGAGTCGTCGAGGAACTACCTCTGATCGTCCGGTTCAGCCGCGGACCGTAGCCGCACCGGCCGCTCTGCCCGGCGAGCGGCGGATTCGCGACGATGTCGCCACAGAGCCCCGTGCCGGTGCGCCAGTCCTGCGGGCCGGGCGGGTCTGCGACGCCGCTGGTGTCCGACGCGTTGTGGATGCCGCTGTAGACGTGGTCGTAGTACCCATCGGAATCGTCGTACGTGACGATCACCGCTGTGCTCGACCAGTCGGGCGTCTGCTCCAGAGCGTTGATCTCGTCCGTGACGAACTGCTGCTCGTCGTAGGGTCGGAGTAGGCCGCGTGGCCGTCCTGGTAGCCGGGTGCCTTGAGAAAGCTGACCGCAGGCAGGTGGTCCGGCGACAGGAAGCCGTGCGCGATAGCGCCCACCAGCGCGTTGAAGTCGCTCATGTCGTACTGGTGGTTGGCCGTATCGAATTGCGGCACATTGCCGACGTAGGACTGGGTGTCGGTGACGATCGCCGCCAGGGACGTCGGGGCCAGGTGGTGCGGGTTCGCCGTCGACGCGTAGTAGTTGAACGGCTCGTGGTGCGGGATGTAGTCGTCCTTGTAGCCGTACTGGCCGTTACCGCCAACCGCTATGCCGATCGGGTGCACCGTGCTGCAAAGCGCCTGATTGCTGGAGTTCGACGGCCGGTTGTTCGCGTTCCAGAAGTGGGTCTTGAACTCGTCCGGGATGAACGTGCTCGTCGGCCGGCCCGAGTTTCCGGTCAAGGCCAGAGCCTGCTTGAAGCTCGTACTCGGCTGGTTCCCACCCTGGAACCAGCCCCAGCTGAGCCCCTTGGCGTTCAGCTCGTCACCGATATTGGTGCCGGTCACCGACACCGCGTCTCGGGTGGAGCAGTCGTCATGGTAGGGCTGGGCGTCCGAGATCAACGAATGCCCGCCAACGCCGTCGGCGACCGGGTCGCCATCGGTGTCGGCGCCGTTGATCATCTGCCCGACACCGGCGGTGTTTCCGGAGATGAGATTGATCGCCCCGGGTGCCGACGGGCCGAACATGGTGCCGAAGAAGTTGTCGCTCATCGCGAAGTTCTTGGCGTAGTTCCACATTTCGGTGATCGTGTTGCCGTCGTAGTAGTTCATGACGTCACTCGCCTGGCAGGCCTGTTCCGTCGGGCTCGTCCCGGACGAGTTGCTGACGGTGGTCGGGAACTTGTCCATCAGCCCGCCGTCGAAGGCCTCCTGCTCGTCGTTGTAGTCGTGGTCCTGGTCGCACTGCAGGATGTCGTTGATGTTGGCGGGGTCGAGCCTGCGCGGGTTGACCTGGTTGCCGTGCGAGTCGATGTTCGGGTTGTTGGTCAGGAGCGTCCCTGCCCGTTCAGGCCGGGGTGTGTTGTCCAAGCCGTTGATCTTGGCCCCCCTGGGCGCCGTGGAACGGCTGCCCATCACTGTTGGTGGCATGCGGGTAGGTGCCGAAGTAGTGATCGAACGAGACGTTCTCCTGGAAGATGACCACCAGGTGCTTGATCGGCGTGGTTGGATCGCCGCTCGCGTCAGTCGGCCGCGAGCCACTCGATGCGGACTGCGCCGTCACCGCGGCGCGAGAAGTCGCATGGTGTCGAGGCGGCGGCTGCCGCCGCGACGCCAAAGGCGACGAGGACGGGCAAGATCAAGCGGAACCGACGAGCCATCTCTCCCCTTTTCTTCGGGTCGGTGGACGTCGCCGATCCTCAGGGGGACGCCGCCGACCGTGGGCGACGCTGCGGCAACCAGCCCGGAGACGGAGTGGTGACCGAGGTCTGTCCAGCGTGCGCACACCCGGACCGTCGCCAGGCCGTTAACTGCAGCGGCAACGAGCGAGAGCTACGCTGATGCGATGGCAACTACCGCTCGCACCCGCAAGCGCGCCGCGGCCCCGGCCGAGCGGCTGATCAACCGGGAGCTCTCGTTCCTCGACTACGACGCGCGCCTGCTCGACCTGGCGCGCGACGAGACGCTGCCGCTGCTCGAGCGGGTCTTCTTCCTCAAGGTGTCTGCCGAGATGCTGGACGAGTTCTTCATGGTCCGCGTCGCCGGGCTGACCGGCCAGACCGAAGCAGGCGTGAGCAGGCGCCTGCCGGACGGCCGAACGCCGCAGCAGACGCTCGACGACGCCCGCGAGCGTGTGCTCGAGGTGTACGGCAGCCAGGCCGAGCTGTGGAGGGACGAGCTTCTCCCGGCGCTCGCCGAGGAGCGGATCGTCGTCTCGAGCGTCGAGGATCTCGAGGCGGAGGAGCTCGCGGAGCTGGACGACCGCTTCGAGCGCGAGATCTTCCCGGTGCTGACGCCGCTCGCAGTCGGGCCCGGCCAGCCGTTCCCCTACATCTCCGCGCTTTCGATCAGCCTCGGCCTCTTCGTGGCCGACCCCGAGACGGGCGAGGAGCGCTTCGCCAGGGTCAAAGTGCCGGAGGGCCTGCCTCGCTTCTTCCCCGTCGGCCGCAGAGGGCGCTTCATTCCGCTCGAGCGAGTCCTCTCCCACTACCTGCCCGAGCTCTTCCCCGGGATGGAGATCCTCGAGCAGTCGCTTTTCCGCGTGACGCGCGACGGCGATCTCGAGGTGGCGGACGAGGCCGACGACCTCCTCGAGGCGGTCGAGCTCCAGCTCCTCCGCGCGCGCTTCGGAGAGGTAACGCGGCTCGAGGTGTCGGAGTCGATGTCGCAGGCGATGCTGGAGCAGCTCCAGCAGGGACTGCGGGTCCCCGACCAGCTTGTCTATCCACTGGACGGGATGCTCGACTTCGCCGACCTCGGCCAGCTCTACAGGCTCGATCGGCCCGATCTCAAGAACGATCCGTGGGTGCCGGTAGCGAGGCCGCCCTGGAACTCGATCGAGTCGGCCGGGGAACAGTTCGCCGCGATCCGCTCCGGCGACCTCCTCGTCCAGCACCCGTACGACTCGTTCGCGGCCAGCTTCGAGTCGTACGTCGACCGGGCGGCAGCCGATCCCGAGGTGATCGCGATCAAGTCGACCGTGTATCGGACGAGCGACGACACGCCGCTCGTGCCGGCATTGGTCGACGCTGCGGAGCGCGGCAAGCAGACCGTCTGTCTCGTGGAGATCAAGGCACGCGGCGACGAACGCCGCAACATCGAGTGGTCGCGTTCGCTCGAGCAGGCCGGCGTGCACATCGTCTACGGCTTCCCCGGCCTCAAGATCCACGCGAAGACGACGCTCGTCGTCCGCCGCGAGGCGGGCCGGCTGCGCCGCTACGTCCACCTGGGCACCGGCAACTACAACGCCGTCACCGCCCGCAGCTACGAGGATTTCGGGCTCTTCACCGCCGACGAGGAGATCGCCGCCGACGTCGCCGACCTCTTCAACCACCTGACCGGATTCGGACGGCCGGCCCACTTCCGCAAGCTGCTGGTGGCTCCGTTCACGCTTCGTGAACGGTTGATCGAAGAGATCAGGATGGTCGCCGAAGCCGCCGAGGCGGGCAAGAAGGCACGGATCCGGATCAAGGTGAACGGCCTGACGCACCCGCAGGTAATCGACGAGCTCTACGCCGCATCCGCAGCGGGCGCAAAGATCGAACTCCTCGTCCGCGGAGTGTGCTCGCTGCGGCCCGGCGTACCGGAGCTGAGCGAACACATCCGTGTGCGCAGCGTGATCGGGCGCTTTCTCGAGCACAGCCGGCTCTTCGCCTTCGATGCCGCCGATCGCAGCGTCTGCTTCATGGGCAGCGCCGACCTGATGCCGCGCAACCTCGACCACCGCGTCGAGGTCGTGACCCCGATCGAGGACGCGGCGCTCCAGACCGAGCTCTCCTCGACCTTCGAAGCGCTGTGGCGGGACACTGCGACCTCGTTCGAGCTGGACGCGGGTGGAATCTGGCGCCGCGTCGAGTCGAAGAAGGACGAACGCCCGCGCTCCGGCCAACAGACCCTGATGCGGCGCGCACGTCGGCGGCTCTCGCTCGCCCGCGCTCACTGAACCGCCTCAGAACCGTCTCAGGTCCGTCACAAGACCGTCACCTGAACGTTTACCCGCAATCCGATCGCGGACCTACGATTCGTGGAGATGCGAGTTGGAGTCATCGACGTCGGGTCGAATACCACGCGGCTGCTCGTCGCGAGCGCCGGACCCGACGGTCCCGATCCGCTCGAGACACAGAAGCTGCGGTTGTCGCTCGGCGAGGAGATCGAGCGGCACGGCGCCGTGTCGGCCGTCCACGTTGCGGCTGCGGCGAAGGCTGTCCGCGGCATGGCGGCCGCAGCGCGACGCAAGCGTGTCGCCTCGCTCGATGTCTTCCTCACGGCTCCCGGCCGCCAGGCGACGAACTCCGCCGAGCTCGTCGGGGCGTTGTCGCGGGCGGCAGGCGTGAAGGCGCGGGTGCTGACGAAGGAGGAGGAGGGCACGCTCGCCTACCGCGGTGCGGTTCTCACTGCAGACCGTGCCCTGCCCGAGCGGATCGCCGTCTGCGACATAGGCGGAGCGTCGACCGAGATCGCCGTCGGCAGTCCGGGCCGCGACCCTGATTGGATCGAGTCCGTCGACCTCGGTTCCGTGCGACTGACGGCTCGCGCCGCGGGCATGCGCGCGGAGGCCGAGGAAGCATTCGCTCACCTCGGTCCTCCCACGGTCGAAACCGCGCTCGCCGTCGGCGGAAGCGCCCGTGCGGCGCGCCGGCTCGTGGGCGCGGAGCTTGGCGAGGCTGAGTTGGCGGAAGCGCTGCAGATCGTCGAGAGGACATCGCCACGCGAGGTTGCACGGCGCTTCGGCGTCGATCGCGCACGGGCCGACATCCTCCCGGCCGGGGTGATCCTGCTCGCCGAGGTGCAGCGGAGACTCGGCGTCACGCTTCACGTCTGCGGGGGCGGCATCCGCGAGGGCGCCGTCCTCGCCTCGCTCGACGCGCTCGCGGCCTAGCTACTTCGGCGGCGGAATCTCGCTCACGACCTCGCCGTCGCTGATGACGACGGTTGCGCCCTTCTTGAGGCCACGGCCGAGCAGCGCCTCGACGATGTCGCCGTGCGTGCAGCAGACGACGCCGTCCTCGCGCAGCAGCTCGGTCGCGCTCGCGCCGGCTCCCTCGGCCAGGCGGTGGTCCGGCTCGAGCGGCAGCTCGAGCGCGACCGCGAGCGGCCGGACCGTCTCCATGCAGCGAACGTAAGGGCTCGAGAGGACACGACGCACCCCGAGCGGGCGAAGAACCTCGACGAGCTCGGCGGCCTGGCGCCGTCCCCTGGCGTCGAGAGGTCGGTGGAAGTCGTCACCGTCCCAGTGCTCACGGTCTTCGGCAGCGGCATGACGGAGGAGCACGCTCGTCACAGGCGCTCCAGCAGCGGCAAGTCCCGCGACCAGCTGAGGACGCCGGCAGCGACCTCCGGTGTCTCCCAGCGGATCTCGTCCACCTCGTCGTGCGGCGCGAACTCCCCGTCCACTGCTCGCATTCGCCAGTAGCGGACGGTTTTCGACCGACCCTTGGCGTCGATGTAGCTCGTCTCGCCGATCTCCTCGAGGAGGTCGCAGCGCAAGCCGGTCTCCTCCTCGACCTCGCGCAGCGCACATGCCTCGTCCGACTCGCCGTCGTCGCACTTGCCTTTCGGCAAGCTCCAGTCGTCGTACTTCGGCCGGTGCACGAGCAGCACCTTTCCGTCCCGTACGACGAGCCCGCCGGCGGCGCGGACGAAGGTCAGATCGTCTTGCTGAGCTTCTGCCACGCCTTGGGCCAGGTCTTCCGCGCCTTCGCTCGACGCTCTTCCTCGCGCTCCACGAGGCGGCCGACGGCGAGCGCCTGCTCGGGGGACGCCCCGGCGGCGAGCTGCCGCAGCCGCGCGGCGGCGACCACCCCGTCCTGGTGCTCGCCGAGCACGTCCTGTAGGTCCTTCGCCCGGCGTACGAACTTCTTCCGGCCGGCCAGCTCGGCTGCGTACCGGGCGCGCTTCCCCTTCTTGCGCACGGCGTGCAACTCCTCGTCGGAGGGCTCTTCCGGGAGCCGGTGGACAGCCTTGCGCGCCTTCGCGAACGCCTTGTCGGCTAGCGCTTCGAGCGAGGCACCCGACGCGCTCGGCCGGAGGTCGTCGATCGTCCTGCCGGTTTCGTCGAGAAGCGCGAGATACTCGTCCGAGCGAAGCGCTCCAAGCAGACGGGCACGGCTGCAGGAGCGCTCGGTCCGCAACGCCGCAAGGACCGACCGGGCGTGCCTCGTGTCCTCGCCTCCAAGGTCGCCGGCCTCGTGGTCGAGGCGCGCGAGGAGGACATCGAGATCACGCACTTCGCCGAGGACGATGCCGAGCTCCTTCAGCCGAACGTCGAGCTCGGAAGTGTCGGCGGCGACGAGTTTCTTCCCGGCCCGGAGCATCGCGCGAAGGCGGCGGACCGCGACGCGCATGTCGTGGAGGCTCTCGGGATCGCGGCCGAGCCGCGTACCCGGGTCGTTCCGCTCGATCTCGCGCAGTTGCTCGCGCAGCCGGCAGCGCAGCTCTGCGAAAGGCGTGCGCGCCGAGGGAACCTTCCCGTCCTCACGGCCGAGCGCGCGGAACACCTTCGGCCGTCCGTTTCCCGGCTCTGCGCCGGCCGAGGCGACCTCGTCGGCGATCGCATCGAGCTGAGCCGGGTTTCCGCTGCGCAGCTCGACCTCGACCTCGACGAACGTGTCGCTCACCCGGCTGGCATCGAGCACCGCGACTTCGTCCACCGTCACCTCCGCGGTCGTGCCGTTGCGGGCGACGAGCTCGCCCCGCCGGTCGGTGCGAAGCTCGGCGACACGCTCGAGGGGCCCGTGCCGCAGATGAGCTCGCAGGAGAGCGAGCAGCTGCGCCGGCGGCTGCTCCGGACCGCCCTCCGCCTCGATCTCGAGGTGCGAATCGTCCGACGGGAGCTTCAGCTGCCAGACCCCATGGCCCTTCTCGATGCGTCGCCGGAGCGTGATGCCCGCAACCGCGAGCGAGGCGCCGGGCACGTCGTAGTAGACGGACGTGAAGATCCGCCGTGCGAGCGGCCGACCGCCTAGCTGCGGCAGCCGGAAGCCCGTAGGGGCGTCGAGCTTGCGCTCGTGCTCACTTGTTGCCCGCATACATCCACGATAGGGCTAGCGGACGAGCTCTGCCAGCTGTTCTCGCGCCTGCCTGGCCTCCTGCTCGAGGCCGGGCGCGTATGCCCCTGCGGCCTCGAGCAGAAGTTGCTGCCGACGGTGAGCGTCGATCTGGAGAAGCAGTTCGTCAATCTGCCGCCGATGATCGGTCCGGTCCTCCCGCGCGCTCATGCCGCCTCCTGCAGCTGCGTCACCTCGACCTCTTCCACGGTTTCGTGCGCCGGTCGGAGGAAGACCGCGGCGACGACGAACGCCGCCACCAGCAGCCCACCGAGGACGTAGAAGGACGTCTGGAATCCGCTGACCGTCGCAGACGCGCTCGAGACCGGCAGCCCATGGGAGTGGGCGTAGCTCGCTGCCGCACTCGCTGCGATGGTGCTGATCGCCGCGAGCCCGATCGCGCCCCCGATCTGCCGGCTCGTGTTCACGAGGCCGGACGCGACACCGGCATCGACGCGCTGCACACCGGCGAGGCTCGCAATCGTGACCGGCACGAAGGAGAAGCCCATTCCCGCGCCGCCGAGCACGAAGGCCGGGAAGAGATCCCAGAAGTACTGGCCGTTCACTGGGATCTGGGTGAGCAGGCCCACGGAGACCGTCGCGAGCGCGAGACCCGCAGTGAGCGTCGCGCGGACACCGACCCGCCCGACCACGGCCTGCGCGACGTTCGAGGTGACGACAACCGTCAGCGCGAAGGCGCTGAAGGCGACGCCGCTCTGCACGGCCGAGTAGTGGAGGACGTCCTGGACGTAGAGCGTAAGGACGAAGAACTCTGAGAACGTGACCGCACCGACGATCGCCATCGTCACGTTCGCCGCCGAAAGGGCGCGAAGGCGGAAGATCCGCAACGGTAGGAGCGGTGAGCGCGAGCGTGACTCGATGACGACGAATGCCCCGACGAGCGCAGCGGCGCCGGCGAGCAGCCCGAGCGTGACGGGCGAGCTCCAGCCGTCGCTCGCCGCCCGCGTCAGCGCGTAGACGAGCAGCATCAGTCCGCCGGTGACCGAGGCGGCGCCCGCGACGTCGAAGTGGCGGTGCGGCAGCTCCGCGCGGCTGTCGCGCAGCAGGAACGGCGTGAGGACGATCGCGGCCACTCCGACCGGCACGTTGACGAAGAAGATCCACGACCAGCCGAGGTACGAGGTGATCACGCCGCCGAGCAGGACGCCGGCGGCCGCTCCGCTCCCCGAGGCGGCGCCGTAGATCCCGAGCGCGCGGTTGCGATCGCGCCCTTCGGCGAACGTGGTCATCAGGAGTGAGAGCGCAGCCGGGGCGAGCAGCGCGCCTCCCAGCCCCTGCAGGGCGCGGAAGCCTATGAGCGAGCCGGACGACCAGGCGATACCGCAGAGCAGTGAGCTCGCGGCGAAGAGGGCAAGGCCTGCGACGAACATGCGTCGCCGGCCGAGTAGGTCAGCGAGCCGGCCGCCGAGCAGCAGCGTCCCGCCGAAGAAGATGGCGTACGCGGTGATCACCCACTGCAGGCCGGTAGCCGAGAAGCCGAGATCCGACTTGATCGAGGGGAGGGCGACGTTCACGATCGCAACGTCGAGAATGACCATGAACTGAGCGGTCACGATGAGAGCGAGAGCGCTCCAGCGCCGCCGGGAAGAAACAGGATGAAACGTGGGAAGCAAGCAGATCCTCCAATCGTTGGTACTACCAACTATACACGGGAAGAACGCTTGGTCGCGCTACCATATTCCGAGAAATGGAAATCCAGATGAAGACCGACACAAAGACCCAGACCGGCCTGCCTGCCGAGCTCGTGGCGTCGAGCCTCTTCCTGCTCAAGCGGCTCGGGTTTGCCGCCAAGAGCCGATCGCTCGAGGAGTACGAGCGCCTCGGGCTCAATCCCTACCACCACGCAATCCTGGCGCTGCTCGAGGGGAGCGCTCCCGAGACGCAGGCGGAGATCGCGGATGCTCTCGGCTACGACCGGGGCACGCTGGTCGGGCTCCTCGACGAGCTCGAGGAACAGAAGCTCGTCGAGCGCAAGCGCGATCCCGACGACCGCCGCCGCCACCTCGTCCGCATCACAGCGGACGGCAAGCGGACGTTAGGGAAGCTCCGCGCGTTGGCCAGACGCCTGGAGGACGAGTTTTTCGCCCCGCTCGACGCGGAGCAGCGTGAGCAGCTGCACGCGTTGCTGCTCGTGCTCGCGGGGCGCCACGAGCCGCGCTGCGCTCCACCGCCCGCCGACGGCTAGCGCAACGCGCGGATCCGGGCTCTCGCCGTGGCCTCCAGCCCGCTCAGCGGCTGGCAGATGACGCAGTGGTACACGCGTGCGGTGCCGTCTTCGCTGCCGGTGAGGATCCAGTTGCCGGTCGGGCTGAAGCTCGCTCCAGTGAGCGGCTTCGTGTCGCGGCCGAGGTAGAAGAGGAGCTGGCCCGTGTGGGCGTTCCACAGGCCGGCGGTGAAATAGCTGGCGGTGACGATCCAGTGGCCGTCGGCGCTGAAGCTGCCGGTGCGCACCGGGAAGAAGTGGCCGACGAGGACGCGGAGCAGGTGACCCGTGGCCGTGCTCCAGATGCGTCCCGTGTGGTCGTCGCTGACCGTGACGAGCTCGAGTCCGTTCGGCGAGTACTCCGCGTCGTTCACGAGGGAGCGATGACCGGTTAGCGTGTGGAGGAGCTTCCCGGTCGACGCGTCCCAGAGCTGAGCGATCTCCCCCCTCGTCGTCGCCACGCCGAGGCCGCCCGGCGAGAGGACCGCGTGGTGCGCGGTCGTATGGATCGTGCTCACGAGCTTGCCCGAGTCGGTATAGACGCGAACCGAGTCCGGCAGCCGTACGAGAAAGCGCCGACCGCCGGTCGAGATCCCGAGAACTCGCCCACCGGCGTTGACGCATGGACTGGTCTCCACACAGACACTTCCAGCCGCAGTTCCGACGAGCAGCTGTCCTTCGCTGTCGAAGGCGAGCGCGGTGCCCCGAATCCCGGTCTCTCTCCCGGTGCGCAGGCCGTTCGTGGTGGAGGTGGCGAGGTCGCCACGAGCATCCAGGACCGCGACCCGATTCCCGTGCGCCGCGGCGGAGACGATCGGGGCGCGCATCGTCACCGTCGTGAGCACCTGCCCGGAGGTCGTGAGGATGCGCGCGTGACGCCCGGAAACGCTGACCGGATTGCCGGCGGCCCAGAGCGCGTCGACGGGTTGCCGGCTCTCGGCAATCGGACTCAGCGTCCCCTGCGGCAGAGCGTCCCAGAGCCGCGCGCTGCCGTCGCTCGAGCCGGTGACGACGGTGCGGCCGCTCGGGTCGAAGCCGATGGTCGCCACGGCGTCGCGGTGGCCGGCGAGCTGAGCGAGCAAGCGCCCGTCCTGGCTGTAGTAGAGGCGCCCGAGCCGATCCGCCGATGCCGTCGCGATCTCGCTTCCGTCCGGGCTGAAGGCGGCAGCATTCTGGGCCCCGGTTGCGCCGACGAGGAGCAGCTCGCGCCGGCCGCTGGCGACGTCCCAGACGTAGGCAGCGCCGTCCTGGCTCGAGGTCACGAGCGAGCGGCCGTCGGAAGAGAACTGCTCCGCGTACACATAGCCGTGGTGGGGCAAGACATGACGGAGCTTGCCGGTGCCGGCGTCCCAGACTCGCGCAGTGTGGTCGTAACTGCCGCTCACGAGCAGTTTCCCGTTGGGGCTGAAGGCGAACGAGCGGATGCCGGCCTCGGGGAGCTGCCTGATCACGCGGCCGGTGCGCGCGCTGAGGATCGATGCGGTCGTCGACTTCCCGGACCGGGTGGCGACGGCGAAGACCTGCCCCGTCGGATCGAGGACAGCCGCGAGGACGCCCCCGGGGAGGGCGATCGTCTTCGTTCGCCCGGTCGCGAGGTCGACGAGGCGGATGTGAGTTCCGCTGCCGATCAGCAACGTCGTCCGGTCGAAGGAGAGCGCCGTGACCTGCGACGGCGTGGAGATCTTGCGCACCGGAGAGTCACGGCCGACCTGCCAGATCGCCACGCTGCCGTTGAGCGCGCCGGTCGCGAAGGTCTTTCCGTCGGGACTCCACGCCGCATCGGTCAGCCGGGGCTGGTGCTGGAGCACGTAGGTCACACGGCCCGCACGGTTGTAGAGGCCGACGCTCCCGTTGCTGCTCGCCACGAGCAGCTGCTCGCCGCGCGGCGCGAAGGCGGCCGCAACGATGTCACCTCCGAGCCTCAGGATCCGTGTCTCGCGCATGGCGGCAAGGCTCGAACGGAGGACGTCGGCAGTTTGGCGCCCGGGAGCGAGCTCCGCGGCCCGCAGCGCGAGGCTGACGCTGACCTGTGGGTTGGTCGGGATGTCCGCGAGCGCGCGACCGGCAAGCTCGCCGCCGTGGGCGCGCCGGGCCTGCGTCCGCGCGTCGCTCCGTTGGACGAGGGCATACGCGGCAATCGCGGCGACCACGGCGAGCGCGACGAGGCTCGCGGCGATGACCGTGAGCAGACGCCGACGCTGGCGCCGGGCGAGGATCCGCTCGCGCTGCAGCTGGTGCTCGGCCTGCCACGCGAGGATCGGCGGCCCGAGGACGTCATGGAAGATCTCGTAGCGCGTCGGCGCTCCCTGCATGCCGTTGACGCCGCGGACGATCCGCTCGCGTCCGAGCCTCTCGAGCAGGCGCCGCAGCTCGGCATCCTCGACGTCGGCGTACTCGGCGAGGTCGGACGGGTCGTGGGAGACCTTTCGCCCGGACGGCGTGACGAGCTGGCGCACGACCCGGGCGGCAGCCTCCTGCTCGGCGAGCGGCAGCGCATCGAGTGCTCTGCGGACGTGCTCGCGCACGACGGCCCGCGCGCCTCCGATCGCGCGGAGCGTGGCGAGGCTAAGCTCACGTGAGCCCAGCTCCCGCTCGCGCTCCCACAGCCGCTCGAGCACGAGCTGGAGATACGGCGCTTCGACGCCGCTGTCGGTCGACGCCTCGTCGAGCACCGCCTCGACGAGGGCGCCCTCCGCCGTGAACTGCTCTCCGGCCAGCTCGCTGTAGCGGGCGAGCGGGCCGAGGATCGCCGCCCTCCCCGCCTCGCGGTCGAGCCGGTCGAGGCGGAGCAGGTTCGAGAACAGCTCGGGGATCCGGCCGGCGAACTCGTCGAGCTCGGCCAAGGCGTCGTCGCGCAGCGCGAGCAGCACGTTGACGCGAAGTCCAGGCCGGCGCAGGAGCTCGGGCAGCGTGGCGCTCAGCGGCCCCTCCACACCGTGGTAGAGGATGTACTCCTCGAAGTTGTCGAGCAGGAGATGCAGCTCGCCGCTCTGCTGGGCGGCCGCGGCGACCGTGTCGACGAGCCCGGCCGTCGCGCCGAGCTCTCCGCACTCGGCGTGTACGGAAGCGATCAGCCGAGCCGCGGGATCCTCGGCCCACGTGCCGTGGACGACGACAGGCGCGCCACTCAGCTCCCGCAGCCGACGCGCGACGCCCGCCCCGAGCAGGGAGCTCTTGCCGACGCCGCTCGGCCCGTAGAGGACGGTGAGCCGATTCGCGAGCACGTTCGCCGCCACAGCCGCCACCTCGCGCTCGCGGCCGAAGAAGAGCAGCGCGTCGAGCTCGGAGTCCTCGAACGAGGCGAGGCCCTTGTACGGGCTCTGCGGAACGCCACTCATGAGGCTGCCGCCTTCTCGAGCACCCGCTCGAGCTCCGCGACGTAGGCCGCAGGGGCCATGTCGACGACCTCGACGTCGCGCCGCCGCCAGAACTCCCGCTCGAGCGGCTGCGGGCCTGGGTGCACGGACCACGAGCGATACGGCAGAGGCTCGCTGCCCCAGAAACGGTCGAGGACGACGCGGAGCGTCCAGGTCGAGAGCGTGTAGCCGAGCAGCAGCAGATGCGTGCGGCGCAAGCGCGCGGCGAGCGAAACAGGCAGCCGGCGCGCGACATCGCCGTAGTGGATGAAGTCGTCCTCGGTCACGGCGAAGCTCTCCCACGCCCGCTCGGCGGAGCGGTCGATCCGCCCCTGAAGGTGAAGCAGCACGGTGCGCTCGTCGAGCGCGAGCTCGCCGGTGTACGCGTTCGGACGCTCGATCACGTTCGCGACGCCGCTCGGCGCGATATGGCAGAAGCTGCCGCGCATCTGGCCCGCGGCGAGATAGCAGACGGTCTCGTAGGGCTCCTCCACCTCCTCGAGCGCCCGCTCGAGCGCGAGCTCGTACCCGGTCGTGACCAGCAGGGGCTGCGCACTCTCTTGTTCGCGCAGTAACGCCGGCAGTCGCGCGAGGAACCGGTGGACGGCCGACGGTTCTCCGTCTCCCTCGACGAGCGTATGGAGCGTGTCGTAGAGCGGGCCTGCGCCGTTGAGGACGGCGACAGCCTGGGAGACGCGCGCGAGCTCAGGTGCGACCGCCTCGACACCGAAGCGCCGCGCGAGCTCGGAGGCGAGCGGCTCCGAGTCGGAGCCCACCACGACGGTGACCTTGCCGGCCAGTAGCGCCGCAGCCACCTCCTCGAAGTGCTCGACCTCGGGAATCGCGCCGCGGTCGACCGCGAATGTCTCCTGGCGAAGAATCGAGGCGTGCACACCGCGCAAGAGCGGGCTGGGCTCGAGGCCTAGTTCCTCGACCAGCAACTCGCGACCCTCGCGGTAGACGTCGAGAGCCTGGGCCTGCCGGCCGGAGCGGTAGAGAGCGAGCATGAGCTGTGCCCGCAGCCGCTCGCGCAGCGGATGCGTGCGGACGAGCGCCTCGAGCTCGCTGACGACCTCCGCGTGCGCTCCGATCGCGAGCTTCGCTTCTGCCCGCTCCTCCACCAGAGTGAGGTGGAACTCCTCGAGCCGCGCGATCTCTTGCCGCGCGAACGTCTCATAGCGGAACTCGGCCAGGGGCTCGCCGCGCCACAGCGCGAGGGCGTCGTCGAGCAGCGCGGCGCGCCGGACCGGCTCGCTCGCGCGTGCGGCGTCGACAAGGCTTCGAACGCGCGCGAGGTCGAGCTGCTCCGCGCCGAGCCGGACGAGATAACCCGGGGGGCGCGTCTCGATCAGCTCCGGGCCGAGCGCCTTCCTCAACTGCGCGACGAAGTTCTGGAGCGACGCGACGGCAGTCGCCGGCGGATTGCCCTCCCACAGCGCCTCGACGAGACGATCGAGCGAGACGACCCGTCCCGCCTCGAGCAAGAGCATGGCCAGCAGGGCGCGTTGTTTCGGGCCGCCGAGCAGGACCGGATCTCCGTCTCCACGAGCCTCGAGCGGTCCCAGAATGGCGAATTCGATCAACGCGCGAAGGTTGTAGCACCCCGGCAAGACCGCTCCATAGCGGCCGTTAGCCGTCCGTTAGGGCGCGGTTGGCGCTGCCGCCGACGGTGGCGCCATGAACATCGCGCCTCAACCCCTCCGTGAACGCCGGATCCCGCACTCGCCGCGGTCCCGGCGGCAGCGGGCAGCCGCTGCCGGCCTCGCATCCAGCGTGGCAGTCATCGCCGCAGTCGCAGTCGTGTTCGGAGTCGTGCTCGGCCCGGGTCGGGCCGGCTCCGCTCCGCTTCTCGCCGGCTTCGGTGCGCGTAGCTACGCGCCCGGCCAGGTCGCCGTGCTGAACATCGGCGGCGGCGACACAAACCGCGCCACGCTCCAGATCTTCCAGGCGGGTGCCGCCGGCACGCCGGGCGCCGCAGCCGCCCCCGGCTGGGACAAGCGCACATTCGGCAAGCCCGTGACGGCGCCGCAACTGCTGCGTCGCCCGTCAGGCACAGGTCGCTGGACCGTGCACTTTCGCCTCGCCTCAAACTGGGCGAGCGGGGACTACGTCGCCCGCCTGACCTGGGGCGCCCGCACCGACTACGCGCCGTTTGTCCTCCGGCCGAGCCGGCTCGGCACGTCACCGGTGCTCGTCGTCGAGCCCACGAACACGTGGCACGCCTACGACGTGGTGGACGGCGACAGCTGGTACCTCGACTCGTCGGTGCACGTCATCGACCTGACCCATCCATTCGCGAGCTCCAGAGTGACCGGGACGCCGGTCCCCGCCGGGCTGCCGGAACAGTTCTCGCACTACGATCTCGGCTTCCTGCGCTGGTACTGGCACAGCGGCTACCGCGCGGACTTCATCTCCGACGACGACCTCGAGCGCATCTCGAGCGTCCGCCAGCTGAGCCACTATCGACTGATCGTCTTCGCCGGCCACGAGGAGTACGTCACGTCCCGCACCTTCGACGTGATGACGCAGTACCGCAACGCGGGCGGCAATCTCGCGTTCCTGTCGGCCAACAACTTCTTCTACAAGGTGAACGTCTCGGGGAACACGATGACCGGCCGCACGCCATGGCGCGACCTCGGGCGGCCCGAAGCGGCGCTGGTGGGCGCGCAGTACGCCGGGTGGGACGAGGGGAAGTACCCGAACCGGCCGTACCGCATCGTGAACACGGCAGCCGCACCGTGGCTGTTCGAAGGCACGGGCCTCCACGACGGCAGCGTCGTCGGCAATTACGGGATCGAGGTCGACGAACCGAATGCGGCCTCGCCTCCACACACGCACGTCCTCGCCCAGATCCCGAACGAGCTCGGGCCCGGTAAGCCGGCCGAGATGACGATCTACACCCGCGGCCGCTCGACCGTCTTCGACGCCGGCGCCATCAACTTCGGCTCGAGCGCCCACTGGCCCACGCTGTCACGCTTCTTCTCCAACCTGTGGAGCCATCTCAGCGGAGAGAAGACCGATACGTAGGAACCTCGCGACCGTCGGCGTGATCGTCGCGGCCGGCGCTCTCGTCTCATGCGGGAGCGCTCGGCCGCGTCCGCCGACGACGTCGGCGCCGCCCATGACGGTGACCGTCACGCGACCGACCAGGCCGCCGGCTACGACTGCCGCACTGCCGTGGCCGACGTACGGCGCCGACAACGCCCGGCAGCGCGCGGTCACCGCGCCGGGGCTCCGGCCGCCGTTTCGGCGGCTCTGGACGTTCCACGGGCGAGCGCTGCTCGAGTTCCCGCCCGTGGTGGGCTACGGCAGCGTCTTCGAGGAGGCTTTCGACGGACGGCTCTACTCGATCGATCCGACGACCGGTCGCACTCGCTGGCGCTACAGCGCGCACCGCTGCGGCTGGTCGTCGCCGGCGCTCGCCGACCACCTCCTCTTCGCCACCTTCATCGGCAACAGCGAGTGCAAGGCGACGTTGCCGGACGGTGAGCTCCTGGCGCTCTCCCCCGAGACGGGCCGCATCCGCTGGCGGCGCGCGATCGGGCCTTCGGAGTCGTCGCCGCTCGTCGCGAACGGCACCCTCTACGTTGCCGACCAGAGCGGATACGTCTACGCCTTCGCCGCCCGCACCGGGCACCTGCGCTGGCGCTACGACACGGGCGCACCGATCAAGGCCTCGCCCTCGCTCGCGTACGGACGGATCTACATCGGCAACTACGCCGGCGAGATGTTCGCGCTCGCCGCGCACACGGGCCGCCTGGTCTGGCGCAGCCTCGGCTATGGCAACTTCTACTCCACGGCTTCTGTCGACGCAGGCCGCGTCTATGTCGGCTCGCTCGACGGCCGGGTATATGCGTTCTCGGCTCGAAGCGGAGACGTCCTGTGGAGTTTCGGGACGGGAAGCTACGTCTACGCCTCGCCCGCGGTCTGGCACGGCCTCGTCCTCGTCGGCTCGTACGACCACGTCTTCTACGCGCTCGGGGGTGACACCGGCCAGCTCCGCTGGACCTTCAGCGCCCAGGCGTCGATCTCCGGTGCTGCCTCGGTCGTCGACGGCATCGTCTACTTCTCGAGCTTCGACCACCGAACCTATGGGCTCCTCGCCGCGAGCGGCCGGCTCCGCGCGGAGTGGCCTGACGGCGAGTACTCGCCCGCCGTGGCCGGCAACGGCCGCCTCTATCTCGTCGGCCTCGGCCGGATCTACGCTCTCGCCGCCGTCAGGCCGGTGCGGTGACCCGCTCGGCCAGAGGAAGCTCGAACGAGAACGTCGCGCCCTTGTCCGGATCGGACTCGACCCAGATCCTGCCGTTCATCGAGCGAACGAGTTCCCGGCAGATGTAGAGCCCCAGGCCGCTTCCCCCGATGCCGCGCCGATGGTCCGGATCGAGTCGATAGAACTTCTCGAAGATTCGCTGCTGCTCACCGAGCGGGATGCCCAGGCCTTCGTCGCGGACGGTGAAACGCGCGTAGCCCTCGCCGGCCTCGACACCGAGGTCGATGCGTCCTCCGTGCGGCGAGTACTTGATCGCGTTGTCGACGAGATTGGTCAGTACCTGGCGCGTCCGCTCGGGGTCGCCGGCCACCTTCGGCAGCACAGCGGGAATCGACACGTCGATCGTCGTGTCGTCGCTCACCCGGAGGCGTGCCGCCGCGGCTGCAGTCCACACGAGCTCCTCGGGATCGAACGGTTCGGTGACGACGCGCAGGGAGCCGCTGTCGAGCTGGCCGGTGAGCAGGATCTCCTCGACCAGGTCCGCGAGCCGCTTCGACTGGACGGCGATCATGTCGAGCAGGTCGTGCCGGGTCTGCTCGTGCAGGTCGTGCTCCCGCTCGAGCAATGTCACGGCGGCGCCGTGCAGCGACGCCAGTGGAGTGCGCAGCTCGTGAGAGATCGTGGCAACGAACTGGGCGCGGAGCTCCTCGAGGCGCCGCTCGCGGGTGACGTCGCGGAACGCGTACACGATGCCGTCGGCCAGCGTGACGCCGACGATCGAGAGCCAGATCTCCCGGCCGTCGATCTCCAGTGGCACCGTCTCGGCGCTCGACGCGTCGTCGGCGTCGCCGGGCCGGCGGGCCACGGGAATCCTGTCGGCGATCGTCGGCCAGCCCGGAAGCGTCTCCTCCGCCGGGTGATCGCAGACGGCGTCCGAGCGAAGACCCGTGATCACCTCGGCCGCCGTGTTCCAGAGGCGGATCACGCCGTCGCGGTCGACGAGGAAGACACCGTCGCCGACGTGCGCGAGCACGCGCTCGGCCCGCTCGCGCTCCTGTCTCGACACCCGGCTCCGCGCGATCGAGGGCGCCACCGCATAGGCCAGAGCAAGAAGCGCGGCGATGAGAGCTAAGCCGAGACCCATGACCCGCCAGCGCGCCGTATTCGCCTTCGAGTCGATGGAGGAGCTGCGCTCCAGCGCGGCCAGCCGGATCCCGTGTGCGGCGGGGCCGAGCCCTACCGCAACGGTCCGGTAGCCGACTCCATCGGCTCGGATGTTGCTCGGCCTGCGGACAAGCCTCCCCGCCCCGATCCGCCTCGTCCCGTCGGTCCCGATGAGGCTGCGGCCGCGAGCAAAGCCGAGCTCCTGCTGGCTTCCGATCTCGGGGTGCCGCGTCAACCAGCCGACGAACTGGCTGTCGAGGGGAAGGTAGACGACGACCCGGCCGATCGTTCTACGGCCGTTGGCGGAGAGGACGTCGACACTGCGAACCGCGGCGGCGGCAGGAAGGGTTGCGCTGCGGGCGAGCACACCGTGCGGGTGCGCCGTGCTCGGGCGCAGGCTCCAATAGAGGAAGTGACGGCCGCCGCGGAGCTCGCGTTGATACCGCGGCTTGCGTGCGAGCAGACTGGCGCGCGAGTCGGCGTTCGGGAGCAGGTCCCGGTACGTCCCGACCGCATTGTTGAGGCTGTTGGCAAGTCGGGTGTCGGCGTTGTTTCGCGCGCGCTGCGCGGAGTAGCCGCCAAGGCTCCAAGCGGCAACGGCAAGCGGCGCCGCGAGAAGCAGGAGCGCCGCGATGAGCCGAACGCGACCACGCCGGATGCTCATTTCCGGCCTCGGCGGTACGGAAGCGCTCATGAGGGCTGGTTGCGACTTCATCCTGGGCGCCGCCCCACCGGCCGCAACGAAGGGACTAATCCGACTTGCGCGAACGGTAGCGCGGAGCCTCTCTTCTTACCAGGCCCCTTCGCAGATTCCTCGCTACGCTGAAAAATGTTCGGAGGACGATGAAGCATCTACGGCGGCTCCTCACCGCGCTCACGCTGCTCCTGGTCGCAGCCCTCGCCGCAGCTCCGGCGTTCGGCAGTGCGATCATCGGCCGCAACGTCACAGGGGCGACACTGTCCGTCGACCGCCAGGGCCACGCGCACGTGAGCTACCGGACCGGTGGACGCAGAACGTCGCTGGTCGCGTCTGGCGCAATCAACGCCCGTGCACCGAGCCAAAGCCGCCCGCAGGTCAAGTTCCGGATCCGCTACGGCGTAGGAGGCAAAGGTGCCTGCCTCCCGTATGACGGACCGCCGCTCGCCTGGCTCGTCAAGGCCTGCAAGGCCCCGGACGGCAGCTACTGGGCTCTCCAGTCCTGGCAGCGCCTCAAGCCGAACTACGGCGGGAGCCAGGGAGCCTGGGAGCTCCACCTCTCGCACTGGCGCGGCCCGCTCGCCGTCCTCACGATCTACGAGAACTGGGCCTACGGGAAGTACCGCCACCTGTTCGGCCGGCTCACCTATCGCGGCCGCGGGGTCTACGGTTTCAGTGCGACCAGCCACGGCTCTCCACTCGACGGCTACGGACGGAACATCTACGTCGACACCTTCGACTCCGCCTACGGAAAGGGCTGGCACCGCGAGAACGGCTTCCTCACGCACCATCGGGGCAAGACCCTCGGCGACTTCTGCTACGGCTTCTTCCCGCACTCCGGCCATCCGAGCGGCCAGGGCACCAAGTACCGCGCGACCGTCGAAGGCCCAGGTGTGACGCCGGACGTGATGTGGGCGGCGGACGACATCGGTGCCTACGACGCGACGGTTCAGCAACAGATGCAGGCGCTGGAGCGGAGCTGGGGCGACCCCAAGTGCCGCACGTGAACGGAACCGTAAGACCCCTCTAGGGTTCCTCCGATGGCCGAGAGCCTCGACACGCTGGTCGCGGACTCCGACCGCGCGACCGCCGCCGACGAGCTGCGCCAGCACTACGACAGCGGCCGCCTCACGCTCGAGGAGTTCGAAAGCCGGTTCTCCGAGGTGCACACCGCGCGGACGCGCGGGGATCTCGAGCACGCCTTCCGGCAGCTGCCGCGAAGCGAGCCCGCCGCGAGCCTCCGGCTGCGCGACCGCCGCTGGAGCTCGCTCGCGCTCCAGTACGCACTCGTCAACGTCGTCTGCATCCTGGTATGGGCTCTCTCGGGTGCAGGTGACTTCTGGCCCAAGTGGGTCCTGCTCGGAACGTTGGTCATGTATCTGCGCCGCCTCGGCCGCCGCTCGCGCCGGCGCGTGAACTAGGAGGCCCGCCGCTGAACGCGCCGCTGGAAGAGGCGCTCGACCGCCGTGTCGACCCCGGCGGCGAGTGCACCTTCGATCACAGCAGCCTCGCCGAGCGCGGAGACCTCGACGCGTGGAGCCGGGAAGGGCAGCCAATCGTCGAGGTGACGGCGGACCGGCTCGAGCAGAGCCGGGTTGGCGCCGATGCTGCCGCCGAGCACGACGAGCGGGAGATCGAGCGTCGCCGCCAGCGGCAGGACGTGGAGGGCGATGCGTCGTGCCGCCTCCTCGACCACCGCGATCCCCGTTGCGTCGCCGGCGCCGGCCGCGGCGAAGAGCTCCTGCACGTCGTACGGCGGCTCGAGCACCGTCGCTTCCCCCGAGGCGAGCTCCGCGGCCAGCTGGGACAGTGAAGCCGCGCACGGATCGACGTCGTCGGCACGGCCGTTGCGGACGGCGTCGAGCTCGCCGGCATTCCCGTTGTGACCGCGGTGCAGCTTCCAGTCGAGCATGACCGCTGCCCCGAGACCGGCTCCGACGAGCAGGAAGGCGAAGTCCGCGACATCCTGTGCGACTCCGCGCCGTTGCTCGGCAACCGCCGCGAGGTTCACGTCGTTCTCGAGCGTCACAGGCACGCGGAGTGCCCGCTCGAGCTGATCGCGCAGATCGGAGGCTCCAAGGCCCGGCAGGTCGGCTTCGGAGACTCGTCCCTTCGTGGGATGGACGACAGCCGGCAGGGCGACCACGGCATTCTCGAGCAGGTCGCCGGGCAGCTTGCTCGTGCGCAGCAGCGAACGGACGGAACTCGCCAGTGCCTCGATCCGTTCCTCGACCGAACCACGGCTGCGTATCTCCTCCTTCGCGCGAACCCCGCTGGAGAGATCGCAGAGCGCAGTGCGCACCGCGCGCGAACCGAAGTCGACGCCGAGGACCACGGCCGCTTCCGGATCGGCCTCGTAGTAGACAGCGCCGTAGTGCGGGCCTTCCGGATCGTGCGCCGTCTCTCGCACCAGCCCGTCCTCGAGCAGCGAGCGCAGCACGAGCGACACCGTCGGCCTCGAAATACCCGTCTGGCGCGCAACCTCGGCGCGCGAGATCGGCCCGGTCGTACGAACCGCGTCGAGCACGGTCCGCTCGTTCAATGTCCGCAGAAGAGCCGGTACGGCCTTGGTTTCCATCATCTCGTAAGTAAGATTAACCAGAATGAAGATCGCGGTCGTCGGCGGCGGATCCACGTACACACCGGAGCTCGTGTCCGGACTGATGCGCCTCGACGTCAACGAGTTCGTGCTTCAGGACGTGGATCCTGGGCGGCGCGAGATCGTGGGAGGCATGGCGGAACGCATGCTCGCGCGGCAGGGTTACGCGGGCCGGCTCGAGGTGACTGCCGATCTCGACGCGGCGGTCGCGGACGCCGACTACGTCCTGATCCAGATCCGGGTCGGCGGCCAGGAGACGCGGCTGCACGACGAGACCGCTCCGCTGGCCTGCGGCTGCATCGGCCAGGAGACGACCGGCGCGGGCGGCTTCGCCAAGGCGATGCGGACGGTCCCGGTCGTGCTCGAGATCGCTGAGCGGACGCGGGCGCTCGCGGCGCCCGAAGCCTGGATCGTCGACTTTACGAACCCCGTCGGCATCGTCACTCGTGCTCTCCTCGACGCCGGTCACCGCGCCGTCGGCCTTTGCAACGTCGCGATCGGCTTCCAGCGCCAGTTCGCCGGCTGGCTCGGTGTGGAGCCGGTGCGCGTGGTCGTCGACCAGGTCGGGCTCAACCACCTCACCTGGGTGCGGCGCGTGCTGCTCGACGGAGAAGACGTGCTGCCGGCGCTGCTGGCCGAGCACGGGGACGAGCTCGCCGGCGAGATCGAGCTGCCACGACGGTTACTCGACGAGCTCGGCGCCGTCCCGTCCTACTACCTCCGCTACTTCTATGCCCACGACGCCGTTCTGCGAGAGCAGCTGGAGAGCGAGCCCCGCGCGGCGGTCGTACAGGAGATCGAGCGAAACCTCCTCGACCTCTACCGCGACCCTTCCGTCGACGAGCGGCCCGACCTCCTCATGCAGCGCGGGGGCGCGTATTACAGCGAGGCCGCGCTCGGGTTGATCGCGTCGCTCTCCACGGGCGACGGCGCCGTGCACGAAGTGGACCTCAGGAACGATGGGACGCTCGAGGGCCTTGCCGCCGACGACGTGGTCGAGGTGCCGGCGGTCGTCGGCCGTAAAGGCCCGGAACCGCTGCCACAGCCGCCGCTCGCTCCCGAGCTGCTGGGACTCGTCCAGCACGCCGCGGCCTACGAGCGCCTCACCGTCCGCGCCGCGCTCAGCCGCGATCCGGTGGACGCGCGGAAGGCGTTGCTCGCGCACCCGCTGATCGGCCAGGTCGAGCTCGTGGATGGCCTGCTCGACCGGCTCGTCGCCGAGGCCGTCCACTGAAGACCGTCTTCGCGGTCGACGGCGGCGGCTCGAAGACCGACGCGGCTCTCGTCCGGGAGGACGGGACACTGCTCGGCTTCGCGCGCGGTCCGCTCAGTCAGCCTGACTACATCGGAGTCGAAGCGAGCGTGACCGTGCTGGATGCGCTGGCCGTCGAGGTCGGCGCTCCCGCCGATCTCGCTGTCCTCTTCATTGCCGGCCTCGACTTTCCCGACGAGGAGGAGGTCTACCGGGCCGAAGCGGCGCGGCGCGGCTGGACGGGCGACATCGTGGTGGGAAACGACACGTATGCCGTGCTCAGGGCGGGGACGGACCGCGGCTGGGGCATCGCAGTCACGTGCGGCTCGGGGATGAACTGTGTGGGGGTCGGCCCGGGCGGCCGACACGTGCGCTTTCCCTCTCTTGGTGCGATCAGCGGTGACGTGATGGACGGAGCCGGGGCAGTCGGGCTTGCCGCCGTTTCCGCGGCGGCGAGAAGCGAGGACGGCCGCGGCCCGAAGACGGAGCTCGAACGTCGCGTCCCCGCCTACTTCGGGCTCGCCACGCCGGTCGAGCTCGCGCGCGCCGTCGAGGCCCGGACTGTGCCGTGGCGGCGGCTGGGCGAACTCGCCCCACTCGTTTTCGACGCCGCCGGGAACGATGTCGTCGCCGCCGACATCGTCGACCGTCAGGCTGCGGAGGTTGTCGCATTCGTCCGCGCGACGGCTGATCGGCTCGATCTCGGCGACCAGGAAGTCGAGGTCGTGCTCGGGGGCAGTGTGCTCCAGTCCGGGAATCAGCGCCTCCTTGCAGGCATCGAGGCCGGACTAGATGACCTGGGCCTGTGCCTTTCGGTCAAGGTGGCGCGATCACGCCCGATCGTCGGCGCGGCACTAGTCGGCCTCGACCGGCTCGGAGCACAGCCGGACGCCTATGAGCGGGCGCGCGAGGAGCTCGACCACGCTACCGCGTCAGTCGGCGACGTGGCAGGCCACGCGGCGGCCGTCCGCGATCTTCCGTAGCTCGGGCGTCTCGGTCTCGCATCTCGCGATCGCGAGCGGACAGCGCTGCCTGAAGCGGCAACCCGGTTTCGGATCGACGACCTTCGGCGGCTCGCCGACATCGCGTGCGTCGGCGAGGCGCAACTCAGCGCGAGGATCGGGCACGGCGGACACGAGCAGCTGCGTGTACGGGTGCTTAGGTCGCTGCAACACGTCCTCAGTCGAGCCCTCCTCGACGAGGTGGCCGGCGTACATGACGAGAACGCGGTCGGCGAGGTAGCGCGCGCTCGCGACGTCGTGGGTTATGTAGAGGAAGGAGACGCCCTCCTGCTCACGCAGTTCGCCCATGAGATTGAGGACCCCGACCCGGATCGAGACGTCGAGCATCGAGACGGGCTCGTCGGCGAGGATGAGCTTCGGCCGCAGCGCGAGCGCCTGCGCGAATCCGACCCGCTGGCGCTGCCCGCCGCTCAGCTCGAAGGGAAAGCGGTTGCGCGTGTCGGCCGCCGGCGTGAGCCCGACCGCCTCCAGCACACGGTTCAGCTCGGCCCTCCGCCCGGCGCTGGAGAGGTCGCCGCGGTGGAGCTTCATCCCACGGAGGATCCCGTGCGAGACGCGGTACGCCGGGTTGAGCGAGCTGTAGGGGTCCTGAAACACCATCGGCACCGCGGCGCTGTAGGCGAGTCGGCTTCCCCTTCCCCGGAGGCGGCTGAGCGGCCGGCCCTCGAACCAGATCTCGCCGCGTGTCGGCTGGTAGGCGAGAGCGAGGAGCCGGGCGATCGTGCTCTTGCCGCTGCCGCTCTCGCCCACCAGGGCGACGATCTCGGCGCGGCCGATGCTCAGGTCGACGCTGTCGACAGCGTGCAAGGTCTGCCGCGACATGAGCTTGCCCACTCGGAAGTGGCGAGTAAGGCCTTCCGTGCGAAGCAGCGTCTCGGTCACGAGGCATCCTCCTGGAGAACGCAACGGACGAGGCTCCCGTCGACGGAATAGAGCGGCACCTCGGCCGCGGTGCAGCGCGGCTCGGCGCTCGGACAGCGCGGCGCGAACCGACAGCCGCTGGGCGGATTCGCAAGGCTCGGCGGTGAGCCGGGGATGCCGAGTAGCCGTACCTTGGGACCGCGGAGCGAGGGGAACGCCGCGAGCAGTCCCTGCGAATACGGGTGGAGCGGCCGGTCGAACAGCTCGTGGGTCCGTGCCAGCTCCGCGACCTGGCCGGCGTACATCACCAGCAGCCGGTCCGAGAAGTGACTCACGAGCGACATGTCGTGCGTCACGAAGATCACGGCGAACCCCAGCTTCTCCTGGAGCTCCTTGATCTGCACCATCAGCGAGCGCTGCGCGACGACGTCCAGTGCCGAGGTCGGCTCGTCCATGATCACGAGGTCCGGCGTGAAGAGCAGCGCCATCGCGATCATCGCGCGCTGCCGCATCCCGCCTGAGAGCTGGTGCGGATAGCTGTGCAGGTGCACCGGGTCGATGGAGACGAGCCGCAGCACCTCGCGCGAGCGAACGTCGATCTCCGCCTTCGACCAACTCGAATGAGCGCGGCAGGCGTCGCGCATCTGCTCCGCCACGGTCAGCACCGGGTTGAGCGCGTTCATCGCGCTCTGCATCACGACGGAGAGCTCGCGCCAGCGCACGGCGCGGAGCTGTTTCTCCTCGAGCAGGACGAGGTCGCGGCCGTGGAAGAGAACGCGCCCGCCCACGATCTCCCCGGCCATCGGCGCGCCGAGCAGCCGCGCAATCGCGTACAGCAGCGTCGACTTTCCGCACCCCGACTCGCCGACGATCGCGAGGAACTCGCCACGTGCGAGCTCGAGATCGACGTTGTCCACCGCGACGACCGGGCCGGCGTCGGTGGCGTAGGCAACCGTGAGGTTCTCGACCATCAGCACCGGCCCGTCCGCGCTCGCGACCGGCTCCGACGGTTCGCGTGACGGCTCGATCCTCGGCAGCCGGGTGCGGTCGAGCTTGCGGACGCGCAGGGCCGGGCTGCTGATCTCGTCGAATGCGTAGTTGAGCAACGCGAAGGCGGCGCCGAGGAGCGCCACGCAGACGCCGGGTGCGATCGCCCAGAGCGGCAGGCCCGCCAAGAGCGCGTCGTTGCTCTGCGCCCAGTACAGCATCGTTCCCCAGCTCTGGCTGTTCGGGTCGCCCAGCCCGATGAACTGCAGCCCCGCGGCGGTGAGGACCGCGTAGATCGCCGAGCCGAGGAAGGTCGCGACGATGAGCGAGGTCATCGTCGGCAAGATCTCGTGCAGGATCACGTATGACTTCCGCTCCCCGCGCACGCGGGCCGACTCGAGGAAGTCGCGCCTCCGCAGCGACAGCGTTTGCGAGCGGAGTTGTCGGGCCCCGTACGACCAGCCGAGCACCCCGAGCACGACGATCAGCGTGAGTAGGCCGGCGTTCTTCTCGTAGGCGGCGATCACGATGATGAGCGGGAAGATCGGCAGGACGAGGATCACGTCGGTGACGAGGGAGAGGAACCCGTCGGTGGCCCCGCCGAGATATCCCGCCGAGACGCCCACGAGGACCGCCAGGACCGTGGCGACCGCGCCGACGGCCAGCGCGATCACGAGCGATAGCCGGGTGCCCCAGATGAGCTGCGAAAAGATGTCTTCCCCGAGAGTCGTTGTGCCGAGCAGGTGGTGCCCGGACGGGGGGAGCGCCGGCAGGAAGATCTTCGCGGTCGGGCTGTACGGCGCGATCTGGCCCGGGAAGACTGCGAGTACACCGAAGAAGAGCAGCAGGAGCACGCCCGCGACCGCCTTCTTGCTGCGGCTGATCGCACGCCAGAGGTCACCCCAACGACCTTGCCGTGCCTCGGCGAGCGTCGGCGCCGGCCCTGCCGGAGGAGTGGCGAGCTGATCGGTCGCCCCGACCGAGGATGCACTCATCCGAGGTCCCGCGTGCGTGGATCGAGGAACGCCGTGGCTACGTCGGCGGCCAGGATCGCCGTCAGCACCGCGACGACGATCAACAGGAAAAGGCCCTGCATGAGGGCGTAGTCCTCGTTCGTCACCGAGTTCAGGAACATCCAACCGACGCCCGGATAGTTGAAGACGTACTCGACGAGAATCGCACCGGCCACGACGAAGCCGAGCGACATCGCGAACCCGGCCAGGTTCGGCAGGATCGCGTTCCGCCCCGCGTAGGTCCACATGATCCGCCAGGGGCGGAGACCCTTCGCACGCGCCATGCGCACGTAGTCCTCGGTCAGCACCGAGATCGTGTTGTTGCGCATAGTCAGGATCCAGCCGCCGATCGCGGTGACGAGGATCGTGAGCGCGGGCAGAATCGCGTGCACGACTGCGTCGTGCGCGAAGTGCCACGTCCAGGCGGGGGTGTCGATGGGGTCGTAGCCACCGCCGTGCGGCAACCAGCCGAGCTTGAGCGAGAAGAGCCAGATCGCGATGCCGGCGATCCAGAAGTACGGGAATGCCGACGTGATGACGAAGATCGGCGGCATGGCGCTGTCCATGAGCCCTCCGCGCCGCCAGGCTCCCACCAGCCCGATCAGCGTCCCGAGGACGAAGGCCAGGATCGTCGTCACGCCCACGAGCGCGAGCGTCCACGGCAGTGCCTGCAAGACGTCGTGCATCACCGGATCCGGGAAGAACGTGAGCGAGATCCCGAAGCGCCCGCGGAGAACGTTTCCGAGGTAGCCGAAGTACTCGCTGACGAGGCTCTGGTGCGCCTTGACGCCAAACGCGATCTCGAGGGCGTGCAGAGCCTGCGGATTGATGCGCCCGCGGTAGCGGGACATCATCGCCTCGGCCGGATTACCCGGCATGAGGCGCGGGATGAAGAAGTTCAGCGTGATCGCCGCCCAGAGTGTGACCACGAAGAACCCGAGCCTGCGAAGGACGAACCTCACGACCCGCGCCTCATGTCGGTGAACTGTGCCTCAGGCCGTCACCCCTTGGGCCTCAGGTGGGTGAGGACAACGCCCCAGTCGGGCACCTCGTAGGGGGACGGCTTCGCGTACGGGTTGCCGGGAGTGACCCAGCCGGTGATCGACTTCGTGTTGTATTCGTAGAAGTCGACGCCCTCGGTGATCGGGATGATCGGAATGTCCCGCACCATCGCCGCCTCGAGTTGGTTCACGATCGAGTGCTGCTTCGCGAGGCTCGTCGTCTTCGCGTACGCGTTGATCAGGCTGTCGCACTTCTTGTTGTAGTAGCGCTCCCAGTTCGACGAGGCCTGCTTGCCGATCGGCGCGGAGTTCTTCGAGTAGAGCTCCTGGCGCAGCTCGTAGTACGGACTCGGCCCGCCGGCCTCGTTGCCGTCGTACGCGAGCTGGAAGTGGCCATTGAAGGTGTCGTCGTCGTACGCATTGCTGGAGATGTTCGACGTCGTGACCTTGATCCCGATCTGCTTCAGCTCATCCTGGACGATGCTGGCCGAGGCGATCCAGTCGTCGTAGCCGCTGATGTTGATCATCGTGAACGAAAGCGGCTGGCCGGTCTTCGTCTGGAAGACGCCGTTCTTCAGCTTGAAGCCGGCCTTGGTCAGGATCTGCTTTGCCTTCTTCGGGTCGTAGGTGACCTGCTTCGCCAGTTTCGTGTTCACCCAACTCTTGAACGTTGGCGACACGATCCCTGTCTGGTTGCCGGGAGGCTCGTAGCCGGACTCGCCGAGCTTGGCCACGTGCGGTCGATTGATCGCGTACGCCATCGCGCGACGCACGGCGACGTTCTTGAGGATCGGGTTCTTGAGGTTGATGAAGATCGAGACGTTCGCCACCGGCGGGAACCAGTAGTGGTTGTCCTTGCTCTTCGATGTGTAGGCGGTCTTGATATTCGAGATGAACTGGCCGCCCCACTGATCCTGCCCGGTGGCGAGGTCGAGATTCGCGGGCGGGTTGTCGGTGTAGGCCGGATAGACGACGGTGTCGATCTTCGGCTTGCCCTTCTGCCAGTAGTGCGAGTTCTTGGAGTAGATGATCCGCTGCGGGTTGCAGGTGCCCACGGTGTAAGGGCCGCTGCTAACGGGGTTCTTGTCGGTGTACGTGACCGGGTTCGAGATCTTGGCCCAGACGTGCTTCGGCACGATCGGCGTCTGGCCGGCGACGTAGTAGAAGTACGGGGCTGCCGCGGTCTTGAACTTGAAGACGACCTGGTTGCTCCCCTTCTTGCTCACGCTCTTCAACACCGACCACACGGCCTGCAGGTCGAGCGCCTTGTGCTTCTTCAGGAGCTGGAACGTGAAGAGGACGTCGGCCGCGGTGAGCGGCTTCCCGTCCGACCACTTGACGCCCTTCCGGATGGTGAAGGTGAGCGTCTTGGCGTGGTTCGACCACTTGTACTTCGAGGCGAGCCACGGAGTCGCCGCGCCGCTCTTGAGCTCGTTCACGAATACGAGCTCCTCGTAGAGCGGGCCGAAGGAGAGAAATTGGACAGTGCTGTTGAATGGATTGAAATTGCACGTCCAGCTCATACCGGCAACGTTCGCGATCGTGACCGACGAACCGCTGGACGAGCGTTTCGTGCCGGCCTGACTTCCGACCGCCGTCCAGGCGGCGGCTGTGACTCCGGCGAGCAGCAGAACGAGAAGTCCTCGTCTCATCTCGTATCCCTCCCTGGCCGCCGAGCGGCGGTCCTCGCGTTACGCGATGCGCGGCGGTGACAGCGCAACCGTGCGCCTTCCATGAATTAGGAAACTAACCTATCTTTATCGTCGTGACAAGCTGGTGACAACGGCGACGACAACGACGACCGGCGCGGCGCGGCCGAGGCTGATGCGAACGCTCAACGAGCAACTGCTGCTCGAGCGGATGCGAGGAAACGGGCCGCTGTCGCGCAGCGACCTCACGAGCGCCTCCGGCCTCTCGAAGCCGACCGTGGCCCTCGCCTTGGCGAGCCTCGAGCGGGACGCGCTCGTGCAGCAAGCCGGGCGCCGGGTGGGCGGACGAGGGCGCAGCGCGCTTCTCTACGAGATCCGCAGCGACGCAGGCTTCGTCCTGGGGCTCGACGTGGGGCGGGAGTTCGTCCGAGGCGCCGTCACCGATCTCGCCGGCAAAGTTCGCTCCCGCCAGAGCCGGGCCGCGCGGTCCTCGAGCGGTGCGGCTCGAGTCCGCGAGCTCGCCACGCTCGCCGACGAGCTTCTGCAGGCAGCAGGCGTCGACGACAAGGGAACGTTCCTGCAGACCGTGGTCGGCAGCCCGGGCGTCGTCGAGCCCGACGGTCGCGCGCTCCAGCTCGCCCCCAACCTACCCGGCTGGGAGAGGCCCGCGGTGCTGCGCTACCTCCGGCGTCTCCTCGGCCCCGACACCATGATCGAGAACGACGTGGACGCCGCCGCAATCGCCGAGCGCGACTTCGGCCACGGCCGCGACTTCTCGACCTTCGCGCTCGTCTCCGTCGGCACCGGGATCGGGATGGGACTCGTCCTGGAGGGCGAGCTCCATCGCGGGGCTCACGGCGCTGCGGGCGAGATCGCGTTCCTGCCGCTCGCCGACGGCGACGTCGACGCGCGAGACGCTCGCCGCCGAGGCGCACTGGAGTCGGCCGCTTCGTCGGCCGCCGTCGTCCGAGCCGCCCGGCGAGCGGGGACGCGTCGCCGCAGCGCCCGGAGCGTCTTCGCCGCAGCCGCGGCCGGCGACCGCGCCGCGCGCGAGATCGTCACCCGAGAAGCAGCGATCGTCGCCCGTGCGCTGGCGGCGATCGTTGCGGTCGTCGATCCGGAGCTGATCGTGCTCGGCGGGGGCATCGGCCGGGCACCCGGCTTCGCCGAGGAGGTCCATGCCGGCCTCGCGGAGCTTGCACCGATCGTCCCCGAGGTGCGTCCGAGCGCCCTCGGCGAGGACGCCGTCGTCGACGGCTGCCTCGCGGTCGGCGGCGACCGGCTGTGGGAGCGCGTTCTGAGCTCCCGCCTCGCATAGCTCGAGTCCCGGCTGGCAGGGTTTCGCGATGGGACTCAAATCCGGCAGCGGACCGTTCGGCAACCTGCCTGCGGGCCGTTTCAACTTCACGCCCGAGCCGCCGACGGGCTCCGTCCTCTTCGTCGACCCGGCGCCTTACCGGCTGCGGGGCTCCTTCGGCGGAGAAACCGTCTTCGACACGGTCGGCGCGAAGCTCCTGTACGAGACGGCGCACCTGCCCGTCTACCACGTGCCGGAGGACCTGCGGCACGACCTGCTCGAAGCGAGCGATACGCAGACCCGCTGTCCGCACAAGGGAGTGGCGTCGTACCGCTCGATTCGCGTCGGGGACCGCATCGAGGCGGACGCAGTCTGGACCTACCGCGAGCCGATCGCTCCGGCTGCCTTCCTCGCCGGGCACGCAGCCTTCTACTGGAGGAAGCTCGATGAGTGGTTCGTGGAGGACGAGCAGGTCTTCGGGCACCCACGCGATCCGTATCACCGCATCGACACCCACCGCACCACGCGTCCGGTGCGGATCTCGGTCGAGGGCGAGGCGATTGCCGAGAGCACGCGGGCCGTCGCACTGTTCGAGTCCGATCTCCCGGCGCGCTTCTACCTGCCGGCCGAGGACGTGCGGCCGGATCTGCTCGAGCCTTCCGAGAAGACGTCACGCTGTGCGTACAAGGGCGTCGCCTCCTACTGGCACGACGGGTGGGCGCCACGCTCCACGAGGACCTCCCCTGGACGTACGCGGAGCCGGACGACGACGGCAGCGCGATCCGCGGGCTGATCTGCTTCTTCAACGAGCGCGTTGTTCTCGAGCTGGACGGCCGGACTCAGGAACGACCGTCGACGCAGTGGTCGCGCTGAAGTGATCGGCCGGGGTCCGGTGGTCCCGAGTGGGGTGCGACTTTAGCGCACCCTCGATCGGGGATCCCGTGCGCGCTGATCGCTGCCGATGGTCTCTCGCGTGGCCGGTGTCGCCGTCTGGCGCGGAGCGTTCGGAGCCGCCCAGGCCGAGCGGCTGCTTTGGCGCGCCGGCTTCGGGCCGCGACCCGGTGAAGCGCAGAAGCTCGCTCGTCTCGGGCTCGAAGGCGCCGTCCACAAGCTGACGCATCCGGGCCGCGAGCATCTCGTGGGCCACCGGCCGCACGACGAGAAGGGCCGGCCGCTCGCACCCTTCGACGCCTGGGGCCACGACCACGTCTGGTGGCTCGACCGGATGGTGCGAACCTCGCGCCCGCTCGTCGAGCGGATGACGCTGATCTGGCACGACTGGTTCGCGACCTCGAACAACGGCGTCGGCTCGCAGCGGCTGATGCTGAACCAGAACCAGCTCTTCCGGCACCACGGCCTCGGCTCCTTCCACGATCTGCTGCTCGACGTGACGAAGGACCCGGCGATGCTGCTGTGGCTGAACGGAAGCGACAACTCGAAGGACTCGCCGAACGAGAACTACGCGAGGGAGATGATGGAGCTCTTCACGCTCGGCGCCGACCGCGGCTACACCGAAGCACGACGTCCGCCAGCAGGCGCGTGCCCTCACCGGCTTCCAGAACAGCTGGAGCCAGAACAGCGGGCCGGTCGACTTCCACTACGACCGGGACTCCCACGATCCGGGCGTGAAGACGATCTTCCGTCACCGAGGCAAGTTCATGTGGAAGGACTCGTGCCGCCTCTGCGTCACTCATCCCGACCACCCCTCGTTCTTCGTCCAGAAGCTCTGGAGCTACTTCGTCCCGGAGGCGCCAGACCACAGCACGCAGCGGGCACTCGAGCGTCTCTACGTCTCCTCGAGGTACGAGGTGCGGCCGGTCGTCGCCGCGATCCTGCGCCATCCTGCCCTTTACAAGGGTTCCCGGCTGGTGAAGCCGCCGGTCGTCTACAACGCCGGCCTTCTCCGCCGAATCCGGCGCGGAATCGACACCACCGCCTGGACGTGGCTCGACTCGATGGCAGGGCAGCAGCTCTTCTATCCGCCCAACGTCGCCGGCTGGGACGACACGCGCTGGCTCGACACGGCGACCTGGCGGGGACGCTGGTGGATCGCCCAGTACGTGCTCGACCGCCAGGCGCTCGACCCCGGCCACGCCCACCAGCCCTACGACGCCGGGAAGCTCCTCGACCACGCTTGCCGGTTCTGGCACAACCCTCCGCTCGGCCCCGACACGCGGCACGCGCTCCACACGTTCGCGCACCGCGCACTCGGCGACGCCAAGGGCGCTTCCTGGAAGCGCGAGCAGTACCCGGTGATGGTCCAGAACGCGCTCCGCCAGCTGATCGCCGTTTCGCCGGAGCTGCAGGCCGCATGACGAGACCGTGCAACCACTGCGACGGGCTCTCCCGCTCGCGGCTGCTCCATCGCGCACTGGCGGAGGCCGGCCGCGGGCTCCCGGCGATCGAGCCCGGAATGCCGCTCCCCGCCGGGACAGGGCTCACCCGACGCCACTTCCTCGCCAAGAGCCTTGGCGCCGCGGTCGCCGTCTACGGCGGCTCCCGGCTCGGACTCCGTGCATTCGAGGAGGGAATCGCCGCTGCAGCGTCCGGGCCTGCGGCACCGATTCTCGTCTCCATTTTCCTCGAGGGCGGTGCCGACGGCCTCTCCGTGCTGTCACCGCAGGGCGATCCGCTCTACAAGAAGCTCCGGCCGCAGCTCGCCCTCGCGGGCGGAACACAACTCGCCGAGGACGACCGCCTCTACTGGCATCCGGCGCTCGGCGGGCTCGAAAAGCTCTATTCCGAGAAGAAGGTGACGGTGTTGCCGGCGGTCGGCTACACACACGCTGACCAGTCGCACTTCACGTCCCGCCACTACTGGGAGGTCGGGGCTACGGCGGCTTCGCTTCGAACCGGCTGGCTCGGACGGTACCTCGACCGGGTCGGGAAGACGGACAACCCGCTCCAGGGACTCTCGCTCGACGACACTCTCGCCCCTGCCCTCGCGACCGCGAAGGTTCCGGTCGCGTCGATCTCGGGCGCCGACCAGTACGACTTCTACAGCAAGCGAGTCTGGGGCGAGGTCGAGCAGCGGATGCTCGAGACGATCGGTCTCATGGGCCACCAGCCCGCGGACGCCGGGCTGCGGACCGCCGGCAACGTCGCGGCGCAGGTGGACCGACTGCGCCGACAGCTGATCCCGTTCCAGTCGTCGGGCGGGATCTCGAGCCCCGTGCCGTATCCGCAGACGGACGACCCGTTCCCACAGAGGCTCGCAGGGCTTGCCGCCATGCTTACCGCCGGCTTGCCGCTCCACTGCGTCGCGCTCACGGCCCCGGGCGAGTACGACACACACGCCGATGAGCCGACCGCCCTGACCCAGGGACTGCAGCTGACCTCGGACTCCCTGCTCGCGTTCCAACGCGACCTCGAGGCTCGCGGCCTGGCCGACCGGGTTCTCGTGCACATCTGGTCGGAGTTCGGGCGTCGCGCGGCCGAGAACGGCGACAGCGGCACCGACCACGGCGCGGCCGGAGTCGGCTTCCTCCTCGGAACACGCGTGGCCGGAAAGATGGTCGGCGAGTTCCCCGGTCTGCAGAAAGGGCTGGACACAGACGGCAACGTGTCGGCCACCTCAGACTTCCGAGGCGTCTATTCAGCTCTCCTCGAGCAGTGGTTCGGGGTCGACGCCGCCGCAGTGATCCCGCAGGCAGCCTCCTTCTCCCGGCCGAGGCTCGTCGCATGATCCTCGCTCCGCAAGCTGCGCAGCACCCGCCCGCGCGTGTTCAGGTAGTTGCGCAGGAGTTCAGCTACAGCCTTTCCCGCACCAAGGTGAGGGCCGGCCGCGTGATCGTCGAGCTCGTCAACCGCGGCCAGGACACGCACGACCTCGACGTCCGGCGCATCGGGGGCACGCGGATCTTCCGGTTCCCGAGCGTGCAGCCCGGCCAGGTCGTCGACCGCGAGCTCAAGCTTGTGCCGGGCCGATACCTGCTCTGGTGCGCGATAGCGGACCACCGCGAGCAGGGCATGCACGCAGTGCTTCGCGTCGTTCGCTCGAAGTAGCCTCGGCAGAGGAAGCCCGCCGAGATCGTCCGTTTACGTCCCGGCATGTCCGCCCTGGGCGAGCCGCTCGGAATCGCCGCTTCAGGCACCGCCGTGGTCCGGCTCCGTCGCGCCGCGGCTACTGGATCTGGGCCGGCGTCGCCCCTGCTCCCGCTGCTCCCCGCCGGCGGAGCCTTCGTCTTCCGGTCCTCCTCAGCCTGAGCCAGTGGCGGCGCGTCCGATGAGCCGCGGCATCGTTGGCCGCGAGGTGGCGGCGAAAGAGAGCGCATACACGGCGGCGGCGACCCCGATAATCGCGCTGCTCGGCGGCAGCGAGGGGATCAGGTACGCGAGCGTGATTCCGAGCCAGAGCGAGACCAGGGCGAAGGCGCTGGAGAGGGCGAACGCGAGATAGGCGTTGGCGGTGAGGCGATGGGCTGCGCCGGCCGGAACGGCGATTAGGCCGAGCATGAGCAGCGCCCCGACGATCTGCGTTGTCAGCGCGGCGTCGACCCCGACGAGGAGCAGGAAGCCGGTGCCGAGGGCTGCGACGGGGAGGCCGCGGGCGGCGGCGACGCGTGGGTCGATCGTGGCGAAGAGGAGCGGCCGCGAGATCAACAGGATCCCGAGGACGAGTAGGGCGCCGACGATGGCGGCGAGTTCCGCCTCGCCCTGGCTGAGGCCGAAGATCGAGCCGAACAGCGTGCGAGCGGCGGTGATGCCGTTGCCGCCGTTGCTCGACCGGTTGAAGAGGTCGAGGAAGAAGGCGCCGAGGCCGAGCACCCAGGCGAGGATCGTCCCGATCGCCACGTCGTCGCTCATTGCGCGGTCGCCGAGAGCTGCGAGCAGGAGCGCCACGGCGATGGTGGCCGCGAATAGGCCGAAGCGGATGTCGATGCCGGCCGCGGCGGCGGCGAGGGCGCCGGTGAAGGCGACGTGGCTGAGCGTCTCGCCTGCGAAGACTTGGCTGCGCAGGACGATGAAGTAGCCGATCGCCCCGCTGGCGAGCGCGATCGGCGTGCCTGCGATCAGGGCGAGCCGGATGAAGTCCTGCGAGAGCATCTAGGCGAGGATCTCCGCGGCTGCCGGCTGGATGCTGGAGTCGGGTCGGCGAGCAAACTGCCGTCGCGCGCGGGCGATGAGGTAGACCGCGAAGGCGAGGCTGCTGACGTAGAAGCCGACGGAGTAGTTCGTGTAGTAGGCGAGGCCTAGCCCGAGCCAGGTGACGAGGAGCGCGATCCCGACGCTGAGCCCGATCCCCAACCCGATCCTCGCCGTGAGCTGCTGGGCGGCGGCGGCCGGGGCGACGAGCAGGGCGAACACGAGCAGGACGCCGGTGATCTGGGCGGTGGCGGCGACGGCCAGTCCCAGCACGAGGAGGAAGGCGATCTCGAGCAGGCGCACCGGCACGCCGCCGGCGCGCGCCACGAGATCGTCGATCGAGCTGGAGAGGAGCGGCCGGCCTACGGCGGCGAAGAAGGCGAGCGTCGCGAGCGCGACGGCGAGCAGGACCACGACCTGGGTGGCGGTGATGCCGAGGAAGGAGCCGAAGAGGAGCGACTCGAGGCTCTCGAGCACGCCGCCGTAGAGGCTGAGGAAGAGAAAGCCGAGCGCGAACCCGACCACCTCGACTGTGCCGATCAGAGCCGACTCCTGGGCGAAGTTGCGCCGGTTCTGCGTGCGGGAGCCGACGGCGATCGCGAGGGCGGCGGCGGTGCAGGCGGCGAAGTAGCCGAGCGGCAGCGCGAGTCCCGCCAGTGCAGCGGCGCTCGCCCCCGGGAAGGACATCACCGAGAGGGCGTGCGCTGCGAAGGCCTGGCGGCGCAGCACGACGAACCATCCCGTTACGGCAGCAAGCACGGCGACGATCGTCCCCGCCTCGAGCGCGTTGACCATGAACGGGTAGACGAACAGCTGCTGCACGTCCGAGACCGGGTTCCAGGTCAGGAACGGGTTCACGGGTGCTGGTGGCGGTCGCTGTGGTGGGCAGGTGCTTCCGGCTGCCCGACCACGACGAGTCGCCCGTCCGTAGTGCGGAGGACCTCGACCGGAGCCTGGTAGAGGGCGCTCAGCGTCTCGCTCGTAATCACTTCGTCGGGCGGTCCGGCGAGGATGCGGCCGCCGGCCACGTAGACGACGCGGTCGACGTACGGAAGCATCGGGTTGACGTCATGGGCAACGAGCAGCACGGTGATCCGCCGCTCTCGGCGGATGCGGTCGACGAGGGCGGCGACCGAGCTCTGGTTCGGCAGGTCGAGGCTGTCGAGCGGCTCGTCCAGGAGCAGCAGCCGCGGCGAACTGATCAGCGTGCGAGCGATCAGGAGCCGCTGCTGCTCTCCTCCTGAGCACTCTCCGATCGCTCGGTCGGCGTACCGGGTCGCACCGACCAGCTCGAGGACCTCGCGTACCCGCTCACGCGGCCCTGTCCGCCAGGGCAGGGGCAAGCCGAAGCGGGTGCCGTCGAGGCCGAGGCGAACGATGTCGACACCGCGGATGCGCGTCGTCGCGTCGAATGCGTGCCGCTGCGGCAGGTAGCCGATCTCGGCCCCGTGGGCGCCGGGAGGACCGCCCAGAACCGAGACCGTCCCGGTACGCGGCGTGATGAGGCCGAGCAGCAGGTCGAGCAGCGTCGACTTGCCGGCTCCGTTCGGGCCGAGCACGGCGACGAACTCGCCCTGCTCGATGCAGACGTCCGCGCCGCTCCAGATCGGACAGCTGTTGCGGGCTGCGGTGACGTCGCGCAGCTCTATGGCGGGCGGGAGCGGTCCGCTCGTCTCCCGAGCGGCACGCGCGTCCGTCTCGGGCGAGGCGGCCACCGGCTCAGCGGCCGGTCGCCCGGTGCAGCGCGAGGATCAACGCGCGCAGCTCTGCGGCCTGCCACTGCTCGAAGCTGTCGCCAGCCGGTGAGAGCGTCTCGGTGACGGTCGCGATCGGGATGCCGCGGGCGCGGCAGATCGCGTTGATTCGCTGGATGTCCGGCGTGGCGTTCTGGCTGTTGTAGATCCACACCTTGATCAGCCGCTGCTGGGCTTGGGCGTCGACGGTCTGTTTGTCCTGGGCGCTGATCTCGGTTCCCTCGGCGATCGCCTTGGCGAAGCTGTAGGGCGTCAGGAGCTTGAGGCCGAGCGACTGGCCGAGCGGCTGGAAGATGCTCTCGCTGTAGCCGATCGGCACGCCCGAGAATCGGGTGTGGATCTCGGCACGCAGCCGGTTGTAGGTCGCGAGCGAGACCGTCTCGAAGTGTCGGCGCCGCGCTGCGAAGTACGCCTTGTCCGCCGGGTCGAGCTTTTCGTAGCCGGCGTCGATCGCCGCGATGACCTTCTGGACGCTGCTCGGCGAGTACCACTGGTGCGGGTTGTCGCCCTCTTTCAGGCCGAGCAGGGTGCCCACGTCGAGCGTTGTCCGGCCCGAGACCGGGTTGGCCGCGATCAGGTGCGAGGCCCAGGTGTCGTAGCCGATCCCGTTCACGATCGCGAGTTGCGCGCCGGCCAGCCTGCGCGCGTCGCTCGCAGTGGGCTCGTACGAGTGGGGGTCGGTGTTCGGGTTGACGATGATGCTCTGCACCGCGACCTTCGAGCCGCCGAGCTGCGAGGCGATGCTGCCCCAGAAGTTCTCCGCGGCCACCACTCGCAACTTCCCGGCGTCGGCCGCCGGACTCCCGCTCGAGCCGCCGCAGCCGGTCACGAGCAGGACGCTCGCGGCCAGCCCTGAGCCGAGAACAAGAATGGTTCTCATCCGCATTAGCGGCTAGCATATGCAATATGGAGACCGCGTCGCAAAATCTCGCCGAACTGCTCGAGCGAAACGGGCTGCGCACCACCCCTCGCCGCCTCGAGGTGCTCGCGGAGCTCGCGCGCGAACCCGACGACGTGACCGCGCAGGAGCTCTGGAGTCGCCTCCGCGAGCGCGACTCACGGACCGGGCTTGCCACCGTCTACCGCACCCTCGCGCTCCTCAGCGACGCCGGCGTCGTCGACGTCTTCTCCCATCACGCCGGCGAGCACTGCTACCGGCTATGCGGCGAGGCGCACCACCACCATCTCCTCTGCGAGCGCTGCCACCGAGTCGTCGAGGTAGAGGAGTGCGACCTCGACGGCTGGCTCGACGGCGTCGCCCGCCGACACGGGTTCGTCACGACCGACCACCGGGTCGAGATCACCGGCCTGTGCGCGGACTGCCGCTGATCAAGCCGAGGCGACAGGCTCGCGCGCGGCGGGAGCCGGCGATGGACGCACCGGCACAAGGTATATCTCGGAGGCTCTATCTAGCCTTCCCTGACCACATGAACATCTCCTGCGGCCCGTGGGTCGCATTCGTTATCGATAGGCGCGGGGCAGCGAGACGGCCAGTCGGCGCGGGAATTCAGCCGAAGCCGTCTTGCGATGCCCGCGCAGGCTTGCGGATTACTGTCACCCTGCTTCCGAAGCGGCCCCGCGGTTAGTGCCCCCGGCATGAATCGAACATGCGCACGCGGTTTAGGAAACCGCTGCTCTATCCACTGAGCTACGGGGGCTTTTGGCTCAACCAAGCCGTTTTTGGCGCTGGCTGATCTATCCATTGTAAGGCGATCCCATCGGATCTCCCTCACGCGGGTCTCGCGTTCGGAACTCCCATGCCCGGGTCACTAGTGCCGCCGAACCGGTGAATACCCCGGTTTGGGGATGAGACGAACGGGGCGGCGGCCGATCGGCTTGAAGTGTCGGCGTTGGCGCCTGCGGCGGCGGCCGAATTGCCGCAAAGGACGACTGGACGTTTCCCCTCAGCCCTCCGGGGGCTTTACGGGCTGTTCGCCGTGCTCCTGCTCGCGTACCTGGTCGTCCTTGTGGTGCGTCCGGCCGCCCGCGAGTCGCTCCTCTTGAACGGTTGGGGATCGGCGGGATTCGAGATCACCGTCAGCGCCTTGGTGATCGTGCGTGGTTTGACGTCCAGGCGCGACGCTGCGGTGCCGCTGGCACTGGGCACGGGGATGCTGATGTGGTCGCTCGGGGACCTCGTGCTTACGTGGGAGTCGCGACACGGGGCGACACCGGCTTCGCCGGCGCTGCCGGATCTCTTCTACATCCTCTTTTTCCCGCTCGCTTACCTGGCCCTGGTGATGATGGTCCGGCGGGAGGCTATCCAGTTGGTGCCGGCGCTCTGGCTGGACGGAGCGATCGCCGGCCTCGGAGCCGCAGCACTCTGCGCAGCGTTCGCCTTTCGAGGGATCGAACACCTGGCCGGTGGCAGCGCGGCCGCGGTGGCTACCAACCTCGCGTATCCGCTGGGGGACGTGCTGCTCCTAGCACTGGTCGTCGGCGGAACGGTGCTGCTGTCGGGCAGCCGGCGAGCGGCGTGGTACCTCGTCGCGGCCGGCTGTGCCCTGAACGCCACGGGCGACACGTTCAACCTCTTCCACGGAGCCGGCGCGCCCGCACTGGGGTCGATCGTGGATGCGATCGCGTGGCCGGCCGCGCTGCTGTTGATGTCCATCGCCATGTGGATCCCGGCAGCGGCCCGCGATCCGCTCGCCGAGACGGCGACCCCCGGATTCCTCCTCCCCGGTGCGGGAGCTGTCGGCGCCCTCGCCGTGCTCCTGGTCTGCAGCCTGAACGGCGCAAGCATGAATGCCGTCGCACTGGCAACGGGAACGCTGCTTGTGGCCGGCCTGCGGCTTGCACTGACGCTCGGCAGCTTGCGCACCCTGACCGAGGAGCGCCAGCTGCAGGCGGTCACCGACCAGCTGACTGGCCTGGGCAACCGCCGACGCCTCGATCATGTCCTCAGCCAGTTCTTCGCGGGGCCACGCGTGGGTGCGACCAAAGGGCTGGCCTTCCTTTATGTCGATCTCGACCACTTCAAGGAGGTCAACGATTGCTTCGGGCATGCAGCCGGTGACGACCTGCTGAGGCAGATCGGCCCTCGCATCCGCGCTTGCCTCGACGAGCGCGACCTGCTCCTTCGCATCGGCGGCGACGAGTTGGCCGTCCTCCTACTCGACAGCGGCGAAGCCCGCGGAGTGTCGGTCGCCGAACGCGTCTCGGCCGCCATCCACGAACCGTTCGCACTCGAAATGGTCACCGTGCGCATCGGGGCGAGCATCGGGATCGCCCTGAGCGAAGACGCACAGGAGCCGACCGCGCTCATGCGTTGCGCCGACCTGGCGATGTACCGCGCCAAGCACAGCGGCGACCCATATGCCGTATACGACGCGGAGATCGACACCCAGTCCGACCGGCTGCGCCTCGTGGACGACCTCCGCACGGCGCTCCAGAACGACGAGCTCGAACTCCATTACCAGCCGCAGATCGATCTCGCCTCCGGCGCGGTGGTCGCGGTTGAGGCGCTCCTTCGCTGGCCACACCCTCGCCTGGGCTTCGTGCCGCCTCTCGACTTCCTGCCGCTCGCCGAAGAGGCCGGTCTGATGCGCCCCCTCACAAAATTCGTACTCGCGGAGGCGCTCTCCCAGTGCGCGGACTGGCGCGGCGCGGGCCAGAACCTCACCGTCGCCGTCAACGTGTCGGCGACCAACATGCTCGACGAAGACTTCGTCGCGCTCGTAGAGGAGCAGCTTCGTCATCACCGCACTCCCCCCGGCGCTCTGATCCTCGAAATCACGGAGACGACCCTCATCTCCGACCTCGAGCGCTGCGGGGCAGTGATCGACCGGCTCCGCGCGCTCGGGTGCACGGTCTCGATCGACGACTTCGGCGCCGGCTTCACTTCGCTCGCCTCGCTCAGCAGGCTGGCGGTCGGCGAGGTCAAACTCGACCGGAGCTTCCTGACGACGCTCGATCAGCAGCCAAACAGTCGTGCGCTCGTCGAGTCGACCATCAGCCTCGCCCACGCCCTCGGCCTCCAGGTCGTCGCCGAGGGAGTCGAGGAGGCAGCCACCCTGGACACCCTCACCAGCCTCGGCTGCGACCTCGCCCAGGGGTACTACATCGCCAGGCCGACGACCGCCGCCGAACTGCGCCTCGCTCAGCACCGCGTAGCCTGACCGACGGCCGTTGAGCCAGCTGCTCTATCCACTGAGCTACGGGGACCGCGGGACATTGTGCCCGCGCGCGCGGCGTGGGAGGATCGGCTGCAATGACTGACGCGAGCGCCGTCGCCGACCCCCTCCGCGAGGCGGCAGAGACACATCACGTCGTCTACCGCATCGTGGACGGCGACGATCCCGACTGGGCGTCGTGGTACGCCGACTGGCTCCTCACCCTGTCAGAGCTCCCAGAGCTGCTCGGAGCGCCTCCGGTCCGCAGCCACCTCGTGTCCGAACTCGTCGCACTCGACCGCGACTACACAGCCGAACCGCGCGAGGAGCGCTGGGAGAACTGGTACGCCGAGCGCCTGATCGAGCGCTTCGGCACCGCCTAGCTACAGTCCGACGGCGATGAGCGATTTCAGCCTCGAGGCGCTGCTCGATTCGCGGCGCCGCGAGGATTTCGACCTCTGGGCGCGGACGATCAACCCGCAGTTCGTGCGCGTCTTGAGGACGATCGGCTTCGACCGGACGTGGGCGCGCGCCGAGGGTGCGTACCTGTACGACTCGGACGGCACGCGCTGCCTCGACCTGCTCGGCGGCTTCGGGATGTACGGCGTCGGGCGCAACAACCCGCGGGTGCGCGCCGCGCTCGTCGAGGCGCTCGAGCTCGAGACGCCGGGGATGCTCGCGATGGGGGCGACGCTCCTCCCCGGCCTGCTCGCCGAGGAGCTGATCGGGCTCGCCGGCGGCCGGATCGAACGCTGCCTGTTCACGAGCTCCGGCACGGAGTCGGTCGAGGCCGCGATCAAGCTCGGGCGTGCCGCGACACAGCGCGAGCGCGTGCTCTCCGCCGAACACGGCTTCCACGGACTGACACTCGGCTCCCTCTCGGCCAATGGCAACGAGGAGTTCACGGCGCGCTTCCGGCCGCTGCTGCCGGGGTTCGACCAGGTCCCCTTCGGCGACCTCGAAGCGCTCGAGCAACAGCTGCGCCGCGAGGACGTCGCGCTCTTCCTCATCGAGCCTGTGCAAGGCAAGGGCATCCACCTCCCGCCCGACGGCTACCTCGAAGGCGCGCAGGAGCTCTGCCGCCGCTACGGGACGCTCTTCTGCGTCGACGAGGTGATGACCGGCTTCGGCCGCACAGGCCGGATGTTCGCCTTCCAGCACTGGGGGCTTGAGCCCGATCTCGTGACGGTCGCGAAAACGCTCTCCGGCGGCTACGTGCCGGTCGGAGCGCTCCTGATGACGCGGTCCGTGCACGAAGCGGTCTTCGACTCGATGTCGCATGCGATGTCGCACGGCTCGACGTTCGCGCCGAACGAGCTCGGGATGGCGGCCGGACTCGCAACGCTGCACGAACTGCGCGAGCAGCACCTCGTGGAGCAGAGCGCCCGGCTCGGGGAGCGGCTGCTCGAGCTGACGCGTCCGCTCGTGGACGACTTCGAGGTCGTGCGCGAGGTCCGCGGGCTCGGGCTCGCGTGGGCGATCGAGTTCGGCGAGCCGCAGGGCGGCGGCCGCATGACGTACCGGATGATCGAGCGCGCTCAGCGCGGGCTCTTCGCCCAGCTCGTCGTCGTCCCCCTCTTCACGCGGCACCGCATTCTCTGCCAGGTCGCGGGCCACGACATGGCCGTGATCCGTATCCTGCCGCCGCTCGTCGTGACGGACGAGGACGTCGACGAGTTCGCGGAAGCGTTGCGCGCGACGATCAAGGAGGCACAGCGGATGCCGAAGTCGCTGACGAAGTTCGCGTTCTCGGCGGCGAGCGCCGGGCTGTCGCGGCGCTAGCCGCGCTCCAGGGGCAGGCCGCGCTGCGACCACTCGCTCCACGAGCCCGGATACAGGCGGCCGTCGCGGCCCGCGAGCCAGGCGCGGTGGAGGATTACGCAAGCGGTGACGCCGGAACCGCAGTAGGCGACGAGCTCCCCGTCGGAAAGCTCGGGTGGCGGCTCGTTCCACGGAGCGTTCGCGGCTCCGGGGATCCGACCCGGCGGGTCGTCGATCTCGTTCGGCTTGCCGCGCCAGCGGTCGGCGATCCGGGCGTCTATGAGCGCGAGCGACGGATCGGCGAGCCGGCGCGCGATCTCCTCCGCCGCGATCGTGTCGCCGCTCCGCGCACGCGCGACGAACTCAGCCGGCGCAATCTCTTCCTCGCCCGCTTGGAGCCCGCCTCCCCAGGCATCGATTCCGCCGAGCACGATCGCGCAGTCGTCGTGGCCGAAGTGGCGCAGCAGCCACCAGAGCCGCTCCGGCCCGCCGCCGCTTCCATAAGCGACGACGTACACGCCATTGCCGATGCCGGCGCGCCCGGCCGCGGCGGCGAAGTTCTCGGCCGACGGCAGCGGATGCCGACCCGCATCCGGCACCGAGAGATCCGAGAGGTCGGCGTCGACGTCGAGGAACGAGGCGCCGGGGACGTGCCCGCCCAGATAGAGCTCACGCCCGCGCTCCGGATTCCCGAGTTCCCAGCGGCAGTCGATGAACTGATACCTCACGTGCCGACCAGCGTAGAGCGGCGCTCGAGGAGGATCACGTCGCGCCAAACGCCTCGCAGCTCGCCGAGCCGCTCGCGGACGCCCACCTCTCGGAAGCCGCATGCCGTGTGGAGGCGGATCGACGCCTCGTTCTCCGGGAACACGCCGGCGGTCAGCGTCCAGTAGCCGTACTGCTCGGAGCGTCTGACGAGCTCGTCGAGCAGCTCGCGCCCGAGTCCCACGCCGCGGGCGGCCCCGGCGACATACACGCTCACCTCGCCGACGCCCCGGTAACAGCTGCGCGCGGACGCCGGCGACAGCGCGGCCCAGCCGACGACCGAGCCGTCCCTTTCGCCGACAAGCCGCAGCTCGGGATGCGCCGCGTCCCACCGTTCCCAGGACGGCGTCTCGGTCTCGAAGGTCGCGTCGCCGCCGCGAATCCCTTCCTCGTAGACGGTGCGAACCGCCGGCCAGTCCTCGGGCCGCAGCTCGCGGATTCTCACCGCGCCCTGCTCGGTGTCCACACCGCGGCGAGGATCCCAAGCCCGACGAGCACGCTGCCGCCCACCCAGCGCTGTACGCGGGCAATCGCGACGGAGCCGCGCAGCCGGTCGGCGACAGTTCCGGCTGCGAGCGCCCACATGCTGTCGCTCAGGAAGCCGAGCAGCGCGAAGCTGAGGCCGAGCGCGAGCACCTGAATCCACGCGTGCTGCGCGTTCGGGTCCACGAACTGCGGCAGGAACGCGAAGACGAAGACGATCGTCTTCGGGTTCGTCAGGTTGACGAACACGCCCTGCGTGTAAGCGCGCCGACGAGTTCGGGGCGGCGCCTCCTCGTCAGGCGGCTCGAGTCCGCGACCGAGGAGGCGCCGCACCCCGAGCACGAACAGGTAGGCGGCTCCGACGTACTTGACCGCGTCGAAGGCGGCGGTCGAGGCGAGAATCAGCGACGAGAGCCCAGCGGTCGCGAGCACGACGTACGCGACGGTGCCCGTGGTGATGCCGGCGACCGAAGCAATGCCGCCGCTCCGGCCCATCTCGATGCTGCGCGTCACCACGTAGAGGACAGCGGGGCCGGGCACGAGCAGCAGCACGATCGCGGTCGCCAGGAAGACGGCATAGGTCGACGAGGAAGGCACGGCCTTCACGCTACACACGGCAAAGCACGTGCTCAGGCGCGACATTTGACGCGCGGGCACCGAGCGCCTACCCTGCGACGGCCATGTTGCTCGCGAACGTGATGGACCGGAACCGGGGAGGCGCCACTGTGCGGCTCGCCGGACCCCGCGGCGCTCTTTAGGTCCGCGCGCCGCCGACCAGGCGGCCTTCCGTCCTCCGTTCCCACTGCTTTCGAAGGAGCAGCATGCCCACTTTCGCACCATCCACAATCGATCTGGCATCACGTCTAGACCGCGAGGCGCCCGCCGTCGAGGTGCGCGACCTGCGGAAGACGTTCAAGCGCCGTGACCGCAAAGCCGGCCGCTTCACACGCAAGCGTCCGTGGCCGGCGCTCGACGACGTCACCTTCACGATCGCCCGTGGCGAGTGCGTCACCATCCTCGGCCAGAACGGCTCGGGGAAGTCGACGCTCGTGCGCCTGCTCTCGACGCTACTGATCGGCGACGGCGGCACGGCGCGGGTCTTCGGGCACGACGTGGACCGTGAGGCGTCGACGATCCGCCGGCTCGTCAACCGCGTCTCGGTCGAGGCCAGCTTCTTCAAGAAGATGTCCGCGTCCGAGAACCTCTCGTATGCGGCTCGCTTCTACGGGATGACGCCGCGGCAGACGCGTACGGGTGTCCCGGAGATCCTCGGCAAGGTCGGCTTCCCGCCCGAGCGGCGCAACGAGGCGATGGAGAACCTGTCGCGCGGCATGCAGCAGAAGGTCGCCCTCGCGCGGGCGCTCCTGACCTCGCCCGTCCTGCTCCTGCTCGACGAGCCGACGACGGGTCTCGACCCGCGCTCGAAGCTCGAGGTGCAGGAGTTCATCCGGGAGGTGCGCAGCGAGCACGACGCGACGATCCTCCTCTGCACCCACGACATGGCCGAGGCGGAGGCGCTTTCCGACCGCGTCGGGGTCCTCGACCGCGGCCGGTTGCTCTTCCTCGAGCCGGTCGAGGACGTGAAGCGGCGCTTCGGGGTCGAAACGCTCGAGCAGGCCTTCTTCGCCGCCACCGGGCGCGAGTTCGAGGCGGAAGCGAACGACGACGACGAGTACAGGGAGGTGTTCGGATGAGCAGCGGCGTAGGCTCGACGGAGCCGCCCAGGAGCGGAGGTCTCGGCTTTGCCGGGGTCGGAGCGGGGAGACTCGCTCTAGAGACAAGGAACCAGCTCGTCGGCCTGTTCGGGATCGTCGAGCGGAACGTCTACCTCACCAAGCGCTACTTCCTCTGGGACCTCGCGTTCATGGTCTGGACGATCGCGAACACGCTCACGATCGTCTTCATCGCGCGGGCGATACCAGGCATCACGCCGGCGGAGGAGAACACGGCGGCGACGGCACTGCTCGTCGGCGCGACGATCTGGGCGTTCCTCGGGATCATCTTCGAGTTCATGACCGAGACCGTCGCCTGGGAGCGGTGGGAGGGGACGATCGAGTACACGTTCATGGCGCCGCTGTCGCGTCTCGTCCACCTGTTCGGGCAGGGCGCGTACGCGGTGCTCTACGGACTGATCCGCGCGACGATCCTCTTCTTCGCGGTCGCCGCGTTCATTGGCATCCACGCGCCGCAGGCGAACTACGGAGCGGCACTCGGGCTGCTCGCGCTCGCGTCGCTCTCGTTCATCGGCGTCGGGATCATGACCTCGGTGCTGCCGCTGATCTCGCCGGAGAAGGGCGCCCAGCTCGGCTTCGTCTGCCAGGGCGTGATGCTCGTGGTCTCGGGCGTCTACTACCCCGTGAGCGTCATGCCGGAGTGGATGCAGTGGATCTCGAAGATCTCGCCGGCGACGTACGCTCTGCGCGGCTGCCGCAACTCGATCATCCTCGGCACCGGCATGGCGTGGGCGGACGTCTGGCCGCTGCTGATCATCGCCGTGCTGGCCACGCCGATCGGCCTCGCGGTCTTCCGTGTCGGCGAGCGGCACGCGAAGCGGCACGGGAAGCTGAAGCGGGCCGGATGACCGGCTGGTTCAGGGAGGGCGCCGGCGTGCGCTACGACGAGTCGACCGGATCGGAATTCGAGCCGGCGACGATCGAGGCGACCGTCGACTTCCTCGAGCCTCTCGCAGCCGGTGGAGCCCTGGAGCTGGCGGTCGGCACCGGCCGGATCGCCGTGCCGCTCACTGCCCGGGGCGTCCGCGTCGTCGGCATCGACTACGCACCGCCAATGGTCGAGCAGTTGCAAAGGAAGTCTTCCGAGATCGCCGTCGAGATCGGCGACTACGCGACGACGCAGGTCGAGGGGACGTTCTCGCTCGTCTATCTCGTCTTCAACGGCATCAACAACTTGACGACACAGGATGCGCAGGTCGCCGCCTTCGAGAATGCAACGCGACACCTCCAACCGGGTGGGTGCTTCGTGATCGAGGTCGGCCTTCCACCGGACCGGCCGTGGACGGTGTTCGACCTGAGCGATACCCACGTCGGCGTAGACGAGTACGACGCATACTCGCATCGGCTCGTGTCGCACCACTTCTCGCTGCGCAACGGAGAGTGGAAGCGAGGGTCGGGCGAGTTCCGCGCCGTCTCGCCGGCGGAGCTCGACCTCATGGCGCGGCTCGCGGGGATGGAGCTGCGAGAGCGCTGGGCCGACTGGGACCGATCGCCCTTCACCGCCGAGAGCACGAAGCACGTGTCCGTATGGCAGAAGAGCTGAGGATCGAGCTCCCGATCGAGACCGAGCGGCTCGTCATCCGGCCGCTCGAGCTCGAGGACGCCGAAGACCTCGGCGAGTCCGAGGGGTGGATTCGGGAGATCGACCGCTTCGAGCGCGACGGAGGGATGAGCCTCTGGGCGGCGGTCGAGCGGCAACGCGGGCAGGCCGTAGCGCTGGCCGGTCTGCAGTGGGAACAGATCGACGGTCGTCGTGAGCTCGATCTCGGCTGCGTCGTCGCGCCCGACGCGCAGCTGAGGGGCTACGCGACGGAGGCGTCAAAGGCAATCCTCACCGCCGCGTTCGACGCCGGCTTCCAGCGCATCACGGCCATGACCTTCCCGGACAACGAGCCGGCGCTGCACGTCCTGGAGAAGCTCGGTTTCGTCCGGGAGAGAGAGACGATCTTCGAAGGCCGCCGGTACGCGTTCTTCGTGCGGCAGCGTTAGCGTTCGCGCGTGCCCGCCCGTGCACGCCGCTCCTGCCTGACCGTTCCCGCCTCGAGCGAGCGGATGCTCGCGAAGGCCCCATCGCTCGCCGCAGACGAGGTGATCGTCGACCTCGAGGACGCGGTCGCGGCCACGGACAAGGAAGCGGGGCGCGCGCTCGCAGTGGCCGCGCTGAAACGAGATCCGCTCGGCCACACGACAGCGCTCCGCGTCAACGGACGCTCGACACCGTGGTGGGAGGACGACCTCCGGGCGGCGGCGGAGGCGCGTCCCGACGTCGTCGTACTCCCCAAGGTCGAGTCCCCCGAGGACGTGTCCGCTGCGGCCGACCTGCTCCCGAACGGGATCGGCCTCGAAGCCCAGATCGAGACAGCGCGCGGGCTCGTCGAAGCCGAGCGGATCGCCGCGGTCGGCGCCGGCCTCGAGGCCCTCGTCTTCGGCCCGGCCGATCTCGCTGCCTCGCTCGGCGTGCCCGTGCTGACCATCGGCGCAGGCAGCACCGGCTATGCACTTGCCCACGTGGTCGCGGCCGCCCGGGCCTCGGGCCTGCAGGCGCTCGACGGACCACACGCGCGCCTCGGCGACGACCTCGGACTCGTCCTCTCCGCGCGGCGAGCGCTCGAGCATGGCTACGACGGCAAGTGGGTGATCCACCCGAGCCAGATCGAGCCGGTCAACCGCATCTTCACTCCGTCGCCGGCGGACGTGGAACGCGCGCAGCGGCTCCTGGAGGCGGCCGGCGGCGCCGCTCGCTTCGAGGGCGAGCTCGTGGACGAGGCCTCGCGAAAGCTCGCGGAGGCCCTACTCAGGCGCGCCGAGCTGCCGAAGCCCGCGTAAGCGGGCGGTCCTCCGGCCGCGCGCCGGTGGCTTCGCCACCGGCGCTTGCAGCCAAACGCCTGGCCGCCTTCCGGCGCTTCGCCTCGGGCGCGGCGAGGACCGCCCGATACCAGAGCCGGAGCAGCGCGGCGAACCCGGCCATGACCAACGCGAGGACTCTGGCGATGCTTGCCACCACGTCGCAGAGGGTACGTCCGGGCCAGGACCGGACGCGGCTCGATCGACTCGACGTTCAGCTCGAACGGCGCGGGAAAAGACGGTCGCGGCGGGTCCGCTGTTGCGAGAAGATAGAAGTACCTTCAATCCACGAGGAAAGGACCGGAGATGACGTACACGAAGGAGAGGGCCGCCGCCGCCGCCGCGAATGCCCGGCCCTACGTCGAGCGTGCGCTCCACGACCAGGAGCTGCGCGACAACATCCGCAACGCCTATACGTCCGCCCGCGCCGTCTACGACCAGCTCGGCTCACGCCGCAAGGTCTCGGATGCCGCCAGTCGTCTCGCAGCCGACAAGGACCTGCAGGACGAGATCCGGAGCGCGATCGACGAGCTCCGGAACGCCAGCCGCCGCGTCAAGGACGTGAAGCACGCCGCAGCGGAGCCGGCCCAGACCGCGAAGAACAGCCTGCTCCTCCTGTTCGGGATCGTCGTCGGCCTTCTCCTCAACCCGATCACCGGCCCGGCCCTGCGTCGCGCGCTCGCCCGCAAGCTGTTCGGCAGCGAGAACGGGTTCGTCTACCAGGGGAACGGCAGCAAGACGTCGAGCTAGCCGCGGGAGCGGCCTAGCCGCGGCCCAGGTGGTCCCGCGCGAAGGCGCGGAAGCGGTCGCGCGTGCTCTCGTCCGGTGCGATCGGCTCGTCGTCGGCGTACTGCGGATCGGAGGCGATCTCCTCCGCGACGTTCCGTACCTCGCGCTCGATCGCGGCGCGGTGGGCCGGGTCGCGGAGCAGCGCGTCGACCCAGCTCTCGGAGCCGTCCCAGTCGGGAACGTCGTGATCGAAGAGGAGCTGGCCGAGCAGGATGCCGGTGCGGATGTAGGCGAACGTCTTGAACGCGAGGATCCGATGCGGCGTCTCGACGCGGGCGGCCAGCGCCGGATCTTCCTGCAGGACTCGGTCGACGATGCCGCCGATCGGCTCGTCTACCAGTGGAATCCAGAGCTCGTCGAGATCGGGCACGACCGGATTATGCCCGGCGGGGAAGTAGCGTAGGCCTGCGTGGCCGATTCAGACGATCTCCTCGCGCAGTTGGCGGCCGATCCGGGTGAAGCAGGCCTCTTCCTCGACTTCGACGGGGTGCTGGCGCCGATCGTCGAGCGGCCGGAGGACGCTGCGCCCCCGCCGGAGACGCGCGCCGAACTCGAACGGCTCGTCGAGCGCTATGCGCTGGTCGCAGTCGTGAGCGGCCGCGCGAGCGAGGACGTACGGGCTCGCGTCGGTGTGGACGGCGTCGTGTGTGTGGGCTCGCACGGACTCGAGCTCGAGCCGCAGGCCGAGCGCTGGCGGCGGACACTCGCGGCATTCGCCGCCGACGCTCCGTGGCCGCCCGAAGAGATCGAGGTGAAGGGTCTCGCAGTCGCCTTCCACTTCCGCAGCTACGACGACGAGCGCGAGGCGGTACGGAGGCTCGACGCGATCGCGGAGTCGGCGCGGGAGGAAGGACTCGCGGCCCGCTACGGGCGCAAGGTTCTCGAGGTGCTGCCACCAGTCGGCTCCCACAAGGGGACGGCGGTGCGGCATCTATTGGAGGAGCGCGGCCTGCAGCGGGCCCTCGCAGCCGGTGACGACACCACCGACATCGACTCATTCGCCGCGCTCGACGGTCTCGAGGTCGCGCTGCGCGTGGTGGTCGCCTCGGAGGAGTCGCCGCAGTTGCTTGTGGAGGCTGCCGACGTTGTGGTCGGCTCGACGGACGAGTTCCTGGCACTGCTCCGCCGGCTCTAGGTGACGTGCATCTTCACGGGGTGCCGTACGCGCGGTTGAGCACGTCCCAGGCGCGCCGCACGTCGTCCTCCGTCGTCCGCGCGTTGCCGATCGCCAGGCGCAGGACGTAGCGCCCGTCGAGCTTCGTGTGGTTGATGAAGATCTCACCGGTCGCGTTTACGCGCTCGAGGAGCTGCTCGTTTTCCTCGTCCGAACCGGTCCGGCGGAAGACGACGAGGGAGAAGCGCTGCGGCGCGACGAGCTCCCACTCAGGCGTCTCCTCGACCCAGCCGGCAAAGAGCTCTGCGAGGCGGATGTGCTCGCGCTGGATCGCCCGCAGGCCTTCCGCGCCGTAGCAACGCAGCACGGCCCACAACTTGAGCGACCGAAAGCGGCGCCCGAGCGCCGGGCCGTAGTCCGCCAGCGAGAACGCCTCGTCGTCGGTGCGCAGGTACTCGGGCGTCAACGTGAACGCCTCGCGCCACTCCTCGGGCCGCGCCGTCCAGACGAGCGAGCAATCGGTCGGGACGAGCAGCCATTTGTGTGGATTCACCACGAGACTGTCGGCCAGTTCGACTCCGTCGGCCGACCAGCGCTCCTCCTCGCAGATCCAAGATGAGCCCGCATAGGCCGCGTCGACGTGAAGCCAGGCGCCGGCGGCATGCGCCCGCTCCGCGAGCTCGCGCACCGGGTCGACCGAGGCGAAGGAGGTCGTGCCCACGGTGGCCACGACACACGCGACGTCGGCGAGGTCGTAGCCGTCGACCGTCATCCGTAACTCGTCGTCGGCCGGCACCTTGCGCAGCTCCATCCCGAGCATCCGCGCGCCCTTCTCCACCGAGGAGTGCGCGTGCTCGGAGCAGATGACGACGTTGCGCCCCGTCACATGGCGTGCGGCGATCAACGCTGCGAGCGTCGAGGTGGAGGCCGTGTCCTCGATGTGGCCGTGCCAGCCGTCGGGGAGACCGAGCAGCTGCCGCACCCAGTCGGCGACCCGCAGCTCGAGCTCGGTCGAGGCCGGCGAGGCGCGCCAGACGATCGCCACCTGGTTCAGCGCTGCAGCAATCAGCTCGGCGAGGATCGCCGGCTCCGACGAGGTGACCGCGAAGTACGAGAAGAAGCGCGGGCTCTGCCAGTTCGTAAGGGCCGGCACGAGGAGCTCGTCGAGGTCGCGGAGGACGTCGACAAAGGACTCCGGCTGCTCCGGTGCCGCCGCAGGCAGCTGCGCCGCCAGCTCGCCCGGGTTCACCTGCGCGAGCACCGGGAGCTCGCCGACCCGCTCCAGATAGCGCGCCGTCCACTCGAGCGCGGCTGCGCCATCCTCCCGAAAGTCGGTCACGGGCGTTTCTTCCGCAGCTTGTCGAGCTGCTTCCAGGTGCGGGTGTTCGCGACGTCGGCCTTCGTCAGCCAGCCGCGACGCGCCTGCGCCACTGCGAGCTCGACGTACGCCTGAGAGCGGACCTCGTGCCCGTCGGAGGAAACGACGAGCTTCAGCCCGGCTTCCTTCGCAGCGCGGGCGTGGACGTCCCGCAGGTCGAGCCGGTCCGGCTGGCCGTTGATCTCGAGCAACGTGCCGGTCTCGAGCGCGCCCTCGATCACGCGCTCGACATCGACATCACGCGGTGGGCGCTTCCCGATGCGCCGTCCGGTGAGGTGGCCGATCGCGTCGACGTAAGGGTTCTGCATCGCCTCGAGCACGCGCTCGGTCGGGCGCGAGTCCGGCGCCTGATGTACCGAGGCCACGACCCAGTCGAGCAGCGCGAGATCCTCGTCCGCGACGTCGACCTCACCGCTGGAGCGGATGTTCGCCTCGACGCCGGCGAGGATCGTCAGCCTCGGGAAGCGCGAGCGCAGCCCTTCGATCTCCTCGAGCTGCTCCTGCAGGCGCCCGCCGCGGAGGTAGTGCGAGTGGTCGGTGACCGCGTAGTACTCGTAGCCGCGCGCGGCCGCGCCCTCGAGCATCTCCTCGAGCGTGCTCTTCCCGTCGGCCGACCAGTGGGAGTGGGTGTGCAGGTCGCCGCGGACGTCGCGCAGCTCGACGAGCTTCGGCAACTCGCCGCGCCGCGCCGCCTCGAGCTCACCCGAGTTCTCGCGCAGCTCGGGCGGGATCGGCTGGTAGCCGAGGAACTCGTAGACCGCATCCTCGTCGGCACTCTTGAACACGTCGCCGGTCTCGACGTTCGTGACGCCGTACTCCGAGATAGAGAGCCCGCGCCGTACGGCCTCCTCCCGCATGACGACGTTGTGGTCCTTCGAGCCGGTGAAGTGCTGCAGGAGGTTGCCGAACGACTCCGGCGGGACGACCCGGAGGTCGAAGCGGAGACCGTCGCGCGAGACGACCGTCGCCTTGGTGTCGCCCTGCGCCGCAACGTCGACGACCCAGCTCAGCTCGGCGAAGTGGCCCGTCAGGTCGGCCGGGTTCGTCGCGCTGGCGATGATGTCGAGGTCGCGGAACGTCTCCTTGCGGCGCCGCACCGACCCCGCCTCCGAGACCGCGAGCGCGGCCGGCAGCTCGCGCAACGCCGCAACGACCGCCTGAACCGCCGGCAGGCCCCGACCGAGCAAGTACCGGTCGGTCTCCGGACTCTCCGCCTGGTACGCAAGCGCGGCGAGGATCTTCTCCTCGCTCTTCGGCCCGAGACCGGCGAGCGTCCGCAGCCTCTCGCCCTCGGCAGCCGCCTTGAGCTCGTCGAGCGTCTCGACACCGAGCTCGCGCCAGATGCGCGCGGCGGTCTTCGGCCCGAGGCCCGGCAGCTTCATGAAGAGGACGACCTCGGGCGGAACGCCGGTCTTCTTCTTCGTCAGCGCCCGGATCTCGCCGATCTCGACGATCTCCACGATCTTCTCCTCGATCGTCTTTCCGATGCCCTGCAGCTCCTTCGCTCGGCCGTCGAGCGCGAGCTGGGCGACGGAGCCCGACGTCTCGCGCACACGCGCGGCCGCGCGGCGGTACGCGACGACGCGGAACGTGTCCTTGCCCTCGAGCTCGAGCAGATCGCCGAGGAGCTCGATCTGGTCGGCGATCTCGGAGTTGAGCGGGAGCTCCGCCACTCCCGCGATGATATGAGCGTGCCCCGCGCCGTCGTCTGCCTCCCGACCTACAACGAGCGCGAGAACCTCGAGAAGATGGTGCGCGCCCTCGCGAACAAGGACGTCGACGTCCTCGTCATCGACGACAACTCCCCGGACGGCACCGGCGAGATCGCCGACCGGCTCGCGAGCGAGCTGCCGTGGGTCGAAGTGCTTCACAGGCCGCGCAAGGAGGGACTGGGACGCGCCTATGTCGACGGATTCCGGCACGTGCTCGCGAGCGGCGCCGAACTCGTGCTCGAGATGGACTGCGACTTCTCGCACGACCCCGCGGACGTGCCCCGGCTGATCGCGGCCGTCGAGGCCGGCGCAGATCTCTCCCTCGGCTCGCGCTACGTCGCGGGCGGCGGAACTGCCAACTGGGGGCTCGTGCGGCGCTTCATCTCGCGTGGCGCCTCGATCTACACGCGGGTCTTGCTCATGCCGATCCACGACGCGACCGGCGGCTTCAAGTGCTTCCGCCGGCGGGTGCTCGAGTCGATCGATCTGGAGACGATCGATGCCGCCGGCTACGTCTTCCAGATCGAGACGACGTATCGCACCCTGCGCAAGGGGTTCCAGGTCGTCGAGGTTCCGATCCGCTTCGTCGACCGCACGGCGGGCCAGTCGAAGATGAGCAGGGCGATCGTGCTCGAGGCGGTCTGGAAGGTGCCGCGGCTACGGTTGGCCTCGTTGAGGGGACGGCTGTGACGGAGCTCGACGAGTCGACGTTCGACGCGGCGATCGCGGAGGGACCGCTGCTCGTCGACTTCTGGGCTCCGTGGTGCCGGCCGTGCAAGGCGCTCGAGCCGATCCTCGAGGAGCTCCCGGTCGAGGTCGCGCGGCTGAACATCGACGAAGAGCCGGGGATCGCCTCCCGCTACGACGTGCTCTCGATCCCGACCGTGATCCTCTTCTCGGGTGGAGAAGCGCGAGGATCGGTCGTCGGAGTGCGCCCGCGCGCCCACTTCGAGCAGTGGCTATCGGAAGTGCTCCCAGCCGGCGAGTGAGTACGGCTCGCCGCGGAGTGTGAGCTCGACGCCTTCGCCCTCCTCGACGCGGCCGATCACCGCGAAGCCCAGCGGATCCTGGGTCGTCGCGAGCAGCTCGTAGTCTTCGCCGAAGCCGAAGTCGTCGAGCTCGACGCCCTCGGCGAGGGGAACACGATCGAGCTCGATCGCGAGGCGGACGCCGGAGCGCTGCGCGATGTGGCCGGCATCCGGCGCGAGCCCGTCGGAGAGGTCGAGCATGGCCGTCGCAACCGCGGCGAGTCGCTTCCCCTCTTCCACGCGGTTCGGCACCGGCGGCAGCGACCCGTTCCGGAATGCCACGCCTGTCCCACCGAGCGGCCCGGTCACGACGACCAGGTCTCCCGGCTGTGCGCCCGCGCGACCGGGGACCCGCTCGGAGCGGCCGAGCGCCGTCACGGACAGGACAACGCGGTCGGCGCGGGTCGTGTCGCCGCCGCGCACCGGCGCGCCAAGCTCATTCAAGCCGGCGTAGAGCTCGAGTGCGGAAGTGGATGCCCTCGACGAGCGTGTCCTGGGTGACGACGAGCCCGTCCACGACGGTCGCGTCGTGCTCGATCCCCTGTGCAAGACCTCGCCGCTCGAGCTCGGCGAGGAGCCCGAATTCGCCCAGCTCGGCGAGCGTCGTCACGCGTCTTCCCGCTCTCGGCGCCGGCAAAGCCGGCGCCTTCGCTCCTTGCTGAGCTCCGTCGAGCCTATGCTCACGAGATCCGCGCGCAGCGTCGACCCCGCTGTCCCCGGCGACGCGCCGAGGCGCCGTGAACGCCGGCCGCTGCGAATGCCATCAGGTCTGCCTGGATTCCAGCCCCTCCGCCGGAGTCGGAGCCCGCGATCGTGATACAGCGTGGAACCAACGCACTCCCTTCGCCGGCACGACCCGGATCAGGTTCGACGGGTGTGATCTCAGCCTCTCCGCGAGGCACCCCGGTGAGCGAACCCTAACCCCGAAGATGCAACCGGCGCGCGACCTCAGCGAGGTTGAAGTCGTAACCCCAGCCGAACGCCCGAGGCATGACGATCCGCCGGTCCTTCGTATTCCACAGGCGCGATTTGTAGCGCGCCCAGGTCGGCCGACTCCAGTCGTAGGGGATGCCGAGGAACTTGCCGGTCCGCCTACGCGTCATGTATCGAGCGTACCGATGCGCCGCCTCCCGCCCGCTCTTGCCGCCTCCGCGACGCCTCGGATCCTCGAGCTCCTCGGAGACGGCCCCGGCCGCGTCCTCGAGCTCGGCTTTGCCGGCATCCACGCGCAGCCGCTCGAGCTCGCCGGCTGGGACGTCGTCGTGGTCGAGCCGGACGCAGCTCTGGCGGAGCGGGCGCGCGAGCGCGGAGCACGCGTGGCGCAACGGGCGGAAGGACGGTTCGACGCGGTCGTCGCCCCGCGAGGAGCCGACCTCGCCGGAGTCGAGGCCGCCAAGGTCGTGCTCGTAGACGACCGCGGAGACGCTTCAATCTCGGGATGAACGGCCGGGCACGGTATGACGGCATCGCGGACTGGTACGACGCGGAGTTCCAGCCGTCCCCGCTCGAGGGCGAAGCGTGGGAGATGCTCGCGCGGCTCCTCGGCAAGGGAAACGGCTCCCTGCTCGACGTCGGCTGTGGCACCGGCGCCTACTCGCCCGGCCTCACCGAACTCGGCTGGAACGTGACCGGTGTCGACATCTCGGAGGACATGCTGCGCCGAGCACGTGGGCGGGGCGTCGACACGGTGCAGGCCGACGTGACAGCGCTGCCGTTCACAGACGCGACCTTCGACGCAGTGATCTCCGTCTTCACCAACACCGACGTCGACGACCTAGGGACGGTCGTGCCGGAGATCGTCCGAGTCCTCCGTCCGGGAGCCCCTCTGGTCTACCTCGCCGTTCATCCCTGTTTCGTGGGACCACACTCGCTCTACGACCCCGCGCGGGGAACTCCTGAGCTCCACCCCGGCTGGTACCGGCGCGTGGGACGCTACACGGAGGCTCCGGGAATCGGGAGCGCGTCGGGTCTGCGGATCAGAGTCGGAGCCACACACCTGCCGCTTGGGCTATTCCTCCAGACGTTCCTCGACGCCGGCCTCCAGCTCGAGCGGATCGAGGAGCCGGAGGAGCGCGAGTACCCGATCAGCCTTGCCCTGCGCTGGCGTCGGCCGTGAACCTGCGCGTCGTCCTCACCGTGCCGGACTTCGACGAGGCGGTCGCGTTCTACCGCGACGCGCTCGGGTTAGAACAGCTCGCCGACTGGAGCGGCGAGGATGGGAGGGCGATCCTCCTCGACGCAGGCCGAGCGACGATCGAGCTGTTCGATGAGCGGCAGGCGGAGAGCGTCGACCGGATCGAGGCCGGGCGCCGCGTATCCGGGCCGGTGCGGCTCGCGGTCGAGGTCGCAGACCCCGACGGCACGGCGCAACGCCTGGTCGCGGCCGGTGCGGTGGCCGAGGCTCCGCCGGTCGTTCCGCCGTGGGGTGGACGTAACGCTCGACTCCGGACGCCGGACGCGATGCAGTTGACACTGTTCAACGAGGCGTAGCCCGCTTCAATGGTCAGGTGACTGTCACCGGCCTCTGGGACGAGCTCCTCATCGGCGACGAGCTCGCGCATCTCGCGAACGAGCCTGCGCGCGAGGCGAGCACGGCACCTCTTCCCGTCTCGCTCGAGCCGGCGGTGCGGGAGGCGCTCTACCGCCGCGGCATCAACGAGCTCTACGCGCACCAGGCCGAGGCGTACGCAGCCGCACGAGACGGCGGCAACGTCATGGTCACGACCGGCACCGCCTCGGGCAAGACGCTCGCCTTCAACCTGCCGGTGCTCGACGCTCTGGCCGCCGACCGGCACGCGCGTGCGCTCTACCTCTACCCGACCAAGGCGCTCGCGCAGGATCAAGCGCGCTCGCTCGGCGAGCTCGGAGTCTCGGCCGTCCGCGCGGCGATCTACGACGGAGACACGCCGACCGAGCGGCGACGCCAGATCCGCAGCTGGGCGAACCTCGTGCTGACGAACCCGGACATGCTCCACATCGGTGTCCTCCCGCGGCACGACCTGTGGGGAGACTTCTTGCACAACCTCCAATTCGTCGTGGTCGACGAGGCGCACGTCTACCGCGGCGTCTTCGGCTCGCACGTCGCGAACGTCCTACGGCGGCTGCGGCGGCTCGCGCGGATCTACGGAGCCGAGCCGCAGTTCCTCCTCGCCTCCGCGACGATCGCGAACGCGGGCGAGCTTGCGCGTGCGCTGACCGGCGAGGATGCGACGGTGGTCGAGGACGACGCAGCACCACGGGCCGAGCGGACGATCGCGCTCTGGAATCCACCGCTCCTCGACGCCGAGCTCGGGTTGCGGGCGAGCGCGCTCGGCGAGGCGTCGCGGCTACTGGCGGGACTCGTCGGCCGCGGCCTTCGCACCATCTGCTTCGCGAAGAGCCGCAAGTCGGCGGAACTCATCCACCGCTTTGCCGCGGACCGGCTCGACGCCGAGACGGCCGCGCGGCTCGCGCCGTACCGCGCGGGCTACACACCGCAGCAGCGGCGGGAGATCGAGCGACGGCTGGTGGAAGGCGACCTGCTCGGTGTCACGTCCACCGACGCGCTCGAGCTCGGGATCGACATCGGCGACCTCGACTGCGCGATCTCCGTCGGCTTCCCCGGCACCGTGGCGAGCCTCCGCCAGCAATGGGGACGTGCCGGCCGCCGCGAGCATGGTCTCGCGATCCTCGTCGCCTCGGAGGATGCGCTCGACCAGTACTTCATGCGGGAGCCGCCGGCGCTGCTCGAGCGGCGCGTCGAGGCAGCGATCCTCGACCACGCCAATCCGCGCGTCCTCGACGGGCACGTCGCCGCCGCGTCGTTCGAGGCTCCGCTCGACGAGGGGGACACCGCGACGCTCGGGCCCGAAGCGCTCGAACGCGCGCCGCACATTCCCGAGCTCCGCTGGACGCAGCGCGGCTGGGTCTGGGCGGGGAAGGACACTCCGGCGGCGCGCGTCCCGCTCCGCTCCACGTCGCCCGAGGGGTTCCTCGTCGTCGATGCCTCGAGCGGCGACGTCCTCGGGCTCGCAGAGCGGGAGCGCGCCTACTCCACCGTCCACGAGGGCGCCGTCTACCTCCACCTCGGCCGCCAGTACCTCGTGCGCGAGCTCGACCTGGCGGCGCGCCGCGCGCTCGTCGAGCCGTTCGACGGAGACTGGTACACACAGGCGAAGAAGGAGACCGAGACGTCGATCGAGGAGCCGCTGCGCGTCGAGCGGCGGCTCGGACTCGAGCTTTCCTTCGGCCGCGTGTCGGTGACCGAGCAGGTGGTGGCGTACCAGAAGAAGGCGGCCGCGGACGGCTCGACACTCGACACCGTCCCACTCGACCTGCCGCCGACGACGTTCGACACCGAGGCGGTCTGGTTCGTGCCGCGACCGCACCAGCTCGAGGGCCTCGAGGCCATGCCGCTGCTGCTCTCGTCGCTCCACGCGGCCGAGCACTCGCTGATCGCGCTCCTGCCGCTCTGGGCGATGTGCGATCGCTGGGACATCGGCGGGCTCTCGACCAACCTCCACCTCGACACCGGGGCGCCGACCGTGTTCGTCTACGACGGCCACGCCGGAGGGGTCGGTATCGCGGCCCGCGGCTTCGACCAGTTCGAGGGCTGGGTCGCCGACACGGCCGAGCTGCTCGACGGCTGCCCCTGCGAGCGCGGCTGCCCCTCTTGCGTCCAGAGCCCGAAGTGCGGCAACCTGAACGAGTTCCTCGACAAGGCCGGCGCCCTCAAACTTTTGACGAGGATGTCGAATTCCGGCTGACGCGTTCGTCATAGAGGCGTCAAACGATCCCGAAGGAGGGACCCCATGCAGTACCTGCTCCTGATCCACGACGAAGAGGCGCACTGGGGCGAAATGCCCGAGGACGAGCGCAACGCGATTTACGCCGAGTACGGCCAGTACACGGAAGAGCTGCAGAACCGCGGGATCCTGGTCGGCGCGAACCAGCTCCAGTCCGCCGGGACGGCGACCGTCGTCCACGTCGAGGACGGCAAGACCCTGACGACGGACGGGCCTTTCGCCGAGACGAAGGAAGTCCTCGGCGGCTACTACCTGATCGACGTCGACACGCTCGACGAGGCGCTCGAGTGGGCGGCGAAGCTCCCGTCGGCCCGCTACGGCCACATCGAGGTGCGTCCCATCGTGATGCGCGAGGCGGAGGTGGCCTCGTAGAGGAGCTCGTCCGCGCCTACCGCGACGAGCGCGCCCGCTCGATCGCGATCCTCGGCCGCGTCCTCGGTGATCTCGACCTCGCCGAGGACGCGGTGCAGGACGCCTTCGTCCGCGCCGCCGAACGCTGGCCACGCGACGGAGCGCCGCGAAATCCCGGCGCCTGGATCGTGACGACCGCTCGGAACGTGGCGATCGACCGCATCCGCCGCGAGCAGACGCTCGCGCGCAAGACTGAGCTGCTCGCGCGGGCCGAGGAGCTCCCGGACGACGAGGAGGCTGTCATCCCCGACGAGCGGCTCGAGCTGATCTTCGCCTGCTGCCACCCGGCGCTCGCGCCGGAGGCGCAGGTCGCGCTGACGCTGAGCCTGGTGGGCGGCCTCGAAACGCCCGAGATCGCGCGCGCTTTCCTGGTCCCGGAGTCGACGCTCGCACAGCGCCTCGTTCGCGCCAAGCGGAAGATCCGCGACGCCGGCATCCCGTTGCGCGTACCCGCAGAGCACCGGCTGCCCGAGCGGCTGCGCCTCGTGCTCGCGACGATCTATCTCGTCTTCAACGCCGGCTACGGGCCGCCCGTCCGCCGCGAACTGTGCGGCGAGGCGATCCGGCTCGCCGCCGTGCTCGCCACGCTGATGCCGGACGAGGCCGAGGCGCACGGCCTGTACGCGCTGGTCCTCCTGCAGGACGCGCGTCGCGACGCACGCGTCTCACCCACGGGAGAGCTCGTCCTGCTCGCCGAACAGGACCGCAGCCTCTGGGATGCGGATGAAGTCACAAAGGGCCGGGCCGCACTGGAGCGGGCGCTGTCCCTGCGCCGTTCCGGGCCGTACCAGCTGCAGGCGGCAATCGCCTCGCTCCACCACGACGAGCCGGCCGACTGGGCGCAGATCGCGCTCCTGTACGGCCGGCTCGCGGAGTTGAGCCCGACGCCGGTCGTGGAACTGAACCGCGCAGTCGCAGTCGCGATGGCCGACGGTCCTTGGGCCGGCCTCGAAATCGTCGACGGACTGACCGGCCTCGACCGCTACCACCTCTGGCACTCGACCCGCGCCGAGCTCCTGCACCGGCTCGGCCGGGACGAGGAGGCAGCGGCCGCCTACTCCCGTGCGCTCGAGCTCGCACCCAGTGAGACCGAGCGCACGTTCCTCCAGAGCCGCATCACCGCCTAGTAGGCGGTCGCAAGCACCTGCTTGCGCCGAAGCTTCAGCAGCGAGAGGGCCTGCGAGGTCGGCCGGAACGGGTCGTAGACGGTTGTTCCGTCGTCGACCGAGACGGCCGCCACCGCGACTCCGTCGACGTCCGCCACGATCCAGTCGCCCTCGTGCAGCGGCCGCTCGCTCAGCTGCGCAAGGCGCTCGAGCTCCTCGCGGCAGGCGCTCAGCCGCAGCTGAATCGCCGTCCGCACGGGCTGCGGCGGACGGGCGTAACCCTCCCGCGCCCGGCGGTACCGAACGGCATCACGATTGCGGTCGGCCATCCTGGCGATGGCGACCTGGTGCATGAGAACTGGATGCATCACAACTCCTCCTCTCGACGTGCTACCCTAACCACTGTTCGGAGATTACCAGTTACCTAACCTCCGTCGCAACGACAATGGTTACGGCTTTACATACCCAGCTGGATCTCATCCGCGACTACGTCAACACGCTCGATTTCGAGACCGGCATCGACGAGATCGCGACGCCGGACGAGCTGGCGATGTGGTTCTCCGAGCAGGGGGTCGTCGACGATCTGGTCGAGCCGAGCGAGCAGGAGGTCGAAGACGCCCTCTCCCTGCGGGAGGCCATCCGAGAGCTGCTCCTTGCGAACAACGGCGTCGACGTCGACGCCGCCGCCGCCTCGCAGACGCTGGAGGAGGCGGGTCGGAAGGCGCACCTCGGTGTCCGTTTCGAGGACGGGCGCCCCGTCCTCGCTCCCGAGGGTGACGGAGTCCGCGGCGCACTCGGCCACATCGTCGCGACGGTTGCCGAGCTCGCGCCGACCGACGAGTGGAAGCGCCTGAAAACCTGCCGCGACGAGCAGTGCCGTGTCGCCTTCTACGACAAGTCGCGGAACCGCTCGCGCGCCTGGTGCTCGATGGAGGTCTGCGGCAACCGCGAAAAGGCGCGCAGTTTCCGCAAACGCCACGCGACGAGCCCGGGCTAGGCGGAGCGCGCGAGGTCGTCCGGCCCGGCGACCGGCAGCGGAGCCTTGCTCCCGCCCCCGGGAGGTGAAGAGGCGGGCGGCGGCGAGCTCTTCAGAAAGCGGTAGATGAAAACCGCGAATGCCGTTGCGCCGCACGTCGCCGGAATGAAGAAGACGAGGTTGAGGAAGAGCACGTGCGTCATGACACCTGAGTATGCCGTACTGCCGCCAACACAAACTCGACCGCTTCCGCCGGGGTCTCGGCCCGCTGCGTGCCCTCCACCGGCCAGCCCGGCTCGAGTACGACTACCGGCCGCCCGAGCATGAGGGCGAAGCCGATCTCCGCAAGCGTTCCGTAGCGTCCGCCGACGGCGATCACCGCGTCGCCCGACGCAACGACCGCGAGGTTGCGCCCGTGGCCGATCCCGGTGACGACGACGTGGTCGAGCCACGGGTTCGCGTCGGCGCGCGTCTCGCCGGGGAGAATCCCGATCGTCGTCCCGCCGGCGTTCTTGGCGCCGCGCGCGGCCGCCGCCATCACCTCGCCGAGCCCACCCGTCACCACCGTGGCTCCGTCCTCCGCGAGCAGCCGCCCGACCTGCTCGGCGTTCTCCTCGTGCTCGGTGCCGCTGCCGATGACGGAGACCTGGACTGCCATCTCTCCGCGATGCTAGGACACATGACGGCGGCGAGAGAAGCGCATGGCGGGGTGCTCGTGGTCGGTGGAGGCTTCGCCGGCGCGTATGTCGCGCGCGAACTCGGAGCACGGGGCGCGACGATCGTGAGCAAGGAGAACTTCATGCTCTACACGCCGCTACTGCCCGAGGCGGCGTCGGGGACGCTCGAGCCGAGGCACTGCGTCGTGCCGCTGCGCGAGATGTGTCCGCACGCAGAGCTGATCCTCGGCAGCGTGACCGGTCTCGATCTCGAGGCACGGACGGCCTCCGTCGAGACCGACGACGGAAGGCAGCGGGTCGAATGGCGCGAGCTCGTGCTGGCGCTCGGCGCCGTGCCGCGCACGCTGCCGATCCCCGGCCTCTCCGAGCACGCGCTCTCGTTCAAAACGCTCGCCGACGCGATCAACCTCCGCAACCACGTCCTCCACCAGCTCGAGGCAGCCGACGCCGCCCTCGACGAGGAGGAGCGATCGCGGCGCCTGACGTTCGTCTTCGTCGGCGCCGGCTACGCAGGGGTCGAGGCGCTCGCCGAGCTGTCCGACCTCACGGAGGACGCGCTCCGCTACTACCCGCGGCTGCGCTCGACCCGGCGTCGCTGGGTGCTCGTGGACGCCGCGCAGCGGATCCTGCCCGACATCCCGCCTCCACTCGGCGACTACGCGGCGGCCGAGCTCCGGCGCCGAGAAGTGGAGATTCACGTCGACACGACGCTGGCATCGGTCTCCGCCGACGCGGCCGTCCTCGGCGACGGGACTCAAATCCCGACGAACACGCTCGTCTGGACGGCGGGCGTCGCGCCGAACCCGGCTCTGCGCGAGTGGTCTCTGCCGCTCGACGAGAAGGGCCACGTCGAGGTCGACGAGCTCCTGCGCGTGCGCGGACACGAGCACGTGTGGGCGCTCGGCGATTGCGCCAACGTCCCGAACACCCGCAGCGAGCGGCCGGACCCGCCAACGTGCCAGCACGCCCTTCGCCAGGCCCGGAGACTCGCGCGCAACCTCACCGGGCCGCCCGAGCCGTACGGCTATCGCATGCTGGGCCAGGTCGCCACACTCGGCCGGCACAAGGGAATCGCGGAGGTCCCCGGCCTCCGCCTGCGCGGCTTCCTCGGCTGGTGGGTGACCCGCTCCTACCACCTCTACCAGCTCCCGCTCGTGCAGCGAAAGCTCCGGGTCGTCGTCGACTGGACCGTGTCGCTCTTCTTCCGCCGCGACATCGCCGAGCTCGGCCAGCTCGGTCATCCCGAGAAGCTCGGCTGAGGGACCTCCCCGACGCCGTTCGGCGTATCTCCTGTGTGAGAGCGGCGATTCTCCTCGTGGCCGTCATCGCCGGGACCGTGGTCCTGCTCCCCAGCGCCGCCGCGATCGGGCGGCAGAAGCCCTACGTACTGACGGCGCTCGCAGACATCGGCACCGTCTACTGGCGGTACGACTGCGTCCACTTCAAGACGCCGGAGTGGTCGCTCGGAATCCGCGTGTTTCGAGACTCGGCGACAACGAGCGTCACGTACCGCGCCGCCCGGCTCACCTCGCACCGAACGGTTCAGCCGGATGGACCGACGGCCTGGTTCCGCTTCCGGCGAGCGCCCCGGCAGAGCCTCTCGTTCGTCCAGGCGACTGAGGTGGGAACCCTGCGCGCTCGCATGTTCGCGAAGTTCACCCGCGGCGACTGCCAGTCCTACTCCCCGCCGCGCCTCAGCGTGCAGCTGTACCCACGCTGAGCGTCACTCGACGAGCTCGAGCCGAGGGTTCTCCCGCAGACGGCGCCCGAACTTCGCGGACGGCTGCCCGTCGGTCATCACCACATCGGCGGTGAAGTCGTTGGCGCCGCGGATGAGCGAGGAGCCCACGCCGTAGGCATCCACCGGAACGCCGCGCTCCTCGAAGGCGCGGATCTTCTCGACGGTGAAGCCGCCGGAGACGACAATCCGCACGTGGCCGAAGCAAGCCGCGTCGAGCGCGTCGCGCGTCTTGCGGACAAGCCGCTCGTTCACGCCCGTCGGCTTGAAGTCGCCCAGCTCGTCCCACAGCGACCGGTCGACGAGTGTCTCGGACGTATCGAGCCGCACGCCCCAGAGCCGGTCGCCGAGTGCCTCCGCCACCGCCAGCGCGGTCCGCACCGAGTCGTTCTCGAAGTCGACGAGCACGGTCACGGACATGTCCGCCGGAGCCCACTCGGCGAACCTGAGGGCCGCGTGGACGGTGTTCCCGCCGTAGGCCGCGATGAGCGAGTGCGGCACCGTGCCGAGCGCGCGGCCCCCCCACCAGGAAGCCTGCTCGTCGCTCGTGACCCCGATCTCGAAGCCCGTGACCTGCCCTGCCACATAGGCCGCGTAGCCGTCGCCGGCCTGCACGCGGTGATGGTCGAAGCGCGCCGGCATGAAGATGAGCGGCTTGCCGTTCGCCGCCTCGAGCACGCGCACGACGTTGGTCGTGATCAGCGTGCGCCGCGCAAGCGTGCCGAGGTATGCAGTCTCGAGATGCGCGAAGGCCGTGTAGTCGCCCTCGATCGTCAACACCGTCTCCCACGGCTCGAGCCGGTCGCCGTCGTGGAGGGCGCGGATCGTCAGCCCGTCCGGCTCGTCCGAGCAGAGTCGGAGGATCGCGATCGCCTCGTCGACCCCGCCGAGCCAGGCGTCGTTCTTCTGGAAGACCTGGACGACGACCCGCGGACGGCGACCGTCGGCGAGGAGCGTCGCCCGAGCATGGTTGAAGTACGCGTCGGTGTACCACCCCGCGCGCATCTTCTCGACCGGAAGGTCGAAGACTTCGGGAGCGAGACGCTGCCTAGTCGGAGAGCTCACAACGGAGTGGCCACGCGTCGACTGGGCGCGATGGGCGAGTGCGATGCAAGGACGCAGGGAGCGTGAATAGCAGCGCTATTCGCGCGACCGAGGACGCCGCAGCGCGCCGCACAGCGCGTCCAGGCGGCCCGTGCGTCATTTCGTTGTGAGCTCAAACATGCTCGGCATGCTCGAGCTCGAGGCACGCCTTGAGCGCCGCCTCGGCCACGTCGAGCTGCTCAGCGCTCGGCTCCGCGGTCGAGAAGCGGTGCTGGAGCTCGTGTCCCGGCTTCGAGAGCGCCCGCGCCAGCAGATTGTCCGGGTGCCGCGTCATCCAGCCGAAGAGCTCGGTGGCCGCGGCGACTGCACCGATCTGGGCAGCCGCCTGTGCGTGACGCCGATGCCGCTCGGGAGCGAGACCGGCGAGGACGTTGCCGACCGCGGACGTGACCACCAGCGGCCCGACGAGATGCCCGCCGCAGCGCTCGTGTTCACGCGTCGCGCGCTTCCCGTGCTCGTAGCTGCCGATCGAGATGTGCTCCGCACCGTGATACGCCGCGAGCTCGCCGCCGCGAAGCGCGAGCACCGCGGGCGCAACCGAGGCGATCGCCGACAGCAGCTCCCGTGCGATCGGCCGCAGGCTCGACTCGCGGAGACCGCGGACGACCACCGCCGCTCCGAGCATCGACGTGAGCGTACGCGGGCTCTCCAGCGGCAACTTCGCCGCCGGGAGCTTCGACTTGATCTGGGGCAGTAGAGCCAGAGCCTCGGCGAGCCGTGCGGGCCCGCGGAACAACGGGTTCTGGATCCGCGACGCCTGGAGCCGCTTCCGCGCCGAGACGACCTCGATCCGGCCGTCGTCACGCCGGATCGCGCACGCCCATGCGTGCGGTCCGTGCACGAGCACGCCGTTCGGCAGAGCCATGCCGCCGAGCCGGATCTTCTCCTTGGCCATCCCTGCGAAGACTAATGACCCAGCGAGCGAGTGGTCCCTCAGGGAATCGGGCGGGCATGCCTGATGCGTGTGGCAAGTGAGGCACTGATCCGCACGAGTTGGCCGTCCCGTTTGAGGTAGTCGCCGCGCCGCGAGATCCAGATGGAGTTCTTTCCGTCCGTCCATGGCGACGTAGCGCCGAAGAACAGGATCGGGAGCCAACCGACGGCAGCGCCAGCAACTCGCGTGGGGGTGCCGAGCGTGTACAGATGGAGGTACGAGGAAGGACGGCGAGCGCTCACATCGTTGATCGAGACCTCCCTCAGCCTCTTCGGTGCTCCATACGGCCGTACCCTCCGTACGAGCTTGCGCAGGCGGGTCGTAACCCGGCTCGAGAGCTTGATCCAAAGCGCGTTCCCATCCGCGCCGTAGATGCGGACTTCACCGGCGCCCGGGATGAAGAATGCCGTACCCACGTCGGTCACGAGCGCACAGGAGCGACCGCTGGAGAGCCCCACCCGGTAGAACGGTTGCGGCGGCGGGGGCGCCGCGGCCCGCAAGCCTTTGCTGTAGACGATCGGCACGCTGTCGATGAGCCCGCCTGGTATCTGGGCGGAGCCGCGAGGGCCGCAGACCCAGTGTCCGGAGCCGCTCGCTGCCGCGCCGCCGGCAACGGCGACGACGGCGACCAGCAGCGAGAGCACTAAGACGAGAAGCATCCTCCACACGTGTGAACTTGCCTTTGATGGCGACATGTCTCGCTCCTCATCCCTCCAGGTGGAATTCGCTGTCGGCGAGCTCGATGACGTACGGGTCGTGACTCGCGACGATCAGTCCGGCGCTGGTTGCTCGCGCAAGGCGCAGCAGGAGCTCGAGGATCGACGTGCTCGTAGCTCGGTCGAGCGCTGCCGTCGGCTCGTCGACGATTACGACCTCGGGGCTCCGGATGAGCGCGCGGGCGATCGCGACCCGTTCCCGTTCCCCCATTGAGAGCTGGTGCGGGTAGTTTCTCCGCCGCTCGCCGAGCCCGACTTCCTCCAATGTGTCGTGGATCCGGTCCCTGCTGTCGCTCTGCCCGTCCACCAACGAGAGAGCGACGTTCTCTTCTGCAGTCAACCACTCGATCAATCCGCCGTCCTGGAGGATGACGGCGACCCTTTCGCGGCGACGTGCGGCCCGTTCGGCTTCGGAGAGCCCCCAGATCTCCTCTGCTCCCCAGTAGACCCGGCCTTCGCTGGGGCGCAAGAGTCCGCTGAGGACGCTCAGCAGTGTTGTCTTGCCCGAGCCCGAGCGGCCGGTTACGCAGAGGAGTTGTCCCTGCTGCGCGGCGAGAGAGACGCCCTCCAATACGGCGAGCTCGGAACCGTCGGGGAGCGTCCTGGCGCAGCTGACGTTGTCGGCGGTGCAACGGGCAGCGAGGGCGGGATCTCCGAGTACGGTCATGTCGGCCACTTTCGGTTGACGAATTGCCGTGTGGGAAGCTCCGCCGCGGCGAGATAGGCACTGCAGAAGACGAGCACGATCGGGAGGACGAGGATCCCGCCGAGGGGGACGCCGCTAGCGCGCAGCCCGGCCGCGACGACGAGAGCGAGGGCGATCGCGGCACCTGTGAGGAAGACTCGTTCGAGTCTGAGCTGGGTCAGGACGCGTGGTCGTTCCCAGCCGAGCGCAGCGAAGGAGACGATCTCGCCGCTTCTTCGCCGTTGCCACGCGCGTGTGGCGATCGCGGTCGCGGCAAGACCGCCTACCACGAGAAGCGCAAGCGAGACCGCATGAAAGGCGAGTAGGTCGGTATTCAGGTACCCGCCCAGGAGCGAGTCGCCGGCCGAGCGGGTGGCGGTGCGAAGCGCGGCGACGCCGAGAGCGACGACGATCGCGCTCAGGGCGATCCCGCCGGCGATTAGGCCGCCGATGCGGCCCTGGCGTAGCACCGCCCGGCGGGCAAGCGCGAACGGTGCCGCAGCCGTCGCCCCGCGCGCGGAGCCACGACGCTGCCACCGGGCACGAGTTGCCGTCGCGCTGTGCGGCTGCCGCCGCAGCAGCAGGAAGGCGAAGACGAGCTGGCTGGCGAGCAGACTCCCGCTGAGGAGGAGGCCCAGGAAGATCAGGCCGTCGGCGCCGTGTCCCAGCACGGTCGCCAGCGCGGCCGCGGCGGCGATCAGAAGTGCGCCGACTGCCGCGTCGCTCACCAGCCACCAGAGCATCCTCCGCCGGCCCCAGCCGAGCGACCGCCAGACCCGAACGTCGCGCGCACCGGCCTCGACACCGACCGAGGAGACGGTGACCGCTAGCAAGAGCGCCAGCGCCACGCTCAGCACCAGCAAGGCCTTCTCCCCACCCGACAAGGCCGAACTCGCCGCCTGCGCCGCGCCGAGGCTGGTCCAACCCTCCTCGACCCAGCCGAGGTCCTTGCCGTCCGGCAGATACTTCGGCACGTAGACATCGACGTTGCGCGGCGAGGAACCGGCAACGATTCTCGCGTCGAGCCCGAGGGCCGCGATCCGCGAAGCCACCCCCTCCACCTTCGCCCGCGCCGCCCCGCCGAACACCGACAAGCTCGCCACCCGCACCCGCACCGCATCAATCGGATCCCGCCCCCGCAACAACCCCGCCTGATCGATATTCGCGACCACCTCCGGCGGAGTCGTCAAGAAACCGAGGGGGTTCTGGGTCGGCGTCAGCGTGGCTCCCGCCCGGCCGCCCTTTCCGGTCAGCATCCGGGCGGTCGCCGGCTCCCAGGCGCCGAGTGGCACATGATTCAGCGGATTCGCCGGCAACCGCAACTTGCCGAAATCGAAACTCCCCACCGGCGCGAGAATGAAAGCCTGCACTGGATCCCCCTGGATCCCCTTCGGACGATGGAAGGTCGGCGCGACCGCGAAGGGCGTGCTCGTGAAGCTGCGGTAGCTTCGCGTTTGCGTGCTTCCGCTCGCGCCCCCTCCACCGGCCTTGCCGTCCCAGCCCACGAGGGCCAGCGGCCGGATCCGGTACGCGGGCGCAGCCTGGCGGGGGCGAGCATCCCGCGCGTAGGTGGCGCGAAGCGCGAGCTGTGTGCCGAGATTGGACTGCGGCCCAGCGAGCCAGCTGGTGCCTAGTTCCGGAGAGCTTCCGGGCCAGGTCAGCGTGAGGCTCGGCGGCTCGTAGGCCCGCAGCTCATCGCCCATGTTCTCCGAGATCGTCCCGACCCTCGTCAGTCCCGGCCCGGCCTCTCGCACCGCGATGGCAAGCGCCGTGTCCGCCGGCTGCGTCCGTGACTGCGGGATGCTCGGCAGCGGATGACCGACTCGATCGATTGTGAGCGTCAGGCGCAGAGGATAGGAGAGGTGGTTGCTCACGACGATCGGCACCACAGGCTGCTGCGGGTAGACGCCGCCGGCGGACTGGGCGATCGATCCTCCGCTCTGTGCGGCAGACTGGAGACTGCCCAGGTTTCCCGCCGACACGTGGAAGTCCCGCGGGATGAGCGAATCCGGAAAGCTCTTCAGGTGGAGCTTAGCCCGCGGGATCGAGAGCGCCTTGAGGAAGGCGAACGAGCGCCCGAACAGCCGTTGCTCGGCCGCCGGGTCGACGGCGACAACGGGCGTCGTGGCCGCGGGTAGGGTGTTGAGCCCGAGGTCCAGGCCCCCTGGATTCGCGCCTGTGGGGCCGTTGCCGCTCACAGTGCCGTCGGAGTCGAGGACCGGCAGCGGCTTGAGCCCCTTCAGGCTGCTTGGACTTGCCGGGCCGAGAACGAACTCTGCGGTCTGGCGTTGCATCGTGAACTGGTGGACGCCGTCGGAGGTGGTTACGCGGACGGAGACGTGGTAGAGGGTCGGCCGCCGAGGCAGACGCGGCTCCGAGATCCAGACGTGCGGCGTAGCGACGTCGGACGCGATGTAGCCGACGGTCGACACGGGCGCAGCCACCGCGACGCCCGAGATGCGGCGGATCGCGTTCAGCTCCGAGAAGCTGATCCCGCCGTGGCCGCCGTAGGCGAGGAAATCGGGCTCGATCAGCCCCGACGTTCGCGTCGCGCCCGCGGTCGCCCGCTCCGAGCGCGGAGTGACGAGGATGTCGTAAGCGCCCCGCCAGTTCCGGTTGACGGCCTCGGTCAGCCGGATCTCGGTCAACTGCGACATCCCTGTCGCGGCAACTCCAAGTCCGAGCAAGACGACGACCGCGACCAGCATCGGACCATTCCGGCCGAGTCGACCGAACGCACTCGGTAGCGTGCGCCTGCCAGAGATGTGCCGCACGTCGGGTTAGCCGAGAGTCGTGTTCGGCCGCAGCGGGGGCTCTAGTTGGTTGGAGCGCAGAAGTCCCCCTTTGCGACACTCGTGCTGACGTAGATGTCGGCGGTCGCACCCGTGTGGTCATCGACGTGGAGATGCTGCTGGTACGCCTGACCGGTGCACGTATAGAACTGGTGGCTCCAGCCGTGGGACGTCGCGCTTCCGGAGTACATCCAGGGCGTGCTGCCGTCGCCATAGTGGAACGTGACGTCGTAGGGGGAGCTGCCGAGCCAGGAGCCGCCCCAGGTCGCGGTACAACCCGAACAGACGTCCTGGCTGTCGGGCGTCACGCCGGCTGTGAGCCCATAGGCCGTAGCGGCTGTCAGCAGCCCGGAGGTTGCAACGAGAGCAATGAAAAGAGCGAAGCGGCGGGGTCTGAAGAGACGCAACCTGAACATCCGTGACCTCCTAGAGGGAATTGGTCTCGTCTATTCCTCGCTGCGGACGCGCGAAAGTAACAGCTACTTCGTCGTGGCCCGGCTACGGGAGCGCGTCAAGCCGCTGCGCCACCCGAATGACGGTCGCGGGGTCGGGACCGGAGATCGAGAGGTACCAGCGGTGAATGCGCAGCTGTCCGAGCCAGCGAGCCCCAACCGACGCGAGCTGCATCGACCCCTTACTCGGAATGGGATCGGATGCGAACGTGCGCCCATTCCTGTAGCCGTAGGCCGGAAGGGGTCGAGGAGCGGCTTGCACCAATACGGTCGCGCCTGCCCGCGTGCGGAAACGAAGTGAGATCCCTCTCGACACTCCCGGGGGGTGGCGACGCGCCTTCGAAGACCCGCTCCTGACCTGCTGCAGCTGCGCCTCGGCGGAGGCCTGAGTCAGGCGCACGCGCAAGAGCGCCTGAGCGGCGAGCAGCCGAGCTGCTTGCGCCGCCGTGATCCCTGTTGCGCTCGCCTTGATCGGCCTCGACCGGAAGGCCGAGGCCGAGTCCGCCTGGCTCCCGATTCGGGAGACCCCCCAAAGAGTACCGTCTCCCGTCTCTATCGCCACCGGCAGCGAACGGGTCGCGTCGATCGCGACGCGCTCTCCGGGCGGACTTCCCAACAGTGCAAGCCACCTGACCCGGCGACCCGCGATGGTGCCGGAACCGAGCAGTCTCACGTGCCGTCCCCGAAGGGCGGGTCGGTATCTGGCGAGGAAGTGCACGAGCTTCGGATCGAGCGTGGCGGGATGGCCCGAGACTCGCTCCCCCTCTGAGACGGTGTCGGAGACGCGCTCTCCGTTCCGGCGCTCGACAAGGCGGATGCGCCCACTGGGCTCGTCGAGCCAGAGCTCGAAAGTGAGCCGCGTCGAAGTCTCCTTGCTCGTGGCGAGATCGACCGTACGGTCGGAATCGACCGCGCGCTCGAGAACGGCACGCAGGACCGGCTGAGTTCCAACAGCTGCCAGCGCTCGATCGGTGAAACCAGTCCCGTTACCGCCGCTCAGCACGACAACCGCGGCAACGGCGGCCGCCGCGCAGACGGCCGCCGGCACGAGGACAATCGGCAAGGCCCTCCGTCGCGGACTCTGAGCAGGCGCTTCTTCGGCCAGCATCGCGACCCGCCCGGCGAGGCGGAGCAGCTCCGGATCGTCATCGAGAAGCTCGACCACCTCTTTCGGCAGAGCCCGATGCCGCGGCCAGTTCATGGCGCGTACCCCTCGTCTCGGAGCCGTTCGCGCAGCAGTTCGAGTCCGCGTCGAAAACGCATCTTCACCGCGCCTTCCGTCGTTCCGAGGTCGGCGGCGACTTCGCTGAAGGGCTGTCCGTGCAGGAGCCTTCGCAGTACGACCTCCCGTTGCGCCGAGGGAAGGTTCGCGAGCGCAAAGTGGAGCGCGTTCTCGAGATCGGATTCGGACACCGCCACTCGCTCGTCGGCAGCCAAGCCCTCTCCAAGCGTCTCCAGCGAGCCTTGTTGACGATGCCGGCGGCGCAACTCGTCCACCCACCGTCGATGGGCGACCGCCAACAGCCACGGCAAGAGAGGACGCCGGTCTCCCTCGAGTTGCTGCTCCGCAGCTGCCGCATCCGCAAATACCCGCTGGCCGAGTTCCTCCGCCTCATGGGGATCCCCAGTCCGGCGAAGCAGGAATCGATACACGTCGCCGTAGTGACGCCGAAACGCCGTCTCGACAACGCCCTCCCTGATCAATCTCTCGCTCGACGTGCTTGAAAAGTAACGCCGCAGCACTCCGATCTCCACCCCCTCACCACCACGGAGAGCGTGTTCGAGGCTGCGTCAGCCCAGAACAGCGTGCGCCGCGTAGCAGAGCCAGCTGACCCCGGCCTCGAGATCGGAAACCGGGATGCGCTCGTCCGCGGAGTGCACGAGCCCGGCTGCCACCTCCGGCGGCAGCTCACCCGTGGTGGGGAAGAAGCCGTATGCGACCGTGCCGAACGCCTCGCGCAGCCAGTGGCTGTCGGTGAAGCCCACGCACGCGAGCGGAGTCGCCAGCGCATCCGGCTCGGTTTCGGCCACCCACTCCTCGACTGCCCGCCACAGCGGCGTGTCGAGCGGCGAGCGAGTGCCGCCGTGCGCTCCCTCGACCCACTCGAGGTCGTAATCGACGTCGCCGCCGAGAACGGCCCGGATCATGGGTTCGACGTGCCCGGGATGCTGGCCCGGCAGGAGTCGGCAGTCGACCTCGACTCCGCAGAGCGCAGGGATGACGTTGCGCTTCTGCGAGGCCGAGATCATGGTCGGCGAAAAGGTCGGTGCCAGCAGCGCATCGAGGACGACTGCGACAATCGGGGACAGAGGCGTAACGCGCTCCACGACCTGCGCCGCGGGCGGAACCTCCCCGAACACCGCTTGCATGAAGCCCTCGACCTCGGGGCCGAGTTGCGGTTCCGGCCGATACTCGGCGATTCGTTCGATCAGCCGCGTTGCATTGACGAGAGCGTTGTCGGCGATGCGCGGCATCGACGCGTGTCCCGAGCGGCCCTTGACCAGGATCCGGAATGGGGCGGTCATCTTCTCTGCGACCGTCGCCTGGTAGATCGGCCGTCCGTCCTCGAGCTCGACCCGGTCGCCGCCGCCCTCGTTGATCGAGTAGTCGCAGCGAACGGCCTCGGGGTGTGCCTCGCACAACCATTCGAGGCCGAAGCCCGTGCCGTTCTCCTCGTCGGCGGTGGCCGCGAAGATCAGGTCGCCGCTGGGGCGGAATCCCTCGCGCGCGAGCGACGCGAAGGCAACGGCGTTCGCCGCGACCTGGCTCTTCATGTCGATCGCGCCGCGTCCCCAGACCATCCCGTCCCGCAGCTCACCCGAGAAAGGCGGCAACGACCACTCGGCCGGGTCGGCGAGAACCACGTCTGTGTGCCCGAGGAAGAGGAGCGACGGACCGTCGCCACCCCGGATCCGCGCGATGAGGTTCGCGCGCTCGGGCACCCGTGCGATCAGCTCGCACTCGATGCCGTTCGCCTCGAGGTAGTCGCGTAGGAGCTCGGCCGCCGCGGTCTCGTTGCCGGGCGGGTTCGTCGTGTCGACCTGGATCAGACGCCGGAGGAGATCGGTGACCTCGTCCCGGAGAGCCGTCGCGTTCATCGGCGCGTTCCTAGCACGAGGACGTAGTCGCGCGCGAGGACACCCGACGCCAGATGGTCGAGATAGACACGCTCCGCGCGTGCGCGCACGTCGTCGCTCTGCTCCACGAGCCACGACCGCAACGGTGGCATCGACGTCGAGGCGAGCTCCCAGAGCTCCTCGCCCGAGTTCGCCTCGACGCGCCACTCCCCGGTCTGCAGCTCGAGGCTGAACGCGTGGCCCAGGAGGGCGCGGACGTGCTCCTCGTCGGCCCAGTCGCGCGCGTCGGGACCGGGCGGGAACGTGCGGCCTGCCCGCTCGTTGACGTCCGACCACTCGTCCTTCGGCCAGGCAGTGAGCGCGAGCCGGCCGCCCGAGCGGCAGACGCGGGCAAGCTCGCCTGCGGCCCGTTCGTGGTCGGCGGCAAAGATCGCGCCGAAGGCAGAAGCGACGGCGTCGAACTCGGCGTCCAGGTACGGAAGCTCCTGGCAGTCGCCCTCGCCGAAGCGGATCGCAAGACCCTCTTCCTCCGCAGCGCGCCGGGCCTTTGCGAGCTGGTCGGCGGAGATGTCAATCCCGACGACGTCCGCACCGGCTCGCGCGGCTCGCAGCGCCACACCGCCGGTTCCGCAGGCGAGGTCGAGGACGCGGGCACGGGGCTTGATCGCGAGTGCCGCGACGACGCGGTCGTGAATCGGTGCGAAGGTCTCCGCGATGCGCTCGTAGCTCGCGCCGCTCCATGTGTCCGCGGCAGACCCAGTCACGCGGCGGAGCATACTGGCGTCGTGGGTGACCTCTTCTCGGACGCCGCCGACCGGCACGCAAGCGAGGTCGCACCGCTCGCGCAGCGGCTCCGGCCGGCAACCCTCGGTGAGTTCGTCGGCCAGGCACACGTCCTCGGCGAGGGCTCTGCGCTGCGGCGTGCGATCGAGGAGGACCGCATCCACTCCTCGATCCTCTACGGCCCTCCGGGGAGCGGCAAGACGACGCTCGCGCGGATCGTCGCCGCCTCGACCGGGGCGGCGTTCGAGGAGCAGTCGGCCGTCTCGGCGACCGTGAAGGACGTGCGCGAGGTGCTCGCGAGGGCGCGGGAGCGGCTCGGCACGACCGGTCGGCGCACGATCCTCTTCCTCGACGAGATCCACCGCTTCAACAAGGCGCAGCAGGACGCGCTGCTGCCGGGGGTCGAGTCGGGGCTCGTGACGCTGATCGGCGCGACGACCGAGAACCCGTACTACGAGGTCAACTCGGCCCTCATCTCGCGCACGCAGGTGTACGAGCTCGAGCGGCTCAGCGAGCACGATCTCGCCGAGATCGTCCGGCGCGGTGCATCCGACCTTGCGATCGAGCTGGATTCCGAGCTCGTCGCGCTCGTGGCGCGACGCTCCGGCGGCGACGCCCGCACGGCGCTCAACATCCTCGAGCTCGCCGCCGAGACCGCGCAGGCGGAGGGATCGCCGGTCACCGAGGCGCACGTCGAGGATGCGGCGCGCAAGCCGCCGCTCGTCTACGACAAGGCCGGCGACGCGCACTACGACTACACGTCCGCCTTCATCAAGTCGATGCGCGGGAGCGACGCCGACGCAGCCGTCTACTACCTCGCAGCGATGCTCGAAAGCGGCGAGGATGCGCGCTTCATCGCACGCCGGATGATCGTGCTCGCCTCCGAGGACATCGGAAACGCCGACCCACGCGCGCTGCTGGTGGCCGTTGCGGCAGCGCAGGCAGTCGAGCATGTCGGCCTGCCCGAGGCGCGCCTCAACCTGTCCCAGGCCGCGATCTACCTCGCCCGCGCGCCGAAGTCGAACGCGAGCTACCTCGCGCTGAACCGCGCCACAGCGGACGTGCAGGAACGCGGAGCAGCCCGACCGCCGAAGGCGCTGCGCGACGGTTCCTGGTACGGCCGCCGGCTCGGCCACGGCGAGGGCTACGTCTACCCGCACGACGACCCGCAGGGCTTCGAGACGAGCTACCTCCCCGAGGAGCTCGAAGGCCGCCGCTACTACGAGCCGTCCGGTAGCGGTGAGGAGAGCTCGGACGAGAACGCCTCGTAGGCCTCGCTGCCGTAGACGGCGAAGATCACGAGTTCGAGCGACTGAGCCGGGAAGATCCGCGCCTCCTCGACCACGATCCGGGCGCACTCGGCGAGCGGGAAGCCCCCGACTCCCGTTCCGAAAGCGGGCAGCGCGAGCGAGCGGCAGCCGAGCTCGTCGGCAAGCGCGAGACACGAGCGAGTGGTACGACGGACGAGGTCGGCACTCGTCCGGAGATCCTGGCCCATGACCGCACCGTGGATCACCCAGCGAGCCGGGAGCCGACCGGCCGTGGTCGCGACTGCGGTCCCGAGCTCGATCGGGCCTTGCGCCATCGCCTCCCGCTCGATCTCCTCGCCGCCGGCCCTCTTGAGGGCTCCCGCGACGCCCGCGCCCATCCACAGGTGGTCATTGGCGGCGTTTGCCACGGCATCCGCCTCGACGGCGGCGATGTCCCCGTCGCGGACCTCCAGCCGCACAGTCAGAGGATCCGCGCGCCGAGAGCCGAGGCAACGAGCTCGACGGCGAGCTGGCCCGTCGCGTTCTCGCGGTCGAGGATCGGGTTGACCTCCACGACGTCCATCGAGTCGATGAGCCCGGATTCCGCCACCGTCTCCAGCGCAAGATGCGCCTCGCGATACGAGAACCCGCCCCGCACCGGGGTGCCCACGCCGGGCGCATAGTCGGGGTCGACCACGTCCATGTCGAGCGAGACGTGGAGGAACGCCGCGCCCGCCGCGTGCGCGATCGCCTCCCGCATGCAGGGCTCGACGCCGATCCGGTCGATCTCGCTCATCGTGAAGACCTTCGCGTCGAGCTCGCGCAGGAGCGCCCGCTCTCCGTCGTCGAGCGAGCGGACACCGACGAGCGCAAGCTTGCCGGACTCGACCGCCGGCAGCGGCCAGCCGTCGCGCCGGAACGAGTCTCCGGCGAGCCCGAGCGCCGCCGCGAGCACCATCCCGTGCACGTTGCCGGTCGGCGAGGTCGCGGGAGTGTTGAGGTCGCCGTGCGCGTCGATCCAGACGACGCCGCCCGCTCCCCGCACCTTCGCCATCCCGACGAGGGATCCCAGCGCGACGGAGTGGTCGCCGCCGATGACGAGCGGCAGCGCTCGCCGTCCGGCCGCCCCGGCCACGAGCTCCGACAGCCGGTCGCAGAGGTCGAGGATCTGCGCGAGATAGCGCGCCTGCGGGTCTCCCATCGCGGTCGTCTCGACGACCGGGGAGATGACGTTGCCGGCGTCCGAGACGCGGACGCCGAGCCTCTCCGCGAGCTGCTGGTCGAGGCCCGCGTAGCGGATCGCCGACGGCCCCATGTCGACGCCGCGCCGCCCCGCGCCGAGGTCGAGCGGAGCCCCGATCACGGTGACTTCGCGCACGGCCTCCTCCACGCTCACGGCGCAGAGGCTAACGCTCCCGGTGGAGGAGGCCCGGCTACACTGACCGCCGCCCAGCCGCGGCGAGGTAGCTCAGCTGGTAGAGCACTCGGCTGAAAACCGGGGTGTCGCCGGTTCGAGTCCGGCCCTCGCCATCATTCGTACCGACGCCGTTCCTGGACGGCCGGCTCCAGTCCTCGCATGCACCTGACGAGTGGGGAAGTCGAAGTCGGGTGGACGCGGCTGGATGAGGTTGCGGCTTAGGTCCTACACGCGGTACCGGAAGCTCAGGTGAAAGGGCGCTGGCCCATGCGAGCGTCACCGCCTACCGCCTGGCTCCGCGACCACTGCTGGAGGATGGTTGTCGCTCCCCGCTCACGGCATCGTCTCCGTACTCCCGTTGTTGAAGTGGACGGTGAGGGTGTCGAGGCCCGAGTTATCGCCCTGGTAGACCCACACGTTGTTCTTGACCGGCACGGTCACTTCCTGGCCGCTCGCCATGAAAGACACAGCGCGGACGCTGTCGAGAGCTATGCCCCAACTGATAGGCGGCGTGTCTTGGTTCGCCCGGAACGACGCAATGGTCGCCGGCTGGCTCTGAGTAAGTGGAGAGCCGCATCCCATTGCGGCGGCACCTTCCGCCGTCGTCGCGTTGCTGGCGGGCAGTCTCTCGGCCAGTACGCAAAGCTGTCCATCGCTCGTGGCGACGGCATAGATGCGAGCACCATCGGCAAGCTCCCCCACCAAACGGGCGCTATCGGGTAGCAGCCGCCCTGCTACACCGGCCGGGCCACCCCCAGCGGAGTTCTCGGCGTCGATCGCGGCAACTAGTGCAGGGTCGAGTTTGTCCGCTGCGGTGGCCGGATGCTGGGCCGCGCTGATCCCGTCGAATGCGCCAAAGCCAGCCGCGATGGCAACTCCGACACCAACGAGCGCAGCCACGACCACTGCTGCCACCAAGATGGGTCGCCAGCGCCGCCAGCAATGAGGATCGGCTACACCGGCCCGTCGCAACACCTCACTCCAGTCCTCACGGCTGCCATCTGGGAGCGGCAGCATCCGCTCCAACTCGGACGAGATCAGTGGCTCCACATTGCTCATCGCTCAACCTCCTCCAGACGACTGCGAAGTGCCTGATGGGCGGAACTCAGCGTTGCCGACACCGTCCCCACCTCGACCCCGAGCACACGCGCAATCGAGCGGTAGTCGAGGTCGGCGTAATAGCGCAGGTACACAGCCAGCCGCTGCCGCTCGGGTAGTGCAGCCACCCAGGCGCGAACACCCGGCTCCTGCGTCTGTCCGTTCGTGTTGGCGACTCCCAAAATCTCGGGAGCTTCGCGCCGCGCTACCCGGCGACGACGAGCAGCGAGCGCGGCGTTCGCAACCGTCCGCCAGACCCACGCTTGCAGCGGCCCTTCGCCGCGAAACGAATGCTGCTCGCGTAGCGCCTGCGCGAAGCCGTCCTGCACCGCGTCATGGCCGCTCGCCTCATCGCCAACGATGGCGGTGGCTACCCGCAGGAAGTCCCGGTAGCGCCCTCGATAGAGGGCTTCAAGCTCGCGGGTGAACGGCCCGGTCTGTGCCATCGCCCAAACGATGCACGAGAGCCTGGCTTTTGTTTAGTCGCGATCCAGCGCTCAGGGTCACTCCGGAACTCTCATATGGCCCATGCGAACGTGCCCAAGCCCGGTGGGCTGTTGCGGCCCTACCCGGGTTCCTGGTGTTCTGTCGCCTCGTCATCGCCGAGGAGCGAGCCATGCCCGACAGCGGCGAGGCGATCGGCGGCGACGATTGGCAGGGAGCCGCCCTCGCTCATGCGACTCTCGCCCGGCGCCAGCGAAAGTTTGTCGCCCTCCACCCCGCAGCTCGCGCCTCCAGGCCCACCTTTAAGAACCGTTCGTCGTGGCGCCGCCACATCGCCTTCAGACGCGCCATGAGATCCATCGCACCGAGATTACCGGGTTCAGGCGTCCGGAACCGTGAGCCAGCCCAGCGTCGTCAGGTATGGGCTTGCGACCCGTATCTGATGGCTCTACGCTCGCCCGCCTCAGGGATCACTTCGGGAACACTCACTCAAGAATAAAAAGAGGCCCCCGTGGACGCTTACGCGTTCTCGAGGGCCTCGGGTCGTTCGGACCGGTGTGACCGTGTCGCGGACGACCGTTGGCCCGAACCCTACTCCCTCTTCGCCCGGAACGCCGTGGCGGGTTCCGCCGAAAATTCCGCAAATTCCGCGAAGCCCCGACCGCCCAGCTCCCGACGTAGCCGCTCGGGCTCCACGTAGATCGGAGTCTCGGCGCCCCTCGAGAACGAGAGCACGAGCGTCCCTCCCGGCGCAGCGATGCGAGCGAGCTCGTCGGAGAACGGGATCATGTTCGAGAGGACGACGAGCTCGAAGTCGCCGTCCGGGAACGCGAGCGCGGAAGCGTCGCCGACTTCGAAGCGCAGGCGGCCCGCGAACTCGGGTGGGAGCTTCCGGCGAGCCTCCTCGATCATCCCCGGACTGAGGTCGATGCCGACAACCTCGGCCTCGGGGTAGCGCTGTCCGAGCGCGAGCGCCACGACCCCGGTTCCGGTACCGAGATCAAGGACGCGGCCCGGTGCGGGCATCCCCTCGAGCGCGAGGTCGAGCGCCCAAAGGTGATGCGGCCCGATCCGCGTCTCCCACGTCGGCGCAAGCCCGTCGAACATGTTGCGCAACGGACCGCGGAAGACTCGCCAGAGCGAGGGCCGCCGCACGACGGCGTCGGTGACGAAGCGAGCAAAGCGCTGGCCGTCGATCACCGCGCGGCGAGGTCGAGGAGGATCTCGGCGCCCTCTTCAACGCGCAGCAGCTGTGCGGCATTACCTCGAGAGACCGCAAGCGCGAGGCTGCCGTAGCTGTCGTCGTAGAGGATCAGCGAGCCTCGCGGGGCGTCCCCGAAGGTGCGCGCGAAGACGGCGTAGAACCGCTCGCCGTGACAGGTGAGCTCGACCCGCGTGCCGGGGGCGAGCTCCGCATGCTCGACGTGCTCGCGGCGCAGGTTGAGCGCCACGTTGCCGAAGCGGTCGACGACCAGCGCGACCGCACGGATGCGGTTCTGTCCAACCTCTGCTTGCGGGAGCTCGAGCCGCACGAGCTCGTCCGGGTCGAGCGGCGGGCCGAGCTCCTCGAGCGCCACGCCGGCTGCGAGGTGGGCCGCGGCGGGCGCAAACAGGTCGCGGCCGTGGAACGTGCGGGACACCGGCTGCAGCGAGAACTCCGCGTTCGCGAGCTCATGAGCCTCGGCCACACCGCCGAAGCTCTCGGCGACGGGCAGGAGGAGCCCGTTGTCGGGACCGACGTACAGCCGTCCCTCCCGATCGCGGAGGGCGAGCGGACGGCGACTGCTTCCCACGCCGGGATCGACGACGGCGAGGTGCACGCCGGCCGGCATGTACGGGACCGTGTTCGCCAGCACGACCGCGCCCTGGAGCACGTAACCAGGCCGGATCCCGTGCGTGACGTCGATCACGCGGGCGTCGGGCGCGATCGTCGCGATTACGCCGTGGCAGATGCCGACGAAGTCGTCCTGCAGCCCGAAGTCGGTCAGGAAGGTGATAACCACGAGGTGGAACGTACTGCCTCGACGAGGCCGTCGAGGTCGTGAGTCGCGGCGACGGCGACGACCTCCAGGCCGGCCGCCCGCGCCTCGGCCGCTGTCTGGGGACCGATGGCGACGACAGGCAGGCGCGCACCGGTCGCGGCGAGCGCCCGGGCGGCGGAGCCGGACATCAGCAGCGCGATGTCAGCGGTCGGTGCGTCGGGTTGCAACTCGATCGTCCGGTAGAGCGGCAGGAAGTCGGCCTCCAGCACGTCCTGCCGCGCCCCTTCCGCGGCGGCAAACAAGAGCGTCCCTTCCGGCAACTCCTCCCGCAGGCCCTCCTGCGTATGGGTCGCCGCGACGAGATCGACGTGCAGCCCGTGCGCGCGCAGCGACTCGGCCGTCGCCGGACCGATCGCCGCGATGCGGTTCGCGGTGACGCCGCGACGCGCGAGCTCGTGCGCGCCGTTCCGACTGGTGACCACGAGCCAGTCGTACGCGCGGGCGTCCACCGGCTCGTCGCCGAGCGGCTCGACGCGAATCAGTTCGCAGAAGACCGCCTCATGCCCGAGCGACTCGACGCGGGCGACGAGCTCCTCACGTGTGACGAGTACTCGCACCCGCCAGCTCCATCCCGAGCGACACCGGATCGTCGCCCGTGCGCCGCTCGATCCACGATCCGTCCTCCGCCGCGATGAGCGCCTTCAACGTGACCCCGTCGTGATGCGCGGCGACGGGAGCAAGGCAGCCTCCGCCCACCGCCGCCACGACGGCGCGCTCCGCCTCGACGTGCTCGCGTGTCTCGGGGTCGTCCGCCGCCGCAACCAGATGCTCCTCGCCCGCCCGAACCTGGAGCGCGAGCGCGCCCTGTCCCGCTTCGGGCAGCATCGTCTCCGGCTCGAACCGGCGGCCGATCTCGCTGCCGAGCCCGAGCCGATCCAAGCCACACGCTGCGAGCACGATCGCGTCGAGGCCGCGCTCGCCCCGCTTGCGTAGCCGCGTATCGATGTTCCCCCGCAGCGGCTCGATCGAGAGCGTCGGCTCGAGCGCCAGCAGCTGCGCCTTCCGCCGCACCGACGCGGTGCCGATCCGCATCTTCGGGCGCAGCTCCGCCGCACCGCAGAGCGCGTCGCGAGGGTCATCACGACGGAGGTATGCGCCGACCGCGAGGCCCGCCGGATCGGCAGCGGTCAGGTCCTTGGCCGAGTGGGCGGCGACGTCGATTCGCCGCTCCAGCAGCGCTTCCTCGAGCTCCTTCACGAAGACGCCGCGCGAGCCGATCTCGCCGAACGGCCGCGAACGGTCCCGGTCGCCCGCGGTCGTGATCGGCACGAGCACGAGCTCGATGCCGGGCGCCCGCAAGGAGGAGAGGGCGCGCTCGGCCTGGGTGAGCGCGAGCTTACTGCCGCGACTGCCGACGCGGACGAGCACAGGTCGGTTGTCTCCGCACGGGCGGCGCGCATCCCATGCCACGCGTGCGGACTCGGATGAAGGCCGTCGGAACCTGGAGCGGCAGTGGACGCCCCGTCGCGGGCTTGACGTTCAGCGCTCGTCCTCGCCGAGACCGAAGAGGTGCCGCACAGCTTCAGCATAGAGGACCCCATCGGCTGCCGCGGCGGCCTCTTTCAGCCGCACGGTCGGCAGGTGGAGGAGCTTGTTCACGATCTGCGCGGTAACCGCCTCGACGGCCCGGCGCTGGCTCTCGTCGAGCCGCCCGAGCAGGGCTTCCGCCTTCTGCAGCTCGGCTTCCCGGATCTCCTCGGCGCGCGCCCGCAGCGACGCGATTGCCGGCACGACGTCGAGTGACGCGTGCCACTCGTGGAACTTCTCCGCCTCGACCGCGACGATCGCCTCGGCCCGCTCGGCCTCGCGACGGCGCAGCGAGAGCGTCTCGGTCACGATCCCCTCGAGGTCGTCGATGTCGTAGAGGTAGCAGCCGTCGAGCGCCCGGATCGCGGGGTCGAGGTCACGCGGAACGGCCAGATCGACGAGCAGGAGCCGGCGATCCTTACGACGCCGCAGCGCATCCGCCACGGTCGCCGCCTCGAGCACCAGACCGGACGCGTTCGTCGAGGCGATCACGACATCGACGCGTGTGAGCTCCTCGCCGATCCGCTCAGGCTCGGTCTTGCTGTTGGCGACGAGTGCGATCTCCGCACCCCGGCTGCGGAGGTTGCGGGCGGCTTGCTCGCTCACCTTGCCCGCGCCGAGGAGAAGGATCGAGCGACCCTCGAGGCTGCCGAAGACCTGCTGGGCGAGCGCCGCAGCAGCCGCTGACACCGAGGCCGGGCTCTGGCCGATCGCGGTCTCGGCCCGCACCTTCCGGCCGGCGTGGAGCGCCTGCCGGAACGCCCGGTCGAGCAGCGGGCCGGTCGTCCCGAGCTCGTGCGCGAGCCGCACCTGGCCGAGGATCTCGCCCTCGCCCGGAACGAGCGAGTCCAGACCCGAAGCGACGCGGAAGAGGTGGTGCGCGGCAGCCCGGTCCTGCAGCCGGTAGAGCGCCGGTTCGACCTCCGAGCCGAGCGATGCAAGCGCGGCGACCGCATCCCGCTCGGCCTGGTCCGCATCGGCAGCTGCGACGTACAGCTCGGTCCGGTTGCAGGTCGAGAGGCACACAGCCTCACGTCCGTCCGCCGCCAGCCGGGCCGCGAGCGCGTGCGCGTCCTCGCGATCGAGCGCGATCTGCTCGCGCAGCTCGATCGGCGCGTGGTGATGCGAAGTGCCGATGAGGACGAGACGCATCATGCGAAGTGGGCTGCCGGAAGCGCGAGCCGGACGACGACGACGAGAGCGAAGCCGGCCAGCGCGAGGTATGCCGCGCGCCGGCCCGCCCAGCCGCCGAGCAGGCGCAGGCCGAGATACGCACACCAGACGAACCAGGTTGCGCCAGTCACGGCGATGAGTGCGTCGAGCCGGTCGCCCCGGGCCAGAAGCCGCACGAGCCCGACGGCGGCGCCGAGCGTCAGAAGCGGCACCGAACAGGCGACCATGCGCAGGGCGAGCGAGTCGAGCGTCGCCAGGGCCGGCATCTGCCTGCGGAGGACCGTCGCAGGACGCGTCATCAGCCGCCGCTCCTGCCAGATGTAGAGCCCGGACAGCGCGGCGGCGAGCGTGAAGCCGGCGAACGCTGCGAGCACGAGACCGACGTGGACGACGAGGAAGAGGTTCGAGTAGTGGCTCGCGCTCCCGGGACTCGTCCCACCGCCGGCGCGCGCGACGACGAGGAGCGCCACCGCGAGAGGCATGACGACGAGGCCGAGCAGTCGATACGGCCTGCGGCAACCCCAGATCAGGTACGCCGAGACGACGAGCCAGACGAAGAGGGAGAGCGACGAGGCCCACGTGCCCCAGGGGAAGCCGTCGTCACGCGTCGCCTGCACGACGAGCAGCGCGGTCTGCGCGAGCCAGCCGAGCCGAACGCCCCAGGTCGCGGCGCGACCAGCCCGGCCCGGATGCCGCGCGTCGCCGAAATAGCCGACGGCCGCCTCGCCGTAGAGCAGCAGCACGGGCCAGAAGAGCAGCTCAGCCAACGCGCGCGGGCTCCCGCGGCGCCTCTTCCGCGTCCTCGTCGGGCACGCGACCGGCGAGCTCGTCCACCTCGCGCTCGAGCCGCTGCAGCTTCAGCGCCATGATCAGGACGTAGACGAGGAGGACGGCGAACACGACGCAGTAGGCGGCCGTGACGTATTTCTCCGCGGTGGTCAGGCGAGTACCTCCCTCAGTCGGCGCAGCCGCACGTCGAGCCGCTTGCCGCCGAGCTCGAGCCGGTAGAGCGTGTAGGCGAGGACGAACATCGCGACCTGCGCGATGCAGTACGTGACGAGGATCCAGCCGCCGAACCGCGGCCCGTGCAGCGTGAAGACCTCGGGGTGGAAGTAGGCCTTCGCAAGCCGGATCGCAGCGAAGCTGACGGGGATCAGAACGACTCCGAAGAGCGCGTACACCGCACTCAGGTTCGCCCGTTGCGGGCCCGGATCGACCGAGAAGCGCAGCATGAAATAGGCGCAGTAGAAGAGGTACAGGACGAGGAACAGCACGAGCTCGTCCTCGCTCCAGATCCACCACCGCCCCCACGCGATCTTCGCCCAGATCGAGCCGGTGATGAGCACGAGCGTCCCGAAGATGAGTCCCTGGTGGACGCAGACATAGCTCGCGAGATCAGCGCGCGGATCGCGCTTCCAGAGATGCCGGAACGCTTGCCACGCACCGCCGCTGAAGCAGGCATAGGCCGTGAACGCGATCGACACGTGGAAATAGAAGATCCGCTGCGAGAACCCCAGGGTCTCGTCGTTCGGCGCGACGAAGAAGACGAAGGCGAGCGCCGTCGTGACGAGCACGAGCGAGCTCACTGCGAGCGCCGGCAGAGGGATCCGCATGCGACCCACGGCGGGGATTGTCGCAGCAGCCGTGCTACTCGGCGACGACATACTCGAACGTCGCCCAGCACACGACCGCAAAGAGGAGGTCGTAGAGGGCGAGCAACAGGAGATAGCGGCCGGGGGAGGCGACGACGCTCGCGCCGACCGCGCCCACGACGATCGGCATGGCCAGCGGCAGGAAGAGAAGCGGCAGCAGCAGGTCCCGGGCCCGGGTCACCACGGCCATCGCACCGAGGAACGTCCCCACCCCGCAGATCCCGAGGTCGGCGAGAAAGACCGCGGCGACCGCCGCAGCGCCGACGCTGTGGAAGAAGAGCGCGTAGAGCGGCAGCGCCACGACTTCCGCCGCGACGAGAAAAGCGAGCGTCGCGAGCGATTTCGCGAGCCAGATCGCGCTGCGGTCACACGGGGCGAGCACGAGTCCGTCGAACGTCCGCTGCTCGCGCTCGGGTACGAACGCGCGCCCGAGCCCGAGCAACGCGGTGAAGAGGATCGCCACCCAGAGCAGCCCGGTCGTCTCGAGCCGCGAGGGTGTCCCTGGCAGCGCGAAGTGGAAGACGACGAAGACCGCGGCGACGAAGAGGAGCATCGCCGGAAGCGTGTCCCGCGCGCGGAGCTCGAGCAGGAGGTCCTTGCGCGCCAGCGCCCCGACGTCGCGGACGTAAGTCATGTCGAGAGGGCGAGCGCCTCGCTCGCAAGGGGCTGGACGCGAGCCGGGTCGTGCGTCGAGACGAGGAAGGTGCGCTCCCCACGAAGCTCGGCGAGTTGGGCGTCGAGAAGCTCGGCGCCCGCCTCGTCGAGCGCGCTGTACGGCTCGTCGAGCACGAGCAGCTCCGGCTCGTGCAGTAGGACACGGCAAAGGGCGAGCCGCTGCGTCATGCCGCGCGAGTACGAGGCGACGCGCTCGTGTCGAGCCTCCCAGAGTCCGAACCGCTCGAGCAGCATGCCGATCCGCTCGCGTCGCTCGGGCACGCGATAGAGGCGTCCGTAGAGCTCGAGGTTCTCGAGCGCGGTCAGCTCCCGGTACACGAGCGGCTCGTGGCCGAGATAGCCGACCTGCGCGCGCGCCGCGCTGCGCTCGATCGTCCCCTCGGTCGGCTGCGCAAGGCCGGCACAGATCCGCAGCAGTGTCGTCTTCCCGGAACCGTTCTGGCCGGTGACGACGAGGAAGCCGCCGCGCGGAAGGACGAGGTCGATCCTCCACAGAACACGCTTCTCCCCGTAGCGCTTGCCGAGCCGGCGGGCCGTGAGCACGCGGCCAGCATAGGCCGCCTCGCGCGCTTTACCACCGTTTTACCCCGTCCTTGCTCAAAGTCGTGCACGAGTCAGGCCTTATTTCGAGGACAACGAGCTAGACCATCCGCGACCAGGAGGGGAACCATGACAAGGAAGCGACTCGCGCTGCTGGGGCTTTTCGTGGCCGCGGCTCTCGCCGCCGCGGGCGTCGCCAACGCGCACCGAGGGGCTCCGTCGGTGCAATCGGTAACGGCAGCGTTCAACGCCACGACCGTCTCGCAGCACTACCTGACCACGTGCTCGGTCAACGGCGGCGACACCTTCCAGGCGACAAGGGCGATGTACACGGGGACCGCAACGAGTGCGGATCCTCGGCTGGCCGGCGCGCTCACGATCCGTGCCTGGAGCCTCGTCGACACCACGAACGGCGTCGGCCACCTGTACGGCACGTTCCACATCAAGGGCACCGACCGTAATCAGGCCCACGGAACGCTCAACGCCGCGATCTCGGGTGGCACGGCATCCGGACTGGCGCGAGGCTTCGTAAGAGGCCGGTGGGGACACGTCGTCGCATCGCTCGGCGCGACGTTCGATCCCACTGCAGGCTTCTCGTCAGGCTCGATCGGCTCCAGCACCGCGGGCGCGGGATTCCTTCGCTCCGGTCGCTGGTGCCATCCGCCGAACTGGCCCGGGAGCCAAGGAGCCTAGATCAGGGAGCAGTCTGCCGGGGCGCCGTGAAAGCGGCGCCCCGGGGAGGTCTCACGCCACAGCGTCGAGGATCACGAACACGGCGAAGACGACGCTGATCACACCGTTCATCGTGAAGAACGCCGTGTCGAGCCGCCGCAAGTCGCCCGGGCGTACGAGGGAGTGCTCGTACGCCAGCAGGATCGCGACGGCGGCTACACCGAGCCAGTAGAGGACGCCGACCGGCAGGCCGAGCCCGACCGCGATGAGACAAGCGACGGTAGCCGCGTGCGACAAACGGGCGCCGAGGAAGGCGCCGCGCACGCCGAACCGCGTGACGATGGAGTGCAACCCCTCCCGCCGGTCGATCTCCTCGTCGAAGAGCGCGTAGAAGAGATCGAAGCCCGCTACCCAGAACGCGACGGCGACGCCGAGCATCCACGCCTGCCAGGGAAGCCGACCCGTGATGGCGACCCAGGCGCCGACCGGCGCGAGGCCGTCGACCGCGCCGAGCCAGAAGTGGCAGAGCCAGGTGACCCGCTTGAGGTACGGATAGACGACGAAGCCGATGACCGGGATCGGCCAGAGCCAGCGGACGATCGGATCGAGCTGCCAGACGGCGGCAAGGAAGAGCGCGAGCGACGCGACGCAGAAGACGACCACCTGGGCGACCGAGAGCTGGCCGCTCGGAATCTCCCGGCCGGCTGTGCGCGGATTCCGGGCATCGATACGCGCGTCGATCAGGCGGTTGAGCGCCATCGCGAGCGAGCGGGCGCCGACCATCGCGAGCGTGATCCACAGCAAGTCGTGGCCGCTCGGCGTTCCGTTCACCGCAAGGAAGGCGCCGACGTAGGCGAACGGCAGGGCAAAGACCGTGTGCTCGATCTTGACGAGCCGCGCGAACCGGGCGGGGAGCGGTGCCGGCGCAGACTGGACGGTCATGTCTGCTCGTGGGCCGTGGGCGTGTCGGCGAGCAGCTCGAGCGCGTGCTCGAGCGCGGGGCGCAGGACCGCAAACCCGTCGCGGCAGCCGCCCGTCGACCCCGGCAGGTTGACCACGAGCGTCGCCCCGAGAACGCCCGCCGTGCCCCGCGAAAGGAGGCCGTGAGGCGTCTTCGCGATCGAGTCCGCACGCAGCGCCTGCGCGATGCCCGGCGCCTCTCGCTCGAGCACGTCGCGGGTCGCCTCAGGGGTCACGTCCCGCGGCGCCAGACCGGTCCCGCCGGTGGTGAGCACGAGGCGAGCCGAGGCGACAAGCTCGCCGATCGCAGCGGCGATCTCGTCGCGCTCGTCGGGAACGACGCGCCGTTCGACCTCGTAGCCCTCGCCGCGCAGTAGGTCGTCGAGGACGTCGCCGCTTCGATCTTCGCGCGTCCCGGCCGCGACCCCGTCCGACACCGTCAGCACCGCAGCCCTCAGACCGTGTGCTCCTTCGTCTTCTCCAGGAGAACGACGTCGGCGATCCGCATCTCCTTGTCGACCGCCTTGGCCATGTCGTAGACGGTGAGCGCCGCGACCGAAGCGGCGGTGAGCGCCTCCATCTCCACGCCGGTCTGGGCGGTGGTCTCCGCCGAGGCGACGATCTCGACCGACTCCTCGCCCACCTCCAGCGTCACTCCGACGTGCGTGAGCGGAAGCGGATGGCAAAGAGGGATGAGCTCGCTCGTCCGCTTCGCGGCCATGATCCCGGCGACCTGCGCGGTTGCGAGCGCGTCCCCCTTCGGGAGCTCGCGCAGGATCCGCGCGGTCGCTGCGGCCATCCGGACCTCAGCTCTTGCGACGGCTCGCCGGCGCATGGGCTCCTTGCCGCCCACGTCGACCATGCGAACCGCACCGGACTCGTCGACGTGCGACAGGTCGTCCATCACGAGGATCGTACGGCGTCGAGGTCGGCGAGCTGCACGTCGACCCACTCGCGGATGTCGTGCGCGCGAACGTGCTTGCGGATGGCGTCAGCCCGCCGTCGCCGCTCGGCCGGCTCGAGCGTGAGCGCCGCATGAAGGGCGTCCGCCTGACCGGAGACGTCGATCGGATTGACCGTGAGGGCCCACTCCCCCAGCTCCTCGTGCACGCCGGCGTTCTCGGACAAGACGAGCACGCCGTCCCGCTCGTTGACGAGGAACGCCTCCTTGGCCACGAGGTTGAGCCCGTCGAAGACGGGGTTGGCCAGGAGAACGTCGAACTGCTTGTAGCCCGCGACCGACCGCAGGAAGTCGTCCGCGATGTCCAGCTCCACAGGCTGCCAGTCGTCGCGGCCGAAGCGCTCGTTCACCTCCCGAGCCGCCGCTTCGAGGTCGTGGACGTACTCGGCATACGCGGGGATGTCCTGCCGCGAGGGCGCAAGCAGCGCCACCATTCCCACCCTCCCGTGCAGCTCGGGATGGCGCTCGAGGAGTAGACCGAAGGCGTGAAAGCCGCGGACGATGTTCTTCGACGGGTCGGTTCTGTCGACGCGAAGCACCAGCTGCTCCGGGCGCCGCGCCTCGAAAGCCGCCTCCCGCTCGAGCACCGCGGGATCCTCGCGCAGCCGATCGAACTCCGCCGGGTCGATGCTGATCGGCCGTGCGACGACCCGAGTCACGCGGCCGCGGTGCTCGACCGTGCAAGCGTCCCGGTCGACGCGTGCGCCAAGCAGCCGCTCCGCCGAGAGGAGGAAGGCTCGCAGCCAGCGCTCGGTGTGGAAGCCGACCACGTCGTTTGCGAGCAGCCCCTCGTGCACGGCCACCCGCAGCTCCGGCGGCAATGCGTGCCAGTAGTCCGACTCGGGCCACGGGATGTGGACGAAGTGCGAGGTCACGACATCCGGGCGCGCTTCCCGCACGTAGCGCGGTGCGAGGTAGAGGTGGTAGTCGTGAAAGAGAACCGCGGCGTCGGGCTCGCGTTCTAGCTCCTCGAGCGCAGCAGCGGCCAGCGCCTCGTTGATCGGCACGTAGCCGTCGCTCCAGGCCTCGTGCAGCTCCGGCCCGAACTCGGGCGCGGCGCCCAGTCCCCAGAGGTAGTGCTGCAGGAACCAGAGAGTCGGGTTGGCCAGCAGGGTGTAGAAGCGGTCGTAGGCGGCCGGCTCGTGCGCCACGAGCCGCAGCCGATAGGCGGCACCGTCCGCCGTCTCCTCGACGAACGGCCCGTTTCGCTCCGCCGCCACCGCCCGGTCCTCCTCGGTCATCGCGCTCGCCACCCACGTCACGTCGTGACTGGCGAGCAGACCGCCGAGGGCCGTGACGACACCACCGCCGCCCCGCCGTGCGAACCGGCGCCCGCCCGCGTCACGCGCGTACGAGACCGGCGCGCGATTGAAGACGACGAGGAGCTTCCGCCGAGTCGTTGTCGATGGTGACAACGATCAGGCCGGCTGGCGGAGCCGCTTCACGAAACGGAGACGCGAGCCGCGAGCCCCCGGCTGGGAGTGCAGCTCGAACTCGTCCGCGATCGTGCGGATGATCGCAATCCCGAGACCACCTTCCGTGAGCTCCTCACCCTCGAGGGGGAGCGGCCGGTCCGGGTCGAAGCCGTTCCCGTCATCGACAACCTCGACCGCAAGCGCATCGCCGGTCAGCTCGTACGCGATCGAGACGAATCCCGCTCCACCGGCATACGCGTGGCGGACCGAGTTCGAAACGGCCTCGGTCAGCGCGAGCTTGAGATCGGCGAGCAGCTCGTCGGAAAGCGAGACGATGTCGGCAAGACCGCTGAGTGCGAGGCGGGCCAAAGCGATGTACTCCGCCCGGGCGGGCACGCGAAGCCGAACGCTCCGCATTCCCTCGAGCGACTCGCCTGCGGTCTCGATCAGTGCCGCCTCGTCCATCCCGACCCTTCGGTGTTTCCCACAGATTCGGGCATGTAAACCCGCCGATTTCTACCAGTATCGCCCGCACGTTCGCCTGCGAGCGATGCCTGCTCTCCGGCTTCGCCCCTACCCCGCTTGCCGAGAGACCTAACCCCCGATCGTTTCCACGGGAAAACGGCGCGCCCGAATCCGGCCCTAGACTGAACGCCGTGACGGCCGCCTCGCCCGCACCAGAGCGCCGCCGATCGCGGCCGGGCTCGCTCGAACGTCCGGTCAACGCGCGCCTCTACCGCGGCACGTGGCTTCTCGTGGGGTTGCCGCTCCTGCTACTCGCGTTCAGCGTCGCGCGTCCTCTAGCGCTGCATGCACAGAAGAACCTGCCGCCGGCGTTCCACGCATCGCAAGTCGCGTCCATTGCCAGGGACCTCGCCTCCAACTACCCCGACCGCAGGCCGGGCACTCCGGACGCCAGAGGCGCTGCAGCGTGGTTCCGCAGCCAGCTCCAGCCATACGGATTCAAGGTTCGAAGCGACCCGTTCACCGCCACGATCAACGGCCGTCGAACGACGCTCGTCAACCTCGTCACCGCGAAGCGGGGTATCGGTCTCTCGCCACCCGAGATCGTCGTCATGGCGCATCGCGACGACAGCGGCGCCGGCAACGGGTTGAACGACAACGCTTCGGGGACGGCCGCCCTCATCGAGTTGGCACGCTCCTACGCCCCGACCGCGGCCGCGCAGCGGATCTCGGTCCCGTACACGCTCGTCTTCCTGTCGACCGACGGCGGAGCCGACGGGGCCCGCGGAGCCGCGCACTTCGCAGCAGAACAACAGGGCCACGCGAACATACTCGGCGTGGTCAATCTCGACTCCATCGGCGGTCGGGGCAGCCCTCGGCTCGTCTTCGGCGCCGACACGTCTCGCTCGCCTGCCCCTGGGCTCGTCGAGACGATGCGAGCCGCTCTCGCTCAGCGCGGCAACGGCGAGCCGGCCCGGCCGAGCGCGCTCCAGCAGTTGGTGAGCCTGGCGTTTCCGTTCAACCCGTACGAGCAGGCGCCGTTTGTAAGTCGCGGCATCCCCGCGGTGACCGTGACGACGGCCGGCGCGCGGCCCCCCGAAGGGCAGGGCCACAGACCCAACCTCGACGTCGCGCATCTGGGAGTCATCGGCCTCGCGGCACAGGACACCGTCGACGGAATGGAGCAGGGAGTCTCACTCGCGCAAGGCCCGACGAGCTACGTCTTCCTGGGCTCGCGGCTGATTCGCGGCTGGGCGATCGAGATCGTGCTCGTCGCGATGCTGCTGCCCTTTCTCGCGGCCGCCGTCGACCTCTTCGCCCGCTGTCGCCGGCGCCGGATCCGCATTGCACCTGCCCTCCGCAGCTATCGCAGCCGACTCGGCTTCTGGGCGTGGGTCGGCGCGATCTTCCTCGTCTTCCGGGCGCTCGGGCTCTGGGGCGGCGATGTCGGACACGCTCCTTCCCTGACGTCAGTCTCCTGGCCGGGGGGAGCGCTGGTGGCGCTCGTCCTGCTCGCGGGAGCCGGCTGGCTCGTCGCGCGCAGCCGCCTCCTGCCGCGGCGGCCGATCCGGCCGGAGGAGCGGCTTGCCGGCCACAGCGGCGCATTGCTCGCGCTGGGCGTCGTCGGGCTCCTGGTGGCCGCGACGAACCCGTACGCGCTCATCTTCGTGCTCCCCTCGCTGCATTTCTGGCTCTGGCTGCCGCAGGTGCAAACCCGCCCGCCGGCTCTACGTGCAGGCGTTCTCCTGGCCGGCTTCCTGGGACCTGCCTACCTCGTCTGGTCGTTCGCCACCCATTACGGGCTGGGCTGGGACGCGCCCTGGTACATCGTCAAGCTCTTCGCCGTCGGCTACGCGCCGCTCCCCTTCCTCGTGATCGGCCTCGCCTGGGTTGCGGCGGCCGGCCAGCTCGCCGCGCTCGCAGCGGACCGGTACGCACCGTACCCTGCGCCGGGGGAACGCCCGCGCCGAGGTCCGGTCCGCGAGCTCATCCGCACGCTGGTCTTCGCGCCGCGGCGCCGCCCTGCAGCAACGGCCCAGGCGCGACGCGCGGTCAACGAGTAGCTCCGTCAGACGCTGCCGAGGCGGAGCCAGCGCACGGTCGCGCCGACCGCGAGCTCGCCGTTTCCACGTGGAATGTGGACCAGCGCGTCAGCGGCAGCCGAGCGGACGATCATGTGCGATTCCTGGCCGGTAACCGGCTCGAGCACGACCATGTCGCCGTCCACCCTCGATCGGGCGCGGACGAATTCGTCACGCTCCTCGTTGCGCCGCAGGCCGACGGCGAGCTGACCCGGCTCGAACCGAGGCAGTGGATCCGCGAGCCCCAGCAACGCGCGCAGCGCAGGCTTCACGAAGAGCTCGCACCCCACCAGCGCAGACACGGGGTTCCCTGGGAGACCGAAGACGAGCGTGTCGCCGCGGACACCGAACGAGACCGGCTTGCCCGGCTTCATCGCCACGCGCCAGAAGACCTCCTCGACGCCAAGCTCCCGCTCGGCTGCGCGGACCAGGTCATGCTCGCCGACCGAGACGCCGCCCGAGGTGACGAGGACGTCGGCGGCAAGTCCACGCTCGAGCGCCTTCCGTAACGCCTCCGAGTCGTCCGCGACGGGCGGCTCGGTCAGCACCTCGGCGCCGGCGGCGGCCAGCGCGGAGGAAAGCATGAGACCGTTCGTCTCGTAGATCTGCCCCGCCCGGAGCTCGCCGCCGGGATAGACGAGTTCGCTGCCCGTCGCGAGCACGGCAACGCTCGGCCGGCGTGCGCACGACAGCTCGGCGACGCCCGAAGCCGCCGCGGCCGCCAGGTGTGCGGGCGCGAGCTTGACACCGGCGGGAACCACGACCTCTCCGGTGGCGACGTCGCCGCCGCGAGGGCGAACGTGCGCCCCAGGTTTGGGCGCGTCCGATATCTCCACATCGTTGTCATGTCGGACAACGTATTCGATCGGGACAACGGCATCGGCGCCGTCCGGCACGACCGCGCCCGTCGAAATGGCCGCCGCACAGCCCGGTTCGACCCGGGCAGCAAACGGCCGGCCCGCAGCGGACTCCCCGAAGATCCGCAGCGTCCCCGGCAGATCGGCCGAGCGCACGGCGAATCCGTCCATCGCAGAACTCGCGAACGGCGGCAGGTCGACCCGGGCACGCACGTCCTCGGCGCTGACGCGTCCGGCCGCCTCGAAAATGGGGACGAGCTCGGCCGAGAGGGGGCGCGCGTGTTTCAGGACGCGCTCATGTGCCTCTTCGAGAGTGAGTAGTGACGCCACGATGGGTGCATACCGTAAGTCGTGGGGCCAGTGTCGGGCGACGCTCCCTAGGGGGACGACGTGGCCGTGTAGGCGTACCGCCCGCTCCACGGCACGAACTGCGCGGGCGAGACCGCCGCCGGAAAGGCGGGGTTCGCCGAGGTCTCGATCATGCCCTCCATGAACAGCCGCCAAGCCGTCGCGGGCAGCGTCGGTCCCGAGACGGCGGCGCCGTGTACGTCGAGCATCGGGATCTCCCCCTTCGGATAGCCAATCCAGACGGTGGCCTCGAGCGAGGGCGTGTAGCCGCAGAACCAGGCGTCGGCGTAGTCGTCCGTCGTCCCCGTCTTGCCTGCGTCGACGCGTCCCGGGACATGCGCTCCCACGCCCGTACCGTGGAGCATGTTCTCCTCGAGCACGCGCGTGACCGTCGCCGCGACCCAGTCCGGAATGACCCGCGTCCGCTGCGGCTCACCCCAGCCGCCGCCGACCTTGCCGGCGGGGAAGACGACCCGCCGGATGGCGAGCGGCTTGGAGTACACGCCGCCGGCGGCGAGAGTCGCATAGACGGAAGCCATGTCGAGCGGAGTCACCGCGCCGGTCCCGAGGGCGAGTGCCGGCGTGGGGTGCAGCTGCGTCTGCACGCCGAGCTTCTGCGCCATCGAGGCGATCGCGTCCGGGCCGACGTCGAGGGCGAGCCGCGCGTAAACCGTGTTGTCGGACTGAAGCGTCGCCGCCGCGACCGTCTCCGGCCCGGCATAGGTGCCGTCGTATGTGCGGACGCGCCACTGCAGCGGGGCGTAGTAGAACGGCGCGGACAGGTAGCGCGTCGCCCACGGGTTCATCCCCTCCGCGACCGCTGCGGCAAGAACGATCGGCTTGAACGTCGAGCCCGCCTGGCGCTCTGCCGTGGTGGCGAGATTGAACTCGTTGCCCGGCGTTCCGGAGGTCACGGCCGCCATCGCACGGATCGCGCCGGTCGCCGGGTCGATCGAGACGATCGTGCCGGCCGGATCGTGCCGGCCATGCAGCTCCTCCGATAGCGCATGCACCGCCGCGCGTTGCAAGCGCGACCGAATCGTGGTGTAGATCTTCAGTCCACCCGCACGGACGGTCGCCGCGCCGTACGCCTGCTGGAGGAGGTTCTCGACGTAGCCGACGAAGTACGGCTCCTGGCTCGCGTACGCCGGGCTCGGGCGCAGGTGCAGGGCGCGATCGTGCACCGCCTCCGTGTACTGCCTCGCGGTGAGTTCGCCGGATCGGTTCAGCGCGTGCAGGACCTCGTCGCGCCGGGCGAGCGCGCCGGCCGGATTGTGGAGCGGGTCGTAGTACGACGGCGCCTGCGGCAGGCCGGCTAGAAGCGCCGCCTGCTCGAACGTCAGCCGGCTCGCAGGGACCGAGAAGTACGTCTCGGCCGCAGCCTCGATCCCGTACGCATGATTGCCGTAGTAGACGTCGTTGAGGTAGGCGGTGAGGATCCTGTCCTTCGACCACGCGCGCGCGAGCTTGATGGCGAGACAGGCCTCGACCACCTTCCGTTGCAGCGTCTGCTCGCGCGAGAGGTAGAGGTTGCGCACCAGCTCCTGCGTGATGGTGGAGCCGCCCTGGACGATGTGGCCCGCGCTCACGTCTGCAACGAGTGCCCGCAGGATCCCCTCCGGGTCGATCCCGCCGTGCTGGTAGAACCGCCGGTCCTCGATCGCGACGGTCGCCTTCGGCACCCATGGGCTGATCGCGCCACGTGCGACCACCGTCCTGTTTTCGACCGCAGGCAGGACGCCGATCAGGCTGCCGTTCGCGCCGTAGACAAGGGAGTTGTCGGCCTGGCGCACCGGCCGCAGCACACTCAGGTCACAGCTCGAACCGAAGTAGACGGCGCCGCCGGCAGCAGTGGCGGCGAGCACCGCGAGCGGGATGGCGATCGCGAGGACGACGAGAGTGCGGCGCCTCTGCCTCGGTCGCTGCTTCGGCTTGGGTTTCCGCTGGCGGCTCACGTCCAGACGCCGAGCGCACGGAGCCGCTTGTGCGCTCGCAGGCGAAGCTCGTGCTCGAGGCGTTCTGCCGCAGCCTGGTCGCCGGCGACAGCTCGCACGGTCACCGTTGCCGTCCCGTTGAGAGAGCTCAGGTAGACGTCGGCGTCGCGCTCACCCGAGACGTCCTCCTGCAGCGCGCCGATCGCGGCTTCGAGATCGGCGGTCAACGGCACCGGCACGGATACCTCGGCGAACGTCTCACGGCTGCGGATCGAAGAGTTGATAATCGGGTCGGAGGCCAGCTTGCTGTTCGGAACGACGAGACGTCTGCGGTCGACGGTGCGGATGAAGGTGTACGTGAGCCCGATCTCCTCGACGACACCGTCCTCGCCTCCGTAGCTGACCCGGTCGCCGATTCGAATCGGCTGGGTCATGGCGATCAGGATCCCGGCGATGAAGTTCCCGAGTGTCTGCTGCGATGCGAGACCGAGGATCACGCCGAGGATGGCCGACGACGCGAGCAGCGCGCCGGCAACCGCGCGCACCTGCGGGATCACGAGCAGGGCGGAGAAGAGGCCTACGACGATGATCGTCGTCGTGATGGCGCGGCGGAGGACCCGATAGCGCGTCTCGACCTCAGGTGGCACGGGCCTCCGGGACAGCCACCAGTCGACGAGCCGCGCCAGGACCCAGACGAGCAGGAACACGGCCGCGGCGATGACGATTCGGTGCCAGAAGGGCATCGCCGCCCGATTCGCCGCGGGCGCTGCATTTCCTCAGTCCAGCGGCAGCGGGCGCCGCCCTGAGAAACCGTCGTCCATACGGTGCCACCAGGCGATCTCGTCCTCACCGAGCTGCCAGCAAAGGAGCACAGTCTCGCCGTGGTGGAGCGTCGGGAAGTCGATGAGACCGCTGTCCAGATCCTTCACCTGGGCGCCGTGGCTCGTGATCTCGTCCACCAGGCGCGCCAGGCGACGCGCGACCGCGTCGACCTCTGCGGTCGCCCGAGCGAGCTCCGCAGGCGGGATTCCGCCGCCGTTGCCACGGATCTTCTGCTCGAGCTCTTCCTGCCGCTCGAGCGCGGCGGCATGCTCCCGCCGCGTCGCAACGAGCTCCTCGGCGAGCGGCCGCACGTTCTCGAGCTCGGCGTTCGCCTCCTCCGGCGTGAAGTGGCGCATGGCTTGAACCCTATGCTGAGCCGTCGTGGACGCCGCCGCCGCTCAGCCTCGTCCACGCCCGCTGTACCTCCGCCTCGCCTTCTGGGTCGCGTTCGTCGGGCTGATCGCCGCGGTCAACTACGCAGCCCGCTTCACTGGAAGCGGCGGCAGCAGCAAAGGCGTCTCCCACCAGGAGGTCTACTCGTGGTCGTTCTTCGCCGGCGGGACGGTCGTCTACGCCATCTGGCTGGGGATGGTGCTCCTGATCTGCATCGACCGATTCGACCTGCTCGCTCTACGGCCTCCCTCGGGGTGGGGGCGGGCACTGGCGCTCGGGGTGCTCGTGATCGTGGTGATCTTCGCGTGGGAGTACGTGGTGGTCGCCCGTCTGCCGCTGCCGGAGAGCCCCGAGAAGGAGCAGGGGATCACGAACGTGCCCTGGGAACCGGCGCACGCCGGCGCCTTCGCAGCCAACTTCGTCCTCTTCGCGCTGATTGCGCCGTTCGTCGAGGAGTTGACCTTTCGCGGCTCGGGACAGTCACTGCTCCGCTTCCTCGGGAGCTGGCCGTCGATTCTCCTCGTCGGCGTCGCCTTCGGCCTCGCGCACGGACTCGTCGAGGCACTGCTCGTTCTCGTCGCGCTCGGGATCGCGCTGGCCTGGCTCCGCGACCGCACAGACAGCGTCCTACCCGGGATGCTCGTGCACGCGTTCTTCAACGCAGCGGCGCTGGTGCTGATCGTCGTGGGCTAGCAGCTACTCCTCCTCGTCGCCGTTCTCGACGACGAACTGGTCCGGCGTGACGTCCTCGAGGAAGCTGCGGAACTTGAGCACCTCGGCTTCGAGCTGCTCCTCGTCGACCTCCTCGCCTTCGAACTCGATCGCCGACTCCGCGATGACGTCGTCCGCCGCGAAGATCGGCGCCTCGGCGCGAATGGCGAGTGCTATAGCGTCGGAGGGACGGGAGTCGACCTCGATCTCCTGGCCGTCCTGGATGACGGTGATCTGCGCATAGAAGGTGTTCTCGCGCAACTCGGTGACCGTGATCCGGCTGATCGACGCGCCGAGCTGCTCGAGCATCTCGCTCACGAGGTCGTGGGTCATCGGTCTGACCGACGTCTGGCTCTGGAGCTTCATGAGGATTGCGGCCGCCTCCGGGTGCCCGATCCAGATCGGCAGGAACTTGTTCCCGTCGGCGGTCTTCAGCAGGACGATCGGCTGTTTACCGACCAGATCGAAGCTGACTCCGTAGATGAGCATCTCCTGCATCTAGGGCGACCTCGTCTCGAATATAGCTCAGGTGCTGGAGCCGGAAACCCTGCGTATCTCGTCCGCACTCACCGCCTCCACTAAACGGGCGGCGGCGGAGAAGTGGGCGATCCTGGATTCGAACCAGGGACCTCCGCCTTATCAGAGCGGCGCTCTAACCAGCTGAGCTAATCGCCCGCGCGGCCGGTCATTGTAGCCACCGCATTCTCGAGCGCCTCGGCCAGCTCGGCGAGGTCGTGCTCGTCGCCGAAGGGCAGCTCGACCCGTCCGGGAACGACGCGCGCATTGCGGGCGGTCAGCTGCTCGACCGCACTGCGCACGCGCTCGGCGAGTGCCGGATCGACCGCTGCCGAACGAGTCCGCGGCCTCTGCCGCGCACCCGCCCACTTGGCCCGCTGCTCGGCTGCCCGCACCGATAGCCCCCGCCGCACGATCTCCCGCGCGAGCCGGCGGCGGCCCTCGTGATCGGGTACGGCGAGGACGGCGCGCGCGTGGCCTTCGGTCAGCTGTCCGCGCTCGACCATCCCGAGCACATCGTCGGGCAGCTCGAGCAAGCGGATCCGGTTCGAGACCGACGGCTTCGAGCGACCGACCCGTTCGGCCACTTCGCCGAGGGAGAGTGAGAACTCGTCGATCAGGACGGCGTACGCACGAGCCTCCTCGACCGGCGTCAACTGCTCGCGAGCAACGTTCTCGACCAGCCCGAGCAGGAGCGTGTCGCGGTCGTCCGCCGTGCGCACCACAGCCGGCACCGTCTCGCGGCCCGCCTCCCGTGCCGCCCGCCAGCGCCGCTCGCCGGCGACGATCTCGTAGCCGCCGACCCCACGCGGGCGCACGAGCAGAGGTTGGATCACGCCCTGCCGCCGCACGGACTCCGCGAGCCCGGAGGCCGCCTCAGGCTCGAAGCGGCGGCGCGGCTGGCGCGGGTTCGGGTGGATCGCATCGACCGGGATTTCGAGCAGCTCGGAGGGAACCGGCTGGCCGCCGATCAGCACCTCGAGGCCGCGGCCGAGACCCCGGCGCTGGGGAGAGGACTCAGGCGCGCTCGACAAGCTCCATCGCCACCTTCCAGTAGGCGTCGGCTCCGGCGGAGCGACGGTCGTAGGCAATCGCGGGCAGTCCGTGGCTCGGGGCCTCGGCGAGACGCACCGAGCGCGGAACGGAAGTGCGAAAGACGAGGTCGCCGAAGTGCCGGCGGACTTCCTCCTCGACCTGCTGGGCGAGACGTGTCCGGCCGTCGACCATCGTGAGTAGGACGCCGCCGATGCCCAGGGTCGGATTGAGCCGCCGCCGGATCAGCTCGACCGAGTGCAGGAGTTGCGTCAGGCCCTCTAGCGCGTAGTACTCCGCCTGAACCGGCACCAAGACTCGGTCGGCCGCAGCAAGCGCGTTGACCGTGAGCGGCCCGAGCGAGGGTGGACAGTCGAGGAAGACGAAGTCGTAGCGGTCGCTGCCGGAGGCGAGAGCCTGCGCGAGATACCGCTCGCCGTCGGAGCGGCCTGAGAGCTCGACCACAGCACCGGCGAGATCCGGCTTGGCCGGGATGAGATCGAGGTTCGCGAAGGCGGTCGGGTGGACGAGCTCGGCGAGCGGAGCGCCGTCCAGGAGGTCGTAGCTCGAGTTGCCGTTCGCGCGCATCCCCAGACCCGAGGTCGCGTTCGCCTGCGGATCGAGGTCGATGACGAGTGCGCGCTGGCCGGCCTCGGCGAGACACGCGGCGAGGTTGACGGCGGTCGTCGTCTTGCCGACGCCGCCCTTCTGGTTTGCGACTGCGTAGATGCGGCTCATCTGCCGCAGCCATTGTCGCTAGGCCAGCGGACGCTTCTTCGCGACACCGGCACGGCGCGGAAAGCCGGGCGGCGTCGGCACAACCTTCGGCAGAGTCGCAAGGCCTTCGTGCAACTCGGGAGCGCCCCCGCCGAGCTGTTCCGACGCGGCTGCAAGCTGGTCGAGATCCGCGCGTTCGCCGAGCCAGAGGATTGCCGCGCCGCCGGTCCGGACCAGCGGCAGGCACAACTCCGCTGCGACTGGCGGCTGGGCGAGTGCCTTCGCCACCGCCACGCCCCATCGCTCCAGCGGCTGCTCTTCGGCGCGTCCCCATACGACCTCGGCGTTCTGCGGCGCCCAGCGCCGAAGGAAGTCACATTTGCGCCGCTCGGCGTCCAGCAGGGTCACCTCGCGCTCGGGCAGCGCGACTGCGAGCGGGATCCCGGGCGAGCCGCCGCCCGAGCCGACGTCGACCACCGCTCCGCCGTACCGCTCGAGCAGCGGCAGGACTCGCAACGCATCGTCGAGCAGCATCGCCCGCGCCTGGTCGAGGTCGCCCAGGGCCGTCAGGCCCGGCGTCGCGACGACTGCGCTCAACCAGTCACTCAGGAACGACGACGACGTAGCGGTTCGGCTCCATGCCCTCGGAGGTCGTCCCGACACCCGCAACGTCCTTCAGATGCACGTGGACGACCTTGCGCTCGACCGCCGTCATCGGCTCGAGCTCCTCGCGCTCGCCCGACTCGCGCACCCGCTCGGCGACCCGCAGTGCGAGCGCCTCGAGCGTCGCCCGCCGCCGGGCGCGGTAGCCCGCGGCGTCGACGACGACGTCCCTCTTCTCCTCCCCGTGGGCGCGATAGGCGATCACGTTGAGAAGGTATTGAACCGCGTCGATCGTCTGGCCGTGGCGGCCGATGAGCAACCCGACGTCCGGCCCCGAGCACGTGACGACGATCGCCTCGGACTGGTCGTGCGCGACCACGTCCGCGTCGACGCCGAGCGTCTCGACGATCTGCGCCACGAGCGTCCGCGCTTCGGTGGCCTGGTCACTCTCCTCGGTCGCAGCGCCGGCCGCGGCCGCGACCTCCGCCGCCTCGGCCGGCAGATGAGCGAAGACGCGGGCCGGCTCATAGCCGACGCCGAGGATCCCGCGCTCCCCCTCGGCGACGACCTCGAACTGGACCGCGGCCTTGTCGAGCCCAGGATGCCTCCGCTCGAGCTCGCGCAGCGCGGCCCACTTCGCCTCCCCGACGGTCTCCCCGGTCGCCTCGGCCGTGAGGTCTGCGATCTCGTTCATCTCCGGCTCGTGCGCTTCTTCTTGCGCCGCACCTGCCGAGGCTGCTGCTGCGTAGCCGGCGATCCCGGCTTCGGCGGCGGGGACTCCGGGTTGGCGCCGTTGCCGCTCGTGCCGTCGTCCTTCGGCGGCGTCCGCGAGCTGCGTCGCTCGGGCACCGGGGCCGGCGTTCGCGAGACCAGCCGCCGCGTGATCAACCCCTGCCCAACCGTCCAGAGGTTCGTCGTGACCCAGTAGAGGACGAGCCCGGCCGGGAAGCGCGCGATGATAAAGACGAAGAAGAGCGGCATGACCATGAAGAGGATCCGCTGCGTCTTGTCGGCGGTCGCGGCCATGAACATCGTCGAGGCCATCTGGCTCGCCACGTAGACGACGAGCAGCACATAGCCGCCCCAGACCGCGGTCGTCGGGAACGTGATATTCGGGATGAAGTGGAGCCACGAGAGGTCCTCGTGCGGCCCCGGATGGAAGTTCGAGTCGAAGTGCTTGAGCGTGTAGTAGAGGGCGATGAAGACCGGGAGCTGCAGGAGCATCGGCAGGCACGACGCGGCCGGGTTGATGTTGTTCTCCCGGTAGAACTTCATCAGCTCCTCGTTCTGCTTCTGCTTGTCGCCCTTGTACTTCTTCTGGATCTCCTTCATCTGCGGCGCAAAGCGCTGCAGGTTCTGCATCGAGTGGATCTGCTTGATCGTCAGCGGCACGAGGAGCATCCGCACGACGACCGTCGTACCCACGATTGCCCACGCCCAGGGCAGGTTGAGACTCGTGTGGAACCAGAGGAGAACGTGCTTCATCACGGTCTCGAGCTGGCTGAGGATCGGAATTGCGAAGAGCATCATCGGACCGGGTCGAAGCCCCCACGGCTCCACGGATTGCAGCGAAGCAGCCGCCAGCCGGCGAGGATGCTCCCGCGCACGAGACCGTGGCGACGAAGCGCCTGCACCGCGTACTCGGAGCAGGACGGGTGGTATTTGCAAGTCGTCGGGAAGACCGCGCCGAACGTCAGGCGGTAGAGCCAGACGAGGCCAACGCCGAGCAGTGCCGGGACGCGCAGCACGGCACTCACGCGGCGAGGACCCCGGTCTGCTCGAGCAACTCGTCGACGCGCTCGCCGAGCCAGGTGAAGCCGTTCGTCTCCGCCGCCTCGACGAGCCCGGGGCGCACGATCAGCACGTAGTCGTATCCCGAGGGGACGCGCCCGAGCCGCTCGTTCCATGCCTCCCGCAGGCGTCGCTTGATCCGGTTCCGGTCGACGGCGCCCCCGGCAGCCCGCGGCACGGCGAACCCGATGCGGGGCTCCGACGGCTCCTCCTGCGGCAGCCAGTAGAGGACGAGAAAGCGGGACGAGACCGAGCGTCCGCGGCGATGCACCGCGTCGAAGTCCCTGGAGCGGGACAGGCGGTTGGCGCGCTTCACGAATGCAGCTTAGTGCCGACCGCGGCTACGCCGAGAGGCGAGCCCGGCCCTTGCCGCGGCGGCGCTTCAGGATCGCGCGGCCGGCTTTCGTGGACATGCGCGCGCGGAAACCGTGCTTGCGCTTGCGGCGGCGGACGTTGGGCTGATAGGTGCGCTTCACGACTGTAAAAAGCTCGTCTCTGCCAGAAAAATCCCCGCGGATGGCGGGGCGCGGCGGTCAGTATAGACGAGCTTCGTCCACCGGCTTCTCCACAGCCGCAGGCGGCGCAGCGGTGCGGCTGGAGCGAGTTCCCCCCACACCTATCCACACCTGTGGAGGAATAATGGGAAGCCTGAAAGCCCCTGCAAACGCGCTGATTTTGTGCTTGTTGGAGGCGCTGTTATGCTGGCCGCCGGGCCGGAGACCGGGAGGACCAGGGCGTCGGTGGAGCACCAACTCGAGCTGTCTGCAGAGAGCCTTTGGGAGGAGATCTCGGGGCGGCTGAGGGAGGCGCTCAGCGATGGGACCTACAGCAAATGGTTCGGCGATGTCCGCGGTCTCGAGCTCGATGACGACACGCTCGTGCTTGTCGCACCGAGCGAGTTCACACGCGATTGGATCGAGAGCAACTTCCTCGGGCTCATCGGCGCGGCCGTGCGCGACATCCTCGGCGGCGAGCGCGCCGTCGAGCTCCAGGTGGTGGAAACCAGCGAGGTCGCGGCGGAGGACCGCGCAGGGTCTGAAGGCGTCGTTGCCATGGTCCAACGCGTTCCCGGCCGGCCCGAAAGCGGCGGGTTCAACATGAAGTACACGTTCGACTCGTTCGTGATTGGATCCTCGAATCGCTTCGCCCACGCTGCGGCGCTGGCCGTCGCGGAGGCGCCCGCACAGGCGTACAACCCGCTTTTCATCTACGGGAGCACCGGCCTCGGCAAGACGCATCTTCTCCAGGCCGTCGCGCAGTACGTCGCCGAGCATTCGTCAGCGCTCTCAGTGCGCTACGTGACGAGCGAGGCGTTCGTGAACGACTTCATCAACTCGCTCCGTGACAAGCGGATCGAGGGCTTCAAGCAGCGCTACCGCGCCTACGACGTCCTCCTCATCGACGACGTCCAGTTCTTCGAAGGGAAGGAGCGCTTCCAGGAGGAGTTCTTCCACACCTTCAACTCGCTGTACGAGGCCGGCTCGCAGATCGTCTTGTCCTCCGACCGGCCACCGCGCGACATCTCGACACTCGAGGAGCGGCTGCGCAGCCGCTTCGAGTGGGGACTGATCACCGACATCCAGCCGCCGGACCTCGAGACGCGGATCGCGATCCTGCGCAAGAAGGTGAAGGTCGACGGGACCCACGTTCACGACGAGCAGGTGCTGACCTTCACCGCCAGCCGTGTCTCGTCGAACATCCGGGAGCTCGAGGGGGCGCTGACACGCGTCGTCGCGTTCTCGTCCCTCACCGGTCGGCCGATGACCGTCGAGCTCGCGCAGGACGTCCTGCGTGACGTCTTCCCGCAGGGAGAAGCCGCTGAAGTCTCGATCAAGCGGATCCAGGATCTCGTCGCCGAGCGGTTCAGCCTCTCGCTCGAGGAGCTCTGTGGCGAGAAGCGCTCGCAGAACATCGTCTACCCGAGACAGGTGGCGATGTACCTCTCCCGCGAGCTCACCGACTCGTCCCTACCCAAGATCGGCAAGGAGTTCGGCGGCCGCGACCACACGACGGTCATCCACGCAACCTCGAAGATCTCCCGCTTGATCCGTGAGGACAGGTCTGTGTACAACCTCGTGCAGGAGCTCACCGCACGTGTGAAGCAGGTTCGCTGACGCTTGCCGCCTGTGGGACCCTTCGGATCGTCCACAATGAAGCTCCACATGCCATTCGCAGGAAGGAAGCGGTCGCAGACACGTCTTCCCCGTCGTCCACACTCCCTATGACTTCTACGAGAATCTCTAGATGATCGAGAGTGACATCACAGTCGGTGCCGGGTTGAGGATCACGTGCTCGAAGGACGAGCTCGTGCAGGGCCTCACGCTCGTCGGGCGCGCTGTTTCGAGCCGGACGGCGATCCAGATCCTGTCGGGGATCCTGCTCGAGGCCGAAGGCGACGAGCTTCGTCTGGCGGCGACCGACATGGAGCTCTCGCTACGCGCCACGGTGCCGGCACGGGTCGAAGGAGACGGCGCGATCGTATTGCCGGGCCGCACCTTGGTGGACATCGCGCGACTTCTGCCCGGAGAGGATGTGACGATCGAGCATCGCGCAGCCGAATCGGTCGTCCATGTCGGCTCGGGGAGTGCGAGCTACACCCTCCACACATACAACGCCGAGGACTTTCCGCGGCTGCCGGAGTTCACCGAGGCGGAGACATTCGCGGTCGACCGTGAGGCGCTGCTCGAGACGATCGGCCGCGTTGCGCGCGCAGCTTCACACGATGAAGCGCGCCCCGTACTCACCGGCGTTCTCGTTCAGTTCACCTGCGACAAGCTCGTGATGGCGGCCACCGACTCGTACCGACTGGCGGTGAAGGAGACGGCGCTCGCCTCGGCTGCGCCCGAGCTCGAGGCGATCGTGCCCAGCCGCGCGTTGCAGGAGCTCTCGCGCATCCCCGGCGACGGTGACGAGATCGCGGTCGGCGTGCAGGAGAACCAGGTGCTCTTCTCGGTCGGCGGGGTCTGGCTCACGACGCGCCGGATCGACGGCCAATTCCCGAACTACCGACAGCTTTTGCCGGAGACGTTCGAGCACGAGCTGACCATCTCGCGCGCCGAGCTGCTCGATGTCGTGCGCCGCGCGGCGGTGATGATCCAGCGCGCGACGCCGCTCCAGCTGCGCTTTGCCGAGGGTGAGGTCACGGTCGTCGCGCGGACCCACGAGGTCGGCGAGTCGAAGGAGTCGATGCCGGTCGCGTACAGCGGCGAGCCGCTCGATATCGGCTTCAACGCGGAGTTTCTGCGCGAGGGACTCGAGTCGGTCGAGGGCGACGACGTGAAGATGAAGCTCATCAGCCCGCTCCGGCCGGCGATCCTCACGGACGAGGCCGACGACTTCACGTACCTCGTCATGCCGATCCGTCTGCCGGGCTGATCGCCGAGACGGTCTCGCTCCGCGACTTCCGCTCATATGAGCGGCTCGAGCTGGCACTGCAACCGGGGCTCGTGCTCGTCGTTGGGGCGAACGGCGTGGGCAAGACGAACCTGCTCGAGGCGGTCCACATCGCGACGCAGGGGTTCTCTCCACGCACCCGCACCGACTCGCAGGTCGTGCGCTTCGGTGCGGAGGGCGCCCGGGCGGCGGTTGCGGGCCGACGCGGAGAGGTGGGGCTGGAGCTCGAGGTGACGGTGCGGCGGGGAGAGGGGAAGCGCGCCCTCCTCAACGGGGCGCCGCTGCGGGCGGCCGAGCAGCTTCGGTCGCTGGTCTCGACGCTGGTGTTCACGCCGGACCGACTCGGTGTGGTGAAGGGTCCGCCCGCCGCCCGGCGCGCGTACTTCGACCGCGTCCTCGGCCGCTTCGCGCCTGTGCGGGCGCCGCTGCCGACGGAGTACGGTGCGGCGGTCGCCCAGCGAAACGCCGCACTTCGGCGAGCAGCCGCCGGCGTCTCGAGCCGTGATGCGGTCGAGCCGTGGAGCGACCGAGTCGCGACGCTCGGTGCAGAGCTCGTCGCGGCCCGCCTCGAGGCCCTCGCGCTGCTCGAGGCGCCCTTCGCCGCTCGCGCGGACGAGCTCTGCTTAGGCGAAGTGTCGCTCCGATACGACGGCGAGCCGCCGACACCGGAGGGACTGGCCTCCACGCTCGATCGCGATCTCGAGCGCGGCGTGACCTCGCTCGGGCCGCATCTCGACGACGTCGTGATCGCTGCAGGCGGCCGGGATCTCCGCAGCTTCGGCTCCCAGGGAGAGCAGCGAATCGCCCTGCTCGCCTTGCTGCTCGCCGAGGCCGAGACGATCGCCGACCGGACGGGCGTGCCGCCGCTCCTCCTGCTCGACGACGTCCTCTCGGAGCTCGACCCCGATCGGCGCCGGGTTCTGGCGGCGCGCGTGCGGAGCGCCGGGCAGGCGCTCGTCACCGCGACCGATCCGTCGCTGCTGCCGGCGACGCCGGACCAGCTGCTCGAGGTGACACCCGGGACGGTGCTGGAGGCGGCCGCATAATGGAACCGCTCGGCGATCAGATTCGTGCGGAGCTCAGCCGGGTCGGCGCCGACAGCAGCGCGGGAGACGCCGTCACAGCGTGGCCGGCCGCCGTCGGCGCTGAGATTGCGCGCAATGCATGGCCGGCACGGAGGCAGCCCGACGGCACGCTCGTCGTCCACGTGCGCGACGCGATCTGGGGTTTCGAGCTGACCCAGCGGGCGACCGAGATCTCGGGGAGGCTGCCGGGCCGTCCGAAGCTTCGCTTCACTCCGGGACCGCTGCCGGAAACGACTCCCGAACCGCCATCGGCGCCACCGGTCGAGGCCTCGGCGGAGCAGGCGCGAGAGGCGGACGCGCTCGCGGCCGGCATCGTGGATCCGAACCTGCGCGAATCCGTCGCGAAAGCCATAAAAGCGGCCCTCGCACGGGCGCCGGACGGCCGCCCCGTCTGATACACTTCCTCGTGCCCGCAAATGCGTAATTTGCAGGGCTTTTTTCATGGCTGAAACGGACTACACCGCTAGGGATATCACCGTCCTCGAAGGACTCGAGCCGGTCCGGCTCCGGCCGGGCATGTACATCGGCTCGACGGGCCTCCGCGGTCTCCACCACCTCATCTACGAGGTGGTCGACAACTCGGTCGACGAGGCACTCCAGGGGCGCAACGACCGCATCGAGGTGACGCTCCATCCGGACAACTCGGTCACCGTCCAGGACTGGGGCTCGGGTATCCCGGTCGACGTGATGCCGGACCAGGGACTGCCGGCGCTCACGGTCGTTCTCACGAAGCTCCACGCCGGCGGCAAGTTCGGCGGTGAGGGCTACAAGGTTTCGGGCGGCCTGCACGGCGTCGGCGTCTCGGTCGTGAACGCGCTCTCCGAGCGGCTGATCGCCGAGGTGCGCCGCGACGGCAAGATGCACCGCCAGGAGTTCGAGCGCGGGGAGCCGATCGGCGACATGGAGGTCGTCGGGAAGATGGCCAAGGACGACTCGGCCGGGACGACGATCACGTTCCTACCGGACTCCGAGATCTTCGAGGAGCTCGACGCCGACGCGGCCACGATCACGCAGCGGCTGCGCGAGACGGCCTTCCTCACGAAGGGGCTCCACATCAAGCTCGTCGACGAGCGCGCGGACGGCAAGACCGTCGAATTCCACTACGAGGGCGGGATCCGCGACTTCGTCTCGTACATCAACGAGGCCAAGGACGCGATCCACAAGCACATCGTCTACTTCGAGGGCGAGGCCGACCAGGGCTCTGCTCGTTCTGAGGGCAGTGTCGAGGTGGCGATGCAGTGGAACTCCTCCTACCAGGAGTCGGTCTTCACCTTCGCCAACAACATCAACACGGTCGAAGGCGGTGCGCACCTGTCCGGTTTCCGGAGCGCGCTGACCCGCACGCTGAACGCGAAGGCGCAGGAGCTGAAGCTCCTGAAGGAGAAGGAGAGCCTCGACGGCGAAGACGTCCGCGAGGGTCTCGCAGCAGTCGTCTCGGTCAAGCTGCGCAACCCGCAGTTCGAAGGGCAGACAAAGACGAAGCTTGGTAATCCGGGCATCGAGGGTCTCGTCCAGACGACCGTGAACTCGTCCCTGTCACGGTTCCTCGAAGAGAACCCACAGGAGGCGCGCGCGATCTGCAACAAGGCGATCGCGGCGATGCGCGCGCGGTTCGCGGCGCGACAGGCGCGCGAGCTGACGCGGCGCAAGTCGGCGCTCGACGGCACCTTTCTGCCGGGCAAGCTCGCCGATTGCTCGATTCGCGATCCGGCCGCCGCCGAACTCTTCATCGTCGAGGGCGATTCCGCCGGCGGCTCGGCGAAGAGTGGCCGCGACCGCACGTACCAGGCAATCCTGCCGTTGCGCGGGAAGATCATCAACAGCGAGAAGAACCGGATCAACAAGGTGCTCTCGAACACGGAGATCCAGGCGATGATCACCGCGATCGGCACCGGCATCGGCGACGAGTTCGACATCTCCGGCCTTCGCTACCACCGAGTCATCGTCATGACCGACGCCGACGTCGACGGCTCGCACATCCGCACGCTCGTCCTCACGTTCCTCTACCGGCACATGCGCGAGCTCTTCGAGTACGGCCACATCTACATCGCCGTGCCGCCGCTCTACAAGGTGAAGCTCGGCAATCAGGAGTTCTACTTCGAGAAGGACTCGCAGCTCGAGGACCTGCTCGTGCGCGAGCGCTTCGGGGAGCTCGAGGTTCGCGACCGTGGCGGCAGCGACGTCAAGCTGACCGAGTCGCGCTGGAAGAAGTTCACCGGTGCGCTCGCGGAGTTCGAGGGCTGGTCGGCGCGCCTGCGTGCGGATTACGGCCACCACGCCGCGGAGCTGGCGGTCTCGCATCGGCTCGTCGAGCTCGCGGCGACGACACCTCAGAAGCTCGAGGAGGCGATCGGCGCGCTGCCTCCCAACGGCTACGAGCTCTCGGTGCTCGCGCGCGACGAGCAGGGCCTCCAGGTGAAGGTCGTCGAGGAGGAGACGTCCGCGGCGCAGACCATCAGCGTCACCGCCGAGTTGCTCTCCTCACCGATCTACGCGAATCTTCGCCGCGCCTACGGCAAGCTCCTGGACATCGTCGGACCGCCGCCGTTCGCGCTTGCGCTCGGGAAGGGCCGGGCCGAGGCGGAGGGTTTCTCGGAGCTGCGAAACGAGGCACTCGAGCTCGCCAGGGGCACTGGAGTCCAGCTCTCGCGCTACAAGGGTCTCGGCGAGATGAACGCGGATCAGCTGTGGGAGACGACGATGGATCCCATGAAGCGGCTGCTCGTCCGGGTGGATGTCGAGGACGCGAGCGCCGCCGACCAGCTCTTCTCGATGCTGATGGGTGACCAGGTCGAGCCGCGCCGCCTGTTCATCGAGGAAAACGCGAAGGACGTCACGTTCCTCGATGTCTGAGGTAGAGACGGGCGCGCTCGGGCGGGGCCGGATCGAGCCACGCGAGCTCGAGCAGGAGATGCGCTCGAGCTTCCTCGACTACGCGATGAGCGTGATCGTGTCGCGCGCGCTGCCCGACGTGCGTGACGGCCTGAAGCCGGTGCATCGGCGCGTCCTCTACGGGATGCACGAGGCGGGCCTGCAGCCGAACCGGCCGTACAAGAAGTCCGCCTCCACGGTCGGCGCCGTGATGGCGAACTACCACCCACACGGGGATCAGGCGATCTACGACACGCTCGTCCGGATGGCGCAGCCGTTCTCGCTGCGCTACCCGCTCGTGGACGGGCAGGGCAACTTCGGCTCGATCGACGACGACCCCGCGGCTGCTATGCGCTACACGGAAGCGCGGCTCGCGCGGATGGCGACCGAGCTCCTGCGCGACATCGACGCGAACACGGTCGACTTCGAGCCGAACTACGACGAGTCGCGCCGGCAGCCGTCCGTTCTGCCTTCGCGCTTCCCGAACCTGCTCGTCAACGGCTCCACGGGGATCGCAGTCGGGATGGCGACGAACATGCCGCCACACCACCTCGGCGAGACCGTCGACGCCGTCCTCGCGATGATCGACGACCCCGAGATCAACGTCGAGGGCCTGATGAAGCACGTCAAGGGTCCGGACTTCCCAACCGGCGCGATCGTCGTCGGGCGCAGTGGCATCCGCGACGCGTATCGCACAGGCCGTGGCCGCATCGTCATGCGCGCTCGAGCCCACATCGAGGAGCTGCGTGGCGGCAGGACGGCCATCGTCGTGACGGAGCTTCCATACGGAGTCAAGAAGAACTGTGAATCCGGCGTGATCGGGCGGCTCGCCGAGCTCGTCCGAGACAAGACGTTCACCGAGATCTCGAACCTCGAGGACCACTCTGACCGCACCGGGATGCGGATCCAGATCGAGCTCAAGCGCGATGCGGTGCCGCAGGTCGTACTCAACAAGCTGTTCAAGCACACGCAGCTGCAGTCGACGTTCGGTTACAACGCCGTCGCGCTCGTCGACGGCGTGCCACGCACGCTTTCGCTGCTCGAACTCGTCACGCACTACCTCGACTTCCAACGCGAAGTCGTCACCCGCCGTTCGAAGGACGAGCTGCGCAAGGCCGAGGCCCGCGCGCACGTCCTCCAGGGCTACCTCATCGCGCTCGACAACATCGACGCGATCGTCGCGCTCATCCGCGCTGCCGCGGACCGGGACGAGGCGCGGGAGCAGCTGATCGCGCAGTTTTCGCTGTCCGAGATCCAGGCCGAGGCGATTCTCGAGATGCGGCTCTCGCGGCTCACCGGTCTTGCGCGCAAGGAGGTCGAGGCCGAGCACAAAGACTTGCAGGAGCGCATCGCCGAGCTGCGGGAGATCCTCGGCGATCCCGCGAAGGTCGATGGCCTCATCCGCGATGAGCTGCTCGAGATCAAGCAGATCTACGGGCGCAACGACGACCGCCGCACCGAGATCGTCGCCGCCGAAGAGGAGCTCGAGCTCGAGGACCTGATCGCGGAAGAGGACATGGTGATCGCGATCACGCGGTCCGGCTATATCAAGCGCCTACCCGTCACGACCTACCGCGAGCAGCGCCGTGGCGGCATTGGCGTGATGGGGATGGAGCTGAAGGAGGACGACTACATCGAGCACCTCTTCGTCGCCTCTACGCACGACTACATCCTCTTCTTCACGAACGTCGGCAAGGTCTACCGGCTCAAGGTGCACGAGCTGCCGCTCGGCTCCCGGCAGTCGAAGGGTCGCGCGATCGTCAATCTCCTCCCGTTCCGGCAGGAGGAGCAGGTGCGTGCCGTGATCCAGACCCGCGACTTTGGGGAGGCGAAGTACCTCGTCTTCGCCACGAAGAACGGCGTCGTCAAGAAGACCGAGCTCGGCGCGTACAACACGCCGCTCAAGGCCGACGGCATCATTGCGATCAAGATGCGAGAGGGCGACGAACTCGTCGGGGTGCGCCACTCCTCGGGCGAGGACGACATCCTGATGGTCTCGGCAAAGGGTCAGGCGATCCGCTTCCACGAGACCGACGCCCGCGCCATGGGCCGCGACACCTCAGGCGTTGCCGGGATGAGGCTCCGCAAGGGCGACGAGGTGATTTCGATCAACATCGCCGAGGACGACGCGGACCTTCTGGTGGTGACCGAGAACGGCTACGGCAAGCGCACGCGTGTCAGCGAATACCCGGTCAAGGGCCGCGGCGGCATGGGAGTCAAGACCGTGCAGCTCACCGAGGCGCGCGGCCATCTCGTCGGCTCCCGCGTCGTCCGTGACGGCTACCAGGTCATGCTGATCTCGACCGCGGGCACCGTGATCAAGGTCCCTGTCGAGGATGTGAAACGGCTCGGCCGCTCGACGCAGGGCGTGATCGTGATGCGGCTCCGTGGCGACGACGAGACAGTCTCGGCGCTCGCACCCGTCGTCGAGTCCGACGAGACGAACGGCGACGCCGAGCCGGGCTACGCCGAGCCGGGCGACGGGAACGAAGCGCTGGGTTAGCCCAGCGCCCTCTTCCAAAAGCGACCTCGGGTCTCTATAACTCTCAAACGGGGTTAGCACCCGAAGTGGTGAGGGCGTTAATGGCGGTAAGCCGGCAGGTCGATCTTCTCGAACCCATCAATTTGGCGGAGCATCTCGACAAGGTTGAGCTCTACCTCGGCCAGGTCTGCCAGATCGCCGGCATCTCGAAGATGCAGCTCGACTACTGGACGAATAAGGCGCAGATCCCTACCAAGGGGAAGAAGCAGCGGATCTACGACATCGACGCCCTCGAGACCGTGATGCTGATCAAGCAGGCGAAGGACAAGGGCCTGAACCTCGGCGCTGCGATCGAGGCTGCGCGGAACTTCCGCGAGCAGTACGCCTAGCGGTTGGTGTGCAGCCGCTGCCAGTCGTCGTAACGTTGCTCGAGCTCGATCAGAATCGCCACCAGTAGCGGCGCCCGCGGCCACTCCCGTCCGGTTTCGACACGGAGCGCGGTCGCGAGCTTCGGCGTGTCCGCGGGTAGCTCTTCATCCTCCTGGTTCACGTTGACGCCGATTCCCAGCACGACCCGGCCGACACTGGCCTCGGCGAGGATCCCGGCGACCTTTCTGCCCTCGATCACGACATCGTTGGGATGGCTCAGCTCCGCTGCGACTCCCGTCTGCTCACGGAGCACGGCGGCGACAGCGTCGCCGGCGACGAGGGAGAGCTCCGGCCACAGCGCCATCGGCGGCCGCGGGTGGAGCAAGACCGAGCAGAGGAGCGCCCGTCCGGGCGGCGCCTGCCACGTCCGCCCGAGCCGTCCCCGACCCTGCGTCTGGTGGTCGGTCGCGACCGTCGTTCCCTCGGTCTCGTTCGGTTCGAGCAGACGCTGGGTCGATGCGCACTCCTCGACGAAGCGATACGGCCGCCCGAGGCGTCCCTGCAACAACGGCTCGACGGAGCCCGGAGATAGATCCGACACCCGCCTTTACACTACTTCGGCCGTGGGGAGAATCAGGCAGCCGCTGCGCGAGCGCGGCCTCGACTACGCGAGTCTCAGCGACCCTATTCTCGTGACCCGCGCGAAGGCGGGTGACCCCCGAGCGCTCGAGGCGCTCTGCGTCCGGCACGCGCCTCGGGTCGAGCGGCTTGCGCGGCATCTCCTCCGCGATCCGGAAGACGCGCGTGACGCGGCGCAGGAAGCGCTGGCGAAGCTCTGTGTCCGCCTCAAGCAGTTCCGCGGCGAGGCTCAGTTCTCCACCTGGCTGCACCGGCTCGTGGTCAATACGTGCCGTGACGTGGCCGAGCGGCAGCGGACGCGGGTTCACGAGCCGCTGCCGGAGGAGCTCGGTGCCGACGCCGAGCACGATCCGACCCGCGGGGTCCGCATCGCAGAGTTGCGGCGTGAGCTCTGCGACTCGCTGGCGGACATCTCGCCCGAGCAGGCGCAGGTGATCGTCCTCAAAGATGCCCTCGGCTACACGTTCGAGGAGATTGCGACCGCCGCCGGAATTCCGGTCGGGACGGCCAAGTGTCACGCCCACCGGGGCAGGAATCGTCTTCGCGAACGGCTCGAGCAGCGCGATGTAGCATGACCGCCCCCGCAGCGCCGTTCGGGCGGGAGACGATCGAGTCGATCATCCCGCACCGGGCTCCCTTCCTGCTCGTGGACGAGGTGCTCGAGCTCGAGCCGGGCCGGAAGGTGCGCGGCCGCTTCCACGTGCCCGAGGACGGCTGGTGGTTTCAAGGCCACTTTCCCGACCGCCCCGTGATGCCGGGCGTGCTGACGATCGAGGCGATCGCCCAGTGCGGCGCAGTCGCCGTGCTCGCCGACGAGGCGAACCGGGGCAAGATCCCCTTCTTCGCCGGGATCGACGACTGCCGCTTCAAGCGCGTCGTCGAACCGGGCGATGTGCTGGAGCTCGAATGCGAGTTTCTGCGCGTGCGCGGGCCGATCGCGAAGGGACAGGGCCGCGCGACCGTGGACGGAGAGGTTGCCGTCGAGGCCATGCTGACGGTCTTCGTGGGGAGCGAAGGCGGATGATCGTCAGGGGCCGCAGCGACGTCCACGTCACGATCACGGGGCTCGGTGCCTACGCGCCGGAGCGCGTGATCACGAACGACGAACTCGCGCAGATGGTCGACACGTCTGACGAATGGATCATGGAGCGAACCGGCATCCGCGAGCGGCGGATCGCGGCCGACTCGCAGGCGCTCTCGGACCTGTCGCTGCCCGCGGCGCGGCAGGCGCTCGAGCAGGCCGGCAGTGACGGGACGGACGTCGACCTCCTGATCGTCGCCACCGTCACGCCGGACATGATGTTCCCCTCGACCTCGGCGATCCTCGCCGACCAGCTGGGCGCCAGGGACGCAGCCGCGTACGATCTCTCCGCCGGCTGTACGGGCTTCATGTACGCGATTGCGCAGGCCTACGGGATGGTGGTGTCGGGCCTCGCGCGGCGCGCGCTCGTGGTCGGCGGCGACGTCCTTTCCCGCATCCTCGACTGGAGCGACCGCTCGACCGTCGTCCTGTTCGGGGACGGCGCCGGCGCGGTCGTCCTCGAGCGCTCGGTGGAGGCGGGCTTCCTCGGGTTCGAGCTCGGCGCCGACGGCGCCGGCGGGGAGCATCTCTGGTTGCCGGGCAGCGGCTCGCGCCGGTTCGAGGATCCGCAGAAGTACGTGAAGATGAACGGACGCGAGGTGTTCAGGTTTGCGACGCGGGTTCTCGTCTCGTCCGCCGAGGCCGTACTCGAGCAGTGCGGTGCGAGCGTGGGGGACGTCGACGTCTACGTCCCCCACCAGGCCAACGTTCGCATCATCGATCACGCAACCAAGAAGCTCGGGATCCCGTCGGATCGGGTGGTGATCAATGTCGACCGTTACGGCAACACTTCGTCCGGTTCGATTCCGCTTGCGCTCGCGGAAGCGCAGGCAGACGGCAGGCTTTCGCCGGGCGGCCTCGTACTCATGACGGGAATGGGCGCGGGACTGACCTGGGGGAGCGCGCTGATGCGCTGGACTGAGGGGCAGGAAGCGTCGCCGGCTGAGCCGGCGACGCCCGGCCGGAAGACCCGGCCGCCTGGGGCGGCCGCCGGCGGAGCTGCCGGATGAACAAGGTCGCCTTCTGCTTCCCGGGCCAGGGCTCGATCGAGGCCGGCATGGGCCGCGACTTCGCGGAGGCGGTGCCGGCCGCGAAGGCGGTGTTCGAGCGCGGCAGCGCTGCGACCGGCCTCGATCTCGAGCGCCTCTGCTTCCATGCCGACGCCGAGGAGCTCGTGGACACCGCGGTGCAGCAGCCGGCGCTCGTCGCGACCTCCCTTGCCGTGCTCGCGGCTCTGCAGGAGCGCGGGGTGAAGGCCGACTTCGTCATCGGCCACTCGGTCGGGGAATTTGCGGCGCTGGCCGCGGCCGAGGCGATGACTCTGGAAGAGGCGATGGCGCTCGTGCGCGAGCGGGGCCTGGCGATGGCCGAGGCCGCAGCGCGCAATCCCGGCGGGATGGCCGCCATCCTCGGCCTCGCCGACGACGTGGTGGAGGGTCTTTGCCGCCGTATCCTCGGCGTCTGGCCGGCGAACTACAACTGCCCCGGGCAGATCGTCGTCTCCGGTGAGCACCTCGCCGTCGACGAGTGCATCGAGCAGGCGCAGAGCCATGGAGCTCGCCGTGCCGTGAAGCTCAAGGTCTCGGGCGCCTTCCACTCGCCGCTCGTCGCGCGCGCCGCAGACCGGCTGCGGCCCGCGGTCGAGAAGGTGCGCTTCCAGGAGCCAGTCGTGCCGTTCATGTCGACGGTGACCGCGCGCGTCGAGTCGGCGCAACGGATGGGGCCGCTCCTCGTCGACCAACTAACCGCGCCGGTGCGCTTCACCCAGTCGGCGACGGAGCTCATGCGCGACGGCGTCCGTACCTTCGTCGAGGTCGGGCCGAGCAACGTGCTCTCAGGGCTCGTCAAGCGGATCGACCGCAGTGTCAAAGCCGTCTCGGTCAACAGCATCGAGGCGCTCGAGCAGCTCCCCGAGTTGCTCGCAGAAACGTCGTGAGTTTCTGCTTGCTCGAGGGCAAGCGCGCTCTCGTCACGGGCGCGTCCAAGGGAATCGGGCGGTCGATCGCGGAGGAGCTCGCCCGCGCCGGAGCGGATGTCGTCGTCGGCTACCGCACAGGAGCCGAGGAAGCCGAAGCCCTGGCGCGAGAGATCGACGGCCGAGCCGTCCAGGCCGACGTCTCGAGCGCCGAGGAGGCGGCGCGGCTAGTCGAGGACGCCGGCGATCTCGACATTCTCGTCAACAACGCAGGCCTCACGCGCGACGGCCTCTTGGCGCGCATGCCCGACGCCGACTGGCGGGCGGTGATCGAGACGAACCTCTCGTCCGTCTTCTACACGTGCCGGGCCGTGTGCCGGCCGATGATGAAGAAGCGGGCCGGCGCGATCGTCAACGTCTCCTCCATCGTCGGCGTGCACGGCAACTGGGGACAGACGAACTACGCGGCGTCGAAGGCCGGGATCATCGGGTTCACGAAGTCGCTTGCGCGGGAGCTCGGCAGCCGCGGCGTGCGCGCGAACGTCGTCGCGCCGGGCTATGTGCGAACGCAGCTCACCGACGTCCTGCCGGAAGAGGCGACCTCCGCGATGCTCGGCAACACCCCGCTCGGGCGGCTCGGGGAGCCGACGGACGTGGCCGGCGCGGTACGCTTCCTCTGCTCCGACGAGGCATCGTTCATCACAGGGGACGTGCTGCTCGTCGACGGCGGACTTGGAATGTGAAGAGGAGAAGGAGCCGGTCGTGAGCCAGAAGGAGGGGGCTCACGGGGGAACCATGGGTTCCCCCGTGCTAGACGGCGGACTCGGAATGTAGTGAGCGCAGCTAACGGTTCTCTCAACGGACGCAGACGCGTCGTAATCACCGGGCTGGGCGCGGTGACCCCGCTCGGGCTCGACATCGAGTCCACGTGGTCGAGCCTGCTCGCAGGCGAGTCCGGCGCGGGCGAGATCACGCAGTTCGATCACAGTGACTACGCGGTGCACTTCGCCTGCGAGGTGAAGGGCTTCGACCCGACGGAGTGGATCGACCGCAAGCAGGCGCGGCGGATGGATCGCTTCACGCACCTGATTCTCGCGGCCGCGCAGCAGGCGGTCTCCGACTCCGGTCTCGAGATCGAGAGAGAGGCCGACCGGATCGGCGCCGCGGTCGCGACCGGCATCGGCGGCCTGCGGTCGTTCCAGGAGTGCCACGCAGTGCTCGTCGAACGCGGGCCGGACCGGGTCAATCCGTTTTCGATCCCGGCGATCATCCCGAACCTCGGCGCCGGCTGGGTCTCGATCGAGCTCGGCACGCGCGGGCCGCTTCTCTCCGAGTGCACGGCCTGTGCCGCCTCGAACATGGCCATCGGGGACGGCTGCGATGCGATCAGACTCGGCCGCGCGGACGTGATGCTCTGTGGCGGAACCGAGGCGGCTGTGTGCGAGGTGGGGATCGCCGGCTTCGGCGCTATGCGTGCGCTTTCGCGCCGGAACGACGACCCGAGACACGCGTCCCGTCCATTCGACGCGAAGCGTGACGGCTTCGTGATGGGCGAGGCCGGGGCGTTGCTCGTCCTCGAGGAGCTCGAGCATGCGAAGGCGCGCGGCGCGAAGATCTACGCCGAGGTCGCGGGCTATGGCCTTTCCTCTGACGCGAAGCACATCACCGACCCCGATCCGACCGGTCCGGTCACGGCCTTCAAGATGGCGCTCGGTGACGCCGGCGTCGGCCCGGACGAGGTCGACTACGTCAACGCGCACGCGACCTCCACGCCGATCGGCGACTCGTCCGAGACGCAGATGCTCAAGTACGCACTCGGCGAGGAGAACGCCTACAAGACTCCGGTCTCCGGCACGAAGGGGGCCACGGGCCACTGCCTCGGAGCGGCTGGTGCGATCGAAGCGATCTTCACCGTCCTCGCGATCCGTGACGGGAAGCTGCCGCCGACGATCAACTACGAGGTCGAGGATCCGACCTGCGACCTCGACTACGTGCCGAACGAGGCACGTGATGCCGACGTGAAGGTGGCCGTGTCGAACAGCTTCGGCTTCGGCGGGCACAACGCCTGCGTGGTCTTCGAGCGATTCGAGGAGTAGGCCGCGCCGAGGTAGGTTCCCAGCGTGCGTACGCTCGACGGAGCACGACTTGCTGGTGCCGTGAACGCTCGCCCGCTCACCCCCGACGACTTGCCGGCCCTCGCGGTGTTTCTCGCCGAGGACGAGACGCATCTCTTCGGCCGCCCGTCGCGGGTGGGAGTGGCGGACATCACGGCCTGGCTCTCGGGCCCCGATCTCTCGGACGACACCTGGCTATACGAGGAGGACGGCGGGCTCGTTGCAGCAGGGTGGGTCGAGAAGCACGACGACACGGGTGTCGCAATCGGCATCGTCCATCGCGAGTGGCGCGGTCGCGGTCTCGGGTCGGAGCTCGTCGATCGCAGCGAGGAGCGGCTTCGCGCGCTCGACGTGGCGAGAGTCCACGCTGTGACCCTTGCGCCGGATGTGGCGGCGGAGCCGTTGCTGACCGGTCGCGGCTATCGCGAGGTGCGCCGCTTCTGGGAGATGACGATCGAGCTCGGCGATGACCCGCCGCCCGATCCCCGGCTCCCCGATGGTTTTCGGATCGAGCCGTTCTCCACGGAGCTCGCGCGTGCTTTCCACGGTGCGCTCGAGGAGGCGTTCGCGAAGCACTGGGAGTACCGACCGGTGTCCTTCGAGAAGTGGTGGGAACGACAGATCGCGATGCCGGATCACGACCCGTCGCTGTGGCTCCTGGTTCGCACCGAAGACGACGTCGTCGCCGCCGCCCGGAACGACCCCGAGCGATCCGGCGGCGGTTGGATCGGAGCGATCGGCGTTCGGCCCGCATGGCAGGGCCGCGGCCTCGCTAAGGCCCTGCTGCTGCAGAGCTTCGGTGAGTTTCACCTGCGCGGACGGCGGCGGGTCGGCCTCGGGGTCGACTCCGAGAACGCAACCGGTGCGACGAAGCTATACGAGAGCGTCGGCATGGTCATCGACTCGGAGCAGGTCGTCTGGGAGAAGGAGCTCGCATGAACCTCCGTCCGTTCGTCGAGGACGACGCGCCGGCCGTTGCGGCGCTGATCTCTGCGGAGGAGGAGCGTCTTTACGGCCGCCCCGGCCGCGTCACCGGTGCGGACATCCTCATGTACCTGCACTACAGCAAGGAGTCGTGGGTTTGGGAGGAGGAGGGTCGCTTGGATGCGAGTGCCTCGTACGGCGTGCACGACGACGCGTCGAACACCCGCGGTATCGTCGCCGCCAAGGGGCGCGGTCTTGGGACGGAGATCCTCGAGCGTGGCGAGGCGTTCGCGCGCACTGAGGGAGTGAAGAAGATCCTTACCGGCGCACCCGAGCCCGACGCCGCGGCGCGTGCGCTCTTCGAGTCGCGCGGTTACCACGAGGTGCGTCGCTTCTACGAGATGGCGATCGAATTGACCGAGGAGCCGTCGCAGCCCGTGCTTCCGGCCGGGCTCGTCGTGGACGAGTTGAGCGACGACGAGTACGAGGTCTTCTACGAGGCGCTCAACGAGTCGTTCGCGGAGCACTGGGAGTGGCATCCGACGCCGTTCGAAGAGTGGCTCGACCTTCGGCAGGGCCAGCACTGCGACGAGCACGGTCCCGTCTGGTTCGTCGTCCATGACGGCGACGAGCTCGCCGGCGTCACGCGTAACGACGTGCGCGTCGCGGGTGGGGGATACGTCGGCGCGATCGGCGTGCGGCCGGCGTGGCGAGGCAAGGGGATCGCGAAGGCGCTGTTGTACAGAACGTTCGCCGAGTTCTGGCGGCGCGGTACCACCCGCGTCACACTCGACGTCGACTCCCAGAACGTGACCGGCGCCGTCGCTCTCTACGAGCGCGTCGGCATGCACGTCGACTCCTGCGGCGTGGCCTTCGAGAAGGCGAACGAGTGAGTTTGCTGCGCGCGCGGTGTCCGGACTGCCGCACGCTCACCGCCGTCGCGATCGACGAGGGCTACGAGTGTCACAGCTGTGGTCGCTCCTTCGGCGCCGGGCTCGTGCGCGTTCCGGGCGCGTGGGGCGACGCCGGCGAGCCGATGGTCGAGGCGGCCTCGCTCGCGCTCGACTATCCCGAGGTTGCGGTGGTCGAGGAGGAGACCCTTGCGATGCAGACGCTCGCGGTTGCCTCCGACCTGCCGGCACGGCCCCTCGTGCTCGGCGGTTGCTGTTGTGCGCACATGGGCGTGGTCGAGGGGCTTGCCGCCCGCCACGGGCACGTCGCCGTCCTCTGGCTCGATGCGCACGCCGATCTCAACACCCCCGAGACGTCCCCCTCGGGCAACGAGTGGGGGATGCCGCTGCGCATGCTGCTCGACCGGGGCACGATCGCCGCTGCCGACGTGGTGCTCTGGGGAGCGCGCAACCTCGATCCGCCCGAGGAGGAGTACATCGCCGCGGTTGGGATCGGCGACGAGCCCGACGCTTTGCTGGGCCGAGCCGACGCCGTCTACGTCGCGCTCGACTGCGACGTCATCGATCCGGACGAGCTCGCGGTGTTCATGCCCGAGCCCGCCGGGCCGTCGCTCGCCGAGGTCGAGCGGCTGCTGGCCGAAGTGCGGGAGAGCGGCAAGCTCGTGGGCGCTGGCTTCACGGGTCTCGCACCAGACCCCGCGAACGGCGAGAAGCTCGAGCGCCTCACCGCGGCTCTCGGCTATTGAGGACCTTCGCAACCTCCCTTCCAGACACGAGGTCTAAGCTCCCGACGTGGCCAAGATCGACGTCTCGGTCGAGACCAACGACCAGCCAAGCCCTCCGCCGACCCACCCGAACACCTGCCCGAGTTGTCACTCGCACTACCGCGACGACGAGCTCGAGCAGAGTTTCTGGGTCTGCGAGCAGTGCGGCCACCACTTCCCGATGCGGGCGCGGGCCAGGATTGCCTCCCTGGCCGATCCCGGCTCCTTCGCGGAGGAGGCGACGGAGCTGCATTCCGAGGATCCGCTCGATTTCTTCGACCTTCGCCCCTACACCGAGCGTCTCGCCGTAGCCGAGATGGAGACCGGGCTCGCCGACGCGATGGTGATCGGCCGGGCCGCAATGGAGGGGCGCCGGTGCGAGCTCGCCGTCATGGACTTCGCCTTCATGGGCGGCTCCATGGGCAGCGTGGTGGGCGAGAAGCTCTCTCGCGCCTGCGACTCGGCGGCGGAAGCGGGGATGCCGCTCGTCGCCGTCACGAGCTCGGGCGGCGCGCGCATGCAGGAGGGGATCCTCGCGCTCATGCAGCTGCCGAAGACCGTGGCCGCTGTGGAGGATCTCCACGATTCGGGGCAGGCGCTCATCAGCGTGATGGCCCATCCAACGACGGGCGGCGTGCTCGCGAGCTTCGCGACGCTCGGTGATGTCGTGCTCGCGGAGCCGAACGCGCTCATGTCCTTCGCGGGGCCACGCGTCGTCCAGGAGATCACGCGCGAGAAGCTGCCCGACGACTTCGGCCGTGCCGAGCAGAACCTCCGCTACGGCCAGATCGACGCGATCGTGCCGCGCTCGGAGCTGCGCCCGACCCTGACCCGCCTTCTGAGGCTTTTCAATGCCCCCGACTGAGCACGAGCTGCGGTTGCGCCAGCGCCTCGGGCGGCTGAGGAACCTGCCTCTGCTCGGCGGTGCGCGCATCTCCGGCGAGCTCGACCGGCTCCAGCGGCAGATCGCCCGCATCGGCGAAGAGGCCACCGACGAAGAGATCTGGCGCAAGGTCGAGCTGGCCCGCCACGACGAGCGGCCGTACACCCTCGACTACGTGGAGCGCCTGCTCGACGACTGGTTCGAGCTGCACGGCGACCACGCCCTCGCCGACGACGGCGCGATGATCGCCGGCCTCGGCAAGCTGGACGGCCGCACCGTCGTCCTCGTCGGTCAGCAGAAGGGACGCGACATCCACGAGCGCGCGAGCCGCCGCTTCGGGATGCCGAATCCGGAGGGATACCGCAAGGCCTGGCAAGCGATGGAGCTCGCCGACCGGCACGGGTTCCCGGTCGTCTCGCTCGTGGACACGCCGGGTGCCTATCCCGGCGTCGTCGCCGAGCAGCACGGGCAAGGTGCGGCGATCGCACGCTCGCAGGCGACCATGGCTCGGCTGAAGGTGCCGATCGTGGCCTGCGTGATCGGCGAGGGCGGTTCCGGCGGGGCGATCGCGATCGCGCTCGCCGACCGTGTGCTGATGCAGGAGAACGCGATCTACTCCGTGATCTCGCCGGAGGGCTGTGCGGCGATCCTCTGGCGCGATGCCGGCCAGGCGAAGAAGGCGGCGGCGGCCTTCCGACCCGACGCGCTTCACTGTCTCGAGCTCGGGGTCGTCGACGAGATCGTTCCCGAGCCGGTGGGTGGGGCGCACATCGATCCCGACATGGCGGCGCGTCTGCTGGGGGAGGCGCTGCGCGAATCCCTGGCCGGGCTCGAAGGGATTCCGGGCGACGATCTCCGTCGGCGCCGCCGTGCGCGCTTCCGCTCGCTCGGCGTCTTTGCCTGAGTAGCTTACGGCAGATTTAGTAAGGTTTTGTTGCGGTGGGCAGGGCCGATGTCCACACCGTCCACAGGCTTATCCCCGTCATGTATTCGTTGTGTAAACGGCAGACATACAACTCGAAACCGGTAAACGAGCGTCCGTTGCGGCCGTTACGACCTCGACCGCAATGTGCGCGCGGTAGTAGAAAGACTGCGTGAGCAAGAAGCTCTCGGAGTACGAGCGCAAGCGAAACCGGAAGCAGACACCCGAGCCTTTTGGTGGCAAGCGCGGGAAGGCGAAGGAGCCGATCTTCGTCGTGCAGCGGCACGATGCCCGGCGGCTCCACTACGACTTCCGGCTCGAGCGCGACGGTGTCCTCGCCTCGTGGGCGGTGCCGAAGGGCGTCCCGCTCGAGCCGGGCGAGCAGCACCTTGCGGTTCACGTCGAGGATCACCCGCTCGAGTACGGGAGCTTCGAGGGCGAGATTCCGCAGGGGAACTACGGAGCGGGAACCGTCGAGATCTGGGACCGCGGCACGTACGAGCTGCTCGAGGAAAAGCGCGACGGCGGCCTCACGGTGCGGTTGCACGGCGAGCGGCTCGACGGGACGTGGGCGCTCGTGCCCGCGCACCTCTCGGGCGACGAGAAGAACTGGCTCATCCTCCGCAAGCGCAACGACGGCGCCGCGCCCGGTCGTCGCGCCTACCGGCCCATGCTCGCGACGCTGACGGAGGAACTGCCTCGCGGCGGAGGTTGGCAGTTCGAGCCGAAGTGGGACGGCTACCGTGCGCTCGCCTACGTCCGCGGCGGCGAGGTGAAGCTCGTCTCGCGGAGAGGCAACGACCTGACTCAGCGGTTCGCGCTCGTGGCGAAGGAGCTCCCGAAGGCACTGCGCACCCCGGATGCGGTCGTCGACGGCGAGGTCGTGGCGCTGGACGCAGACGGGAGAGCGAGCTTCTCGGCGATGCAACAGGGGAGCACACGGCTCGCGTACGAGGTGTTCGACGTGCTCGAGGTCGACGGTCGAGTCCGTGGTCGATCTGCCGCTGACCGAGCGGAGGGCTCGGCTCGAGAAGCTCGTCGCGCCGAACCCGGTCGTCCAGCTCTCCGGCTCGTTCGAGGACGGCGAGGCGCTTGCTCGAGGCGGCGACCGAACAGGGGCTCGAGGGCGTGATGGCCAAGCGCCCGTCGTCGCGCTACTCCGAGGGCGGTCGTGGCCGCGATTGGCTGAAGATCAAGACGCACGGACGGCAGGAGTTCGTGATCTGCGGGTACACCAAGGGTCAGGGCCGACGCAGCGGCAGCTTCGGCGCACTCGTGCTCGGCGTTCATCGCGGCGGCGGAGTGGGAGTGGGTCGGGAACGTCGGCACGGGCTTCGGTGAGCGCGAGATTCGCGAGCTGCTCGAAAAGCTCGGGCCGCTGCGGCGCGACGAGCCTCCGTTTGCGGTCGTTCCGAAGATGCCGAGGGTGAAGAAGGGCGACATCGTCTGGGTCGAGCCGCGACTCGTCGCCGAGGTCGAGTTCGCGGAGTGGACGCACGACGGACATCTGCGCGCGCCCTCCTTCCAGGGACTCCGCGACGACAAGCCGGCGGAGGACGTGCGCCGCGAGCGGGCCGCCGCGGCGGCGGAGGGAAAGGTGAAGCTCTCCAACCTCGAGAAGATGTTCTGGCCCGACGAGGGAATCACCAAGGGCGACCTGCTCGACTACTACCGCGCGGCTGCGCCCGTCGTCGTGCCGCACCTCGAGGGCCGGCCGTTCACGATGCGCCGCTACCCCGACGGCGCCTACGGCAAGGCGTTCTTTCAGAAAGACGCGCCGAAGGGCATGCCGGACTGGATCTCACGCTTCCGCGTGCAGGTCTCCACCCGCGAGCGGCCGCCGAAGAAGCGCTGGATCGACGCGCCGATCGTGAATGACCGGGACGCCCTCTTGTGGATGGTGAACATGGGCTGCATCGACCTCAACGCGTGGTACTCGCGGGTCGACAAGCCCGACCGGCCCGACTTCGTCCTCTTCGATCTCGACCCCTCTCCTGACGTCGGCTTTCGCGAGGTCGTCCAGGTCGCGCTGGTCGTCAAGCAGGCACTCGACGCGCTCGGGCTCGTCTCCTTCCCGAAGACATCGAGCGCCGAGGGCATGCACGTACTCGTCCCGGTCGAGCGGCGGTACACGTACGCGGACACGCGCGAGTTGTGCGAGATCGTGGCGGGGGCGCTCGCGCGCACCCACCGAGGGCTCGTGACGACGGAGTGGTCGAAGGCGAAGCGGCGCGGCGTCCTGATCGACGCGAACCAGAACGGCGAGGGGAAGACGATCGCCTCGGTCTACTCGGTGCGACCGCGTCCGGGCGCGCCCGTCTCGACGCCGCTGCGCTGGGAGGAGGTCGACGAGTCGCTCGACGCGTCCGCGTTCACGATGGAGGTCGTGCTCGAACGCATTCGGCGCCACGGCGACCTCTTCGAAGGCGTCCTCACGACGCGTCAACGCCTCGAGCCCGCTCTCCGCGCGCTCCGCTGACTGGTAGACCACCGGCGTGAGCGGGACGATTCTCTGGGACGTCGACACGCAGGTCGACTTCATCGAGCCCGGCGCCAAGCTCTACTTCACGGGTGCGGAGGAAGCGAGACCGGCGATGGCGCGGTTGGTAGCGGCGGCTCGAACGGCGGGAGTCGTCCACGTCGCCTCCTGCGACCAACACGAGCTCAGCGACCCCGAGATCTCGATGGAGCCGGACTACGACAGCACATGGCCGCCGCACTGCCTGCTCGGCACGCGGGGGGCCGAGAAGATACCGGAGACGAAGCAGCTCGACCCGCTTCCGCTGCCGCTCGTCCCCGTGCCCGCGACGGTCCTTCGCAGCCTCCTCGACGGACCGCGTGAAGTCCTGATCCCGAAGAAGCAGTACGACCCGTTCACGAACCCGAACACCGAGACGATGCTCGACGTGCTCGATCCCGACGAGATCTTCCTTTTCGGTGTTGCGACAGACATCTGCGACGACTCCGCAGTCCGCGCTCTTCTTCGTCGCGGCCGTCACATCTCGTTCGTGGAGGACGCATCGCGCGGCGTCGACGAGGGGCGGGTCGCGGCTTGCACGACGGCCTGGCGCAACGCCGGCGTCGGCTTCACAACGGCCGAGGAGGCGGCTGCGTCACTCGGCTAACGGATGCGCACCTTCCTGCCGATGAGAGGCTGAGATGGTGGGGCACTGGTTCCATTCTGCGGCGGACTTCGCCACGACCTGGCTGCCCCTTGCGTTCTTCGTGCTCATCGTCTTCATGGCCTGGGTGCTCTGGAAGACCGTCGGGATGATGCCGCGCACCACGCCGGCGAACCTGACCAAGGGCACCAGGTCGCAGACGACCTGGGCCGACGTCGCGGGCGTCGAAGAGGTGCGAGGCGAGCTCATGGAGGTCGTCGAGTTCATGCGTGAGCCCAAGCGCTTCCAGCGGCTAGGCGCGAAAGTGCCGAAGGGCCTCCTCCTCTACGGCCCGCCGGGGACCGGAAAGACCCTTCTCGCAAAGGCCGTCGCCTTCGAGTCGGGTGCGAACTTCTACAGCGCCTCGGCATCGTCATTCGTCGAGATGTTCGCCGGCCTCGGCGCGTCGCGCATCCGCAAGCTCTTCACCGAAGCACGGAAGAACTCGCCCGCGATCATCTTCATCGACGAGCTCGATGCCGTCGGTGCGCAGCGCTCCGGACACGGTTTCAACCGCGAGCAGGATCAGACCCTCAACCAGCTGCTCGTCGAGCTCGACGGCTTCGAGGGGGCTGAGCAAGTCGTCGTGATGGGCGCCTCCAACCGGATCCAGGACCTCGACCCCGCGCTGCTGCGGCCGGGCCGCTTCGACCGGCAGCTGCTCGTGTCCCCGCCCGATCTCGCCGGCCGCGAAGCCATCCTCCGCGTGCACACGCGCGGCAAACCGCTCAACCTCGACGACGTCGATCTGGGCGTCGTCGCGCGCCAGACCTCCGGGCTGACCGGCGCCGAGCTTGCGAACATCTGCAACGAGGCGGCGATCAAGGCGGGTCGGCGCGGTGACCTGTCGATCGCCCAGGCCGACTTCGACTGGGCGCTCGAGCGCGTGGTCGCCGGCTTGCAGCAGCGCAAGGTGCTGACCGACAAGGAGCGCCGCATCCTCGCCTACCACGAAGGCGGCCACGCTCTCATGGCGCACCTGATGGGCTCCGTGATGGAACTCCAGAAGGTCACGATCGTTTCGCGCGGGAATGCGCTCGGCTACGCGTTCTACCTGCCGGGGGAGGACCGCTACCTCCACACGAAGGAGGAGCTCGTCGACGGGATAATCGTCGCGTTGGCCGGTCGCGCTGCCGAAGAGGTCGTCTTCGGCCGGGTCACGAACGGCGCCGCCAACGACCTCGAGAAGGTGACGGAGATCGCGCGCTCCATGGTGTTCGAGTGGGGTATGTCTGACACCGTCTCCTCCCGCACGATGCGCGCCGACAACTACGCGCTCTCGGAGGCGACGAAGCGCCTACGCGACGAGGAACAGGCGCATCTGACCGACGGCGCCTACGAAGAGGCTGTGCGGCTGCTGCGCAAGCATCGGGCGGCGCTCGACCGGATCGCGGCCGCGTTGCTCGAGAGAGAGACGCTTGTCCGCGACGAGCTCCAGGAGCTGGTCGAGGATGTCGAGCCCGAGTCGCGGGCGTCCGAGACCGTCGGCGTGCCGCGCGTGGTCGCGAGCGAGCCCGGCGAACTGCCCGCGTAGTCCCGCCTAGCCGCCGAACTGCGAGAGGTCGATGGCGCCGCTCGGCGCCGCCAGTGACACGGACTTGTTCCAGTCGTCGAACGTGATGGCGCCGGACTGGCTCTTCTTGCCCCCGACGATCGCTACCGGGTACGGCTTGCCGGTCGCGGCGACGTAGAGCTTGCTGTTGTCCGACGTGTCCCGGATGACGACGACCGGCTGGCCCTTGTAGGTCGTCTTGCCGTCGTTGGCGAGCTTGCCGTGGTGGGAGCTGATGCCGGCGAAGAGGGCGCTCAGGCTCGTGAGCGGGCCGAGCGACCGGAATCGACCTCGGGTGGCCGGTCCCTTCAGCCATTTGCCGTGCAGGAGTTGCGCGACAGCGCCGCCGGCGAAGTGCTTCAGGAAAGCGTCGCTGCCCCGGATGTAGAGAGTGTCCCCGACACGGACGAGACCGAACGAGAGCCCGCTCGTCGACATCGAGCCCTTCGCACCCTTGCCGCGCACCGTGGTCAGGTCCAGCGTGATCGGCGTTCCGCCCGAGTCGATGCTCCCCGAGACGTGTGCCGAGCTCGCGCTCGACGCGGCGGCATTCGCGTCCGCGAGCACGCGAGCGGCAGGCTTCGACGCCTCGTCGTTCGGCGGGGCGGCCTGCTTCGAGCTGCCGCAGCCGGCGAGGAACGCGGCAGTCAGGACGAGGGCGAGGGCGGAGACGCGCATCGTCGGCGCGAGTCTTTCAAATACGATCGCCACATGGAGACGCCGAGCTCGGTGCACCATGTCGGTCTCGCGGTCGAGAATCTCGACGGCGCGCTCGACACGTACGAACGCCTCTTCGGCGCGCGGCTCGAGCAACGCTCGCGTGTGGAGGAGCAGGGCGTCGAGGCGGCGTCCATCCGCGTCGGGGAGAGCCGGCTCGAGCTTCTGGGCGCGCTCGGCGAGGACACACCCGTCGGCCGTTTCCTTGCGAAGCGCGGCCCCGGGATGCACCACGTGGCCTACGAGGTAGACGACATCCGCGCCGCCCTCGCGCACCTCTCGGAGGCGGGTGCCGAACTGATCGACGAAACGCCGAGGCACGGGATGTTCGGCCTCGAGGTGGCCTTCGTCCATCCAGAATCCGTTCACGGCGTCCTCTCGGAGGTGGTGGCAGTTGGCTGACGATCGCGTACGGATCGAGCTCGGTTTCGCAGGCGGCCAGATCATCGGCAGCTTCGTCGAGGCGCATTCGGCGGATGAGCTCGAGTCGGCGCTCGGTTCGACGGGAGCCGGGAAGCCGGTCATCGTGCTCGAGACCGAGGACGGCCCGCTCCACGTGGTCGTCGAGCACGTTGCGTACTACAAGCGGATCGTCCGCGCGGGCCGCGTCGGGTTCGGCTCGGGGTAGCTCGACGAGTTAGCTCCGATGGGGTCTCGGGGAAACGAGGGCGGGATGGCTTCTCCCACCGAGCGTGTGGCTGTGCGCGAATCGACCAAGCATGTGCCGGAGCTCGTCGCCCGCGGCCGGCAGGGCGACCGCGACGCCCTCGAAGAGCTGTACCTGATCCACTTCGATCGGATCTACGGCTACCTCCACGTCAGCGTCGGCAACCGTCACGACGCCGAGGACCTCACGACGCAGACCTTCCTCAAGATGCTGGAGAAGATCGGCAGCTTCAAATGGCAGTCGGCGCCGTTCTCGGCCTGGCTGTTCCGGATCGCCCACAACCTCGCCATGGACCACTTCCGTGCCCACCGCCGCTGGCAGCCGGAAGAGGAGGTCCCGGAGCCGCCGGGCGACGAAGAGCCGTCGGCCGAGCTCCAGGCGATGCAGACGATCGGCCGCGAGTCGATGCTGAAGCTCATCGATCGTCTCTCACCCGAGCAACAGCAGGTGCTGACGCTGAAGTTCGTCTTCAACCTCCCGAACGCGGAGGTGGGAGCGATCCTGGACAAGACCGAGGGAGCGATCAAGTCGCTCCAGCACCGCGCGCTCGTCTCGCTGCAGAAGCAGATCCAGCAGCAGCAGGACGCATAGCGGCCGCTAGCCTCCGCGCGTGGCGCTGGAGATCGGGATCGTCGGGCTGCCGAGCTCGGGCAAGACGACGCTGTTTCGCGCGCTCACGCGTGCGGAGACGCACGGCTCGGGCAAGGAGCATGTCGGCATGGCGCAGATTCCGGATGAGCGGCTGGAGCGGCTCGCCGAGACGGTCGGCGCACGGAAGGTCACGCCGGCGGCCGTGCGAGTCGTCGACGTTCCCGGCGTGGCTGGAAGCGCCGGCGGCAAAGCCGCCGGCGCCCGGCCGGAAACCGCCGCCTTCGGCGCCAGGGGACCTCAACTGCTCGGGAACCTGCGGCAGGTCGACGCGCTCCTCGTGGTGCTCGACGGCTTCTCGGGCACGCGCGTTCCGGCCGACGATCTCGAGACGTTGAAGCTCGAGCTGCTCGTCGCCGATCGCGACCACGTCGAGAGGCGTCTCGAGCGCGTCGGCAAGCAGGCGAAGTCCGGAGACGCGCGCCTCAAGGCGGAGGCGGCCGAGCTCGAGCGGCTTCTCGCGCACCTCGATGCCGGCCGGACGCTGGCGGAGTGGGAGGATGAGCTACCGCCGGAGCTCGAGCCGCTGACGACGAAGCCGCTGCTCGAGCTCGTCAACGGAGGCAGTGGCATCGATCTCCAGCTCGAGGCGGAGCTGGTCGAGCTATCGCCTGAGGAGGCTGCGGAGTTCCGCGGCCGCGGCGAGTCCGCGCTCGGTGAGGTCGTGCGCAGGCTTGCCGAGACGCTCGACCTCATCACCTTCTTCACGGCAGGGGACAAGGAGACGCGGGCGTGGACGCTTCGCCGCGGCAGGACCGCGCTCGACGCCGCCGACACGATCCACAGCGACATCGCACGTGGCTTCATCCGCTGTGAGGTCGTGCGCTGGGACGATCTCGTCGCGGCAGGAGGTCACGCGGAGGCCGCGCGCGCAGGCAAGCAGCGCCTCGAGGGCAAGACCTACGTCGTCGAGGACGGCGACGTCCTGAACGTCCGCTTCAATGTCTGAGCGCGATGCGGCTTCGGCGTGCGGCGAGTCCACAGCGGGTGTCTAGCCTCCCGCTGTGATCAGGACGACGCCGAGGAGCACGAAAAGGACTCCGGCGTCCTGCGTCCGCTGTACCCGCTCCCCGAGCATGACGCGCGCGAGTAGCACCGTCACGACCGGGTAGAGCGACGCGAGCACCGATACGACACTGAGCAGGCCGTGCCACGAGGACGCCGCTGCGAAGAATGCGTTCCCGCCGGTGTCGAGAAAGCCGATCGCAATCAGCACCGGCCAGTGGCCGCGGAGGCCGGTCGGGCGAAGTCCGCGGGCAAGCGCCAGCGGAACGACGATCGAGACCGAGGTGCACCGGAAGAGAAAGGCCGGCCACAGCCAGTCCTGGGTCGAGGCCGCATGCATCGGGACGTAGTAGGCGCCGAACGCGAGCATCGCGAGCACCGCCCAGCCGACGCCGGCCGCGATCTGGGTGCGCTCCGGCCGGAGTTCGAGCGAGGCGGCCACGCTGCCGCCGACTGCCGTGATGAAGCCGATCGCCTGGAGGCCGGAGACGCGATCGCCGGAGACCGCCACGCCCCAGATCACCGGAATGCCGGCCGAGAGGGCGGCGATCGGTGCCACGACGCTGATCGCTCCCGCCGCCATGCCGCGATAGAACGCGAAGAGCCCGACTGTGCCGAGCACTGCTGAGAGCACTGACCACGCCACCTCGTCGCCCGGGATCCCCGTTCCTCGGATCGCGACTGCGATGCCGAGCGCGGCGAGGCCGAACGGCTGCGACGCGGCCATCACCAGCAGGCTGGGGATGACGCGCGACTTCACGCCGCCGAGGAAGTCGCCGACGCCCCAGGTGAGGCTGGCGCTGAGCGCCAGCAGTGCTGCGCCCAAGCTAGTGACGTAACCGGCAGCGTTCGCCGGCTCCCTGGCCCGCGATCACACGGCGCACTGCAGCGTCCTCAGGCGCGTCCATAGCGCTGCGATGAACGCGCCCTGCGTCCGTGCATCGCTTGGTGCTCGCGACCCAGGAAGCGGGCGACGTTACCGGCCACATCCCTAGTCGGGCACCGGCCGGGTCGCGGCGACGGCGTCGAGCTGGTTCGCGTGGTAGAGGACGGCGGCCTCCGCAGTGCGAGCGGCGCGGGCGTCGTGGTGGCAGGCGACCGCGTGCAACAGCTCGGCGGGGGCGCCCAGCTCTTCGAGCAACCGGAGCCCGAGGTGAACGTGGCCGAGCAGCCGCCCCTCGTCGGTCGCGGCGAAGACCGGCGGCCCGCCCAGCTCGCGCGTGCGGCCGACATCGTGGACGAGCGCCGCGGCGAGCAGCAGATCGGCGCGCAGGCGCGGATGGATCTGGGTGAGCTCGCGGCAGAGCGTGGCGACCCCGACCGTGTGCTCGAGCAGGCCGCCGGCATACGAGTGGTGGCCTGCCGGAGTCGCCGGATACGCCCGGAGCGGCGTTTCTGCGAGCGCCCGCTTGACGACTCCGCGAAGCGCGTCGTCGCGCACCTCGCCGACGAGAAACTCGAGGAAGCCCTCGAGCTCATCGGCGTCCCGTCGAAGCCCCGGAGTCAGTTCCGCCGGGTCGACGCCCTCGGCCGGTTCGAGCGTTCGCACTTCGACCTGGAGCTCGTTCCGGAACCGCTCGACGCGGCCGAGCACTCGCACCGCGTCGCCCGTCTCGAAGCGTCCGTCCAGGAGGTCGACGTCGTTCCACACCCGGGCTCCGATGCGCCCGCTCGCGTCGACGAGCTCGAGCACGAGGTAGCTCGAGCCGTTTCGCGTCCGCAGCCGCTCCTTGCGCGCGACGGCGTAAACGCCTTCCACTGTGCGGTTTTCCTCGAGCTCCGCGATGGCGGTCACGCGGGGGAGTTTCGCATGGCGGGGTAACGGGGTACCGGGGCGTGATGGCGGTTGCGATGCGCCAGAGTCGGAGGTTCGACGCTTCGAGCCCCGTCACCCGTTACTGGCTCGCCAACTGTGTCGGGTTCTCGCTCTCAGGCGGCGGGCGCGGCACGGTGGAGCGCGTCCTCGCGGACATCAACCCCTACGACCCGTCGGTGCTCGAGGTACGGACGAGCAGACATCGTGTACGGCGCATCCCCACGTCAGCCGTCATCGCCGTCGTCCCGCAGGATCAGGTGCTCGTCATCGACCATCGCCGACACCTGATGCCCGACCACAAGCGGGATCTGAGTCTCCGCGTTCGCTGGAGTGCCCGCGTGCTCCGGCGGGTCCTGGTGGTCGGCTTCGGGCTCCTGGCCGCCTTCACGGTTGAGTTACTGCAGCTGAGCCGCCGTGCCTGGACCAGAGCATCTCCCGTGGTCGCGCGCACGAGCCGGAGGAGCGGTAGCCAGGCCGCCCGGTTGGTACGGTCAGTGCCGTGGCAGTCGTACGGCCGTTCCGCGCGCTCCGCTACGACCCGGCTGTCGCCGGCCCGCTCGAATCGCTCGTCGCGCCGCCGTACGACGTCATCGGACCGGAGCAACGCGAACAGCTCCTCCGACAAAGCGCCCACAACGTCGTCCACCTGACGCTGCCCGACTCCGAGGAGGAGGCAGCCGCGAGCCTCGCGGAGTGGCGTGAGCAGGGCGTCCTCGCCCGCGATCCCGACGCAGCGTGCTGGTGGCTCGCGCAGGAGTACGTCGGCCCCGACGGCGTCGCCCGCCGCCGCGAGGGCCTGGTGGCGGCCCTCCGGCTCGAGCCGTACGAGAACCGAGTCGTCCTACCGCATGAGCGCACACACGCGGGACCGAAGGAGGGCCGGCTGCGGCTGCTGCGGGCCACGCGCACGCAGCTCGAGCCGCTCTTCTTTCTCTGGGACGGCACGGTCGAGGTAGACGGTCTCGGCGAGCCGGACATCGAGGCGGACGAAGGCGGTGTGATCTCGCGGCTTTGGCGACTCGACGCGGAGTTCTCCGAGGCGCTGGCCGAGGAGCTCGCCGACGCGCAGCTCCTGATCGCGGACGGGCATCATCGCTACGAGACGGCGCTCGCCTTTCACGAGGAAGAGGGCAGCGAGGCTTCGGCCTGGCTGCTCGCGGTGATCGTCCCCACCGGTCAGGAGGGACTGACGATCTTTCCTACGCACCGGGTCGCGCAGAGCGCCGGTGCGGCCGAGGGGACGCCGATCGAGCCTCCCGGTGCCGACCTTCCCGGCCCTGTGCTCTACCGGGCGGAGCGCTACGAGCTGTTGGACGGGAGCGGACTCGACCCCGAGGTCGTGGAACGGGCCGCCCCGGGCGGCGTCACCTACACGCCGCGTCGCGAGGAAGCGGTCGCCACGGTCGATCGTGGCGAGGCCGAGGCGGCCTTCCTGCTGCGCCCGACGCGAATCGAGGACGTCTGGGACGTCGCGCGCCGCGGCGATGTGATGCCGCAGAAGAGCACGTTCTTCTACCCGAAGCTGACGTCCGGCCTGCTCTTCCTCCCGCTCGACGTAGGCTCGACGGCGCCGGAGCGGAACACTGACTGACTGGTTGGAGCTCTGCCGGGCCGCCGTCGCGGACGTCGACGCCGTGCTCGAGCAACTGCCCACGCGTGTCGAGCGCGAACCCGTGGTGGGGGAAGGCCTCGGGGGTGACGACACGACGGCGATCGACCGGGCTGCGGAGGAGGTCATCCTCGCCCGGGTGCGGGACGCTGCGGGCGCCGTCGTCTCGGAGGAAGTCGGCCGCGTGGGTGGCACGGGGCTGCCCCTGGTGGTCGTCGATCCGATCGACGGCTCGCTCAACGCCAAGCGCGGCATCCCGTTCTTCTCCCTCTCGATTGCGGTGGCGGAAGGGGAGACGATGGACGACGTCGTCTTCGGCTTCGTCCACGACTTCGGCTCTCGCGAGGAATGGACGGCACGACGAGGCGAGGGAGCGTGGCTCGACGGCGAATCGCTCGGTGTCGTGCTGCCGAAGGACGAGGTCGAGATCCTCTCCTTCGAGGCCACGCGCACGTCGCTTGTCGCCCGGGACGCGCCGAAGGTCGCGGATCTTGCCCACCGGCTCCGGATCATGGGCTCGCTCGCTCTCTCGCTCTGCCACCTTGCCGCGGGTCGCGTCGATGCCGTCTGCTCGCTCAAGCCCGCGCGGTCGGTCGACATCGCCGCTGCACAGCTCCTCTGCCGGGAGCTGGGGCTCGCGGTAGATCTCTTCGACGTCGAGGAGGCCTTCGGCGCCGCCCCCCTCGACCTCGAGCAGCGTTCGCGCGTCGTCGCGGCCGGTTCGGAGGCCGTCTGCAGCCGGATCGCCGCCGCGCTTCGCCGGGACGCGCAAACGGGTGATTGAGGTATCCGGGGCATGCTGTATCTCTTGATTGTCCCGCAGTCGCTTCAGGAGAGAGGTACAACTCGTGTCGAGTCACCGCCGCGGAGCGCGGCACCTGCCGTTCCCGGCACGCCTCGCGCTCGGATCGCTTGTCGTCTTTGTCGTGCTCTTGGTCGGAGGGGCCGTGCCGGCGTTCTCCTTCCCATCCGCCGGCACGGCGTCGGGCACGACCACCGTCCAGCTGCCGCAGCGACTGTGCTCGGCCGCCCTCCCGGGTGAGTCGTCGTGCTTGGCGATCCGGCTGGTGACGAAGCAGGTGTCCTCGGCCACGGCAGCGCAGCTTCGCGAGGCCGGGCTGGCGCGGCCGGCCGCGGTGAGCTCTGTCGCCTCAGGTCCGGCCGGCGGCTATTCGCCCGGCCAGCTCGCGGCGGCCTACGGCGTGAATCCGGCCGCGGCGACGAGCCAGACCGTGGCGATCGTGGACGCCTTCGACGACCCGACGGTGCTGGCCGACCTGAACACGTTCGACGCTCAGTACGGTCTGCCCGCCGAGACATCGTCGTCCTTCAGGGTCGTGAACCAGAGCGGAGGCTCCACACTCCCCGCGCCCGATCCGGGATGGGCGGGCGAGATCACGCTGGACGTCCAAACGGTGCGCGGGCTGTGCCACGCGTGCAAGATCCTGCTCGTCGAGGCGACGGACAGCAACAACCCCAACCTCGGCGCAGCGGTCGACGAGGCCGTATCGCTCGGCGCGACGATCGTCAGCAACTCGTACGGCGGCACGGAGTTTCCGTCCGATCCGCAGGCGAGCGACTACAACCACCAGGGCGTCGCCATCCTCGCCTCGACCGGCGACGACGGCTGGTACGACTGGGACGGGTTCAATCTGGGTGCCGCCTCCGACGACGCCCCGCAGGTACCGGCGTCATACACCACCGTCGTGGGCGTCGGCGGGACGACGCTCGACCTGAACCCGAACGGTACGCCGGGCGAGCGAGACCGTCTGGAACGACAACGGCCCGTTCGACGCCGAGGGCTTCGCGTTCGCCAATACCTACGGAATCACGGGCGGCGCCGCCGGGCAGCGGTTGCAGCTCGCATCTACAGCGCGCAGCCGTGGCAGCAGGACGTCTCCGGCTATAGCACGCTCGGCTGCGGCGCAACGCTCCGGAACGGTGTCGACATCGCCGCCGACGCCGACTACTTCACCGGCTACGACATCTGCCAGAACTATGGCAACACAGACAGCACGAGCTGCGGTTGGGAAACCGTCGGCGGCACCTCGCTCGCCTCGCCGCTCGTCGCTGCCATGTGGGGGCTCGCCGGCGGGCCGGCCGGCGTGAACTATCCCGCGATGACGCTCTACGGCCACTTCCACACCGCTCCCGCGCAGCTCTACGACGTGACGGTCGGCGGCACCGGTGCTTGCGACAACACGGATCCGACGCCCTGCGGGAACTTCTTCGGCGTTCCGAACCCGAACACTTTCGGTGCAGGCCTGATCGACTGCCAGTGGGGCTCGTCCGGCGTCGCGGTGCTGGCGAACAAGTATCAGTGCAATGCCGAGCCGGGCTACGACGGCGTCTCCGGCGTGGGGACGCCGAACGGCGTCACGCCGTTCCAGCCGATCTCGCCGGCTGCCGTGATCCAGAGCCCGGGCACGCTCACGGTCGGCGTCTCCCACAACTTCAGCGCGTCGGGTAGCAGCGCGCCGTTCCCCGGCGACTCGATCATCCAGTACAAGTGGAACTGGGGCGACGGGCAGACGACGACGACGGCCGCCCTCACGGCGGGTCACACCTACGCCTCGCCGGGCACGAAGACCGTCACGCTGACCGTGACCGACAGCGACTCGCTTATGAACGGCGGGCGCACCGGCAGCAAGTCGATTCAGGTCACCGTTCAGGCGCCCATCCAGACCTTGACCGTCGCGAGCTCGGGCAACGGATCGGGCACCGTCACCTCGAGCCCGGCCGGCATCAACTGTGGCACGACGTGCTCTCACGCGTATTCCACCGGGGCGAGCGTGACGCTCGACGAGACGCCGGCGAGCGGTTCGGTCTTCTCCGGTTGGTCCGGAGCCTGCTCGGGCACCGGCGGCTGCATCGTGACAATGAGTCAGGCGCGGTCGGTGTCTGCGACCTTCACGCTCCAGTCTTCCGCGCCGGTCTGCCTCGTTCCGAAGGTGAAGGGGAAGAAGCTTGCGGCCGCGAGGAGCGCGCTCTCGCAGGCCCACTGCACGGTCGGCAAGGTCACGAAGAAGTTCTCGAAGGTCAAGAAGGGACGCGTGCTCTCGCAGAGGCCCAAGCCTGGGACGAGCTTGGCGGCGGGCGCGAAGGTCAATCTCGTGGTCAGCAAGGGCAAGAAGCCCTAGCCGGAGCACGAGAAACGGGTTCTAGCGCTTCGCCGCCGGCACGCGTGCGGTTGCGCTCGAGATTGCTCTCTTGCTTCCTGCGGCGTTGGCGGCGGTGACGCGAAGGCGCAGCCGGTGACCGGCATCGCGCCTCATGAGCCTGTATTTCGGATGCGTCGCGGTGTGGATGCTCGAGCAACTGCCGCCGTGCGCGTTGCAGCGCAGCCACTGGTAGCGATAGGTCGGGGAGTACGTCCACGAGCCGTGGCGGCCGGACAGCTTCTTTCCGGTCCGCACACGGCCTGAGATGTGCGGCTTCTTGGTGACGGCCGGGACGTCGATCACGCGAGCCGTGGCCGCCGACGCCGCGGGCTGCGACGCGCCGTTCACATTGGTGGCGCGAACCGTCGAGCGCACGACGTGGCCGGCGTCGGCGCGCGTCAGCTTGTACTTGGTGGCCGTGGCGCCGGAGATGGCGACGCAGCCTGTCCCGGTCGAGGAGCAACGCTGCCACTGGTAGGAGAACGGCGCGGCGCCCGCGGCCCACGACCCAGCCGACGTCGTGAGCGTCTTGTTCACGGCGTCCGTTCCGGTGACGGCCGGAGCGCTCGTGTTGCGGGCCGTCGGGAGCCAGTAGATCGCGTACGTCGTGTTGGTGTGCATCACCGGCCCGCCGTTGAAGACGAGTGGCCCGCTGCCGTCGTTTGGCGGCTGTGGTGAGGTTGGGCCGCCGAGGCTCTGCACACAGCCGCCGGGGAACGGCACGGCCGCGTTGCTCCATTCCTCCTGCAGGTCGTAGTGGTTGTTGTTGATCACCTGGTTGTAGGCGCTGAGCCCGGGGTTCGTCTGGGTTCCGAAGCCGTACGCACAGAGGTCACTTTCCTCGCTTCCGTCGCCGGCTATCCAGGCATTACCCAACGGATCGGTAATCGACTCATTGTGCTCGTGGCTGATCGTGTTGACGGTCGTGTCCGCATCCGTGTCCTGCGGGAAGCCCTGGGTATCGCCGGTACAGCCCGGATACGGTCCCTCGTAGGGCTCGTTCGCGTAGATGACGTCCTCGCTGTTCGAGTCGGTGAAGGCGCTGTGGTAGGCGCAGAAAGCGTTCGTCGAGCACTGGTTGGTGAGGGCGTCGAAACACGACCCGACACCGTTGGGCGTCATGAGGAAGAAGACGTGGTCGAGGCCGCCCTGCCAGCCCTTGGCGGTCAGGACGGTCTGGATCTCGTCCTCGAGCTGCTGGTCCGTGAGACAGTACGGGTCCAAGCCGTCGGTGCAGCCGCTCGCCGGGAGCGGGTCATGGTCGATGTACGAGCCTCCGAACGTCGACTGGTACTGGATGTGGACGGAGCCGGGATTGTCGTAATACTGGGTCGCTACGGAATAGACGTTGTCGGTGCGGCCGCTGGCCGCGGCGACGTCCGTGAAGTATTGGTTGATCACGTTCTCGTAGCTCGCGTCGAACGTGAGTGTCGTCGGGCCGGCGGCACGGATCGCCCTCGACAGTGCGTGCGGTGCCGGCGCCAGCTGGCCGGTGTGCGGCACGACGCCGAGGATGGGCGTGCTAGCCGGGCTCGCGGCGGCGCCGCTCGACGCTGTGACGGCGAAGGCCAGCCCTGCGAGCAGCAGAATCTTCGTCAAACGCGCGGCCATTCCGCTCATACCTCGAACAGAGTGCCCGAAAAAGACGGCACTTGAGGAGGCTCAGGGGGCTTTTAGCCCGTTTGCGTCAAGCCTGAGCTTGCGCAGAGTCGTCTCGAACGAGGCGACCGAGCGGCCGAGGATGCCGGCGTCTCCCTGCAGCCGGGTCAGCTGCTGGGCGACATACGCGGTTTGGCTCGCGATGTAGCCCGGATCGAGCTGCCCCACCGGAGTCGTCGTGAGATACGTGTCGAGCGTCTTCAACTCGCTCGCGATCCGCGCCGCTGCCGTGGTGACCGAGCCGGCGCCCGAGGAGATCGAGGCGGCTTTGCTGCTCGAGTCGGCTGCATCGGCTCCGACTCGCGTGCCGGTGCGAGCGAGAGCCTTCTCTGCCGCGGCGGCTGATGCTGCGGCGCCACGGGCACCGTCCAGCGAGGCTTGCAGCGCGGTGATCCTCTGCTCGAGTCGGTGCGTCCGTGCGGTTGCGGCGGCAAGCGCGGTTTGTGCCGCGTTGTCGCGCTGCGCCTGGTGACGCCAGCCGATCGAGAACGCGGCCGCGCTGACGAGGCCGCCGCAGAGGAAGGCGAGGCCCGCGAGCAGCCACGCCGAGCGCGCCGGCCTTCGGGTGCGGCGGCCGCGGCTCGCCGTCGCGAACGGGGCGCGCTCCTCCAGCAGGGGCCAGCGCGTGGAGTCCGAGGTCACGGCGAGCGCTTCGCCGTCAGCAGCCGCCCTCCTGCCCGAAAGGAAGGCGCTACCCTCGACTCTGTGGAGACCAATCGTGACGAGGTCCTGAAGGCTCTCGAGCAGGTGATCGACCCGGAGCTCCGGCGTCCGGTGACCGAGCTCGACATGGTGCGCGACCTCGAGGTGCACGACGGCGTCGTCGCGCTCACGATCGTCCTGACCGTGGCCGGCTGCCCGCTACGCGACTCGTTCCAGGATCAGGTGGAGCAGGCGTTCGCGGGGATTCAGGGGGTGACGGGAGTCGAGCTCTCCTTCGACGTCATGACCCCCGAAGAGCGGCAGGCGCTGACGCAGAAGCTGCGCGGCGGCGCGCCGGAGCGCGAGGGCGTGATCCGGCTACCGCACGACTGCCGCGTACTCGCGATTGCGAGCGGCAAGGGAGGCGTCGGCAAGTCATCGATCGCCGCGAACCTCGCGGTCGCCCTCTCGCAGTCGGGCCACAGCGTCGGCGTCCTCGACGCGGACATCTACGGCCATTCGATCCCGCACATCCTCGGTATTCGCCAGCGGCCGGTCGCCGTGGACGAGATGATCGTGCCGCCGGTGAAGGACGACCTGAAGCTGATGTCGATCGGCTTCTTCCTCGAGACCAGCAGCGAGCCCGTCATGTGGCGCGGCCCGATGCTCCACCGCGCGCTCGAGCAGTTCCTGACGGACGTCCACTGGGGCGAGATCGACGTGCTCGTCGTGGACATGCCGCCGGGCACGGGCGACGTGTCGATCTCGCTCGGCCAACTCTTGCCTCGCGCCGAGGTCGTCGTCGTAACGACCCCGCAGAAGCTCGCGCAGGATGTAGCGGCGCGGGCCGCTGGCATGGCGCAGAAGACGAACATGCGGCTGCTCGGCGTCATCGAGAACATGTCCGGCGACGTCTTCGGCAGCGGGGGCGGCCAGGAACTCGCCGGCGAGCTGGGCGTGCCGCTGCTCGGCACAGTGCCCCTCGATCCGGCGTTGCGCGAGCAGGGTGACGCGGGCGTGCCGGTCGTCCTGGCGCTGCCTGAGGCGGACTCGGCGCAGGCGATCGCCGCGATCGCGCAGGAGATCGAGGAGCTGCGCCGCGCGCCGGGGCCGGGGATCGTCAAGTCCCTGCCCCTGGTGGGATGAGCGAGGCCCTGGAGATCGTCCGGCAGGCTTACGGCCTCGCTCGCAAGGGCGACCATCGGCAGTTGCGCACGCTGATCGCGGATGACGCCACGTGGCATCCGGCACGCGAAGGGGCCTGGAATCCGTGCCGTGACGGCGACATGATCGTGAAGACGCTGCTATGGCGTTCGGGGCCGGCGAATCGTCTGCGTCCGGGCATGACGATCGAGCTCGGTCAAAGTGTGCTGATCGAGGTCCGCGGCAAGCGCCTTCGCCGGCTCGGCGCGAAGACCTACAGAGGGAACCTGTTCCAGATGATCGACGTCCGCGGCGGGAAGATCGTGCGGATGCAGGATTATCCGGGGCGTGAGGAAGGGCTGGCTGCCGCGGGCCTCCAGCCCTGAGACTGGTGCCGGCAGCCGCCTTCTTCGACCTCGACCGGACGCTTCTGCGCCGGTCTTCGGCCCTGGCACTCGCCGGTTCCTTTCGCGAGCGTGGCGTGATCTCGCGCCGCCAGCTCCTGCAGGCCGCGGCCTGGCAGCTTCTCTTCGTCGCGCGCGGCGCGGGCCACGAGGCGGTCCGCCGAGGCGCCGAGGATGGACTGCGCGTTCTCGCCGGCTATAGGCCCGAGGAGCTGCGCGAGCTCGTGGCCGAGGCGATGGAGCCGGTGCTGCGTCCCCTCGTCTATGCCGAGCCGCTGCGCCTCGTCGAGCGCCACCGCGAACGGGGTGAGGGCGTCTACATCGTCTCCGCCACCTTGCAGGAGATCGTGGAGGCGATCGCCGCTGATCTCGGCTTCGACGGCGCGCTCGGGACGCTCTGCGAGGTGCGGGACGGCCGCTACACCGGTCGCGCGTTGCGAGCGCTGCATGCCGACGCCAAGGCCGACTGCCTGCGGGAGCTTGCCGCGAGCGAGGATCTCGACCTCTCGGCCTGCACCGCTTACTCCGACAGCCATACCGACCTCCCCTTCCTGGAAGCCGTCGGGCATCCCGTCGTGGTCAACCCCGATCGCGAGCTTCGGCGGATTGCGAGGGATCGCGGGTGGCCCGCGCTCGAGTTCAGCAGTCGCGCCTACCCGCATGCGCGTCGGCGCGTTTCTCCTACGCTCGTCGTTGCCGGTGCAATGGGCGTCGCGGCCATCGTCGCGACGAGGTTCCGTGGACGCTGACGAGGGCCTGGGCCGGCTGCGGGCGCTCGGCTTCGCGGAGGCCGACGCCCAGGAGCTGTGGGCGCACTTCGACGGGGCCGAGCAGCGGGGCAAGCAGGGGCACGGGCACGCGCGGATCCCGTGGCTCGAAGGGCTCGAGGGCTACGACCCGTCGGCCGAGCCGACGCTGCTCGAGGAGGAGAGCGGCTTTCAACGCTGGCATGGTGGCGGCGCGATCGGCTACCTCGTCGTGGGGCGTGTCGTGCGCGCACAGCTCGAGCACCCGCCTTCGCATGCGCGGCTCGTCGTCTGTGAGCGGACGTTCCCCACCGGGATGCTCGGACACCATGCGCGTCGCCTTGCGAAGGGCGGCCTCGCCGGCGTGCTGACGGCGACCTCACCGCGGCGGCTTGGACATCCGTCAGGCGGGCCGAAGCTCGCCGGCACGAACCCGCTTGCGATCGGCATCCCGAGCTCAGGGCTGGAAGCGGCGCCGGCAAAGCCGCCGCCGCCCGGCCGCCAAGACCGCTCGCCTTCGGCGAGCTGGGACGGCGACCCGATCGTCGTCGACGTGTCGATGGGCGCGATCACTTGGGGCGACGTCGTCGCCGGACTTGCGCAGGAGGACGAGCTCGTCCCGTTCGGCGGGGAGCAGGCGCACAAGGCGTTCGCCCTCGCCCTCGGGCTGCAGCTGCTCGTCGATTCGCTCGTGCGGGACGAGGGGCACGGCGCCGTCCTGCTCGTCGCGCGACCGGAGGCCGATCCGGTGCCGGCGCTCCGCAAGCTCGCTGGCCGGCGTGCGGCTGCCGGGCGACCGCTAGCGGGGGAAGCGCGGGTCGTCTCCAAGCGAGGCGAGGTCGTCTTCCTGGCCCGCGAGAGCGGCATAGTCGGACCGCGCTTCACAGGCGATCCGCAGCTCCTCGAGCGCACGATCGGCGTTCCCAGCGCGCGCCTCGACACAGGCCAGGTGGTAGCGGATCGCAGGGATGTCCCGCTCGGCAAGCGCCTCCTCGAGGATCGTCCGCGCGGTGTCCCAGTCGCCGGCATTGCGCGCGGGCAGCGACGGGAAGATGTACTCCCAGGACGAGGTCGTGTGCGCGCCTGGCTCACCGCCGATCGCGAGCACCGTCGTCCCTGCTTCCTTCGCGATCGCGTGCCGTCGTTGCTTCGGGTCGTCCAGGAAGACGATTGTCCCCCAGGGCGCGTCGATCGCCTCGCCGTCGACGGTGAAGGTCGCGTGACCGCGGATGACGATGTACGCCTCCTCGTGCGTCTGTTCCGTGTGATCTTCGACGACCTCGTCGCCGGCGTTACCCGCCGTGTACGCGTTGATGCCGAACGCGGTGATGCCGAGCGGCCGGCGGACGGGCTGCCAGAGGAGCGTGCCGAGGACCGGTAGCCCCTTGACGTCGTCGATGTGGAGGGTTCTCACGAGCTCGCCTCGCGCAGCGCGTCGAGCACCACCGGGTCGATGGACTCCTCGCCGTCGACGCGTTCCTCGAGGTTCTCGACTCCGGCCCAGGCGTCGAGCGAGTCGTAGCCGAGCCGGGCGAGCCGCTCGCCGACCTCCGCGCGCAGGTCGCCCTCGAGCCGCAGCCAGTCCTCACGCGGGCTCAGTCCGAATAGGCGGTCATGGAGCTCGTAGAGACGGCGCAGCTCCTCGATCGGCCGCTCGTGGTCGTCCACGCGGAGGTCGACGACGAGGTCCGACAGGCCGGCATAGCCGCTGTTCTTCTGCACCACCAGGAGGGAGGCCGACTGCTGGCCGCGCCTGTCGCCCCCCGCGACCTGCGCCGCCGCGAGACACTCGATCAGCCGCTGCGCGAGGGGCAGCTGCGCGTTCGCTTCGAACGTCGTCGAGAGTGCGGCAACGGTCTCCTCGCCAACCAGGATGTTGCCTTGCGCCGCGTAGCCGGGACCGGTGCGGTGTCCGGCCCAGTCGTTGCAGTCCACGCCGGTCCAGCCGGCGCTTTGTCCCTGCGCGTCGACGACGCCGAGCTGGCGTTCGCCGCGTCCCTCGTCCTCAGACGTGAGGCGCTCCACGACCTCGCCGGCGCTCAGGCCGTCGCGCAGGAGGGCCAGCCCGTTCGGGCCGTAGCTCGGGTTCGCGTAGGCCTGCGTCGCGATTGCGCCGCTGTCCGGCTCGGCCCACGGGACGACCGAGCCGACGGCGAGGAACTTCGACTGGACGGCGACCCCCCACTGCTTCGCCTCGAGGTCGCACGCGGCGATCGAGTACGTCGCGACGACAGGCTCAGCCATACGTGAGCTCGGTCAGATCGAGCCCGAGCAGGTCACTCCTCTCCTGCGGGACGAGGACGGCCGCCACCTCGGGGCGCGCGAGCGCCGCGCGCACTTCCTCCGGCGACGCGGCACGAACGACGACGGGACGACCTGCCTCGAACGCCTCGACAATCGGCTGCATGTCGGCGACTCCGTCGAAGACGAGCGCCTCGTCCGCCGGCACGGCGGGGTCTCCCTCGACCGCGAGCTCCGGCACACGCCGGCCGCTGCCGCCCCACCAGCGCTCCCTCATAGAGTGACCGAGTCGCCGGGCTCGATCTCGTCCACCTGGACGTCAGGCGCGAGCTCGCGAAGTTGGGCCGGCGTCCCCACCAGCGGCGGGAAGGTGCCGTAGTGGCAGGGGACGCAGCGCTTCGTGCCGAGCAGCTCGAGCGCGACCGCGGCTTCCCTGGGATCCATGGTGTAGTGGCCGCCGATCGGGAGGATCGCGACGTCCGGTGCGTAGAGCCGGCGGATGAGCTGCATGTCCCCGAAGACGCATGTGTCCCCGGCGAAGTAGAGCTTCGTCCCGTTCTCGACCTCGACCACGATCCCGCACGGCTCTCCCATGTAGTCGCCGTCGGGATTCGAGCTCGAATGGTGTGCGTTCGTGAGCGTGAACTTGACACCCGCAGCCTCGACGGTTCCGCCCTTGTTCGGATCGAGGACGTTCTCGACGCCCTGCTTCCCCTGCAGCCACCAGGCGAGCTCGACGGCACCGATGACAGTGCAGCCATGCTTCTTCGCGAGGTCGATCGTGTCGCCGACATGGTCGCCGTGGCCGTGGGTGAGCGCGATCACGTCGATCCGCTCGGGCTCGAGCTCCGACTCGGGGCACTTCGGATTCCCGTTCAGGAAGGGGTCGATGTAGACCCGCTTCCCGCCGGGAGTATCGAAGCGGAAGGCCGAGTGGCCGAGCCATGTCAGGGTCGTTTCGGGCATGCGTGAGCTCCTTGGAGTTGGACGTCGCGAGACTACTCAGGGAGGACCGTCCGATGCGGCCATGAACCTTTACGCGTGGGTTCGCGGCTCCTGCCCCTGGTGCTCGCGACGGCTGCGCTCGCGGCCGGAGCCGTGGGATTCGGCGGACTCGCGCTCTGGCTCGGACTGCTCGCCGTTCCCGCAGCTGCAGCGGCCGCGTTCGTCGCTGTCAGCGACACGCTGGAGGGACGCCCTGCGCTGCTCGGCGCCGTGACGAGCGGTGTCGCGCTCGCGCTCATCGTCGTGGCTTCGGCAGCGCGGGAGAACGCCCCGGCGGGGGCGGGGGCATCTCCGCTCGCGACCTGGGGGCTGTTGCTGGCGCTGCTGGTCTACGGCGTTCCGCTCGTCGCCTGGGTGCTCGAGCCGATGCGCGTGCCGCGCCGAACGCGCCGTCCGCAACGCCGTCTGCGGCCCGCGGAGGTCGACGAGCTCCTCTCCCGCGCTGCCTGAGGCCGGCGGGCGGCACCCCGCACGGGCAGGGTGCCGCCGCCTGCTCGTTCCTCTACGGCAGGTTGACCCTGAACGCGACCGTGCGCCGCGTCGAGACGCCGCCGAGCACGGGGTCACCGGGCTTCGTGGCGCGGACGAAGACCGCGAGCAGATGTTGCTGATGACGCCTCGCGGGGAATCCGCGCCGCCGCTGCTCTGTCAGCGTCACTGTGCCGTTGGCTCCCGTCGTCTGGTCCGGGCCCTCGAACTGGTTGTACGGGATCGGCGTGGCGAAGACCGAGGCGCCCTGTACGGACCGGCCGCCGCACGCAGTGACGCGGATGTGCAGCTGGATGGTGTGCGTCCCGAGCGTCACCAGCTTGGGCGCGATCGTCGCCGCGTCGATGCTGAGCCGTGCCGGCATCTTCAGGTCGGTGATCTGGATCGTGCCGGTGCCCGCGGGGCAGCCGGTCGGCACCGCTTCCGGAACCGCCGCCGTCGGCGTCGAGGTGAACTGGGTCGAACCATTGTCGTTGGTCGCCACGACCGAGACACGCAGCGTCCTACCTGCGGCCGCCTGCATCAGGGTGTGCGTGACGCTCGTCGCGCCGTCGATCGCCGCGCAGCTGTCGCCGTGTGCGTCGCAGCGGCTCCAGACGAGTGTGTACGAGGTCGGGGCTCCGTTCCATGTGCCTTCGCTCGTCGTCAGGGTCGAGCCGACCTGAAGCGTTCCCGAGATGTTCGGCGCCGTCGTCGGCGTCGGGGCATCCCCGCTCGAGACCGTTGCGGATGGTGCTGCGGTTGCGTGACCGGAGCCGCCCGCGTTCGTCGCCGTCACGGTCAGGTGGAGCGTGTCGCCCACGTCGTCCTTCGTGGCCTTGTAGGTCGCGCTCGTCGCGCCGGTGATCACGGAGCACGAGCCCTTGTCATCGCACCTGCTCCAGGCATAGGTGTACGAGGTCGGGCTTCCGTCCCAACTCCCGTTGCTTACCGTCAGCGTCTGGCCGTCCTGCGCCGCCCCCGAGATCGTCGGTGTGCCTGTGTTCACGGGTGCGGCGCCGGCGGCTCGACCGCTACCCGGCCGCCCGAAGGCGGCGCCGATGACGAACGCGGCTACGGCGATCGCGATCGTCGTTCCCAGCATCCCTCGTCTCATCTCCATCTCCTTCGTAGTCCGATGGGCTATTCCAGGGATACCGGTACCCAGACGTGGGTGACGCGCACGTAAAGCCGGCGCCGTTTTGCACAGCTTTTTCAGACGGGACGGTGGCGTCCGGCCGGAGCGGGCAGGCACCGCCGCCGTTTGCTGCCTAGTGGTGCGCGAAGCGGAACGCGACCACCCGACGAGAGGACACCCCGTCGAGCAGCGAGTCGCCCGGTTTCGTGGCGCGGCGGAACACCGCGAACAGGTGCTGGCGCCGGCCGGCGGGAAAGCCACTTCGCTTCTGCTCTACGAGTGTGACCGTGCCGTCTGCGGCTGGCGTCGCCTGCATCGGCTCGAACTGGTTGAACAGGATCGCGACCGCGTAGACGGTGGCTTCCTGTGCGGGTCGGCCGTTGCACGCCGGGATCGTGATGTGGGTGTGCAGCGTCTTCGTCGAGCGCCTCACCGGCGGCGCGAGCTGGGCGACCTGGATCGTGCCGGTGCCGATCGGACATCCGCTGGGCGGAACAACCGCAGACGGCGCGGACGTCGCCGGCGCGCCGCTTCCCGGCCGAACACCGCGTCGAGCACCGCCTCGGTTGCGACCGTCAGCACGAGCCCGCGGCCGAGAACTTGCGCGTTCCTTGCAGACCGCTCTCAGAGAGGCAATGCGGCCGCGGCGTGCTGCGCGAGATCGATCAGTGGCTGGACGGCGAAGAGAGAGCCGACCGCGACGACCAACGCGGCGCCGACCGCGAGGTGGAGAAGCGTCTCGCGTGCCGGCGCGCCGCCCGTCACGGCAACTCCGCCGCGCGGCAGCACCTGGAGCTCCTCCGAGGGCCGCATGTACATCGCCCGCACGATTGCGAGGTAGTAGTAGAGGCTGACGAGCGTCGCGAGCACGCCGACGATCACCAGCCAGACCCAGCCGTGGGCGTACGCCGCGGCGAAGACGTAGAACTTGCCGACGAAGCCGCCGGTGAGCGGCAGGCCGGCGAAGCCGAAGACGAAGAACCACATTGCGACGCCGAGGAAGGGACGTTCCCAGCCGAAGCCGGCGAGGTTGTCGAGCGTCACCGGAACGCCGAGCTCCCGCTCGCGCGCGGCGATAATGGCGAAGGAGCCGAACGCCGCCGCCGAGTACGGGATGAGGTAATACATGAGCGCGCGCGCGCCGAGGGCACTTCCCGTGCTGAGGCCGATGAGCATGAAGCCCGCCTGCGCGATCGCGGAGTAGGCGAGGATCCGCTTGACGTTCTGCTGCACGAGCGCGGCGAAGTTGCCGATCGCGAGCGAGATCGTGGCGATGATCGCGAAGGCCCAGCCCCAGAGGTGCTGGTTCTCCGGGAACGCCGTCGTCATCACGCGGAACGTGAGGAGGAGCGCCGCGACCTTGGTCGCGGACGACATCCAGGCGGTCACAGCCGTCGGCGCGCCTTCGTAGACATCCGGCGTCCACATGTGGAACGGCGCGGCCGACATCTTGAAGCCGAGCCCCGCGATGATCAGCGCGATCCCGACGACGACGAACGTGTCGCCGGTCAGGCCCTTGGCCGCGATCGCGTCGGCGATGCCGCTGAACGAGACCGTCCCCGTTGCGCCGTAGACGAGTGCCGAGCCGAAGAGAAGGGTCGCCGCACCGAACGACCCGACGATGAGGTACTTGAGCCCTGCTTCGAGCGAGCCCTCGAGGTCGTAGTCGATCGCACACATGACATAGAGCGCGATCGAGAACCACTCGAGGGAGAGGAAGAGCGTGATCAGGTTCGCGGCCCCGACGAAGAACGCCATCCCGGCTGCCGATGCGAGCAGGAGCGCGAAGAACTCCGCCACATGGTCGTCGCGCCGGACGGGGTCGGCGTCACGGCCCCAGCCGGGGGCGTGCTCCACTGCGAGGAGCGTCGTCGCCAGTCCGACGGCGAAGATGATGATCTGGCCGAGCGAGGTCCAGCGGTCGCGGTAGTACGCTCCGGCAGCGATGGTGTGCCCGTTTGCGCTGTCGACATAGAGCCAGACGGCGAGGACGATCCCGGCGGTGAAGCCGGCGATGCCGATTCCGGTGACGGCGAGCCGGCGCACGGCACGTGGCACCAGCACCGCACAGAGAAGCGCGGCGAACGCCGTGCCGATGAGCGTGAGAACCGGGCTGAGCCCGAACCAGTCGATGGGGGGCGTGTTCAGCGTCACTTGAACTGGCTCCGCACGGCCGCCGTCGGGCTCGGGCCGAAGAACGAGTGGTTGCTGATGCCCGCCGGCCAGGCGGAGAGGAAGAGCAGCCCGGCCACGAGCGGCACGACGAGCGCGAGCTCTCCCGGCCGGAGGTCGAGCGCCTCGTCGGCGACCGTAGAGCCGCGCGCCTCGTGCAGGACGGCCGAGATCAGGCGCAGCATGTACATGGCAGCCAGCACGATTGCGCCGGCGCCGATCGCCGCCCACCACCAGGCGCGCTGGAAGACACCGGCGAGGATGAGGAACTCGCCGGCGAACGAGGCCGAGCCCGGAACGGCGAGCGAGATCACGCCGACGGCCATCAACAACGTTGCGAGCGCAGGTCTCCCTCGCGCCATCCCCCCGAGGAGCCGGAACTCGCCTGTCGTGGTCCGCCGCTCCACGGCGCCGGCGATGAGGAAGAGCGAGATCGAGATGAGCCCGTGCGCGACCATCTGCAGCACCGCTCCGTCGAAGCCGAGGTCGGTGCCGGCGAAGAGGCCGAGCGCGATCAGACCCGACTGCGCAAGGGATGAGTATGCGACGACGCCTCGGAAGTCGGGTGAGCGGAAGGCCAGCAGCGAGCCGTACACGAGCGCAGCGGCCGCGAGCGCGAGCACCGTCGTCCGGTAGTAGGACGTCGGGTCCGGGAACTTCGTGATCGCGATCCGCAGCATCCCGTACAGGCCCGCCTTCGCGATCACGCCGGACAGGACCGCGGCCACTTCGGGCGGCGCCTCGCGGTACGCGTCGGGCAGCCAGCCGTGGAACGGGAAGAGCGGCGCCTTGATCACGAAGGCGACCATGAAGCCGAGGAAGAGCCAGCGGCTGCCGCTGGCCGGGCCGTCCACGAGATCGAAGGTGCCGGCCTGCAGCCCGTAGGCGACGATCGCGGCGAGCATCAAGAGCGAGCCGGCCATCGTGTAGATCACGAACTTGATCGTCGCCTCCATCCTGCGCGCGCCGCCCCAGACCCCGATCAGGATGTAGAGCGGGATCAGCATCGCCTCGAAGAACGCGTAGAAGAGGAGCAGGTCCTGCGCCTCGAACACGCCGACCGTCGCACCGGTGAGGAGCAGCATCAGCCCGAAGTACGCGCGCGCCCGGTCGCGTCCGACCCAGAAGCCGTACGCGGTGCACGCCGCCATCCCGACGACGGTGAGGCCGACGAGCCAGAGCGAGAAGCCGTAGACGCCGACGTGATACGAGACCCCGAGGTCGCCGAACCAGTTCGCGCGCTCCTGCATCTGCAGGCCCGATTGCGAGAAGTCGAAGTGCGCCGCCTGCTTGATCCAGAACCCGACCTCGGCGAACGACAAGAGCAGTGCGAGAGCTCCCGTCGCGTAGCGCGAAAGGGGCAGTAGCCAGATGAGGATCGCGCCGCCGACCGGCAGCCAGATGAGGATGGAGGTGTATGCGGAGGCGTTCATTTGGCGATCAGGAAGGCGAGGACGACGCCGGCCGCGCCCGCGGCGAGGAAGAGGACATAGGTGCGGAGCAAGCCGGTCTGGATGCGGCGAACGAGGCTCCCGGTCGCGAGCGTCGTGTCGCCGAGGTCAGTGCCGGTCTGGAGCACGACGGGCTCCTCGAACTCGCGGCGCAGGGCGGTGGCGACCCACGCGGCCGGCGTGTAGAAGATCCGCTCGTAGAGCCAGTCGAAGTAGAACTTCTCCTCGAGCAGGCGCCGGAACCCCGGAACAGCGGGAATCGCGATCTTCCGCTCGGAGTAGACCGCCCAGGCGACGGCGATGCCCGCGAGGCCGACGAGCACGGTCACGATCGAGGTGACCGTCTCCTGCGCGGAGCTCGCCACGGCGTCCGGCAGCGACGGCGCGACCGGTGCCAGCCAGCGAGTGATGGGATCCCAGTGCGGCGGGAACTGGATCCAGCCCCCGACGGTCGCGAGCACCGCGAGGACTCCCACGGGCACGAGCATCGTCCATGCACCCTCGCGCCCGTGGTGGTCGTGGTAGTGCTCGCGCACGAACGGGCTCGGCTCGCCGGGGAAGACGAGGAACCAGAGCCGGAAGGTGTAGAGGCCGGTGAGGAACGCGCCGGCGATGCCGCAGGCGTAGAAGACGTAGCCGTACCAGCCGATGTTGAGGGTGGACGCGATGATCGGGTCCTTCGAGAAGAAGCCGGCGAACGGGGGAATGCCGACGAGTGCGAGCGCGCCCGCGAGGAAGCACCACTTCGTGAACGGCATCACCCGCCCGAGCCCGCGCATCTTCCGGATGTCCTGCTCGTTCGCGAGCGCGTGGATCGCGAGGCCCGCCGTCATGAAGAGCAGCGCCTTGAAGAAGGCGTGCGTCATCAGGTGGAACATCCCGTTCGCGTAGCCGCCCACTCCGACGCCGACGAACATGTAGCCGATCTGCGACATCGTCGAGTAGGCGATGACGCGCTTGATGTCGGTCTGGACGAGGGCGACGAGACCCGCGACGAGCAGCGTGAGCGCGCCGGTGCCGGCGGCGATCAGCTCGATCGTCCGCGCCTGCTCGAAGATCGGGCTGCGTGCGCGCGATCAGGTAGACGCCGGCGGTGACCATCGTGGCCGCGTGGATCAGGGCGCTGACCGGCGTCGGGCCTTCCATCGCGTCGGGCAGCCACGTCTGGAGTGGGATCTGCGCCGACTTCGCCACCGCGCCGCCGAGCAGGCCGAGCGCGACGAGGTTCTCCTGCCGTCGACGAGAGCGTGGACGTTGAAGGCGCTCGCGAACGAGAGCGAGTTCGCGTGCGCGATGAGGATGAAGAAGGCGAGCGCCATCGTGGCGTCGCCGAACGCGTTCATCACGAACGCCTTCTTCGCCGCCCGTACTGCGGTCGGCCGCTCGTGCCAGAAGCCGATCAGAAGGTACGAGGACAGGCCGACGAGGCCCCAGCCGACGAGGAGCATGAGCAGGTTGCCGCCCTCGACGAGCAGCAGCATCGAGAAGACGAAGAACGCGATGTACGCGAAGTAGCGGCGCTCCTCCTCGTCGCCGTCCATGTAGCCGATCGAGTAGAGGACGATCAGCCCGCCGACGCCGCTGACGATCAGCATCATCATCGTGCTCAGCGGGTCGACGAGGAGCTGCAGTCCGACGCTGAAGTGTCCGGCTGCGAGCCACGTCCAGGCGGTCGTGATCTCGCCGCGGCCGGGAACGGGGATCTGACCGAGGTCCAGTGTGGAACCTTGTTGGTGGGTCCCGTGGACGCCGAGGAAGGCCCAGACCGCGCCGCCGAAGGCGACGAAGACACTCGTCGTCGCGATCCAGGCGGCGGCGACTCGCGGCAGCCACGACCCGCCGAGCAGGATCAGGATCGTGCCGACGAGCGGCGCGAGCAGGCAGAGCCACGCGCCGCCGGTCATCCGCGCAGCTCCGAGAGCGTGTCGACGTCGAGCGAGAGGTTCCGCCGGTTGAGCGCGACGACGAGGCCGAGCCCGACGCAGACCTCCGAGGCCGCGATCGCCATCACGGTGAGCGCGAAGATCTGACCCGCGCCGCTGTGCCAGTGGCGTGAGAGAGCGATCAGCGCGAGGTTGCCGGCGTTCAGCATCAGCTCGAGCGAGAGCAGGACGACGAGCGTGTTGCGGCGGATGAGCACGCCGAGCGCGCCGATCCCGAACAGGAACGCAGCAATCGCGATGTACCAGGCGACGTTCGGGCCGAGCATCAGGCTGTCGTCCTCCGCGTGTGCGCGCCGAGGATCACGCCGCCGACCGCCGCGACGAGCAGTACGACCGACGTGATCTCGAACGCGAGCAGGTGGTCGACGAGGAAGACGCGGCCGATCCACGCCGGTGTGCCGAAGTCCGATCCGACGGAGCTCTCGTGCGAGAGGCTGCCGCTCGCCTGCATCCCCACTGCGACGACGATCTCGACGAGCAGAGCTCCCGCCGCCGCGACCCCGCCGACCGTCTGCCAGCTCGGGCCGCCCGACCACGGCGTCTCGTGTCGTGGCCCGACGTACGCGATCACGAACAGGAACATCACGACGACGGCGCCCGCGTAGACGAGCACCTGCGCGGCCGCGACGAACTCGGCCGACAGCAGCAAGTACATGACCGCGAGCGAGCCGAGGTTCCCGATCAGCGCGAGCGCGGAGAAGAAGGCGTTCGAGAACGAGACGACCGCAACGGCGGAGCCGAGACACGAGAAGGCGGCGATGACCCAGACGATCCAGACGAGCGCGTTGCCGGCCGAGGCGAGAATCATGAATCCGACTTGTAGAAGGGGATCGGGGTGTCGAACAGGTCCCGGTCCGCGACGGGCCACTCCTTCACCGGCGGGGTGAGCAGCATGTCCTTCGTGTAGATCTGGTCGTCGCGGTTGTGCTCCGAGATCTCGAATTCGTTGCCGAGTGTGATCGCGTCGAACGGGCACGCGAGCTCGCAGTAGCCGCAGAAGATGCAGCGGCTGAGGTTGATCTCGTAGATCCGCGCATAGCGCTCGCCAGCCGAGACGCGGTTGTCCGGCGTGTTCTCGGCGGCGACGACCCGGATGCAATCCGCCGGGCAGGCGGCCGCGCAGAGCGAGCAGCCGACGCACTTCTCCAGCCCGTTCTCGTGCACGTGGAGGCGGTGCCGGCCGCGGAAGCGCGGATAGACCGGCCGCTTGTACTCCGGGTACTGCTGCGTGATCGGCTTCTTGAAGATCTGCTTGAAAGTGACCCCGAAGCCCTTGAAGCTTTCCAGCGGCTGCGGGCTCACATCAGCCTCCGAACCCCACGACGAGCGCGGCAGTGATGACGGCGTTCACGGTCGCCACCGGCAGCAGGACCTTCCAACCGAAGCGCATCAGCTGGTCGTAGCGCAGCCGCGGCAGCGTGGTGCGCAGCCAGATGAAGACGAAGAGCACGGCCATCGTCTTGAGCAGGAACCAGATCGGCCCGAGGTCCCACGGTCCGTGCCAGCCCGCGAAGAACAGCGTCACCATCAGACCGGAGATCGTGATCAGGTTGATGTACTCGGCCATCTGGAAGAGGCCCCAGCGCATCCCCGAGTACTCGGTGTGGTAGCCGGCCACCAGCTCCTGCTCCGCCTCGGGCAGGTCGAACGGCGCGCGGCTCGTCTCCGCGATCCCCGCGAAGAAGAAGACGATCAGCCCGACGAACTGCGGGATCGCATACGGCAGGAACGAGCCCTGGCGCGCCACGATCTCCGGCAGGTTGAGCGAGCGGCCGAGGATCACGACGCCGAGCACGCTGAGCGCGAGCGAGACCTCGTACGAGACGAGCTGCGCGCACGTCCGCATCGAGCCGAGGATCGAGTACTTCGACTCCGAAGCCCAGCCGCCCACGATGAAGCCGTAGATGCCGATCGAGCCGAGCGCGAAGATCGCGATCAGCCCGATCGAGACGTTCGCGATCTCGCCGTTGATGTACCAGCCGTTCACCGTCCAGCCCGGGCCGTACGGGATGAACGCGAAGGCGGCGATCGCGGTGAAGGCCGAGACGACCGGCGCGAGGATGTACGGCAGGCCGATCGCGCCCGACGGTGCGAACGCCTCCTTGCGGATGAGCTTCAGGAGGTCGGCGATCGGCTGCAGCAGGCCGAACTTGCCCGCGCGGTTCGGCCCGAAGCGGAGCTGCATCCGCCCCATGAGCTTTCGCTCGATCAGGGTCAGGTAGGCGAAGAGGCCGAGAACGATGTTGACCACGATCAGGGCCTCGATCAGCGCGATCCACCAGGGCTCGTTCACGTCAGTGCCTCCCGCCGCGGCGCAAGGGGGAACCTCTCGGTTCCCCCGAGTCCCCCTCCCCGTGTGAGCGCCAAGGCGCTCACACAGCCACCTCCTCGGCCTTTGCGAGCTCCACGATCCCACCGAGGCCGTTCGCATGCTCGAGCGCGACCCGCGCGATGCCTGTGCGCAGGTGGCCGTTGACGCGGGCCGACAGCGTGATTGCGCTTCCGTTCGAGCCGACGGTGACGAGGTCGCCGGTCGAGATCTTGCGCCGCCGGGCGTCGTCGGCCGATAGCTCGAGCTCGGGCTGAGGCCGCTGAAACTGAAGCTCCGTCACCCGCTCGACGGCCGCTCCGGAGAAGAGCGGCTTGTACGCGACGAGCCGGATCTCCCCTCGCCTCGCCTTCTGCTGCGGCTCCGGCACCGCCTGACGAACGACGTGCTCCTGCGCCTCGGGATAGCCGCGCAGCGGCGCCCGCTCGCCGACCTCGCCGAGCGCGAGACCGCCGTAGACGCGCTCCGAGACCTCGGCGAAGACGGCTGTGGCGTGCGGCGCCACGTCGACGCCGAACCGCGCGGCGAGCTGCGAGAGCCAGTCGAGCTCGTCAGGGCAGGGAGGCTCGACCGTGCGGCGCAGCCGCTGCAACCGACCCTCGAGGTTGACGAACGTGCCGTCGCGCTCGAGGTAGCCCGTTCCGGGCAGGATGAGGTCTGCCCAGCCTGCGACGAGGCCGCCGAACATCGAGACCACGATCGTCGCTTCGGCCTGCTCGGCGAGTGCGCGGACGTTGTCGTTCGCCGCGGCCTCGTCTCCGGACACCACGAGCAGGCCGATCGAGTCCCCCGCCTCGCCCTCCTCGTCGCAGCACGCGGCCCAGGCGTCGGCGACGCCGCGGCCGTTCGGCGTCTCGGGCAGGTAGAAGGCGCCGCTGCCCTCGCGGCCGCCAAGCCCGAGCTTCTCCGCGAGCTTCGCCACGGTCGCCCCGCCGCGGCCACCGGGGCCGGACCAGACGAGGACTACACGCTCCGCGTCGGCGACGGCCGGATCGTTCGCGTCGGTGAGGATCCGAGCGCCGTTGCGCCGTGCGGACTTGATCCAGAGGTCGACGACCGGCGCGCGCTCGACCACCGGTACGTCGCCGAGCACGACGACGACGTCTGCGTCGCGAATCGAGGAGAGCGGGAGCCGGTAGGCGTCGAGCGCGCCGGAGATCTCCTCCGGCAGCGTCGCCTGGTGGGAGTCGAGCCCGAGACGCAGGAGCTTCCCGAGCGCATAGGCCTGCTCGACGGTCTCGGAGCCCGAGAGCACCGTGACGACCCGCCCGCGCGCGGCGCGCAGCAGCCGCTCGGCCTCGTCGATCGCCTGATCCCACGACACCTCTTCGAGGCCGCGCAAGCGCATGCGCTGCAGCGGCCGCGCGAGCCGGTCCTCGGCGCGCAGGTGCGTGTACGCGAAACGGCCCTTGTCGCAGATCCAGCCCTCGTCGATCTCGGGGTGGTTACGGGAGAGGATCCGCTTGACCTTCCCCTCGCGGACGGTTGCGTTGACGTTGCAGCCCACCGGGCAGAGACCGCAGACCGTCGGCACGTCGACGATCTCCCACGGGCGTCCCTCGAAGCGGTACTGCGTCGGCAGGAGGGCGCCGACCGGGCAGAGCTCGGTGACGTTGCCGGTGAACGCGCCGGTATAGGGCACGTCCTCGAAGGTCGTGATCACCGACATCGCGCCGCGGGCGGCGGCGACGAGCTGGCCGTCCTCCGAGACGCTCTCGCTGAAGCGGGTGCAGCGGTAGCAGAGGATGCAGCGCTCGCGGTCGAGCGAGATGGTGGGCGAGATCGGAATCGGCTTCTCGAAGGTGAGCTTCTCGAAGCTCATCCGCGTGTTGCCCGGGCCGTAGCGGAAGGTGAGGTCCTGCAGCGGGCACTCGCCGCCCTTGTCGCAGACCGGGCAGTCGAGCGGGTGATTGACGAGGATGAACTCGAGCGTCCCGTTCTGCCCCTGCGCCGCCTTCTCGGAGGTGCGGGCCGTCTTCACGACCATGCCGTCCTGGGCCGTCAGCGTGCAGCCGGTCTGGAGCTTCGGCATCCCCTCGACCTCGACGAGGCACATGCGGCAGGCGCCGACGGGTGCGCCGAGCCGCGGCTCGTAGCAGAAGACCGGGATCTCGACACCGGCTGCGAGCGCGGTCTCGACGATGCCCGTCCCTTTCGGGACGTGGACATCGCGCTCGTCGATCGTGACGCGGACGAGTTCCGGCGTGCTCAAACGAGAGCCTCCTCGCCGGCGGGGGTGTGCGCGTGCTGGTCGGACGGCGCGAGGATCCCCTCGAGCGACGACGAGCTGCCGAACGGGCAGCCGCCCTGCTCGACGTGGGCTACGAACTCGTCGCGCCACTTGTGGAGGTAGCTCGCCACCGGGTAGACGGCGAACTCGCCCAGCGCGCACAGGACCTTGCCGAGGATGTTGTCGCCGACCGAGTCGAGCAGCTCGAGGTCGGCGTGCGTCGCGGTGCCATTCTCGATCGACTCGAGGATCTGCACCATCCAGCGCGTCCCGACGCGGCACGGCGTGCACTTGCCGCACGACTCGTGCATGTAGAACTTGGTGGAGCGGATGGCGAGCTGCACCATGCAGCACCGGTCGTCCACCACGATCAGCGAGGCTGCACCGAAGAAGGTGCCGATCGCGCCGAGCGAGTCGTAGTCGAGCGGGACGCCGATCTGATCGGGCGTCAGCGCGGGCACCGAGGAGCCGCCCGGGATGACCGCTTTCAGCTCGCGGCCGTCTGCGACCCCGCCGGCGTGGTCGTAGATGAGCTCGCGCATCGGCGTTCCCAGGTCGAGCTCGTAGTTGCCCGGCCGCACGACATTGCCCGAGACGGAGAAGATCGCCGTCCCCGGAGAGCTCGGCACGCCGGTCTTCGCAAACTCCTCCGCTCCCAGCTCGAGGATCACCGGGACGGTGGCGATCGTGCAGACGTTGTTGATCTGCGTCGGCGCCGCGTACAGGCCCTGGATCGGGGGGAACGGCGGCCGCGGCCGCGGCTGGCCGCGCTTGCCCTCGAGCGACTCGAGCAAGGCGGTCTCTTCCCCGCAGATGTAGGCACCCGCGCCGCGGTGGACCGTGATCCGGACGTCGCCGAAGATCCCGGCTTCGCGCGCCTCCTCGACGGCGGCGGCGAGGATCTCGTACTCCGCGAGGTACTCGCCGCGGATGTAGATGAAGACAGTCGGTCGACTCGATCGCGTGAGCGGCGATGAGGCAGCCCTCGATCAGGCGGTGCGGCACGCGTCCCAGGACCTCGCGGTCCTTGAAGGCGCCGGGCTCCGACTCGTCGGCGTTGACGACCAGGTACTTCGGCTTCGGACTCCTGCGGTCGATGAGCGACGCCTTGCGGCCCATCGGGAAGCCTGCGCCGCCGCGGCCGCGCAGGACGGCTCTCTCGAGCTCCGCGATCAGCGCGTCCGGCGTCATCGCGCGCGCCTTCTCGACGCCGCGATAGCCGCCGATCGCCCGGTACTCCGCGAGCTGCGTCAGGTCGCGCTCGTCCGCTCCGGCGAGGAGCACCTTGTGCTGCTCAGCCATCGAGCTCCCCGAGGATCTCCGGCACCGTCTCGGCTCGAACGTGCTGGCGGTAGCGGTCGTCGACCGCGACGACCGTCGCGTAGCCGCAGCCGCCGAGGCATTCGACCGCGCGGAGGGTGATGTCGCCGTCGGGCGTCGTCTCGCCGGCGCGGATGCCGAGCTCCGATTCGAACGCCTCCACCACCTGCTGGGCCCCGCAAAGCGCGCAGGGGAGGTTCGTGCAGACGTCGATCGTGTGCCGCCCGACCGGTTCGAGATGGAGCATGTCGTAGAAGGTCGCGATCGAGTAGCAGAACGCCGGCGTGACCTCGAGCGCCTCGGCGGTCTCCTCGAGCGCCTCGCGCGACAGCCACCCGTTCCTCTCCTGCGCGAGCCGCAGCGCCGGCAGCACCGCCGAGCGCGAGCCCTCGGGATAGCGCCCTCGCAGCTCCTGCACCTCGTCGTAGAACGACGTCACCGGTCGGTGTCCCCCATCACCGCGTCCAGCGAGCCCACGACCGCGATCAGGTCGGCGACGAGGGCGTGGTGGAGGCAGGTCGCCGTCGCCTCGAGCGCGACGAAGGAGGGCGCGCGGAAGTGGATACGCCACGGCTTCGGCCCGCCGTCCGAGACGAGGTAGCAGCCCGACTCGCCGCGGGGCGACTCGACCGCGACGTAGATCTCGCCTTCGGGCACGCGGAACCCCTCGGTGACGATCTTGAAGTGGTGGATCAGGGACTCCATCGAGGTGTGGAGCTCCTCGCGCGGCGGCAGCACGACCTTGCGGTCGTCCGCGATCCACGGCATTCCCTCCATGCGCTCGAGCTTGTCGAGGCACTGGCGGACGATCTTCGTCGACTCCGCCATCTCGTCCACCCGCACGCGGTAGCGGGCGTAGACGTCGCCCTCCGGGTAGACCGGCACCTGGAAGTCGACCTGCTCGTAGTGGAGGTACGGCTGGTCGCGCCGCAGGTCCCAGTCGACGCCCGAGGCGCGCAGGTTGGGGCCGGTCTGGCCCAGCGCGATCGCGTCCCGCGCGGAAAGGACGCCGATTCCCTGGGTGCGCTCGAGCCAGATCTCGTTGCGGTCGAGGATGCCTTTGTAGTCGTCGAGCGCGTGCGGCATCCACTCGACGAACTTGCGGCACTCGGGGAAGAAGCCCGGCGGGATATCGTCGGCGAGCCCGCCGACCTGGAAGTAGCGGGTGTGCATCCGCTGCCCCGTGACGAGCTCGAACAAGTCGAGGATCGTCTCCCGCTCGCGGAAGCAGTACCAAAACATGGAAATAGCCCCGAGCTCGAGGGCCGACGTGCCGAGGAAGACGAGGTGCGAGTGGATCCGGTTCAGCTCGCACAGGAGCATCCGCATCCACTTGGCCTTCGTCGGCACCTCCAGCTCGAGCAGCTGCTCGACGGCGAGCACGAAGACGAGCTCGTTGTTCTGGTAGCCGACGTAGTCGATCCGCTCGGGGAACGTGACGCACTTCCAGTACGTCTTCGACTCCATCGACTTCTCGAAGCCGGTGTGGAGGTAGCCGATCACGGCCGAGACCCCCACGACCTCCTCGCCGTGCAGGTCGACGATCAGGCGCAGGACTCCGTGGGTCGAGGGGTGGTTCGGGCCGAAGTTGACCTGGAGGACGTCCTCGCTCTCGCGCAGCTCGTCGGGGACGGCGAGGGCGGTCGGGACCCGCGGAGGGATGCGCGAGCCGTCGTACTGCCCGTCGTCGACGACCGGCCAGCTGCGGCGTGTGCCGGGTGGGATGGCGGTCGCGCTCACGCTCCCGCTCCAGGCGCCGGCAAAGCCGGCACCCTTCGCTTCTTGATGAGCTCCGTCAAGCCTACGCTCACTGCTCGTCGCTGAAGCGGACGGGCTCGCCGCCGATCGGATAGTCCTTGCGCAGCGGGTGACCCTCCCAGTCCTCGGGCATGAGGAGCCGCTCTAGGTTGGGGTGGCCGTCGAAGACGATTCCCATCAGGTCGAACTGCTCGCGCTCGTGCCAGTCGCAGGTCGGCCAGACCGAGACGACACTCGGCACGCGCTCTCCCTCGTCGGCCCAGCACTGGAGCCGCGCGCGCGGCGCGCCCTGCCGCAGCGCGAGGAGGTGGTAGCTGACGGAGAAGCGCCTCGGCTTGAGCGCGGGGAGCGCCTGGAGTCCCTGCGTCATCGGATGCATGAGGTCGCGGCCGCTCGGCGTGCCGATGTAGCCGGACACGCCCTTGCCGCCCCAGTCGAGGTAGTCGGTCGCAACCACGTCGACGCAGACGTCGAAGCCGAGCTCGTCTCGCGCGTGCTCGCAGGCCTCGCGGATCCGGCCCGTCTCGATCGTCACGGTCGGCATCTCGGGCCCGTCGCGGTGCGAGACATAGCCCGGCACGCGCTGCCACTCCGTCACGTGGCCACTGTCCTTCCCGTCGCGCCGCACCAGAGGTGCGACACGACGCAAGGGGGAACCTCTCGGTTCCCCCGAGTCCCCCTCCCCGGTGGCCAGATGAGCAAGCTCATGTAGCCACCCCGACGCGCTCGTACGCAGGCGGCACGCCGGCCTGGTGCGCCTCGTGCAGGCGGATGATCCCCTCCATCAGCGCCTCCGGCCGCGGCGGGCAGAAGGGGACGTAGATGTCGACCGGGACGATCCGGTCGACGCCCTGGAGGATCGTGTAGTTGTTGAACATCCCGCCGGAGCTCGCGCAGACGCCCATCGCGATCACCCACTTCGGCTCGAGCATCTGGTCGTAGATCTGGCGGAGCGGCTGCGCCATCTTGTGCGCGACCCGGCCCGAGACGATGAGCAGGTCGGCCTGGCGCGGCGAGGAGCGGAACGCCTCCATCCCGAAGCGCGCGATGTCGTAGCGCGCGGAGACGATCGACATCATCTCGATCGCGCAGCACGCGAGCCCGAACGTATCGGGCCACATCGACTTCGTCTGCGCCCAGCGCACGGCCTTCTCGAGTGTCGTCAGCCCGAGCGCGCGCTCGAGCTCGTCCGCCCCCATCTCCTCCTCGAAGCGCGAGGGGCCCTTCGTGGGCCAGAGGAGGCGCTCCGACTGGAGCCCGTAGTCGCGCAGGCGCGGCGTGTCGTCAGCCACGGAGCCTCACCAGTTCAGGGCGCCCTTCCGCCAGATGTAGACGTAGGCCACGAGGAGGATGAGCACGAAGAAGGCGAGCTCCGCAAACCCGAACCAGCCCAGCGCGTGGAGCTGAACGGCGAGCGGGTAGAGGAAGACGATCTCGATGTCGAAGACGATGAAGAGCATCGCCGTCAGGTAGAAGCTCACGCTGAAGCGCTGGCGCGGCAGCGGCCCCGTCGAGACGCCCGACTCGAACGGCACGGTCCGGGCGCGCGTCCGGCGGGCGGGCCTCTGCGAGAACCGGAACGACATCCACATCATCGTGACGGGGATGAGGAGCGCGAGGATCCCGTAGATCAGGAATGGCAGCCAGCTGTGCAGCATCTACTTCGCGCCTCTCCCCTTACCCATTCGGGCACCCGAAGCACTCACCGAATCGGTGACGTTATCAATGCAGGCCGGGCTGCACTTGCGGGTACCGAATCCCCGTAGCGAAGCCTGCATCGGCTGTTACAAAGTCGCCCCTCCTGCGGGCTCGCGTGACGGGGTGAGCGGGACCGACGTTGCTACGATGCGAGGCAGATGGAGATCCAGGAGCGCACCGAGAGCATCGTCTCGCTGACGTCTGCGGCGGCGGTGAAGATCCGCGACCTGATGGCGTCGGAGGATGACGTCTCCGTGCTGCGCGTCGCGATCGAGGGCGGCGGCTGCTCGGGCTTCCAGTACGGCCTCGGCTTCGACCGCGGCGCCCAGGAGGGCGACCACGCGTTCGAGTGCGAGGGCGTCACCGTCGTCGTCGATCCCTTCAGCGCGCCGTATCTCATGGGTGCCCAGGTCGATTATCTCGAGACGATCCAGGAGTCCGGGTTCAAGATCGAGAACCCGAACGCCGTTGCTTCGTGTGGCTGCGGTCACTCGTTCCAGGTGGCCGAGGGCGAGTCGCCCGAGGACGCAGCCGGCTGCGGCTCCGGCTGCTCGCACTGACGCGCTAGCGCGGTAGAGCACGACTAGAGTCGGCGCAGCTATGCGCGTTGCGGTCGTCGGATCCGGTCCCGCGGGCTTTTACGCCGCCGGGGCGCTGCTGTCCGCGGATCCGCCGGCCGAGGTCGACATGATCGAGCGCCTGCCGACGCCGTGGGGGCTCGTGCGGCTCGGCGTTGCGCCCGACCACCCGAAGCTGAAGACGGTCTCGCGCGCGTTCGAGCGGATCGCCGAGCAACCGGGTTTCCGCTTCCTCGGCAACGTCGAGGTCGGCCGCGACCTCCACCACGAAGACCTCGTGCGCCTGTACGACGCCGTCATCTACGCCGTCGGAGCCCAGACCGACCGCCGGCTCGGCATCCCCGGCGAGGATTTGCCCGGCTCCTGGGCGGCCACCGAGTTCGTGGCCTGGTACAACGGCCATCCCGATTACCAGCAGATCGAGTTCGACCTCGAGGTCGAGCGGGCGGTGGTGATCGGCGTCGGGAACGTCGCGCTCGACATCGCGCGAATGCTCGCGCTGACGCACGAAGAGCTGGCGCCGACCGACACCACAGACGCTTCGATCGCCGCCATTGAGAGCTCACCGATTCGCGAGATCGTCGTCGTCGGGCGGCGCGGGCCGGCCCAGGCCGCGTTCACCACTCCCGAGCTGCAGGAGATGGGCGAGCTCGCCGGCGCCGACGTCGTCGTGGATCCGGCCGACCTCGAGGGCGTGGAGCCGCAGGGCACGAACGCCGAGCGCAACCTTGCGGTCTTGCAGGAGCTCGCGGCGCGCACGCCCGAGGGCAAGCCCCGCCGGGTCGTCTTCCGCTTCTTCCAGTCGCCTGTGGCGATCCTCGGCGAGGAACGGGTCGAGGGAATCGAGCTGGTCCGCAACGAGCTCGATGCAAATGACCGCGCCGTGCCGACGGACGAACACGAGACGCTCCCGTGCGGCCTCGTCTTTCGCAGCGTCGGCTACCACGGCGTCGAGCTGCCGGGCGTGAGCTTCGACGCCGCGAGCGGCACCATTCCGAACGACGGCGGCCGCGTCCAGCCCGGCGTCTACTGCGCCGGCTGGATCAAGCGGGGTCCGACCGGCGTGATCGGCACGAACAAGAAGGACGCGACCGAGACGGTCCAGGTCCTGCTCGAAGACGCCGCCGCCGGCCGGCTCCAGCCGAAGCCGGACGCGACGGCCGCCGCCGTCGACGCGCTGCTCGCGGAGCGAGGCGTTCGCGTCGTCCAACACGCGGGCTGGGCAGCGATCGACGAAGCGGAGCGGGCGGCCGGCGAGAAGTCAGGCCGGCCACGCGTGAAGCTGTGCTCGTGGGACGAGCTGCTGGCAGCGGCGGAACGGGTCGCGAGCCGATCATAAGAGGCGCGTAAAGCGAACCTTTACGCAGAATCGGCCACCGACCTAGACTCCGTTCGTCTACGACCCCAGAAGGGGGAGGGAATCACCGTGAGACTCAGACTCACATGCACGCGCGCGGTCGTGGCCATCGGTGTGATCGGATTCGCCGTCCTTGTCCTCGGCACCGCCGCCTCGCTGGGCTCCGCCCAAGCCGCATCCGGACGCCAGGCGATCCCAAACACACGGCCTGCGTGGCTCGGTCACGCCAAGAATCTGGGCCACGCCTCGCCGGGAGCGCCGGTCAGCGCTCGGATCTACCTGACGCCGAACGGCGGCATGGCCAAGCTCGAGCAGTTCGCGCTGGCCGTATCGACTCCGGGCAATGCGCAGTTCCGCCATTTCCTCAAGCCGAACCAGTACTTCCAGCGCTTCGGCACCACCAGCAGCACGGTCTCGGCGGTGAAGTCCTGGCTGACGGGAGCGGGCCTCCGCGTCACGGGGGTGGAGGCGCACAACCGCTATGTCGAGGTCGCCGGCAAGGCTGCCGCGGCCGAGGCAGCGTTCGGCGTCTCGATCAACCGCTACCAGCACAACGGGATGACAGTGCAGGCGCCGACCGGCTCGCTCAGCGCTCCGGTCGGCGTGGCGTCGTCGGTGCTGGCCGTGATGGGCGTGGACACGACGCCGCTGATCGTTCGTCCCACGACGCAGAAGCCGGCCCCGCCCGAGGCCGGTTTCAGGAACGCCTCGCCGTGCTCGACCTCCTACGGGCAGACGAGCGCCTCCGACCAGCCGGCGTTCGACGGCAACACGCTCCCGTACGCGCCGTGCGGCTATACGGGCACGCAGTTCCGCTCGGCATACGAAGGATCGGCGACGCTGGACGGCACCGGCGTCACGGTCGCGATCACCGACGCCTACGCATCACCAAACATCGTCTCCGATGCCGCGACGTATGCCGGCCGCAACGGTGACCGCGCCTACGGTGCGGGCCAGTTCAGCCAGTCGCTGCCGAACTCCTTCACCCGCGTGAACTATGGCCAGCGGCAATGCGGTGCCTCGGGCTGGTACGGCGAGGAGACGCTCGACGTCGAGGCCGTCCACGCAATGGCGCAGGGAGCGAACATCCGCTACTACGCCTCGAAGAGCTGCTACGACGCCGACTTCCTCGACACGTTCGCCAGGATCAACGACCAGGACGTGGCACAGATCGTCACCAACTCCTGGGCAGGCGTCGAAACAGGGTTGAGGTCGAGCACGATCGCGGCGTACGAGCAGGCGTTCATGCAGGGCGCCGCGGAGGGGATCTCGTACATGTTCTCCTCCGGCGACGACGGCGACGAGCTCGCCGCGACCGGGACGAAGCAGGTGGACTATCCAGCCTCCGACCCGTACGCGACCGCAGTCGGCGGCACGACCACTGCGATCAACTCGGCCGGCGCGCTGGCCGGGGAGACGGGCTGGGGAACCGAGAAGTACACCCTCTCGGCCGACGCCACGAGTTGGAACCCCGTCGGCTTCCTCTACGGCTCCGGCGGCGGCGAGTCCGCGATCTTCGGGCAGCCGTCCTACCAATCCGGCACCACGCCCGCGGGTGCCCGCGGTGTTCCCGACGTCGCGATGGATGCCGACCCGACGACGGGAATGCTCGTCGGCGAGACGCAGACCTTCCCCGACGGTGTCTACTACGACCAGTACCGGATCGGCGGCACCAGCCTCGCCTCGCCGCTCTTTGCCGGGATGACGGCCCTTGCGTTCCAGAACGCCGGGAGCGGTGTGGGCCTGCTCAACCCGACGATCTACGCAAGCCAGAGCGCATTCACGGACGTCACCGGCTCGGGGGGACTGGACGCAGGCAACGTCCGCGCGGACTACGTGAACGGGGTCGACTCAGCTGACGGAGTCATCTACTCCGTTCGCACGTTCAACCAGGACTCGAGCCTCACGGTGACTCCCGGTTGGGACGACGTCACCGGTCTCGGCAGTCCGAACTCCGGCTGGCTGACGGCAGTCGGCTAGTTGTCTCTGGGACGGTCGCGCCCGGTTGGGCGCGACCGTCCTCCTCTCCCCCGAACAGGGGAACCGCCGACCTCGTACACCGCCGATGGACCTGACGTGGACTCTGTCGCCGTCGAATGCCTCCAGTGCGGTACAACGCGTGTCGCGCGGCGCGATCGCTTCAAGCACTTCGAGTCGCCCGAGTGTCCCGAATGCGGGTACCTCGGCTGGGCGCCTGTGCTCGAGGTGAAGGAGACCGAGCGTCGCTCTTCGCGTGAGCGGCGGCGGGCCGAGCGCCGGCTCCCGTCCGTCGCGTAGCTCCCCGCAGCGACGGCGTCCTGCACTTCCCTACACTCGCCTTGATGGCGAAGACCGAGGAGCGGCAGGAGCTCTGGGGAGGCGAGACGACGAAGGCGGTTGCGAACTTCCCCGTTTCTGGCGAACCGATCCCGGCGCCGGTCGCGCGGTGGCTCGGCCGGATCAAGGGCGCCGCGGCACGCGCGAACGCCGACCTCGGCCTGCTCGATGCGGAGAAGGCGGAGCGGATCTCGGCCGCTGCGGCCCGGATCGCGGACGGCGAGCTCGACGATCAGTTCCCGATCGACGTCTTCCAGACCGGCTCCGGCACGTCGTCGAACATGAACGCGAACGAGGTGATCGCGACCCTCGCAGGCGAGGACGTCCACCCCAACGACGACGTCAACATGGGCCAGTCCTCGAACGACGTCTTCCCCTCGGCCGTACACCTTGCGGCCCTCGACGAGATCACGAACGACCTGCTGCCGGCGATGGACCGGCTCGCCTCGTCGCTCGAGGCAAAGGCGCAGGAGTTCGACGACGTCGTCAAGTCGGGGCGGACACACTGGATGGATGCCGTGCCGATGACGCTCGGCCAGGAGTTCGGCGGCTACGCGGCCCAGGTGCGCCAGGGCATCGAGCGCGTTCGCGACACGTTGCTGCGGCTGGGGCAGATCCCGCTCGGCGGCGCCGCCGTCGGCACAGGGCTGAACGCGCATCCGGAATTGGCGGCGCGCGTCCGCGAGCTGCTCGCGCGCGAGACCGGCCTCGAGATCTCGGCGCCGGCCGACCCGTTCGAGGCCCAGGCTGCGCGTGACGGGGTCGTGGAGGTGTCGGGCGCGCTGAAGACCGTCGCCGTCTCGCTCACGAAGGTTGCGAACGACATCCGCTTCCTGGGCTCCGGCCCGCGAGCCGGGCTCGCCGAGATCGCGCTGCCGGAGCTCCAGAAGGGGAGCTCGATCATGCCGGGCAAGGTGAACCCGGTGATGCCCGAGGTCGTGACGCAGGTCGCGGCGCAGGTGATCGGCAACGACGCGGCGATCGCGATCGGCGGCATGCAGGGCCATTTCGAGCTCAACGTCTTCGTCCCGCTTCTCGCCCGCAACATCCTCGAATCCGTGAAGCTGCTCGCGAGCGCCTGCCGCCTCTTCGCCGAGAAGTGCGTCGACGGGATCGAGGCGAACCGGGAGAACTGCGAGCGCTACGCGGAGCTGACCCTGTCGGCGGCGACCGCGCTCAATCCGTACATCGGTTACGACCGCGCGACCGAGATCGTCAAGGAAGCTGCCGCCTCCGGACGCTCACTGCGTGAGGTCGCGCGGGAGAAGGGCGTCGAGGACTCGGTGCTCGACGAGGCGCTCGACTACCGCAAGATGGCGAAGCCAAACGGCTAGGTAAGGCGGCACTTCGGCCGTGAGCGGGCGGTTCTCGCTTGCGTCTCGCTCGATTCTCGATAAGGATTTGGGTTGCTGCGCAGTCAGCCACTCGGGACCCTAAGAAGGGGGAGGAACTTAGATGAGATCTGTAACGCGCTGCTCGGCGGCCGTTGCCTCGGCGATGCTGGCCCTCTGCCTGTGCGTCTTTGCAGGCGCGGCGAGTGCGGCGAACGCTGGCAAGAGCAGCACCAACTCCGGAAACGGGAACGGCGCGGGGAGCTATTCGTTCTCGAACGACGTCCCCGGTTTCATCAAGCACGCGCAAGACAAGGGTGCGGCGAATGCGTCGCAGACAATCGATGTCACCGTGTCGCTCGACCTGCAGAACCAGAGCAAGCTCGACCAGCTCGTCCGGCAGCAGCAGCAGAAGGGCTCGCCGAACTACCACAAGTGGATAAACGCTTCGACGTTCGCCTCGACGTACGCGCCGACGGATCAGGAAGTGAAGTCGGTGACGAACTTCCTGACCGCGCACGGCCTCACGGTCACCGACACGGCCGGGAACAACATGTACGTGGAGGTGTCGGGCACGATCGCGGCGGTCGAGAAGGCGTTCCACGTCCAGATCGACAACTACGCGCTGGACGGCCAAACGTACTACTCGAACACGCGCGGTCCGTCGATCAACGACTCGTCGGGCGCCCATGTGGCCGCGGTCACCGGTCTCGACGATTACGGGTATCAGCCCAGCGTCGCCGGGCAGGCCGACTCAACGATGTCCGCGCTGTCGCCTTCTGGCGTCTTCTTCAGCGGCGACTGCTTCGGCGGCTCGACGAGCGTCAACTACACCGATCCGCTTGCTGTGTCCGCGAGCTTCACGGGCATGGGCTTCGGCCAGGGGAGCCCAGGGCTCGACGGCGGGACCCTCGAGCCGTGCGGCTACAGCCCGAATGAGATCCGGACGGCGTACGGCCTGAACGATCTCTACAGCAACGGGTTGGACGGTTCGGGCCAGACGATCGTGATCACCGATGCATTCGGCTCGCCGACGATCCAGAGCGATCTCAGCCTGTTCGATGAGGTCTACGGGCTGCCCGACCCGACGCTGAACATCTACCGCGCTCCCGGCGTGTACCAGAACGGGAACGCGCACTTCGCCACCTCCAGCTGGGCGCTCGAGACCACGCTCGACGTCGAGTGGGCGCACGCGGTCGCCCCGGGAGCGACGATCGACCTGGTCCTCGGTCCGACCCCCACGGCGGCGCTCGACGAGGCCATCAACTACGCACTCGTCCACCATCTCGGGAACGTCATCTCGAACAGCTGGTCGGAGTCGGAGATGTCAGGCAACCCGGCCCGGTTCAATCGGGACAACAAGATCCTGGAGATGGCGGCAGCCGAGGGCGTCGACGTCAACTTCGCCACGGGCGACAACGGCGACGAGATGGACGCCACGGGTGTCAAGCAGGTCGACTTCCCCGCCAGCTCCCCCTACGCGACAGGTGTCGGCGGGACGAGCCTCGCGCTCAACCCCGACGGCACGCAAAAATGGCAGACGGGCTGGGGCACGAATCTCGACAAGCTGATCGCCGGATCGAACGGCCAGTTCGGGGATATTGTCGATCCGCCGCAGCCTCCGGCCGGCGTGAACCCCGACGGCTTTTACGCCGGCGCGGGTGGCGGCGTCAGCCAGCTGTACGCGAAGCCGTCCTGGCAGACGGAGTCCACGAGCGGCTCGATGCGTGGTGTCCCCGACGTCTCGATGGACGCCGACCCCTACACCGGCGTCGAGTTCATCCAGACGGTCGGCGGTGTGCCCAGCGTCGGCGTGATCGGCGGCACGAGCCTCGCGACGCCTCTCTTCAGCGGCGTGATGGCTCTCGCGTCCCAGGCGGCCGGCCACGGGCTCGGCCAGGCAGCTCCGCTGCTGTACCCGCTGCAGGGTACGTCGGCGATCAACGACGTGCTGCCGGGGTCGCCGACTCCGGTCGCGGGCCAGCCGTCCTCGGCGACGAACGTCACCGGGACGATCACGGACGCCAGCGGCACGACCTCGTACTCGGCAGACCAGCTGGCCCTGCCGAGCCCGCAGGTCGCCGCTGCGGGTTATGCGAGCGGGCTGTACCAAGGCCCGAGCTCGCACAGCCTGTACACGCTCGGGTTCGGCACCGACTCGTCGCTTCCGACGACGTCGGGTTGGGACGAGGTGACGGGCGTCGGCTCGCCGAACGGTCTCGCCTTCGTCCAGGCACTGGCAGGCTCTTAGCAACCGGTTCACACGGAAGAGACGGGCTGCCTTCGGGCGGCCCGTCTCTCTTGCTCTAGTAGGAGACCGCGCCGCGGCCCGCGACGGCAGCGTGCTTCTGCTCGTCGGCTCGGTAGCTCGAGCGCACGAGCGGCCCGGAGAAAACCGAGCCGAAGCCGAGCGCCTCGCCCTCTTGGCGGAACCAGCGAAACTCGTCGGGGTGAACCCAGCGGTCGATCGGCGCGTGTTTCGCGCTCGGCTGGAGGTACTGGCCGATCGTCACGACGTCGATGCCGTTCGCCCGGAGGTCGCGCATCGTCTCGACGACCTCGTTGTTCGTCTCGCCGAGGCCGACGATGACCCCCGACTTCGTCAGGACGGGATAGTCCGCCAGCTCCTTCGCCCGGCGCAGCAGCCACAGCGCGCCGTCGTAGCTGGCCTTCGCGCCGCGCATCCGCGCGTGAAGGCGCCGAACCGTCTCGATGTTGTGGTTGAACACCTCGGGCCGCGCCGCGAGCACCGTCTGCAGTGCCTCCTCCTCGACGCCGAGGAAGTCGGGCGTCAGCACCTCGACCGAGGCCTCCGGCAGCTTCGCTTTGAGCGCGCGGATCGTCGCTGCGTAGTGTCCGGCCCCGCGGTCGGGGACGTCGTCGCGGTCGACCGACGTGACGACGACGTGCTTGAGCTGCATCTGCGCCGCCGCCTGCGCGAGCCGGAGCGGCTCGAGCGGGTCCGGCGGCGCCTCGGGCTTGCCGGAGTGGACGTAGCAGTAGCGGCACGCGCGCGTGCAGGTGTCGCCGAGGATCTGGAACGTGGCGGTGCCCCGGCCCCAGCACTCCGAGATGTTCGGGCAGCGAGCCTCCTCGCAGATCGTGTGCAGCGACAGACCGTGCACGAGCTTCTGGACGTCGAAGTACGAGCCGTCCTTCGACGGCGCGCGCACCTTCATCCATTCGGGTCTGCGAGGCCGCTCGGCGACGGGAAGCGATGACTCCATGCCCGCGTTCCAGTCTATGTGGCGCAGAAGGACAGACCGCTGGTAGCCTGAAACGGACTGAAGAGTCCGCTTACGTAAGGAGGGGCATGAGCCGCCATTCGACGAATCCCTGGGTCGTACTCGTAATCATCTGCCTCGCGCAGTTCATGGTCGTCCTCGACGCGACGATCGTGAACGTCGCCCTGCCGCACATCCAGTCTTCGCTCGGCTTCTCGGAGGCGAGCCTGCAGTGGGTGATCAACGCGTACACGCTCGTCTTCGCCGGCTTCCTGCTCCTCGGTGGACGTGCGGGCGACCTCCTGGGACGGAAGCGGCTCTTCCTGATCGGGCTCGTCATCTTCACCACGGCGTCGTTCCTGAACGGGATTTCCTCGACCTCGGGGATGCTGATCGGCTTCCGCGCGCTTCAGGGCCTCGGCGCGGCACTCATCTCACCGGCGGCGCTCTCGATCATCTCGACGACCTTTGCCGAGGGGAGGGAGCGCGCGCGGGCGCTCGCCGTCTGGGCCGCGATCGCCATCGGTGGCTCGGCGGTCGGCCTCGTGCTCGGCGGTGCGCTCACGCAGGCCTTCTCCTGGCGCTGGATCTTCTTCGTGAACATTCCGGTCGGCATCTTCGCGTTCTTCGCGGCGCTGCGGCTCGTCCCGGAGTCGAAGGACGAGCACGCGCACAAGGGCTACGACCTGGCGGGAGCGGTCACGGTGACGGGCGGGCTGATGGCGCTCGTGTACGGCCTCGTTCACTCGGCCACGCACGGCTGGAGCTCGGGTCAGACGATCGTCTCGTTCGTGCTCTCCGCTGCGCTCCTCGTGGCGTTCGTCCTGATCGAACAGCGCTCGACGGAGCCGCTCGTCCGGCTCTCGATCTTCCACACCCGGTCGCTCACGACGGCGAACCTGTCGATGTTCCTCGCCTTCTCAGGGATGTTCGCCATGTTCTTCTTCAACACGCAGTACATCCAGCGCGCGCTCGGCTTCGGGCCGCTGAAGGCCGGGGTGTCGTTCCTGCCCTTCACGGCAGGGATCATGATCTCCGCGGGACTCGCATCGGCCCTCGCGCCGCGGATCGGCGTCCGGCCGGTCACCGCCGTCGGCATGGTCCTGACGATCCTGGGGCTGCTCCTCTTCGCCCGGATGCCGGTCAACGGCTCGTATGCATCCGACGTGCTGCCGGGAATGATCCTCGCTTCCCTGGGGATGGGCGCCATCTTCATGCCGTTGACGCTCGTGGCGACGACGGGCCTCGAGAACGAAGATCAGGGGCTCGCTTCCGGGCTGTTCAACACGTCGCAGCAGGTAGGCGGCGCACTCGGACTGGCGGTCCTGACCACGATCGCCGTCGGCCACACGAGCGACCCGTCTTCGTTGTCCTCGGTCGTGCACGGCTGGCACTACGCCTTCGCGGGCGCTGCCGTCTTCGTCGCCGCGAGCCTCGTCGTCTTCCTCGCGCTCCTGCGCAAGCGGCACGTAGCGAGGATCGAGGCCGACGTCGAGAACGAGCCGGCCCTGGCCGGCGCCGCCTGATGACCGAGCTGCGCGCCGACGCGCGGCGAAATCTCGAGTTGGTGCTCGACGCGGCGGAGCAGGCCTTCGGCGCGTCGGGCCCCGACGCCAGCATCGACGAGATCGCACGGCTCGCGGGAGTCGGTCACGGCACGGTCTTCCGCCGCTTCCCGACCAAGGACGATCTCATGTACGCGGTCATCGAACGGCACGTCGCGCAGATGCAGGCGATCGCCGAAGAGGCCGTGGTCTCGGACGATCCAGGGCAGGCGTTCTTCGACTTCGCGCGGAGGGTCGCCGAGCTGAACATGTCGACGCCCGGCCTGCACCGCTGCATCGTTCATTGCGGTGGCAAGCCGGGCGCGGCCGAACTCGAGACGCTCGTGGTGAAGATCGTCTCGCGCGCGCAGCGAGCCGGCGCGGTGCGGCGAGACGTCAAGCCGGCCGATGTCCAGCTACTCGTGCGGTCGGCTCTGATCTCGGCGCCTCCCGGCCAGTGGAGGCGCTACCTCGACGTCGTGCTCGACGGACTACGCGCGTAGGGTCAGGCACGTGAGCTGGTACGTCGGCAACGTCCGCGACATGAAGTGGTGGGATTGCGGCCCGCGGGGCTTCGTCACCGAGCTCGCGGACGACGAAAACCCTCAGGTCGGCGCGAACCTCTTCGTCCTCGCGCCGGGCCAGCCGATGGCGATGTACCACTGGGAGGTCGACCAGGAAGGGCTCCTCGTCCTCTCCGGCGAGGCGCTGCTCATCGTCGAGGGTGAGGAACGGCCGTTGCGCCCGTGGGACTACTTCCACTGCCCGCCGAACGTCTCGCACACGATCGTCGGCGCCGGCTCGGGGCCGACCGCGATCGCCGCGATCGGGGCACGTGAGAGTCAAGACGGGCCGGACTGGGGCGGCTATCCGTACTCCGAGTTGGCGATGAAGTACGACGCGAGCGCCGAGGAAGAGCCGAACGAGCCCGAGGTCGCCTGCGCGCGCTTCCCGTCCGGGAGGCCAACCGAGTTCCGCGAGGACTGGCTGCCCTAGCGGCCGGCGGCGAGCTGGGCGTGGAGCGGCTGCGACCAGAGGCCGGCGCTCTCCTCGGCCGGCAGCTCCTCGAGCTCCAGCCCGAAGACGTCCTCGAGGGCCGCGACCGCGTGTGGCCGCACCTCCGCGAGGGTCACGGGACGCTCGAGTTCGCGCGCGAGGGTGGTGAACATCGCGTCCTCGAGTCCGCAGGCCGTGATCCAGTCGGTGAACGGTGCGGGGTCGAGGTCGACATTGAGGGCGTAGCCGTGCGTCGTCACCCAGCGTGAGACGTGCACACCGATCGAGGCGATCTTGCGCGGCGGCCGCTCCAGCCAGACGCCCGTCAGCCCCTCGAGTCGGTTGCCTTCGACGCCGAGCGCGGCGAGCGTCCCGATCAGCGCCTCCTCGAGGTTCCGGACGTATTGCTTCACGTCGCGGCCGTGACGCTTCAGGTCGAGGATCGGGTAGCACACGAGCTGACCGGGGCCGTGGAAGGTCGACTTGCCGCCGCGGTCGGTCTCGACCACCTCGACCTCCGCGGCCTCGGGCACGTGGAGCTCCGCAGTCTCGTCCGTCCGCCGGCCGAGCGTCACGACGGGCGGGTGCTCGAGCAGGACGATCGTGTCGGGGATCGCACCCTGTGAGACCGCGCCGGCGAGGGAACGCTGCAGCTCCCAGGCCTCGAGGTACGGCACCTTGCCGAGTTGGAGGACGTAGCCGCCCGTCGCCACGGGGTCAGGCTAGCGTGGCGTCCGTGAGTGCAGTCGTGCTCGTCGAAGGGATCACCGATCGGATCGCGCTCGAGGCGGTCGCGGCGAAGCTCGGCCGCGACCTCGTGGCCGACCGCGTCGAAGTCGTGCCGATCGGCGGTGCGCAGGCGATCCGGCGCGCCTTCGCGGAGCACGAGGGCGATCGCGTCGTGGGACTGTGCGACGCGCCGGAGGAGCGCTGGTTCCGTCGGGTGCTCGCCGACGCGACCTACGTCTGCGTCGAGAATCTCGAGGACGAGCTGATCCGCGCGCTCGGCGCCGCCCGCGTCGAAGAGGTCGTTGCCGGCGAGGGCGACCTGGAGACTTTCCGCAACTTCCAGAACCAGCCTGCCTGGCGCGGTCGCAGCACGGAGTCCCAGCTCCTGCGCTGGATGCACAACGGCGACCGTCACCACCGGTACCCGCCGTTGCTGGTCGCGACGCTCGAACCTGACGAGCTCCCTCGGCCGCTCGCCGGCGTGCTCGAGCATGTCTGAGGTCTGGTCCGCCCAGGAGCACGTGGACGAGGAGCGCGCACGCCGGCTCGTCCGCGCGCGGTTTCCGGCGCTCGCGGCCGACGAGGTCGAGCTCGTGAGCGAGGGCTGGGACTACGTCGTCTTCCGGGTCGACGGCGAGTGGGCCTTCCGCTTCCCCCGTCGCAAGGCCGTGGTGCCCGGGACCGAGCGGGAGATCGCCGTGCTGCCGCCGCTCGCGAAGCGCTTGCCCGTCGGCCTGCCCGCCCCGGTCCTCGTCGGCCGCCCGGGGAATGACTTTCCGTGGCCGTTCTACGGGGCGCGTTATCTCGAAGGCGTCGAGGCGACGGGACGACCGGTCGATCCGACGGCGCTCGGCGCGGCGTTGCGCGCGCTGCATGCACCCGAGACGCTCGACGCTGTCGGAGACGAGCTTCCGGCCGATCCGTTGGGGAGAGTGGACATGAACGTGCGCCTACCGCGTCTCGAGGAGCTCGGCATCGACGCTCCGGCGCTCATTGCGGCCGCTCGTGAACTTCCGCCGGCCCGTCACACGGCCGCCTGTCACGGCGACCTGCACATGCGCCAGCTGCTCGTCGACGGCGAAGCGCTCACCGGCATCGTCGACTGGGTGGACGTCTGCCGCTCGGATCCCGCAGTCGACCTTTCCGTCGCCTGGAGCACTCTCGACGCGGCACGTCGCCCCGCCTTCTTCCACGCCTACGGCGAGGTCGCCGAGGAGACGCGCGTTCGCGCGCGGGTCGTGGCCGCCTTCCTGTGCGCGATGCTCGCCGACTGGGCCGGGAAGGAGCAGGTGCCAAGCGTCCTCGACGCCGCCCTCGCGGGGCTCCGGCGAGCGATCGAGGAGGAGTAGGCCTAACTCGCGAGCCGCCGGCCGAGCATCCAGCGGTGACCCTCGAGGTCCTCGACGGTGTAGATGCGATAGCCGATACCGGGCTCCTCGGGCTCGCGCACGATCGTCGCGCCTGACTCGACCGCCTGGGCGAAGTGCGCGTCTACATCGCCCACCTCGACGAAGAGCCCAGCCCAGGAGGGGACGAGCCGCTGGGCCACTACTCGCCGTCGCCCTCCCAGCCTTCGAGCCGCTCGCGCAGGTCGCGGAGGAAGCGGCCGGCGAGGGCGCCGTCGACGAGCCGGTGGTCGTACGTGAGCGTGATGTTCATCAGCGGCCGGATTGCGATCACATCCTGGCCGAGCTCGTCCTCGACGACCCACGGCCGCTTCACGAGCGCGTACGTGCCGAGAATCGCCGACTGCGGCTGGCTGATGACCGGAGTGCCGTGGAAGGTGCCGTAGCCGCCTGGGTTGGTGATCGTGAAGGTGCCGCCCTGGACGTCGTCCGGGACGAGCTGCTTGTTGCGCGCCTTGGCGGCGATCTCGGCGATCGCCCTGGCGAGTCCGAGCAGGTTTAGTCCCTCGGCGTTGCGGATGACGGGGACGATGAGCCCCTTCCCCTCCGCGAGCTCGACCGCGATGCCGAGGTTGACGAAGTTGCGTGTGACGATCGAGTCGCCGCGCATCTCGGCGTTCACGTATGGGTAGTCGCGCAGCATCTCGACCGAAGCCTTCGCGACGAAGGCGAGGTACGTCGGGTTGACGCCGTAGGCGGCCTGGTACTCCTGCTTGAGCCGCTCGCGCACGGTCACGATCCGCGAGAAGTCGACCTCGATCGCGCTCGTGACGTGAGCGGCGGTGTCGAGCGAGCGGCGCATGTGCTCGGCGATGCCGCGCCGCATGGCCGTGATCGGCTCGACGGTCTCGCCGGGCAGCGTCTCGCCTGCCGCGACAGGTGCCGGGCCGGGAGGCTTCGGCGGCGGAGGCGGCACTTGGGCCGGCGGAGGCGGGGCAGGAGCCTGCGGCTGCGCGGGGACCGCCGTCTCAGCTGCCGGAGCCTGCTGCTGGGCGCGACCGGACTCGACGAAGGCGAGGATGTCTTTCTTCGTCACGCGGCCGCCCGAGCCGGTGCCCGGAACCTGGGACGGATCGACCCCGTGCTCCGACGCGATCCGCGCAACGACCGGCGAGACGAAGGCCTTGCCGTTGCCGGTCGGTGCCGGCACTGCGGGAGGCGGAGCCGCGGCCGGCTCTGGCGTCGGCGGCGCGGTCTCTTCCGCTTCCGGCGCCGCGGCTTCTTCGGCGGGCGCTTCGGGCTCCGCTGCGGGAGCGGGGGCCTCCGCGGCGGCGCTGCCACCAATCTGTGCGAGCTTCGTCCCGACGTCGACCGTCTCGCCCTCCTGGACGAGGATCTGGGTCAGCAACCCTGAGGCCGGGCTCGGCACCTCGGTGTCGACCTTGTCGGTGGAGATCTCGAGCAGAGGCTCGTCGGCCTCGACCTGCTCACCCTCCTGTTTGAGCCAGCGGGTGACCGTCCCTTCCGAGACGGACACGCCCATCTGCGGCATTACGACGTCGACTGCGGTCTCCGTGGCCATTCCTCTCCTCTAGTACTCCGCGAGCTGGCGCAGGGCGGCGGCGACGTCGTCGACCTGCGGGATATACGCCTTCTCGAGCGGCGGTGAGAACGGGACGGGCGTGTCGGGTGCGGCGAGCCGCTTCACCGGAGCGTCGAGGTCCTCGAACGCCTCCTCGGCGATGGTGGCGGCGATCTCTCCGCCGAAGCCGCCGGTGCGTGTGTCCTCGTGCAGCACGAGCACCTTCGACGTCTTGCGGACCGACTCGAGCACCGCGGCCTTGTCCCACGGCATGACGGTGCGCAGGTCGACGATCTCGGTCGAGACGCCGTCGGACTCGAGCTGCTGCGCGGCCTCGTCGGCGGTGTAGACCATCGCGCCCCATGTGATCACCGAGAGGTCGTCGCCCTCGCGGTGGATGCGGGCCTTGCCGAGCGGTGTCGTGTAGCGCTCCTCGGGCACCTCGCCCTTGATGCGCCGGTAGAGGTGCTTGTGCTCGAAGTAGAGGACGGGGCTCGGGTCCTCGATCGCGCTGATCAGGAGGCCCTTGGCGTCCTCCGGCGTCGCGGGGCACACGCACTTCAGGCCCGGGATGTGCGCGAACGACGACTCGGGGTTCTGAGAGTGGAACGGCCCACCCGAGAAGCCGCCGCCCGACGGTAGGCGCACGACCATCGGCACCGGCGTGCCCGCGCGCCAGCGCTGCTTTGCCGCGACAGTGACGAGCTGATCCCAGGCGCAAGAGATGAAGTCGGCGAACTGCATCTCGGCGACGGGGCGGAGGCCCATGATCGCCGCGCCGGTGCAGCCGCCGACGATCGCCGCTTCGGCAAGCGGCGCGTCGATCACGCGCCAGGGGCCGAACTCCTCCTGGAAGCCGAGCGAGACCTTGAAGGCGCCGCCGTAGACGCCGACGTCCTCGCCGATGAGGAACACGCGCTTGTCGCGCCGCATCTCCGTGCGGAGCCCATCCGAGATCGCCTGGAGATACGTCAGCTCCGCCATCAGATTTCCCGCTCTCGGCGCCGGCAAAGCCGACACCTCCGCTCTTTGGTGAGCTCCGTCAAGCCTACGCTCACTTGTGGTGCGGCGTGTCGAGATCCTCGGGCGAGGCGAAGACGCCGTGCGTGAGGGTGGAGGGATCGGGCTGCTCCGACTCCTCGGCGCGCTCGAGCGCGGCGGTGAGGAGCCGCTTCACGCCGGCCGCGATCTCGTCCTCCTCCTCGTCGGTCAGCTCGGCGTTGTCGCGCAGCCAGGTGCGGAAGGACTCGATCGGGTCCGACTCGGCCCAGCGCTCGAACAGCGGTTTCGGGACGTAGAACGCGTCGTCGTGGACGGCGTGGCCCTCCATCCGAAGCGTGAGGCACTCGAGCAGCGTCGGCCCGCCGCCGGCGCGCGCCTTGTCGATAGCGCGCTTCGCCTCGCGGTAGACGGCGAGGACGTCGGTGCCGTCGACCACCACTCCCTCGAAGCCGTACGCCTCGGCGCGGTCGGCCACGTGCTCGGTCGCGAACTCGAGGTGCGTCGGCGTGGAGTACGCCCACTGGTTGTTGTCGCAGACGAAGACGATCGGCAGCTTGCGCGTGCCGGCGAAGGTCATCGACTCGTGCGTGTCGCCGCGCGCCGAGGCTCCCTCGCCGAACCAGCCGACCGCGACCCGCGACTCGTCGCGGATCCGGAAGGCGAGCGCGCAGCCGGTGGCGACCGGGAGCATCGCCGGCAGGTGGCTGACCATCGCGATCAGCCCGAGCTGTGAGTCGGCCATGTGGACGTTGCCGTCGCGGCCGTGGGTCGGGCCGTCCTGGCGTCCCATGTACTGGGCGAAGACCCGCCAAGGGTCGACCCCGCGCACGATGTGCACGCCCATGTCGCGGTGGAGCGGCGTCCCGACGTCGTCCGGCCCCATCGCAGTGGCGACGCCGACGGCGGCGGCCTCGTTGCCGCGGCCGGTGTAGAACGAGCCGGGGATCTTGCCCTGGCGGTACAGGATGTGGCCGCGCTCCTCGACGCCGCGCGTGACGAGCATGTTGCGGTAGATGCCGAGCAGGTCCTCGCGGTCGAGGCCCGCCTCGCGCACCTCGTGGAGTGACCCGACTGGCCCCGCCTCTCTTGCGATCGCCATCGGCGGAACCCTAGCGACCGGCCGCGCTGTTAAGCGCGGGGTCTCAGCGCCGCGGCGGCGTCGGCTTTGCCGGCGCCGCTGCCAGCCCAGCCCAGTCGTGAGACTCGGCGATCTGTCGCAGCCGCGTGCGCGTCTCGTCGTCGCAGAGCGCGCCGGCGAGGCCAGCTTCGTAGGCCGCGCGCGGCGAGACTCCCAGCTCGGCGGCTGCCTCGTAGTCGCGCGTCAGGTCGGTGTCGAACATCGCCGGGTCGTCGGTCGAAATAGAGCAGCGAACGCCCGCTGCGACGAGCTGGGGCAGCGGATGCTCCTCGAGCGATCCGACGACGCCGGTCCGGAGGTTCGAAAGCGGACAGACGTCGAGGACGGTGCCGCGGCCGGCGAGCTCAGCGACCAGCCCTGGATCCTCGACTGAACGGATGCCATGCCGGATCCGGTCGGCGCCGAGCGCGTCGAGTGCGCCGCGAACGGAAACGGCTCCCGCCGCCTCGCCTGCATGCGGAACCGAACCCAGACCGAGGGAACCGGCGAGCGTGAACGCCGCTTCGTACGGCTCGGGTGGGTACTCCGCCTCGAGCCCGCCGAGCCCCACGGCGACGACCCCCCGGTCGCGGTACTTCGCGGAGTAGCGGACGACGTGCTCGGCCTGTTCCGGCGTCGCCCCGCGGAAGATGTCCGGTGTCAGGCGCACCTCGACGCCGTGCAGCTCGCGGGCCTCCTGCGCGCCGTCGCAATAGCCGCTGAAGATCTCATCCCAGTCGACGCCCCGCACGACGCGCTCCGCGGGCGAGAAGATCGCCTCGAGGTAGACCGCCCCGTGCGAGGCGGCCTCGCCGGCATAATCGGTCACGACTTGGCGGAAGTCCTCGGCCGTCCGGAGCGCGTTCGTCGTCAGGATCCAGACCTCGAGGAAGTGGACGAAGTCCCGGTACCGGTACAGCGACTCGAGGTCGTCCGGGAGGGCGTACTCATTCCGCTTCGCGATCGCGCGCAGCGTGTCCGGCCGCACCGTGCCTTCCAGGTGGACGTGCAGCTCGATCTTCGGTTCAGGCGCAGGCACTCGCGAAGAAGCGTAGGAACTTCGGCATGAAGGCGTTCCAGAGCGCAGCGTCGTGCCCGCCCGGCCGGATGTGGGCCCGCACGCCCGCCCGCCGCGCGTAGGTGAGCGTGGCGGTCCGGAACGGGTCACTCGCGCCGAGGTCGATCCAAAGCGGGTGCGGGGGCCGCAGCCGGAAGACGTTGTTCCGGGCATAGTCCTGCGCGTTGTCGAACGCCCCCGGCGCCGTCTCGCCCGCGCTGAGCCACAGCGCCGGCGACTGAGCCCCGACTGCGCAGAACCGTCCGGCGCCGCGCGAGCCGAGCAGCAGCGCGCCGTAGCCCCCCATCGAGATCCCGCCGATCGCCACTCGCCGGGCATGCGTTCGCGCGATCCCGGCTGGAATCGCCTCCCGCAGGACCATCGACCCCCAGCGTCCATCGGCTCGGTCGTGCCAGTAGCTGTCGGCGCCGCCGTCGAGCAGCAGGACCTCGGGAGCCCGCGCGCGCAGAGCGGTCAGCGTGTCGAAGAACGGCTGGGTGAGGAATTGGGACGGACTCGCGTGGTAGCCATGGAGGAGGACGAGTAGCAACCGACCGTGGCGCGGTGGCGTGACGAGGATCTCGTGCAGGTTGCGATGCGTCAGTCGGCTGTGCAGGGTGAAGTGGGCGAGCCGAGCGCCGCGCGTCGAGTGATAGGGCGGACCGTCGCCACAACCGGCGACTGCGACGACTACGGCGGCTATCGTCAAGACGTGCCCAAGGCGGCGGATTGGTTGCGGCAGGAGCGTCGGAAGGTCCTCGGAGACTGGGTTGCATTCTGTCTCGGTTGCGGCGCTGCGCACCGCTGGTTCGAGGAGTTCGAGGCCGAGGTGCCGGCCACCTGCACGCAGTGCGGCGGCGAGTTGCGCCGACGTTGCCCCGCGTGCGGCGCGCCGTTCTCCTCGCTTGCGGTCGTGGACTGCGAGTCGTGCGGCGAGCCCGTACGGCCGAACGAGCTCTTCGGCTCGAGGATCCGCCGTGCCTAGGACGGTCTAGCGTTCCGACTAGCGAAACGCCGGGCGAGGCGCACGGCCGGGCGCGACTCAACGCCATCACGACCCCACGCGAGACTTTCTTTGAGCGCAGTCGAGACCGCGCTCTCGGCTGCGCGGTGTTCCGTTACTACCGCGGGAAGAGCGCAGCTCTTCCCGCGGCTCAAAAGATCTCGCCCTCGCGGAACCCGGGCACGACCGGGCCGTTCATGATCTGCGAGAAGCGGATCACCGTCACGAGATCGTCGGGCTCGACCTCGCGGTTGTAGAGCTGGCCCAGGAAGGTGGCCATCTCGTCGGTGCGACGGATCTCCGGGTTGTCGTGCTCGATCTCCCGCGGCGACAGCTCGCCGAGCGTCTTCACCTCGACCTTGTCGATCACCGCGTTGAAGACGTGCTCGCGCGGGCTGAAGCGAACGCCGCAGAGCACCTTGACGACCATGCCCTTCTTGTACTTGCCGGATTTGTCGCCGAGCCGGATCGTGGCGGACTTCCGTCCTGACCGGAGCTGGTCGGCCACCAGCGGCGAGTAGAAGTTGAGTGCGTACATCGTGGTCGGGAGTCTGCCAGCTACGAGTCTGTCAGCTAAGTGGGGGAACGTTTGACGTGCGCGCGTGTGAGGTCCTCCGGCGAGGTACAGCCGAGCAGGGACAGCGACAGCGCCAGCTCCTCGCGCAGGAGTTCGAGGACGTGCCGCACGCCGTCTTCTCCGGCCACCGCGAGGCCGAAGACCGGCGCACGGCCCACGAGAACCGCGCGGGCCCCCAGGGCGAGCGCCTTCGCGACATCGGTGCCACGCCGGATGCCGCTGTCGAGGTAGACCTCGACGCGTCCCCCGATCGCGTCGGCCACCTCTGGCAGCGCATCGAGCGTGGCCGGGACGCCGTCGAGTTGCCGCCCGCCGTGGTTCGAGACGACGACCCCCGCCGCGCCGTGCTCCACGGCCAGCTCCGCGTCCTCGGCGGTGACGACGCCCTTGAGGACGACGGGCAGCCGTCCTTCGCTCGCGATCCACTCGAGGTCGCGCCACGAGACCGAGGGGTCGAGCAGCGCGAACTGGTCGGCTGGGTTCTGGGGTGCGTCGCCGATCGTGGCCCGGGCGTAGGGGAGCGGCAGGTCTGAGGGAAGCTCGAATCCGACGCGCAGGTCGCGCTCCCGCTGCGCGAGCCGCGGCGTGTCGACGGTGAGGACGACCGCGCTGCAACCGGCTGCTGCGGCGCTTACGAGATGCTCACGCGTCGCGCCTCGGTCTTGCAAGACGTAGAGCTGGCACCACTGCATGAGCCCGGGCGAGACGGCCGCGATCTCCTCGTGCGTGCGCGTCGAGAACGTCGAGACGGCCATGCCCGCACCTGCCGCGGCCGCTCCGCGCGCCGTCGCGCACTCGCCGTCGGGGTCGTAGAGCTGCTGGTACGCGACGGGCGCGACGACGACCGGCAGCTCGATCTGCGTGCCGAGCACCGTCGTCGCCGTCGAGATCTCGGACACGTCGCAGAGGACGCGCGGCCGGAACGTCCAGCGCGTGAACGCGGCTCGGTTCTCGCGCAGCGTCCACTCGTCCCCGGAGCCGCCGGCGAGGTAGGCCCACGGCCCCGGCTCGAGCCGCTCCTCGGCGAGCTGTTCGTAGTCCGCGACGGACAAGAGCTCTGCCACCGGCTACAACTCCTCGGCGGTGCGGCGAAAGACCTCGGCCGCGGCCTCGTGGAACCCTGTGGGGAGATCCTGTGCGGCCATGCTCTGCGCAATCTCCTCCATCTCGCCGATCCAGCGCCAGCCCTTGCGGTGCGCCGAGCGTTCGGCGCCGGGGAGGCGCTCCTCGAGCTCGGGGATCGAGAGCCGCCACTCCTCGAGCAGCGCTTCTTCGATTCCCTCGGCCCGCGCGAGCTCCCGCACGGTGAGCAACAGGGCGGCGCTCCCCTTCGTCCAGCCTGCGTACGCCGCCTTCAGAGCCGAAGCTGCGCCGGGCTCGGCGGAGACGGCCCTCGCATCGATGTTCGTTCCGGTGAAGAGCGCTGCGATCTGCGCCGCCTCGTTGCCGGAGAGGTAGAGCCTCGTCGTACCCGGCTGGGTGGGCGGCGGCCCGACGATGCCGCCGTCGACGAGACGCGGCTGGAGCTTTGCGATCGCCCGAGCGGTGTCGGGCGCGATCGCGTTCGCGTCGACGTAGATGCCTGTGAAGCCGCTTGCCGCCCGTGCGACGTCGACCGCTGCGTGGGGCGGACAGATCGAGAGCAGGATCTCGCAGCGGCGGCACAGCTCTCCGATGTCGCCTGCGTCGTCCAGCCCGGCAGCCAGGGCTCGCTCGGCTGTTGCCGCGCTCCGCCCGGCTGACGCCCAGAGCACCGTGTGCTCGCGCAGGGCGACGGCCACACTCGCCCCCATCTCGCCGGGATGGACGACGCCGACGACCGTCACGAGGCCAGCCTCTCCAACGCCTTCGCGGCCATCTTGCGTTCCCCGTCGTACGACAGGAGTCGCGGCGCCTCCTCCAGCGGCAGCCAGCGCGCCTCGGCGACCTCGATCTGCATCGCTTCGTCGATTTCGCCGATCCGACCTCGACCGGCGCGCAGGAGGAAGAAGCTCACGACCTTGAAGATCCGCTCGCCCTTCCGTTCTTCCCAGTTCGCCGTGTAGACGTAGCGGATGTCGCCGAGCTTCTCGACGAGCCGTCCCTCGACCCCCGTCTCCTCGCGCACCTCCCGCAGCGCCGTCTCGACCGCCGACTCGCCGGCGTCGATGTGGCCCTTCGGCAGCGACCAGACACGCTCCTTGCCGCGCGGACGGATCGCCGCGACCATCGAACGCCCGCGGATCGTCCGCACGAGCACGCCTCCGGCCGAGAACTCCCGCTCCACGCGTCCGGTTCTACCAAGCCGCGCCGGTTGGCACTTGCACGGCAGGAGTGCCGACCGTACAATGTCCCCGGCACTCTCGAGGGGAGAGTGCCAGGAATCGTCACTGAGAGCAGTCAGGAGGCTCTGAATGAACCTGAAGCCACTTGGTGACCGCCTCATCGTCGAGGTCCTCGAAGAAGAGGAGACGACGACGAGCGGCATCGTGCTTCCGGATACGGCGAAGGAGAAGCCGCAGCGCGGCCGCGTCCTCGCCGTCGGCCCGGGCAGCCGGGACGACAACGGAAAGTTCGTCCCGATGGACTTGGCGGAGGGCGACGAGATCGTCTTCTCCAAGTACGGCGGAACCGAGATCAGGGTCGGCACCGACGACTACCTGATCCTGCGCGAGTCGGACGTACTCGCAAAGGTCACGGGCGATCGTGAGCCCGCGGGCGCCACGGTCTAAGGGCAACACACCCGTAGAGAGACAAACGGAGGTCAGAAGAGAAGATGGCTCACAAGGAGCTGAAGTTCAACGAGGACGCGCGGCGCTCGCTCGAGCGCGGCGTGAACATCCTCTGCGACGCGGTCAAGGTCACCCTTGGCCCGAAGGGGCGCTACGTCGTGCTCGACAAGAAGTTCGGCGCTCCGACCATCACGAACGACGGCGTCACGATCGCGCGCGAGATCGAGGTCGAGGACGTCTTCGAGAATCAGGGCGCACAGCTCGTGCGCGAGGTCGCCACTGCGACGAACGACGTCGCGGGCGACGGTACGACGACGGCCACCGTTCTGGCCCAGGCGATCGTCCGCGAAGGCATGAAGAACGTCGCGGCCGGCGCCAATCCGATGGCGCTCAAGCGCGGCATCGAGACCGCGGTCGACGGCGTCGTCGAGAACCTCAAGACGCAGTCGAAGGACGTCTCGGGCCGCGAGGACATCGCGCGCATCGCGACGGTCTCCTCGCGTGAGCGGGAGATCGGCGACGTCATCGCCGACGCGATCGAGAAGGTCGGCAAGGACGGCGTCGTCAACGTCGAGGAGGGCCAGACCCTCGGACTCGAGCTCGAGTTCACCGAGGGCATGCAGTTCGACAAGGGCTACCTCTCGCCGTACATGATCACCGACCCCGAGCGGATGGAGGCGGTGCTCGAGGATCCCTACATCCTCGTCGCCAACCAGAAGATCGGCGCGGTGAAGGACCTCCTGCCGGTGCTCGAGCAGGTCATCCAGTCGGGCAAGCCGCTGCTGATCGTCGCGGAGGACGTCGAGGGCGAGTCGCTCGCCACGATCGTCGTCAACAAGCTCCGCGGCACCTTCCAGGCCGTCGCGGTCAAGGCGCCCGGGTTCGGCGATCGCCGCAAGCGGATGCTCGAGGACATCGCGATCCTCGCCGGCGGCGAGGTGATCACCGAGGAGATGGGCCTCAAGCTCGAGAACACGAAGGTCTCGCAGCTCGGTCATGCCCGCCGCGTGGTCGTCGACAAGGACACGACGACGATCATCGACGGCGCCGGTGACACCGACGCGATCAAGGGCCGGATCAAGCAGCTCAAGTCGGAGATCGAGAACACCGACTCCGACTTCGACCGCGAGAAGCTGCAGGAGCGGCTCGCGAAGCTGTCCGGCGGCGTGGCGGTGGTCAAGGTCGGCGCTTCGACCGAGACCGAGATGAAGGAGAAGAAGCACCGCGTCGAGGACGCGCTGCAGGCAGCCCGCGCGGCTCTCGAAGAGGGCCAGGTTCCGGGCGGCGGCGTCGCGCTCATCAACGCGGCGGACGCGATCTCCGACGACATCCTCGGCAAGCTCGAGGGCGACGAGAAGACGGGCGCGCAGATCATCTTCAAGTCGCTCGAGGAGCCGCTCCGCCAGCTCTCGTACAACGCGGGCCTCGAGGGCTCCGTCGTCGTCCAGCAGGTGCGGGGCGCCGAGAAGGGCCACGGCCTGAACGTCGAGACCGGCGAGGTCGAGGACCTGCTCAAGAGCGGGATCGGCGATCCGACGATGGTCACCCGCTCGGCGCTGCAGAACGCCGCGTCGATCGCGAAGAACATCCTCACCACCGAGGCGGTCGTCGCCGAGGCCCCGGAGAAGAACCCCGTGGGCGCCGGTGCCGGCATGCCGGACATGGGCGGGATGATGTAACGAGCCGTTCAGCGGCTTTACGCGAGGGGCCGGTTCCGCCGGCCCTTCGCGTTCCAGGGCCGGCGAAGGAACGAACTCCAGACGAGAAACGGCGCCCGAGCGGGGCGCCGTTTCTCGTAGGGGGAGGGTGGTTCGCTGGCTCTATCGACAGCCGGTCACCCAGGCTTTACCCCGTTTGGGGGGAGGTTGCATACCCAAGGTGGATGACGCCGTTGTCGTAGGGCTCGCAGGTCGTGAGCGAAAGGGCCAGCGGCGTACTCTCGGGGAACAGACGGGGCCCCGTGCCGCGCGTGAGCGGGAAGACGAAGAGGTGCAGCTCGTCGACGAGCCCGTCGGCGAGAAGGGCGCGCACCAGCGTCCCGCTGCCGCTGACGTAGACGTCGCCGCCGACCTCCGCCTTGAGTCGCCGGATCGCCTCCGGATCATAGGGCCCGAAGACCGTGGAGTTTCGCCAGGTTGGCTCGCTCAGCGTCGAGGAGACGACGTACTTCTCCGTGTTGTTGAAGAACGGCGCTCCCGGGTCGTCCTCCTCCGTCCGGCTCGACCACGCCGGCTCAAACATCTCATATGTCGTGCGTCCGAGCAGGATCGCGCGCGAACGGTCGGTGAGGGCTTTGATCGCCTCGCCCATCTTGGGCTCGAAGCCGAAGTCGAACGTCCAGGTGGGTGCGTCGACGACGCCGTCGAGCGTCGTGAACTCGTGGACGAGGATCGCACCCATCAGAAGCCGTATCTCTCCTCTTTCCAGGGGTCGGCATCGTTGTGGTAGCCGTAGCGCTCCCAGAAGCCGGGCCGGTCGGCCGGCGCGAGCTCGATCCCGTTCAGCCACTTCGCGCTCTTCCAGAAGTAGCGCGACGGGACGACGAGGCGCACCGGGCCGCCGTGCTCGGCGGGCAGCGGCTCGCCGTCCGCCTCGTACGCGACGAGTGCGTTCTCCTCGTCGAGCGCGGCGAGCGGCAGATTCTCGGTGTAGCCGGCCTCGGCATGCGCGATCGCGAAGTGGGCCGACGGCTTCGGCCGGCAGAGCTCGGCAAGCTCCCGCCAGTGGACGCCGCGGAATCCGGCATCGAAGCGGCTCCAGCGCGTGACGCAGTGGATATCGGTGGTGATCTCCGCCGCCGGCAGCGCCCGCAGCTGCTCGTAGTCGAGCGTGATCTCTACCTCGACCTCACCGAAGATCCGCAGCTGCCAGGTTGCGACGTCGACGCGCGCGACGTCGCCTGCGTGGAGCACGGGCCACTTCTCGGTCAGGTACTGGCCCGGCGGCAGGCGCGCGGGGTCGTAGCCCGCGGCGCGCACCTTGTCTTCGGCTTTCGAGCGGAAGAGCGGCATCGCCGGGCACACTAGACGGCATGGACGTGGCTACGAGAGGGCGGGAGTTCGTCCGCGTCGCAGGTCCCGACGCAATCGACTACCTGCAGCGCATGGTCTCGAACGACGTCGAGGTGCTCGCGCCCGGTGAGGCGTGCCCGGCACTTCTTCTCACCGCCAAGGCACGCGTCATCGCTCCGCTCGTCGTTCTGCGACGCACCGACGACGACTTCCTCCTGCTGACCGAGCCGGGACTGGGCGAGGTCGTGCGCGGGCACTTGACGCGGATGCGCCTGCGCGCGCAGTGCGAGATCGAGTTGGAGACGCACGAGGCTGTGCTCGTCCTCGGCGGCGCGGAGGGCTTCGCGACCGACTGGCCCGGCGCTCGAGAAGCCCTCGACGCAGGGCTCGCGCCGACGCTCACGGAGGAGGAGCTCGAGCTACGTCGGATCGAGAGCGGTGTCCCGCGCTGGGAACGCGAGATCGACGGCCGGATCCTCCCTGCGGAGGCGGGCCTCGACGCGACCCACGTTTCCTTCTCGAAGGGCTGCTACCCGGGACAAGAACCGGTGGCGCGCTTGCACTTCCGCGGTCATCCGAACCGTGCGCTGCGCGTCCTCGAGCTCGAAGTGGTGCCGGAGCGCGACGCGCCTCTTCTCCATGACGGGCGGGAGGTAGGTCGCGTCACGAGCGCCACGTGCCGCGAGGACGGCAGCGTGGTCGCGCTTGCGTACGTGCGGACGGAGGTGCCGGATGACGCGCCGCTCGCGGTCGCGGCTCGAACCGGCTGAGTGGTACAGCATCCGTCCGGTCCGTAGCGTCAAGCCGGCGACCTACACCTGCCCGCTCTGCGGCTACCACCTCCACGCGATGAGCGATCACGTCCTCGTCGCGCCCGAGGGAGACACGAGGCGCCGCCGTCACGCACATCTCGAGTGCGTCGCTGCTGCGAATCTACCGGGCCGGCCGCAGCGGCCCGGGCTACTCGCGCGGTTGCTGGGCCGAAGCTAGCCCAGCGCTACACTGACCGTCCCGAGCGCCCGTAGCTCAGGGGATAGAGCGCTGCCCTGCGGAGGCAGAGGTCGCAAGTTCGATTCTTGCCGGGCGCATCCCCGTCGTTAGGCTTCGGCACCGAATGGCCGTCGGGCTCGGCGAGACAGCGCGAAGGGTGCACGGATGAGAGCACGCGTCCGGGCGGCGAGTACGGGGCTGATTCGGGCAGCCGGCAGGGGACTGTTCGCGGCCGGTGACGTTCGCAGAGCATGGTCCCACTCGTTCGGACCGGACGAGGAGGAATGGGCCATCGGCGCTCCTTCCGCCGCAGTCGTTGCGGCCCTTGTCGCCCACTGGCGGGACCCCTCCGCACCGGCCGAAGCCTCGCACGCGCGGAGACGCCACCTTGCCGCGTGCGTCGAAAGCGTGCTCGGGCTCGATGTCGACCAGGTCGTCGTCGCCGTACTGACCAACGAGCCGCAGCCGGTGGCCGAGGACCTTGCTCTCGACCTCGACGCCATTTCGTCAAACTCGATCGCTCCCCGGATCCTCGGGAACGCCGACGCTTTCAAGCCGCCGTTCGAAGGGTCTCGGCAGATCTTCTCCATCGGATGGAAGCCCAGCCGGCTCGCGCGGACTGCGTCGCGGACACCCGGGTTCTATCTCACGTGGGGTCACAAAGCGGTCCTCCGCCGCGTCTTCCGTGATCCGAAGCTCTCGCTGCTGATCTACCTCGAAGACGACATACGGTTCACGAGCGAGTCGTTGGCCTACTGGTGCCGGTACCGGAAGCCGCTCGCCGAGATCGGTCTACTCCCCGGCTTCGTCCGCTACGAAGAGCGCGACGGCACCCGGTACGTGGTCGACCAGATTCGGCGCCAGGTGGTCCGCCAGGAGGTCCGGCTCCCGGGAATGGACGACGAGCCGGCCTTCACCGAGCTGGAGAACCCCTACCAGGGGATGTACGTTCTCGATCGTCCCCTTGCCGATCGGCACGTCCGCTATTCGCCGTATCGAGGGCCGTTGCGCAGCTCCGTGGCGTCGTCGCGTGGCGGGTACTGGAACGTTCGCGAGCGCGCGGCTGCCGGACCGATTTTCGACGACGTGCCGGCGCGCTTCCGGTCCAGGAATGTCGTTCCGATCCGCGAAGCTGTTGACGCGTCGAAACGTCTCGACCAAATGTGTCTGCTCGAGCACATGGGGCGCACGTACGTCGACCGGGACAATTCGCCGTTCGGGAAGCTACGCGTGGAGGACCTGTTCGAGGCTTCCTGAGTCTGTCCGGCGGTCCGTCAGCCATGCGCTGTCGGGCACCCTGCGGGGCCGGAGGTCGCATGTTCGAAGCATGCAGGGCGCACTTCTCCGTGCTTCGGGGGGAGAATCTCTCGGTGCCGCTGTACCTGAGGGAACAGGACGTCGCCGAGCTCCTCACGCCGGCCGACGCTGTCGAGGCGATCGAGGGGTGCTTTCGCCGCATGGCAGCCGGGAACGTCGAGAATCGCCCGCGCTACCGGTTGGGGCTCGAAGAGGGAGCGCTTGCGGTCATGGCCGCCGCCGATCTCGAGCTCGGCTACGCAGGCGCGAAGGTCTACGCCGGTTTCCGCGACGGCGCGCGCTTCGCCGTCCTCCTCTTCCGTGCCGACTCGCCCGAGCTCGTGGCGGTGCTCGAGGCCGACAAGCTCGGCCAGCTGCGCACCGGTGCGGCCAGCGGCGTTGCGGCAAAGCATCTCGCCGCGAGCGGCGCGAGCACCCTCGGCGTCATCGGCTGCGGCTGGCAGGCGGAATCGCAGGTCGCCTGCATTCGCGCCGCGCTCGAGGCTGGAAGCGTCGCCGCCCAAGCCGGCGACGCCCGGCCAGAAGGCCAGGCGCCTACGGCGCCCGGCGCAATCGAGCGCGTCGTCGCCTATTGCCGAACGGACGAGCGGCTGCGCGCCTTCTGCGAGGAGCATTGCGCCGAACCGGGAGAGAGCCACCAGGATCCGGCCGCCTGCGACATCGTCGTGACGGCGACCACGTCTCGCGACCCGGTCCTGCGCGGCGAGTGGCTGCGCGCCGGAGCGCTCGTGTGCGCGGTCGGCGCGAACGACGGACGCCGCCGCGAGCTCGACAACGTCGTCCTCGAACGCGCGGGCTTCGTCTGCTGCGACTCGCGTGACGACGCCAGGCTCGAATCCGCCGATTTGATCGAGCCGGTCGAGTCGGGCGTCCTCGACTGGCTCGAGGTGCACGAGCTGCAGGAGGTGGTGGCGGGCGACGCGAGTGCTGGAAGCGTCGGCGGCGAAGCCGCCGACGCCCAGCGGAAGTTCCCGCCTTCGGCGGTGGGCCGGCAGTCGGACGACGACATCGTCGTCTTCAAGTCCAACGGGCTGGCCGCGTGGGACGTGGCCCTCGCGGCGGCGGCAGTCGAGCGCGCGCGGGCGGCGGGCGCCGGTCGCGAGGTGTCATAGTCCGAGTCGTGAAGGCGTCCAGCGACCGCGGTCGGTTCGCGGAGCGCGTGCTCCACGGCGTCGACTCGAACGGCGATCCGGAGACGGTCGTCATCTGGATCGAGCGCAAGGAGGGCGGAGTCTGGGCTGTCGGCCGCGCGGTCAATCCGGACTGGCGCGAGTCGAGGCAGCCGCGGCCGGAGGACTACGTCTTCGAGGGCTACGAGCTCGGGGACGCGCTGCGGGAGGCGAACGAGACGCTCGAGGACGATCTCACAGTCTCGGAGCAGGACGGCCACGCCGAGCACGTCCGCCCGTTCACGCGCGACGAGCTCCTCAAGCCGCTCGAGGCCTGGTTCTTCGGACGATCGTGAAGCTGAGCTTCGGCTTCACCCCCTGCCCGAACGACGCGTTCGCATTCCATGCGCTCGCGCACGGACTCGTTCCCGCGCCGTTCGAAGTGGAGCCGGTTCTGCTCGACATCGAGGAGCTGAACCAGCGCGCGTCCCGCGTCGAGCTCCAGTTCACGAAGCTCAGCTTCGGCGCGGCGGCGGCCGCGGGCGACCGGTACCGGCTGCTCCGCAGCGGGGCCGCGCTCGGTCGCGGCGTCGGCCCGCTCGTGGTCGCGCGCGAGCCGGGTTCGCTCGAAGAGGCGGCAGCCGGGCGCGTCGCGATTCCAGGTCGGGAGACCACGGCGTTCCTCCTCCTCCGGCTCGCTGCGCCGGCGCTCGGCGAGGTGGCGGAGGTCCGCTACGACCGGATCCTCGAGGCGGTCGTCGCAGGCGAGGCGGACGCCGGCCTGATCATTCACGAGAGCCGCTTCACCTATGGCGAGCACGGGCTCGTGTCGGTTGCCGACCTCGGCGAGTGGTGGGAGGGCGACACGGGACTCCCAGTTCCGCTCGCCGGGATCTTCGCGCGGAGCGATCTCGAGCCGGAGCTCGTCGAAGAGGCGGAGGCCGCGATCCGGGCCTCGGTGGAGTACGCGTTCGCGCATCCGGAGGCGAGCCGCGACTACGTCCGCTCGCTCTCGCACGAGCTCTCGGACGAGGTCTGCGCGGCGCACATCGCCCTCTACGTGAACGAGCACAGCGTCGACATCGGCGACGAAGGGCTCGCCGCGATCGACCGGCTGCTCGGTCGCGCGACTGCTGCTGCCTAGACTCACCCGGATGAGCAGGGCCGTCGTCCTCTCCGCCGTCCGCACCCCGATCGGCCGCTACGGCGGCGCGCTGTCGGGTGTGCGCCCCGACGATCTCGCGGCGCTCGTGATTCGCGAGGCGGTCTCGCGCGCAGGCGTGCCGGCGGAGCAGATCGAGGACGTCTGGTTCGGCGCCGCCAACCAGGCGGGCGAGGACAACCGCAACGTCGCTCGGATGGCGGCGCTGCTTGCGGGGCTCCCCGAATCCGCGGCGGGCGTCACGGTCAACCGACTCTGCGCTTCGGGGCTCGCCGCCGTCATCGGCGCCTGTCACGCGGTGATCGCAGGCGACGGCGACCTCTTCGTCGCGGGCGGTGAGGAATCGATGAGCCGCGCGCCGTTCGTGACGCCGAAGGCCGAGAAACCATTCGAGCGCGGCGATCGTCCCGTCTACGACACGACGCTCGGGTGGCGCTTCACGAATCCAAAGCTCGTCGAGCTGTTCCCGCCGGAGTCGATGGGCGAGACGGGCGAGAACGTCGCCGAGCGGTGGGGTGTGACGCGGGAGGATCAGGACGCGTTCGCGCTCGAGTCGCAGCGACGGTGGGCGGCCGCCGACGAGGCGGGCCGGTTCGCCGACGAGCTCGTCCCGGTCGGCGACGTGACGCGCGACGAGCATCCGCGGCCGGACACGACGGCTGAGAAGCTCGCCACGCTGAAGCCCGCGTTCCGCGAGGGCGGCACGGTCACGGCCGGCAACGCCTCCGGGATCAACGACGGAGCGGCCGCGCTCGTGATCGCATCGGAGGAGAAGGCCCGCGAGCTCGGCGTGGAGCCGCTCGGTGCATTCGTCGGCAGCGCGGTGGCCGGTGTCGACCCGCGCGTGATGGGGATCGGGCCCATCCCGGCCGTGCGCAAGCTGCTCGAGCGGAGCGGCGTTTCGCTCGACGCGATCGATCTCGTCGAGTTGAACGAGGCCTTCGCGTCGCAGAGCCTCGTCGTGATCCGCGAGCTCGGCCTCGACCCCGAGAAGGTGAACGTGAACGGCGGTGCCATCGCGCTAGGCCACCCGCTCGGGATGAGCGGCGCGCGCCTCGTCGTCTCGCTCCTGCACGAGCTTCGCCGCCGTGGCGGGCACTACGGGCTGGCGACGCTTTGCGTCGGTGTCGGCCAGGGCCAGGCTGCGCTGTTTGAGCGCTCGGCTTAGCCCACCGGCGGGCGGATGTAGATCACGCCCTCGTGCTCGATCGGCACGAACGGTGCGCCGACGCTGAAGACCACACCCTCGACGTGGTGGATCAGCTCGCTGCCGCCCTGACCGAGACGGACGACGATGCCGACTTCGTCCTCCGGCTGGGCGTCGAGACCCTCTTCGCGCAGCGCCGCGAGCAGCCGGTCGCGGTCGGGAATGCGGGCGGCTTCGACGCGAACTGTGCTCGGCATCTTCGTCTCCTCTCGTCGACCTTCGGATCCGAAATCTAGCGCACCGGGCGGCGCGACAAACGCGCTAAGTTCCGCCGAATGGCTGTGACCGCCTCCGGCCGCACGGTTGTTTTCTTCCCGGAGGGTGCGTTCGGCCCGACGAACAACTGCGTGGGCATCGGCGACGTGTTGCGCAGACGCGGGCACCGGATCGTCTTCATCGTGGAGGAATCGTTCGCCGGCACGCTCGAAGCGAAGGGGTTCGAGGAGCGGACGATTCGGCTCGCGCCGCCGCCCGCGGAGCCCGAGGAGCCGGGCCAGTTCTGGAAGGACTTCATCCGCGACACGGCGCCTGTCTTCCGCAAGAAGACGTTCGACCAGCTCGGCGAGTTCATCGTCCCGACCTGGCAGGCGCTTGTCGACGGAGCGCGCTACGTGGACGAGCGGCTCGCCGAGATCCTCGAGGAGGTTGCGCCGGATGTCGTCGTCGAGGACAACGTCGTGGGATTTCCGGCGATCCCGGCGAGCGGCCGGCCGTGGGTGAGGATCGTTTCCTGCAACCCGCTCGAGCTGAAGGATCCGGCGTTGCCGCCGACCTTCTCCGGCCTGCCTCTCGATGATCCGAGCGAGTGGGAGGCGTTTCGCTTGGAGTACGGGCGCCAGGTCGGCGAGCTCCAGGCGTCGTTCTCGGCGTTTTGCGTCGAGCGCGGTGCGCCGCCGCTCCCCGGGATCGAGCTGATCCACGAGTCGCCCTGGCTGAACCTGATGCTCTACCCCCAGGAGCTCGACTACCCACGCAGCCTCCAGCTCGGCTCGAGCTGGAGCAACCTCCAGACATGCGTGCGCGCGACCGATGCGCCGTGGGAGCCGCCTGATCCGGACGGCCGCCGGACCGTGTACCTCAGCCTCGGGTCTCTCGGGTCGGCCGATGTCTCGCTGATGAAGGAGCTCGTTGGCGAGCTCGGGGACACTCCACATCGATACATCGTGAGCAAGGGGCCGCAGCACGCCGAGTACGAGCTCGCGGACAACATGGTCGGCGAGGAGTTCCTGCCGCAGACCTCGATCCTCCCGCACGTCGATGCGGTGATCACGCACGGCGGCAACAACACGACGACGGAGTGCATGTGGTTCGGCAAGCCGATGCTCGTGCTCCCGATCTTCTGGGATCAGCACGACAACGCGCAGCGCGTGCACGAGAAAGGCTTCGGGATCCGGCTGCCGACCTATGGCTTCGGCGACGGCGAGCTCGCTGCCGCTCTCGATCGCCTGCTTGCGGACGAGCCGCTGCGTGCGCGGTGTGCTGCGGCCGGGTCGCGGCTCCGCGAGCGTCCGGGGACGACGCTCGCCGCCGACCTGATCGAGCGGCTCGCTACTTCTTGAGGGAGAGGGCGGCACCGACCGCGAGCAGCCCGATCCCGAGCAGGCGCGGCCAGTGGAGGGCGATCCGCTCAGATCCGAAGAGGCCCCAGCGGTCGATCGCGGCACCCATCGCGAGCTGGCCCGCGATGAGGATCCCGACGGTTGCGGCAACGCCGATCCTCGGGCCTGCGAAGGTGATCGTGAAGACGATCAGCAGGCCCATGACGCCGCCGAGCAGCATCCACCAGGGCTGGTGGACGGCATTGGCGAAGCCGTCGAGGCTCTGGTGCGCGATGACGAGGATCACGACGGCAACTCCCGCTGTCAACGCGGTGGAGAACGCGAGTGCCTCGAGCACGCCGATGCGTTCGCCGAGCCGCGACATGAGCGCGACCTGCACCGAGCCGGCGAGGCCGGCCGCAACCGCCAGCCCCGTCGCGAGCGCAGTCCCGGACACCGCCGAAAGCCTAGTTTTTGCCCCGGCGGGCTTGACAAGCCTCACTGTTAGCGCCCGACCTGCGCGAGGTACTCCTCGAGGTTGCGCGGGTCGGGCGTCAGCCGCTTGCGGATGGGCAGTTCTCCGGCAACCGGCTGGTAGCCCGCGAACTCGGAGTCGAGCACGCCCTCGCCGCCGGTCAGGCCGGGAAGCTGACGGCGGAGCTCCTGGACGTGAGAGGCCGGCAGCGTCGCCTCCAGCACCGAGAGCTCCCCGCGCGCCCACGGCGTTGCTGCGCCGGCGCCGAGGCGGCCGAGGGCGGCGAGCATCGGACCGATCGTCTCGGTCGGCACTTCCGCGGCGATCCGGAAGACCGGTTCGCAGACGACCGAGCCGGCCTGCTCGAGCGCTTGCATGAGCACGACCGGCACGAGCTTCTTGATGTCGCGGGCGGTGGGCATCGGGCCGCGCCGGGAGGGCGGGCCGTCGGCAAGGCTGTACCCGATCTTCGTCACCGTGACCACGCAGTCGGTGACCTGCCAGCCACGGAGGCCCTCGACGAGTGCGAGCCGCACGTATTCGTCCATGCGCTCCGCGAAAGCGTTGAACGTCTTGAACACGTAGAGCGGCGCGTCGCGCGGGTCGATCTCTCCGGAAACGTGCACCTCGATTCCCGCGCCCTGCGTCGCCGGCTCGAGACGCAGTCCGAGGTCGGCGTGGAAGGGGTTCGTCTGCGTGTTGAGGATCTCGACCGCTTCGCCGCTGCCCCTTGGGCGTTCGACGCAGATCGTCGTCACCTCCCGAAACGCGACCTCCAGGCCGTACTCGTCGGCGAGCGTTGCCTCGATCACTTCGCGCTGCACTTCGCCGTAGAGCGAGACCGAGATCTCCGGACGCGTGTCGTCCTGGCGGACGTCGATCAAGGGGTCCTGCTCCGCGAGCTGCCCCAGCGCAACCCGCAGCCGCCGGCCGTCTGCGGGGTCGGCGGGCTCGACGACCGCCTCGAATGTCGGCGGAGCGAAATGGTGCTCGACGTCCCGGAGAGGGTCGCCGAGCCAGTCGCCGATCTGGATCTCCGCGAGGCCCCAGAGCTTTGCGATCTCGCCCGCCTGCACCGCGTCGCGCTGGACGGCATCGCCGTCTGCGAAGACGCGGAGCGCGGTCACCTTGCCGGCGGCGAAGCGGTCGCGGACCGTCACCGTCCCGGAGAAGAGCCGCGTCAACGCGATGCGGTCGCCGGCCGGCCCGCGCTCGATCTTGAACACGCGTGCAGAGAGCGGTCCATCGCTGTCACCTGGGCGGGCGGGCAGCAGTTGCGCGATCCCGCCCATCATCTCGTCGACGCCGGCGCCTGTGAGTGCGGAGCCGAAGAAGACGGGATGCAGCTCTGCCGCTTGCGCTCGTGCTGCGAGGTCGCCGTCGGCGGGCCCGAACGACGCGAATGACGCAGTTCGCGACCCGAGCCCGTCCGCCGAGCCCATGGGGACGACTTCCGGCGTCAGGCGTTGCTCGATCTCGTCGAGCACACGCTCGGGGTCCGCGCCGGCGCGGTCGATCTTGTTCACGAACAGCAGCGTCGGCACGTCGAGCCGCTGCAGCGCGCGCATCAGGATTCGCGTCTGCGGCTGCACACCTTCTACCGCCGAGATCACGACCACTGCGCCGTCGAGCACGCTCAGCACCCTCTCGACCTCCGCGATGAAGTCCGGGTGGCCCGGCGTATCGATCAGGTTCACCGCGACACCGTCGATGGGGAACGAGACGACGGCCGACTTGATCGTGATGCCGCGCTGCTGCTCGAGCGCGAGCGAGTCCGTTCGAGTCGTCCCCTTGTCGACGCTGCCGACCTCGTCGATGACGCCGGCGGCGTACAGGAGCCGTTCGGTGAGAGTTGTCTTACCGGCGTCTACATGCGCCAGGATTCCCAAATTCAGCGATCTGCGAAGCACTCGTCCATACCTCCAAGTAGGTCACAACGGCCTCTTCGATGGCAATGAACGGTGCGCGCACGCCGCCTCCTTTGGGTTGATCCGACTGGCGCTTGCCCGGAAAGAATAGACGGCGAGGATAATCGGCGGCGTGCCGATCTTCGAACCCGACGTCGAGACGTTGCCGCGGTCGGAGCTCGAACGGCTCCAGCGCGAGCGCTTGCGGGAGAGGTTCGGCGTCGAGCTCGAGGGGCTGCCGGAGCTGCCCTTCCGCGTCAAGTCGGAGCTCAGGGACGCCTATCCATTTGGGCTCCTGCAGGTGCCGCTCGAGGAGTGCGTCCGGATCCACGCCTCGTCGGGCACCCGTGGGAAGGCGACGATCGTCGCGTACACGCGAGCCGACCTCGCGGCGTGGGCGGACTGTTGCGCCCGCGCGCTGGCCGCGGCCGGAGGGGGGCCGGGCACCGTCGTCCACATCGCCTACGGCTACGGCCTGTTCACCGGCGGTCTCGGCATCCACTACGGGGCGGAGCGGCTCGGCTGCACGGTCGTCCCGGCGTCGGGCGGCAACACGCCGCGCCAGGCGCAGCTGCTCGAGGACCTCGGCGCCGAGATCCTCTGCTGCACTCCGAGCTACGCACTCGCGATCGCCGACCACGTCTCCGAGCCCGCGCGCCTCAGCCTCCGTGCCGGCGTCTTCGGCGCCGAGCCGTGGACCGAGGGGCTGCGCGAGGCGATCGAGGGCGCGCTCGAGCTGAGGGCCGTCGACATCTACGGCCTCTCCGAGGTGATGGGGCCGGGCGTGTCCGCGGAATGCCTCGAAGGTCGGGACGGCGCGCACATCAACGAGGATCACTTCCTCGTCGAGGTCGTCGATCCGCGGTCAGGACAGCCGCTGCCGGACGGCGATGTCGGGGAGCTCGTCTTCTCGACGCTGACGAAGCAGGCGCTGCCGCTGCTGCGTTACCGCACCGGCGACCTCGCCTCGCTCACGCATGAGCCGTGCGCCTGTGGCCGCACGTTCGCCCGGATGTCGCGGGTCGTCGGCCGGACCGACGACATGCTGATCATCCGCGGCGTGAACGTCTTCCCGAGCGAGATCGAGCGCGCGCTTCTCGCGATCCCGGAGCTCGCGCCCCACTACCAGCTCGTGGTCGAGCGCCCCGGGCATCTCGACGAGCTCACGGTGGAAGCGGAGCTGCGTGAGCACGAGCCCGGCGGCGAGAGGCTCGAGGCGTTCGTCGCCGAGCGGCTCGGACGCGCGCTCGGGCTGAGCGCGCGCGTGCGCCTCGGCCCGCCCGGCAGCGTCGCCTCGCAGCGAGGGGAAGGCACTACGCGTTGTCGATCGCCGCGCCTAGGCAGCCGATCCGTCGCCCTGCCAGAGGCTGAACGCGTTCCCTTCGGTGTCGCGGCAGCCGGCGAACCAGCCGTGGCTCGGCACGGGCATCTTGTCCTCGGCCTCGCCGCCGAGCTCGCGCACCTTGGCGATCGACGCGTCGATGTCGGAGGTGTCGAAGTAGACGCGGAGCGGGCCTGGTTCGACCCCACCGACGATCGCGCCGCCCTGGTCCTCGGCTGTCTGGAACATCCGGTAGTCCATCTCGGGCGACATCGGAGGTCCGACCTCCCAGCCGAAGACGCCGCTCCAGAATCCCTGCGCACGGTCGGCGTCCGCCGCGTTGATCTCGACGTGTACGAGCTTGCCTGCCATCGCTCCTCCTCCCCTACCCGGGTTATCGTCCGTTCGCCAGCTGCTGAAAGGAGTCTATGTACAGGGTCGCCGTCCTCTACGAGCAGGAGCCGGACGCGGATGCGTACGCGGAGCATGCGGAGCTGTGTGCGCAGGTGCCGAACTGCGTCTTCCGTCACGGCAAGGTCACGGGCGCGCCGATGGGCGAGGCGAAGCACGCCTATTACGCGGAGTGGGAGTTCGCCGACGAGCAGGCCTTCCAGAGCGCGATCCGCAGCGACGAGTTCATGGCGACGGGAAAGGACGCGTACAAGCGTGGCTTCCCGCAGCCGACGGTCGAGTTTCTCGAGCTGGGCTAGCCATGGCCGAGGTCGAGCTCGCGCGCGAGGGAGCCGTGCAGACGATCACCCTCAACCGGCCCGACAAGCTGAATGCCTTCACGCGTGGCGTGCACGAGGAGCTGCAGGCGGCGCTCGAGGCGGCGCGCGATCCGGGGGTGCGCGCGGTCGTCATCACCGGTGCGGGTCGCGGCTTCTCGGCCGGCCAGGACCTCACGGCTTTCGGTGAGGACGGTGACGTCGCCTCGATGTTGCGGGCGACCTATCACGTCAACGTCATGGCGATCCGCTCACTCGAGAAGCCGGTGATCGCTGCGGTGAACGGCGTCTGCGCCGGGGCGGGACTGTCCCTCGCCTGTGCGTGCGACATCCGGCTCGCGTCCGACGCGGCCTTCTTCGTCCCTGGGTTCGTCGGGATCGGCTTGATCCCCGACTCCGGCGGGTCGTACTTCCTCCAGCGTTTGCTCGGGACGCCGCGCGCGTTCGAGTGGATGACGTCGAACCGGCGCCTGACGGCGGCGGAGGCGCATGCGTGGGGGCTCGTTTCCGAGGTCGTGGAGGCGGAGTCGTTCGCCGCGCGGGTGGCCGAGCGCGCGGCCGAGCTTGCAGCCGCCCCGACGCGCGCGATCGCGCTGACGAAGCGCCTCTACGACCTGGCAGCGACCTCGACGCTCGCAGAGCAGCTCGAGCGGGAGGCCGAAGCTCAGGCCGAGGCAGCGCAGACGGACGATTTCCGCGAGGGAGTCGCGGCCTTCGGCGAGAAGCGGGCGCCTCAGTTCCGCGGCCGGTAGCTACGCGCCGACGAGCCGGTCGATCTCGCCCTCGCCGGGGAACCGACCTACGGAGTGCTTCGAGAAGACGAGCTCGCCGTTGCTGACGACGTCGAACTGACCCTTGCCGCCAGGAGTCGCGCTTGCCTCGACTCCACGCTCGCGAAGCATGGCCACGAGACTCGTGGCCCGGGGCTCGTAGCCGCTTCAGGTGGGACAGTAGAGGATCTCGACGGCCACGCAGCGAGCCTACCGAGAGGCTCGGCGGCTACGCGGCCTCGGCGATCTCGCGGAGTCCCGACTCGATGCGCGCAGCGATCTTCGGCTGCTCCTGCTGGAGCTGCCGGAACTCGGTTCCGAAGAGCACGAGCACCCGCGACGGAGCGGCGGTCGTGACCGTGGCCGTGCGTCGGCCGTCCCCCAGCAGCGCGAGCTCGCCGAAGAAGTCTCCCGGGCCGAGGGTCCGTACCTCGATGCCGTTGATCGTGACGGTCGCGGTTCCGTCCCGCAGGACGAAGAACGAGTAGCCCGATGCGCCCTCGCCGGTGAGGTTGACGCCGGGGCTGACGTCCTCGAGCTCGAACCATGGCGCGATGACGGCCCGCTCCTCCGGCTCGAGCGCGTCGAAGAGCGGGATGCCGGCGAGATCCTCTGCTGCGGCGGGCATCGCGGCTGACCCTAACCGCCGCGGGTCGACGGTTCCAGTCCCGTCACCGGATCGTCACCACCGGCCGTGGGTGCGATACTCGGAGCGTGGACGAGGGCGATCTGCGCAAGCTGGAGGCGGTGGGCTCGGAGCTCTCGTTCGGCGCCGGCCAGATGTTGATCGAGCGCGGCAAGCCGGGCACGGGCCTCTACGTCGTGCGCGAGGGGCACATCGTGGTCGAGGCGCCCGAGGGCACGCGCGAGCTCGGCCCGGGGTCGGTGGTCGGCGAGCGAGCGCTCCTCTCCGAGGATGGGACGCGTACGGCGCGCGTTCGCGCGTTGACCTACGGGGTCGTCATCGCCGTCGACCGTGTGGAGGTCGACCGCCTCTGCGCCGAGGATCCCGGTTTCGCCGAGCGCCTGGCTGCAGTCTCGTAATTCGCTAGAGACACAAGGGCGGATTGCGACCTAGGCCGGAGCCGCTACCGCTTTCTTCTCCTCCGTCTCGGTCGCAACGCCGAGCACGTAGCGGCTCATCCAGTCGAGCAGCGCATCGTTCTGGGCGCGCCGGTGGCCGATCGGCCCGATGATGGATCCGCCGTGCGGCGTACCCGGGAAGCGGAGCATCTCCGCCGGCACGCCGTTCACGCGGAGCACGGTGAAGAATTGCTCCGTCTGCTCGGCCGGGCAGCGGAAGTCGTTCTCGTGCTGCAGGAACAGCGTCGGCGTGGTGCAGCGGTCCGCATAGGTGATCGGCGAGCAGCGCCGGTAGACGTCCGCTGCCTCGTACGGCGTGCCCCCGAGCTCGCGGACGCTGAAGTCGGCGCCGACGTCGCTCGTGCCGTACATCGAGAACCAGTTGAAGACCGGGTTCTCCGGGCAGGCGGCCTTGAAGCGGTCGGTGTGCCCGATCACCCAGCCCGTGAGGTTGCCGCCGCCCGAGATGCCGAAGACGCCGAGCCGGTCTCCGTCGGCCAGCCCTTCCTCGATCGCGTAATCGACACCGGCCATGAGATCGGCGTAGTCGAGGTTGCCCCAGTCGGCCCGGATCGCGGTGGCGAAGGCGTCGCCGTATCCGGTCGACGCGCGGTGGTTGACGAGCAGCACTCCGTAACCGGCGCCGGCGAACATCAGATGGTCGAAGTTGAACTGGGCCCCCCAGCCGGCGTGCGGGCCGCCGTGGATGCTGAGGAGCGTCGGCAGCGGCTTCTTCGCCCCGGCCGGTTGCAGGAACCAGCCTTCGACGTGCACTCCGTCGATGCTCGGGAAGCTCAGCGGAACGACGGTCGGCAGGGCGAGCTCGGCCAGCACGTCCTCGTTTTGCCGAGTGAGCCGGCGCTCGTCTCCCGTGTCGAGGTCGGCGAGGTAGAGGTCCCCAGGCTCGGTGAACCCGAAGGCGGCGAAGAGGACCTTCTGGCCGCCGGCCGACACCGGGACGCAGACCCGGGTCCCACCGGCCACCACCGTGTGCGACTCGTCGCCGTCCAGCGCTACGCGCACCAGCGCGATCTCGCCGCCGGTCTGCACCCGCACGATCGCGTCGCGATCCCCGTCACTCAGGAGCAGCTCCCCAAGGCCCATCCGCGCCGCAGGGTTGTCGGCCTGGATGGCGCCCTCGATGTGACCCTCGATGTCCGCGCCGCGACGGGTCTGCGTCCTCGCCGCGGGGTCGAGGACGTAGAGCGACGGGCGGGAACCGACCACCGTGTCGCGCTCGAAGTCGAGGACGTACGCGACGCGTCCGTCGCTCAGCGGAGCGTGGGACGCCACGAGGCCGTCGGGCTCCGTGAGGTCGGTGACCGTGCCCTCGAGGTCGACGCGCCGCAGCCTCGACATGAGCTCGTGCGAATCGGGGTCATGTGATGCGACGTAGACGAGCGACTGCCCGTCTGCGCTCCACTTCGGCAGCGAGTTCATGAAACGGTCGTCGGTCAGCCGCCGAGGCTCGGAGTCGTCGTCGGCAACGTCGAGGACGTAGACGTCCTGAATCGCGTCGTCGAGCACCCCGATTCCGTCGAAGCGCCACACCGTGCGGTCGATGCGATACGGGCGCTCGGGCTTGCGCGGCTCCTCCTGCGGCCCGGCCGTGAACGCGATCTTGGTTCCGTCCGGCGACCAGACGGGTCCTCCGCCGACGCCCTGGGCGAGGTTCGTCAGCTTGCGCGGCTCGCCGCCGTCGAGCGGGAGCAGCCAGAGCTGCGGCTTCTCCGTCCGTGTCGACATGAACGCGACCGACGATCCGTCGGGGGAGATCGCCGGCGCCGAGTTCGTCGAATCGTTGAAGGTCAGTCGCCGGACCGCGCCGCTCTCGACGTCGAGGAGATGCAGGTCGCTGTGCTCGACCTCGTCGTCGTCCTCCTTCTCGCCGGGGGCGACTCGCGTCTGCGCGAACACGACGCGGGCCCCGTCGGGTGAAAGGTCGGCGGCGACGACGAACCGGAAGCGGAACAGGTCGTCGGGAGCGATCGGGCGTGTCATCGGTGTCTCCTCGTGCTCGCGGAATAGAACGCCGGACCCATCCTGAAGGGTCTACGCTGCCGAGGTTGCATCACAGCCGTCGAGGCGCGAAGCTTCCTCGGTGGTGCGCAGATGACGCGGTCGATCGTCTTCCTCTCGGACTTCGGGTTTCGCAACGAATGGGTCGGCGTGTGTCACGCCGTGATCGACAAGTTCGCGCCCGGGTGCCCGGTCGTCGATCTCTCGCACGGCGTCCCCCCGATGGACGTCAGCGCAGGCGCGCTCCTCCTGGCCGACTCTCTCCCGTTCATACGGCATGACGCGATCTCCCTCGCGGTCGTCGATCCAAGCGTGGGTCGCGATCGCGACATCGCGATCGAGGCTGAGGACGGAAGGCTCTTCGTCGGTCCGGACAACGGTCTGCTGAGTCCCGCCTGGCACGCCGCGGGTGGCGTGAGGAGCGCGGTGTCGATCACGTCGTCGAGCGTCCTGCTCGAGCCCGTCTCGCCTTCATTCCACGCGCGGGACGTGCTCGCCCCGGCTGCGGCGCACCTCGCGCACGGAGCATCACTAGCCGACCTTGGGCCGGTGATTGAGGCCGAGACGCTGGCCGAGGTGCAACTGGCCGAGCCCCTGGTCGAGCCGGGGAAGATCACATGCGAGGTGCAGGACCTCAACCGCTTCGGGAACGTTCAGCTCAACGTGCGCAGCTCGCATCTCGCCGCCGCCGGTCTCGATCGGGCCGAGCGGATACTTGTCGAGACTCCCGCGGGAGGCAGCGCTGTCGCCAGCACGGTCGCCACGTATGCCGACCTCTCGAGCGGCGAGTGGGGCCTGATGGTCGACCCACGGGGCTGGCTATCGGTGATTTGCGGCAATCCCGTCAACGCAGCCCAGTCGCTGGGCGTCGCCGGTGGCGAGGTCGTCTGGCTCAGCGCTGACCGCGGTTAGAGCGGCAGGCGCCTCAAACCGAGCCTTGCGTGGCAAGGTTCCTCATGCTAGCTTGTGTGGCATGGCAGTTGGTTCCACGAGGGGAACGGAGCTGCTCCGCGGTGTGCTCGATCTCTGTCTGCTTGCCGTGATCGATGAGGAGCCGGCGTACGGCTACGAGATGACCAAGCGGCTGCGTGAGCGCGGGCTCGCGTTCGTCGGTGAGGGCTCGATTTATCCGTTGTTGGGACGTCTGGAGCGTGACGGTCTGGTCGACACATACCGGGCTGCGAGTAACGGAGGTCCGCCGCGCAAGTACTACCGACCCTCGAGTGCCGGCCGGCTCGCGCTCGCGCTGGGGGTCTCCGATTGGCGAGTCGCCCGCGATGCTGTCGATGCGGTGCTCGCACCCGTCAAGGTCGAGGTGGGTACATGAATGACTTCGTCGAGCAGTGTCGCCGTGAGTGGAGGCGCCTGGGTGTCTCCGATCCGCTCGCCGAGGAGATGGCAACGGATCTAGCCTCAGACCTCAGTGAGGCCGAGAACGACGGCGTCTCCCTCGAGGAGCTACTCGGGAGCAGCGCCTTCGATCCCGCTGCCTTCGCTGCCACTTGGGCGGCCGAGCGAGGAGCCATCCCGCCAGAACCCACAGCACAGCCGCAAAGCATCTTCCGACGACCGCTGACCCTCGCCGCCGTCGCCGCCCTTGCCTTCGGCGTGCTGTTCTTCGCCGTCCTCGTCGGAGCCGTGCTGGTCACCCGCGCAGCACCTCCCACACTCGCTTTCAGGAGAGCAGCCACGCCTTCTCTCCCGCTACTCCCCGGACCAGGCCAGCCGCAGATCGTTCACGCCCACGCCACTGTCAACGCAGCTCCGCTCGTGCTGCTGCTCTTGCTGCTCGCCGTCATCGCGGTGGTCATCACCTGGCTCTGGACTGCCCATACCCGCTCACGGCGACCGCCCTCCGCCCCCGTCTAACCACCCGGGACCTTCCAGAACCCTGACCCAGGCGAGCGCTCGGCCGCGGCGTCGGGTGGCCCGTTGTGCGTGGACGGGTTCTCAGATCGTTGGGATCCGCTGAGATCCGCTCAGGTCGGTACGAAGTTCAGTACGAAGTTCCCTACGCGGGTTACGCTCGGCCTCTGCCGCCTGGCGGCGCGCTGTGACATTCGCGGCGTCGGGGGCGTATAAACGGTGGGATGCACCGTGTCGGGGGCGTGTTCGTGCTTGCCACCTGCGCTTGCCTGGTCGCCGGTTGTGGCGGGTCTGCACTTCAGGCGAAAGCGCGCAAGGTCGTCGGTGACCCGCACGCCACGGTCGTGAGTACTCAGACGGTGCAAGCGTTGAGTGGGGCCCGCCTGACGGTGGTCGTGTTGAAGCCGAGTGGCTCGACCGGGCTCGGTTGTGCTGAGGCCGACGCCAGTCAGGGTGAAGCCGGGGTCAGTCAGACGGTCACCAGTTCCCTCGTTCCTGGGTGTCCTCGCTGGAACGACGCCTACGTGTTGTTGAACCCCACGACGCACGCGGACGGCGGCGACTCGGGGATCAGTCGGTTTCAGGTTGCTGCGATTGCGAGGGCACGAGCAACGAGTCCTCGGTTCCAGATGTTCCCGAGCGTCAATCAGCTAGCTGTTCGCTGTGCGATCCCGCACGCAAGTCCGTCAGGGGGGACGTTGTCCGGTGCGTGCCTGACCACCGCCTTGCCGTTCGGGAAGCCCGTCCGGTGCGTTGCCTTCAGCGAGGCGTGGCGGCCAAGCGCGGCAAGCAAGTTGAGCACGCGTGGCTGGGTCGTGACGTTCAGCCGAGACGGACAGGTTCAATCGATCCGAGCGGCCGCCCATCCTCCGCAACGGGACGGGCACCAGCCGAACACCTGCTCGGAGATCTAGTAGCACGGATTCATTCCCGAGCACTGCTTGGGCGACTGTCTCTGTCGAGGTCCGAGCGTCGCTGCCGGTCGATGACGCCTCGCTCGACTCGTTAGTCGCGTCCGATGTCGTCTCCGCCGTCGCGGCGTCATCGCCGCCGTGAAGCTCACGCCGGGCGGTCGTGTCGCGGTCCGGCGGGACGATGTCGAGCGGCTGCTTCTTCCCGAGTCGGACCTGAGGTGGCGATGACCGCCGACAAGCCGGAGAAGCGCGGCCACGGCCACCGCCCTGCTCGCGGCTACTCGTGGCCGCTCGGGTACGAAAAGCGGGTACGAAAACGGGTCTGGCGAGGCGGGATCGCGCTCTGAGACTGCGATTGAGTCGACCGTTGACTAGATCGTCTTGAACTGCTCGAACGGCTGGCGGCAGCTCTCGCAGTAGCGGAGCGAACGGCACGGTGTCGGGCCGAAGATGTTCTCGAGCCGCGTCTCGGTCGAGCCGCAGTAGGGGCAGCGGAAGACGTTCCCCTGCAGCTGGAGGAGCCCCAGGCGAGCCGAAGGCGAGCCGGTCTTCGGCCGCGCGTCGCCGGCTTCGCCGGCGACGCTTGCAGCCTTCGGCGCCGACGCCTCGCGGGGCGCGGGCGGGGCGAAGCCTGCAGCGCGCAGCTTCTCGCGTCCGGCCGGCGTGATCCGGTCGGTCGACCACGAGTCGTCCGAGATCACCTCGATCTCGGGCTCGGCGCCGAGCTCGGCGACCTTCTCCTCCATCGCCCGCTTCATGAACTCGAGCGCCGGGCAGCCGAGGAAGGTCGGCGTGAACTCGATGCGCACCTGGCCGTTCTCGACATCGACCGAACGGATGACGCCGAGGTCGACGAGCGAGACGACCGGGATCTCCGGGTCAGGGATCTCTTCGAGCGCCTCCCAGACCTGAGCCTCCCCTACCACTGCGCTCCGGCCGGTGCGGAGCGCCGCACCATCGTCATCTCCTCCCAGAGGGGAGCGAGCTCTTCGGTGTGCGTTCCGCGCTCGATTGCCTCGACCTCGTCGAGGCCGACCCGCGAGACGAGCTCGCCGCGCAGCTCGGCGGGGAGGACGCCGAGCGCGTACGGCCACAGCTCCTCGACCGCCGCCTGGAAGCGCGGCTCGTCGCGCAGCCGCTCGTGCCACATCTCGGCGTGCATGCGGTGGTACGCCTCCTCGCGGTCGATCTTCGCCGCGAGCCCCGCGACCGCGGGATCGGGATCGGCCTTGAGCGCCGTGACCCGGATCTCGTCGGCGACTTCGTAGAGCCAGCGGCGGGCGATCGTGGGCGCCCATTCGAGCAGGTGGAGCTCGACGAGCGGCGCGCAGCGGTACTCCTCCGGCTTGCGGTCGAAGGCGAGCGCGTCGGCATCGCCCTCCGGCCCGGCCAGCAGCTCGTAGACGGCGCGCGCGTGCCCGATCTCGTTCTGCGCGATCGAGGAGAAGGCGACGTCCTCCTCGAGCAGCGGGGCGATGCCCGTCCACTCGGAGTCACGCCAGCCGAGGACGAGCTCGTCGTCAGCCAGGCCCAGCAGTGCCTGCTCGTTCACGGGCCTCCTTCAGGCGGGCTTTGATCGAGTAGCCGTCGACGCGGCGGTACTTGAGGTCGAACTCGTCCGCCCAGTCCTCGACGTCGCGGATCGCGTCGCGCGGGACGAGCCAGAGCGCGACCGATTCGCCGCGCCGGCCGTACTGCTCGCGGGCCCAGGCCTCGGCGAAGTCCGCATCGGGTGCGACGACCGAGCCAGCGTGCTCGAAGGGCTGCCCGCGCCGCTCCTGCCGGAAGACCTCCCAGACGGGGTGACTCATGCGGCCAAGGCGTCCCGTACCCACCGCTCCTGCTCGAGGAAGCGGCGGCGGAGGGCGAGCCGCTCCTCGGTCTTCGGGCCGTGGCCGGTCACGACGTGCTTGAGCTCGTCCCAGTCGGGCTCGGTGTACTCCCAGACGCCGTCGTCGCGCTTGCGCAGCTTCGGGATCGGGCACGGTCGAGCCCGAGCTCGCGGATCTGCGGCACGTAGCCGTCGAGGAACTGCTGGCGCGCCTCCTCGTTCCCCTGCGACTTGATCCGCCACAGGTACATCGGGTCCTCGCCTTTCGGGATCGGGTTGCCGTGGAACTGCATGAGCGGGCCCCACCAGCGGTCGAGCGCCTCCTGCACGAGCTCGAACTGCGCGGGCGTGCCGGTGACCATGGCGAGGATCACGTCGCGGCCGTGGAGGATGTGGAACGACTCCTCCCAGCAGATCTTCTTCATGATCCGCGCGTACGGAGCGTACGAGCACTTGAGCAGCGCTTTCTGGCTGATGATCGCCGCCGCGTCGACGAGCCAGGCAATTACTCCGACATCCCCCCAAGACAGAGTCGGGTAATGGAAGACGTTGTGGAACTTCGCCTTCCCGTCCACCAGATCGGCGAGGCACTGCTCGCGCGGCTTGCCGAGATCCTCGACCACGCGGTAGATGAGCTGCGCGTGGCCGACCTCGTCCTGCACCTTCGCCGTCAACGCGAGCTTGCGCTGGAGCGTCGGGGCACGGAGGATCCACTCGCGCTCGGGCAGTACGCCCATGAGCTCGGAGTTGCCGTGCATCTCGATGAACTTGATCAGCTTGGCCCGGTAGCCGTCCGGCATCCAGTCGGTCGTCTCGACCTGGCCGCCGGCCTGGACGTACTCGAGAAATGCCTGCTCATCCTGAGGAATCTCGACTGCCGCCACGCAGCACCACCTTCCGAACGATCGTTAGGTTTCGCATTGTAGATATGTCCGCGCGCCGCACCGAGCTAACGCGTACCGCCGCCCGCCTCTTCGCCGAGAAGGGCTACCACGGCACGTCGATCGGCGACCTGGCCGAGGCGATGGGCGTTCAGAAGGGCTCGCTCTACGCGCACATCGAGTCGAAGGCCGATCTGCTCTGGGAGGTCGCGCGCGAGGGCGCCACGGCCTTCCACGCCGCGCTCGACTCGGTGCCCGAGGAGGGACCGGTGGTCGAGCGGATCCGGGCTGCACTGCGCGCGCACCTGCGTGTGGTCGCCGAACAGCTCGACGTTGCGACCGTGTTCGTGCGGGAGTGGCGCTATCTCGAGGGACGAGCGCCGGGACGAGTTCGTCGCCGAGCGACGCCGTTACGAGGAGCGCTTCCGCGCCCTGTTCCGCGAGGGCCGCGAGCTCGGCGAGCTGCGCACCGACCTCGACGACGCGACCGCGGCGCTGCTCGCGCTGTCGGCGGCGAACTGGGCCTACACCTGGCTGCGGCCCGGTGGCCGGCCGCCGAAGGCGGGAACTTCTCGGCCGGGCGTCGGCGGCTTGGCCGCCGGCGCTTCCAGCCCAGAGACTGACGAGCTCGCCGACCGCTTCACAGCGCTCCTGCTCGACGGCATGCGCGGATACGCCAGCCGGTGAAGCTCGCTCTCGTCGTCAATCCGTTCGCGACCCGCGTGAGTGAGGAGCGGCTTGCGGAGGTGCGCGCGGAACTCGAGCGAGTTGCCGAGCTCGACGTCTTCATGACGGAGCGGCCGGGTCATGCGACTGAGCTCGTAACCGATGCGGCCCGCGCGGGGGTCCGGGCGGTCGTCGTCTTCTCCGGAGACGGCGGCTTCAACGAAGCCCTCAATGGGCTCGAGTCGGACGTGCCGATCGGCTTCCTGCCCGGCGGCGGAACGAGCGTCTTCTCGCGTGCGCTCGGACTGCCGGCGGACCCCGTCGATGCAGCCCGGTCAGTTGCCGAGGCGCTCCAGGATGGACGGACGCGACGGATCAGTGTGGGGCGAGTCAACGGGCGCCGCTTCGCATTCGGCGCGGGTATCGGGCTCGACGCCGAGGCCGTTCGCCGGGTCGACGCTCTGGGCCGGCAGCCGGACGGGAAGCGGCCGGGAGACCTCGCCTTCGCGGTCGCGATCGTGCGCGCGCTCGCGGCGCACCGGGGCCACCTCGAGCCGGAGCTCGAGATCGCCGGGCTCGGCCGTGCCGCGCTTGCGTTCGTCGCCAACGGCAGCCCGTACACGTACGCGAAGGCGCTACCGCTGCCGATCGCGCCGGAGGCACGCTTCGAGCTCGGCCTCGACCTCGTCGCGCCGATCCGCCTGCGCCGCCGCACGCTGGTCGGGACGGCCATTCGCATCGTGACGGGCCATGTCCGCAGCGGGCCGTACCTCTACGGCCACGACCTCGACCGGATCGAGATCGCGTGCGACTCCCCGCTGCCGCTCCACGCGGACGGCGAGGACCTCGGTGATGTCGAGCACGCCGTCTTCGAAGCCGAGCGCGACGCGGTCTCGGTGCTGGCTTAGGCGGGGGCCGGCTCGGTCTCGAGCGCGGCCTGCTCCAGTAGCCACGCATGGACTTCGGGTACGCGGCGTTCGGAGAGCGTGAGGTGACCGTCCTCGGGAGTCAGTCGGGCGTCGACTCCGGGGATGTGGGCTGCGAGCCAGACGCCGTGGCCGTAGGGCACGAACTTGTCCTGCTCGCCCTGCCAGAGCTGAACCGGCACGCGGATCGAGCCGAGCTCGAAGCCCCACGGAGCGACGAAGGCGCGGTCGTCGTCGATCCATCCGTCCACGCTCGCACCGATGCCGGCGCGCATGTGATCGAGCAGAAAGGCGGCCAGCGCCCCGGTTGCCACCGCGCGATCGGACGGACCGAGCAGGGTCTGCCAGACCTCGGCAAATTGCTCCGGGGTCGACGAGAGCAGCTCGTTGCGCACCTTCTCGGTCGAGGCTCGCTGCGCGTCCTCTCCTTCGAAGATCGTGGCGAACTCCTCCACGTTCTGCTCGCCCATCCCCTCGAAGTAGTCGAGCCCCTCCGCGTCGTACGGTGCAACGGAGGCGAGCGAGGCCGCAGCGATCACCCGGTCCGGCAAGAGCGCGGCCGCAGCAAGAGCATGTGGGCCTCCGCCCGAGACCCCCCAGACGCAAAAGCGGTCGATCTCGAGCGCGTCGCAGACCGTGGCGATGTCGGCGGCGCAGTCCGCGACCGTCCGGTTCTTCAGTCGCGTCGAGCCACCGTAACCCGGACGATCGTAGGAGAACAGGCGGATTCCGCGCTCCTCCGCATCTCGCGCATGCGGCGGGTAGATCGTGCTCGACCCGGGCGTGCCCGAGATGAAGAGAACTGGAAAGCCGGCCGGATCGCCGCCCTCCCGTACCGTGAGCGTGCGCCCATCCGACCCCACCACCGACCGCATCGCGCGAGTCTACTCATGCCGCCGGGGCCGACCGCCGGCTTCGCACGGGACGTCGGCAGCTATCTTCGGGCCGAACGGGAGCCGTCTCGGTTCTCGTTCGAACAGCCTCGACTAGAAAGATCCGCATTTTCTTTCTAAGCTTGTCGGGTTTGACTGTGGCCGGGCCTGCCTAGTGGGCCGAAGGGGAGAGGAGCGTCATGCGTGCAAAAGCTTTGCTGAGTCTGGCCGGGGCGGTCATCGCCGCGGTCGCGCTTGTGTCGGCGTCGGGAGCGGCGACGACGAAGGCGCAGAAGGTGACCAAGATCAACGTCTCGACACGGGCGGCGGTGGTCCACTACCTGCGCTCGATCCATGTCAATCCGAAGCATGCCGTGATCCAGCGCGGCCTTCGGAACTACGCGGGCGCTCACTGTCCCGGCAAGCACTGGACCTGTGCGGGCACCAAGCACACAGTCGTCCAGATCGCGAAGCGGGGCGGACAGAACCGGTTCGCTTGTGTAGAGCCGCGAAGTGCGCTGTCGTGCAGATTTCGGGCGCCGAGCACGGTGTGTACCTGGCTGGGCATGAAGGCCGCCGGCCGCGCGTCGTAACCAAGGGTCGCCACCGGCAACACGGCGTCGTGCGTCAAGACGGCTCGGGCGCGACGAGCGGGGAGGGCAGACCTGCACGATCAACCAGCCGAACGCGACCGGCACGAACACGGCCGTGTGTCTACAGGTCACCAACGAAGCTGACCGGGTTGACGCAGTCTGCGAACGTACACGGCGACGATCACGCAACGGTCCGAGCTTCGGCGACAGGTCCTCGAACACAACGTCGCCTGCGTGACCCAGACCATCATGCTCGACGGCTCGGCCTCGACATGACGAACACGGGGAGCGTCACGGTCAACCGACAGGCGCTCACCAGAACGGTCACGATCAAGCAGAACCGCTGAGCGGCGGCAACAGCGTCCGGCGCAGTGCGACCGCAGAACGCGACGTGCGAGCCTGCGACGCGCCCAGATCTTCGCTGACGCAGCTTGAGACGCTGACCTCGACCGTGACCAGCAAAGGGTCGATCACGCAGAACCAGGACGCGATGGTCGGGAACCCGAATGTCCCGAATGTGATTGCTCGACATCGAGCAGAACCAGAGCTCGGGCTTCAGATGGTTTCAACGGGCAACGCCTGCTCGCATCAGTCCCCGAACATCCGCAAGCTTCGTGCAGACGAGACCACAGACGGCGATCGCCAATACCCCGAAGGGGCCGGTGACCCAGACGCAGAGCTCGCCTGACGACACCCGCCCTACAGCGGACTAGTCGCGGCGATCAACCAGGACACCACGGGCGCCTCGACCGCAAGCGCGACGCAGATCGAGACGCAGTGTGAGGACGCGGCGATGAGTGGCCTGACGCAGTGCTCGACCGGTCACGGACACCGTGCCTACTCGCTGACGCAGACGCAGTACGGGCCGGAGGGGATCTTCAAGTCCCCGAATGCCCCTGCGGGTCGCGTGCCCTTCGCTCACAAGACCCCGGGCGACTCCGCCCAGACGGGCGGCGGCACCGGCAACAGCTTCACCGTCACCCAGACCTCGACTCAGAACACCGACACCAGCAGTGGCCAGAAGAACACCATCGCGGGCGGAATCACCACCACAGGCACCGGAACCGTCAACCAGAACACGCTGATCCAAGGGACGGCAACGACCGATGTGCAGGACGGGACGAACACGAGTGTCAACAGCACCATCAACTGCCCGAACGGCAAGTCCTCCTGCACGAAGACCCTCTCTACGCCGAAGATCACCCAACAGCCAGACGATCCGAGCCTCTACGGCTCCGGCAAGTCGTTCATGTTCAAGAACGCCGATCCCACCGTAACCTTCCTCTGCTCACTCGATGGTGCGGCGTACGCGCCGTGTGACAACGTCACCAATCCGACGATCACCAGCCCTCCGTATCCCCCAACAACCGGCTACGAGACAACGTCGGGCCTCGAGTCCGGCAAGCACACGTTCTCGGTCGAGACACAAGACCCAGCGAATCCGAGTGTGAACCCTCCGGCGACGTCGACGATCACCTGGTGGATCACGCCGCCGGATCCGGTCATCACTAGCTCTGCACCACCGAACCCGGATTTCTCCGGCAACAGCTACACGTTCAAATGGACGGATACGGACAACACGGTGCAGTACCAGTGCTCGATCGACGGTGGGACGGCGGCGAGCTGTAGCTCAGGCCAGACCTACTCCGATCTCCCCGCTGGCCCAACTACGTTCACTGTCACGGCGTACGGGGCGAACGACTCCGGCTTCACCCACCCCGACACGACCCCTCCGACGGTTAGCTGGACGATCCTGCCGCTGTCGATTTCTGCTTTCGGCAGCACTGGACTGACGAACGATTCTGCCGTCGGCACCGATGGATCTTCGGCGGGCTGGGAGTGCAAGCCCGGAGGACCGATCGCTCTGACGGCCGGGTCCGACCCGGGCACGTACGGCGCGATCAGCATCACCGACGCAGGCGGGGCGATCAACGCTATAGCGGAGCCGACCTTCGCGGCGACCAACTACGCGACCGGAACACCTCGCTACGTCATCGACCTCAGCGATGGGAACACCCTGTTCGGCTACCCACCAAGCTCGGGCCTGAACGGCTCGGCGATGGCCTGGGAAGAGTTCACGACAAATCCGGGCGTCTACGTACCCTGGGGCCAGGTCGTTGCGGTCGAAGGGACAGCGACTGTGGAGGATGCGTATGTTGTCGCGGACGCCAGCCAACCAACGCCCTACACCTCCGAGATCACGAACCTGACGTTCAACGGCATGAACTACAACCCCGGCACATGCCCCTAAGCGAATAAGCGTTATGCAGTTGAGGGGCCGGCGGGAGCCGGCCCCTCGACCAGCTCCGCCAGCTCGGCGTCGACGGCGTCGCGGCGGACGTCGGCGCCAATGCGGGCGAAGGTGGAGCGCGCTCGCTCGAGCTCTGTCCGGCCGCCGACCACCTCGCCGAACGTCAGCAGCGAACGGGCGAACGCAAAGCGCGCCTCAGCGAGGTCGAGCAGGTAGTCGAGCTCCTCGAACAGCCGGACCGCCTCGGCGAACGCCGCCGCGGCCGCCGCGGACTCGCCGGCCGCAGTCGCCACCCAGGCCTCGGTCAGCGAAAGCCAGGCGCTGGAATGCGGATCCTCCTCGGGAACGCCGCGAGCCGCGAAGGCGGCGATCTCGCGACCGTCGTCGAGCCGGCCCTGAGCCACGAGGGCCCGGACGAGGTGCCAGTACGTATTCAGCAAGACCCAGCCGCCGATCTGCAGTGCGACCGGAAGCGCCTCGCGCAGCCACTTCTCGGCTTCCTCGACCCGACCGTCCTCGAGCGCGAAGGTGCCCAGGCCGAGGGTGAGGTTCTGCACCTGGAAGTAGCTGTCCCCCGTCCGCTCGAACCACGTCCGCGCCTGGAGGCAGAGGCGCTCGGCCTCCTCGGGGCGGTTGCGGTAGTACGCGACGATCCCGAGCCAGGACGCTCCCTCGGCTTCGATCCGGTGGCTACCGAGGTCGTCCGCGAGCTCGAGGCAGCGCTGGAGCTCGGACTCGGCGGCTGCGAGGTCGTGGCTCATCAGTGGCGCCGCGATGCGGAGGTGGCCCTCGGCGGCGAGTGCGTGGTCACCGAGCGCCTCGGCGCCGGCGATCGCGGCGCGGAGCTTCTCGATCGGCTGGTCGAGCTCGCCCAGGTAATCGACGACGAACGTGTTCATGACGAATGCCACTCTCGTGCGAAGGCGAGCGTCGTCGGTCGAAGCGGCGAGTTCTTCGGCCTTGAGGAGCCGGCGATGCGCGTCGTTCGGCCGCCCCTGGCGCTGGTCGATGTCGCCGAGCAGGAGCAGCGCCTCCGCTTCGGCTTCGGCACGGCCCAGCTCGGAGGCCTGCTCCGCGACCTCGAGCAGCTCGTCCGTGGCTTCCTTGAGCTCGCCGAGCTGCATCGCCATGTCCGCCCGCTGCACGCGCAGCGTCACGCGCAGGTCGGCGTGGTCGTCGCCGAGTACGTCGAGCGCGCGAGTGTAGTACCGATGAGCCTCGCGCAGGCTCTCGCGGCGCTCGGCGCGGCCGCCTGCGTCGGCAAGCATGGTCGCGGCTTCTCGAATCGGCGGTTCGATCGGGCTGCGGGTGACCTCGCGCGCGAGCAGGCACGCCTGCTCGAGGTGCCACGCAACGATCTCCACGAACTCGTCCGCGCTGCTCGGCAGGCTCTTCACCCACTCCGTGAAGCCGAGATGGAGCTGCGCGCGAAGCCCCTTCGGCACCTGGCCGTACGCGACGTCGCGCATCAGGATGTGATTGAACGAGTACTCCTCGTCGTCCTTGACCGTGGAGACCTTCAGGTGGGCGACGAAGTCGCGCCGCTCGAGCTCCGAGAGACCCGGTTGCGGGTCTTCCGGCGCAGCGTCGTCTGCGGCGCCGAGCCGGGCGACCGCGCCGGCCCAGAAGACGGCGCCGATCACCGAAGCATGGTGGGCAAGCTGCTTCTCCTTGGGGTCCAGCCGGTCGAGGCGCGAGCTGATCAGCCCCTGGACGGTGGTCGGGATCGGGGCGTCGCGCATCTCGCCGCTCTGCCACCGCTCGAGCTCGAGCAGCCCCTCCTCGCGCAGCATTCGCACGGTCTCCTCGAGGAAGAGCGGATTACCGCCGGCGTTGGTGATGAGCGTCTCGGCGAACGGTGTGTCTGCGAACGCAGCGTCGCCGGTGAGACCACCCAGCAGCGCCGCTGCTTGCTCGGGTCCGAGCGTCTGCAGGTCGACTGTGCGCCGCCGCCCCTCCTTGCCGAGGAAGCCCGGCGCCTGGTCCTCGATCTCGGGCCGCGTCGTGGCGATGACCGCGAGCGGCACGCCTCCTTCGTCGTCAAGGAGATACGAGAGCAGGTCGAGCAGCGTCGGCTCCGCCCAGTGCAGATCCTCGACCACGACTGCCGTCGGCCTCTCCGTCGCGAGCACCTGCAGGGTGCGGCGGATTCCCCAGTGGAGCTCGGCCTGCGAGATCTCGCCCGTCACATACGTCCCGCGCGGCGTCGTGGGGATACCGATCAGGTTCGAGAGCGCGGACGCGATCGTCCGTAGCTCGTCGAGGTCGTCGGTCGCGAGCGTCTCGAGGAAGGTGTCGAGCTTCTCGGCGGTTGCCTCGCGATCGTCGCTCTGCAGGATGCCCGCCGCCGACTTGAAGATCTCCACGATCGGCCAGTACGTGATGCCCTCGCCGTACGAGAGGCATTTCCCGCGATGGACCGTGAACTGCTCCTCGAGGCGACTCAGGAATTCGAGCAGCAGGCGGCTCTTGCCCACACCCGGCGCGCCGACGATCGTCGCCAGACCCGCCGAACGCTCCTCCAGCAGCTCGTCGCAGAACGCCGTGAGCTCTTCGAGCTCGGCCTCGCGACCGACGAGCTCGGTCTTGCCCCGGCGGTCCGAGACCTCCCCTTCCTGTGCCGCGACGACCTCCCAGACCTCGACCGGCTCGGCTTTCCCCTTCGCCTGGATGGGCTCGGCCGCGCTGAACGCGAACGAATCCATGGTCGCGAGATACGTCGTCCGGCTCACGAGGATCCCGTCGGTCGGTGCGGCCGACTGGATCCTCGCTGCGGTGTTGAGCACGTCGCCGGCAGCGGACCACTCCCCCTCGCCCGGCCTCGCCCCGAGCATCACGAGCGCCTCGCCGGTGTGGATGCCGGTCCGGATGTGGAGGTCGAGCCACTCGTCCTCCTCGTTCAGCTCGGCGATTCCCTGCCTGACCGCGAGCGCCGCGCGGATGGCGCGTTCCGGATCGTCCTCGTGGGCCTTCGGCGTGCCGAACAGCGCGAGGATGGCGTCGCCGCTGAACTTCTCGAAGGTGCCGCCGTGGGCCTCGAGCTCACCGCGGACGCGTGCGTGGTACGGAGCCACGAGCGACTTCACGTCCTCGGGATCGAGGTTCTCGGAGCGAGCGGTCGACCCGACGAGGTCGACGAAGATCGCCGTGATGACCTTTCGCTCCTCGCTGGGCGCCGGTGCGGCGGCAAGGGGACTCCCGCAAAAGCCGCAAAGCCGGAACTTTGCGGGATTCGCTTCGCCACACGATGGGCAGACGGTGGTCTGCGGCTCGGCGGGCTGCGGCTCGGCAGCTGCGAGCGCGGTGCCGCAGAAGCCGCAGACGCGGAACTTGTCGGGATTCTCCTCGCCACAGCCCGGGCAGATCTGCATGTTTTCGAGTCTACGAGCCGGTTCGGTTCGCTCAAAGCCCGGGGGCCCTAGGAAAGCGCGATCTGCAGGCCCTCGCGGGCGATGAGCGGCGGCTCCTGGTCGTTCTGAACGGCCGCGGCCACCTGGTCGTAGAGCGCCTCGAGCTCGCGATCCGAGCGCATCGGATCGTGGTGGAACATCCCGAGTTGCCGGACCCCGGCGGCGCGAGCGAAGGCGGCGGTGTGGGTGACGCTCGAGTGCCCCCAGCCGAGCCGGCTCGCGTATTCCGCGTCGGTGTACTGCGAGTCGTGCAGGAGGAGGTCGGCGCCGGCCGCCAGTGCCCAGCCGGAGATCCACTGCGGCTCGTCGTCGAGCGCGGCGGTCAGGTACGGCTCGTGGTCCGGCAGGTAGGTGAGCACCCGGCCCTCCTCTTCGATCCGGTAGCCGAGCGTGGGACCGCGATGCTGGACCGTTCGCGCCTCGATGAGGGCACCTCCGACGCGCCACCGATCGCGCGGGACGTCCTCGAACGACACTTCCGCCGGCACGTCCGCGAGACCGACGGGAAAGAGCGGGGGCGACAGGTAGCGTGAGACGCGCTCCCTGAGCGTCGCAATCGTGGACGGTGGACCCCGGAAGCGGAGCTTCCAACCCGACGCCCAGAGCGGCCCGAAGAAACCGAGGCCCTCCACGTGGTCGAAATGGAGGTGGGTCAGGCAGATGTGCAGCAGACCGGGACCGCGCTCGAGCAGACGCTGCCCGAGCTCACGGATCCCCGATCCGGCGTCGAGGATCACGGTCGTCCCGTCGGCGAGCTCGACCTCCACACACGAGGTGTTCCCGCCGTAGCCGACGGTTGCGGGCCCCGGCGCGGCCAGCGATCCGCGCGCGCCCCACACGCGAACTATCACCGGGCCTCCGGGAGTTCCCAGAAGATCGCCATGACGCCGACGACTTCGTCGGGATGCGAGAGCAGCGGGAACGCGGTGACCGTGATCTCGCGCTCACGGCCGTCGAGCCCGCGGAACGCGAACGAGTCGTGCACCGGCCGCCCCTCCAGGAGCGCGATGCCTCCCGGGGTTTGCTCGACCGTCAGCGGCTCCTCGTCGATCGTCCGCGGCTGGAAGAGCTCTTGCCAGCGCGAGGCCGGCAACTTCCCGACGTCTACATAGGAGCGCCCGATCACCGCAGCGGCCGCGTCGTTGAAGAAGACGAGGTCTCCGCGGGCGTCCGCGATCAAGGTCGGTGTCGCGATCTTCGTCGCGAACGAGCGGGCAACGATGAGCACGAGGTCCGGCTGCGTGCGCTCCACCGGCCGGATCCTACGCCGCTCCTCGTCCGACTAGGCTTCGCGGCCGTGGCGAAGGTAGCTAACGCTGGAAGCGACGCCGGCGCAGCCGGCGCCGCCCAGCCGAGAGACCGCGCGCCTGTCGGCGCGCCCGGGGAGGAACACGAGCTGCGGCGCGTGATCGACGAGGAGCGCGAGGTCGACGGCCTCGGCTCCGACGAGCTTCTCGCCATCTACCGCTCGCTCGTCCTCCTCCGCACCTATGACGAGCGCTCGGTCGTCTACCACAGCCAGGGCCGGATCGGCACGTACGCGATCTTCTGGAACCACGAGGCGATGCAGGCCGGCTCGGTCCATGCGCTCGCCGACGAGGACTGGATCTTCCCGAGCTACCGCGAGTCGGCGATCGGGCTGCTTCGCGGGATGCCGCCGAGCACGGTGCTCCACTGGTGGCGCGGCCATCCAGCCGGCTGGTGGAACCCCGCCGACTACCGCGTCGCCTCGATCTGCGTGCCGATCGCGACACACGTTCCGCATGCCGCCGGCCTCGCATGGGGCGAGAAGCTGAAGGGCAACTCGACCGTCGCCATCGCCTACTTCGGGGACGGCGCGACGAGCGAGGGCTCCTTCCACGAGGGCGCCAACCTCGCGGCTGTGATGCAGGCCCCGCTCATCCTCTTCTGCAACAACAACCAGTGGGCGATCTCGACGCCGCTCGAGGCGCAGACACACGCCGAGGCGCTCGCCGACAAGGCCGTCGGCTACGGGATGCCGGGTGTGCGCGTCGACGGCGGCGACGTGCTCGCCGTGTACGAGGCGACCCGCGAGGCGGTCGAGCGGGCGCGCGCAGGAGGCGGCCCGACCTTCATCGAGGCCGTCACGTACCGGGCCGCGCCGCATGCGACGGCCGACGACCCGCGCGCCTACATCGACCTCGATCGTGTCGAGGAGGAGAAGCGCAACGAGTGCGTCGGCCGCTACGACGCCTATCTCCGCCGCCTCGGCGTGCTCGACGACGCCGCGGCCGAGGAGATCAAGAACGAGGCGCTCGAAGCGATGCGGCACGGAATCGCCGACGCCGAGGCCGAGCCGGAGCCCGATCCCGAGCTGGTGTTCGACAACGCGTACGTCCTCCCGCCGCCGAACCTCCGCGAGGGCTGGGATGCCTGAGCTCTTCATGGTCGAGGCGATCAACGACGGCTTCCACGTCGAGCTCGCCCGCGACGAGACCGTGCTGGTGATGGGCGAGGACGTCGGCCGTGCGGGCGGTGTCTTCCGTGCCACGGCCGGCCTGCGCGAGCGTTTCGGCGAGAACCGCTGCGTCGACACGCCGCTCGCCGAGGCGGGGCTCCTCGGCGGCGCGGTCGGGCTCTGCATGGCAGGCTGGCGGCCGGTCTGCGAGATGCAGTACGACGCGTTCTCGTATCCGTGCCTCGACCAGCTGATCACCCACGTCGGCCGCTACCGGTGGCGCACCGGCGGGAAGATGGAGTTCCCGCTCGTCGTGCGGATGCCGTACGGCGGCGGCGTGCGCGCGCCGGAGCTGCACGACGACTCGCCGGAGGCGTACTACGTCCACACGCCGGGCGTGAAGGTCGCGATTCCCTCCACGCCGGCCGATGCGAAGGGACTGCTCGCGGCGGCGATTCGCGATCCCGACCCCGTCGTCGTGCTCGAGCCCAAGCTCATCTACCGGGGCGAGAAGCAGGAGGTTCCCGAGGGCGAGCACGTTGTTCCTCTAGGTCAGGCGCGGCTCGCGCAGGAGGGGACAGATGTGACACTCGTCGCCTACGGGGCGATGGTGCCGGTGTGCGAGCGTGCCGCCGACGCGCTCGAGGGCGAGGCTTCGGTGGAGGTGCTCGACCTCCGCTCGCTGCGGCCGCTCGACGAGGACGCGCTGCTCGCGTCCGCCGCGAAGACGGGTCGCGTCGTCGTCGTGCAGGAGGCGCCGCGCACCGCCGGCTTCGGGGCGGAGATCGCGGCCATCCTCGCGGAGAAGTCGATCCTCGACCTCCACGGCCCTGTCCTGCGCGTGACGGGGTTCGACGTGCCGTATCCGTACTGGAAGATCGAAGATCGCTACATGCCGTCGGTCGAGCGGGTCGTCGGTGCCGCCAGGCGACTCCTCGAGTTCTGAGGCCGGAAGGCTCCGGATCTGGCTCGAGCGCGGCGAGTCGGGGTACCGGCTGCGCGACGCCGCGACCGGTGACGCGATGAAGTGGGAGGACCCGCGCGTCCGCGTAGTCAAGCTCGCGGGCGCGTCGTACCGCGCCGAGGCGCTGCAGACGACGCGTTCGCGCCCGGACACCGGCTCGCCCTCGTCCGCGAGCCGGACAACGAGCACGACCCGAACGCGGTCGCCGTCTGGGACGCGGAGCGGCGCCTGCAGGCGGGCTACGTCCCGGCCGAGGTCGCGCCCGAGCTCCGCGGCGACGAGCAGGCGGTCTCGCTGTGGGAGTTCCGCCGCGACGACGGGCGGCGCATCGGCCTGCGCGTGCTCCTCGCACCGGCCGACGCCTGGGTCCAGGAGCCGCGCGCATGAGGGGCTGGTTCTCACGCGAGTACGAGCCGGTCGAGACCGTCGAGCCCGGCGGTTCGGTCACGTTCCAGGTTCCGAATGCCGGTTGGTTCTGGGATGCCGAGGTCGAGCCGATGCGTCCCGAAGGAGCCGGCCACGCGCTCTACGGCCCGGTCGAGGTTCGCAGTGCGCGGGCCGGGCAGACGCTCGCGGTGCACATCGACGAGGTCGTCCCACGCGACTGGGGCCGCACGTGGGCGGACGGGGAGACCTTCACGTGGTCGCGTGACGGGGATACGTGGCATCTCGGCGAGCATCGCGTCCGCTCGGCGCCGTTCCTCGGCGTGATCGGGATGCCGCCGCCCGAGCCCGGCGAGCACTCGACGATCCCGCCGCGGCGCTGGGGCGGCAACATCGACTGCAAGGAGCTCGTCGCCGGCACGACCCTCTACCTGCCGATCCCGGTCGACGGCGCCCTGCTGATGGCGGGCGACGGCCACGGCGCGCAGGGCGACGGCGAGGTCTCCGGCACCGCGATCGAGTGCCCGCTCGAGCGGGCGACGCTCACGCTCGACCTCGACGACCGCAACCTCCGCTCCCCGATCGCCCGCACCGCGGACTCCTGGATCGCGTTCGGCTTCGACGAGGACCTCGACGCCGCCGCCGAGCAGGCGACCGAGACCATGCTCGACCTGATGGAGCGCGAGCTCGTTGTCCCCCGGGCCGAAGCGCGCGCGCTGGCGAGCGTCTCCGTGGACCTGCACGTGACCCAGGTCGTCAACGAGGTCAAAGGCGTCCACGCAATACTCCGCGCGTGAGCTACGAGTTCAAGCTGCCCGACCTCGGCGAGGGCCTGACCGAAGGCGAGATCGCACGATGGCTCGTCGAGGAGGGTCAGGACATCGCCGAGGACGCGCCGCTCGTCGAGATCGCGACCGACAAGACGACCGTCGAGATCCCGTCGCCCGCGGGCGGCAAGGTCTCCCGGATCCTCGTGGCGGAGGGCGAGGTCGTGCCGGTCGGCACCGTGCTCGTGGTGATCGGCGGCGACGGCGCCGCATCCGAGCCTCGCGGCGAGGAGCAGCCGCGCGCCGAGCCGGCGCCGCAACAGCAGGCCGCGCGGCCGGCCGGCGAGAAGGTTCGGGCCACACCGCTCATCCGCAAGGTCGCCGCCGAGCTGAACGTGGATCTCGCAACGGTGGCCGGTACCGGCCCGCAGGGGCGGATCACGGAAGACGACGTACGCGCTGCCGCGAGCGGCGGCGAGCCCGCGGCGACCGAGGGCGAACACGTCCAGCTCCGCGGGGTGCGCCGGCAGATGTTCGAGCACCTGACGCGCGCCCACGAGATCCCGGCCGTGACCTGGGTCGAGGAGTGCGACTTCTCGGACCTCGACCTGAAGCGCCTCGTCCCGCTCGTGCTGGACGCCGTCGCGGAGTCCCTGCGCCAGTTCGCGGAGCTGAACGCGCGCGTCGAGGACGGGGAGCTCGTGTTGCTCGACCGCTACGACATCGGCGTCGCGGTCCAGACCGAGCAGGGACTCGTCGTTCCCGTCGTGCACGGCGCCGACCGGCTCTCGCTCGACGAGCTCGACGCCGAGGTGCGACGGCTCGCGGAAGGCGCGCAGGCGGGGACGCTGAAGCCGGAGGAGTTACGAGGCGGCACGTTCACCGTCACGAGCGCAGGCAAGGCGGCCGGCCTCTTCGTGACCCCGCTGATCAACCATCCGGAGGTGGCGATCCTCGGCATCCACCGGATCGAGGAGCGCCCAGTCGTGCGGGACGGCGAGGTCGTCGTCCGCAGGATGGGGAACGTCTCGGTCACGTTCGACCATCGCGTGATCGACGGCAAGCGCGCCGCCGAGTTCGGGCTCGCGGTGATCGCCCGCCTCGAGAGCTAGACCGCGGCTTGCTCTTCGGCGAGGTGCGGCTCGAGCATCGACTCGATCTGCGACGCCGTCGCGCGCCCTTCGAGTCGCGACACCACGCGCTGCTCCACGACGAGCGCGAGCGCGGGCACCTGACCCACCCGGAAACGCTCGGCGAGGTCGGGCCGGTCGTCCACGTCGACCTTGCTCACGCGCAGACGGCCCCGTTCTCTCCGGGCGATGTGGGCGAGCAGGCTCTCCATCCGCCGGGCGGGGCCGGACCGGCGGGAGGTGAAGAAGATGAGCAGCGGACGTTCGTCGGGTGTCACGCGGGCCTCCTACGCGGGATCTGCGCAAACAACGGACGAGAGGCCCGCGCGGTTACGGTTACCCGCATGGGCTCGTGGTACTGGATCGGCGTGTGTGCCGGCCTGGGCGCCGCGGTCGGCGTCCTGTTCGCAGGTGTCGCCGGCACGGGGCGTGCGTGGCGGATCGCCGCGATCGTCGTGGGCGGAGCAGTCGGCGCCGGCATCGGCTTCGGGATCGAGAGCTGGCAGCCGGGCGGCTGGGGCGACCGTCTCGCGGGAATCGTCGGCGGCGTCGCCGGTGCGCTCGGCGCCCTCCAGGTCGTCCGCGGCGCGGTGCGGCGCGGCGCGACCCGCGTCGGCACGGCTCTACTCGTCACGGGCGCTGCGCTCGTCGTCGCCGGTCTGGCCTGGATCCCCGTCGTCGGCTATCTCGAGGCGCTCGCGCTGCCGGCCCTCGGCGTGCGGCTCCGGCGCGCGCATCCCGAGCGGTACGCCGGTTTGCGGACGCTCGCGCGGGACGAGTAAGCCCGACACATGGCTCAGAAGCTCGTGCTCGCCGTCGTGGACGGGATGACCCCGGCGGCATTCGAGCGTGCGGTCGAGAGCGGCCGCGCGCCGGCGTTGTCCTTCCTTGCCGAGCACGGCGAGTACCGGCAGGTGACGTCGGTCTTCCCGTCTCTCACGCCCGTCTGTCTCACTTCGATCGCGAGCGGCGCCGGGCCCGGAGTGCATCACATCCCCTCGCTCGTCTGGTGGAACCGGCAGGAGCGCCGGATCGTCGAGTACGGCTCCTCCTTCGCCGCCCTGCGCGCGGCCGGTCTCTCGCACTCGCTGCTCGACCCGATCTTCAACATGAACGCACGCCACCTCGCGCGCGACGCGGTGACGATCTACGAGGCGCTGGAGGACGCCGGCCTGGTCGCGGCCGCCGTGAACATCACCTGCTACCGCGGCCGTCACCGGCATCTGACCACGCTTCCCGGCGTCACCCGCGCCGCCTACGGGCCGCGTCGTTTCTTCTTCTACGGCCTGTTCGAGTCGGACCGGACGGGAGCACCGTTCGCGGTACGCAGCCGCCGCGCGGGGTCGGTCGACGCGTACGCCGCCGCGGTCGGGCGCTGGCTCGTCACGCGCGACGGCTTCGACTTCCTCGCCTTCTACCTCTCCGGATTCGACTTCGCCTCGCACGCCGCCGGCCCGGACGGCGAGGCGGCCGACCATGCGCTCGAGCAGGCCGACGCGGCGATCGGCGCGCTGCTCGAGGCGGCGGGCGGACCGGACGAGTTTCTCGAGCGCTACGCCGTCGTGCTCCTCTCCGACCACGGCCAGACCTCTGTCGAGCACGCCGCGCGCCTGGAGGAGCCGTTCGCGGATCTCGAGGGGCAGGTCGTCGTGACGGCCTCGAACCGCGCCGGTCAGGTCTACCTCCTCCCCGGCGCGCAGACGGACGCCGCGGAGCTGGCGCGGCGGCTGGACGGATTCCCGGCGATCGACGTCACGCTGCGCCTCGAGGGGGACGATGTCGTGGCTCGGCGGGACGGGGCGGACGGCCCGGTCGAGCAGCTCGAGCATCCCGACGTCGCGTGGCGCGCACGCTCGGCGCTCGCGAATCCCAACGCGGGCGAGCTGCTCGTGTCGGCGGCGAAGGGCTGGGAGCTCGCCGATCTCGGCGGTCGTCATCACGCGGGTGGCGGAAGCCACGGCTCGCTCCTCGCCGGCGACTCGTTCGCGCCCGTCGTGACCGTCGGGCTCCAGACGGAGCTGCACCGGATCACCGACGTGGCTCCGGCCGTGCTCGCGCACTTCGGCGTGGCGGTGCCCGGGTCGATGGAGGCGCTTGTCAGTGTCGGCTGACGACCGGTCGGCTGACGAGCGGGCGCAAATGGTCGAGTCGCAGCTCCGCCGGCGCGGCATCGACGACGAGCGCGTGCTCGCCGCGATGGGACGCGTACCGCGTGAGCTCTTCGTAGCGCCGGAGCTCCGTGAGGCGGCGTACGCCGATGCCGCGTTGCCGATCGGAGGCGAGCAGACGATCTCGCAGCCCTACATGGTCGCTCTCATCTGCGAGCAGCTCGCTCTGCGCGGCAGCGAGCGGGTGCTCGACGTCGGCACGGGCTCCGGCTACCAGGCCGCCGTGCTCGCCGAGCTCGCAGCCGAGGTGCACACGATCGAGCGGATCCCTGAGCTCGCCGAGCGCGCAGGCGCGAATCTCGCCGCGGCCGGCTACGAGGGCCGTGTCCAGCGCCACGTCGGTGACGGCACGCTCGGCGTCCCCGAGTGCGCGCCCTTCGCCGCGATCGCCGTCGCAGCCGCCGCGCTCGAGGCGCCGCCCGCGCTCTACGAGCAGCTCGAGCCACGCGGTCGCCTCGTCGTCCCGGTGGGCGACGCCGGCGAGCAGTGGCTCGAGGTCGTCGTGCGGACGCCCGAAGGCCCGGCCGTCCTGCGCACCGTCCCCTGCCGCTTCGTGCCCCTGGTGGCGGGCAGGTAAGCGAGTTTCCGCGACAGCCGACGGGTGAGAAACGATGGAGAAGATGGGGTCGAGGTCAGCCACTGAGCTGCTGCAACTTCCGGTGCGGCTCCACGGAATCCGTCTCGGCCGACCGGTCGACCTGCTGCTCGATCCCGCCGAGTGGCGTGCGCTCGGCTTCGTTGTGCTCTGCGGCGACGAGAGCACCCGGTTCCTCGTCTTCGCCGCCGTCGACCTGCAGGAGGACGCAATCGACGTGCCGTCTGCCCTTGTGTTGCTCGAGGACGTCGAGTTCTACCGTGACCGGTCGCGATCCCTGCGTGGGCTGCTGGGCGACGCCGTGGTGAGTGGACGACGCGAGCTCGGCGAGCTGCGCGACCTCCTGCTCATGCCGAACGGCAGCGTCGACTCGCTCGTCGTGGCGCAGGACGAAGGCCTTCGGGAGGTTCGGCCGGCGGGCACGTCGGTTGGGTCCGGGCGTGTTTCCACGGCCTGAAGAGGAAGAGACGCTACCCTCGCGGGCGACCGTGGGACGCCCGGCCGCCACTCTCCAGCCTCCGCGGCCGCGTCTGGTCGCATCGCTCCTCTCCGTTCGAAATTGGCAGCAGCTCGGCAAGTTCTGCGTGGTCGGCGCGGTCGGCTATCTCATCAACCTCGCGGTCTACGACGCACTGCTGCACCAGGGGCTCCACTATCTGGCGGCCGCCACGTGCTCGTTCCTCGTCGCCGTGACGAGCAACTACATCTGGAACCGGATCTGGACCTTTCGCGAGCACCGCGGCCACGTCGGCATCCAGGGGATGCGCTTCTTCCTCGTCTCGCTCGCCGCGCTCGGGGCGAACCTCCTCGTGCTCCACGTGCTGGTCGTCTACGGAGGCCTCGACAAGCTCCCCGCGCAGGCCGTCGCGATCGTCCTCGTGACCCCGCTCAACTTCGTCGGGAACAAGCTCTGGTCGTTCCGTCGCCGTACGTAGTCTTCGTCCGGTGAGGGGTCTCCTCGCCGCCTCTCTCGCCGCGCTCGCCGTCGCCGCGCTCGCTCCCTCGGCGTTCGCCGCGACGCGCACCACCCCGACCGGTCCCGTCTTCGACGGAAAGGGTCATCTCGTCAAGACGCCACTCGTCCCGGCGCAGCCGCGCTCGTCGCTCACGAAGCAGCAGGCGCTCGCGGCCTTCAAGAGCGACCCGAAGGTCGCGGCGTGGCTTTCGCGGTACCCGCACTCCGGCCGCAGCAACGAGGCGACGTACGACGCGAAGACCAACGAATGGACGGTGAAGATCTGGTGGGGAACCGCCGGCGAGATCGCCCAGGGCACCGTGGTCGACGCGACAGGCGCCGTGACCGACGCGTGGACCGGTCCGCAGGTGGCGTGGGGGATGGCGCGCGGCTCGCCGGGCGCATTCGGCGGCACTGCGATCAACAACCCATGGGTCTGGGGAGCGTTCTGCGTCGTCTTCCTCCTCGGCCTCGGCGACTGGCGGCGGCCCTTCTCGCTCCGCAACCTCGACCTGCTCTTCCTGCTCTCGCCGACGGCGTCGCTCTGGTACTTCAACCACGGCGACGTGTTCACGGCGGTGCCGCTCTTCTATCCGCTGCTGATCTGGGTGGTGCTGCGCGGAACGTGGATCGGCGTCCGCAACCGCGGCACGCCGGGCGCGCCACGCTGGCCGGTCTGGGTGCTGCTCGGCGCAACGATCTTCCTGGCCGGCTTTCGGGTCGGGCTCAACGTCGAGCGCTCCAATGTGATCGACGTCGGCTACTCGGGCGTGATCGGCGCCGAGCGGATCGTCAAGGGAACTGCGCCCTGGGGGAACTTCCCCATCGAGCACACGAAGAAGTCCTGCGGCCCGGCGGACTCCTCGGGAGAGATCCGCAACTGGATCCAGTCGGACGGGCGCTGCGAGAGCGCGAATCCCGAGGGCGACACGTATGGCCCGGTGGCGTACGAGGCGTACATTCCCGGCTACGCCTTGCTGGGCTGGACCGGGAAGTGGGACGACCTGCCGGCGGCGCACTTCACCGCGATCGCGTTCGACCTGCTCACGCTGCTCGGCCTCTTCCTCGTCGGGCTGCGCTTAGGCGGCCGGCGACTCGGAGCGGTGCTCGCCTTCGCCTGGGCGGCGTACCCCTTCACGCAGTACGTCTCGAACTCGAACACGAACGACGCGATCATGCCGTGCTTCCTCGTCTGGGGCTTCTGGCTCGCTTCGAGGCCCGCGGCGCGCGGCGTGCTGGCGGCGCTCTCGGGCTGGACGAAGTTCGCGTCGCTGCTCGTCGCCCCGCTCTGGCTCACCTATCCCGGCCGGAGGCCGAGCCGGGGCTTTGCGTTGGGCTTCGCCGCCGCCACGCTCGCGGTCTTCTCGATCCTGCTCCTCTCGCCGGACCCACTCCACGAGGCGCATGTCTTCTGGACGCGGACGGTCGGCTTTCAGATCGGGCGGGCGGCGCCGTGGTCGCTCTGGGACTGGCGCCAGTACCACGCGCGCGGCCTCCCCGATCTCCACATCGTCCAGCGCGTCCTGCAGGGTCTGCTTCTCGCGGGCGCGGTCGCGGTGGCCTTCGTCCCGCGCCGCAAGTCGCCGCTGCAACTCGCTGCGCTCACGGCGGTGCTCCTCGCCGGCTTCGAGCTCGTCGTGACGTACTGGCTCTACACCTACATCCCATGGTTCTATCCGTTCGCCGCGGTCGCCCTCCTCGCGCCGGCGGTGCCGCTTCGCCGGCTCGTCACTCAGTCAGGCAGTGACTCGGATGAGCTCGATCGCCTCGGCCTGCCCGCTGTCGGTGCACGTGACGAGGACGCCCTCCAGCCGCACGTCGCCCTCCGCCGGCTCGAACCGGACGGGTAGGCGGGTCCGCATCCGGGCGATCGCGAGCTCGGACCGGACCCCGATCACCGAGTCGTGCGGCCCCGTCATCCCCGCGTCGCTGACGGCCGCCGTGCCGCCCGGGAGGACGCGCGCGTCGTTCGTCTGGATGTGCGTGTGGGTGCCGATCACCGCGGTGACCCGGCCGTCCAGCCAGGTGGCGAGCGCGACCTTCTCGCTCGTCGCCTCGGCATGGAAGTCGACGACGACGACCGGTGCCGCTCGCCGTGCCTCCTCCACCAGCGCGTCGACGATCTCCCACGGTGAGACCGGCGTCGGCAGGAAGAGCTGGCCGAGCAGGTTGACCACGGCGACGGCGACGCCGTTCCGCGCTTCGACGACGGCGAGGCCGTGTCCGGGCGCCTCCGAGCCGGAGTTCGCCGGCCGGATCACGCGCTCGCTCGCTGCGAGGTAGGAGGCGATCCCGCCGCGGCGGTAGGTGTGGTTGCCGAGCGTGACCACGTCTGCACCGGCCGCGAGCAGCTTGTCGGCGAGCTTTCCCGTGATTCCGGCGCCGTCGGCGGCGTTCTCGCCGTTGACGATGGCGAGATCGGCTTCGTACCGCTCCCGCAGCGCCGGCAGGTGGTCCTCCACGGCGCGGCGTCCGGGGACGCCGAAGACGTCCGCCAGGAAGAGGATCTTCAGGGCGGGTGCCTTCCTAGCCGGTTTCGAGGACCGGGGCCGCGCGCAGTTCGACGGTCACGTGGTTGCCGGCGTCGTTCGTGTAGCGCGCGAGCGCCTGGTGCTCGACGGTCGCGAGGTTTGCGACCCGGCCGAGCTTCGTCGCTCCGCTGACGACCGGCGTACCGACCGCGAGCGCCGGGTCCGCGACGAGCTGCGTGACCGCGACGATGACCGAGGGAGCGTTCTGCGGCTGGATGTCGACCTCGGAGCCGTGCGTCTTGCCCTCGATGACGAAGGGTCGGATCGCGACGACCGTCCCGTCCACCGGCGAGTAGACGTCGCTGCCGATGGGCGCGCCGACGTCGAGCGCCGACGTACCCCCGCCGGCCAGTTGGTACCACCTTGGCGAGCCGCCTCCACCGCCGAAGATGCCGTGCACGACTCGCTGCACGAGGCCCTCGTTCGCCTGGTGTCCCACCGGCTGGAGCGAGAGCGCGCCGTCTCCGGTGGAGTGGTAGCCGATAGCGGTCAGGCGACTCTGCGAGATCGGGAGCTGGAGCCGTACCTGCCCTCGCTGCGCGACGATCTCGGTGGTCGGTCGCGACTGCGCGACGGTCGCCTGGCTCTGTCGGGGGACGATGGCCGACATCGGCGCGGTCGTACGGCCTGCGAACGCGGTGAGGCCGATGGCCACGAGGAAGACCGCCGCGAGGACGACGAGGAGGGCGACCAAACGCGCCCGGCGCGCAGCGCGCGCCTGCCGGCGTTCGACCCGCCGCCTCCGGGTGGGGCGCGAGGACGGCATGTCGCGCGGCACCTTATCGAACTGCCGCGGCTCTTCCCAATAGGCTGCAAGCCTCGGCGGCTGAGCCGCCGACGCGCGGCCAGGATCAAAAAAGGGGTCGAGCGCCAAATTTCCCTGGATCCCCAGCTCTTCGGCCGGGCCCGGCCGGCTTTGCCGGCCGCGCTCCCAGCCGTCTCCGGTCGCCCCGTTACCATCGCTGCCATGCCGCCGCCTGCGCCGGTAACGATCCAGATCCCTCGCTGGGCGCAGCTCGTACTGCTGCCGATCCTGCTGTTGCTGGTCTGGACGGTGGCCGGAGCCGTGCGTCACGTCCTCTTCCTCTTCCTCGTGTCGCTGCTCATCGCCCTGCTCCTCAACCCGCTCGTCCGCGGGTTGGGTCGGGCCTGGATCCCGCGCGGAGGGGCGGTAGCGCTCGTCTATCTCGCCTTTGCAGCAGTCGTCGCACTGGCGATCCTCGCCCTCGCCACGGTGGTGGTGCAACAGACGCGCACCGCAGCCCACCGAGTCGACAACTACTTTACGACCGATTCCGGACACCCGCCGCAGACGGGCGCCGAGCAGGATCTCGCGCGCTTCCAGGTTTGGCTCGACCACCACCACCTGGGCAGCGTCCACGTCGAGCGCGAGGGCCGGAAGTTCCTCGACCAGGTCGGGACGAAGGACGTCCAGAAGTACACGACCCGGGCACTGCACTGGGCGGAGGGCGCCGGGCTCACCGTCGTAACCCTCCTCTTCGACGCGGTCTTATTGGTCGTCGTCTCGATCTACATGCTGCTCGACATGCAGCGGCTGACGGATGCTGTCGACCGACGATTCCCGCCGCGCGGTCGCGGCGGGCTGATCGTGCGAATGGAGCAGGCGGTCGCGAGCTACGTCAAGGGCCAGTTCCTCCTCTCGCTGATCATCGGCGTGAGCGTCGGGCTCGGGCTCTGGATTCTCGGTCTGGTCGGCGCCGTGCCGAACGGCGGGAAGTACGCCGCCGCGTTCGGCGCGTGGGCCGCCTTCACCGAGCTCATCCCGTACATCGGGCCGTGGCTCGGCGCGATCCCACCGGTGCTGTACGCGCTCGTCCAGGACCCGCTCTCCGCGGTCTGGGTCGCGCTCCTCTTCCTCGGCATCCAGCAGCTCGAAGGCCACGTCATCGTGCCGAAGGTGATGGGGCGCAGTCTGCGCCTCCATCCGCTGCTCGTGATCTTCGGCCTGCTCGCCGGCGGCGAGATCTACGGCTTCGCAGGGATCCTCGTCGCGCTCCCGCTGCTGGCCGCCGGGCGCGCCGCGTGGGAGTTCTTCGCCGAGCGGGTCGAGCTGCAGAAGTGGACGGCCGACGCGCCCCTCGCCGAGATCGGCCTCGAGCCTGCGAGCGAGGACGAGCCGGTGCCCGAGACACCGCCCGCGGCTGCTGGGTGAGCTCGCGGCGGCGTACCATCCACGTGTGAGCTCGTTCCCGGTCACCCGCCTCCGGCGCTTCCGGCGCACGGCTTCGCTACGTGGGCTCGTGCGCGAGACGCGGCTCACGCTCGACCAGTTCGTCATGCCGCTGTTCGTCGCTCCCGAGCCGCTCGTGAACGATGAACTGCCGGGCATGGCACGGTTCGACGTCGAGGGCCTGCTGCGGGAGGTGGAGCTGCTCGCGGGGTCCGGCGTTCGCGCCGTCCTGCTCTTCGGCGTGCCCAAGGTGAAGGACGAGGAGGCGACCGGCGCATGGGAGGAGGACGGGATCGTCCAGCAGGCGCTGCGCGCGCTGCGCACGCGCTTCCCGGAGCTCGTCCTCCTCACCGACGTCTGTCTGTGCGAGTACACGTCGCACGGCCACTGCGGCGTGGTCGTTGACGGCGACGTCGACAACGACCGCAGCCTCGAGCTGCTCGCCCGCACCGCGGTCAGCCATGCCGAGGCCGGGGCGGACGTTGTCGCGCCGAGCGACATGATGGACGGCCGCGTCGGGGCGATTCGCGAGACGCTCGACGACCAAGGCTTCGAGACGACGCCGATTCTCGCCTACTCGGCGAAGTACGCGTCCGCGTTCTACGGCCCGTTCCGGGAGGCGGCCGACAGCGCGCCTGCGTTCGGCGACCGCCGCGGCTACCAGATGGATCCCGCCAACGTCCGGGAGGCCCTGCGCGAATGCAAGATCGATCTCGCGGAGGGCGCCGACGCGATCATGATCAAGCCGGCGCTGCCGTACCTCGACGTGATTCGCGCGGCACGCGAGGCGTTCCAGGTGCCGCTTGCTGCCTACAACGTGTCCGGCGAGTACGCGATGGTCAAGGCAGCCGCGCGCGCCGGCTGGCTCGACGAGCGCGCGGCGGCGCTCGAGTCGCTGACGGCGATCAAGCGCGCCGGCGCCGACCTGATCGTCAGCTACTGGACGCGCGACCTCGCGGCGTGGCTCTGACCGAGCGCTCGCAGCTCTACCGCCGTGCGCTCGAGCTGATCCCCGGCGGTGTCAACTCGCCCGTCCGCGCGATGCGCGCCGTCGGTCTCGACGAGCCGCTGTTCGTGAAGAGCGGCGAGGGCGCGTACCTCGAGACAGAGGACGGCAGGCGGCTCCTCGACTGGGTCATGTCCTGGGGGCCGCTGCTCTTCGGCCACGCCGATCCAGAGACCGTGGAGGCCGTTCGCGCTGCCGCGTTGCGCGGCACCAGCTTCGGCGCCGCGACCGAGGCGGAGGTCGAGCTCGCCGCCGAGATCGTCGACGCGGTGCCGTCGATCGAGAAGGTGCGGCTCGTCTCCTCGGGGACCGAGGCCGCGATGAGCGCCCTGCGTCTCGCGCGCGGGTTCACGAAGCGCGACCGGATCCTCAAGACCGCCGGCGGCTACCACGGCCACGCCGACGCGCTGCTCGCGAGCGCGGGCTCAGGGCTCGCGACGTTGGGGATCCCGGCTTCGCCGGGCGTGCCCACCGGCGCCGCCTCGGACACGATCGTCGTCCCGTACAACGACCTCGACGCGGCGGCGGAGGCCGTCATGCGTCATGGCGAGGGTCTCGCGGCGATCATCGTCGAGCCGGTCGCGGCGAACATGGGCGTCGTCCCGCCCGAGCCCGGCTATCTCGAGACGCTGCGCCGGTTGTGCGACGTCTCCGGTGCGCTGCTGATCTTCGACGAGGTGATCACCGGCTTCCGGGTGGCGCGCGGCGGCGCACAGGAGCGGTACGGCGTCCTCCCGGATCTGACCGTGCTCGGGAAGATCGTCGGCGGCGGGCTGCCTCTCGCCGCCTTCGGCGGCCGGGCCGAGGTCATGGATCTGCTCGCGCCTGCCGGCCCCGTCTACCAGGCGGGCACGCTCGCCGGGAACCCGCTCGCGACGGCGGCCGGCCTCTCGGTGCTCGTCAAACTGCGGGACGGGACCGTCTACGACGAGCTCGAGCAGCGTGCGGCCCTGATCGAGGAAGGCCTCGCGCCGCTCGGCCGCGTTCAGCGGGTGGGCGCGCTCCTCACGCTCTTCATGACCGATGGCCCGGTGCGCAACTTCGAGGACGCGCAGGGCTGCGACGCCGAGCGCTACGGCGCGCTCTTCCGGCACCTGCTCGAGCAGGGTGTCTACTTCCCGCCGTCGCAGTTCGAGGCGCTCTTCCCCTCGACGGCGCACGGCGACGAGGAGATCGAACGCACAGTCGCTGCGGTGGCAGGCTGGGAACTCGCATCGAAATGAAGCACGGGCTGCCCGAACACGCTGGTCGGTGCGATCCTGCGTCCTCGGTCGCGCAAATAGCGCTGCTATTCGCGCTCCCTGCGTCCTTGTCTCGCACTCGACCATCGCGCCCGGTCAGCGCGTGGTCATACCGAAGCGAGTTCTTTGGTCGCTGACGTCTGGGAGACGATGGCCGTCGATGCGGCCGCCGAGAGCACGCTCTGGGCCGACTGCCTGCTGGCCGAGTCCGAGCGCGACCGCAGTCCCGTCTTCTCGCCGCTCGGCGAGGACCGATATGCGCTCGGGCTCGAGACGATCTACGAGGGCTACCTCGTCCACTACGGCCGGCCGCGCCTCTTCGCACCGCCCGACGACGACACGGCGCTGCTGCTCGGCGATTACCTCTACGCGCACGGCGTCGCCCGCATCTCGGCGCTGCACGATGTCCCGGCCGTCGCCGATCTTGCGGAGCTCATCTCCCTCTGCAGTCAGGTGCGCGCAGAGGAATCGGATGGCGATGGCCCGCTGTGGGCGGCAACCGCAACGCTGCTCGGCCGGGGTGCGCTCGACGAGGCGCGAACGGCGCTCCGGCTCCATGCCGACCCGGAGCCGCTCGACGCTGCGGCCCGCGCTGCGGCGGGGGACGAGCCGGTCGAGACAGCGCTCGTGGCGCACGCCACTCGGAGAGTGAGCTAGATTCCGCTCGTGCTCGCCGCGCTCTTCAATCTGCTGTTCGCGGAGGAAACGGCTGCACAGGAGGGGAGCAAGGTCGTCCTGCTGATGCTGGGCACGGGCGGCGTGTTCCTCTTTGTGATCGCCCTCGGTGAGCTCGCCCACTGGCGCGCGAAGCGCCGCCGCGAGCACTAGGCAGGCACCGGCGTTCCCACGATCCGCCCGATGTTCTCGGGCGCGAAGAACTCGTCCGGGCGAACCGTTCCGGCGACGACGCCGAAGAAGCGGTTCGTGTCCTCCCTATTCGTTCGCAGCGCATCGTTCAATTTCTTCGCCTCCGATTGGAACCCCGTCGCCAACCGGCCGTGCGCGAACGCGCGGAAGCTGGAGGTCGAGCCGCCCGGAGACCACGGCTGGTTGGCGGTCGCCTCGAAGATCCCGGCCTGTGCCGTGCTCTACGTCGACCCGCTCGTACCCGGACGAACCGACGCACGCTGGGGGACGGTGGGCAGTCAGCACTTCGCGCATCCGTAGACTCGGCGCGTGCCCACGAAGGACCTCCGCGACTGGATCGCGCTGCTGGAGCGCGAGGGCGAGCTCGTTCGCGTGGCCGCCGAGGTCGATCCCGACCTCGAGGTCACCGAGATCGTCGACCGCACTGTCAAGTCCGGCGGGCCGGCGCTCCTGTTCGAGCGGCCCAAGGGCTCGGAGCACTCCCTGCTGATCAACCAGTTCGGCACCGAGCGGCGGATGTGCCTCGCCTTCGGCGTCGAGAAGCTCGACGACGTTGCGCAGCGGGTCGCCGCCGTGCTCGAGATGCAGCCGCCGAGCGGGCTGATGGAGAAGGTGCGAGGCCTGCAGAAGCTCAAGTCGATCGCCGACTCGCGCCCGAAGACGGTCGGCAAGGGCGCGTGCCAGGAGATCGTGCTGCGCGGCGAGGACGTGAACCTCGGCCTCCTCCCGATCCAGCGCTGCTGGCCGGGGGACCCGGCGCCGTTCATCACCCTTCCGGCCGTGATCACGCACGACCCGAACTCCGGCGGCCGCAACGTCGGCATGTACCGGATGCAGGTGATCGACCAGCGCACCACGTTCATGCACTGGCAGATCCACAAGGACGGCCGCGCCGACTACCTCGCGACCGACGGCCGGATCGAGGTCGCCGTCGCGCTCGGGCTCGACCCGATAACTGCCTACTCTGCGAGCGCGCCGCTCCCCAAGCACATCGACGAGTTCATGATCGCCGGCTTTCTCCGCGGCGAGCCGGTCGAGCTCGTGAAAGGCGTCAGCGTCGGTGTCGAGGTTCCTGCGCGGGCGGAGATCGTGCTCGAGGGCTACATCGAGAAGGACGAGGTCGGTCAGGAGGGGCCGTTCGGCGACCACACCGGCTACTACACCGCCGCCGAGCCGTTCCCGGTCTTCCACGTCACGGCCATCACGATGCGGCGCGACGCGATCTATCCGTCGATCGTCGTCGGCAAGCCGCCGCAGGAGGACGCGTGGCTCGGCAAGGCGACGGAGCGGATCTTCCTGCCGGCGATCCGCACGACCCTGCCCGAGATCGTCGACTACGACCTGCCGATCGCCGGCGCCTTCCACAACTGCTGCCTCGTCTCGATCCGCAAGCAGTTTCCCGGCCATGCGGCGAAGGTGATGCATGCGCTCTGGGGACTCGGGATGCTGAGCCTGACGAAGTGCGTCGTCGTCGTCGACGCGCACGTGGACGTGCACGACTACGAGAAGGTGCTCTTCTACGCCGGCGCGAACGTCGATCCGAAGCGCGACGTGATCCTCTCGGAAGGCCCGCTCGACCATCTCGACCACGCGCCCGAGCGCCAGTTCTTCGGCGGCAAGCTCGGCATCGACGCGACGGCGAAATGGCCGGAGGAGGGTGCGCGCCCGTGGCCCGACGAGATCGAGATGAGCCCGGAGATCAAGGAGCTCGTCGACCGCCGCTGGAACGAGTACTTCTAGCCGGGCGAAGAGCTGCGCTCTTCGCCCGGGGGCAAAGGAACTCCGGCAACGGGAGAGCGCGGTCTCCCGTTGTCTCCGTGCTGAGGGCACATTGGGCTGGCACCGGTTTCGGCGCTGGTTCCGTCGCGAGCGCGCAGGCTTCGCGTGCGCGCTCGCTACTCCGCGGCGGCGTAACGCCACGTTACGCCGCCGCCTCGGCGCCGATAAAGGTTCGAAACGCTCACACCACGGGAGCACCCAAGGCCGGAGGCTAAGACAGCCGCGAAGCGGCGACTTAGCCGCAGGCCGAACCGCGCTCGCGCCGGCCTCCGCCGCGCGCGAGCGCCCACAGCAACCTCCCGACTAGAAAATCCCAAAGCAAAACAGCACGAAGCGGGCCGGAAACCGCGCTTTCCTGCCCGCGGGTTTCGCTTCTGACCTCGGAAGCGCAGAGCGCTGCCGAGGTGCCCCGCGCGGGTGCGGGTTCTGCACCCGCGCGGACCGCCTTTGCGATAAGACTTCGACCTGGTGGAGCCCGAGCAGCCGAGTCCCGACACCGAGCACGAGTCGCTCCACGAGGAGACGCATCTGCCGGCGCCGACGCTCTATCCGATCGGCTTCGCGATCGGGGTCGTCGTCATCCTCGTCGGGCTAATCATCAACCCGCTGCTGATCTCGTCGATCGGCGCCGCGATCGCGATCGTCTTCGCGATCCTCTGGGCGCGCGATGCGACTGCGGAGCTGCGCGGGGAGCAGGTTGTCTTCGAGCCGGAGCGGCGCGAGTTGAACGAGCCGGACGAGGGGACGGCGGCTGTCCAGCAGGCGTTTCCGGACACCCCCGTGACGCGTAGCGTCTTCCTCGAGGGCACGACGCTAGGTCTCGGCGCCGTGATCGGGGGCCTGATCACGGTGCCGGTCGCGGGTTTCGCACTCCTGCCGGGGTTCCTCGGCCAGGAGCAGCACAAGGTCGACCTCGGGCCGATCTCGAGATTCCCGCTCAACGACTGGTTCATCGCGACGTTCATCAGCGATCCCGCCGAGGGTGAGGTCAGCAGGAGGACGGCCTTCGTCCGCAACAACGGCACCGTCGCCGACCCCGAGACGAAGCAGCAGGTGCCGAGCTTCACGATCATCTCGAACCGCTGTACCCACCTTGGCTGTCCCACCCAGGCGAACGGCCCGATTGGACAGAAGTACACCGGCGTCCCGTCCTTCCACGAGCACACGCTGAACGGGCCCGCCCAGTTCCAGTCGGTCATCCCGGCCGGCTACGGCTGCCCGTGTCACGGCAGTCAGTTCGACCCCGAGGGCAACCGCATCGCCGGCCCGGCCGTCCGAGCGCTCGACCGCTACGGGTTCGAGGTCGTCAACGGCCGCCTCGTTCTCCTCAGCACGTACTCCGTCTCGCAGGTCGTCGGCACCGGGGCGCAGGCCAAGATCTACAAGTACAAGGAGGCCGGCCCGGGCAACCATGTCGACGGACCCGAGCAATGGTTCTACCCCCTTCAGCCGCCGCACAACTGATGGCCACCACACACAGACGTAAGCCGACGAAGGCCGAGGTCCGCCGTCAGAAGATGGAGGCGGCCGTGCTCTATCCGATCGACTGGCTCGAGGAGCGGTCTGGACTCATCGGCGGCCTCCGCTACTTCCTCTTCCGCAACGTGCCGTCGGACGTCAACTGGATGCAGACGCTCGGCTCGGCCGCGCTCACCGCTTTTCTCGTGCAGGCGATCACCGGCGTGATCCTCGCCATGTACTACGTACCGTCCGCGACGATCGACCCCCGCACCGGCACGCCGGTCGCCTACAACTCGATCGTCGACATCAGCGACCACCTCACGCTCGGCTGGCTGGTGCGCGGCATGCATCGCTGGGGCGCCAGCGTCTTCATCATCCTCATGTTCCTGCACATGGGCCGCGTCTTCCTGTTCGGCGCCTACAAGTACCCGCGCGAGCTGAACTGGGTCATCGGCGTCCTCATCCTCGTGAGCGGGATGATGGAGGGCTTCACCGGCTACCTCCTGCCGTGGGACCAGACCGCGTACTGGGCGACCGTCGTCGGGATCAACCTCAACGGGACTGCGCCGTTCTTAGGACCGTGGTTAGCCCAGTTCCTACGCGGCGGTCAGGAGATCAGCGGCTACACGCTGACGCGCTTCTATTCGCTGCACATGCTCGTCATTCCGGGCGCGATCATCGCGCTGATCACGCTTCACCTCTACCTCGTGATCCGGCTCGGGGTCACCTCGCCGCCGTGGTCGAAGGACGCCGCAGGCGAGGAGCCCGGGGAAGAAGAGTCGGTTCGGTTGCGGCCGGGACTGACTCGGCCGGTGCCGCGGCCGTCGGGGGCATCCGCGATGCAGGCTGAACCCGGAGGGCGCGAATAGTGGCCGCGATCCCGAAGGAGAAGCCGAGCCGGGTCGAGGAAGCACGGGCAGGATTCGCCCGTTACAAGGCGGACGTCAAGGCGCGCGGGAAGCCCTTCTACCCGTACGCGATGTTCCACGACACGATCATGAGCCTCGTCGTCGTCTTCACGATCATCGGGCTCGCGGTGATCTGGAAGTGGACGTCGACCGGCCCGGCCCCCCACGACCCGACGCACAAGGGCCTGCTCGGGCCGGTGATCGATCCGCCGGCGGATCCTGGCACGACGAGCTTCGTGCCGCGGCCGGACTGGTACTTCTACTTCCTCTTCTACCTGCTCCGGATCTTCAAGTGGCCGGAGTCGGTCTTCCTCGGCACGATCGGCGTGCCCACCATCGCGCTCGTGCTGCTCATCATGCTGCCGTTCCTCGACCGCCGCCGTGTGCGCAAGCCCTCCCAGCGGCCCGTCGCCATGGTCGCGGCCGTCCTGACGATCGTCTCCATGGGCGTGCTCACGTGGAAGGGCGCCACCGCAAAGGAGGCGCTCGCCTCCGAGGTCGTTCAGAGCGTGCCGAAGTGGATCAAGGACGAGCACCTGCCGAAGCAGGCGATACCGGGCGTCAACCTCTTCGCCAGAGCGGGCTGTACGGCGTGCCACACGTATGACGGCGTGGGAGGCGCCCTGCTCGGCGCGCCGGACCTGACCGCCATCGCCAACCGCCATCTCGGCATCGCGACCCAGATTCAGCATCTCACCGACCCTTCGAGCGTCACGCCCGGCTCGCCGATGCCGCCGTTTGCCTCGCTCGGTCCCCAGCGTTTGCGCCAGCTCGCGATCTTCCTAGAAGCCTCCAAGGGCACTCACTAGTGATGTAACCGGCAACGTTCGCCGGGCTCCCGGCCCGCGATCACACGGCGCGCTGCGGCGTCCTCGGTCGCGCCCATAGCTTTGGCTATGGGCGCTCCCTGCGTCCTTGCATCGCTTGGTGCTCGCGACCCGGGAACCGGGCAACGTCACCGGCCACATCACCAGCTCCGAATAGCGACAATCCCTGAGGATGCACGTCTTCCTCGGGATCACGGGCGCCTCCGGCGCGCCGTACGCGGCTCGGTTGCTCGAGGCGCTCGCAGCGGCCGACTGCGAGATCGGCGTCTGCGCCTCGCGCGCCGGGATCGAGGTGCTGGCGACCGAGCTCTTCGGTGACCCGGCACTGCCGCGCGACGAGGCGCTCGCGCGGCTCCTCGAGCACACCGACGGCGCCGCCCGCATCTACGACCCCGAAGACTGGAGCGCTCCCTACGCCTCGGGCTCGGCGAAGGTCGACGCGTACGTGATCTGCCCCTGCTCGATGGGCACGGTCGGGACGGTTGCTTCCGGCTCGATGCAGAACCTCATCCATCGCGCCGCGTCGGTCGCGTTGAAGGAAGAGCGCCGGCTCGTGCTCATGCCGCGCGAGACCCCGCTGTCGGCGATTCATCTCCGGAACATGCTCACGCTGCGCGAGGCCGGAGCCACGATCCTCTTCCTCGCTCCCGGCTTCTACCACGGCGCCGAGACCGTCGGGAACCTCGTCGACTTCATCGTGGCGCGGGCCCTCGACCAGCTCGGACTCGAGCACGCGCTCGCCCCGCGCTGGGGTCAGTAGTGTCCCCCCCGGCGACACATGACCGCGTCTGGCCCGCGATCACGCTGCGCGCTGCGGCGTCCTCGGTCGCCCCGATAGGGACCGCTATCGGGGCTCGCTGCGTCCTTGCATCGCTTGGTGCTCGCGACCCAGACATCGAACGGCGCCACCGGGAGGGACACTCGTGACCGTCGAGAGCGGGCGCCTGCCCGCTGAGGGCGTGCAGCGGATGTTCGACCGCATCGCGCCGGTCTACGACGCGATGAACCGCGTCATGACGGTCGGGCTCGACCAGCGCTGGCGGCGGGCGACCGTCAGCGCCGCGGTGCGCGAGGGAGACCACGTCCTCGACGCCTGCTGCGGCACCGGCGACCTCGCGGTAGCCGCCTGGAAGGCGGGCGCCGGCCACGTGGTCGGCCTCGACTTCTCCGAGCGGATGCTCGAGCGGGCTCGGCGCAAGGCGCCCGACCTCGAATGGGTACAGGGGGACGTGCTTGCGCTTCCGTTCGAGGATGCGAGCTTCGACGCGGCGGTCGTCGGCTTCGGGGTCAGGAACGTCGAGGACCTCGAAGGAGGGTTCAAGGAACTGCGCCGCGTGCTTCGCCCGTGCGGCCGGCTCGGAATCCTCGAGATCACGACACCGCGCGGGGCGCTCGCGCCGTTCTATCGGCTCTGGTTCGACCGGATCGTGCCGCTGCTCGGCCGCGTCCTGCCGGGCGGCGATGCCTACACGTATCTGCCCGCGAGCGTGCGCCGCTTCCCGGGCCCCGAGGAGCTCGCGGAGCTGCTCGGCTCGTGCGGGTTCGAGGCCGTACGGTTCCGGCTCTTCGCCGGGGGTATCGTGGCCCTGCACGTAGGGGAGGCGGGTTAGTGGGCACATCGCTTGCCGACATCCGGTCGGTACCTGGGCTGGACGACTATCTGGACGCGCTCGAGGAGCGGCTCGCGCGCACCGTCGCCACCCATCCGGGGCTTGTCGCGGCCGTGGGGAACGAGGCGCTCGCAGCGGGCGGGAAGCGGCTGCGGCCCGCGCTCGTCTTCCTCTCCGCGCCGCCGGGAGAAGAGCCCTCGCTCACGGCCGGTGTCGCAGTCGAGCTCGTCCACATGGCGACGCTCGTCCACGACGACCTGATCGACCGCGCTCACTTCCGCCGCGGCAAAGCCGCCGCGTGGTCGATCTACGGCCCGGCAGCCGCCCGCGCCACCGGCGACTATCTCTTCGCGCGGGCCTTCTCCGAACTGAGCGCGACTGCAGACGCCGCCGCCGTCGAGATCCTCGCCGACGCGACGCTGTGCCTCGCTCGCGGCGAGGCCCTGCAGCGAACGCAGACGCACGACCCGGGCACGACGATCGAGGCGTACCTCGAGCGCTGCGCGCTCAAGACCGGGAAACTGTTCGAGGCGGCGTGCAGGCTCGGCGGCGGCTCCGGCGAGTACGGCCTCTCGGTCGGGATCGCGTTCCAGATCGCCGACGACGTCCTCGACTGCTCGGGCGCCACGATCGAGACGGGAAAGATCGCCGGCACCGATCTCCGCGACGGGACCCCGACCCTCCCGCTCTTGCTCGCTGCGCAGCAGGATGCCGTCGTTCGCGCGGCTCTCGCGGGTGGGCCCATGGACGGCGCGCTCGTGCGCGTTGCGGCGACCGGCGCTCTGGATGAGGCTCGAGAGGTGGCGCTCGACTACGCTAGGCAGGCCAGGGCACGTCTCGACGGCGAGCTGCACAGAGACGAGCTCGAGGCCCTGACGCACGCAATCGTCGACCGGGAGAGGTAGTCCGCAGATGGCGGTTCTGGAGCTTGACACGCTCGCGCCGATCAGAGACAAAGTGCTCGCCGGCGAGCGGCTCGACTTCGACGACGGCGCCGCCCTGATGGAGACGGACGACCTGCTCGCGCTCGGCGAGCTCGCCGACCTCGCGCGCCGGCAGCGCGGCGGCGGCGACGAGGTCTACTTCGTCCAGAACATCAACCTCTACCAGACGAACGTCTGCCGGGTGAAGTGCAAGTTCTGCGCGTTCGCCAAGACCCGCAAGCAGGAGGACGCGTTCACGCTGACGGCCGACGAGTTCGTCGAGGATGCGGTCGCGCAGCACGAGCTCCTCGGCTTCACCGAGATCCACACGGTCAACGGTGAGAACCCGCACGTCGACCTCGAGTACTACGCCGGGCTCCTGCGCAAGTTGAAGGAGGCGCTGCCGGACGTCCACCTCAAGTTCTATACGGCGTCCGAGATCCACCACATCTCGCGACTCGAGGACTGCTCGCACGAGGAAGTCCTGCGCACCCTGAGAGACGCCGGCCTCGACTCGATGCCGGGCGGCGGCGCCGAGATCTTCGCCGACCGCGTGCGTGCACTCATCGCGCCGGGCAAGGAGCATCCTGACGAGTGGTTCGACGTCCACGACACTGCTCACAAGCTCGGTATCACGACCCAGTGCACCATGCTCTACGGCCACGTCGAAACCTACGAGGAGCGCGTCGACCACCTGCTGCGGCTGCGCGAGCAGCAGGACAAGACCCACGGTTTCCTCTCCTTCATCCCGCTCGCCTTCCACCCCGAGAACACCGTCTTCGAGCGCCGCGGCTTCCGCTTCACGACCGGCGCCGACGACCTGAAGGTGATCGCCGTCTCGCGGCTCCTGCTCGACAACGTCCCGCACGTGAAGGCCTACTGGATCATGATGGGCCTTCCGCTCGCCCAGGTCGCACTCCACTTTGGTGCCGACGACGTCCAGGGCACGGTCGTGCGCGAGAAGATCTTCCAGGCCGCGGGCGCGAGTGCGGGCACCGAACAGAAGGTTGCGGAACTCGTCCGCGTCGTCCGCGACGCGGGCCGCACTCCCGTGCAGCGCGACAGCCTCTACAACGAGATCCGGCGATGGTGAGCGTGCGGGAAGCCATCGCGAGCGCGGACCTCGACACGTTCGCCGAGGCGCTTGCGCCCGACGTCGTGTGGGTCGGCCGGTTTCCGGGCGAGCTCTGCCGCAACCGCGAGGAGGTGCTCGAGATGCTGCGCCACGCCCGGGAGGTGGGCGTGCAGCCCAGGCCGGAGATCGTGTTCGAGGAGGACGAGCTGTTCGTCGTCGATCCGCATCTCGACGGCCGGCACCAGGTGATCGCGCTGCGGGGCGGGCTCGTGTCCGAGGTCAGGGCCTTCGTCACCCGCGAGGCTGCGATGGACGTCGTCGAGGGACGGCCGTGGTCAGGCTAGGGCGCATCTCGTACGTGAACATGGCGCCGGTCTTCTACCGGGTCGACGCCGAGGTGGAGGAGGTGCTGGGCGTCCCGACCGAGCTGAACCGGATGCTCGTCGCGCAGGAGCTCGACACCGCTCCGATCTCCTCGATCGAGTACGCGCGCAACGCGGACTCGCTCCGCCTCCTGCCGCGGCTGTGCGTCGCTTCCGAGGGAGCAGTCGACTCGATCCAGCTCGTGGCGCGCGTGCCGCTCGAGCGCGTGCGGGCCGTCGCTGTGACGCCCGAGTCGGCGACCTCGGTCGCGTTGACGAAGGTGCTGCTGCCCGAGGCCGAGCAGGCGCCGCTCGAGGCGTACGAGACGGGGGAGGCAGAGGCGAAGCTCCTGATCGGGGACGCCGCGCTGCGCTCGGCGTTCGAGGATCCGACGCCGCACCACGACCTCGGACGGCTCTGGCTCGAGCGGACCGGGCTGCCGATGGTGTTCGCCGTCTGGGCCTGCCCCGAGCCGCTCGCCGAGGGGCTCGCCGAGCTCGAGGACGCCCTCGTCTCGTCGGTGCGGCTCGCGCGGGCCGAGCCGCAGCAGCTCGCCTACGAGGCGGCCGAGCGCTACGGCTATCCCGCCGGCTTCCTCGCGCGCTACTTCGAGAAGCTTCGCTACCGCTTCGGCCCGCGTGAGCGCGCCGGCCTCTACACGTTCCTCGAGCTCGCGCGGGACGCCGGGCTGCTCGAGTCGGTGCCCGAGCTCCGCTTCGTCCAGACCACCGGCGCGGCGGTCGCATGAGCTTGCTCATGCGACCGGGGAGGGGGACTCGGCAGCGCACTCCGGTGACGGAGATCCTCGGCAAGGCCACCTCGGGCGAGCGGATCACGGACGAGGAGGCGGTCGAGCTCCTGCGCTCGCGTGACCTCGTCGCCGTCGGCCGCGCCGCGAACGAGATCCGCAACCGGCGCCACGACCCGGAACGCGTCACCTTCATCATCGACCGCAACCTCAACTACACGAACATCTGCGTCACCGACTGCGACTTCTGCGCCTTCTACCGTCGGCCGGGCGACCAGCGTGAGGGCTATCTGCTGCCGAAGCCGGTCATCTTCAAGAAGATCGAGGAAACGCTCGCGCTCGGCGGCACCGGCCTGCTCATGCAGGGCGGCCATCATCCCGATCTCGGCGTCGACTACTACGAGGATCTCTTCTCCTCGATCAAGGCGCGGTACCGGATCCATCTCCACGCGCTCTCGCCGTCGGAGATCGTGCACGCCGCGCGCCGCTCGAAGCTCACGGTGCCGGAGACGCTCGCCCGGCTGCGCGACGCCGGCCTCGACTCGATTCCCGGCGGCGGCGCCGAGATCCTCGTCGACCGTGTGCGCGACATCATCGCGCCGAAGAAGGTGAACACGAAGGAGTGGCTCGGCGTGATGCGCGAGGCGCACCGGCTCGGGATCTCGACGACCGCCACGATGATGTACGGCCACGTCGAGACTCTCGAGGAGCGGGTCGAGCACTTCCGCCGGATTCGCGAACTGCAGGACGAGACCGGCGGCTTCCGCGCCTTCTTCTCCTGGACGTTCCAGGACGACGGGAACCGCCTCGTCTCGCTCGTGCCGGCCGAGGCGCGGCCGACCTCGTTCGACTACCTGCTCACCCAGGCGGTGTCGCGCATCTACCTCGACAACATGCCGCACATCGGCTCGTCCTGGGTGACGCAGGGGAAGAAGATCGGCCAGGTTGCCCTGGGCTTCGGTGCCGACGACCTCGGCTCCGTGATGATCGAGGAGAACGTCGTCTCTGCGGCCGGCACGACGCATCGCACGAGCGCGGAGGAGCTCGTCCACCTGATCAAGAGCATGGGCAAGGTGCCGGTGCAGCGGGACACGCTCTACCGCGACGTCAAGGTCTGGAGCTAGTGATGTAACCGGCAACCTTCGCCGGGCTCCCGGCCCGCGATCACACGGCGCGCTGCGGCGTCCTCGGTCGCGCCCATAGCTTTGGCTATGGGCGCTCCCTGCGTCCTTGCATCGCTTGGTGCTCGCGACCCGGGAACCGGGCAACGTTACCGGCCACATCACTAGCGCCCCACTGAGCCGCCCACTCGTCGGCGTACGGCCGGCCGCTTCGCCTGCTCGCAGCCTGGACGTCCTCGACCGCGTACGGCGCCTGACGGAACTCGACCGAGATCGTGGCCTCCGCGACGGTGACGAGCGCCCACTCTGCCAGCGGGCGCAGGGGCAGCGGATCGGCGTGCCGGTCGTACGAGATTCCGACGCTGCCGGGATTGACGTAGATCGCGTCGTCGATCCTGCGCGTCCATTGCAGGTGCGTATGACCGCCCGCCAACAGCGCGGCCCCCTGCCCGAGGAACGGCTCGAGCCCCTTGTCGCCGAGCTCGGGCAGGAGCACGTCGTCGTACGAGCGCGGGGAGCCGTGGAACAGGACCACCAACACGCCGTCGAGCTCCTTGCGGACGACAGGCGCGAAGGAGCGGATCTGCTCCAGGTGGGAAGTGCTCAGCTGCGACAGCGTCCAATCGCGCACCTCGAGCTGTCGCTCGGTCACCGGCTCCAGCGAGTCGGCGGGAACCTCGAGCAGGAACGCATCCGCGTTGCCGAGCACCGTCTCGCAGCCGAGAGCCGCGAGGCGCTCGAGGGTCTGCGCGGGCTCCGCCCCGCCCTGCACGACGTCGCCGAGACAGACCATCTCCTCTACGCCGATCCGCTCGACGTTCTCGAGAGCGGCCTGGAAGGCGACGTCGTTCCCGTGCTGGTCCGAAAGGAGGGCGAGCCTGCGCATGGTCAGAGTCTCGACCTGACGCCGGCGAGGCCGCTCCGCACCCACTCGGGCCGGTCGGTGAAGTCGCCGTAGTGGACCTCGAACCAGGGCCCGAGCCGGTGGTAGATCCGGGCGCGTCGGCGCAGTTCGTCGCCGACGTCCCAGTCGGGGAACGGCCCGTTCAGCAACCACGCGTAGTCGATCGCGGGATCGCCGATCCGTGCGTCTCCCCAGTCGATTACGCCGACGAGCATCTCGTCGCGCACGAGCAGATGCTCAGGGCCGAGGTCGGAGTGGGTCAGCGCCGGCCGGAAATCCGTGAGGGTCTCGACCTCCGCGAGCAGCGCCTCCCCGCGCAGGCGCTCGTCGGGGTCGAGTCGTGGCAGGACGACACGCCGGAATTCGTCTGCCTGCTGCCCGTACGTCTCGAGCCAGTCGGGTCGCCGCGCGGGCACGTTGTCGGCGTCGACCGCATGAAGCGCTTCGAGGAAGGCGCGCACGCCGTCAGGGTCCTCCGCCACCAGGGGGTCGCCTCGGATGAAGCGATAGGCGACGAGCCAGGGATCGCGCGAGACGTACTCGAACTGCGGCACTTCGACCGGGAGGAGCGGCGCGAGCACGGGCAGGAGGTCGACCTCCCGCTCGATCTCCTCGACGGCAAGCCGATGGCGGGGCCACCGCAGGACCCAGGCGTCCTCGACGATCAAGACCTTGTAATCCCAGCCGGCGTCGACTTCGACGAGGGGCGGCTCCACGCCGCCAACGCTACTCTGGCCGGCGGGTCGTGCTGTTGTTGCGGAAGCTTCTCATCGGCGTCGCGCTCGCGGCGATCGGCGTCGCCACGGTTGCGTCGGCGGCGACCGGGGGCTCCAGGCAGGAGTCGGTCTCGAGCACCCTCCTGATGCCCGGCGTGACCTACACACGCGAGGTGGACTTCACGTCGCGGGGACCGATCGTCCTCGACGTCCTGACGGCACCGAAGCCGGACGGCCACGTCTACTCGCTCGCACCGGCACTCTCGAACAACCACCTGCTCGGGAGGGAGTCGCTCACGCGCCTCGAGAGCCAGGTGGCCGCGGGCGCGACGACCGTGGCGATCGGCGGCGACTACTTCGACCGCCGTACCGGCGCGCCGAACGGCATGCTCATGCAGAACGGCGTGCTCGAGAGCGCGCCGGCCGTCGGACGCTCGAGCCTCGGCGTCACCGCGGATGGAACGCTGACGACGGCTCGCGTCTCCTTCGCCGGGATCTGGCAGGGAAGCAGCCTGCGGCGCCCGCTGCTGCTCAACCCGCCGGTCAAGACGGGCAAGTTCTCGCTCTACACGCCGGTGTACGGCACGGCGACGCCACGGGAGTCCAGAGTCGTCGAGGCCGTGATCGGGACGTTGCCGCCCGCAGGGCTCGACACGCCGCTCGACGGCACGGTGACGCGGGTGACGACCGGCGGGCCGACCCGGATCCCGCCCGGCGGCGCGGTGCTCGTGGCGCGCGGGGCGCAGTCGACCGCCCAGCTCAAGGCAGAGGCGCCGGTCGGGCAGCAGGTCGAGGCCATGCTCTCGCTCTCGCCGGACTGGCGCGGTCTCGCGAGCGCGATCGGCGGCGGCCCGCGGCTGGTGAGGAACGGCAAGCCGATCTTCGACGCGGGCGAATCGTTCGGGTCTCGCCAGCTCAACAGCCCCCAGGCGCGCGGCGCGATCGGCCAGCTCGCCGACGGACGCATCGTCCTGGTCAACGTGGAGGGGACGAAGCCTGCCTACAGCGTCGGCATGTCGAACTACGAGCTCGCCGTCGAGCTCTCCCGCCTCGGGTCGACGACCGCCTACGGGCTCGGCTCCGGCTCCGCCGCGGGGCTCGCGTTCGACGGGAAGCTGCTCACGCGGCCCTCCAGCGGCACTTCGCCGAAGGTCGCCGACGCGCTCGTCCTCTCGTACAGCGGCGTCTACGCAGCGCCACCGTCGATTCCCGTGCTCTCGCCGAACGGCGACGGCGTCGGCGACCTCGAAGCGTTCTCCTACCGCGTAGCCCGTCCCTCGCACGTCGTCGCTTCGCTCGCCGGGCCGGGCGGCGCCGAGATCACGCTCGCGAACGGCGCCGAGTCGCCCGGGTTGCGCACGCTCGGGTGGGACGGCACCGTCGGCGGCTCGCCCGCCCCCGAAGGGAAGTGGACGTTCACCGTCACGGGAACCGACGACCGCAACGTCACGACGAGTGCGCAGCGGGTCTTCTCGCTCGACGACACGCTCTCGTCGCTTGTGGTCGCGATCAGTGGCCACGGGCTTCCGACAGCAAGGTTCCAGCTGACACGGCCGGCGACGGTCGTCGTGCAGATCCAGCGGCCGAACGGCGTGCCGGTAGCGACCCTCCGCTCGGGACAGCAGGCGGCGGGGCCGGAGCAGGCGACGTGGCACGGCAGGATCGGCCGGCGCCGCGCCCCCGGCGGGCGCTACCAGGTGTTCGTCCAGGCGACGAGCTCCGTGGGGACGAGCTCGCTCGCTGCGCCGTTCTCATTGCGCGCTCACACGCGTCACTAGACTCGCCCGAATGCTCCTCGCGAGCGTCTCGTCGAGCTTCACCTCCGCCGTGGCGAATCACGGCCTTTACGCCGTCTTCGGCCTGCTCGCGCTCGGTGCGCTCCTTCCCGTCGGCAGTGAGCTCGTCGCGCTGGTGGGTGGCGCCGTCGCTGCAGGCGTTCTTGCGGGGGCGGGCGGCGTCTCGGTGTTCGGCGCACACGTCGGCGCAGGCGCCGGCGCCTACGTCGCCGTCGTGCTCGCGGCGACGATCGGCTACCTGCTCGGCTGCCTCGTCGGCTGGGTGATCGGACGCTGGGGGGGCCGCGAGCTGCTCGAACGGCACGGCCGCTGGTTCCACGTCACTCCCGAGCGGCTCGACCGGGCCGATGCCTGGTTCCGGCGCTGGGGCCGGCCCGGCGTACTCATCGGGACGATGATGCCGGTGGTCCGCTCCTTCGTCGCGATTCCCGCCGGGCTGTTCGAGATGCCTCTCGTGCAGTTCCTCGGCCTGGCTCTCGTCGGGTCGGCCGTCTGGTCGTTCGTCTTCGTCGGCATCGGCTACGCCCTTGGCACGAGCTACAACCACTTCGAGCACGACTTCCGCTACGTCGAGTACGCGATCGTGGTGGGCATCGTCGCCGGGCTGGCGTATTTCGTGTACCGACGCATGGCTGCGGCTAAAGTGGCCCCGCGTGCAGACGATTCCTCTCGTTGACGTCCGAGCCGAATACGAGCCGCTGATTCCGCGGCTCGAGGCTGCGTTCCGCGAGGTTCTCGACGGCAAGGGCTTCATCCGCGGCCCGAACTACTGGGCGTTCCAGGAGGAGGCCGCCGACTACCTCGGCGTCAAGCGGACGATCGGCGTGGCGAACGGCACGGACGCGCTCGTGCTCGCGCTCGAGGCGCTCGGCGTCGGGCCTGACGACGAGGTGATCTGCCCCGCCTTCACCTTCTACGCCACGGCCGAGTCGGTCGTGCGCCGCGGCGCGACGCCGGTGTTCGCCGAGATAGACCCGGTGACGCTCAATCTCGACGTCGAGGACGCGGCCGCCAAGGTGACCGACCGGACACGGGCGATCATCCCGGTGCACCTGTTCGGACGGATGCTGGACGTCCGGCCGCTCGTCGAGCTCGGCGTCCCGGTACTCGAGGACGCGGCGCAGGCGTTCGGGGCACCGGGCGTCGCGCAGCGGGGCGCGATCTCGACCTTCAGCTTTTATCCCACGAAGAACCTCTTCTGCCTCGGCGACGGCGGGCTCGTGGCGACGAACGACGACGAGCTCGCGGATCGCGTGAAGCTCCTCTCCTTCCACGGCTCGAAGGACAAGCAGGACTTCGACCTCGTCGGTTACAACTCGCGGCTCGACGAGCTGCAGGCCGCGTTCCTGCGCGTCTTCCTGCCGGAGCTCGCGGGCTGGAACGAGGCGCGCCGCGCCGCGGCGGCCCGCTACGTCGAGCTCGGCCTCGGCGAGCTCGTCGAGATTCCGCAGGACGAGCCGGGCCACGTCTACCACCTCTTCGTCTGCCGGTCGCGCGAGCGCGACACCATTCGCGCGGCGCTCGCCGAGGCGGGCATCGCTTCGGCCACCTACTACACGACGCCGCTCCACCTGCAGCCGTCGCTGCGCTTCCTCGGCTACGAGCCGGGCTCGCTGCCCGCGACCGAGCAGGCGGGGACGGAGAACTTCTCGCTGCCGCTCTGGCCCGGGATTCCCGCGGAAGCGCAGGAGCGCGTCGTCGACGTGGTGCGCGCCGCCGTCCCGACCCGCGTCTGATGCGCCAGCTCCTCTCACCGCACCGGCTCTGGCAGCTCCTGGTGGACGCGGCGATCGTCGCGTTCTCGTGGTGGGTTGCCTTCCAGCTCCGCTTCGACAGCGCTATCCCGCTCAAGTACTCGCAGCTGCTGAGCCGGACGATCCTGCTCGTCGTCGGGATCAAGCTCATCGTCTTCGTCGCTTTCGGCTTCTACAACCGCTGGTGGCGCTACGTCTCGATCCGGGACATGTGGGCGACGGCCCGCGGCGTCGTCGTCGCGTGCATCGTCGCGGATCTGACCGTCTACCTCGCGGCGCCGGTCCAGGGCTTCCGCCTGCCGCGCTCGATCGCTGCCACCGACCTGCTCCTCACGCTCGCCCTGGTCATGGGCTCACGCCTCCTCGCCCGTACGGCGATGGAGCGGCCGGGCCTGACCATGGTCGCGCGCGGCAAGGAGGTGATCGTCGTCGGCGCGGGCGACGCGGGCCGCCTGATCGCGCAGGAGATGCAGCGGTCACGGATGCTCAACTACACGCCGATCGGGTTCGTCGACGACGACCCCCGCAAGCGGCACACGCGGATCATGGGCGTCCGCGTGCTCGGCACGATCGACGAGCTGCCTCGCGTCCTGCGCGAGCATCGTCCCGACGAGGTGCTGATTGCGATGCCGTCTGTCTCGGGCGACGTGCGCCGGCGGATCGTCGAGACGGCACAGCAGCTGCGCATTGTGGTCAAGACGCTGCCGGGGCTCTACGAGCTCATCGCCGGGGATCTCGGGCTCGCCGGCCAGATCCGCCCCGTCCAGGTCGAGGACGTCCTCGGCCGGGAGCAGGTAGAGGTCGACTTCCATGAGGTCGCCGCCTACCTCGAGGGACACACCGTGCTCGTCACCGGCGCCGGCGGCTCGATCGGCTCGGAGCTCTGCCGCCAGATCGCGCGCGCGCGGCCGTTGCGGCTGATCCTGTTGGACAACGCCGAAGGCCCGCTGTTCGAGATCGAGCGCGAGTTGGTTGCCGAGCGCGACTTCACCGCCGCGCTCCCGAAGCTGATCGACGTCAAGGACCGGAAGGCGATGCGGCGCGAGGTGTTCGAGAAGTACCAGCCGACGGTGGTCTTCCACGCCGCCGCGTACAAGCACGTCGCGATGCTCGAGACGCACCCGCTCGAGTCGGTGCGCAACAACATCGTGGGCACGCGGATCCTCGTCGAGCTCGCGGCGGAGTTCGGTGTCGAGCGCTTCGTGTTCATCTCGACCGACAAGGCCGTCAACCCCAAGACGGTGATGGGCCAGTCGAAGGCGCTCTGCGAGTGGATCGTCGAGTCGTTCGGGCACCGGCGCGACGTCGCGACACGCTTTGTCGCCGTGCGTTTCGGCAACGTCCTCAACTCGTCGGGGAGCGTCATTCCGATCTTCCGCAAGCAGATCGAGCGAGGCGGGCCGGTCACGGTGACGCATCCCGAGATGACGCGCTACTTCATGACGATTCCGGAAGCGGTCTCGCTCGTCGTGCAGGCGGGCGCGATCGGCGGCCGCGGCCAGGTGTTCGTGCTCGACATGGGCGAGCCGGTGCGGATCGTCGATCTCGCGCAGAACATGATCCGGCTGTCGGGCAAGCAGCCGCGTCTTCCCGACGATCCGACCACGGGCTCGCGGGACGTGCGGATCGCGTTCGTCGGCTCGCGGCCCGGCGAGAAGATCCACGAGGAGCTGTGGAGCGGCGACGACTCGGTCGGCGAGACGACGCATCCGAAGATCATGCGGCTGAGCCGGCCGCCGGTGGATCCCGAGTGGCTCGCCGCACAGCTCGCCCAGCTCGAGCGCCTCGCCGACGAAGGAGACACGCTCGAGGTGGTGGGGAAGCTCCGGAACATCGTGGACAAGCCACAACGCGTCGAGCGGCCCAATCTCTCGGACACGGGCAGCTACGTTCTCGAGATCGATCCACGGGTCGACACGAACCTTTGACTCTTCCGTGACGGTCCCCGGCCGGTGGCGTCGCTAGCCTCGGCGACCTGGACGCGGACCGGATCCTCGAAGGGCTGAACCTCGAGCAGCGCGCTGCCGTCGAGGCGACGCGCGGGCCGTTGTGCATCCTCGCCGGTGCCGGCACGGGCAAGACGACCACGATCACGCGCCGGATCGCGTGGCAGGTTGCGAGCGGCGCGTTCCGGCCCGAGCAGATCGTGGCGGTGACCTTCACCGACAAAGCGGCGGGCGAGCTCCGTGCGCGCCTGCGCACACTCGGCGCAGACGGCGTTCGCGCCTCGACCTTCCACTCCGCGGCGCTCGCACTGCTCCGCCGCTTCGAGGGAGATCCGGGCCGGATCCTCCCGTCGAAGGCGCCGCTCTTGCGCCGGATCGGCAACTCCCTTCCCGGGGCGTTCCGCTTTCGGCCCGCGGGCGACCTCGCAACGGAGATCGAGTGGGCGAAGAACCGACGGCTCACGCCCGACACGTACCACGACCGGCTCGGCGACCACGAGCCGCCGATCCCGCCCGACCTTTCGCTGCGGGTGTTCCGGGAGTACGAGCGCCGCAAGGGCGCCGAGGGGCTGCTCGACTTCGAGGACCTGCTCGAGCGTGCGGCACGCCTGCTCGAGGGAGACGAGGCCGCCCGGGCAGCGGTGCACGACCGCTGGCGCTCCTTCACCGTGGACGAGTACCAGGACGTCAACCTCCTCCAGCAGGCGCTGCTCGATCTCTGGCTCGGCGAGCGGGACGACCTCTGCGCGGTCGGCGACGACTACCAGGCGATCTACGGGTTCACGGGTGCGAGCGCCGAGTGGCTGCTTGCGCTGCCGAGCCGCTTCCCGCATGCTCGCGTCGTGCGGCTGGAGCGGAGTTACCGCTCCACTCCGCAGGTCATCGAGTTGGCGAACCGCCTCGTGCTGCGGCTCGGCGGCTCGGCGAAGGCGCTCGCGGCGACGCTTCCGGACGGCCCCGAGCCGGTGGTCGGGCCGGCGCTGAGCGTCGTTGCCCGCGTGCGGGAGTTGCACGCGGAGGGGCTGCCGCTCGAGCAGATGGCGGTGCTCGTGCGCACGAACGCGCGCACGAGCGAGTTCGAGGAGGCGTTCCACGATGCCGCCATCCCCTTCCAGGGCGCGTCGCTGCTGGCGCGCGATGCCGCTCGCCAGCTGCTGAAAGCGCTGCGCGGCCGGCGCGGGCCCGCTGGCGAAGTCGTGCGTGAGCTTGCCGTTCGCCAGGGGCTTCTCACCGAGGTGCCGGAGAGGCTCGGCGAGCGCGAGCAGACGCGGCAGGCGGACCTGGCGCGGCTCGTCCGGCTCGCGGACGAGCTCGACGGCGAGGTCGAGGAGTTCGTCGCGCTGCTGCACGAGCGCTTCGGCGCCAGCGCGGGCCGCGGCGTCCACCTGCTGACGCTCCACCGCGCGAAGGGGCTCGAGTGGGAGGCCGTCTTCCTGCCGCGCGTGGAGGAGGGCGAGCTGCCGGTGCGGCGGGGCGACGTCGCGGAGGAGCGGCGCCTGTTCTACGTCGGGCTGACGCGCGCGAAGCGGCATCTGCTCGTCACGTGGGAGGGCAAGCCGAGCCGGTTCCTCGACGAGCTCGGCGTGCGTGCCGCCGCGCCGCCGCTCCCGAGGCGGGAGAGGCCGGCGCTAGAGCAGACCCCGGCGGTGCTGGCGCTCAAGGAGTGGCGGCTGGCACGGGCGCATGCGGACGCGGTGCCCGCGTACGTCGTCTTCAACGACCGGACGCTCGCGGAGCTCGTGGCGCGGACGCCGCGGACGCTGACGGAGCTGGCGGCGGTGCCGGGAATCGGCCCGGCGAAGCTCGAGCGCTACGGCGCTGAGCTGCTCGCGCAGCTCGCAGACGTCGCCGCTTGAGCCTTCTTAGCCGAGGCTGAGGCCGGCCGCGGGCAGTGCAGAGGGCTGCTCGAAGAGCGGGCAGGTCTCGAGTGTCGGACAGCGGCAGTCGGCAGCTTGTTCGAGCCACTCCCGGACCACCTCGGCGCGGGCGATTGCCTCGCGGAGGACGGGGAGCCGCCGCTCCGCGACCTCCCGCAGCTGCTCGACCGCGTCCGACTCGTCCTCCCCGGCGTGAAGCAGTAGCCGGATGTCGTCGAGAGCGAGCCCAGCCCGCTGGGCCGTGTCGATGACCGCCAGCGATCGCACGACTTCGACTGGATAGCGGCGGCGTCCGCTCTCCCGCGTCGGTTCCGGGAGCAGGCCGATCGACTCGTAGTAGCGGATGGCCGACGGTGCCTTGCCGCTGATCCTCGCCACCTCTCCGATCGCAAAGAATTCACTTGACATCAAGCCAACTTCAACTTGCAGGATGAGGTTCGTTCACGACCCAGGAGGAGGAACCTCATGGACCTGTCCGAGCTCGTCGCCTGCACCCTGTCGGATTCCGATCTGAAGAGTCAGCAAGAGCGCTGGCTCGCGCTCGGCGAGAGTTTCGGCCTCGGCAGGCAGGAGACGAACGGGCTCGTCGCGGTCGAGAACGAATGCTGCAGCTGGGCCGACTGGAGCGTCGAGGCAGGGGACGACGTGCTCGTCATGGCGGCCCGTTCCGAGGGTGCGGGAGTCGAGACTCTCCACGCGATGTTCACGCAGTTCGCGTGACCGTCCTCGGGGCAGTTGCCGTCTCGCCGATGGTGCTCGCGTACGGCTTCCTGATCGGAAGCGTTCCCTTCGGCCTGGCCGAAGTCGTGTGGAGCCTCTTGGCCGTGCGTCGCCTCAGGCGTCGAGGGCCGAGAGGAGGAGACGAAGCATCTCGCTCGGCTCGCGTCGCACGCGCGGAGTGGATGCGGGATCGCGCTTCGTCAGCTCGAGCGCCCGCGGGTCGGTGAGCGGTTTGAGCCGCCCGTCCCGGATCAGCTCCTCGTCGACTCCGCCAAGCCGGCCCCCGTAGGTGGTGTAGACCGGCACGCCGAGCGCGGCCGCTTCGCGGTTCATCGTTCCACCAGCCGAGACGACGAGATCGGCCAGCGCGATCAGGCTCTGCGCGTCGACGGCACCGTCCGGCAGGATCACCGACGGCAGTGCGAGCCCTCGCACGAACTCACGTTGCTCCTCCGTCCGCGGCAGAACGAACGCGTGCACGTCCTCGGAACGGCCGAGGTGCTCGAGGGTCTGCGGGAAGAGCGGGTTCGAGTGCCGGTGGTAGAGCGACACGTCGGGCGGCGGCCGGAGGACGACGAGCACGCGCGCCGGGTCGACGCCGAACCGCTCGAGAAGCGACCGGTCGGGCTCGAAGTCCGAGAGGTAGTACTCCTCCTTCAGGCCCGGGTACTGGACGAGCTTAGGCGAGCGGACGCCGTAGGGCCGCAGCCGCTCCGGTGGGATCGCCGCGGGGACGACGACTCGCGTCGCGGCACGGCAGCCGAGCTGGTGCTGCAGCGTCGCAAACTCGTAGTCGAAGGTGGTCGAGCTCGGGACTCCCAGCCGCCGCGCGGAGATCGTCAGCTCGTGCGACCCGTGCGCGAGGGCGACGTCGAAGTTGCGGCGGCGGGCCCATTGCCGCAGCGCCCCGAGGCGGTGCGTCATCTGGCGCGCCTTCTGCAGTCGCGACCGGCCGCCGTGCCGGCCGACCACCTCGTCCGCCTCGAGTCCGTGCAGTTCGAGCAGCTCGAGCGTCTGCGCGTAGTCGCGCGCGGTGATGGCCACCTCGTCGCCGCGCCCGCGCATGATGTCGACAAGCGGCCGGAAGACGAGGACGTGCGCGGGCGCGGTGATGTCGATCCAGACCCTCACGCCCCTGGCCGCCCTTCGCTCCCGCCCGGCGGAGCCGGGCTCCGCGAAAGGCTGACGACGCTGGCAGCGGGATCCCCACGTCTCTGCTGGGCGTCGTCGGCTCTGCCGACGACGCTTCCAGCGCCAGCGCGCGCCGCTCGGTCGTACCTCATGTACTGCCCTTCGCGGCGCGCGCTTGGCTCCCTCGCCAGCGTCGCCCCAGGAACGTGAGGAACCTCACGCCGCCAGCGCCTCCATCCGCGCCGACTCGAGGCGCGGCGGCTCCTGCTCGACGTGCCGTTCGTACCACAGCGTGAACGCGAGCAGCCCCCATAGCTGGCGGCTCCAGTCCTCCCGGCCTGCGACGTGCTCGTCGAGCAGCCGCCCCACCGGCTCCGGGCAGAAGAAGCCCTGACGTTCCAGGGTCTCAGGCGCCAGCGTCTCACGGGCGAACGGCTCGAGCTCGCCTCGCAGCCAGGCTGCGGCCGGAATCGAGAAACCGCGCTTGCGTCCGTGCACGACTTCGGCCGGCAGCAGCGGCTCCACGGCCTTCCGCAGCAGGACCTTCTTCGCGAGGCCGCGCACCTTCAGGCGCGTGGGTAGCGCGAACGCGAGGTTCGTGACGAGCGGGTCGAGGAAGGGGACGCGCGCCTCGAGCGAGTGCGCCATCGACGCACGGTCGGTCTTCACGAGCAGGTCGTCGACGAGGTACACGCCGAAGTCCACATCCTGCAGGCGCGCGAGTTGCGGCGCTCCCGCCGTCTCGGCGTACCGCGCGCGATAGACGTCGACCGGGTCGAACGCGGCCCGGCGGCCGGTCAGCTCTGCGCGAGCCTCGGCGGAGAAGATCTCCTTCCAGCCGTGATGCCGCTCGAGCGGCGGCAGATGCGCGGCGCGCACGAACCGCTTCGCCCTGTAGTCGAGGCTCGCCTTGCGGGTGGATGCCGGCAGCGCCTCCACCAGCGGTCGTACAGCTCGCGCGAGGGGCGCGAGGCGGTCTGCAAAGAGGTCGGCTGAGTACGTGTAGTAGCCGCCGAAGAGCTCGTCTCCACCCTCGCCAGAGAGCGCGACCTTGACGTGCTCCGCTGCGAGCTGCGAGACGAGGTAGGTCGGCAGGGCCGACGAGTCCGCGAACGGCTCGTCGAACGCCTCTGCGAGCGCCCGCAGCAGCAGCTCGGGCTCAGGCCGGACGAGCAGCTCGTGGTGCTCCGTTCCATAGCGCTCGGCCACCAGCCTCGCATCGGCGCGCTCGTCGAAGCTGCGCTCCGCGAAGCCGATCGTGAACGTGTGCACCGGCTCCGGCGTCTCCTGCGCAGCCAGCGCGGCGAGCGCTGCGGAGTCGACGCCGCCGGAGAGGAGGACGCCGACCGGCACATCCGAGAGGAGATGCGCCCGAACCGAGTCGCGCAGCCGCGCGCGCAGCTCCTCCACGAGCTCCGCCTCGTCGCCCGTTCGCAGCGCGTCCTCCAACGCCGGCCCGGGCCGGGCGTATCGCTCGAGCGAAACCTCGCCGTCCTCCCAGACGAGAACGTGACCGGCGGGGAGCTTCCGGACGTCGCGGAAGATCGAGTACGGCGCCGGGATCGAGTTGAAGGCGAGGAACGCCTCGAGTGCGTCGAGGTCGATCTCGCCGCGCGGGAGCGCTCTCAGCTCGGACGCGAAGCGCAGCTCGCCGCCGATGTGCCGGTAGTAGAGCGGCTTGATCCCGTAGCGGTCGCGAGCGAGCACCAGACGGCGGCGCCGCGAGTCCCAGATCGCGGCCGCGAACATCCCGCGCAGCCTCTCGGCGAAGCCAGGCCCGTGCTCCTCGTACAGGTGGACGAGCGCCTCCGTGTCGCAGCGAGTCCGCAGCTGGTGCCCCGCGCGTTCGAGCTCTCGGCGGAGCTCCGGGTAGTTGTAGATCTCGCCGTTCTGGACGACCGCGCAACTCCCGTCCTCGTTCGAGATCGGCTGGTTGCCGTGCTCCAGATCGATGATCGAGAGGCGCCGCGCCGCAAGGGCGACGCCGCCGTCGACGTGCTCGCCGGCGCTGTCAGGACCGCGGTGGACGAGCAGGTCGCTCATCGCGCGCAGCGTCTCGACGTCCGCGGCGCCGTGCGTCGTCGCGATTCCGCAGATCCCGCACACGGCTCTACCTTAGGCGCGTCGGCCCGTCAGTCCTCCGAACGACTGCTTGAGCACACGCCAGCCGGTGGCGATGACGGTGCGGAGATAGAGGCGGACCGAGCGGTCGGCGATCCACTCGAGATCGTGCGCGAGCTTCTCGCCCATCGATGTCTCGTAGCCGCGTCGCACCTGCGCGAGGCCCGTCAGCCCCGGTCGAACGACGAGCCGCTGCCAGTAGGAGGGCAGCTCGTGGGCGAGCTCGTCGAAGAAGACGGGACGGATCGGCCGAGGCCCGACGAGGCTCATGTCCCCGCGCAGGACGTTGACGAACTGCGGGATCTCGTCGAGCTGCGTCGCCTTGAGCCACTTTCCGATCGGCGTGAACTCGGCCTGCGTCCGCTGGACGAGCTCTTCACCGAGGTACTGGCCGAGCCGACGTTCCGCGCCACGCCGCAGCGTGCGGAACTTGTACATCGTGAAGACACGCGCCCCGCGGCCGACGCGCTCGCCGCGGTAGAGGACCGGTGTCCCGCTCGTGACCAGGACGGCGGCGGCGATCACGAGCGAGATCGGCAGCGAGACGAGGAGGAACAACGACGAGAGGAGTAGGTCGAGGGCACGCAGGGCGACGTCGCGTGGCCGCGCCGGCGTCTCGAGTGCGAGCTGGCGATAGCCGCGGACGAGCGTGTCCTCGATCCGCGTCGAGTCAGGCACGGGCCGATGGTAGATCCGCGAGCGGTCTGCGGCGAACAAGGCAGCTATAAGGTGGCCTTATGGACACGAAGCAGCTCGCGGCCTTTTGCGCGGTGGTCGAGCGCCGGAGCTTCTCACAGGCCGCCGACCAGCTCGGTGTGACTCAGCCCGCGGTGAGCCTGCAGATCCGGTCGCTCGAGCAGCGCGTCGGCCAGCGGCTCCTCGACCGTTCCGGTCGCAGGGTCGAGCCGACGGAGGCCGGGCTCCGGCTGTATCGGGGAGCGCAGCGGCTGCTCTCACTCGAACAGGAACTGCTTGCGGGCCTCGACGAGGAGGCTGAGGGCGAGCTCAAGGGGCGGCTCGAGATCGGGGCTTCGACCGGGCCGGGCGGGAGCGTCCTGCCCGTCATCCTCGGCGAGTTCCAGCAGCACCATCCGCTGGTGCACGTCGCGCTGACGGTCTCGGATACGCACACCGTGGTCGAGCAGGTCGGGCGGCGCGAGCTCGAGCTCGGGCTCGTCGGGGTGGCCGGCCGTCATCGCGGCGTCACGTTCGAGCCCTTCTATCGGGACGAGGTCGTCCTCGCGGTCCCCGCAGGGCACAAGCGCGCCGGCAAGAGCATGACTCTCGACGAGCTGAAGGCCGAGCCGCTCGTGCTGATGCAGGAAGGCGCGGGCATCCGACAGATGATCGACGAGGAGCTGCGCGAGCTCGGGCTTCGCCTCCGCGACCTGAACGTGAAGCTGGAGCTCGGGCTGCAGGAGTCGGCGCGTGCCGCGGTGCTCGGCGGCTTCGGCGCCACGTTCATCTCGCGGATCGCGATCGAGGGAGATCTCGCGGCGGGGACCCTCGCGATCGCCCGTGTCGAAGGGCTCGAACCTGCGCGGGACGTCCAGCTGGCGCGAGCGAGCGGGCGGGCGGAGACGCGCGTGGCTCAGGAGTTCGTTACGTTCGCGCGCGAGCGGCTGAAGTCTTCGGACATCTCGTGATCGTTCGCTGGGGGCTGGACTCGCTGACGGAGACCTGCGCGGAGGCCGGGGTGTCGTCGCCGATGCTCGTTGCGAGCCAACGCTGGGATGCGCTGGAGCTGACGATGGAGCCTGTCGCGCGGTGGCGGGAGGTGCCGTCGGATCGCATTGCCGAGGCCGCGTCCGCCGCACGCGGTGCAGACGGGGTGGTCGCCCTTGGCGGAGGGAGTGCGATCGACCTTGGGAAGGCGATATCAGCGGCCACCGGCTTGCCGCTCGTCTCTGTGCCAACGACCTACGCCGGTGCGGAGTGGACCAGCTACTTCGGCGTCCGTGACCCCGAGCGGCGGATGCGCGGCGGTGGGGGCGGAGCCCGTCCGGTCGCCATCGTCTACGAGCCTGGGCTGACCCTGGACCTGCCGGCGGAGACGACCGTGGGTACGGCGATGAACGCGCTCGCCCATTGCGCCGAGGCGCTCTATGTCCAGGGGCACAATCCGGCAGCCGACGAGCACGCTCTCGCCGGTGCACGCCTCATCGCCGAGTGGCTGCCGTCCGTCGTCGGCACTCCGCACGACCTCGAAGCACGCACCAAGCTGCTCCGCGGCGCCTGTCACGGCGGCGCCGCGCTCGCGGGTTCGATGCTCGCGCTCGCACACGCGATGGCCCAGGCGATCGGCGGGCGCTATGGGCTGCCGCACGGGACGCTCAACGGAATTTGCCTGCCGCCCGTACTTCGCTTCAACACCCAGTACGCCCCTGACGCCGTGGCGCGCTTTGGGGAGGCGATCGGCGACCGCGACGATCCCGCCGGCCGCGTCGAGGCGCTCACCGCGCTCGCGGGACCGACGCGGCTGCGCGACCTCGGCGTGCCGGAGACCGATCTGCGCGGGCTCGCGGCCGCCGCGGCCGAGCGAGGAGGGAACCTCGCCAACCCGAAGCCCGCGAGCCCGGACGAGATCGAGCAGCTCTTGCGTGAGGCCTACTAGACGAGTTGCCGCTCAACCCGTTCCCACGACGGTCGTCACGCCGCGGTCGTTGCGCTTGACGTCCTCATGGTGAGTCGTGTGGATCGTGATCCACGGGACGACGGTCTGGCAGGAGAACCCGGCCGACGCGCGCCTCGTGAAGTACGTGAAACCAGGCCCGACGCCGCCGCCGATCAATCCGCCCGCCCGCCAATCGACGCCGCAGAGCGTCCCGGACGCCGTGGTCATGGACGTGCGGTAGGTGATGTGGTTGTTGTAGACCGCGCACCAGTAGGTCGTGTCGGTGACGCGCTGCTGATACGGCCACGTTCCCCATTGGTGCCAGATGTAGTTGGCCCAGCAGACCGGCCTGGTCGCCGAGAGGACGTTCCTCTCGCTCAGCGGGGACAGACCCACCGCCGCCTGCGGCGAGATGTCGGACTCGATCGACGTCTCCGCTCCGGGCAGCGCAGCGGCATCGAGCACGGCACTCGCGTTGACCGATTGGGTCGAGGAGCCGCTCGATACGGCTGCGGCTGCCGTTGCGAGCGCGGTCGCCTGGTCGGGTGGGAGGAGTGGAGGGCTCTCGGTCGCCGCTCGGGCCGACGTCGCCGAGCCGAGCGCCACGGCCAAGGTTGCGAGGAGCGTCGCGAGGGGAGCTGCACGTCGTACGGACATCGTGGACCTCCAGTTCGTGGGCGGATGCGAGGGAGGTCAGGCTAGCGTTGTCACATCTGACAATCAAGATGGCTCTTTCCGGCATGACTCGACTGGCCGAGCCCGGCACGGGATAAGTGATAGCTATGCGAACGATTAGGTATCGTTCCGCTCGAGACTCCGGTGACTACCCTGTGGAGGAGCGCACATGCCGGGCTTTGAAGACGGATTTCTGGGAGTGCCCGAGCGGCCCGGCAAGCCGCGCAGCACCGGGCTCACGCATGTCATCGACAAGGGTCTGAACCTGCGTGAGATCGAAGGGCTCTTCGACACCGCGGGCGCCTTCGTCGACATCGTCAAGCTCGGCTGGGGCACCGGCTACGTCACGAACAACCTCGAGAAGAAGATCGCGCTCTACCGCCACTTCGAGACGCCCGTCGTCTGCGGCGGCACGTTCTTCGAGGCGGTCTACGCGCGCGACAAGGTCGAGGAGTTCAAGGGCTGGCTGACGGAGCACCGCTTCTCGCACGTCGAGATCTCCGACGGCACGATCGAGATCCCGCGCGACCGCAAGCTCGAACTCATCGCCGACTTCGCACGCGACTTCACCGTCCTCTCGGAGGTCGGGTCGAAGGACGCGGAGGTGAACATCGCCCCCTATCTCTGGGTGCAGTGGATGCAGGAGGAGCTCGACGCGGGCGCCTGGCGCGTCATCGCCGAGGGCCGTGAGGGCGGCACCGCCGGCATCTACCGGCCGAGCGGTGAGCTCCGGACGGGGCTCGTCGACGAGATCGAGCATTCCGTTCCCTTCGAGACGCTGATCTGGGAGGCGCCGACCCGCGAGAGTCAGGCCTGGTTCATCAAGCACTTCGGCACGAACGTGAACCTCGGCAACATCCCGCCCGACGAGGTGATTGCGCTCGAGACGCTGCGCCTCGGCCTGCGGGGCGACACACTCAGGGAGGTGCTTCTCGGTGGCGAGCAGCCTCAGCGAACTGGCGCTTCCTGACGTCGAGGCGATGAGCGCCGAGGAGGTGCTCGGCTGGGGCTACGAGACCTTCGGCGCCAAGCTCTGCCTCACGTGCTCGTGGCAGAAGCAGTCCTCGGTGCTCGTGCACATGGTCTCGGAGCTCGGGCTCGACGTCCCGGTGATCGAGCTCGATACGGGGCTCTTCTTCGCCGAGACGTACGCGACGCGGGAGAAGCTCGTCGCGCGCTACGGGCTCGAGCCGATCCGGCCGGACGTGATGACGATCGCCGAGCAGCACAAGCTCGAGGGGCCGAACCTCTGGGAGCGCGATCCCGACCGGTGCTGTCACGTCCGTAAGGTCGAGCCGCTCGAGCGAGCCCTCTCCGTCTACGACGCCTGGATCTCGGGCGTCCGCCGGGAACAGAGCCTGACGCGGCAGGACGCGCAGCGGGTCGAGCGGAACGAGCGCTTCGGCGTCTGGAAGCTCAACCCGCTGGTCGACTGGGACTCGAAGCGCATCGACGCGTACATCCACGTGAACGAGATCCCGTACAACCCGCTCCACGACGCCGGCTATCCGTCGATCGGGTGTATCCCGTGCACCCGGCCGGTGAGCCGCGACGAGGACGAGCGCGCCGGGCGGTGGGCGGATTCCGACAAGATCGAATGCGGGATTCACGACCGGAGCTGATGGCGGGCTTCACGCTCTGGTTCACCGGCCTTTCGGGGGCGGGGAAGACGACGATCGCCGAGCTCGTGGCGCCCGAGCTCGAGCGCCGTGGGCTCCTCGTCGAGTGGCTCGACGGCGACGTCGTGCGGACGCACCTGACGCAGGGCCTCGGCTTCTCGAAGCAGGACCGCGACACGAACATCGAGCGGATCGGGTGGGTCGCGTCACGGCTGACGCGGCACGGTGCGGCGGTGATCGTCTCCGCGATCTCCCCGTACGAGGCAACGCGCCGTAAGGCGCGGGCGCTGGTGGAGGAGGTCGGCGCGTTCGTCGAGGTTTACGTCGCGACGCCGGTGGAGGAGTGCGAGCGACGCGACGTGAAGGGCCTCTACTCACGAGCCCGCGCAGGTGAGATCGCGGAGTTCACGGGCGTCTCGGATCCGTACGAGGAGCCGGCGGACCCCGAGCTCCGGATCGACACGACGGAGCTCGAGCCGGAGGAGTCGGCGCGCCTCGTCGTCGCGAAGCTCGAGGAATTGGGGCTGCTCGCGGAGGTGCCGGCATGAGCGCCGAGCGCGTGCGCCTGACCCATCTCGAGCGGCTCGAGGCGGAGGCGATCGACATCATGCGGGAGGTCGTCGCCGAGGCCGAGAACCCGGTGATGCTCTACTCGATCGGGAAGGACAGCTCGGTGATGCTCCGCCTCGCGGAGAAGGCGTTCTGGCCGGCGCCGCCGCCGTTCCCGTTCCTTCACGTCGACACGACGTGGAAGTTTCAGGAGATGTACGCGTTCCGCGCTCGGATGGCGGAGGAGCACGGCCTGAACCTGCTCGTGCACGTCAACGAGGAAGGGGTCGCCCGCGGGATCAATCCATTCGACAGCGGCTCCCAGGTGCACACCGACGTGATGAAGACGGAGGGGCTGAAGCAGGCTCTCGACAAGTACGGCTTCGACGCGGCCTTCGGAGGCGCACGCCGGGACGAGGAGCGCTCGCGCGCGAAGGAGCGCATCTTCTCCTTCCGCACCGCGCAGCATCGCTGGGATCCGAAGAGTCAGCGGCCCGAGCTCTGGCGCCTCTACAACGCGCGCCATCGCAAGGGCGAGTCGATCCGCGTCTTCCCGCTCTCGAACTGGACGGAGCTCGACGTCTGGCTCTACATCCACCGCGAGGAGATCCCGATCGTGCCGCTCTACTTCGCGGCTGAGCGGCCGGTCGTGTTGCGTGACGGGACGTGGATCATGGTCGACGACGACCGGATGCCCCTCGAGTCGGGCGAGGAGCCGCAGCTCAAGCGCGTGCGCTTCCGGACGCTCGGCTGTTATCCGCTGTCCGGCGCGATCGAGTCGGAGGCGGACACGCTGCCGAAGATCATCCAGGAGATGCTGCTCACGAACACATCCGAGCGGCAGGGCCGGTTGATCGACTTCGACACGGCGGCTTCGATGGAGAAGAAGAAGGTCGACGGGTACTTTTAGTGGTCGCTCCAGCGGACACGGCACTGCTCGGGCGGCTGCAAACGCATCGCATCGCGGCGTCCTCGGTCGCCCCCGTAGCCTCCGCTACGAGGGCTCCCTGCGTCCTTGCGCTGCTCGGTTTTCGCGCGCCCGACCGGCACCGAGCCCACCGGAGAGACCACTGATGAGCAGCGAGCTGATCGAGCGGGACATCGACGGGTACCTCGATGCGCACGAGCACAAGAGCCTCTTGCGCTTCATCACGTGCGGCTCGGTCGACGACGGCAAGTCGACGCTGATCGGCCGTCTGCTCTACGAGTCGCAGATGCTCTTCGAGGATCAGCTCGCGGCGCTCGAGGCAGACTCCCGCCGCGTCGGGACGCAGGGCGACGAGCTCGACTTCGCGCTCCTCCTCGACGGTCTCGCGGCGGAGCGCGAGCAGGGGATCACGATCGACGTCGCCTACCGCTTCTTCTCGACCGACCTGCGGAAGTACATCGTTGCCGATACCCCGGGGCACGAGCAGTACACGCGCAACATGGTCACCGGCGCCTCGACCGCCGACTGCGCGTTGATCCTGCTCGACGCACGTAAGGGCGTGCTCACGCAGACGCGCCGCCACAGCTATCTCGTCCACCTGCTCGGCATCCGCCACGTGGCCGTCGCCGTGAACAAGATGGATCTCGTCGAGTACGCGGAGGAGCGGTTCCGGGAGATCGAGCGCCAGTACGGCGCGTTCGCCGAGCAGCTCGGGCTCGAGGAGTTCACGCTGATCCCGGTTTCGGCGCTCCGCGGCGACAACGTGACCGAGCGCTCCCAGGAGATGCCCTGGTACGGCGGGCCGACGCTGATGGAATACCTCGAGACCGTGGAGGTCGACCAGGAACGGATGCAGGCCGCGCCGTTCCGGCTGCCCGTGCAGTGGGTGAACCGCTCGAGCTCGGAGTTCCGGGGCTTCGCCGGGACGATCGCCGGCGGGCGCGTGACGCCGGGCGACCTCGTGGTCGTTCTCCCTGCTGGGCGCGAGACGGTTGTCTCGCGCGTCGTCGGGTTCGAACGGGACCTCGACACCGGCGTCGCCGGGCAAGCGGTCACGCTGACGCTCGCCGATGAGATCGACGTCAGCCGCGGCGACGTGATCGCGACTGCGGAGGTGCCCGCCCATGTAGGCGAACAGTTCGAGGCGACGGTGGTCTGGATGGCGGAGGAGCCGCTCCTGCGCGGCCGCACCTATCTCATGCGGGTCGGGACGAGGACGGTGCCGGCGACGGTGGCGCCGATCCGCTACAAGCTCGATGTCGATACGGGCGAGCAGATCGCGGCGAACCAGCTCGACCTGAACGAGATCGGCGTCGTCCAGCTCGAGCTCGGACAGTCCGTCGCGTTCGACCCCTACGTCGAGAATCGCGACACTGGCGGCTTCATCCTGATCGACCGGATCACCAACCACACGGTCGGCGCCGGGCTGCTTCGCTTCGCGCTCCGCCGGGGCGAGAACGTCGCCTGGCAGGCGGTCGAGGTCGACCGCGAGGCGCGCGCCTCGCTGAAGGCACAGCGGCCGTTTGTCGTCTGGCTGACCGGCATTCCGGGCGCGGGGAAGACCTCGATCGCGAACCTCGTCGAACGACGGTTCTACTCGCTCGGGCGCCACACCGTGCTGCTCGACGGGGCGAACCTGCGCCTCGGGCTCTCGAAGGATCTCGGCTTCGCACCGGCCGACCGCGCGGAGAACAACCGCCGGGCGGCGGAGATCGCGAAGCTGATGACCGAGGCGGGGTTGATCGTGATCGCCGCGTTCGTCTCTCCGTTCCGCGCCGACCGCGAGACGACGCGCGCTCTCTTCGCCGAGGACGAGTTCGTCGAGGTGCACGTCGACCTCCCGGCGGAGCTCGCGGCCGAGCGCGACACGACCGGCCTCTACGCGAAGGCGCAGGCTGGGGAGCTCGAGAACCTCACCGGCCTGGGTGGCGTCTATGAGCCGCCCGAGGAGCCGGAGGTCCATCTCGACATGGCGTCTCTCTCCGTCGAGGAGGCCGCCGAGAGTGTGCTCGCCGCGCTCACGGAGCGCGGCCTGCTCTCATGACCTGGCAGTTCACGCTGACGGGGCTCGGGCTGGGCCTGATCGTCGGCCTCACCGGCGTCGGCGGGGGCTCGCTCATGACCCCGATCCTGATCATCGTCTTCGGCTTCAAGCCGAGCTACGCCGTCGGCACCGACATCTTCCACGGCGCGATCTTCAAGTCGTTCGGCGCGATCCGGCATCGCCGGCTCAGCACGGTGCACGGCCACCTCGCGTTCTGGCTGTTCCTCGGTTCCGGGCCGCTCGCGATTGCCGGGGTCGTGGTCTCGTACAAGCTCCAGAACTCGATCTCGAACGCGCAGACGATTCTCGGCTATGCGATCGGCGTCGCGCTCATCGGCGGCGGCGTCGGTTTCCTCGCCAAGTCGTTCGTGAAGCACGGAGTCCAGCCGAGCGACCAGCCCTTCATCATGAGCCGGCGGGACAAGCTGTTCGCATTCGGCACCGGCGCGGTATTCGGCTTCATCGTCGGGATCACGTCGGTCGGCAGCGGCACGTACTTCGGGCTGATGATGGTGCTCGTCTATCCGCTCACGATGCCGAGGATCGTCGGCACGGACATCTTCCATGCGGCCGCGCTCCTCTGGGTCGCGGGCGTCGGGCACCTCATCATCGGCGACGTCGACCTGCACGCCACCGCGTGGCTCCTCCTCGGCTCGGTGCCGGGGATCCTCATCTCGAGCCGGTACACGGTGAAGGTTCCGGACATGACGATTCGCGGCGGTCTCGCCGGAATCCTCATCATCAGCGGGCTCAAGCTCCTCAACGTGCCCGAGGCGAACTGGATCCTCGGCGGCGGCCTCGTCTTCCTCCTCGTCGTCCTGACGATCTACACCGTGCACGTGATGCTGAACGAGCACCGCGCGACGCCCGAACGCGCCTGACTCTTCAACTTCGTTAACGAGAGGCCCGTAGAATCGGCGGGCTTTGCAGCGGGTTCTCACGACGGTCACGCTCCTGGGCCTGCTGGTGGCCACCGCTGCCGCCTTTGCGATCACCGAGCACCTGAAGCTCGAGAAGAGTCCCATCTACGGGACGAGCATCTTCTCGAGCCGTCCCGGAGCTCCGGTGCTGTTTTCGCCGGTCTGTGGGCAAGATTGCCCGACGAGGGCGGCGAACGTCCGTCTCAGGCTTCGCCACTCGGGGCACGTGACGGTGACGATCGTGGACTCGAACGGCCACAAGGTCGCGACGATCGCCCCGGACGTGCTGATGCACGCCCACCTTTCGCGGACCTTCCCCTGGCACGGCCGGACGGATGCGGGTTCCCTGGCTCCGGACGGCGTCTACTACCCGTGGGTCCAGCTCTCACGCCGCACCTTCAAGTTCATCAACAAGATCACCCTCGACACGGTGCCGCCGAAAGTGCGCTCGGCGGCCGGCGTGAAGCAGAAGCCGGTCCTCTTCGCCGGGCGCGGCCGCTCGGTCGCGATCCGCTACGCCTTCAGCGAGAGGGCGCACGCCGTCGTCTACCTCGACGGCCGGCGGATCATCGTGGGTCGGCACACCCGACCAACCGGCAAGATCAAGTGGGCTGGAAAGCTCGCCGGTAGGCCGCTTCGCGCGGGCAAGTACGTCCTCACGATCGGCGCCCAGGATCCCGCCGGTAACGAAACTCCTGCCGGCATGCGCAAGGACGTCACAGTGGTGCTCCGCTACGTCGACCTCACGCCGGGACGGACGACGGTCAAGGCCGGAGGGCTCTTCACGGTGCACGTCGAGACGGCCGCGCGGCGCTACACCTGGCGTCTCGGCCACAGGCACGGAGGGCGACGCGGGAAGACGCTGCGGCTGCGCGCGCCGACCACGCCGGGCACGTATCGGCTCGTCGTGACGGAGAACGGACACGCGACGACCGCCGTCGTGCGGGTGCGCCCGAAGTGATCGGGCTCGCGGAGCTCGGCGGCCCGATCGCCTGTATCGGCCTCGCCGTCCTGCTGCTCGCGCGGACGCGTCGGAACCGGATCGCCGGCCTCGGCTATGCGGGAGTCGGCACGGTCCTGCTCGCAGCGTCGCTCGCGCCTTCGAGCGCAGCCGAGCTCGGCGCGGCGGTCGGAGGAGTGATCGTGTTCGGCCCGCTGCTCGCCTGGCTCTTCCGCCGCGAGCCCTGGCTCGTCGCGTTCCTCACACTCGCATTCATCCCGTTCCGCGTCGGCTTCCTCGGCCACTCGCTTCTCGTCCCGCTGTACGCGGTCGCACTCGGGGCTGCGGGCTGCCTGCTCTGGGAGCTCGTCGAGGGGGACGAGAGGACGCGCGAGCTGGGGATCGTCTCGTGGCCGCTTGCGCTCTACCTCATCTGGATCGGGCTGTCGGTCGGATGGAGCGTCAACGTCCACGCGGCCGCGATCGACCTGCTCGCCTTCTACGTGCCGTTCACGATCATCGCCGTTTCTATCGCGCGGCTGCCGTGGCGCGCCTCGCGCGTCCGGATCCTGTACGGCGAACTCGTGGCGATGGCGCTCGTCTTCGCCGCCGTCGGCTTCTACCAGTACGAGACGCGAACGATCTTCCAGAACGCGAAGCTGAACCAGGTCAACATCTTCGACGCCCTGTTCCGGGTCAACTCGGTCTTCTTCGACCCGTCGATCTACGGGCGCTTCCTCGTGGTCGCGCTGATCGCCACGGCCGTCCTGATCGTGCGCGGCCGCCCATCAGTCCGGCTCGGCCTCGCCGCGCTCGCGTTCATCGCGATCGCGTGGCTCGGGCTTCTCATCTCGTTTTCCCAGTCGAGCTTCGCGGCCCTGCTCGTGGCCGTCCTTGCGCTGTCCGCGATCGCCTGGCGCTGGAAGTCGCTGTTCGCGCTGGCGGCCGTCCTCGTCGTCGCGGCCGGGATCGCGGCGACCCAGCCCAGGCTGATGCATGCGCTGCGCCGCCACACGACGTCGGGGCTCAACCAGGCCACGAGCGGGCGCGCGACCCTGATCGCGGTGGGCATCAAGATCGCCGAAGCCCACCCGTCGCACGGCGTCGGCCTCGGCGGCTTCGAGCACGCCTACTCGAAGCGGACGGGCAAGCAGCCGAAGAAGAGCGCGTCGCACAACACGCCCGTGACGGTCGCCGCGGAGGAGGGAGCGCCCGGCCTGTTCATCTTCATCTGGCTCGTCGGCGCGTTACTGCTCGCCTCGTACCGGCGGATCAGCCACCGCACTTACGGGCGGGTGGCGCTCGCTGCCGGGCTGGCGCTGCTCGCGATCTTCGTCCACTCCCTCGCATACAACGACTTCTTCGAGGATCCGACCACCTGGGGACTGATCGGCCTGATTGCGCTCGTGTCGCCGAGGCGGGTGCCGGCGCGCGAACCGGTGCGAGCGGAGCCGACTGAGCCCGTGCCTGAGATGATCGCGCGGTGATGAGGCAGTGATCGAGCAGTGGCGGAAGGCGCTGGTCCTCGCGCCGCACACCGACGACGGCGAGTTCGGGTGCGGCGGGACGATGGCGCGCCTCGTTGAGGCCGGCTGCGACGTCCGCTACATCGCGTTCTCGATCGCGACGCGCTCGCTGCCGCCGGGCTTCCCGCCCGACACGTTGGCGCGCGAGGTGGCGGAGGCCACAGCCGAGCTCGGGATTCCCACCGAGTCGCTGACCGTGCACGACTTCGACGTCCGCACCTTTCCCGAGCGGCGGCAGGACATCCTCGAGGTGCTCGTCGGCCTCTGGGAGGAATGGGAGCCGGACGTCGTCTTCCAACCGAGCCTCCACGACGTTCACCAGGACCACCGCACCGTCGCAGAGGAGGGCCTGCGCGCCTTCAAGCGCACCACGATTCTCGGCTACGAGATCCCGTGGAACAACTTCGACTTCGAGTACCAGTGGTACGTCGCGCTAGAGCAAGGGCACGTCGAGCGCAAGATTGCGGCGCTCGAGAAGTACGCCTCTCAGCAGCACCGGCGCTATGCGAATGCGGAGTACGTCCACAACCTCGCCCGCATGCACGGTGTCAACGTGAATCGCGACTACGCCGAGGTCTTCCAGGTTTACCGCGTCATCGCTTGAGCAGCAGCAACAACGACGAACGGTTGCCCGGACGATTCTCTCTGGAGCCGGAAGGAAGAGCAGAGCCTATGGAGATCACAAGCAACAGCATCGAGATCTGCCGCGGCCCATCCGAGTGGTTCAGCGGCTCAGTCTTCATCGACCCGATCGCCGCCGTCTCCGCGGCCTCGTCCCTGAGCGCTTCCGCGGTAGGCAGCCCGTTCAGCTGGGGCGAGCATGTGACCGACGAGGAGTATGGGAAGGCGCCGGAGGTGACGACGGGGAGTGGCTGATGCCCCCGGCCGCCACTCTCAATCTGGTGCCGGTAGCGGCACCTGAACCGGAAGGAGTCTCGTGAAGACACGCACTCTTGGACAAGGGCTTGAAGTCTCGGAGATCGGCCTCGGCTGCATGGGCATGAGCTTCGGCCTCGGCCCCGCAGCCGACACTCCGGAGATGATCCGGCTGATCCGGGTTGCCGTCAATCTCGGCGTGACCCTCTTCGACACGGCCGAGGTCTATGGGCCGTATACGAACGAGGGGCTGGTCGGCGAGGCACTCGAACCTATGCGTGATCAAGTGGTGATCGCGACCAAGTTCGGCTGGGATCTCTCCGGGGGCGAATCACGCGGGGGTCTCGACAGCCGCCCGGAGACGATCAAGCGCGTTGTCGAGGGCTCGCTCAAGCGCCTGCGGACGGACTACATCGACCTCCTCTACCAGCATCGCGTCGATCCGAGTGTCCCGATCGAGGACGTGGCGGGAGCGGTCAAGGAGCTGATCGAGCAGGGTAAGGTCAGGCACTTCGGCCTTTCCGAGGCGGGCGTTCAGAACATCCGCCGCGCCCACGCGGTGCAGCCGGTGACTGCACTCCAGTCGGAGTATTCGCTTTGGTGGCGCGAGCCGGAGGAGGCGATCCTCCCGACCCTTGAGGAGCTTGGGATCGGGTTCGTGCCGTTCAGCCCGCTTGGCAAGGGGTTCCTGACCGGGACGATCGACCAGAACACCGAGTTCGCCGAGGGCGACTTTCGCAACACCGTCCCGCGCTTCAACGACGCCGAGGCCCGAGAGGCCAACCTGGCGTTTGTCGATCTGCTGAAGGAGATCGCTGAGCGCAAGGACGTCACTCCCGCGCAGATCGCGATCGCCTGGATCCTCGCCCAGAAGCTCTGGATCGTCCCGATCCCCGGCACGACAAAGCTCCATCGCCTGGAGGAGAACATCGCTGCCACACAGGTCGAACTGACCGCGGACGACCTGCGTGAGATCGAGGATGCGCTACCGGAGCCGGAGGGCGCCCGCTACGCCGAAGCGAGCCAGCGTGTGATCGACCGGTAAGTCAGTCCCGCATAGGCCTCATGGTTTGAAGGCGCTCCCGGGCGGAGCGAGAGATGTCGACGAAGCCTTCGGCCAAGCAAAACCGAGGCTGCCGAATTCGGCATTATCGGGTCGTAGTATCGGCTGGGCGCGAAGCCGAATTGACACCGAACGAGGTCGCGCTCGTGCGCTACGCAGCCGCCCATTCTCAGGAAACTGAGCGAGCTTGCAGAGAGATCATCCCCAGCTCGAGAAGCTCAAGCTGACGGAAACGGCTAACTCGCTTGCGGGCGAGCAAGACAACGTGCGCGTTCGCGTTTGTTCGAGCCTGCGATCGAGCTCGCGAACACCGCGTTCCGGCGCCTTGTCTCAAGCCGCGGTCGGCAGCGGTCGATATTTGATGGATGCTTCGCGTTCTCGGCATCCCCGCCCTGCTCATCGCCGTCTTTGTCGGCGTCTACCTCTCCACGCAGGACATGCGGTCGAGCGGCCCGACGTCCGCGTCCGGACAGCAGGCCGTCACCGAGGCGCAGTCCGCGACGGCCGGACTGAACTTCAACCAGGTCCTGCCGGGGTTGCAGGCCTACTTCGACCAGAACCACACGTACGTGGGCGCTACGGTCCCTCCCGGCAGTGAGGTCACCCTCGCCAGCGCCGACGCGACCTCGTACTGCCTGCAGGACGGGAGCGAGCACGAGGTCGGTCCCGGCGGCACGCCTCAGCCCGGGCCCTGTTAGCCCAGCGGCGGGTGTGAGCGCCGCCAGAGCGGCGAGCGTTGGTACGCCGCCGCGGTGAGGTTCCAGCTGCGGCTGAGCGCTGCGAAGCGCGCGAGCTCGCGGCGGCCGTGCGAGGTCGGATAGCTCCCGCCGGGCTCGAGCAGCTCGTAGCCGGCGCTTTGCAGCACGTCGCCCGCGACGTGCTCGAACGCGAGCGAGTCCTCGTGGCTCATCTGGCTGCGCCAGTCTCGGAGCCCCGGCGTCGGCGGCTGGGCGAGGTTGCGGTGCTCGGGCATGTGCGCCGTGTCGCTCGGGCGTGTGTGGTCGAGCATCGCCGGCTCCCAGGTCAGCGACGCGTGCTCGCAGACATGCCGCAGCCGGCGTTCCGGCTCGTCGACAAGGTCCTCGTACCGGAGCTCGAGGTAGCGGCTGCCGGCGTGCCGGCCGAGCCGTCGCGCCGCGAGGATCTCGGTCCGCCACCGAGCCGCGAATTGCGCGACCGTGCGCGGCTGCGCCCACGTCTTGCCCGAGAAGCCCTCCGGCAACTCCAGGAACGAGAGCGCGGCATCGCGCCCGTCCCGGACGAGGTGCACCCAGCTTGTGTCCGGGAAGAGCCGCTCGAGCAGCGGCAGCTGCTGCATGTAGAGCGGCGTCTTGTCGCCCCAACGCGGCTTCCCCTGCCGCTCCGCGTACGTCTCGAAGATCGCAGCAATGGCCTCGCTCGTCGTCATCCCCGCGCGCAGGCGCGGGCGAACGTCATCCGGCTTGATCCCCCAGTCGTACAGCGTCCGCAGGCGCCCGAGGTCGTCGAGGAACTTCTCGAGGTTCGGGCGGCCGCCGTGCCGGTGGGCGAGCTGTGGGACGAAGAACGTCTCGTACGGGATCGCGAGCTCGCTGCTCCGGTCGAGCATCACGCGCAGGAGCGTCGTGCCCGAGCGGCCGACGCCGAGGACGATCACGGGCTGAGTCATCGCCGCCGGAGCCTAGAGGACGAGCTCCGCGAGCGTCTGCAGCGCTTCGGGCTGGGTCGTGCCGAGGACGAGCGTCGTCACGGGCGTCTCGCGCCATGCCTCGAGCCGCTCCGCGATCCGCTCCTTCGGTCCGAGCAGAGCGACGGCATCGACGAGCTCGTCAGGCACCGCGGCGATGGCGTCGCGCTGCTTGCCGGCGAGATAGAGCTCCTGGATGCGCTCGGCGTCCTCCTCCCAGCCGTAGCGGCGGACGAGCGAGTTGTAGAAGTTGCGTCCCTTCGCACCCATGCCGCCGACGTAGAGCGCGACGTGGGGCCGGAGCGCGTCGCGGAGCGCCGGCACGTCGTCGCCCACGAAGACGCTCGCCGTCGCCGCGATCTCGAAGCCCGGAGGGGCGGCTGCGAGGCTCGGTCCGAAGGCGTCGTCGAAGCGTTCGGGCGCCACGAAGATCGGGAGCCAACCGTCCGCGATCTCGGCGGCGAGCGCAACGTTCTTCGGTCCGAGCGCCGCGAGGTAGATCGGGATCTCGGCACGCAACGGGCGCAGCATCAGCTTCAGCGGCTTGCCGAGGCCGGTCGCGCCCGGGCCGTCCCAGGGGATCCGGTAGTGGTCGCCCTCGTGTTCGACGAGCTCCCGTCGCAACGCTGCGCGGACGATCTCGACGTACTCGCGCGTCTTGCCGAGCGGCTTTCCCCACGGCTGCCCGTGCCAGCCCTCGACCACCTGCGGACCCGAGGTGCCGAGCCCGAGCAGGAAGCGGCCGTCGGATAGGAGGTCGAGCGTTGCCGCGGTCATCGCTGCGTTCGCAGGCGAGCGGCCGGGGATCTGCATGATCGCCGAGCCGAGCTTGATCCGCTCCGTCCGCGCCGCGAGCCAGCCGAGAACACTGACCGCGTCGGTGCCCCACGCTTCCGCAACCCAGACCGAGTCGAAGCCGAGCCGCTCCGCCTCCTGCACGAGGGGAAACAGGTCGGCCGGGTTCGTTCCGGGCGACGCGTAGCCGAGGCTGAGACCCAGCTTCACGGGCCGATCCTATGCAGCGCGGCTCTTGCGGGATGATGGTGACCGTGAGCGAGTGGGAGTGGGATCCGGACACCTATCTCGCGGAGATGGCCGAGGAGATCCCGGGCTACGAGGAGCTGCAGGAGGCGGTCGTGGCGGCGACCACGGGGATCGACGCTACGCGCGTGCTCGAGCTCGGCACCGGCACGGGCGAGACTGCGCTGCGCGTGCAGGCGCGGTATCCCGACGCCCGCTGGGTCGGCATCGACTCGAGCGAGGCGATGCTCGCGCGAGCGCGCGAGCGCCTTCCGGCCGCCGATCTGCGGCTGCAGCGACTCGAGGACGAGCTTCCGCCGGCGCCGTTCGACCTCGTCGTCTCCGCTCTCGCCGTGCACCACCTCGACGCTGCGGGAAAGCAAGGGTTGTTCTCGCGCGTCGCGCGCGTCCTACGTCCGGGCGGCTGCTTCATCCTCGGCGACGTCGTCGTTCCCCGGGCGGGACAGGAGGGTCCGATCTACATCGACTGGGTGATGGACCTGCCGGACAGCGTCGAGGATCAGCTCGCCTGGCTCCGCGACACAGGCTTCGAGGCGGACGCCTCCAGCGTCCGAGTCGACCTTGCCGTGTTCCGCGCTAGGCTCAGCGCCCGTGACGCACCCTGAGCTCGCAGCTGAGCAGGCCTACGTCGACCGCGCCTACGAGCAGCTCGACCGTATGCGCTCCACGGTCGCGCGCACGCAGGAGGCGATGGCGACCGAGTGGGCCGCGCTGAACATGGAGACGTGGATCAAGCGGCGTATGCGGACCTTCGAGGACGCCGAGCGCGGCCTCGTCTTCGGTCGGCTCACGCTGGCTGCAAGCACCGGCGGCGCAGCCGCCGGTGCGCGGCCTGAAGACCCCGCCGCCAGAGGCGGCGGTGGCGACGGCACGCCGCGGCCGCTCTACGTCGGCCGCCGCTGGGTGCACGACGACGAGCACGAGTCGCTCGTGGTCAACTGGCAGGCGCCCGCGGCGCGGCCGTTCTACACGGCGACGCCCCAGACGCCCCACGGCGTGCAGCAGCGGCGCCGTTTCCGGTCGGAGGGCCGGCGCCTGACCGACATCTCCGACGAGTCGCTCGACGGCAGCGCGGTCGAGGGCGCGAGCGTCTCCGACTTCCTGCTCGAGGAGCTCGAGCGCCGCCGCGACGTGCGGATGCGTGACATCGTCGCGACGATCCAGTCGGACCAGTACCGGTTGATCACGGCCGAGCCAGAAGGCGCGCTCGTCGTGCAAGGAGGTCCCGGCACCGGCAAGACGGCGGTCGGGTTGCACCGCGCGTCCTGGCTCCTCTACACGCATCGTGAGCGGTTGCGACGCGTGCTCGTTGTCGGACCGAACCCGACCTTCATGGACTACGTCTCGCATGTCCTGCCGACGCTCGGGGAGGAGGCGGTCGAACAGCGGGCCGTCACCGAGCTGCTCGACGGGATCGAGGTCGGCCGCGACGAGGAGACCGACGTCGCGCGGTTGAAGGGCGATCCGCGGCTGCGCGAGGTCGTGGCGCGCGCGGTCGAGATCGCGGTCGTGCCGGCTCCGCAGGAGCTCGTGACCCTCGTCGACGGCGTGTACGTGCGCGTGCGCGAGCGGGACGTCGCGGCGTTGCTCGAGGAGGCGCTGGAGGCCGGCGCTCCGCTCGGGCTCGCGCGCGAGCGATTCCGGATGGCGGTGCTTCGCCGCTTCTACGAGCGCTACGGCGAGCTGTTCGGGCCGCGCGCGTTGCGGACCTTCGACGACCTCGAGCGGGCGCTGCGGCGTGGCGGCTTCCTGACGCGTTGGCTCGACCATGTCCTGCCCCTGCCGCAGCCCGAGAAGCTCGTCTCACGGCTCCTCACTTCGCCCGCCGCGCTCGAGGCGGCGTCGGACGGAGTGCTGGAGGACGATGAGCGAAAGCTCCTGCTCCGCAGTGGCCGGGAGCTTCGCCGTCCGAGCCGGCGAAGCCCAGCCGGAAGATCGGGGCGGCCGCGCCGCATGTCCGACGTCCGCTGGAGCGACCAGGACGTGCCGCTGCTCGACGAGGCGCGGACGCTGCTCGACGGCGCGCCGCGCTCTTACGGGCATGTGATCGTCGACGAGGCGCAGGATCTGTCGCCGATGCAGCTGCTCGCGATTTCGCGCCGGGCGGTCGACGGCTCGCTCACGATCCTCGGCGACGTCGCGCAGGCGACCGGGCCGGTCGTCTACCGGCGCTGGCAGGAGCTCCAGCCGTATCTGCTGGGAGCGTCGCCGGCCAAGCCGGCGACGCCCGGCGAAGAGCCTGGGCCCGACGAGGCGGAGATGGAGATCGAGGAGCTGCGGCACGCCTATCGCGTGCCGGCCGAGATCATGGACTTCGCGCTGCCGTTGCTCGACCGGATCGCGCCGGAGGTCGAACCGCCGCTGGCCTACCGCAAGGGCGGCGACCCGCCGCGTCTGGTGCGCGTCGGCGAGGAGGAGCTGCTGCCGGCTGCATTGCGCGAGGCGGGCGCGCTTGCCGAGCTGGACGGACTGCTCGCGGTGATCGTGCCGCGCTCTCTCGCAGGCACCTTGCCGCAGGGCGAGCTCTTCGACGAGATCTCGGTTCCGGTGCTGACGCCGCGGCAGGCGAAGGGCCTCGAGTTCGACCACGTCGTTGTCGTCGAGCCCGCAGCCGTTGCGGACGACGGCGACCGCGGGCTGCGCGAGCTCTACGTCGCGCTGACGCGACCGACGAAGACCCTCGTCGTCGTCCACGCGCGGCCGCTGCCCGACGGCCTCGGCTAGCCGCGCTCGGGGGAGAGCAGGCTGTAGCCGTAGCGGCGGACACGGCGCTCGTACCAGAGTGAGACGAGGTCGAGGTACGCGCGCATGCGCAGATCGCGCTTCAGATCTGTCCACTGCCCAAAGTACTTCTCGTTCGCTCCGCCCTCGACGGGCTCGCTCGGCGGGACCGGCTCGAGTCCGAGGAATTCGAAGATCCCGTCCAGAACGCCGGCCGGGTCGCGGACGAGCTGCTCGTACGTGAGGACGTGCACCCGGGCGAGGTGCACGCGGTCGGCTTCGAAGAGCGCGTGGCAGCGGAGCCAGTGCTCGAACAGCCGGTCGTAGCGGCGAGTCCCACGCCACCTCGCGGTGGGGATCGAGACGGGAATCGGGTGCCGGACGATGACGACGAATGCGGAGCCGGGGAAGACCGCCTGCAGGAAGCGCGTCTTGAGCAGGTTCGGCGGCGACTTCTCGAGCAGGACACGGCGGGAGAGGTCCCAGTGCGCCGACCACTCCTGGAACAGCTTGCCCGCGCTCTCCTCGGAGGCGAGCGGCGACGTCTCCGTCAGGTGCGACTCGGGCGCGAAGCCGAAGCGCCCGGGGCCGCCGTAATCCTTGGCCCCGGGATAGACGCTCTGGAGATGCTGGCCCTCGTCCGCGGGCACGCCGGTCCCCGAGAAGCCGCTGATCTCGGGGTGCGCGGCCAGCAGCCGCGCGAGCAGCGTCGTGCCGCTCCGGTGCAGCCCGGCGAGGAAGACGAACTGATGCCCCTCCACGGCGGGCAATCCTAGTGCCGGGTGCCGCTCAGCCAGACCGCCGTCGGTTAGCGTCGCGCTCATGCGCACACGCTTCCTCGGCAAGGGCGGGCCGGAGGTCTCGGTGGTCGGCCTCGGCACGAACAACTTCGGCCGCCGCTGCGACTACGACCAGACGCTGGCGGTGATCGACTCCGCGCTCGAGGCCGGCGTGACCCTCTTCGATACCGCCGACATCTACGGGCAGGGAACGAGCGAGGAATACATCGGCCGCGCGCTCGAGGGCCGGCGCGACCGAGTCGTGATCGCGACGAAATTCGGCAGCGAGATGGACGAGCGCCCCGAGGAGCGCCGTGGCAATCCGGACTACATCCAGTGGGCCGTCGAGGGCTCGCTCCGTCGCCTGCGCACCGACGTGATCGACGTCTACCAGATGCATCAGCCCGATCCGCTGACGCCGATCGAGGAGACGCTCGGCGCGCTCAACGACCTCGTCCATGAGGGCAAGGTGCGCTGGATCGGCTGCTCGAACTTCTCCGCCGAGCAGATCGAAGCTGCCGAGGAGGTCGCGCGTGGCGCCGGCTTCCACCGCTTCGTCTCGGTGCAGAACCAGTACTCGCTGGTCGAGCGCGACGCGGAGGACGAGGTCCTGCCGGTGTGCGAGAAGCTCGGCATCGGCTTCCTGCCGTACTTCCCGCTCGCGAGCGGCCTGCTCACCGGCAAGTACCGGCGCGGCGAGGAAGCCAACTCAGGGCTGGGAGCGTCGCCGGCACAGCCGGCGACGCCCGGCCTGAAGAACGGGGGCGGCTCGCAGGCCGCGAGATCTCGGAGGCGCGGTGGGATCGCGCGGAGGCTCTGCAGCGCTACGCGGACGAGCGCGGGATCCCGCTGCTCGACGTGGCGGTCGGCGGGCTGCTTGCGATGCCTGCGGTGAGCTGCGTGATTGCCGGCGCCACGAAGCCCGAGCAGGTGCAGCAGAACGTTGCCGCCGGCGCGTGGGAGCCGAGCGCCGACGACGTGGAGGCGCTGCGGGCGCTCCGCTGATCTCCGACGCGGGCGTGGCCGACGCCGATGCGCTCCGCGGCATCTTCCGCGACTACTTCGCCTGGCTCGGGCCCGAGGGCTGGTTCAGCGACATCGAGGCCGAGCTCGCCGCGCTTCCGGGCGGCTACGACGCGATCCTCGTCGCGCGCGACGGCGAAGAGGTCGTCGGCTGTGTCGCGCTCCGGCCGCTCGAGGACGGTGCGTGCGAGATGAAGCGGCTCTACGTCCGCCCCGCGGCGCGAGGATCGGGCGCCGGCCGTACGCTCGTGGAGGCGTCGGTCGCCCGCGCGCGCGAGCTCGGCTACGCGACCATGCGGCTGGACACGCTGCCCAGAATGGAAGCTGCGCGAGCGCTTTACGTCTCGCTCGGCTTCCGGCCGATCGAGCGCTACAACGAGAACCCGATCGAGGGCGTCCTGTTCTTCGAGCTGCGGCTCTGACCGCGTCGCTCAACTGCCCTCGGGCGAGAGGACTCTCGCACAGCCGAGTGCCTTGCCGTCAGGGGCGTATAACAAGCCGAGCATCGACGGGTGTCGGCGGTTGGTGTCACGTTCGGTCTTCCATCGGCACCTGTACATGTAGATGAGGGAAAGCGCCGAGCAACTGGAGTCTCCGCCCGACGGCGAGCACCGGGAGCACCGTCAGGGCGAGAGGCCAGCGTCGCCGCTTGGTGGAGAGGCTGTCGAGCGCCTGTTCTACGGCTGTGAGGCTCGTCTCGGCCGCTTTCTCGCTCAGATGGTTGGCAATCGGGCGCTGGCGGAGGACTTGCTCCAGGACACTTTCTACGAGGCGTTCCGCTGCCGCGATCAGCTTCATGCGATCGAGAATCCTGAAGCGTGGTTGTTCGGGATCGCGCGCAATCGCGCACTGGCGGCGTTTCGTAGACGCCGTCGCCTGCGGTGTGCACTGGAGCGCTTCACACAGCGTCCCGAACCAAGCGAGCGTGACGACCTAGAGTTGCTTGCCGTCCGCGACCTGCTTCAGCGTCATCTCGACCCGGAAGACCGCGCGCTTCTGATTCTGCGCTACCTGCACGGTTTTAAGGCGACAGAACTTGCCGCGATGACTGGTCGGACGCCCGAGGCTGTTCGCCAGCGGCTCGCGCGAGCAAAGAGCCGCCTCATTCGCGCGGCTGGACGTCAGCCCAACCCGTCCGATGAGGAGAAAGAGACATGAACCGTGTAATCGCACTGGAACGCGACGACGACATCGTTCGCGAGCTGTTCGCGCCCCTTGAGCGGGTTCAGCCGGTCAGCCTGAGGCGCCGCCCGCGCCCGCGCCGATCTCGCCCCTTGCTGCTCGCGGCTGCGACGGCAGGCGTCGCGGTGCTGGTCTTCACGAGCCTCGCCACCGCCGGTGCGATCGGATTCGGTCCGTTGCACGGCGCTTCTATCAGCCCCAACCCGCCGACGCTCACTACCGGAGCGACGAACACGCTCGCGTGCAATCTGGTCGGGCAAACCGCCGGCCAGGCGGAGACCGCCCTGCATGAGAACGGCTATCAGATCGAGTGGCGCTTCCAGACCTGGGGTCGCCAACCGGCCCAAAACACCGACAAGAACGCACCAGGCGGCGTGATCGGCTACACAAGCGAGCCGCAGACCGTGCCCGCAGACAGCGTCGTCTGGGACATCAGCGCCGATACCCGCTCCGCCAATAGGTTCTTCGTCTTCGTCGAAGCCCCGAACGACCCCAACGCGCCGACACTCACCCCGCCGAACTGTCAAGGAGGATGAGGCCGCACGCCTCAGGGGTCATTCCGGAACTCATATGGAATGCGGCCTGTCAACGCGCACGGTTTAGCCGCCCGCGGCTTGCGGGGCTTGATCGGCGGGGAGAGCGCATCGGCTGTCGTCGACGTTTGTGTCGCGACTCATATGCGCGGGTTGGTACCGCATGACCGGGTATGCGAAATGAGGAGCGGTGCCGATCTCTGGCGTCGAGCGTGGCCCGCTGGGGGCTGCTCTCAGTGTTCTCTCGGGTCGCTCCTCGCGTCGTTGCGCCGGTGCGCTCTCCTCGCCGGGCCGTTGATCGCGGCGGCTACTCCATCGTCGCCAGCGCCCAGCAGTGGCCAGCCAACTCGCGCGCAACGGCGACCACGACGATCGTGCGGGGCTTGCCTCGGCGCTCGAGCGCTTGCCAGCGTCCGTGCAGCCGGCGGGCGCTGCTGTCCGCTTGCGCTCGCAGAGCGAGCGACTTGCCTGTGCGTCTGCGCTCCAGGGTGACGCTCAAGCGCGGCGGCCGGCGTTGGTGCCAAGCGGCCTCGACCAGCAGACGACGAACGTGAGAGTTGCCAGCCTTGGTGATCGCGCCTTGGCGACGCCGCTCGCCGCTTGAGTGCTCGCTCGGAGTGAGGCCGAGAAACGGTCCAAGCGAGCGGGGACGGAACCGATTCCAGTCGCCGAGCTCGACCGTCAACGCGAACGCCGTCAGTGTCGAGACGCCGCGGAGACAGACGAGCCGCTCGACGACGTCGACGTACGGCGGCTCGCCGGCGAGCTCGGTGATCGCCTTGTCGAGCGCGTCCCGTCTCGTCTTCGCGTCCAGCATCCCCCCGTAACACTCGTCGAACACGATCGCGAGCGGCCCGTCCTGGAGCCGCTGCCGACGAAGCCAGCCATCGTGCGCGCGCGTCCACGCAGTCCCGTCGTACACCAACCCATGCCGAAGCAACAGCTTCGAGAGCCGGTGCCGGGCACGCATCAGATCACCGCGAGCGTCCTCGCGGGCGCGCACGAGATCACGCGCGGCCTCCTCCTCCGGCGCCGGCACACGCACCGGCGTGATCTCACCCAACCGCAGCAGCCGCGCCAGCCGCTCGGCGTCACGCCGGTCGGTCTTGACCCGATCAGCTGCCGGCCGAATCCACGACGGCGCCGCCACCACGCAGCTGATCCCCGCTCCCGCGCACGCACGCGCGAGCCCGTAGCCCGTTGGCCCCGCCTCGTACACAACCCGCACCGGCGCCGGCAGCGTCTTCAACCACGCGACGGTTGCCTCCGACCCCTGCGGCACCCGAAGCGACGACACCTCACCGCTCCCATGATCGATCACGCCCGCGACCACCGAGCGAGCATGCACATCAAGCCCAACCCAGCTACCTTCGCCCATAACCGGCGCCTCCCGTAATTGCGGCTCTACCGCCGGGCCAATCCCGACGGCAACCCGCGCCTAACTTACGAGCGAGGCGCCGGGCACTCCATACGGTCTGGCCCATGCGACGGTGATCTCACCCGAGGCGCGAGCGCCTCAGGCCGCCGCGACGTCGCCCAGGCGGAAACGCAGGTCGTTGAGCCGCTCGTGCCAGTCGTCGGAGAGCGCTGCGACGCATTTCATGGAGCTGCACGCGAGCTCGACGAGCTCCGCGGGCGGGATCCCATGCCGCTCCGTCCATTCGCGATCCTCCGGCGAAAGGTCGTCGGGCGGCTCGCCTGACGTCGCGGCCACGAGCTCGGCTGCCCGCACCGCGCGCTCCGCGGTCTCCTCGTCAGGCTCCTCGCACGCCGCCGCGAGCGTCTCCTCCAGGGACTGCCAATCCATTCACGGATCGAATTCCACCTGCTCGAAGAAACGAAGCACCGTGTGGCCCGGCCTTACACGATCCTGCAGCGCGCGAAGCTCGTCGTCGGACGCCTCTCCCAGTGCCCGCTTGACCGCCAGCCAGGGGAGGTTGAAGTCCTCCTGGATCATCATCGTCGAGATGCGGGGGTTGATCTCGATCACCTTCTCGCCCATGAACTGGATGCTGAAGAACCACTCGAGCTCGAATTCGGCGACGACGCGCTCGGACGCCGCAACGAGCTCCGGCGTATCGAGCGTCACGAAGTACATGCCGAGCCCGCAGCGCACCGACTCGCGGGTGCGCGTGGCCTGAAGGACGATGCGGCCGCCGTCGGCGATCCCGTCGACGGTCCGCTCCGGCTCGGTGAGGAACTCCATCACGAGCAGGTCGAGACCGTCCTCGGGCAGCAGCTCGACCGCCTCCTCGAGCCGCATCGCCAGCGCGCCGGGGCGCTCGTTGAGTAGCTGGTGCGTGCGGTCGACGCTCGGGTCGAGCACGCGGAACCCTCGCGAGCCGGAGGAGAAGACCGGCTTGAAGCAGACCGGCCGGTCCGGGTAGCCGAGCTCGCGGGCCGCCGCCTCGACGCCGGGCGCGCCGGTGACGCGCCGGAAGTCGGGAGCGCCGACGCCGATGCGCTGCAGGGCCTCGAACGTCTCGGCCTTGTCGTTCGAGCGCCGCTCCGCCTCGGGGCCGCAGATCATGACCGGCACCGGAAACTCACCCCGGCGGGGTGCGAGGTGCCGCAGGTCGTGCGACGACTCCGGCAGGACGACGTCGACGCCTTCCTTCTCGACGAGCGCGAGCAGCGCGTCGGGAAAGGTCGGGTCCGCGCCGGGCGGGACGAGGTGGAACGTGTCGCACAGGTGGCGGCCGATCGCGCGCTCGGACATGTCGACGCCGACCAGGCGCACCTGCCGCTCTCCGTTGTCGCGCAGCGCCCGCAGCAGCCGGGCCGCTCCGGGCGCGCCGCACGCGGTGACGAGGATCGTCGTCACGCCCGCGCGAGCACCCACTGAAACCGCTCCGGGCCGTCGGGCGACTCCCAAGCGGCGACCTCGTCCCGCTCGATCGAGAATCCCGCCTCCCGGACGAGCCGCGAGTTGATCTCGGGCGGGAAGCTCGCGAAGAAGGTCTGCGCGCCGAGCCATTCGCCGGTCCAGCCCGGGTTGTCCGACTGGCCGAACGCCGACAGCAGCCAGCCGCCCGGGACGAGCCAGCCGTGAATGCTCGCGAGCAGCGGTGCGAGCAGCTCTCGGGGTACATGGTTGAAGACGTAGAAGGAGGCCACCGCGTCGAACGAGACGGCCGGCAGCTCGAGGTCCGTGAAGTCGGCGCAGACGAACGTCGCCTCGGGGATCGCCGCGCGGGCGCGCTCCACCTGGTGCGGTGAGATGTCCACGCCGGTCACGGCGAAGCGCTGCGCGAGCCGCCTCGTCTCCGGGGATCCTCCCCCGCAACCGAGCTCGAGCACGCGCGCACCCTCGTCCAGCCGCGAGACGAGCTCGTCCTCCCATTCGCGGCGCGGGTCGCCGACGGCCTCCTCGCGCCAGGCGGCGAAGGTCTCGCCCATGGCGTCGTAGCCGTCGGCGACGATCTGCGTCCGAGGGTCGGGCACGGCGCGATGGTACTTCGGGGCCGCCCACTACACTCGCGGGCGGGTGAAGGTGGTGGCCACAATATGAGGCGTCCCCGCAAGTTGCGTGCTACCGGGACGCTCGTCGTCACCGGCCTGGCGGTCGCCTACATCCTCTGGAAAGTCGACCTGAGGGCGACCGCTCACGTCCTGGCGCACGCGAGCGTCGGCTGGTGGCTTGCGTCGTTCGGGATCTGGGTCTTCTCGGTCTGGCCGCTTGCCTGGCGCTGGCGCAAGCTGCTTGCCGCGAGCGGGGTGCACGAGCGGTTCGGCTGGCTCGTGCGGACGACGTTCGTCTCCTACAGCGCGGCCCAGGTGCTGCCGACGTCGCTCGGCGGCGACGGATCGAGGATCTACGAGACCGCACGTCGCCATCCCGGCCTGCGCGGACCGGTGGCCGGCACGGTGCTGCTCGAGCGGGCGCTCGGCGGCGTTGCCACACTCCTCCTTGCCGCCGTGGGCTTCGCGCTCGCCGTCGGGCACTACTCCGTCGGCGGCTACGCCTGGGTCGAGCTCGCGTTCGTCCTCCTGAGCGTCGCGGGCGCGTTCGTCCTTTTCTCGAGGCGCCTGCACCCGATCCTCCACTGGCTGCGCCCCCTGCTGCAGCGGCTGCGCGTCGAGGCGATCCTGCGGGACGTGTATCTCGCGCTGCATGCCTACCGGAAGAGGCTGCGGCTCCTCTGCGGCGTGTTTGCGCTGACGGTCGTGGTGCAAGCGGCGCGCGTACTTGCGATCTGGTGCGCCGGGAAGTCCGTGGGAGTCGACCTCTCGCCGCGGCCCTACTACATCATGGGGCCGCTGCTCTTCCTCGTCATGCTCGTGCCGTTCACGATCAACGGCCTCGCCGTCAGGGAATCGTTCTTCGTGAGCTTCCTCGGAGCCCTCGGCGTCTCGGCCGACCAAGCCTTTTCGGCCGGCTTCCTCTTCTTCGTCGTCACGGTCGTGGTCGCCTTGCCGGGCGCCGTGATCGTCGGGTGGGAAGGCACCCGGCGCACGCGGGCAGTGCGTGTGCTGCAGGCGCCGGCGGCGAAGCCGCCGACGCGCGGCGAAAGTCCGGGACCCGTGCGATGAACTGGCTCGCGTATCCGGCCGTCGAGCTGCGGAAGCCGGCCGTGGTGGCGACGCCTGCGGGCCTCGCAGGGCGTCTCGGCACTCCAGCCGCGATTCTGGCGCTGCTTGGAGTCTCTCGGCTCCTGCCCGAGACGGGGTTCGGGCTCTGGGTGCGACTCGCGGCGGCGACTCTCGTCCTTCTGCTGCCGGGGGTGCTCGTCGCGCGGTGCCTGGGACAGCGGAGCGCGGCGGCCGCGTTCGTGGCGTCGGTCACGCTGGTGGGTGCTGGCCTCGCGTTGACGTTCGCGCTCGGAGCCTCGTTGAACGTGACGCTCGCCTTCGAGCTCACCGCCGGCGCGGTCGCCTTCGTCTTCTCGCTGCTGGGCCGGGAGCTGGAGGGCGTTCGCATGCCGGGCGCTGCGCGGTTCGTCCGTGGCGTCCTGGCCGTGGCCGGGGTCGGCCTGGGCATCGGCATCTGGTTCGTGCAGGGCGCCTTCAGCGGTGACGTGTTCTTCCACCTCGGCCGCATCCGGAAGCTCGACACACTGCATTCGCTCTCGCTGCACGACGTCGGGGAGTTCAGGCACGGCGGGCTGCATCCCGGCTACGCGTTCCCGATGTGGCACGCTTGGCTCGCGCTCGTGGCCCGGCTCGCCGGCGTCGATCCCACGAGCGTCGCCGCGCACGAGGCGAGCATCCTCGTGCCCATCGCTCTCGTGCTCGTCTTCGAGATGGGCTGGGCGATCTTCCGCTCGATCGGTCTCGCGCTCGCTGTGGTCTTCGCGCAGCTTGCGTTCAAGGTGTTCGCCCTCGGGCACGGGGGCGTCTATCGCTTCCTCTGGGAGCCGGCGAGCGTCGCCACTCAGCTGCTCGTTCCCGCCGCGGTCGCGTTCTTCTTCCACTTCGTGCGCAAGCCGACGTGGCCGACTGCGGTCATGCTCGCCGCGGCGGCGGGCTCGCTCGCGCTCGTCCACCCGACCTACGCGCTGTTCGTCGCGATTCCGCTGGGAGCGTTCGTGATCGCGCGCACGCTTCTCACGCGGGGTGACGACTTCCGGACCGGGGTCCTGGCGTTTGCCGTCTTCGGACTGCCGATGGCGCTCGCCTTCCTCTGGCTGGAGCCGGTCGTCGAGCAGACGATTCCGGTCTCTCCCGGGCCGGCGCAGCTCGCACAGAACCTGCACCACTACCGCACCGATCTGGTCGTGCACTCACTCTCGCGCTACAGCCTCGCCCCGGCCCGAATCGACCGGACCGGGGCGGTGACGATTGTCGCCCTGCTCCTGGTGCCCCTCGCGCTCCTCGGCCGGCGGCGGCGGTGGAGCGCACTGGTGCTCGGCGGGACGATCGCGGTGCTCGGGATCGAGCTCTGGCCGCTCGTCTTCCCGCACTTCTCCAACGCCGTCTCGCTCTCGCAGTCGAGGCGCTTGTCGGGTTTCATCCCCTTCGCCGTGGCTCTTGCCGGCGGCGCCTCGATCGTCAGCCGCTATTCGCGGACGCTCGCGATCGTGGGCGGCCTGGCGTGTGGCATCTGGCTGCAGGTCGCATATGCCGGCGACTTCGGGCTGCGCGCTCCGAAGACCGAGCCGGCGATCGTGGTCTGGATCGCACTCTACGGCGGCATCGCGGCCCTTGTCGCCGGTGCTCTCCTCGCCTGGCGGCGCTACGGGCAATCACCGCCTGCCGGCTCCCGTACGCACGAAGCTGCGGCCGCCGCAGCGGTCTTCCTCTTCGTGCTGCCCGTGGCCGTCCACGGCTTCGCGCACTGGACGCCGCCGGTCAAGCACGACCGGCACGCGCTGACGCCCGGGTTGATCCGCTTCCTGCAGCGGGACGTGCCGCCGCGCTCGGTCGTCTTCGCAGACCTGGCGACGAGCTACCGCGCGACGGCGTTCGCTCCCGTCTATGTCGTCGCCGTGCCGCCGACCCATGCCGCGAACACGCGGCCGAACGAGCTCGCCAAGCGCAGGCGGGCGGTGCTCCGGTTCTTCACCCATCCGAGCCTCGAGGAGCCGGAGGCCTGGAAGGCGCAGTGGCTCGTGCTCACGCGCTCCGAACCTGTGCGCGCGATCGAGCATGACGGGCTGCGGCCGGCGTACGAGGACGACAAGTTCGTCGCTTTCCGGGTCCCGATCCCCGCCGCGTAAGTACCGTTGCGCCGGTGACGGAGCGCCGTTGAAGGTCCTGCTCGTGACGCGCCACTTCCCGCCGGGCGGCGGAGGCGGTGTCCAGCGGCCGCTGAAGTTCGCGACGCACCTCCCGGCCCTCGGGATCGAGACCCACGTGCTCGCCCCGGACATCGCCGGCCCTGTCGGGGTGGATGCAGACCTCGAGCTGCCGACGCAGGCGTGGATCCACCGAGTGCGCTACGTCGGACCGCGCGGAGGTCGTCCCTCTGAGCAGCTGGTCGCCAAGGAGGGCGTCGCGCGGCTCGGCACGCGGGCGGCTCTGTTCGGGCGCCGGCTGCTCGTTCCGGACGAGAACGTCCCCTGGAGCACGCTCGCGTTGCCGGTCGCGATCCGACTCGTCCGGCGCGAGGGGATCGACGTCGTGCTCACGACCTCGCCGCCGCCGTCCCTCCACCTCCTCGGCGCCGCCGTGAAGCGGACGACCGGTGCCGCCTGGGTCGCCGACCTCCGTGACCCGCTCACCTCGCATCCGCATCGGCGCGGCTACGAGTCGCAGCTTGCCCGGCTGAAGGAGAAGACCGCCGGCGGAGTGGGGAAGCTCGTGGCCTCGCAGGCGAACGCGATCGTTGCGGTGTCCGACGCGATCGCCGAGGAGATGCGCGCGCTCGAGCCGAAGGGCAAGGTCGTCACGATCGCCAACGGCTGCGACTTCGACGACTTCGCCGGCCTCGAGCACCACTCGAGCAAGCGCCTCCGGATCACGCACGCCGGTCACTTCCACGGCAAGCGCGACCCGAAGCCGTTCCTGCGCGCGCTCGCGGACTCCGGCCTCGACGACGTGGTGGCCCGCTTCGCCGGCGACTTCCGCATCGCCGACCGCGAGTACGCGGAATCGCTCGGCCTCGGCGCCCGCATCGAGCTGCTCGGCGACGTCTCGCGCCGCCGGTCGCTCGAGCTGCAACGGGACTCAGAGGCGCTGCTCCTCCTGATCCCGGAGTCCGGCGGCCGCGGCCGCGGCGTCCTGACCGGGAAGATCTTCGAGTACCTCGCCGCCGAGAGGCCCATCTTCGCCGTCGTCCCGCCCGACGGCGCAGCTGCGAAGCTCGTGCGCGACACGGGAGCAGGCGTCGTGGTTCCAGCCGAGGACGAGGGCGCGATCCGCGAAGCGCTCCTCGACCTCCACCGGCGCTGGCAGGCGGGAAGCCTCGACGGGACGCCGCTCTCGGACGACTGGCGCAAGCGGCTCTCGCGCGGCGGGCGCGTCGAGGAGCTCGCGGACCTGCTAAGGAGCGTTGCCTGACCGTCGCTCGCCTTCAGCTCGCTCCCGTGGGGGAAACCATGTTTCCCCCACGTTGCCCCCTTCTTTCGTTTTCTGAGGGGGAACCTCCCGGTTCCCCCTCACCCCCTCCACACGGTCATTGGGCAGAGTTCGCCCAATGACCGCCGCCGCACTCACCGCCGGCCGCTCCCTCGTCGTGCCGCGCGCCCAGGAGCGCATCGTGACGGGGCTCTTCTTCACCTCCCTCTTCGTGGCCACCTTCGAAAAGGTGCACTGGAACGTCGCGGGCAATATCGGCGTCAACGACATCACGACGATCCTGTTCCTGATCGCCTATGTCGCGACCGAGCGCCGCCCGCTGCCGCGGACGAGTGCGATCGTGCTCGGCTTCTTCGCGGCCTTCGCGCTCGTCTACCTGGCCGGCTTCTGGAACATCGACACGCAGCAGGGGCTGACCCAGTTCGTGAAGGGAATGGCGAAGTTCGTGATCCACTTCGCGTTCCTCGTTGCTGCGATCGGCTACCTCGCGCAGCGCGGCGAGCACTTCTTCTGGCGGGCGCTCGGCTGGTTCGCGGTCGGCTTTGTGGCGAATGCCGTCTACGGGATCCTCCAGCTCGGCTCCCAGCTCGCGGGTCACAGCCTCGACAACCTGGTGCTCAACCCGCTCACGGGCGGCGCGGCCGAGCATCAACATCTTCGGGGCGATCGGCGGGCAGAACATCTACCGGGTCAACGCGCTCACCGGCGACCCGAACCACCTCGGCGTGATGCTGATCGTGCCGCTGCTCGCGCTGACGCCCGTCTACCTGCGGCTTGCCGCGCGGTCATCGGCTCAAGTGGCCGCTGGCGATCGCGCTCGTCTTCCTGCTGCTCGTGGACATCGCGACGTTCTCGCGCAGCGCCGGCGTCGGGCTCGTCGCCGGCGCGCTCGTGCTCGTGGTGCCGTATCGGCGCTTCTTCCGCTCGAAGCAGTTTCTCTACCCGCTCGGCGCCGTCGTGGTCGTGCTCCTCGGCGTGCTCTATACGCGCCGCCACTTCTTCGAGACCTTCCTGCGTCAGCGAGTCTCGACGCAGGGCAGCTCGACGAATGCGCACTTCGCCGTCTATTCGTTCATCGGCCAGGTTCTTCACCTGCACCCGCTGCTCGGGCTCGGCCTCAACAACTTCTCCGTGTACTACGAGTTCGTGACCGGGCAATCGAACTACGGCGCACACTCGTACTGGGTCGCGGTCATCGTCGAGTCGGGCCTGCTCGGTCTCGCGCTCTGGATCATCTTCCTCCGCTACGTCTTCGTGCGGCTGCTGGCCGCACGGCGGCTCGGCCGGCTGCTCGACCGCATCGGCGATCCGGAAGGCCCGCACGTGCGGCCCCTCGCCTACGGCATGACGGCGGCCCTCGTCGGGACGATCGTGGCGAACTTCTTCTACCTGACGATCCAGTTCTATTACTTCTACGCGTTCCTCGCCTTCGCGCTCGCCCTGCCCGTCGTGTTCGCCGGCCGCGCGCGCGGGCATCCCGGCGGTTAGTGCGGGTCGTCGTCCTCACGACCTCCTGGCCGCGCACGGAGCGGGAGTTCGCCGGCCGCTTCGTCGCGGACGCGGTCGAGCGGCTGCGCGCGCGCGGCGTGGACGTGGAGGTGCTGGCGCCGGGCTCGGGCTACCGGGACTACGGCCTGGCGTACGGCGCCGGGATGGCGGCGAACCTCCGCCGCCGGCCCTGGCTCGCTCCGCTCATGCTCCTCTCGATGTGGCAGGCGGTGCGGCGCGCGGCGCGCGCCGCGGATCTCGTCCACGCGCACTGGCTGCTGACGGCGGCGGTCGCCCGCTTCGGCGGGAGGCCGTTCGTCGTCACGCTGCACGGCTCCGGCTCCGCCGGGCGCTTCTCGGACGACGAGCTCGCGCGCCGGCGTCCGCGGCTGGTGCGGGCACTGCTGCGCCCGGCCGCCTCCGTGATCTGCGTCTCCGAGACCCTCGCTGCGGCCGTGCGCGCGGCGGGACTGGAAGCGGTCGTGATCCCGAACGGTGTGCGCGTCCCTGACCAGGTGCGAGCCGCCGCCGAGCCGCCCGAGGTGCTCTACGTCGGCAGGCTCTCGCCGGAGAAGAACATCGACACGCTGCTCGAGGCCGTCGGCGACCTGAACCTCGTCGTCGCGGGCGACGGGCCGCTGCGCGACCGCGTCCCGAACGCGCTCGGCGCCGTGCCGCATGCGGAGGTCGAGCGGCTGCTCGAGCGGGCGTCCGTGGTGGTCGCTCCGTGCGAGCGGGAGGGTTTCGGTCTCGCTGCGGCCGAGGCGATGGCGTTCGGAAGGCCGGTCGTGGCAGCGGCCGGCGGCGCACTGCTCGACCTGGTGGCCGACGGCGAGACGGGCCTGCTCGTGCCGCCGCGCGACGCGCCCGCACTGCGTGCGGCCGTGGAGCGGCTGCTCGGCGACTCCGAGCTGCGGGACCGGCTCGGCCGCGCTGCGCGCGCATTCGCCCGCGAGCGCTTCGGCTGGGACGGCGTGATCGAGCGCACGCTCGGCGTCTACCGGGACGCACTAGCATCGGGCCGATGAAAGCCGTCATCCTCGCGGGCGGTTCAGGCAGCCGGCTTGCTCCTCTCACGCGCATCACGAACAAGCACCTGTTGCCCCTGTACGACCGGCCGATGGTGACGTATGCCGTCGAGGCGCTCGTGGAGGCCGGGTTCTCGGAGCTGATGCTGGTCACCGGCGGCACCCACGCGGGCGAGTTCTTCCGACTGCTGGGCAATGGGCAGGAGTACGGGATCGAGCGCCTCTTCTACGCGTACCAGGAGCGGCCGGGCGGCATCGCGGAGGCGCTCGGACTGGCGGAGCGATTCGTCGGCGGAGACCGCTGCTGTGTCCTGCTCGCTGACAACATCTTCGAGCGTCCACTCGGACCCGTTGTGAAGCGGTTCGCCGGGCAGAGGCGCGGGGCGCGGGTCGTCCTCTCGCAGATCGCCGAGGAAGAGCACCTGCGACACCTCGGCGTCGCCGAGCTCGACGGCGACCGGATCGTCCGGATCGTGGAGAAGCCGGCCGAGCCGCCGAGCCGCTACGCGGTCACCGGCGCCTACTTCTACGACGGACAGGTGTGGGAAATCCTTCCGACTCTCGAGCCCTCGGGGCGCGGCGAGCTCGAGATCACCGACCTGAACAACTGGTATGTCGAGCGCGGCGAGCTGGAGGCCGACGTGCTCGACGGCTTCTGGGGAGACGCAGGCGAGTCGATCGACGCCTATTACGCCGTGAACGACTTCGTCCGGAACGGCCGGCGGGGATGATCGCGGGCCTGCGCCGCCTCCCGCTCGAGCGCCACGCCGACGAGCGCGGTTGGTTCAGCGAGCTCGCGCGCGCGAGTGAGCTGCCCAAGCCGATCCAGCAGGTGAACCTCTCGCGATCCTGCCGGGGTGTGATCCGGGGCCTCCACTATCACGAGCGCGGCCAGGACGATCTCTTCGTCTGCCTCGAGGGGATGGTGCGGGTCGTGGTGCTCGACCGGACGACGGGCGAGGCGTTCTCGGAGGACATCGGCGACGACAACCCTGTGGCGATCTACGTCCCCGGCGTCAACGCTCACGGATACGAGGCGCTCACCGATGCGCTCTTCGCCTATCTCGTGACCGAGGAGTACGACTCCGCCGATCCAGACGAGCACGGTATTCCGTGGTACGACCCGCGCGTCAAGCACCTGTGGAGCGTGGAGCAGCCGATCCTCTCGGCACGCGACGCCGCGGTCGCCGAGGAGACGGGATGAAGCTTCTCGTCACAGGCGCGGCCGGCTTCATCGGCTCCAACTTCGTCCGCCACTGGTCGGAACGCCATTCAGAAGACCACATCGTCGGGCTGGATCTGCTCACGTACGCGGGCGACCCTCGCAACCTCGACGGGCTCGATATGCGGCTCGTGGAGGGCGACATCGGAGACCCCGAGCTCGTCGAGCGCGTACTGGCGGAGGAAAACATCGAGATCGTCGTCAATTTCGCCGCCGAGTCGCACAACAGTCTCGCCGTGATCGACCCGGGCCGCTTCTTCCGCACCAACGTGCTCGGGACGCAGACGCTGCTCGAGACCGCGCGCCACCGTGGCGTCGCCCGCTTCCATCACGTCTCGACGTGCGAGGTCTACGGCGACCTGCCGCTCGACTCCGACGAGGCCTTCACCGAGGAGTCGCCCTACCGGCCGCGCACGCCCTACAACGCTTCCAAGGCGGCGGCCGATCATGCGGTCCGCGCCTATTTCGAGACGTTCGGACTCCCGGTCACGATCACGAACTGCTCGAACAACTACGGCCCGCGGCAGTTCCCGGAGAAGGTGATCCCGCTCTTTCTCACGAACGCGCTCGACGGCCGCGAGCTGCCGCTCTACGCTTCCACGCAGAACCGGCGCGAGTGGCTGCACGTGGACGACCACTGCCGCGCGATCGAGCTCGTGCTCGAGCGCGGTCGTGAGGGAGAGACCTACAACGTCGGCTCCGGGGACGAGCGGTCGATCGAGGAGATCGCCGACCTCGTGCTCGAGCTGACCGGGAAGCCGGAATCGCTAAAGACGATCGTGCCCGACCGCCCGGGACACGACCGCCGTTACCTGCTCGACTCCTCGAAGCTCCGGAGCGAGCTCGGCTGGCAGCCGCAGATCGGCTTCGAGGACGGGCTGCGGGCGACCGTCGACTGGTACGCGGCGAACCGCTCCTGGTGGGAGCCGCTCAAGGAGCGGGCACCGGTGCGCGAGACCGCGTGGAGCTGAGCCGCGGCGTCCTCGTCACCGGCGCCGGCGGGCAGCTCGGGGCCGCGCTGTGCGAGGAGTTCGCCGAGGTCGGGGTCGTCCCGCTGACGCGAGGCGACTGGGACGTCACGCTGCCGCCGCCCCTCGAGTTGCCGGGGGTGGACGTGGTACTCCACACCGCCGCCTGGACGGACGTGGACGGCGCCGAGACGCGTCCGCAGGAGGCGGCGGCCGTGAACGTCGGCGGGACACAGCACGCTGCCGAGCTCGGCGCGCCGCTGGTCGTCTTCTCCACCGACTACGTCTTCGACGGCGGGAAGGGCGAGCCGTACGTGGAGTCGGACGCGCCGAACCCGCTCTCGGTCTACGGCCGCACGAAGCTGCAGGCCGAGGGCGCCGCGGGCGAGGACGCCTGGATCGTGCGGACGTCGTGGCTCTTCGGCTGGACGAGCACGAACTTCGTCCGCACGATGTTGCGCCTCGGGGCCGAGCGGGACGAGGTGGCGGTGGTCGACGACCAGCGCGGCTGCCCGACGTACGTGGGGCATCTCGCGGCCGCGGTCCATGAGTTGCTCGACCGGCCGCGCGGCGTGTGGCACCTCGCGGCGGACGGCGACTGCACGTGGGCGGAGTTCGCGGAGGCGACCTTCGAGGAGGCCGGTCTGCACTGCCGCGTGCGGCGGATCACGACCGAGGAGCTGGGGCGCCCGGCGCCCCGTCCCGGTTATTCCGCCCTCCGTAGCGAGCGTCCGGACGCTCCTCATCTTCCGCACTGGCGAGAGGGACTGCGTGCCTGCCTTGAGCGGCTCGGCACCCGACCCTAGGTACTCCTACGAGGCATCGGTCGGACAGCAGGCTGGAGCCCGTCGTTCGGCTCCCGCTTCGACGCAGGACGGGGTTGCCGGGTGCCTAGCCGGGTGCCTGTCCTAAGGGCGATGCCGGCTGCGCCAGACGCGCATCCCACTACCGCCGAGAAGGACGACGGCGGTTCCTGCGAGCACCAGGAGGAGTGCGGTCGGGCCTGAGCCGAGATCGAACGCGGAGCCGAGCGCGGTCGGCGCGGTCGCCTCGCTACTCGGGCTGCTCGGCTCAGCGAGGCGCGAAACGCCATAGCCGCGGACAAGCGCGGACAGGACTCGCCTCTGCTTTCCGGCCTTCTTGAGCGCCTTCGCGGTCTGCGGCGACACGTGGACGACGGGGGGCGCCGAACTCGAGGAACTCGGACCGGTGGTCTTACCGCTTCCGGTGTGCTTGCCGCCGCCGCCGGCCAGGCACTCCTTATAGACGTTCGCCGCCGACGGCCGGCCGTTGCAGGAAGCGAATGCCGCCGAAGGCGCGACCAGGGCGACGAGCAACGTGCCGCCTGCAATTGCGGCAACGAGAAGCCGGTTGAGCCCCCCGGACACACCGTTACTGTAGCGAGCCGTGGGGCTGACAAACGTAAGCAGACCGCAAAGTCTGGTCGTCCGCGACGTCGCGGCGACTATCGCGGTCGCGGCTGCCGTTTTTGCGCTCTCGTATGCGAACGGTGGCTTCTTTCCCACGACGCGTGCGTACGCGGGCATCGCCGTCTGGTGGCTGCTGGGCGTAGGCGCGGCGATCGGAGTCGCATCGGCATGGGCGGCGATCGATCGGCTGGCCCTCGCTGCACTCGGACTTTTCGCGGCCTTCGCAGTCTGGATCCTGATCTCGGTCGGCTGGGCTTCTGATGCCGAGCGCGCGTTCGCCCAGTTCAACCAGGTCGCACTGTACGTCGCCGTGCTCGCGATCGCGATCCTGCTGGCGCGGCTGTTGCCGGCCCGAGTCCTCGTCGGCGGAGTGGCCTTGGCCTTGTCCGCTATCGCCGCGGTTGCGCTCGCAAGCCGGTTCTTCCCCAGCACGTTCGGCGTGTCGCCAGGGGCACAGTTTCTGCAGCCGCTCAAGTACCGACTCAGCTTCCCCCTCGGCTACTGGAATGGACTGGGGATCGAGGTCGCGCTTGCCTTTCCGCTCCTGCTCTCGATCATGACCTCGCGTCGCTCTCGGCTCGGGGGCGCAGCGGCCGCGCTGCCTTTGCCTCTCCTCGCCTCAGTGATGTACCTCACCTCGTCGCGCGGTGCCTTCGCCGCGTCGGCGGTTGGGCTCGTCGCCTTCTTGCTGCTCACGCCGAGACGGTGGGCGGCTCTCGCCGGCGTGGTTGTGGCCGGAGCCGCGGCTGCCGTCGCCGTCGCCGTGCTCGTGCCGAAGAAGGCGCTCGTCAACGGCGACGTGGACACCGCCCTCGGCGTGCAGCAGGGTCACCATGCAGCGCTCTGGATCGGGATCGTCTGCGTCGTGACGGCGCTCGTGTGGGCGGGGCTGTGCCAGCTCGGCACTCGCCTGCCGACGCCATCGCGGCGGGTCGGGCAGGCGACCGCGGTGGGGCTCGTCGTCCTCGCGATAGCCGCGATCGCCCTCGCGCACCCGATCGCGAAGTTCGACGCCTTCAAGAGCAACCCCACGATCGCGAACACGCACGGAACCGAAACGACCAACCATCTGCTGAACAGCTCCGGCAGCGGGCGCTGGCAGTTCTGGAGCGCCGCGGTCTCAGAGTTCCGGGCTCATCCATTGAACGGCGGCGGCGCAGGGTCGTGGCAGGCGTGGTGGCTGCAGCACAACTCGCTCAAGATCGCCAGCGAGTTCGCGCACTCGCTCTACCTCGAGTCGCTCGCCGAGCTCGGGATCGTCGGCCTGTTGCTGATCGCCGCGGCCGTTCTGACCGCCGTCGTAGGCGCGGTGCGTTCGGCTCTCGCGCTCGCAAGCGCGGAGATCGCCGCTGCTGCCGCCTGCGGTATCGCCTTTTTCGTCGCCGCCGCGTACGACTGGGTCTGGCAGCTCGCCGGGATCGCGGTCGTCGGCGTGGGGATGCTCGGCGTCGCCCTCGGCGCCCTACCGGCGACACGTGCGACCGCGTGGGGCCGCGCGGGAATCGTCCGCCCGGCGATCGCCGTGCTGGCCGTGGCTGCGATCATTCCCCAGTTCGTCGTCCTCGCCGCAGGAAGCCACCTGCGCAACAGTCAGGATGCCTTTGCGGCGGGCGACGCGGCAAGGGCGCGGTCGGAGGCTCTCGCTGCCAAGGCGATCGAGCCCTGGGCGGCCACCCCGTACCTCTGGCTCGGGCTGGTCGCAGAGGGCGAGGGGAATTACAAGGTGGCCTCTCGCTGGCTGGACGATGCGATCAGCCACTCGAGGCGGGACTACCAACTCTGGCTGCGCGCCGCGATCATCGAGACCAAGCGCGGCAACGCCCTTGCCGCGAAGCGCGATCTTGCCGAGGCTAGCCGCCTCAATCCGAACTACCGGCAGCTTCTCGGCAGCGGCCCTTAAGTGGCGGCCGCCGCGAGCCGAAGCTACGGTGTGTACGCCCTTTCGGGCGTGTCTTGCCGTTGTCCCAGTGGAGGCCGCCGGATTGAGTGAGCTCGATATCGTCGCCGGAGCAGCCACCGGCACCTCGGGGGAAAGCCTCGTTGCCGATCGTGCTTCGGCGCCGTACGGTCCGGAACCGCTCCTGCGGCGGATGCTCGCCCTGGGAGATGTGCTCGCGGTCTCCGCGGCTGCAGTCATCGTGGGACTCTGGGGAAGTGGCGCGGCGGCAGCGCTGCTGCTCGTCCTCTCCGCGCCGATCTGGATCGTCGCGGCGAAGCTCGCCGGCCTTTATGACCGCGACCACCGCACGCTGCGCCACCTGACGGTCGACGAGCTCCCGTGGCTGCTTGTCTGGACGTTGAGCAGCACGGCGCTCTTGACGCTCCTCCTCGCGCCGTTTCCGGCACTCGATCCGAGCTCCGATGACCGGCTCCTGGTCTGGGGGACCGTGCTCGGCCTCGGCTTCACGTTTCGCGCCGCCATGCGGGCGCTCTGGCGGCGCGTAACTCCGGCGCAACGGGTTCTCATCGTCGGCGAAGGTCCTCTCGCGCAGGCCGTCGTCCGCAAGCTCGAGCTCTTCCCGGACATCCATGCGGAGATCACCGGCCGGATCGAGAGCTGTTCCGCGCTGAGCGGGAGCCTCGCGGACCTGGACGGGGGTCTGGACCGGATCGTGATCGCCTGCAGCGAGCTGAGCGAGGAGCTGCTCGAGAAGCTCCTGCCCTTCTGCCGCGCGCGACGCGTGAAGCTGACGGTCATCCCTCCGACGCGGGGCATGTTCGGGACGGCGACGCATCTCACGCACATCGCCGACCTGCCGCTCCTCGACTACAACACGTGGGACATCTCGCGGATGACGCTCGCGCTCAAGCGCGGCTTCGACATCGTGGTCGCCGGCCTCGCCCTGGTGATCACGCTGCCGTTGTTCCTTCTCGTAGCGCTCGCGACGCTCGTCGACTCCGGTCGGCCGATCCTCTTCCGCCAGACTCGTGGAGGAGAGCACGGCCGCCCGTTCCAGATGCTCAAGTTCCGGACGATGGTGCGCAACGCGGAGGCGCTGCTGGCGGAGCTCGTCCCCTTCGAGCAGCTGGACGCGCCGATGTTCAAGCTCAAGGCCGACCCGCGCGTCACGCGCGTCGGGCGGCTGCTGCGCAGGACGAGCATCGACGAGCTGCCGCAGCTGATCAACGTGCTGCGGGGCGAGATGTCGATCGTCGGCCCGCGGCCAGAGCAGCTCGATCTCGTCGAACGCTACGCACCCGAGCACCAGTTCCGGCTGCAGGTCAAGCCCGGGATCACCGGCCCCATGCAGGTCTACGGCCGCGGCGAGCTGACGTTCGACGAGCGGCTCGCGGTCGAGCGCGAGTACGTCGAGAATCTGTCGCCCTCCCGCGATATCCGGATCGTCCTGATGACGCTCCCCGCGGTGTTCGGGAAGCGCGGCGCGTTCTAGGTCGAGCGCGGCAGACCTCTCGGTTACTCTCGCCCACCGTGGCTCCACTCGTCGACAAGTCAGGCGTGCTGGCAGGCGACGACCTGCTGCGTCTCGACCTCGGCTGTGGCACGAGCAAGCGCGGCCCCGATTACGTCGGCGTCGACCTACTCGAGCATCCAGGGGTCGACCTGGTCGGCGACGTCTTCGAGGCGCTCGCGGCGCTCGCCGACGAGCGCGTGACCGAGGTCTACAGCTCGCACTTCCTCGAGCACGTCGGCGACCTGCCGGCACTGATGCTGGAGCTCGAGCGGGTGCTGGCACCGGGCGGCCGCCTGCAGCTGATCGTTCCGCACTTCTCCAATCCCTACTTCTACTCGGATCCGACCCACCGGCAGCCGTTCGGGCTCTACACCTTCTCCTACTTCGCCGAGGACGCCGTCCTGCGCCGGAAGGTGCCGTTGTACGGCCACGAGGCGCGCCTGCGTCTGGAGGAGGTCCGGCTCAACTTTCGCAGCGCGATCGAATTTCGGGTGCGTCACCGGTTGAAGGCCCTCGCCGGGCGGATCGTGAACCGCAACAGTTCGCTGCAGGAGTTCTACGAGGAGAACCTGGCCTGGTTGTTCCCCTGCTACGAGCTCGACTTCCGTCTGCGCAAGATCCGTTAGGTCGATGACTCAGCCGCTCGTGAGCGTACTGATGGCCGCCCGGAATCATTCCGCGTTCGTGGCGGATGCCGCTGCGAGTGTCCTCGAACAGGATTACGAGCCGCTCGAGCTGATCGCGATCGACGACGCGTCCGATGACGAGACAGCTGACATCCTCGAGGCGTGTGAGGCGGCTTTTGCTCGCGGTCGGATGCGCGTTGTTCGACACGAGCGCCAGGAGGGCATCGCGGCTACTCGGGCGCATGCCTTGAGGCTCGCTCGCGGCCAGTTCATCGGTCTTCTCGACAGCGACGACCTTTGGCTACCCGGGAAGGTCCGGCCTCAGGTCGAGTTGCTCACAGCTGAGCCTGCGGTAGGGCTGGCCCATGCCGCCTTCGAAGCGTTCGACAGTGACACCGGCGAGCGTGTGCCATGGGACCCGCAATGGAATCTCGGGGATGACCAGCTGGTCGAGCTCGTTCGCCAAGGCTGCTTCGTCATGACCGGTACGACTCTGATGCGTCGGGCTGCAATCGAGACTCGCGGGATCGGCTTCGTCTCGCTCGACTACGCCTCCTACGACGACTATCTCCTTTACCTGACGATCGCGCTCGACTGGGAGTTCGCGTATGAGCCGCGGATGGTGATGCGCTATCGCCGGCACCAAGGGAATCTGACCAATGTCCTCTTCGCCGAAAACCTCGCTAGAGCCCGTCTCAACCTGCTCGCGGAATTCCTTCATCGCTTCCCGGAGGCAGGCGATCGTCTCGGGCCTGAACATCGGCGAACGGTCGCCCGTCTGCTCGTTCGTTCTGCCCGTAACGACTTCGCTCGCCACCCGGCGCGAGCGGCCGGGTCGGTGCTGTCGGGCTTCGGCCACGACCCGGTGGCTGCCAGCCGCGAGATCGGCGGCATGCTGCGTAACCTGACGGCCCGAGTAACGTGACTTCGCGCGCTAGACGGCGCGCAGGTGTGCCGCGAACTCCCTGAAGTTCTTCTCGGCGCCGAAGTTCGCCTCGAAGAAGGCCGTGATCTCTTCGCTGGACGGCCTTCCCGCCCCGAGAAGGTCGCGCGCCGCTTCGGCGACTACCTCGGAGGGTGGGTTGACACCGACGAGGCGGCCGGTTGCCGGCGTCACGATCTCAGGCACTCCTCCGACCGCGGTCGAGAGCACGGGTGCCCCGAAGCTGATCGCTTCCATCATCGTCACCGGCAGCCCTTCGGTCGAGCTGAGGGAGATGAACAGATCGACCGCGTTCCGTCGGTAAAAGTCGATCACCTCGTCGTGGCCGACGTGGCCGCGGAGCTCCCAGTTCACGTGCTCCGGCAACGCTGCGGCGGCTGCTTCGACGGCGAGCCGTTCCGGACCATCGCCGAAGTGGACCCAGCGCAACGGCAGGTCCACGAAGCGGAGCGCCTCCGCGATCAGGTGGACGCGTTTCAACGGGATCAGGGCCGCACAGCTGACGATGAGCGGCGGCTCGTCCGGCGCACGCGGTGGGCGCGCCGCCTGCCGCTCGACTCCCAGTCGGCTCAGCTGCAGCTTCGCGCGGGCCTCCGGGTACCGCTCCTCGAGGTACGTCAGCCCGTGCGCGCTGATGGGGAAGATGCGGTCGAGCGAATCGACCACCAACGACCGGTACGGAATGGCGCCGTGATCCCCCCGCTCGTCGTAAAGGTCGAAGGCATGAGCGCGGGCGACGGCCCTCCGGACAACTCCGTCCCGACGCAGGAGGCTCAGCGCGATCGTGCTGTCGAGCAACCAGTAGTCGTAGAAGATCGCGTCCTGCAGGCCCTCCCGGAGAATGAACCTCTGCAGGAGGCGGTACTTGCGCAGGTTCGAGGCCAGGATCTTGCCGAAGTGAAAGGGATGCATCAGATAAGCGCCTGGCGCGCCTTCCTCGAGAACCGCCTTGGCGTACTGCGACGCGGCTCGCGCCGGGTTGTGAACGAGGCCCCGGAAGGCCCGGGACGGGCCGGGCTCGGCGAGGAACGGCTCGCAGCGAATCCCTGGAGGTAGCGGTCTGGCTGTGGCTTCCTGCCGCGAGGGAAGGACTATGACCTGCTCGAATTCCCGCCCCAGAACGGAGAGCTCCGCACCGAGGAAGGTCTCCAGACGGTCGCCGAACGGATACGCCGCCGTCAGGACCAACAGCGTCTCGGTGCCCCCGTCTTTCATGCGTGGTTACGGTAGGGGAAGTTGCCCCGCGTGGTTTCCTGATGTCGACACCCTCCCGCAGCGTCGTTCTCATCTCGGGCCACTACCTCGGATCGAAGCGTCGGGCAGGTTTCCACAACCTGGCGGAGGCGTACTGGCGGCTCGGCTGGGACGTGACATTCGTGACGGCGGCCATCAGCACGCTGTCCCGGCTGCGCGGCGACTACCGGTTCGAGTATCCGGTGCGCGCCGAGGCGAACCGCCTCGTGGAAGTGCGGGAGCGGCTCACGAGCTTCGTGCTCATGCCCTGGGTGCATCCCGGCAACCTTGGCTCGCCGCTGGCGAACCGGCTCGCGACACCGCTCTTCGCGCGCTACGCGCAGACTCCGCTCGGCCCCCTCGCCCGGGTGCTGGCAGACGCGGACGTCGTCATCTTCGAGTCGAACGCGTCTCTGCTCCTTGTGGATCAGGCACGGAAAGTCGCCCCTGACGCGCGTTTCGTCTACCGCGCGTCGGACAATCTGCGGGGACTCGGCGTTCATCCGGTCATCCTCAGGGCGGAGGAGAAGGCCCTGCCGAGCTTCGATCTCGTCAGTGCGCCGACCCAGTTCGTCGCCGAGGCGCTGGCTCCCCACGCGGCTGTTCAGGTTCACCCTCCCGGCATCGACAAGAGGGCCTTCGACCGCTCAACGCTGTCGCCGTACAACGGTGCGACGAACGCCGTGTTCGCCGGCGTCTCGCACTTCTTCGACTACGACTCTCTCACGATGGCTGCGCGTGTCCGGCCGGACATCGCCTTTCACCTGCTCGGCCTCGCGCCGAGCGGTGCTCTCGCGAACGCCGTTTTCCATGCAGAGATGCCGTTCGAGTCCGTGGTGCCCTACCTGCAGCACGCCACCTTCGGGCTGCTTCTATTCCCCCCTGGCGACCCGCGGCTCGGCGCTGGGAACAAGGTTGCGCAGTACTCCTACTGCAGGCTCCCCGTCGTCGCGCCGGCGCACCTGGAGCTCGACGGCGTGAACATCTGCATCTTCCAGGGGGGCGACGAGGACAGCCTGCGTCGTGCGCTCGCCGAGGCTGAGCAGATGCCGCACGATCCCGTGTTTGCGGAAGGTGTCCTGTCCGCGGAAGAACTCGCGCTAGCCCTCGCCGGCGAGCCGGACCTCAGCCGGTTCTGACGCCGGCGAGTCGACGCTGCCCTCGAGCAGGATCACGAAGAGGAGGCCGACGGGGAAGATCAGGAAGAGCGGTACGAAGAGCGATGCTGCGAGAAGGCCGAGGCCGGCAACGAGGAGCCAGACCCGACCGACCGCGACGGTCGATCTCAGCACGACGACGAGCCAGGCGATGAGGAGCACCAGCCCGATCACGCCGGTCGCCGAAAGCCAGGTCCCGAAGGCGTCCTCGACGCGTGGTGGTTGGGCTGCGCCGGCGAGCCACGCGACGACTCCGTGAACGTGGACGAGGTGGTGGTCCAGGCCGAGTCGCGAGCGTGCACTCGACAGCTTCGTGCTCGCTGCTGATCCGATGTGCGTCCCGGTCAGCGCCGCCAGGCCGACGACTGCGGCGACCGCGACCGCGAGTACTGCGAGCCCGGCGGCGACCTTCTTCCAGCCAACTCGCGGAACGCCGACGCCGACCACCCCGATAGCGAACATGAGCCACCCGGAGAACGACCAGGCGACCACGAGGTTGAGCAGCGCAGCGGCTAGCGCGACGAGAGCAAGGCGGCGCCGCACGGAGAGCGCGCCGGCAAGGGCTGCGGTGATGAAGAGGGCGCTGAAGACGGCTGTGCCGTTCGGGTCGTCCCAGATCCCGCCGAAGCGGACGAGCCCGTGGCTGTAGCCGAGCGCCGGCAGCCGGCCTGTCGTCGCCCAGAGCGCCATCTCCACGAGATTGACGCCCGCATGGAGAACGACGACGGCAGCGCCGAACAGCACGGCGGCTTTGACGAAGGACGTGGAGCGCCCGGCTCTGGCGTGCACCCACGACGCGCCCGCGAGGGCGAACGGGACGCCGCAGACGAACGGCAGGACAGTGCGGAGCGACGTCTCGGAATGCGTCTGGGCCGTCGCGATGCCTCCCCGGAGAAGGGCGTACGAGCCGAGCGCCAGGAGGAGCAGGTCGCCGCTGCGAAGCCGGGCCAGGTCGCGGCCGTTTCGTACCACGACGACGAGGAGGGCGACCGTGAGAGCGCCGAGGATCACGTACTTACCGGCTTGGTACGCGAGCGGGGTGTTGCGGTACGTCGGGGAGGTCGCCGCGTCGTTGATGCGAAGTGGGTAGCGGTATGCGTCGTACAGAACCGCGACGATCGAAGCCGCAAGGACGACTGCCGGAACGGCCGGCAGTCGCCGTATCGCGCTGCGGGCGGACGCGAGCGCGCCGGCGCTCTCTGCCTCGGGCCTTGCCTGGAGAGCCTTTCCCTCCAACCGCGCGATGGTAGCGCTCACCCGGCGGCCTTCTTCGACGCCGTCGGTAGGACTCGCGTTTTGACGCGGCTACGCTAGCCGCCGTGTCGTCGCCCGACATCGTCAGGCTCCTGCGCCGCTTCATCCCGTCGACCGCCCTGCTCTCTCATTCGGCGGCGTTCGGCGTGCTCTCGCGCGGCGTCGACCTCATCACGCTGCCCGCATGGCGCCTCGTAACGCCCCAACGGCTTCCACCGCTGCGGTACATCGTGCGCACGGGCGTGGGCAACAACGTGCTCTTTCCGCACTACTACTACCTCACCGCCGGCGCCGACCTCTGGACCTTCATCCTCGGAAACGGGTACGCCACGCTTGACTCCACGATCGTCGACATCGGCAGCGGGATCGGGAAGGCGGCGCTGACGCTTCGCGACTTCGACTACCTCGGCAACCGGTTCACCGGGCAGTACTACGGGTTCGACGTGGACGAGGAGATGGTCGAGTGGTGTGCCGGCGCGTTCCCGTCCGACCGGTTCCACTTCGAGCACGTCGACACCCGCAGCGCCGTCTACAACCCAGATGGCAGCGCGGCGCGGCCCGCATTGACCGTCGGCGACGGTGCTTCAGATCTCGTGATCGCGCAGTCGCTGCTCTCGCACCTCTTGGAGGACGACGTCGTGCACTACCTTCGGGAGGCGTATCGGATGCTTCGTATGGGCAGCCGCATGATGGCGACGGTCTTCTGTCACGACGACCTCGAGGAACAGGGGAACCTCGGTGGCCGCTGGACCTTCGAGCATCCGGTCGGCGCGGCGCGCGTCGAAAATCCGCGGTTTCCCGAGAGCGCCGTAGCGTATTCACGTGCCTGGATGGTCGACGCGGCGCGCGAGGCCGGGTTCTCGCACGCCGATGTTCTGGCCGCGAGTTACCACAGCATCCTGTTGTGCACGAAGTAGCAGCTAGGCCTACAGGGAAACGGCTTCGCGGTAGACGGCCAGGGTCTGCTCGGCGGTGTTCGTCCACGAGAACCCGGCTGCCCTCTGCCTACCGCGAGCGCTGAGGCGGGTCCGCAGCACCTCGTCATCGGCGACGTTCGACATCGCGCCTGCGATCGACTCGACGTCGAGCGGGTCGCAGTACTCTGCCGCGTTCTCGTAGACCTCGGGGAGGCTTCCCGCGCGTGCGGCGACCACGGGAACGCCCGCGGCCATCGCTTCGAGGCCGGGAAGGCCGAAGCCCTCTTGGAGCGACGCGAACACATACGCGCGCGCCGCCTCGTACAGAGCGAGGAGTTCTCCCTCGGAGACGCGTCCCGGGAACACCACGCGACGTTCGATCCCGCGCTCCCTCGCCCGCCGCCTCAGCGATTCCTCGAACTGCTCATGGTCGCCCGCGAGCACGAGCTGGAGGTCACCCGCGACGAGTGCGAACGCGTCGATCAGCCGCGGCAGGTTCTTGTAGGGGTAGGCGGAGCCCACGTAGAGGAAGAACGGGCCCACTATCCCATGGCGCTCGAGCACCGTGGGATCGGGCTCGATTCCCCCGGGCAAATCCGCCGCCTCGTGTGTGACGGTGACCTTCTCCGGGTCGATGCCGAGCGCGGAGAGCACGGTGTCCCGCGTGGCGCGAGAGACCGCGATCAGTCTCCGCGCGCGGCGCACCTTCCGAAGCTCGAGCCGGTAACCCGCGGTCAGCAGGCCGCGACGCAGCGATTTTCCGTCGACCCCGTCTCCGAAGATCGACGCCGCGTCGAGGTAGTTGAGGTCGTGAATCGTCACGACGAACGGCGTCGTCTCGAGCAGAGGGACCGTCACGTTGGGGTAGTGGACGAGGTCGAGCCGCTCTCGTGCGACGAGGCGCGGCAGGAGGAGCTGCTCGCGGAGCGTGAACCACTCGATGTCGGTCTCGACCGCCCGGAAGTTCGGCGCCGGCGCGACGAAGTTCTCGAACCGTTTGCGGCGCAGGAAGAGGACGTACTCGTTCTCTTGGTCGATCCGGGCGAGCTCGCGGACGAGGGAGAACGTGTAGCGGCCGACGCCGGTTCCGTCGTTGCGGGCGTCGATCCCGATCCTCATCGCAACGGCTTACGCAGGAGCCCAGCGGAGTTCGCGGCCACGTGTCTCGCGCGACGCCTCGTCGAGCCACGCGCGAGTCCGCTCGAGGAAGCGCTCGGGCGTGAACTCGAGCGCGCGCGCACGCAGCTGGCCGGGATGCCAATAGGAGTCCGCTGTCGAGCGGATCGCCGCGCGAAGCTGGTGCAGCTCGGGCTGCTCCACGAGCACCCCGTCGACACCGTCCCGGACGATGTCCCTGGCCCCGCCCGCGGCGAGCGCGATGACGGGCGTGCCCGCGGCAAGCGCCTCGACCATCGTGATCCCGAAGTCCTCCTCGCCGATGTGGACGAAGCCGGCCGCTCGGCCGTAGAGCAGCGCGAGCTCGTCGCGTCCGACCCAGCCGCGGAGCTCGATGTTCGACGGGAGGTTCCGCCGCAAGCGGCGCTCGAGCGGCCCGACTCCGACCATGGTCAGGCGGTAGGGAAGGTCCCGGAAGGCTTCCACGACGAGCTCCGGATGCTTATAGGAGACGAGTCGGTGCACCCAGAGAAAGTGCCCCGGCTCCTTCTCGAGGGCTGGATCGAAGTCGGCGACGTCGACCGGCGGATGGATCACGGTCGCGTCGCGGCCGTAGAAGTCGCGGATCCGGTCGCGGACGGCGGTCGAGTTGGCGGCGTACGCGTGCGGTCGGCGGGACGCGGCGAGGTCGATCCGCCGCAGCCTCCCTCGCACCAACCGGAGCCCGGCCCTGCTGGCGAAGCCCTCGCTGCCGACATCGGTCTCCGGCAGCCAGGCGTAGCGCATCGGCGTGTGGCAGTAGCAGACGTTCAGCGCGTCGTCGCGCGGGCGGACGTTCACGGCGCAGGCGTGCGACGACGAGATGACGATGTCGTAGCGCTCGAGGTCGAGCGACGAGAAGTAATGGGGCATGTACGGGAGGAGGTAGCGCCACCGTCCGGTGCGGCGGTCGTCCTGTCGAAGACCCGGCATCTGGGCGAGCCGCGACTCCTGCACGATCCTGTCGCCGAGCTCGGGAGGGACGACATCTCGTGCTGCGGTGAACGTGAGGATGTCGACGTCCCGCCCGTCCCGGAAGAGACCCTTTCGCAGCGCGTCGACGACCCGCTCGGCTCCGTGCATCCCCTGGAACCAGTCGTGGGCGATCGCCGTGGGCTCGTCGATCACGCGGCCTGCGCTCTCGGCGGCCGAACTTGGCTGTTCCGTGAGGGGACGCTCGAGCTCAGGCAAGGCCGGTGGTCGCGCTGCGGTAGTAGGCGTTCCGCCTCTGGAGGTCCTCGAAGCTCTCGACGGCGTCGAGCCTGCCGTCGACGATCACCATCACGCGGTCACAGATGTCGAGCGTCGAGAGTCGGTGCGCGATGACGAAGAGCGTCAGGTTCCCTCGGAGAGCGGTCAACGAGGCCTGGATCAGCCGTTCGGAGGTCGGGTCGAGCGCGCTCGTCGGCTCGTCTAGCACGAGGATCTGTGGTCGCAGCGCCAGCGCGCGCGCAAGGCAGATCCGTTGCGCCTGTCCCACCGAGACTCCGGCAGCGCGCGGGCCGACGAGCGTGTCGTAGCCGTCGCTCCACGAGAGGATGTCGCCATGGATGCCGGCGAGCCGCGCGGCGCGCTCGACGTCCTCCGGCGAGACCTCTCTGAAGTAGCGGATGTTGTCGGCGACCGACGCGTAGATGAGCTGCGGAGTCTGCGGGACGTAGGCGGTCTTCGCGGCCCAGTCTGCCCAGCGCAGCGCGGGCGCGGGGTCGCCGTTGACCAGGAACTGGCCGACGTCCGGCTCGCGCAGTCGGAGAAGGAGCTGAGCCAGCGTCGACTTCCCGGCTCCGGAGGGGCCGATGACCCCAATCGTTTCTCCAGCATGCACGTCGAACGTGAAGTCGACCAGCGCGTCCGAGCGCTTGCCATACGAGTAGGAGACGTTCTGAAACGAGAGCGTCTTCAACGCCTCGAATGGCTTCGAGCCTTCCGGTGCCGCCGAATCCTCGTACCGCTCGACCGCCGTCAGTACGCGGTCGATGAACGGAAGCGTTTGCCTGACGACCTGATAGGCCGTTTGCGCCTGGTTGCCGTACGTCCCTGCTCGGACGAGGATGAGAACGGTAGCGCCGAGTGCTGCGAGCCCGCTCCTGTCGAACGCGTAGATGAGTGCCAGGCCGGCCATGAGCAGCAGGTAGACGCCGCTCTGGTAGAGGCTCGGCACGAGCCGGATCGTCAACTGCGTGCGGAAGAACAGGTCCCGCGCGCGGTCGATCAACTGCTGGAGGCGGCTTCGTTGCGCGGGCCCGACTCCGAAGACCTGCGTCTCCTCCGCGAGACGCGTCGCCTCGCTCACGCCGCTCGCATGGGCGAGCTGGGCGGCCGACAGGTCGCGCGCGGACTTGCTGCCGGCGCGACTGAGCGGGCGCAGCAGCGCGAACAGGAAGAGCGAGACGCCGACGACGATGCCGGCGGCGACCGGGCTCAGAATGAGTGCCGAGGCGACGAGAGCCAGCAGGGAGAAGAGGTACGTGATGACCCAGGTGGTCTGGACGACGCCTTGCGTTCCCTGGGTGATCTGGTTCGTCATCAGCTCCTGCAGCGTCCCCTCGCGGTCTGTGGCCTTCGCGGCCCAGCTCGCGCGAAGGAAGGCGTAGAAGAGGCGGCTCCGCACCGTCGCCTCGGCGTCGGCGGCGAGGCGGGCCGCCAGCAGGGACGCCGGAACGAGCAGGAGAACCCGTCCTGCAGCGATCGCGACGCCCAACTCGAGCATCGCCCGGATCGACATGTTGATCGATGCAATTCCCAGGTGTGTCTCGGCGGCGTTGCCTCGGGTGGCGAGTGCGGCGCCGATCTGCGCCACGATGGCGAGCACGGCCGCCTCGGTGAGACCTGCGCACACGGAGAGGACCGCGAGGAGCGATGCGCGCCACCAGCTGAAGCCGAAGAGGTACTCGATGATCTGCCGCCTCCGGCGAGGCGAAGGTCCTTCTGGAATCGGGGCGCTCGTAGGCGCCTCGTGAGGCCTCGTGTGTTGCGGCGCCGCCGGTTTGACCGCGGTGTCCGACTCGATGCTCATCGCTTGGCTCTCCGTCCCTTCCGCGCGCCGGCCCACGATAGCGTCTGGCCACTACGGCCTCTCCTCGGCGAAGGGAGCGATCGACCGGTCACCCAGCCCGGATTGGGGTGACCGACTAGAGCTCGATCCTTGCACGGTTTGCGGATCGCCGCGGGTCGCCTTGCCGGTTAAACCTTCGTAAGGCATGTGACAGGGGAGCCGAGCCCCCGGCTACGATCGCCCGCGGTGCGGGTCGCAGGGTTCCTCGTCAGGGCAGTTGGTCGTTGCGCGTCGGCGCGCACGGCGGTGCGCCGGGTCGCCGTCTCCTCGGCGGCGTTGGTTCTCGCTGTCGTCACGGCCGCCACCACCGCGTCGGCGGAAACGGCGAGGCAGCACGTGATCTCGACGGGCGGCACGATCCCGCTCCGCACTGCGCTCCTCGACCAGAACTTCCAAGGTCCGCAGCAGGCGACCGCCTTTCCAATGGCTGCAGCCGCAGGCGCCACCTACGTGCGGCTAAGCGTGTCCTGGAAAGGGATTGCTCCGGATACACGGCCCATCGGTTTCGCCGCCAGCGATCCGACGTCGCCTGGGTACAACTGGGCGGGGATGGATACGATCCTCGAGGAGGCCGACGCCGCAGGGCTGACGCCGATCCTCGACATCGGGGGGCCGCCCGCTTGGGCGTGGAAAACCGCGCCGAAGGGCGTGGACGCCGGGACGCCGAGAGCCTCCGACCTCGGGAATTTCGCAACGGCCCTCGCGACCCATTACGACGGCAGCACTCCGGACGTCCCTGTCGAGCATGTGTTCCAGGTTTGGAACGAGCCGAATCTCAGTCTCGACCTGAACCCCGTCAGCGCGAGCACGTACCGGGGGATGGTCAATGCGGTCGCGAACGCGGTGCACGCGGTCGACCCGTCGAACCTCGTCGTCGCAGGCGCACTCGACCCGTTCGGACACCCGAAGGGCAAGAAGCAGAAGTGGTACTCGGTCGCGCCGCTCGCCTTTATGCGCTCCCTGCTCTGTCTCTCGAAGGGGTCACACCCGCATGCGACGTGTCACAACCCCGTGCATTTCGATGCCTGGTCTCACCATCCGTACACCTTCGGCGGCCCCTTTGGGCACGCGAAGAATCCGGATGACGTCGAGCTCGGTGACCTGCCGAAGATGCGAGCGGTCTTGAAGGCCGGGGTGAGGCTTCACCACGTCGTCTCGGCGCAGCCCGTTCAGTTCTGGGTGACCGAGTTCGGCTGGGACACGAACCCGCCGCGGAAGCATGCGGCGTCGCTCAGTCTGGCGGCCCGCTGGACGGCAGAGTCTCTGCATCAGATGTGGCTCTCGGGGGTGTCGCTGGTGACGTGGTTCTTGCTCGAGGACTTCCCGAGTCCGAGCCCTTACCAGAGCGGCCTGTATTTCCATTCGTCGTCGCTGGAGACCGCGCGAGCCAAGCCGACCCGGACGGCGTTCAGGTTTCCTTTCGTCGCGTATCTCAAGAAGACGACCGTCAGCGTCTGGGGCCGTGTCGCCACGAGCGACCAGGAGGTCGTGACCGTCCAGCGCCGGCACGGCAAGAGTGGCGCGTGGCGGACCGTCGCGCTCATCCGCTCGAACCGGTACGGCATCTTCAAGGCCAGCCTCAAGCTGAAGGCGACCAAGAAGGACTGGCTCCGCGCGAGCGCCGCCGGTTCGGGCAAGTCGCTCGCCTTCTCGCTCACGGTGCCGCACGATCCCAAGATCGGGCCCTGGGGCAACTGATCCTGAGTCCGCCCTACGGGATCGGATCGGAGGAGCTGTAATGAGTCCGCAAATCCTCGCCACCACCGGCGTGGCTCGCGGATAGCGTGCGCGCAGTGGGCCACGCCATACGGAACCTGGTTGCAGCCGTCGCCATTTTCCTGCTGGTGGCGGTATCCGCATCGGTCACCGGTGCGGCTGGCCACATCCGGGCGTATTCGACTCCGTCAACGACGCCACTCGCAACGGCGGTAGTCGATCCGACGCTCTTCGGTGGGAGTCAGATGGCGACTGCGTTTGCGCGGACGCGAGCCGCTGGGGCGACGTACGCCCGCCTTGCCGTCGATTGGCGCGACGTCGCGCCGTCCACGCCGCCGGCCGGTTTCGTTGCCACAGATCCGACGTCTCCGGGGTACTCGTGGGCGCGCATCGACGCGGTCGTTGAGTCAGCCGAGGCTGCGGGCCTGATCCCGATCCTCGACATCGGGGTGCCACCCGTCTGGGCATACGCGACGCAGCCGAGTAGCGTCAACGGCGGGTCGCCGAACGTCGCCGACCTGGGCGACTTCGCGACGGCTCTCGCGACTCACTACAACGGGCTCACTCCTGGAGCGCCGGTCGGGCACGTCTTCGAGGTCTGGAACGAGCCGAACCTCAGCCTCTACCTGAGCCCGGTCTCGGCAAGCACTTATCGTGCCATGGTGAATGCGGTCGCCGATGGGGTGCACGCTGTCGACCCATCAAACCTCGTTGTCGCGGGAGGACTCGACCCGTTCGGCCACAAGAAGAGCAAGAACCAGGAGTGGTACTCGGTCGCGCCGCTCGCCTATATGCGCTCCCTGCTCTGTCTCTCGAAGGGATCACATCCGCATGCGACGTGCGACAACCCGATCCACTTCGATGTCTGGTCGCACCATCCGTATACCCCGTACATCCACGGCGGCCCCTTCGCGCGTGCGAAGGTGCCCGGCGACGTCGAGCTCGGCGATCTGCCCAAGATGCGGGCGCTCCTGAAGGCCGGCGTGCGGCTCAGGCACGTCGTCTCGGCGCAGCCGGTCCAGTTCTGGGTCACAGAGTTCGGCTGGAACACGAACCCGCCGCGAAAGCATTCGCCCTCGCTCGCGCTCGCGGCCCGCTGGACGGCCGAATCGCTCCACCAGATGTGGCTTTCCGGCGTCTCGCTCGTGACGTGGTTCCTGCTCGATGACCTTCCGTCGCCGAACACGTTCCAGAGCGGCTTGTACTTCCACTCGTCATCTGTCGACCGAGCCCGGCCAAAGCCCGTGCGCACGGCGTTCCGCTTCCCCTTCGTCGCCTACCGGCACCGCTCGACCGTCAGCGTCTGGGGTCGTGATGCGACGAGCGACAAGGAGCTCGTGACCGTCCAGCGTCGGCACGGCAAGAAAGGAAGGTGGCGGACAGTGGCTCTCGTCCGGTCGAACCGATACGGCATCTTCAAGGCAACGCTCAGATTGAGGGCGTCGAAGAAGGACTGGCTTCGGGCGATCGCTCCGGGCTCGGGCACGTCACTTGCGTTCTCGCTCGCGCCGGGTACGTGAGGCCTGGTCGGCTGCGGGGGACGGCTGGGCAGGTGTAAGAAGACCGAAAAGAAGGTTACGGCCAACGCCGATCGGCTATAGCGTGTCCGGCGGTGGGGGTCACCGCTCGTTCCCTGGCAATTGGCGGCGCAATCCTGTGCCTTGTTGCGGCGACGGCATCGGCCGGCATCGCCGGCTCGAAGCACCGGGCGCAGGTGGCGCGCCGAAAGGCGACGTATTCGACGCCGGGTACTGCGCCGCTGGTAACGGCTCTCGTCGACCCGTCGCTGTTCAACAGCGCGCAGCGCGCGACCGCATTCGCGCTGTCGCGCTCGGCCGGAGCGACCTACGTGAGGATAGGAGTCCCGTGGCCGGCGATCGCGCCGAAGACCCGCCCCGTCGGCTTCGTCGCCGACGACCCGACGTCCCCGGGCTATTCCTGGACCGGAATCGATGCGACGGTTGAGGCGGCCGAGTCCGCGCACGTAACGCCGATCCTGGACGTGAGCGGCACTCCGCAGTGGGCCCTTGCGAAGCGCCCGAAGCCCGGCGCCGCTGGGACGCCTAAGGCCGCCGCACTCGGGGACTTCGCCCACGCGCTCGCCACACACTACGATGGGACGAACGGGCTTCCGGCCGAGCACGTCTTCCAGGTCTGGAACGAGCCGAATCTCAGCCTCGATCTCGGTCCGGTGAGCGCGAGCGCGTATCGGGGGATGGTCAACTCGTTTGCGACCGCCGTCCACGGGGTCGATGGGTCGAATCTCGTCGTCGCGGGCGCACTCGACCCGTTCGGCCACCCGAAGAGCAAGAAGCAAAAGTGGTACTCAGTCGCCCCGCTCGCCTTCATGCGGTCGTTGCTCTGTCTCTCGAAGGGATCGCATCCGCACTCGACGTGCCACAACGCCGTCCACTTCGACGTCTGGTCGCACCACCCGTACACGTTCGGCGGCCCGTTCGGGCACGCAAAGCGGCCTGACGACGTCGAGCTCGGCGACCTGCCGCGGATGCGGTCGGTGCTCCGGGCAGGCGTGCGGCTCCATCACGTCGTTTCGTCGCATCCGGTCAAGTTCTGGGTGACCGAGTTCGGTTGGGATAGCAGCCCGCCGAGGCTGCACGCCGCCCCAATGGGCCTCGCCGCTCGCTGGACGGCTGAGTCACTCCACCAGATGTGGCTCTCCGGCGTTTCGCTCGTCACCTGGTTCGACCTGCAGGATCGGCCGAGCCCCAGCCCGTACCAGAGCGGTCTCTATTTCCACTCCTCGTCGCTCGAGAAGGCGCGCCCGAAGCCGGTTCGCACGGCTTTTCGGTTCCCGTTCGTCGCGTACCTCGGCAGGTCGGTCGTCAGCGTCTGGGGCCGTGACGCGACGAGCACGAAGACTCGCGTCAAAGTTCAGCTCCGGCACGGCAAGAGCGGGAGCTGGCGGACCGTCGGCTCAATCGTCGCCAACGGTAACGGCATCTTCCGGGCGACCTTGAAGCTGAGGGCGACCAAGAAGGATTGGCTGCGGGCTCTAGCGCCGGGCTCCGGCAAGTCGCTCGCCTTCTCGCTGACCGTCCCGCACCATCCGAACATCGGGCCCTGGGGCAACTAGCCCGACCGCACCGCTAGCGTTCTCCCGCGATGATCGCGGCTCTCGTCCTTTTCTGGGGCTCGCTTGCCGCGCTCGCGTGGACGCATGCGCTCTATCCGCTCACGGTCGCGCTCGCCGCGCGCGTCCGCACGCGGCGCGTCGCGGTCGACGAGGGGTACCTCCCCTCGGTCGCGGTGATCGTCAGCGCGTACAACGAGGAGAGCTCGATCGAGAGGCGGCTCGAGAACCTCCGCGCGCTCGACTATCCGCCGGAGCTGCTCGAGCTGGTGGTCACGTCCGACGCGTCCACCGACCGGACCGAGAAGCTCGCGGAGGCCACCGGCGCCCGCGTGATCCGAAACCCGCGCGGTGGCAAGGTCGCGGCGCAGGACGCTGCCGTTCGCGCGACGGAGGCGGACGTCGTCGCCTTCTCCGACGCGAACGCGACGTGGGCGCCCGACGCGCTACGCAAGCTCGTTCGCAACTTCGCCGATCCGGGGGTCGCGTATGTCTGCGGCCGCCTGCGCCTCGAGGCTCCGGACGGCTCGAACAAGGAAGGCGTCTACTGGCGCTACGAGCTCGTGACGCGGGAGGGAGAGTCGCGGCTCGGCTCCGTCACGGCCGGCAACGGCGCCGTCTACGCACTGCGCCGATCGGATTACGCCGAGGTCGACCCGCGTTTCGGGCACGACCTTTCGCTCCCGTACCTGATGGTCCAGCGTGGCCGGCGTGCGGTCTACGAGCCGGAGGCGCTCGCCTTCGAGCGGCCGACTCCCACGAATGAGAGCGAGTACCGGCGGAAGGTGCGGATGTTCGAGCACGCCTGGCTCATCGTGTTGCGGGGCCGCATGCTGCGCGGCCAGCGCCCGGGCTACTTCCTCGCGCTCGTCTCACACCGGCATCTTCGCTACGCGAGCGGGATCCTCCACCTGATCCTGCTCGGGAGCTCGCTCGCGTTGCTCGGTCACGGCGCGGTCTACGCCGTCTTCCTCGGCCTGCAGCTCGGCCTGTTCGCGGCGGCGCTCGCCGGCGTCGGGATCGCGCGCTACTACGTCCTCATCACCTGGGCGACGGTCGTGGCCCTCTGGAACTACCTCCGGCGCGGTGTCCCCGCGACGTGGGCGCCGCAGCGAGAGGAGCTCGCGTGAACCGGGCCGCAGACGTCGCGATCGCGGGCTCGGCGCTGGTGCTCGCATCGCCGGTGCTCGCGCTCGCCGCGCTGGCCGTCAAGCTCGAGGACGGTGGCCCCGTGCTCTACCGGCAGACGCGCGTCGGCAGGGACGGTGCCGACTTCGAGCTGCTCAAGCTCCGCACGATGGTCGTCGGCGCCGAGACGATGGGCGCCGGCCTCTCGGTCGACCGCGGAGACACCCGCATCACGCGCGCGGGCCGGCTGCTACGCAAGCTCTCGCTCGACGAGCTGCCGCAGCTCTGGAACGTCGTCCGCGGTGAGATGAGCGTGATCGGGCCGCGGCCGACGCTCCGCTACCAGGTGGAGCAGTACGACGAGCGGCAGCAGCATCGGCTGGACGTGAAGCCGGGCATCACCGGCTGGGCTCAGGTGAACGGCCGAGCCGCGCTGCCGTGGGCGGATCGGATCGAGCTCGACGTCTGGTACGTGGAGCACCGCTCCCCGCGCCTCGACCTGCGGATCCTCGCGCGGACGCCGTTCGCGCTCTTCAGCGGCACGTACAAGGGAGAAACCGGGGGTTGGAAGTCGGAGTCCTGAGGGACCGGAGCTACCCTGGGCCGCAGTGGCGCCCCTGAACATCCTCGTTACGGGCGCCTGCGGCGTCACGCCGAGAGCCATCGCCCGCTCCCTCCGCGCGAGCCCCGCGTTCTCCGACGCGACGCTGGTGGGAGCCGACCGCGGCGGCAACTGGTACGGCTTCTACGAGGGGCTGTACGACCGCGTCTATCGCGTGTCCCAGCCGAACGATCCGGGCTACGCCGAGCTCGTGGCGGACATCTGCGAGCGGGAGCGGATCGACGCCGCGCTCGTCGGACCCGAGGCCGAAGTGCTCTTCTGGAGCGGTGGCGAGTTTCCGGTGCCGACGCTGCTGCCGCCGCCCGGTCTCGTGGCAATTGCGATCAGCAAGGGGAAGCTCTACGACGCGCTGCGCGAGACGGGGCTCGTGCCGCGGTATCGCATCGTGAGCCGCGAAGAGCTGCTCGAGCGCCGCGGGATCGACCTGGACGGCGGCCCGGTCTGGCTCCGCGACCATTCGGACGCGTCCTCCAGCGGGATCGGCTCGATCCAGGTCGGCGAGCCCGAGGCGGCGTACGCCTGGGCCTACCTCAATCCGGAGATCTCGAGCTTCATGGTCGCCGAGCACCTTCCGGGACGGAACATCGCCTGCTCGCTTCTCTTCCACCAGGACGAGCTGCTCAAGGCGGGCTGCTACGAACGGCTCGAGTACTTCATGGGGCATCTCGCCGTGTCGGGTGTGACCGGGAACATCAACCGCGGCCGTCTCCTCAACGACGAGCGGGCGCGCGCCCTCGCCGAGCAGGCGGTGCGCTTCGTCGCCGGTCTCACGGGCGAGCCCGCGCACGGCCTGCTCACCGTCGACCTGCGCGAGGACCGCACGGGGGCGCTCAAGGTCACCGAGATCAACGTCCGCCACGTCGCAGCGACCTCGGCGCTCGCCGACGGCGGTGCGAACATGGCTGAGGCCCAGGTGCTGACGACGCTCGGGCGACTGGACGAGATCGGCGACACCGTGCCGCACTTTCCCGACGACAACGTGATCCTGCGCGACATCGACGGCGCTCCGCTCCTCCTCACCGAGTACCGCGAGCTCGCGGTCGGGGAACACGCGTGACCGCCCGCGTCCTGGTGGTGGCAGTCCTCGTCGCCCTGCTCACCGGCTGCGGGGGCGGCGCGCAGCGGCAAGTCACGACCGCGCCGAAGACGCAGACGACGGCGAAGCCGAAGCCGAAGCCGAAGCACGCGCATTACGCGATCGGCGCGATGACGAAGCTGGTCGTCACGATCCTCGACGGCGACCGGCGCGTGCGCGTGCGCAACGCTCGCGTGAGCCTCTGGGGGAAGACCGGACGCACCAATCGGCACGGCGTCACGACGATCAAGGCTCCGCGGGGGCGGCACGTGGTCTCCGTCTCGGCGCGCGGCTACGGCCATGCCCACGTCCCCGTCGACTTCTCGCAGAACCGTTGGCACACGATCGACGTCTACCGGCCGGAGCTGCAGTGGCCGCTCTACGGCGCTACTGCGGCGCGCACGCAGGCACCCGCGCAGATCCGGTTGCGCCCACCGTTTCGGCTCATCTGGAGCCGCGCTCTCGGCGGCCTGATCGAGTTTCCGGCCGTCGTGGACGACGGGATCGCATACATCGGGAACGCCCGCTCGACCGTACACGCGCTCTCGATGCGCGACGGCAAGTTCGCCTGGATCCACCGGACGCCCGGCTGGCCGCGCATGGCTTCCTCGCCGGCGATCTACGGTAACGAGATCGTCTACCACACGATGGGCGGCGGGGTCTACATCCTCAACCGCAGTGACGGTCATCTCGAGTGGAGCTGGAACGCCGGCTCGGCAATCGAGTCGTCGCCGATCATCGTCAACGGGGTCGACTACTTCGGCGACGCGAATGGGGAGATGTACGCGCTCGATCTGCGCACGCATCGGCTGAAGTGGCGTAGATCTCTCGGCGCGAAGATCACCTCGAGCGCGGCAATCGCCGACGGAAGGCTGTTCATCGGCGATTACGCCGGGCGTCTGTGGGCGCTCTCGCCGACCACGGGGGCGACCCGCTGGGTGAAGATCGTGAACGGGAAGATCTACGGGACGCCTGCGGTCGCGCACGGCCGGGTCTTCATTCCCTCGTCCACGGGCAACTCGCTGACTGCGTTCACCACCAGCGGCCACTACCTCTGGCGCGACACGGCCGGCTACTACGTCTACTCCTCTCCCGCCGTGGCGGACGGCGTCGTCTGCTGGGGCTCGTACACCGGCTGGTTCTACGGCTCGTCGGCCGCGACCGGCCGCATCCTGTGGCGGATCCCCACCGGTGGGCCGATCTCGGGAGCAGCCGTGATCGTGGACGGCGTCGCGTACGTCGGCAGCTTCTCGCACCGCATCATCGGCGTGAACCTCCACACGGGGCGCCGCCTCATGACCTTCCCACACGGCCAGTACGTCCCGGTCTCGGGGAATGGGCAGCGCCTGCTCTTCAACGGCTTCTCGCGCCTCTACGCCGTCGAGCCGCGCCAGTCGAAGCGCCGGCAGCTCGCGCGCTGAGCGTTTCTCAGCCAGTTCATAAGAGCGTGCTCATGGCCGTCGGCTATCGTCGCCCCTCGTGACTGCGCCTGCTCCCCCTCAGCGCGGCTTCGACCCCGAGGCCGAGCAGGAAGTCGACTTCGCACGGTACGTCCGGCTGCTGGGGGTCCGCTGGTGGCTACTGGTCGCAGGGCTCGTAGCGGGCGCGGTGATCGGCTACCTCGTCTCACTCCACGGGAACCAGGTCTACCAGGCGACTGCCACGGTCTATCTCGGCCAGCCGTTGTCGCCGACCGGTGGCAACCCGGTGATCACGCCGCAGACGAACCCCTCGGCCGTCGGGCAGGCCGTCAACGCGCAGTCAGCGATAAACACGGTCGCGAACCTCTGCCATGCGAAGGCAGGAGCGTTCCAGAAGGGGATCTCCACCCAGGCGGTCGCAACCGGCGCGTCCTCGAAGGGGAGCGGGGCGGCGGCGCTCAGCCCTCTCGTCAAGGTCAGCGTCCAGTCGAAGAAGGGCAAGGTCGCCGCCTGCGCCGCGAACGAACTCGCCGCCGAGGCCGTGCAGAGACTTGGTGTCTATCCCGCGGCCAAGATCAAGAACCTCGAGGCCCACATCGCCTTCGACAACGAGGACATCAAGACGATCCAGGCGGCGATCGCCAACCCGAGCATCTCCGACACGAACAAGCTCTTCCTCCAGACGACGCTACACAGCGATCAGCTCGACAAGACCACGAACTCGCAGCTTCTCTTGCTTGCGAAGACCGTCGAGTCGCCGTACGTGTACACGCGCGCCGCCTCGAACAAGATCACTGCGCGCAGCCGCCGCAACACGGTGGTCATCGGGGCGTTGATCGGGCTGATCCTCGGCGCCATCGCGGCGCTCCTGTGGGATCCCGTCGCGGCGCGGGTCACGCCGCGCAACGGCGAGTAGTTAGCCTCTTCGCGTGTTCGAGGGCAAGCGCGTGGGGGTCGTCGTGCCCGCGTACGACGAGGAGGCGCTGATCGCGGCAACACTCGGCGGCGTGTCGCCTCTCGTCGACCGGATCTTCGTCGTCGACGACGGCTCCTCCGACCGCACCGGCGAGCGGGCACGCGAGCTCGGCGACCCGCGGGTGGAGGTGCTCACGCACGAGCGCCGGAGCGGCGTCGGCGCGGCGACCCTCACCGGCTACCGTCAGGCTCTGGCCGACGGAATCGACGTCGTCGTCGTGATGAATGGCGACAACCAGATGGATCCTGCGGACCTGCCGACGCTCGTCGCGCCGGTAGCGCGCGGCGAGCTCGACTACGCGAAGGCGAATCGTCTCGCCAGCGGCCAGGCCTGGCAGCTGATCCCAAAGACTCGCTTCTTCGGCAACGCGATCCTCTCGATGCTGACGAAGATCGCCTCGGGCTACTGGCACGTCGCCGACTCGCAGTCCGGCTACACCGCCGTTTCGCGCGAGATGCTCGAGCGACTCGACCTCGACCACATCTACACGAACTACGGCTTCCCGAACGACATGCTCGTTCACCTGAACGTCTGGAACGCGCGTGTGCGGGATTTCCCGTCTCGTCCGATCTACGGCGTCGGCGAGCGCTCGGACCTGCGCTATCGCCACGTCGTGCCGCGGATCGCCTGGCTCCTGTTGAAGGGCTTCTTCTGGCGGCTGTGGGAGAAGTACGTGAAGCGCGACTTCCATCCGCTCGTGTTCTTCTACGTCATGGGGTTCATCGCGACCGTCGCCGGCGTGTTGCTCGGGATGGTGGTCGTCGGCTACCGGATCGCGGGCTACTCGATCCCCATCGCAACCGTTGTCCTGGTCGCGCTGCTCGTCATCTCGGGCCTCCAGTTCACCCTGTTCGCCATGTGGTTCGACATGGAGTCCAACAAAGACCTGAAGTAGCTCAGCTAGCATCGCCCCGTGCCGACCGCGCTGGTGACAGGAGGAGCCGGATTCCTCGGCTCGCATCTGTGCGACTACCTGCTCGAGCGTGGCCACCGGGTCATCTGCGTCGACAACCTCGTCAGTGGCTCGCTCGCGAACATCGAGCACGTCCCCGACGACGCGTTCACGTTCGTCGACCACGATGTGACGGAGCCGATTCTCGTCGACGAGCCGATCGACCTCGTCTTCCATTTTGCAGCGCTCGCGAGCCCGGACGACTACCTCCGGATGCCGCTCCACTCGCTCAAGGTCGGCTCCTACGGGACGCACAACGCGCTCGGGCTGGCGAAGTTCAAGCGCGCTCGCTTCCTCCTCGCCTCGACGAGCGAGGTCTACGGTGACCCGCAGATCCACCCCCAGCCCGAGACGTACTGGGGGCACGTGAACCCGATCGGGCCGCGTGGCGTGTACGACGAGGCGAAGCGCTATGCCGAAGCACTGACGATGGCCTACCAGGGCCAGCAGGGCGTCGACACCGCGGTCGTGCGGATCTTCAACACATACGGCCCTCGGATGCGGCCGAACGACGGCCGCGCGATCTCGAACTTCGTTCGGCAGGCACTCGCCGAGGAGCCGCTCACGGTGTTCGGCGACGGGTCGCAGACGCGGAGCTTCTGCTACGTCGACGACCTCATTCGCGGCATCGTCCTCCTCGCCGAGAGCGGCGAGCATCTGCCCGTCAACATCGGCAATCCCGACGAGCGGACGCTGCTCGAGCTCGCAGAGATCGTGAAGCGGATCACCGGCTCCGCGAGCGAGATCGTCTTCGAGGCGCTCCGTGTGGACGATCCGATGCAGCGCAAGCCCGACATCACGCGGGCGCAGCAGCTCCTCGGCTGGGAGCCCGAGATCACACTCGAGGAAGGGCTCTCCCGCTTGTTGCGCGAGCAGGGCCGCGAGCCGATCAGAGTCTGAGTGCGCGGCGTCTGAGCGTCGACCCGCTTCTCGTCCGCGTCCTGCGGCGTGAGCCGACCGAGCGTACGCCGGTCTGGTTCATGCGGCAGGCGGGGCGCTCGCTGCCCGAGTACCGCGCGCTGCGGGAGAGGCACGGCTTCTTCGAGATCGCGGGGACGCCTGAGCTCTGCGCGGAGGTGACGCTGCAGCCGGTGCGCCGGCACGGCGTCGACGCTGCGGTTCTCTTTGCCGACATCATGTCGCCCGTCCTCGGCATGGGAGTCGAGGTGGAGCTCGTCGCGGGTATCGGGCCGGTAGTCGAGCACGCTGTCGATTCAGCGAAGGAGGTCGAGCGGCTCCAGGTCGCCGACGCGGAGGAGTGGGCGGCGCCGATCCTCGAAGCCGTGCGGCTCGTGCGCGGGGAGCTCGAGCCCGAGCGAGCGCTCGTCGGCTTCTGCGGCGGACCGTTCACCGTCGCCGGCTACCTCGTCGAGGGGAAGCCGAGTCGCGACTTCGTCCGCACCAAGACGCTCATGTATCGCGAGCCCGCCGTCTGGCATGCGCTCATGGAGCGGCTGACCGAGCAGTTCGCGAGCTACGTCGCGGCGACGGCGGAGGCGGGCGCCGACGCGATCCAGCTGTTCGATTCCTGGGTCGGCGTGCTCTCCGTCGCCGACTACCGCGAGTTCGTCGCTCCCTACTCCGCCCGGGTGCTCGAGGCGGCGGGTGTCCCGACGATCCACTTCGGCACCGGCGCGACGCCCCAGCTGCTCGCCGAGATGGCGGTCGCCGGCGGCAGTGCGGTCGGCGTCGACTGGCGCATCCGGCTCGACGACGCCTGGACCGCCCTCGGGGAGGAACGGGCGATTCAGGGCAATCTCGAGCCGGCCGTGCTCCTCGGCCCGTGGGAGCGGGTCGAGTGGGCGGCCCTCGACGTGTTGCGCCGAGCCGGCGGTCGTGCCGGCCACGTCTTCAATCTCGGCCACGGGGTCCTGCCGCAGACCGATCCCGACGTCCTCGCGCGCCTCGCGGAGCTCGTCCGCAGCTACGGTCGAGCGGCATGAAGAGCGCCGTCGTCCTGATGGCCTACGGCTCGCCGGAGCGGCTGGCGGATGTCCCGGCGTACTACGCCGACATCCGAGGCGGCCGCCCGATCGCGCCCGAGCACCTCGCCGACCTCGTCGAGCGCTACCGGCGGCTCGGCAGCGAAGACTCCTCGCCGCTCAATGCGATCACCGAGCAGACGCGCGCGGCGCTCGAGGCCGAGCTCGGGCTGCCCGTCTTCACGGGGATGAAGCACTGGACGCCGCGGATCGCGGATGCTGCCGAGTCGGCCGTTTCCTCCGGAGTCGAGCAAATCGTCGGCCTCGTCCTTGCGCCGCACTACTCCGCGCTCTCGATCGCGGGCTACCGCGAGCAGCTCGAGCGTGCAGTCGCCGGCCGCGCGGAGCTGCGCTTCGTCGAGAGCTGGTACGACGAGCCGGGCTTCGTCGAGCTGCTCGCCGACCGCGTGCGCGGCACCGGCGCGCACGTCGTCTTCACGGCGCACTCGCTGCCCGCGCGGATCCTCGACGCGGGCGACCCCTACCGCGACCAGCTGCTCGAGACGTCGCGCCTCGTCGCCGAGGCGGCGGGCCTGGCCGCCTGGAGCTTCTCCTTCCAGAGCGAGTCGCCGACCGGCGAGCCGTGGCTCGGGCCCGACATCCTCGATCACCTCGAGTCTCTTCGGCGGCAGGGCGTCGAGCGCGTCCTCGTCTGCCCCGTCGGCTTCGTCTCCGATCATCTCGAGATCCGCTGGGATCTCGACGTCGAGGCGCAGGAGAAAGCGGCCGAGCTGGGGATGCAGCTCGAGCGGATCGAGATGCCGAACGCCGACCCGCAGTTCGTGGGCACGCTTGGGCTAATTGCGCGCAGGGCCCTGTCGGTACCGTCACCTGCGTGAGTTCGCGCACCTGCCCAGATTGGCCCGAGCTGATGGAGATCTCGCCGGAGCTCCAGTTCAAGCACTACACCGTCGCCGAGGCAAAGTTGCCGGCGGACGCGCTCATGCACGTGCCAGACACCTCGCTCTCGGAGGTCGCCATCTGCTGTGACCTCGAGCGCCACGTGTTCTACGCCGGCCACACCGACGGGCAGGTTGCGCAGGCGTTGAAGGCCAGCCATTGGTTCGAGGTGCGCGACTGGGTCGCCGCCGGACGACCGGGAGCGCTCTAGTAGGCAGACACCTCGTTCGGGAGCGGCTCCCCTTTGAGGGAGGCGAGCACGTTGTCGACGAGCACGCGTGTCATCGCCGCCCGCGTCTCGACCGTCGCGCTCGCGATGTGGGGCGTCAGCACGACGTTCGGGAGGTTGAGCAGGCGCTCCGGCACGAGGGGCTCGTCGGCGAAGACGTCCAGCCCCGCGGAGATCCGGCCCGAGACGAGCTCGTCGACGAGCGCCTCTTCATCCACGATCGCTCCGCGGGCCGTGTTGACGAGCGTTGCTCCTTCCTGAAGCAGCGCGAGCCGCTCGCGTGAGATGAGGCCGTTGGTCTCCGGCGTCAGCGGCACGTGGAGCGAGACGACGTCGGCGGCGTGCAGGAGCTGGTCGAGCGGCAGACCGTCGCTTCGACGATGGTGGACGAGATGCATCCCGAACGCCTCGGCACGCCGAGCGACCTCCGAGCCGATCCGTCCCATGCCGACGAGGCCGAGCGTCGAGCCTGCAAGGTCGCGGCCGAGCAGCTCGGGCCGTGCCCAGCCGCGTTGCCAGCGGCCTTCGCGCACGAACCGGTCCGACTGGACGAGATGGCGGCGGCAGGCGAGGATCAGCGCGAGCGTGAGATCGGCCACCGCGCCGTCGAGCACGCCCGGCGTGTTGCTCACGGCGACTCCGCGGTCGCGGCACGCAGGGATGTCCACGCGGTCATGGCCGACGCCGTAGTTCGCCACCAGCCGGAGGTCGGGGAGGAGGTCGAGCTCGTCCGGGCCGACCGCAACGACGGCCTCGACGAGGACCTCGACGCCGGGTAGCGGCTCTGCCGGCGGCCAGGTCTCGAGCAGCATCACGTCCGGCAGCTCCTCCCACGCCGGCCCCGGGAACGCTTGCGTCGCGGCGATCGTCACGGCCGGAGTATCTCCGTGAGCGGCCGTGCAGCGTGCATAGTTGCCACGTGCGTAGGTTTGCCGGAGCACGGCCTTGAGCGGAGGCGCCGGCGCGTACGGCGCCGGAGCGGGAAACTCGGCCACCGTCGTGATCCCGTTTGCGGGGGCGGAAGGGAAGACGCGCCTCCATTCCTCGACCCGGATCCGCCGGGCGCTCGCGCACGCGATGTTCTGCGACGTACTCGCGGCATGCGTCCAGGTGGGCCGCACCCGGGTCGTGACGCCCGACGAGGAGGGCGCGGAGGCGGCTCGCGACGCGGGAGCCGAGGTCGTTTCCGACCCCGGTGGAGGACAGGGCGCGGCCGTGCAGGCCGGGCTGGAAGGCGTCGAGGTCGGTGGCACTCTCGTGGTCAACGCCGACGTCCCGTGCGTCGTGCCGCACGATCTCCGGTCGCTGCTTGCGGCGACGCCCGCGGGCTGTCTCGCGCTGGTGGAGGCCCTCGACGGGACCACGAACGCACTCAGCCTTCCGGCGCCGGACGCCTTCGCGCCGCTGTACGGGCCGAACAGCTCCAACCGCTTCCGGGCGCACGGCGAGTCGCTCGGACTGGAGGTCGTCTCGGTCGTCGTGCCCAACCTCGCCGACGACGTGGACACGATGGAGGACCTCAGACGGCTGCAACTGCGCGTCGGCCCGCGCACGCAGGCCTGTGTCGCGGAGCTCGAGAGGAGCCACGTCTGAACGTCGCCGTCCTCTCGGGTGGGGTGGGCGGCGCGCGTTTCGTCCGCGGCGTGGTGGACGTCGTAGGCGCGGCCGCGACGAGCGTGATCGGCAACGTCGGCGACGACGTCGAGGTGCTCGGCCTCCACGTCTCGCCGGACCTCGACTCGATCCTCTACGCGCTCGCGGGACTCGCCGACGAGCAGCGCGGGTGGGGGCGGAGCGGCGAGACGTGGAACGCGCTCGAATCCGTCGGCGCGCTCGGCGGTGAGGACTGGTTCGCGCTCGGCGACCGAGACCTGGGGCTCCATCTCGTGCGCACGCAGGCACTGCGGGCGGAGGAGCCCCTCTCCGCCGTGATCGGCCGGCTGGCGAAGGCGCTCGGCGTCGCCGCTCGGCTGCTGCCGGCGACCGACGACCGGCTGCGCACCTGGCTCGAGACGCCCGCGGGGACGTTTCCGTTCCAGGAGTGGTTCGTCGCGCGCGGCCACCGGGACGAGGTCGATGCCGTGCGCTTCGAGGGGGAGGAGGCGGCGCGGCCGGCACCGGGCGTGCTCGAGGCGATCGACGGCGCCGACCTCGTCCTCCTGGCGCCGAGCAATCCGTACGTCTCGGTCGGGCCGATCCTCGCGGTGCGGGAGTTGCGCGACGCGCTCGCGCGACGACGCGTGCCTTGCGTCGCCGTCAGCCCACTCATAGGCGGTCGCGCGGTGAAGGGGCCGGCCGACCGGATGCTGCTCCGGCTCGCGGGCGGTACCTCACCCCGGCATGTAACAAGTTGTTACAAGGGACTGATCGACGCGCTCGTGGTGGACGAGGCCGACGCCCACGACCTCGAGGGCCTCGGGGACGTCCGGCCGATCGTGACCCGGACGCTCATGAGCGACGCCCACGCTCGGCGCCGCCTGGCCGAGGCCGCATTGGGAGCGGTGCCGGCATGACCCCCCCAGAAGATGCTGCGCATTTCCCGGGGGCCCCGGTTTGAGGGTCGCCATCCTCGGCGGCACCGGCGACTTCGGACTCGCGCTCGCGCGACGGCTCGTCGAGGCCGGCGACGAGGTCGTGATCGGCTCCCGCGACGCCGAGCGCGCCCGGGAGAAGTCGCACGGGGTCGGCGCGGCTGCCGGGGCAGCGAACGAGGAAGCTGTCCGCGGCGTGGAACTCGTGGTGCTCGCGACGAAGGCCGACGGGACGCTCTCCACCGCAACTGCGCTCGCGGAGGCGATCGGCACGACGCCCGTGCTCAGCGTCGCCAGCGACCTTCGCTCCACCGACGCGCTCTCGCTCGCCCAGCGGACGCAGGATCTCGTTCGCGCTCCGGTGGTGGCTGGGCTCCACTCGCTTGCCGCCGGCAAGCTCGCGCACGGCCGTCCCGACGAGGACGCCTTCGTCTGCGGCGACGACGTGGAAGCGAAGGCGCTCGCGCTCGAGCTCGCGGCGAAAGTAGTCGCCGGGCGTGCGCTCGACGCCGGCCCGCTGGCGAGCGCGCGCGCCCTCGAGGGGATGACGGCCGTGATCGTGAACCTCAACAAGCGCTACAAGGGCCACGCCGGCATACACGTCACCGGGCTCCCGTGACGCAGGTCGTCGAGGTCCAGGACCCGACGGCGCGTTTGCGCATCGCGGAATCGGTGCTCCGCGACCTGCCCGACTGGTTCGGGATCGAGGAGTCGACTCGCCGGTACATCGAAGACGCCGCGGCGCTCCCGACGCTCGCGGTGGAGCCGGACATCGGCTTCCTTTGCCTCAAGCAGCACACGCCGCAGGCGGCCGAGCTCTACGTCATGGGCGTCCGGCAGGAGCAGCAGCGTCGGGGCATCGGGCGCGCGCTGGTGGTCGAAGCCGAGCGCTGGTGCCGGGCTCGAGGCATCCGCTACCTCCAGGTGAAGACGCTCGGCCCGTCGCGCCCCGACCCCGGCGGCTACGACGCGACCCGCGAGTTCTACGAGGCAGTGGGCTTCATTCCCCTCGAGGAGTTGCACGGTCTCTGGAGCGACGACAACCCGACGCTGATCCTCGTCAAGGACGTCGGCCTCGCATTCTCCGTCGCCCCGGTCGAGGGGCTGCCGGAGCTGCGCGAGGGAGACGACCTCGCGGCCCTCATCGCCGAGCGCGCGGAGCTCGCCGACGGGGACGTGGTCGTCGTCGCGCAGAAGGCCGTCTCGAAGGTCGAGGGCCAGGTGGTCGCACTTGCGGGCGTCGAGCCCTCGGAGCAGGCGCGTGAGCTCGCGGGCGACGAGGCCGATCCGCGCCGGATCCAGGTCATCCTCGACGAGGCAGTCGAGCTCGTCCGCGTCCGACCCCCACTGTTGATCGCGCGCACCCGTCACGGCTACGTCTGCGGCTCGGCGGGCGTCGACGCCTCGAACGCGCCGGAGCCGGAGACGGTCGTCCTCCTCCCGCTCGATCCGGACGCCTCGGCGGCCCGGTTGCGAGACGAGCTGCGCGAGCGGACGGAGGCCGACGTCGGGGTCATCGTCACCGACTCCTTCGGCCGGCCGTGGCGTGCGGCGACGACGGACGTAGCGATCGGAGCAGCCGGCGTGGAGGTGGTGCGCGACCTCGCGGGTGAGCGTGATCCGAACGGTTACGAGCTGCACGCGACGCGGATCGCTGTCGCGGACGAGATCGCCGGGGCAGCCCAGCTCGTCTTCGGCAAGCTCGACCGCGTGCCCGTTGCAGTCGTGCGTGGCCTCGACGTGCGCGGCGACGGGCGGGCCGCCGACCTCGTCATTCCGCCCGAGACGGATCTCTTCCGCTAGAACCAGCACCGTGAACGACGCGATCGAGCAGGCGAACCTCCTCCTCCGCGAGCGGGGCTACGCGGAGCGCGACCTCGCCGTTCACTCCGGGCCGCGCGGGAAGGCGCTGCTCAAGGGCAACAAGATCCTCAGCCCGCTCAGCGACGACGCCGAGGTTGTCCTCCGCGTCGTTCGGGAGCTCGTGCCGACCGACGGCGAGCTCGGTGCCAAGATCCTGCGCCCGGCTGAGCTGCGGGCGAAGCTCTGAGCGTCGAGGCCGAGCTTCGGCGCGCCGATCTCGCCTCCGATCCGCTCGAACAGTTCAGGAGCTGGTTCGCCGAGGCGGCAGCGGCGGTCGAGGTTCCGGAGGCGATGGCGCTCGCGACCGCTACTCCCGGCGGCGCGCCGTCCGTACGGATGGTGTTGCTGAAGGGCTTCGACGAGCGTGGGCTCGTCTTCTTCTCGCACCACACGTCGCGGAAGGGGCGTGAGCTGGAGGCGAACCCGCAGGCTGCACTCCTCTTCCACTGGCCGCCGCTCGGCCGCCAGGTGCGGGCGGAGGGGAGCGTCGAGCGTGTTTCAGACGAGGAGTCCGATGCCTACTTCGCGACGCGACCCCGCGGCGCGCAGCTCGGCGCGCTCGCCTCGCGGCAGAGCCAGCCGCTCGGGTCGCGGGCGGAGCTGGACGCGCGCCTCGCCGAGCTCGAGAGCGAGCGGGGCGAAGGACCGGTGCCGCGACCGCCGACCTGGGGCGGCTTCCTGCTCGTCCCGGAGGCCTGGGAATTCTGGCAGCACCGCGCCAGCCGTCTCCACGACCGCTTCCGCTACGAACGCGGGCCCTCGGGCGGCTGGCGGGTCGAGCGGCTCTTTCCCTGACGTCCGAGGCTGCGGCCGAGCGCTGCCAGCCGTTCGTCCCAAGCGGCGCCGACCGTGACCATCCACTCGACGGCGTCCTCGAGCGGCGCCGGGGTCACCTCGTAGCGGGTCTCGCGTCCGGCGCGCGTCGCCTGCAGCAGGCCGGCGTCGGCCAGTGCGGAGAGCTGCTTCGCGACCGCCTGCCGCGTGACGGGTAGCTCGGCTGCGAGCTCGGTCGCGGTCGCCGTACCCCGGGTCGCCACCGCTTCGACGAGGGAGCGCCGACCGGCGTCACCCAGCGCGGCGAAGACGCGGTCTACGCCGCCGCTGCGGCCGTCCACGCCGGCGCGGCTTCCAGCGACAGTGCGCGCAGCTCGAACGCGGGGGCGAACTCGGGCGAGGACTCGACGACATGGACGCGTGTTCCGTCGACCACGGGCTCGAGCTCGATCGCGACGCTGCCGCCGTCGTCCCAGTCGAGGACGAGCCGTTCGGGCTCTTCGAGCTCCCGGACCACGGCGTGACGCTCGTCGCCGTCCCCCCAGCGGAAGACGCCGGCGCCGCCGGGGCGCGCGTCGAGTTCGACCTCCTGCGCGAACCACTCCTCGAGGCGTTCCGGGTCCGTCAGTGACTCCCAAACCTCGTCGGGCTCCTCCGGTACGACGATCTCCCGCTCGATCTCCATTTGCGCAACCTCCTAGTTGCGTATTAATGTGCAACCGGTGAGTAGCGTATCGAACCACCTCGTCCCCATGGTCGTCGAGTCGGACGGCCGCTTCGAGCGCTCGTTCGACATCTTCTCGCGGCTCCTGCGCGAGCGCATCGTCTTTCTCGGCACCGAGGTCGAGGCCTCGGCGGCCAACCTCGTCGTCGCTCAGCTTCTCTTCCTCGAGGCGGAAGATCCGGACACCGACGTCCGCTTCTACATCAACTCGCCGGGCGGGGACGTCTACGCCGGGATGGCGATGTACGACGCCATGCAGTTCGTCAAGCCGGACGTGCAGACCTACTGCATCGGGATGGCGATGTCGATGGGCGCCCTGCTGCTGGCGGGCGGCGCCGCCGGCAAGCGCTTCGTCCTGCCGAACTCGAAGGTGATGATCCACCAGGGCTCGGGCGGCTTTCGCGGTACGCCGGCCGACATCCAGATCGCCGCGCGCGAGATCCTCTCCCTCACGCGCCGCTACGCCGAGGTGATCGCGCAGCACTCGGGCCGGGACGTCGAGCAGGTTATTCGCGACATCGACCGGGATCGGTTCCTCGCGCCGGAGGAGGCCGTCGAGTACGGGCTCGCGGACTCGATCCTGGCCACGCGAAACGGCGACTAACGAGCCGAGTCAGGCGGTTCCCAGGCGACGCTGTCGCCGAGGATCTCGTCGATGCGCTCGAGCGTCGCCGGGTCGAGCTCGACGCCGGAGGCGCCGGCGTTGTCCTCGACCTGCTCGGGCCGGCTCGCACCGATGATCGCCGAGGCGACGTTCTGCTCCCGCAGCACCCACGCGAGAGCGAGCTGAGCCATCGAGAGGCCGAGTTCCTCGGCGACCGGCCGCAGCTGCTGCACGCGCTCGAGCAGCTGCTGATCGAGAGCGCGCTCCATGAACCCGCCCATCGTCTCGGAAGTCGCCCGCGTTCCTTCGGGCGGCGGCTCTCCGGGCTTGTACTTCCCCGTCAAGACGCCTTGCGCGAGTGGCGACCACACGATCTGGGAGATGCCGAGCTCCCGGGACGCAGGAATGACGTCGCGCTCCGGGCCGCGCCAGAGCATCGAATACTGCGGCTGGCTCGAGACGAAGCGCTCCATGCCCTCTATCGCCTGCGCCTCGCGGATCTTCTCCGCGGGCCACTCGCTGCAGCCGAGACAGCGCGCCTTGCCCTGCCGGACGACCTCGGTCAGCGCCTCCATCGTCTCCTCGAGCGGCGTGTCCCAGTCGTAGCGGTGGCACTGGTAGAGGTCGACGTAGTTGGTGCGCAGCCGGCTCAGCGACGCGTCGAGCTGGGTGAAGACCTGGTCGCGGGAGAGGCCGCGGCCGCCGTCGGGCATCGGCCAGTAGAGCTTGGTGGCGAGGACGTACGAGTCGCGCGGGCGGCCGGCGAGCACCTCGCCGAGAAACTCCTCCGCCTGGCCTCGCGCGTACACGTTCGCGGTGTCGATGAAGTCGATCCCGAGTTCGAACGCCTTGGCCACGCACGCCTCCGCTCGCTCGCGCCCGACGCCGCCTCCGTAGGTCAGCCAGGAGCCGAGCGCGATCTCGGACACCATCAGGTCGCTCGAGCCAAGCCTCCTGCGGCGCATGGCTCCGACGCTAACGGTTAGCGTCCCGGCTGTGCCGCAGCTCGACGCGATCGGGATCGTCGCCTCCGACTACGCTCGCACGCGCGCGTTCTACGGTCTGCTCGGGATCGAGTTCGGCGAGGGCGACGATCATGTCGAGGCGACGATGCCGAACGGGCTTCGCCTGATGCTCGACACCGAGGACGTCATCCGGAGCTTCGACCCCGACTGGAGCCGGGCGACAGGAAACCAGCTCGCGCTTGCCTTCGTCTGCGACAGCCCGGCCGAAGTGGACGAGCTCTACGCGAAGGTGGTTGCGGCCGGCTTCCACGGCGAGAAGGAGCCGTGGGATGCGTTCTGGGGCCACCGGTACGCGCAGCTGCGCGATCCGGACGGCGTCCCGGTCGACCTCTTCGCCGCGCTCTGAACCTCGTCGAGGAGGAGGTCGAGCTCGGGGACGGCCTCTGTCTCGAGATCCTCCGTCCGCCAAGTGCGGAGGAGCTGATCGACGAGGCGGCGTTCGACGAGGAGGAGTTCCTGCCGTACTGGGCCGAGCTCTGGCCGAGCGGCCTCGCGCTCGCCTGCCATGTCGCGGCGCGCAAGCTGCGCGGGCTGCGAGTCCTCGAGCTCGGTTGCGGGCTCGGGCTGCCGGCTCTCGCCGCCGCGCTCCGCGACGCCGACGTGCTGGCGACCGACTGGGCCGAGGACGCGATCGAGCTGCTGCAGCGGAACGCAGAGCGCAACGGCGTCTTCCTGCGCGTCGCGCGCGTTCGCTGGAGCGAGCCGGCGCCCCTGCTCCGCGCCGCGCCGTGGGACCTCGTCCTCGGCGCGGACCTGCTCTACGAGGCACGAAACGCCGAACAGCTGGCCGAGCTTCTTCCCGGCCTCGGCGGGGAGGTACTGCTCGCCGAGCCGGGGCGGCCGTACGCGAAGGAGTTGCTCGAGCGGTTTCGCGCGGAGCCCGTCGGTGAGCGGATCTACCGGCTTCGCTAGGAGTGGATGTACTTCTGGCAGGCGCTGGCCTGCTGGAACGCTTGCTTGAGTTCACCGCTCGGGGCGAAGTTCTGCAGGTTCGCTCCCGCGAGCTTGAGCTTGTTTGCCATCGTCGTGAGCGTCGCGGTGAGCGCCGAGATCTGGGACAGCGCGCCCGCGGCACCCGAGGGGGCGTTGTTCAAGGTCGTTTTGAGCTGGTTCATGCCGGTCTGGAGGGTGGTTGCCAGGGCATCGAGATTCTTCTTCGCAGCCACCCCTTGCGCGGTGTCGGGCTTGCCCAGCTGCTGCAGCGACTGCGCCAGCGTCTCCGTCGCGCTCTCGACCTGCCGCTCGGCCTTTTGGAGTTGCGACTTCGACGGCTGGGACGTGACACTCGTCGCGACGCTCTGGAGGGACTTCTTCCACGTAGTGAAGGACGAGCAGACGCCGTTCGCCCACTGCTCCGCCGACGTGCCGCCGGCCGCCGTGCTCGTAGTCGTGTTGCTTCCTCCGCTCCCACAGGCGGCCGCCGAGAGCACGAGCACCGCCACGGCGACCACGCCGAGAAGGTGAGACGTTCCGTTCGTCAGCCGCCGGGTTCGCATCAGGTGCATCAGATCAGCCAAGCCGTTGGCCCACCAGAAGGTGCGCACCTCTCAGGCGGACAGGCGCGCTAGCCTGCGGAGCGGTGCTCGCCGCACTCGCCCTTACGATCTCGCTCGCGGTCGCTCCTGGGCTGGAAGCGTCACCGGCGAAGCCGGCGACACCCGGCCTACACGCGAGCGCGCCTTCGGCGCGACACCCGCACATCGTGTGGAAGCCGATCCCCTACGGCCCCAAGCGGAAGGCCGAAATGGCCGCCTACGCCGAGAAGCACTACGGCATCCACTCCTGGCGACTCCACCCGAAGGTGATCGTCGAGCACTACACCGGCAGTAACAGCTTCTCCGCCGCGTGGAACACCTTCGCGGCGAACACGCCCGACCCGGAGCTCGGCGAGCTTCCCGGCACGTGCGCCCACTTCATCGTCGGCCACGACGGGACGATCTACCAGCTCGTGCGCCTGAACGTCATGTGCCGGCACACCGTCGGACTCAACTACGTCGCCATCGGCATCGAGCACGTCGGCACGTCCGACGCCGAGATCCTCCACGATCCGGCCCAGATCCGCGCCTCGCTCGAGCTCACGGCGTGGCTCGTCGATCGCTTCCACATCCGGATCCGCAACGTGATCGGACACAACGAGAGCCTCTCGAGCCCGTACCACAGAGAGCTGTACAAGCCGTGGGCGCACCAGACGCACGCCGACTGGAAGCACGCCGACATGGACGTCTACCGTGGGAAGCTCCGCACTCTTCTCCGCGCCGACGCAGGACGGTAGACTCGCCGCCATGCCGCGCTACATGATCATCCGCAGCTTCGAGGTCGGGGAAGATCAGATGCCGACCCTCGGGCGACGCTCCCGCTCGCTGACCGAGGCCGAGTTCGCCGAGATCACGTGGGAGCACAGTCACGTCGTGGTCGACGACGAAGGGCTCGTCCACACGTACTGCGTCTACGAGGCGCCGAACGAGGAGATCGTTCGCGAGCACGGGAAGAAGCTGGGGAGGCACACGATCGACGCGCTCCATGAGATCGCGGGCGACGTGACCCCCGACGACTTCCCGCCCGTACCGGCCTAGCCCTCGCCGCTGCCGAGCCCGAGCAGCTGGGCGTCATCCATGTGCATGTACGTCTGCTGCGCGACGGCGAGCCGCTTGCGGAGGAAGCGGACACGCTCGATGTCGTCGGCCGGCGTCATGTCGAGCGCCTCCTTGTAGAGCGTCACCGCGTACTGCTTCGCCCAGCCGCGCTCCGCCTCCTCCGCCGCTGCGACGAAGTGTCGAACGGCATGCTCGAGCTCGCCCGCGCCGCGCCAGTGATGTGCGAGAGCCGCGCCTGCCTCGCCGACCTCCGGCGTCGACTCCTCGATGAACTCGGCGACGTGACGATGTCCCTCACGCCGGCGGGCGCGCGGCTGGAGGTCGTACGCAACGTCCCGGATGAGAAGGTGTTTGAACGACCACTGCACATCTCCCTCGATCCGAGACACGGTGTCGCGGCGGAGGAGGTCTCGCCGCTCGAGCGCGGCAAGGGAAACACCGAGGGAGTCGGGATCGCGTGCAATGCGCTCGAGTGCGCCCCGCCAGAAGATCCTGCCGACGATCGAGGCGTCGAGGATGACGTCGCGCTCGTCCGCGGGAAGCGCGTCGAGCCGTGCGGCCACGAGGCCGCGAACCGTGGTCGGGAGGCTCTCCGCCTCCTCGCCGCGCTCGTTCATGGCGGCTGCGAGCTGCTCGATGAAGAGCGGGTTCCCCTCCCCGGCTTTCGCCACCTCGACCGCCTTCACGTCGGCGCCAAGGAGGTGGAGCGCGAGCTCCGACGCGTCGTTGCCTGCGAGCGGCTCGAGCGGAAGTGCGTTGTAGGCGAGTAGACCGCCGCCCCAGGCCGGTCGGGCATCGAGCAGCTCCGGGCGCGCGAGCGTGAGCAGCAGCACGGGCAGGTCATGCAGGTGTGCCGCGAGGAGCTCGATCAGGTCGAGGAGCGCGGAGTCGGCCCAGTGGATGTCCTCGAACACGAAAGCCGTCGCCTCGTCCCGCGATCCCGCCTCGATGAAGACCCGGACAGACTGGAAGAGACTGGCACGGTCGGGGGTAGTCGCCTTCGTCTCGAAGCCGAGCAGGATCGCGATGTGCCCCGCGACGGTCTCGGCCTCCTGCTTGCCGACCAGCTCTTCCACGAGGGTGCGCAGCTTCCCCGTCGCCACGGCGACGTCGTCGCTGTCGAAGATGCCGGCGAGATCCTTCACCTGTGCTGCGAACGCGCCGTACGGACTTCGCTCCCGATAGGGAAGGCAACGGCCACGGACGACGCGACCGCCGCGGGACGAGATGCGTTGCGTGAACTCCGCCGAGAGCCGCGACTTGCCGACACCCGGAGCGCCGAGCACCGTGATGAGGTGGGGGCGCCGTTCGAGCTCGACGCGCTCCCAGGTTGCGTCGAGGAGTCCGACCTCACGGTTCCGGCCGACGAACGGCGTGCTCGACAGGTGCCGCTCGCCGGTTGCCGAAGCCGCCGCTACTGCGCGCCAGGTCTTGATCGGCGCCGCCTTGCCCTTCGCAGTCACCGCCTCGACGGGCTCGTACTCGATCGCACCCTGCGTCGCGCGGTACGTCTCCTCGCCGACCACGATCTCGCCGACAGGAGCGTGCTGCTGAAGGCGTGAGGCGGTGTTGACGACGTCGCCGGCGACCATGGCCTCGCCGAGCGCCGGCCGCGCGGAGAGGGTCACGACAGCCTCGCCGGTGTTCACGGCGCCGCGGATGCGGAGCTCGAGTTCGGGTTGCTCCGTGTTGAGCGTCGTCACCGCGTCCCGGACCGCGAGCGCTGCGCGGACCGCCCGTTCAGGATCGTCGCCGTGGGCCGTCGGCGCACCGAAGACCGCCATCACCGCGTCGCCGACGAACTTCTCCACGACGCCGCCGAAGGACTCGAGTTCGTCGCGCACCGTCCTGTGGTACGGGTCGAGGATCGCGCGCACGTCCTCCGGGTCCAGCTGCTCGGAGCGCGAGGTGAAGCCGACGAGGTCGACGAAGACGACGCTGACGATCCGCCGCTCCTCGCGCCGCGGCGCCTCCTCGGCGAGCGCGGCCCCACAAGCGAGACAAAAGTGGGCGATTTCCGGGTTGTCCTGGCCGCAGGCACGGCAGCTGGGCATTCCCGCATCCTGGCAGCGATCCGGTTGCATAGCAACGAATTCGGGACTTCGACCCGTGAAGGATTGCAGCCTCCGGGCAGGGCTTGCTCGCTCGAGCCTCGCCTCAGCTCTTGCGCCGGACGAACTTCGCCCTGACCCTGACGTTGTCGTTCGTGGTGACTCTGCAGTGCCGGCTGCCCTTGCAGGCGCCCGACCAGCCCGAGAACTTCGATCCCTTGGCGGCCTTCGCCTTCAGGGTCAACACGGTCCCGTACGCATAGCGGTGGGTGCAGGCCTTGCCGCAGGCGATCCCGCCCGGCGAACTCGTCACCTTGCCCTTGCCCCTACCCGACTTCGAGACCGTGAGCGTGTTCCGGAAGAGGCTTCCCGCGGTCTTCGCCCGTGTGGCAACCAGGGCGGCTTGGTAGTCCTGCACATAAGCGAACCGGAACCTTGTCGAGCCTTTCGCCGGCACGGTGCCGGACTGGTGCAGCGTGAACCTGCTGTCGACGGTCGTGACCGAGGTGAACCTCGCTGCGGTCGCCGGCCGGTCGTAGACGATGGCACCCTGGCCGGTTCCCATGGAGCCGTCGGCGGCGCCGTGCATGCGCAGGAGGATCCTGCCCGCCGAAGACGGCAGCGAGACCGTCTGGCCGGTCGTATGCGTGGAGAAGCTGCTCTCGCCGGGGAACTCGTACTCGATCTGCGAAGAGTCGCCGGACGGCCCGAAGAACTGCTGGTTGCTGTCCCAGAGAAGGTCGATGGAGTGCGCCTTGTTGTCGGTGCTCTTGAACGTGTCAGTGACCCAGCTGATGTGCCCGTCGTGGTCCTGGCTGACCGTGCGGTCGTCGGTCACGCCGGCAGAGACGAAGGTCGCGCAGCTCGTCTGGCTGGGCGGATAGGTCGCGTCCCCGCACTTTACGAGCGGGTCCGTCTCGTGAATCACGACGTTGCCAGTGGCCTTGTCGACCGTGTAGGTATCGGTCAGCGTCGGGAATCCGGCCGCGCTCGAGTTGATGAAGAACGCCTGGGTCGGGGGGTACGCGTTCGAGCCGTCGACCTGCAGCTCGGAGCGCGTCGGGTTGACGGGCGAGTCCGCGCTCACGAGGCCCGAGTTGCAGGCGAACGTGACCGTTGTGTTCGCGTACGTCGGGTCATAGAGGAAGCCGTTGTGAAGACCGCAACTCCCGAGTGAGGCGTAGTCGAATGCGGCCGTCTGCTGCTGTGCGTCGAGGGAGTAGTCGTAGGTCTTCCCGTTGTTCGTGCCGCCGCTGACCTTGGACGACTCGCGGTCGCCGACGCCGATCACCGGCCCCGAGAACGGCGTGACGTCTGCGGGCATGGTGCCGGCCGGAACGGCCCTCAGCCGGCAGGTGAGATCGAGGATCTTGTCGAGATCGGCTGCGGCCACCGAGAACGAGCCGTTGGGGTTGAGCGGCACGTTGCCCTTGACTTTCACCGACGTTTCGCCGAAGTAGCAGCGGAGGTCGACCAGGTTGTTGGCGGGGCTGCCGCCCGTGGTCGTCCCGGAGATCGTGAACGTCTGGGAACTGCCGTCCTCGTCCGCGACGAAGAACGCCGGGTTCGACGGGGTCGTGATCTGTGACGCGGTGATGGCGGCGGGAGCGGCCGGAGCCGCCGCGAGGCCGCCGATGACCAGCGCACCGGCGAGAGCCGTTGCCGCAGCCAGTCTGACCCTCGCGATACGGCCGGGAAGGGACCCCATCGGGGCCCCTTCGACTTCAGCGGCGTCTTTCCTAGGAGCAGCCGGTGTTCGTGCCGCAGTCGCGGCACGTGTAGCAGCTGCCGGTGCGAACCATCCGCCCGCCGCAGCGGGCGCACTCGACCGCGTCCTCCCACGAGTTGAAGAGGGCCGTCTGGCCGGGCGGCGGCGCCTCGGCGGGCTCAGCAGGCGCAGCCGCCTCGCCGTTGGCAAACCGCTCGGCCATCCGTGCCTTCACCTCGGGCGACAGGATCCCCGCCTCCTCCTGCTGCTCGGGCGTGAGGAACCGCTTGCCGAACCAGCGGAAGATGTAGTCGACGATCGACTTCGCGGTGCGGATGTCGGCGTCGTTCGTCAGGCCGCTCGGCTCGAAGCGCATGTGGCTGAGCTTCGAGACGTAGACCTCGGGTGGCACGCCGTACTGGAGGCCCATCGAGACGGCGAGGCAGAGCGAGTTCATCAGGCCGGCCATCGTCGTCCCGTCCTTGGCGATGTCGACGAAGATGTCGCCCGGGCTGCCGTCGTCGTAGAGGCCGACGTGGATGTAGCCCTCGTGGTCGCCGACCTGGAACTTGCGGCCGACCTCGGTGCGGTCGAGCGGCAGGCGCTTCCGCTCGTGCACCTGGATCGGCGGCGTCGCCACCGCAGTCTGGCCGTCCTTGCCGGAGCTCGAGAGCGGCTGCGCGACCTTGCAGTTGTCGCGGTAGATCGCGATCGCCTTCACGCCGAGCTTCCACGCGTCGACGTAGAGGCCCATGACGTCCTCGATCGTGACCTCTTCCGGCATGTTCACCGTCTTCGAGATCGCGCCGGAGATGAAGGGCTGAACGGCACCCATCATCCGGACGTGGCCGAGATAGTGGATGGCGCGCTCGCCGACGGCGCAATCGAACACCGGGAAGTGCTCGGTCTTCACGTACGGCGCGCCGACGACGCCGTTCCGCTCGTCGACCCAGGCGACGATCTCCTCGATCTCGCGCGGCGCGTAGCCGAGCCGCTCGAGCGCCATCGGCACGGTCTTGTTGACGATCGTGATCTCGCCGCCGCCGACGAGCTTCTTCGACTTGACGAGCGAGAAGTCCGGCTCGACCCCGGTCGTGTCGCAATCCATCATGAAGCTGATCGTCCCGGTGGGGGCGAGGACGGTCGCCTGCGCGTTCCGGTAGCCGTGGATCTCGCCGAGGTCGAGCGCGTCGTCCCAGGCCTTGCGGCAGTGGCCGAGCAGGTCGGCCGGGACCGAGTCGGCGTGCTCGATGTTGCCGACCGCCGCCCGGTGCTTGGCGACTACGCCGATCATCGGCGCGCGGTTGACCTGGTAGCCCTCGAACGAGCCCATCCGCGCCGCGATCTCCGCTGACTTCCGATAGGCGCGCCCCGTCATGAGGCCGGTGATCGCCGCCCCGTACGCGCGACCCTCGTCGGAGTCGTACGGCAGCCCACGCGCCATCAACAGCGCGCCTAGGTTCGCGTAGCCGAGGCCCAGCTGGCGGAACCGCTTCGCGTTCCGCCCGATCTCCGGCGTCGGATAGGACGAGTAGCCGACGAGGATCTCCTGGGCGAGGAAGACGACGTCGACCGCATGCTCGAACGCCTCGACGTCGAGCTCGCCGTCCTCCCGCCGGAACTTCAACAGGTTGAGCGAGGCGAGGTTGCACGCCGAGTCGTCGATCGACATGTACTCGGAGCAGGGGTTCGACGCATTGATGCGGCTCGTGTTCGGGAGCGTGTGCCACGAGTTGATCGTCGTGTCGTACTGAACGCCTGGATCCGCGCACTCCCAGGCTGCCGCCGCGATCTGGCGCAGCAGGTCGCCTGCCTCCTTCGTCTCGAGGACGGTGCCGTCGGTGCGTGCGGTGAGGTTGAACTCCTCGTCGGATGTCGCGGACTCCATGAAGGCGTCGCTGACGCGGACGGAGTTGTTGGCGTTCTGATACTGGATCGAGGCCCAGTCGGCCGAGTCGAGCGACATGTCGTAGCCGGCCTGCTCGAGGACGCGAGCCTTGCGCTCCTCCTTGGCCTTGCACCAGATGAACTCCTCGACGTCGGGATGGTCGACGTCGAGGACGACCATCTTCGCCGCCCGCCGGGTCTTGCCGCCGGACTTGATCGTGCCGGCGGAGGCATCGGCGCCCCGCATGAAGGAAACAGGCCCGGAGGCGTAGCCGCCTTTCGACAGCTGCTCCTTCGACGAGCGCAGCCGGGAGAGGTTCACGCCCGAGCCAGAGCCACCGCGGAAGATGACGCCTTCGCGCCGGATCCAGTCGAGGATCGACTCCATCGAGTCGTCGATCGAGAGGATGAAGCAGGCCGAGCACTGCGGTGCGGCCTCGAAGCCGACGTTGAACCAGACGGGACTGTTGAACGAGGCGTACTGGTTGACGAGGATCGTCTTCAACTCGGCCTCGAAGGTCTCGGCTTCGTCGGTGTCGGCGAAGTAGCCGCCCTGCTTGCCCCAGGCGACGACGGTGTCGACGACGCGGCCGATCATCTGCTTGACGCTCGACTCGCGCTCCGGCGAGGAGAGGCGGCCGCGGAAGTACTTCTGCGCGACGATGTTCGTCGCGGTCTGCGACCAGAACTTCGGGAACTCCACGCCGCGCTGCTCGAAGGCAGGGCCGTCGCGGCCGGGGATGATCGCGTCACGCGTCTCCCACTCGATCTCGTCGAACGGGTCGCGGCCGGGAATCGTGAAGAAGCGCTTCACGCCGAGCCGCGCGCCCTCCTCGACGACCGTATTCACGACCTCGTAGGCCGTCGTTTCGCTGCCCTGAACGTGCTCGACGCTTGCCATCTTCCCTCCCGGAACTCTAGTCGCCGCCTGCTATTCGACCGCACCGTCGGCACACGAATCCACCGACGGGGAACGGGACCGTAGACCCCGCATCGGACGGAACCGGAGGCGGCTTCTGAAGCTAGTTCGGGCCGAGGATGACGACGAGTTGGTCGCGACCGGAACCGGCGGGCAAGCTGCCGTCGAGAGCCGCGACGACCCGGATGTCTGCATCTCGGGCGAGCCGCCGCGCCTCGCGTTCCCAGCCCGGCCGATAGAGGACGAGCGAGGTCGCGTAATTGTCGATCGATGCGTTGCTCGCCGTCGCCGAGTGGTAGCCGCGATCGGTCAGCTGCGTCGCCGTCGCGCCTGCCACGCCGGACGTCCCGTTGCCGTTGAGGACGAGCACCGACACGCGCGACCGCCGCCGCAGCGGCTTCACTTCCTGCCGCTTCGAGACGCGGCGGGCCTGAGACGCAGCACCTGTCGGTGCCGGACGGCGCAGAACCAGAAGTCCGCCGATTGTCGCGAGAGCGACGAGACTCGTAACGAGTGCGGCCATGCGCCATGGGACGGGACGGGTGAACGGTGGGGCGTGCTCCACGGACGTCACGGTTCGCCCTGCGCGCGCCTGCTCCTCCTGACGCGGACCGGCCGCGTATCGTGGCGAGGAGTGTTCGTGTCGTTCGAGGGAGCCGACGGCTCGGGGAAGTCGACGCAGGCGGAGCTTCTGCGGGCCGGGCTGGCCGCCGAGCGTCGCGACGTCGTGCTCACCCGCGAGCCCGGCGGCACGGAGCTCGGCGAGGCGGTACGCGACGTGGTCCTCAACGGGCCGGTCATGGGCGCCTGGGCGGAAGCGACGCTGTTCGCCGCATCTCGTGCCGAGCACGTCGAGGAGGTGATCCGGCCGGCACTCGAGCGTGGTGCCGACGTCGTCTGCGACCGTTACCTCGACTCGTCGCTCGCCTACCAAGGGATCGCGCGCGGGCTCGGGATCGACGCGGTGCTGCAGCTCAACCTCGCCGTGACGGGCGGGCTGCTCCCCGACGTGACCTTCCTGCTCCTCCTCGACCCGGGGGTTGCCACCGGCCGCCACGTCGACCCCGATCGGCTCGAGCGCGAGGGCACCGAGCTCCAGACGAAGGTCGATGCCGCCTACCGCGAGCTGGCCGAGCGCTTCCCCGACAGAATCGTCACGATCGACGCAACCGGAGAGCCCGAGGCGATTGCAAGGGAGGTACGTGAGCGGCTTCGAGAGCGTTCCTGAGCAGCACGAGGCGAAGCGGCTCTTGGCGGCAGCGCTCGAGGCTGCAAACGCCGGCAGCGAAGCTGCCGGCGTGCGGCCGGAAGACCCGGCCAACGTTGGCGGCCGCCGGAGGGAGGGGCCTGCCCACGCCTACCTCTTCCACGGCCCCGCCGGCGTGGGCAAGCGAGAGCTTGCCCGTCGCTTTGCGGCGGAGCTGCTCGGCGACCACGCACGCGTCGAGCGCGGCAGCCATCCGGACCTCTACCTCCTCGAGCCGCTTGGCGAGCAGATCCGGATCGACGACGTTCGAGAGCTGCGCCGCGACCTGCACATGCGGCCGTTCGAAGGCGAGCGGCGCGTTTACCTGATCTTCGGCGCGGACTCGCTGAACGAGGACGCCGCGGATGCGCTGCTGAAGGATCTCGAGGAGCCGCCGCCGTATGCCGTCGTAGTCCTCGTCGCCGAGCGGCTGGGGCCTTTGCCCGAGACGATCCGCTCCCGCTGCCAGCTCGTTCCGTTCCGCCGCCTGTCGGAGCCGGCGGTGCGGCAGGCGATCCGCGAGCACGCGCCCGAGCTCGGCGAGGAGGAGCTGACGACGCTGGCGCGGGTCGCGGGCGGACGGCTCGGCCGTGCGCTCCAGCTCCTCGACCCCGCTGCCGTAGAACGGCGGGAGGCGCTGATCGGCGTCGCGCGTGCGGTCTACGCCGACCCGGCCTTCGAACCGTCCGACGGCGCCGAGGCGCTCCTCGCCGGTATCGCCCAGCGCGGCGCGGAGGCGAAGGAGGCGGCCGAGCTGCAGGTGGAGTCCCTCGAGCTGAAGGGGAGGGAGGCAGAGCAGCGCCTCCGGCGCGCACAGCGCGGCGCCGAGCGCGAGGAGCTGCTCTCGCTGCTCGAAGAGCTCGAGTCGTGGTACCGCGACCTCGTGGTGGTGGCCGCCGGCGCCGAGTCGGCGGCCGTCCACGTCGACCGACTCGAGGAGCTGCGGAAGGACGCCACTCTCGAGCGAATGCACGCCGCCGAGGAGGCGTGCGAGGTCGTGCGCGCCGCCTGGCGGGAGGCCGAGGAGCTGCAGGTCTCGACGCCGCTCGCGCTCGAAGCGCTGCTGATCCGCCTGCGCACCGGGCTCGGAGCCTCAGCAGCCGTGGTGTAGGCGCATCTGTGCCATAAAGCAGCGGCCGAGACCTGTCGATATGTGGCTTCAGCACTATGGAAGCTGCGGCTCACCTTCGCGCGCCCGCGGTCTTGCGGCTCTGGCAGGCGATCCTCGTCGCCGGCCTTGTCCTGCTCGCACTCCACTACCTCACCCACGTCTCGGAGGGTGGCTCGCGGATGTACGAGACCTGGATCTACGAGGGCCTGGAGCTGCTCGCCGCGCTCGGCTGCCTCGCACGCGCGGTGCTCGTTCGTGCCGAGCGCTCCGCCTGGTTCTTCATCGGCGGCGCACTGCTCGCCACGACCATCGGCGACATCCTCTACGACTTCTGGTACGGCGGGAATCCGCCCTTCCCGTCCGCAGCCGACGTCGCGTACCTCGCCTTCTACCCGCTGCTCTACATCGGGATCGTGCTCCTCCTCCGCCGGCGCGTGTCGACCTTCAGCCCGAGTCTCTGGCTCGACGGGCTCGTCGCCGCTGCGGCGGGGGCCGCGCTCTCCTCGTCGGTGCTCGTCGAGGTGGTGGTGCGTTCGACGCACGGGAGCACTCTCGTCGTGGTGACGAACCTCGCCTACCCGCTCGGAGACGTGCTCCTGCTCGCGCTCATCGTCTTCGTCTTCTCGGTCACCCGCTGGCAACCCGGCCGGGCCTGGACTCTGATCGCCGCGGGTCTGCTCCTCAACACGGTCGGCGACGCCGTCTACCTCTACCGGACGGCGATCGGCAGCTACACCGAGGGAACGATTCTCGATCTGGTCTGGCCGGTCTCGCTCGTCCTGATCGCGCTCGCTGCCTGGCAGCGGCCCGGGCGCGCTCGGCGGGTCGAACTCCGGGAGCGCGCGCTGATCGGCACGCCGATCGTATGCGGCCTGATCGCGACCGGAGTGCTCGTGGCCGCGTCCGAGCGGCCGGAGCATCCGATCACGCTCGTCCTCGCCAGCGCGACGATCGTGCTCGTCCTGGCGCGGACGGCACTGAGCTTCCGGGAGAACGCCGAGCTGCTCGAGTCCAGCCGCCGCGAGGCTCTCACGGATTCGCTCACCGGGCTCGCCAACCGCCGCAAGCTCATTGCCGATCTGGCGGCCGAGATCGAAGCGGCGCGCGAGGACGAGCCGCGCATGCTGGTGCTCTTCGACCTCAACGGCTTCAAGACGTACAACGACACGTTCGGGCACCCCGCCGGAGACGCCCTGCTGAGCCGCCTCGCAGCCAAGCTTGCGACGGCGGTGGCGCCTGCGGGGGAGGCGTACCGGATGGGCGGCGACGAGTTCTGCGTTCTGCTGCCCGCGCCCGAGCCAGACCTTCCGCGCGTCGCCGAGGCGCTCTGCGAGAGCGGCGAGGGCTTCGACGTCACGAGCGCCTACGGAGCGGCGGTCATCCCCGATGAGGCAACCACGGTCTCGACGGCGTTGAGCGTGGCGGACGAGCGGCTGTACGACCACAAGGAGCTGCTCGCGGAGATCAGCCGCGGGACGGCGCACGAGCCACTGCTGCGCACGCTCGCCGAACGCGAACCGGAGCTCCGCGCCCACGTGGCCGACGTCTCGTCGCTCGCGGTGCGCATCGGAGAGCGGCTCGGCCTCGCGCGCGACGAGCTCGAAGAGCTCCGGCTCGCGGCGGAGCTGCACGATGTCGGCAAGCTCGCCATCCCGGACGTCGTGCTGCAGAAGTCCGGCCCCCTCGATCCGACCGAGTGGGGATTCATCCACTCCCACACGCTGATCGGGCAGCGGATCCTCAGTGCGGCGCCCGCTCTGCGACCGGTCGGCGTGATCGTGCGCTCGACCCACGAGAACTGGGACGGCGGCGGCTACCCGGACGGGCTTGCCGGCGAGGCGATCCCGCTTGCGGCCCGGATCATCGCCGTCTGTGACGCGTACTCGGCGATCACGAGCGACCGGCCGTACCGCGCGGCGCGGACGCCGGAGGAGGCGGTCGCGGAGCTTCGTCACTGCGCGGGCCAGCAGTTCGACCGGCAAGTGGTGGAGTTGCTCTGCACGGTGCTCACCGACGAGTTCGAGCCCGCTCCGACCTTCGTCGTCGGCGGCTAGCTCGACGAGATTCCATCCGGAGCGACGAAGGGCCGGGATCGCTCCCGGCCCTTCGCGGTGTCTCAGACCTCTTGCCTAGGCGGCGAAGACGAGCTCGTCGCCGAGCGCGAGCTGGAGCCGCGCGAGGGCGTCGCTCTCGAGCTGCCGGACGCGCTCCCGCGTCAGGCCGAGCTCCTTGCCGATCGTCTCGAGCGAGGCGGGCTCGGATTCGAAGCCGAAGCGGAGCTCGATGATGCGCCGCTGCCGCTCGGGCAGGTCCGCGACCGCGCGCTGGACGCGCTGCCGACGGACCGACTCGACCGCCTCCTCGGCGGGATCGACCGTCGACTCGTCGGCGAACAGGTCGCCGAGCTCCGAGTCGCCGTCCGAGCCGAGGCCCTGATTCAGGGAGACGGAGTCGACGGCGTCGAGCGCCTCCACGACGTGCTCGAGCTTGAGCCGCGTCGCCTGGGCAAGCTCCTCCGCCGTCGCCTCGCGGCCCAGCTTGGCCTGCAACTCGGCCGAGGCGCGGTTGAGCTTGATGCGGCGCTCCTGGACGTGCACCGGGATGCGGATCGTCTTCGACTGGTTCGCGACCGCTCGCTGGCAGGCCTGGCGGATCCACCAGGTCGCATAGGTCGAGAACTTGTAGCCCTTGCGCCAGTCGAACTTCTCAGCTGCGCGGTTGAGGCCGATCACGCCCTCCTGGATCAGGTCGAGAAGGGGTACGTCGTGGCCCTGGTAGCGCTTCGCGATCGAGACGACCAGGCGCAGGTTGGAGTTGATCATCTTCTCCTTCGCTGCGAGATCGCCGCGCTCGATGCGCTTCGCGAGCGCAACCTCGTCGGCGGCCGTGAGCAGCTTGTGTCGGCCCGCCGCGTCCATGAAGAGCTGCAGCGGGTCCAGCGTGCCGGTGACCGGCGCGGCCGCGACCGGGCGCGTCTCCTCAGGCGTCTCTTCGCGCACGACGACGTCGCGCTCTTCGAGCACTGCGCGGAGACCGGTGACGTCGTCCTCGGTCAGCTCGTGCTCGTCGGCGAGAGCCTGAATGTCCTTCTCCTCGACGAAACCGCGCTCGGCGGCTTCCTCGAGCAGCCGCTCGACAGGCGAGAGATCGTGCAGGTGAATCGTGTCGTTCAGTGTGTTTCGTTCCTTTCGGTCGTGGGGGGCTGCCGGATTTGGCGCCCCGGGCGGCGTGATTACGGCTGACTACTGCGCACCGCCTTTCGAGTTATAGAACGGCGTTGCACCGAAGTCCATTCCCAAACCAGGTGTTTTTCTATTTCCGTACAAAGTCTCATTCCCTGCTTACGCAGGAAAATCACCGCTCGACGGTCCGGCCCGAGACCTCGTCGAGCTTGACGAGCAGGACGACGACGTTCGGCCCGAGCGGCCGCGGTTCGGCAGCGCGGCCCGCGGTGCGTGCGAAGCGCTCGCGCATCAAGTCAAGCGCGGGCTCGATTGCATCGCCGTCGAGCTCTTCGTAGGTGCCGTGGGCGATCACGCTCCGCCAGCTTCCCTTTCCGTCGGCGTCGTACTCGTCGACCTCGACGCAGACGCGCGGGTTGTCGCGCAGCATCGCGGTCTTGCGGCCCTCGGTCGTGACCGCCACGACCGCGCCGTCCTCGTAGGCGTAGATGAGCGGCACCACGTACGTTGTCCCGGCGCCGTGACAACCGAAACGTGCGATCCGCTGTCCGCGCAGAAACTCGTCGATCTCGCCGAGCGAGAGCTCGCGCGGGATCCCTCTGCCCCCGTCGGGACTTGCCATCTCCGTCTGAGCGTAGGCCATACTGAATAGTCGTGTTGCGCAGGTGGTTTCTCACGGCGGTCTGTCTCGGCCTCGTCGTCGCCGCGGCTGCAGTGGCGGCGCTGCTGGCGTGGCCGGGCGTCGGCGTCGCTGCGTCGCCGAGCGGTCTCGCGGGCATTTCGCTGCCGGGCTTCTCCGGACACGTCGAGCACCTGTCGGTCAAGAGCTCCGACGGTAGGCTGGTGCCGGTCGTGCTGCGCGGCGGGACCGTCTGGCCGCGCGTCCGACTCACGCCCGGTGAGCGCCTCACCGTCACCGTCCAGATCCGCCGGCCGAGCTGGATCGGCTGGCTCGTCGGCGGCCGACAGAAGCAGACGATGACGGTGGTCACGCCGGCGGCCCACATCCGCGCGACCCTGCTCCGGCCGAAACGAGGTACCCCCGTGACCGTCAGCTTCGCCGAGCCGGTGAGCCGGGTCGCGGTCGGGGACGGACGGCTGCGGAGACTCGGAACGGCCCGGAGCGTCGTGCCGCTCGGCATCCGCGCGGCCGGCCGCGCGACTGCGGGAACAACGACGGTGGCGGCCGCGGTTCGGCCCTGGGAGACCCTGTCGAAGCCCGCGCACGTCTCGTGGTTCGTCCCCGGCTCCCGGACGAGCGTCGTCGCCGAGCCCGCCGGCGGTAGCCGCGTGTCTCCTCTGACTCCGCTGACCCTGACGTTCGCGCGGCCGGTCGGCTCCGTGCTCGGCTCTCGGCTTCCTCGGCTGGAGCCCGCCATGCCCGGCCACTGGGCGCAGGTGGATTCGCACACGCTTTCCTTCCGCCCCACGGGGCTCGGCCTCGGTATCGGCGGGACCGTGCGGGTACGGGTACCCGGAGAGACCCTCAGCTGGAACGTGGCCGGGGGCTCGCCGTTGCGACTGCAGGAGCTTCTCGCCCGCCTCGGCTATCTCCCCGTTCGCTGGCGCCAAGCCACCGACCCGCCGTCGACACCTGCCTCCGAGGTCGCCGCGGCCGTCTCCGCGCCGCAAGGAACCTTCTCGTGGCGCTACCCGCAGACACCTGCCTCCCTCCAAACTCTCTGGAAGCCGGGCAGCTGGAACGTCGTCACCCAGGGTGCCGTGATGCGCTTCGAGAACGTGCACGGCATGGCAACCGACGGAGTGGCAGGCCCGCAGGTCTGGCGGGCACTGATGCACGACGATCTAGCCGGCCGACGGTACGACGCCGGCTACAGCTACGTCTTCGTGCACGAGACGATCCCCCAGTCCCTCAGCCTCTGGCACGCCGGCCGGGTGATCCTCACCTCGCCGGGCAACACCGGCATCGCGCAGTCCCCGACCGCGCCGGGGACGTGGCCCGTGTTCGAGCACAGCTCCGTCGGGACGATGAGCGGCACGAATCCCGACGGCACGCACTACCACGATCCCGGGATCCGGTGGATCAGCTACTTCCACGGCGGCGACGCGCTCCACGAGTTCCCGCGGGCCTCGTTCGGCACCCCACAGAGCCTCGGCTGCGTCGAGCTGCCGGAGGCCGCGGCTGCCGAAATCTGGCCCTACACGCCGATCGGAACGCTCGTGACGATCGAGTCCTGAGCCGGGCTAGACTGGGTTTCCCCGCCGACGTAGCTCAGCTGGTAGAGCACATCACTCGTAATGATGGGGTCGGGAGTTCGAGTCTCCCCGTCGGCTTCCAGTCCTGGAGCGGCATCCGGCGAATCGCCCACCGCCAGCTCCTCAGTCTCCGCGTACTCCTCGCGTACCTCGAACTCACTACGCGCCGCCCAGATCGCCTCAGTGGCCGGCATACGCTCGACGGGGTCTAGCTCCTCGAAGACGTGCGCATACGTGTCGAGCGTGACCGTCGCCGAGTTGCCGAGCTGCCGAGCGACTTCAACCGGCGACACGCCTTCGTGGATCAGAAGCGATGCGAACGAGTGCCGAAGGTCGTATGGCCGGCTCTTCGGTAGCCCAACGGCATCGGCAAGCGGGCGATAGACCCGGCTTCGCCAGTTCCGCCAATCGTGGTCCGTCCATACCGTCCCCCTCTGATTCGGGAACACCAACTCGCTTTGACTGGACGATGCCTCGCCCCACCGTTGTAGATCGTCCGCCAACGGCTCCAAGAGGCGAACCGAGCGAATCCCGCCCGTCTTCGTAGCCTTCACCGCGGAGCCGGCCGCGGCCCGCTCTACCAGAACTGTCCGCCCCCGCACGTCCGACCACCGAAGCGCCCGCACCTCTTCCGGACGCAGCCCTGCGTACGCCAAGACTGAGACCATTGCCGCATCACGCTCGGCACCGGCCGCGAGGAGTTTCGCTCGCATCGCTTCAACCCTGGCCGGCGGCAGCGGGCGGACGTGCCGCGAGCGCTTCGCTACCGGCATCCCCACGTCGCGGGCGGGATTGCGGTCGATCCGATCCCACTCCACGGCACATCGGAACATCCCCGAGAGGAGCGCCAGCGCCTTCCGTACGGTCGGCGCCCCGACCTTCTTTGCGAGCAGATCGGCCTTGATTCCATGGACGACCGCCGGAGTCACGTCTCGGAGTCGGTAGCCGGCGATTCGATGGCGCAGGTGCTTCTCCCACACCTGCGCATAACTCTTCCGCGTGTTCCCTTCGAGCTGGACGAGCGCGTACTCACGCCACCAACGCTCAATGAACTCCGCGACCGTCTCCTTCCCCCGGTCGAGATCAAGCACCTCGCCCAACTCCCGCGCCGAGCGCACGCGCACGTCGAACCGCTCCGCGTCAGCTTCCCTAGTAAATGACCGCGACCGGTGTCGCCCGTTCTCGCGCCAGCGGACCTCCCACTTCCCCGTGTCGAGACGCTTCCGCTTCACGCCGCCTCACTCTCGATGCGTCGGAGTGCGGCCAGCGAGCCACACGACGGAGGAGCCGGGATAGGCGCGTGTGGCTCGATCCGAGCCGGCGTATGCGTAGCTTGATCGATCCACGCTTCGCAGTCCTCGGTTCGAACTCTCCACCGTCCGGCCAGCTTGTGCGCCCGCAGGTTGCCCCTCCCGATCTCACGGCAGACCGTCTTCGTCGACAACCTCGCCTGACGGGCCACTTCTTCTACGGTCATCATCGGCTCTGCCACTTCCGGCAGAGCCTACACATCGGCGCCGCTGGAGCGCAAGGCGGAGCGCAAGCCGGATCTATGCGAGCGTGGGGACGCCCGCGATCGCCAGCGGCTCAGAAAGCAGCCGCCCCACGTCCCGCTCGTTCAATGTCTCGGTTCGCCGGCGGTACTCGGCGATCAACGAATCGGCGATCTTGTCGGGCGTGTCATAGCCGGCCACGCCCCAGCACTCCCGGAACTCGGCCAGTCTGCGGTACATCGTTCGCGGTGGCTCGTCCCAAACCTCAGCGAGTCGCTCGATGGTCACGGCGCCCTCGCGGTACTTCGTGATCGTCCACATAGCGATCAGCTCGCCCATCCGTGTCGCCTTCGGCATCGCCTTCACCATCAGCCGGGCTTGATCCATAAGCGGCAGCCTCTTCTTAGCGGCCAGCTGGTCTTCGCTCATCAAGGATGCCGCAGCGAAGAGCACGTTTACTTCGAGAAGAGACTTCGGCTTTCGCTGTGCCACTAGTTGCAGCCTACCATCGCTCCTTGTCGGAGCGGTGCAAAGGTAATCAAGTCAAAGCCCTCTCAGCCTCGATCCAGTGTTCGGAATGACCCCGACGAATCAGTAAGGCCCGGCGGCGAGAGCCTTGAACGCCCTGAGGATCCGGACAGGGGCGTCTCGCCGGGTGCCTGGGTCGAGATAGAGCGTGCAGTCGATGTTGGCCAGCAGCAGTTCTCGCCCGGGCTGCGAGTGGGTGGGCACAGATCCGAATTCAAAGACCTTGTGAGGGTGCCGCGCCATCCGGGGAGGCATGAATCTCGTCACCTGACAGATGACGGTGCCCTCATGCTCTGCGCGGTGTCCCTGTCCCGTTGGCGTTGCGTTCGCAACCCCTCTCCCCGATCCCTTGAAGCAGACTGCCGAGAATCCCTCCTGCCTCAATGCGTCGCGAAGTTGTCGTCCCGTGATCTCATGCCCCGGCGGGCAGGGGCCGACCTCCTTCGGATTGACCGAACTACCGCCACCGCAGGCAGTGAGGAGCAGGGTGACGACACCGATCATCCAGGCACGGCGTTTCACATTGCTCAGGTTACGACGCCAGCCGATCAGGTGACAGGCCCGTGGGCTGGGCCAGACCGTATGGAGTGCCCGGCGCCTCGCTCGTAAGTTGGCGCGGGTTGCCGTCGGGATTGGCCCGGCGGTAGAGCCGCAATTACGGGAGGCGCCGGTTATGGGTGAAGGTAGCTGGGTTGGATTGGATGTGCACGCTCGTTCGGTGGTCGCGGGCGTGATCGACGCGGGCAGTGGTGAGGTGCGGTCGCTGCGCGTGCCGGCCGGGTCCGGCGAGACGGTCGCGTGGCTGCAGACGTTGCCGGCGCCGGTTCGCGTCGTGTACGAGGCGGGGCCGACCGGGTACCGGCTCGCGCGTGCGTGTACCGAGGCAGGGATCAGCTGCGTGGTCGCGGCGCCGTCGCGGGTGCGGGCGGCAGCCGACCGGGTCAAGACCGACCGGCGCGACGCCGAGCGGCTGGCGAGGCTGCTGCGACTGGGTGAGATCGCTCCGGTACGGATCCCGACATTGGAAGAGGAGGCCGCACGTGATCTCGTGCGTGCACGTGAGGATGCGCGTGGCGATCTGATGCGGTCGCGTCACCGGCTCTCGAAGCTGCTGCTGCGCCATGGGCTCGTGTACGAGGCGACCGCGTGGACACGCACACATGACGCCTGGCTTCGCCGGCAGCGGTTCGACGGCGGGCCGCTGGCGATCGTGTTCGACGAGTGCTACGGGCGGATGCTCGACGCCAAGACCAGGAGAGACGCGCTCGACAAGGCGATCAGCGAGCTCGCCGGCGAACGGCCGTACGCCGAGGTCGTCGAGCGGCTCGTCTGTCTCCGTGGCGTCTCCACGCTGACGGCGTTCGCGTTGACGGTCGAGCTCGGCGACTGGCACAGATTCCGTCCCCAGTCGCTCGGGCCGTTTCTCGGCCTCACCCCGAGCGAGCACTCAAGCGGCGAGCGGCGCCGCCAAGGCGCGATCAGCAAGACCGGCAACAGCCACGCACGCCGGCTCCTGGTCGAGGCCGCCTGGCACCAGCGCCGCCCGCCACGTCGCAGCGTCACCCTCGAACGCAGACGCGACGGCAAGCCTCTCGCCGTTCGAGCCCAAGCCGAACACAGCGCCCGCCGCCTGCACGCACGCTGGCACGCGCTCGAGGCCCGAGGCAAGCCCCGCTCGATCGTCGTGGTCGCGGTCGCACGCGAACTCGCCGCACACTGCTGGGCGCTCGCGACCATGGAGTAACCGCCACGACCAACGGCTCGGCGAGGAGAGCGCACCGGCGCACCGACGCGAGGAGCGACCCGAGAGAACACTGCGAGCAGCCCCCACCGGGCCACGCTCGACGCCAGACCAACGGCACCGCTCCTCACCATCGCACACCCGGTCATGCGGCACCAACCCGCGCATATGAGTCGCGACACAGACGTCGACGACAGCCGATGCGCTCCCCCCGCCGAACCAACCCCCGCACACCACGGGGGCAATTAGCCCTGCGCGATTGACAGGCCGCACTCCATATGAGTGTTCCGCAATGACCCCTGAGGCTCAGCTATTCCGGTGCGCGGTCGATGCCGAGTGCGTCGCTGATGAGGTCGTCGATAAAGCGATAGCTCCCGAGCAGCCAGTCACCGCATGGCTCGGATCGCGTTGCCCGGAAGGCACCGAGCTGGTCGCGGTAAGTCTTGCGCGTTACGTCCCAGAAGCAATGCTCGTCGAGCAGGTCGTACGGACCGAGCGGCAGCTGGGCGACGTTCTGAAAGTACCCCCTGGTCCAGGGTAAGCGGTTGGTGAACTGTGGCGGAATCAGGAGCTTCGTCGGCGCGAGTTCATGCAGAGGAGCGGGAGTAGGCGTCTGCTGCTCAACCCGGTAGATATAGATGAGATTCGCGGTCGGCATGGGGGCGCGTCCGGACGGTAGGTCGGCGAAGATGACCCGGCCGAATAGGAAGCGTTCCGGCGCAGGACAGAGAGTGAAAACGTCGCCCGGCTGCAGTTTCGGCCGCGAGCGCCTAAGGACTCGGAGGTTCGCGTCGCCCACCGCGTCATTCTGGCGGCCCGGTGACGAGGCCGCTCGGCTGGGCCAGCGTCCTCTCACCTGACGGCCCGCCAACCCCGAGGGTTCACGATACGCAGCGTCTTCACCGGCCGCGTCCCCGCGCCCAGGAACCCGCGGTGCCGGTCCCGCCTATCGGCGGGTTGCCGCCCCGCGGGCACCTTGGGTGCTAAGGGCCTCGGCGGGGATCGACCACCGCGAGCACTGCGAGCACCTGCGCGGTCCACTCGGTCGTCCAGTGGCCGGGGATCCACTCGTCGTCGAGCTCGCCAGCGGCGATCAGCTTGCGTCGCACGTAGAGCCAGTTGCATGCTCGAAGCGCCCGCATCGTCACGCCGGTCTCTCGCACGAGCCGCGCCGAGACGTAGTGCCGGCCGATGCCGGCGACGTTGTGCGCCATGTAGCCGGCCGCGTTCTTCGCCATGTACCGGGCTGCTTTCCGGTTCGAAGCCGAGTGCCGCCCGGTCTTTCGGTCGACGAAGCCGAACCCGTAGAAACCTCGCGGCACTTTCTCGCCCCGGTACTCGGCCCAGATCATCGACCAACGCTCCTCTGGCGACCACCGCTCCATCTCCTGCCGCCACGCACTAACGAAGTAAGCCCGGACGCAGCGCGACCAGGCCCGCTCGACCTCGCTCCCCATCGGCAGCAGCCAGTGGAAGTGCCACACACCGCGCTTCTGCTCAGAGCGCACGTTGCCGATCTGACGAGGCAGCTCGCCGCCCCACTGGCGACCGATGAACCGATCAGCAGCCCGCTGCGCCGCCTCGAACAACCGCGACGCCCGCGCCTGAGCCGACCAGTTCCAGACCTCGCGATAGGGATACTCGACCAGGCGCGAGTACTCCGCATTCCCATCGCCAACACACCCCGCAACCAGGCGCTTCTCATCCCCCCACGGGAGAACGTCCTGACCCGGAGGCGTCAGCGTCAACAGCGACACCGCGCCGCCGTAGTGACCGACGTTCGCGCCGAACTTCCGCTCGAGCGCGAGCCGCCTACCGCCAGCCGATGGCCGCTTCCACCGAGACGCCACCGACCACCCGCCGCCCCAACGCGGCCCTCAGTCGCTTACGGCCGCTCACGCGACCCGTCCTGGTCTAGATCCTCAGCCGACGCCGCCGCGTACCCACCGCGTACATCGCTCGGTTCTCTCGCGTCCCCGTCCGGCTCTAGGAATCCGCCGCAATGAGGGCAGCGTGCAGGACGTTTTCCCCCTTCAGCGCCCTCAGACGGACCCTCTCGCCCTTCCTCGGGTTCCCTCGTAATGATGGGGTCCGGGGTTCGAGTCCCCGCGTCGGCTCCTCGTAAAGGCCCGCAGATGCGGGCCGTTTCTTGTGTAACGAGGGTCGTGCCGACAGGACCGGGCCGTCCCGGCGGCGGCAAACGCGGCACGCTCACCGTCCGCGGCTGGCCGGAGAATTGCCGCGTGCCCGGCGTCCCCAGGTCGACACTCGTCGCCGCCGTCGCGGCGGCGGCGCTCGCCTGCGCTGGGCCGGCTTCAGCCCTCGCCGGAAACACGGCTCGCTGATCGCCACGCGCCTTCTGCTCGGCCCCGTCATCGGAGGGCTGCTCCTGCTCGGCACGACCGCGGCCTTCAACGTCGTGAACGTCATCGCCGGTCTCGTCTACGTGGTGACGTTGCCGTACGTCGCGATCGCGACGACGTACATGTACTACGACCTGAAGACACGATCGGAGCTTGCAGTGCGCAGACCGGCGATCAGAGAGCTACCGGCCGAGATCTGACCGGCCGACCGTCCTACGCGAGCGGGAGGGCAAGGCGGAACGTCGACCCGCCGCCGGGAGTGCTTTCGACCTCGATGGTACTGCCGTGTGCCTCCGCGATGACCTGTGAGATCGCCAGGCCGAGGCCGCTGCCGGGGATCGCTTTCTCGATCGCCGTCGTGCCGCGGAAGAAGCGGTTGAAGAGGTCCGGCTGCTCGGAGCGAGGGATGCCAAGCCCGGTGTCCGTCACCTCGAGGATCACGGCGTCGCCCTCGCGACGTGTCACGAGTCGCACGTTGCCGCCGTCCGGGGTGAACTTGACCGCGTTCGCAACGAGGTTGTCGACGACTCGGACGAGCTGCGGCCGATCGGCGAGCACTCCCAGGTGCGGGTCTCCTTCGATTTGAAGAGCGATGCTCTTCGCGTGGGCCGCCGGGCGGGTTGTCTCGACCGCCTCGTCGAGGATCGCGGCGAGATCGACGGGCTGCGGGTCGAGCGCGAGTGGATGCGAGTCGGCCCGGGCGAGGAACAGGAGTTGATCGACCAGGACAGCGAGCCGGTTGGCGTTTCGCTGCACGATCCGGAGGTGGTTCTCGCGGGTCGGCGAAAGCGGGCCATCCGCAGGGTCGAGGGACATTTCGAGATAGCCGCTGAGCGACGTGAGCGGAGTCCGTAGCTCGTGCGAGGCGGTCGCGACGAACTCGTCCTTGAGGCGGTCGAGCTCGAGCAGCCGCTCGTTCTGGGCAGCGAGCTGAGCGGAGACGCGGGTGAGAGAGTCGGTCTGCTCTTGCAGCAGGGTGTTTCGCTGACGCGTCTCTTCGATGAGTCGCTGGGCCATGAGACCCATGATCGCGGTGATTGCGGTGAGGACGAAGGCGCCCCGCCAGCCGGAGACCGGGTACGCCGTCCCACCGACGAATGCGAGTGGTACGAGCTGAGCGACGGTCATCGCGGCGAGGACCGTGGCGAGCTCACGGCGCCCGGCGGTGACGGCGAGCCAGAGAACCGGGAGCATGAAGAGGCCTCCGAAGCCCGATGAGCCTCCTCCCGCCGCGTCGCGCAGAAGCGCGGCGAGCGCGATGTACCCGAGCGGGATCCCGAGAGTGACAGCCCGCGGAAAATTCGACCAGAGGAGTGCCAGCCCGAGCAGTAGGACACCGAGCGCCGCTGCGGCCGAGACTTCGCCGTAGTCGAGTCGGCCGAGCGGCACGAAGAGCAGCGCGAACGCAGTGCCGACCGCGATCACGGTGAACGGGACCGCGTGCTCCGGCGGTTGGCTCTTCGCTCGCGCGGCGGGGCGCGTCCGCTCGAAGCGGGCTACGAACTCGGCGGTCGATGCAGTCACGGGGCTCCTGTGCGCGCGGCTTCGTGACGCGCCGCATGCCTCATCCTGGGTATCGGCGGAAGCGCAGGAGTCCTGTACCCCCCGGTGGAAACAGATGCGATGGGCGACTCCCGGATCCTCGTCGTCGACGACGACGACGACATTCGCGGACTCGTGCGCGCGCTGCTCGAACGGGCGGGACACGAGGTCATCGACGCACCGGACGGGCGCGCCGGCCTGCGTGCGCTCCATGCGGACTCGCCGGACCTGGTCATCCTCGACGTTGCGATGCCCGGTCTCGACGGGTGGGCGACTCTGGAGCGGATCCGGGAAGTGACGGACGTCCCCGTCCTGATGCTGACCGCGCGCGACGCGGAGCTGGAGTGCGTGCGGGGGCTCAGGGGTGGAGCCGACGACTACGTGGTCAAGCCCTTTGGACGCCAGGAGTTGGCCGCGCGGGTCGACGTGCTCCTTCGCCGTTCACGCAGCGGCGGCGAGCGCGACACGTACGCCGACGCGCGACTTACTATCTCCTTCGCGCAGCGCGCCGTTCACTACCAGGACCGTGAGGTCACCCTGACGCGCCTCGAGTACCGGCTCCTGTCCGCCTTCGTCCGTCACCCGAACCAAGTGCTGAGCCACGATCAGCTCCGCGAGCTCGTCTGGGGTGACGCGCTGGCCACGTCCCGCGACGAGGTGAAGCTCTACGTCGGCTACCTCCGGCGAAAGCTCGACCCGGACGCACCAGGGAGTACCGCGATCGAGACCGTCCGGGGCTTCGGCTACCGCTACAAAGTGCCGATTTAGCAGCGGTTTTCGGGCCACCACCGGCGGCCGCCGGTTTCTCCGCCGTTTCAAGCACAATGTCGGCGGAGTGGCAGGCAACCAGGGTCGCAACGGGAGAGGACCGCAGCGCCGACAGCCGTCGCGCGCGGACATCGAGTTCGAGCGGATGCTGCTCGCGCGCCACGGCAGGCTGCGCCGGCGCAACCGCAAGCGCCGCAGCATCGTGCTCGTCGGGGCGCTGCTCCTCGCCTCGATCGTCGCGCTCCTGCTCGCCACGGTTGCCTTCACGGGCCAGCAGATCCTGATGTCGCAGTGCAACCTCTCCGACCTTCGCCCACTCGCGCTCGGTGAGAACTCGTTCCTCTACACCGACAACATGCAACCGCTCGGGGTCGTGCCCTCGGCGACGAACCGGCAGCCGCTGCCGCTCTCGCAGATCTCGCCGTCACTGCCCGAGGCGACAGTTGCGATCGAGGACGCCCGCTTCTGGCAGCACGGCGCTCTCGACTACCGGGGCATCCTCCGAGCGCTCTACCAGGATCTCTCGCAGGGTCAGATCGTCCAGGGCGGCTCGACGATCACGCAGGAGCTGGCGCGGAACCTCTTCATCGGCAGTCCGCAGAGGACGCTGTCTCGCAAGGTCAAAGAGGCCTGCCTCGCCGAGAAGCTCTTCCAGAAGCTGACGCGGAAGCAGATCCTCAGCGAATACCTCAACGAGGTCTTCTACGGGAGGCATGCGTACGGCGCGCAGGCGGCCGCGCGAACGTACTTCTCGAAGCCGGCCTCGAAGCTGACGCTCGTGCAGGCGGCGTTGCTCGCCGGGCTGCCGCAGGCGCCGACGGTATACGACCCGCTCTCCAACCCGCGCGCCGCTCTAGCTCGACGGAACGAGGTGCTGCAGGCGATGTGGAAGAACGGGTACATCAGCGCCTCGAAGCTGCGGAGCTCGACACGGAAGAAGCTCGAGCTGAGGCCCGGCCACCTCTACTCGGAGCTGCACCAGCCGAACTTCTTCGGCTGGGCGACCCAGCAGCTCGGGGATCTCACCGGCCAGCGACAGGTGGCGCTCGGCGGTTACAAGGCCAAGACGACGCTCGACCTGCGTCTACAGGGGCTGGCGGTCCACGCGGTCGCCAACGTCCTGCACTCGCCGACCGACCCGGCTGCGGCGATCGTCGCGATGGACCCGCAGACAGGCGCGGTCAAGGCGATGGTCGACTACCTGCCGAGCGGACGGAGAATGCAGTTCAACCTCGCGACCCAGGCGCACCGCTCGACGGGCAGCTCCTTCAAGCCGATCACGCTCGCCACCGCGCTGAGCGAGGGAGTCTCCCTCTACTCGACGTTCTACGGCCCGCCGGAGCTCTTCATCACGTATCCGGCGTGCGCGACGAACAACGGTCCGTGGGACGTCCACAACTATGCCGACGAGGCGGCGGGCACGATGAACCTCCTCGACGCTACGGCGAACTCGGTGAACACGATCTTCGCCCAGCTCATCTCCAAGGTCGGCGTGCGGAACGTCGTCGCGATGGCGCACAACCTCGGGATCACGGAGCCTTCGGGGAACCGGAGCCCGTACTTCAAGCCGGTGTGCGCGATCACGCTCGGCTCCGTGGGTTTCACCCCGCTGGAGATGACCGACGTGTACGCGACCTTCGCCTCCGGCGGCATTCACCACGCCCCGCAGGCGTTCGAGTCCGTCCACAATGCGAAGGGGAAGCTCGTCCCCCTGCACTCCAGCGGCAGGCGGGTCCTCAGCGCGAACGTCGCCGCCCAGCTCACCTACGCCCTGCAGGGTGTCGTTCAGCACGGCACCGGCACCGCCGCCGCGCTCGGCGCGCGCCCGGTGGCCGGCAAGACCGGGACGGCCGAGAACTTCCAGGACGCCTGGTTCTGCGGCTATGTGCCACAGCTCGCGACCTGTGTCTGGGTGGGTTATCCCCGAGGCGAGATCCCGCTTTTGAACGTCGAGGGCGTCGGGCAGGTCGCCGGCGGTACGCTGCCGGCCGAGATCTGGCGCGACTTCATGGGGCCGGCCGTCGCGAACCTTCCGGTCAAGGACTTCCCGACGCCGGATCTCAACGGCGGCTCGCTCATCAACGGCGACGGAACGTACTCGTACTCGCAGTACCCCTCACCCACCGGGTGAGAGTCTGCTCGCCCCGGGGCATAAGCGCCCCGTTGAACGGCTTGGTCGTCGACGTATGCTAGCGCTAGCCGCCGGGCTTGCAGGGCGACCCGCCGAAGCGCGTCGCCATTGCGGGCTCGATCGCTTCGAGCGAGTCGAAGCAGTCCTGGCAGAGCGCGACTGCGCTCTTTGCCTTGCGGATGAGCAGCGCGCGCTCGTTCGGCGGGAGGACGCCGATTGAGAGCTCGAAGCGGTACAGCTCCAGCTCGAGTGCATGGGGCCCAACCGGGTGGACCGTCTTCAGCGGCGCTTCGAGACGGTGCATCTGGACGATCATCCGCTTCGCCCGCCGGATCACGCGGCGCTGCTTCGCCGAGAGCGTGCATTTCGTAGCCCCGGTTGCCGCTCGCGTCGTCGTCCCGGGACGCGAACCGCCGCCGCAACCCGCAGCGGTTGCGAGGACGGCGGTGAGCGCCGCGATCGCGACTGCCTTGCCGATCAGATCTGCCAGGCTCCGTCGCGGATCAGCGGGATACGACGGCCGCCTGCGCTGAAGCCGGTCGCCTCGAATTCCGGGCCGCCGATCATCACGTCGAGGTGGATCGTCGAACGGTTCACTCCCTTTGCAGGTGTCTCCGATCGTGTGCCGCCGAAACCGCTGCCGAACGCAATGTGGGCCGCCGCGTTCTCGTCGAGCAGGGTGTTGTAGTAGACGCGGCCCGTCTGGCCGATGCGGGAGGAGGCGTCGACGAGGGCGACCTCGCCGAGTCGCCGCCCCATCCGGTCGGCGTCGATGAAGCTTGCGACGAAGTCGCGATCGTCGTCCGAGTCGGCTTCGAGCCGAACGAGCCGCCCTCTGGCGAACTCGCCCTTGAGCCCGTGAATCAGCCGGCCGCGGAACGAGAGCGGAAACGTGCAGCGGAATCGTTCCCGTTCGTCCGGCGCGGGTCCGGGCTCGTGAAGACCTCTTCGGTAGGCAGGTTGGACGCGAGCTTCCGGCCGTCGGCGAGCGTCTCGAAGCCGCCGAGCCAGCGCGTGCCCTCGACGAAGCCGATGTCGAGCTCCGTCCCCGGCCCGCGCAGCTCGAGCCGGGCGAGGCCGAGCTTCGTCAGCCGCGCCGAGCGGCGGCTGAGCGTGCGCAGGTGCCCGCTCCAGCCGCTCGTCCCCTTCCCGTCGTCGTCTGCGAGCCGACAGAACCGCAGCAGGTCGGCGGCGAGACGGCGCTTCGCCTCGGCCACCTCGAGCTTCGGGTAGACCTGGCCGGCCCAGTGGTCGGTCGGCCAGCCCGCGATGATCCAGCGCGACCGCATGTTCAACTGCGCGCGGCGCACGAAGTCCAGCTGCCTGACCAGCCGCGAGTAGTCCGTGGCGATCCGCTCGGGCGGGACGCCGTCGAGGTAGCCGGCTTCCCCCTCGCCCGCGATGTGGGCAAGAGCGCCGTGCGGGTTCGAGGCCTCCCGGTACCGGCGGCGCGACCACGGCGACAGCGCACCGAGCGCGTCGTCGCCGCCGTGCAGGAGCCGCGCGCGCATCACGAGCGGGTCGGCAGTGACCACGTCGACGAGACGCGCGCCGGCACGGTACGCCGACTCGGCTACGGCGACGAGCAGCTCCCGGTGCTCGGGCTCGCCCTGAACGACGAGCGTGTCGCCCTTCTCGATGCCGAGGGACGCCCGCACGATCGCATCGGCGTAGCGCGCGAGCGACTCGGGCGGCAGCAGCGGTTCGGGCGCCATGGAGTAAGGCGAATACGGCGGTCGAGGCGAGTCGCTCGGATCAGCGAGCCGCTTCGAGCGCCTCCGCGACCGTGTCGTGGACGAGGAAGTGGCGGTCGAGGCCCGAGACCTCGAGCGCGCGGCGAGTCTCGACACCGGGCGCCGCAAGGCGGAAGCCGCTACGGTCGGCCATCCGTGAGCGCGCCTCGATCAGCACACCGAGTGCCGTCGAGTCGATGAACCGGACCTCCTCGAGGTCGACCACCAGGACCTCCGGCTCGTCGGCGCATGCGTCGAGCACCGCGCCGCGCACCTCCTGGGCGTTGTAGAGGTCGAGCTCGCCCGCGAGCGAGAGGACGACAGCACCTTCGCGACGGTCGACGCCGGTCACCGCCGACTCGCGGCCTCCGGATGACCCGGAGGCCGGTGTTGCGTCGTCCGTCAAGATCGCCTCCTCCCTCAGCTCGTCCTCGGCCGCCGCCGCCCGCGCGGCCATTCAAGCAAGAATGGTCAAGTGGAGCTCGCCGAGATCGCAGCCCGCGCAGCCGGCGAGAACTTCCCCGTCGGGTCGGTTCTCTTCCCACGTTCGCTGCGCCCGCACATCCGCGCTCTGTACTGCTACGCGCGGTTCGTCGACGAGCTCGGCGACGCCTACGAGGGCGACCGGCTCGCGGCGCTCGATGAGCTAGAGCACGAGGTCGACGCCGCCTTTGCGGGCGCGGCAACGTGGCCGGTCCTGAGGAACGTGCAGCCGACGATCCGCAAGTTCGACCTGCCGCGCGAGCCGTTCCTGCGGTTGATCGAGGCGAATCGCATGGACCAGTCGGTGAGCGAGTACGAGACGTGGCCGGACCTCGAGCACTACTGCGTCCACTCGGCCGACCCGTGCGGCCGACTCGTGCTGGGCGTCCTCCGCAAGCTGGACGAGCCCGAGCTCGTCGCGGCCAGCGACTCCGTCTGCACCGGTCTCCAGCTCGTGAACTTCCTCCAGGACGTGCCGCGCGACCTCGAGCTCGGGCGGATCTACCTGCCCGCCGAGGACCGGCACACGTTCGGCGATCCGGCGCTCGATCGGCCGACCGAGGAGCTGCGTGCGCTGCTCCGGTTCGAGGCGCAGCGCGCCGCGGAGCTCCTCGCCGCAGGAGAGGTGCTGCGCCAGCGGATCGGCGGGCGGCTCGGCCGGGCGGTCGCGCTCTTTGCCCGTGGTGGGCTTGCCGCGCTCGACGCGCTCGAGTCGGCCGGCTGGGACATCTTCGGTGGTCGCCCACGGCCGTCGCGGGCCCGCCTTGCGCGCGAGGCGGCGTTCGTGCTCGTGCGATGAGCGTTCAGGAGGCGTACGCCGAGGTCGGCCGGATCACGCGGCGCGAGGCGAAGAACTTCGCCTACGGGATCATGGTGCTGCCGCGCGCGAAGCGGCAGGCGATCGCCGCGATCTACGCCTTCGCGCGCCGCGTGGACGACGTCGCCGACGGCGAGCTGCCACCGGATGAGAAGACGGCGCGGCTCGAGGAGCTTCGCGCGGCGCTCGCCGAGGATCCGGCGGATCCGGTGCTCGTGGCGCTGCGCGACGCCTGCGAGCGCTTCGGCATCCCCCGCGAACCGCTCGAGGCGCTGATCGACGGCGGGTTGCAGGACCTCGAGCAGTCCACCTACCGCGACTTCGACGAGCTGCGCTGCTACTGCGAGAAGGTCGCGGGAGCGGTCGGGCTCGCGTGCGTTCCCGTCTACGGCTCGAGCGACACGGAGCACGCGCTGACCTATGCCAGTCAATTGGGAATCGCGCTGCAGCTGATCAACATCATCCGCGACGTCGACGAGGACCGGCGGCTCGGCCGGGTCTACCTCCCGCAGGACGAGCTCACCGCGTTCGGCGTGGAGGAGCTGGCTCCGTCGCCGCAGTTTCGGAAGTTGATGGCGTTCGAGGCTGCGCGGGCGCGTGCGCACCTTGCCGAGGGACTGGGCCTGCTCGACTCGCTCGACCGTCGCAGCGCTCTCTGCGTCGGCACCTTCGCCGGCCTGTACCGCGAGACGCTCGACCGGATCGAGGCCGGCGGCTTCGACGTCTTCGGGGAGAAGACACGGCTTTCGACTCCGCGCAAGCTCGCCGTCGTGGCTCGAGGGCTTCTGCCGTGAAAGTTGCGGTGGTCGGCGGCGGACTCGCCGGGCTCGCCTCAGCGCTCGACCTCGTGGACGCCGGTCAAGCCGTAACGGTGTTCGAGGCGCGGCCGACGCTCGGCGGCGCCGTGCAGACCTTGCCGGAGCGGGAAGGTGATCCGGACCCGCCGCCCGACAACGGGCAGCACATCGCGCTCGGTTGCTTCACCGAGTACCTGAGCTTCCTCGAGCGGCTTGGCGAAGGCGGCTCGTTCCTGCGGATGCGGCTCGCGTTGCCGGTGCTCGACGAGGACGGTGCGGTCGCGGCAATCGAGCCGAGTCTTCGCGCATTGCTCGCGTACAGGCACCTGTCGCTACGGGAACGGCTTCGGCTTCCGGTCACCACACTGCGACTGCGCGCCGCGCAGTCGCATCCGAAGGAAACCTTTGGGCAGCTACTCAGACGGTTCGGCGAAACCGACACATCCATCAACTGCTTTTGGGACGTGTTCGTACGGCCGGCGCTCAACCTCCGCTGCGACGAGGCCGACGCCGACGCCGGGCTCTTCACCGTCCGTACGGCGTTGCTCGGGCCTCGCGCGAACAGCGACCTGATCCTGCCCACGAGGCCGCTCGGCCGCATGCACGGCGACGCGGCCGGAGCTGCGCTCGCGGCGGCCGGCGCGACGGTGCGCACCGATGCGCGCGTCGCCTCACTCGACGAGCTCGACGCCGACGCGATCGTGGTCGCGGTGCCGCCGAGCGAGAGCGCGCGCCTGCTCGGTGAGGCCGAGCCGGCGCTCGAGGACTCGCCGATAGTGAGCGTCCACCTGTGGTTCGCCCGGCCGCTCCTCGAGCAGCCGCTCGCCGCGCTCCTCGGCTCAGACGCGCACTGGGTCTTCGATCGCGGGGCGCTCACCGGGAGCCGGCCCGAGCGCGGGCAGTACCTCACGGTCGTCTCGAGCGGCGTGCCCGAGCTGCTCGAGGTGCGCGGGCGCGAGCTCGTGGAGCGGATCGCCGTCCAGCTCACCGATCGGCTCGGCGAGGCGGAGCTGCTCTGGTCGCGCGTGAGCAGGGAGCCGTACGCGACGGTCGCGCTGCGTCCGGGCGCCCAGCGTCCCGGAGTGGAGACTTCCCGGCTCAACGTCGCCCGTGCGGGAACCTGGACCGACACGGGCTGGCCGGCGACGATGGAGAGCGCAGTCCGGAGCGGCCGCCGGGCGGCTCAGCACATCTTGAGCAGCACTTCCGCCAGAGTTACAGCCTGAGATGGCCGCTTCCGCCGAGCTGACCCGGCTCGACGCCGCGATCGAGCGCGGCACGCGCCGCCTGCTCGAGTTGCAGCGGCCGGACGGTATCTGGGTCGGCGAGCTCGAGTCGAACGTGACGATGACGGCGCAGCATCTCTTCTGGCACCACTACCTCGATCTGCGCACGCCGGAGCTCGACCGGAGGATCGCGAACGAGCTGCTGGCGAGGATGCGCGACGACGGGACGTGGTCGATCTGGTTCGAGGGGCCGCCCGACCTGTCCACCTCGATCGAGGCCTACGTCGCTTGCCGGCTCGCCGGCGTCGACCCCGGGCCGAAGGCGCTCGCGTACATCCAGCGCGAGGGCGGGATTCCGAAGAGCCGGCTCTTCACGAAGTGCTTCATGGCGCTGCTCGGTCAGTGGCCCTGGCAGAAAATGGTGCCCATCCCGCCCGAGCTCGTCCTGTTGCCGCCGGGATCGCCCTTCTCGATCTACAACTTCGCGTGCTGGGCGCGGCAGACGTTCGTCGCGCTGGCGGTGGCGCAGTCGCTGCGGCCGGTGCGGCCGGCGGACGTCGACCTGACGGCCATCGGCGCGAAGCCCGGACGGACCAGGCCCGCGGACAGGCCGAACCGTCTCCGCCGGCGCGCCGTGGCAGTCGCCGAGCGCTGGATCCGCCAACGGCAGGAGGCCGACGGCTCGTGGGGTGGCATCCAGCCGCCGTGGGTGTGGGGGATCATCGCGTTCGCCGCGCTCGGGCACGGGCTCGACGACCCGACGCTCGGCAAGGCCGTCGAGGGCTGGCAGGGATTCATGGTCTCCGACGGCGAGCGGCTACGGCCCGAGGCGTGCCAATCCCCGGTCTGGGACACGGGGCTCGCGCTGCTCGCGCTGCGCGCCTGCGGCCTCTCGGACGACCACCCACAGCTGGTGCGCGCCGGCGAGTACCTCCTCTCGCAGGAGGTGCGCGTCAAGGGCGACTGGGCGATCCGACGGCCCGAACTGGCTCCGGGCGGGTGGGCCTTCGAGTACGAGAACGACAACTACCCCGACGTCGACGACACCGCAGTCCTACCGCTCGCGCTCCACGGCATGGGCATCGGGGAGGACGGCGCGATCCGCCGGGCGCTCGACTGGCTCGTGGGGATGCAGTCGCGGGACGGCGGCTGGGGCGCGTTCGACGTGGACAACAAGGCCATGTGGCTCTACAAGATCCCGTTCTGCGACTTCGGCAAGGTGACCGACGAGCCGAGCGCCGACGTGACAGCCCACTCGCTCGAGACGTTCGGGACGCTCGGCGTTCACGGTGAGGCGGCGGAGAGCGGCGTCGAGTGGCTCCTTTCCGAGCAGGAGGAGGACGGCTCCTGGTTCGGGCGCTGGGGTGTGAATCACCTCTACGGCACGGGCGCCGCCCTTCCCGGGCTCGAGGCCTGCGGGATCCCTCACGACCATCCGTCGATGCGCCGCGCAGTCGCCTGGCTCGACTCCGTCCAGCAGGAGAGCGGCGGCTTCGGAGAGGACATCCGCTCCTACGCCGATCCTGCCTGGCGCGGGCGGGCCGAGTTCACGACGGCGTCACAGACGGCCTGGGCGCTCCTCGCGTACGTGGCCGCAGGAAACGCTGAAGATCTGGCCTCCCGCCGGGGGGCAGACTACCTCTGTGCATCGCAGCGCACGGATGGTGACTGGCATGAGGAGCATTTCACCGGCACGGGATTCCCACTCGATTTCATGATTCGGTATCACCTCTACCGCATCACGTTTCCGCTTCTGGCACTCGGACGATTGAGAGAAAGGTTGGCTGGATGAAGTTCCCTCTCGCATCGACGGTCTCGATCGGCAAGTACGTCGCCGCTCAGCAGCGGAAGGGCGAGCGCTACCCACTCGTGCTCATGCTCGAGCCGACTCTCGCCTGCAACATCGCGTGCATCGGCTGCGGGAAGATTCGCGAGTACGAGTCGAATCGCGCGCGCCTGTCGGTCGAGGAATGCGTCGATGCGGCCGTCCAGTGCCCCGCTCCCGTCGTGTCGATCTGCGGCGGCGAGCCGCTCGTCTACAAGGGGATCGACGAGGTGGTGCCGCAGGTGCTCGAGCTCGGCAAGACCATCGAGCTGTGCACGAACGCGTTGCGGCTCGAGCAGTGCCTCGACTGGTTCGAGCCGTCGAACCGGCTGAGCTTCGTCATCCATCTCGACGGGATGCGCGAGATCCACGACTACGTCTGCGACTACCCGGGCCTCTGGGACATCGCGATCGACGCGATCAAGACGGCGCGCGACCGCGGCTTCCGCGTCACGACGAACACGACGATCTTCAAGGAGACCGAGGTCGGCGACGTGATCGAGATGATGCGCTACCTCACCGACGATGTCGGCATCGACGGGATGATGATCGCGCCCGGCTATCAGTACTCGCAGATCGATCCCGCGCTGACAATGACGCGGGACGAGCACGAGGAGAAGTTCCGGGCGATTCGCGCCGCGACGAAGGAACACGGCTACCGCTGGATTGCGTCGCCGATCTACCAGGACTTCCTGACCGGGCGGCGCGAGCTGACGTGCGCGCCCTGGGGCTCGATCACGCGCAACCCGTACGGCTGGAAGGGCCCGTGCTACCTCCTCACCGACGGCATCTTCCCCACCTACGAGGCGCTGCTCGAGGGGATGGAGTGGGAGGCGTACGGCCCTGGCAACGACCCGCGCTGCGAGCACTGCGGCATCCATTGCGGGTTCGAGCCGTCGGCCGCGTACGAGGCCTCGAGCAGCCTGAAGGAGACCGTGCGGAGCTTGGCATGGACGCTGACGGGCTGACCTTTGTTGTGGCGACGACCGCGGAAGAGCGCGTGGCGAAGCGCCTCGGCTTGACCACGGTGCGCGTTGGCGTTCAGGTGGCCAACGGCGTCCCCGAGGGGAAGCTCGTCTCGTTCGGGCTGGCAGGCTCGCTCGGCGAGCTTCGCATCGGCGACGTGCTCGACGCGACGCGCGTGGTCGACGAGACCGGCACGACGCTCTGGGAAGGGCCGGGACTCGGCGTGCGCGGTGCCCGCGCCGGCGTGGTCCTCGGCGGCGAGGTCCTCGTCCACGACGCAACCGAACGGGAGCGTCTGCGCGAGGCGAGCGGCGCCGACGCAGTCGACATGGAGAGCGGCACCCTCGCGCGCAGCGGCCGGCTCGCCGGCGTCGTGCGCGCGATCTCCGACGACGCGGGCAGCCTGGTCGAGGGAGTGGACACGACCGTGCACGCCGACGGCCGTACGAACGTCGCCGGCCTCCTCCGCTGGATCGCGACCCGCCGCGGCGACGCGTTCCGCGCGATGCGCGACGCGCTGCGGGCGCTGCAGGCACTCGAGGAAGCGGCAGCGACGTGAGGGGCCGCGTCCTGCTCGCGGCGCCGCGCTCGTTCTGCGCCGGTGTCGACCGCGCGATCGAGATCGTCGAGCGGCTGCTCGAGCAGTACGGCCCGCCGGTCTACGTCCGCCACCAGATCGTCCACAACGAGCACGTCGTGCGGCGTCTCGAGAAGCTCGGTGCCGTCTTCGTCGAGGACGAGAGCGAGATCCCGGAGGGCGAGATCTGCGTCCTCTCCGCCCACGGTGTCGCACCGTCGGTAAAGGAGAACGCAGAGCGGCGCGGCCTCCGCGTCGTCGATGCAACCTGTCCGCTCGTGAACAAGGTGCACGCCGAGGCGCGGCGCTACGCCGACAGCGGGCATCTCGTCGCGCTGGTCGGTCACGAGAATCACGTCGAGGTGATCGGGACGCTCGGCGAGCGGCCGGATTCGACTGTCGTGATCGAGTCGCCGGAGCAGGCGAGATCGCTCGACACCGAGAAGCCAGTCGCCGTGATCACGCAGACGACGCTGTCCCTTGACGACGTCGCTCCGATCGTGGACGCGCTCGAGGATCACCTCGGCAGTCTGCGGCGACCGGACGCCGACGACATCTGTTACGCGACGCAGAACCGCCAGGACGCGGTGAAGGCGATGGTTGCGCAGGGCTCGACGCTCGTGCTCGTGATCGGCTCGGAGACGAGCTCGAACGCGCAGCGGCTCGTCGAGGTTGCCCAGGCTGCGGGCGCGCAGGCGACGCTCGTCGACGGAGAGAGCTCGCTCGACGAGGAGCTGTTGAACGGCCACGAGACGATCGGCCTCACGGCCGGTGCGTCGACGCCCGAGGAGCTCGTGCGGGCGACGGCGGCGCGGCTGGCCGAGGCCGGCTACGCGCTGCCGGAGGAGATCGAGGTCGCGAAGGAGGACGTCCACTTCAGGCTGCCCAAGGAGGTCGCACAGGCATGACGACCGTCGAAGTCCCCTATTCGATCGCCGCGGCCCTTCCGTCGCTGTCGGTGATGGACATCACGAACGACGTCTCGCGCGAGGTCGCCGAGTCGGGCGTCAGCTCGGGCATCGCCTACCTGCACACCGCGAGCACGCTCTCGCTCGTGCGCGTGCAGGAGCGGGAGACCGGCTTCTTCGAGGACCTGGAGTCGCTGCTCGACCGCGTCGTACCGGGAAAGCTGCGTTCGCGCGAGCGCCTGCTCGCGTTCCTCCTCGGCCCGCGCTCGGAGCACATCCCATTCACCGACGGTGCCCTCTGTCTCGGGCAGTGGCAGCGGATCCTCCTCTTCTCACTCGACGCTCAGCTCCGACCCGACTGGACACTCACGCTCGTCGGCTAGTCGGCTAGGAGTACCGTCCAGACAGAGATGCTCGTCCTCAGCCGCAGCGAAGTGGAGCAGCTGCTCGATCTCGACGCGCTCCTCGACGCGCTCGCAGCCGCGCACGCGGAGCTCTCCGCCGGGACGGCGTCGCTCGTGCCCCGCGTCGGCGCGTTCGCCGAGGACGGCATCCTCGGCGCGATGGTCGGCTACGCGCCCTCAGCCGGCCTCGGCTGCAAGCTCGTCACGCTGTTCCCGGAGAACCGCGACCGGCCGACGCATCAGGCGGCGATCGCGATCTTCGACCCGGCGACAGGGACGCCGGTGGCGCTGATGGACGGGACGTACATCACCGCGATGCGCACCGCTGCCGCGGCCGCGCTCGCGACCCGGCTGCTCGCGCGGCCGGACGCGCACGTGCTCGCCATCCTCGGCACCGGCGTGCAGTCCCGCTCGGCGCAGGAGATGTTCCCGCGCGCGCGCGAGTTCGCCGAGGTGCGGGTCGCCGGCCGCGGCGAGTTCGAGGACGCGGTCCGCGGCGCCGACGTCGTTCATGCGGCGACGGCATCGCCTGACCCGGTCGTCCGCTTCGACTGGCTCAGTCCCGGTGCGCATGTGAGCTCAGTAGGGTCGACCCTCAGCGGCGGCTTCGAGCTCGATCCCGCGATCGTCGAGCAGGCAGACGTCGTGGTGGTCGAGCAGCGCGACTCCGCGTTCGCGCCGCCCCCCGCAGGAGCGCCGGAGCTCGAGCCACGCGGCCGCGACGGAGTCGTCGAGCTCGGCGAGATCATCGGCGGGACGGCGGCCGGACGCAGCTCGGGCGAGCAGATCACGCTGTACAAGTCGGTCGGCGTAGCCGTCCAGGACCTCGCCGCCGCGGCGCTCGTGCTCGCGGCCGCGCGGGAACGCGGCGCTGGTCAGGAGATCGAGCTGGAGGAGATTCACGCATGAGCAGCAACGACTTTTCGCCGGGCCTCGCGGGGGTCATCGCGTTCGAGACCGAGATCGCCGAGCCCGACAAGGACGGCGGCGAGCTTCGCTATCGCGGCGTCAACATCGAGGATCTCGTCGGGAAGGTGCCCTTCGAGCAGGTGTGGGGGCTGCTCGTGGACGGGTCGCTGCACCCGGGCCTTCCGTACGAGCACGTCGATCTCGAGCGTCGCACCGGCGGGTACATCTCCGACCTCCAGTCGACGGTCGCGTCGTTGAGCGGGGAGTGGAAGCTCGGTCAGTTCATCGACATCGACGACGAGCAGGCGAAGGAGGACCTCCGCCGTCTCTCGTCGGCCGCGCTCTCCGTTGTCGCGCAATCGGCCCGCGGGGCGGACCTGCCGCCGGTGCTCGGCGAGATCGTCGCGGAAGGGCAGACGGCCGCGGAACGGTTCGTCCTCGAGTGGCGGGGCGACTTGAACGAGCGTTCGGCGAAGGCGATCGACACCTACTGGATCTGTACGGCCGAGCACGGCCTCAACGCGTCGACGTTCACGGCGCGGATCGTCGCCTCGACCGGCGCCGACGCCGGAGCCGCCCTTTCCTCGGCGGTCGGCGCTCTCTCCGGGCCGCTGCACGGTGGAGCGCCCGCGCGTGTCCTGCCGATGCTCGACGCCGTCGCCGAGTCGGGCGATGCCGAGAAATGGGTGGCGGAGGCCCTCGGCCGCGGCGACCGGATCATGGGCTTCGGACACCGCGTCTACCGGGCGGAGGACCCGCGTTCCCGCGTGCTCAAGCGCGTTGCGAAGGAGCTCGGATCGCCGCGCGTCGCTGTTGCGGAGGAGCTCGAGCAGGTCGCACACGAGGCGATCGCGAAGAAGAGCCCGGGCCACTCGTGGACGAACGTCGAGTACTGGTCGGCCGTCGTCCTCGACGTCGCCGAGGTGCCGCCGCCTCTCGCGCCCGCGATGTTCGCGTGCTCGCGGACGGCCGGCTGGTCGGCGCACATCCTCGAGCAGAAGCGGCTCGGCGTCCTCATCCGGCCGTCCGCCCGCTACGCGGGGCCGGCTGCGCGCTCGCTGCAGGAGGTCTAGGCCGCCGTGAGACGGCTCGCACTGGTGGTCGTCGCGGGGCTCGCCCTCGCCGGATGCGGCGGGTCGAGCCACACGTCCACAACGGAGAGCACCGCCGCAGCGCAGGCACAGATCAAGAGCGCCTACGAGAAGTTCTTCTCGGGCCAGACGCCGGTCTCCGATCGCGTCGCGGTGCTTCAGAACGGCCCGAAGTTCAAGGGGCTCGTCACGAGCTTCGCGAACAACCCGCTCGCGAAGAACGTAAGCGTGACGGTCTCCTCGGTGACACTCCAGGGCGCGCACAACGCGAAGGTCGTCTACACCGTCAAGCTCGGCGGCGCGGGGCTCCCGAAGCAAACCGGAACCGCGGTGTTGCAGAACGGCACGTGGAAGGTCGGGGACGCGAGCCTCTGCAAGCTCGTGGCGCTGCAGGGCAGCACTCCGTCCGTCTGCAAGTCGTAACGTCCTCCGTGTGAGCTCGATCGCGCTGTTCCGGCAGCGTCACGCCCGCGAGGCGGCCCTCGCGGCCGTCTGCGCGATCCTCTTCCTCACCTTCCTCGACAACACGATCGTCAGCGTCGCGCTCGCAAACATCCAGACGTCGCTCAGCGTCAGCGTCCCCGGACTGCAGTGGATCGTCAACGGCTACATGCTCGCGTTCGCCGCACTCATGCTCACGGGCGGCACGCTCGGCGACCTGTTCGGACGGAAGAAGGTCATGCTCGGAGGCGTCGCCATCTTCTGCGCCGGCGCCGTGATGGCCGCCGTCGCGCCGGGCAGCGGGATCCTCATCGCTGGTCGCATCGTCATGGGTGTCGGCGCGGCGGGCTCGGAGCCGGGCACGCTCTCGGTGCTCCGGCACATCTACCCGGAGCGCGAGGAACGCGCGGTCGCCCTCGGCGTCTGGGCCGCAGTCTCGGGCCTTGCGCTGGCGCTCGGTCCCGTGCTCGGCGGCGTGCTCGTCGAGGGGGCGGGCGGCTGGCGGACCATCTTCTGGTTCAGCCTCGGCCTCGGCGCGCTGTGCTTCGCCGCTGCCGCCGTCACGCTCACGGAAAGCAGCGATCCGGAAGGCCGGCAGCTCGACGTACCAGGCCTGGCGACGGGCGCTTCGGCGATCCTCGCGGCGACGTTCGCCGTGATCGAGGGCGAGAACCAGGGCTACGGGACGTGGTGGATCGTCCTTCTCTTCGCTCTGGCCGCCGTGCTCGTCGTCGCGTTCGTGGAGATCGAGCGGCGCGCACCGGACCCGGTCCTGAAGATCGAGTTCCTGCGCGACCCGACCTTCACCTCGGCGAACGTCGTCGCCTTCGCGACCAACCTCGCCGTCTTCTCGGTCTTCTTCTTCACCGCGCTCTACCTGCAGCTGATCTCGAACTTCTCGGGCTTCCAGATCGCGCTCGTGTTCACGTCGCTTGCGGTAGCCATGATCGTCGCCGGCCCGATCGCCGGCCGCTGGACCGCGCGGGTCGGACCGAAGGTGCCGATGGTGGTCGGCTGCGCTCTGGCCGGAGTCGGGCTCCTGCTCGTCGACCAGCAGCTGACGGCCACCACGAGCGTTGCGGACCTCACCTGGCCGCTCGCGATCGCCGGGCTCGGCTTCGGGATCGCGCTCGTGACGATGACGCAGGCGGTGCTGACGAGGGTCCGGCCCGAGGAGTCGGGCATGGCTGCGTCGACGGTGAACACGAGCCGCGAGCTCGGCGGCGTGTTCGGCGTCGCGGTGCTCGGTGCGGTCGTCAACGCGCAGCTGACGAGCGGGCTCAGCGAAAAGCTCGTCAAGCTCCACATCCCGCTCCTCTACCGCAATGTCGTGATCCAGTTCGTGACGACGGGAGGCAACATCACGAGCGCCGAGAACAGCCCTGGCGTGAAAGGGCACGCGAAGCTCATCGCCAAGGTGCTCGTCGCCGCCGAGGACTCGGCCGGCCACGGCGTCCATCTCGCGCTCCAGATCGCCGGCGGCATCGTGCTCGCGGCGGCCGTCGTGGCGGCCTTCGCCGCGCGGCATAGGGTGGGGCACGTGGAGGAGGGGGAGCTCTAGTGCCGCGGGCGGTGCTGATCGGGGGCACGGGCATGATCGGGCGCGCCGCCGCGCGAGCCCTGGCTGTGGACGGCTGGGACGTGGTCGCCGTCTCGCGCTCCGGCACGCTGCCCGAAGGGCTCGCGGAGCTCGGCGTCGCAGCGGTCGTCGCCGACCGGGAGGATGACGCGCAGTTGCGGGCCGCACTCGGAGCGGGCGCGGACGTCGTTTACGACAGCGTCGCCATGCGTCGCGAGCACGGCGAGCAGCTCAACGGCCTCGAAGGGCTCATCGGCTCGCTCGTCGTCATCTCGACCGCCTCGGTGTACGCCGACGACGAGGGTCGGGCGTTCGACGGAGAGGCCGGCGAGCTGCCGCGGCTGCCCGTGCCGGTCCTCGAGACGCAGCGGACAGCGGTGCCCGGCGATGCCACGTACTCGACGCAGAAGGCCGAGCTCGAGCAGACGCTGCTCCAAGGCCCCCTTCCCTCGACCCTGATCCGTGCCTGCGCCGTCCATGGGCGGGGCGCGAAGAACCCCCGGGAGCTCTTCTTCGTCAAGCGCGCCGTCGACGGCCGCCGCCGCGTCGCGCTCGCGTGGAACGGCGAGAGCCGCTTCAACACGGCGTCGGTCGCGAACCTCGCCGAGCTGATCCGCCTCGCTGCCGCGCAGCCCGGCGACCGCATCCTCAACGGCGGCGATCCCGACCCCCCATCGACACTCGAGATCTGCCAGGCGGTCGGCAACGCACTCGATCACGAGTTCGAGCCGGTTCTGCTTCCGGCGGACGAGTTCGGCAATCCGTGGGGCGTGCCGTGGCCGCTCATCGTCTCGATGGAGGCGGCGGAACGCGAGCTCGGCTACCGGCCGGTGACGACGTACCCCGAGGCGGTGAAGGAAACGTGCGCCTGGCTCGTCGGCGAGCTCGAGCGCGGTCGTAGCTGGGAGGGCTCGTACGTCGCCGACACGCTCGACTACGCGGCCGAGGACGAGGCGCTCGCGCCGCGGCCATGATCGACCCCGCCCAGATCGATCCGGCCGAGTACCGCGACCGTTTCCCGATCCTCGCCACCTGCACGTATCTGATCAATCACTCTCTCGCGGCGATGCCTGCGGCCGCCGAGGACAACCTCCGCGAGTACGCGCGCACCTGGCGCGAGCGTGGGATCCGGGCATGGGCCGATGCTGGATTCGCCGCCGGCAACGCCGGCGGCGACCAGCGGGAAACCCCGGGTCGCGGGCGACCCGGTGGAGGCTGGTGGGACATGCCGATCACGGTCGGCGACCAGCTCGGGCGGATCCTCGGCGCGCCGCCTGGGTCGATCGTCATGCACCAGAACGTGACGGTCGCCGAGGCGATCGTCCTCTCCTGTTTCCCTGCGTCACTGAAGAACGGCGGCGGCGGCAAGCGGAACCGGATCGTCTACGAAGCGGCGAACTTCCCTTCGGTGCGCTACCTGTACCAGGCGCAGCCGGAGCTCGAGGTGGTCGTCGTCGAGGACGGCGCGGCCGTCGCCGACGCGATCGACGAGCGGACGCTGCTCGTCCCGATCAGCCATGTCCTGTTCAAGAACGGCGAGATTCAGGACGTCGAGTCGATCGTCCGCCGGGCGCGGGAGGCCGGCGCCTGCGTGGTGCTCGACTGCTACCAGTCGGCCGGCGTCGTGCCGTTCGACCTGACGGAGCTCGGCGTGGAGTTCGCCGTCGGCGGCAGCGTCAAGTGGCTGTGCGGCGGGCCGGGTGCCGGCTGGCTCTACGTGCGGCCGGACGTCGCGGAGCGGCTCGAGCCCACGCTCGTCGGCTGGCAGGGCCACGCCCGGCCCTTTGCCTTCGAGCCGGAGCTCGAGTACGCCGCCGGGGCGCGGCGCTTCCTCACCGGCACGCCGAACGTTCCCGCACTCTACGCGGCGACGGCCGGATACGACGTGATCGAGGAGGCCGGCGTGCCGCGGATCCGGGAGCGCTCGCTCTCGCTCACGCAGCTCCTGTTCGATCTCTGTGACGACGCGGGGCTCGAGGTCGTCTCGCCGCGGGAGCCCGAGCGGCGGGCCGGCACGGTCACGGTCTCGACCCCCGACCACGCCGCCTGCCACAAGGAGCTGGGCGAACGCGGGATCGTCTGCGACTTCCGGCCCGATCCGGTGGGAGGAGTCCGGCTCGGGCCGCACTTCTTCAACACGGAGGACGAGGTCCGGCACGCGGTCTCCGAGCTCGCCGACATCGTGGCGACGGGTGCGTACGAGCGGCACGCCGGAGCGCCGTCCCTCTTCTGAGGGTTGCCTGCTACAAATCGCGGGCCGATGCTCGGGTCGTGCGGCGGCTTGTCCTTCTCGTTGTGGTGGTCCTGGCGCTCAGCGCAGGGCCCGGTGCTGCACGGTCGCTATCGACGACCGTGGGCGTCTACCCGTCGGGGACGACGTTCTACGCCTCGGCCGCCGCGCCGGCCCACGCCTCGTCCTCCGCGTCGCTCGTCATGCCGATCGGCGGCGTGGACGACGCGACGATCCTCGTCCGCGGAGCGCGGAACGTCTCGATCGTGTCGCCGGCGATCGCCCCGCCGCTCCAACTGAAGCTCTTCTTCGCGCACTACGTCTCCGTCGACGGGAAAGAGGTGCCCGACGCGCTCATGCCCTGGGACGGCTCGCAGCATGCGACCGAGCACACGAACCAGCCGCTCTGGCTGCAAGTGACCGCGCCGTACGGCACGCCGTCCGGCAACTACAGCGGCTCGCTTCTCGTGGTCGCCGACGGAATCAGGACTTCTGTCCCGCTCTCCGTCACGGTCGCGGCAGTGACGTTGCCGAGGCAGAACGAGGTCGCGGGGAGCCTGCTCACGGCGTTCAACTTCTCGCCGCAGTCCTACGCCAACAAGGTGAACAACCTCTACGGGGTCTCGCCGGAGTCTTCGCTGCCGGGCCTCTTCAACTTCCTGGCCTCGTACCGGATTTCGCCGACGAGCTGGGGCTACGGGAACCCGGACAAGGCCTCCGGCTACACGAGCGACCGAGCGTGGTGGCGCGACAAGCCGACGCAGATGGTCGCCGCCGCCGGGGACCCCGGGCAGTTCGCTTCGATGTGGATTCCGGTCTCGAACAACCGCTGGAGTCCGAAGACGTACGTCGGCGGCCGGTCGCCGTTCAAGCCGCAGAGCTGGTGTTCGTACCTCCGGTCGGTGCACGGGTTCTGGCAGACGCACGGCTGGCTCAGCTCGTATCCGTTCCTCTGGGGGATGGACGAGCCCGGGCTGACGCGCTTCAGGGTCGTCGCGAAGCAGGCGAAGGTCACGCACTCGTGCTTCCCCGGGGGCCACGTGATCGTCACCGGGATGCCGACCGCCAAGGACCACTTCCTCTGGAACGGCGGCAGGGACGACGTCGACACCTGGGTCGTGCTCGCGAGCCGCTACTACGGCAAGTACACGAATCCGTCCCTGTCTCGTCGGGGCATCTCGCGCGCCGACCAGGAGCTGAGGCTGATCAACGCGGCACGGCGCCGCCACAAGCAGATCTGGACGTACACGTACGACGCTGCCTCCCACTCGACGCCGGGCTTCACCGCCACCGAGCCGGCCTCCGATCCGCGCGTCTTCGTCGACTGGGCGGCGTTCGAGGGCATCACCGGCGTCCTCTACGGAGAGGGCATGACGACGTACGGGAAGGGCAACCCGCTCGTCTCGAACGACAAGGGCAAGGGCTCCTTCGTCCTCCTCTACCCGGGCAGGAACGGTCCGATCGCGAGTGCGCGCCTCGAGGTGCTGCGTGAGGGGATCGAGGACTGGGAGATTCTGAACGTCGTCCGGCACGAGCACGGCGCCGCGGCGGTGCGGCGGCTCCTCTCCGGTCTCTTCTCGAGCACGGCGAAGGGCGCGAAGCTCGGCTGCACGATCGGCTGTCCGATCAGGACGAACACCCCGTATTCGTGGCCGACGTGGTCGCGCAACGCGGGCACGCCGCGCACCGTTGCTCAGATGCGTGCCGCCGCGCTGCAGGCAGCGTCCTAGAGCGCGTCGAGCAGCTCGCGTAACCGCGCGGCATGAGCGGGGGCCGCCGGCTCGTCGTCGTGGCGGAAGTAGACGTAGACCGGCTCGCGTGCGTCGGCGACTGCCGCGGCGAACGCCTCGTCCGGTGCTTCCCGGCGGCGGAGGTAGCGGAACGGCGCTGGATGGTCGAGGTCCCCGACGCGAACGGCGCCCGCTTCGGAGAGCCGCGGTTCGATCCCGTCCCACGTCGGATGCTCGAGGTCGAAGGCGAGCCGCAGCGACGGGTCGAGCGAGCCGAGCAGCAGCTCCAGGATGCCTTCGTCGCGCTTCGACTTCAGCGAGATCCGCACCGGCCCGAGCCGGTCGCCGAGGTGGCGGACGCGGTTTCCGAACTCTGCGACGGTGCGCGGCCGCTCGCCCGGAAGCTTCGGGGCGAACTCGAACCCGTCGGGCACCTGCTCGGCCCAGCGGCGGAACTGCTCCTCGGCCGGGAGCCGGTAGCCGGTCGTGTTCAGCTCGACCGTCGAAAAGCGTTCGGCGTAGAAGGCGAGGAAGCCGGATGGATCGAGCCCGGCCGGATAGAAGCCGGGCCGCCAGGTCGGATACGACCAGCCCGAGGTGCCGACGTGCGCGTCAGTCATCGAGCCGCTCGAGCGCCCTGAGCAGATGCTCGACGTACTGCGGGCTCCACGGCTCCCCGCGCGCCGCACTCGTGAGCGAGTACAGCGCGTCCGCGGCGAGGCGGAGGCGGAGCAGGTCGTCGAACGGGCCGAGCTCGCCGGGTCCGTCGGCCTCGGCGTACGTGTCGAGGAAGCGCGCCGAGCGCTCCGGGTCGAGCCGGTCGCACGCTTCGTCCTTGCAGACCTCCCACGTTGCGTTCGCGAGCTCCCACGCCGGCCAGTCGACGCGTGCGTCCTCCCAGTCGAGGACGCCGTGGATCCGGCCGTCGCGCACGCGGAGGTTTCCGCGATAGACGTCGCCGTGCACCGCGCCGCGCGTGAGCCACGGCGCCGCGGCGAGCCAGGCGCGCGACCGCTCGTACGCCCGCTCGAGCACGGGCGGCATCTCGACGATTCGCACATCCCACCAGGCGTTCAGCTCGAGGTCGAGGTCCGCGAACGCGGGACGGTCGGGTCGCGGCCGCTTCCAGACGCGCCCCACCCAGTGCAGCCGCGCGAGCAGCCGGGCGGCCTCGAGCCGCTGCGCCTCGTCGTCGCGGTCGAGCGGGGTGCCTTCGACGAACGGGAGGACCGACACGACAATGCCGTCTTTCTCCGCGAAGGTCGAGCCGTCGAGTGCCGCGAGCGGCGCCACCACCTCGGGGACGTCGTGGGAGAGGAAAGCCGTGAGCTCGTGCTCCCACGCGATGCTCTCCGAATCGCGCTGCTCGACCCGCAGGACCACGTCTCCGCAGCGCAGCAACGTGTTCTTGTGGCCGCCCCCGAGCGGCTCGGCCGGGGGGAGCGGAGCGAGCCCCCAGCGCTCCGCGATACCGTCCGGATCCGGAAGTACGGTGCCTGGTCCTTTGGCCACGATGCAGAGCGTGACAGTTCCCGTGGAGCAGTTCACGGACGAGGAGCGGGAGCGGCTCGCTCCACACTTCACGAACCTCGACCGGCCGGTCTTCGCGCTCGTCAACCTGCCGGAGACGGTCAAAGGCGCGTTGTTCGCCCGTTACTCACGCTACCCCGGCACGCTGCGCCGCCTGTTCCTCGACGAGTTCGCCGACTCGCTGCCGGAGGTGCCCGTCGTCGAACTCGGCGAGGGCGAGCGGGCCGCGAAGCTCTACGAGACGATCTTCCTCGGCTACGGCGACGACTCGGTCGCGCAGCTCGGCGGCGCGCACATCGCCTGCGAGTGGACGTCGAACCTGCTCACGAAGATCCTGCAGCGCCCGCGGCTGGCGGCCTACCTCGAGCAGTCGACGCGCTACATCGCGTACGACACGCCGCTCGACGGCTTCGGCTACCGCTACCACCGGGATCCGCGGTTTGGGCCCGGGTACGAGGCTGCGATGGACGAGCTCTTCGCCGGGTACTCGGCGCTTCTCACGGGTGTCTCGGCCTGGCTCGACGAGCGGTTCCCGGCGGCTGAGGGGGAGTCGCCGGCAGCGCACCGGCGCGCCGTGCGTGCCAAGGCGCTCGACCTCGTGCGCGGCGTGCTCCCCGCGGCGTCGCTCTCGCATGTCGGGATCTACGCCACCGGCCAGACCTACGAGCAGCTCGTCCTCCACCTGCGTGCGCATCCGCTCGCCGAGGCCCGCGCGTACGGCGAGCTGCTGCTCGAGGAGCTGCAGGCGGTGATGCCGAGCTTCGTCACCCGTGTGCCGCGGCCGGACCGCGGCGGCCGCTGGATCGAGTACCTGCGCGAGCGGAACGAGGCGGCGAACGACGCAGCCGCGCGGCTCGGGCTCGGCGATGCTGCGGAAGAGGTGACGGCTCCGTCCGTACGCCTCATCCGGGCGCACGGCACCGAGGAGGAGCTGCTCGCCGCGCTCCTGTACGAGGCGTCGACGGTCGGCGAGGAGCAGGCGCTCGCGGCGGTCGCACGTCTCTCGCCGGAAGAGCGCACAGCGCTGGTTCGCGACCTGGTGGCCGAGCGCGAGAACCGGCGCCACCGGCCGGGGCGCGGCTTCGAGACGCTCACCTATCGCTTCGAGATCGTCTCCGACTACGGCGCCTTCCGCGACCTGCAGCGACACCGTCTGCTCACGTGCCAGTGGCAGCGGCTGTCGCCGGACCTCGGCGCCGACGTTCCGCACGAGGTAGAGGAGTCCGGCCTCGGCCCGGTGTATGCGCGTGCCCTCGAGACCTCCCGTGCGGAGTACGAGCGGCTGCGCGGCGAGGGGCTCGCCGACGAGGCGCCGTATGCGCTCTGCCTCTCCTATCGCATCCGCTACGTGCTCGAGCTCGATGCGCGCGAGGCGCTCCACCTGATCGAGCTTCGCTCCGGCCGCGAGGGCCATCCGTCCTACCGAGCCGTAGCGCTGCAGATGCGGGATGCGATCGCCGCTGTCCACCCGAGCGTCGCTGCGGCGATGACGTTCGTCGACGATTCGACCGAGCCCCGGCTGGAGAGGCTGCTGTCCGAGATGCGCAATGAGGCCCGAGCGGGACGCTGAGCTCGACAACGAGGTCTACGAGAACGAGAGCTTCCGCGGGCAGGATCTCTCCGGGCTCCGCACGACCGGGTGCACGTTCCGCGCCTGCGACTTCACGCTCGCCCAGATCAATGGCTCCGATCACGTGGGGTCGGACTTCGCCAACTCGACCTTCGAGAGCGCGAACCTGTTCGGCGCGCGCTTCGCCGAGTGCAGGCTGGTGGGGGCGAGCTTCGCCGGCGCGACGCTCACGGGCCTCAGCGTCGAGGGCGGCGACTGGTCCTACGTCCTATTGCGGGGCCAGGAGCTCACCGGATTGGAGCTGCAGCGGGTCCGTCTGCGCGAGGCCGATCTCTCCGAGGCCGACCTGACGGACGCCGACCTGCGTGGAGCCGACCTCACGCGCGCGCGTCTCCACAACGCGACGCTCGTCGGCGCAGATCTGCGGGAGGCGACGGTCGACGGCGTCAACCTCTCAGCGGCGCGGATCGCCCAGGCGCGCCTCGACCTGGCGGGCGCCGTCCAGCTCGCGCGCTCGCTCGGGGCCGTGCTCGACTAGGGAGCGGCCGGCTAGGCCGTGACCGGGCGCAGCACCGTCTGGCCGGGCTCGGCACCGCCGGCTCCCGGCCGCGTCACGACCCAGGAGTCGTCCTTGTGGAGCGAGTACGGCGCGGTCAGCGTCACCGTCACCTCCTGGTCGGAGGAGCCCGCGTCCCCGACCCGGAACGTCCCGCACGAGCCCCACGGCTTCCCGTTGCGGAGGAGGTAGACCTCGTAGTAGTTGTGCGGCGGCAGCTTCGGCAGTCCGACGACCCTGAGCGTCATGGGCCAGTTGCCGTTGCCGTCCGTGGCGTTCCAGACCTGGATCGTTCCCTGTGCACCCGGCACGAGCGGCGTGCCCTTGAGGGCCACGGCCATCAGCGGCTGATTGGGACCCGAGCCGGTCCCGTTCTTGTTGCTCCGGACCGAGTAACCGGCGAAGAAGACGAGCCCGAGCGCTAGGGCTGCGGCGAGGAGGAGCATCGTCCGCGGCTTCCGCCGTCGCTTCCCGAGAGTCATTCCGAGGGTCGGCCCCCCCTCGAGCTCCGCGCTCAGCTCCGGCGGTGGGCCCGCCTCGATAAGCAGCTCGTGTACGTGCTGCAACTGCTGCCGCTCCGCGCCGGTCGCCTCGTCGCCGATCAGTTCGTTCAAGGTCGGCTCGCGGTTCACAGCTCTCTTTCCAGCACCGAAGCGAGGTGCGCAAGGCCGCTGCGCGTCCGGGTCTTCACCGTTCCGAGCGGGAGGTGGAGATACTCGGCCACCTCGCTCTGAGACATGCCGCTCCAGTAGGCGAGCTCGATCACCTCGCGCTCGCGAGGCTGGAGCTCCTCGAGGGCGCGGTGAACGCGCCACGCGACGTCGGAGTCCTCGGCCTGCTGCGCGGGGCCCGGCTCGGCGGACGCGAGCTCGGGAAGCTCCGCATCGACGGAGGGTCCGTTGCGGCGCAGCCGGTCGACGATCGCGTTCCGGGCAACCGTGTACAACCAGCCGCCGGCCGCGCCGCGTTCCGGCCGGTACGTCGAGGCGGAGCGCCAGATCGCCGCGAACGCCTCCTGGACGGCGTCCTCGGCGTGACCGCGATCGCCGAGCCTCCGCAGCGCGAGACCGAAGACCGACCGGACGTATCGACCGTAGAGGACCTCGAAAGCTTCGCGGTCGCGCTCGCCGACACGCGCCAGCAACTCGGCGTCGGACGGCGAGTCGTCGGACGGCCGCGGAGCGGGATCCGAAGGAACGGCACGCAGCCGGGGCTGGGGAACCTCGAGGGCAATCTCCATATCGCCATCGTCTTTACGCATTTCGGCCTGTCTCGGATTGCAGCACTGCGAGCGCGTGCTACGCGCCCCTTCCTAGGTCTGGGCCTCTGCGAAGCGCCGCTCGACCTCGGGCCAGTTGACGACGTTCCACCAGGCCTCCAGGTAGGCGGGACGCTTGTTCTGGTAGGAGAGGTAGTAGGCGTGCTCCCAGACGTCGATCCCGAGCAGCGGGACGTGGCTCTGCATGATCGGCGAGTCCTGGTTCGGCGTCGAGTAGAGCGCGAGGCCGGTGCCGTCCCAGACGAGCCAGCTCCAGCCGCTGCCGAAGCGCTTCACGCCGCCGTCGTTGACCGCCGAGCGCAGGTCGTCGAAGGAGCCGAAAGAGTCCTCGATAGCCGAGCGCAGTGCGCCGCCGGGCTCGCCGCCTCCGTCTGGGCTCATGATCTGCCAGAACAGGGAGTGGTTGGCATGTCCGCCGGCGTTGTTGCGGACGGCGGTCTGCTTGTCTTCGGGGAGTGACTCCAGGTTCGTCAGCACGCTCTCGACGGACGAGTCGGCAAGCGCCGTCCCCTCGAGCGCGGCGTTCGCGTTCGTGACGTAGGCGCCGTGGTGGAGGTCGTGGTGGATGCGCATCGTCTCGGCATCGATGTGTGGCTCGAGCGCGTCGTATGCGTACGGCAGATCGGGCAGTTCGAAGGCCATCTCGGGGGCTCCTTTCAGCAGCTGCTCTTCTGCGACGGAGGATATGCTCCGCGCTCGTGTCCACGCTCGTCTACATGTTCGAGGAGATCGCGCCGCGCCCGCTTCGGCCGGAGGTGTACGAGCTCGACGGGATCTCTCGGGCGTCGGTCGAAGCGCATTACAAGCTGTACGAGGGATACGTCGCGAAGCGGAACGAGATCCTCGGCCGGCTCGCCGACGCCGACCTCGCGGCCGCGAACCAGACCTTTTCCGAGCTGCGGGCGCTGAAGGTGGACCTGACCTTCGCGATCGGCGGGATCAAGAACCACGAGCTCTACTTCGGCCACCTCGGAGGCGGGGGAGGAGAGCCGGAAGGTGCGTTCGGAGACCTCGTGGCGCGGCACTTCGGCTCGGCTGCCGCCTGGCGCGCCGACCTCAAGGCGACGGGGATGGCCGGGCGGGGCTGGGCGTGGACGGCCTACGACTGGGACGAGGGCCGTCTCTTCAACTACGTCGGCGATGCGCAGAACACGTTCCCGGTCTGGAACGCGACGCCGCTCGTCGCGCTCGACGTCTACGAGCACGCGTATTTCCTGGACTATCAGACCGATCGCGCCTCGTACATCGACGCGTTTTTCACCAATCTCGACTGGGACGTCGTGAACGGCTGGATCGAGCAGTACGGCATCCCCGCCTAGGGGTCCGGCGTGCCCACCGTCGCGTTCGTCGCCGCCGGCTACCTGTGTGGCTCGCTGACGTGGGGCTACTGGCTCGTCCGGATCTTCCGCGGCGAGGACATCCGGACGAAGGGGAGCGGGAATGTCGGCGCGACGAACGTCTGGCGCGTCTACGGCCCGCAGCTCGGATTGCCGGCCGCCGTGCTCGACGTCGCGAAGGGCTTCGCGCCCGCGTTCGCGGCGACCGTCGTCGTCGGGCACGGCACCGGCGTGCTCGCCGGCGCGGCCGCGATGCTCGGGCACTGGCGTCCGATCTTCCTCGGCTTCCAGAAGGGCGGGAAGATGGTCGCCACCGCCGGCGGGGCGTTCCTCGGCGTCGCTCCGCTCGTGGGAGCGGTCGGCGCGGGCGTCTGGATCGTCGTCTTCGCGCTCACGCGTTACGCGTCGGTCGCCTCGATGACCGCTGCAGCCTCGCTCCCCTTGTGGGCCTGGCTGTTCGGCTACCCCTGGCCGGTGATCGCGTTCGGGGTCGCGGCAGGCGCGGGGGTCGTGTTCCTCCACCGCGCGAACATCGCGCGGCTCGCGCGAGGCGAGGAGAGTCGCTTCGAGCTGAGGCGGCGGGGGGAGGCGCACGAGCCGGACGACTCCCTGGGTACTCTTCGGCGCCGATGAACGCCTCTGAGCTGCGGCGAGTGCTCGCCGACGTTCCCGGCTGGCTGGGAGACGAAGAGGCGCTCGCCCTCTTCGACCTCGCGCGCGGCTGCACCGGCCGCGGCGCGATCGTGGAGCTCGGATCGTGGCGCGGCAGGTCGACGATCTGCCTCGCGCTCGGCTCGAAGGAAGGCTCCGGGGTGCCTGTCGTCGCCGTCGACCGCCACATGGACAAGACGTTCGTGGACTTTCAGGAGAACGTCCGGCGGGCCGGCGTCGCCGACCTCGTCCGCCCGATCCGTGCGACGTCCGACGAGGCCTTCGCCGGGTTTGACGAGCCGATCGAGCTGATCTTCATCGACGCCTCGCACAAGTACGACGACGTCCGGCGCGACTTCGACCAGTGGGTCCCGCTGGTCCTCGAGGGCGGAACCGTTGCGATGCACGACACGACGTGGGAAGGCTCGAAGCTCGTGAGCGAGGAGGCGATCTACCGGTCGCCGCACTTCAAGGATGTGCGCTTCGTCCCCAGCTCGACGACGGTCGGCGTCAAGGTCGAGTCCGTGACCGCCCACGATCGAAGGCAAAGCCGGCGCGCGCTCCTCGCCAAGTGGACAGCCGAGCTCGGGATGCATGTGAGTCGCTTCCTACCAAAGCGGCTCGTTCGCCTGGGCCGGCGGACGATCGCGTCCGTCGGCGGCGGCCGCTAGTACACGCGTCCGCAAGTTATGGCCACTTCCCGGCGGCGTCTCGCCGCCCGTGGCGGCGTCCTCGGGAGCCCCGATAGTCACCACTATCGGGGCTCCCTGCGTCCTTGCCACGAACGACGAGCCACTCGCCGGATAAGCGACCGAACTCACAGACGCGCGTACTAGTCGCGCAACCAGTCTTCGAGCTCGGTGTGAGTCGCCGGCCCGTGGCCGGCGCCCTCCAGCTCCGCACGCAGCTCGCCGACCGTGCCGTGGCGCTCCGCGACGACCTCGTGCGCGTGGATCGTCTCGAAGTTGACCTGGCGCGAGAGGACGAAGTCGCCGTCGCCGAGACCCGGCAGCTCGTCGAGGACGCTCTTGAGCGCGACGCGAACCGAATCCTCGACGAAGCGCGGTTGCAGGTGCGCGTGCTCGACGACGAATAGCTCGTCCGGCCGTTTGAGCAGCTCGTAGATCGGCGAGCTCATCGAGCCTTCCACGATCTCCACGAGGCGCTCGGCGTTGAGGCGTTCGGCCGTGCCGACGAGGAGCGTGCCGCGCCCGCGCTGGTTATGGGTCGCGAGCGGGACGAGCTCGAGGATCCGCTCCACGTCGTCGTCCCCGAAGCCCGCTTCGAGCAGCCGGTCTGCCGCGGCACCGCGCACGAGCCCCTGTGCACACGGGCAGGCATTGATCCCCGTCGCCTCGACGCCGACCACGCGCCGCACGCGCTCGCGGGAGGCAGCCGCGATTCCGATCAGCGAGACCATCTCCTGCGTCGCGAGCTTCGTCACCGGCGTCCGCCGCTCGTACGGGTAGCGCGCGGTGATCCGCACCTCAGCGAGCAGCGCCCCCTGCCGGTCGACGACGCGCCGCGCCACGTGCTCCGCGAGGTCCTCGACGAGAAACGCGTCGTCGTCCACCACGCCCTCGACCGCCTCCTCGAAGAGTTCGGGGAAGCGCGACATGTGGACGCCCTTCTGCCGCGGGTCGAGGTCGACCGTGCAGTCGATGGTCGCCGCGATGAGCTTCTCTCCGCGGCCACGGCCGATGCGGACGGCCTTCTGGACGCCAGTCACTCCGACGCTCGAGAGACCGAGCGCTACCTCAGGCGCTGCCGCCTGCAGATCGGGGGTCTCGGTGCGTTCCATCCCGTTAGGTTAGACCCGACTTGTCCGACGACAGCGAATTCGCCCGGCTCGTTTCGCTCGCCTGCCACGACCTGCGCACCCCGCTGGCGACCGTGCACGGCTTCGCGACGACGCTCGCGCGAGGCGGCGGCCTCGAGCCGCCGGCCGACCGGTACGTCGAGATGATCGACGCAGCCTCCGGGCAGCTCGCCGAGCTGATCGAGGAGCTGTCGCTCGCGGCGCGGATCGAGTCGGGTCGCTACGACCCGACGCCGCGGGAGGCGGACACGCTCGAGCTGGCGCAGGCGGCTGCTGCCCGGCTCGGCGAGGATCGCGTGCGCGTCACGGGTTCCGGGACGGCGCTCGAGACGGATGCGGACGCCGTCGAGCGCGGTCTCGCGGCGCTCTTCCAGTCGGCGCTCCGCCACGGCGGGCTCGAGGAGGTCGAGGTGGAGGTGGATGGTGCCGAGCTCCGGCTCTCGCGGGTCACTGCCGCGTCTGCTCCCGTCGTGATGGGCGACGACCTGCGCGACCTCGGAGCGGCAGTCGCGGTGCGGCTCGTCCGGCGGCTAGGCGGCTCCGTCGCAATCGACGCCGAGACGCTGACGATCCGGCTCGCCTGATCCTCAGGACAGCTGGATCACTGCGAGGCGGCGGCGGCGTTTCAGCCCGCCGCGAGGGCGGGCGCCGCGAGCTGGTGGCACGAGCGGCAGCGCGCTTCGTACTGCTCGAGCGCGCCAACGACGATCGTGTCGCCGTCGGCGGGAGCGGGAGCGCCGTCGACGAGCCGCTGGGTCATCGTGGCCGGGCCGCCGCAGCCGTGGCAGACGGCCTGCAGCTTGTCGACGAGCTCGGCGCGGCAGAGGAGCTCCGGCATCGCGGCGAACGGGAGCCCGCGGAAGTCCTGGTCGAGGCCGCACGCGATGATCCGCATCCCGCCCTCGACGAGTCCGTCGAGAACGAGCGTGATCTGCGGCGGGAAGAACTGGACCTCGTCGACACCCACCACGTCGTAGCCGTCGACGAGACCGGGAATGTCGGCCGGGTCATCGACCGCGACCGCCCGCATCCGCGCCCCGGCGTGGCTGACGACGTGTCCGATGTCGTAGCGGTTGTCGATGCGCGGCTTGACGATCAGCACGCGTTGGCCGGCGATCTCGGCGCGCCGCAGGCGACGGATCAGCTCCTCGCTCTTGCCGCTGAACATCGGACCGCAGACGACCTCGAGCCAGCCGCCGCGATTCGGGAGGAGCCTGATCACACGACCGACCCTAATGGGCCGGTCCGACGGACTCCTTTGCGTGCTCGAACTCGTACTGGGAGAGGCGGCGGAGGCTGACGATGCCGAGCAGCCGGCCGTCCTTCGACACCGGCAGGTGGCGGAAGTTCCGTTCGAACATCATCTTCGCCGCGTCCTGAAGGGTCGTGTCGGGCTCGATCGTGATCACGCTCTCGGTCATCCATTGCCGCACCCGCGCTTCTGCGGCCCGCGCGCGCTGCGCGACCGCCCGGAGGATGTCGCGCTCCGTGACGATGCCGACGAGCCGCACCATGTCTTCCATCACGACGACGGCGCCGACCCCGGCCTCCATCATCTTCTCGGCGGCCTCGCCGATGGATGCCGTCGGGTCGACTGCGAGCACGTCCCGGTTCATGACCTCCGCGACTGTTGCCATGCCCGGAGCCTAACGGAGGTCGCGAGTGAAGAACGGCTCCCCGTTGACCTCTCCCTTCTGCACGAAGGCGAGCCGGCGAGCCAGGGCAAGCGAGCGGGCGTTCTCCGGATGGATCAGGAGGGTTGCGACCGTGTGCTCCGTCTCGCTCCTCAGGTGCTCGAGCAGGAGCTCGACCGCGCGCGAGGCGTAACCCTTGCCGCGCGCCGTCGCGAGGAGGTAGTAACCGACGTTCACTTCGCCCGGTCTGAGCCAATCGTGGTCCGGGTCGAGGTCGTAGTCCACCCATCCCACCAGCCGATCGCGCACCCAGACGCACGCGACGGGACGGGGCCCCTCGGCGCCCGGGCCGAACCATCTGAAGAACTCTTCGTCCCGCCCCGCCACGAGCAGTTCCACGTCGCCGGGCCCGGGAGCGCGAAGAGTCACCACACCGTCGGTGGCGATCACCGCAAGAGGCGCGAGAGCCGTCGGTCCTTCAGCACGCGGCCGCCGGTCTGGCAGGCCGGGCAGTAGAAGATCGTGTGCTCCTCGAAGTCGACCTGCGCGATCGGTGTGCCGCACACGTGGCACGGCTGGCCCAGGCGGCGGTGGACGCGGTAGGTCTTCTCGTCGGAGGCGCCGGACTCGCGCAATTCGAGGCCGCGCTCGAGCTCGGAGTCGATCGCCGCCGCGAGTCGCGCGACCTCCTCGTCGTCGAGGTCGCCGGAAAGCGCGTACGGGGAGAGCTTGGCGGTGTGGAGGATCTCGTTGGCCCACGCCCGGCCGATACCGGCGATGAGCCGCTGATCGCGCAGCAGTGCATGGAGCCGCCGCGACTCGCCGCGGACGATCTCGCCGAGCCGCTCCGGGCCGAGCCCGAGCGCCTCGGGGCCGAGGTGTGCGAGCTCGGCCTCCGCCGCCTCCGGCGTTAGGAGCCAGACGCCGGCCCGCTTCTTCCTCGCGTTTTCCGTGAGGATCAGCTGCGAGCCGCCTGCGAACTCGAGCCGGAAGGCCGGCGTCTTCGGGCCTTTCTCGCCCGCTCGGAGGGACTTGAGCCGTCCGGCGGTCATCAGGTGGACGAGCAGCATGAGCTCGCCGTCGTCGGTCGGGAAGAGGAGCCGCTTGCCTCGCCGCTCGACGCCCCGGAAGCTCCGGCCCTCGAGCGCGTCGAGTGGTGGGTCGAACGTCTTCAGCGTGGCGATGTGCGCCGGGCCGGCCTTCGCGATCGGGAACGCCGAAACCGGGTCGTTCAGCTCTCGCCGCCACGCCTCCATCTCCGGCAACTCGGGCATGTGCGGAAGGTACCGAGCTAGGCGTCGACCGCGGCGGGGCCGCCCAGCTCCGTGACGAGGCCCGCTTCGTGTAGGAGTGGTACCTCGTCGGCGTGCGGAAACTCGCGCAGCGTCCGGAGCGGCGAGAGCAGAACGGGGAGCAGCGCGACGAAGCCGAGGCACGCTCCGACGATCAGCGCCGTTCGCACGCCGAAGGCCGTTGCGAGCACGCCGCCGAAGAGCGAGCCGAGCGGGATCGTCCCCCACACGAAGAAGCGCATCGACGCGTTCATCCGTCCCTGTAGCCGCTCCGGCGTGATCGCCTGGCGCAGGCTCACCTGCTGGATGTTGTAGACGACTGCGCCGAAGCCCCCGAGCATGCCGCTCAACACGAGAAACGGAATCGCCGAGTGGCCCTCGGGCGCGAACGGGATCAGCAACGCGGCGGGCGCACCGACCGCCATGCCGAGAATCGTGGCGCCGTTCACGCCGAGCTTGCGGCGCAGCCAGTCGGCCGAGGCGGAGCCGATGAGCCAGCCCGTCGCGGCGATCGCGCCGACGACGCCCATCACCGCGGGAGTCAGGCCGAGGTGCCGGTATGCGAAGACGAAGTACACGGAGAAGACGATGTTCGTGGCGAAGTTGGAGCTCCCGGTCGCCAGCGCTTGCGGGAAGAGCAGCCGATGGTGCGTCACGTACCGCAGCCCTTCCCAGAGCTCGACGAGCAGCCTTCGCCGCGCGGTTGCCGGCGGCGGATCCTCGCGCTTGCGGATCGCGGCCGTGAATCCGCCGGAGACGACGAAGCTGCACGCGTCGACGAGGATCGCGTACGGCGCGCCTGCGAGCGCAATCAGGCCGCCGGAGATGCCGGGCCCGGCGATCGCCGCGCCCGAGACCGTCATCTGCAACTTTGAGTTTCCCTCGACGAGCGTCTCGCGATCGACGAGCTGGGGGAGGTACGACTGGTAGGCGACATCGAAGAAGACCGTGTGAACCCCAACGAGGAACCCGACGACGTAGAGCTGGGGGAGTGTCAAATGGCCGAGGGCGTAGGCGAGCGGGATCGACGCGAGCAGCAGGGCCCGCCCGAGGTCGCCTGCGATCAGGATCCAGCGGCGTCGCCAGCGGTCGACCCAGACGCCGGCCGGGAGCGTAAGGATCAGGAAAGGCAGGAACTCGACGGTGGCGAGCGCCGCCACCTGAAATGGGGTCGCCTTCAGCGTCAGAACGGCTACCGCCGGGATCGCGAGCTGGGAGACCTGCGAGCCGAACTCGCTGATCGTCTGGCCGGTCCACAGCTTGAGAAAGTCCGGGTGAGACCAGAGGGCGCCGCTCGGCCTACGCATCGTCGGTCTCCACGGCCCAGATGCCGCCCGTGAGGGAGCTCGGGATCCCGCCGGCCTGGTCGGCGGCCCGGAAGTCGTCCATCAGCTTCTTCGTGCGGCGCTCGAACCGATCGAGGTCCTTCTTCGTGAGACGCGCGCGAACGAGGCCGAAGCCGGTCACCAGCGGTGCCAGCTCGACCTCGCTCGCGGCTTGCCGGAGGGTGACGGCAGAGATCGCCCGGCCGTCTGCGGGATCCTCGGTCTGGTAGAGGAAGAGCCGCGCCGTGCGGCCGTAGAACTTCTCCGTCAACGCACGCACCTTGCGGGTGCGAACGACGCGGATCAGGCCCGCCGCTTCGAGCACCTTCAGGTGATGGCCGACGGTTCCCTTCGGGATCGAGAGCTCCTCGGCGATCTCCTGCGTGGAGCGCGCCCGATCGCGCAGCAGCTGGATCAGCCCGGTGCGAAACGGATCGGCCATCGCCCGCAGCTGTGCGGGGTCGGCAACGATCATCGTGTCGTCGGCCTCGTAGTCGTAGCCATCTATGGTCGGCATCGACCGACCATACTGCAAGACGCCGACCATTCGCCAGGACGCATATGGTTCGCGCCCGTGACCGAGCCGATCGTCGTCGAGGTGCGCCGCAACGGAGTCGTGGAGGCGGCGCACAGGATCCATGCCGTCGCGGTCCGCGCGGGCGAGGTCGTCGCGGCGGCGGGCGATCCGGCGTCGACCTGCTTCATGCGCTCCTCCTCCAAGCCGCTGCAGGCACTCCCGCTCGTGCGCGCGCGCGACGACCTGCCGGATGACGAGCTCGCGATCGCGTGCGCGTCGCATCACGACACGCCCGAGCAGGTGGCCGCGGTGCGCGCGCTCCTTGCGCGCGCCAAGGCAACCGAGGCGGATCTCGAACTCGGCCTCCAGGAGGGACGACCGCCGCAGAAGATCCACCACAACTGCTCGGGCAAGCACGCGGGGATGCTCGCCCTCTGCCGTGCCCGCGGCTGGCCGGCGAAGGGCTACCACCTGCCGGAGCATCCGGTGCAGCGGGCGTGTCACGCGGCGCACGCGGAAGCTGCCGAGGTGGAGCCGGAGGAGGCGGCGAGCGACGGCTGCGGCGTCGTCACCTTCGCCCTTCCGCTCGAGCGAATGGCTCACGCCTACTCGCGCCTCGAGGCGTTGCCCGGCGGCGACGCTGTCGCCGCAGCGATGCGCGCCCGTCCGGATCTCGTCGGCGGCCCCGACGGCGCCGACTTCTTCCTCATGCGGGCGGCGCCCGGTTGGTTCGCGAAAGGCGGCGCGGAAGGGCTCCTGTGCGCGGCGGGGCCGGACGGGATCGGCGTCGCGCTCAAGTCAGAGGACGGCGCCGGCCGCGGCCACCGTCCAGCGCTCGCTGCCTTCCTGACGCGCCTCGGCTTCGATCTGGCGGAGCTCGCGGAGGTGCCGGTTCTCAACAGCCGGGGCGAGCGCGTCGGCGAAGTCGTCACGGCTCGTAGTGGGTCAGTTTGACGACGTGCTACGAGATGACGACCGAGATGCCGGTGACGAGGCTGGCGTCGGGCGTGCCCGAGGCGGCGATGTGTGCGGTGGTGCCCGACGAGGGGAGCGTGCCCGCCATCTCGGAGCCGACGACGGCCCCGGCCGCGCCGGTCAGCTGAATCCTGTACGACCTGGTCAGACAGGCGGCGGGGATGCCGGCGAGGTTCACCTGGCTAACCGCGTAGCCCGGAATCGACGAGGCGTACGCCGTCGTGTAGGCCGCCACGATGTCGGTGCCGCAAGCAGCGGCGACGGTGCTACCCGCGCTGAGGCCGCCCGTGTTGGCGCCCTGACTCCCGGCTGCGGCGACGCCCACCGACAGGATCGCGGCAGCAGCGGCTGCGCCGAGGGCGACCCCGAGCCGCCTCGCTCGCTTCCTCGCAGGAACCGGCCGAGCAGGGCCGACGGGGCGGCAGTGGCCACAAGCGGCCATCGAAGGCTGGTCCCCTAGTGCGGCGAGCTTGGCGATGCGTGGCATGTGCTCATCGTCGGCATCTTCGTTCTCTCTGCACTCGTAATAGACCGCAGGTTTGGCGGGACAACCCGTCGTGCTACAGCGGGCCGGGCGTCATTCGGACGGATCCCTGAGCCACTACCGTCGCGGCTCGTTGACAACTTCTTTACGAATTGCCGCGCCGTGACTAGTATCCGCCACGCGATTGAGGGAGGACCGGGGCACGGGCGGGGGGTAGCCACGGTCGGTTGTAGCAGTGCTGTCGTGCAACCACTAGGCCGGGAGGTTTGAGGACGTGCTCACCGTCGACATCGCGCTTCCTGACGTCGAAGAGCTTCACAAGCTCGTTGCCGAAGGCAGGGAGAAGGGCTTCCTGTCCTACGACGAGATCGCCAGCGGGCTCGAGGACGTGGAGCTGACCAAGGAGCAGGTCGAAGACTTCTACACGTACCTGATCGAGCATGGCGTCGACGTCGTCGAGGGCGAGCGGCACAAAGCGCCGCCGCACGAGCCGCCGCCGCCCGAGGACGAGAAGGCCGCGGTCGCGCCGAAGCTCGACCTCACGGTCGAGCCGTCGCTCGACTCGCTTCGCCTCTATCTGCGCGAGATCGGGAAGGTGAACCTGCTCACGGCCGACCAGGAGGTCACACTCGCGAAGCGCATCGAGCGCGGCGACATGGGCGCGAAGAGGGAGATGATCGAGGCGAACCTCCGCCTCGTCGTCTCGATCGCCAAGGGCTACCTCGGACGCGGGCTCTCCTTTCTCGACCTGATCCAGGAAGGCTCACTCGGTCTGATCCGCGCCGTCGAGAAGTTCGACTACCGCAAGGGCTACAAGTTCTCGACCTACGCGACGTGGTGGATCCGGCAGGCCGTCACGCGGGCGATCGCCGACAAGGCGCGCACCATCCGGATCCCCGTCCACATGGTCGAGAAGCTCAACAAGGTCGTGCACATCGAGCGGCAGCTCGTGCAGCGGCTGGGGCGGGAGCCGAGTCCCGATGAGATCGCCGAGGAGCTCGAGATAACGACCGCGGAGGTGCGCGAGATCCTGCGCATGTCCCAGCTTCCCGTCTCGCTCGAGAAGCCGATCGGCGAGGAGGAGGACTCGTCGCTCGGCGACTTCGTCGAGGACGAGGCGGCCGAGTCGCCGTTCGACACGGCCCAGCTCCTGCTGCGGCGTGAGGACGTCGTCAACGCGCTCAACGCGCTGCCGCGACGCGAGCGCGAAGTGATCGAGCTTCGCTACGGGCTGCTCGGCGGCGAGCCGCGCACGCTCGAGGAGGTCGGTAGGGCCTTCGGCGTGACGCGCGAGCGAATCCGCCAGATCGAGAACAACACACTCAAGAAGCTCGAGCACCTGCCCGAGGCGCAGGCGCTCCGCGACGCGGTCAGCTAGCCGCCTCCGGATCGGTCGCCCGCTGCAGCGGGACGAAGAGCTTGCAGTGCGGGCACTTGAAGCCGAGGTAGCGGGCGGCGTGTCCGCCCTCGATCGGTGCTGCGGTGAAGCGCTTGTGGCAGTGAGGGCACTCGACGTCGAACGTCTCCTGCCCGACCCCGCTCACGCCGTTTCCGTACCCGGCCTAGTGCATCGTCACTCCCGGCGCAGCGTTGCCGTCCGATCCGCTTCATACGCTCTCCGCCCGTGGATCAGGACATGCTGCGTCGCGGTGTCGCCGAGTTCGTCGGGACCTTCACGCTGATCTTCATCGGCGGCGGCGCCGGCATCATCAGCGGACAGGACATCGTTGCGGTCGCCCTCGCGAACGGTCTCGCGATCGGGATCATGGTCTCGAACCTCGGCCACATCTCGGGCGGGCACTTCAACCCGTCGATCACCGCCGGCTTCCTCGCCACGCGTCGGATCAAGGCGCGGATCGCCGGGCTCTATTGGGTGTTCCAGCTCGGCGGTGCGATCGTGGCCGCGCTCATCCTGCGCTGGCTCTTCAAGAAGCCTGCGATCTTGGGTGCCGTCCCACACGTTGCGCACGGTTTCCCCGTCGACCGCGCGCTCGTGCTGGAGATGATCATGACATTCTTCCTGGTCTGGGCCGTCTTCGCGACCGCGGTGGACGAGCGCGGGGCCTTCAAGGCAATTGCCGGCCTCGCGATCGGGCTCACGATCACGATCGACGTGTTCGTCGGCGGTCCGATCACCGGCGCCGCCATGAACCCGGCCCGGGCATTCGGTCCAGAGGTCGCTGCGAACTTCTGGGCGAACGGGTGGATCTACTGGGTCGGTCCGATCGTCGGAGCCCTCGTCGCGGGGCTCGGGTACGACTACCTCTACCTCCGCCCGACGCGGCCGCCGGTCGCAGGGCCGCCCGAGACCGGCATCGAAGAGCCCGGGCTCGGCGAGACGGCCGTCAACTAGCGCTAGTGATGTAACCGGCAACGTTCGCCGGCTCCCTGGCCCGCGATCACACTGCGCGCTGCAGCGTCCTCGGGCGCGTCCATAGCGCTGCTATGAACGCGCCCTGCGTCCTTGCATCGCTTGGTACTCGCGACCCAGGAAGCGGGCAACGTTACCGGCCACATCACTAGTCCGCGAGCCGCGCGGTGACGCTGACTTCGGCGCCGGCGCGCTTGAGGAGCTGGGAGAACGGACACCCGGCGTCCGCCTTCTCGACCGCCGCCGGCAGCTCGGAGTCGCTCACGCCGTCCACCCGCGCGACGATCTCTACCCGCGAGCCGACGATCTGGTGGCCCTGACCCTCGACCTCGTCCATGACGATCGTGACGGCGGTGTCGAGACGACCCGGCGGCGTGCCTGCGGCCGTCAGTTCACCGGCGAGCGACATCGTGAGGCAGCCGCCGTGCGCGGCGGCGAGCAGCTCCTCGGGGCTCGTCTTGCCGCCCGGTTCGCCGACCCGCGACGGCAGGGAGAAGGGCAGCCGCGCGAAGGCGCCGCTCTCGGCGTCGAGCGTGCCCGCGCCGCGCGCGAGGTTCCCGTCCCAGCCGATGTGTGCTGTGCGCTCGATGTGCGGCATCAGAGTGCGGCGACGACTGCGGCGGATCCGTCGGGGTAGTAGGCCTCGGCCGGCGAGCCCGCCGGGCGGAAGACGCCGAGAACGTGCATCTCGCCGGGGCCGTGGTTCTCGAGGCAGTGGATGAGCCGAGCCGGCAGGTGCACGCATGAGCCGGCGCGCAACGCAGCGCTCTCGCCGTCGACGTGGAAGGCGCCCTCTCCGGCGAGGACGTACACGACCTCGTCGTAGCGGTGGAAGTGATCGGGCGCCCGCCCGGGCGGGATGTGGCCGACGAACTGGGTCACCGACTCGCAGCCGTTCTCCGGCTGCGCGAGCAACGTGAACTCGCGCCCCGCCGTCGCCGCGCCGCGCTCGCCGCGCGCGATGACCGCGTGGCTTGCGGACGCGGGCAGCGGCTCCTCGACCAGCACGGAGAGGAGGTTCAAGCCGTCGGCCGACTCGACCTGCCAGGGCATGCCGCGTGCGACGAAGACTCCGGTCCCGGGCTCGAGCTCCTGTCTTTCGCCGCCGACGGTCGCCAACGCGCTGCCTTCGAGCACGTAGAGCACCTCGTCGCGTTCGTCGTCGCGGTGCTCGTCGCCTCCGCCCTCGAAGCGCAAAAGGCGCTGCCGGAACTCGGGGACGGTAAGGAGCGGCGTGACCTCCTCGCCCGTCTCTTCGGCCTGGATGCAGTAGCGCACAGGGCGAGCCTATACCGCTGTATCTCTTCCTCTCCCGCCCACGGCGGAGTAGAGTCGCGGGCCAGGTCGTTCGTCGTGACGCAAACCTCGGCCGCAGATAAACGTCTTACTCCGGTGAGGGGCGTCATACAAGGAGGGCATGAATGTTGAAGAAGATTGGAGCACTCGCGGGGATTGCGGCGGTAGTTGCCGCTGTCGTGGCGACCACGCTCGGAAGCACGGCTTCCGCCAAGACCATGAAGACGACCGCGCTCTGCAAGAAGGCCGGTCTGGGCTTCGCGGGGCCGCTCTCGGGCGGTGCCTCGTTCCTTGGCACCGACCAGAGCAACTGGGAGAAGCTGTTCATCTCGAGCTGGAATGCCGGCAAGGCGATCCCGGGAGTCCCGAAGGGCCTCCACCGGGTGAAGCTGAACCTCGCGTACGAGGGCGACAGCATGCTGAGCTCGCAGGCGGCTGCGACCGTCGCGCAGCACATGGTCTCGATCAAGAACATCCTCGGGATGGTCGGCTTCGCCGGCTCGAACGAGAACCTCGGCGGCGGACCGGTGCTCGATGCGGCGCATCTCGCGTACGTCTCGGGCTCGGCGACGCTCGACACACTCGCCACCGGAGCAAGCGGGCAGAAGCCGCTGAAGGACTTCTTCCGCGTCGTTCCGCAGAACGCACAGCAGGCGAGAAGCGGCGTCCCGTTCATCATCAAGACGCTCGGGCTCAAGAAGGGCGCGAAGGTGATGATCGTGGACGACGGCGAGGCCTATGGCATCGGCCTGTCCGGCGATGCGCAGAAGATCTTCAACGCGAAGGGCATGAACGTCACGCGCAAGTCTGTGAAGGAGACCGACCAGAACCCCGGCGGTGCCGCGGGCTTCGCGAACGACATCGCTCCGATCGCGCAGCAGGCGGTTGCCAATGGCGTGAAGCTCGTCTACGCGCCGACGCAGGATGCGGGTGACTCGCAGACGTTCGCGACCGATCTGAAGATCGACGGCTACCACGGCGGCTTCATGGCCACGGACGGGAGCGTCAGCCCGACGCAGTTCAAGTTCCCGGGCGCGTACATCTCGTTCTTCGGTCCGAGCCTCGCGAAGATCACGAAGTCGTTCCGGACTGCCTATCTGCACAAGTACGGCAAGAACTCCGCGAGCGACCCGTTCGGGGCTCCGAGCTTCGTCGCGGCCGAGATGCTCGGCGTTGCGATCTCGAAGACGTGCGCGGCGACCCACGGCAAGTCGATCAGCCGGAAGGCCGTCGTCAAGACGCTGAAGAAGGTCAAGCTGTCGTCGACGATCCTCGGCTACAGCATGGCGTTCAACAACCCGGCGGATGCCCATCACGGCCCGAAGGTCGGCGTGACGGTGTTCAAGATCGCGGCGAACGGGGCCTACAAAGAGGTGTTCCCGAAGAAGTAGCTGGCTCTCGTTCGGTAGAAACGCGTGTGGCCCGTCCTTTGGGCGGGCCACACGCTTCGATTGAGAAGGAGCGATGAGCGGAGTCCTCGCCTTCCAGCTCTACAACTGGCACTTCTTCTTTCAGCAGGTCATCGGCGGCCTGACCGCCGGCAGTCTCTACGCCTTGATCGCGCTCGGCTACACGATGGTGTACGGCGTGCTCAAGCTCCTCAACTTCGCGCACGGCGACGTCTACATGATCGGCGCCTACATCGGCTGGTTCGTCCTCAACGCACTCGGTTCGCCGACGCATCCGGAGCTCTCGCTCGTGCCGCTCCTCCTGGTGGCGTTCCTGGCCTCGATGATCGGGTGCGGCGTGCTGGGTGTTGCGATCGAGCGCTTCGCCTACCGGCCCTTGCGCAACGCACCGAGGATCGCGCCGCTGATCACCGCGATCGGGATCTCCTTCTTCCTCGAACAGATGGCCGTGCTGCTCTGGGGCGCGAATCCACGCCAGTACGACATGTTCGACCTCCACAACGGCGAGCTGTTCGGCTTCGTCACCATCGGGAACCTGCAGATCGAGTACGTGCAGATCCTCGTCATCGTCGGGACGGTCGCGCTCATGCTCGGGCTCGGGTTCTTCGTTCAGCGGACGCGGACCGGAAAGGCGATGCGGGCGATCTCGTACGACCGCGAGGCCGCGTCGATGATGGGGATCGACGTCGACTTCGTCATCGCCATCACCTTCCTGATCGGCTCGGCACTCGCCGGCGCCGCCGGCGTGATGACCGGGCTGGTCTCTCCGACCGGATCGCTCAACCCGTACATGGGCTTCGGGGCGGGGCTCAAGGCGTTCACGGCGGCCGTCGTCGGCGGGATCGGCAGCATCAGCGGCGCGGTGCTCGGCGGCCTCTTCATCGGCATGGTCGAGACCTTCACGGTCGCATACCTGTCTTCCCAGTTCTCGGATCTCATCCTCTTCTCGATCCTGATCGTCTTCATGCTCTTCCGGTCGACCGGGTTCCGCGGCGCTCCGGTGCTGCAAAAGGTCTGAGATGGGCGCCAACGCTCCGAGTCCTCAGTCTCCGACTTCGCCCCAAATCGGGGCCGACGAGTGGGTGCGCCGCTCGGAAGAGCGGACGACCGGCGGCCCGGGCGGTTGGTTCGGGAAGGCGAATCGCGCGGCCAACCGGATGCCGAGCTTCGTGCTGCTCCTCGTCTTCGTGGGAGTCGTCGTCGCCGTTCCCGAGCTGACCTCGAACACCTACATCATCGGCGTCGACGCCGTCACGATGCTCTACGTCCTCCTCGCCATGGGCCTCAACGTCGCCGTGGGCTGGGCGGGCCTGCTCGACCTCGGCTTCATCGCGTTCTACGGCTTCGCCGCCTATCTCTACGCGGAACTCTCCTCCGGCCACTACAACATCCACTGGCCAACCTGGCAGAGCGTCCCGCTCGTCATCGCCGCCACGATTCTCCTCGGCTTCGTCCTCGGCTCGCCCTCCTTGCGGCTGAGCGGCGACTACCTGGCGATCGTGACGCTCTTCTTTCTCGAGATCTTCAACAACTTCACGACGAACGGCTACACATGGAACTGGCTCGGCCTCGGCGCGCCGCACAACATCACCGGCGGTCCGACCGGTCTCACGAACGTCGACCCGTTCAGCTTCTTCGGGCACGTGCTGAACAACCGCCCCACCGACTACGTCTTCGTTGCTGCAGCGGGCTTTGCGGTGATAACAGTCGTCTTCCACTACCTGAACCGCTCACGCACCGGCCGCGCCTGGCGTGCGCTGCGGGACGACCAGCTCGCGGCTGAGATGATGGGGATGCCGGTCAAGTGGCTGATGCTGCTCGCCTTCGCGTGCGGCGCCGGCGTCGCCGGCTTCGCGGGCGCGGTGAACGGCGCCTACTACCAGGGCGTGTTTCCGGACGCCTTCATGTTCCCGCTCCTGATCACGATCTACGCAATGGTCGTGCTCGGCGGCGTCGGCAGTCTCAAGGGAGTCATCCTGGGCGCGGTCGTCGTCAACGTCCTGCTCGAGGTGCTCAGCACTCCCAACCACGCGCGCTGGATCTTCTACGCGGCGCTGTTGATCGGCCTGCTAGTGAAGCTGCGGCCGTGGCGGCTGCTCGCGGCGGTTCTCGGGGGGCTCGTCGTGTTCGGCGTCATTGTCAACCAGGTCGTCGGCGCCGTCTGGCCACGCGGTGTGGCCGGGCCGATCGCCGTCGGGCCGACCTCGTACACGACGCACGGATTCTTCGCGACCGTCGTCCGCCACTGGACCCTGCTGCCCCGGAACACCTACGTGGTCAACGACTACAAGATCGGAAACTACGCCTTCGTGCTCGCGATCGCGCTGGTGCTCGCGTGCACGGTGGCCAAGGGCTGGAAGCGCTGGGTGCTGCTCGTGCCGGCGATCTGGCTCGCCGCCTTTGCCTGGGAGAACAGCCTCATCGAGCAGGCACCCACCACCCGGCCGCTCTTCCTCGGCGTGATCCTGATCGTCCTCATGGCGACAAGGCCGTCCGGGCTGCTCGGCCAGAGCCGGGTGGAGATCGTATGAGCGAGACGAACGGCGCGGACCGGACGCCCCTGCTCGAGCTGCGGGAGCTGAGCATCTCGTTCGGCGGCCTGAAGGTCCTCGACGAGCTCGACCTCCACGTCAACGAGCAGGAGATCGTGAGCGTGATCGGCCCGAACGGCGCGGGCAAGACGACCGTCTTCAACGTCATCACCGGCGTCTTCGGTCCCAATGAAGGCGACATCCTATTCGAGGGCCAGAGCATCGTCGGGCTCTCGCCGCACAAGATCACGCAGCGCGGTGTTGCGCGCACCTTCCAGACCCTTCGCCTTTTCCTGAACATGACGGTGAAGGAGAACGTCATGGCCGCGCAGTTCGGGCACACCAAGGCGACGCTCATCGAGCAGATGCTCCAGCTGCCGCGCGCGCGGCGCGAGGAGCGCGAGATGAGCGCGTTCGCCGAGGAGAAGCTTGGTTTTTTCGGCGAGCGGCTGATGGGCTACCGCTGGGATCAGCCCGCGTACAGCCTCTCCTATGCGAATCGGCGCCGCCTCGAGATCGCGCGGGCGACGGCGACGCGGCCGCGGATCCTCCTGCTCGACGAGCCCGCCGCGGGCATGAACCCCGTCGAGACGCACGAGATCACCGAGCTGATCGGGAAGCTGCGCGACGAGGGCGGCTACACGATCCTCCTGATCGAGCACGACATGCACGTGGTCGAGGGGATCTCGGACCGCGTGATCGCGCTCGACCACGGCGTCAAGATCGCCGAAGGCACGTTCGAAGCGGTGGCCACCGCGCCGCAGGTCGTCGAGGCGTATCTCGGTACGAGCGCGACGGTGACGAAGTGAGCGAGCCGAGCGCCGACGGCGGCGGCAACGGCGACGTTGCGGCCCCCGAGTCGCTCCTCCAGCTCGAAGCCGTCGACACGTACTACGGCCCCATCCACATCCTCCAGGGCCTCAGCCTCGAGGTGCGACAGGGCGAGCTCGTCTGCCTGCTCGGCGGCAACGCCTCTGGCAAGTCGACGACGCTGAAGACGGTGCTCGGGATCGTCCGGCCGCGAAACGGCGTGGTGCGCTTCGAGGGCGAGGACGTGACCTCGCGCACGACGAGCTACCGGATCGGCCAGGGGATTGCGATCGTGCCCGAGAACCGCCGCCTCTTCGGGCCGATGACGGTGCTCGAGAACCTCGAGATGGGCGCCTACCTGCACGGCGGCGGCACGAAGGAGGCATTCGATCGGGTCTACACGCTCTTCCCGCTGCTCTACGAGCGGCGCTCGCAGCTGGCCGGGACGATGTCGGGAGGGGAGCAGCAGATGGTGGCCATGGGCCGCGCGCTGATGGGCAAGCCGAAGCTGCTGCTGATGGACGAGCCGTCGATGGGGCTTGCGCCCATCCTCGTCGAGCGGAGCTTCGAGATCATCAAGGAGGTGCACGAGTCGGGCGTCGCGATGCTCGTCGTCGAGCAGAACGCGAACGTCTCGCTCTCGATCGCGGACCGCGGCTACGTCCTCTCGACCGGCCGGCTCGTGCTCGAGGGCCCGGCTGCCGAGCTGCGCGAGCACGAGGACCTCCGCAAGGCCTACCTCGGTCGCTGACCGAACACTAGATTGAGGGCAATGGAGAGCGTGCTGACGCAGGCTGGTCGCTGGCGCGAGCTCGGGCGCAGGGTTGCGGTTGCAACCGTCGTTGCCACCCGTCGCTCGGCGCCTCGGCCGATCGGCTCGAAGCTCGTCGTGAGCGAGAGCGGCGAGCTCGCGGGCTCCGTTTCGGGCGGCTGCGTCGAGAGCGACGTCGTCCTCGCGGCACAGGAGGTGCTCGCCGCCGGGGAGCCGCGTCTCCTCAGCTACGGGATCACCGACGAGATGGCGTTCGGGATCGGCCTACCGTGCGGCGGCGAGATCGACGTCTTCGTCGAGGAGCTCACCGAGGCGGAGCGGCCGGACGTGACGTTGACGGTTGTCGCCGGCGATGACGTCGGGGAGCGGCTGCATGACCCGGAGCTCGAACAAGCGGCCCGCCGCCGAGGGCGCAGCCACGTGATCGAGCTCGAGGATCGCACCGTCTTCGCGGACGTCGTGGCTCCGCCGACTCGCCTCTTCGTCTACGGCGCCGTCGACACGGCCGAAGCTCTCTGCCGCGCGGCGAAGCTGCTCGGCTGGCGGACGGTCGTCGCGGACGCGCGGGCGAGTTTCGCGACGCCCGAGCGGATCCCGAGCGCCGACGAGCTGCTCGTGACCTGGCCTGATGAGGCGGTTGCTGCTGTCAAGCCCGACCTTGGCACCGCGGTGATCGTGCTCACGCACGATGACAAGTTCGACCTGCCGCTGATCCGCGCCGCGCTCGCGAGCGACGCCTTCTACATCGGGTGGATCGGCTCTCGGCGCAACCAGGAACGCCGCCGTGGCCTCTTGCGCGAGGAGGGAGTCACCGCTGACGCACTCGACCGGATCTCCGGGCCTGCGGGGCTCGATATCGGCGCCGACACGCCGTCCGAGACAGCCGTCTCGATGCTTGCGGAGATTCTCGCCCTGCGCGCGGGGCGTGCCGGCGGGCGCCTGAAGGGCGCGGAAACCCGCATTCACGCCGCTCTGTAGGATCGCCCTCGTGCTGTTGAGGGAGGTCGAGTACGCCAAACCGGGGTCCGTCGCCGAGGCGCTGGAGCTGCTCGCGTCGAACGACGGCGCCCGCGCCCTCGCCGGCGGGCAAACGCTGATCAACGTCATGAAAGCGCGCGCGGCGTCTCCCGACATGCTCGTCGACCTGAACGGGCTCGAGGAGCTGCGCGGGATCGAGCTCGCGGGCGACGGGACGCTCACGATCGGCGCGATGACGACCTACTCCGAGCTCATGCGCTCGGCGGAGGCGAAGGCCCGGCCGATCCTGGGCGAGGTCGCCGCCACGATCGCCGACGTCCAGGTGCGGAATCGCGGCACGATCGGCGGCAACGTCTGCTCGAACGATCCGACGAACCACCTGCCCCCGCTCATGGTCGCGGTCGGCGCGCGGATGACGATCGCCGGCGCAGGCGGAGAGCGGGAAGTGGCGGCGGAGGAGTTCTTCCTCGGCGTCTACCTCACCGCGGCCGGGCCGGGCGAGCTGCTGACGCGGATCTCGATTCCGGCGGGCAAGAAGGACGGCTTCGCCGCGGTGACGCTCGGCGCCGAAGGGACGTGCATCTGCAACGCGGCCGCGAGCGTCAACGGCGCCGCGCGTGTCGCGCTCGGCTGTGTCGACGCCGTGCCGGTGCTCCTCACGGCCGACTCGCCGGAGGGAGTCGCCGACGCCGTCCGCGCGGCGAACCTGATGCCGCCGTCCGACGTCCACGCCTCGAGCGAGTACCGAACCCATCTCGCCGAGGTGCTCGCGACGCGGGCAGTGCGGGAAGCGGTGAGTCGCTGATGGACGTCACGGTCGCCGTCAACGGCACGACGTACGAGCGCGACGTCGAGCCGCGCCGGCTGCTCATCCACTTCCTGCGGGATGACCTCGACCTGACGGGCAGCCATGTCGGCTGCGACACGGGCAACTGCGGCGCGTGCTCGGTGATTCTCGACGGCGTGCTCGTCAAGAGCTGCATGCTCCTCGCCGTCCAGGCGAACGGCGCGAGCATCGAGACGGTCGAAGGGCTCAGCGAGGACGGCGAGCTGACGCCGCTGCAACAGGCCTTCAACGAGAACCACGCGCTTCAGTGCGGCTACTGCACGCCGGGGATGCTGATGAGCGCGACCGCGCTGCTGCGCGACAACCCGAGCCCGTCCGAGGACGAGATCAAGAAGGCGCTGCAAGGAAATATCTGCAGGTGCACTGGTTATTGGAACATCGATCGAGGCCGTGAAGTCGGTGGCGAAGTGAGCGAAATGGTCGTCGCTCCGGCTCCGGTCGAGGTGCAGAAGGGCTGGGGCGGCCAGAGCGTCCGGCGCAAGGAGGACAAGAGGCTCCTGCAGGGCGAGGGCGTCTTCGTCGACGACGTGAAGCGTCACGGGATGGGCTATCTCCACTTCGTGCGCAGCCCGTACGCGCACGCGCACATCACGCGCGTCGACGTCTCGGCCGCCGAGGCGATCGACGGCGTCTACGGGACACTGACCGGCGAGGAGGTCGCGGCGCTCACCGATCCCTTCTTCCAGATCTCGAGCGTGCCGGGCGCCAACATCAAGGACTTCTCGCTCGCCGTCGGCAAGGTGCGCTACGTCGGTGAGCCGATCGTCGCCGTCGTCGCCGAAACACGCGAGCTCGCCCGCGACGCGTCCGAGCTCGTCGAGGTCGAGTACGAGCCGCTGCCGGCGGTCGTCGACGCTCGCACGGCGCATAACTCCGAGACGCCGGTACTCCATGACGAAGCCGGCGGAAACCTCATGTGGACGGGTCTCTACTCGTGGGGTGACCTCGACGCCGCCTTTGCCGAGGCCGACCGGGTCGTGAAGATCCCGGAGCTCCACTTCCACCGCTTCAACTCGACGCCGCTCGAGTGCGACGGCGCGCTCGTCGAGTACAACCGCGGCGTCGGACAGTGGACGATCCACACGAACAACCAGTTCCCGGGCTTTGCGGCGATCATGATGGGTCCGGCGATGAAGGTGGGGCTCGACAAGCTCCGCTTCGTCACCCAGGACATCGGCGGCGGATTCGGCAACAAGATCACGTCTCATCCGCAGCTCGTGGTCTGCTGCCTGCTGGCGCGCAAGCTCAACCGGCCGGTGCAGTGGACGGAGTGGCGCACCGACTTCCACCTCTCGATGTCGCACGGCAACGAGCGCTGGTTCCAGGACACCGAGGTCGCCGTCAAGAACGACGGGACGTTGCTCGGCTTCCGGACGAAAGCGCTCGACGACGCCGGCGCGTGGCTGCGCTACGAGCCCCTTGGCGGCGTGATCTGGGCGCAGGTGACGCCGGGGATGTACCGCTGGCGCCACATCGAGCTCGACTTCACGCAGGTCGCCACCAACAAGGCGCCCGTCTCGCCCAACCGCGGCTACTCGCGCATGCAGCACCTCTGGTTCACCGAGCGCGTGATCGACATCGTCGCGCGCGAGCTCGGCCTGGACCCGGTCGAGGTGCGGAAGCGGAACTACATCCGTGCCGAGGACATGCCGTACGAGACGCCGAACGGCTGCGTCTACGACTCCGGTGACTACGCGGGCATGCTCGACCTCGCGCTCGAGCTGATCGACTACGACTCGATCCCGGGCAGGCGCGCGGAGGCTGAGTCCCGTGGCAAGCGGCTCGGTGCCGGGATCGGCTCGACCCTCGACTCCGGCACGAACAACTTCGGCCAGTCGCGGCTGATCAACCCGGAGCTCCAGTTCTCGGGCAACAACGAGGTGGCCACCGTCAAGCTCGACATCTTCGGCGAGATCGTCGTCACGCTCGGCACCACGCCGCAGGGACAGGGGCACGAGACGACGGCGGCGCAGGTGGTGGCCGACATCCTCAACTGCTCGGTCGACGACGTGCACGTCCGCGCCGGCCACGACAGCTACTGGAACTCGCACGCCGGCTTCTCGGGCACGTACGCGAGCCAGTTCGCGGTCACCGGCCTAGGCGCGGTGAAAGGCGCTACCGAGATGCTCGCGGCCGAGATCAAGAGGCTTGCGGGCGCCGTCTTCGGCGGCGTGCCGGCTGAGGCGCTCGAGCTCGCGGACGGCGGCGTCCGGATCAAGGAGAGCCCCGACGCGTTCCTCCCCTTCATGGCCTGCGGTGCGATCGTCAACGCGAACAACGCGGGACTGCCGGAGGACCTCGAAGTCACGCTCAACTGCCGCTACGTCTACCGGCCGCCGTTCGAGTTGCCCGACGTCGAGACAAAGAAAGGCAACCTCACCCTGACGTACGCCGCCCAGGTGCACGTCGCCGTCGTCGAGATCGACCCCGAGACGGGTTCATACGAGATCGTGGACTACGCCGCCGTCGACGACTGCGGCAAGCGGATCAACCCGCAGATCGTCGAGGGTCAGGTGATGGGCGCGACCGCGCAGGCGATCGGCGCGGCCGTCCACGAGGTCTACGAGTACGACGAGGACGGCAACCTCCTGACGCCCAACTTCTACGACTACCACGTGCCGCACGCGCTCGACATGCCGCCGCTCGCAACCGGCGCGATCGAGAGCCCGTCACCGTTCACGTCGCTCGGGACGAAGGGGATGGGCGAGGGTGGCGGCGCCGGCATCCACGCGATCTGCGCCGCCATCCAGGACGCGACCGGCGCGGTCGTGACCGACAGCCACAATCCGTACCAGCGCGTCTGGCGGCTGCTCCAGGAGTCCGCATGAACGTCTCCGGGGAGCGCACGTTCGCTGCGCCGCGCGGAACGGTCTGGAAGGTGATGAACGATCCAGAATCGATGGCGAAGACGATGCCTGGCGTCGAGAGCTTCGACGTCCACGACGACCGTCGCTGGACGGCCAATGTGAAGATCCCGCTCGGCCTCGGCGGCCTGAAGATGAAGGTCGACATGGAGAAGATCGAGGAACGCGAGCCCGAGTTCGCCAAGATGGCGATCAAGGGCAACGGCGTCGGCGCGATGATGAACATGGAGACGTCGTTCACGCTCACCGAGGCGGCCGAGGGCGGCACCGCGATGGCGTGGAGCGCCGAGGTGAAGATCCTCGGACCGGTCGGCTCGATGGGCCAGCGCGTCCTGCAGCCGATCGTGAACCAGCAGGTGCAACACGTCCTGACGGCGCTGGACGCGCAAGTGCAGGAAGCCATCAAGCAGTAGTGGCGGCGCCGCTCCGGATCGGCGTCATGCAGCTCACGATGGAGCCGCTCGACGAGATGCTCGCTTCGGCCCGCGCGATGGACGAGGCCGGGATGGACACGATCTGGCTCGCCGAGGCCTACCCCTGGTGGCGGAAGCACGGGATGGAGGCGCGCTCCTCGACCGGCGTCGGCGCGCTGATGGCCCGCGAGACGGAGCGCCTCACGATCGGCTGGGGGATCATCGCCGCGTCGACCCGGCATCCCGTCCAGGCCGCGATGGATGCGCGCGTCGTGCAGGAGGCGGCCGGCCCGGGACGATTCATCCTCGGCTTCGGGACGTCGAAGATCTTCCTCAACAACACGAAGACGCAGACGAAGAAGACGCTCGGGCCGATGCGCGACGCGGTGACGATCGCGCGCGGCGTGCTCTCGGGCGAGCGCTTCGACTACGACGGCGACACGTGGAGCGCCGACGTGCCTGCGCTCGCCGCCGACGCACACGCGCCGCGGGAGGTGCCGCCGGTCTACGTCGCGGCGACGGCGCCCAAGATGCAGCAGCTCGCCGGCGAGATCGCCGACGGCTGCCTCACGCCCTCGATCACGACCCCCGGCTTCGTCCGCTACACGCGCAAGAACGTCGGTGCCGAGATCGACGTCGGGTGCACCGTCGTCGCCTCGATCCACGAGGACGACAGGGACGCCGGACGCGACGGCGCGCGCGAGATCGCGGGCATGTACCTCGCGAACAAGGTGCAGAACATCCAGGGCGCCGCCGACACGCTGCTCGAGCTCGCGGGCATCGAGCAGGACGAGATCCGGCCGGTCGCCGAGGCGATGGAGCGCGGCGGCCGCCTCGCCGCGAAGGCCGAGGTCTCGGACGCGCTGCTCGACAAGTGCCGCCCGATCGCGGGGACTCCGTCCGACTGCATCGAGGCGATCGAGGAGTACCGCGACGCCGGCTGCACCCACGTCATGCTCGAGCTCTGGGGGGCGAACCGCCACGAGCAGATCCGGCTCTTCGGAGAGAAGGTGCTGCCGCAATTCCGTCGCGGATAGACGAGATGCTCGCCGAGGCTCGCGCCCGGATCGCGCGGTACACGCCCGAGCAGGTGAGGGCGGATCCCGACCTGCTCGTCGTCGACATCCGATCCGCCGACGAGCGCGAACGGACCGGCGTCATCCCCGGCTCGAAGCACGTTCCGTACTCGGTGCTGCCGTGGCGGGCCGACCAGACCTCGGAGTGGCGCGACGAGGAGCTCGCCGGCCGCCGCCTCTGCCTCGTCTGTGCGCACGGACACTCGTCGTCGCTCGCTGCCGCGCAGCTCGTCGAGCTCGGTGTCGACGCGGGGGACCTCGTCGGAGGCTACGAGGCGTGGTGAGCGTCGATCGCGACCGGCTCGTCGAGACCGCGTCGCGGCTCGTGAATGTCCCGAGCTTCACGGGCGACGAAGAGCCCGCGGCGCGGGTCATGGTCGAGCTCTACGAGTCGCTCGGCCTGCAGGTGCAGTGGCAGCAGGTGGAGGAGGGACGCGCGAACGCTCTCGGCATCTGGCCCGGAGTCGGCGGCGGCAAGTCGCTGATGTTCAACGGCCATCTCGACACTTCCTACTCGGGCCGCGAGCCCTGGCTGCGCAACGTTCCGGGCTTCCAGCCGCAGGCGTTCGAGCGGGACGGCCGGCTCTACGGGCTCGGCATCTCGAACATGAAAGGCGCGGTCGCCTGCTACGTCGAGGCCGTGCGCGCGCTCCAGGCCGACGGCGTCCGGCTGCGGGGTGACGTCCTGATCGCGGCCGTCTGCGGCGAGATCGAGAAGACCCAGCAGGGCGAGGCGCAGGGAGCGCAGTACCGCGGCTACGCGGCCGGGACGAGGTACCTCGTCTCGCACGGGGGCGTCGCGGACATGTGCCTACTCGGCGAGCCGACCGAGGGCAGGGTCGTGCTGGGCCACTTCGGCGCGCTGTGGCTGCGGATCCGTGTCCACGGCGACTTCATCCACACGGCTTTCAGCGAGGGGCGGCGAGACCGCAACTCGATCCTTCGCGCGCGCGACGTGCTCGACGCCGTGCTCGAGTGGATCCCGAGCTGGGAAGACGCCCCGGCAAACGCGTATCGGGGTGCCAAGGCCATCGTCAACGTTGGTGCGGTCGAGGGCGGCTTCGGCTGGCGCGCCTCGCGCACGCCGCACCACACCGACCTCTTCCTCGATGTCCGCGTGCCGCCGACGAAGCCGATGACAGTCGCGCGGCGCGAGGTGCTCGACATGGTTCGCGGCCTCACCGAGCGCTTCCCGGACTTCGCCGTCGAGGGGGAGGTCTTCGTGACGGCGCCGGGGGCCGAGATCGAGGAGCGGCACGAGCTCGTCGCCGCGATCGACGCCGCGCACGCCGAGGTCTGGGGCGAGCCGCCCGCACGTGACGTGACGCGCTGGTTCAGCGACGCGTCCGCGCTCACGCGGTACGGAGTGCCGACGGTCAACTACGGCACCTCGACCGGGCTGATGGACGTCGAGCTCGGCGAGAACCTCGAGATCGACGCCCTCGTCAAGACGGCGGAGGTCTACGCGCGCGTCGCGGTGGAGGTCTGCGGGGTCGCGTGAAGCTTGTCACGTACGACGACGGGAAGGTCGGGTATCTCGACGGCGAAGAGATCGTCGGGCTCGACGTCCCGACGATGCGGGATTGGTTCGAGCGCGGCGGCGCGGACGAGACGGGCGAGCGGGGGCCGCTGGTGGAGGCGAAGCTGCAGGCCCCGATCGTGCCGAAGAAGTTCTTCCACACCGCGGGCAACTTCCGCGAGCACGAGGAGGAGTCGAAGAACGTCAACTGGACCCACCGGATCGCGCCCTGGATCAACTTCTTCCAGAACGTCGATGCGATCGTCGGGCCCGGAGAGCCGATCGTTTATCCCGAGCACCTGACCGAGGAGCTCGACTACGAGCTCGAGCTAGCCGTCGTCCTGAAGAAGGCCGGGAAGTGGTTCAGCCCCGAGGAGGCCGAGGACTATATCGGCGGTTACGTGATCTTCAACGACATCACGGCCCGCGACATCCAGCGCGGAGAGATGCGCTCGGGCGTGTTCAGCTTCTGCAAGGCGATCGACACGTTCTGCCCGCTCGGGCCGTGGATCGTGACGCCCGACGAGATCCCCGACCCGCACGACCTCGCGATGGAGCTACGCGTCAACGGCGAGACGCGGCAAGAGTCGCATTCGAGCCGGATGAGCGTGACGATCCCGGAGATCCTCAGCAACTTCTCCGCGCTCGGCTACAGCGCCGGCGACGTCCTCTCGACCGGCACCGTCGCCGGCGTGGCCGGCTTCAAGTCGGAGGAGGAGCGCAAGCGGCTCTACCTCAGGCCGGGCGACGTGGTCGAGGCCGAGATCGAGCGGATCGGCGTCCTGCGCAACCCGGTCGTCTCGTGGGAAGAGGGCCACGGCGAGCCGGCGCCGCCTCGCATCCGCCCCTGGGGCGAGGACGCCTAGAGGCTTGATGTGAAATAGACGCCCGCAGGGGCCGTTCCAGGCCAAGCGAGGGTGGCGCGGCGACCGCAGCGCAGGCCGGTGGCCTGGGCAAGGTCGACGGGGCGGCCTCGCGCCGCGCCTGGGATGGCATCCGGCGCCGCGGGCTATTTCACATCAAGCCTCTAGAGGCTTGATGCGTATTCGGTAGGGACCCACGTCTTCGCGACGAAGGGCTTCCGGTCAGTGTCCCCTCGAGATGGAGGCTCGAGATGACGCCCGATCTGGAAGCCCTTGTCGTTGCAGCGTATGTGTTCGCGGACGAGTATCCGGTCCCTGCCAGGCCTGGCCCGGTCGCGAAGATCAATGACGCGGAGCTGGTAGCGCTCGCTGTCTGTCAGGCGGCGATGGGGATCAGCTCCGATCGGCAGTTCCTCGGCCTGGTCGCCTACCGGCTGCCGGGCTGGTTTCCCTACTTGCCATCGCAGTCGCAGTACAACCGCCGCCTGCGCGGCCTGACCGGGCTGCTCACGGTGGTGCAGCAGCGGCTGGCGAGGCTGCTCGACAGTGGCGGCCCCAGGATCGCCGACGGGACGCTGATCGGCGTCGCCAACTACGCCGGCTGCGCGCGGCGGAGCGAGTTCGCCGGCAGCGCCGCCTACGGCTACTGCGCCGCCAAGAGCGAATACGTCTGGGGTGTTCGGCTGGTGCTGCGCGCCGATCGGCGCGGCACACCGCTCGCCTACACCTGGGTACCCGCCAACGAGCACGAGTACGAGCCGCTACTCGACCTCGTCGACGCGGGCGAGACCGTGATCACCGATAAGGGTCTCTGGGGCCGCGCCTACAGCGAACGGATGAGCTGCGTCGAGGTCGAGCTGCTCACCCCGGCGCGCGAGCGCACCGCCGCCAACCGCAGCCGCGAGCACGCACTGGCCTCTACCCGGCTCGTGATCGAGAGCGTCTTCTCCAACCTCAAAGAACAGATGCGGCTCGAACGCCACCTCGCCAAAACACCGCGTGGGCTCGCGCAACGAATCGCACAACGACTGCTCGCGCTTACGCTCGGCATCCTCCTCAACACCCTCACCGGCCGACCCGCACGAGCCCTCGCCGCCTACGACGGCCGCTAACTCACATCAAGCCTCTAGTCGAAGTCGAACTGCGTTGCGCTGCCGGGGTAGCCGCGCTCGGTCCAGGCGTACACGCGCTTCGGTCGCACGACGAACCACGGGTCGGTCTCGCCGGAGGAGTCCGGCGTGAAGTCGTACTTCGGCCCGTAGACCTCGTCGACCCGCCGCTCGAGCGCATCGTCGAGTACCGGCTCCGCGAGTCCCTCGAGGATCACCGTCTCGTCGCCGCTCTCGAGATGGACGACGATCGCAGGATTCGCGGAGAGGTTCCGCGACTTCGCCGAGTCGCGGCCGCTGCCGAAGAAGAAGGCGTCGTCGAGCCAGATCCCCCAGACCGGCATCGCATGCGGCCGCCCGTCCGGCCGCGAGGTGGAGACCCAATAGTTACGCGCCGATTCGAGTCGCTCCGCGGCCCAATTCCACGGCAGCATTCCGTCCTCGCTCTGGGGCACCCCGTAGCCCTTGAACGGTGGACGTCGGCGCCGCGGCTCCATGCGCGGGACCCTACGTAAGATCGCCCTGTGCCCTGGATGCGCGACGACGCCAAGCTCGACCGCGTCCGCGCGCTCATGGCCGAGGAAGAGCTCGACGCCCTCGTCGTCCGCGCGCCCGACAACGTCCTCTACCTGACGAACTTCTGGGGGATGAAGGGCTACGACGCGTGCGTCTTCCCGCGCGAGGGCGAGCCGGTGCTGATCACGATCGAGGCGTCGGAGGAGGACGCGGCACGTATGTCCTGGACGGACGACGCGCGGCTGATCCGCGGCTATGACCCCGAGGATCCGCGGCCGCCGCTCGCGCGGACGCTCGACGCCGCCGTCGCGGCGGCACGCGAGTACGAGCGCGTCGGGCTCGAGCTCTCGCTCGGCACCCAGGCCGCCGACCGGATGGTGGGGGAGCCCACGACCTTCACCGCAGCCTGGTTCGACGCGTTCCCGGAGGCGGCCGACGCGACCCCGCTCCTCGTCCGCGCGCGCTCGATCAAGACGGAGCAGGAGCTCGAGCGGGTGCGGCTCGCGAACGAGATTGCCGCCGCGGCGATGGAGCACGTCCGCGAGCAGCTCTATCCGGGGATGACGGAGGCCCAGGCGGCTTCGGTGTGGCAGGGCTTCGTCCACGGCCGAGGGACGGGTTGGCTGGGCAAGGTCGAGCTGGCGCTCCCGTTCTCGCTCGTGTGGGCCGGTCCCGGGATCAAGACGTTCACGGCGACCGGGCACCTCCCGATCCTCGAGGGGGAGCCGGTGCTTTTCGAGATCTGGGTCTGCGCTGACGGCTACTGGGCCGACCACACGAAGAACCTCGTCATCGGTGAGCTGCGCAACGACTACGCGGGGCTCGAGTCGGTGCTCATGGGCGTCTACGAGAGCGCGCTCGCTCACATCCGGCCCGGTGCGTCGATGGCAGAGCTCGACCGGCAGGTGCGCGAGCAGCTGCACGGACGCAGGTTACGCGGGCCAGCCGACCCATCCGATCTGCCACGGCGTCGGCGCGCGGGCGCACGAGCCGCCGTATCCGCACCAGGCCGGCGGCGGCGAGTTCGAGGAAGGGATGGTGCTCGCGGTGGAGCCGGGTGTGTACTGGCCCGGAGGCGGCGGGCTGCGCGTCGAGGACAACTTCCTCGTCACGCCCGACGGGTTGGAGAAGCTCTCTCCCTTCCCGGACGGAGTGGTGCAGTGTCGGACCTGATCTGGACCGGGTCGCTCAACGACCGCTACGCGATCCGTGGCGCTGTCGGCCTGTACGACACCACCTTGCGTGACGGCGAGCAGACGGTCGGCGTCGTCCTCTCACCCGAGGAGAAGCTCGAGATCGCGCGGCTGCTCGACGGGCTCGGGATCGGGCGGATCGAGGCGGGGTTCCCGCGCGTGTCGGAGGACGACCGGCGGGCCGTCGAGCTGATCGCCGGCGCGGGGCTGCAGGCCGAGGTCTGGGGTTTTTCCCGCGCCGTACCCGCCGATCTCGAGCTCCTGGTGGAGCTCGGTGTCGAGGCCTCGGTGATCGAGTCGCCGATCTCGGATCTCAAGCTCGAGGCGATCGGCGTCTCGCGCGAGACGATGCTCGAGCGCATCAGCAGCGCGATGCGGTTCGCCGACGAGCACGGCATCCGTGCCGCGTTCTTCGGCGTCGACTCGACGCGCGCCGAGCCGGACTTCTACCGGCAGGTCTACGAGACCGCGGTCGAGGCAGGTGCGAAGGAGGTCGCGGTCGTGGACACACTCGGGATCGCCTCCCCCGAAGCCGTCACGGACCTCGTCGGCGCAACGTTGCAGTACGTCGACGGGGCGCCGGTCCATTTCCACGGCCACAACGACTTCGGGCTCGCAACCGCGTCGGCCGTCGCGGCGGTTCGTGCCGGCGCCACCTGGATCCACGGCACGATCAACGGCATGGGCGAACGCGCGGGGAACGCCGACCTCGGCGAGATCGCCCTCGCACTCCGCGCGCTCTACGGCGTCGAGACGGGCCTCCGCTTCGAGCGGATCCGCGAGGCCGCCGCACGCGTGCAGGAGCTGTCCGGCTACCGACTTGCGCCGTGGAAGCCGTTGACGGGAGAGACGCTGTTCCGCCGCGAGTCGGGCGCGGTCGCCTCGCAGTTCCACGACCCGCCGTCCATCGAGCCGTATTCCTCGGCGCTGGTCGGCGCCGGGCGGGCGATCGTGCTCGGTAAGAAGAGTGGGCTCGACTCGATCCGGATCAAGGTCGAGGAGCTCGGGCTCGATGTCCCCGAGGAGCGTTGGCCCGCCCTGCTCGCGCAGGTCAAGGAGCTCGGGACGCGGAAGCGCGGCCTCGTCACCGACGACGAGCTGCGGGAGCTCGCGAGTGGCTGACTACGACGCGATCGTCGTCGGCAGCGGCGTCAACTCGCTCGCGTGCGCTGCGCTGCTCGCGCGCGCCGAGTGGCGGGTCTGCCTGCTCGAGCGCAACGACTGGTTCGGCGGCGCGATCAAGACCGAGGAGCTGACGGAGCCGGGGTTCCTTCACGATGTCTTCAGCGCGTGGCACCCGCTCTGGGTCGGCGGCGCGGCTCACTCGGAGCTCGGCGACGAGCTCGCCGCGCGCGGGCTCGAGTACCTCAACACCGAGCTGCCGACGGCGACAGCCTTTCCGGATGGAAGTGCGGCCTTCCTTCTGCGCACGGCGGAGGGAAACGCGGAGGAGCTCGGGCCGGAGTGGCCCGACGTGCTCGAGGGCTTCTTCCCCAATGCCGATCTCGCGTTCGGCGTCCTCGGCACCGAGCTCTGGTCGTCGGCCGGCCTCGCGCTCGCCGCCAAGGCCGTGCGGCGCCTCGGCCGCGCGGGCGCGCTGGCCTTCCTCGGCGAGGTTCTGCAGTCGAGCCGCGACTGGCTCGAGACAACGTTCGCCTCCGAGCGCGCGCACGGCGTGCTCGCGCCTTGGGTGCTCCACACCGGGCTCGGGCCCGACCAGGCGACGTCCGGCTTCATGACGCAGGTGATCGCGGTGGCCGTGCAGGAGGGCGGGATGCCGGTGCCGCGCGGCGGCGGTGCGAAGCTCGCCGACGCGCTCGTGCAGCTGATTCGCGACCACGGCGGAGTCTGTGAGACCGACCGCGACGTCGAGCGCGTGCTCGTCCGTTCCGGCCGCGCGGTCGGCGTGCGGCTCACCGACGGGGAGACGATCGAGGCGGAGCGCGCCGTAGTCGCGAGCGTGACGCCTACGCAGCTGCACGAGCGCCTGCTCGCCGACGCCGACGTGCCCGCGCCGGTCGCGGCAGGAGCACGCCGCTTCCGCTACGGCCGCTCGGAGATGCAGATCCACTACGCACTCTCGGAACCGCCGCGCTGGGACGGCGACGAGCGGCTCGCGGGAACCGCGATCGTCCACGTCACGCCGGGCCTCGACGGAGTCTCGCGTGCCGTGAACGAGGCCGAGCGTGGGCTGCTGCCCGATGAGGCCACGATCGTCGTTGGACAGCCCCTCACGCTCGACCCGTCGCGTGCGCCGGACGGTCGCGGGCTGCTCTGGATCCAGCTGCAGGAGCTGCCGTGGCGGATCAAGGGCCACGCCTCCGCCGTGCCCTACGTCGGTAACGGCGAGTGGACCGACGAGCTCCGGGAGCGCTACGCCGACCGCATCCAGGCACGCCTGCTGCGACACATTCCCAACCTCGAGTCGTCGACCCTGAAGCGGGTCGCGCTCGGCCCGCACGACCTGCAACGCGCGAACGTCAACCTCCGGCACGGGGACCCGTACGGCGGCTCGCTCGCGCTCGACCAGAACTTCCTTTGGCGGCCGTTCGGAAGCAGCCCGGGTCACACGACGCCCGTCGACCGGCTCTGGCACATCGGCGCGAGCACCTGGCCCGGCCCGGGCCTCGGCGCGGGCTCCGGGACGATCGTCGCGCGGAAGCTGCTCGAGCCTCCGCTCACCCAGCGCGCGGTCGCGCGCGCCCGCGCGCTCGCAAGTCGGCGTGCGTACCCATCTTGAACAGGCCCCGTTTTCCGTGACACCATCCCGGGTCCGGGTGTCGAGAGAGACGCAGCAGCCGCCGCGGTTCTCGATCTCGCAGGTGAGCACGCTCACCGCGAGCTTCGCCGACGACGTGCGCGCCTACACAGCAGCCGGCGCCGACGGAATCGGAATCTGGGAGCTGAAGCTCGGGGACGACTCGCTCGAGGAGTTCCAGGCGAGCGGCCTCGGCTCGGCGACTGCCGTTCCCACGGTTCCGTCTGTTCACTCACTGCCGCTGCTCCCGGGGCCGGACTCTGTGCGGGAGCGCGTCGACGCGCTGCTCAGGTCGCTCGAGGTTCTCGCGGCATACGAGCCGGCAGCGATCCTCTGCTTCACCGGCCCCGGCGACCGTGAGACCGCGGTTCGCGGGGTGCGCGAGGTCGCGCGCGAGGCGGAGCGGCTCGGCCTGCGGCTCGCCGTCGAGCCGTTCCAGCTGGAGGGGATCGAGAGCTGGTCGATCGTGAACACGCTCGGCGATGCGGCCGAGTTCGTGGAGGAGGTCGGCAGCGACGCCGTCGGAATCCAGTTCGACGTCTGGCACCTATGGAACACGGCGGATGTGCTCCACGAGATCCGGCGCTACGCGCGCCTCATTGCCGGCGTGCACGTGAACGACTGGCGTGAGCCGACGCGCGGCTGGGCCGATCGTGTCCTCCCCGGCAATGGAGCAGCAGACTTACCTGCGCTCCTCGGCGTCTTAGAGGACGTGGGCTGGGCCGGGTTCTACGACCTCGAGATCTTCTCCGACAACGGGGCCTTCGGGAACACGTATCCCGACTCGCTCTGGGATCTCGACGCAGTCGAGCTCGCCCGGAGGGGTCGAGAGGCATTCACAGACAGCTGGACGAAACGGAGGGTCCCGGCGGAAGTCGCGGGCCGGAGAGGAGAACCATGAGGGTAAGCAAGCGGGCGCGGTGGGCGCTCGTGATCGTCGCCGCTGCGGCACTTGTCCTCGCCGCTACCGCGGCGGCACGGACACATTCGGCGTCGGGCAAGAAGCCGATCATCATCGGCTGGGCGTACGACGGGAGCTCCGGAGGGCCGATGAACCCGTTCGATGCGCCTGCGCTCGCAGCGGCAAGGCTCGAGATCGCCAAGGTCAACAAGAAGCGCGTCGACGGCCGCAAGATCGTCCTCAAGACTTGCAACACGCAGGGAGACAACGCAACGGACTCGAGCGCCTGCGCAGCGAAGTTGATCAGCGAGGGCGCGAAGATCATGTTCACGACGTGCGACGTCGATCTCGCCGCTCCAGTCGTGCAGCCTGCGATCAACAAGGGGCTGCTCACGATCGCGCCGTGCATCGGTACCGACCAGATGGGTCCGAAGCGCTTCGGCAAGAAGGGGAAGCTCGCCTTCAGCTTCGGCAACGTCGCGCAGGACGAGGGCTCGGCGATGGCGCAGCTCGCCTGGAACAAGGGCTGGCGCACGGCGGACCTCGCCACGGATACGGTGATCGTGTACTTCAAGGCGGTCGTGACCGCCTTCAAGGCGCGGTTCGAGCAACTCGGCGGCAAGATCAACTACCAGACGACGTACCAGGACGGAGCCTTCGGCGGCACCAACGTCGGCAACGCCGTGACGGGGATCAACGGCCACAATGCCGATGTCGTCGTCACGGTCACCGCGGGCGCCTACAAGTCGCTCGGTCCGTTCATCACCGGCATGCGGACGGCGGGGAACAAGACGCCGATCCTCAACTCGTGGGCCGGTGACGGGACGTACTGGGTCGCCGGCCTCAATCCGAAGGTCACGAACTACTGGTTCGTGACGTACGCGAACGCGTTCGGCCACGACCCGAACAAGCGGGTGAACGCGCTCGCAAAGCAGATCAAGGCCTCGACGGGCGGCTTCGTCACCGGCCCGGCGGCGATCGACGGCGTCGTCACGGCGATCAAGCGGGCGCACGGCTCGCTCGTCGGCTCGAAGCTCGCGGCGGTGATGCAGAAGTTCCACAACGTCCCGACGCTCTCGGGCAAGGTCAGCTTCTCGAAGAAGCTGCACACGGTCTTCGGCCGCCAGTACCGCGTGATCGAGATCAACAACAACGTGCCGATCGAGAAGGGCCTGATCCGCGCGAAGAAGGTTCCGAACAGCCCGGACTCGTAAGGGCTTGACGGACGTCGCACAGCAACGGACGGCGGGGCCCGGAGCATCTCTCCGGGCCTCCTCCGTCTCCCGTTCGTTCGCAGGAGTCGAGGCGCTGAAGGACGTGTCCCTCGAGCTCCGCCAGGGGGAGGTGCTCGGTCTGATCGGGCCGAACGGCGCGGGCAAGTCCACGCTCGTCAACGTCCTCAGCGGGTTCGACCGGCCGAGCGGTGGGCGCGTGCTGCTCGAGGAGCGGGACGTGACGCGCTGGTCGGCGCATCGTCGCGGACGGCACGGGCTCTCGCGCACCTTTCAGCACAGCCACGCGTTCCGGAGCTTGACGGTGCGGGAGAACGTCGAGGTCTCGGCGCTCGGAGTCGGTGCCTCGGGCCGGACGGCGACGCGCCGGGCGGACGAGCTGCTCGGGCTCCTCGGTCTAGCGGAGTACGCGGATCGTCCCGCGTCGGACCTGTCGCACGGCGACGAACGCCGGCTCGGAGTCGCGCGGGCCCTTGCGACGGAGCCGCGCTACGTCCTGATGGACGAGCCGGCTGCGGGACTGCCCGAGGCGGAGGTGCCGCGCTTCGCGATGGCGGTCAACACCGTGCGCGAGCGAGGCGCAGGGGTGCTGCTCGTCGATCACAACGTCGCCCTCGTGCTCGAGGTCTGCGAGCGCATTCACGTGCTCGATCAGGGCGCGACGCTCGCCGAGGGGACGCCCGGCGAGATCCGCGCCGACCTCGGTGTCGCAGCGGCCTACCTCGGCGAGAGCGCGGCGGCCGAGGATGCGGAATGACTGCGCTCGCCGTCGAGAAGCTCTCGGTTCGGTACGGCGCAGTAGACGCCGTGCGCGGGCTCTCGCTCGAGGTGAAGCCCGGCCAGATCATCGGCCTGATCGGGCCGAACGGCGCCGGGAAGTCTTCGACGCTGCACGCGATCATGGGCTCTGCGCCCGTGGTCGGCGGCGACGTCCGCCTGGGTGGAAGCTCGATCGTGGGGCGGCGGCCCGAGGACGTGGCGCGGCGCGGGGTCGCGCTCGTCCCCGAAGGACGGCGGATCTTCGGCGAGCTGACGGTGGAGGAGAACCTCCGCCTGGGGCTCTCCGCCCGCCCGAAACAGCGCGACGCCGGCGGCCTCGAGCGCGCCTACGAGCTGTTCCCGATGCTGCGCGAGTTCCGCTCGCGGCACGCCGGCGCGCTGTCGGGCGGACAGCAGCAGCAGCTCGCGATCGGGCGCGCGCTCGCCGCCGACCCGACGGTTCTCCTCCTCGACGAGCCCTCGCTCGGGCTCGCGCCGAAGATCGTCGACGTCGTCTTCGAGGCCTTGACGCGAATCAGGGACGCCGGCCTGGCCGTCCTTCTCGTCGAGCAGCGCGCGCAACGCACGGTCGCGCTCGCCGACGAGTCGTACGTGCTCGCGAACGGCGAGCTCCGTCTTACGCTCGGCCCCAAGGATGCGGGCGATACCGACCGGCTCGTCGCCGCCTATCTCGCATGATCGTCGCGTTCGCCAACCTCTCCTGGCCGGTGTTCGCCGACGCGCTCGCGCTCGGAGGCATCTACGCACTGATGGCGGTCGGAATCGGCCTCGTCTTCGGCGTGCTCCGGCTCGTCAACTTCGCCTACGGCCAGCTGATGATGGCCGGGGCCTTCGCACTCGCCTACGGAGCCGAGTGGGGGCTGCCGAACTGGCTCTCGATCCTCTTCTGCTTCGGCGTCGTGCTGGCGCTGTCGGTGTTGATGGACCATCTGGTGTTCCGGCCGCTGCGCACGCACTCGCCCGCGGTGATGCTCGTCGCGACCTTCGCCGTCGCCTTCGTCCTCCAGAACATCGCTCTCGTCGCCTGGGGCACGTACGGCAAGACCGCCGGGTCCCTCGGGGTGTGGCAGGCGCCGTGGGACATCCACGGCGTCTACATCCGCAAGATCGCGATCATCGCGACCGTCACCGCCGCCGCCTGCCTCGTCCTGCTCCAGCTCCTGCTCACACGGACGCGGCTCGGGTTGCAGATGCGGGCGGCCTCGATGGACTTCCGTACCGCGCGGATCCTCGGCGTCCGCGCGAACCGTGTGATCGGCGGCGCGGTCCTCCTCTCCGGCCTGCTCGCCGCGACGGCCGCCGTGATGCTCAGCGTCGAGCAGCCGCAGATCTCGAGCACGTGGGCCCTGCCGGAGACCATCTACGTGCTGATGGGGGTCGTCCTCGGTGGGCTCAACCGGCCGATCCCCGCCACGCTCGGCGGCTTCACGATCGGCTTCGCCTTCGGGCTCCTCGGCGGGATCCTCCCGTCGGCCCAGAGCGAGTACCTGCCGAGCTTCATCTTCGCGGCAGTGATCGTCGTGCTGCTCGTTCGCCCGAACGGGCTCTTCATTCGCGGGGGCGCCGCGGTGGAGCGCGTATGAGCGTAGGCTCGACGGAGCTCATCAGAGAGCGGAGGCGCCGGCGTGTACGGCGCCGGAGCGGGAAATGAGCCAGGCCCGCCGGCTTCCGGAGCTCCTCGCGCCGGCGTTGCTCGTGCTCGCGACCGCGCTGCTGAGCTTCGAGGTCTCGAGCTACCTCCAGGCGTACTTCCTCGACACGCTCATCAAGGTCTCGATCGTGGTCGCGCTCTATGTGTTCATCGGCAACTCGGGAGTCCTCTCGTTCGGGACGATCAGCTTCGTCGCCGTCGGAGCCTGGACAGCCGGAGTCCTGACCGTGCCCGAGAGTCAGAAGAAGGTCACGATGCCGGGGCTCTCGCACTTCCTCCTCACACACAACGTGGGGAACGTCGCGTCGCTCGCGCTCGCTGCCGGGGTCGGTGCCACCTTTGCGCTCGCGGTCGGGCTTGCGCTGATGCGCCTGTCGGGCCTGGCCGCCGGGATCGCGACCTTCGCCGTGCTCGGGATCACGTACAACGTGCTCACCTACGAGCAGTCGATCGGCCCGGGCCTCAACGCGTTCTCGTCGGTGCCGCAGACGACGGGCATTTGGCAGGCGGCAGTCGCGGGCCTCATCTGCGTCGTCGTCGCCTACGTCTACCAGCGGACCCGCTTCGGCAGGATGCTGCGAGCGACGCGTGAGGATCACGCGGCGGCCGCGGCGGCCGGGATCTCGACCTACCGGCAGCGGCTGCTTGCATTCACGCTCTCGGGCGCGCTGGCCGGCTTTGCCGGTGGTATCTACGTGCACGAGCTCCCGCTTCAGGTAGGCAACCTGTATCTCGATCTCACCTTCATCACGCTCGCGATGCTCGTCGTCGGCGGGTCGGCGAGCCTGCTCGGCGCGGTCGTCGGCACGCTCGCGCTGAACGGGATCTACTCCTTCTTCTCGGCAGCGACGAACACCGTCAACGTCTTCGGCTGGAACCTGACGGTCCCGTCGGGAACGGCGGAGATCGTCCTCGGCGTGCTGATGGCGGTCGTCCTCATCCTCCGCCCTTCCGGCATCACCGGCGGGCGCGAGTTCTCCCTGCCACGGCGGCGCCGCCCCGTGGTCGACCTCGAGAAAGCGAGGGTCACGACATGAGGTTCAGCATCTACACCGAGGTTCAGAGCTGGCCGGGTAAGCCGGTCGACCGGCTGTACGGCGAGGTGCTCGAGCAGATCGAGAACGCGGACCGGCTCGGCTATGACGCCTACGCCGCGATCGAGCATTTCTTCTTCCCGAAGTTCTCGGCTTCGGCGAACCCGTTCGGGCTGTTCGGGATGGCCGCCGCGCGCACGCGCCGGATCAACTTCCGGACGATGCTCCACGTCCTGCCGTACCACAACCCGCTCGTCCTCGCGGCCCAGGTCCACGAGTTCTCGCTCCTCACCGGCGGCCGTTACGAGTTCGGCGTCGGCCGCGGCCACGGCTGGATCCCGCTCCCCGCCGGGCTGCCGCTCGACGAGACTGCCCGGCCACGCTACGAGGAGGCGCTCGACCTCTTCGTCGCGGCCCTGCACAACGACGTCGTCAGCTTCGAGGGCAACTACTGGAGCGTGAAGGACAGCCAGGTGATCCCGTTCAGCGGGCACAGGTTCCGGGTCGTGCTCGGCGGCACGTCCGACCGCACGTACGACCTCGCGGCGAGGCACGGCTGGGCCGTCGCGGTGCCGCCGCTGCTCCCGTACGCCGCCCTCGAGGAGCAGCTCGACCTCTACCGCGCCAAGTGCGCGGAGTACGGCACCACGCCGGACATCATCTGGATCCACGCCTGCTACATCGACGACGACGCGGAGCTGGCGCGGAGCGAGGCCGAGCGGCACCTGCGCGGCTTCCTCGAGGGCAACGCGTCGCCGCTGACCGAGCACCCGGTGCCGCCGGTCGACGCGCTCAACGCTGCCGGCTACGGCTTCTATGCCTCCGGAATCATGGAGAAGCTCGCCGTGACGCCGTACGACGAGATGATCGCCGGCGACATCGTCTGGGTCGGCACGCCCGAAGACGTGATCCAGCGGATTCGCGAGACGATCGAGGTTTGCGAGGGGCTGACGGAGATCGCGATCACGACGAACCCTGGCGGGGTCGAGCACTGGAAGGCGATCAAGGCGCAGGAACTGTTCGCGGAGCGCGTCATCCCGGTGATCCGGCGCGAGACCGGAGCGGTCGCGGTCGAAGCGTGACGTCCGTTGTCGTAGCGGGGGCCGGCTCAATCGGCTCCCTTCTTGCGGCGCACCTCGCGCGGGTCGCCGACGTCACGGTGCTGACACGGCGCGAGGAGCACGCGGCCGCACTGCGCGAGCAGGGCCTGCGCGTCTCGGGGCGCGGCGACTTCACGGCGCGGCTCGACGCGACCGCCGATCCGGCGGCGCTGCCCGCGGACGCCGAGCTCGCGATTCTCGCGTGCAAGAGCACCGACCTCGAGCCGCTCGCCGCGCGTCTCGAAGGCGCGCTGCCGGCCGCGACGGTGATGACGATCCAGAACGGGCTGGGCGCGGAGGAGATCGTCGCGGCCCACGGCGAGTGGCCGCTCCTCTCTGCCGTCACGTTCATGAGCGGCACCCGTCACGGCGACGCGCACGTCGAGTACGTCCTCGACACCGCCACGTGGATCGGCCCCTATCGCGGCACGACGGAGGCCGATGCGAGCCGTGCCGCGGAGCTGATCGAGGCGGGCGGTCTGAAGGCGCAGGCCTTCCCCGACCTGCGGCCGGCGCAGTGGTCGAAGCTCATCTTCAACGCGACGGTGAACGGCGTCGCCGCGCTGACGGGTCTGCCGCACGACTTCCATTTCGCGCGGACGGACGAGCTGTCCGACCTGGGCCACCTGGTGCGCGACCTCGTGGACGAAGGGAAGGCAGTCGCCGCGGCGGCCGGCGTGGAGCTCCACGACGACCCGTGGGAGATGAACGTCCTCGCGACGCAGCGCGGCCACCGGCATTTCCCCTCGATGCTGGAGGACGTCGAGGCGCGTCGACCGACCGAGGTCGAGCTGATCAACGGCGCTCTCGTGCGCGAGGCGCAGCGCCACAACGTCCCGGTGCCGCTCCAGACGGCGCTCTATAGGCTCGTCAAGGCGAGGGAGGCGAGCTACTCGGAGTGAGCACGCTCACGTACCTGAGGCGACGCTGGCAAGCGAGCCAAGCGCGCGCCGCGAAGGGCAGTACATATGGGTACGACCGAGCGGCGCGCGCGCCGGATCGCGTCGCCGGCGTCGTCAGCCTTTCGCGGAGCCCGGCTCCGCCGGGCGGGAGCGGAAGGCGGTCAGGGACGTGAGGATCTGCGTCGTGGGTTGTGGGGCGGTGGGGTCGCTGTTCGCGGCGCACCTGTCGCTGCTCGACGACGTCGAGGTCTGGGCGTTCGACCTGAACGAGCTGCACGTTGCGGCCATGAACCGTGACGGCCTACGGCTCTCCGGAGTCGGCGACCTCGTCGGTCGTCCGCGCGGGACGAGCGACGCGGCCGGGATCCCTCCCTGCGATTTCGGCATCGTCGCGACGAAGGCGATGCACACCGAGGCGGCGATCGCTGCGACTGCGCATGCGTTCTCCGAGGGTTACGTGGCGACCGTACAGAACGGCCTTGGCAACGAGGAGACGATTGCGGGGCACGTCGACCGCGTGATCCGCGGGACGACGTTTCCGGCGGGGAAGCTGCTCGAGCCGGGGCATGTGCAATGGGACGTCCAGGGCGACACGACGTTCGGTCCCTATGACGAGCGGACGTCACACGCCGAGGTGGAGCGGCTCGCCGACGCGTGCACGCGGGCCGGGATGCCGGCTGCCGCCGTCGAAGATGCGCGCGGGCCGCAGTGGCGCAAGGTCATCTTCAACGCCTCCACGAACCCGATCGGCGCGCTCACCGGCCTCACGCACGGCCGCGTCTGCGAGCGGCCGGACCTGCGGGCGCTCGTCACCGGCCTGGTGGACGAGGGGAAGGCCGTCGCCATGGCGCAGGGAATCGAGCTCGACGCCGATCCCGAGGAGCTGATCGACCACGCGGCGCGCAGGGACGTCGCCTACGACCACAAGGCGTCGATGCTTCAGGACGTCGAGGCGCGGCGGCAGACCGAGGTCGACTACCTCAACGGCGGCATCGTCCGCTTCGGCCGGGAGCACGGCATCGCGACGCCGCTCAACGCCGCGATTCAGGCGCTCGTCAAAGGGATGGAGGATTCGTGGATGCAGAGCTGACGGCGCGGCACGCGCGGGTACGCGAGGCGCTCGAGCGCGACGGGCTCGACGCGGCGCTCGTGTGCGGTTCCGAGTACACGGGGTTCGAGGGCGCCGTCACCTATCTCTCGGGCTTCCAGATCGTCCATCGCTACGCCTATGTCCTCGTGCCGCGCGAGGGCGAGGCGGCGATCGTCTTCCCGGCGGAGGCCCGCTACGTCGGCGAGCACGGCGACTCCCAGATCGCCGACCAGGTCTTCGCCGACCGCCCGGGTGAGTGGCTCGCCGAGCGGCTGCGCGGGCAGCGGGTCGGTGTCTACGGGCTGGACTACGTGCTGACGGTGCGAGACCACGCGGCGCTCGCCGGCGCGGCCGAGCTCGTTCCCTGGGACGAGCAGTTCGATCTCGCACGGGCGGTCAAATCGGAGACCGAGCTCGCCTCTGTACGCGAGAGCGTCGAGATCAACACCGCCGGCTTCCACGCGTTCCGCGAAGCATGGGCACCGGGCCGCAACGCTGCCGAGGTGCTCGCGCCGGCCGAGCGGCTCTTCGTCGAACGCGGCTGCGGGCGGCTGACGATGAACATGGTGCTGGTCGGCGCCGAGTTCGCGATCGCGCGCGACGACACGGTCTTCGGCGAGTTCACGATCCCCTCCCTCGAGATCGCCGGCCCCGGCGGGCACTGGGTCGAGGTCTCGCGCGCGCTCGGCAAGCCGAGCGACGAGGTCGAGCGGATGCTCGAGGCGTACGAGGAGTACTACGAGGTCGCGCAGACGGCGCTCCGTGCGGGTGCGAGCGCCCACGACGTCCACCGCGCCGTCTCGGCAGGCTTCACGCAGCGCGGCTACCACCTCGGCCATGTGACCGGGCATTCGATCGGCATGACGATGATCGAGCACCCCCGGATCGGTGAGGGCATCGAGACCGAGCTCGCGGCGAACATGATCTTCTCGATGCACCCGCATGCAATCGCGGCGGACGGCGTGGAGTGCCTCTACATGCAGGACACGTGGCTCGTGACCGAGGACGGCGGCGTCCCGCTCGCGGGCCTTCCGATGAAGGTCTTCGACTAGGCTCGCCGCCGTGGAAGCCCCGCGCGGAGACGAGGAGGAGTTCCAGCCGATACTGCCCGGCGAGGGTGCGAGCGACTACGAGCGCTACCTCCGCACCGACGAGCTGCTCGCGCTCCAGAAGGGGCCCGACGAGTGGGCGCACCGTGACGAGCTGCTCTTCCAGACCGTCCACCAGTCGTCGGAGCTGTGGCTCAAGCACGCGTGGATGGAGGTCGAGGAGGCGACGCGGCTGATCGACACGCGCGACCTCGCCGGGGCGCTGCGGCTGCTGAGGCGCGCCAATAACGCCGTCCGCTACGTCGTCTCGTTCCTCGAGCACCTCGAGCTGATGTCCCCGTGGGAGTACCAGGAGATCCGGCGCGTCCTCGGCCACGGCTCGGGCTTCGACTCTCCCGGGTTCCGCGGGATCCGCCACGTCTCGCCGGGTCTCTACGCCGCCTTCGACGCGCTGCGCCGCGAGCGTGGGCTGACACTGCTCGAGGTGTACACGCAGGGCCGCGAGCACGAGGACCTCTACCAGCTCGCGGAGGCCCTGATCGACTGGGACGAGCAGGTCGGCGTGTGGCGCTTCCGGCACGTGAAGATGGTCGGCCGCGTGATCGGCGAGGACGTGGTGGGGACGCAGGGCACGCCGGTCGAGCTGCTCGCCGGGCTGATCAAGTACAAGATGTTCCCCGAGCTCTGGACGGTGCGCACCGACCTGACCGAGCTCGCCAAAGAGGACGACCCGGACGGCAGTGGCAGCTGAGCACCATCACCGTCCGGGTCGTCCGGATTGATCCCGCTCGAGGAGATCCGCCGGGCGCGCGAGCGGATCGGCGACGACGTCCTCCGCACGCCGCTCGTCCCGTTGGGGACGGACGGGCGGATCCTGCTGAAGCTCGAGTGCCTGCATCCGATCGGCTCCTTCAAGCTGCGCGGCGCCTTCTCCGCGATCCGCGCGGCTTCTGCGAACGAGCTCGCGCACGGAGTCGTCACCGCGAGCGCCGGGAACATGGCTCAGGGGCTCGCCTGGGCAGCACGGGAGGCAGGCGTGCCGGCACGCGTGATCGCTCCCGCCGACGCCCCGCGCGCGAAACTCGACCGCGTCGAGGCGCTCGGCGCCGAGCTCATCCCGGTGACGCACGAAGAGTGGTGGCAGGCGATGGTCGATCGCGGCCGCGAGGGTGTCGACGGGCTGTTCGTCGCTCCCGCCGCCGAGGAGGCGGTGATGGCGGGTAACGGGACGATCGGTCTCGAGCTCGCGGAGGATGCGGCGGAGTTCGACACCGTCGTCATCCCGTGGGGCGGCGGCGGACTGACGACGGGCATCGCGAGCGCCCTCCAGGCGCTGCGGCCGGAGGTTCGTGTCGTCACCGCCGAGCCCGAGACGGGAGCTCCCCTCGCCGCGGCCTTCGCAGCCGGCGAGCCGTGCGAGATCGAGTTCACACCCTCGTGGGTGGACGGCGCCGGCGGCCGCGCACTTCTGCCGGGGATGTGGGAACTGGCGCGCGAGCTGGTCGACGAGGCAGTTGCGGTGCCGCTCGGTGACGCCGCCGAGGCCGTGCGGCTCCTGGCCTCGCGCGCTCACGTGGTCGCGGAGGGCGCCGGTGCGCTCGCGCTCGCGGCTGCGCTCCGCCGGGACGACCGCTGCATCTGCATCGTCAGCGGAGGGAACATCGATCCCGAGGTCTACGCCGGAATCCTCAGTCCGGCAGCAACGGCATAGCGAAGCCCGGGTCGCGGCCGATCAGGACGGCGCGGGTGATTGCCGAGCTGCCGTAGCGATCGCGAATCGCGTCGACGGTCGCGTCGAGTGCCTCCTCCGGCCCGAGTAGCAGCTGACGGGTGCGCGCGTCCTCGAGCGTTGCGACGGAGCAGCCGATCAGCGTGATTCCTCGTCGCTCGATCAACGGGGTGGCCGTTGCGAGGAGGGCGCGAGCCGTGACGAGGACGACCTGTGTGCTAGCGGTCGCGAACGGCAGCGTGTGGGAGCGCGTCGCGCGCTCGAAGTCGCCGAAGCGAAGCCGCAGCACGACCGTCCGGCCGACCCGGCGCGCCGTCCGCAGGCGGCGCGTGATCCGATCCACGATGCTCACGAGCGTCGCGTCGATCGTGTCGGGCGAATGTCGCCCGCGCCCGAGCGCGCGCTGCGAGCCGATCGAGCCGCGTCGCCGCCGTAGGCTGGAAGCGTCGGCGGCAAAGCCGCCGGCGCCCGGCCCACGGACCGGGGCGCCTGCGGCGCCCCCCGGCTCGACGCGCCGGAAATCGCGGTTGTGTGCCAGCGCGCCGAGCTGACGCCCGGCCGCCCGGCCGAGCATCGCGACGAGCGTGGGCTCCGAGAGGGCGGCGAGCTCGCCGACCGTCCGCACGTTCCACGCCTGCAGACGCTTCGCGGTCGCCGGACCGACGCCCCACACGCACTCGACCGGCAACGGATGCAGGAATGCGAGCTCGCGGTCGCCGGGCACGACGAGCAGGCCGTCCGGCTTCGCAACCCCGCTCGCCACTTTCGCCAGGAACTTCGTGCGCGCAACGCCCACGGTGACGGGCAACCCGACGCGCTCGCGCACAGCGGCGCGCAGCCGCACGGCGATCTGTGCGGGCGTGCCCGCGATCCGCTCCATCCCGCGCACGTCGAGAAAGGCCTCGTCGATCGACAGCCCTTCGACGACGGGCGACGTGTCCTCGAAGACGGCGAACATCGCCCGGCTCGCCTCGGTGTACTCGGAGAAGCGCGGCGGGACGACGATCGCGTCGGGACAAAGCCGGCGCGCCTGCCGGCCGCCCATCGCCGTGCGGATCCCATACGCTTTCGCCTCGTAGCTCGCGGCCAGCACGACGCCGCCGCCGACGATCACCGGTCGGCCGCGGAGCCGCGGGTCGTCCCGCTGCTCCACCGACGCAAAGAACGCGTCGGCATCCGCGTGGAGAACGAACATATGTTCGTGAATACTAGAGCTGCGCGAGCGCGGTGTTGAAGCGGTCGATCTCGTCCGGACTGTTGTAGTGGATGAGACCGACGCGGATCGCGCTGTCCGGGTACGAGAGCTTCTCGCGCAGCCCGAGCGAGTACCAGTTGTCGTGCGCCCACACGCCGAACCCCTCGTCGGAGAGCCGCTTCACCGCATCGACGGCGTCGGCGCCCTCGAGGTTGATGAGGAACGTGGGAACCCGGTCCTCCATCGTCTGCAGCCCGTACACCGTCGCGCCGTCGGGCAGGCCGTCGAGGAAGCGCTGCCCGAGCGCCCGCTCGTAGGCCGCGATCGCCTCCATGCCGCCGATCGACTCGAGGTACGCGATCGTCGCGGAGAAGCCGGCGAGGAGCTCGTACGGCGCCGTCCCGACCTCGAAGCGGCGTCCGACCGGGTCCGACGCTGCAGGACGCGCCTTGTACGGGCGCCACGACTCGAGTAGCTCATGCCGGCCGCATGCGATTCCGACGTGCGGCCCGCAGAACTTGTACGCGGAGGCGATGAAGACATCGCAGCCGAGCGCCTGCACGTCGAGTGGCACGTGAGCCGCGTACTGCACGGCGTCCACCCAGCACAGCGCGCCGGCCTCGTGCGCCAGCTCCGACACCCGCGCGACGTCGACGATCGTCCCGACGGCGTTGGATGACCCGACGCACGCGACGACGCGCACGCGCTCGTCGAGGCGGTTCGCGAGGTCGTCGTAGTCGAGGCGCAGATCCTCCGTCACGTTCACCCACTCGACCTCGAAGCCGCGGTCGGCGGCGAGCTCGACCCACGGCGCGACACCGCCGTCATGGTCGAGGCGCGACACGAGGATCCGGTCACCCTCGCGCCAGTCGCGCGCGGCGGTGCGCGAGAGTGCGAAGTCGAGCCATGTCATGTTGGTACCGAAGATGACGTCGTCGGACGAGCAGCCGAGGAACCGAGCGGCGTCCTCGCGTGCGGTTGCGAGGATGCCCTCGACGCGCTTGCTCGTCTCGTAGTTCGCACCGATGTTCGCACTCGCCTCGCGCAGCGTCCGTGCGATCGCGTCGCCGACCTCGTCCGGCACCTGCGAGCCGCCGGGCGCGTCGAGGAAGACGAAGCCATTGTCGTGCAGCGACGAGAATCGGGCGCGGACTGCCTCGACGTCCAATAGGGTCGCGGCCATGGAGCGAGCCTACCCAGGGGCTGGGAGCGTCGGCGGGGAACCCGCCGACGCCCGGCCTGAAGACCGGCCGCCGAAGGCGGCCAGGCGCGTGATCCTCGGCTGTGGCAACTTCGGCGGCATCGGCTCGGCGCCCGCCTTCTTCGGGAAGGGCGAGACGCTGGAGCAGGCGTTCGACCTCATGGACGCGGCCTGGGGGGCCGGCCTCACGTGGTTCGACACGGCAGACGCGTACGGCGGCGGTCGCAGCGAGACCTACATCGGCGAGTGGATCCGTTCACGCAGGCCCGAAGGGCTCCGCATCACGACGAAGACCTTCAACCCGATGGACGAGGGAGAGGATCACGGGCTCGCGCCGGACCGAGTGCGGCGCCAGATCGACACGAGCCTCCAGCGACTAGGGGTCGAGCGAGTCGACCTCTACCTCGCCCACGCGTGGGACGCGGACGTGCCACTCTCCGAAACGGTCGGCGCCTTCGACGAGCTCGTCGCGGCCGGGAAGGTCGGCGCCTACGGTTTCTGCAACGTCGACAGCACGCAGCTCGGAGAGGCGCTGGAGTTCGGCCCCGTCGCCGCCGTCCAGAACTCGTACTCGCTCCTCGATCGCGAAGCCGAGCCGGTGATCTCGCTCTGTCGGCTGAACAACGCCTGGTTCCAGGCGCACAGTCCGCTCATGGGCGGCTGGCTGACCGGGAAGTACCGTCGGGACACGCCGGCTCCGGAGGGCTCGAGAATGACGCTGCGGAGTGGGCCGTACGAGCACCTCCGCGACGATCGTGTCTACGACGCGCTAGAGACTTTCGCACGGCGCGGCGACTCCGCCACCCTGGCCCTTGGGTGGCTCCTCGCGGACGAACGCGTCTCGGTCGTGATCGGACCGCGACGCCCCGCGCATCTGCAGCCTGCGCTCGCCGCACTCGCGAATCCCCTCACGCAGGAAGAGCGCGACGCGCTCTCCGCTGAGTTTCGCTTCGCTTCGGAGTCGTGAAGACGACACCAACGAAAGGAGCCGTGACCGTGGAAGAGATGCTCGAGAGATACACCGCAGCCGTGCGTGCAAAGGACGTGGACGCGTTCCTGGAGCTCTACTCCGAGGACGTCCGCACCTTCGATCTGTGGCAGGAGTGGACATACGACGGCAAGGACGCGCTGCGCGGGATGGTGGCGGAGTGGTTCGGCTCGCTCGGGGACGACGAAGTCGTGGCCGTGAGGTTCGACGACATCCGCACCCAGACCGGCTCCGACGTGGCCGCAGTCAGCGCGTTCACCACCTATGCCAACGTGACTCCCGACGGCACCGAACAGCGCTCGATGAACAACCGGCTGACCTGGGTGCTCCGCAAGGACGCCGACGGCGCCTGGAAGATCGCCCACGAGCACACCTCCGCGCCGGCGGGCGAAGGCGGGAAGGTGCAACTCCGCCGCTAGCGGCTTGCGAGCGGGACGAACTCGCGCTCGTCGTACCCGGTGTAGATCTGGCGCGGGCGAGCGATCTTCTGCTCGGGGTCGGAGAGCATCTCCTCCCACTGGGCGAGCCAGCCCGGCAGTCGGCCGAGTGCGAACAGCACCGTGAAGTAGTCGGTCGGGTAGCCCATCGCGCGGTAGATGATCCCGGAGTAGAAGTCGACGTTCGGATAGAGCTTGCGCGAGATGAAGTAGTCGTCCTCGAGCGCGATTCGCTCCAGCTCGAGCGCGATCTCGAGCTTCGGATCGATCCCGGTCTGCGCGAAGACGTCGTCGGCTACGCGCTTGATCAGCGTCGCGCGCGGGTCGTAGTTCTTGTAGACGCGGTGGCCGAAGCCCATCAGCAGGCGCTCGTGGTTCTTCACGCCCTCGATGAAGGAGGGGACGTTCTTCACGTCGCCGATCTCGTCGAGCATCCGGAGCACCGCCTCGTTCGCGCCGCCGTGCAACGGCCCGTACAGCGCCGCGATCCCGGCGGAGACGGCGGAGAACGGATCGACCTGGGTCGAGCCGACGCCGCGCACGGCGTTCGTCGATGCGTTCTGCTCGTGGTCTGCGTGAAGGACGAGGAGGATCTCGAGCGCCCGCTGGAGCACGGGATTCGGCTCGTGCCGCCCGCCGATCTCGAACGTCATGTTGACGAAGTTGCCGACGTAGTCGAGGTCGTTGCGCGGGTAGACGTACGGCAGCCCTCGGCTGTGCCGGAACACCCAGGCCGCGATCGTGGGGATCTTCGCGATCAGCCGCACGCGCTGCAGGCGCCGGCTCTCGACGTCGCCGATCTCCTTCGCGTCGGGGTAGAAGGTCGACAGGGCGGCGACGGCGCCGAGCAGCATTCCCATCGGGTGCGCGTCGTGGCGGAAGCCGTCGAGGAACTGCGTCACGTTCGTGTGCACGTAGGTGTGAAGGCGCACCTCCTCCTCCCACGCCCCGAGCTCGTCGCGCGTCGGCAGCTCGCCCTCGAAGAGGAGCCACGCTGTCTCGAGGAAGGTCGCGTGCTCGGCGAGCTGCTCGATCGGGTAGCCGCGGTAGCGCAGGATGCCGGCGTCGCCGTCGATGTACGTGATCCCGCTCCGGGTGGAGGCCGTGTTGAGGAAGGCGGGGTCGTAGGACATCAGCCCGAGCTGGCGGAGGTCGGTGGCCTGGATCGTGCCGTCCGAAACCGGGATCTCGACCTCGGTTCCCGTGCGGTTGTCCCGGATCGTCAGTGTCTCCTCGGGCACGGGAGGCACCTTAGCGCGGTGATCTAGCATCGCTTCGGTGGATCCACGGATCGTCTGGACGCCGAGCTCGGAGCGGATCGCGTCCGCGACGCTCACGCGCTACCGCGAGTGGCTCAACGAGACGCGCGGGCTCGCCCTGGCGGACTACGCCGACCTGTGGCAGTGGTCGGTCGACGAGCTCGAGGGCTTCTGGGCCTCCATTTGGGAGTTCTTCGAGGTCGACGCGAGTGAGCCGTACGAACGCGTGCTCACGCAGCGGGAGATGCCCGGAGCCGAGTGGTTCCCGGGCACGCGGCTGAGCTACGCGGAGCACGTCTTCCGCGACCGCGCCGACGGCGAGGTGGCGATCCGCCATGCATCCGAGCTGCGGCCGCTCGGTGAGTGGACGTGGGGCGAGCTGCGGGCTCGCGCCGGCGCCGTCGCGGGTGCGCTCCGCGAAGCAGGCGTCGTCGCGGGCGACCGAGTCGCGGCCTATCTCCCCAACATTCCCGAGACGATCGCGGCCCTTCTCGGCTGCGCGAGCATCGGCGCGACCTGGTCGAGCTGTGCGCCGGAGTTCGGGGTCCGGAGCGTCGTCGACCGTTTTGCGCAGATCGAGCCGAAGGTGCTGCTCGTCGTGGACGGCTACCGCTACGGCGGTAGAGATTTCGACCGGAGCGAGACGATCGCGGCGCTGCAACAGGAGCTGCCGACGCTCGGGCAGACGTTCGTCCTTCCCTACCTCGCCGGTGGGGACTGGGAGCTCGCGCCCGCCGAGCTCGAGTTCGCGCAGCTCCCCTTCGACCACCCGCTCTGGGTGCTCTACAGCTCGGGCACGACTGGTCTGCCGAAAGCGATCGTCCACGGCCAGGGCGGGATCCTGCTCGAGCATCTGAAGAAGCTCCGCCTCCATCTCGACGCGCGCACCGGCGACAGACTCTTCTGGTTCACGACCACCGGCTGGATGATGTGGAACTTCCTCGTCGGCGGCCTGCTCTCGGACGCGTCGATCGTTCTCTTCGACGGGAACCCCGCATACCCGGACCTCGGGACTCTGTGGGATCTCGCCGACGCGGCAGGCATCACGAGCTTCGGCACGAGCGCCGGCTACATCGCGGCGTGCCAGAAACAGGACGTGCAGCCGCGGGCGGGCCGCGACCTCTCCCGCCTCGACAGCGTCGGCTCGACCGGCTCGCCGCTCGCGCCCGAGGGCTTCGACTGGGTGCGTGACCGGCTCGGCGAGGACGTCTGGCTCTTCTCCACCTCGGGCGGCACCGACGTCTGCACGGCTTTCGTCGGCGGCGTCCCGACACTTCCGGTCTACCGCGGCGAGCTGCAGGCGCGGGCGCTCGGCGCAAAGGTCGAGGCGTGGAGCGAGGACGGGCGCCCGCTGGTGAACGAGGTCGGCGAGCTCGTCATCACCGAGCCGATGCCGTCGATGCCTCTCTACCTCTGGGGCGACGAGGACGGGTCGCGCTATCGCGAGAGCTACTTCTCCAGGTTCCCGGGGGTCTGGCGTCACGGCGACTGGATCGAGATCACCGAGCGCGGCACGGCGGTCATCACCGGCCGCTCCGACGCCACGATCAACCGGGGCGGTGTCCGGATGGGGACGAGCGAGCTGTACCGCAGCGTCCTGGCGCTCGGCGATGTCCTCGATGCGCTCGTGGTGGACGTCTCCGACGGCGAAAACAGCAGGATGACGCTGTTCGTCGTCCTGCGTGACGGCGTTGTCCTCGACGACAGGCTCGAAGCGGAGATCCGCCGCAGGATCCGCGAGGACTGCTCGCCGCGCCACGTCCCGGACGCCGTTGTAGCTGCCCCCGAGATCCCGCGTACGCTCTCCGGGAAGATCCTCGAGGTGCCGGTGAAGCGGCTGCTGATGGGAGCGCCCGTCGACGAGGTGGCGAGCCGCGACTCGCTCGCGAATCCCGAGGCGCTCGACTGGTTCGCACGGTTGACGGCCGAACGTAGCTAACTTTCCTAACAACGTCCCGTCGGAACACCTGAGGAGAAGGTGCAGCTTCCGGAGACAACTTGTGCTCGCGCGCGCGAATCCGTTTCCGCTCGGCTCGACGATGAGCTGCCGGATTTGGAGTTCGATCGCCTCGAGGCCCACCTGCTGGTGTGCCCGGACTGCTCGGCGTGGGCGGAACAGGCACGCGACCTGACAGCACGGCTGCGGGCGACGAGCCTCGAGGACCCGATGGAGCGCCTGGTCCTACCGGGGCGCGGCCGCAGCTTGAGGGTGAGCTCTGCGGTGGCAGTCGCGGCGGCGGCGGCCGTGGTCGCGACGATGTTCTTCGCTTCCGGCGGGCAGAACGCGTCCCTGGGCTCGCTGGTCACGGGGGCGCCTCGTTCGGATCCCACGTACGACGTGGCCGCGGGAGTGGTGTATCCGCCCCATCCGGCGCTCGGCACCACGATCCTTGGCGTTTCAGAGCCGAGAGTGGCTTCGCGGCCTGTCCGCGCCCTCTAGAGGCTTGATGTGAAATAGCCCGCGGCGCCGGATGCCATCCCAGGCGCGGCGCGAGGCCGCCCCGTCGACCTTGCCCAGGCCACCGGCCTGCGCTGCGGTCGCCGCGCCACCCTCGCTTGGCCTGGAACGGCCCCTGCGGGCGTCTATTTCACATCAAGCCTCTAGAGCACGCTTGGATCCCTGGGGCCTGCGCTTGCGGTCGGCGCTGCTCTAACTAACCTCGCCGAACGCCGTCTATAGGTCGTGACGGACGCTTGTACGAGCGTCGGAGCGAGCTGGCGCCGCCGTCGAGAGCTCCGGGCGCACACCAAAACGGAGGGAAAGGAATCAATGCACAGACGTATCTGGTTCCTCGCGGCAGCGGCACTCGCCGTCCTCGCGGTCGTCGGGTCGGCGTCCGCGATGACGATGGGATCGACCGCCACGAAGGCTTCGGCGTCTGCGAACGGGTTCACGATGGGCAAGGTCGCCCCGTTCGCTAAGTCCTGGGCGGCGACGCCACGGACTCCTGCCGCACGCGAGGCAAAGTCCAGCATCAACGTCGCGATGGAGCAGGACATCGGCAGCGGAAACACCTGGAACATCAACCAGGTGAACAGCACGCTCGCCTGGGCGGTGTGGGTCGGATGGAACCCGATCCTGCGGTCTCCGTACATCGTCGACTTCGTCAAGGGCCACTACAAGTACAAGCTCGACCTTGCGACGAAGGTGGTCGTGAACAAGAAGAACATCACGTACCACATCCGCAAGAACGCGAACTGGAACTGGGGTGGCAAGGTGCTACCGGTTACGTGGAAGGACTTCGCGTACACCGTCGAGGCGCTGAACAACCCGACACACGAAGTCTCCAGCAACGTCGGCGTCAACCAGATCGGCAAGGTCACGCACAAGGGCAACAAGACCGTCACCTTCTGGTGGAAGAAGAACGGCCAGTATCCCCTGGGAGGCGCAGGCACTGGCGCCCCGAAGGGTTCGAATCAGTGCTCGTCGGACTGGCCGTGCGGGCCGTTCGCCGACTACAAGGACCTGATCGGCGGCGTCTATCCGTCCGCGGCCCTCGGCAACCTGGACTTCAACACGTTCTGGGCGAAGGGCGTCGACGGCAAGAACGGCAAGCCGGTGTCCGACGGCCCGTACCTGATGACGAACTACACCAGGGGCGCGGGCGTGACGCTGAAGGCGAACCCGCACTGGTACGGCCACAAGCCGTCGATCAAGACGGTCAACTTCAAGATCATCACCAACGTGGACTCCGAGATCCAGGCGGTCCGCGGCGGCGAGGTCGACGCTGCGGCGCCGCAGCCGGTTCCGGCTATCGCGTCTCTGCGCAGTGACAAGAAGGTCCACTACTCGGTCGATCCGGGGAACTACCTCGAGCACATCGACATCCAGCAAGGGTCGACGGGCCCGCAGACCAGCCCGTCGCTGGAGAAGCAGGCGTGGTTCCGGCAGGTCCTGATGCTCGGCATCAACCGGGCGGGCATCATCAAGGCCGCGTTGCCTGGTGTCGCCCCCGGCCTGAAGCCCCTCAACAGCCTGCTCGTCTTCCAGGCCGACTCGCGGTACAAGAACTTCTTCAACAAGTGGAACTACAACCCGAAGAAGGCAATCTCGATGCTGAAGGCCCACGGCTGCACGGGCGGACCGAGCACGCCAGGGGCCAACGGGCACTACTACACGTGCGGTGGGCACCTGGCGCAGTTGCAGTTCATGTACGCGTCTGACAACGCCCGTCGTGTTGCCAGCGAGCAGATCATCCAGGCGAACCTGGCGGCAGTCGGGATCAAGGTCAATCCCAACCCGGTTCCGACGAGCACCCTGTTCGGTGCAAACGGGGCCCCGGCCGGCAACTACGACCTCACGGAGTTTGCGTGGGGCGGCGCGGTCGATCCGGGCGGCTTCATCGCGATCTGGGGCTGCGGAGGCGGCGAGAACTGGCTGCACTACTGCAGCCAGCCCGCCACCAAGGACCTGGACAAGACGCTGACCCAGCTGAACGTGAAGAAGCGGAACGCGGACTTCGTCGCGGCTGACAAGATCATGTCGAACGACGTTCCGGCGATCCCGCTCTACGCGCTGCCTTCGCTGCTCGTGTACAAGAAGAGCATCGCAGGCATGAACGACAACCCGGCTGCCGGCTTCACGTACAAGATGGAACAGTGGAAGTGGAAGTAGTACTGGCAGTGCCGAGAGGACCGCGCTAGGGTCCGTTCTCGACAGCGGCCCGCACCTGCCGATCGCAGGTGCGGGCCGCGCATGTCGTCCGGCGCACCCCAGTCACGAAGGAGGACATCTTCGTGCTCGTCTACATCACACGGCGGATCCTCTACAGCATTCCGGTGCTGATCGCGACGACGTTCATAACGTTCTGGGCCGTTGTGAAGGCGGGTAATCCGATCTACCAGCTCGAGATCAACCCCAGGGTCGACAAGCACACGATTCACCTCTTGATCGTCAAGGACCACCTGGACCGGTCGGTTCCCGTCCAATACTGGTTCTGGCTCAAGAACGTGTTCACCCACCACTTCGGCTACTACCTCATCGGGAACCAGCCGATCTGGCCGGACATCACCCGCACGCTCGGGCATACGCTTCAGGTCGTCGGCCTGTCCTTGGTGCTCGCGCTCGTGCTCGGCGTGGCCATCGGCATCTACTCGGCAGTGCGGCAGTACTCGGTCTTCGACTACTTCTTCACGACGTTCAGCTTCCTCGGCTTCGCGATGCCGACGTTCTGGCTCGCGCTCCTGCTCCAGATCGCCTTCACCGACATCTATCTGCACTGGGGCACCCGGATCTTCTACACCTCCGGCCTGGACAACCCGGGGCAGGGCGGGGCGTGGACGTTCGACCGGCTGCAGCACATCGGGCTGCCGGTGGTCACGCTCACCATCATCAGCCTCGCCGTCTACAGCCGCTACATGCGCGCGTCGATGCTCGACGTCCTCAACACGGACTACGTGCGTACCGCCCGGGCGAAGGGATTGACCGAATGGCGCGTGATCATGGGCCACGTCTTCCGGAACGCCCTGATCCCGATGGCCACCGTCCTGGCGCTCGACATCGGAGCCATCTTCGGCGGCGCGATCATCACCGAGTCCATCTTCAATATCGACGGCATCGGGCAGTGGTTCCTCCGGGAGCTCAGCGTGCCCGACGTCTACGGCGTGATGGCCTATCTCCTGATCACTGCGACGATGATCATCATCTTCAACCTGGTCGCCGATATTGCCTACGGGTTCCTAGACCCGCGGATCCGCCTTGACTGAGCCCAGCGTCTCGCATCCGGGGAAGGAGGCGGCGGCGCCGCTGGCGGACCCACTCGGCTACCAGCCGGCCGCGGCCGACGCCGCCGTCGTGCAAGGGCTCGAGCTCAAGGCGCGCAGCCAGTGGTCCTATGCGCGGACCCGCTTCTTGCGCCATCGCCTCGCGGTGGTGAGCCTCCTGCTCCTGATCATCATCTTCGGGGTCGGAATATTCGCGAACTACATCGCCCCGTACTCGTACTACGCGATCGACCTCAACCACCTCCTGGAACCGCCGACCACCGCAAACCAGCACTACTTCGGTACCGACGGGCTCGGCTCGGACGAGTTCAGCCGCGTGATCTACGGCATCCGCACCTCCCTGGAGGTCGGCGTCTTCGTCGCCTTCCTCTCCTCGATCCTGGGGCTCGTGATCGGCGCGATCGCGGGGTACTTCCGGGGCTGGCTCGACAACCTTCTGATGCGGATCACCGACCTCGTCCTCACGCTGCCCGCACTCGCGATCCTGCTCGTCTTCTCGGCGTTGTGGGGCGCGGGCAACCAGTGGCGTGTGTCGCTGATCCTCGCCTTGTTCTTCTGGACCGGGCTCGCCCGCGTCGTGCGCGGCGTCTTCCTCTCGCTGCGCGAGAAGGAGTTTGTCGAGGCGGCGAAGGCGTCCGGTGCAGGCGACGCGCGGATCATGTTCCGGCACATCCTTCCCAACACGATGGGGCCGGTCGTCGTCAACGGCACGCTCGCGGTGGCGACTGCGATCCTCACGGAGGCCGCGCTCTCGTTCCTCGGCTTCGGGATCAAGCCGCCGACGCCCTCTCTCGGCTCGCTCGTCGCGAACGGCGAGACCTACCCGCAGGCGTGGTGGCTGACGGTCTTCCCGGGACTGACGATCGTGCTGATCGTGCTCTGCATCAACTTCGTCGGCGACGGGCTCCGCGATGCGCTCGACCCGACTCAGAGGAGAGTGCGTGCCTGAGCCGCTCCTGTCCATCCGCGACCTCGCGGTCGAGTTCAACACCGAGGACGGCGTCGTCCATGCCGTCGACGGCGTCTCCTACGACCTCTTCCCCGGCGAGATCCTCGGCATCGTCGGCGAGTCCGGCTCCGGCAAGAGCGTTTCGACGCTGGCGCTGCTCGGCCTGATTCCGCAGCCGCCGGGGCGGATCGTCAGCGGTACGGCGGAGTTTCAGGGTCGTGATCTGCTGAGGCTCAAGAAGAGGGAGCTGCGGCAGGTCCGCGGCAACGAGGTGGCGATGATCTTCCAGGACCCGATGACGTCACTCAATCCCGTCCTCAGCATCGGACACCAGCTCGGCGAGGCGATCAAGACCCACTTCCCGAAGGAGAAGAACGCCGCAGTCAAGGCGCGAGTGATCGAGCTACTGCGGCTCGTGGGCGTCCCCAACCCGGAGACGCGCTACAGCCAGTACCCGCACGAGTTCTCCGGCGGCATGCGCCAGCGGGCGATGATCGCGATGTCGATCACGAACTCGCCCTCACTCCTGATCGCCGACGAGCCGACCACCGCGCTCGACGTGACGATTCAGGCGCAGGTGCTCGAAGTCATGAAACGCGTCCAGCAGGAGACGCACGCAGCGACGATCCTGATCACGCACGACCTCGGCATCGTGGCCGAGATGTGCGACCGCGTCCTCGTCATGTACGCCGGACACATCGTCGAGTCCGGTGACGTCGAGACGATCTTCCGGTCGCCGCGGCATCCCTACACGATCGGACTGATGAACAGCCTGCCGAAGCTGACCGAGGACGAGGAGTGGCTCGAGCCCATCACCGGTTCGCCTCCCTCGCTGATCGACCTGCCGTCGGGGTGTCCGTTTCACCCCCGCTGCTTCCTCGCGCGCGAGCGCTGTCGGGAGGAGCTGCCGCCGCTCAGGCAGGTCGAGGCCTCCGGGCACCTGAGCGCCTGCCACTTCGCCGAGGAGCTGGTCGGTCGCAAGTCCAAGTTCTCGGCAGAGGCGGTCGCATGAGCGCCGAGAGGGCCACGGCCGCCGACCACCGGCCGGAGGCGGGCGAGGAGATCCTCCGCGTGGAGCAGCTCGTCAAGTACTTCCCTATCCGCGCAGGGCTCTTCAAGCGCACCGTGGGGCATATCCACGCGGTCGACGGCGTCGACCTTTCGTTACGCGCGGGCGAGACCCTCGGGCTCGTCGGTGAGTCCGGCTGCGGCAAGACGACCCTGTCACGCACCTTGATCAAATTGACGGAGCCCACCGCGGGCAAGATCGTCTTCAACGGACGTGACATCACGAACCTGAAGCGTCGCCAGATGCGCGAGGTTCGCCGTGAGATCCAGATCGTCTTCCAGGACCCGTACGCGTCACTCAACCCGCGTATGACCGTCCGCGACATCGTCAGCGAGCCGCTGCGGATTCACCACGACCGGAGACAGGAGAAGGCGCGCGTGGACGAGCTGCTGCGCGTCGTCGGGCTCTCCCCCGAGCACGCGAATCGCTTCCCCCACGAGTTCTCCGGCGGTCAGCGGCAGCGGATCGGTGTCGCGCGGGCGCTCGCACTCAACCCGCAGCTGATCATCCTCGACGAGCCCGTGTCGGCGCTCGACGTCTCGATCCGCGCGCAGGTGGTCAACCTCCTCGAGTCGCTGCAGCGCGACTTCGGCCTCACCTACATCTTCGTCGCGCACGATCTGTCGGTCGTGCGGCACGTCTCCGACCGCGTAGCGGTGATGTACCTCGGCAAGATCGTCGAGCTCGGCTCGAAGCACGACATCTACGAGAGCCCGTCCCATCCGTACACGCAGGCGCTGCTGTCGGCTGTGCCGATCGAGGAGCCGGGTCAGCGTGGGAAGCGCGAGCGGATCGTGCTGGAGGGGGACGTGCCGAGCCCGGCCAACCCGCCCTCGGGCTGCCGGTTCCGCACGCGCTGCTGGAAGGCGCAGGCGATTTGCGCGGAGGAGGAGCCCGAGCTCGTCGACCGCGGCACCGGCCACCCGACTGCGTGCCACTTCGCCGAGGTCGTCAAGCCGCTCGAACTCGAGCCGAAGTCCGCCGCACCTGCCTCTGCGTAGCGTGAGCGCTTAGGACGCAGCCGCTTCGGGCGCCGCTGCGGTCAGCGGGGCGTCCGCCGCAAGGGCGGCGTCCGCAGCGAGATAGGCGTCCACGGCCTGGGCGCGCTCGGACTCCTTCATTGCCCGGACGAGCAACTCGTGCTCGACGCAGTAGGTGCTCAGCGTGAACGTCGAGCACCCCGGGAACGCGCAGCCATGAAGCATCGGCATTAACAGAACACTAACGGTCCGTGGCCGCCAATGCGAGGCTACGTTGGACCGGAGGACGGGTACATGGCTAGGGTGTTGCGGATCGTCTCGGCAGTAGCTCTGCTCGTGGTCGTGGCGGCCGGGTGCGGTGGCGCCGCCCGGTCGCAGAGACTCGCGGTCGACGGGGTGCCCCGGGCTCTGGCGCATAACTGGGAGCGTCAAGCGTCGGCGATCGCATCCGCTGCCGCTCTCGGGAACAACTGCAACGCCTTGCAGCTCGCGAACGCGCTCCGCAGGGACGTAGTCGCGACGGAGCACAGCGTGCCGCGTCGCCTTCGCACGCCGCTTCTCACCGGAGTGAACGCCCTCGCCGACCGCATCACTTGCGTGCCGACCGTGCAGACGCCGCCCAAAGAGCCGCCGAAGCCGCCGCGCGAGCACCACGGCCCGCATGGCCATCACGGCCACGGCGACGGCGGCGGGAACGACCAGTGAGCGCCCTCACGCTCGTCGCAGGACGCTACGAGCTCGTCCGTCGGCTCGGGCAAGGCGCGATGGCCGCGGTCGACCTCGCGCGGGACGTCGAGCTCGAGCGGCCGGTGGCGCTGAAGCGGCTCGCCGAGAACCTCGCGCGAGACGAGGACCAGCGGCGGCGTTTTCTCCGCGAGGCACGCCTGGCGGCGCGGCTCGCGCACCCGAACGTCGTGCGCGTCTTCGACGTGGGCGACGACGACGGGCGTCCGTTCATCGCCATGGAGTACGTCGAGGGGGAGACGCTCGCCGAGCTCGTCGCGCGGCGCGGGCCGCTGCCGGCGGCCGAGGCCGCGGCGCTCGGCACGCAGATGTGCGCCGGGCTCGCCGCCGCTCACGCCGCGGGCCTCGTTCACCGCGACGTGAAGCCGCAGAACCTCCTGCTCGGCACCGACGGCATCCTCAAGCTCGGCGACTTCGGTATCGCGGCCGGCCACGAGGGAACACGCCTTACGCTCGCCGGCACCATCCTCGGTACAGCCGGGTACCTCGCGCCCGAGCAGGCACGTGGTGAGCAGGTCACTGCTGCGGCGGACATCTACGCCGTTGGTGCCGTGCTCTACGAGTTGCTCACGGGCGAGCCCTCGCGGAGGATCAGCTCGCTTGCCGAGCTCGGAGGGGAGAACGGCTTCGAGCCTCCCGACCTCTCCGCCCGCGTTCCCGCCGCTCCACCCGAGCTCGTCGCGGCAGTGACCGCCTGCCTGTCGGTCAGGCCCGAGGACCGGCCTCCCTCGGCCGCGGCGCTTGCGCGTCTGCTCGCTCCAATCGCCTCCGAGGCCGAGACCCTGTCACTGCCTCCCGACCCCGACCGGCGCGCGACCGAGATCCTCGCGCGGCCCGCCGCGCGGCACAGGTGGTGGCCGCCGCGGCGTGTGGCTGCGGTCGCGGCCCTCGTGACAGCCGGAGTCGCCGGTCTCACGGCCGCCGTGGTTCTGAACACCGGCGGCCACGCGTCGCGGCCGAGCCAATCACCGCCCGCCGTCGCTCCGCCCCGAACCGGAGCAAGCGTCGTCGACCAGGCACACGATCTCGCGTCCTGGCTCCGGCAGCACCAAGGCTGAGCGGCTCTACTTCAACACGGTGGCGCAGTACTGTGGCGATCCGTCTGCCGGGCTCGCGCAGTCCTGGGTCTGCTGGAACTGCGATGCCTGCCCGAAGTCGTTCGTGGTGCCCGGGTAGTCGCCGCCGTAGGTGAAGGCGTCGAGCGTTCGGTTCCAGGCGTAGAAGGGATAGGTGCAGAACGGGCCGCCGAATCCGGAGCAGTCGGTTGGGCCGACGAACGAGTCACCGAGGATCTCGGCTTCGCCTCCGGTGTCCGAGACGGTCGCCCACGATTTTGCGGAGGCCCCGCTGCCGAAGGTCACTCCCTTGATCTGCAGCGGCTTGAACAGCAGCCAGCTCGGGACGTCGAACGAGTAGCACGGCGGCTTCGTCGCGCTGCCGGGCAGGCAGTACTTGCCGGCCGGAGACGTGTAGTTCCCGGTGTGGCCGATCTCCCAGACGAGGCTGTTCGGCGCGTCGTGCACCAGACCCCACCCGAGCGAATTGCCGAGCTTCTGAACGCTGTAGGCGGGCATGAGAGGCCCGTCGACCTTGCTGTCGAGGACGATCGTCCCGGAGTGGCCGGTCGTGACGTCGGTGACGGTGATGTGCATCCCGTCCCTGGCCGACGTCACGTACTGGTGGTCGGTGATCGTGTCGCCGGCATGCATGAGCAGCGGGCCGCCGGTCGCGCTGTCTGTGAGCATTGCGTTGAATGCCGCCGACTCGGAGTTGCCCTTCCTCGAGACCTCCCAGACCGGCGAGCAGGCCGAGTACGTGTTCGCCGAATAGACCACATTGTAGCCGCCGCCCGAGGCGCAGTTCGTCGTGATGCTGTTCGGATAGAACTGCAGCTCGAGGAAGGCCTGGCCGAAGCGGCTGTGCGGGTCGGTGACGGTGCCGCCGATCCAGAACGTCGGGCCGATCGAGTCGACCTGTCCAACCTGGGCCTCGGTCGTTCCGGACTCGTTCGTCGGCAGGACGAGTCTCCACGTCAGATCCTGGGCTGAGCCGGGCGCGGTCGACAGCGGATCGATCTCGGGCTCGTCGTGCCCGGTGCAGCTCCCCGTGTACCAGATGTCACCCTGGGGGTGGTGTCCGATGCAGAGAGACTGGCCGCCTGCAGCGGCATGGGCGCGCGGAGCGGCTGCGGCACCCGCCAGGACAGCGGCGACGGCGCACGCGAGAGCAATGACGCACAGGATCCTCAGACGCATGAAAGTTCCCCCTTCTCGAGAACCGGTTGTCCCAGATGCTGACACGCGGGCACGGGCTGTGCTGGTGCCAGCGGTTCCGCGGCGACGCGCTTGGCGGCGCAGGTACTCGTCGAGCTGGAACCGGTTCAGATCGCGCCCGCGCACTCCGGCAGAATTGCAGGGATGGGCCATGCGTTGATCGCATATCTCGCCGCGGCGGTCGTGGCGGCCTCGCACGCCGCCGCGCCGCCGAACGGCGCGACAGCGACCCTCGCCGCCCGCCCGCTGCACGGCAGCGTCGTCCTCCGGACGCGGCCCGACGGGCCACGTCTCGTTCGCGTCGGCCCGCGCGGTGCGCTCGGCGGCCCAGTCGTCTTCGGCGTCGTGGCCGTTCGCGGCCGCTGGGTCGAGGTGACCGCCGAAGCGTTGCCCAACGGCCACTACGGCTGGGCCGAGTTCGGACGTGACGTTTCCGTCGAGCCCGTCCAGTGGGAGCTGCGGGCCTCCCTCTCCCGGCGAGAGCTCTACGTGCTGCGAGGCGGCCGGCTCGTGCGGACGATTCCGGTCGGGATCGGTGCGCCCGGCTCGCCGACCCCGACAGGACGCTTCGCCGTCGCCGAGAAGGTGACGGGCCCCTTCGGCCCAGCCTACGGTTGCTGCATCCTCGCGCTCACCGCGCGCCAGCCGCATCTCCCGCCCGGCTGGAACACGCGCATCACCTACTACGTGGCGATCCACGCCGGCTCGGGGCAAGGCTCGGCGGTCTCGGCGGGTTGCCTGCACGCGACCGAGGCCGACGTCCGCTATCTGATGCGGACGGTTCCACTTGGGACCGCGGTGCAGATCTTGCGATGATCGGCAGGTGATGAGCACCGCACTCGAGTTCCACGAGCACTCCGAAGAGGAGGACCTCCCGGCCTGGAGCCTGCCGGCGGAGGCTGTCGACCGGATCGGCGTGCCGGTGACGCTGCCCGAGCAGGTGACACGGGAGTGGGCGTGGGGCGGTTCGACCGGGGCGGGCGTCCGGGTCTGCATCCTCGACAGCGGCATCGAGCTCGACCATCCACTCGTCGGTCGCGTCGACCGGTCGGTTGCAGTCCTGCGCGATGACGAGGGCGAGCTGCGGGTTCTCGATGACGGAGAAGGCGACCTCTGCGGACACGGAACGGCCTGCGCCGGGGTCGTGCGTGGGCTTGCGCCCGACGTCGAGCTGACGAGCGTCCGCGTCCTCGGCGCCGGTTACAAGGGCGGCGGGGAGATCATGCTGCGCGGGTTGGAGTGGGCCATCGAGCAGGAATTCCAGGTCGTGAACATGAGCCTCTCGACGACGCGTACGAAGTACGTGGACCGGCTGCACGAGCTTGCCGATCACGCGTACTTCAAGCGCGTTCTTCTTGTCGCCTCGGCCCACAACATGCCGGTGGAGAGCTACCCGTGGCGCTTCGCGAGCGTCATCTCCGTCGGCAGTCACGAGGAGGCCGATGGGCTGACCTTCTACTACAACCCCACGCCGCCGGTCGAGTTCTTCGGGCGCGGCCTCGACCTCGACGTCGCCTGGCTCGGCGGCGGCACGCTCCGCTGCACCGGCAACAGCTTCGCCACGCCCCACATCGCGGGCATCTGCGCGCTCATCCTCGGCAAGCACCCCGACCTGACACCGTTTCAGCTCAAGAGCGTCCTCTACCAGACGGCCTCGAACGCAAAGGAAGCAGCATGAGTGATCTTGAAGCGGCTGTCGCCGCCGGTGTGATCGGAGCGGACGATGCGCACCGCGCGCTCCTGCAGGCGACCGTCGAGGTGGCGCGCGCGATCTTCGGCTCCAAGGCTGCATCCGTCTTCCTCCTCGACGAGGAGGCGGAAGAGCTCGTCTTCGAAGCAGTGGCCGGCGAAGGCGAGGGCGAGTTGATCGGCATGCGGTTCCCGGCGGGCACCGGTATCGCCGGCTGGGTGCTCACTACCCGCCAACCGCTGATCGTCGACGACCTGAGCGCCGATACACGCTGGTCGCGCTCGGCTGCGGAGTCGACCGGTTACGTGCCGAAGAGCATGATGGCGGTGCCGCTGCTCGTCGAGGAGCGGGTACTCGGTGTGCTCAACGTGCTCGACCGGCCCGCGGAATCGAGGGTCAGGCTCTCGGAGGTCGACCTGCTCGGTCTGTTCGCGAACCAGGCGGCGATTGCGCTCGACCTGCTGCAGCGGGCGCGGCGGGCGCGCGAGGCGCTCGCAGGCGAGGGCCGTCTCGCGCCGCTGGCTCGCGTGGCCGCACGGCTCGAGGACGGCGAGCGGGACACCGCGTTCGAACTCCTCCGGGCTCTCGACCGGCTCCTCGCCGAGACGTCCTAGCCGACGAGCGCGCCCACCGGAAGGCGCGACATCACGACGTCCTGGGCGCTCGCGAGCGTGGGCGCATGGCCCGTCACACTCGCGATGAACTGGTCCCGCTCGATCGCGTAAAGCTGCAGTGGCTCGACCGCCCGCACGGTCGCCGTGCGCGGAACGTCGCGGAGGAGGGCGATCTCACCGAAGAAGTCGCCGGGCGCAAGCGTGCGAAACGTGCCGTCGTCGAGCTCCACGACAGCCCGTCCCGTCGAGATGACGTAGAACTGGCCGCCGGACTCGCCGCGAGCCACGACGGCCTCACCTGCCGCCACGTCGACGGTCGTCGCATCGGCGGCGAGCCGTTCGAGAGTCGGCTCCGGGAGCTGCGAGAACATCTCGATCGCCCGCAGCAGCGCGAGTGGCCCGTCGGCGATCCTGGCCTCGGCGTCGATCCGCCGCAGCGTCGGCCAGGTCGGCACGAGCAGTGCAGGCAGGAAGAGCCCGGCCGCGACCAGTGCGCCCCGCGGGCCGAGCCAGGTCACGAGGGCCGGCGCAAGGATGGCCCCCACAGCCATCGAGAGGAAGATCAAGGCTTGGAGCACCGCGAACACACGGCCCAGCACCTCGTTCTCCGCGGAGCGCTGGAGCAGGGTCAGTCCGTTGGTCTCGACCAGCATCACACCCATCCCGACGAGAACCAGGAGGATGATCGCCGGGGCAAGCCTCGTCGTCGCGGCGGCAAGTGCCAGCGGAAATCCCCAAAGCAGAATCCCGAGCGCGAATCCGCCGGCCAAGCGGCGCCGAGAGGCGAACACCGCGACCGCCCCCACCCCGATGATGCTGCCGACTCCCATTCCGGTATTGAGCCACCCGACGGTGGCGCTTCCGCGGTCCAGCACCTGGAGCGCGAGCACCACGACCAGCACGTTGAACGCGCCTTCCACCATCGCCTGCGCCGCGCTCAGACCGACAACCGTGCGAAGTGCCGGCCACCGCCCGACGGTTGTAAACCCCTCGACCAGCTCCGGCAGGAAGCGCGGGTGCCCCACCCGCTCGGGCGGAGCGTCGGCCGGTATCCGGAGAAGAAAGGCGATGGACCAGAGGTAGGTGGCGCCGTTCACGGCGAAGACCACAGCCGGGGTACTCACGGCAAGAAGGATCCCGCCGAGCGCGAATCCGACGAGCATGCCGAGTGTCGCAATCGAGTTGCCGACGAGATTTGCGGAGGTCAGCTCCTCCGGCGATTCGACGAGGGACGGAAGGAGTGCCGCCCGCGCGGGAGGATATGCGCCGGAGATCACCGTCGAGGTGACGGCGAGCACGAAGATGACGTATGCACTTCCCCCGGTGCCTGCCACCGCCGTCATCACGGCGAAGATGCCGCAGCGGAGCACGTCCGCGCTCAGCATCAAGCGTCGGCGCGACCAGCGGTCGGCCAGGACGCCGAGCCACGGCGCGGCGAGCGCTGCGCAGACGAAGCGGGCGAAGAACAGGAGTCCGACCGCGCGCGCCCCCCCAGCGTGGTAGGCGTAGACGGGCAGCGCGACCGCGTAGGCGTAGGTTCCCAGGACGTCGCCCGCTCCTGCGAGCTGGACGTTACGGACGTTCCGGTTTCCGAGCACCCGCCCGAATGCGCGCCGCAGCGCGGCGAAGCGACTCATGCCGGGGAGCATCGCAGCCGGGGTTGCGAATGTGAAGACACGGTGGGAAGATTCGAGCTTCGAGGCACGTCTAGAGAACTGACGGCGCCGAACGGAGGCGCAAAGATTCCGAAGGAGGAGCAATGTCGGACGAGCAGCGGGGCAGCTACGGCGCGAACGACGAGCAGCGCGGCAGCTACGGCGCCAACGACGAGCCGGACGAGGTCGAGGGTCACGGCAGCTACGGCGCCAACGACGAGCAGCGCGGCAGCTACGGCGCGAACGACGAGCAGCGCGGCAGCTACGGCGCCAACGACGAGCCGGACGAGGTCGAGGGTCACGGCAGCTACGGCGCGAACGACGAGCAGCGCGGCAGCTACGGTGCGAACGACGAGCAGCGCGGCAGCTACGGCGCCAACGACGAGCCGGACGAGGTCGAGGGTCACGGCAGCTACGGCGCCAACGACGAGCAGCGCGGCAGCTACGGTGCGAACGACGAGCAGCGCGGCAGCTACGGTGCGAACGACGAGCCGGACGACGTCGAGGGTCACGTCAGCTTCAGCTGAACGAAGTCGCACGCTCGAGAAAGGCCCGGCAGCACCGGGCTTTTCTCATGGTCCGGTGGCGCTCCTGGCCGGCCCAAGTCGGGAAGATGTCCGCGGCGAGCCACGTCTGGAGATATGACGGGATTTCCCGAAGGAGGAGGACGACCGAGATGTCGGACGAAGAGCGCAGGGAAGAAGAGATCGAAGTCGAGGGTCACGGCAGCTACAGCGCGAACGACGAGCCCGCGGAGGATGACGAGAACGACTTCGAGGCGCACGTCAACAGGCTGCCGAACGTGCGAATGGATTAGCCCGGTACCACCTGAGAATTGACCTGACCCGTCACGCGAGAAGGCCCGGCTACCCGCCGGGCCTTCTCGCGGTCCGAGCGCTTACCACGACTTGGTCGCCGCTTCGGCGGCGGCGACGAGGCGATCGGCCTCATCCACCCGCGCATCACCGGCGGGCGCCGTGAGGTTCGTCGCCACGAGCTCTCGCGCCCCGCGCGCCACGGCGGCCGCAAGTGCGGCTGCTGCGGCGACGTCGGCGTGCACGCGCGGCTCGACGCGCGCGCCGGCCGCCGCACAGAGCTCGGCCAGATCGGCGGCCAGGCGGGCGAGCGCGAGCGGCGGCTCGGCGGCCGCCGCGGTGATCTGTCCAAGCGCCCAGTCACGCTGCTCCGGCCTCGCCTTCTCGTCGGCGGCCGCCCGCGCCTCGAGCGCGAGCCGGTACGCGTCCGCGTCCTCGTCGACGAGCTGCACCGCGCGCTCCCGCAGCGCCTCTGCCTGGGCGGCTACTCCGGCTGCGTCAGCCCAGCTGCCGGGGGAGAGCCGCGCGGCCATCTGCACGACGGCCGCAGCCGTCGCGAGTGCGGCCGCAAGCGCCGAGCCTGCGCCCGGAACCTCGCGCGGCGCGGCCAGCTCCTCGAGCAGCGCGGGAAGGGTGAGACCGGTGAGCACCGCAGGAGTGTCTCACCGGCGCCGACCCGCGTGTGTCAGACCGTCTCGAGGAGCCGGCGCAGCTCTGAGACGATGAACGGCGAGGGCTCGTAACCGGCGTTGGCAACCGCACGCTCGAGGTCGGCTCGGAGCTGGAGCCGGAAAGCGGCGTCCTGCTCGGCACGCGCGACGAGCTCGTCGAGCATCGCCCGCGCAGCCGGCAGCTCCTGCGCCGCGCGCACCCAGCCGTCGGGTGGAGGCGGAAGGAGGCGTAGCAGCCGGCCGATCTGTTCCTCGTCGAAACCGTTCATCTCGAACTTCATGACGGGCGAGAGGCCCGACCTCTTCCATCGAGTTCTGTACGAACTTTTTCGAGGCAGCGTGAGATCCGGCTGGCGATGGTTCCGGCCGGAATGTCGAGCAGTTCGCCGATCGTCCGGTAGCTCTCGTCCTGGCAGAAGAAGCGATCGAGGATCTCCCGGCACGGATCGCCGACCTTGTCGAGCGCGGCGCGCACGGACATTGCGTCGTCGAGCTGGGAGAGAACGTCGTCGACCTCCCGCTCGTCCGGCTCGGCGTCCGTTGGAGTGTCGCGGGCGTTCAGGCGCAGCCGGTCGATGCAGAGCCTGCGCGTGAGTTGGCCGAGCCAGGGCCGGACGGCATCGTCACTCCGCAGCTCAGACAGCCGCTCGTACGCGCGGGCGAAGACCTCCTGGAACACGTCCTCCGCGTCCTGCTGCGTGAGGCGGAAGCCACGCCCGCTGATCGCGTAGACGTAGCGTGAGAAGCGCTCGACGAACTCGTTCCAGGCGTCGGGGTCGCCCGCCCGGCAACGGGACACCAGCTGCGCATCGGTCTGTTCGACGGCCATCGGGTCGGAAGATACGACTTTGCGGCTAAAAGATCAGCCCAGAGCCCGGTCGAGGGCTGCGACGAGCAGCGCGGCGTGTTCGTCTGTGAACGCCAGCGGCGGCCGGATCTTCAGCACGTCCTCGTGCTTCCCGGTTCGCCCCACGAGGACTCCGGCCTCGCGGAGCTCGTCGGCCACGCGGGCCGCCAGCTCCCCGTTCGAGAGCTGGACGCCGGCGAGGAGGCCGCGGCCCCGCACCTCGACGATGTCCGCCTTGCGAAGGCTCTCGACGGCCGCGCGCAGCCGCTCGCCGACGCCAGCTGCGCGCTCCGGCAGCCGCTCGTCCTCGAGCACGTCGAGCACGGCAAGCGCAGCGCTCGCAGCGACTGGGTTGCCGCCGAAGGTCGAGAAGGTCCGCTGCGCGTACGGAAACCGCTCGGCGAGCTCGCGCCGCGTGATCACCGCCGCAACCGGATAGCCGTTGCCCATCGGCTTGCCCAGCGTCACGACGTCCGGCGCGATGCCGTGCCGTGCGAACGACCAGAGCTCAGAGCCGCACCGGCCGTGGCCCGCCTGCACCTCGTCCGCGACATAGAGGCCACCCGCGGCGTGCGTCCGCTCCACCAGCAGCCGGAGCTCCGGGGTCTCAGGCACGTAGATCCCGTCGCTCATGACGGACCCGTCGAGAAACGTCGCGGCGAGGCCGTCGTCCAGCTCCTCGAGCGCCGCGTCCAGCGCGCCGGCGAGATCTGCGCCGCTCCCCGGTGGGGGAATGCACGCGACGCGGGCGGGAGGCTGCGCCGACGGCCAATCCTCGGGTGAGAGCAGGGTCGTCGCGGAAGTGACGCCGTGGTAGGCGTTCTCCGTCACGATCGCCCCTTCTCGTCCCGTGGCTCCGGCTGCAAGACGCCAGGCAAGGTCGTTTGCCTCGCTGCCCGAGTTGACGAGCAGCACGGTGTCCAGGGCCGCGTTCGGCGGGAAGCTGGCGAGCAGTCGTTCGGCGAGCTCGACCAGCGGCTCGGCGAGGTACCTCGCGTTGGTCGCGCCGAGCCGCGTCTGGCGGACGACCGCCTCGGTCACGCGCGGGTGGCAGTGTCCGACGACCGGGACGTTGTTGTAGGCGTCGAGAAGCCGCTGGCCGTCCGGCTCGTAGATCCAGACGCCCTCGGCGCGGACTGCGTGGACGGGGCGCGCGTAGGTGAGAGGTGTCAGGAGCGCGCCGAGCGCCTCGTTCCGTCGCCGTGCGAGCATCGGGCTCGCCGCCGAGCTTCGTGACGCGCCGAGCTCGCGGGCGACCTCCGCCGGGTCGAGCCGGTCGAACAGCTCGAGCAGGTGCCATGAGTCGTCGTCCCAGGCCTCGATGTAGGCGGCGTTCTCGGGGAAGCGGCGCGAGCGCCACGCGCTGATCGAGACGATCGCCGCGAGCCGCGCCGCCACCAGATCGCCCATCAGCTCGAGCTCGAACGGCTCGAGCGGCAGCCGGGAGGAGAAGCCGTCGAGCGAGATCCGAGCGACCCGGAAGACATCCTCGGTCGGCCGGCCGCGCAGGACCGACGCAAGCGCAACGGCGACGTCCGCCGCGAGCGCCGTGTGGCAGCAGTCGCCGAAGTCGAGGATTCCCGTGACCCGGCCGCCCTCGTCGAGCAGGAGGTTGTCGAGGTTGAAGTCCCCGTGTACGACCTGGCCGCGCAGGCGTTCCCACTGCGGCAGCACCCGCTCCTCGTACCGGTCGAGCACGCGCGTGACGAGTGCCTCGCTGGGCGGATCGGCGATCTCGTCGAGTAGCGGCCGCAGCTGGGGCGCGGCGCGGAGGTTCCAGAGCAGCTCGCGTCCGGCCGCCGGGTGGAAGAACGAACGGAGCGCGAGGCAGAGGCGGGCGTGTACGGCGGCGAGGTCATGCACAGCGGCGTCGTCGAGCTCAGGTCCGGCCTTGTGGCCGTGCCGCCGCTCGAATAGCCGCACCTGGTGGCCGTCGAAGGTCGCCCGTGGCGCGAGCGACCGGGCCAGCGGCAATTCCGGATCCACGGCGGCGACGTGGGCGATTGCAGCCTCCTCGAAGTCGAGCACGACTTCGTCCTCGCGGGGATTCGAGATCTTGAGGACCCCGCCGCGGCCGCCGTCGTCCAGGAGGAACGCCTGGTCGCGCTCGCTGCCGAGCGCGGAGGCCGTCCCGTGGAGGCCGAACACGTCGGCCGCGATCTGCGCAGCCTCGTCTGCGGTGAACTGCGGCAGCGCAGAGTCGAGTACGGAACTCACGGCGGACCGATGGTATTCGGCCGCAGGTCGGAGCGGCCGCCCCTTCGACACGGGCCCGGGCGTTCAAAGATCCCTCGTACGAGCGAATCGGCTCCCCCTTTCGCGGGAGGATCGTCCCCCGCTGAGCGCCTACGTTGCGCCCACTGATCTGGCGGCTACTGCGGCTCGTTCTGCGGCACAGGGCGGTCGCGACAAGGAGGTACACGTGGGGGCGAACCTCACCGTGCGCGACGCTTTTCGGCTCAAGGCCTGGCACGCCGGTCTGATTGCGCTTCTGCTGGCGATGGCCCTCGGCGGGATCCGCTCCGGCGCCTCGTGGGGTGCTTCCGCGTACGACCCGACGAGCGACCCGTACTCGATGCAGAACATCACGGCCGGAGACGGCGCGCAGGCGTGGTGGAACGCCGGTTACACCGGCAAGGGCGTCGACGTGGCGGTCATCGATACCGGTGTTACGCCCGTGGCGGGACTCGACTCGCCCGGCAAGGTGATCAATGGGCCGGACCTGTCCCTCGAGTCACAGAACCCGAACCTGCAGCACCTCGATACGAACGGCCACGGGACGTTCATGGCCGGCCTGATCGCCGGCAACGACGGCCAGCCCGGCGGCTACCGCGGCGTCGCCCCCGACGCGCGAATCGTCTCTCTGAAGGTTGGGGTTGCAGACGGCGGCGTCGACGTGAGCCAGGTGATCGCGGCGATCGACTGGGTCGTGCAGCACCGCAACGACAACGGGATGAACATCCGTGTCCTGAACCTCTCCTACGGCACGAACTCGACACAGCCGTACGAGGTGGATCCGCTTGCGTATGCCGTGGAGCAGGCATGGAAGGCAGGCATCGTCGTTGTCGGCGCGGCCGGCAACTCGGGCTACCAGCTCGGCGCGAGCGCGCCCGGTCTCGCTGATCCGGCGTACGACCCCGAAATTGTCGCGGTCGGCGGTGCGGACACCATGGGAACGGCGACGACGTCGGACGATCAGATCGCTTCGTATTCGGCCGGCGCTGCGAGCTGCAGCAAGAACTGCCGTGCTCCGGATCTGGTCGCCCCGAGCGCACACCTGCAAGGCCTTCGTGTTCCCGGCTCGTACATCGACCTGAACAATCCGGGTGGGGCCTTGAGCGATCGGTATTTCCGCGGGAGCGGCACATCGGAGGCGGCGGCGTTCGTGTCGGGCGCGGCTGCACTCCTCCTCCAGAAGTTCCCACAGCTGACGCCGGACCAGGTGAAGGACATGCTCATTTCGAACTGCGACAAGCTGAAGTCCTACAACTGGAAGCGGCAGGGCTGCGGCGAGCTGGACCTGAGCGAGTTGCTGTCCGCGCCCGTGGCTCCCGACCTCACGGCGAAGCAGTACCTCGCCCGCTTTGGCGTGAAGGCGCTTTCGACCGGCACCGGCTCGCTCGAAGCCTCGCGCGGCACCGACCACATCTCCATCGACGGCAGCGTGCTGCAAGGCGAGCAGGACATCTTCGGCATGCCCTTCGACTCGGCTGCGATCGCAGCGCTCGAAGCCGCAGGCTCGAGCTGGTCGGGCGGAGTCTGGAACGGCTCGAGCTGGTCGGGCAGCTCCTGGAGTGGCAGCTCGTGGAGCGGCTCGAGCTGGAGCGACCTGCTCTGGTCGGGAAACTCCTGGAGCGGTTCCAGCTGGTCAGGCAGCTCGTGGAGCGGAAGCTCCTGGAGCGGCTCCAGCTGGAGCGGATCGAGCTGGTCGGGAGACCAGTGGCTCGGAGCGAGCTGGGGCTGATCGGTAGCGGGAGAGGCCGGTGATCGCCCGGCCTCTTTCCCCGCGGCCAGCGCCGAGCGAGCCGCCGCGCTCGCTCGGCGTCGCTGTGCGTGAGGCGCTTCGCGCCCCGCGCCGCGTCTGGATCTTCAACGGCGCCCTTGCGGTCACGTGCGCGCTCGTGTGGGCGTTCGCGATCGACACCTTCGGCTACCCGTCGTTCGTGCCTGGCCCGCACCTGTCCTGGTGGGCCCTCGCGCTCGCGTTCTACTTCGCCGAGGTCTTCGTCGTTCACCTCCAGTTCCGCAAGCAGGCGCATACGCTTTCGCTGACGGAGATCGGGCTCACGCTCGGTCTGTTGCTCGGCGCGCCTGCGGCCCTTCTGATCGGGCAGCTCGTAGGCACCCTCGTAGCCCTGATCGTCACCCGCTGGAAGAGCCAGCGCCAGCTCGTCAAGTTCGCGTTCAATCTCGCGGAGCTTCCGCTCTGCAGCGGAGTCGCGCTCGTCATCTTCCGCTCGCTCGCCACGCCCGGGGACTCGGCACCGCACATCTGGCTGCTCGTCCTCTTCGCCTGCGCGGTTGCGCACGTGCTCGGCATCCTGCTCGTCTCCGCTGTGATCGCGATCGCCGAGGAGCGGTTCCAGGCGCCGCAGCTTCTACGGACGCTCCTTACCTCCACCATCGGGGCGCTCGCGACGGCGTCGCTCGGCCTCGCCGTCGTAGAGCTTCTCGCGGTTCGCCCCCTCGCGGTCGTCCTCCTCGTCGTCCCGGTTCTCGCCTGCGTCGCAGCTTTCCGCGGATACATGGAACAGCGCGAGCAGCGAGAGCACGTGGAGTTCCTCTACGAGTCGATGCGCGCGACTCAAGGCGCGCCGGAGTTCGGGCTCGCGGTCGGACAGCTCCTCGTCGCCGCGCGCCGGCTGCTCCGCGCCGAGTACGCCGAGATCCTCCTTCTTCCGGCCGCCGACGGCGACGGGCCGCTTCGGAGCGTGAGCGGTGTGGGGGGCGAGTTGCTCATGCATCCGGAGGAGCGCTTCACTCCGGCGGATGCGACGGCCTTCAGAGCGGTCGCCTCCACGAGCTCGGCGATGCTGCTCACCCAGCGCCGCGCGGCCAAGGCTTTCGACTCGTTCCTCCGGTCGCGCGGACTCGAGGACGCGATCGTTGCGCCGCTACGCGGGGAGAATCGGACGTTCGGCTTGCTCGTGGTCGGGGAACGCCTCGGCGACGTCAGCACGTTCGTCGACACCGACGTCGAGCTGCTCGAGACCTTCGCCGGCCATGCGAGCATCCTGCTCGAGAACGGCCGGCTCGAGCACTCGCTCGCCGAGGTGACGCAGCTCAAGGAGCAGCTGCGCCACCAGGCATATCACGACGGGCTCACGGGCCTGCCCAACCGCCTCAACCTGCTCGAAGCGCTGGATCACGAGCTGGCCCGCGGGGCGGGTTCGACTGCAGTCCTCTATCTCGACCTCGACCGTTTCAAGGCGGTCAACGACACGTGGGGACACAGCGCGGGCGACGAGCTCCTCGCCGGGTTCGCGCGGCGCCTCGCCGCTGCCGTCCGCGCCCAGGATCTGGCCGCCCGGATCGGCGGCGACGAGTTCGCCGTGCTCGTCCGGGATGCGGACGCGGAGGCGGCGGTCTCGACGGCGCGGCGCATGCTCGAGAAGATCGACGGGACGTACGCCCTCGGGTGTGGAGATGTCGCCTGCCACGTCAGCGTCGGCATCGCAGTAGGCGTGGCGGGCGTGACCACCGGCGAGGACCTCATCCGGAACGCGGACATCGCCATGTACAGCGTCAAGCGGTCGGAGCGTGCGTACACGCTCTACGAGGCGGACTTGCACGAGAAGCTCCGCGCCCAGAGGCAGCTCGGGCTCGACCTCGAGGCCGCGCTCGAGCGCCGCGAGATCCTCGTCCACTACCAGCCGGTCGTGCGGCTGGTGGACGGCGAGATCGAGGGCTTCGAGGTGCTGGCCCGTTGGCCGCATCCGACCCGCGGACTTCTCAGTGCCGCCGACTTCCTGCCGGCCGCCGAGGAGGCCGGGCTGACCATCGAGCTCGGGCGCCTCGTTCTCCACCAGGCGCTGGAAGCCGCCCGTCGCTGGCCGAAGCGGCTGAGCATCTGGCTCAATCTCGCCGCGGCGGAGCTCGCCAACGAGCGGCTGGTCGACACTCTCGCCGAGGCACTGAAGGGCTACGGCGTCGAGCCGAACAGGCTCGTGATCGAGGTGACCGAGTCGGGGGTGATCCAGGGGAGCGACGGGGCCCTCGTCGCGATGCGGCGCCTGCGAGAGCTCGGTGTGGGGCTGACGATCGACGACTTCGGCACCGGCTACTCGTCGCTGAGCCGTCTTGCGGAGTTCCCGATCGAGTCGCTGAAGATTCCGAAGCCGTTCGTGGACAGGCTGGTGGGCGAGGATGCGGACGAGGCGTTCGTCGACGCCATCCTGCGGCTCGCCGACTCGCTCGGCCTTGCGGCCGTGGCCGAGGGAATCGAGCACCCCGCGCAGGCTGAGCGCTTGCGGCAGATCGGCTGCCGTTTCGGCCAGGGCTATCTCTTCGGCCGCCCGGCACCGGCCGAGGAAGTGGAGCAGCTGCTGTTCCAGGAGTCGGCGGCCAGGCCGCAGCTCTCGCTCGTGAGGGCCTCGCGCACCGCCTGAACAGGCTGCGTTTGCAGATCCCCCGAAAGGGGGAGGCCGAGCAGGACCAAGGCGCGAGATGATCGGCTTGACTCCCGCTCGGGGCTGACGGCAACAACTCTGCGGCGGAGTTTTGAAGCGGCGGGCTTAGCCCGCCGCTTCGGCCTTTCAGGGGACGATTGATTCTTCGAGGAGACGTCGACGCGACCGCAGTTGCAGCAAGACGCACGAGCGCGAAGGCAACAATCCCGCGCACCTGCTCCTCCTTGTCTAGAGTGATGGCCATGGCTAATCGCAAGGTCGCGCTGCGGATTGGCGTGGTCGCTGCTCTTGCCGCGACCCTCACGGTCGTGGCGACCGGCTGGATAGGGTCAGCCAGTTCGAAGGCGGCTACTCAGCGCGTCGCGGCGGCGGCGACGGTGCAGACGAAGAAGCTCAAGAAGCTGGGAGTCGTCCTCGTGAACAGCAAGGGCCGGACGCTCTACATGTTCGTGCCCGACCACCGGAAGAAGGTGACCTGCAAGGGCTCGTGTGCGGTCATCTGGCCGCCGTTGAAGGTCAAGCAGGGCCACAAGCCGACGGCAGGCGGTGCAGCGAAGAAGAAGCTCCTCGGCACCGACGGCCGCGTCGTCACGTACAACCGCTGGCCGCTCTACACCTACATCTACGACCACAAACCCGGCCAGGCGACGGGTGAGGGCGTCAACAACAGCGGCGGAAAGTGGTACGTCCTCTCGCCTTCGGGCAAGTTCATCAAGTAGCCGTAGCGGCGGGGACGGACGCTAGCCACTGACGACAGCGGTTAACGGAGGACGCGGAACAAGCCTCTGGTCTGGACCTGCTTGAGGGCGGAGGTGACGACGATCGGTCCGCTCTTTGCCCGCCGGGGAATCGTCGCCACGAGCTTTCCGTCGTTGACGATCTTGAAGCGGGCGGCCTTCGCGCCGCGGAAGCGGACCCCAGTCGCTGCGGCGAGACCCTTGCCCTGCAGCGTGACGTGGGAGCCGACCTTCCCCTTGGTCGGTGCCATCTTCCGCAGGAGGAGCGGCTCGACGAAGTGGTACACGTGGACGTCCCACTGGGCGAAGCGGTCCTTGAAGGATCCGGCCGAAGCGGTGACCGTGCGCTTCTCCGTGTAGACGCTCCCCCGATGAGTCCAGCGGGGAAGGCCCTTGAACGTCACCGTTCTCGTGCCGGCGCCGTTGCGAGCCGCGATCAGCCACAGGTCGTCGACCGACGTTCCTTCCCTCACCATCGTCTCGATGCCCGAGGCGCGGGTGGTCACGCGCGGCGTTCTCGCGGGGTTCACGAGCGCGGGCGCGATCGGGCTGGAGGCCGAAAGCTGCTGCACGAGGGGTTCGAGGACGCTCTGCCAGAAGCTCCAGTTCCAGCCGTAGGTGGCATCGCTGCCGCTGAAGCAGCCTGCGTTGTTGCCCCCGAAGAAGGTGAGAGCCTTCGCCCCGTTCAGAATCGCGTCGTAGGCCATGTATCGCTCTTGCTGGAAGGTCGGGAGGATGTAATTGCCGGTCGTCTTGTCGATGCTGCCGCTTGCGCAGATCTGGATGGTCGTCCAGACCGGGGCCAGGGGCGTGATGGAGGAGAGCGTTGCCGTCCACTTGCCGACGGCCTGCAGGTTCGGCGACGTGTGCGCGAGCGTCACCGGGTAGATGTCGACGCCGTGGACGTCCGTGACGTCGGAATACGGGGCGAGATCGGCGGCCGTGCCGCGCGGAGCTTCGATGGTCACCCACAGCTGGCTCGGGTCGAGCGGGTTCTCGCCGTCGCACCAGGAGGGGTCACCGCGCGACGTGACCCGGCAGAACGCGAACTGGAGCGCCGAGGGTGCGATGTCGCTGTACCAGGGCTCGTCACGGCCTTTCCAGAAAGCGATCGCGCTGCCGCTCGGGTCGCCCGTGAGTGTCTGGACAACCTGCGCCAGTCCCTCGTCTTCCGGCGAGCCGGGCAGCGCCTGCGAGTAGCCGCCCAGATTCGGCCATGTGTAGACGTGGAGAGCGGCGGCAGCGCGGTCCCAGGCGAGCGCCGAGTTGATGTCGCTCGCACTCCAGATCGCACCGGTCCCGGTTCGGTAGACGTCCACTCCGGCCGACGCGGTCTCGGTGAGGCCGTCGGTGCCCCACGGCGTGTCCCCGCCGAGCGGCGGGCCGGGGGAGAGGACGAGCGGGAACGTCGGCTCCCCGTTGAACAGGATCGTCCGCGTGCGATCGAACGAGGTCGTCGCGGCCTGTGCGGCGCCCGCCACACAGACCACCATGGCGCTCGTCGCCAGTACTGCGACGAGCGTTATCCCGATTCGCCTTCTCACCGACGACACTTTCGTTCCCGTCCCCCCCAAAGCCTCTTTGGCGGAGGGTAACCGGGCATTGGCGCGGGGGCTTCGGAGCTTTACGGGATGCTTACTCCGGTGGCAGAGGCATCTTCAGTGATCGGTCAGCCGGTGCAGGAGCGGTATCGCCGCCAGCAGGGTTCGCTGCTCCTCCGGGCTCAGCTCGGCCTCGATCGCCGCGACGAGCCAGTCCTCGCGCCGCCCACGGCCTTCTAAGACTCTCTCGCGGCCTTCCTCGGTGAGTTCGATCTGGATGCGCCGCCCGTCGTCGGGGTCGGGACGCCGCGTGATCAACCCGGCCGCCTCGAGCTCGGTGAGCGTCTGCGCCATCGACTGGGGCCGAACGTGCTCGACAGTGGCCAGCGCGCTCGCCGTTTGCGTGCCCTCGCGGTCGAGCCGGCTGAGGACGCTCGCCTGGGCAACCGGGAACGAGTACTCCGCCCGCAGCCTCCTGACGAGCTGGCCGAGCACCAGCCGGAGCTCGCTCGCGCTCTTTACGACCTGGGTCGAGGGATGGGACATGGCGAGATTGTAGACAGGTAACCTGATCAGGTTGCCTGTCAAGCGAAAGAAGCCGGATTACAAATGGGTCGCGCTCTCGAACACGACTCTCGGGGTGCTGCTTGCGACGATCGACGGCTCGATCGTGCTGATTGCGATGCCCGCAATCTTCCGCGGCATCCATCTCGACCCGCTCCAGCCCGGTAACAGCTTCTACCTCCTGTGGATGATCCTCGGCTTTCTCGTCGTTTCGAGCGTGCTCGTCGTCAGCCTCGGCCGGCTCGGCGACCAGTTTGGGCGCGTGCGGATGTACACCCTCGGCTTCGTCGTCTACACGCTGGCGTCGCTGCTGCTCACGATCGACTGGCTCCACGGACGGGCGGGCGCGGACTGGCTGATCAGCTTCCGGATCGTGCAGGGCATCGGGGCGGCGTTTCTAGTCGCGAACTCGGTTGCGATCCTCACCGATGCCTTTCCGTCGAACCAGCGCGGGCTCGCGCTCGGGATCAACAACGTCGTTGGCATCAGCGGCATGTTCATCGGGCTCGTGCTCGGCGGCGTGCTCGCGCCGATCTCCTGGCGGCTTGTCTTCCTCGTCTCCGTCCCCGCCGGCGTCGCCGGGACCATCTGGTCGTACCGGAGCCTGCGCGAGATCGGCGTGCGGACCCGGGAGCCGATCGACTGGGCGGGCAACCTCACCTTCGCCGCCGGCCTCGTGCTCGTGATGGTCGGGATCACCTACGGGATCCGGCCCTACGGGGGCCACCCGATGGGCTGGACATCTCCCGTCGTCGACGCGTGCCTCGGCGCCGGCGTGGCTCTGCTCGCGCTGTTCGCCTTCGTGGAGCTGCGTTCGAAGGCGCCGATGTTCCGGCTCGGCCTCTTCCGAATCCGCGCGTTCACCTTCGGCGTCCTCTCGAGCTTCCTCTCCGCGATCTCGCGCGGCGGCCTGATGTTCATGCTCATCATCTGGTTGCAGGGGATCTGGCTCCCTGAGCACGGTGTCGGCTTCGCCTCGACGCCGCTCTGGGCCGGGATCCGGATGCTGCCGCTCACGCTCGGATTCCTGATCGCCGGCCCGATCTCGGGGATTCTGTCCGACCGCTACGGCTCGAGGCCGTTCGCGACCGGCGGGATGCTCGTCTCCGCGCTCAGCTTCTTCCTGCTCGCGATGCTGCCCGTCAACTTTTCGTACGCGGAGTTGGCCGCCATCCTCCTGTTGATGGGCCTCTCCATGGGTGCCTTCGCCTCGCCGAACCGGGCAGGAGTCATGAACAGCCTGCCCGCGCAGCACCGCGGAGCGGGAGGCGGCATGAACCAGACGTTCCAGAACTCGGCCCAGGTGCTTTCGATCGGGATCTTCTTCACGCTCATGATCGTCGGTCTGTCCTCGACGCTGCCGCACTCGCTCGCGGCGGGGCTGCGCGCCCACGGCGTCTCCGCCCGGGTCGCCACGCGTGTCAGCCACCTCCCGCCGGTCTCGGTGCTGTTCGCCGCGTTCCTCGGCTACAACCCGGCCCAGAAGCTGCTCGGCCCGCACGTGCTCGCGCGCCTCCCGGCGCACAGCGCGGCCGCCATCCGGGGCCGCGCTTTCTTCCCGCACCTGATCGCGGCGCCGTTCCGCAGCGGTCTCGACGAGGCGTTCGCTTTCGCAATCGCCGCATGTCTGGTGGCGGCGCTCACCTCATGGTGGCGCGGCGGCCGCGTCGTCTCGCCCGAGGAGTCCGCACTTCAGCAGCCCGCCGGAGTTCGGGACTAGGCGAGCCTCGCGAACTGCACCACGAGGAAGACCGCGTACAGAACGATCAGCAAGCCTCCGGCGCCGCGCCCGGCGCCGCCTCGCTTCCCGAACAGGACGACCGCCGCCGTCGTCATCCCGATCAACCACGCGATGTCGAAGATCGCGAGCCCCGAGAAGGCGGCGAGGGTACCGAGCGCGGCGGGCACGGCGAGGCCGGCAACGATGTTGATCGAGTTGGAGTTCAGCGTCTCGCTCATCAGCGCCGATCCCCGCCGCTGGAGGCCGAAGCGAACTCCAGTCCAAGCGTTGGGGAGGCTCGTCAGGATCGCGAGCACGACGACGCCGACGAGCGCCTCGGGCACCGCCCACGCGCGGGCGAGGTCTGTCGCAGCCCGCACGGCGCCCACGCTTCCGGCGACGATCAGGCAGAGCGCGAGGAGAAGGACGACCAACAGGCCGGCCACCTCCCGGCGCGAGTCGAGCGACTGCGCCGGGCGATGGCCCTTGCCGAAGCTCCGTCGAACGAAGCGCGACTCGGCTACACCGAGCGGGAGCCTTCGCGCGATGCGCGGCCCGGCTGCAAGCAGCGCCACGTAGGGCACCGCGACTGCGGCGACGAGCACACCTCCGGACGTCGCGCCAAGCCCGCCTGCAACCACAGCCAGCATCACCGCGAGCAGCCATAGACCGACGAACGCCTCGATTTCGAGCGTCTCGTGCCGCGCGCGGACGTGGCCTGCGACCACTGCGCTGAGGCCGAGCATCGCCGCGAGGTTGAAGGCGTTGGAGCCGACGACGACACCGACTGCGATGGCGTGTTCGTGCTGGACGAGGGCCGCGATCGCGGACGAGATCTCCGGCGCGTCGGCCGCGAGCGCTGTGAGCAATCCGAGCAGCGCCTCGGGGAGGCCGAGCCGAAGCCCGATGTGGTCGAGGCGCCACGCGAACACAGCCGATGCGGCGAGCATCACGCCGATCGAGATCAGGAAGACGGGGATGGCGGCCGCGGGCGTCATGGACTGGCGCCGACCAGCCTTCCCGGCACACCACGCAGAACGCTAACGCAGGAGCAGCTTGCGATGATCCGGGTGTGATCGTCTCGCTGCACGTGGCCACGGGCGCGGCAATGGGAGCCGTCGTCCGCTCGCGCCCGCTCGCGCTGCTCCTCGGCCCCCCGCTGCACGTCGCCGGTGATCGCGTCCCGCACGAGGACATTCCCGATCGGAGCTTCGAGGTCGGCAGCGGCCTCGTCGCCCTCGGACTGCTCGCCGCTCGGCGCGGGCCCTTCGATCCCGCCGTGCTCGGCGGAGCAGCAGCGTCGATGCCCGACCTCGAGCACCTCGTTCCGTGGCTTCGTGTGCGTGGGGAGAAGATCTTCCATCGCGGCGGCGGCCGCCACGGCGTCGGCATCTCGGTCGAGGCGCAGCTCGTGCTGGCAGGTGCGGTCGCGGGATTCCTGCTCACGCGCCGCCGGTAGCCTCGCTGCAATGAAGGTCGGCATCGTCGTCCCCTACTCGTGGTCCAGACGTGGGGGAACCCATGGTTCCCCCACGAGCCCCCTCCTTCAACAAGAGCAATGAAGGTCGGCATCGTCGTCCCGTACTCGTGGTCCAGACGTGGGGGAACCCATGGTTCCCCCACGAGCCCCCTCCTTCAACAAGAGCAATGAAGGTCGGCATCGTCGTCCCGTACTCGTGGTCCTTCGGCGGCGGAGTCGTCGACCACGCAGTAGCGCAGGCTCGTGCGCTCGAGGCCGTTGGGATCGACACTCGACTGCTGATCGGCAACGACCCGCCGGGCTCCTTCAGCCGGATCCTCCACCCGCGCCAGGGACGGCCGGGTCCGCCGCCGCCCACCGTAATCCCGCTCGGACGGTCGGTGATCGTGCCGGGCAACGGCGCGCTCTCGAACCTCGTGCTGAGCCCGGCGACGCTGCCGCGGCTACAGCGCGCGCTGGGGAGCGAGGGCTTCGATCTCATCCATGTGCACGAGCCGCTGGCGCCGATGCTCAGCCCCGCCGCGCTCGCTCTCTGGGGCGGACCGGCGGTTGCGACGTTCCACGCGGCCGGCAACTCGTCCTGGCGGCGGTTCGCGGAGCCCTTGTGGGGCTTCCTGCTCGGCCGGATCGATCTGCGCGTCGCCGTGTCGGAGCAGGCGCGTCTTGCTGCCGCCCCCTTCGCGCCCGGCCACTACGAGGTGATCCCGAACGGCGTCGAGATCCCGGAGGAGATCGATCCAGGCGACCGCGCCGACCGCGTCGTCTTCGCCGGCCGCCACGACCCGCGCAAAGGTCTGCCGGTGTTGCTCCGGGCTTGGCCCCGTCTCCGCGGCACCGGGATTCGCCTGCGGGTGCTCGGTGCCGATCCTCTCGCCGTGCGGCTGCTGCTCGCCCGGCTCCGCATGTCGGAGGAGGGGATCGACATCCTCGGTTTCGTCGACGACGAGACGCTGACGCAGGAGCTCGCGGCGGCGAAGCTGCTCGTCGCTCCGTCGCTCGGCAACGAGAGCTTCGGTATGACGATCACGCGCGCCTTCGCGTGCGCGGCGCCGGTCGTCGCCTCGGACATCCCGGGATACCGCGAGGTCGTGACCGAGGAGACCGGCGCCCTGGTGCCGCCCGGCGATGCGGCCGCTCTCGCGGAGTCGATCGCTGCGCTGCTCGCGGACGAGCCGGCACGAGCGGAGCGAGGCCGCGCCGCGCGCGAGCGCGCGGAAAGCGAGTATGCGTGGCCGCTGCTCGCCCGGAGGCTTGCCGGCTGCTACGAGGGAGTACTAGCCGGCTAGCCGGGAAGCGCCGGCGAGGCGGAGCACCTTCGGTCCGACGAGCCGCAGGAGCCGGTTCGGCGTCTCGACGATCGGCTCGCCGTCCTCGCCGCTCAGCTCCGCGATCGAAGCGTCCACGCGGCACTTCACCTCGATCACGCCCTCGCGGAGCCCGAGCTCGTCGAGCCGCACCGCGAGCCGCTTCATGTTCATCGCGTAGTAGTAGAGGGAGTCGACGTCGGGCCCGTACGACTCGGCGAGGTGAGCGTCGATGAGGCCGTGCGACGCCTTGGCGCGCCGCACCATCCGGTCTGCGAGGTCCATGTAGTCGCTGCTGATGGCGAGCAGCCGCTCGCCGGCGCCTTCGAACTCCTCGAGGAAGCGGTGCGTCGCGAGGACTGCGATGCGGACGTGGCGGCCCTCGTCGCGGCGGACGTTCGTCTGTCCCTCCTTCATCCCCGGCAGGTCATAGGCGTCGTAGAGGGCATTGCCTTTGGCCCGGCGGATCACCACGTCGCTGTTCGCGACGACGTCCTCGCTGAGCACGCCGTAGATGAAGATCGCGGTGTAGACGTCCTCGATCGGGCGGTTCGGCCGCAGCAGATGCTGCATCTCGTCCTCGAACCGGTCGAAGAGAATCTCGGCGACGAAGTTGTTGTACTTCTTCGCCACCCGGTCGGCGTCGGCCGCGGCGATGCCGAGCACCTCGGTCGCGACCCGGAGGAGGCTGCCGCGGTGCATGCGCTCGTCGTGCTCCTGCGTCATGAGCGCGCCACGCATCGACTCGTACTCGGGCTCGCGAGGCAGCGCAGCGACGATCCGGTCCATCCAGTCGTCGACGATGGACTCCGCACGGTAGATCGTCCCGAAAACCCGCTTCACTGCCTCCTGCTGCCGGTGTGACAGCTGCCGGAAGCTCTCGGCATCGGTGGAGAAGTCGACGCTGTAGGCGTCCCAGGTGTGGACGTGCGCCGCGGCGAGGATGTCCGCGAAGGTCCGCCAGCCGCCGGTTATCTGCCGGTCGTCCGCCTCGTCGTCGGCGATCAGTGCATCGATCTCCTGGAGGAGCCGCCCGATCTTGTCGCTGGTGCCGCGCGCGGCGTCGTCAGCGGTGCGGTTCGCGGTCACGTCCACGAGACAACTTTACGCCGCGCAAGGCGAGTCGGCCGTCGGTGGGCGTCGGGGGATCGCTCGACGCCCACCTAATGACGGAGTGCTACTGGACGCAGCCGCTGGAGTTGTTGCTCCAGAGCGGCTGCACCGCGAAGGAGCCCGTTCCCATCGGTTCAGTGGCAGTTGCCGAGCTCCAAGCGCACTTGTCGGCGTTCTCCTCGCCGTTCCTGTCGAGCCAGCCTCCGTTCGGGAACTGGTCGGTGATCGTCTCGGCCATCTCGTGTCCGCCGACGATCGTGATGCCGGCCTTGGCGCCCAGTCCGTTGAACCCGGCCCCGCACGAAGCACCTGCATCGGTCATGTAGGGCAGGTTCGTGTAGGCGACGTTGCCGTACTGAGAAGAGGTCGAGCTGTGCCAGGCGCAGTAGCTCGTCCCGAACCCGGCGGCGTTGTTCTTCGTCGCGGTCGCGATCACGTACTGCACCGATGCGTTCGAAGTCGCGGTCGTATGACCAAAGTGCGCGGCGGCCCGAACGGCCTCCGCGGCGAGGTTCGACTGGCTCGGGCTCGACGGCGCCGCCGAGGTGCTGTCGAACCAGGTGTCGGCATAAATCCCGCTCGGGTTCCCGGCGTGCTGCCCGGACGAGCCGCAGGTGACCGTGCCGCTCGCGACGCCCTGGCAGTACTGGGTGACGCTGCCCAGCCACTGACTGCCCCCGACGTTGCCGTAGAAGCTCTGAAGGATGCCAACCTCTCCAGAGGGGTCATTGCTGCCGTTCGTGCCCCACTGGGATCCCCAGACGACGAGATAGAGCTTGGGGGTGGGCTCGACCCCGATCCCGCCCACGCCGCCGTGGTAGGAAAGGTTGTTCGAGTGGGTCGGTTTCGCCGGCTTGCCCTTGAACACCCGCAGCATCGACGGTCTGGACGGCTTCATGCTCGAATGGGTCGCGGCCTGGCCCGCGGCTGCCGAGAGGGCCGCGGCCGTGGCGATGACCGCCACGAGGGCGCCGCAGAGATAGCGCCTTCTCATCACATCTCCTTGTAGGACGACAAGAGGGCTCGGAAGCTAGTGAACCCGACGGTCGGACACAAGCCACCGAAGCGGGTGATCGCACTCGCCGAAGGTCTCACTACCAGGAGGAGGGTGGAGGACCCGCCCTGCGGCGGATCCTCCACGCGCGTTGCCTACGAATGCTTCCAGGCGACCGAGAAGCTGCCGTTGCTCATGGAGCTCGGCTGGGCCTTCACTGTCGAGCCCGATTGCATGGTGATCGGATCGAGGTTCTTGGTGCTGCTGGTGAGCGTGCTGCCGTTCACGGTGGCCCCCGTGAAGCCAACCGTGCCGAAGTTCGCGAGCGGAAGGACTCCGCCGCTACTGGAGGGCGCTTCGGCGATGACCTCCGCCGACGCGAGCTTCGCCGACTTCAGCCTCGCCGTCGTGGTGTTGGTCCACCCCTGGGTGCTGTCGGTGATCTTCAGGGTGAACGAGCCGCTGCCGTTGGTCGTCACGGACGCAGTCAGATGGTCGTTCGGCCGCACCGTGCCTTTGAGGTTGACCGGGAACTTCGGATACATCTCGTACCAGGCGTAGTACTGAGGTGTCGAGCCCGAGCAGTCCGCGTCCGTGCCGGTCTGCTCGACGGTATTCGACGTGTCGCCGTCGAGGCCGACCCAGAAGCTCGAGTACGCCGTTCCCGAGCACTTCGCCGTGGGTTCCGTCCACGACGCCGAGACAGTCGTGAAGTGGCCCCCGGTCACCGCATAGCCGGACCAGTTGGTGCTGGTCGAATTCGTGATTCGGTGCATCCGACCGTGGTGCAGGCTCGAGGTCGCTCCGCCGGCGGCTGCCGAGAATGCAGCTGCAATGACGAGGACCCCCACGAAAGCGCCGCAGAGATAGCGCCTTCTCATCATGCCTCCTTGTAGGACGACAACAACAGGATCGGAACCTAGGTGAGACGGCGGTCGAGCACAAGTGTTCCAGGGCAGCCATCGGGTCGTGGGGCCCCGATATATCCCCGCTCGACGTGGGTACTGTCGGAGCGTGAACGCCCGGGACGACGGGAGGCTGACCGGCACAGCGCTCCGCACCGTGTTCATCGCGCTGATGCTCGGCATGTTCCTGGCCGCGCTCGACCAGAGCATCGTCTCGACCGCGCTCCCCACCATCGTCGGCGACCTCGGCGGGCTCAATCACCTCTCATGGGTCGTCACCTCGTACCTGCTCGCCTCCACGCTCTCGACGCCGATCTACGGCAAGCTCGGCGATATGTACGGGCGCAAGCCTGTCTTCCTGGTCGCGATCCTGATCTTCCTCGCCGGCTCGATGCTCGCCGGTCTCTCGCAGTCGATGGCCGAGCTGATCGGCTTTCGCGCGCTGCAGGGGATCGGAGCCGGCGGCCTGATGGTCGGCGCGCAGGCGATCATCGCCGACATCGTCCCGCCGCGCGAGCGGGGCCGCTACATGGGCCTGATCGGCTCCGTCTTTGCGGTGGCGTTCGTCGCCGGCCCGCTGATCGGCGGCTTCCTCGTCGACAACCTCTCGTGGCGCTGGGTCTTCTACGTGAACGTGCCGGTCGGCGCTCTCGCGGTGGTGATCGTGAGCACACGCCTGCACCTGCACACACCGCACACTCGGCACCGCATCGACTACGTCGGCGCCGCGCTGCTCAGCGGCGGCGTCGGCGCGCTGATCCTGCTGGCCACCTGGGGCGGCACCCAGTACGCGTGGGGTTCGAGCAGGATCGTCGGACTCGGCATGGTGGGGATCTTCCTGCTCGTCGTCTTCGTCTGGTGGGAGCGTCGGGCAGCGGAGCCGATCCTGCCGCTCCAGCTCTTCCGCTCTCCCGTTTTCGCCGTCGCCAACTCGATGGGCTTCGCGATCGGCATGGCGATGTTCGGCGCGATCATCTTCATCCCGCTGTTCCTGCAGATCGTCTACGGCGCGAGCGCCACGGGCGCCGGTCTGCGGATGCTGCCGCTGATGGCCGGGCTGCTCACGGCTTCGATTCTCTCCGGCCGCGCGATCACCCGCATCGGCCGCTACCGGCCGTTTCCGATCGCCGGCACGGCGGTGCTCGTGGTCGGCATGTTCCTGCTCTCGCTGCTCGGCGTCGACACGCCGCCGTGGGTCGCCTCCGCGTACATGCTCGTGGTCGGCATCGGGCTCGGCCTTGTCATGCAGGTGCTCGTGCTGGTCGTCCAGAACGACGCGCTGCCGCAGGAGATCGGCGTCGCCACCGCGTCCGCCACGTTCTTCCGCGGCGTCGGCGGCGCATTCGGTGTCGCGCTCTTCGGGACGATCTTCGCCTCGCGGCTCGCGAATCAGCTGGCCAGCCTGCCGCGGCGCGTCACCACGCATCTCGGCAGCGGCGTCCAGCTCAACCCGATCCAGATCGACCAGCTGCCGTCGAGGGTGCACGAAGAGGTTCTGCATGCGTTTGCCCACTCGCTCAGCGGCGTCTTCCTCTTCGGGACGGCGCTCGCATTCGTGCCGTTCGTCCTCTCGTGGTTCCTCAAGGAGGTGCAGCTGCGGACGACGATCGCGCGCACCGCTGAGGAAGCCCCGCCCGAGCCGTCCGGTCAGTTCGCCTGGGAGTCGGAACCGCTGCCCCGGCGCTAGGCACCGACGGAGCGCAGCGCCGCGCGGCCGGCGTGGAACCCGCACATGCCGTGCACGCCGCCCCCGGGCGGCGTCGAGGAGGAGCAGAGGAAGACGCCCGGCAGCGGCGTCGAGTACGGCGAGACCCGCGCGACCGGGCGCGTGAAGAGCTGGGACAGGGTCGCCGCGCCGCCGTTGATGTCGCCGCCCACGTAGTTCTCGTTGTAGCGCTCGATGTCCGCCGGGCCGAGCGCCGAGCGCGCCAGGATCCGCTCCCGGAAGCCGGGCGCGAAGCGCTCGACCTGCGCTTCGATCCGCTCCGTCATGTCGACGGTCGAGCCGTTGGGAACGTGGCAGTACGCCCAGCCCGTGTGCCGTCCCTCGGGCGCGCGCGTCTGATCGAAGAGGCTCTGCTGGGCGAGGAGCACGTATGGCCGCTCGCCGATCTCGCCGCGCCCAGGTGCCGCCTCCGACGACGCAATCTCGTCGAGCGTGGCTCCGAGATGGACGGTTGCCGAGCGCGCGCACTCCTCGGCCCGCCAGGGGATCGGCCCGTCGAGCGCCCAGTCGAGCTTGAACACACCCGGCCCGTAGCCGTAGCGCTCCAGCCGGCGGCGGTACAGAGTGGGGAGGCGGTCGCCGGCGAGCGCGAGCAGGCCGCGCGGCGTCACGTCGAGCAGCACGGGACGCGTCTCGCCGAGCTCGGCGAGAGACTCGACCCTGTGTCCGGTCTCGATCTCGCCGCCGAGCGAGCGCAGATACGAGGCGAGCGCGTCAGAAATCCGCTGCGAGCCGCCTTGCGGGAAGGGCCAGCCGACCGCATGGGCGAGCAGTCCCAGCGTGAGGCCGAAGGCCGCGCTCGGCGGGCGGTCGAGCCTGAGCATCGAGTGGGCGGAGAGTCCCGCGAAGACGCCGCGCGCCCTCGCGCCGCGAAAGGAGAGCCGAGCGAGCAGCGTTGCCGATGGCGCTGCGCGCGCGCCGAAGCGGGCCAGCGCGAGCGGGTGCGCCGGGAGGTGCAGCGGGCCGAGCAGGTCCTCGAGCAGCGGCTCGGCGTCAGCGGCGAGCGGCGCGAAGATGCGCCGCCACCGGGCCTCGTCCTCACCCAGACCGGCTGCGGCAGCGTCCGGTGAGCGCTCGAGCAGGACGGCGGTTCCGTCGTCGAACGGGTGCGCGAGCGCCGCGGGCGGCTCGATCCACTGGACGCCGTGCTCGGCCAGCGGCAGGGTGCGAAAGAACGGCGACGCGACCCCGAGCGGGTGGATCGCCGAGCAGACGTCGTGGACGAATCCCGGCAGCGTCAGCTCGGCCGAACGAGCGCCTCCGCCCACGGTGTCCGCCGACTCGAGGACGCGCACCGCGAGCCCCGCTTGTGCCAGCACGATCGCCGCGGCGAGCCCGTTCGGGCCTGCGCCCACGACGACGGCGTCCGTCATGGCCGGAGCCTAGTTTTGCGACCCCCGGCGTTGTAGCCTCCGCCGGTCAGGCAAGCGAAGGCAAAGGAGTCGGACAATGGCGGCAGTGCGGCGCGGAGCGTGGGTGGCGTTGCGGTACGTGACCACGCTCTTCTTTCTCGGAGTGATCGTCGAGTTCTTCCTGGTCGGCTACGGGCTGTTCGCCATGAAGCACGGCGCGACGATCGACAACGCGAAGTCGCTGGACGCGCACCGCGGTCTGGGATTCATCCTCTCCGACTTCGGGGCCATCCTGATGCTGATCCTCGTGCTGCTCGCGTGGCCCGCACGCCGCCTGCTCGGAGCCTGGATCTTGCTCGCCGTGCTCGCCTTCGTGCAGTCGATCCTCGCTACGGAGGGCTACAAGCACTGGGGGCTCGGCATGTTCCACCCGGTGAACGCGATCATCCTGCTCGCTCTTTCCGGTCGCCTCGCCCACTACTCGTGGACGACGCGCAAGAGCAAGGACGCTGCTACGGCGCCGGCGGCCGCGCCCACCGGCTAGCGCAGAAGGCGATCTTCGCCGAGTTGCTCCTTCGCATAGTGAGATCGACCCACTTTGGGGTCCCCGTCTACCTAAGCGCGGGCCATGCACGGCATCGAGTTCTTGTGACACGTCCTGACCCGCCAGGCCCGAGGAGACATCACCGTCTGTGGACGCCGTGCATATGTCCGCGTCTGCTAACGGTTTCGACACATGCTCGAGGCTTCAGTCCGGACCAAGGTCTGGTCCGGCCAGGACCTTCGGCCCGCGGCCCAATACGAGGCCGTGTATCCGCCCTCTTTAGCCAGAGCGCCTGATTCGACCGCGCATTGCTCCGGCGGGGTGGCTCTTCGTGGCGACGACGATGTAAGCGGGGCGAGTCAGGAGCGCCGTGGTCGAAGCCTTGTAGATCGGCTTCACTACCGAGTGGCTGCTCGGCCTGCAGGGGCGGCAGAGAAGCACATAGACCCGGCTCTGGCCTTTCTTCGTCGCAGGTATTTCGACGCCGGCCCGGGTGGCGCGTCGGCGAAGGTTTCTGTACCTGAGGCTCCAAGTGAGCATTGATTTCCGGTTGCGGTACCGAAGCAGCGTTCCGGTGAAGCTCCCAGAGCCGCTTGGGCTCTTCCCAGTGGCGGTCAGGTGGGCCTTCAGCTTCAGGCTATTTGTCGTGCGGCCGGCTGCGAGCCCAGCGGCCACCCCGAACAAGAGGAGGGACGTCGCGACCGCCACTATTACCCGTTTCATTGTCAACCCACTGTGATCGGAAGGCAGCGCAGAGAGTACCGAGTGGTAGACAGACCGAAAGGTGATGCCGGCCCCACCGGGCCGCTCACCCCTCGCAAGGAGCTGAAACCGAATCCGGATTCCGACCCCCTATCGGCTCGGCGTTGCCGTCCTTGTGGCCGCGTTGGTCGGCTACGCGATCTACTCGGCTCTTTCCGGGCCGTCGACCGCCACGAGAACATCGCGGACGCTTCACTACGCCCCCAACGTGCGCGGCCACGTGGCCGATGCGGCCGGGCTCGGCTTCGATCTGTTCGACGTGGACGGCAGCACCTCCCATCCGGCGGCCGTCAACCGGGCGGTCGACTCCCTTCCGGGGGGAGCGAAGGCGCTCGTCTGGGTCGGGAACCTCGACAACGCGCCCTCGGGGAGCCGCTGTCCGGCACCCGGATTCAGTAACGGCCAGTTCCGCGCACAAGTCGATGCGCTCCGACGTAATCCACGCGTGTACGGCTACTACGTCGCGGACGAGCCGCACCCGACCGTCTGTCCCCGAGCGGCGGCCGACATCAAGGCGCGCGCGGACTTCATCCACGGCGAGGCGCCGGGGCAGCGGGCATTCATCGTCGTGGCGGGAGGTTCGATCTGTGACACAGACCCGGGCTGCGAATATCGTGCGCTTCAACCGTCGCGGACCCATGTCGATCTGGTCGGGCTGGATCCGTATCCCTGCCACTACGACACCAGGGGCGGCGCCGTTCCGTGCGACGACTCCACGATCGCCGCCAGAGTGGAGGCGGCAACTGCAAACGGCATCCGTTCGAGCTCGATCGTGCCGGTGTTTCAGGCCTTCGGCCAGGCCCGACGCATCGACGGTAAGAGCGTGTACTACCGGATGCCGAGCGCCGGTGAGCTCGCCTCCATGCTGAGCGCCTGGCACAGCCTCGTTCCCGACCCTGCCTTCGACTACTTCTACACCTTTGGCGTGCAGTGCAGCGTGAGTTCGTGCCCGGCACCGCAGGCCATCATCGACACACCGGAGATCAGGGGAGTCGTGCGATTACACAACGAGGGGTGAGCGCCGGGGTCGGCGCCGGGCCCTCTAGACTCGGCTCGTGGAACCGCTCGACGTAGCGATCGACGCACTCGCGAAACCGCTGAGCAAGGAAGAGCGCTTCTACGGCTGGACTGAACGCTCCCAGCGGGATTGGCTCGCGTATCTCGACGGTTTGAGACAGGGACTCCGGATTCCCACCGATCCTGACAACGCCGCCGTTCTCTATCACCTCACGGGTTGGCTGGATCGCGAGGGCATCAACGGCCGTTCTCCGCTCGTCGAACTCATCGCCGAGGCGCAGGGGCACCTGCGCGACCGTTTCGCCGGGTCGTCGTCCTAGGCCGGCCTTGTGTTCACCTTCCCTGCGGACATCGAAGTGAGCTTCGCGTCGTGTATCCGCAGAGTTGCGATGCTGTAGACATCTTGTGGAAAATGTTCTAATAAGTATGTGGAAAACGGACGCACCCCTGCGGCGATCATGCAAACCAACGAAAGCGGCCCATCGCGTCAGCTCAGCGCTGTCGCATTCGACGAATTCCCGCTCTGGCTCGAGACGATCTCGCGGGTGGCCGAGTCGGCGGGTGTCCAGATCGTCGGCTCGACGACAGTCGCAGAAGACGCCGCAGCGATTGTGCGCGAGGGGCGGCCCGACCTCTTCATCGTCGGCCTGAACCGCGCGGTAAACAAACGGGAACAAGCGGATCTCCTCCTCGCTGCTGGGGAAACCGAAGGCGTGTCGGCGATCGTCGTCTCGAGCGACACCGATCCCGATTTCATCGATCATTGCCTGTCGCGCGGAGCGATCGCGTACGTTCTCAAGACGGTCCGACCCGACGATCTATCGTCCACGATCCGGCAGGCGGTCGACCGTAGCGTCTATCTGTTCGGAATCCCTAAACGACCACACGACAGCGAGCGCGACAAGCTCACTCCACGAGAGCGCGAAGTCCTGCTGCTCGTCGCCGAGGGCCTTTCCAACAGGGAGGTCGCACAACGACTCTGGATCAGCACCGCCACCGTGAAGTTCCATCTCACCAAGATGTACGAGAAGCTCGCGGTCGCCAACCGAACGGGTGCTGTGCGCTGGGCGCAGCGGCACGGTCTCCTGACGTCGGACTCGGAGGCGACTTCAAGCCCGCAACGACAGAAGAGCGCGCCGGCCGTCCGGCGGCCGGCTAAGAGCACTCACTCCCTGTCGAGGAGCTGAGATCTCGCCACCCAGCGGGCGGCGGCCGTCCGGTTGGGGACTCCGATCTTGCGATAGAGCCGCCAAAGGTGACCCTTGACCGTCGGTTCGCTGATCCCGAGCTCCTTCGCGATTTCGGCATTCGAGCGGCCCTGCGCGACCAACCCCAGGATCTCGTGCTCGCGCGGCGTCAACCCGCCACGCGGCAGCGGATCGTTCGGGTCCTGGTTCTTCGCAGTGCTCGGGAAAGCCGGCCGCACTTCGTACACCTCGGGCGAGAGCACCTGGCGAACCACGAACGGAACGTCCTCCGGCTGCGCTCTCTTGGCCACATAGGCGTCGGCTCCGAGCTCGAGTGCCCGCTCGACCGTCCGCGGATCCTCGTGGGCGGCCATCACGACGAGCTTGGGCGCCCGAGGACCTTTTCGTCGGGCGGCCTCGAGCACCCGCTCCCAATCCTCCAGGCCGTCGATGCCGAGCAGGAGAACGGCGACTTTCTGGCGGCGCAGCGTCGTGAGGGCCGCCTCGCTCGAGCCTGTCGAGATAGCCTCGAAGCCGGCCTCGGCAAGAATGCTCTCTATCGCGCGGAGCCAGACCGGCTGGCTGTCCAGCACGAGGACACGCTTGTCGGATTGACTGGTTCCCTTCGCCACAGAAGTGTCGACCGTGGAGCCCGGACGGGCCTTCCGTCTCGCCTCCACCTTGGGTCGCTAACTGTCTTGTAGTCAGCTCGCACGCGCGGACTACTGACTGAAGGCTGGGTCCTTCCCGACCTCGGTCTGGACACGTGGGAGTGAGCCTTTCCAGGCCTCAGATCAGGCGTCGCGTTGCGCCGCAGCGGCCTCGGTGAAGCCGCAGGCCGTACAGCGAATGACCGGCTCGTGATCCTCGCAGACCAGCGCCGCACGGCCGCACATCCGGCACCGGAAATAGATCGTGCGTAACCCCTTCCTGGTTTCGCGGCGGGTCGGCGTTTGAGGCTGCCGAGACGGCCGTGGAGGGGTCACCTGAGGATACGGGGGGCGCGCATGCGGGGACGATCGAGTTCTCGCACCAAGGCGTTCGTATGGCAAGAACCAACTTCCTCTTCCGGGGGACCAAGATCGAGTGACACCCCCTAGGTCGTGTCCTCCGTGGTCCGACTCTGAGTGAGACAATGACCGCCGTGTCCATGACAACGCAGCCGTTCTGGTCGGGCAAACGTACGCTCGTCACGGGTGCCGCCGGATTCATCGGGAGCCATCTGACGGAGGCGCTCGTCCGTGCCGGCGCCGATGTCAGAGGGTTCGTTCGCTACAACTCGCGCAACGACTACGGCTGGCTCGAGGTGTGCGATGCCGGCCTGATCGAGCAGGTCGAGATCTTTCGTGGTGATCTCGCAAACCCCGAGGCCGTGCGCTCGGCCGCGTACGGGTGCGAGGTCGTCCTCCATCTCGGCGCACTGATTCCGATCCCTTACTCCTACAAGCACCCACGCGAGTTCGTCACCGCCAATATCGAGGGCACGCTGAACGTGCTGGAAGCCTGCCGAACCGCCGATGTGTCGCGGCTCGTCCAGACTTCGACGAGCGAGGTCTACGGGACGGCACTTCGCGTCCCCATCGGCGAGGACCACCCGCTGCAGGCTCAATCCCCCTATGCGGCGACGAAGGTGGGTGCAGACAAGCTCGCACTCAGCTACCAGCAGTCATTCGGGACACCGGTGGTCGTCGCCCGCCCGTTCAACACGTACGGGCCCCGCCAGACCGCGCGCGCCATCATTCCTACGATCATCAGCCAGGCGCTCACGCTCGACCGGATCGAGCTCGGCTCGACGACACCCACGCGAGACTTCCTCTACGTCGAGGACACGGTCCGCGGAATGATGCTCTGCGCCGAGCGCGAGGGGATAGAGGGCGAAGTCTTCAACCTGGGCACAGGGCACGAGATCTCGATCGGAGAGACCGCCGCGGCAATCCAGAGTCTGCTCGGAAGCGACAAGCCCATCGAGCAATCGGACGCCCGACGCCGCCCGCCGAACAGCGAGGTCGAGCGGCTGGTCGCCGACGTCGAGAGAGCGGCGACGCATCTCGGGTGGCGCTCCCAGGTCGAGTTCGCCGAAGGTCTGCGGCGAACCATCGAGTGGGTACAAACGGCCGTCGACCGGTATAAGCCGTCGATTTACAACGTGTAGACGTCGCGAGAACCTCGACGTTCGTTTCACAAGCGGTGCTCCGAAGGATCACTACGAAGGTCCCGATTGACCACGCCTGATTAGCCCTATGACGTGTTCCTCTACCACCCAGCGAGCCATACGATCACTGAGAGCTTTCCCTGCGGCACAAAGAAAGCAGCAGCCGGACGACGGCTTGAGCTTTTTAACCAGATGCGTGAATCGTGAGAATGGTGCGTCTTCTCCTAGCCGATCCATACAGTGTCTTTCGCCTCGGCGCCAGGTCGATCATCCGCGACGAACGGGACTTCGACGTGGTCGAAGCGGGCAGCTTGTCGGAGGTGGACGAGCACATCCAAACTGGGATGCGGCTCGATCTCGCCCTCGTCGATCTCGACCTGCCGCCGCGAGGGGCATTCGACGCACTGCCCCTCCTGCGCAGGGTCGGGACTCCGACCATCGTCTGGTCGCAACGGGAACGGCTCTCGCCCGAGGTCGTCTTCGACATCGTGCGCGGCGGCGCGATTGGTCTCCTGTACAAGGAGATGTCCGCGGCCGGGCTCGTCCGCTCGCTGCGCGGCGTGGCGCGCGGCGAGGCACCGGTCGGCCGCGAGATCGTCTCGATGCTGATCGAGGGGATGCACTCGGCGACCGACCGAGTGCGGGCTCGCAGCCAGATGGGCACGCTCTCGAGTCGCGAACGGGAGGTGCTCGAGCTGGTGGCGGAGGGCCGGAGCAACAAGCAAATAGCCGCCGAGCTCTTCGTGTCGGAGTTCACCGCGAAGCGGCACGTGCAGAACATCCTTCGCAAGCTCGGAGTTCACTCGCGCTGGGAGGCGTCGGCCTCGTATTACTCGTACCTCGAGCAGGCTCCCGGAACCCTCGGTCGCCAGCTTGCTGCTGGAACGACGCTCCGGTGAGCATCGGAGCACGGGCGGGACGGTCACGGCCGCTGGTGGTGACCATCTCCGAGGTGCCCATCTTCTACGAGGCTGTCGCGGGCACGCTCCGTGACCGTGCCACCGTCCAGGCGCTCAAGCCCGTGGGACGCGACACGGAAATCGTCCTGCGAGCGATCGATCCGGATGCCGTGATCGTGGACAACGCTCAGGACGCGCAGGCTGCCGTGGAAAGCGCGCTCGAGCAGGGGTTCCCGATCGTCCACATCTCCTCGCAGGATTCGGTCCTGCGTGTGCTCGGTCCCAGCGGCTGCTGGAGCGAGCATGGATTGCCGCAGATGGGATCGGAGGCCTTCTGGAACATCCTTCGCACGACCACGCTCGGAGCGGGTTAACCGTGCTGGATACGGCAACCGTCCGGTCTCGTCCACGGGTCGAGGAGATCGAACTCGGGGCTCCCTCTGATCCGACCCTTCCGCGGAACGCATTCACCATCGATGTCGAGGACTGGTATCAGTCCTGTCTCGACTACGACGCTGCGATCAGCGATCGCGTCGTGCGTAACACGGCGCGTGTGCTGGAGGTGCTCGAAGGCTCGCACGTCAAGGCGACGTTCTTCGTCCAGGGTCGCGTCGCCGAGACCTTTCCGGGCCTGGTGCACGACCTCGTCACGGGCGGTCACGAGGTCCAGGCCCACGGCTACAGCCACCGGCCGCTGCATCGCATGGGACCGAGGGCGCTGCGCGACGAACTCGAGCGGGCGAAGAAGACGGTGGAGGACGCTGCGGGCACGCCTGTCTCGGCGTTCAGGGCGCAGGACTTCTCGGTGCTCGGCGACAATCTCTGGGCACTCGAGACAATGGTCGAGGTCGGCTTCGAGGTCGACTCCTCGATCTTCGCGATGCGCTCGCGCCATTACGGCATCGGGGGTTGGCCCCTTGCGCCGCATCACGTGGTGGTCGAGAGCGGGAGGCTGCTCGAGGTGCCTGTGGCGATCGGGGTCCTGGGAGGGTTCCGGCTGCCGGTTGCGGGCGGCGGCTACTTCCGGCTGCTCCCCGAGCGCGCGATCGCTGCAGGTCTCCGCTCGATCGCGGTGGCCGGCCGGCCCGCAGTCGTCTACTGCCATCCCTACGAGTTCAACCCTGAGGAGCTCGCGGAGTACCCCGGCGTGCCGCGATCGTTCCGAGCCGCACAGGGCCTCGGCAGGCGGCGGTTCGCGGCGCGTGTGCGGAGACTTGTCGAGAGGGGCGACTTCGGTCGCCTGTGCGACGTCCTCGAGGCCTGGGGGCTCGCCTGAACGTCGTCTTCCTGACCGTGGAGGATCCGCTCTACCTGCCGCCGTTCTTCGAGCGCGTTCTCTCCGCGCGGCGGGACATCGCCGGCGTCTTCGTCGTCGCTCCTCTGTACCGGAATCAGACCTCTCGCGGGGCCGCGCTGCGGTACGCAAGGACGTTCGGTTGGCGAGCTGCCATGATGCTCGCCCGCCGGCTAGCCGTCGCCCACATCCGACGTGAGTCTGTCGAGCGCGTGGCGGCGCGTCACGGTGTTCCTTGCGAGCACGTGGCCGACGTCAACGACGACGCATTCCTCGACCGCCTGCGCGCAGCAGGCGCCGACCTGATCGTCTCCGTATCCTGTCCGCAGCTCTTTCACAAGCCACTGATCGAGCTTGCCGATCGTGGCTGTCTGAACGTCCACGGGGCGCTTCTACCCCAGTACCGCGGGGTGCTACCTAGCTTCTGGATGCTCGCGAACGGCGAGAAGGAGGCCGGAATCTCGGTCTTCTTCGTCAACGAGTCGATCGACGCCGGCGAGCTGTGCGGCCAGTGCGCCTTCGAGATCGAGCCGGGGGAGAGCCTCGACGCGTTCATCCACCGCTCGAAGGCCGAGGCGGCTGAGCTCGTGCTGACGGTGTTGCAGCAGATCGATGATGGAGCGATCGTCCGGCAGCCGCTCGATCTCGCCGCCGGCTCCTACTACTCCTGGCCGGACCGGACCGCGGTGCGGCGCCTTCGCGCCGCCGGCCACAGCATCTGGTGAGCGTCTTCAGCGACGCGCGCGGAAGAGCTTGCCGGTGTTGAAGCTCTTCAACACCGAGAGCAAACCGTGGCGGCGCGCCAGGAGGTGGCCCGTCCAGTCCCAAGCGAAGGTCATGTAGCCGGCCTCGTGCGAGGCGCTCCAGAGCGCAAGCATGTGCCGTTCCTCGGAGGGCTTCGGCCAACGCCAGTCCTCGCCCGCGAAAGCCTGAGCGACCCCCCAGTAGGGCAGGTTCGCACGATCGGCGGCCCGGATGACCGCGCTGATCCAGCTGTAGTTGCAGCGTCGGCCCGGATGACACGGATAGGGATCGAGCGCGACGTAGTTGGCGACTCCCGCCCAGAGATGCATCTGCTGGAGAGTCTCTTGGCCCGAGTTCGAGTCCATCAGCATCACGGTGAATGCGTTCGGGTCGAGCGAGTGGATCAGCTGCGAGCGGGCGCGGTGCTGTGCAGGGGCATTCGGGCAGGCGTAGGGATCCGGTTCGTCCGAGAAGAAGAAGCCCGCGATCTTCGGATCGCCGGGGGTGCCTGCGAGTTGCTGCTTGAGCTGGGCGTCGGAGACCTGCCAGCTACAGGTCGTATTGTCGTAGTCGCCGACCCAGACGAGCGCGCGTGTTCGTTTCGGTAGCGCGTCGGCCTCCTCCTTCGAGTTGACGTCGAGCAGGTTCCATCCGTACGACCTCTGGAGCTTCGCCTGCTCTTGGCCGGAGTCGATCAGGTAGCGGTACCGGGGTGGCGGATGGCGGGCCGCCGACGACGCCTCAGCGTGCGCAGTTGCGCCGGAGCAGGCGAGTGCGAGAATCGTGAGCGGAACGAAGAGGCGGCGTACCGCGGCCGTCAAGGGGCCCGGCTGACGTCGTTCAGGTCGGCGATGCCGTTGCGCAGCTGGTCGAGTTTCGCATGGAAGCGGCCGGCGGCCCCGATCGGGTCACGACCCGGCTCCTCGGGCTCGCTGCCGCTCGTCCGCCGGAAGAGCCAGAGGAGGGCGAGCGTGCTCGTGATGTATGCAGTAGCCGAGGCCAAGGCTGCCCCCTTCGCGCCGAAGTAGGGGATCAGACTCAGGTCGAGGATAACCGTGATCGTGAGTCCTATCCCCATCGCCCACGAGTTGAGCCCGGGACGCCCGATACCGTAGAGGTAGGCGGAGATCACCCCGGCGACGCCCTCGAGCACGAGGCCGGCTGCGATGATCCGTGCCGGTATGACGGCGCCCTGGAAGGCGCTGCCGTAGATCGCCGGAATCAGGAAGCCGGCCGTGAGCCAGATGGGAACCGATGCAACGGCGATCCAGATTCCCGCCGCTCGCATGTGGACACGTGCCCTTGCTGCGGCGGCGCGCGGCCCGATTCGCGAGTACTCCGGATAGAGAACGTAGGTGAGGGCGAGCGACGGGATCTTGAGCAGCTCGGCGAACTTCGACGCGATCGCGTAGACGCCCAGAACTGCGGGCCCCGCCATGAGGCTGAGAATCATGAAGTCGAGTCGCAGGTTGAGCAGCGTCATTACGCCGCCCACCTGGCCGCGCATGCCGTAGCCGGCCACGCTGCGCGCGAGCGCGAACGACGGCGGGCGCGCCTCGCGGAAGAAGTTCCGCCGCCAGAGCCGGATCCAGGCGGGTACGAGAGTCGCGATGTCCGCCAGGAGGAGTCCGGCAACTACCGCCGCGTCACCCTGGATGCCGGCGAGCCAGAGGATGCCGTATGCGGGAAGAAACAGGAGCTCCTCGTTGACGATCACGATGTTGGCGCCGGGCATGTCGTTGCTTCCCTGCGAGCACGACCTCGCTGTCGCGACGAGCAGCTGCGTGAGGACGGTGCAGCCGGCGAGCAGAATGAGGGTCGTGGAGAGTCCCGGTAGGAGCGCATGCCCCAACAGGGGTGTTGCGGCAAACCAGAGCGCGGTGCCGGCCGCTCCGCCGATGAGTGCAAGGGCGGCGATGGTCGACGGGAGCCGTCGGTCCGCGCCGGACGGGCCGGCCAGGAAGTAGGCGACCGCACCTGGTAGCCCGGCGGACGTGATGACTCCGACGAGGCTAGGTACGACGCGCAGTAGGGCGTAGATCCCGACGGCGGCCGGTCCGCCGACCCGCGCGATGACGAGGGTGGCGAGGGAGAGTGCGACGAGTGCCGCTAGGCGGGCGCCGACGTTGCCGGCGAGCGCTTTGGGCGCTCGCTCGAGCAGCTTGCGCGGATTCAGCGCTCGGGAGCCGAATTCCATTCGGTTCCCCAGAGGCTGACGGCGGCGATGATTGCGAACAGGGCCCAGACGTGCCGGGCGTGCATCAGCTGGATGAAGGCGCTGCCGACGAGCGTGCCGACGAGTGCGCCGGCAAGTGCGTTCGGATGCGGGACGACCGCGGCGAAGCGGGGGCGAAGTGGCCGCGTCGCGGAGGAGACTCCCCGCTGCAGCAACCCGCCGAGCAGGAGCACGAGGCCGATGGCGCCGATCACTCCACGCTCGAGCAGAGTTCCGACGTAGTCGTCGTGGGCGACCTTCGGGTACGGCGCCTGCTCGGCCGTCAGACGGGTCTTCGTCGAGTTCGGCCCCTGGCCGAGGAATCCGCCGGCTCTGTAGAGGCCCATGCTCTCGCTCAAGATCGTGGAGCGCTCCCAGACGCTGGAGGTGCCGCGGCCGATGCCGTCCCGAAGGAAGGCGTAGCTGCTGCCCTGGGCCCACTGCTCGATCGGGCCGAGGCTGACCGATGCCAGGTATCCGGCGACGGCGATGCAGGCAAGAGCGCCGAGGACGGCCTTGCCGCCGCCGCGGCGGTGGACGGAGAGAAGGAGCACCGTGACCAGTCCGGCTGCCAGCGAAGCAAGACCGCTGTTCGACCCCGTCGACGCGATTGCGACAAGGAGCAACGCACTGGCAGCGAGCCGCGCCCCGAGACGTCGCGGGCGACCGCTCGCCCAGACGATCATCAACGAGACGAAGAAGTAGTTCGCAGCGAAGTTGGGGTCGTGGAGCGTGAGGGTCGTCCTCGCGCCCTCGTCAGCTCTGTGTCCCGTGAGCGTCGCCGACCCGATGAGAAGACCAACAAGAAGCAACGAGGACCAGGCGATCGAGGTATACGCCCAGGTCCCCAGGACGACTCTCAGTCGGTGCGAGTTCGAGCAGACGTTCGCGAGGGCCCAGCACCAGAAGAGGACGGCGAAGTCCTGGACGAGCGCGACCAGGCCGCTCCCCGGAACCGGTCCGGCCAGGGCGCCGAGCGCGCCGCCCACGACGTACAGCGCCATCGCGATCCCGAAGGGGAAGCGCCAAACGTGGCGAGACTTGACCGCCCAGACGACGCTGGCGACCATGGCAAGAGCGATGAAGACGTCCACCGGTGAGGTGTTGGCGGGGCCGGAGGGCACGAGCAGCGGCAAAGCAGCCACCGCGAGCGCGGCCGTCCCCACCGCGACATCTGCCGCCGTGAGCGCGCGGATGCGGCCGGCGATCTGCGTCGCCGGGGTCTGCGGTCGGCGGATCGCGAGCTCGGTCATCTCTCGCTCCTGCGGGCGAACGGTGGGGTTGTCGCGAGCCGGGAGTTCACGGCGCCAGGCCTTGCAGGTGCGGATCGGGGAGGACGCCGTGCGCCTCTTCGCCGGTGGCGGCGTAGAGCGTCCTCTGCGTGTCGTAGACGGTGCCGGCCCAGACGTATTCAGGGCTCGTGCCGTTGCTCTGGTCGACAAGGTTGTAGTCGGCGCGGCTCGTGAGTGGAGCGGAGTCCCAGATGCCGATGTTTCCGTGTCGCCGGTTGCAATCGTTCGTGTAGTCGCGCGTGCCGGTGCTCGGGTTCGCTGCGATCGGGGTGGGGTTGATGACGGCGCCGGTGGCGTTGTTGACCGCGATGTTGTGCTCGACGAGGTAGTTGCCGCTCGTGCCCTCGACGTTGATCCCGGTCGTGCAGTTGGAGTAGACGGTGTTGCCGATGATCCGGCCGCCGGTCACGTCGTAGTCGTCGATGCCGTGGTCGCCGTTGTCGTACGAGATGTTGTTCGCAATCAACGTGTTGTCGGCGCCCGGGAAAATGTTGATGCCGCTGTCTTCGTTCGCGTAGGTGCGGTTGCCGATGAGCGAGTTTCCCGGCGCGATGTCGTCGATCCCGTTGGCGTCGCGCTCGTACTGGTACGCGTTGTGATACGAGGTGTTTCCGCGGACGACCACGCCCGTCGTCGTCCCGTTCAGGGAGATGCCGTGGGCGGAGTTGTCGTGCGTGACGTTGCCCGAGATGAGCCCCCCGGCGAGGTTGTGCAGGTAGATGCCGGCGGCGGGGTGGGAGACGGGCCTTCCTGCGTACGACTCGGTGTTGCATGAGATGGTGACGTTGCTGCCGCCGGAGACGCTGATCCCGTAGCTGGAGGTTCTGGTGATGGTGAAGCCTGAGACGCGGATGTTCCTGCGATGGGAGATGGCGAACGCGCTCGTGCCGCCCCTGATCGTCACGCCGGAGTGCGCGGTGAAGGTCACGCTTGATTTGGTCGGGTTGACCGACGTGCCGCGGTAGGTGCCGGCTCTGACGCGCACGGTGTCGCCGGGGGTCGCCCGCTTCGCCCCGGCGCGGATCGTGCAGAGCGGCCGTGCCGCAGTGCCGGGGCCGCTGTTTGAGCAGTTGCGGGCAGTGTTGTCGACGATCCAGACGGTGCGCGGCCTGTGACTTGCTGCCGCGGCGGCAGTCGTGAGCACCACCGCGAGGACGATGGCGGTCGCCGCGGCGAGCCGCAACCGGCGGCGTCTGCGGCCCGATGCGCTCACGCGGCGGCTCGGTTCAGTTGTGCGACGGCCAGGCGGCGAAAGAGGTCGAGGTTGCGGCGCGCGAAATCGTCGTCGTCGCTCCGGGCGGCGAGCTCTGCGATCCCTGCGAGAGCCAGGTCACGCCAGAGCGTCTCGGCCGCACCGAGCCGCCGCAGCCCGCTCTCGAGGAAGCCCCGAAAGAGCTCGGGGAACCAGCCTGTGCCGTCGAGCGCGAACTCGACCGCCGCTCCCCATTTGTCGGCCCGCAGACCGGGGTGACCCGCGACCTGCCGTCCGCGCCGCGTTCGGTGATCGAGATACACCGCGTACGAAACTGCGAAGCGGGCGAGATCGCGAACGGGCTCGCCGGAGGTGTCGGCCGACTCCCAGTCGACGACACCAGGCAGGCGGCCGTCCTCGAGCAGGACGTTGCCGAACCAGAAGTCGCCGTGAACCACGGTCTGGGGTGTGACCGCTGCCGAAAGGCGCGCGCCGATCTCCGCGAGAGCCACGGGCACAGGCCCCTCCCGGAGCTCTTCCGGATACCGCCGGAACAGCGGCGTGCTCAGGTCTGCCGCCAGACGGATCGGGCCCGGCGAGCCGGCCGTCGACTCGTGGATGGCCCCGAGCCAGGCGCCCGCTGTCCCGAGGTCGGAGGCCACGCGGCCGCGATCCGCGGTATGGCCCCGCCGTAGGTAGGAGACCGTCATGGGGCGACCCGATAGGGCGGTGGCGACCATCGCCGGGCGTCCGTCGAACTCCACCATCTCGATCGGGCGGGGCAGAGTCGCGAGGAGCGAGCCGGGCAGCAGCGCGCGCACGGCCTCGAGCGTCCGCCGCTCTCTCTCGACCGCGAGGCCGGCCGCGTCGGTCGTCGCCAGCTTGACGACGAGCTCGGCCCGGCCCGTCGCCGGAGAGACGAGCAGGATGGAAACCTTGGCGTTCGGGTCCTTCGAGGCGCCGAGCACGACGCTACGCAGACCCGAGTCGTCCACGAAGTCCCAGAGTGAGGCTCCGTGCCGCTCGACCGACTCGACGCGGCGGAGCGTCTCGACCGCCGCCATCACCCGGCCCGCCCCACCACGATGCGACCTGGGGCGACGAGGCGCAGAAGTCTCGTCGGCTGGAAGGCACGGACGGCTCTGACGGCGACCTCGACGGGTAGGGGGGTGCGCAGGCCCGGCGGAACGACGAGGGCGTGCTCGATGAAGACCCCGATCGCAGATGCGTCTTCCTCGATCAGGTAGGCCGGCGCGGCTGCCGTCGGAAAGGCGAGGTACTCGCGTACGAGCTCCAGACCGCTTTGCCGAGCGAGCTTGCGGACGCGCCGCCGGGCGAACGGAGCCGAGGCGCAGAGGACGATCGGCGTTCCGGCGGCGATCGTCTCGAGGCGCTTGCGGAGGGCGCGCCTGCGAGTCCGCGAGCGCGGCACGTTCACCTCCAGCGCTCCCGGCGGCGCGACGACGGCGCGGTTTCTCTCCCAGCGCGTGCTGCTCAGCCGTTCCATCAGTTGAGCACCGCGAAGGGGCGAAGTCTGGCCACGGGGCGTACGACGCGTTGGTCGGCGAGGATGGAGAGCGCCGCGTCCACTCCACGATCGTCGAGCTGCTCGACCTCGGTCGGACTCTCGTCCCCGTACCCGAACCGAAGCGTGACGTGTCCGCGGGGGTCTGGCCCGGAGAGGCCGCGCTCGACGAAGCTCTTGATCGTCGAGCCGGCACCGTGACAGACCGAGCGGAGGCTCTCGTCGGCCTGCTCGCCGGGGATGCACACGTAGGAGGAGGTCCGATTCGTACCCGGGAGAAGCAGCGGCTGGCCGATTTTCCCGAACACCGGGTGGTCCGAGAGGTCTGCTGCCGTGTAGACGCGTGCGGCGTTGTGGCGATGCACGAGCGCCGAGCGCCCGTCTACCTCCTCCTCGTAGATCGAGTTGTGCGGTGAGTCGACCACCAGGCGAGGTGTCGGCGAGCCGAGGCACTCGTGTGCCAGGGCCGTCAGCCAGCCAAACGCGGCCACGCGAAAGGCGAAGCCGTAGTTCATCGCCATTGCGTTGGCGAGCAGGAGGCGCTGTCCCTCGACCCCGTGCCGTTCGACTGGTGGATAGTCGGAGGAGAAGTACAGGTGCCGGCGCAGGTGCAGCTCCGTCCATGACCGGGCGGTCGCCAAGTGGTGAAGCGGCTTCTGGACGGCCATCTGGAGCCTGACCGGACGCGGGTAGCGCCTCCGGCGCCCGTACAGGAGCCCGAGCTCCCCCGGCAGCGACCCTCCACCGCCGTGGTACTGCAGCGTCACCTGGCCGACTTCGAGTCCGAGCAGGCTGGCTGCGTCGTCGTCGAAGACTTCCTCGACCTCCTGCAACTCGATGAAGTGGTTGCTCGGCCCGATGGTCCCGAACCTGATTCGGGAGAGCTGCTGCACCGACCACGGCAGCGCCCGCCGGACGCTCTCGAGGCCGCCGAAAGGCTCGACGTCCAGTTGTCCTGCCTCCTCGACCCGCTCCAGCACCGCCGGGTCGACACCGAACCGGTCCGTGGCGAAGCGACCGCCCTCGGCCGCGCAGCGGACAACTTCCTCGCGCGTCAGGTCGCGCCGATAGGTCGGCGGGAAGGGATGAGACTCTCGCACGCGGCTATAGAACCCCGCGATCGCGTCGTCGGTTGGACGCTCGATGTCGAGCGTTACGAGGGCCATGCCACAGTTGACGGAGGCGCTCGTCAGCGTCGGGCGAATGGTGTCCAGCGTCGCCACGGCGATGCTGGAGGGCGACTCCATGTTGCCCTTTTGATGGAAGTCGGGGAGCACGACCGCCGGCCCGGCGAGATCGGCGCCCGCGAGGCGTTGGTGGAGCTGGGCGACTGAAGTGGTGTCGGCCGGCGCCTCCTCGCTCTCGAAGATGCGGAACGGCGGCGAGTCGCCACCGATTGCGGGCTCGCTCGTCAGCACGCCCATGCGGTGACCTCCTCTCGGTCGAGCAGCTCCGTCAGGCCCGGCCCTCCCTTGTTGCCGAGACGCAACCTGAGGCACGGCAGACGCGCGGAGAACGCTGCTGCCACATCGGCGATCGGGGGATGCGTCGGTCCTGTTCCCGTACCGGCGGCGAGTGCGGCTGCGAACCCCCAGTAGCGTCGGAGTTCGCCGGCCATGTAGGTGGCGGTGGCGAGTGAGCGTGCCGCGTCCATTGCGTTGCACGGGCCCAGCTCGGGGGCGACATCCTGGCCGCGCTCGAGGACGACGATGTACGTGGGATCGAGCGAAGCGATACGTCCGCTCGCAGAGAGCTCACGACGGCCGTGGTACATCCGCCTTCCGTCGCCTTCTTTGACCCGCCACGGCTCGACCAGTCCCCAAACGGTCGATCCGTCGCCGACGGCGATGTTGTCGCCGGTGGTCAATCCGCCTGAGGACACCTCGCGCAGCAGGAGCGTCGAGCGACCGATGCCTCCCGCGGAGACGACGAGAGCCCGCTTGCCGCCGGCGATGCAGCCCGAGGCATGGAGCGGCACCCGGCCGCGGAGACCCGCCGCCCAGAGCACCGGGTACTGCATCAGGGTCGCCCGGGCGAGCAACTGAAACCGGGCGCGGAGCGCCTTCGACGCCGCCCGTTCGCGGGCCGGTGGCCGCCACCTCGCGGTGAACTGCGGCACCTCCGAGAGATGCAGGTGTAGATCGAATCCCGAGGAGCACGCGTTCTCGATCACGACGTCGTGCTCTCGAGCGAAGGCGCCGCGCGCAAGCAGACGCCAGCCCGCCGTGGGGAACGGCTGCCGCAACCGCTCGACCGCCACGGTGATGGATGGGCTGTCGCCTGCTCGCGCCGCGAGGCTGCCGCCGGACGCTTCCGCTGCAAGCTCCGAGACCCAGGGGATCTCGCTGTCGAGCAGCAAGCGCTCGCCGGCGGTCTCGAGAAGTCCCACCATCAGCTCACCGTGTCCCTGCCAGAACGGCTGACCGAGAGGTCGAGGTCTCGAGGACCGTCTCGTACACGTCGCTCAGCGCCTCTCCGAGGCTCTCCGGCTCGTAGCGACCCGTGACATGGGCCTGCCCGGCTTCCGCCATCCTCTTCGCCCGCTCCGGACGGTCGATGATCGCTGCGAGCGCGCGGGAGAACGAGGTGGGATCGCTGGGTCTTGCGAGCAGCCCGGTCTCGCCGGAGACGACGACCTCGCAGACCGAATTCACGGCCGTGGCGACAACCGGGATGCCGCAGGTCATCGCCTCGACCAGCGCGCAGGGGAGGCCCTCGTAGAGGCTCGGAAGCGCGAACACGTCGAACGCGGGGAGAAGATCGGCGACGTCTGAGCGTTCGCCGAGCAGCTGGAAGCGGCCCGACAGTCCCCGGCGGGCGATCAGGCGCTCGGTCTTCGAGCGAAGGTTCCCGTCGCCGATCCAGACCGCGTGCACGTTTGGGCGGTCGAGCAGAGCGACTGCCTCGACGAGGTCTTGCGGTGCCTTCTGAGCATCGAGGCGCGCCACCGTGCCGATCAGCTGCACGTCCTCGGGGACGCCGAGCAGCCTGCGGCCTTTGCGACGGGTGACGGAGGTGCGCGCGGCAATGTCCTCGTCGATCGCGACGGTCGCGAACGCCCGAATCCGGTCTGGGGGTGCGATCCGAAGGCGCACCGCGTCGGCCGCCACCGTCGTTCCGGCAGCGAGGAAGAAGTCCGTGATCTTGCCCAGGCGTCGCTCGATCGCGATGAGCGCGCGGCGAGTTGCCGGCGACTGGAAGTCGTGGAAGGGGAAGCCGTGGAAGGTGTGCACTGCGGGGATGCCGACCCGGTGTGCGGCCAGCCGGCCGAGCGCGCCGGCCTTGGCGCTGTGGGTGTGGACGAGATCGATTCCCAGGTCGAGGAGGTGCTCGCTCAGCTCCTCGACGCCTCGCGCGTCGCGCCAGGGATAGATGCCCCGTCCGCCGGCCATGTGGTGGAGCCGGACGACCTTCAGGCCCGCTTCCTCGGCGGTCGGGAGCAGCGATCCTCCCTCTGCGCTGAGGACCGTGACCGAGTAGCGCTCACGGTCGAGAGCGAGGGCGCCGCGAAGGGCGATCCCGCCGGCTCCTGCGGTGAACCTGGTCACGACCTGGGCTACACAAAACGGGCGTCCGCCGTTGCCGGCGGACGCCTCGCTCCGATCCCAGGGGCCTGTGGCGGATGCAACGGCCGAGATGGTGCTCACCCCGTGTCCCGCACCTGCCTTTCCGTGCCCGTGGGTGTTGCCCCCTCCGTCTTCTCTCCTGCGGGGAGAACACTCGAGATCAGCGAGCTCCACCACTGGCGGCGGCTCGGCTTGTAGGTCATGACGCCGAGCAGGGGCCAGGGAGTCGTGCGCAGGAGGCGCATGGCGTCTGCGAGCTCGCTCTTCTTCATGATCGCCGGCGCGATCACCGCGAGTCCGGTTCCCTTCCCCTCGGCGACCTCGCGCAGGCCGAAGGGGCGGACGGTGATCGCCCGGCTCGCCATTGCCGGCTGCTCTGCCCCCGTCGCGGCTGGTCCGTCTCCGCCCTGTGTCGCGACCGCCGAGTCGAGCGCGGCGGCGATGAAGGCGAGGTCGACCGTGGAGCCGATCCCCAGCAGATCGATCTTCGCGACCTGTGCTTCGCGTGCCGACTCCCGAAGCAGATGGGTGATCTCGATACCGCGCGCCGCGCCGAGCTGGCCGCTGCCGTCGACCGAGAACGTGCCGAGGTGGGGCTTGCCAAGCGCCCGCGCCACCGCCTCACCGCCGACCAGTGTCGGCCGGGCGGCCTCGAGCAGGGCGGCGAGCAGGAGTGCCACGACCAGACCCAGCAACGCTCCGAGCACCATGGTCGACCCGAACGAGCTGCTCGACACGTTCGCGCCGGAGGCGGCTGCAGGGCTGATGACGGTCGGGGTGGGCCGGTCGCTCGTCCCGCCGAGCAGAGTCGCTTGTTCGGACTCCAGGATGCCGCGTTGCTGTGTCAAGAGATCACGCTGCTGCGACTGGTTCCCGAGCTGAGCTTCCAGCGCCGCCTGCTTCGCGGCAGAGGCGCCGACCAGCCTCCGGGTCGTAGCCGCTACGGAGCTGTCGAGCGTGGCGATCCGTGCGCTCAGAGCGTTGATCTGCTTCGTCAGCTTCGCCGCATCGAGTTGCGACGTTCCGTTGGCGATGTGCAGGCGCGTCTGGATCACTTCGTTCGCAAGCGCGTTGGCCAAACTCGCAGCGGCATCTTTCGAGCTCGCCTTGACCGAGAGCGACAGGACGCCCGAATTGCCGAGTGGGCTGACGGAGATGTCGTTGGCTCCGAGCTGGACGGGTCCGCCGCCGGAAGCGGCTGCGGTCGTGCGTGCCTCTTGCATGAGCGATGGGCTCGTCGCGATAGCACGGACGGTGTCGGCGATCGCGGTGGACTGGCTGGTCACCGACGGGTCCGGGGTGTCGATGACCATGCGCGCCGAAGCCTGATAGCTGTGCGAGTTCCCGGCCATCACGACTCCGATCACCGCTCCGGCAATGACACCGACCGCGATCAACCACCAATGCTGGAGGAAGATCCGGCGTGCCGCCTCGTTCAATTCCACGACGTGCCTCCGATCTGGGGTGGGTGCTTCCTGGTCGCAGGGGTCTCGCGGGGCTCGATCGAGTCCAGGACGGCCGAGATCACTGCCGTTACGTCGTTGTCCCGCATGTGGGGATAGAGGGGGAGGGTCACGAGGCGGTCCGCGATCTCCTCGGTTGCGGGGAGAGGGCGTCGTTCGCCGAGACTCCGGTAGAAGGAGAACCGGTGAATGGGCGGGTAGTGCACGCTCGTTTGGATTCCGGAAGCAGCGAGACCCGCCCGGAACTCTTCGCGTGAGCTTCCCGCGGGAAGGACGACGACCGCCAGATGATGCGCGGCGGAGTTGCCGGCTCCGAACGGAATCTGGAGCCCGCTCACCCCGGCGAACGCGTCCCGGTAACGACCGACGATCGCAGCCCTGGCCCGGTTTCGCTCCTTCAAGCGAGGGAGTTCGACGAGCCCGATCGCCGCGCGGAGCTCGTCCAGCCGGTAGTTGAGACCGCACTCGACCACGTCGTAGCTGTGCGCATGGCCGCGGTGGCGGTCCCACGTGAGCGTGGTCATTCCGTGCGAGCGAAGCAGTCTGATCCGCTCGGCCAACAGCGGGTCGTCGGTGACGACCATGCCGCCTTCCGCCGTGGACAGGTTCTTGTTGGCGAAGAAGCTGAAGCAGCCGATGTCGCCGAGCGATCCGCACGGCCGGCCGTCATAGCTCGCGCCGAGGGCGTGGGCGGCGTCCTCGATCACGGCGAGCCCGTAGCGTTCGGCGACCTCCCGAACCGCCGACATCTCGCATGGATGTCCTCCGTAGTGCATGGCGACGATGGCCCGGGTCGCAGGCGTCACCGCCGCCTCGAGATCGTCGGGGGAGAGGTTGAGGTCGTGTGGACCCGCGATGTCGCAGAACACCGGAGTCGCCCCGACGTGGCTGATTGTGTTGGCGGCCGCGACGAAGGTCAGTGAGGGAACGAGCACCTCGTCGTCCGGCCCGCAGCCGAGGGCCAGAAGCGCAAGATGCAAAGCGGCCGTCCCGTTGGTGACCGCGAATGCCCACTCCGTTCCGCAGAACGTGGCGAACGCCTGCTCGAACTCGGCCACGCGGGGACCCATGCTCCACCAGCCGGACCGCAGGGCCTCGGTGACCGCGTCGTCGACAGCCGCGTCGACGAGGACGTCGGACAGCGGCACCTGCCACGAACCCTCGGTCCCGTCCTCGACCGCGGGGAGTGTCGGCGCGATGCTCACGAGGCAGCCGCTTCATGGGCACGTCTCACATCGCCGTTCTCGCGCTGCTCCTCCGACCCGAGCCACGCGGCGACCGCACGCTCGTAGTCGTCATGGCGTCCGATGTCGAACCAGAGTCCGTCGAACGGGTACGCGCCGACCGGCTCGCCGGCCTCGAGCAGCGCAGTGACCAGATCCGGAAAGTCGAAATATCCCGACTCGGGGATGTACTTGAGAGCTTCGGGCTCGACGGCGTAGATACCCATGCTGACGGCGGAGGTCATCTCCGGCTTCTCGAGGTAGGAGAGGACTCGATTCGCTCGACCGTTGACGCCGAGTTCCAGAACGCCGTAGTCGATCTTGATCAGTCGCTCTCGGGTCGCGATCGTCAGCAGGTTTCCGTGCTCACGATGCACGGCTACGAGCTGGTTGTAATCCAGCGTGGTCAGCACGTCGCCGTTCATGGTCAGGAAGGTCGAATCCAGATCGGGCACGAGACGCAACGGACCTGCCGTGCCGAGCGCCTCCTCTTCCAGCACATATGTGATCCCCACACCCCTCGTTCTGTTGCCGATCACGGCTCGAATGAGGTCGGACAGATAACCGACGCAGAGGGTGGCTTCGGAAATCCCGCACGCGCTGAGCTGGCCGAGAACCAATTCGAGGATTGGCTGCTCCCCGATCGGCATCAGCGGTTTAGGCAGGATCGAGGTGTAGGGGCTGAGGCGCGTGCCGCGACCTCCGGCGAGTACCACCGCCTTGGTGCGCTGCCGGGTACGGGCGCGCAGGATGTCGACAATTGCTTCGGTCACGGGCGGCTCCGCGCGGCGGCCTCGCCCGCGGCGGCGAGCTGCGGACGGCGACGACGAGAGAGGCGGCCGTCGCTCCGGTGGACGGCGACTGGCCGGCGGCAAACGACCGCTAGGAATGTCCACCAGAGGACGCGGGCATCGACGCCGATGGAGCGCCTGTCCACGTACAGCCGATCCAAGGCGAGCTTCTGCGGTAGCAGTCTCTGGAGGTAGGCGCCGTGCGGATTCCCCGGCCCGAGAACGGCGGCCTCGTCCACGAACGCGAGCTGCGTGAGCCCCGTGATGCCGGGCTTGACGGTGAGGATCTGGTGGTAAGCCCGTTCGTGCAGGCCGACGAAGTACGGATCCTCCGGACGCGGCCCGACGAGGCTCATCTCGCCTTTGACCACGTGCCAGAGCTGCGGCAGCTCGTCGAGCTTTGTTCGAGCGAGCACCTTGCCTATTCGCGTGAGGCGTTCGTCCGCCGCCACGGTGAGCCGGCGACCGTGCGCGTCGCGCCTCATCTTCCGGAACTTGAGCATCGCGAGCTCGCGCCCGTGCTGTCCCACCCGCCGGCAGCGATAGAGGACCGGACCGCGGCTATCAGCGATGATTGCCGCGGCGATCACCAGGAAGAGCGGCAAGAACACTGCAAGTAACAGGGTGGCGGCCGTGAAGTCGACGGCCCGCTTCAGGGCGAGGTCGAGCGAAACGACGCCCGGCCGCCCGGAGCGGGTCGGTCTTCTCACCGACTTCGGGCTGAGCACGCGACGTTCGGCAACGGAGGTCATGCCGGACACGGGTTCGGACGAGGGCACTACGGACACAGCTCCGAATCTAGGCCGACACCATCCCGACCAGAACTGCCTGCCCGGATAGTCCGTTTCGGGCAGTCGATACCTTCGGGCACTGGGGTGGACCAATCTCCCGTATGCCTCTGGCGGGGATTCGGACCATTCGACCCATGGTGCGGCGCAACCAGTACGTAATCCGAACTGATTACTCCGGAAGCTCGTCAGACAGGCACCGATGCGCCTACCGCCGCGTGAGGGTCAGAGGGGTGGAGTCGGGCGGCGCATCGACCGCGTATCTTCGTCTGAGTCAGTCGTCGACTTGTGCGGGGGCGACGTCAGCAGAGAGGGTCGTGCGCTCCGTCAGTTCGCGAACAATGTCCTCTGGCGTCGCCGTAGCATCGGACGTCTCGACCGCATCCAGCATCTCGGCCAGGAACGAGCTGAGCCGACGGCGTACGTGCTGCTGGACCTCCTCGAACTCCCGGATTCTCTCCGCGCTCTGCTCTCTCGCGCGCTCGACCTCGTCGTCGAGAACCGCCGCCCGTTTCCGCGCCTTCTTGAGCAGGGTCTCGCTGTCTTGTCGGGCGTCCTCGCGGATCGCCTCGGCCGCTCGATACGCCGCCGCCAGCGCGGCAGCCGATCGGGGCTCTTGCTGCTCGGCAACCCTCACGTTGTCTCGGAGCGCTTCGATCCGGCGATGGATCTCGTTGAGTTGCTGTTCGAGCTCCGCGTTTCGCTCGGCAAGCTTGCGACAGTCGCTGTTGATGCGGCGCCAGTCCCACGCGATCTCCTTCAGGAACTCGTCTGTGGCTTCGATGCTGTAGCCGCCGACTTTTGCGCGCGGGAGGTTCGGTTCAGAGATCGATTCAGGGGTTAGAGACAAGTCGCCCTCCGTTTGCCTTGCGAGTTCTCACCGACGAAACTCTCGACGCCGGACCGACCGGTTTGCACTCGTTCCGAGAATACGCCATGGGCGGCGAATGGAAAAGCTGCTCAGCCCAGCGTGACGGAGGCGTCGTCGGCGTAGAAGCAGGTACCGGTGGCGGCGTTGTTGACGTAGGCGTTGAAGTCGAGGCTCGAGCCCGGCGATTGAATCGTGTAGGCGACGCTGATCAGCTGCCACGCGGTCGAGAGCGTGACGGTCGAGGTGTTCGAGCCGACGAGCGTCGCACCGTTGTACTCCCTCAGGCGTAGGTTCAGTGTCGCCCCGGCCGTTGCGGCCTTCACCCAGAGGCTCGCCGTGTACGTGCCTGCTGTCGTCTTCGCGACCCAGTTCGGATTGTCGTTGAGCAGGCACGTCGTCCCTCTCTTGCCCGTGTTCGATACGAGCGCTGCGTAGCTTCCGCTGTGACCGCCCGACACTCGCGTCAAGGTGACGCCCGATCCCGAGCCGGAGGTGTTCCAGCCGGTCAGTCCGCTTTCGAAGCCGGGGTTCCCGACGTAGTTGCCGCTGGCGGCGACGGTCGCGGTGGCGGTGGAGGTCAGTCCGCCGCTGTCGGTGACCGTGACGGTCACCGTGTAAGTGCCGGCAGCGGCGTAGGTGTGCCCCGCCGTCGGGCCCGCCTGCGGGCCTGTGTTCGCGCTTCCGTCCCCCCACGCGAACGTGTAGGTCGAGATCGGGTTCGACCCCGCTGCCGAGCCGGACGCATCGGCGGTTACGACGAGTGGCGCCTGCCCCGAACTCGGCGACACGTTCAGGGCTGCGGTCGGCGCAGCGGCGAAGGTGATCGAGGCGTCGTCGGCGTAGAAGCAGGTACCGGTGGAGGCGTTGTTGACGTAGGCGTTGAAGTCGAGGGTCGAGCCGGGCGACTGCACCCCGTAGGTGACCGTGACCTGCTTCCAGGAGGTCGAGAGCGAGACGGTCGCGGTCTTGGAGCCGACGAGCGTCGCGCCGTTGTACTCGTTCAAGCGCAGGTTCAGCGTCGCCCCCGACGTCGCCCCCTTCACCCACAGAGTCGCCGTGTACGCACCTGCGGACGTCTTCGCGATCCAGTTCGGATTGTCGTTCAGCAAGCAGGTCTTCTTCGAGCCGCTCGTGTTCGAGAGCAGCGCGGAGAAGCTTCCGCTGTGCCCTCCGCTCGCCTGCGTCAACGTGACGCCGGTTCCTGAGCCGGTGGTGTTCCAGCCGGTAAGGCCGCTTTCGAAGCCAGGATTCGCGATGTAGTTGCCGCTGACCGCGACTGTCTTGGTGGCGGTGGAGGTCAAGCCGCTGCTGTCGGTGACCGTGACGGTCACGGCGTAGCTGCCGGCGGCGGCGTACGTATGCCCGGCGGTGGCACCCGCCTGCGGGCCCGTCGAGGCTCCGTCGCCCCACGCGAAGCTGTAGGACGAGATCGCCGAAGAGCCTGCCGTCGATCCTGAGGCGTCCGCCGACACGGGCAGGGGTGCCTGCCCGGAACCCGGCGTTACCGTCAAGGCTGCGGTCGGCGGAGTCGGGGCGGTGACCGAGACCTGCTGGGTCGTGGTTGCGGTCGTCCCGTCGGTGTCGGTGACGGTGACGGTGACGGTGTAGTTGCCGGCAGTCGCGTAGGTGTGGTTCGCGGTGGCGGCAGATTGCGGGCCTGTGATCGGGCTGCCGTCGCCCCACGCGAACGAGTACGTCGAGATCGCCGAGGATCCCGCTGTCGATCCCGAGGCATTGGCCGAGACTGGCAAAGGAGCCGTCCCGGAAGTCGGCGATAGCGTCAAGGCCGCGGTCGGCGGGGTCGCGGGCGCGATCGACACCGGCTGGGTGGCCGTCGCGGTCGTCCCATCGGTGTCGGTGACGGTGACGGTGACGGTGTAGTTGCCGGCGCTTGCGTAGGTGTGGTTCGCGGTGGCGGCGGATTGCGGTCCGCTGGAGGTGCCGTCGCCCCAGTCGAAGCTGTAGGAGGCGATCGGCGACGAGCCCGCCGTCGACGCGGCGGCATCCGCGGAGACCGGCACCCCGGCCTGCCCCGAGCTCGGGCTCACCGACAGCGCCGCAGTCGGCGGAGTCGCCGGCGCGACCGACACCTGCTGGGTTGTGGCCGCGCTTCCGCCGTCGCTGTCGGTGACGGTCACGGTGACCGTGTAGTTGCCGACGCTCGAGTAGGTGTGCTTCGCGCTCGCGGCTGACTGCGAACCGGTGGAGGTGCCGTCGCCCCAGTCGAAGTTGTAGGACGCGATCGGCGCGGAGCCCGCCGTCGACGCAGACGCATCCGCCGAGACCGGCACCCCGGCCTGCCCCGAGCTCGGGCTCACTGAGAGAGCTGGGACCGGGGGCACGGCAGCGACCGTTACCGGTTGGGTCGCGGTTGCGGTCCCCCCGTCGGTGTCGGTGACGGTGACGGTGACGGTGTAGTTGCCGGCGCTTGCGTAGGTGTGGTTCGCGGTGGCGGCGGATTGCGGTCCGGTGGAGGTGCCGTCGCCCCAATCGAAGCTGTAGGAGGCGATCGGCGACGAACCTGCCGTCGAGCCGGACGCATCCACCGAGACCGGTAACGGTGCCACCCCCAAAACGGGCGACACCAACAGGGCCGCATTCGGCGGGGTCACGTTGGTGACCGAGACCTGTTGCGTCGTCGTCGCGGTTGTCCCGTCGGTGTCGGTGACGGTCGAGGTGACGGTGTAGTTGCCGGCGCTCGAGTAGGTGTGGTTCGCGGTCGCGGCTGATTGCGGGCCGGTGGTGGAGCCGTCCCCCCAAACGAATTTGTAGGACGCAATCGGTGTCGATCCGCCCGTCGAGCCGGAGGCATCGGCAGACACGGGCAACGGCGCCGTCCCCGAACTCGGACTCACGGACAACGCTGCCGATGGCGGCAGGACGGTGACCACGACCTGTTGAGTTGCCTGCGCACTCGATCCGTCACTGTCGGTGACCGTCACCGTGACCGTGTACGTCCCGCCGTTCGTGTAGGTGTGGCTTGCCGTCGCGGCGGACTGCGGGCCGGTGGATGTGCCGTCACCCCAGCCGAAGCTATAGGTCGCGATTGGCGAAGACCCCGCCGCCGAACCCGATGCATCAGCGCCGATGGCGACCGGCGCCGCTCCAGAGTTTGCGCTCAGAGACAGTGCCGCGGTCGGCGGTCCGGCGCTGACTGTGACCGTTACCGTGGCCGTGCTCGTCAGCCCTACGCTGTCGGTCACCGTCAGGGTGACGGTGTACGTTCCGGAAGCGGTGTACGTATGTCCCGCCGTTGCGCCGGACTGGGGGCCTGTCGATGTCCCGTCGCCCCACGCGAACTTGTAGCTCGCGATCGGGTTCGCTCCCTGGGCCGAACCCGACGCGTCGGCCGTGACTGCGACCGGCGCCGGCCCCGACGTCGGCGACACCGCGAGCGTCGCGATCGGCGCGGAGCTCGCCGTCCCGAAGATGATCGAGGCGTCATCGGCGTAGAAGCACGTTCCGGGAGGGCTGTTGGCCTTGCTCGTGTAGGCGTTGAGGTCGAGCGTCGTGCCGGCTGTTGCGACCGTGTACGCAAGCGTCACCTGCGTCCAGGAGGTCGACAGAGTGGCGGTCGCGGTGCCGGTGCCGACGAGGGTGCTGCCCGAGTACTCGCGGAGGCGGAGGTTGAGGGGCTTGCCGGCTGTGTCGGCCCGGACCCAGATGCTTGCCGTGTAGGTGCCGGGCGAGGTCGAGCCGACCCAGTTCGGCGAGTCGTTGAGCGTGCAGCCGGCGTTGACGCTGCTTGTATTGGTAAGGAGGGCGGAGTACGTACCGCTGTGGCCGCCGACGGCCTGCGTCAGCGTCACCCCGGAGTCCGAGCCGGAGGTGTTCCAGCCGCTCAGACCCGTCTCGAAGCCTGGATTGCCGACGAGATTCGCGCTCGTGGTCGTCGTGGTCACCGTGGCCGCGGCGGTGCTGGTCAGTCCGACGGTGTCGGTAACCGTGAGGGTCACCGTGCGGGTTCCGGCAGCGGTGTAGGTGTGCGTCGCGCTCGAGCCCGCCTGCGGACCAGTGGTGCTCCCGTCACCCCAGGCGAACTTGTAGCTCGCGATGGGGTTCGTCCCCGCCGTCGACATCGAGGCGTTCGCCGTGACGACGAGCGGCGCAGATCCGGTGCTCGGCGTCACGGACAGCGACGCCACGGGCGGTTTGGCGTTCGCGACCGTGATCGAGACGGTTGCCGGCGCGCTTTGCGAGGTCCCGTCGCCGACGCGGTAGGTGAAGGAGTCAGCGCCGGTGAAACCGGCACGTGGCGCGTAGGTGACCGTCGCCGTGTCGGTACTGGGGCTGCCGGCGTGGCACGGTTGGTTGGAGATCGAGTTGAGTGTGCCGTTCGCGGGACCGGAAACGATCGTGAAGGTGAGGTCGCACACGTTCGAGTCCGTGCCCTGAAGCGTGACCGGCACGGCCGTCCCGGCGGCCGTCGTTGTCGTGACATCGCTCGCGTCGATGAGCGTGAACGGCCCCTGGTACTCGTATGCGCCGCGGTCGACGTAGGACCCGGCCGGGTTGCCGGTGTTGGGCACCACCGTGTCGTCGACCCGAGGACGGCCGAGGATGTCGGTGGGCTGCTCGCCGGTGGTCAGCGAGTCGGCGGAGTCGATTGCGGGCGAGGCGGGGGTGAGTTGGAAGTTTCCAGCGGCCGGGTTGGCGAACTGGGGGTCGGCGAAGATTCCGTGCGCCTCCTGGCCCGTCGCGGCATTGAGCGTCTGCTGGCTGCCGTACGTCGTCCCGTTCCAGATGTAGTCGGCGTTCGCGCTGTTGTCCTGATAGACGAGGTTGTAGTCGGCGGTAGTCGACGCGGGTGCCGAGTCCCAGATGCCGATGTTTCCGTGGCGTCGGTTGCAGGTGTTGGTGTAGTACGGGGCGCCGGTGCTGGGGTCGATCGGAATCGGAGTCGGGTTGATCACGGCGTTGGTGGCGTTGTCGACCGCGATGTTGTTCTCGACGACGTAGTTACCGCTCGTGCCCTCGACGTTGATCCCCGACGTGCAGTTGGAGTAGATGGTGTTGCCGATGATGCGACCGCCGGTGACGCTCAGGTCGTCGATGCCGTGGTCGCCGTTGCCGTACGAGACGTTGTCGGCGACGAGCGCGTTGTTGCCTCCCGGGTAGATGTTGATGCCGCTGTCCTCGTTCGCGTAGGTGACGTTGCCGACGATCTCGTTTCCAGGGGCGATGTCGTTGATGCCGTTCGCGTTCCGCTGGTACTGGTAGGCGTTGTGATACGAGGTGTTGCCCTCGACGAGAACCGAGGTCGTAGATCCGAACAGGTAGATGCCGTGGGCGGAGTTGTCGTGCGTGACGTTGTTCTCGACGACTCCGCCGTTCACGTTGTTCAGGGAGATCCCGACTCCGGGTGCGGTGATCGGAGTGCCGGCGAACGACTCCGTGTTCGAGGAGATAGTGACGTTGCTTCCGCCAGAGACGACGATGCCCGTTGAGGACGTATGGGTGATGGTGAAGCCGGAGACTGTGATGTTGTTGCTGTTGGACAGCGCGAATGCGCTCGTCCCTCCGCTGATCGTCACCCCTGGGTCGGCGAGGAAGGTGACGCTGGAGTTGGCCGGGTTGACCGAGGTACCCGCATAGGTTCCGGCGCGGACGAGCACCACGTCGCCCGGCTGCGCGACGGCGGCACCGGCGCTGATCGTGCAGAACGGCTGCGTAGCATTGCCGGGACCGGTGTCTTTGCAGGCGGTGGTGGTGTTGTCGACCACCCAGACCGTGTGCGAGGACGGGTTGACGGTGACCGTCTGCGTCACTTGGGGTGCGGCGGCGTAGCCGTTGCCTGCCGCCTGGTTGGCATCGATCAAGCAAAGACCGACGCCCGTGTATGTCACCGTCGCCCCGTTCGGACCGGAGACCGAACAGACTCCGGCTGCGCTCGACAGATCCACCGAGAAGACGACCGGGTTCCCGGACGCGCCACCCGTGGCGGTGAGCGTCGCCGTGCCGCCGACCACGCCCGAGGCGGGGGCGGTGAAGCTGATGGTCTGAGCTCCCACGTCGGCGACCGAGATCGTCTGCGCAACCTGTGCTGCGGCGGAGAATCCGTTTCCGGCGTTCTGGTTCGCGTCGATGACGCAGGTACCGGCTGACAGGTAGTTCACGGTAGAGCCGTTGGTGCCCGAGACTGCGCAGACTCCGTTCCCGCTCGACGGGTCGACCGAGAAGACGACCGGGTTCCCGGAGCCGCCACCGGTCGCCGCCAGCGTCGCCGATCCGTTCGCCGCGCCCGTGCCGGGGCCGCTGAAGCTGATCACCTGCGTGGTCGGCGGGTTCGGGGTCACGCCGAAGAGCGGCGCGATGTCGGGCTGCGTGCCCGCATTGCCGAGCAGTGATGCGCCGGCGACCTCGTCGAGGAAGCGAGTCAGCGCGAAGTGGTTCAGGGCCGTGTTCACAACCACGCCGCTCACGCTGGGAGCGATCAAGACGAAAGGAACGTTCTCGCCGGACGCTCCCTGATGGTTTCCCTCGTCGAAGGTGACCGCGATCGCGAGGTGGCCGGACTGCCAGTCGGTGCCGGACTGGATTGTCTGGATCCACGTCTGGAGCCAGCTGTCGGCGGTTGCGAAGTCTCCGAAGGTCGTGTCGTCCTGCAGCGTCGGCTTCAAGAGCCCGACGGTCGGAAGAGTCCCCGCCTGGATGTCGTTCAGCAGCGCGCCGCCGCCCGGTGTCCCGGCCGGGACGTCGTTGGCTGCGCACTCTGCGACGTCGGTCGGGTCGTTGAAGTACACCCACGGGTTGTGGTTGTAGTCGTAGTACCCAGACGTAGTGGCCGAGCAATTCGTCTGCATTCCCTCGGCGTAGGTCTTCGCCGTTCCGCCTTCCGCGATCGCCTCGCTGAACACCGTCGGCCCTGGCCACTGGCAGCCCGGGCCTGGAGCGCAGTCCACCTGGTCCCCCTCGGTGCTGCCGCCGAAGATGGACAGGTAGTTCGGCTCGCTGGGGAACGTCACGTCGGACCAGTCGGTCGCGTAGCCGTACTGCTGCGCCAGCGACCACAGGTATGGCATCGCCGCGGTCGGATTACCGGCCGAGGGAAAGACGTTGGGACTGCTCTCGTTCTCGTCCATGATCACGAGGACCTTGCTGATCCCCGTTCCTGCTCCGTCCGCCACCGCTGCGCTCGACAGTACCGCCGGAACGAGGGCGAAGACGATCGCGAGGATGCCGAGTTCGAATAAGCGTCGGCCGGGCGACCGGCGCTGGGGAGCTCGGCGGCGAAAGCGGGCACGCAGAGCCATCCGCGTGCCTCCGATACCGCTCGGCGACATCTCTGCGAATTTACGCCGCGTCCACTGCCTTGCCGACTAGCCGGCCAGGTAGTCCAGTCTCGAGGCTGGATACCTTCGAGCGACTCCGGGGACCACTGGACGCCGGCCGCCTTGGTGAGTACGAACTACCAACTGCCTCGTGAGTTTCGAATCCGGCTGCAGAAGGGCGTGAATGCGGCCGGCCGAGGTGACTCCGGTCGACCCGACGCGGCCCGAGGGCTAGTGCGAGACGAATTTCGTGGACGCGAGCAGTGCGTCCACTCGCTTCTCGTCCGGCGCGAGGTTTGGCCCGCGCAGGCACGCCGTGAAATAGGTCAAGGGAGACGGCAAGGGGTTCGTCTCGACCGCGACGTCGACAGTGCGGTCCGCGCCGATCCTGCGACACTCTCCGCCGGCTTTGTCCACCCGCGCAGCCGGGAAGCCGCCGACCTTGCCCCGCGACCCCGGGCCGAGTCCGGTTGCCGGGATGCCGCTGACCTGCCAGAAGGCGAGGACACCTCCCGGCTGGAGGTGCCTTAGCGGGAAGCCGCAACTCGTCGTGTTCCCGTGTGTCGAGCAGGGGTTGTGCACCGTCTGCGTGCTGAGGAAGACCAGCGGCTGGAAGTGGAGCTCGCCGGACGACCGGGACGGGGTCGCCGTCCACGCGGCCGGATAGGTGAAGCTCAGGTCGGAGTTCGAGTACGTCAGGAGCGGAGGGTCCTTCGCCGCAACCTGCGCGTTGCTTGCCGCACCGCAGCCGCTCGTGACCGCGACGAGCGCCACGAGCGCTGCGGCGCCGACGAGGAGGCGCCGCGGAGTCAAGCGGGCTGCCATACCTCGCTGTGTACCGCCTGAGGCAAGATCCCGACCGGCTCGATCGACCAGTCCGTCCCGCCGCTTCGACTTGCCGTCTGGATTCGGGCTTCAGCCGGGGCAGTCCGTCGAGCGGCTCGATTCCATGCGTAGCCCAACTGGCGGCTGGGTCCAGCCGAAAGACTGATCGTTTCTGTTCGCCGGCAGTGTGAAGTTGAGATGTCGTGCTGCGGCTACGGAGGCTTGCGGTTGGCTGCGCGCTCGGGTGTGCCGGCGCGACGATTGCGCTTGCCCTCGTCGCGAGCCTGAACTTCGCGTATCACGCTCCCACGCTCCACGTCGCTCTCGAAACGACTGCCGCGCTCACGGCCTGCGCCGCGGCGTTCCTCCTGCTCGGCCGCTATTGGCGCACAGGCTTCCTCGATGAACTGATCCTCGCCGCCGGGCTCTCACTGCTCGCGGTCTCGAACTTCGCCTTCGCCGCGCTTCCGGCCGTTTTCGATCTGCCTTCCAACCGGGCTTCGGTGTGGAGCATGCTCTTCACGGCCTCGCTCGCGGCGGTCCTGATCTGCGTTGCGGCGCTGCTACCGCGTCGACGGCTTGCGGCGAGTCCGCGTTGGCTGCTCGTCGTCTACGGCAGCACAATCGCACTCGCGGTCGCGGGGACCGTGCCGATGGTGATCCGTCCCCACCTCGTGCCGAGGGGCGTCCGGTCGTCGATCCCGGCCGTAGCGGACCGGAGCTTCGCCGGCACTTGGCAACTCGCCCTCGTACTGGTGTACCTGCTCGCGGCGCTGGGCTTCGCACGCCGCAACCGCCTCACGAACGACGAGCTCAGCGGTTGGCTCGCGATCGGCTGCATCCTCGCGGCGGCCGGTCGCGTCAACTATTTCTTCCATCCCGCGCTCCATCCGAATTGGGTCTACACGGCCGACGCGTTCCGTCTCGGCTTCTACCTCGCCCTGCTGATCGGTGCCGCACGCGAAGTCGCCTCCTACTGGGCCAGCATTGTCGGAGCCGCCTCGCTCGAGGAGCGGCGCCGCCTTGCGCGCGACGTGCACGATGGACTCGCGCAGGAGATTGCGTTCCTCGCGCGCAACGTACGGCTCCTTCGAGAGAAGGGCGCGGAACCAGAGCTCGTCGAGCGCATCGTCGGCGGCGTCGCGCGCGCACAGGAGGAATCCCGGCGCGTGGTGGGCGCCCTCGCCGCGAGGGTCGACGAGCCGCTCGAGCGGGCTCTGGCAGAGGCTGCGCGTGACGCCGCTCAACGCTACGGCGCGTCCGTCGACATGGACCTGGCGAACGGCATCATCCTGTCCCCCCGCGAGCGGGAGGCCGTCGTGCGAATAGCGTCCGAGGCGGTTGCGAACGCCGCCCGCCACAGCGGCGCCGAAACGCTGCGCGTCTACCTCGAGCGTCTCGACGCGGGCATGCGGCTCGGCATCGTCGACGACGGAGCCGGCTTCGATGACGAGCAAACGCGGGGCGGCTTCGGCCTGGTCACGATGAAGGATCGCGCTGAGGCGCTCGGAGCGAAACTCCACATCGACTCACGCCGCGGCGCCGGGACCCGGGTGGAGCTCGAACTGTGACTGTCGCAGAGCCGGCCCGGCAGCTCCGCGTGCTCATCGCCGACGATCACGCGCCCACGCGCGACGACCTGCGGCGGGCGCTCAAAGACGGTGGCCTGACGGTCTGTGCCGAGGCGGCGGACGCTGCCCATGCGGTGCAGTTCGCGCTCGAGACGCAGCCCGACATCTGCCTGCTCGACATCCGCATGCCGGGTGGCGGTGTGGCGGCTGCCTGGGAGATCGCGGCCCGCCTGCCGACCACCAAGGTCGTGATGCTCACCGTTTCGGACGACGACGTCCACCTGTTCAGCGCCTTGCGCGCGGGAGCGGTGGGATACCTGATCAAGGATCTCGACTTCCGGAGGCTGCCGCAGGCGCTCGAAGACGCCGCCGCCGGTAAGGCGGCGATTCCCCGGGCCCTCGTCTCCCGCATGGTCACTCAGTTCCACTCGACCGATCCACGCTTCCGCACGACGGCTCTCGGCGAGGAGGGCTCGCGGTTGACCAGTCGCGAATGGGACGTCCTCGCGGCACTCGCAGACGGCCTCTCCACGCGCGAGATCGCGAAGCGCCTGCAGCTGAAACCGAGCGGCATCCGCGCTCACATCTCGGCTCTCGTGCACAAGCTCGGCGTGGCCGACCGCGACGCGGCGATCGCCTTCTTCAACGAAACGACACAGGGCTGACGCTGCCCGACCGCCGGGCGAATGCGCAGCGGCTCTTTGCGCGTTACTCGCGCGAGGCTTCGACCGGCACGGGGGGAAGTTCGCCGGAGCGTCCGGACTCTGCGAACGCCCACAGCTTGTTCGCCGTGAAGCTGAACGGCGTCACGAGCACGATCGCTACCGCCTGGCCCGTGAGGTGGCTCGCGCCGCCCGCGACGAGCGCGAGCAGGAACAGCTGATTCGCACCGAGCGAGAGTCCCGAGACGAGCAGCGCGCGGGCGCTCTGACCGAGGAGCGGCTCGTCGACCGTTCGGAACGTCCACGTCCGGTTCCAGATGTAGTTGCTGCCTGCCGCGACGAGGAAGGAGATGGCAGCGGCGACGAGATAGTGCAGTCCGGCAGCGAGCAGTGCCGCATAAGCGGCGAGGTTGACGGCGTAGCCGGAAGCGCCGACCGCGCAGAAGCGCAAGAACTGACTCTCGAGTAGCGGGCGGATGATCGACGAGGAGCGATCGCGCCGCCTCTTCGACCGGCCCATGAAGTGCCTCTCCGTCATCTGCGCCGGCGGCGTCGAGACCTACTCCGCGCCGCCGGCCGACTGGCTTCGCGGAAGGGTGTGGCCTCTTCTACCTCGGCCTCAGGAGCAATCAGCTCTTCGCCGAGTGTTTCGAGGGCGCGTTGCAACACGTCGACGGAACGATGCTGTACATCGGCGGCGAGCAGCTTGTACTGCTCCGCCTCGACCGCCAGCCGCTCGCACTCCGCCCGCGCTTCAGCAAGGAGCTGCAGCGCCTCTGCGCGCGCCTCGGCCAGCAGGCGCTTTGTCTCCTGCCTGGCCGGGATCAGTAGCGCCTCCGCCTCGGCGCGCATCCCATCGGCGTCGGCCTCCGCTTCGGCCTTGAGCGCCTGCGCCGCCTTGTGCGCATCGAGCATCGCCTCGCCGACCAGTAGTTCGGCCCGCTTCTTCTCGTCCTCCAGCTGGGCCTCCAGCCGTTCTCGCTCCCGCTTCCAGGTCTCTCTCGCCTTACGGATCTCCGCCAGGTCGCGGTTCAGTCGCTCGATCGTGTCCGCCGCCCGGTTCAGCAGCTCCTCCGTTCGACCGCGATGGAAGCCGCGCGCGGCCTGAAACGGCAGATCGTGCTGGCGCAGATCGCTAGGGATGAGGTAGACCGACCCGTCGTCAGCGCGATTCGGCTCGCGAGCCATCTAGGTCTCCCTCCTCTGGCAGGTCGAACGAGAACTCGCTCTGGAGCGGTCCGCAGATGATCCGGATCTGCACACGCACAACTTGGGCCACGAAAGGCTAATCCGCGTCCACCGAAAGACCGGCTCCGGCCCCTTCAGGAGTCCAGAGGCCAGACCTGCGGTGAACCTCTAAAGCGCGCGCTAGTGCTCAGCCGCTGCGGTGCGACCTATTCGCCCGCGGCCCGTTGGTCGGGCTTGCGAAAGGGGGCGATTTCTTGCCCGGCGGATGCCTCCGAATCGGCAGGGTCTGCGCCGAGGGTGTCCAGTCCCCGCCGCAGGACCTCGATCGAGCGTTGCTGCACGTCGGCAGCGAGGAGCTTGTACTGCTCCGCCTGAGCGGACAGCCGCTCAACCTCCGCTTCGGCGTCCGAGACGCGCTGGTTCGCCGTGGCGCGCGCCTCGGCCACCAGCCTCTGCGCCTCCTGCCTCGCCGGCTCCAACAGCGCCTCCGCCTGCGCTCTCAACTCCACGGCTTCAGCCGCCGCCTCGGCCTTCAGTGCCCGGCTCGCTTTGTGCGCGTCCAGCATCGCCTCTCCGACCAGCAGCTCGGCCCGCGTCTTCTCCTCTTCCAGGCGGGATTCCAGCCGGTCGCGCTCGCGCTTCCAGGTCTCTCTCTCCTGCCGGAGCACCGCCAGCTCGCGGTTCAACCGCTCGATCGTGTCAGCCGCCCGGCTCAAAAGCTCCTCGGTGCGGCCGCGGTGGAAGCCGAGGGCCGCCTGCGACGGCAGGTCGTGCTCGCGTAGGTCGAGCGGCGCCAGGAACGCCCAGGACGCATCTTCGCTGCGATCCGGCTTGTGAGCCACCTACCGCCCCTTACGGCGCGCCCGCCGCCGCCTGGGAATCGGCATCGTCAACAGCGCCACCATCCCGAGAACGGAACCACCCAGCACGACGAAGAACAGTACCTCCCGCGGAGTGCTCAGGCCTTCCGTCGACGAGGCGTCGGTCGCGCCGTCCGTCGTGGTGGTGTCGGTGGTGGTGCCGTCGGTCGTCGTGCCATCGGTGGTCGTCGTGCCATCGGTGGTCGTCGTGTCGTCGGTCGTCGTGGTGTCGGTGGTGTCCGTGGTGGTCGTGTCGGTCGTGGTCGTGTCGGTGGTCGTCGTATCGGTGGTCGTGGTGTCGGTCGTCGTCACGGGCGGAGGCGGGTCCCCGGAATCGTCGGGCGGGTCGGTGATGCCGACGCCGGTGAAGCTGACCGAGCCGTCCGTGCCATTGCTACCGGCTGCTCCGCCGCTGCTGCCCGTGCCGGTCGTGGAGACACCGGAGACGGTGAAGCTGCCCGAGCCGCCGCTGTAACCGGAGCCGCCGCCGCCGCCCCCGGATGCGCCCGTCGTATCGCCCTTCGCGCTGCCGCCGCCGCCGCCGCCGCCCGCGTAACCGCCGCCGCCGCCGCCGCCGCCGTCCGAACTGCCAGTGCTGGCGCCGGCGCCACCGTTGCCGCCGGCATTGCCGGCCGTGCCGCCCTGGGAACCCGGCGATCCAGGACTCGTTCCGCTAGCCGCTCCGCCGCTTCCGCCGGCGAGGGGGGAGGTCTGGCCGCCGCCGCCGCCTGCCCCGTCGCTGCCGGACGTCCCGGCCGTCCCGTTGTTCCCGCCACTCCCGACCCCGCCGACCTCATCGCCGCCACCGCCGCCGCCGCCGACGAGGACGATCGGGGAGCCGCTGGTCATGTAGACGCAGGTGGCGCCGCCGCCGCCGCCTCCATTGCGGCCCATCCCGTGGCCGCCGCCGCCCGCGCCGCTCGAGGGGCAGCCGCTGCCTGCGGTGTCTGCCGTCTTGCCGCCGCCGCCGACGACGAAGGTGAGGTTCGTCGGGCTGTCGCTGTCGGGAACGTTGACGGTGCCCGAGCTCAAACCGCCGGCGGCGCCCGCAGCGCCCCCAGCGCCTGCCCCACCGCCGCCCGCGCCCTTGATGGTGAAGGTGAAGGAGGTCACGTGCGCGGGCACGGTCAGGGTGTAGGAGCCTGCCTGGGTTTGGCTGACTGTGTTGACGCCGGCGGTGGTGAAGGTGTTGGCGCTGCTCGTGCCGGTGTTGCCGGCGCCGTCGGACTGGCTTGCCTGGGCCGTGTACTGCGTGCTGGCAGTCAGCGCGGAGCCGGCCGGCACCGACCAGGAGCCGCCGCTCTCGGTCGTGGTCAGCGTCTGGACGAGGGTGCCGCCGGTCGTGGCCCCCTGGTAGACCCTCACGGTCACCGTCGTCGAGTCGGCGCTCGTAGTGCTGCTGGCAGCCACCTGGCCCGCCGCCCCGCTGAAGGTCGGGATGAGCGCTACGCCGGTCGCGGCGTTGGCCGGCGTGGTCAGGGTCACGTTCGGCGGGACGGTGTCGATCACGAACGTGTCGAGTGCGCTTCCGGTGCCGGCGCTGGTGTTGCCTGCGCCGTCGCCTTGCAGGACCTGCGCCGTGTATTGAGCGTTTGCGACCAGGGCAGGCGATGGCGTCGTCGACCAGGTCCCGCTGGTGACTGTCACGCCCGTGATGGTTTGCAGGAGCGGTCCGCCCGTTCCCGAGCCGCTGAAGATCTTCACCGTCACGGTTGAGTTGTCGGCGCTGTGGGTCGAGTCTGCCGCCTGCGTCCCGGCGGTACCGGAGATGGTCGGTGTGGTCGTTTTCACGAACGCCGCCGGAGCAGTCACCGTCGGGGTGGGCGCGACCGTGTCGTAGAGGAAGGACGCCGTCGTCTCGTGGCCGGAAGCAGTCGTGTTCCCGACCCCGTCGGTTGCCTGCACGAGGACGGTGTACGTGTCGTCGCTGGGCGGCGTGAAGGCGTAGGACCACGAAGTCGTCCCGGACGCGAGGATGAAGTCGGGCGAATTCTGCGTGAAGCCGCTCCCGTCCCAGTATTTGCCGGCGCTGTTCTCGATCGCCACCTTCACGTCCACGACACCACTCGGATCAGAGGCCGTCCCGCAGATTCCGGTCACCGTGCCGCTCACGCACTGGGTCGCGAAGCCGGCCGCATTGTAGGAGCCGCCGTTCATGGGGAAGCTGATCGTCGTGGTCGGCGGGGTGATGTCGTTGACGACCATCACCGACGAACTGTGGGCGCTTTCGCTCGTCCAGCTGTTGAACACCGCGACCACCGTGTACGTGTAGGTGCCGTCCGCGACGCTCGTGTCGTTGCAGTTGGTGCCTGTGGTGAGCGAGGTGGGGCTGGTGCCGCAGGCGGCGCTCGGGGTGCTGCCCAGGTAGCGGAGCACGTAGTAGCCCTGCGGGGCGACCGCGCTGCCGCCGCTCACCGAGGCCGTCCAGCTGACCGGAACCGTCCCGCTCCCGGGGGTCGCGGTCGCCATCACGTTCGTGGGCGGGTTCAGCGTGCCGACTGCAGCGGTGCCGGTGCCTGCGCCGGTGGACAGGTAGTACGCGGCCGCGCCTGCGGCCACGATCAGGGCGGCCACGCTGGCGAGGAGCAGCTTCGCTTGCGACCTCCTGAGCGGTTTCGTGAAGAGGTTCATCACGAGGCTCCGGTGAGGCTGAGGTGGACGGTGGCGCCTTGACAGGCGTCCCGGTCGCCGTTGTCGAGCACGGCCGCCATGACCGGAACGAGCAGGCCGCGGCGGAGCAGGCGGAGCTTCTGCCGCGGCCGGCTGTTGTGGCTGATGCTCGTGTGGTCGGGGTTCGGGTGCGTATTCATCGGTGGCTAGCTGGCCGCGAAGTAGAGCGGGACGGTCGTCAGGTTCTGGCAGTTGTCCTGGTTGCCGGTGCCGTCGCCCGGAGTTGCATCCTCACGATTGCTCATCCGGATGTACACCGTGTGGGTGGCGCTCGACGCACTTCCGCCGAGGTCAGCCGCGATGCTCGTGTCAGTGACCGAGTCGCCGGCAGACGCCCACGTCGAGTCGTCCAGCGACAACTCGAAGTCGCCTGCCGTGCAGGCAGGCTTCGTGCCGTCCGTCCGCGACGACCAGGTCGAACCGTCGTTGTTCGCCACCGAGATGACGACCTGGTTCAGGTTCTGCGCGCCCGGGCTGGGGTTGTTGACCTTGTAGGTCTCGGTCTCGTAAGTGCCGGAGCCGCCGCCCGGATACATCGGGCCGCCGCTCGCGTTCCCGATCGTGAACGTGAACGGGGTCGGGGCGCCAACAGAGAAACTGGCCGGGTAGGTGTTGTCGTAGCTGATGAGGACCGTCGCGTTCGCGCAGCTATCTTGCGGGCCGCTGTCGCTCATCGAGACGGTCGGCGGGGTCACCCCAGGTGCGTTTGCCGGGTCGGGCAGCGTGACTGAGCCGCTGCCGGGCACGGTGATCGGTTGTGAGGGGGAGACGTTCGACTGGCTGAGCGTGAACCAGCTCGCCTGGCAGCCGGAGGGGATCGTGCCAAGGCTGACCGTGAGGCTGGTGACCGTGATCGGGCCGGTGTTGGGGTTCGTGATCGTCGTGTGGAACGAACTCGAGGCCCCGCCTGGATAGACGGTGCCGGCGTTGCCGCTGATCGTGAACGGTAGGGCTGACTTCGGCACCTTCCAGGAGTACTTGGCTGGGGAGGAGACGTTGCCCAGCGCGTCCACGGCCTCGACCGCGAACTGGTGCGTGCCGTTGTTGCTGGTGGCGACGTTGTAGGTGAGCGGCGAGCTGCACGGCTGCGGCGAGCCGCCGCCGGGCGGGGTCACGGTCGAGAAGAACTTGCCGTTTTCGACGCTGCACAGGTAGGTAACACCGGCCTGTGAGTCCGTCCAGCTGAAGGTGGAGGTCGCGGTCCCGTTCGGGTCGGGCGGGTAGCTCGTCAGCACCGGGGCCGGCGGCACCGAAGGCGGCGGAGCCGCGAAGGCCACCGCACCCCACGTGCCGCCGCCGACCGCGAGAACACAGAGCAACGCCAGCAGCGGCCTCCGCCTGGCGCTCCTCGCTGTCCTCCGAACCAACCGTGTCACCCGAACCGTTCTCCTTCCTCAGTGGAAGTGGTGGAGGGGCGGCCGAAACCGCCCCTCCAATTGCCTACCCGCTAACTGGCCGAGTAGTAGAGCGGAACGGCCGCCCCCTGGCAGTTGTCCTGCGCAGCCAGGTTGTCGATCATCTCGACCGTCACCGAGCTCGTGACCGTCTGGCCTGCGGTCAGGTCGCCCGCCTGCGAGGTGTCCGTGTAGGACGAACCCGCGGTCTGGCCGCCGACCGAGAAGTCAGCCTTCGTGCAGGCATGCTCGCCAACGAAGTCGCCATTCGTGCAGTTGCCACTCCCATCGACGGTGCTAGTCGAGGGCGTCTCACCGTGGCAGAGCACCCAGGCCGTGGTGTCGCCGTTCAGGATCGAAATCACGACCTGGTTCAGCTGCTGGTTACCCGCGCTCGGGTTGTGGACCGTGTAGGTGTTCGTCTGAATGTTCGCTCCGCCGATGCTCGGATCCGGATAAAGCGGACCGCCAGACTGCATCGTCTCAGTGACGACGAACGCCGTCGACGAGCCGACGGTGGCCGAACCAGTGCCTGTACCAGAGCTGCTGAAGTACGCGTACGCGCCGATCGCAGCAGCCGCCGCGACGACGAGTGTGGCAAGGAGGGCGATCCCCTTCTTGCTCTTGATGAACCCCTTCATTTCCTACCTCCTCCCCGCACGTGCAGGGGACTGCGTTACGCCGCGGCGACACCCGATCGCCCGGCCTGATTCGTGCGTGCGGAAAGCCACCCGCGCTTGCTTCCGGTCAGCGCGCGGCTGACCCCACACACGTCGGGCACGGACGCCCGCGTGCTGCTGATGCCGAACCTCTGCCGAAGGGTGCGCTGATAGATCGCAGCGCCAGGACAACCAGTTGGTTGTTCTCTGTGTTGACGCCATCCTCCTCAAGTACTCGCCCCTTCGTCGAGAGCAGCTACGCCTGCCGCGGCGAAACCGTCTCTGCGACGTATCTAGGAGGAGTGAGTTGGGCGAGACAACTGGCCTGGGGTCCCGTTCACTTAACCCGTGCGGCTAGGCCCTCATTCGAGGGACGGAGCTTTCAAGAGATTTCGAAAGCATCGCCAGTAGCACGAGGCGCAAGCCTGACGCGGGACGTGCCGCGCGGCCGTGTACCTAGAGGCCCGTTCACCCGGCAGAGGGATTGCCCTGCAGCGCACTTTTCACCATCCTTTGGTAGCGGCCGTCCGAGGCGCCTCGAGAGCGAGGAGCCGAACGCGGCACTGCGGCACTAATGAACTCTTCCATCGCATCCATCGGGGTTCCCCGTGGACCGGCTCCTGCCGTCCCGGATCGCCGGCCGCGCACCGTTGTGGTCGCCGGCGGCCAGGCACTCGTGCGGGCAGCGCGCCGCAGTGTGCTCTCGCGCGCCGGCCTCGACGTCGCAGCCGACGTCGCCGACGCGTCGAGAGCGGCGAAGGCGGCCGAGCTCTACGCTCCCGGGCTCGTCCTCGTCGACCTCGAGATCTCCGGAGGTTGCGTCCTCGCAGTCCGCCGCATCGCCGAGCGCGCGCCGGGGACGCCGGTGCTCGTCGTCGCACCCAAGCTCGACCAGGAGGCGCTGCTCGCCGCGGTCCGGGCCGGCGCCGACGGGTTCGTCGCCGAGACGCTCGGGGCCGGCAGCCTCGTTCGCGCCGTCGAAGTTGCGTTGCGCGGCGACCCGGTCATCCCGCGGGCGGGCGTCGGCACACTCATCGACCAGCTGCGCGGAGGCACGCAGGAGCAGACGTCCGTCGATGGGCTCGAGCTGCAGCTCACGCGGCGCGAGGCCGACGTGATGGCGCGACGCCGCGAAGGAATGACCACGAAGGAGATCGCCTATGAGCTCGAGCTGTCGGACATCACCGTCCGCCGGCACCTGTCCTCGGTTGCGATGAAGGCGAAGGAACGACAGGCGCGCCCCCCGACTCTCGCGCTCGAATCGACGTCCTGACCCGCACGGGCCCAAGGAGATCTGACCGTCTGCGCTGAGGGCGCGCCTTGTCTACTGCATCAAGCCGTAGTGCGCCGGCGGCGCCGACCGTCGGAGGTCCTGCTCGGGTGCGACGCAGGTCCCGTTCAGGTCGTGATCAGCGCTGCCAGATCGCAGCGCTCAATGGGTTTTGAGCCCTCTTCACTGTCGGCCGTAGGCGCGCAGAAGCTCGACGGCCGCCTCGCGATTCTTCGCACCGAGCTTGCGGAGCAGCAGGCCGATATGGCGGCGAACGGTGATGGGGGAGACGCCGAGTCTCTCGGCGATCTCGGTCGTGGACCGGCCTTCGCGGAGAAGCTCGCCGACTTCCCACTCGCGTGGGGTGAGCGTCACCGGGCCGGCGGGTAGCGTCAGCCGCCGGATGGAACCGCGCCGGATCTCGTCGACGAGGTAGGGGACGAGCGACCGCGACAGCGGAGGCTCTCCGAGATACGCGCCGCGAAGGGTCGAGGCGAGCCGCTCGCCGCTGATCCCTTTCAAGAGGTAGCCCGAGGCGCCTCGCATGAATGCGGCGACCACGTCCTCGGGATGTTCGGAGCGGCTGAGGACGACGATCATCGTCTTCGGCGAGGCCTTGGCGATCCTCCCGATCGCGTTCAGGCCCTCGAGCGGCAGCTCGATCTCGATCAGGCAGATGTCCGGTCGCAGGCGGGTTGCCGCTCCGATCGCGGCGGCAGCGTCGCTCGCCTCGCCGAGGACGACGAATCCATGCGCCTCCAGCGCCTCGCGAACGGCGTGACGGTGCGGCATGTCATCGTCCGCGATCAGGACGGACGGGTGTTCGAATTCGGCCGTCCCCCCGGTGGCCCGGCTACTAAGCATCTTCCCTGCCTCCGGCGGGAGCGTTCATGCCAATGTAACGCCACGCTGGGGCCGACGCTCCACTTCAGGCCGTGCAGAAGCTGAGCGTTGCTCAGCGCGTCGGCGAGGCGAGCGCGCCTAGGATCTCGGCGATGCGGGTGATGGTGACCGGGGGCGCTGGATTCATCGGGTCGCACGTGGTCGACGCCGTGCTCGCGCGGGGCGACGAGGTGCACGTCGTCGACAACCTCGCCACCGGGTCGCGTGACAACCTCGCTTCGGCCGCCGAACTGCACGAGCTCGACATCCGCGACCAGGCTCTAGAGCAGCTGGTAGCGCGGCTGCGGCCGGACGTGATCTTCCACCTTGCCGCGCAGGCGGATGTCGGTACGTCGGTCGAGCGTCCCACGTTCGACGCGGACGTCAACGTCGTCGGAACGGTGCGCGTGCTCGAAGCGGCGCGGACAGCCGATGCGCGCGTCGTCTTCTCATCGACCGGGGGCGCGATCTACGGAGAGTGCGAGCGGCCGGCTACAGAGCACCACGAGCCGCAGCCATCGTCTCCGTACGCGGCCTCCAAGCTCGCGGGGGAGGGGTACCTGGCGACGTGGAACCGGCTGTACGGCGCCGGACACGTGACGTGCCGTTTCGCCAACGTCTATGGCCCGCGTCAGATGCCGACCCTTGAAGGTGGCGTCGTGGCGATCTTCCTCGACCGGATGCGCGACGGGCAGGACACAGAGATCTTCGGGGACGGAGAACAGACGCGCGACTTCGTGTACGTCGGCGACGTTGTAGCGGCAATGCTGGCCGCAGCTGCTTCGCCTCTCGGAGGCATCTTCAACGTCGGCAGCGGCGTCCCCACCACGATCCGCGAGCTTCACCGTCTTTGCGCCGAGACGACCGGCGTCGAGCAGGAGCCGCACTTCGCGGCCGAGCGACCGGGAGACCTGAGGCACAGCGTGATCGACTCCTCCCTGGCCGCACGAGAGCTCCAATGGCAAGCCGAAACCACGCTCGCCAAGGGTCTCGACAACACGTGGGAGACGCTTACCTAGGACTTGGCGGAGACCGGTGCCCGCCACGAGGGCCGCCGAGCAGGTCGTGCGGGCCCCGGGCGAGCATGCAGACTCACGTGAGTAGCACATACGTGAGGGGCGGGGAGAGGAGCGCGATCACGACGTAGCGCGTCCGCGGGGCCGAGACGGCAAGCGGCAGCCGCGGGAACCGTAGTGCGCCCAGACGGCTACTCAACAACATTGGGTTGACGGCCCGCTGGCCGCTGTCAGGCCTGCAGGCAGCAAGTGCTCAGGCGTAAGGACACTGGCCCAGGCCAGTATCCCTTCGTGTCGGAGTGCGACTTTCGCGCTAGCTTGCGCGACGGATTGATCTGAGGGCGCGTTCGATTGCCGCGCGGTCGGCCGCTGAAGCTTTGCTTCCCTCGAAGACGATGAGTGAGTAGCCCTCGTGGTCTCCGAGGTTGTAGCCCTCGTGGCCTCCATAGAGGATGCCTTGCCACGCGGTGCCGTCGTGGGCGAACCCCGGCAACCGGTGGAGTTTGTGAAGATCGAGAGGCAGTTTCGGAGCGACGAGGCGCTGCGGGGCATTCGCCTGCGCCCAGAGGTAGACTGCGCTCGCGCGAAGCCGCACCCCTGTGGAAGCTGCTCGGGGATGGTGGGCCACCCAGAAGGCTTGCAGAGACCTCCCCGTTCCAACCTCCAACTGGTGAAAGCCCTTGGGAACGGTGAGCACGAACGTTCCAAAGTGCACGGAGCGGGAGCTGGCCGATGCGCTGCCCACCCGCCCGGACAAACCTGAGCGCGACCCCCCGCCCGACGGGCGGAGCACGACAGCTGCAGTCACTCCGGCGACGACGACGACGAGCAGCACGACGAGTAGCCGTCGCTGTCGCGCTCGCCGCTTTGCCTCGGCCATCAGCTCGTGGAGCCAGAACGACAAACGCGAGACGGGGGCTTCCATAGAACTAGTATGACTAGTACTAGACCATCGTGTCAAGAGGTGCGCGCACGGTAAGGGGCTTGCCGGTGCGTCTGCGCTCGAGCGTGACGCTTCGACGCGATGGCGGGCGTTGGTGCCAGGCGGCCTCGATCAGGAGCCGGCGCGCGTTCGTGTTGCCGGTCTTGGTGATCGCGCCTTGGCGGCGTCGCTCGCCGCTGGAGTGCTCGCTCGGGGTGAGGCCAAGGAAGGGACCGAGCGAGGAGGGACGGAACCTGGTCCAGTCGCCGAGCTCGACGGTCAACGCGAACGCGGTCAGGGTGGAGACGCCACGCAGACAGACGAGCCGCTCAACCACGTCGACGTACGGTGGCGTGGCGGCGAGCTCTGCGATCGCCTTGTCCAGGGCGTCCCTCCTGGTCTTCGCGTCGAGCATCCGGCCGTAGCACTCGTCGAACACGAGCGCGAGCGGCCCGCTCGGGAATCGCTGCCGGGCGAAGCCACGCGTCGTGAGCCTTCGTCCAGGCGGTCGCCTCGTAGACCGCCCCGTGCCGCAGCAGCAGCTTCGAGAGCCGGTGGCGGGCCCGCATCAGATCACCGCGGGCGTCCTCGCGGGCACGGACGAGATCACGCGCCGCCTCCTCCTCGGGCTCGGGCACTCGTACCGGCGTGATCTCACCCAGCCGCAGCAACCGCGCGAGCCGTTCGGCGTCCCGCCGGTCGGTCTTCACCCGGTCGGCTGCCGCCCGGATCCGCGACGGCGCGGCCACAACGCAGCTGATCCCCGCCGCGGCGCAGGCACGCGCCAGCCCATACCCGGTCGGCCCCGCCTCGTACACGACCCGCACCGGCGCCGGCAGCGTCTTCAACCACGCGACGGTTGCCTCCGACCCCTGCGGCACCCGAAGCGACCGCACCTCACCGCTCTCAACATCGATCACGCCCGCGACCACCGAACGAGCGTGCACATCCAGCCCGACCCAGCTACCTTCGCCCATAACCGGCGCCTCCCGTAATTGCGGCTCTACCGCCGGGCCAATCCCGACGGCAACCCGCGCCTAACTTACGAGCGAGGCGCCGGGCACTCCATACGGTCTGGCCCCAGCCGATGTGTGCGCTACGGCTCAGTCAAGGTGCGGGCTCGAGCCCAGCCTTCGGCCGCCTGAGTCGCGGAAGCGCTCAGTGTGATCCACGAAAGGCTCTACGAAGAGCACGAACGCCACCAAGCCGAGCACAGCAACGACCAAAGCGATCGCGAGGACCGTAAAGAGCGTGCCCATAACCGCTCCTTTCCTCTTGAGGGAATGCAGAATACGGCCGAACGCGGCTGCAGCCATCCGGGCAAGCCCTGATTGGCGGCGGGGCACCGGCACAGCAGTGCACCCCCGTCTCGGCTGGTGCCTCGCTGGTAAAATCGTAATACGATGACAAACGGGAATCCGCTCCGCCGCACGCCCTACTACTTCCTCGCACGGCGACCCTTCCGAGAAGAGCGCCTCCTCTCCTACATCCGCCGGCAGCACCGCCTCGGCCGCCACTTGGCCGAAATCATCGACGACCCCTACATCGCGCGGCTCGGATCACGCGAGCTCGTCTGGGAGACCCTGCGCGACACGCCGCTAATCGAGCTGCTCACGGCAGATATACGGGAAGAGTTCGAGCGAGAAAGGCGAACGCTCACGGGCGACGACCGTCCCGCTTGACCCAGCCGCCGCCAAGCACTGAGAAGCTACCCGCGCTCGGGTCTTTCCGGAACACGGGCCTCAGCGGAGCTCAGTGCAGCGCGAGCCAGGTTGTGCCGGGAAAGTTGAGTGTGCCCGAGCCGATATAGAGCTCGAGGCTGCTCTCGTCGTTTGTGGCGATCGTCCAGCAGACATATCCGCTCGTGGACTGGCCCGGGGGGATGGGGTCCTGGAAGTCCAGAGGGGGTTGTGGCCCGGGATCAGGGCACGCATTAGCGAACGGCGTGTATGACGTCTTGTGGCTCCCCATGACGTGATAGGTGAGGTCACCGGCCGTCGCTGAGCCGCCGCCCGTGTAGGTCACGGTCAGGTTGGCATCGAAGTACTCGTACCCCGGCAGGGCGGCCGGCGAGAGCTGCACATTCGGACTCGCGGAGTTGACCCGCACCGTAATGAAGCGTCCAATGCTCGCCGCGGTTCCGATCTGGATCGGGTGTGCGCGCGTGAGTCCGCGCGCAATCGGCGTGAAGATCGCCTGGATGAGTGCAACCCGTTGCCCGAACGGGTCGGCGTGCAGGTGACGCAGGTTGATCTTGCACCTTGGCAGCGTCTTCACCCCCTCACACGGTCCGCGCCATCTGCGGAACTTCCAGCCTTGGTACGGCTTCGCGGTAAGGACGACCTTAGGCGTCCGCGCAAACAACGCTTCTCCCGAGCACGACGCGTAGCGGCACGCAACCGAGCGGTGAAGATCCCAGCCGCTCCCAGGATTCACGGTCCCCCAGCCCTTGATGCTGAGATTGACGCCACCCATGAACGAAGACGGCTGAGCGCGAGCGCCCGCAACCGCTACGAGGAGGGCGAGCGAAGCGACTACCAAGCTCGCAATAACGCTGCGCATTACGACCAAAATCGTGCCGCGATACTCGCCCCGCGTCAAGTGGGTGG